>CAWGHN010000001.1:0-501167 GCA_963822435.1 uncultured Alphaproteobacteria bacterium
GAGCAAATGGACGCCGTCGGGCTCGTATAGCCAAAATCTATTCGTCTGAACCTCCTGCCTTATCCCTCACGTTCCCCACTTTCTTCCTCATCGATCCAGCCGTCGGCCGCCTTGTCGGCGGGGACGAGTGGCGGCCAGCTCTTCCCGAGATCGCGCATTTCGGCACGGAGTTTGGCATCGATGTCCACGGGGTAGAGGTCTTCTGGTAAAACGGTGCGGAAGCGCGCAATAGTGGAGCTTGCAACGTCAATGGAGCGTTCAAGGTCCTCTCGTTCTTCTGGATCCTCCTCTATGACCAAAGCATCCTTGCAAATTTCGCGCAACATCACGAGGCGGCGCAGTTCGCCATAGGCTTGATCAAAGAAACTCTTTTCTTCACGGGTTTTGGGGCCGCGGACGGCGACAGTGCCGCGGTTCAGATCGAACTGGATATGATCGGGGTGCGGCAAGGGTGGTGGAAGATGCGTGATTCCGGCGCGATCCCGCCGCTGCAGTTCTGCGTCCCATTCGATCTTGTAGTCGAGAGCGGTCGAGAACCAAGCGTCATGCAGCGCCTTGTTGCTGGTCTCGACACCTGACAACAGCTCGGCGAAGAGCCGCTGCGAGCGATGCTGACCTTTCACTGCGTTGACGGCCAATGACCGCAGCACGGCCCGGGCGATCGGCACCGTGATATTGCGCGTGCCATCCCGGACGGTGATGGTGCGATAGGCTTCTTCCAGGATGATGTTCTTCATCCGCTCTTCGTTCAAGGCTGGCAGCTTGTTCCTGGCCCCCTTGGGCCGCCCACGTGGATTGCCCGATTGACCCTTCCGGAACCGGGTATCTTCGGGAGGTTTGCCATAGCCCACCTGGTATCCTGCGCCAGCAATCAGTGGGCCCGGTTTGCCCGGGCCCAGGGCGCGCGATCCGGGCTTGCCTGACCCCGATTGGTCACGCGCCGTCATTGCGCGGCGACCAGCATCGCGGTGTCAAGCCGTGGCCAGCCACAGATCACCTGCTCTGCTGCGTCCTTGGCTAGCCCTTCCCACCGGGTCAGGATCCGGTCACAATAGATCGGATCCAGTTCGACGACCCTGGCCTGGCGCCCGGTCTTGTCCGCTGCAATCAGGGTGGACCCTGACCCGCCAAACACATCCAGCACGATCTCACCGCGCCCCGAGACATCCTTGATGGCGTCCACAATCATCTGCACCGGCTTCACGGTCGGGTGCAGGTGCAGCTCCTCCATCCGCCCAGCCCGCATCGTGTTGACCCCACGGTAGTTCCAGACATTGGTCCGGTACCGGCCATGCTGTCCCAACTCGAAACTGTTCAGATGCGGTGCTGTGCCCTTCTTGAACACGAAGATCAATTCATGGCGTGAGCGGTAAAACGTCCCCATGCCGCCATTGTCCTTGGCCCAGACAACGAGGTTCTTCAACTCGTCATAAACCGCATGGCCGGCCGCCAGCATTTCGCCCATATGGCGCCAGTCCATGCACAGAAAGTGGATCGAGCCATCCATGCTGTGATACGCCATGTTGCGGAAGGCGTCAGTCAGGAACGTCGTAAACTCCGGCGCTGTCATCTCGCCGGAGGCCATGGCGAACTCCCGATGCTTCACCTTGCCCGACCCGCCGACATGGCCGTCGATCTTCACATTGTAGGGCGGATCGGAGAAGATCATCCGGGCCAACTCCCCGTCCATCAAGCCAGAGACGACCAGGGGATCAAGGGCATCGCCGCAGGCCAGGCGATGAGGCCCCAGCTGCCAGACGTCGCCAAGGTTGACACGGCGTGGCGCGATCTCGGGCAGGATGTCATCGTCCGGATCGCCCGGCTCTTCGGGTGACAGGCCTTCGATCAGACTGTCGATCTCAGCGACTTCAAATCCGATCACCCCGATGTCGAACCCGATATTCTCGTTGGCGAGCAAACCCTGAAGCTCCCGGGCCAGCATCTCCTCATCCCAGCCGGCATTCAGCGCGAGTTTGTTGTCGGCAATGACATAGGCGCGCTTTTCGGCCTCTGTCATGTGTTCGATGCGGATGCAGGGGACAGTTTCCAGCCCGAGGCTCTTGGCGGCCTCAACCCGGCCATGACCGGCGAGGATGGTGGTCGTCTGGTCGATCAGCACCGGGTTGGTGAAGCCGAACTTCCGGATAGACTCCGCGATCTGGCGGAGCTGCTTCTTGGAGTGCGTGCGGGCGTTCTTCGCCCAAGGCCGCAGATCGCCGGGGGCGAGGTGTTCGATGGTGTTGGGCATATGGTCTCCCTTCAGGACAAGCGGGGGCGAGTCTGCTCAGGCGCTCGCCTTCGTAAGATGTGTCTTACGACTTGCTTTGTCAATGATAGGCGCATACCATCGGCAGATAAATCAAACGAACTCCGCTGGAGCGTGTCCGGCCATGGGCCTCAACGAACGCCTGTTTGAACTGC
The DNA here is from genome assembly GCA_963822435.1 of uncultured Alphaproteobacteria bacterium. Classification (GTDB taxonomy): domain Bacteria; phylum Pseudomonadota; class Alphaproteobacteria; order Rhodobacterales; family Rhodobacteraceae; genus JAUYQR01. The sequence continues at coordinate 2,422 of CAWGHN010000001.1, forward strand.
GCCAACGCTCCAAAGCATCCCTGCAAGTGGTGGCGGATGCCGTCGGGGTCTCGAAGGCGCATATCTGGGAGCTGGAGAAGGGCCGGACCGCCAATCCTTCCTTCGAACTGGTGCAGAAGTTGGCCAGCTATTTTGGCGTGACCACAGATGCATTGATCGGCACTGACGAGGTCCCGCATCCGGACGACCAGCAGATCGAGCGCATCCACCGCGATCTAAAGAGCCTCACGTCGCGCGACCGGGCAATCATCGAGGCAATGGTGAAGTCGATGCAGTCGACCACCAGCGCACAGGAGTAGCTTCCCTGCAGCTCGACCGCATCGATCTTGCCGACATCCATGATCCGCAGCGCCTGGCAAGGGCGCTCCATCGGCAGATCGGTTCCCTGTCTTCTGCAGTCCCCATCGACGAGATCGCCATCGGCTTGGGGATCTCGGAGATCAAGCGGGAGGTCCTCGACGGTTGCGAAGGCGTCCTACTCACCGACCGGGTCCGAAGCCAAGGCAGGATCCTCGTCAACTGTAGGCGTGGGGCACAGGCCGCGCAATTCAGCATCGCTCATGAGTTGGGGCATTTCCTCTTGGAGCGGCACGTGCTCGGGCTTGCGGGCATATTCAGCTGTAGCCTTGACGATTTCCGCGAGACCCGAACGGCAAAGGTGCATGAACGTCAGGAGGCGGAGGCCAATGCCTTCGCCATTGGTCTCCTCGTCCCCGACGATCAGTTGGCGCCCTACCTGCAGGAACAGCCGGAGATTGCCACGGTGGTGGCGCTGCGGTCTCAGCTGGACATCAGTGCAGAAGCTGCGGCGCGCTGTATTGTGGATCGCCATTCAGAACCCATTGCTGCGATACTGACGTTAAACGGGAAGATCCGCTACGCGGTGCGCGGCAAGACCTTCCCGTGGATCGACCGAAGTGCTGGACAGATCGTGTCTTCTCTGAGCCTCACGGGCCGCGCCTTGACTAAAGGCGCATCCGGCGTCACGCGCATGCAGGAAGTGCCAGCCGCATCCTGGACGAGCGCGGACATACAAGAGCTCTTTGAACAAGTCCGGGTTGGCAAAGAGGGCCATGCCCTGACCCTTCTTTGGGCCACCTTGCCGGATGCGGACCGAGACGACGGCGCCGACGACTGACGCTCCGTGGGCGCCAAACTGATCTCATTCCCGAGATAAATCAGTGGACTTCGTCGTTGACCAGAGCGTTGCTGCGCGCCATGCCCGGCACCGTCCGGGCTCCGATCGGTACCAGGGCGCGGTACTTCGCCCGCCCGGTTGTACCGGAGCATATCATGACCAAAGCCAAGTCCACCGACCGCCCCGCCAACGCGGGGGCTCAACCCAAGACCGACGCAGCCACCTCCGAGACCAAGGCCAAGCGTCCGCGCGGCAAGGCCGCGCAGGCGGATAAGGGAAGCGCCACGGCGACAGCTGCTGTCGCGCCGATCGAGCGTCCGGCCGAGACCACGATCACGCACGCGATCCCCGACGCGACCTCGAAGCCGCCGCGCCAGACCAAGGCGGCACTCCTTCGCGCCCGGCTCGCCGGACCCGGCGGCGTGTCTCTTGCCACCCTGATCGAAGCGACCGGATGGCAGGCGCATACCCTGCGGGCCTACCTCAGCGGCTTGCGCAAGGAAGGCCTGACGCTGACCCGTCGGCGGGAGGCCGACGACACCATCTACGCGATAGAGCCGGACGGATCGTGGGCATCAGGAGCGGCGAAGGATAGCACTCCCGGCGACCCGCCAAAGGCAGCAGCGGGATCGATGGCCGACACACCCTCTGAAGCCGTCCCAGCGGTTCAGGGCAGTGGTCATAGTGTTAATGATGCAGATTCCGCACCTGCCACCAGCGAGAGCAACGCATGACCACGCTCTCTGATCTCAACTCCATGGACCGTTCGGGTCTGGCCAGTCTCTGGTCAGACCTGATCGGCGGCGCGGTGCCTGCCTGCATGAGCCAGCCGATGCAGCGCCGGTTCCTGGCCTTTGAGCTTCAGGCCAAGCTGGAGGGCGGCTTGCCCGCCGCCCTTCGCGCCCGGATCGATCGCATCGCGGCAGGCGAGGAGCGCAAGGCCTCGCCCACGCTGCAGCCCGGTGCCCGGCTCCTGCGCGAGTGGAACGGCACCACCCATGTCGTCGATGTCCTGCCCGAGGGGTTTATGTGGAACGGTGCTCCGCATCGCTCGCTCTCCGCCATTGCCCGCGCCATCACCGGCGCGCGCTGGTCAGGGCCGCGGTTTTTCGGGTTGGTCAGCGCGGCGGAGGGTGCCGGCAAAGGCGCGAAGGGCAAGGCTCGGGCAGGCAAAACGCAAAGGTGTGCGCCCGGCAAGTCAAAGCGAGAGCGTGCCGCATGACCCAGAAGCCGGTGATCCGCTGCGCGATCTACACCCGCAAATCGACGGACGAGGGTCTGGATCAGGCCTTCAACTCGCTCGATGCGCAGTATGAGGCCTGTGCCGCCTACGTCGCAAGCCAGCGTCACGAAGGCTGGAAGCTCGTCCCAGACCGCTTCGATGATGGTGGGTTGTCGGGCGGCACCCTTGAGCGTCCTGCCCTGCAGCGGCTTCTGGCCGAGATCGACGCCGGGCGCATCGGCATGGTGGTGGTCTACAAGATCGACCGGCTGACCCGGTCGCTCGTCGACTTCGGTCGCCTCGTCGAGCGGCTCGATGCCAAGGGTTGTTCCTTCGTCTCGGTGACCCAAGCCTTCAACACCGCGACCTCAATGGGACGGCTCACCCTGAACGTGCTTCTGTCCTTCGCCCAGTTCGAACGCGAGGTCACCGCCGAGCGCATCCGCGACAAGATCGCGGCCTCGAAGAAGAAGGGGCTCTGGATGGGCGGCGCCTTGCCTCTCGGCTACGATCGCCATCCCGATCCGCAGCGCCGGGAACTGGTGGTCAATCCAACCGAGGCAGAAGTGGTCAAGATGCTGTTCCGGCTCTACGCCGATCTCGGCAACCTGCGGCTCGTGGAGGTCGAGGCCGAACGGCGCGGGCTCCGACCAAAGACTCTGGTCTCGCGGACCGGTCGCGTCCGGGGCCGCTCTCCCTTTGCGCGCGGCCAGTTGCATCACCTCTTGACCAACCCGGTCTACATCGGGCGCATCCGGCACAAGGACCAGACCTATCCCGGCCTGCATGCTGCGATCATCGAAGATGCACTCTGGCAGGAGGTTCAGGACAAACTCATCGCCGCCTCTGCGCGCCCCCGGGGACGGAGTGATGCGACCACCGATCCGCGGGTCCTGACCAGAAAGCTCCGCGACGAGACCGGTGATCTTCTGACCCCGACCCACACCCTGAAAGCCGGCCGGCGCTTTGCGTACTATGTCTCGAACCGGCTGATCGCAGGTGGAAGGGATCCCTCCGGCTGGCGTCTGCCCGCCGAGGCGCTGGAGACCACGCTCCGGCAGATCGTGGTCGGGCATCTGCGGCGAGCCGCCATGGGCCATGCGTTGCTGCAACGCCCCGAGGCGAATGGTGCCGCCGAGCTGGTGCGCCGCGCGACAGTGCTGGCGGACCGGGTGGAAAGCGATGCGGCCCTTCTCGGCAGGATCATTGCAGCGGGAACTCTGGCACCGGGCAAGCTACAGCTTGAGCTTGATCCGGGCGTGATTGAAGCGGCGCTGGAGGTGCCGGTGACATCCCTGTCAGAGCGGCTCCTGCAATTCAGCTGCGCCTTTGCCCTGCGCCGCCGCGGCGTCGAGACCAGGATCATCGCGGGCGAGGCCGTGCCCGCACCCGACGAGGTCCTTCAGCGCACTCTGGCAGAAGCGCATCTCTGGGCACGGGCCTTGCGCGGCGGCACCTCCCTGACCGAGATCGCCCGCGCGACCGGACGCTCCGAGCCCTACATCCGCACTCGAATCCCACTGGCCTTCCTGGCCCCGAAGCTGCAGGCCGCGATCCTCGACGGGCGGCAGCCAGTGCATCTCTCCGTGGCGCAGCTGATCCGCGACGACATCCCGATGGACTGGAATGAACAGGCGCGGCTCTTCCAGATCGGGTGACGCCGGGCCAGCGAAGCAGGCATCTTGGGACGTAGCTACCACTCTCTGACAGTTTCGCGAACCGGCCTTCTGCCCTTCCCTGTTCTTCCCAATTCTTTCCCTGTTCTGCCGAATTTTATTCCCTGATCCACTGATTTAAATTCCCTGTTCCTGTGGAGCAGGGAAATCGGCCGTAACCCACGGAAAAAACGCGATAATTCCGCGTACAAAATTCCTAAACTGGCGCTGGAAAACCGAAATTCCCTGATAATTCCCTGTTCTTTGCGCGCGGGCAAACCGAACGGGACGCGCGGCCTGCGGAGACGCGAGGCGGATTTGCAGCGAAAGCACAGGGGTCGGAGCGTCTCCGTCGGGGAACCGACCGCCTAACCCCCGGAAACGCGGGAGAATACCGGCGCACTCGGAAAAATTGTTCAATATCAATATGTTATGGCGGACAGAGAGGCCGCCCCCGGCATCTCTCACCCCTTCCGAGGCGTTCCATCTAACCCAATAAAATAAAGAGACTTATTCAACATAGCGTCTATCGTGTTCCTGTCCGTTCCGCTATGTTCCCACTAGATGCTGGGGGAATTTTTGGGGGAAGCGCAAATGGCGGAACGTCGGGCAGACAAAGTGCTAACAGCGGCCTACCTCGCGTCCGACCTGGCCCCCGGCAAACACTTCGACGGCGGCAACATCGGGCTATATCTTCGCGTGGAACCGAACGGCAAACGCTTCTGGGTGCAGCGGGTGACGGTCAAGGGCAAGCGAACCGAAATCGGGCTGGGCAGCTTCCCCCTTATAAAACTGGCCGATGCACGGGCGCGAGCGACCGAAAACAAGCGCATGGCCGTCTTGGGTGGCGATCCGCTCGAAGCCAAGCGCAAGGCAAAGGATGCTTTAACCTTCGCGCAAGCGATGGACGTTTTCCTATCCAAGAAATCCGCCGAATTCGGAAACGAAAAGCACGCGAAGCAATGGCGCTCGACGCTCGACGCCTACGCGGTTCCCGTCTTGGGGAAGCTGCCCGTCGCGGCGGTGGAAACGCGGCACATCCTTAAAGTGCTTGAACCGATCTGGACCGAAAAAACGGTTACAGCATCCCGCCTTCGGCAGCGGATTGAGGCCGTCCTGTCATGGGCGACGGTGGCGGGGCATCGGGCAGGCGACAACCCAGCACGGTGGAAAGGCAACCTTGCTGAACTCTTGGCGAAGCCGGGGAAGGTAGCCGACAAGTCTAACCACCCTGCCCTAGCCTTGGCCGACGTGCCGCGCTGGTGGAAGGCTCTGGCCCAGCGGCAAGGCATGGCCGCACGGGCGCTGCAATTCCTCGCCATGACCCTTGCACGTTCGGGTGAGGTGCGGGGCATGACGTGGGGCGAGGTGGACCTGAAAGCGGCGCTCTGGACCGTTCCCGCCCAACGTATGAAAATGGGCCGCGAACATCGCGTGCCGCTCACCAAAGAAGCCGTAGCGCTCTTGGAAGCCCTGCCCCGCATGGAAGGCAGCGACGTGGTTTTCTTCGCCCCCCGTGGCGGGCCGCTTTCCGATATGACGGTTAGCGCAGTCATGCGCCGGATGCAGGAAGCAGAAGTGGCGGCGAAGCAACCCGGCTATCTGGACGCGCGTTCCAAACGCCCCGCCGTGCCTCACGGGCTGCGTTCTACCTTTCGCGGATGGGCCGCCGAAGTCGGGATTGACCGGGATATTGCCGAAATGGCTTTGGCGCATAATGTCGGCTCTGCGGTGGAGCGTGCCTATCAGCGGTCTGACATGCTGGAGCGGCGGCGGGCCTTGCTCGAAACATGGGCTGCACGCCTGAGCGACTAGTCGGGCAAGGAAGGGATTAGAGTTATCCCCATGCTTATAAGCAGGGCGGCTGCTGCAAGGCTGACGCCCGCTCGACCTTGACGGCCTATGCAATCACCCGCAAGGTTGCTGCAATGGGCGCTAATGGTAGTTGCGAAAGCACAACGGACCACAAGTCGTTGTGTCCCATTGTCGGCCCGGCGCGGGTGCGCCGGAACCGACGGTAGGCAGGAATGTGGAAGTTCCCAAGCCTCCAAATACTGCCGAACTGTCGTCGTGGTCAAATTTTTTATTTGCCGCGACTTTTCGGAGGCCATTCATGGCAGAACGCATCCTAAGACGACCCGAAGTGCAGAACCGCACTGGCCTTGGCCGCTCCACTATCTATGCGATGATGGCGACGGGCGCTTTCCCCAAACCCTTACCGCTTGGCCTTCGGGCCGTCGGCTGGGCAGAAAGCGAAATCGCGGCTTGGCTGGAAAGCCGCAAAGCCAAGCGCGCAGCTTAGATTTTGGCAGGGGCAAGGAAAGCCCCGAACCATCCTCACATTGCAGGAAAGATGGCTCGGGGCCGGAATGTGCGCACGCGTGATGCTGCGCCCTACCGAAACTTATCACTTTCCAAGCGGCTAGGCCATGCCGCTTTCACCATCCATCCGACCAACGGTAGCCCCTTTTTGGTTGCCGTGACGGGCCGCGAACGCTGGGCCTTGGAACGGCTCATGGCGGCTGGCGCGATGGGCTGCACGCCGATTGTGCAACCCGCGCCACGATGGAGCGCTTACGTTCACGACCTGCGCAAGCTTGGGGTGGAAATCGAGACTGTCACCGAAAAGCACGGGGGCGATTATCCAGGCCATCATGGCCGCTACGTCTTGCGGTGCAGGGTGACACGCGAAGGCGGTAGCGTATGAACCGGCTCCAAATCGCCATGCTCATGCAGCGCTTCGGACTGACCGCCGAACAGGCAGCGGTCATTGCCATTCTCGCCTTCGGTGGAGGTGGACAATGACCGACGCACGTTCAATCGTTCTGGCCTTGGGCGGGAAATGGCATGGCCGCTACGGGCTTTGCCGCTGCCCGGCGCACGGCGACCGAACGCCCAGCTTGTCCCTTTCCGATAGCAGGAATGGGCGGCTCTTGGCGAAGTGTTTTGCGGGCTGCGACTTCCTGGCAATCAGGGACGCCTTGCATGGCTTGGGTCTAATCGAAGGGGGTGGCGTGCTTGCCGCCCCCGGCGACCGCGACCAATACGCGCGCGAACGGGAAGCCCAAGAAAGGGCCGATGCGGCAAAGCGTGCAGCCCAAGCGGAAAGGCTTTGGCAGGAAGCCCAGCCGATAGGCGGGACGGTGGCCGAAACCTACCTTCGGGGCCGTGGCATTAGCGGGGCGCTTCCCCCGTCGCTTCGCTTCCATCCGGCGTGTTGGCACCAATCGGCCCAGCGCTTCCCGGCAATGGTGGCACGGGTGGATGGCGCAAACGGCTTTGCGGTGCATCGGACCTACCTACAGGCCGACGGCACGGCAAAGGCCCACGTTGCTACCGCAAAGGCGATGCTGGGTGCAACGGCCGGTGGCGCTGTAAGGCTGTCACAAGGGCCGGGTGCGCTTGCCGTGGCCGAAGGGATAGAAACCGCCCTAAGCCTGCCCTGCGGCCTTCTGTCGGCCCCTGCGACCGTCTGGGCGGCGCTGTCCGCTTCGGGCTTGGCGGCGCTTCGGCTTCCCCCCGCCCCTTCCCGCCTGACCATAGCAAGCGACGGCGACAAGGCAGGGCGCGAAGCCGCTCACGCTTTGGCCGACCGGGCTGCGGCTTCGGGCTGGGCTGTATCACTTTTTCCCGCCCCATCCGGGGCTGACTGGAATGACGTTCTCATGGGAAAGGCGGCTCTGGCATGACCGCGCAAAACAAGGAAACCGACTTCAAACCCGAAGGGCCGCAACCGCTTTTGCGCGAAATCCCAAGGGGCCGCCCCTACCCCATCGAAGCTTTGGGGCCGCTGCGCGAAGCCGTCGAGGCGGTTCAGGGCGAAAGCCTCGCCCCCGTAGCCATACCAGCCCAATCGGCCTTGGCCGTCGCTGCCTTGGCCGTGCAGGGATTTGCCGATGTGGAAACCCTTGGGGGCTTTAGCCCCGTGTCGCTCTACGCGCTCACCATCGCGCTATCGGGTGAGCGGAAATCGACCTGCGACAAGGCGCTCTTGGCCCCGCTCTGGGCCTATGAACGGGAACAGGACAAAGCCCGGCAAGCCGACGTGGATGCGTGGAAAAACACTCACGCCATATGGAAAGGCGAGCGGGAACGCATCTTGGCCGAAACAAAGAAATCGGACAAACGCATGGGCGCTAGGGCTGACCTTGAAAAGCTGGGGCCGGAACCGGCAGCCCCGCCAACGGCTGACCGCACGGTGAGAACCCCGACCTATGAAGGGCTGACCCGACAATTCCGCGAAGGCTGCCCAGCGCTGGGCATCTTTTCAGACGAAGGCGGGCAATTCTTGGGTGGCTATTCCATGAAGTCGGAAAACCGCCAAAGCACGTTGGCCGCCCTGAATGATGTATGGCAGGGGCAACCCATCAAACGCACGCTTAACGGCGAAGGCTCCCTGACCATGTATGGGCGGCGGCTTTCCATTCACCTCATGGTGCAGCCCGGCGTGGCGCGAACGTTCATGGCCGACCCGATGGCGGGCGACACGGGCTTTCTGGCACGTTTCCTTGTGACCGAACCGCCTAGCACCATTGGAACACGTCTTGCTTCAATGGCGCGAAGCAACCGGGCAGCGCTCGACGCCTTCGGGGCGCGGCTATCCGCAATCTTGGAAACCCCGCTGCCTGTTAACCCTGAGAACAGGTCACTTGAAACCCGCCCCCTGTTCCTCGCCCCGACTGCCAAGGCGCTCTTGGTCAAGTTTGCCGACACGATAGAGGCGGAACAGGGACCGGGCCGAAGCCTTCGACGTGTCACGGGCAGCGCATCCAAGATAGCCGAACAGGCAGCGCGCATCGCAGCCGTCCTGACTCTCTGGCGCGACCTGCACGCCCCGCAAGTGGAGGTGGCGACAATGGCCGACGGCATAACGCTGGCGCAATTCTACCTATCCGAAGCCTTGCGGCTGTCGGATGCGGCAAGCGTGTCCGTTGAAATCGAGCGGGCCGAAACCCTTCGGGCTTGGCTCACCGATAGCTTCCCCCATCACGAAGTAACCGTGCGCGACGTCGTGCAGCTTGGTCCGAACGCTTTGCGTGAAGCCCCAAAGGCACGGGCGGCAATCGCAATTCTTGCCGCGCATAATTGGCTAGTTGCGCTTGAAAGAGGGACCGTCATTCGGGGCGCGGCGCGAAAGGAAGCGTGGCTCAAGGTCACTAGCGATGTGGTTTGACGTGCAGCAAGCCGTGGCGTCACTGGTGGGGGGCAATTGCTCCCCCGCCAACCTTGCGCCCGCTACTTTCGCTACAGCCGCTACAAAGCCCGGCGCTAGGCCGCGAAGTGTAGCAACAGTAGCGGGTGTAGCGGCGGCCCCCGCTGAAAACAGTGGCGGAACAGATGACGCGGAGCGCCTCGCGCACCATCTTGCGGCTCGGGGGCCGACAACCTACGGAGCGGCAGCGGTAGCGCTGGGCTGGGGCGCGACACGCGCATGGAAAGCCGAAGCGCAGCTAATAGCGTCTGGCCGGGCTGCCTTCGACCATTTGGGGCGTGCTATTCTTTTCTCTGATGGCTCCGAATAATGCGCTGCGACTTGCGCCATATGCCGTCCATCTGCTCTATCAGCACAGCTGGAAATATCGGGCATACGACACCTCAAGTGGCAAAGCCCGTTGGCATTTGCTGAGCATGGCACGGAGTAGAGAATGGCGGAGCCTCATGGCAATCAAGAAATGACCGAGTTCGAAAAGCTGGCACGGCTAGTCCGACAGATCATCCAATTTCTAATTGTGGTTTGCTTGCTTGCCGTCGTTGGCGCGTTCATGTTCGGGTTCATGTCCGGCTTCAATGCTAGCCCTTAGAGATAATGGCTCGCGCGCGCGTAGTGCACAGGGGCCGTCTGGCCGGGCGGTCCATGACATAATGGGGCGGGCCAACCTGAGCATGCAGGTTCCCAACGGAGAAAGCAGCGACACGTCGGAAGCTGGTTAAAGAAACGGTGGAAATGACCGCGCGCGCCTAGGGTAATCTTAGGGTGGCTATCCTTAATGCAGGAAAGGGGGTGGCGGAATCTCTGGGGCTTTTCGCTTCGGGACCGACGTCCTCGTTCTGCTGGCATAAATGGCAAGAAAAAAGATACGGCGCGCCGCTCCGGCTAACAGCGCAGTATGCCGTTCAAGTCGTAGTAGCAGCCAGGGGGATTATTCATGAAGGCGGCAGGGTCAAGCTGCGTGTTCTGCTAAACGGGAGGCGGGACAGACGACCGGCGCTCTCGCTCGCGCTGTTCTAATTCAGCAAGTGATGTGCAAGCCCCCGTATCCCCTGCGTCGCAAGCAGTCATTAGTCTCTGAACCGCTGGGCTAGGCGGAGCTAGCGGGTGGCGCTTCGACGCAACTAGACAGTAAAAAAAGAGCAATCAATCTGTGCATTTAGACCCCGAACCATCTACGCTCCACCACGTCGCAAAGCACGCTCGGATCGACTAAAGGACTCACTAGTTCGCCAGATAGCTGGCAGTTTGCAGCGCAGCGCTTTCACTCATCCGCCTACGGTCAGGTCCGGTTTCCGTCATACTTTGCTCGCCTTCAAACCAAAGCCAGCTGTAAACCATTTTGTCGCCTGCAAAGAACTTCGTTAAATAGTGCTCGCTGATATTGGTTCCTGAGCTGCAGCCTGCTCGTATCTCCCGCATAGCTACTTCGCCGGGCAGTTGTCTTACCCCCGTAACGAAATCACCGTCACACATGTCGGCTAACGATGCGAGGTCGGCGGAATCCGCAGTCTTCAAATCTTCACCAGGCACACGCTCAGTCACCACCACGCCCGAAAGGAGTCCTAGGCTGGGCGAGCGCCAGAAGACGCGCTGAATGTCCGTTCTGGCGTTTGGGAACATTTCGCTAATTTCGGCGGCCGTCAGGAAGGCGAAGTCAGAAACCCCCAACGCTGTGATATTACCCGCTGCAACCTGCATGAGAATTGCCGGGTCAAGACTACTAGCAGCAACGGGCGCTGGGGCAGCGCGGTAGGCTTGGTTGCTAACTGCACACTGGTAAACAGCCGCAAGTGCTCTGGATGTTCCTGTTAGGTCGAAAGGGACTTCACCGAATTTCGACTGCACTCTCAACACTTGCCCCCTGCGAAAACTGTCCAACGCCCGTTCTAGTTCGTCAATATTCAAGATGGCGAACTTGGCATCTATCGCCGTTGCGTTGCCGTAGAACGGCGCTCGGCGGTCAACAAACAATGCCACTTCAAAACTTTCATTCGCAATGAAGGTATCGGTGGGAGCGATGACACCGACCGAAACGGTCGCGTCTGCGTTAACTGAGAACATCAGTGTGTTCCCGTGCATGTATTCAGCTGCAACGGAGCAGTGAGAGAAGCTTCCGTCATCCGATGAATAGCCTCCGCCGTTCCAGTTGCCGTAGCCAATAGTAGTGCCGGGGATTTCCTCCGCGACTGCGGCAGTTGATGAAATCGCCAGCAATGCAACGAAAGCAAACACGCGCATCTGATACCTCTCGGCTCAATAGTGAACGGTCTCACAAAATCGAGAGTAAAGGGCGGTCTAAATCTTCTGACAACGATTCTTAGTTGTTTGCTGAACGGGTAACCTGCGCTGTGCTTCGATTGCACCTAGCCAAGCGAGACCTTTCGCCCGTTGTGGAGCCCAATCACCATCAGATCATGCCGGTCAAAAAACAGGTCTGGGGGAATTTTTGGGGGACTAAATTTTCTTTTATGTCAGTAATTCAATAACTTAAGTGATGAAAATGGCGGACAGAGAGGGATTCGAACCCTCGAGACGGTTCCCCGCCTACACACTTTCCAGGCGTGCGCCTTCGACCACTCGGCCACCTGTCCACTGGGCGTTCTCTTAGCCAATCCCGGCAGGCAAGCGCAAGGGCTGATGTCACCCCGCGAGGTGGATCGTCACCCGGCGGTTCTGGCGGCCCTTGTTCTCGATCTTGCCAATGGTCACGCGGCCGATCTCGCCGGTGCGCGCGACATGGGTGCCGCCGCAGGGTTGCAGATCAACCTGGGCCGCGCCTTCGCCGATCCTGACCAGCCGCACCCGGCCCTGTCCCATCGGTGGCATCACGCTCAGCGTCTTCACCAGACCGGGGTTTGCCAGCAACTCCTCATCACTGATCCATGTGTCCGTCACCGGCAGGTCGCGCCCGATCAGCGCGTTCAACGCACCTTCGAGCGCCACCAGATCGCCGGGCGCTTCGGGCATGTCGAAATCCAGCCGTCCCCGCTCGGCCCCGATCTGCCCGCCTGTGACCGGCAACGGGATCACCACCGACAGCAAGTGCAGCGCGGTATGAACCCGCATGTGGCGGTGCCTGCGGTCCCAGTCCAGATCCTGGATCAGCGCCGCCCCGACGGGCGGCATCGCCACCGCCTCGGCAGGCACCAGACCGACCGCTCCGCCCTCCAGCTTTACCGCAGTGGCAATCGCCATCCTGCCGCCGTCCCAGGTGATCCAGCCACTGTCGCCCGGCTGCCCGCCCGAGGTGGCATAGAACACCGAGCGGTCGACGATCAGCGCGCCTTCGGGCGTGTGGCCCGTCACGATGCTGCCCGCCTGACGCAGATAGGCATCATCGCGAAACAAAAGTTCGGTCATCCGGCCTGCTCTCCCGTTCTGGCGCTCCGCCGCGCCGGGGCCGCGCGTGCGGCCACCTGTTCCAGCGCCAGCACCGCCTCGGCCACCCGCTGCGGGTTGGGCTCGGCTGGCGGGGCCGGCGGCGCCACGATAGCGATGCCTTCAGCGGCGAAGCGCTGCATGATCTGGTGGTTGATCTCGCTGCGCACGGTAAGGCTGAAGTTCACGTCGCGCAGGATGACCCGGATTTCGAACTGCATCACCCGGTCGGTATAGCCCATGAACACGATCAGGGGCGGCGGGTTCAGCACGGCCAACGGCTGGGCTTCGGCGATCTGGCGCAAGATCCCTTCGACCTTGTGACTGTCGCTGCCAAGCGCCACGATCACCGGCACGATCAGGCGTCCCGACAGGTTGAACCGGGTCCAGTTTGTCACTTGCCCGGTGATCAGGTCGGCGTTCGGCACGATCACGTCGTTGCGGTCGAACGTCTCGATCCGGGTCGACCGCACCGAGATCGCTCGCACCCGGCCCTGCACCCCGCCCACCTCGATCCAGTCGCCCTCGCTGACCGGACGCTCGACCAGAAGGATGATACCCGAGATGAAGTTCGACACGATCTGCTGCAGACCAAAACCGATACCGACCGACAGCGCACCCGCGACGATGGCCAGACCCGACAGGTCGATCCCCGCCGCATTGATCGCCACCAGTGCGGCCAGGAAGATCCCGACATAGCCGATCCCCGCCACCAGCGCGGTCTGCCCGCCCTGGTCCATGCTGGTCTTGGGCAGGATCGTTGTCCTGAGCGCGCCCTGAAACAGGCGCGTCAGCATGTAGCCCAGCACGAACACCAGCGCGAACACCATGAAGTTCGACGGCGAGATCCGCGTCTCGCCCATCTGGAAGCCTTCGGTGAACCGCGTCCAAAGCTCGGTGATATCCGACGACCGCGCCCCCCAGATCAGCGCGAACACCGGCAGCGACGCCAGCGACATGGTGAACCCGGCCAACACCGGCACCAGCGCCTCGCGGCCCTGCCCGTCGCTTTTGATGATCATCGCCCAGACGTCACCGATCAGCCGCTGCAGGATGAACAACAGCGTCACCAGCCCCAACGACAGGATCGCCGGATAGATCAGCGCCGACGCCGCCTGCACATAGCCAAAGCCCGCCAGGACCGGCCCCGCGATGCCGATCACCCCCAGCCCCCGCGCCAAGATCGACAACAGCCGCAGCGCGTAGCTGCGGTCAGCCACCTCGCGCGATTTCCGCAACACGCCCCCGGTGCGCAGCAGGATCAACCCGCCCGTCGCCAGAATCGGGAATGACATCACCGCTGTCGTCGCATCCGAATAGGCCTGCGCATCCATCGCTGCCGACCGGATCATGTTGGCGCCCAGCACCATCCCCATCAACACCGACAGGAACCGCCCCTCCGCGCGCCGCTCGGGCGGCAGGGGCAACACCGCGTCCTCGCTTTGCGATTTCGGAAACGCGCGGCCGCCAACCCAGGCGGCGGCAAAGATCACAAACCCCACGAACGGCAGCACCGCCGCGATCCGCCCGCCGATCTGGCCCAGCATCCCCGATGCCACCAGCGCCGTCGTCAGCGCCAGCATCCCCAGCGTCGGCAACAGCACTTCGCCCAGCGACACCAGCAGCGACCAGACCTTGCGGCCCCGCGCCGACGCCCCCTCCAGCAGCTGCAGCGCGAACCGCTCCACCCAGCGGCGCACATAGACCACCAGCGCCAGCGCCACGACCAAGAGCACGAGGATCAGCGGCAGGTTGTCGAACAACTCACCCCGCGCTGTGCGGTCGGCCCAGGCGCTCGCCACCTCGTCCCACAACTGCAACACCGTGTCGGAAAGGCCAATCGCTGCCTCCGGCCAGTTGCCGGGGTTCACCGGCGAGGGCCACAGTTGCAACAACTGGTCCGCCTGCCGTTCGCGCATGATCCGGTCGATCTCGCGGATCAGCCCGTCGGCCCGCCGGTAGGCCTCGTCCGCCGCAATCCCCGGGGCCTGCAACCGCACCAACTGATCCGCCAGTTCCGTCCTGCGCTTGGAGATTTCCTCGGCCTCGGTCGCCCCGTCCGCCGGGGCCGGGCCCAGCGCACCCAACTGCTCGCGCAGCGTGCCGATGCGCGCTGCATTGGCGTTCTCGGAACTCAGGAAGGCCGCGCGCCACTGTGCCAACTGGCCGCGCAACTCATCCAGCCGCTCGTCCAGGACGTTGCGGTTCTCGATTTCCTGCTCGGCGCGGGCTGCCATCCGCTCCCAGTCGTCATAGTTGACTGTCGCGCCTGCCTCGGTCTGCGTGCCGTCCTGCGCGGCCAGCGGCAGCGCAACCGGGGCCGCAAACGCGACCGCCAGCCACAAAGCGACGAAAAGCTGGCGCAGGCCTGCCCGCATCGGGCTCAGGCGTCCTCGAACACGGCCGGGATCGCGCGGGCCGGACGGTCCAGCCATTCCGGCACCGGCAAGCCCTTTTCGCGCAGGAAGGTCGGGTTATAGACCTTCGACTGGTAGCGGCTGCCATAGTCGCACAGGATGGTGACAATCGTCTTGCCCGGCCCCATGTCGCGCGCCATCCGGATTGCGCCCGCGATGTTGATACCGCTTGATCCGCCCATGCACAGCCCCTCGTCGGTCAGAAGGTCAAACACCAAAGGCAGCGCCTCGGCATCGGGGATGCGATAGCTGAAATCCGGAGTGAAACCTTCAAGGTTCGCCGTGATCCGCCCCTGCCCGATCCCTTCGGTGATCGAACTGCCGGGGCTTTCCAGCTTGCCCGTGGTGTAGAACGCATGCAGCGCCGCGCCCTCCGGGTCAGCCAGACCGATCTTCACGCCCTTCGGCTGCAAGGCCATGCCGACGCCGGCCAAGGTGCCACCCGACCCTACCGCGCAGATGAACCCGTCAACCTTGCCCCCGGTCTGTTCCCAGATTTCCGGCCCGGTCGTCTCGATATGCGCCTGCCGGTTTGCCACGTTGTCGAACTGGTTCGCCCAGATCGCGCCGTTCGGTTCGGTCTTGGCCAGGGATTCCGCCAGACGGCCCGAATAGCGCACATAGTTGTTCGGGTTGCGGTAGGGCGCGGCCGGCACCTGCACCAGTTCCGCCCCCGCCAACCGCAGCATGTCTTTCTTTTCCTGGCTCTGCGTCTCGGGGATGACAATCACCGTGCGAAAGCCCATCGACGCGCCCACCAGCGCCAGCCCGATCCCGGTATTGCCCGCCGTGCCTTCGACAATCGTGCCGCCCGGCTTCAACAGCCCCTTGGCCACCGCATCGCGGATGATGTAAAGCGCGGCGCGGTCCTTGACCGACTGGCCCGGATTCATGAACTCGCATTTGCCCAGGATCGTGCAGCCCGTCAGCTCCGATGCGTGTTTCAGCTTCAGAAGCGGGGTGTTGCCGATGGTGTCGGCCAGATCGCTGTGGATATGCATGGAACGGTCCTTCCTGTGTCAAAGAAGGTGTATGAGGGTCGCGCGGCAAACTCAAGCCGGGGCCGCTCGGCGCGCGCTGAACAGCCCGCGCGCGCCCGGCACCAGCACCACCCCGATGATCAAAATCGCCACCAGACACCAGATCGCCGGGGCCTCGTTCGGGTTGTCGGTCACCAGGTTCGACGCAATCGGTCCGACCAGCGCGTGAAACACCACAAACCGCCACAACCCGTAAAACAGCGGCAGCACGAACACCGCAAACACATAGGCCGGAAAGCCGAAGTTGGTGCCAAGCCAGCGGTCCGGGCCTGCGAAAATGTCGGTGTAAGGCAGCGTCCACGCCAGATGCCAGGTGCCCGAAACGGTGCAAAGCATTTCGCCACACAGCGGCTGGCCGATGTCGCACCGGTCAAGCCCGGGCCAGGGAAGCATCTGGATGACCATCAGCGCCGAGGCAACACCTGCACAGACCAACACCCGTCGACGGTCCCCGTCGCTTATGTCTGCTCCTAGCCACGCCAGCAGAAAAAGATTGATGACAACGGGTTGTGCCGCGATGTGCAGCATCGACAGGGCAGTAACGGCCTCGTTTGCAGGCGCACCGCACTGGTCGATCACCATGTAGCCACCAAGTTGCAGCACTTCCATGCCCGCAAAGAACAGAAAGGTCAGCGGAACCGGCACCGGATCACCGCGCCACGCACTGGCCCCGGCTGCGGCCACGCCCACGACAATCATCCCCGCCGTCGCCTCGATGCCCCAGCACATGCCTGTCGCCCTCCGGGTGTTGGCCCACCTTGGCGCTGCACGGCTCAAAGCGCAAACGCGCTTTTCCCCCGATCCGCGTCCGCGTCATGCAGGCCCCGGTGCCAAAATGAAACGGGCGGCCCCGAAGGTCCGCCCGTTTCTTAACAGATCCTAAATGCGGACCTTAAGCCTTGGTTTTCATTGGGTGCAAAAAATGTCCCACCGTGGGACATCAAGCCCTCGCGACAAACATCCCGTCCCGCTTCAGCCCCTGATAGCACTCGTCGAGGCTCTTCTTTGCCCGCTCGATCAGGATGTCGATCTCCTCCGGCGTGATCACCAGGGGGGGCGAGATGATCATCCGGTCCCCCACATGCCGCATGATCAGGTTGTTGGCAAAGCACCGCTCGCGGCACAGATAGCCGACCTTGCCGTCCTCGCTGGCAAACTTCGCCCGCGTGGCCTTGTCCGGGGTCAGCGCGATCGACCCCATCAGCCCCACCAGCTTCGCCTCGCCCACCATCGGATGCTCGGTCAGCGCGTCCCACTTCTCTTTCAGATAGGGGTGCGCCACGTTGCGAACATGTTCGATGATGCCCTCTTCCTGGATGATCCGAAGGTTCTCCAGCGCCACCGCCGCCGCGACCGGATGCCCCGAATAGGTGTAGCCGTGGTTGAAATCGCCATGGCTGCCGATCACCTCGGCCACCTCGTCGCACACGATCGACCCGCCGATCGGCTGATACCCCGACGACAGCCCCTTCGCGATGGTCATGATATGCGGCTTGATCCCGAACGTCTCGCTGCCAAACCAGTTGCCCGTCCGGCCGAACCCGGTAATCACCTCATCCGCGATAAGTAGGATGCGATACTTGTCGCAGATCCGTTGGATCTCCGGCCAGTAGGTTGACGGCGGCACGATCACGCCCCCCGCCCCCTGAATCGGTTCGCCGATGAAGGCCGCGACGTTTTCCACGCCCAGTTGCTGGATCATCGTCTCCAGCTCTTGCGCCCGCGCCAACCCGAAATCCTCGGGCGTGTGATCGCCACCCTCAGACCACCAGTCCGGCTGGCCGATGTGGACGATCCCCGCGATCATCCCGCCATGCTTGTGGATGCCCGACATGCCGCCAAGGCTGCCCCCGCCCATGGTCGATCCGTGGTAGCCGTTCTTGCGCGCGATGATGATGCGCTTTTCCGGCTGACCCTTGATGTCCCAGTAGCGCCGCACCATGCGGATGTTGGTGTCGTTCGCCTCGGACCCAGAGCCTGCGAAAAAGACGTGGTTCATCCCCTTCGGCGCGACTTCGGCGATCTTGGCGGCAAGCGCGATGGCCGGCACGTGGCTGGTCTGGAAGAAGGTGTTGTAATACGCCAACTCTTCCATCTGCCGCGCCGCAACCTCGGCCAGTTCCTTGCGGCCGTAGCCGATGTTCACGCACCAAAGCCCGGCCATGCCGTCGATGATCTTGTGACCTTCGGTATCCGTCAGCCAGACCCCCTTGGCTGACTTCATGATCCGCACGCCTTTCTTTGCGAGGGCGGCGTTCTCGGTGAAGGGGTGCATGTGGTGGGCCGCGTCCAGCGCCTGCAACTCGGCGGTGGGCATGTGGTTGGTGATCTTGTTCATGGCGGCCCCTTCAGGAATCGGCGGGGCGTCGGTGCCCGGCTTTGGGGCAGAATATGATCAAACGAAGTGGTGTTCAAGAAATTTGATCAAATTACACAGCGCGGATCAAGCGGCTTCGGACAGCGCCTGACGAACGTGGTCGACGCCCTGCTGGATATCGCGTTCTATCGCGGCAGCAAGCGCCTTGGCGTCGCCGTTCCGCATTGCGGCAAGCGCCTCGCGGTGAAGGTCGGGCGCCACCTCGCGGCCATAGCGCGCGATCACGGCACGCAGCGACGGGCCAGCCCGCAGCCACAGCGAGCGCGCCATGTCATAAAGCACCGGGGCATCGGCGGCCTCGTAGATGGCAAAGTGGAAGGCGTGGTTTGCGGTCAGGTAGTCCGACAGTTTGCCCGCGTCGATGGCCCGGTTTACCGCCCCGTCGATTGCCTCAAGCTGGTCGATCCGGTCCTCGGTCAGACGAGGCGCGGCAAGTTCGGCCAGCTTCGGCTCGATCGCAAGGCGCGCAAAGGCGACCTGGTCCAGCATATCAGCCGAAAGCTGCGGAACGGCGACACGGCGGTTGCCCTGCGGCAGCAGCGCACCTTCGGCCATGAGGCGACGGATCGCCTCGCGCACCGGGGTCATTCCGGCGCCAAGGTCGGCCACAAGTCCTTGAATTGTCACGGGTTGTCCCGGCTCAAGATGGCCATAAAGCACCATGTCGCGCAAGCGCGCGTAGGTGACCTCGTGGCTTGGTATCTTGCGGCTATCGGCGTCCATCGAGGCTCCTCTCGCTTGCCCCTTTATGACGGCATCCGCCCGGCAATCAAGATGTGATCAAATCCGGTCAGCGTAACGGAACCGCGTCACGTCCGCGCTCCAGCCCTGCCCGGTCAGATCATGCGCCACCACCCCGACAAACGCGCCGGTGAACGACGCATGTTCCCCCCTGCCGCCTTCATCGGAGACGATCGAAGCGTCGAGCGTGGGGCCGACGCCGTGACCGTTGACCGAGAAGCGTTGGCTGGCACGATTGACCGTCACGCCAAGCGTCACCTTGCCGTCTGCAACGGGGAACTGGCCGTGGAACGTGAGCGCTTCACCCGGCCAATCACCCTCGCAGGACACCAAAGTCACGACCCGCGCGCTTGCTTCGCGGGTGATGAGGGCTGCGTGGAATTTATGGCGGTTGTAATAGGTTATGAGGCCCGCGGCCCGTTGCCAGTTCGGCGGATCAGCGATGAAATCGGCCTCGGCCTCATAGGCCGGCTCCTCTTGGCGGCGGGCGACGAGCGATTGTTCGAACCACGATCCAAGGCTTTCGCGGCCCGTCAGGCGCAGGGCCTGACCGGTCATCTGGAACAACCGCTCGGGGAGCGGAGTGCGCAACCACTGGAATTCCGGCGGCAGGGTCGGGCCGGTGAAATCATGTTCGACTGGGGTGGAGGGATTGCGGCTGGCGGGCAGGTCGATGGTCGCGGGGGGCAGTTGGCCACCGTCTTTCAGCCAGAGCCAGTCATCGCGCCAGAGCATTTCGGCAAGGCCCGTTTCGCGGCCCGTGGCGCAGAAAAGCCCGCGCGGCCCCTGCTGTGGGCGGCCGCAAAGATAGCTGTGCCAGTGGCGGCCATCGTGGCCTTCGACATACTGGCCGTGGCCCATCCGCTGGATAGGATTGTCGGGCGAAAACCGCGCCGTGATGATATGTTTTTTGGGGTGCGTTTGGTATGGCCCGCGTATGGCAAATGATCTGGCAAGCGCGACCGCGTGGTCGTAGCCGGTGCCACCTTCCGCGGTGGTGAGGTAGTAGTAGTCACCTCTCCGGAACAGATGCGGCGCTTCGGTCAGGCCGAGGGTGGTGCCGGTGTAGATCGTTGTCACCTCGCCCAAGAGACCCCGTTCAGGGTGCCATTCCTGCAGCTCGATCCCGTCGAAAAGATCGTTCGCGGGGTTCAGGCCGGTGCCCTTGCCCCGGTGGTTCCAGCGCATGTTGAGAAAGTATTTCCGCCCGTCCGTGTCGTGGAAGAGCGAGGGGTCAAAGCCGGAGGACGTGACATAGATCGGGTCGGCCCAGTCGCCGTCGATGGTATCGCAGGTGACGATGTAATTGTGCGCATCCTTGAACGCGCCGTCGAGGCGTTTCACATCGGTGTAGACCAGCCAGAACGTTCCGTCGGCATAAGACAGGCAGGGCGCCCAGATGCCGCAACTGTCGGGGTTGCCGCGCATGTCAAGCTGGGACGCGCGTCGCAAGGGGCGCGACACCAGCGTCCAGTTCACCAGATCACGACTGTGGTGGATCTGCACGCCAGGGTACCATTCGAACGTGGAGGTGGCGATGTAGTAATCCTCGCCCACGCGGCAGAACGACGGGTCGGCGTTGAAGCCGCGGATGACAGGGTTTTCCAGCATGGCGTCCTCTGGGTTTGGAACGGGCGGGCCGATGTATCGGCCCGCCCGGCGAGCCCGCCGCCGGCAGGGAGAAGACCGGGGCAGGCTTGTCTTCAGACCAGCAGCGCGCGCGCCTCGTCGGGTGACAGGGCGGCGGGGCGGGTGCAGGTGGTGGTCAGGGTGACGAATTCGCCGGTTTCGCCCGATTTCAGGCAGGCAGTCATCACCTCGACCCCGTGGAGGGTACGGTCCAGCGAGCAGCGCGCGTCCCGCCCGGTTTGCAGGGCCGCCACCATGTCGGCAAGGCCGGCAGTGCGATAGTTTGCCAGCGGACCATGCTTGGGATGCTCCTGGTTCGGCACGCCGAAGGGATGATCCCAGGGTTCGACCGCGGTCACAGTGCCGTCGCGCCCCGCCACCTCTACCGTGCCGCCGAAGAAGTTCGGGTCGGGGACATAAAGCGTGCCTTCCGTCCCATAGAACTCGAAGTGGTTGCGGCGGTGGTGCCAGACATCCCAGCTGGTGGTCAGGTTGACCGTCGCGCCGGAATGGAATTCCAAAAGAGCGTGGATATTGGTTGGCGTCTTGACGGTGATCTGCTGGCCTGCCCGTTCGCCCGACCCGATGGTGCGGGTCGGCGTGGCCGACGAGGTGATCGCGCCCACACGCTTTACCGGGCCGAGGAAGTTGATCAGATTGGCGATGTAATAGGGGCCAAGGTCCAGCATCGGCCCGGCACCGGGAAGGAAAAAGAAATCCGGGTTCGGATGCCAGCCTTCCGGCCCGTGGTTCTGCACGCCCGCAACGGCCGTGGTGATGGTGCCGATGCGGCCCTCGTCGATCAGGGCGCGGGCCTGCTGGTGCGCACCGCCGAGGAAGGTGTCGGGCGCGCAGCCGACGGACAGCCCCTTGGCCTTGGCAAGCGAGCGCAGCGTCTCGCCCTCCTCCAGCGTCAGGACCAGTGGCTTTTCGGAATAGGCATGCTTGCCAGCCTCCAATATCCGCCGTGTCACAGCATAATGCGCGTCGGGGATGGTCAGGTTGATGACCACATCCACCGCCGGGTTCGCCAGCAGGTCATCTACCGATTGGGCCTTCGTGTTGAACTCGGCAGCTCGGGCCTTTGCCGCGTCCATGTTCACGTCGGCCACCGACCGCACTTCCAGCCCTTTGAACAAGGGCGCGAGACGCAAGTACGAGGTGGAGATATTGCCGCATCCGACGATGCCGATACCAAGGTTTGCCATCATGTCCCTCAAATCATCCGCAAGGCCAGGATCGACCGCTTGGCAAAGCGGGCGTGGTCGGACGGGTTGTCATGTTCCATTACAAAGTGTTTGCAGCCGACGGCGCGCAGGGCGGCCATCAGGCTGGGCCAGTTGACGGTGCCGTGGCCCACATCGGCCCAGCCGTCCTCATCGGTGTTCGCGCCCGCAGGTGCGATATCCTTCACATGCGCCGCCGTGATGCGCGGGCCGTAGCGGCGAATCCACTGCACGGGGTCAGCACCGCCACGGATCACCCAAGCCACGTCAATCTCCCATTCCAGGGAAGGGCCGCCCGCCATGATCTCGGCTTGCGGGATCGCGCCGTCAGCGGTGGGGACGAATTCGAAATCATGGTTGTGCCAGCCGAACCCGATGCCGGCCGCCTTGTAGGGACGGCCCGCCGTTTCGAGACGCGCGCCGAAGGCGCGCCAGCCGGGACCATCGGTGGGCCGCTGGTCGGGCATCAGGTAGGGACAGTAGATGTGCCTGATGCCAAGCGTGCGCGCGATCTTCAGCGCCCGATCAGGATTGCCCTCCAGCATATCAAGACCGAAATGCGCGGTTGGCATCCTGAGCCCGGTCGCTTTCAGCCCTGCGGCAAGCTCGGCAAGCTTGGCATCATCGGCATAAAGCCCGCCGAAGCCTTCGACGTCCTGATAACCGAGGCCGGCCAGCATGGTCAGCGTATCGGAGAGCGGCGGGAAGTTCCGCGAGGAGTAGAGTTGATAAGACGGCATGTCCTTGGTCCTTTCAGGTCTGGCCGTACGTCGCGGCGCGAAGGTCGCGAAGCGTAAAGCACGGCGTGGCGCCGGGGGTGTCGGGGGTGAAGGTCACTGTGGCCGGGTAGCCGGGGAAAAGCGCGAAGGCGTTGGTGGAGAAGCGTCCGGGTTGGTCGGCCTCGAGCGTCACGAAGAAGGCCGGGGCGTCGGTTTCGACAGTGATCTGCCAGTCGGTGTCGGAGCGTTTGGCGGTTTGGCTCAGCGTGGTGGCGGGCAGGTCATAAGCTTTCCACGGCTTTGGCGCGTGAATGTCGCCCTGGTCCGGCGCGCCGGGTGGCCCCCAGAGGAAGGCGAGGATTTCATCCTCGGCCAAGGTTCCTGCCGGAAGCGTCGCCACCACCAACGCGCTGTCGGGCGAGACCTCTGCCCGGTGCTGCCCAAGCGGGCGGATCTTGCCGGACATTGCCATGGCGTTCACCGTCACCTCAAGCATCACGGCGTCGGGGGTATCGTTTACCGCGCGCAGTTCGATTGCGCCATGCAACGGAACCGCTGTCACCAGAACCGGCGCGTAGAAGCGGCGGGCCATGTGGTGCAGAAGTTTCCAGTTGCCGCCGTGATCAAGGCCGGCCCAACTGCACACCGGCCAGGTGTCGTTGAGTTGCCAGTAAAGCGTGCCTTGGCAATGCGGCTTCAGGCTGCGCCAGTGGGTGACGGCGGTCTTGATCGCGATGCCCTGCTGGACTTGGGAAAGGTAGACAAAGCTTTCGAAATCCACCGGAAAGCGGAAATAGCGGAACATGGTTTCGGCGATGCGGGCATTGCCACCGGGGTTCTTCTGGTGGCTTTCCATCACGGGGGCGGCGATGTTGAAATCCACCGGATCGGCAAAACGCCGAATGGTCTGCATCGACGGATAGGACTGAAAGCCGAACTCCGAACAGAAGCGGGGGCTTGCGTCGCGGTAATGGTCGAAGTCGCGACCTTCGTGCCAGACGCTCCAGAAGTGCATGTCGCCCGAGCTGTCATCGTGCCACGCATCGCCAAACGCCAGCGGGCCGGGGCTTGGCGAGGAGGGCCACCAGTTGGCACCGGGCAGCACGGAGTGAAGCGCGGCCTCGACCGTGCGGTTCAGGCGGTCGTAGTTGACGAGATAGCGGTCGCGGTCCTTGCGGCTTTCTGGAAACCACGTCAGCGCGCCGATCAGCTCGTTGTCACCGCACCAGACCGCGAGGCAGGCGTGGTGGTTGATGCGGGCCACGACGTCGCGCACTTCGGCATCCACTTCGGCGAGGAACTCTGGGGTGGAGGGGTAGAGGTGGCAGGCAAACATGAAGTCCTGCCAGACCATCAGGCCCATTTCGTCACAAAGGTCATAAAACCAATCGGGTTCATACCGCCCGCCGCCCCAGATGCGCAGCATGTTCATGTTGGCATCAACGGCCGATTGCAGCAGGCCGCGCACACCTTCGACGGTGATGCGGCCGCTGAGGGCATCGGCGGGGATCCAGTTGGCGCCGCGGGCAAAGACGGCGCGGCCATTGACCTCGATCCCGAAGGAGCGGCCCGCCGCATCGGGTTCGGACCGCAGGCGCATGGCGCGCAGGCCGATCCGGCGCGTGGCGGTTGCCCCGCCGCCAGTGACGGTCAGGTCATGCATCACCTGCGCGCCCTGCCCCGCTGGCCACCACAGGACAGGATTGGCAACCGTCAGGATCATCCGCGCCACGCCGTTCACCACCCGAGCGGCTTGCGTGACGCCGCAAAGCGTGGCCGTCACGTCTTCGACGCTGTCGGTGTGGATAGCGAGGGCCACTTCGGCCACGTTGTCATGGTGGCACTGGCTGATGATGATATCGGCAATGCGCGGGCCTTTCGGTTCCAGCGCGATCTTGCCCGACACCCCGAACTGACCAAGCGCGATGTTCCAGTCCCATCCGAAATCGCACTGCTGCTTGCGCAGCATGTTGGCGTTCGGGATGGGACCGTTCACTTCCTGATAGGGGATGGGGAACGGCATTTCGGCCTGCTTTTCAGCGGCCGCGTGAACCGGGCTGCGAAACCGGATCTCGATCTCGTTCGCGCCGCGCCGCAGATGGCTCGTCACATCAACGCGAAACCGGCGATGCACGTTGGCGGCCTGCAAGACAGCGGTGCCGTTCACGCGGACTTCGGCCACGGTATCCAGCCCCTCGATCACCAGATCGACGGCCCCGCCCACATGGTCAAAGCTGCGCTTTGCCACCCAGTCGCGTTCGCTGACCCAGCGGCAATCGTATTCGTTGCGGCCCCAATACGGGTCGGGGAGCACGCCCGCGGCATGGAGCGCCGAGATACCGTCCCCCGGCAGGACCATGGAAACGCTGTGCTGACCGCTTTCATCGAAAAGCGTCCAGACACCCGCCAGATCGAGCATCGTTCAGATCCTTTGTTCCGTCTTTGCGTCAAAGAGCGAGGCTTTCGGCATGTCGAGCAGCAGGTGAACCTGCGTGCCGGATGCAAGCCGCCCCTCCACCGGGATACGGACGCACATTTCGCGCCCTTCCGCCTTCAGCCACAGAAGGCTGTCGGCACCCAGATGTTCGTCAATCTCAACCTCGGCCGGGATGGTGCGGCCGGGGACAGCTTCGGTTCGGATGGTGATGTGTTCGGGGCGGACGCCAAGGATGGCGTTGTCCCGTTCCAGAACCGCGCCGCCTTCGTAGCCGGCAAGGTCGATGCGGGTTGCGCCAAACTGGAACGCCTTGCCGCCGTCTATGGTCTTGCCGGGCAGCATGTTCATTGCGGGGCTGCCGATGAAACCCGCCACGAACAGGTTGGTCGGGCGGTTGTAGATGGTCTGCGGGTCGGCCAGTTGCTGGATCACGCCGCCCTTCATTACGGCGATGCGGTCGGCCAAAGTCAGCGCCTCGATCTGGTCATGGGTGACATAGACCATCGTGTTCTTCAGACGCTCGTGGAGGCGCTTGATTTCCACCCGAAGTTCGCTGCGCAACTTGGCGTCAAGGTTGGACAAAGGCTCGTCGAACAGGAACACGTCGACGTCACGGACCAAGGCTCGCCCAATGGCCACGCGCTGGCGCTGGCCTCCCGAAAGCGCACCGGGCTTGCGGTCGAGAAGCGGGCCGATCTGCAGGATTTCGGCCGCACGGGCCACGCGCTTTTCGATCTCGGCCGTGGGCATCTTGGCGTTCTTCAGCCCGAAGGACAGATTGCCCCGCACCGTCATCTGCGGGTAAAGCGCGTAGGACTGGAACACCATGCCGATGCCCCGTTCCGACGGTTCCGCCCAGGTGACGTTCTTGCCCTTGATCCAGATCTGGCCGTCGGTGATGTCCAGCAGCCCAGCAAGGCAATTGAGCAAGGTTGATTTCCCGCAGCCCGACGGGCCGAGAAGCACGATGAATTCCCCCTCTGCCACATCGAGGTTCATCTTTTGCAAAACCGAGACCGCACCGAAGTTCAGCGTCAGGTCTTTCACGGAAATGGATTGCGACATGTCTCAGCCCTTCACGGCACCGGCGGCGATGCCGCGAACGAAAAGCTTCCCGGAGAGGAAGTAGATGACCAGCGGGACCAACCCCGTCAGCAGCGTTGCCGCCATGTTGACGTTGTATTCCTTGACCCCCTGGACCGAGTTGACGATGTTGTTCAACTGCACCGTCATCGGGTAAAGGTCGGGCTTGGTGTAGACCACGCCGAAGAGGAAATCGTTCCAGATACCAGTGACTTGCAGGATCAGCGCCACCACGAAGATCGGCAGGCTCATCGGCAGCATGATCTGCAGGTAGATCGCCCAGAACCCCGCACCGTCCACCCTTGCGGCTTTGAACAGCTCCTCCGGGATGGTGGAGAAGTAGTTGCGGAACAGCAGCGTCAGGATCGGCATCCCGAAGATCGTGTGCACCAGCACCAGACCCCAGAGCGTGCCGTAGATGCCCATCTCGCGCAGCAGGATCACGATGGGGTAAAGCATCACCTGATAGGGAATGAACGATCCGAAGATCAGGATGGTGAAGAACAGGTCCGACCCCTTGAAGCGCCAGTTGACCAGCGCGTAGCCGTTCACCGAGGCTACCAGGATCGACAGGATCACCGAGGGCACCGTGATAAGGACCGAATTCCAGAACCCGCGCGACAGGCCGTCGCAGTTGAGGCCGGTGCAGGCCTCGGACCATGCCTTGACCCAAGGCTGGAAAGTGATTTCCACCGGCGGGGCAAAGATGTTGCCAAGCCGCACCTCGGGCATGCCCTTGAGCGAGGTCATTACCATCACCCACAGTGGCAGGATGTAGTAAAGGCTGACCACGATCAGTGTGCCGTAAAGCATGATGTTGCGGCCCGACAGGCGGCGGCGCGGTTTGGTGCCACGCGGGCCGACCATTGCGTCGCTGCGCAGGTTCGTGCGGGCGGGCGAAGCGGCCGTTGCGACAGTCTCAGCCATTCCTCTTGCCTCCGAACTCCAGATACGCCCACGGGATCAGCACGATCAGCACCGACACCAGCATCATGGTCGAGGCCGCGAACCCCTGGCCAAGGTTCTGCGCCTGAAACATGTAATCGTAGACATACATCGCCGGAACCTGGCTTGCGTTGCCACCCGGACCGCCAGAAGTTTGCGCCACCACGAGGTCGTAAAGCTTGATGATCCCGGCAGCGACGATGACAAGTGTGGTGATGAACACCGGGCGCATCATCGGCACGACGACAACAAGGTAGGTCTTCCACGTCGGGATGCCGTCGACGCGCGCGGCTTTCCAGATGTCTTCGTCGATGCCGCGCAGGCCCGCCAGCATCAGACACATCACGAACCCGGTGCCTTGCCAGAGCCCGGCGATCAACAGGCCGTAAAGCACGGTGTCAGGGTTGTTCAGCGGGTCGAAATTGAAACTTTCCCAGCCCCAGCTGCGGACGATGCCCTGAATTCCGAATTGCGGGTTCAGGATCCATTGCCAGACAAGGCCGGTCACGATGAACGACAGCGCAAAGGGGTAGAGCATGATGGTGCGAAAGGTGTCTTCGTGGCGGATCTTCTGATCCATCAGGACGGCCAGCAGGAACCCCATGCCGATCGTGAACACGAGCGACATGACGCCGTAAAAGAGCAGGTTCTCGATCGAGATCAGCCAGCGGCTGTTCGACCAAAGCCGCTCGTACTGGTCAAGGCCCACCCAGCGCAGGCGCGGCAACAGCTTCGAGTCGGTGAAGGAATAGACCACCGTCCAGACCGTACCGCCGACGAACACCACAAGTGTGGTCAGAATCATCGGAAGCGCCGCAATTTTTGCGTTCAGATTGCGCAACAGGCGCTTAGGTTGCCTGGACATGCATTCCCCCCTTGGCCTTTGCAGGGCAGAAAGGGCCGCCCGTCGGCCGGGCGGCCCCCTCGTTCAACCTCGGATCAGAGACCGGACTTCAGGTTTTCGACCCACTGTGCCTGTGCAGCAACCGGATCCATGTCTGACTTCCAGAATTCGACCATCAGGTCTTCGTTCTGCTTTTGCACGTCGGCCGACCAGACCTGGTCCCCGGATGGCACGATGTTGCCGCCCTTCAGGATCTCCAGACCCTTCTTCATGCAGTCGTTGGCGGCTGCGAGATCAATATCGCCACGGATTGGCAGCGAGCCTTTCTTGAGGTTGAAGGCAACCTGCACTTCGGGGCTGACGAGCAATGCCGCCAGCCGCTTCTGCGCGGCTTCCTTTTCCGGATCGTCCAGTTTCGGGAAGTAGAACGCGTCGCCACCGGTAGAGATGTACTCGTTCAGACCCATGCCCGGCAGACAGGTGTAGTCCTTGCCGGCCACTTCGCCAGCCACCTGGAATTCACCTTGCGCCCAATCGCCCATGATCTGGCCGGCGGCTTCGTCGGTGATCACAAGGTTGGTCGCCTGGTTCCAATCCTGGACCGTCGATTTGGCAGCCAGCTTGCGAGCGTCTGCCGCCGCCTTGAACACCGCAGCCATTTCCGGGCCAGCGGCCGCTTCCATGTCCTTGTCTATGTTAACTTTCTTCCACAGATCAAGACCACCGATACCGATCACCAAAGCGCCGAACGCAAGGTTCGACTGCCAGGGCTGGTTGCCAAGTGCCAGCGGGATCTTGCCGGCAGCATCAACCTGCGGGGCGGTTTCGACGAACTCGTTCCAGTTGGTCGGAACGGGCAGGCCCAGATCCTCATAGACCTTGTTCGACAGCCACAGCCATTCGGGCGAGTGGATGTTCACCGGCGCACAATAGATCTTGCCGTCAAGGGTGCAGCTTTCCAAGAGCCCCGGCGGGTAGATGACTTCCTTCCAGTTGTTGGCCTCGGCCACATCGGTCAGGTCCAGCATCAAACCGGCTTCGACCAGTTCCTGGGCCTGTTGGCCGTGGTTGAACTGCGTTGCACCCATCGGGTCACCACCCGTGATGCGGGAAATCATGATCGGGCGAGCAGTGCCGCCGCCGCCGGCAATCGCACCGTCGACCCACTTGTCACCCGATGCATCGAACGCCTTGGCAAGCTCGGCCACAGCCGCAGCCTCGCCGCCCGAAGTCCACCAGTGGGTTACCTCAAGTTCGGTCGCGTGCGCCGCCATTGGCAACGCCACCGATGCGCAAAGCGCAACCGTCATTTTCGTCAGCTTCATCCGTTCCTCCCGGCTTCTAAATCGTTATAGTTAATTTCTATAACGTTATAGATTTTTCGATCAAGGAATCTTTTCGCTTGTCGGCGCCACGCGGCAAGAGTTGAATGGCTGCGGAATGCAGTACGAATTCGTCATCTTCAGGGCTTCGGAACCGCCAATGCCGCACCGCCGAAACACCGCTCAACCGCATGCCGTGACGGGCTTTCTGCAACGGTCCGCCATGACAGTCTTTGCGCCCGCAGCATGGGTTCAGTCTGGCGAGTCGCGGGGCGTCGCGCTGAAGTCCGTCGCAGCCATGGCACCGTCATCATGGGTGGGACCATGCCGTTGACCACGGATCCCGATGGCCCCGGCCACTCTGATTCGGAGGCGGAACGCCCGACGCTCAAGACCATCGCGGCCGCCACTGGTCTTGCCGTCGCGACCGTCAGCCGCGCCCTGAAGGACGCCCCCGACATCGGCGAAGAGACCAAGCGCCGGGTTCGGGAGACCGCAAACCTGCTTGGCTATCGCCCGAATCGAGCCGGGGTGCGTCTGCGCACTGGCAAGACCAACGTCATCGCGCTGGTGCTGTCGACCGAGACCGACGTGATGAACCACACCTCGCGGCTGATCTATTCCATCGCCAATGCGCTGCGTGGCACCCCCTACCATCTGGTCGTGATGCCGTTCTTTCCCGACCAAGACCCGATGGAACCGGTTCGCTACATTGTCGAAACCGGAAGTGCCGATGGCGTGATCCTGAACCAGACCAAGCCCGACGATCCGCGCGTGCGCTACATGCGCGACCGCAACGTGCCCTTTGCCACGCATGGCCGCACCGACATGGGCATCGACCACCCCTATTTCGATTTCGACAACGAGGCCTTCGCGCGCCTCGCCGTACGAACCTTTGCCGAGCGTGGCCGCAAGCGCCTGCTGCTGATCGCCCCGCCCCGGTCGCACCTATATGCGCGGCATATGACATGGGGCTTTTCGGATGAGGCGGCGCTTTTGGGCCTGCCGTTCGAACTGGCCGACAAGGTTACCTCCGACAGCGGCGGCGAAGCGGTGGACGAAGCCGTGGCCGCCCGCTTTTCACAGCCTGCCCCGCCGGATGCCATTCTGGTCGGCTCGACCACCGCTGCGATGTCGTCGATCGCCGGAGCGGAACGCACTGGCCGCGTTCTTGGCCGGGATTTCGACGTGGTGGCAAAGGAAGCGATACCGCTGCTGCGCCGTTTTCGGCGCGACACCATCATCATCCGCGAAGACGTGGGCCGTGCGGGAGAGTTTCTCGCCCGCGCACTCGTTGCCGAAATCGAAAAGCGCCCGCTGCAAGCGCGGCAAGGGCTGGAACAACCAAGCAAGGTGGAGTGGGCTGACGAGCCCCGAACCGGAGGAACGACATGAAGACGATGAAAGGCCCGGCGCTGTTTTTAGCGCAATTTGCCGGCGACGCCGCCCCCTTCAACAGTTGGAAGTCGATCACCGCTTGGGCCGCAGATTGCGGCTATGCGGGTGTGCAGGTGCCGTCATGGGACGGGCGCCTGTTCGATCTGGACAGGGCCGCGACCTCGAAGGACTACTGCGACGAGGTGACGGGCGTGGCAAAGGATGCTGGGGTCGAGATCACCGAGCTTTCCACCCATCTGCAAGGGCAGTTGGTCGCCGTTCATCCCGCCTATGACAGCGCTTTTGATGGCTTTGCCGCCCCCACGGTGCGCGGCAACCCGAAGGCCCGGCAGGAATGGGCGGTCGATCAGGTGAAAAAGGCGCTCACCGCCTCGAAAAACCTCGGGCTCACCGCCCATGCCACGTTTTCGGGCGCGCTGGCCTGGCCCTATCTGTACCCTTGGCCGCAGCGCCCCGCTGGTCTTGTGGAGGAGGCGTTCGACGAGCTTGCCCGCCGCTGGACCCCGCTTCTGAACCACGCCGAAGACTGCGGCATCGACCTGTGTTACGAAATTCACCCCGGCGAAGACCTGCACGACGGCATCTCGTTCGAGATGTTCCTTGATCGGGTAAAGGGCCACAAACGCGCCAACATGCTTTACGATCCCAGCCACTACGTTCTGCAACACCTTGATTACCTTGATCATATCGACATCTACCATGACCGGATCAGGATGTTCCACGTCAAGGATGCCGAGCTGAATCCGACCGGGCGGCAAGGTGTCTATGGGGGCTATCAGTCCTGGGTGAACCGCGCCGGACGGTTCCGCTCTCCCGGTGACGGGCAGGTCGATTTCGGCGGCATCTTCTCGAAACTGACGCAGTATGGTTTCGACGGTTGGGCCGTGGTCGAATGGGAATGCTGCCTGAAACACCCTGAGGACGGCGCTCGCGAAGGCGCGGCCTTTGTGCTGGCCCACATCATCCGCGTCACCGAGAAGGCCTTTGACGATTTCGCTGGCAGCGGCACCGACCGTGCGGCGAACCGCCGGATGCTGGGGCTGGACTGACGCCGCGGGGGCCAGCCCCCGCACCCCCGGGATACTTGTCGACAGATGAACGACGAAAGAGGTGATCCATGCCCATTGACGCAGCCCATACCGCCCGCCCACCCCGGCTTCGGCTTGGAATGGTGGGCGGCGGCCGTGACGCCTTCATCGGCGCAGTGCATCGCATCGCGTCCCGGATAGACGACCAGTATGAACTGGTTGCAGGCTGTTTTTCATCCAGCCCTGAAAAATCGAAAGCCTCTGGCGCCGATCTTGGCCTCGATCCGGCGCGCTGCTACGAAAGCTTCGCCGAGATGGCCATCCGCGAAGCGCGCAAGAAGGATGGTATCGACGTCGTGGCCATCGTCACGCCGAACCACATGCACGCGCCGGTGGCGATGCAGTTTTTGCGCCGTGGCATCCACGTCATCTGCGACAAACCCCTGACCGCCACCCTCCCCGAGGCGAAGAAACTGGCGAAGGCCGCAGAAGCCTCGGGCGTGGTTTTCGCGCTGACCCACAACTACACCGGCTACCCGATGATCCGGCAGGCCAAGGCGATGGTGGCGGCGGGCGACCTTGGCGATCTGCGCGTGGTGCAGGTGGAATATGCGCAAGACTGGTTGTCCGAACCGCTGGAGGGCTCGGGGCAGAAGCAGGCCGACTGGCGCACCGACCCGGCCCGCTCTGGCGCGGGTGGCTCTACCGGCGACATCGGCACCCATGCCTTCAACCTCGCGACCTTTGTCACCGGCCTGACGCTGGACACGCTGGCCGCCGACCTGACCGCCTTTGTTCCCGGGCGCCGCGTCGATGACAACGGCCATGTGATGATGCGCTTCAAGGGCGGGGCAAAGGGCATGCTCTGGTGCAGCCAGGTGGCGCCCGGCCATGAAAACTGCCTGCGCCTGCGGGTTTATGGCACGAAGGGCGGGCTGGACTGGGCGCAGGAAGACCCGAACTACCTGTGGTTCACCCCGCTCGGCCAACCCAAGCGCCTGATCACCCGCGGCGGCGCCGGCTCCGGCCCCGAAGCCGCCCGGATGTCGCGCGTGCCACCCGGCCATCCGGAAGGCTATCTGGAGGGCTTTGCAAACATCTACGCCGAAGCCGCCCGCGCCATCACGGCCGCCAAGACCGGCAGCGCAATCCCCGAAGGCACCACCTTCCCCGGCCTGAAGGAAGGGCTTGAAGGCGTGGCCTTTGTCGATGCCTGCGTCCGCTCCTCGGCGCGGAATGCGGCATGGGTTGGACTGAACCTGTAGCCGTGCTCGTTTCTCAAAGACTTCACGGGAGGTCCGGAGGGTGTGAAACGCTCCGGGGCCTGCAGGCAAAGCACGCTCAGGCGCGCAGGCGCGGTCTTTCCCGCTGCAACCACAGCGCGGTCAGCAACAATGGCGCATTGGCAACTTCGCCAGTGGCGACGAGTGCCATCAGCGCCTCAAACCCCATCAGGTGTCCGCGAATATCTTCTGCCTCTTCGGCCGCCCCGAATACCCCGGCGGCGGCGTCTGGCAGATCGCACGGCGCCACATAGGAATAAAGGTACTCGCTCAGCGCCCCGGGGCTCGGGTAATACTCCGCCACCTTCTCCAACGCGCCAAGCGTAAGACCGGCCTCTTCGACTGCTTCCCTGCGGGCGCAGTCTTCCGGCGTCTCTCCCGGGTCGATCCGGCCGGCGATGGCTTCCAGTTGCCACGGCAAGGCATCGCCGCGCCCGTGCGGGCCCATCCGCATCTGCTCGATCAAAAGCACACGGTCGCGCACCGGATCGTAGGGCAGCACCGTCACCGCGTCACCGGCCAGAAATATCTCCCGTGTCAGAGGTCCGCTCATCGCACCATCAAACCGCCGGTAGGACAGCACAACCTCGGCCACCGCAAAGAACCCGGCATGCGGCACGCGCCGCGCCACCTCGATAACCTCGCCGGTCCCGACGCGAAGTCCGCGATGCGCGGTGCCGCCCGCACGAACCCTGCTCGCCGCTTCCACACGCAACGAACCGAGCCGCCGGGAAAGCTGGTCCGGTTCGACCACCCCGATCAGTCGCATGATGTGTTCGGCCAAAGCCACATCTTCTGGCGCAACGTTGCGGGTTTCGTCCTGAACGAGCGCATCGGCCTGTCCCACCGTGGTTTCGATCGGCCCATCGTGCCAGATCGCACCGATGACCGTCGCATACCCTCTCAAACGGGTAAGCTCACTGTCGCTCAGGTCGCGCAACAGGGCACCCGGCACCGAATTGGCCACCGCGAACCCTAAGGTCACCGCAACGTCACGCCCAAGCACGGCCAGTCGCAGGCTTGCGTGGCAAAGCCCGCCAACCACCCATAGCGATGTCATGACCAGCGCTTGCTCGCCTTTTCGGTAACGATCCCTGCGATGATCCCGCCAATCAGCAACACGCCCAGCACCTCGGCAGTCATCATTTCGCGCGCCCGCTCCAGCATCAGGCTGAACACGTCAAGAACGGCATCCGTCGGCCCGTCGTAGCGCATCTTCATGGATTGCAGGACCATCTCGCGCACCGAAAACAGCAAGAGCGCAAAGAACACCAGCACCACCGCGGTCTTCAGGCCGGACCCCATCGAATGCTTGTAGCCTTGGCCGGCATCCGGCCCCATCACCCGCCAGCCAACCACCAGCCCGATCAACGCCACCAACTCCCGGAACGGCCCCGCGTCGTAATCAGCCCCCAGAACCGGCACATAGGCGTTTGCGGCAATCCAGCCAACAATGGCGAAGGCAACGGCGGCAACGAGTTTGGCGGCTGTGGGCATGCGTTCCTACCTTGGCCGGGTGACCGTGATCT
Source organism: uncultured Alphaproteobacteria bacterium (assembly GCA_963822435.1). GTDB lineage: Bacteria > Pseudomonadota > Alphaproteobacteria > Rhodobacterales > Rhodobacteraceae > JAUYQR01. Next base: position 37,045 of record CAWGHN010000001.1, read on the forward strand.
GCGTCACGTCACAGTTTCCCCCCTGGAAGGCTCCAGCGCAAGAGGTGAGGTAAAAGTCCCACATCCGCTTGAACCGGTCGTCAAAGCCAAGCCGCCGAGCCTCGGCCCAGCGTTCGGTAAAGGTCTGGTGCCAGCGGCGCAGAGTGAGGCTGTAGCTTTCGCCGAACTCGATCGACCCCTTGACCTGCAAACCCGCCTTTTCCACCTCGGCCCGCAATACCGACGGCGCCGGCAACATGCCCCCTGGAAATATGTATTTCTGAATGAAATCAACGCCGCGCTGGTAGACATGCCAACGGTCATCCGGGATCGTGATGATTTGCAGGGTGGCGTGACGGCCGGGTTTCAGACACTCACGCAGCGCGTTGAAATAGACCGGCCAATACCGTTCGCCCACCGCTTCGAACATCTCGATCGACGCGATGCCGTCATAGGTGCCGCGTTCGTCGCGGTAATCCTGCAACTTGATTTCGACCTTGTCCGACAGCCCCGCGCGCGCGATCCGGTCCACGGCATAGTCATATTGCGCCTGGCTGATCGTCAGGCCGGTCACTTTCAGGCCGCGTTCCCTGGCCGCATATTCGGCAAAACCACCCCAGCCGCAGCCGATTTCCAGCACGTGGTCACCCGGCTCCGCGCCCATCTGGTCGACCATGCTGGCGTATTTCAACCGCTGCGCGCCCTCGAGGCTTTCCTGGCCGGTCACGAACAGCGCCGAGGAATAGGTCATCGTTTCGTCCAGCCACAGCCGGTAGAAATCATTGCCCAGATCATAGTGGTGCGCGATGTTCTTCTTCGCCTGGGTGCGCGAGTTCGATTGCAGCCAGAAGCGAAACTTCTCGAATGCCCGCACCAGCCCCATGCCGGGAAAGCCGTCGCTGACCGGGTTGTTGCCGGGCCGCTGCACCAGATCAAGGAAGGCTTGCAGATCCGGCGTGGTCCACCAGCCGTCGAGGTAGCTGTCGCAAAACCCCAGATCACCCTCGCGGATCAGCCGGGCGAACACATCTGGATTGACCACATGCAGTTCCGCCACAACGCCCGGTTCACGCCCCTCGACCCGAAAGCGACGCCCATCCGGCAGGACAAAGTCCAGCCGCCCCTCGCCAATTCGGTTTGCCGCGTCGAACACCGCGGCAAAATACCTTGGCAGGCCGGTCTGGCCTTTCAGCGTCGTCAGAACTTCCATTGCCCCTCCCCAAGGGTTCTCGTCTTTTGGGTTACAGTTTCAGATACGTATCCGCCGCTCAAGAGTTTCGTGCGCCGTAGGCCTCGAGCGCCCGCGCGCGGCCCTCGGCAAGCCCGACCACCGCCTCAGGATAGGGCGCTTTCGGGTCAAGCCCCCAACGGCGCGGCGCGGCCTCGAAAAACGCCCTCGCCTCCGGGCCCGGCGCGGAACTCAGTTCGGCCAGGAACCGGCGCCGATAGACCGCATCGGGATCGAATTTTTCCGCCTGCCCCGCCGGGTTGAAGATGCGAAAGAACGGCGCGGAATCCGGCCCCGACCCTGCCACCCATTGCCATCCCATCGCGTTCGAGGCCGGATCCCAGTCCGTCAGGCAGTGTTCGAACCACGCCAGCCCGACCCGCCAATCGGTCAGAAGGTGCTTGGTCAGATAGCTTGCCGCGATCATCCGCGCTCGGTTGTGCATCGTGCCGGTGACATACATCTCGCGCATCGCGGCGTCGACGAACGGCTCACCGGTCATGCCCCGCCGCCACCGCTCGGCCTGCGGGTTGTCACCGCGCCACGCGAAACTGTCCCATTCCGGGCGCCAGTTGCGGGTGGCGATTTCGGGCGAATGGTGGATCAGGTGATAGGCAAACTCGCGCCACGCAATCTCGCGCAGAAAGGCTTCGGCGCCGGCACGGCCATTCTGCATGGCGCGCATTCCGGCGTGCCAGATGCTGCGAACGCCGATCTCGCCATAGGTCAGGTTTTCCGACAGCCGCGATGTGCCGGCCACAGACGGGCGGTCGCGCAGCGTGCCGTAGGCGTCAACCGGCCCGGCCAGAAACGCCGCCAGCCTGTCCAGCGCCGCCGCCTCGCCCACCGCCTGATGACGCTCCACCACCGCAGCACCGCGATTCATCGCGGCGCCAAGGTGCCAGTCTTCCAGCCGCGCGCTGGCGATCCGTTGGCCCAGGTTCCGCGCGGATCGCACCGTCGGGGCCGGGGCCTGCATCTCGCGCCCGCGCACCGACCGCCAATAGGGGGTGAACACCCGATAGTAGCCGCCGCTGCCGGTCTGCACGTCCCACGGCTCGTTCAGAAGATGGCCATTGAAACTGCGCGCCTCGACCGCCGAAGTCTTCAACGCCGCCTTCACGGCCGTGTCGCGCGCCACCGCCGCCGGATCGTAAAGTCGCGACCACCAGACCGCATCCGCCCCGGTATCCGCCAGAACCGAGCGCAGCACATCCAGCGCCGGCCCGCGCCGGAACACCGGTTCCAGCCCCACCTCGCGCAGCGCCTTGGCAAATGCCGCCCACGCCAGCCCCAGTCGCCATTTCGGAGCCGCGCCAGTCGCTTCGGTTTCGGGATCAAGGATGAACAGCGCCACCAAGGGACGCCCCGTCGCCACCGCCGTAGCCAGCATCGGCTGGTCCGACAGCCGCAGATCGCGTCGGAACCACAGAATCAGCGGAGTGTCGGTCATTACAGGGATTTACCTTGTTTGAGTGTATTACGTGCCCCGCCAGCCGCCGGATCAATCCGCATCTTCCTCTTTGCGAAAATATCCTCAGGGGGTGCGGGGGCAGAATGCCCCCGCTCCTTCGCTCAAAGCACCCTGTCCAACGCAGCAATCAGCCGCGCCACCTCGTCCGCCGTGGTGTAATGCACCGACGACATGCGCAGCACACCCTTCGCGCCGTCGATCCCCAGCGCCGCCAACGGCCGCACCGCGTAAAAATCCCCCGCCCAGCAGGCGATGCCCTCGCGGCCCAGCGCCTCGGACACCGGTTCCGCCGGGCCCGGCAGTTCCACTGCCACCGTCGGGGCACGCTTCCCAGCTTCGCGCGGGCCAAGCAGACGCACATCGTTGCGAGCCGACAGATAATCAAGCAGCGGCCGGATCACCGCCACCTCCTGCGCCCGCATCAGGTCATGCACACCGCGGTTGCGTGCCGCCGCATCGCCCGCCACGCCATGATGATCCGCCAGCGCGTCGATGTAGTCAGCCATCCCGGCGCAGGCCGCGATCTGGGCATGGTCTGGCCCGGCGGGCGTAAACCGTTTGTAAAGCGTGGCGTTGTTAAAGAAATGTGCCTGCCCCGGCAGGTCCATGCCAAAGGGCTCGCGGATCACCATGATCCCCTGATGCGGCCCGTAGGTCTTGTAGGCGGAAAAGAGGTAGACGTCCGCCCCCAGCGCCGGCACGTCGGGAAAGCCGTGCGGCGCATAGCTGACCCCGTCCACCACCGTCCGCGCGCCCGCATCCCGTGCCATCGCGGTGATCGCGGCAACATCGTTGATCTCGGCGATCACGTTGGAACAGTGCGGAAAGCACACCAGCTTCACACGCCCATCCGCCAGAAGTTCGGCCAGCGTTGGCAGTTCCAGCGACCCTGTCTCGCGGTCGATCTGCCACTCGCGCACCTCGATCCCCGTTTCGGCCAGCCGCCGCCAGACGCCCGAATTCGCCTCATGATCCTGATCGGTGACGACCACCGCCCCGCCGGTGCCTTCCAGCCACTTTCGCACCGCTTGCGCCAGCACATAGGTGTTGGCACTGGTTGACGGCCCGAACGAAACCTCGTGCGTCGCCACACCCATCATCGCGGCCAGCCTTTCGCGTGCCTCATCCATCTCGGCACCGCCTGCTTGGGCTCCCGGATAAGGCCCGTAGGGTTGCACCTTGCGATCGGTGTAAAACCGGGTCAGCCGGTCCACCACCTGACGGCAGGGGTAGCTGCCACCCGCATTTTCAAAAAACGCATGGCTCGACAGCACGGGCGACGCAAAGGCCGGAAACTGCGAACGGACGAAGTCAAGGTCAAGCGCGGTCATCGTCATCTCCTGATGGCCGCGGTCAGGGTCCGACCCCGAGCGCGGGGGTCCGGCAGGTCCGGTCCGCGGCGGGTCTTCCAGCCAGACCTGCGGACCATCGCCGCAAGCCAGATGCAGCGGGCGGGCCCGGCTGCAATCCCCGAAAACCTAGCCAAGCCGCCGGTGGCGCGCAACCCCGCAACCACTGAATACCGCTTGCAGGCACGCCCAGGAATCGGTGCTTTTAGAGCGTGCTTTGCCTGCTCTGTGGGCAAATTGATGTTATATGCCCGAAAAAGCACCCCTGCCCCCTTGCCCTTTGCCCCCGATCGACACAATTTCCTGTCAGGTTTAGCTCCTGCAGACCTGCATAGAAATGCGTTCCAGCGCCACGCGCGACCGGCTTGGGGAAGTACGGTCGCATTCACAAAACAGAGGAGCCCCAATGAAACAGATGAAATTCGGCTTGATAGGTGCAGTGTCCGCACTTGCGGTTGCGACCGGCGCCCATGCCGCCGACCCTGATGTGCTGGTGTTCGATTGGGCGGGCTGGGAAATCCCGGGCCTGTCGGCAAGCTACACCGAAAAGCACGGCCAGGCTCCGACTTATGCTTTCTTTGCCGACGATGACGAGGCGTTCCAGAAAATCTCGTCGGGCTTCAAGGCCGACGTGGTTCACCCGTGCTCGCAGATGGTGCCGAAATACCGCGAGGCCGGGCTGATCGAGCCTTGGGACACCTCGCGCATTCCCGAATTTGCCAACCTCGCGCCGCGGATGCTGGCGTCGAAGGATTTCGTCGATGACGAAGGCGTCTGGTTCATTCCGACCGATTATGCGTTCACCGCTGTGGCCTACAACACCGACACCGTCCCTGCCGAGGATGTAGCCTCGCTGAAGGTGTTCCTCGATCCGAAATATGCGGGCCGCATCTCGCTGCCGGACAACACCGATGATGTGTGGGCGCTGGCTTTGCTCGCGACCGGTGTGACCGACTGGACGGCCGTGACCGACGAACAGTTCACCGCTGCCGCCGATTGGCTGCGTCAGGTGCATCCGAACGTCCGCGTCTATTGGTCCGACCCGTCGGAGCTGACGCAGCTGATGGCGTCGGGCGAAGTGCAGATCGCCTGGTCGTGGAACGATGCGGTTGCCCTGATGCGCGCCGAGGGCTTTCCGGTCGGCTTTCAACGTACCCCGACCGAAGGTGTCAGCACCTGGTTCTGCGGCCTGGTCAACGTGAAGGACGGCCCCGGCAACGAGGACAAGCTTTATGACTACGTGAATTCCTTCATCTCGCAGGATGTGGCGCAGGTGATGCTGGACAACTTCGGCTATGCCTCGGCCAACGATGCGGGCATGGCAAAACTTCCGGCCGAGGCGCTGGTCGCGGCGGACGTCAGCCCGATTGACGGCACCCTTCTGGCACAGACCCCGCTGCCGGGTGACCTGCGCGAGCGGATGCTGGAAGAGTTCGAGCAGATCAAGTCGGGCTTCTGATCCGACCCCACGGCAGGAAAGCGCCCGGAGGCTGCGGCCTCCGGGCGTTTTCTTTTGGGGCCTGTCCCACCGTGGGACACCTTTCGGACGCCTTTTATGTCAACGGCTTGCGGGGCTGCATTAAGGTTTCGTCAACCTTTCAGGCGGCCTTGCTGGCGCGGGTCAGGTCGCCCAGCACCTCGGCCGCGATGTCGAACGAGCGCAGGCGTGCGGCGGGGTCGTGGATCATGCCGGTCACCATGACCTCTTCGGGCCGGTAGGTTTCGATGATCTCGGCAAGCTGGCGGCGCACGGTTTCGGGTGCTCCAGTGGCGGAAACCGAAAGCGCGTGTTCAACTTGCGCCAGCACCTGCGGCGGCACCTCGGCGCTGACATCATCAACCGGACGGGGCAGCTTTCCGGGGCGACCGGTGCGCAACCGCGCGAAGGCGAGGATCTGCGACGAGCGCAGAAAGCGCGCCTCGGCGTCGGTGGCGGCGGCACAGACGCCTGCGGCGATCATCACATGCGGTTTGGCCAGATGCGCGGAGGGGCGAAAGGTGCTGCGGTAAATCTCCAGCGCCTGACCGAGCATGGCGGGGGCGAAATGCGAGGCGAAGGCGTAGGGCAGACCGAGCCACGCGGCAAGTTGCGCGCCAAAGGTGCTGGAGCCGAGGATCCAGACCGGCACCCCGGTCCCCTCGCCCGGAATTGCGCGCACGCTGGCGTTCGGGTCGGCAGGGCCGAAATAGCCCATCAGTTCAACCACATCCTGCGGGAACGTATCCTCCACCGCCATGTTGCGGCGCAGCGCGCGGGCGGTGCCCATGTCGGTTCCCGGTGCGCGGCCAAGGCCGAGGTCGATGCGGCCGGGATACAGCGTGGCGAGGGTGCCGAACTGTTCGGCGATCACAAGCGGCGCATGGTTTGGCAGCATGATGCCGCCCGCGCCCACGCGGATCGTGCGGGTTGCCCCCGCAACATGGCCGATCACGATGGACGTGGCAGCGCTGGCGATGCCGGGCATGTTGTGATGTTCAGCGAGCCAGTAGCGGGTGTAGCCCAACCGTTCGGCGGCCTGCGCCAGCGTGACGGTGTTCTTCAGGGCATCCGCCGCCGTCAGCCCTTCGGGGATCGGCGACAGATCGAGCAGCGAGTAAGCGTGCATGGCAATGTTCCTTTGACCGCAAGGTAAGCCTTTCGCGGGCGATCCGAAACCCCGGCTCGCAGCCTTGTGCGCGGGCGATGATGCGTCCTTGCGCCGCCAGCCCCCGATCCCTATATTCCATCTTGTCAGGGGCAACCCTGACTATGGCGATAAACGCACCTGTAATAATCGGCTCGGACCCGGGGGCGGTACCCGGCGGCTCCACCAGACCTTCCCGTTCATTGCGGGCGTGTGGGGCCGAAATAGGATCGACGAACGACCAAAGAGGCCAGCTTTTGCTCGGTGAGGTACCACCGTTATCGGTCCGCAAGTACAGTTGCCAATGACAACCGTGCTCCGATGGCTCTGGCTGCGTAAGCAGTTCGATCTATCGAAACTTAAGCCCCTGCGCTTAGCCGCGTAGGGCGGGGTTCGCAGGTACCTGGCAACAGAAACCTGCACCCAATTCCCTGTCGCTTGACGTGTCGCGCCCGATTGCCTAGCAAAGCGGCATGGGGCACGCGACCGCCCCGTGAGGCTTCGGCCCAAGGATCGCATCCCGTTTCCATTGCGCAGGATGCCCCATGCCCGGCCCGACCCAGATCACCCCCGCCCAACTGATGCGTCTGATCGGCACGCCCGATGCGCCGACGGTTTTTGACGTGCGGCTGGCGGAAGATATCGCCGCCGCCCCCCGGCTGATCCCGACCAGTATCGCCCTGCCCCACGGCGGGTTCGACCCCGCACCAAGCGTGACGGGGCCGGTCGTCGTGGCCTGCCAGCGCGGACGCAAGCTGTCCGAAGGCGTGGCGGCCCTGCTGCGCGCGCAAGGCATTGCCGCCGAGACGCTGGACGGCGGGACCGAGGCTTGGGCGGCGGCAGGTCTGCCGATGGTGCCGATGGCGGCCTTGGGTGGGACCGGGCTTTGGGTCACGCGCCACCGCCCCAAGGTGGACCGCATCGCCTGCCCGTGGCTGATCCGACGATTCATCAACCCCGGCGCGCGGTTCCTGTTCGTGGCCCCCGCCGAGGTGGCCGCCGTGGCAGACCGCTTTGGTGCGACGCCCTTCGACATCGACGGCGTGACCTTCAGCCACCGGGGCCAGCGGTGTTCGTTCGACGCGCTGATGGATGATTTCAGCCTGCACACCGAGGCGCTGAACCGGCTGGCGCTGGTGGTGCGGGCCGCCGACACCGACCGGCACGACCTTGCCCCGCAGGCGGCGGGTTTGCTGGCGCTGTCGGTCGGGTTGTCACGGATGTGTCGTGATGATCTGCAACAGCTTGAGGCGGGCATGGCCCTTTATGACGCGCTTTACCGCTGGGCGCGCGACGGGCATGAGGAAGGCCACGACTGGCCCGCAGGACGCAAGCCATGACACCATCGGTTTCGGACCTGACCCGCACCTTCGCCCGCATCGGCTGCCTGTCATTCGGCGGACCGGCGGCGCAGATTGCGCTGATGCACCGCACGCTGGTGGACGAAAAGCGCTGGGTGGACGAGCCGGAGTATCTGCGCGCCCTGTCGTTCTGCATGCTGTTGCCAGGGCCAGAGGCGATGCAGTTGGCCACCTGGATCGGCTGGCGCTTGCACGGGGTGAAGGGCGGGCTGATCGCGGGCGGGCTGTTCGTGCTGCCCGGCGCAGTCGTGGTGCTGGCGCTGACGATGATCTATGCGGCTTATGGCACGCTGCCCTTGGTGGCGGCGCTGTTCACCGGGATTCAGGCGGCGGTGGTGGCCGTGGTCATCGAGGCGCTGGTGCGCGTGTCGAAGCGGGCGCTGAAATCGCGGTCGGCCTACGTGATCGCGGCGCTGGCGTTTGCGGGGCTGTATGTGCTGAACGCGCCCTTTCCGCTGATCATCCTGGCCGCCGGGATCTACGGGTTTCTGACCTGCCGTGATGGCGCGGTGCCATCCGGCGCGCCCGCGTTTTCAGCAGGTGCGGGAATGCGGACGGCGCTTTTGTGGGCGGTGATCTGGCTGGCGCCGCTGGGGGTGCTGGTGCTGGCCGATGCGGGCCTTCTGGCCGAGATCGGGGTGTTCTTTGCCAAGCTGGCGGCGCTGACCTTTGGCGGGGCCTATGCGGTTCTGGCGTGGATGGCGCAGGATGTGGTGCAGGTGAAGGGCTGGCTGACCCTGCGCCAGATGATCGACGGGTTGGGGCTGGCGGAAACCACGCCGGGGCCGCTGATTCTGGTGACCGAGTTTGTGGGCTACATGGCCGCCCACCGCGAGGGCGGCGTGATGCTGGGGCTGGCGGCGGCGGCGGTGACCCTGTGGATGACCTTCGTGCCGTCCTTCGGCTTCATCTTCACCGGCGCGCCGTTCATCGCGCGGCTGACGGCGATGCCGCGTCTGTCGGGGGCGCTGGCGGCGATCACGGCAGCGGTGGTGGGCGTGATCGCCAACCTGTCGCTGTGGTTCGCGCTGCATGTGGTCTTTCGCAGCGTCGAGACGCTGACTTTCGGCCCCATGCGGCTGGCGTTGCCGGACGCAGCCTCGCTCAACCCCGTGGCGCTGGCGATCGGGCTTGGCGCGGGCTGGCTTTTGCTGGTGCGCCATGCGCCGCTGCTGTGGGTGCTGGCCCTTTCGGCGCTGGCGTCGGCTGCGGCCAGCCTCGTCTGAATTTTGGGCGGCAACTCCCCTTCCCTTGGCGGGCAAATCCCCTATGCTCACCGCAACCAGTTAAGAGGCACCCGGATGGCCCGATCCATCGACTACGGCAATTTGATGCACCGGGCGATGCGCGGTCTGATCCAGACCGTCCTGACCGACGTGTCGAAGAACGGCCTGCCCGGCGCGCATCATTTCTTCATCACCTTCGACACCACGCACCCCGGCGTGGACATGGCCGATTGGCTGAAAGCGCGCTATCCCGGCGAAATGACGGTCGTCATCCAGCATTGGTTCGAAAACCTTGACGTCACCGACGAAGGCTTTTCGATTACCCTCAACTTCGGCAACAATCCCGAACCGATGGTGATCCCGTTCGACGCGGTCCGCACCTTTGTCGATCCCTCGGTGGAGTTTGGCCTGCGCTTTGAAACCCATTCCGACGAGGATGAGGACGACGAGGACGACATCGAGGTGGAAGAAGCGGCAAGCCCGCCCCGCGACGCGGAAATCGTCAGCCTCGACAAGTTCCGCAAGCAGTAGGGCATGTCAGACCTCGCCCTGTTCCGCCGCCGGCTCTTGCAAAATCCGCGCCAGATGTCAGCGATTGCGCCCTCGTCGCGGGCCCTCGCACGGGCCATGGCCAAGGGACTGGGGCCTGACACGGGGCGTGTGGTGGAATTCGGCCCCGGCACCGGCAGCCTGACGCGCGCTATCCTTGGCGCGGGCGTTCCCCCTGAAAACCTGACCCTGTTCGAGCTTGACCCCCATTTCGCCGACCATCTGCGGGCCGCCTTTCCCGGCACGACCCTGCATCTGACGGGTGCCGACACGGCCGCAGATCATGTCGCTGCCGGGGTGGGCGCCGTGGTCTCGGGCCTGCCGCTGCTGTCGATGCCCGACGCGGTCTGCCACGCCATCGTCTCGGCTGCCTTCAAGATCCTCGCCCCCGGCGCACCGTTCATCCAGTTTACCTATGGGCCGAAACCGCCGGTGCCCGCCGAAACCATCGCAAGACTTGGCCTGAGCGTGGAAACAGGCGCGAAGGTCTGGGCCAACCTGCCCCCCGCGCGGGTCTACCGCTTTCGGCAGATCTGACGGTATACCGCCGCATACCGATTGATTCCAAACCCGCCCGGCGCTAGACGGACGGCGAGAGCTTGCATGGGAGGCCCCGATGACCGCGACCCGCACTGAAACCGACAGCTTTGGCCCGCTTGACGTTCCCGCCAACACGTATTGGGGGGCGCAGACCCAACGCTCGATCATCAACTTTCCGATCGGTTGGGAAAAGCAGCCCGTCGCGATCATTCGCGCGCTTGGCGTGATCAAGAAGGCCTGCGCGCTGGTCAACATCGACCAGGGCGACATCTCGAAAGAGCTGGGCGAGGCGATTGCCGCCGCCGCGACCGAGGTGATCGAGGGGAAATTCGACGACAATTTCCCCCTCGTCGTCTGGCAGACCGGATCTGGCACCCAATCGAACATGAACGCGAACGAGGTGATTTCCAACCGGGCAATCGAGATGCTGGGCGGGGTGATGGGGTCGAAAAAGCCGGTGCATCCGAACGACCATGTCAACATGGGGCAGTCGTCGAACGACACGTTCCCTACCGCGATGCATGTAGCCATTGGCATGATGGCGCGCGACGTGCTGTTGCCGGGGCTGCGCAAGCTGCACGCGGCGCTGGTCGACAAATCCATCGAATTCAAGGACATCATCAAGATCGGCCGCACCCATACACAGGATGCGACGCCGCTGACGCTGGGGCAGGAGTTTTCCGGCTATGCGCATCAGGTAAGCCAGGGGATCTTGCGAATCCACAAGATTCTGCCGGAAATCTATGAGCTGGCGCAGGGCGGCACGGCGGTGGGCACCGGACTGAACACCCGCGTCGGCTGGGACAAGCGCGTGGCGCACAAGATCGCCGAGATCACCGGCCTGCCTTTTGTCACCGCGCCGAACAAGTTCGAGGCGCTGGCCGCGCATGATGCGATGGTGATGTTTTCGGGCGCGTTGAAGACCGTGGCCGTCAGCCTGTTCAAGATTGCCAACGACATGCGGCTTCTGGGCTCCGGCCCGCGGTCGGGCTTGGGCGAACTGATCCTGCCGGAAAATGAGCCGGGGTCGTCAATCATGCCGGGCAAGGTGAACCCGACCCAGGCCGAGGCGCTGACCATGGTCTGCGCGCAGGTGATGGGCAACGATGCGGCGGTGGGTTTTGCCGGTAGTCAGGGCCATTTCGAGCTGAACGTCTACAACCCGATGATGTCCTACAACGTGCTGCAATCCATGCAGCTTCTGGGCGATGCGGCGGGGTCTTTCACCGACAACATGGTGGTCGGGACCGAAGCCAACGTGGCCCGGATCGACAAGCTGATGAAGGAATTGCTGATGCTGGTGACGGCGCTGGCACCAACCATCGGCTATGACAACGCGACCAAGGTGGCCAAGACCGCGCACAAGAACGGCACCACCCTGCGCGAAGAGGCGATCGCGCTGGGCTTCGTCGACGGCGAAACCTTCGACCGCGTGGTGCGGCCGGAGGACATGATCGGGCCGAAGGGCTGATGGCCGAGGTCGTCAACCTGCGGACGGTGAAAAAGCAGGCGGCCCGCACGGCCGCCCGCGTGACGGCGGATGCCAATGCCGCCCGGTTTGGCCGGACAAAGGCCGAGCGGGAGGCCGAGGCGGCGCGTGCGGCAAAGGCGGCACGCGATCTGGACGCGCACCGTCGCGAGTTGGATTGAACCGGCGGGCCGGTCGCGCGAATTAGCCCGGTGACAAGCGCCGGGAGGGGACGTTAGCCTAGCGCCATGACCAATCGCCCCGTGAAACGCTCGCTTACCCTGAACGGCCACCGCACCAGCGTGTCGCTGGAAGACCCGTTCTGGTCAGCGTTCCGCGATATTGCCGCCGCCCGTGCCCAGCCGCTGAACGACCTTGCCGCCGAAATCGACGCGGCCCGCACGCGCGATGAGGGGCTGGCGTCAGCGATCCGGGTGTTCGTTCTGGACCATTACCGCGCGGCGGCGGCCAGCGCAGGCGCCAGATCCCCATAGCCGGTGAAGCGCCGCTCATAAGCCAGACCAAGCCTGCGGGCGCAGTCTTCGGCCTTGGCGTCCAGCGCGGGATCGTTCACTTGGGCCTGATAGACGAGCTTGGTGTAGTTGGCGAAATACATGTCGCGCAACTGCGGATGCCGGTCGAGGCCCATCGGCTTCCAGACGAAGGCATCGAACTGGCGAACCAGGAAATCGGTCAGGTAGAAAGCGGTGAATTCGGTGTCGGCGTGGTCGGCGAACGCCGCGTTGCCTTCAAAAAACGAATAGCAATGCGGGCCTTCGACCATCTCGACGCCCAGTTCCTTGCACTTTTCGAACAATTGCCCGCCAGTGCCGCAGTCTGCATAGACCACGAAGATGCTGTCATAGCGCCCGCGTGCCTCCAGCACCGCCGCCTCGACGGCGGGGGTGATCCGGTCCGGCCAGAGGTGCAGTTTCGCGGGCAGGCATTGCAGATCAAGATGGTCCCAGCCGTTCGCGGCCTTCAACGCCAGCACCTCATGCGCCAGCGCACCGCAGGCGATCAGCAGCACCCGACCGGCGCGCGCAGCCGGCAGCCCGGCTTCGGTCAATGTCTGGTCATCAGGGATCATTCCGCCCTCCCTCGGGGAGCAGCTATCGGGCCAGCCGGTTCCAGCCAATGATCAGGCTGCCGGCTGCCGCGGCAAAGCCAAGTGCCACCAGCGGCACCTCGGCCCAAAGCGCCAGCGTGATCGTCACACCGGCGGCCAGCATGACCATCGCAATCAAACCCAGAAAATGCGTGAGAGGCATGGACACTTCCTCCTTGCCTGTCAATCTGCGCCTGAAGTCCGGATCATGCAAGCCCTTGTCCGGTCACGCTTTGGTGCATCAGCCGGCCAGTTGGTTGTGCTTGCGCGCAACGAACTGTTTGGCCGTTTCCACCGCAACGGCGGCGTCGCGGCAATAGGCGTCGGCACCGATGGCACGGCCGAATTCTTCGTTCAGGGGCGCGCCACCGACCAGCACGATGTAATCCTCGCGCATGCCCTTTTCCTTCATCGTGTCGATCACGACCTTCATGTAGGGCATCGTGGTCGTCAGCAGGGCCGACATGCCAAGGATATCGGGCTTTTCAGCCTCGAGCGCCTCGAGGTATTTTTCCACCGAGTTGTTGATGCCAAGGTCGCGCACCTCAAAGCCCGCGCCTTCCATCATCATCGCGACAAGGTTCTTGCCGATGTCGTGGATGTCGCCCTTGACGGTGCCGATCACCATCTTGCCCATCCGCGGCGCGCCGGTTTCCACCAGCAGGGGCTTGAGGATGAACATCCCGCCCTTCATCGCGTTGGCGGCCAGCAGCACTTCGGGCACGAAGAGGATGCCATCGCGGAAGTCGGCACCCACGATGGTCATGCCGGCAACAAGCGCCTTGGTCAGGACGTCATAGGGCGTCCAGCCGCGCGCGATCAGGATGTTGACCGCCTCTTCGATCTCTTCCTTCAGACCGTCGTAGAGGTCGTCGTGCATCTGCAGGACCAGCTCGTCATCCGACAGTTCGGACAGGATGATTTCGTCGTCGTCGGCCATGAAAGCGCTCCTTGGGGAGAAAGTCACCTAGTGTGCATGGGCTTGAAACGACGCGCCCACTTTTCGGATTGCGACATACACCAGATGAAAGCCGACAGAAAGGTGTCGCAGGCTGCAATCGGCTGGCCAATGTTCTTCTATTGTTCTAGATTTGGCGGATGCAGTCGAAAACCCCGCCCCTTCTGCCCGGACAGCGCCTGCGTGCGCGTGGCGCTGCCGTGAACCCGACCGGCCGGTTCGAGGCCGCGCGGCGCGAAGGCTTTGCCGATGACTGGGATATCCCGGAGGATGACCGCCTTGTGCGCACCGAGACGAGCCTGGAACGGCCCCGGTCGGCCATCACCTACAACCGCTCGCCCGATGTGCCGTTCGACCGGTCGATCAACCCCTACCGAGGGTGCGAGCATGGCTGCATCTACTGCTTTGCCCGCCCCAGCCATGCCTACCTCAACCTGTCGCCCGGACTGGACTTCGAGACGCGGCTGATCGCTCGCCCCGGCATCGCCGAAGTGCTGGCGGGCGAACTGGCGAAACCGTCCTACAAGATCGCGCCCATCGCCATCGGCACCAACACCGACCCCTACCAGCCGATCGAGGCCCAGCATGGCCTGATGCGCCAGATCCTGGCTGTGCTGGGGGATTTCAACCACCCGGTCTGGATCACCACGCGCGGCACGCTGATCGAACGCGACATCGACCTGATTGCCGCAATGGCCGCGCGCGGGCTGGCCAGCGTCAGCATTTCGGTCACCACGCTGGACGCAAGCCTGGCGCGCAAGATGGAACCGCGCGCCCCTGCCCCGGCCCGGCGTCTGGCCACGATCCGTGCGCTGGCCGCCGCAGGTATTCCCGTTCGTGTGCAGGTATCACCACTGATCCCGGCGCTGACCGACCACGAATTGGAAGCGATCCTTGAGGCGGCCGCCAAGGCGGGGGCGACGCACGCCACGTCGATCCCCCTGCGACTGCCGCGCGAGGTGGCGGACCTGTTTCGCAACTGGATCGCGACGACCTTTCCCGACAGCGCAGAGCGCGTGATGGGCCGGGTGCGCGACTTGCACGGCGGGCGCGACTATGACCCGAACTTTGGCATCCGGATGACCGGTCAGGGCATCTGGGCCGATCTGATCAAGCGCAGGCTGGAGGTGGCGCGCAGGCGGCTGGGCCTGACGCGGGGGTTGCCCGCGTTGCGCACCGACCTGTTCAAGGTGCCGCCAAAAGCGGGCGATCAGCTAAGCCTGTTTTAGCCGCAGGCGTCAACCGCGCCGCCCGCGCCGCTCGCGCTTTGGATCGCCCGAGGTGTCACCGGTTCCGTCCGAGGCCGATGAAAAGCCGCCGAGGTGGGCCGAGATATCTTCCAGCGTCGGGCGCGGGCCTTTGGGGCGCGTCTCCAGCGCGTGGCGCATCGCGCGCAGGTGTTCGGGCATCGTGCCGCAGCAGCCGCCGATGATCCGCACGCCCGCGTCGCGCGCAAGGACGGCGTATTCCGCCATCAACTCCGGCGTGCCGTCGTAGTGGATGTGGCCGTCATGGTATTTCGGAATGCCGGCGTTACCCTTGGCGATCAGCGGGCGTTCGGTGCCGGTGGAGGCAAAGCCAAGCACGGTGCGCATCAGGTCGCTGGCGCCAACGCCGCAGTTGGCACCAAAGGCGATTGGAGGGTTCGGCAGGGTTTCCACCATCGCAGCCATTGCGGCCGAGGTGACGCCCATCATCGTGCGCCCGGCGGTGTCAAAGCTCATCGTGCCGCACCACGGCATCCCGGCGCGGGCGGCGGCTTCGGCGGCGGCCTTGTATTCTTCGGGTGCGCTGATCGTCTCGATCCACAGCACGTCGGCGCCGCCTTCCTTCAGGCCTTCGGCCTGTTCGTGGAACATCTCGACCGCAAGCGCGTGGGTCAGCGTGCCCATCGGCTCGAAAATCTCGCCCGTCGGGCCGACCGAGCCTGCCACGACAACCGTGCGGCCCGCCGTGTCGGCGATCTCGCGGCCCAAGGCTGCGCCGACGCGGTTCAACTCTCGCACCCGGCCCTGCGCCTGATGCAGCTTCAACCGGCTGGCGTTGCCGCCAAAGGTGTTGGTCAGGAAGATGTCCGACCCCGCCTGCACCGCGCCACGGTAAAGCGTGCGGATGTTGTCGGGCTTGTCGGTGTTCCAGAATTCCGGCGGTTCGCCAGACTCCAGCCCCATGTTGAAAAGGTTCGTCCCCGTCGCGCCATCGGCCATCAGCCAATCGCGGGAAGCGAGCATCCGGGAAAGCGCGTCAGTCATGGGGCACCCTGTAAAATGGCGTCACCCCCTCGTGCCACGGCCGAAGGGCGTGCGCAAATCCATATTCCGCATGTCAACTTGCGCGCGGCACATGCCGCACGCGAAGTCAGATTTCCGTCATCAACTGCGCTTTGGCGACCGGCAGAAGTTCGGCCATCTTGGCGCGGACTTCGTCGGCGCTGGCCTTGCCGGCCAGATCGGACACCAGCTTGCGCACCACATCCTCGATGCCCGCCTCTTCGAAATCGGCGCTGACCACGTCCATCGCATAGGCGGTGGCGTCATCGCCGGTCTTGCCCAGAAGGCCCGCCGCCCAAAGCCCGGTCAGCTTGTTGCGCCGCGCCTCGGCCCGGAACTGCATTTCGCTGTCATGCGCGAACTTGTTTTCGAAGGCGTTTTCGCGATCGTCGAAGGTGGTCATGGCGGCTCCCCTGGAACGGTTGTTTCCTCAACCATATGCCCATCCGAGGCCCGCCCCGCAAGCCCCCGCCGCCGTCGCGCCTTGCGACCGAACCGCCCTTGCCGTATAGCGCTAGCAACGGCCGGGAGGGTGCAAATCCGCCCCGACCTGTCATTGATCGGAGAGCTCATGGCACGGCGCAAGAAGGTCTACGAAGGCAAGGCCAAGATCCTTTACGAAGGACCGGAGCCGGGGACGCTGATCCAGTACTTCAAGGACGATTCTGCCCCCACCGTCGCCGCCCCTGCCGCCCTTGAGGGCAAGGGCGTGCTGAACAATCGTCTGTCGGAATTCTTCATGGCCGGGCTGAACCAGATCGGCGTGCCGACGCATTTCATCCGCCGCATCAACATGCGCGAGCAACTGGTGCGGATGGCCGAGATCATTCCCTTGGAAGTCGTGGTGCGCAATTTTTCTGCCGGGCCGATGACGGCGCGGTTGGGGATCCCGGAAGGCACGCAACTGCCGCGGCCGATCGTGGAATACTACTACAAGGACGACAAGCTGAACTCGCCCCTTGTGGCCGAGGAGCATATCGTCGCGTTTGGCTGGGCCAATCAGCAGGATCTGGACGACATCATCGCGCTTGCGCTCAGGGTGAACGACTTTCTGTCGGGCGTGATGATGGGTGTGGGTATTCGCCTCGCGGATTTCCGCATCGAGGTGGGGCGGATCTGGGAGGGCGATTACATGCGCCTGATCGTGGCCGACGAGATCAGCCCGGACAACTGCCGCCTGTGGGACATGCGCCTGCCGGAGCGGCCCGACGGGTCGATGCCGGACCCCGCGCCGATGAATGATGTCTATACCGAGCTGGCGCGGCGGTTGGGAGTGTTGCCCTCGAATGTGACCCACACGACGAAGCCGACCTTGATCAACTGAGCCTTGCCGGGCGTGGCCCGGTTCGATAATCACACGGCGAAACCAGCCCGGAGGCCCCGATGAAAGCCCGCGTCACCGTCATGCTGAAATCCGGTGTCCTTGACCCGCAGGGCGAGGCGGTGCGGCATGCGCTGGGGTCGCTGGGGTTTCAGGGGGTCACGGGCGTGCGGCAGGGCAAGGTGATCGAGCTTGATCTGGCCCATACCGATGCGGGCAAGGCCGAGGCGGACGTGAAGGCGATGTGCGAAAAGCTGTTGGCCAATACCGTGATCGAAAGCTACCGCATCGAGATCGCCTGAGGGCGTGTCCCACGGTGGGACATTTTTCCAGCCTTTGATTTTGCAGGATGATTTTCCGGCATTAACCGCGCATCAAGGATTGGCCCGGCGGCTGACCTTGAGCCATATGCCGTCTTTTCCCCTGACGGTCAGGTGCGCCACTGGCACCGGGACGCGCCCTTCCACCACATCGAAGCGAAAGCCGCGGACCAGCAGCGCCAGAAGAAGCGTGCCTTCCAGCATGGCAAATCCGGCACCGGGGCAGACGCGGGGGCCGGAGGAAAATGGCAGGTAGGCGTCGCGGGCGGAGGTCTTGCCCGCCTCGGTCTGCCAGCGGTCGGGGTCGAAACCGTCGGGATTTTCCCACAGCCGTTCGTGACGGTGCAGGTGCCACGGGCTGAGCACGATCTGCGCGCCCTTTGGCACGGCCTGCCCCCGCATTTCCTCGGGCTGTGCGGCTTCGCGGACCATCATCGGCACAGGCGGGTAAAGCCGCAGCGCCTCGCGGAACACGTCGCGGGTGAAGCGCAGGGTGGCGAGGGTGGCGAAATCTTCGGTCATGGCGGCGGCCTCGACCGCCACGCGGGCTTGCGCGGAGGGGTTCGCGGCGAGGAGGTAGAGCGCCCATGACAAGGCCGAGGCGCTGGTCTCATGCCCGGCAAGGAAGAAGATCGCCACCTGATCGACCATCTCGCCGGTGCCAAAGCGGCTGCCGGTCACCGGATCGGGTGTGGTCATGATGCGGGTGGCGAGGTCATCGGGCGCGGTGCCTGCGGCGATGGCTGCGGCGCGCGCCTCGGTCATCTGGCCGATCAGGCGGCGGATGGTGGCGGCGGAGGCCCTGGTCGCGCGGCGGTGCAGGCGCGGCACCCATGCGGGCAAGGGCAGGAAGGCGGCAAGGTTCAGGATCGGTTGCGTGCGCTGGTAGGTGCGGAATTCGTGGAACACCGCCTGCGCCACACGGTCTTCGATGGGCAGGGAAAAGAGCGTGCGGAAGATCACGTCGGCGGCGGCGTGGCTGGCGGCGGCTTCGATTTCCACCTCGCCTTCCGGCAGGCGGGCGACGGCGGCCTGACCGGCGGCAAGGATCGCCGGGAAAGCGGCGCGCATCCGGCCACCTTCGAAGGCGGGGTCGATGATGCGGCGCTGGCGGAGCCATTCTTCGCCGTTGGTGACAAACACCGAGCGGCCAAGGAGGGGTGCCAAGCCTTCGGTGATGCGCTGCGATTTGGGGAAATCGGCGGGGCGGTCTTGCAAGACGCGGCGGATCAGGACGGGGTCGTTGCAGAGGTAACTGCGGAAGAACGGTGTGCGGAACGCGGCCATCCAGGCGCGGTAAAGCCGCGCGGGCTGGGCCGACAGGATATCGCGGCGAAACAGGCGCAGGTAGCCCATGAGCGAGACCTTGTCGGGGCGCGGCGTCGGTTTCGGCGGGGTCATGCCACGCCCCGGTAGCGGTTGACCGGCGTTTCAACGCGGCTTTTCGACGGCTGGCGGCCCGCGAAGCGTTGGGCAAGGGTCAGGGGGCCTGCGGTGATGGCGAAGTAATCGTAATCGCCGGGGCGGTCGAAGGCGCAAAGGTATTGGAAATGCAGCCGAAAGAACTTCCATCGCAGCGCCTTCCAGCGTTCGGGGCTGAGGGTCTGGGTGAAGGCGGCGGATATCACCAGCGGCCAGCGCTTGCCGGGCGGTGCGACGCCTGACACCGCGACCGGATCGCAAAGCGCAAAGGCGCAGCCATCGCCGGGGGCGGTCACATCGACCCAGGTGATGTCATCACGCGTGGAGAGATAGGCAAGGTCGGCGCGCAGGCGGTGGGCATCGGGCAGGAACGACACCATCGGGATGACTTGGCCGAGCGACAGGAAGCCAAGCGCGGGGTGCGCGGCAGGCCGGCCGTCCGGGCGAAGGTCGGCGCGCAGAAGGTCGGCGCGCAGAAGGTCGGCCAGGATCGACACGGCGAGATGCGCACCGGAAGAGTGGCCGACGATCAGAACCTCGTCCGCGCCTTCGGTCAGGCTGGCGGCGATGCGGGCGCGGAATTCGGCCATCCGCGCCTCGAGCGCCGGGGGGGTCGCGCCGTTCAGGGCGGCGGTGAAGGCATAGTCGTGCATCAGATAGTGCGCGAAGATGCGGTGATCCTGCGCGCGGAACCAGCGCAACAGGCCGTAGGCGGTGGCGAGGCCGGCGATGAGGCCGAGGGTGGGATAGGTGAGGGCGGCGGCCCCTGCCCCGATGGCGCTGCCGGCGGCGACGGCGATCAGGGCTTGCAGGAGGAGAACCGCGACCGGGTAGAGGGCCGCGATCATTGGCCCTTTGCGCAGTTTCATCAGCCGCGCCAGTGCGCCGGAGGCGATGTACGTGCGCGCGGTGCGCAGCATCTGCCAGTAGGTTGCGGCGATGCCCTGGTGCATCGAGCCCTGGACGATGTCGGACCAGACGAGGACGTCGATTTCGGCGGTGACGGGGGTGCCAAGTTTGGCGCTGACAGTCCAGCCTTGCGCGCCCTTTGGCGCAAGGCGCAAGGTGCCGCCGGTCACGGCAAGCTGGGCGGCGGCTTGCTTGCGATAAAGCTCGCGGTAGCGGCGGGGCGGGAACGGGTCGTAGCCGGGGATGTAGAACACATGACGGCGGAAGGGCGCGTGCCCTTTGGCTTCGGTTTGCGGGAGATCCGTCTTGGTCATGCGCCCATCCTGACAGGCGCACCTTAACGAAGCGCCGCGCGGAGGGAAGCGGTTAGCCCGGCAGGGGGATGCCGAGGGTCTGGTAAAGCTCCAGCATCCAGAAGCTGAAATCGGTGAAGGAGCCGGAGACGAGGGCGGTGCCGACGATCAGAAGCAGGATACCCATCGCGCGTTCGATCAGTTTCATGTGACGCTTGAGGCGGGCCATCAGGGCGATCGAGCGTTCGACGAACACCGCCGCCAGAAGGAACGGCAGGCCGAGGCCGAGGGCGTAGATGCCGAGAAGGAGGGTGCCGCGTTCCGTGCTGCCTTCCTGGGCCGCGAGGCTGAGAATCGCGGCCAGTTGCGGACCGATGCAGGGCGTCCAGCCAAAGGCGAAGGCGAGGCCGAGGAGGTAGGCGCCGAAGGCCGACCCGCCCTTGTCGCCGGCGTCCAGGCGGGCCTCGCGGTCCAGAAGCGGGATGCGGAACACGCCGAGGAAATGCAGGCCGAAGATGATGACGACGAGGCCGGAGGCTTTGGCGAAGATCTCCTGGTTTTGCAGGAAGAAGGTGCCGAAGGCCGAGGCGGTGAAGCCGAGGATCATGAAGATGGTCGAGAGGCCGAGCACGAAGAAGAGCGCGGGCAAGATCACGCGGCGGCGCGCGGTGGTGGTGCCGGTCATCTCTGCCATCGAGATGCCGCCCATGTAGGCGAGGTAGGGCGGCACGACCGGAAGGACGCAGGGGCTGAGGAAGGACAGCACACCCCCGACAAGCGCCACGAGCATGGCGGGCAGAAGGGCTGCGTCGATGATCTCTATTCCGAACATGGCCCTGACATAGCGGCTTTGTCGGGCGGCGTCACGGGGCGCTTGCGTCACTTCACCGTGGCCGCGTTGTAACGAAGCGCGTGCTTCAGGGCTGGCGGAGGAGCCTCCGGCGGGGATATTTGGGAACAGGTGAATGGGGGTGCGGCGATGGATTGGGACGAGGTGGCGGATTGCGAGGGGATGCTGTGCCCGCTGCCGGTGTTGCGCGCGCGCAAGCGGTTGACGGCGATGGCGGTGGGGCGGGTGTTGTGCGTGCGGGCGACGGACGCGATGGCGGCGGTGGATCTGCCGCATTTTTGCGGTCAGGCAGGGCATACCCTGCTGGAGACGCGGGCCGAGGACGGGGTGGCGCTGTATCTGATCCGCAAGGAAAAGGGCGGCGGGTGATCCCGCCGCCCTTTTGCACAGTTCGTTGCAGGCTTCAGCGGCCGAGCGACCACCAGCCTTTTTTCTTTGGCTTGGCCGGATCATCGACGGCCGTTTCGACGGCGATTTCGGCGGCAATTTCGGCGGGGGCCGGGGCGGGCTGAAGCTGCGGCGCAGGTGCTGGAGCCGGTGCCGCGGGTTCTGCTGCGACCAATTCAGCAACCGGCTCTGCGACCGGTTCCGCCTTTGGCTTGGCGCTGCGCGACCGGCTTGGCTTTTTGACCGGTTCGGCAACAACCTCGGCGACGGCTTCGGCGGCAACTGCCACGGCGCCAACCACGGGTGCGGCCTCGACCACGCTCGCGGGTTCGGCTGCCTGCGGCGCGGCCTCGGCCGCGGGCTTGGCCCGTGAGCGCGAGGGGCGCCGACCGGGTTTGGCTTCGGCCTTGGCGTCTGCCACGGCTGCGGCTTCGGAGGCCACGGCTGCGACAGGTGCCGCTTCGGCACCCTCGGCCTTGGCGCGTGGCTTGCGGGTGCGCCGGACCTTGGTGCCAGCCTCGGCTTCGGCTGCCACCGCTGCCGGTTCCGTCACCGCATCGGCTGCCACATCGTCGCCGTCATCTTCGTCGTCATCGCTGGCATCGCCCGCCTCGGCACCATTGGCACCAGCCTCGAGCCCGCCTTCACGCGCACCACCCCGCCGACGCCGACGCCGGCGCCGCTTTTTCTTGCCGGTGCCGTCACCATCCGCCGCAGGACGCGGCGCGGCGGCGCCCGGTTCGCGGCCGGCGGCAGGCTCGGCAGCCTCAACCTCAATCTCGGCCTCGACTTCTTCGTCCTCGATCTCGTCGATGTAATCGTCTTCTTCTTCGACGGCAGCGCCCATCAGGCCGGCATGGCCCGAGATTACCGGGGTTTCCGGCACGGCGCGGAGCGCGGTCTTGAACTTTTCAATAACGTGATCGGGGCTGATCATCGTCGGATCAGCCTCGATCCGCACGGCCATGCCGTAGCGCGCCTCGATCGTGGCGATGTGTTCGCGCTTGTGGTTGATCAGGAAGTTCACGATCCCGACCGGGGCTTTCAACAGCACCTCTTTCGAGCGTTTGCGCGTGCCTTCCTCTTCCAGCGCGCGCAGCACTTGCAGCGCCATGCTGTCATCCGACCGGATCAGGCCGGTGCCGTGGCAATGCTGGCAAGGCTGGGTGGTGCTTTCGAGCATGCCGGGGCGCAGGCGCTGGCGGCTCATCTCCATCAGGCCAAAGCCCGAGATGCGGCCAACCTGGATGCGCGCGCGGTCGGTCTTCAGCTTGTCTTTCAGCTTCTTCTCGACGGCGGCGTTGTTGCGCCGTTCTTCCATGTCGATGAAGTCGATCACGATCAGACCGGCGAGGTCGCGCAGGCGAAGCTGGCGGGCCACTTCTTCCGCCGCTTCAAGGTTGGTCTTGAGCGCGGTATCCTCGATCGAGCCTTCCTTGGTGGCGCGGCCGGAGTTCACGTCGATGGCAACCAAGGCCTCGGTGATGCCGATCACGATGTAGCCGCCGGAGCGCAGTTGCACGACCGGGTTGAACATGCCGCCAAGATAGCTTTCGACCTGGAACTTGGCGAAGAGCGGCATCGGTTCGGTGTAGCGCACGACCTGCTTGGCATGGCTTGGCATGATCATGCGCATGAAGTCCTTGGCGGTGCGGTAGCCCGCCTCGCCTTCGACCAGAACCTCGTCGATCTCGCGGCTGTAAAGGTCGCGGATCGAGCGTTTGATCAGGTTGCCTTCCTCGTAGATCGCCGCCGGAGCGATGGACTTGAGGGTCAATTCGCGGATCTGTTCCCACAGCCGCATCAGGTATTCATAGTCGCGCTTGATCTCGGGCTTGGTGCGCTTGGCACCGGCGGTGCGGATGATGAGGCCCGCGCCTTCCGGCAGCTCGATCTCCTGCGCGATTTCCTTGAGCTTCTTGCGGTCGGCAGCCTGGGTGATCTTGCGGGAAATGCCGCCGCCGCGCGCGGTGTTGGGCATCAAGACGCAGTAACGACCAGCAAGCGACAGGTAGGTGGTGAGCGCGGCACCCTTGTTGCCACGTTCTTCCTTGACCACCTGCACCAGCATGATCTGGCGGACCTTGACGACCTCTTGAATCTTGTAGCGGCGGGCGCGCGGGCGGCGCGGGGCGCTGATTTCCTCGGCCACGTCCTCTTCGGCGATGGATTCGATCTCATCGTCGGTGTCGGAGGCGTGATCCATCGCGCGGTAGGGGCGTTCGGATTTTTCCTCGCCGTCGGCGCTGTGGTCGTGGTCGTGCGCGTGGTCGTGCCCGTGGTCATGGTCGTGCGCATGGTCATGCGCTTCGGTTGCCGGTTCGGCAGCGGCCTCGGCGACGGTTGCTGCCGGCGTGTCGAGGTTGTCCTCGTCATCAAGGTCGACCACGTCCATGCCGCTGGGGCCTTCGGCCACGGCATCGTCGGTCTTGACGGCTTCGGCCTTGGCTTGCGGGCGGGGGGTGCGGCGGCGCGAGCGGCGGTTGTCCTCCTCCTCCTCGGCGCGCGCCATCTGGCGCTCTTCCTCGATCAGCGCCTTACGGTCGGCGACGGGGATCTGGTAATAGTCCGGGTGGATTTCGGCGAAAGCCAGAAATCCGTGCCGGTTGCCGCCGTATTCGACAAAGGCAGCCTGGAGCGAAGGCTCCACCCGGGTCACTTTGGCGAGATAGATGTTTCCGGCAAGTTGGCGTTTGTTGACGGTCTCGAAGTCGAATTCTTCAACCTTGTTTCCGTCTACCACCACAACGCGAGTTTCCTCGGCGTGGGTGGCGTCGATCAGCATCTTCTTGGCCATTTTGTTCCAATGCGCCCGGCCATACTACGGCACCGCTGGGGGAAGCCCCCGGTGGCGCGTCATCAGGGAAAAGGCGGCTTGTTCGGGCGATGGCGTGCAACGCAAATGGCCGGGGCGTGCCCTGTGGGCACCCCTCGCCGTCACTTGCCGATGTCGCTCGCATCATCGCGGTTCACGTCTGGGCGGCCTTGCGGACACCCACCTGTCAAGTCCCGCCAGACCCTGGGGCCGGGCGGGAAATTCTGTGGCCTTGCGGCCGGTGAGATCGCGGTGGCGGCAGCACGCATGGGGCGCCGGGTCCGACAACGCGGTGGAATTCTAGCGCGCGAGTGTCACTTGCGCGTCCTGCGACCCTAAGGGCAAAGCGGGCGGAAACACAATGACGAATTTCCGCACCGCTGCGCCGCCCGGTGCCTGCCAGAGCGGCAAGTCCGGGATGCGGGCCGCAGGGATGCAAGCACGATCAAGGGGTTGGGCGGGCGTTGCCGTGCTGTCAGACGTAATCCGACCGGGTCAGGCCATACTTCGCCATCTTTTCGTTCAGCGTGCGGCGGGGCAGGCACAACTCCTCCATCACCGCGACGATCGAGCCTTTGTGGCGGCGCATGGTGTTGTCGATCAGCATCCGTTCAAACGCCTCGACGTAATCCTTGAGCGGCTTGCCTTCGGTGGTCAGCGCCGGGCCGGAGGCTTCGTTGTCGGCCATGAGAAGCGAGGCGATGGAGCCGGACCCACGGCGGTTCTGCAAGACCGCGCGTTCGGCGATGTTCACCAGTTGGCGGACGTTGCCGGGCCACGGCGCTTGCAGCAGCTGGGCGGCTTCCTGAGCGGTCACCTGCGGGGCGTCACAGCCGTATTCCTCGGCGAACTGTTCGGACATGCGGGTGAACAACTGCAGGATGTCCTCGCCGCGCGACCGCAGTGGCGGCAGCAGGATCGTCATGGCGCCGAGCCGGTAGAAAAGATCGGGGCGCAGCACGGCTTCGAGCGTGGTGTCGGGGGCGTGCTGGTTGCAGATCGCGATGATCCGGGTTTCGGGCGGGGTGCCCTGATCGTTGATCACGGTCAGCAGGCGGGCTTGCAGCGAATGGCTGAGCGCCTCGATATCCTCAAGGCACAGGGTGCCACCGCGGGCTTCCTCGATCAAGGGCAACTGGCCATCTTCGGCGGGGCCAAAGAGGCGCGCGGCAAGCTGGTCTTCGCCCCAAGCGGCGCAGGAGATGGTGACGAACTTTTTCGCCGCGCGCGGGCCGACGGCGTGCAGGGCGTGGGCGACAAGGGTCTTGCCGGTGCCGGTTTCGCCGTCGATCAGGACGTGACTGTCGGCCTGCCCCAGATCGAGGATATCCTCGCGCAGCCGTTCCATCGCGGGGGACGAGCCGATCAGTTTTTTCATGATCGTCGTGCCGTCGGACAATTCCTTGCGCAGCGCGCGGTTGTCCAGCGTCATCCGCCGGGCCTGCGTGGCGCGTTTGGCAAGTTCGGTCATCCGGTCCGGGTTGAACGGCTTTTCCAGAAAATCGAACGCCCCGACCCGCATCGCCTCGACGGCCATCGGCACGTCGCCGTGGCCGGTGATCATGATCACCGGCAGGCCAGAATCCTGCCCCATCAGCCGCTTGAGGAAGGCCATGCCATCCATCCCCGGCATCTTGATGTCACTGACCACGACGCCCTGAAACTCTGGCCCGATCACCTTCAGCGCGTCTTCCGCACTGGCATAGGTTTCCGTGTCAAAGCCGCTGAGCGCAAGCCACTGGCTGATGGATTGCCGCATGTCGGCCTCGTCATCGACGATCGCGACTTTCATAGCCCGAACCATAGAACCCTCATTCCGCTGCTTGTTGTTCCTTGCCGAGAATCGGCAATTGCATCTCGAAGACGGCGCCGCCGCTTTCGCCGTTGCGCGCCGTCAGCCGACCGCCAAGGTCGGTGACGATGCCGCTTGATATCGCAAGGCCAAGGCCGACGCCCTCACCCGGTTTCTTGGTGGTGTAGAACGGCTCGAACAGGTTATCGAGATCGACGATCCCGTGGCCGTTGTCGCGCACCGTCAGGGTCGCCGTCTCGCCCGCCGACAGAAGGATGTCGATCTGCGGGGTTTCGGTGTCCTTGGTCGCGTCAAGCGCGTTGCGCAGAAGGTTGATGATGACCTGTTCCAGACGGATGCGGTCGGCCATCACCATGACCGGCTGGCGCGGCAGGCCGCGCGTGATCTTGACGATGCGGGCCTTCAGCTGCGGCTCCATCATCGACAGGGCCGACGACACGCAGGCGCGAAGGTCAACCGGTTCAAAGGCTTCGCCGCCCTTCCTTGCGTACGACTTCAACTGTCGGGTGATCGCGCCCATCCGTTCGATCAGGTCGTCGATCCGCTGGAACGACGACAGCGCCTCTTCCAGACGCTTTCTTTGCAGCAAGAGCCGCGCCCCGGCGAGGTAGGTCTTCATCGCGGCGAGGGGCTGGTTCAATTCGTGGCTGACCGCCGCCGACATCTCGCCCAGGGCGGCGAGTTTGGAGGATTGTGCCAATGTCAGTTCGGCCACCTCAAGATCCTTCTGGACCTTTTCGCGTTCGGCGATCTCGCGCTGCAAACGCGCGTTCAGCATCCGCAGTTCCGCCGATTCCCGCTGAAACAGCAAAGACCGCGACAGCGCGCGGCGCGACAGGATGTAGAAGGTGAACGCCATCAGGATGGCGAACCCCATGATTTCCAGCGCAAGGATGCCGTTCACCTGATCGCGCACCGAATTGTAGGCGGTGAAGGTATACATCCGCCAGCCGCGGAACGGCACCCGCGCCTCGGTCTGCATCACCGCCTCGCCGTGCACATAGGCATCGGGCGACACCTGCGCCCAGTCGGCCGTGGCCTGCAACGCGCGCGAAATCGCCGAGGGCGCGTCGCGCAGCGTCAGCGCTTCGTCCATCGGCAGGCCACGCCAGCGCGGCTCGGTCGCGAGAACCACGCTGCCCTCGCTGTCGGTGACAAGGACGGCATCCTGCAACCCCGCCCAGGCGCGTTCGAATTTCATCAGGTCAACCGACACCACAATGACGCCCATCAGGCGCGACTCTGACCGGATGCTGCGGGAATAGACGAAATCGTAGCCGCCCGCCTCGCGGCGGACCGGGGTAAAGATGGTGCCTTCGGCTCGCTGCGCATCGACGAAATAGGGATCGGACTTGTAGCTGGTGCCAAGCA
The DNA here is from genome assembly GCA_963822435.1 of uncultured Alphaproteobacteria bacterium. Lineage (GTDB taxonomy): Bacteria > Pseudomonadota > Alphaproteobacteria > Rhodobacterales > Rhodobacteraceae > JAUYQR01. The sequence goes on from CAWGHN010000001.1 coordinate 64,680, forward strand.
CGTTGCGGTTGGTTGCGCCGACCACGCGGCCATCGTTGTCGACCAGCCGGATCGAGGCGACGCCGATTTCCGCCTGCAAGGCGATAAGCTTGGCCGATGTGCTGGCAAAGTTGCCCTCGGCCAGCGCCCGGACCAGTTCCGGGTCACGCGCCAGCAGGAGCGGCACCACCGACGTGCGCTGCAATTCCGAGATCAGGTTGCCGGTGTAAAGCGCCAGCCGCACTTCGGCGCGGTTGCGGGTGGTTTCAACGTAGCGGTCGGTCAACAGCCGGTTCGACACCAGCACCACCACCACCGCCAGCACCAACAGAAAGCCGATGGCGAGTTTCACGCGCCAGGGCAATCCCTTGGCGGTCTCGTCCAGGTCGCTTTGGTCCACTGTCGTCATGCGCGCAGAGTATGGCCGGGGCGGAACGGCCTCAAGCGCATGACCGTCAGGCCAGCGCCATCCCGCGCATCAGCGAGGCAAACACGCCCTGCCCGTCCGCGCCGCCGGTAACCGGGTCTACCGCGCGTTCCGGGTGCGGCATCATGCCAAGCACGCGGCGGTTCGCCGACAGCACGCCTGCGATGTCGGCCATCGAGCCGTTCGGATTGGCGGCGTAGGTGAAGGCGATGCGATCTTCAGCCTTCAGGCGCTGCAAACCGGCGTCGTCGATGGTGTAGTTGCCGTCGTGATGCGCGATCGGGATGCGAAGTTCCTGCCCGGTGGCATAGCTTTGGGTGAAGGGGCTGGCGGTGGTGGCGACCTTCAGCATGACGCTGCGGCAGACGAATTTCAGCCCTGCGTTGCGCATCAGCACACCGGGGAGAAGGCCCATCTCGGTCAACACCTGAAAGCCGTTGCAGATGCCGATGGCAAAGCCGCCGCGATCGGCGTGGGCGCGCACCGCGGCCCCGATCGGCGACTGTGCCGCGATGGCACCGCAGCGCAGGTAATCGCCAAAGGAAAACCCGCCGGGGATGCCGACCACATCGACGCCCACAGGCAGCGCGGTGTCCTTGTGCCAGACGCGCGCGACCTCGAATCCGGCGGCCTCGAAGGCCACGGCAAGGTCACGGTCGCAGTTCGATCCGGGGAAGGTGACGACGGCGGCTTTCATGGCCCCTCCGAGGGTTTGGACTATGCGCACTCCATAGCGCAGGGCGCCGCGAAGGGCCAGAGGCGGTGGCGGCGGCGGCGGTGGTTTGCAAGGCTTGTCAGCACCGCCAAACCGCTTAGGCTGCACGCATGGTGAGCGATGCCGCCCGATCCGACCTTGGCGCCCTGTTCGGCGACCGGCTTTCGCTGTCGGCCGCCGTGCGCGAGGCGCATGGGCAAAGCGAAAGCCTGGTCACCGCAGGGCTGCCAGACGCGGTGGTGTTCCCCCGCACCACGGATGAGGTGGCACGGCTGGCGGTGCTGGCCGGGCGGCATCGGGTGCCGCTGATCGGCTGGGGGGCGGGCACGTCACTGGAAGGGCATGCGCTGGCGGTGACGGGCGGCGTGGTGGTCGATTTCCGCGACATGGCGGCGGTGCTTGAGCTGAGGGCCGAGGATCGGCTGGTCCGGGTGCAACCGGGGCTGACGCGCGAGGCGTTGAACACCGAACTGCGTGCGACCGGGCTGATGTTTCCGGTCGATCCGGGTGCCAATGCCTCGCTTGGCGGGATGGCGGCGACGCGGGCGTCGGGCACGACGGCGGTGCGTTACGGCACGATGCGCGACAACGTGCGCGGGCTGGAGGTGGTGCTGGCGGATGGCCGGGTGATCCGCACCGGGACGGCTGCGCCGAAATCGTCGGCGGGCTATGACCTGACGGCGCTGTTCGTGGGGTCCGAAGGCACGCTGGGCCTGATCACCGAACTGACGCTCAGGCTGCACGGCCAGCCCGAGGCGGTGATGGCGGCGGTGGCGGCGTTTCCGACGCTGGCCGGGGCGGTCGATTGCGTGATCGCCACGATCCAGATGGGCATTCCGATGGCGCGGATCGAGTTTCTGGACGAAGCCACGGTCGCGGCCTGCAACGCCTATTCGGGCGGCAGCCTGCCCTTGGCACCGCAGTTGCTGCTGGAGTTTCACGGCCATCCGGTCGGGGTGGCCGAGGATGTGCGGCGGTTTCAGGAGGTGGCGGCGCTGTTCGGGGCGGAGGGATTTCAATGGGCCGACCGGCAGGAAGATCGCAACCGGCTGTGGAAGCTGCGCCACGAGGCGTACCGCGCCATCCTTGCCTCGCGCCCGGGACGCAGGGCGATCGTGACGGATGTCTGCGTGCCGATATCGGCGCTGGCGGTGGCGGTGGCCGAGACGCGGGCGGATATCGCCGCGTCAGGGTTACCGGGGCCGATCCTCGGGCATGTGGGCGACGGCAATTTTCACGCGATCCTGCTGGTCGATCCGGGCAGCGCGGCAGAGGTTGCAACGGCCGGCGCGCTGGCCGGGCGGATGGCCGAACGCGCTTTGCGGCTGGGTGGCACGATCACCGGCGAGCATGGCGTGGGATTTGGCAAGCGGCCCTACATGGCGGCCGAACATGGGGCGGCATGGCACGTGATGGGCGAGATCAAGCGGGCGCTGGACCCGATGGGTGTGATGAACCCCGGCAAGGTCGTGCCCTGACCAGACCTGGTCTTGCGGAGCCGCCCGCCCCTTGCGGGGCGGTCAGCCATCCTTGAGGTCGCCTGCGCGGCTTTGCCGCTTGGCTCCGCTGCGCTGCCGCGCGGGCGGATATTTCCAGCAAAGAGGAAGGCCGTGTTTGCCTCAGAGATCGAAGCTGGAGCGGCGGAAGAGGCCGTTGTCGACCTCGCGCTGGCGGCGCTCCAAATCGTAGCGCGAGACGGCGGCATTGAGGTAATCGCGCTCGATCTCGCGGACCGAAGGGAAATTGCGCAGGGCGGTTTTGATGAAGTTCAACATGGGCTTACCTTTTCCTTGTGAGGCGAAGATAGGATGCCGCAGCGCAGCAAAAAAGGCCGGATCGGGAAGGGCCGCCATGCGCGTGGCGCATAGGTCGTGTCATTTTGCCGTAACAAACGGGCAGGACGCCTAAGTTTGCAGCAGCGCTTTGGCCGCCGCGCGGGCCGCTTCGGTGACTGTGTCGCCCGCCAGCATCCGGGCGATTTCCTCGATCCGTGCCGGGGCGTCAAGGGCTGTGACGGTGGACAGGGTCTGGTCGTTCGCCACCCGCTTTTCCACCCGCCAATGCTGCGCGCCGAAGGCCGCGACCTGGGGCGAGTGCGTCACGACCAGCACCTGTGCGCCTTGCGCCAGCGCCTTGAGGCGGCGGCCGACGGCATCGGCGGTGGCGCCACCGACGCCACGGTCGATCTCGTCGAAAATCAGGGTCTGTCCGGGGCTGTCGCCGGTGAGGCAGACCTTGAGGGCCAGAAGGAAGCGGCTGAGTTCGCCCCCCGAGGCGATGCGGTTCAGCGCACCCGAAGGCGCGCCAGGGTTGGTGGCAACGGTGAAGGTGACGGCATCGGTGCCGTCCGGCCCCGGTTCGCCGGGTGCGAATTCGGTCGCGAACACCGCGCGCTCCATCTTCAGGGGCGCCAGTTCGGCGGCCATCGCGGCATCAAGCCGGACCGCGGCGGCGCGGCGGGCGGTGCTGACGCGGGCGGCCTCGACGCTGTAGGCGGCCTCGGCCTCGGCCAGCGATTTTTGCAGCCGTGCAAGGCCAGCGGTGCCGCCGTCGATCGCGGCGAGGCGGGCGCGGAGCGCGGCAGCGAAATTGCCAAGTTCGTCCGGCAACTGCCCGTGCTTGCGGGCAAGCGCGCGGATCGCGAACAGGCGTTCCTCGGCGGCCTCAAGCTCGGCGGGGTTGAAGTCGAGCGCGTGAAGGGTGGCCTCGACCCCGGCCTGCGCATCGGAAAGTTCGATAAGCGCACGGTTCAAGGCGGCAAGCGCCGGTTCCAGCGCACCTTCGGCCTTGTCGGCGGCGCCTTCCAGCCAGCGCACCGCATCGCGCATCCGGCCTTCGGCGCCGTCTTCAGTGAGCGCCGCCAGCGCCTTGGCCACGTCTTCGCGGATGCGGGCCGCGCCTTGCATCAGGCGGCGGCGGGCATCGAGGCTGGCCTCCTCGCCGGGTTCGGGATCGAGCTTGTCGAGTTCGGTCACCGCGTGGCGCAGGTAGTCTTCCTCGGCGGCGGCGCGGGCGAGGGTCGCTTCGGCCTCGGCCAGCGCGGTGCGGGCGCTGCGTTGCGCGGCCCAGGCGGTGCGGAGGGGGGCAAGGTCGAGGCCGGCGTAGGCATCCAGCAGCGCGCGGTGGCCGCGCGGATTCAAGAGGCCCCGATCATCGTGCTGGCCGTGCAGTTCGACAAGGTGGTCGGACAGGTCGCGCAGCACCTCGCCCGAGACGCGGCGGTCGTTGATCCAGGCGGTCTTGCGGCCATCGGCAAAGTTGACGCGGCGCAGGATCACCTCGCCCTCGGCCTCGATCCCGGCCTCGGCCAGCACGGCATGCGCGGCATGGCCGGGGGCAAGGTCGAAGACGGCGGTCACTTCGCCTTGCGCCGCGCCCTGGCGCACCAGTTCGGCCCTGCCCCGCCAGCCCAGCACGAACCCAAGCGCGTCAAGCAGGATCGACTTGCCCGCCCCGGTTTCGCCGGTCAGCACATTGAGGCCGGGACCAAGGTCCAGCGACAGGCGGTCGATGATCAGCACATCGCGGATATCCAGCGAGATCAGCATCGCAGCCCCGGGTGGAAAGGCCTGTGGATGGGCGTTGCGCCCATCCCGGTCACAACCATTCGCCCTTGACCATCTGGCTGTAAATGCTGCGCAGCCAGCCTTCGCCCTTTGCCTCGGGGCTGAGGCCACGGCCCTTCAACAGACGGAAGCTGTCGTCGTAGAACGGCGAGGACTGGTAGTTGTAGCCAAGGATCGCCGCCGCAGTCTGCGCCTCGTCCGTAAGGCCAAGCGCAAGGTAGGCTTCGGTCAGACGAAGCAGCGCCTCAGGGGTGTGGCTGGTGGTCTGGAAATCCTGCACCACGTTGCGGAAGCGGTTGATCGCAGCGGTGTAGTGGCGACGTTTCAGGTAGTAGCGACCGATTTCCATTTCCTTGGCGGCAAGCTGGTCGAACGCCAGTTCGAACTTCAGGATGGCCGAGCGGGTGTATTCGCTGTCGGGGTAGGTTTCGATCACGTCGCGCATGCCTTGCAAGGCCTGGAACGTAAGGCCCTGATCGCGGCCGACATCGTCGATCTGGTCGTAGTAGCTGAGCGCCATGAGATAAAGCGCATAGGGCGCATCCTCATCACCGGGGTAGAAATCGAGGAAACGCTGCGCCGCGGTGCGCGCCTCTTCGTACTCCTTGGCCTTGTGGTGGGTGAAGGCCTGCATGATGAGCGCACGCTTGGCGTATTCTGTGTAGGGGTAAAGCCGCTCCACCTCCTGGAAATAGATCAGGGCGTCTTTCGGACGCGAACCCGTCTCAAGCTCCAGCTCGCCCTTCTTGTAGATTTCCTCAGCGGTGTAACTGTCCAGCGCACGCTCGTTGGTCCCGCCGGCACAGCCTGCGAGTGATGCAACCAGAAGCGCTGCGATGAGGAAACCTGCGCCCGACCTGCCGCCTGCCATGTTCCGCCTATCCAAACCTGCGGCCCCTGTCCGGGCCCCTTTCGGGGCGCGCCGTTGGGGCGATTTGCATGTGTCCTAGCACAGATAAATCCGGGGCGCAAAACGCCTTTCACACGGCGGCGGGCCAGATCGCGGTGATGTCAGGCGTGGGCCGGCAGATCGCCGCGATGCACGCCGACGCCGGGCAGCTTGCCCACGGTCTGCGGGCCGCAATCCACCAGGCGAAACGCCTCGGGGTCGGCGAAGAGCGCGCGCAGCAGGCGGTTGGTCAGCGCATGACCCGCTCGGTCACCGGTGTAGCGCCCAAGGATCGGGCCACCCGCCAACGCAAGGTCGCCGACCGCATCCAGCATCTTGTGGCGCACCGGTTCGTCGGCGTGACGCAAACCGCCGGGCGAAAGCACGTCGGCGCCCTTGAACACCACGGCGTTTTCCAGCGTGCCGCCAAGGGCAAGACCACGTTCGCGCATCGCATCGACATCGGCCTGACGGCAGAAGGTGCGGCTGTCGGAGAGTTCGCGCACGAAGGCGCCGTTCGCCATGTTCAACCGGCGGCTTTGTGTGCCGATCGCGGCATCGGAGAACGAGATGCGAAAGTCGATTTCCAGCATGTCGGCGGGGTCGAGACGAGCAATGGCCTCGCCGTCGCGCACTTCGACCGATTTCAGCACGCGGATCGCACGCACCGGGGCGGCCTGTTCGCGGATGCCGCGGAAAATGAAAGCCTGCACGAACGGCATCGCCGAGCCATCAAGGATCGGAACCTCGGGGCCGTCGATTTCGATCAGGGCGTTGTGGATGGCCGAACCGGCAAGCGCAGCCATGATGTGTTCAATGGTCGACACCGACACGCCGGCCTTGTTTTCGACCAGCGTGCACAGCTTTGACGGCACGACGGCATCCCACCGTGCAGGGATCAGCGCGTCACGGTCGGTCACGTCGGTGCGGCGAAACCAGATCCCGTAATCAGCCGAAGCCGGGCGCACCACCATGCGAACCGGCGCACCGCTGTGCAGGCCGGTGCCGGTAAATGTGACCGCGCTTTTCAGGGTATTCTGCAACGTCTGACCTCTCATGGAGCGCGATACAGTGCCACGCCCCTTCCGGTGATGAAGTAGACAAGGAAGCCTTAAAGCTCAACTCACACATTGTAACGGTATGTGACAGTTGGCTTCGTTTCGGCAACGCATTGGTTTAAAACGCAAAAGACCCGGACAACCGGGCCTTTCGCAACCTCTGTTACAGCTTTTCTCAGTTCGCCTGGCGGCGCAGGAAGGCTGGAATTTCAATACGCTCCTGATCTGCGCTTGGCTCGGGCTCGTCATCGTAGGCGGTGACGGGGGGCTGCTGGCGGGCAACCTGCTGGGCCGGGCGGTCGGTCGCGGTTTCCAGATGGCCAGCCATGCGGTTGATCAGCGATCCGATGCCAAAGCGGGCCTTTTGCCCCGCAGCGGCGGCGGCCGCGGCGGCAGATGCAGCGCCCATCGGGCGGGCAACGGGTGCGGCCGCCGCGCGGGCGTTGGTCGGCACGCGACCGACAGCCTGCTGCAGACGCGCCAGCGCCTCGGGCGAGGGTTGACCGGCGACGCGCGGACGCGGTGCCACGAATTCACCCGGATCAGCCTCGATCGAGGCGGCGACGGTGCGAACGGCGGGGGCAGCGGCCTGCGGCCGGTAGACCGGAGGCGGCAGGCCATCGTTGGCCACCACATCGTCACGACCGGCGTTCATCGCATCGAAAAGATCACCATCGTTGTCGTCCATGTCCTGCGCGGCCATCGGCACTTCGATCGGTGCGGCGGCGACGGGGGCCGGCATCGGAGCAGGTTTCGGAGCCGGCGGCACATACTGCGGCGCGGGCGCGCGGGCATGTTCGACCGGAGCGGGGTTCAGCGTCAGCGGCGCGGCCATCGAGCGGCGCGCAACCGGTGTTTCAGCGCGCGAGGCTGCCGTGGCGTCGATGCCGGTGGCGACGACGGACACCCGCAGGCGGCCTTCCATCGAGGTATCCAGCGTGGAGCCGACAATGATGTTCGCGTCGGGATCGACCTTTTCGCGGATGATATTGGCGGCCTCGTCCAGTTCGAACAGCGTCAGGTCATGGCCGCCGGTGATGTTGATCAGCACACCCTTGGCGCCGTGCAGGCTGATTTCGTCCAGAAGCGGGTTGGCGATGGCCTTTTCGGCGGCCTGGATCGCGCGGTCGTCGCCGGTGGCTTCGCCGGTGCCCATCATCGCCTTGCCCATCTCGTCCATCACGGCGCGCACGTCGGCGAAATCGAGGTTGATCAGGCCGGGGCGCACCATCAGGTCGGTCACGCCCTTGACGCCCTGATACAGCACGTCGTCCGCCATCGCGAAGGCTTCGGTGAACGTGGTGCGTTCGTTGGCCAGCCGGAACAGGTTCTGGTTCGGGATGATGATCAGCGTGTCGACCACCTTTTGCAGCGCGTCGATGCCCTCTTCGGCCTGACGCATCCGCTTGCCGCCTTCGAACTGGAAGGGCTTGGTCACGACGCCGACGGTCAGCACACCCAATTCACGCGCCGCCTGCGCGATGATCGGGGCCGCACCGGTGCCGGTGCCGCCACCCATCCCGGCGGTGATGAAGCACATGTGCGCGCCCGCCAGATGATCGACGATCTCTTCGATGGTTTCTTCAGCGGCAGCCGCCCCAACCGAGGGGCGCGCGCCGGCACCAAGACCTTCGGTGACCTTGACGCCAATCTGGATGCGGCTGTGCGCGCGGCTTTGCTGCAGCGCCTGGGCATCGGTGTTGGCCACGACGAACTCGACCCCTTCGAGGTTCTTGTCGATCATGTTGTTGACGGCGTTCCCGCCCGCCCCGCCCACACCGAACACCGTGATACGCGGCTTCAGCTCTTCACGCTCGTTGGTCATCGTCAGATTGAGTGCCATGGGTTGTTGCCTGTCCGTTTTTTATGACGCCGCGTTCTGTGCCAAACCTTCGGAATCGCCTGTCCCGGGCGTGTAAAGGCCGACTTATCCCCGAATCTATCCACAAAGTGACCAAAGGTCACGTAGAAAAACCGCAAACTCCCCAAAATATGGGGGTTTGTTGCGTATATCCGCCGTTATCTGGGCGGAGCGTCCGGATGTTGCGGTTACCAGTTGTCCTTGAACCATTTGACGGCCCTTCTGAGCGACCTTGCCGGGTAGCGTTCGGCCGGGATCTCGAAATCCCACCACTCGTCCTGCGGGTGCGCGGCAAAGAGGCAAAGCCCCACGGCGCTGGCAAACGCGGCCCCTGTCGCCGCCTGCGGCAAGCCCTGCACCCGGAGCGGGCGGCCAAGGCGGACGCGCTGGCCGAGGATGCGGGACGCGAGGCCATCAAGGCCGGGGATCAGGCTGCCGCCGCCGGTCAGCACGATCTGCTGGCTGGGCAGGTGGTCAAAGCCCGCGACGTCAAGCCGGGCGCGGACCTCTTCCAGGATCTCCTCGACGCGGGGGCGCATGATGCCAATGAGTTCGGTCCGGCTGATCTGCCGGCGGTCCTTTTCCCAGTCGCCGCTGTCGCCACCGATGTCGATCATCTCGCGGTCGTCCATTCCGGTGGCGTAAAGCCCGCCGTGCCGCGTCTTGATGCGTTCCGCGGTGGTGACCGGGATTTGCAGGCCTTTGGAGATGTCGGAGGTGACGTGATCGCCGCCCATCCGCACAGAATCGGCGTAGATCATGTGTTTCTTCATGAACACCGACAGGCCCGTTGCCCCGCCGCCCATGTCGATGCAGGCGGCACCAAGCTCCTGCTCGTCCTCGACGAGACTGGAGATGCCCGACACATAGGCCGACGACGCGATGCCGGCGAGTTCAAGGTCGCAGCGCTTGATGCAGTAGAGCAGGTTCTGCACCACATCGCCGTCGACCGACAGCAGGTGCATGTCGCACGACAGCTTGTTGCCGATCTGGCCGCGCGGGTCGCCAAGGCCCGAGCGATGATCCAGCGCGAAGTTGACGGGCTGGGCGTGCAACACTTCGCGGCCCGGCCCGATGTCGGGCACGTCACAGGCGGCCAGCGCGCGGGCCACGTCCTGTTCGGTGACGACCGAGTCCTGCAATTCCCATTCACCAACAAGGCCATAGCTGCGCGGTTCGGCCCCGGCAAAGCAGGCGATGACGTGGTCAACGCGGACGTTGGCCATTTTCTGCGCGGCCTGCACGGCGGTGCGGATCGCGCGCTCGGTCTCGTTCATCACGGATATTTCGCCAAAGCGCACGCCCCGCGACCGGGTGGTGGCCGCGCCGATCACGCGGAACTGGCTTTGCCCCGCCATCGGCCCGACGCCATCCTGTTCGCGCATGTCAGGCCCGTCAAACCGCAGGATCAGGCAGGCGATCTTTGAGGTGCCGACGTCCAGAATGGCGATCACGCCGCGCTGCATGGCGGCCTTGCGCATGTTCCGCATCGCACGTTGGGAAGTATAGAGATCGGTCACAGTTCGTTCTCCACGGTGTCAATGCCCTGAGCCTGACGCATCTGGCCAAGGGCGTATGGGGTGAGACGCAGGACCGGGCGGTGGTCGATGCGCAGGTCGATGGCGGTAAGGTCGCGGTTCATGATGTCTTGCACATGGTCAAGCGCCAGCAGGCGTTCGAGCGCGCGGACAGGGTTCTTTTCGGGCAGCATGATGCGCTGGTCGCGGTCAAGCACGATATCCCAGCGCCGTTCGCCCATCCGCACCAAGCCACGGATGCGCGGCTCCAACGGGCCGGCGGCGGCGATCAGGTCCAGCGCCTCGGGCGCGGCGGCGTCGGCACCTGTTCCGGCGATCAGCGGCAGATCGGGGCGGTCGGTCCGCGCCACAAGCCCTGCAACGCGGTGGCCGGTGTCATCGAGCAGGGTCAGCCCGTCTTCGGTGCGCCACACGGCGACGGGAACGCGTTCGGTGATCACCACCTGCAGCACCCCGCCCGAACGCACGCGCAGTTCGGCCTGCTTGACCGCATCCAGCGCCTCGATCCGTTCGCGCGCCGCATTCAGGTCGATGTCAAACGACGATTGCGGCAGGTCGATGCCAAGCCGCATCCGCACCGCTTCGGCCAGATCCTCGGACGCGCCTTCGATCCGCGCCAGCGACACGCGAAACTCGGGGCGATCCTCGAACTGGTCGCGCAGGTCGGTAAAGGTCTGCACCACCGCGGCCCGGTTCGGTTCATGCGCAAAGAACAGCGCCACCGCGCCAAGCACGGCAAAGGTCGGCAGGCCGGTGCGGATCAGCATCCGCAAATGCGGCGTCAGCATCACGCGTTGCAGACGGTAGGCCCAGCGGCTGGGCGCCGGGTCGCGCAGGGTGCGGCTTTGCACCCGCTCGCGCCGTGCGCTCAACGGTTGCATGATGCGTCCCTCACCATCCAGGCGCAGAATTCCGGGAACCCGATGCCCCGCATCGCCGCCTGTTCGGGGGCCAGCGAGGTTGGCGTCATGCCGGGCTGGGTGTTGGTTTCCAGAAGGATCAGGCCATCGAGCCCCCCCTTCTCTTTCCAAAGCGCCTCGTCCCAGCGAAAGTCGGTGCGGCTGACACCACGGCAGCCGAGCGCGCGATGGGCACGCAGCGCATAGTCAAGGCAGGCGGCCTCGATTTCGGCGGGGATGTTCGCGGGGCAGTCGTGGCGGCTGCCGCCGGGCTTGTATTTGGCGTCATAGTCATACCAGCCGTCGGTGATGATGTCGGTCACGCCAAGCGCGCGGTCGCCCATCACCGTGGTCGTCAACTCGCGTCCTGGCGCATAGGTTTCGACCATCACCGTGTCGGGCATCGTCGCGGCAAGGCGCGGCGCGTTCGATCCGGGATGCACGATATAGACCCCGACCGACGAGCCTTCGTTGTTCGGCTTGACGACATAGGGCGGCGGCAGCACATGCCCGGCCTCCACCGCGTCGCGGGTGGCCAGCACGCTGGTCACGATCGGCAGACCGGCGGCGGCGTAGACTTCCTTGGACTTCGCCTTGTCCATCGCCAGCGCCGAGGCCAGCACGCCCGAATGGGTGTAAGGCAGGCCCAGCCATTCCAGCATGCCCTGCACGCAGCCATCTTCGCCCCAGCGGCCATGCAGCGCGTTGAAACAGACATCGGGCTTGATGGCAGACAGACGTGCGGGAAGATCGCGGTCGCAATCGACCTCGACCACCTCATACCCCGCCTCCCTGAGGGCCTTGGCACATTCATGCCCAGAGACAAGTGACACGTCCCGCTCTGCGGAAGGCCCACCCATCAACACCGCCACTCTGGAGGGCATCCCGCTCGATGCACCCGCCATTTACTGCCTCATCCGGACCTTTGGTGGCCCGTGATATTTGTTATTTGTGCGAGTATTCTCCGACCCGCATGATTTCCCACTCTAGCGTGATACCGCTCTGTTGGAAAACCCTTTTTCGCACATCCTCCCCCAGATTTTCCAGATCGGCGGCGGTGGCCCCCCCGATGTTGATCAGAAAGTTGGAATGTTTGGGCGACATCTGCGCCCCGCCAAGGGTCGCACCGCGCAAACCGGCGTCGTCGATGACTTTCCAGGCCTTCAGCTCGTGGCTGTCATCGGCCCGCCCGGTAGAGGAAAACCCGGCCGGATTACGGAAGGTGGACCCGGCGCTGCGGTCCCTGGTCGGCTGGCTGGCGTCGCGGCGGGCGATCTGGTCGGCCATCCGCGCCTCCAGCGCCGCCGGGTCGCCTGCGTCGGCGCGGAAGGTGGCCGCGACGATCACCGCGCCGTCGGGCAAGGTGCTTTGGCGGTAGGCAAGGTGCAGATCGGCCGCGGGCAGGTCGACGATCTGCCCGCGGCGCAGGATCACGCGGGCGGACATCAGGTGATCGGCCACATAAGACCCATAGCAGCCCGCATTCATCCTGACCGCGCCACCGATGGAGCCGGGAATGGTGCGCAGGAATGTCAGGTCCAGCCCCGCCTCGGCCGCCCGTTTCGCCACATGCGCATCCAGTGCTGCCGCGCCGGTGGTAACCGTGTCGCCGTCGACCGTGATCGCGTTGAACCCTCGGCCAAGCCGGATCACCACGGCGCGGATGCCACCGTCGCGCACGATCAGGTTCGACCCGACACCCATCGGAAACACCGGCACGGCGGGATCAAGTGCTGCGAGGAAGGCCGCAAGATCAGCCTCGTCGGCCGGTTGGAACAGCCAGTCGGCCGGGCCGCCGACGCGCAGCCAGGTCAGATCGGCAAGCGGGCGGTCGGGCGTCAGGGCACCGCGAGGAGTGGGCATGTCGGTCATGCGGGCCTTGGTAGCGGTGGGGTCGCGGTCAGGCAAGAGGTGAGGTCAGCGCGCGGCAGACTTGCGGCGCCAGCGGTAAAGCCCGATGCCGAGGAAGGCGCCAATCAGGATGGGCGACGCGACGATCGCGCACAGCGCCACGAACCCAAGCCCTTGGTCAAGGGTCGCGTCGACCCGTTCCCAGACAATCAGGACGAACCCGGCCAGGGCGACCAGCGGCAGGGCGATTGCCCAGCCCTGCCCCAGCCGCGTTGCCACATACCAGCTTGCCACCGCCACAACCCCGGCCACAAAGACCGCCGCGGCCACCGCCATCGGGATCAGGCTGCCCTCCATCATCCCTCGCGCGACCCGAGGCGCGACCGCACCCAGCGCCAGAAGAACACCACCGGCCAGCGCAGGATCGACGCCCCTGCCGCCAGCACCGCGATGCCGATGATCGGCCCGTGTTCATAGGTGACCCAACCCAAGAGCGGGATGCCAAGCGCGATCAGCACATAGGCCGCGCGCCAATGATGGTCGCGCGATGGGAACATCGCGATCAGGTTCGCCAGCACCAACCAGACAAGGCACAAGGCCAGCGGCAGCATCATTTGCGCAACTCCGGCGGCAGTTCGGCGGGACGGCCAAGGGCGCGGCGCGCGAAGTACAAGAGCGGATTGCGGAACATCGACAGGAACGCGAACAGGCCCAGCGCCAGCCATATCCAGCCATGCGCGTAGGCAACCCACGCCAGCAAGACCGGGGCGGCCATCAAAAGCGCCACGCCCGGCAGCATCTGACGCTTCATCGGCAGCATCGCCACGATGGCGGCGGCAATGATCCAGACGCAGCCCAGGATGAGGGGTGTGCTCATGCCGCCTGCCCGATCAGCTTGGCGGGCAGGTTGTTGGCCCAAGCCGAGATCGTGCCCGCGCCAAGGCACACCACCATGTCGCCGGGCCGCGCCTGTTCGCGCACCAGACGCGCAAGATCCGCCTCGTCGAGGAGCGCGCGGGCGTGGCGGTGGCCGTGGGCGATCAGGCCCGCGACCAGATCATCGCGGCTGGCACCGGGGATGGGGTCTTCGCCGGCGGCATAGACATCGGCGATGGCCACGACATCCGCCTCGTTGAAGCAGGTGCAGAAATCGTCGAACAGGCTGGACAGGCGCGTATAGCGGTGCGGCTGGTGGACGGCGATGATCCGTCCCCCCGTCTTGCCACCAATGGCCTGCCGCGCGGCCTTCAGCACGGCGGCGATTTCGACCGGGTGGTGGCCGTAATCGTCGATGATGGTGACACCGTTGACTTCACCCACGCGCGTGAAGCGGCGGTTGACACCGGCGAAACTGGCCAAGGCTTCGCGGATTTCGTCGCGTTTCATGCCAAGGTGGCGGGCGACGGCCACGGCAGCCAGCGCATTCGACACGTTGTGATCGCCGGGCATCGGCAGGGTGCAGCCTTCGATCACGGTATTTTCGGCCTGCAACGCCACATCGAAATGCGCGACGCCGTTGACGTAGGTCAGGTTCTGCGCCCGCACATCGGCCTGGGCGTTGAAGCCGAAGGTCACGATGCGGCGGTCGGTGACGCGACCGACCAGCGCCTGCACCTCCGGATGGTCGGTGCAGCAGACCGCGAGGCCGTAGAACGGGATGTTCGACACGAAATCGTAAAAGCCGTTGCGAAGGGCGTCGAAGGTGCCCCAATGCTCCATATGCTCGGGGTCGATGTTGGTCACGATGGCGATGGTCGCGGGCAGGCGGTTGAACGACCCGTCGGACTCATCCGCCTCGACCACCATCCACTCCCCCGCCCCGGCGCGGGCGTTCGATCCGTAGGCGTGGATCACGCCGCCGTTGATGACGGTGGGGTCGAACCCGCCCTTGTCCAGAAGCGTCGCCACCATCGTCGTGGTCGTGGTCTTGCCATGCGTCCCGGCGATGGCGATGTTCGACCGCATCCGCATCAATTCGGCCAGCATCTCGGCCCGGCGCACCACGGGCAGCTTGCGGCGGCGCGCCTCTTCCAGTTCCGGGTTGCCCTTCTTGATCGCGGACGAGATCACCACGACCGCAGCGTCACCGATGTTGGCGGCGGCCTGACCTTCAAAGAAGGTCGCACCCAGCTTCACCAGCCGGTCGGTGATCTTTGATGCTTTCGCGTCCGATCCCTGCACCCGGTAGCCAAGGTTCATCAGCACTTCGGCGATGCCCGACATGCCGATGCCGCCGATCCCGACGAAATGGATGGGGCCAAGCTCCATCGGCAATTTGGTTGCGGCGTTCATGTCATGCCTCCTTCACGAGGTCTTGGACGAGGGCGGCAAGGCGCTCTGTCGCATCGGGGCGGCCTTGCGCAAGGGCGGCGCGGGCCATCTGTTCGGCTGCCTTCGGCTGGCCGAGGATTGCGGCCATGTGGCCGCTGAGGCTTTCCGCGTCAAGCACCTTCTCGGGGATCAGGATGGCTGCCCCTGCGTCAACCAGCCCGCGCGCGTTGGCGGTCTGGTGGTCGCCGGTGGCCGCCGCATAGGGGATCAGGATCGACGGGCGCCCGATGATCGAGATGTCGGCCACCGACGACGCACCCGAGCGCGAGACGACCAGTTGCGCCTCCGACAGGCGGCGCGGAATGTCGGTGAAGAACGGCTGCACCTCGGCCATGATGCCCGCCGCGTCATAGGCGGCGGTCACGCGGTCGGCATCCTCGGCTCGCGCCTGATGCGCCACGCGCAGGTTGCGGCGGATCGCGTCGGGCAAGGCCGCAATGGCGGCGGGCACCACATCCGACAGGATGCGCGCGCCCTGACTGCCGCCGATGACGACAAGGCTCATCGGGTAATCGCCGGGCGGAATGTAACCCGCCCCCGCACGGTCAAGGACCGCCTGCCGCACCGGGTTGCCGGTGTGGTCACCCGTGACGCCCGCAGGCAGGACAGTCGGCCACGTCCCGCAGGCGACCTTGTGGACACGCGGGGCGAAAAGCTGGTTCACCCGGCCAAGGACGCCGTTCTGTTCGTGGATCATCCGGGGCAGGCGCAGCAAGGTGGCCGCCGACAACGCCGGGATCGACGGATAGCCGCCAAAGCCCACCACCACCGCGGGCTTGTCGCGCAGGAAGGACAGGATCGCCCCCGCAACGCCCCCCGCAATCCGAAGCGGCACCAGCGCCTTGGCGGCGATGCCGCCGCGCGCGAAGGTGGCGGACCCCACCTCCTCCACCTTCACCTCGGCTGGAAACCCGCCCGCATAGCGCGCGCCCCGCGCATCGGTTGACAGTTTCACCCGCCAGCCACGCTTGACCATCACTTCGGCCAGGGCCTGAGCCGGGAACATGTGCCCGCCCGTCCCGCCCGCCGCGATGAGCAAAAGCCGCGCCATCAACGGCCCCGCTTGAAGATGTCGCTGATCTCGCCGCGCGGCCGGGCCCGCGACAAGGCCAGCAGCATCCCCATCGTGATCCCGGCGGCAATCACCGACGACCCGCCATAGCTGACGAACGGCAGCGTCATGCCCTTGGCGGGCAGCAGACGCACCGCGACGCCCATGTTGATCATCGCCTGCACGCCGAAGATGCATGCCAGCCCCGCGCCGGCCAGTCGGGTGAAGGGATCACGCTCCTTCACCAGCCGCATCAGCGACCGCACCACGATCACCCCGTAAAGCGCCAGGATGATAAGGACGAGGATCAGCCCGTATTCTTCCGCCGCCACCGCGATGATGAAGTCGGTATGCGCATCGGGCAGCGACCATTTCACCTGCCCCTCGCCCACGCCCACGCCGAAGAAGCCGCCCTCCTGAATGGCGTTGGCGGCGTAGCCAAGCTGGGTGCGCGGGTCCACATCGGGCGACAGGAACCCGTCGATCCGGCGGGCGAAGTGTTCGCTGCTCTCGTAGAACACAAAGCCGAAGGCGGTGACGAGGCCGCCCACCACACCGATCAGCGTCATCGGCGCGCCGCCGACGAAATAGATCACACCCCACGCAAACACGATCAGCGCCGCCTGCCCGAAATCGGGTTGCATCGCCAGAAACGCCACCACGATCAGCGCGATGGCAAAGGAAATCGACTTGCCCGGCGGGCTGTTGATCTCCTGCGAGGCGGCGATCAGCCAGGCGGTGACGATGACGAAGCCGGGCTTCAGGAACTCGGATGGCTGGACCGAGGCGAAGCCAAAGCTGAAACCACCGCACCGCGCCCTTGCCGAAATCGGTGCCGATGAACGGCAGCAGCATCAGCGCGACCATCGCCACGGCAAAGCCCAGCACGCCAAGCCGCCGCACCATCGGCGGCGACATCATCGAAATCGCGATCATCACCACCAGTGCGATACGGCCGAAGAAGGCCTGCCGCTGCACATAGTAGAACGGCTCCAGCCCGTTGCGGGTGGCCAGCGGCACCGAGGCGGCCAGACCCAGAAGGAGACCGATGCCAAACAGCACGAACACCGAGGTGAGCGTCCATTTGTCGATCGTCCGCCACCAACGTGGAAGGACCGGCTCCGTCACCCGCACCGGGTTGGAGCCATAGACCATGTCAGTCATGGGGTACCGCCTGATTTCGTCTGCTCTGCCCGCCCGGATGTAACCCCCGGGTCATGGCCCAAAGAGTAGCGGCAATTTGCCTGCAAGGCTAGTGCATCCTCGCGCCCGGAACGCTGAATATGGGGGCTGACTTTAATCCGCCATTCGTTATATAAGGTTTTTGTTATAAAATGGATCACGCCATGCCCCTCGACCCCGCATTTGCCGCCCTTGCCGACCCGACCCGCCGCGCCATCCTCGCGCGGCTGGCGATGGGCGAGGCGACGGTGCAGGAACTGGCCCGCCCCTTCCCGATCAGCCAGCCCGCGATCAGCCGCCACCTGAAGGTGCTGGAGGATGCCGGCCTGATCGAAACCCGCATCGACGGCACCGCCCGCCCCCGCCGCCTGAAACCCGACGCGGTCGAGGCGCTGTGGGATTGGCTCGGCCAATACCGCGCGCTGTGGGAGGCGCGCTATGCCCGGCTGGATGATGTGCTGGCCGACATGCAGGACCCCGCCCCATTCGTCGCCCCAGACACCCCCGGCAACACCGAACCCTGAAAGCGGCCTCGCCGCGCTGCCCGTTGCCAACTGGCGACGCAACCTGAATGAGGAGCCTGACATGACCACCACCTTCGTGACCGATGGGCTGACCGACATCGTGGTGACACGCCGGTTCGCAGCACCCCCCGCCGCGGTGTTCCGCGCCCATGTCGAGCCAGACCTGATCCGGCGCTGGATGCTGGGGCCAGAGGGCTGGTCGATGCCGGTCTGCATTTCCGATGCCCGTCCGGGTGGCGCGATGCGGTTTGAATGGTCGGACGGCAAGGATGTCAGCTTTTACGCCACCGGCGAATACATCGAGGTCACGCCGCACAGCCGGATCGTGCATGTCGAACGGATGTTCCTGCCCGACCCGACGCCGGACAACCATGTGACCACGACCTTTGAACCCGTCGGCTCCGGCACCCGGCTGGTGATGCGGATGTCCCTGCCCAATGCCGAGGCGCGGGCGGCGGTGCTGGCCTCGGGCATGCAGGACGGGATGGAGGACAGCTATGCCCGGCTGGAACAGGTGGTCGAGGCGGGCGTCTGAACCGTCAGACGCCGTAGACGCGCTTCGCCGTCCCCTGCGCGATGGCCTGCTGTTCGTCGGCCGACAGGCCCGCCAGCAGCGCGCGCGCCATGTCGATCCACGCGGGCAAGCCCGCGCCAAGGTTGACGACCGGCCAATCGCCGCCCCACAGCATCCGGTTCGGACCAAAGCGGTTCAGCAGATGATCGGCGTAGGGGCGCAAGAGGTCAACCGACGCCGTGCCCGGCGCGCAATAGGTTGTGATCCCGGAAAACTTCACCACCACGTTGTCAAAGCCCGCGACAACGTCGATGCCCTTTGCCCATGTGTCATAGGCCCCCGCCGCCACATCGGGCACCCCGCAATGGTCCAGGATATAGGGCTGGTCCGGGCAAGCGCGGATCAGCGGCACCCCGATCGGAATCAACTGGCGCGCAAGGAAGTTCAGGTCGAACGGAAACCCCGCGCGCCCGATCTTGCGCAGATTGCGCCGGAAAGTTTCGGTCTGCGACACGTCATCCGGCACCACATGCAGGATGCGCCGGAAGCCCACGGTGTTCAGCCCCGCCGCCGCCTCCAGCCAGACATCGAACCCTTCGTCCCGTTCGGGGCGGATGCTGGCGATCTGCCCCAGCATCGGCACGCCGCCCACCGCCGAGCCGACCATGCCCGCGACCATCCGCGCCTCGGCCTGATAATCGGCATCATCGACGCCGGTTTCCATGAAGATCGTGCCGGCGACGCCCTTGCCGGCCACCAGCGCCGCGTAATCCTCGCGCGTGAAATCGCCCGCCAGGATCGGAAATTCGGCGGTCCAAGCGTAACCGATGCGGTCGCGCAGGATCAGGTGCTGGTGCGTGTCGATCAGGTCCATCTCAGGCCTCATGCGTTGGCGATGCGGTAGGTGGCGGGCGCGCTGTCGCTGCGGATCAGGCGGCCATTCGGCAGGTCGTTTTCCTCCAGCTTCGCGGCGATCTGCGGCGGCGTCAGCCCATAGCGCACCCACCGCGCCGTCAGCCGCGATTTCAGCACGCCCTCCGGCACGTCGATCATTGCCGTCAGGTCGAACATCGGGCGCAGCCGTGGCCACGGGTCAAGGTTCAGAAGCAGGTAATTGCCTTCGACGATGATCACCGGAATCGAGGCCGGGATCAGCCGCGCCCCGGCCCGCGCGATCTCGATCTGGCGGTCAAAGACCGGCACCGCGACCTCGGCCTCATCGCGTGCGCGCATCCGTTTCAGGGTGTGGTAAAGCCCGCCCACGTCAAAGGTATGCGGCGCGCCCTTGCGTGACTGCCAGCCCTGCGGGGTGAGATAGGTGTCGTCGTAATGATAGCCGTCCATCGGCAAAACCGCGGCAAGCCCCGCTTGCCGCGCGTTCAGCTTGCCTGCCAGCCTGTCGGCGAGTGTGGATTTGCCCGACCCCGGCGCGCCCACCATCGCCACGATCACCCGGCCATCGGCAGCACGGGTTTGCACAAGGTCCGCGAGGGCCGGAAGGTCGATGGTTTCGGTCATGGGTCTGCCTTTGCGTGCGTTTGGCTACTTTGCCTGCCTCGGGCGATGACGCAAGGCCCGGCTTGGCCCGGACTCGAGGGCGAAGCCCGCCGGGTCGCGCCCTCCCTCCCCGCGGGAGGGCCCGGCCCTAGGCCCGCGCCATCAGCCCGGCAAATCGCTCTCGCCGTGGGGCCAGCCTCTCGGCCAGCGCGGGATCCGGCTCCACCACCGCCTTCGCCGCAGGCTTGAGGTAAAGTGCGGCCACATCGCCCGTCGCCGCCGCCATCGCCAGCCGCGCAGCCCCGCCGGGCCCGGCAAGGTCCGACCCTTCGGGCAAAGTCACCGGCTGGCCGAGCACGGTCGCCAAGAGCCGCATCCAAAGCGCCGACCGCGTGCCGCCGCCCACCGCCACAACCTGCCCCAAGGCCACGCCCGCCTGCCCCTGCGCCGCGACGCAATCGGCGATCTGCAAGGCCACCCCCTCCATCGTCGCATAGCCAAGGCTCGCCGCATCGACGCCGGGATGCAGCCCGGTCATCTGCCCCGTCGCGCCGGGGCGGTTTGCGGGGGTTCGGATGCCGTTCAGGCAGGGCAGGAACACCGGCGCATCCGCCAGCCGCCCCGCCGCCACGAACGCCTCCGCCCGCCCGGCAAGATCCGCCGCCGTGGTGCCGGCCAGCCGCGCCGACCAGTCCAGCGACGCGGTGGCCGACATCACCACCCCCATCGACAAAAACGCATCGGGTGCGGCATGGGCCGAGGTCAGGATCGCCCAGTCCGGTCCCGGATGAAATGCGCCGTCCACCAGACACGCCACCGCCGAGGTGCCAATTGTCACCACCGCCTCGCCCGCGCGCGCCGCCCCCGCGCCAAGGGTCGAGCCCATGTTGTCGCCCGCCCCCGCCGCCACCGGCGTGCCGGGCCGCATCCCCCAGCGCGCAGCCAGCGCAGGCCGCAAGCCCCCCGCCGCGGCCCAGCTTTGCAGGACGGGCGGCAGATGGTCGGGGTTCCAGCCGACGGCGGCACAAAGCCCCGCATCCCACTGGCCGCTGCGGCAATCGAAAAGCTCGGTTCCGCCCGCATCGGTGGGCTCCGTCGCAACCTCGCCGGTCAGGGCAAGGCGGACGTAATCCTTGGTCAGCATCAGCATCCGGGCACGGGCCATCACGGCAGGTTCGTGCCGGTTCAGCCACATCAGCTTTGGCGCGGTAATCCCCGGATCAGGCGTGCCGTTGGTGCGCAACCCGATGTCCGGCACCAACGCCAGCAACGCCGCACATTCCGCAATCGCGCGCTGATCGTTCCACAGCATCGCGGGGCGCAAAGGCTTCAGGTCCGCCCCAAGAACCAGACAGGCCAGCATCTGCCCCGACAGCCCGATCCCCGCCACCGCCCCCATCGCACCGGGATACGCCGCCGCAAGGTCGTCCAGGCAGCCGAACACCGCCTCCACCCACAACTGCGGGTCCTGCTCTGACCAGCCCACCTGCGGGATCGACACCGCAACCGGGCGCGCCGCCTGCCCCAAGGCACGCGTCGCATCCTCCATCAACACCGCCTTGATGCCGGACGTGCCAAGATCAACGCCCACCGTCAGCATCAGCGCGGCCCTGCCAGAAGCGCCCGCGCCGTCGCCTCATCGGTCACGAAGGTATCGACCACGCCGCGCCGCAGGATCGCGCGGTTCACGGCCAGCTTGTAGGTGCCCCCGGCCGCAAGGATCACGTTCGGAATACCCGCCAGATCCTCCAGCCCGATGCCGATCACCCGCTCGTTGATCGGGTGCGCAATGGGCTGGCCTTCGGCGTCGATCACGGTGCCAAGCACGTCGCCCACCCCGCCCAGCGCGCGCAACTCCTCCACCGCAACATCCTTTGGCATCCCGTCGCGCATGAGCAGCGACCGGGTCGACAGATCGCCCGCCGCCATCGCCATCGCATCCACCCCGCGCAGCTTTTCCAGAACCTCGCGGAACACATCAAGCTGCATGATGGTGTCGCGGCTTTCCCGGCTGCCCGCGTAAAGCGGTGCGGTGAAATAGCTGTGTTGTGCGCCCAGCAGGTCGGCCAGGCGCGTGGTGATCTCGAAACTGTTGAGGTCGGAGCCTTGCGTCAGCCCGCCCATGACCGAGATCACCTCAAGATCCGGGCGGCTCATCGCGGCGACAAAGCGGGTGGCGATGTTCAGCGTGCCGCCCCATGACATGCCAAAGAGCTTCACCGCCGGATCGGCCAGAACCTCGCTCAAGAGGTGGCCAAGCGCCGCCCCCGTCACCTTTTGCACATCGTCAGGGTTCTGCGGCGCGGGCGCGACATAGGCCTGCCGCAGCCCGAACCGTGCCACCAGCGCCGCCTCCAGTTCCGCGCAAGCCGCATAGGCGGTGTTGAAACTGATCCGCACCAGACCACGCTGATGCGCCTCCGACAGCGCCTTGTTGACGCGCAGGCGCGTGGCCCCCAGCTTGTCGGCGACCTTTTCCTGCGTCAGACCTTCGACGTAATAGGCCCAGGCAACCTGCGCCAGAAACCGCTCTTCGGTGTCGATCTGCGGCAGCTTTGGCGCACGAGCCATGAACACCCCTTACTTTACAGCGCCCATCGTCAGGCCCCTGACCAGATGCTTTGACGCCAGAAGCGCAAAGATCAAGACCGGGATCACGATCAGGGTCGAGGTTGCCATGATCTTTCCGTAAGGCACGTCGTAGCCTTCCATGAAGGTCACCGCCATCGCCGGTGCGGTTTTCGCGGCCTTGGGCGCAAGGATGTAGGCAAAGAGCAGCTCGTTCCACGAAAAGATGAACGCAAGGATCGAACTGACCGCCACCCCCGGCATCGCCAAGGGCAGGCAGATCGACCGGAAGATGCGAAACTGGCTGGCCCCTTCCAGCATCGCCGCCTCGTCCAACTCGCGCGGTATGCTGCGGAACTGGTCGGTGCAGATCCAGATCACGATCGGCAGGGTGAAGGTCAGATACATCAGGATCAGCGCAAGATGGGTGTCGCGCAGGCCCAACTCGCGGCTGATCAGGAACACCGGAAAGGCAAGGACGACCGGGCTGACGAAGCGGTTGGTGATGAACCAGAACCACAGGTCGGTCTTGCCGCGAAACTCGAACCGGGCCAGCGCATAGGCGGCCGGCGTGCCAAGGATCACCGCCAGCGACGTGGTGCAGACCGCCACGATGATCGAATTGATCAGCGCGACGCCGACCTTGTCCTCGAACAACACCTCCCAATAGTTGGCCAGCGTCGGCGTGAACCACCAGACGGGCGGAGATTCCAGCGCCACGACCTGAGTTTTGAGGCTGGTTGTGACCATCCAGTAGAACGGGAAAATGCAGAACAGGCAGATCAGCGTCAGCAGGATCGCCTCGCCCACCAGATTGCGGCGCTGGATCGGGGCAGCCATCAGCGCACCTCGCGGTAGAAGAAACGGATATAGGCGCGGGCCAGCGCGATGGTGATCGCCAGCATGATGATCGACTGCGCGGAAGCCAGACCGATGTCGAACTGCCGGTTGCCGACCCGCTCGATCAGCACGGCGATGAATTCGGTCGCCGACCCCGGCCCGCCCCGCGTCATGGTGAAGGGCATGTCGAAAAGCTTCAGCGTGTCGGCCGTGCGCAGGATCAGAACGGCAACGAGGCTGGGGATCAGGAACGGCAGTTGCACATGGCGCAGCACGGTCCAGTGCGACTTCGTCTCCAACTGCGCCGCCTCCTCGATTTCAGGCGGCACGGTGGACAGGCCCGCCAGCAGCACCAGCGCCACGAAGGGCGTCCATTGCCAGATGTCCCACAGGATCACCGCAACGAATGCATTTGTCGGGTCTCCGATGAAATTGATCGCATCGACCCCGATCCAGCCCAGCATCTGGTTCACCACGCCGTATTTCTGGTTCAGCATCACCTGCGCCAACAGCCCCACCACCGCATAGGTCGTGGCCATCGGCAGCACCAGCGACAGCCGTGTCAGCGTCTTCCAGAACGTCAGGCCGGGCCGGTGCAGCACCAGCGCGATCATCAGGCCAAGCGCGATCTGCACCGGCACGGCCACGGCGAACAACAGCGCCGTCCGCCCCATCGCCTGCCAGAACACCGGGTCGGTCAGCACGAAGATGTAGTTGTCCAGACCCACAAAGCGCTGCTGCGCCAGCTTGGTCAGGTTGAAGTAGTGCAGGCTTTTCCACACCGCAAACAGCAACGGCGCGATGCCCACGATCACCAGCGCGAACACGGCCGGACCAAGGAAGGCGGCAATCGTCCTGCGGCGGACGGGGAAACTCATCTGCGGCTCCTGCGGGCGGGACGAAAACCCCGGCCTTGTCGGCCGGGGCAAGGGTGCGCAAGCGGCACCTTCCGGGAGGAACCTATTGCGCCAGTGGCTTCTTGCCGTCGTAGTATCCGGCTTCGGCCAGCACGGCTTCCATCTTTTCGCCGATCATCTTGGAGCCGTCTTCGATGCTGACTTCGCCCAGCATCATCTTGGTACCCCACTCCTGCACGATCTCGGTGATCGCGGGCCATTCGGCAAAGCGCGGACGGAACTCCGGCACGCCCTCCTTCCACGATTCGACCAGTGCCGGGATGAACTTGTAGGTCTCGGCCAGCGCCGGATCGGCATAGGCCGACTGACGGCCCGGAACGCCGCCCATCTCCAGATACTTGCCTGCGTTGGCCTTCGACGTCACCCACTGGATGAACAGCCAGCCCGCCGCCTGCTCCGCCTCATCCGCCTGCGACGCAACCGCCAGCGAGAAGCCGCCAAGTGCGGGTTTGCGGCCTGCAGGACCGGTCGGTTCCGGCGCAATAGCAACGCAATCGGCCACTTTCGACGTTTCCGGGCTGACCACGGTCGAATAGAACGCCGACCATTCGGTGATCATCGCCACGTCGCCCTGCGCAAAGGCGTTGACCGTTTCGGCATGGTCATAGGCGACGATGCCTTCGGGCATGAACTTCATCAGGTCTTGCCGGAACTTGAGGCCCGCCTGGCTTTCTGCCGACATGAGGTTCGACTTGAACTCGGCGTTCAGGAAGCTGCCGCCGAACGGCCAGAGGAACCGCGCAAAGCTGTCGGCCGACTGGGTCTCGTTGCGCTTGGATTGCAGCGCGTAGGCGAACTTGCCGTCCTTGGTCAGCGCCGGGCCGTAGACGTCCATCACCTCTTGCCACGTCGCCGGCGGCTTGTCGAAACCGGCGGCTTCCAACGTGCATTTGTTGTAGAACAGAAGGCCCGAATAGTTGTCGAACGGCAGGCCGTAGTTGACCCCGTTCCACGACCCGAAGGCATCAAGGATCAGCGGGAAGAAATCCGCCATGTCCAGATCGGGGTCGGCCAGTTCGGCGTTCTTGGTGAAGGTCTCGGATGGCACGACCCAGCCGTTTTCCGCAAAGTTGCCCATCCAGACAAGGTCGATCAGCGCGATGTCGAGATCGCCCCCGGCCACGAAATCGCGCACCTGTTCGCCCAGCGCGTTCTCGTAGGGCACGGTGGTGTAGTTCACCTTGATGCCGGTCGCCGCCTCGAACTCCGGCAACATCTTGATCGCGGCGTTATAGCCGGGGCGGTCAAGGAACAGCACCTCCAGCTCGGTCCCCGCATAGGGCTTTGCCGCCTCCTCAAGCGACCATGCGGTGGCCTGCCCGGCAAGGCCAAGGCTGGCCGTCGCCGCCAGCGCGATGGCGCTGACCTCTGTCTTGAATTTCATTCCAACCTCCCATTGGTTTCAGCGTTTGACGGTTGACTTCCATTTGTAACGCTGTCGATATAAATGTATTGAAACGCCAGCGAGTCAATCGGGAAAATCACCTTCGCCCGGCAAAGTTGACCTAAGGGAAGGAAACGGCATGGCCGAAGTCAGGCTTTCGGGCGTGAACAAGTTCTACGGTGCGATGCAGGCGCTGCACGACGTGACGCTTGACATTGCGGACGGCGAGTTTGCCGTTTTCGTCGGCCCCTCGGGCTGCGGCAAGTCCACGCTACTGCGCTCGATCGCCGGGCTCGAATCGATCTCGGGCGGGGTGATTTCCATCGGCGGCACGGACGTGTCGACCCTGGCGCCGTCGGACCGCGACGTGGCGATGGTGTTTCAATCCTACGCGCTTTATCCGCACATGACGGTGCGGGAAAACATGGAATTCGGGATGAAGGTCAACAAGGTTCCGGTGGCCGAACGGCAGGCGCGCGTCGCCAATGCCGCGCGCATCCTGCAACTGGACCCTTACCTTGACCGCAAGCCCGGCCAGCTTTCGGGCGGCCAGCGCCAGCGCGTCGCCATCGGCCGCGCCATCGTCAAGGAACCGAAGGCGTTCCTGTTCGACGAACCGCTCTCCAACCTCGACGCCAAACTCCGCGTCCAGATGCGGGTGGAACTGGAGGCGCTGCACCGCGACCTGAAGGCGACGATGATCTACGTCACCCATGACCAGGTCGAAGCGATGACGATGGCCGACAAGATCGTGGTGCTGAACGCGGGCCGCATCGAACAGGTGGGCAGCCCGATGGACCTCTATCACCGCCCCGCCAACGCTTTCGTTGCAGGTTTCATTGGTGCGCCCGCGATGAACTTCCTGCCCGTGACGCTGGCGGACGGCACCGCCCGGCATGGCGACGAGTCTTTGGGCGCCGCGCCCGCTGGAACCGTGCAGCTTGGCATCCGGCCCGAACACGTCACGCTGTTGCCTGCCGGACAGGGCCAGATGGCCGCGACCGTGCTGTTGCGCGAAACGCTTGGCGGCGACGCCTATCTTTACGTCCGCACCGGTGCCGGCACCCAGATGGTTGTCCGCGCCGAGGGCGACACAACGCTTGACCACGGCGCGGTGGTCGGCCTCGATCTGCCGAGGCCACGCCGCCACCACTTCGCCGCCGATGGCCGCAACCTTGGGGTCGCCGCATGACAGACCTGATTGCCGAAGCGGTCGCCCGGTCGGCCAACGTCGCCGAAATCGCGCTCGGTCGTGGCGTGCTGGCCGACACTGCCACCCTTTACGCCCGCCACTTCACCGGCCCCGCCCTCCTTTTCGCCGATGATCGCGGCTGGGCCGCCGCCGGCCCTGCGGTCGAGGCCGCGCTGAACGCCGCCGGCATCGCCACCCGCCGTCACATCATCGCAGCCAGCCCGCGCCCGAAACCGACGACCGACCTTGCCGACAGCCTCGGCGCAGCCCTCGCCCCCGGCGAGACCCCCGTCGCCATCGGGTCAGGCGTGATGAACGACGTGGTGAAATACGCGGCCTTCCAGCGCGGTATCCCTTACCTTTGCGTTGCCACCGCCGCCTCGATGGACGGCTACACCTCCGCCGGCGCGCCGCTGGCCGAAAAGGGCTTCAAGAAAACCATCCCCTGCCGCCCTGCCCGCGTGCTGATCGCCGACCTCGACGTGATCTGTGCGGCGCCCCCCGAAATGACCGGCTGGGGTTACGGCGACCTTGCCGGCAAGGTGCCTGCGGGCGGCGACTGGATGATCGCCGACGCGCTGGGGATCGAGGCCATCGACGACATCGCCTGGCCGATGGTGCAGGGCGGCCTTGCGGGCTGGCTCGCCCACCCCGACCGCATCCGCGCCGCCGACCCCGCCGCCATCGAGGGTCTGTTCCAGGGCCTCACCCTCGTCGGCCTCGCGATGGAGGCGCACGGCTCGTCCCGCCCCGCCTCGGGTGCCGATCACCAGATCGCGCATCTGTGGGAAATGGACGATCTCCACCACCAGGGCCAGCGCGTCAGCCACGGTGCCTGCGTCGCCGTTGGGTGTGTGACGACACTTCGGATGTATGACTGGCTTCTTGCCCAACCCCGCCGCTTTCACCCCGACCGCCCCGGCGCCTCGCTGACCGCCAAGGCCGCCGAGATTCGCCAGCGTTTTGGCGCGGGCGAGGTTGCCGACCGCGCCATTGCCGAAACCGAGGCCAAGCACATCGACGGCCCGGCCCTGCGTGATCGCCTGCACCGCCTGAATGCTGTCTGGCCCGATCTCGCCCCCCGCCTGCGCGACCGTCTGATGCCCGCGCCCGACATGGCCCGCGCGCTGGCCACCGCAGGCGCGCCGTCAGGTGCCGCCGAGATCGGCGTTGCCCGCGACTATCTGCACACGACCATCCTCAAGGCCCGCTTCCTGCGCAGCCGCTACACACTTCTTGATCTGCTGGACGAAACCGGGCTTCTGCCGCAGGCTGCCGAGGCTGGCCTTGGACCGAAGGTATCGCCATGACGCTTGCCACCCTCGCCGCCCGTGCGGCTGACGAGATCGCGGCCGCTGTTGCCGCCATCGACCCCGCCGCAATGGACGGGATGGTTGCCGAAATCGCCGCCGCCCGGCGCATCGCCTGCACCGGCGTCGGGCGCGAGGGGCTGATGATGCGCGCCCTTGCCATGCGGCTTTATCACATGGGCCTCGATGCGCATGTGGTGGGCGACATGTCCTGCCCGCCGCTTGGCCCGGGCGACCTTCTGATCGCCAGCGCCGGTCCGGGCGGGTTTTCCACCGTCGATGGCCTCATTGGCGTCGCCCTGAGCGCCGGTGCCCGCGTCGCCTGCGTCACCGCTCAACCGGGCGGCACCGCGCCCAAGGCCGCCGACCGTATCTTCCACATCCCCGCCCAGACGATGGCGAACGACCAGACCGGTGCCACCTCGGTCCTGCCGATGGGCTCGCTGTTCGAGGGCGCGCAATACCTGGCCTTTGAACTTCTGATCCTCGCGCTGCGCGACCACCTTGGCGTCACGCCCGACGCCATGCGCGCCCGCCACACCAATCTGGAGTAGGGCATGGGCTGGCAGGACCGCTTTTCGCTGCAAGGCCGCAAAGCCCTCATCACCGGCGCCTCCAAAGGCATCGGCGCCGAAATCGCCGCCGTTTTTGCCGAGGCCGGGGCCGATATCGTGGCGCTTGGCCGCGACGAGGCCGACCTTGCCGCCACCGCCGCCATCGTCCGCGCCCACGGCCGCCGCTGCCTGACGCTCACCGCCGAAATGGCCAGCCCGACCGACCCCGTCACCGCCTGCGAACGCGCGCTCCGGGAATGGGGCACCATCGACATCCTCGTGAACTCTGCCGGCATCGCCAACGTCGCCCCCGCCGTTGATTTCTCGACCGAGGATTGGGACCGGATGATGGCCGTCAACCTGCGCGCCCCGTTCCTGACCGCCCGCACCCTCGCCCCCGCGATGATCGCGCAACGCTGGGGCAAGGTCATCAACATCAGCAGCCAGACCGGCGTCATCGCGCTGGATGACCACGCCGCCTATGCTGCCTCCAAAGGGGGGCTCAACGCCCTGACCAAATCGCTTTGCGCCGAATGGGCGCGCCACAACGTGCAGGTGAATGCGATCTGCCCGACGGTGGTGATGACACCGATGGGCAAAAAGGTCTGGGGCAAACCCGAAAAGGGCGACCCCTTCCGCAACGCCACCCCCGCCCGCCGCTTTGCCGAACCGGTGGAGATTGCGGATGCCGCCCTCTACCTCGCCTCTGACGCCTCCAGCATGGTCAACGGCGCCCTTTTGATGGTCGAAGGTGGGTTCACCAGTGTCTGATGTTGCCGACCTTGGCCTGTCCACCGACGACGCCTTCGCCCGGTACGAAGCCGTCCGCCCCCGCCTGCCCACCGCCACCTTTCCCAAGGCCAGCCAGCATGGGGCCACCCTTGCCGATGTGGCCGACCGCTGGGATGGCTTTGTCCTCGATGCCTTCGGCGTCCTGAACGTCGGTGACACGCCCATTCCCGGCGCAGTCGCGCGCATGGCTGACCTGCGGCGCAAGGGCAAACGCCTCTGCGTCCTCACCAACGCCGCCTCCTACCCGCGCAGCGAAGCCTTGGCGAAATACCACCGCCTCGGCTTTGACTTCACTGCCGATGAGGTCGTCTCCTCCCGCGACATCGCTGTCGCCGCCCTGCCCCGCATCGCGGACGGCGCGCGCTGGGGTGCCATCGCCGCCGCAGGCGACAGTTTCGCCGATATCCCCGCGCAGATCACCGACCTTCACGACACCGCCGACTGGTCCGGGATCGACGCCTTCCTCTATCTCTCCACCGCCCGCTGGACGCCCGCGCTGCACGCCAAGCTCCTCCACGATATGGACCGCAACCCCCGCCCCCTCCTCGTCGCCAATCCCGATCTCGTCGCCCCGCGCGAAGGCGGCCTTTCCATCGAACCCGGCTTCTGGGCGCATGACGTGGCCGACCGCACCGGGGCTACATTGCACTGGTGCGGCAAGCCCTTCCCCGACGCGCATCTAGAGGCGGCTGCACGCACCGGTCTTGCCACGCACCGCCTCGCGATGGTCGGCGACACGCTGCACACCGACACGCTCGGCGGGTGCGCCTCCGGCATGGGAACCATCCTCATCACCGCCCACGGCCTGTTCGCGGGCCGCGACACCGCCCCCTTCATTGCCGCCTCCGGCATAATCCCTGACGCTATCGTCACCACCACCTGAAAGGGCCAGCCCATGCGCGGTTTCGGCATCCATTCCTCGATCTGGACGATGCGTTGGACGCCGGAGGCTGCCGAACACGCGGTCGCAGAAGCCTTGCGTCACAGCTTCGATTTCATCGAAGTAGCGCTTCTCGATCCACCCATCGTCGACGCCGCCCATTCCCGCGCGCTTTTCGACAAGGCCGGGATTTCCGCCGTCTGCTCGCTCGGCCTGCCCGAAACCCACTGGCCCTCGCGCCACCCCGACAAGGGAATCGAGTTTCTGACCGTGGCCCTCGACAAGACCGCCGCGATGGGGGCCAAGGCGCTGACCGGCGTCACCTATGGCGGCATCGGCGAACGCTCGGGGCTGCCGCCGACCGAGGCCGAACTCACGAACGTCGCCCGCTGTCTTGAGGCGGCGGCGCGGCACGCCAAGCGCCTCGGGCTCGCCTTCGGGATCGAGCCGGTGAACCGCTACGAGACCCATCTTCTGAACACCGGTTGGCAGGCCGCCGCGATGCTGGACCGGATCGGGGCCGACAACATCTTCATTCATCTTGATACCTACCACATGAACATCGAGGAAAAGGGGGCCGCCAACGGCATCCTCGCCGCGCGCGATCATCTGCGCTACATCCACCTGTCGGAAAGTGACCGTGGCACGCCGGGCCACGGCACCTGCGACTGGGACGAAATCTTTGCCGCCCTCGCCGCCATCGGCTTCAACGGCGGATTGGCAATGGAAAGTTTCATCAACATGCCGCCCGAACTGGCGTGGGGCCTGTCGGTCTGGCGTCCGGTGGCCGACAGCACCGATCAGGTGATCGGCGAGGGTCTGCCCTTCCTGCGCGGCAAGGCGCGGCAATACGGGCTGATCTGAAACGGTTAAGGCTTTCTTATTGGGAAAATATCAGGTCAGCGAAACAATGGCTTAGCCCAATGTCCCACCGTGGGACAGGCATCGAAAACGAGGCTTGCAAGGCTCGCCAACCCGCCTAGACTTCCCTACCGGACGGACAGGGGAATCCTACATGCAGACCATGATCGGCGTCATCGGCGGCTCCGGCGTCTATCAGATCGACGGGCTCGAAGGCGCAAGCTGGGTCAAGGTGAAATCCCCCTTCGGCAGGCCCTCTGACGAGGTGCTGGTCGGCCGCCTTGACGGCGTGCCAATGGCCTTCCTGCCCCGCCACGGCCGCGACCACCCGCTTGACCCCGCCTCCGTCCCCTACCGCGCCAACATCGACGCCCTGAAACGCCTCGGCTGCACCGAGGTGGTCTCGGTCTCGGCGGTGGGTTCCCTCCGCGAAGACTACGCCCCCGGCGATTTCGTCATCGTGGATCAATACATCGACCGCACCGTATCGCGCGCGTCCTCCTTCTTCGGCACCGGCTGCGTCGCCCACGTCAGCCTCGCCGACCCCACCTGTGCCCGCCTCGGCGCGGCCTGCGCCACCGCCGCCCGCGAGGCGGGCCAGACCGTCCATACCGGCGCCACCTATATCGCCATCGAAGGCCCGCAGTTTTCCACCCGCGCCGAAAGCCGCCTTTACCGCACCTGGGGCGCCGATGTGATCGGCATGACCGGAATGCCCGAAGCCCGCCTCGCCCGCGAGGCCGAGCTTTGCTACGCCTGCGTCGCAATGGTCACGGACTACGACTGCTGGCACGACAGCCATGGCGCGGTGGACGTGGCAATGGTCATCCGCACCCTGACCGCAAACTCTGACGCCGCACGGCGGCTGGTGGCGCGGCTGCCCGGCCTGTTGGGCGGCACCCATACCCTCTGTCCGCAGGGCTGCGACCACGCGCTTGACCATGCCGTGATGACCGCGCCAGACCGCCGCGACCCCGAGCTTGTCGCGCGGCTGGATGCGGTGGCGGGGCGGGTTCTGTGATCCGCCTGGTCCTTGCCGTGCTGCTGCTTGCAGGAACGGCCGCAGCGGAAGACCAGATCGACGGCGTCGCCGCCGAGGGCGTGCTGAGCGACCTCGACTTCTTTCGCCTGGTCACCTGCGGTGCGCCGCCCGGCGGGTCGTGCAAGGGCCCGGTGCTGCGCTGGGCCAAGCCCGCGTTGCGCCTGACCATCGGGCACGGCAAGGGGTCGGCCCCGATCGGGTTCACGGCACGATTGCAGGCCGCGATCGACCCCGCCCTCGACCAGATCAACGGCGCCGGAGCCGCGATACGGGTGGAGCGCACGCCGGGGCCCTTTGCCGACATAACTGTCATTCCGACCGACCTGACCGAAGGCACTGTGATGACCGAGGTGCCCGGCTTTTCCGGCCCCGGCGTGATGGGGGTGGGCTACATGACCCTGTGGTCCGATGAGGCCGACCGGATCACCAGCGCGGTCATCCTGATTTCCACCGCCATCACTGACGAGGACTTGCCCTCGGTGATGCTGGAGGAAATCACCCAGGCGCTGGGACCGCTTTATGATATCGAGAACCCGGCCTATGACGGGGTGTCGATCCTGTCGCAGGACTCGA
Source organism: uncultured Alphaproteobacteria bacterium (assembly GCA_963822435.1). Lineage (GTDB taxonomy): Bacteria > Pseudomonadota > Alphaproteobacteria > Rhodobacterales > Rhodobacteraceae > JAUYQR01. Next base: position 97,475 of record CAWGHN010000001.1, read on the forward strand.
ACCTGACCACCACCATCGCAGGCCAGGACGCCGCGCTTTTGCGCTGGCTCTACCCGCCCCGGATATGAAAGACCGACCGATGCAGAGCGCCAAGACCGTCAAGGCCAAGACCGTAAAGGACTACATCCGGACCATCGTGGACTTCCCCCATGAGGGTATCCTGTTTCGGGATGTGACCACCCTTTTCGCCGATCCGCGCGGGTTTCGGATGTGCGTCGACCAGTTGCTGGCCCCCTATGCCGGGATGCGGATCGACAAGGTTGCGGGGCTGGAGGCGCGGGGGTTCATCCTTGGCGGCGCCGTCGCGCACCAGCTTTCGACCGGCTTCGTGCCGATCCGCAAGAAGGGCAAGCTGCCGGGGCAGACGATTTCCCAAGCCTACACACTGGAATACGGCGAGGCGGTGGTGGAGGTGCATGACGACGCAATGGCACCGGGGGAGAAGGTGCTGCTGGTCGATGACCTTCTGGCCACCGGTGGCACGGCGGAAGCCGGTATCCGGCTGATCGAACGGTTGGGCGCCGAGGTGGTGGGTTGCGCCTTTGTCGTCGACCTGCCCGATCTGGGCGGGCGGCAAAAGCTGGAAGCGATGGGCATGTCGGTGCACGCACTGTGCGCTTTTGACGGGCTTTGAACGGGCGTTAACCGGGTGGAAAGCGAATCGGCGGTAGAACTTGCCATGTCGGGGCTACCCACCCCGGCAGACACGCTGCTTGCAACACGTGACCCAAACCCACCCCACCCCGTCGGGCACCCACCCGGCGGGGTTTTTCTCTGACCTTGGTCCATCTGGAAGAGCCGCGTGCCGCGGCACGTTTGTCAGGTCGCTGGCGCGGGCCAGAGGCCCGCCTGGCTCCGCCGCCTCCGGCGGAAGTGCTTTTGAAACGTGGAAGGGTCAGAAGGCCAGCACCGCGCCGGGGTTCATGATGCCAAGGGGATCGAGCGCCTGCTTGATCGCCCGCATCGCGGCGAGTTTGCCGGGGTCTGCATAGCGGACAAGATCGGCGGTCTTGAGCCGGCCTACGCCGTGTTCGGCGGCGACCGAACCGCCCATGTCATGCACAATGTCGTGGATGCAGGCCTTCACCGCGTCACGCTGGGGATCGTGTTCGGCGCGGCTGCGGCCCTTTTCCGGGAACACGTTGTAATGAAGGTTGCCATCGCCAAGGTGGCCAAAGCAGTTGATGCGGAACCGGTCGATCCGGGCCAGCGCTGCGGGCGCGGCGCGGATGAAATCGGGAACGGCGGACAAGGGCAACGAGATGTCGTGGCTGGAGACGGCACCGATCCGGCGGTTCGCCTCGGGGATCGCTTCGCGCAGGTGCCAAAGGGCGGCAGCCTGCGCATCCGAGGTGGCGATAACGCCGTCGCTTACCAGACCTGCATCCGACGCCTCGTCGTAAAGCGCGGCCATCGTGGGCTCGGCTTCCATCCCGGCGGCGAGGCCCAGTTCGATCAGGACCAGCCATTCCGGCACCGGATCGAAGGGCGCGCGCAGGTCAGGCAGCGTTTCGGCCAGAAACTCAAAGCCGGTGCGGTGCATCAGTTCGAACCCGGAGACCATGCCCGGCACACGGGAGGAAGCGAGTGACAGGAGGCGCAGGGCCGCATCGGGGGACGGCACCGCCAGCATCGCCACCACGCGGGATGCCGGGATCGGGAACAGGCGCAGGCTGGCGGCGGTGATCACGCCAAGCGTGCCTTCGGAGCCGATCATCAGGTGGCGCAGGTCGTAACCCGCGTTGTCCTTGCGCAGACGTGTCAGCCCGTTCCAGACGCTGCCATCCGGAAGCACCACCTCAAGGCCAAGGCAGAGGTCGCGCGCGTTGCCGTAGCGCAGCACATGCACGCCGCCGGCATTGGTGGCAAGGTTGCCGCCGATCCGCGCGCTGCCTTCGGAGGCGAGCGTCAGCGGGAAAAGCCGGCCCAGTGTCGCGGCCTCGGCCTGCACGTCGGCAAGGATCATCCCGGCCTCGACCACCAGCGCATTCTCTTCGGCCCAGGCGCCGCGCAAGGCGGTCATCCGTTCCAGCGACAGAAGAAGCGGCGCGGGACCGTCCGTCATCACCTGGCCGCCAACGAGGCCGGTGCCGCCCCCCCAGGGCACGATCCCGACCTTTGCCTCGCCACAGGCGCGGACGATGGTCGCAACCTCGGCAGTGCTGCGCGGTTTGGCAACGGTTCCAGCGATGCCGTGCCAGCGGCCGCGCGGTTCGGTCAGATGCGCCGCGTCGGGCGTGGCAAGCGTGCCTTCGGGCAAGCGCGCGGCAAGGCTGGCGACAAAGCCGGGATCGCAGGGGTTCAGCATGGCACGCTCCTTTACCCGTTTACGTAGACGGGGCCGGGCACACTTGCCACAGGAAATGCTAGTCGAGGTAGGCCGGTTCCAGCACCAGCACCGTCGGGCTGGACGGCAGGTCATCGCGGCTGAGCTCGATCTCTGGGCCACCGGTTTCGACCACGGTGAAGTCCTTGGACATCTCCATCAGGAATGTGTCCAGAGAGGCCTGCGAGAACCAGTGCATCGGAATCACCACCGAGGAACGCAGCCGGCTGACCACGCCCGCCATATCCTCAAGCCGCATGGTGTAGCCGCCGTCAACCGGCACCATGACCACATCAAGCCGCCCGATGGCCGCGTATTGTTCGGGCGAGGGGATCTGGTGGAGATGCCCGAGGTGGCCGATACAGAGGCCGCCCGCCTCGAAGATGAAGATCGAGTTGCCGTCCTTGCGCGCGCCTTCGCCGAACGGGCCGCGCGTGTCGGTGGTGACGTTGCGCACCAGCATGGAGCCGAGGTCGAGCCGGTGGTCGGCAGGGGCCGCGCCTTCGCCCCAACCCTTGAGGATGTGGGGGATACGTTCGTCGGGCGCGGCGGTCCAATGTGTGGAATGCGCGTTGTTCATCGTCACCACGTCGGGCACGAAATCGGCGGTGCCGGTGTAGCCGGTGTAATCGGTGACCGCCACGGTACCGTCATCTGTGACGATGGCAAAACTTGCGTGGTCGAGGTAGCGGATCAGGACACGATCCTTTGCAAGGCCATCGCCCAACGCCGCAGGGATCACGGTTTCGGGACCTTGCGCCAAGGCAATGCAATGCGAAGGAATGCGGTCCTGGGCGACTGCGGGACAGGCGGCAAGGATCAGGGTGGCGGCAAGACGCATCGGGCACCTCCTATCGGACGAGGCGAAGGGTAACCCGGATTGCCGCCACGTCACCTGACACTTCGATCACGGATACGCGAGGTCAACCGCGCGCGGCGGCAAGGGCGTGCAAGGCGGCGATGGAGCGCACTGGCGTCACGGATCAGGGCTTTGGGCGCAGCGGCAAGGTCGCGGCCAAAGACCGCATTGCCGGACCGGATGCAGGTTGCGATGCGGGCGATGCCGAAGCCGGACAGAAGAATCACCCGGAACGCGGCCATCCGCAGCCTGTTCGCTCTGGCAACATTCACAGCGTGAAGCAGGGCGACGTGGAGTGTCTTGCGATGCCCGCCGGCACGGAGCGTTTGCGTCCGATCGGAGGACGATGCACGGGCAAGCCGGGCCGGAGGATCAAAGAGCGCCCCCCTTCCCCATCGCCTCCCAAAGGGGGCGGGGAGACGCGGGGGAGCACACGGGAGAGCACACCGGGGGCAAGTGTCGGGGGTCAGCCCGCATCCGTGCGGCCGCGCCGGTCGCTGCGGAGGTTGGCGTAGAGGACATGGTTGCGCCAGCGCCCACTGATCTGCAGGTAACTTTGCGCCACGCCCTCATACTTGAAGCCGCATTTCTCCAGCACCCCGCGCGAGGCGGTGTTTTCCGGCAGGCAGGCCGCTTCAAGCCGGCTGATATCCATGTTGGTGAAGGCGTGGTGCGTCAGGCCCTTCAACGCCTCGCGCATGTAGCCGTGGCGCGCGAAGGGCTGGCCGATCCAGTAGCCGAAGGTGCCGGTCTGCGACGGGCCGCGGCGGATGTTGTCCAGCGTCAGTGCGCCCAGAAGCTGGTCATCTGCGCGGCGGATCAAAAGCATCGGCAGCGCGGTGCCCTGTGCCTCGGCGCGCTGCGCCCAGTAGACGCGGTTGGTGAAGGCGCGGCGGGTCAGGTGGTCATTGGCCCAGACCGGCTCCCAGGGGGCCAGGAAGGCGGCCGACACTTCGCGCAGTTCCGACCATTGCCGCCAGTCGGCGTGTTCGGGCAGGCGAAGCGTCATGCGCTCCGTCTCGACCCGGACCCTGCGCTTGAAGCCCAGCATCAGGCCAGCAGCCCGCGCTGGATCGCGTCGATCCCCGGCGCGTCCGCGACCGGGCCATACAGCGCCAAAGCCGCGCGGGCGCTGGTCAGCTCGCCCGCGTAGGCCCGCACATGCGCTGTGGTGACCGCGTCGATCTTGGCCACCGCCTCATCGACATCCGGCACCCGGCCCCAGATCGACAGCAGCCGCGCATTGCGTTCGGCGCGCGACGACGGGCTTTCCAGCCCCATCAACAGCCCCGCGCGCAGTTGCGCACGGCTGCGGGCCACCTCGGCCTCGGTCATGTCGTCGGCGGCGCGTTTCAACTCGTCGATCGTCAGTTGCGTGAGGTCGCCAATCTCTGCGTCAGAGGTGCCGGCGTAGATCGTGACCTGCCCGGTGTCTTCATAGGCACCCGCTTGCGCGTGGATGGTATAGCACAAGCCCCGATCCTCGCGGATTTTCTGGAACAGGCGCGAGGACATGCCGCCACCCATCGCGGTGGCATAGACCTGCGCGGTATAGACCTTGTCGTCGCGGTAGCCGGGGGCCTCGAACGCCAGCGCGATGTGGACCTGTTCCAGATCCTTCACCTCGCGCCGCTCGCCGCCGCCAAAACGGGCCGGGGCAACCTGCGGCATTCCCACCGGCTTCAGACCGCCGAAGATCGCCGTCGCCTCGGCCACGATGCTGTCGTGATCGACACCACCGGCAGCCGACAGGATCATCTGGTCGGGGCCGTAGTGCTGGCCGACGAACGCCTCGAAATCGGCCTTCTTGAACGACGACACCCGCTCTTCCGGGCCAAGGATGGTGCGACCAAACGGCTGATCGGGGTAGCTGACCTCGTGCAGCCAGTCGAAGATGATGTCGTCGGGCGTATCCAGCGCCTGCCCGATTTCCTGCAGGATCACATGCCGCTCGGTCTCGATATCGGCCTTGCGGAACACCGGGTTCAGCACGATGTCGGAAATCACGTCCAGCGCGCGCGGCACGTCCGCCGACAGGCAGCGCGCGTAATACGCCGTCATCTCTCGGCTGGTGTAGGCGTTGATATAGCCGCCCACATCCTCGATTTCCTCGGCGATCTGCAGGGCGCTGCGCCGCCGCGTGCCCTTGAAGGCCATGTGCTCCAGAAAGTGCGCGATGCCGTTCTGCTGCGGGGTTTCATGCCGCCCGCCCGCGCCGACCCAGATGCCGACGGAAGCGGATTTGAGGCCCGGCATCGCCTCGGTGACGATGCGAAACCCGTTCGGCAGGGTATGTAGGCGCAAGCTCAATGGGCAATCCTTTCGCGCACCAGCGCTTCGAGTGTGGCAAGGTCGTTCGGCACGCGAGTCATCCGCTCGGGCCGGTCGAACAGGTCGGCCATATGCGGCGGCAAAGCGGGGCGCAGCCCCGTGGCACGTTCCACTGCATCGGGGAACTTTGCGGGATGGGCGGTCGCAAGCGTAATCATCGGGGTCCGGCCAAGATGATCCTCGGCGACCTTCACACCCACGGCGGAGTGCGGGCACAAGACCTCGCCCGTGGTCTTGAAGTGCCGGGCGATGGTCGCCAGCGTCTCGTCCTCCGAACACCGGCCCGAGGCGAAGGTGGCGCGCAGCATGTCAAGCGCACCCTGGCTGATATGAAAACCGCCCGCCTTCAGTTCGGCCATCAGCGCGCTGACGGCAGTCCCGTCGCGGCCATAGGCATCGAACAAGGCGCGTTCAAAGTTTGACGACACCTCGATATCCATCGACGGGCTGATCGTCGGGCGCACGCCATCGGTCAGGTAGGCACCACTGCGGATCGCACGGTCGAGGATATCGTTCTGGTTGGTGGCAATCACCAGCTTTTCGATCGGAAGACCCATCTGCCGCGCGATGTAGCCCGCGAAGATGTCACCGAAGTTGCCTGTCGGCACGGTAAAGCTGACCGCGCGGTGCGGCGCACCCAGCGCCACGGCGGCGTAGAAATAGTAGACCACCTGCGCCAGAACGCGCGCCCAGTTGATCGAGTTCACGCCCGCCAGCCGCACCCCATCGCGGAAGGCGAAGTCGTTGAACATGTCCTTCACGCGGGCCTGCGCATCGTCAAAGCTGCCGTCGATGGCCAACGCGTGACAGTTCGCCTCCGACGCCGTGGTCATTTGCCGGCGCTGCACGTCCGACACCCGGCCATGTGGGAACAGGATGAACACATCCACATTCGCCAGCCCCCGGAACGCCTCCATCGCCGCCGATCCGGTATCGCCCGAGGTCGCGCCGACAATCGTGATCCGCTCGCCCGTCTTGGCCAGCGCCGCCTGCATCATCTGCCCGATGAGTTGCATCGCGAAGTCCTTGAACGCCAGCGTCGGGCCGTGGAACAGCTCCAAAAGGAAGTGGTTCGGCGCCAGTTGCACCATCGGCGCGCGGGCGGCGTGGTGGAAACCCTTGTAGGCGGCGTCGATCAGACCGCGAAACTCGTCCTCGGCAAAGAAGCCGCCCAGATAGGGCCGCATCACGCGAAAGGCGGTCTCCTCGTAGGACACCCCGGCCAGCGCCGTGATCTCGCCCAGCGGCATCACCGGCACCGCATCAGGGACGTAAAGCCCGCCGTCGCGGGCAAGGCCTGTCATCATCGCCTCGCCAAAGCTCAACGTCGGAGCAGCGCCGCGGGTGGATATGTATTTCATCGTTTCGCCTTTGGTGTTCAGACGGACCGCGCCCTGATACGCCACAGAAGATAGAGTGTCATCCCCAGCCACACCGCCGCCAGCGAAAACCAGGTCACCGCATAATTGAAATGGTCGTTGCGAAAGCCAGCGGTCGTCACCGGCTGCGGGATGATGCCGTCGCCGGTATCTTCGCGCGCGATCACCAGCACCGGCTCGGCGCCCAGAAGCGACGCGATCCCGCCAAGGTCACGGCCATACCAGATCTGGCGGTCTGCGTCATAGGGCGGGGTCGATGAATTCACGTCGTCGGGCCAGTTCAGGTTGCCCACAACCGTCGCCTCGCTTGGTGGGCGCGGGGTGGTCTTTTCCGTCTCTGGCACGAAACCACGGTCGATCAGGATGCGCCGCCCGCCCGTCTCGAAGGCAGCAATTACCAGAAACCCCGGGCCCGTCTCGCGGGTGGAGGTCAGCACATGCGCCTCTTCGCCGGTAAAGCGGCCGGTTGCGGTGACGGCACGGTAGCGATCCGCCACAGGGTCAAGCGTGGCGGGCAGCGTGATCGGCGCTTCGGCCATCCTCGCCTCGGCCCGGGCGATAATGGTTTCCTTCCACTCCAGCCGGTGCAACTGCCAGACGCCCAGCGACACAAGCACCCCGACCCCGGCCAGACCGAGGATCACCGCAAAAGCGACCGACCTGATCATCCTATCACCCCAAATGAAAAGCGCAGGCCCGAAGGCCCGCGCTTGTTTTCCCCGCGCCGGGCTGGATATCAGCCCTGACCCCAGACATAGACCGTGGCAAACAGGAACAGCCAGACCACGTCCACGAAGTGCCAGTACCAGGCGGCGGCTTCAAAGCCGACGTGGCGTTCCGGGGTGAAATGCCCCTTCAGCGCGCGCATCAGGCAAACGAACAGGAAGATCGTCCCGATGATGACGTGAAAGCCGTGAAAGCCCGTCGCCATGAAGAACGTGGCGCCGTAGATGTTGCCGGCAAACCCGAAGGCGGCGTGGCTGTATTCGTAAGCCTGCATCCCGGTGAACACGACGCCCAGAAGGATCGCAAGGATCAGGCCGTTGATCAGGTCCTTGCGGTTGTTTTCATGCACCAGCGCATGGTGCGCCCAGGTGGCCGCACAGCCCGACAGCAGCAGGATCAGTGTGTTCATCAGGGGCAGGTGCCACGGATCGAACGTCTCGATCCCGACCGGCGGCCACACCCCGTCAATCGCCGGGCTTTGCGGCCCCATCGGATACATACGGTGCTTGAAGAACGTCCAGAACCAGGCCGCGAAGAACATCACTTCCGACATGATGAAGAGGATAAAGCCGTAGCGAAGGCCAAGCCGCACCACCGGAGTGTGATCGCCAACCTGGCTTTCCTGCACCACCTCGGACCACCAGGCGAACATCACGTAAAGCACGCCAGCAAGGCCGATCAGCCCAAGCCAGGGCTGCGAGCCGTGCATCCAGAGAACGGCCCCGAACAGCATCACAAAACCCGACAGCGCGCCAAGCAGCGGCCAGATCGACGGTGGCAGGACGTGGTAATCGTGGTTTTTCGCGTGGGCCATGGCCGGTCAGTTCCCTCGTTATGGTCAGTTCAGCGCTTCGGGCGTTGCCGGAGCCGGGGTTTTGAGCGCTGCCTGAGTTTCGGGCAGCGGCGTCTCGTGGAAGGTATAGCTTAGCGTGATCTCATGGACAAACTGCGCTTCTGGATCGTCGACCAAGGCTGGGTCGACATAGAAGGTCACCGGCATCAGCACCGTTTCACCCGGCTGCAGGATTTGTTCCTGAAAGCAGAAGCAGGCGATCTTGATGAAATAGCCGCCGGCGGAATAAGGGAACACGTTGTAGCTGGCGGTGCCGGCAATCGGGCGGTTCGTGGGGTTGTGCGCCTCGTAGAAGGCCATCCCCGTCTCGCCGATCCGCAGTTCCATCACCGGCTCGGTCGCCTTGAACGTCCACGGCATCCCGGCTTCGAGCGAGGCGTCAAAACGCACCCGCACGGTGCGGTCGAGGATCACGTCAGAGCCTGCGTCTGCCACACCAGTTGTGCCGCCAAAGCCTGTTACCCGGCAGAACCAGTCGTAAAACGGCACCGCGGCGAAGGACAGCGAACCCATCACCACCACGACACCAACCAGTTGCGCAAGCGTGCGGTTCGGGCCCTGTAGACGCGGGAAGATCATTGCTTGATCGCCTCTGGCTGCGCGACCTGGCTGTTCACCCGCATCGGATCGCCGCGCTTTACCTTGACCACGGTCAGCGCAAAGACCAGCGCCACGAAGCCGGCGAGAACAAGGCCAAGGCCAAGGTTGCGACCAAAGCGGCGCTTGTGGATCTCATGCTCGGGACGGAATGTCATCACCAGCCTCCCAGACCGTAGGGTTTCAGCGCGGCTTCGACCAGAAACGCGCCGAAATGCAGGAAAAGATACAGCAGGGAAAAGCGGAACACGGCCTTTTCGACGGCATACTTGTCAGCCTCGGCCACACCCTCGTCGCGGCGCCATATACGCACCGCGCCCACCACGAACCACGCGTTCAGCGCCACCGCGACCGCCAGCGTGAACGGCCCGCCGATCGAAGTGAGTGCCGCGCCGATTGCAACCGGCACGAGGAGCAGTGTGTAGACAAGAATATGCAGACGGGTCGATTTGCGGCCGTGCGTCACGGTCAGCATCGGCACACCGGCCTTGTGGTAGTCTTCCTTCATGAACAGCGCCAGCGCCCAGAAATGCGGCGGCGTCCACATGAAGATCAGTGCGAACATCAACACCGCCTCGATCGACAGCGACCCTGTGGCACACACCCAGCCGATCATCGGCGGGAACGCCCCGGCGGCACCGCCGATCACGATGTTCTGCGGCGTAAGACGCTTCAGCCACATCGAATAGACCACGGCGTAGAAAAAGATCGTGAAGCCCAGGAGGCCCGCCGCCAGAACATTTGTGGCAAGCCCAAGCATCACCACGCTGATGCCCGACAGCGCCAGACCCAGACCCAGCGCCTCGCCACCATCTACTTTGCCGGCGGGCACCGGACGGCGCGCGGTGCGCTTCATCACGGCGTCAATGTCGGCATCCCACCACATGTTCAACGCGCCGGACGCCCCGGCACCAAGGGCAATGAACAGAATCGCCGCCACCGCCTCGACCGGGTGCAGCGACACCGGGGCGACCAACAGGCCGACCAGCGCGGTGAACACCACCAGCGACATCACGCGCGGCTTCAGAAGCTGCACGTAATCGTTGAAGCTCGCCTCATGTGGCGCTTCGCCGATCCGTTCCACTGTGATGCTCTCGCTCATGTCAGGTCCGTCTTGCCCAGGTCAACGGCCCGGCATCACCGGGCCTTGCCGTTCTTTCTTCACGCCCGCTCAGTCGTTGGCGGCAAGTTTCACGGCGGTGCCGGTCGTCTCGCTTGAAAGCTGTACGTCGCCCGCTTTGGCCTTGGCCAGCCATTCGGCATAGGCCGCCTCGGACACGACCTTCACCGTGATCGGCATGTAAGCGTGCATCTGACCGCAAAGCTCCGAGCACTGGCCGAAGTAGATGCCTTCCTTGTCAGCCTGGAACCACAGCGCCGCCAGACGGCCGGGAACCGCGTCCTGCATCACGCCAAACGCAGGCACCTTCCAGGAATGGATCACGTCCGCGCCGGTGACCTGAATGACGATCTTCTTGCCGACCGGAACCACGACTGCGGTATCGGTCGCCAGCAGGAACTGCTCCTTGGTGTAGCCCGCCTCAACCAGTTGCGCCTCGACCTCCGGCGTCAGCATGTTGCTGCCGCCCGTCGCGGGCGAGCCGATCATGTAACTGTCGAAGGCCACGTCCTCGCCGACATATTCATAGCCCCAGTACCACTGGTAGCCGGTTGCCTTGATCGTCACGTCGCCGACCGGGATCTCCTGCTCTTCGAACAGCACCGGCAGCGAGAACGCCCCGATGAACACCAGGATCACGATCGGGATGATCGTCCACACCACTTCCAGCGGCGAGTTGTGCGTGAAGGTCGCAGGCTTCGGGTTCGACCGCGAGTTGAAGCGCAGGATGACAAAGATCAGCAGGGCCGACACAAAGATCACGATGGCGATGATGATATAGTTCAGCATCCCGTCAAGCCACTGAAGATCTTCGGCAATACTGGTGGCCGCTGGCTGGAAGCCGGTCTTTCCGTTGATCGGCTGGCCGACGATATCCAGGGCTTGCTGGGCAAAGGCTGCCCCGCTCCACAGGCTGGCGAGCCCGGCAGCAGCAATCGCATTCGTCACTTTCGAAAGGCGCATGGTTCTCATTCCCGTTCCCGACATGCGGCTTGCCGCCGCTTCTCAGGGGTTCGCCGCGCAAGGCAGAATCCCGTTGTATACGCGGGCGTTCAAACCATATTAGGCGAGGCGGGACAAGCAAAACCGTTGCGACATAGCAGCGCCCTTGCCCGCCTGAACCGCGCCGGCCGCACCAGCACATCTTTCGTGGCAGGCCTGCCCGCGTGTCCAATGCCGTTGCTTGCGTTCATGCCGAAGGCGCCTGCTTCCAGCTTTGGCAACAGACGCGCGCTTGCGCCACGGACGCATCGCCGACGCGTCTCCAGTCCGGCCCATGCATTGCCAATTGCCGTGCCCCGCGCTGGCAGGCTCTCTGCCGCCGCCTTGCGCAAGGCCGCATCGCGGCCTAGGTTCCGCACTCAACTCCGAAAGGCACGACATGGCCGACGCTCTCTTCCGCCCGTTCGACACCCACCTTGACGAAGCCGCCGCCCTGGCCACCCTGCGCGCAGCCACCGCGGGGGCCGACGATGGCGAGTTGTTTCTGGAACGTCGCCGGGGCGAAAGCATCGTTCTGGACGACGGCCGCATCCGCAACGCCAGCTATGATGCCTCCGAAGGCTTTGGCCTGCGCGCCGTGCGCGGCGAGGTGGCGGGCTATGCCCATTCCACGGAGATCTCGGAAAAGGCGCTGATCCGGGCGTCCGAGACCGCGCGTCTTGCCGTGGGCGACGGTGGTGGCACGATGGCCGCCTCGCCCCAGGGCACCAACATCAGGCTTTACACCGACGCCGACCCGATGGCCGACGCGACCTTCCCGGTGAAGATCGACATGCTGAAGGAAATCGACGCCTTCGCCCGCGCGCTTGATCCGCGCGTGGTGCAGGTGTCGGCCTCGCTTGGCGCGTCGCTGCAAGAGGTGGAGATCTTGCGCCCCGAAGGCCTGCGCCTGACCGACATCCGCCCGATGGCGCGGCTGAACGTTTCGGTGATCGTGGAGGAGCAGGGCCGCCGCGAACAGGGCGGCATGGGCGGCGGTGGCCGCCACGGCCTTGCCCGCCTGATGCTGCCGGAAACCTGGCAACCGATGGTGCGCGAGGCGCTGCGCATCGCCCTCGTCAACCTTTCCGCCGAAGCCGCCCCTGCAGGCATCATGGATGTCGTCCTCGGCCCCGGCTGGCCCGGCATCCTTCTGCACGAGGCCATCGGTCACGGGCTTGAAGGCGACTTCAACCGCAAGGAAACCTCGGCTTTCGCCGGCCTGCTGGGCAGCCGCATCGCGGCCAAGGGTGTCACGGTCCTCGATGACGGCACCCTGCCCGACCGGCGTGGGTCGATCAGCGTTGATGACGAAGGCACACCGTCGGCCAGGAACGTGCTGATCGAGGACGGCATCCTCGTCGGCTACATGCAAGACCGCCAGAACGCCCGCCTGATGGGCGTGGCCCCCACCGGCAACGGGCGGCGCGAAAGTTTCGCCCATATCCCGATGCCGCGGATGACCAACACCTACATGCTGGCCGGCAACGACGACCCCGCCGGAATCGTCGCCTCGCTCAAGGACGGGATCTACGCCGTGGGTTTCGGCGGCGGTCAGGTCGACATCACCAACGGCAAGTTCGTGTTTTCCTGCACCGAGGCCTACCGCGTGAAGAACGGCAAGATCGGCGCGGCCGTCAAGGGCGCCACCCTGATCGGCGACGGTGCGACCGCGCTGAAACAGATTCGCGCCATCGGCAACGATCTGGCGCTTGATCCCGGCATCGGCAACTGCGGGAAGGCCGGGCAATGGGTGCCGGTCGGCGTCGGCCAACCGACGCTTCTGATCGGCGGGCTGACCGTAGGCGGTTCAGCGGCCTGATCTACCCCGTCAGGATCGGCCGCAACGCCTCGGTCTCGGCCAACACGAACCGGAAGAACGCCTCGATCCGGGGCGACTGCCGCTGGTCGGGGTGCGCCAGAATACGCCAGTCACGGGTCAGCGCCGCCACGGGGCCGAACAGGCGCACCAGCTCCGGCTCCACGTCACCCAGGGCCATCGGCAATGGTGCGACCCCGACCCCCGCCTTCGCCGCCGAAATCAGCCCCAGAACAGAGGTGCTGCGCGCCGCATACCCCGCCCCCGGCGCCACCTCGTTCAGCCAGATCACCGCCCGGTGCCGCGCCATCGCGGCTTCGAACCCGATCAGCATATGCCCCGGCATATCCTCCGGTCCCGATGGCGACCCATGCCGGGCGATGTAGTCGCGGCTGGCGTAAACCGCCCAGAGCGAGGTCGCGATCTTGCGCCCGACCAACACCGCATCATCGGTATCACCCGACCGCAGCGCCACGTCCGCCTCGCCCCCCGCCAGATCGACATAACTGTCCTTCAGCACAAACTCGATCGTCAAGCCCCGGTGACGCGCCTGAAAGCGGTCAACAAACCCCGATTGCGCCAGCCGGATCGCAATCGGCTCCGGGCAGGTCAGCCGCACCACGCCGCGCGTGCCGCGACCCAGATCCTGCACCGCGTGCGCAAAGCCATCGGCGGCACTCTCCACCGCCTCGGCCCGACCAAATGCCGCCTGCCCAAGATCGGTCAGCCGGTAGCCCGACGCGTGACGCTCCACCAGGCGCTCGCCCAGCCGCGCCTCAAGCTCGGCCAGACGACGCTGCACGGTCGACTGGTTGACGCCAAGCCTGCGCGCGGCGGCCAGCGTGCTGCCCTCGCGCCCGACCGCCAGCAGAAAACGCAGATCGTTCCAGTTGAACATCGCGGCCTTGCCCTTGGCGCCCGCAATTCTGCGGCCCCGTTCCGCAACCTTGCGGCTGTTGCCAAGCACCTGACAAGCGCAATCTCAAGGCCGCCGCAACAGGAGCCCGCCATGACCGACCTATCGCCCGCCCCCACCACCAAGACCGCCATCTGGGATGCCGCCGCCGAGGGTTGGCACCGCCACGCGCCCATCATCCGACGCTGGCTGGAACGACCGACACGCGCGATGATCGACATGGCCGGCATTGCACCGGGTCAGACAGTGCTGGACGTGGCCGCCGGCGCCGGCGATCAGACCCTCGATCTCGCACAGGCGGTCGGGCCCACCGGCCACGTCACCGCAACCGACATATCCCCCGGCATCCTGCGCTTTGCAGCCAGCGCGGCACGCGCGGCGGGCCATGCGAACGTCACCACCCACCGCGCCGATGCAGCGGCACTTGGCCTGCCCGCCCAGACCTTCGACGCCGCGATCTGCCGCCTTGGACTGATGTTCCTGCCCGATCCGCTGACGGGCCTGCGTGACATCCGCCGCACCCTGAAGCCAGGCGCACGGCTGGCCACGATGGTGTTCGCGCCACCTGACCGGAATCCCTGCCTCGCCATCCTGATGGCCACCGCGCTAAGGCACGCAAACCTGCCGCCGCAAGATCCCTTTGCCCCCGGCGGGCTGACCAGCCTCGGCCGCCCCGGTCACCTTGCCGACCTTTTTGCGAAAGCCGGGTTCCACACCGTCGCGTCCACGACGATGGACGCCCCGTTCCACCTTGCCCGCACCGAAGACTACATAGCCTTCGTGCGCGATGCGGCTGGCCCGATCCGCAGCATCCTCGCAGGCCTTCCGGCTGACCGCCAACAGGCCGCCTGGGACGACATCACCCGGCAACTTGCCGCCTTCCAGGGCGATGCGGGCTGGGTCGGTCCGAACACTCTGCTCTTGACTGTCGGCACCTGCTGATGCCACGCCCACCCCGATGACCGCCAAACCACCCTTCGTGACCAAACGCCGGATCGTCGCGGCCGCGCTCGTGCTGACCGTGCTGGCGGCGCTGATCCTGCCAGGCCTGATGAACGGTGACCAGCCGATGTTCAGCGAGCCCTGGGTGCGCGCAAGGCTCGCCGGCCTTGGGCTGGCAGGCCCGGTGCTCCTGGCGCTTCTGATGGCACTTGCCATCGTGGTCAGCCCGATTCCCTCCGGCCCGATCGGCGTGGCCGCGGGGGCGCTTTACGGCACCCTCGCGGGCGGCGTCGTGACGGTTCTCGGCGCCTTCCTTGGCGCCTGTATCGCCTTTCTTGCCGCCCGTTACCTCGGGTTTGACGCGATCCGTCAATCCGAAAACCGGCTTTTGAAATCCCTCGCCACCCCGCGCTCGCAGTGGTCGTTGATGGCGATCGTCTTTGCCTCGCGGCTGATCCCGTTCATCTCGTTCGACGCGGTCAGCTATGCCGCCGGACTGACCAACCTCACCCTGCCCCGCTTTGCGCTGGCCACCCTCCTCGGCGTGATCCCGGTCAGCTTCGTCCTTACCGCCATCGGCGCGGGCATGCATGACGCCGAGATGTCGAAACCCCTGCTCGCGCTCATCGCTGGCATCACCCTGATCCCGGTCATCGGCAAATGGCTCTGGGACCGCTTTCGCTGACCCTCGGCCTTCCTCTTTGCCGAAATATCCCACGGGAGGTCTGGAGGGTGTGAAACCCTCCAGTCCCACCCCCGCCGCTGCCCTAACGCCCGAATTTCGCCTTCAGCGCATCGGCAAACGCCGTATTCGGCGCGGGCGCGGAGGGCACCACGGGCTTGGATTTCGGTGCCGCCGGCCCTCTGTCCCGCACCGACTCGCGGTCCCGCACCGCCTCGCGCGCCTCGGCACTGCCCGATTTCATCGTCAGCCCGATACGCTTGCGCGCCACGTCCACCTCGACCACGCGCACCTTGACGACATCGCCCGCCTTGACCACGGCATGGGGGTCTTTCACGAAACTGTCGGAAAGCTGGCTGACATGCACCAACCCGTCCTGATGCACGCCCACGTCGACAAAGGCGCCAAAGGCCGCGACGTTCGTCACCGTGCCTTCCAGCAGCATCCCCGGCTTCAAATCCTTGATATCGTTGACCCCGTCCGCAAAGGTCGCGGTCTTGAACGATGGCCTCGGGTCGCGTCCGGGCTTTTCCAACTCCGCCAGAATGTCCTTCACCGTCGGCAAACCGAACCGTTCGTCGACAAACTCGCGAGGTTCAACCCGGCGCAACACCGACGGATCGGCCATCACCGACCGCAGGTCGCGCCCGCACGCCGCCACGATCCGCCGCGCCAGATCATAGGCTTCAGGATGCACCGAGCTTGCGTCCAAAGGCTCCTTGCCGCCCGTCACCCGCAGGAACCCCGCCGCCTGTTCAAACACCTTCGGTCCCAGCCGCGCGACTTTCAACAACTCCTTGCGGCTGGCAAACGGTCCGTTGGCATCGCGGTGCGCCACGATCGCCTCGGCCAGCCCCGGCCCCACGCCCGACACCCGCGCCAGCAAGGGGGCCGACGCGGTGTTGAGGTCCACCCCGACCGCGTTCACCGCATCCTCCACCACCGCCTCCAGCGATTTGCCCAACCGGTGCTGATCGACGTCATGCTGATATTGCCCGACGCCGATCGCCTTCGGCTCGATCTTCACCAGTTCGGCCAAGGGGTCTTGCAACCGCCGCGCAATGCTGACCGCACCGCGCAAGGACACGTCCAGCCCCGGAAACTCCTTCGCCGCCAGCTCGCTGGCCGAATAGACCGACGCCCCCGCCTCGGACACGATCACCTTCACCGGCTTCTCCCCCGGCAAAACCGCAAGAATATCGGCCACCATCTTTTCCGTCTCGCGGCTCGCCGTGCCGTTGCCGATGGAGATAAGTTTGACCCCATGCTTGCCGATCAGCCGCGCCAGCGTCACCTGCGCCCCGCGCAAGTCGTTCTTCGGCTGGAACGGATAAACGGTATCCGTGTCCAGCACCTTTCCGGTCGGATCGACGACCGCGACCTTCACGCCCGTCCGGATACCGGGGTCAAGCCCCATCGTGGCCTTCCCCCCCGCCGGGGCCGCCAGCAACAAATCCTTCAGGTTCCGTGCAAAGACCCGGATCGCCTCGGCCTCGGCGCGCTCGCGCATCTCGGCCATCAGATCCAGCGTCAGGCTGGTCCGCAGCTTCACCCGCCAGGCCCAGCTTGCGGCATCGCGCAGCCACGCATCGCCCGCCCCGCGCGATCCTGCATCCAATGCCGCTCCACAAGCCCGCTCGCAGGGGCTGTCGCCGCGCGCGGCATCGGCATCAACTTCCAGATCCAGCGCCAGCACCCCCTCGTTCCGCCCGCGCAGCATTGCCAGCACCCGGTGGCTCGGCGCGCCCGCCCAGCCTTCCGAATGTGCGAAGTAATCGGAAAACTTCGCCCCCTCCGCGTCTTTCCCGACCACCACAGTCGCTGACAACCGAGCCACCCGCTTCATGTGGTCGCGCAACCGCCCCAGCAGCGAGGCATCCTCGGCCAGCCCCTCGGCCACGATATCCCGCGCGCCCTCCAACGCGGTCTTGGCATCCGGCACCGCCTCGGTCAGGAACCTCGCCGCCAGCGCCACCGGGTCCGCCGCCCGGTTGGCAAGAATGGCATCGACCAGCCCCTGCAAACCGTTTTCGCGCGCAATCATCGCCTTGGTGCGCCGCTTTGGCTTGTAGGGCAGGTAGATATCCTCAAGCTCTGCCTTGGTTTCTGCCTTGGAAATCGCGCCAGCCAGCGCATCGGTCATCTTTCCCTGCTCGGTGATCGACCCGACAATCGCAGCCCGCCGGGCCTCCAACTCGCGCAGATAGCCCAGCCGGTCTTCCAGCCGCCGCAACTGGGTGTCGTCAAGCCCGCCCGTCACCTCCTTGCGGTAGCGCGCGATGAAGGGCACTGTGGCCCCGCCGTCCAACAGCCCGATGGCCGAGCGCACCTGATCTGCCGTGGCACCGATATCAGTGGCGATGGTCTGGGGTATGCGGGCAACGGTCATGCGAATCCTCCTGCGGGGTGCGCAACCTTACCTGTCACCGTGCGGGCTTTGAAGCGGACGCGGTTTCCACAAGGCGCGAGAGGCGTCCTTGATCCGGCTTTCTAAAGTGCTGTTGACCGCGACCATCGCCGCCAGCAGCAGCGCCGGGGCCAGATACAGATGCCAATTGCGGATCACCTCTCCCGGCAGGGCGGTGGCTGCACCCAGCACCACCGTGGCCGCACATTCAAGCGCACCACCGTCCGGGCCTGCCCGACAGGCGCCGTAAAGGGTCACAAGCGGCGACGCCACCAGCCAGACAACACTGAGAATCGTGATCCAGTTCGTGGCCGTCCGCCACCCGATCAGCCGCGCCACGCGCGCCGCAACCTCCGCGTCTCGCCGCAGCCCGCCCTGCACCTGCGGCCCAAGCACGGTGTCGGTGGCAACGCGGAACTCCTCGGGCAGGGTCAGCGGCGCATAGCCGTCGGCGCCTTCCCTGATCTTGCGCACGACCGAAACGTCAACGACCGGCGGCCCACCGTAGACCGTCCCACCCTCCACCTCGCGGGGCCCGTAGCGGTAGAACATCGCCAGCCCCGCGCGTGAATTGTGGATCAGTGCCTGCGGAAACAGCTGCGCGCGGTAGCGGCCCAGCGCCACATCGTCAAAGTCGAGCAGCCCTTTCGCCTCGTCCGCCATCCACAAGAGGGCCTGAAAGGCGTTCTCATCGTTGGCATACCCGCCGCCGACATCGGAATGTACGCCCGCAAACCAACGCTCGTCGATCTGCGGCCCCGGCTTTCCGTCCGGCCGCGGCCCTTGGTCAAACCGCAACGGCACGAAACTGCGCCGCTCCTCGTCCAGCGCCAGCGCATGGCGCACCGTGCGCACCACCGGGCTGCACCGCCAGTTGCGAAAGTGCAGCGGCCAGATCAGCACATCGACCAGATGCAGCAGTTCCTTGACCGGCAACCCATAGGCCTCGACCGTATCGAACACGCCCATGAAGCGGATCTTCACTGCGCCCGGCTGCCGCGCCCGTGGCAGGCTGGCCTGAACCTCGCGGTGTGTGGGTTGGTCAAATGTCTTGCGCTTTGCCCACGTCAGCGCATCGCGCAGCCCCCGCGCGACCGAGATCAGCGGGTTCATCTGCAACCTGCCATCCTTGAACAAAGGCGCCGCTTCAGCCCGATAGGCCCACCACGCACCCAGCGCATTGCGGTCCATCTCGGCGCTGGTCACGTCGCGCGGCATCAACCCCTGCGAGGCGATCAACCCCGCCAGCGTCCGCACCGTGAACGACCCCCGGCTGAACCCGATCAGATGGATCTGGTCGCCCACCTGCCAGTTCCAGCACAAAAAACGGTACAACTTGCGCACGTTGGCCGGAACCGACCCCGTTGCGCCATCAAGCGCCCGGATCACCCGCACCGACGATGTGCCGACGCCCGGAATGTACCGCGCCAGGTGCAGCACACCGTCCGGCCCCTCGCGTTTGTCCAGCGCCTGATACAGCCGCCAGACATTCAATTCCTGCGACGAAAACGCGGCGCCCGTGCCATCGGCAAAGATGACCAGCTTTTTGCGCGGCCCAAGTGACCGGATGCTGTGGGTCGACACGGCTCTGTCTTGCATTGCACCGTCCTGTTCGCCACGAAGCGGGCCGTTCATGCCCTCCAGTGCTCAGGTGATCGGGTTGGCAAGTCAACTGTCCAGTGCCCTGTCCGCGCAGAACGGCGCGCCCTGACCTGTGGCAGCCCTGTTCGCGGCGCGGGATATCGGCGTCGGATCGGCCACAACCACAGCCGCAGGCGACCAATCCCTGCCGCCACGAGTGCGCCCTTCACCTGTTGCAGGAGAATGGTACCGACGCCCCGGCTCGAACGGGGGACCCCTAGATCCACAATCTAGTGCTCTAACCAACTGAGCTACGTCGGCACTCGACGGGCGATTTAGCCCCCCGCCCCCCGGATTGCAAGCAAGAACCAGTGGCGCCCGGCGACGGCGCTTGCGTGAAATGCCGCGACGGGTTACGCCGCTTGTCATCCCCAGCCCGGAGGCCGCCATGAGCATCGACAAGCAAAGCGACATCGCCGCCAACATGCAGATCGGCCCGACCGATCAGGGCATGGTGCGCATCTACGTCGAAGCCGAAGGCGGCATTGAACTGCCGCTCGACTTCGACCCCGAAGAGGCCGACGAGATCGCCGAGGAACTGCGCGCCGCCGCCGAGGCCGCCCGCGCGATGGCCGCAGGCAAGCCGAAAAAGAAACGCTGAGCGTCTGACACCTAAATCCGCAGCCCAGGGTCTTGGGCAAACTTTCCGCTCAGGACAGTTGGCTTTGCATCGCCGGATCACGCAACCCGTGCAACCGCGCCGCCGCGTGGCGTGCGAATATCCGCAGCACCGCCTTGCGCCGCGCCCCCGCCAACGGCGTTTCCGGCCCCATGCGCACCACCTCGGCATCATAGGCATCGGCCAGGATCAGCCCGGTGCCCTCTGGCAACAGATCCACCGGAAACTCGGAATCGACCGCCCAGAAGAATCGGTCGCACCAGTCCAGATAGCCCTGCCATTTGCGGTCGGCTGCGAAATCGGCCCGGCCCGACTTGCATTCCACCACCCAGATCTCGCCCTTCGGACCCAGCGCCATCACGTCGACGCGCAGGCCCGGTGCCGGCACAAGTTCCTCCACCGACACGAAATCCAGCGCGCGCAGACCCCGGCAGACGCCGCGCTGCAAACGCTGGCCGGGAAGGTTCGGCAAAAGGTCGACGATCTGATCCATACGGCAAATATGAACCAAAGGTGAACATCTGTCCAGCCTTGCGCCCATGCCCCCTACGCCCTATCTTCACAGGTGGCGGGTGCTGCTCCTCTCGTGCGAGGCCTTTTTTCCAGTGGCCGATAAGCAAACGCATGGGGGCTGGCTCTGACAGGATCCTGGTCCTGTTACCTGGTTCCCACCTGAGACCTCTGGCTCTCGGGAAAATCCCGGCACTTCACGGCTGCTGCGGGCCCGCCACCTGACAACGCAAAAGGCCCGCCGGTTGGCGGGCCTTTTGCTTGAGTTCCTCAGGTTTCAGCGCCGCTTCTTGGCAACAACCTCGACCGGGATCGGAATCAGCTCGGCGTGGTCACGCAGACCGCCGCGCGGCGCATCGTCTTCGGCCAAGCCCATCACGGCGATAGCAAACTGAACGGCGGAAAACACGATCCCGTTGAACACCACCAGCATCGCGGCGGCAACCCAACCGATGTCGGACCCAAGGATCAGATGCCCGATCCCCGCCACATCAAACCACACCAGCCCCGCTGCAAAAACCGCGGCAACCGCGAAGCCCGTGGCCACGCTGCGAACATAAAGGCTGACAAGCTGGGTCATCGTTTTCTCCTTGATTACAATGAAGCTAGGGCGGCCATGCCGGGTTGCCAAGGGGCAAACCCGCCCTTCATACCTTGATGCGCGAAAAACCGTCGCGCAGCGCCACCGACCAGGCCTCGCTCATCGCGCGGAACGCCTCGTCGCCCGCCTCGATCCGGCGTTTCTGCGTCACCCGGCAGGCGTCACGCTCGATCACGCACAGATCAAGTGGCATCCCGACCGAGAGGTTCGACCGCAGCGTCGAATCCATGCTCAGCAGCACCGCCTTCTGCGCGTCCAGCAAACTGGTCGATGGTTTCACCACCCGGTCAAGGATCGGCTTGCCATACTTGTGCTCGCCGATCTGCAGAAACGGCGCGTCCTCGGTCGCCTCGATGTAGTTGCCTTCCGGGTAGATCAGGAACATGCGCATCGCGCCGCCCTTTCGCTGCCCCGCCACGATCATGCTGCAACTGGCTCCCTGCATCGCGCTGAGTTTCTCGTCGATCTCGCCGCGCACGGCCGCCAGCATCCCCCCGACAATGTCGGCCACCTTCAGCAGCGTCGGCGCCAGCATGATACTGGTATCGGGCGTCGCGTCAGGATCGTCGATCGCCTCGCGCAACCGCGCCAGCGTGGTCTGGCTGATCGACAGGCTTCCGGCGGTCATGATCACGATCACCCGCTCGCCGGGGTCTTCAAAGGTGAACATCTTGCGGTAGGTCGAGATGTTGTCGAGCCCGGCATTGGTCCGGGTATCCGACAGCAGCACCATGCCCTCGTTCAGCATCAGTCCGACGCAATAGGTCATGTCCGTCCCCCCGCTCCGCGCCGAACCCTACTGATCCTGGTTCTGGATCGCAACGGTCACATCCATCACCTCGCGCCCGCCACCCCGCGCAATGCCGCGAATGGGCGCTGCATCTTGCGCGTCAAAGCCCGAGCCAAGCCGGATGTAGCGCTCGTCCGGGCAGCAACGGTTCGCCGGATCAAAGCCAACCCAGCCAAGGCCCGCGACGAACACCTCGGCCCAGGCATGCGCCGCCTCATGCGCGATACCGTCAGCATCGGCAAACAGGTAGCCCGAGACATAGCGCCCCGGCAGCCCCCGCGCCCGCGCGAGCGCGATCATCGCATGGGCGTGGTCCTGGCACACGCCTTCGCCCAGAACCAGCGCCTCGGCCGCCGTGGTATGGGCATGGGTCACACCGGGCTTGTAGGCAATCGCATCCGCCACCGCCCCCATCAGCGCGTGGGCCAAGCCCAGCGTATCCGCCCCGCTCACCGTATGGGCCAGCGCATCCAGCGCCTTGTCCACCCGTGTGGGCACCGTGGCGCGCAGATAGCAGTCGGGCGCGACCGTCTCCTTGTGGCCGCGCAAGACACCGGTCAGATCGACCGTTTCCACCACCCCGGTCACGCTGACCGCGATTTCGCCCACCGGTCCCGCCACCGTCCAGCCCTGCACCAGATCGCCAGCCCCATCGCGGAACTCGGCCCCGCGCGTGCCTTCGGTCACCGAAATCGCCCAGTCGATCACCTTCTGGCCCTGAAACGTCGACGGCGTCAGCCGGTGGCTTTGCACCACCGACCGCACCGGTGCCGCATAAAGATAGCGCGTCACATGATTGACCGTCAGCCGCATCAGCGCATTTCCCCGCTCAGGTAGGCAAAGTGAATCGCGTTCGCCAGAACCGCCGTGTCGTCGATGAACCGCGTCAGGTATTCGTGCAGCCCTTCGTCGAAGATCCCTTCCACCGTCGTCGCGAGAATCCCCGCCATGACATCCTTCGCCCGCACCTGCGCCTCGGTCTCGCGCCCGTAGGCCGTGGCCAGCCGCCCCAGATGGTTCGCCATCCCCGCCACACAGGTGGTCAGCGACCGCGGGCATTGCGGGTTCAGGATCAGGAAATCCGCAATCTTCCCAGCCGTGACCTCACCCCCATAAGCCCAGTGAAACGCCCGGTGCGACCCCATCGCGCGCAAAAGCGTGGTCCACTGATAGTTGTCGAGGCCCGAGCCCACGAAATCCACCCGCGGCAGCAGCACGTAATACTTCACATCCATCAGACGCGCGGTGTTATCGGCGCGTTCCAGATAGTAGCCGATGTTCAGGAAGTTATATCCGTCGTTGCGGAGCAGGGTGGCATCAATCGCCCCCCGCACCATCGCGGCATGGCGCATCACCCATTCGGTCAGCCGGCTCAGTTCCAGTTCCGACCGCGCCCGCCGCTCCAGCGCCTTCAACTCCTGAAACGCGGTGTTCAGCGCATCCCACACCTGTGCGGTCAGCGCGGTGCGCACGATGCGCCCGTTTTCCCGTGCCGCCGTGATGCAGCTTGCCACCGACGAAGGGTTGTCGCGGTCAAAGAACAGCCAGCTTTCGATGTTGCGCTGGATCGGGTCGCCATATTTCTTGGCAAACCCCTCCGCCATCCCCGCCGCCTGCAACAGGCTGTCCCACTCGCTGCGATAGCCATGCGCCGAAGGGATCAGGCTGATCCGGCTGCCCACCTCCAGAAGCCGCGCCGAGGTATCGGCCCGCTCCATATAGCGCGCGATCCAGTAAAGGTTGTCGGCGGTCCGGCTCAGCATGGCAAAACCCTCATTCCGCCAGCACCCATGTATCCTTGACCCCGCCGCCCTGCGACGAGTTCACCACCAGCGAGCCCTCCTTCAACGCCACTCGCGTGAGGCCCCCCGGCACCAGTTCGATCCGCTCGCCCACCAGACAATAGGGACGCAGGTCCACATGCCGCGGAGCGACGCCTTCCTCGACGAAACTAGGCACCGTCGACAAGGCCAGCGTCGGCTGCGCGATGTAATTCGCCGGGTCCTCGATGATCTTTGCCCGAAACGCCTCGACCTGCGCCTGCGTCGACTTCGGCCCGACCAGCATCCCGTAACCACCCGAGCCGTGGACTTCCTTCACCACCAGTTCGGGCAGCTTTTCCAGCACATACTTCAGATCATCCGACTTGCCGCATTGCCAGGTCGGCACATTCTTCAGGATCGGCTCTTCGCCAAGGTAAAAGCGTATCATCTCGGGCACATAGCAGTAGACCGCCTTGTCATCCGCCACCCCTGCCCCCGGCGCCGAACAGATCGACACGCCGCCCGCGCGGTAGACATCCATCAGCCCCGGTATTCCCAACATCGAATCCGGCTTGAAGCACAACGGGTCGATGTAGGCATCGTCGATCCGCCGGTAGATCACGTCCACCCGGCGCGGCCCTTCGGTGGTCCGCATGAAGACATACTCACCATCGACGAACAGATCCTGCCCCTCGACCAGTTCGACCCCCATCAGGTCAGCCAGAAAGCTGTGTTCGTAATAGGCGCTGTTGAAATGCCCCGGCGTCAGGATCACGACGGTCGGCTCGCCCGTGCATTTCTTCGGCGCCACGCTCGCCAGCGTCCGGCGTAATTTCTCGGGATAGGTATCCACCGGCTCGATCCGGTTTTCGCGAAACAGGTCGGGAAACATCCGCATCATGATCTCACGGTTTTCCAGCATGTAGCTGACACCCGAAGGCGTGCGGCAGTTGTCCTCCAGCACAAAGAAATCATCCGGTCCGGTGCGCACCAGATCAATCCCGACGATGTGGGAATACACTCCCTTCGGCGGCACGATCCCCGCCACCGCCTTTTCATACGCCTCGTTCTGGTAGACCAGCCGCGCCGGTATCCGCCCCGCCCGCACGATCTCGCCGCGTCCGTAGACATCGACCAGAAACGCATTTAACGCCCGCGCGCGCTGCTTGATCCCCCGCTCCAGCCGCGACCATTCCGCACCCGAAAACACCCGCGGGAACATGTCGAACGGGATCAGCCGATCCGGATCGCCGCCCTCGCCATAGACCGCAAAGGTGATCCCGATCCGGCGGAACAGCGCCTCCGCCTCGGCCTGCTTCAGGTGGCGCAACTCCTGCGGCATCGCGCGCACCCAGTCTTCCAGCCGCGCATAGGGTGGCCTGACACCGCTGCCCTGAAACATCTCGTTGAACGTGGGGGTCACATCGCCTCCGTCCTGCTCGTCTGGGTTTCACTAGATCAGCCGTTTCCCATGCGGGGAAGAGTGAACTGCACGTTTTCTAAGTGCCAATCGCCAAACCGCACAAGAAACGGGCAGGCACCCTTTGCCGGACACCGCATTGGCAAGCCAGACCTCGCCTAGCGCAGGGCCAGATCGGGGCGCGTCGACAGCAGGCCCGCGCTCACCTCGTCCCATGCGCACTGTGCGCCCGCCCCGTCCCTGATCAGATCGGCAGCCCCGTGCAGCCGGGTTGGCGATGCATGAAACCCTGTCGCCGCCAGATCAGCCCAGACCGCACCCAGATCCAAAAGCACCGCAGGCTTTCGGCCAAGCGGCCCCTTGCCGGAAAAGCTGCCAGCCCGGCGATCGATCACCGCCAACGCCGCGCGGTCGAAGCTTTTGAACCATAGCCGGAATATCGGATGCCACGGACGGCGCAGGATGATGGCAGCCGACTGGCCGGGTTTGGCAAACAGCGACCACAGATGCACCGCAGACCCGTCCGCAAAGATCAGCCTGCCGGCCCGCTGGTAGGCCGCGATCTGCTCGGGCACCGAAAGCGCCTCGGGGTGGATCACATGGTAGCCCTCGTTCGTCAGCGCCGCTTCCAGTCTGGCCTCCTCCAGAAACTGCTCGAACCGCGGGCCAAGCCGACTGCGGCTTACATAGACCTTGTAGCCAGGATCAACCGTCACGGGCGGCGCACTCCGCGCCAGCCAATCCAGATACCGCGCGTCGGCGGCTGGCTTGCGTTCAAGGTTCATCAGCTCGGCTCCCAGATGAAGCCTGCGCACCCGCGTTGGCTGCCGCAGCAGCACCAGCGGATTGGGGACGCCGATCGTGCGCACAAGATCGACAAAATATCCCGGTATCCGGTCAAGGCCGGGGTTGGCGTTCACAAACAGGATGGGCAGGTCGGCGGGCAATTGCTCGGCCAGCCAAAGACGCCCGATGGATTGCGTCACGACATGCCCGAACTGCGGCCCGATGACGCCGCCGTAGATGGCCTCGGCGTCCAGATCCGCAAGCGGAGTGTCCAGATCGGCCATGCTGATCGGGTGGGTCCAGCGGTGGCGGTACATGCCAGCGCCACCGTCCGGAACGGTATCGTCCGCCGCGCGCACCCCGATGCCTTTCAGCGCAACGTTGCCCAACGCCGTATCGGACCGGCTGCCCGGCGGATGGTCCAGCAGCGTTGCGGCCCCGGCCATCACACACGCATTGTCCAGGGTTGCGAAGCTCGGCCTCACCCTGCCACCACAAACCCGCTGACCATGCCCTCACCCTTCGCCGCCAACAAACTCTAACCACGCCCAAGGACCGGCTCGCAACGCCTATTGACGACCGCACTCGGCCGATCCAGCGGCCGGTGCCCTGTCGATCCCCTTGCGTCGCCTTCACGCCGCACTACCCTTGCCTGATGGCCAGCGTCCTTACCTTCACCGACAGCGGCATCTACTGCCCGGCGGGCGATTTCCACATCGACCCGTGGCGCCCCGTGCCACGCGCCCTCATCACCCACGGACACTCCGACCATGCCCGCTGGGGCATGGGGTCCTACCTTGCCACCGATCAGGCGCTGCCAGTGATCCGCAAACGGCTTGGCGACATCACCGCCGAAGGCATCCCCTACGGCGAACGCCGCCAGATCGGTGCCGCCACGGTGTCCTTCCACCCCGCCGGCCATGTCCCCGGCTCCGCCCAGATCCGGGTCGAGGTGGCGGGCGAGGTCTGGGTCGTCTCGGGCGATTACAAGACCGAACCCGATGGCCTCGCCGAACCGTTCGAGCCGGTCCCCTGCCACGCCTTCATCTCTGAATGCACCTTCGGCCTGCCGGTGTTCCGCTGGCAACCGCAGCCCCTGATCATGGACCAGATCGCCCGCTGGTGGGCGACGAACGCGGCCGAAGGCAAGACCTCGATCCTCGGCGCCTATTCCTTCGGCAAGGCGCAGCGCCTGATGGCGGGCCTGCCCGCGCTCGGCCCGATCCTGACCCACGGCGCGGTAGAGGAGATGACCTCGATCCTCCGCGCCCAGGGCTACCATTTGCCCGACACCATCCGCGTCACCCCCGAAGTCACGGCCAAAACCCATCCCGGCGCCATCGTCATCGCCCCGCCCGCCGCCCTCGGCTCGGCTTGGGCCAACCGCTTCGGGCCATCAGACGAAGCCTTCGCCTCGGGATGGATGGCCGTGCGCGGCATCCGCCGCCGCCGCAGCCTTGGCACCGGCTTTGCCCTGTCCGACCACGCGGATTGGGATGGCCTCAACACCGCGATCCGCGCCACCGGCGCGACACGCGTCTTTGTCACCCACGGCTATACCGCGCCCTTTCGACAGTGGCTGGAAACCCAAGGCTACGACGCCGGCATCGTCGAAACCCGCTTCATCGGCGACGATGCCGAAGAGGCCGAGGCATGAAGACCTTCGCCACCCTCTTCGCAGCCCTCGACAGCACGACAAAGACTGGCGAGAAAACCGCCGCCCTCACCGCCTATTTCCGCACCGCACCCGAGGCCGACCGTGTCTGGACCATCGCCCTTCTGACCGGCCGCCGCCCGAAGCGGGCCGTCAACGCCACCGAACTGCGGCTCTGGGCGGCCGAGGTCGCGGGCATCCCCGACTGGCTGTTCGAGGAAAGCTACACCATCGTCGGCGACCTTGCCGAAACCATCGCGCTCGTCCTGCCGCCCGCGCTTGGCACCGACAGCCCCAGCCTCGATGCCACGATCACCGCCCTGATGCGCCTGACCGGCCAGCCCGCCGAAACCCGCCGCACCGCCGTGCTGGACGCATGGGCCACCCTGCCGCCCGTGGAACGCTTCCTGTTCAACAAGCTTATCACCGGCGGCTTCCGGATGGGCGTGGCGCAGGGCCTGCTGACCCGCGCCCTTGCGGCCGCGACCGGGGTGGAGGAAGCCACCCTCGCGCACCGCCTGATGGGCAACTGGGATCCCGCCCGCACCCGGTTTGACGACCTGATCGGCGGCGACGCAGGCGGCGACGCGCGGCCCTACCCCTTTGCGCTGGCCAGCCAACTGGACGCGCCGCCCGAAACCATCGGCCCACCCGAAGACTGGCTTGCCGAATGGAAATGGGACGGCATCCGCGGCCAGTTGATCCACCGCCCCGGCGCCTTCGCGCTGTGGAGCCGGGGTGAGGAACTGATCACCGACCGCTTCCCGGAATTCGCTCCCCTGTCGGATTTCCTGCCCGACGGCACCGTAATCGACGGCGAGATTGTCGCTTGGGGCGGCACCAAGCCCTTGCCCTTTGCCGCATTGCAAAAACGCATCGGCCGCAAGACCGTGCCGAAAACCCTGCTCGCCAACGCCCCCGCGCATTTCCTCGCCTACGACCTTCTGGAAGATGCCGGCACCGACCTGCGCGACGCCCCCCTCTCCGTCCGTCGCGCCCGGCTGGCCGAGGTGATTGCCGCCCTGCCGCCCGGCCTGCCCTTGTCGCTGTCGCCCGCGCTGACCTTCGACAGTTGGGACGCCCTCGCCGCGACCCGCACCACCGCCCGCGCCGAGGAAGCCGAGGGGTTGATGCTGAAACGCGCGACCTCGGTCTACCACGCCGGCCGCAAACGCGGCGACTGGTGGAAATGGAAACTGGACCCCTGGTCGATTGACGCGGTGATGCTTTACGCCCAGGCCGGCCACGGGCGGCGGGCGAACCTCTTCACCGATTTCACCTTTGGCATCCGCGACGGCAACGAGTTGGTGCCCTTCACCAAGGCCTACTCCGGCCTGACCGACGCCGAGTTCGCCGAGATCACCCGCTGGGTGCAAAGCCATACCCTTGAACGCTATGGCCCGGTGCGCAAGGTGCCCGCCGACCTGGTGTTCGAAATCGCCTTCGAAGGCATCCAGCAAAGCCCGCGCCACAAATCCGGCATCGCCCTGCGGTTCCCGCGCATGGTCCGCTGGCGGCGCGACAAGGGTGTGGCTGACATTGACACGATCGCGTCCCTGCGGGCGCTTTTGCAGACGGCGCCGGAGGAGCGGCCTGCCCGACCGGACCTCCACAAGGATATTTGAGGAAGAGAAAGTCCTTGCAGCCTTGCACGAGGCGGGCCTTCGCACCTAGATGACCCCTGACACCTGACCGATGAGGACGCCATGACCCTGCCCCGCCCCGTATTCGACGCGAACGCCACTGGCGGTGGCTTCGGCAGCCTGCCCGACTGGGATCTGACCGACCTTTACCCCAGCCCCGACGCGCCCGAGTTTGCCCGCGACATGGCCTGGCTCGAGACAGCCTGCACCGAGTTCGCCGCGACCTACGAGGGCAAGCTTGCCACCTTGGACGCTCCGGCCATGCTGGACTGCATTCTGGCGAACGAGCAGATCGACATCATCGCCGGGCGCATCATGTCTTACGCGGGCCTGCGGTATTACCAGAACACGATGGACAGCGACCGCGCCAAGTTCATGGCCGACGCGCAGGACAAGGTCACCTCCTTCACCACGCCCCTCGTGTTCTTCAGCCTAGAGTTCAACCGGCTGGACGATGACCATCTGGCGCGCCTTCTGGCCGCCAATGCAGCTCTGGCCCGCTACAAGCCCGTGTTCGACCGGATGCGCGCCATGCGCCCGCACCAGTTGTCGGACGAACTGGAGCGGTTCCTGCATGATGAAAGCGTGGTCGGCGCCGCCGCCTGGAACCGGCTGTTCGACGAGACGATGGCGGGCCTCATGTTCGAGGTGGCGGGCGAGGACGAACCGCTGAACCTTGAAGCCACGCTCAACCTCCTGACCGACCAGACCCGCACCAAGCGCGAAGCGGCGGCGCGGGCGCTGGCGGTGGTGTTCGACAAGAACATCAAGCTCTTCGCCCGCGTCCACAACACGCTGGCCAAGGAAAAGGAAATCCACGACCGCTGGCGCAAGATGCCCTCGCCGCAGCACGGGCGCCACCTTGCCAACCATGTCGAGCCAGAGGTGGTCGAGGCGCTGCGCAACGCCGTTGTCGCGGCCTATCCAAAGCTGTCCCACCGCTACTACCGGCTGAAGGCGAAATGGATGGGGCTGGACAAGTTGCAGGTCTGGGACCGCAACGCCCCCCTGCCAGCCGAGACGCCAAAGCTGGTCGACTGGCCCACAGCCACCGCCACAGTGATGGACGCCTACGCCGCCTTCGACCCGCGCATGGCCGATCTTGCCAAGCCGTTCTTCGAGAAAGGCTGGATCGACGCCGGCGTCAAACCCGGCAAGGCTCCCGGTGCCTTTGCTCACCCCACGGTCACCACCGTCCACCCTTATGTCATGCTGAACTACCTCGGCAAACCGCGCGACGTGATGACCCTGGCGCATGAACTGGGCCACGGCGTGCATCAGGTGCTGGCAGCGGGACAGGGTGAACTTCTGTCCTCTACCCCCCTCACCTTGGCTGAAACCGCATCCGTCTTTGGCGAGATGCTGACCTTCCGCAAACTGCTCGATGCAGCCACGACCCCCGCCGAAAGAAAGACCCTGCTCGCCGGCAAGGTCGAGGACATGATCAACACGGTCGTGCGCCAGATCGCCTTCTACGACTTCGAATGCAAACTGCACGCCGCCCGCGCGCAAGGCGAACTCACGCCCGACGACATCAATGCGCTTTGGATGAGCATTCAGGCGCAATCCCTTGGCGACGCTTTCGAATTCATGGACGGCTATGAAACCTTCTGGGCCTACATCCCGCACTTCGTCCACTCGCCCTTCTACGTCTACGCCTATGCGTTCGGCGACGGTTTGGTGAACGCGCTTTACGCGGCCTACCAGTCTGGCCTGCCAGGCTTCGAGGAGAAATACTTCGACATGTTGAAGGCCGGCGGATCAAAGCACCACAAGGAGCTTCTGGCCCCCTTCGGCCTCGATGCCTCGGACCCCAGGTTCTGGGATCAGGGCCTGTCGATGATCGCAGGCTTCATCGACGAGTTGGAGGCGATGGAGGCCTGAGCCCGCCCGCACCGCGCCGTAGCCGGGGGCGTCAGACCCCCGGCACGCCTTCAAAATGGCGGGCCAACTCATGCAGCGGTGTGTTGATCAGGTCCTTGTGCAATTGCGCCGCGACATTCCCGGCCAAAGCCTTTGGCAACAGGTCACGAAGCACGCCCAGCATTTTCGGCCCGGCGCTGATGATGATCCGGTCATATCCGCCTCTTGCCCATTCCGTCTCCAGCGCAGTCACCGCATGGCGGCCAAAACGAATGCGCTCCTCGTCGCCGTGGGCACCCCGGTCGGTCACATCGTACGAAACGGTGCTGGTATGGCCCCGGCTGTTTTGCGCGGAAAAGTGATCCTTGACGTCGGGAAATTCATCGGCCCGGTGCTGGGCAAGTTCGATCAGATCGGCGCCAGTTGCGCGCAACAGGCGAAAATTCTGATCTCCGGCCAAAAGATACAGGCTTTGCAGGGGTTTCACGGCAATGTCCTCCGGGTTTTGCATGGCCTTGCTACGGGCGGGGCCGATCCGGGCGAACCAGCCAAAACAGCCAGCGGCCCGCACCGACAAAACGCACCGTGTGCCAATGACAAAACCCTAAAGGATCACCCGTGGACGCACGCTGATCCAGATCAAGCGGGCCACATCAGCCCCGCCGCTGCGCCATCTCTGCAAGCTCATCCAAATGCTCCGACAGCGCCGCGAACGCCTCTTCCAGCGTCCCCGCCACAGCGTCCGCATCGACCAGATCGCGCAGGTGGCTGTCTTGCTGCACGATCTGCCCGGCAACCAGAATCCACACCTGCGGGCAGCAGACCCGCAGCGCCACGATCAGCCGCGCCAACGCAAAGGTCTGCTGACGGGTCGAGGCGGACAGGCCCACCATCGTCGGCTGCATTCGCCCGATCTCGCTGACCAGCGCGTCGTGGTTGAGGCCCAGTCGCAGGTCGATCTCCCAGCCCTTGCGGCGCAGCGCATCGGCGGCCATCGTCACCCCGATCGTGTGGATCTCGCCCGGCACCTGGGCAAAGACCGCCGTCGCACCCGGCGCATGCGGCATGCGTTCGGCCAGAAACACGGTGCGCAATTCGCGCAAGATGCCGTAGACCCTGCCCGCGCCGATGATCACATCCGACACGGTCAGTTCGTCGTGTTCCCAGCGGGTTCCCAAAAGAGCGACCGCCTTTGCGATGAACCCGAAGTAAAGCGTGTCCGCCGACATGCCTGACAATCTGGCCGCCCGCACCATATCCGGCGCGATCTGTTCGTCTGGCGACACAAGCGCATCGCACAAGGCCGCGACGGCGGCATCGTCAGCGCAAACGCCGCTCGGCTCGCCAGGCTTCACCGGCTTTTTCGCGATCCGCAGGATCACCTCGCGCGCCAGCGCTTTCAGCGCCACTTCCGGCAGGTCGGCCCCCCGCCGTTCCAGCACCGTCCGGGCGCGCGCCACCGGATGCCCCATCTCGCCGCGGATCAGTTCGCTATCATCTGACATTGGCGAAATTCTCCTGCTTTGGTCGGTCGGGAAGCATGTCAATTCGGACCACGAAACAAGGCTCGCAGGCCAATCTGAAACGAGTCACTCTGCAAAAATCGTCACCTCAGGTTTACACTCTGTATCACGCGGGCGTGACAAACCAGCCTGAAAGTGTGGACAGTCGATGAATTTCTAAGCGGTCAAATATCGACCGCCACCTCATAGACCCGGTCCATCATCGCTTGTGTGCCGCGCACGAACTCCAGCGGGCAGGGGTAGGCCACGCCCTCGCGGACGCTGCGGCCAAAGGCTTCGACCTGCAGCTTGTAATGGTTCGCGGTCGGAAAACGCTCCACCGTCACCCGGTTGCCGTTCTGGTGCAGCTCCACCTCGGCCAGATCGTTGACGTTGGCGTTGAACGGCCCGCCTTCCAGCCGGATCATGCCTTTCGTCCCTTGGAACGTCACCACCTGGCGGTTGTACATCCGCATCGACGTCATCGACCCGTAGGTATAGCGCCCGCCCGGCCCTTCCATCACGCCCGCCACTTGCGCAAACACATCCACCCCGTTTTCACGATGGATCCGGGCCGACAGTTCCACCGGCTCGGCATTGGTCACGAACCGGGCCGAACCAAAGGTATAGACGCCGATATCGCGCAGGCTGCCGCCGCCAGTGTCGGGCTTGTTGCGGATGTTGTCGCCGTCGGTCAGGTTGAACGAAAACGACGCGTCGACATGGCACAGCGTGCCGATCTCGCCCGCCGCCAGCCATTCCTTCGCACGCTGCCACTGCGGGTGATGCACGATCATGTAGGCCTCGGCCGCCAGCAACCCCGTGCGGTCCCGCGCGGCGATGATCTGGTCGATCTCGCGCGCTTTCATCGCAATCGGCTTTTCCGTCAGCACATGCTTGCCCGCCGCCAGCGCCTTCAGCGTCCATTCGACATGCATGTGGTTCGGCAGCGGGATGTAGACGGCGTCGATCCCGGGGTCGGCCAGCAGCGCGTCATAGCTGGAATGAACGCGCAAGCCCGGACAAAACGCCTGAAACCCTGCAGCCTTTGCAGGGTCGCTGGTCGCCAGCGCCGCAAGTTCGGCCCCTTCGGCGGCGTGGATGGCGGGCGCCATGTGCTCGCGTGCAAATCTGGCGGCACCCAGCACACCCCAACGAACAGCTTTCATCCGAATCTCCCCCTCAATCGCGCGGCAGCGCGCTGATGCGCAGAACACCGCAATTCACCGCGTGCTTCAACCCGTGCAGACACTGGGATCTGGCGTCAGACGGCAGGTTTGCGCAAGGACCGAAGCGCGAGCCACACGATGCCAGCGAAATACGCCATCGACAGTGTCAACAGCGTCACCCACGGATAGGTCAGCAAGGCCGCCACCAGCGCCACGCCACCCACCAGAACATAGCGCACGTAATCCGTCGACACCGTGATCCGCTTCAGCGACGGGGTGCGGACCCGGCTGATCATCAAAGCCCCGATCCCCACCATCCAGCCCGCAATCAGCACCGGCGGAATGGTCATGCCGGACGCCGGGATGAACGACAGATACATCGGCGACAGCACCAGCATGGCCCCGGCCGGGGACGGCACACCGATGAACACGGTCTTTTCCGCCACATCACCCACCGCCCGCGACCCGACGTTGAACCGTGCCAGTCGCAACATGCAGCAGGTTGCGTAGACCAGCACCGCAATCCAGCCAAGGCTCGTCTCTGTGCGCAGCCCCCACAGGTAAAGCACGATCGCAGGAACGACCCCGAAGTTCACGTTATCACATAGGGAATCAAGCTCGGCACCGATTGCACTTTCGGATTTCAGCATCCGCGCCAGCCGCCCGTCCAACCCATCGAGCGCCGCCGCCGTGCCGATCAAAAGCACCGCCAGACCGTAGTTACCGGCAATCGCATAGCGGATCGCGGTCAACCCGGCGCACAGCGCAAGGATCGACACAAGGTTCGGCAGCAGCTTCAAGAGCAAAAGCTCGCGTGGAGGTTCGTCGGTTTTCATGCCGCGCGACACTTATTCAACCCGCGCCTCGCGCGTGGGCGCGTCCTGCCCGATCAGCGCAATCACTGTCTCGCCCGCGCACATCGTCTGGCCCAGCGCCACCTGCGGCGTCACGCCCTCGGGCAGATACACGTCCAGACGGCTGCCAAACCGGATCAGCCCGAACCGCTCGCCCGTGCGCAGCGATTGCCCCGGCTTCACCCAGCACATGATCCGCCGCGCCACGAGGCCCGCAATCTGCACCACCGCAATCTTGCGACCGTCGGCCAGCTCGATCGCCAGCGCGTTGCGCTCGTTCTCCTCTGACGCCTTGTCCAGCGAGGCGTTGAAGAACTTGCCGGGCCGGTAGGCCACCGCCGTCACCTTGCCGGCAATGGGCGCACGGTTCACATGGCAATTGAACACCGACATGAACACCGACACCCGCACCAGCGCCTCTGGCCCCATACCCAGTTCCGCCGGTGGCACGGCGCGCCCGATCAGGCTGACCACCCCGTCCGCCGGGCTGACCAGCAGGCCCGCATTGACCGGCACCGACCGCTTCGGATCGCGGAAAAAGTAATAGCACCAGACCGTCAGGCCCACGCCCAGCCAGCCCAAAGGTTCCCACAGCCAGAACAGCATCAGCGTCACCGCCGCAAAGATCGCGACGAACTTGATGCCCTCGGGGTGCATCGGCTTTACAAAGGTATCGATCATTCTCATGCGCGCCTCCCTATCCTTCGCGGGGCCGGGGATCAACGATTCCCGTCGAGCGCGTCATTTCGCGCCAGATCTGGCGAACATCAGACGGCCGGCGCCAACTAGACGCCGACCTTCTGAACATCGATCAGGCCGGGATCGCCATGCCCTTGCCGCGCGCCAGCTCCCGCATCTTGCCTTGCAGCTTTTCAAACGCCCTGACCTCGATCTGGCGAATCCGCTCGCGGCTGACACCGTAGCTTTCCGACAGGTCTTCCAGCGTCACCGGCTCTTCCGACAGGCGGCGCTGCATCAGGATGTCCTTCTCGCGGTCGTTCAGCACGGCCATCGCCTGCACCAGAAGGGCGCGGCGGGTGTCCAGCTCGTTCTTTTCCTCATAGGCTTCGGCCTGATCGCTGTCTTCGTCCTCCAGCCAGTCCTGCCACTGCGTCGAACTGTCACCGTCCGATCCGACCGTGGCGTTCAGGCTGGCATCCGACCCGGACAACCGCCGGTTCATGTCGACAACTTCGGATTCGGTCACGTTCAATTCGGTCGCGATGCGCGCCACGTTCTCGGGCCGCAGATCGCCCTCCTCCAGCGCGCCGACCTTGGCCTTGGCCTTGCGCAGGTTGAAGAACAGCTTTTTCTGCGCCGAGGTCGTGCCCAGTTTCACCAGGCTCCATGACCGCAGGATGTATTCCTGAATCGAGGCGCGGATCCACCACATCGCATAGGTCGCAAGGCGGAAACCCTTTTCCGGGTCAAACCGCTTGACCGCCTGCATCAGGCCGACGTTCGCCTCGGAAATCACCTCGGCCTGCGGCAACCCGTAGCCGCGGTAGCCCATCGCGATCTTGGCCGCGAGCCGCAGGTGGCTGGTGACCATCCTGTGCGCGGCCTCGGTGTCCTGATGGTCCACCCAGCGCTTGGCCAGCATGTACTCTTCTTCCGGCTCCAGCAGGGGAAACTTGCGGATTTCCTGCATGTAG
Organism: uncultured Alphaproteobacteria bacterium; assembly: GCA_963822435.1. GTDB lineage: Bacteria > Pseudomonadota > Alphaproteobacteria > Rhodobacterales > Rhodobacteraceae > JAUYQR01. The sequence continues at coordinate 133,883 of CAWGHN010000001.1, forward strand.
CGGTTCAAACCCTGTTCCGGGCTTGGTGCGGGTAGATTGGTATAGGTGCTCATGGTGCCCCCTGTTCAGTCCCGGTGCGACAGCGCCCCCGGGAAGATCGCGCAAATTATAATCTGCATCGCGCGCTTGCAAGTGCAGCATCGTTTCCGTCACCGTGACGTGTAAAGCGCTTCGCCCGTCAATGTGAAGCGCTGTGACATTACCTTCACGCGAATGTCACTGCTCGCTTGGTTTCATGCCAGCGCCGGGTAACCATTCTGTGAACGCCCACCATCGGCGCATCAGACGCTGCGCAGTCCCGCCAGCAGCGCCTCGATATCGGCGGGCAAAGGCGAGGTGAACTCCAGCGCCTCGCCGGTCACCGGATGCACGAACCCCAGCGTCGCCGCATGCAACGCTTGCCGTGGAAATCCGTTCCCCATCTCGGCCACCGGTCCCAGCACCTTTTCCGACAGCCGCTTCTTGCCGCCATAGGTCTGGTCACCCACCAGCCCATGCCCGGCATAGGCAAGATGCACCCGGATCTGATGCGTCCGCCCGGTTTCCAGCCAGCATTCCACCAACGCCGCCTGACCCGAAAACGCCTCGATCACCCGGGTCCGCGTCACGGCATGGCGGCCCTGCTCCCAGACCACGGCCTGCCGCTGCCGGTCGGTCTTGTGGCGCGCAAGGCCGGTGGCGATCCGGATCACCCCGCCCGCCTCCACACCCACCCCGCGCAGGCCGCGCAGGCGCGGATCACCCACCGCCGGCACCCCATGCACCACCGCCAGATAGCGCCGGTTCACCGAATGCGCCTCGAACTGTGCGGCCAGCCCATGATGCGCGCGGTCCGATTTCGCCACCACCAGAAGGCCCGTGGTATCCTTGTCGATCCGGTGCACGATCCCCGGCCGCCGCTCGCCCCCGATCCCCGACAGCGTGTCGCCGCAATGCGCCAGCAGCGCATTGACCAGCGTGCCCGACGGCGACCCCGGTGCCGGATGCACCACCATCCCCGCCGGTTTGTCGATCACGATCAGATCGGCGTCCTCCCAGACAACCGCCAACGGAATATCCTCCGCCAGCGTGTCGACCGACACCGCCGGGTCCAGCCTGATCTGGTAAACCTCGCCCTCCGCAACCTTGGCCTTCGGATCGGTCACCGCCACCCCGTCCCGGCTGACCGCGCCTTCCGCGATCATCCGCATCAGCCGCGAGCGTGACAGCGCCGCCGCCTCTGGCACCGCCGCCGCAAGCGCCTTATCAAGACGCAACGCCGCGTCATCACCGATCGTCACCAAAAGTGTCGCGGTGTCGAGATCGTCCTCTTCCTCGGCTTCGAAAGGCCCCGCCATGTCCGACACTCCTGAAGCCGAGGTTCTGCCACCCAGCCTGCGCTTGCTGAAATGGCTGGTCATCGTGCTGACCCTTACCATGATCGGCGGTGTCATAACCGTGGTGGCGCTGATTGTCACCCGGATGCCGACGGCCTTCGTCGCAGCCACACCCGCACTGCCCGAAAAGATCACCCTGCCCGACGGCATCCGCCCCACCGCCGTCACCTTCGGCACCGGCTGGGTCGCCGTCGTCACCAACGACGAACGCATCATGATCTACCGGCCGGACGGCACGCTGCGTCAGGAAATCCGCCTGGCCCCCTGATCCGCAAATCTCTTGACCGGCAGCGCCAGCAGGCCAAAGCTGATCCGGCGCGATCAAAGTGGAAGGACCTGCCCTGCCTTGACCCTCTCCCCAGCGCTCAGCGTGGCCGCCCCCGACCAGATCCGCGAGGAACTGCGCCGCCAGTCGGAAATTCTCGACCGTGAGCAGTGGCAGCGCATCTGCCTGACCCTGTTCGCCTTCGGCCTTTGCGGGATCTACGTCGACCCGCTTCTGCTTTTGGCCCTTTCCTGCGTCTACGCCGTCTGTGAATTCACCACCCTGCACATGCTGCGGGGCCTTGATCCCATCAGCCAACCCGGCCTTTACCGCGCCACCTTGTTTCTTGTGGTTGTGGTCGAAGGCTCGCTTGCCATCGCGGGCGGATTGGTCTGGCTGTCCGACGACCAGTATGCCGGCCCCCTCGCCGTAGGCCTCGTGATGTCGACCGCGCTGCACCTTGCCACGGTCCGCTCGGTGCATCTGCCCTATGGCCTTGCCGGCCTTGCCACGGTGGCGGCAACCTCGTTTGCGGCGAACGCCCTGCACTGGCTGCCAGACGGCAGCGTGACGGGCTTCTTCCTCAGCACGGCGGCCATCGTCGGCGGGCTTGGCTATGCCTTTGTGGCAATGCTGTCGAACCACCAGTTGCACCGCGCCACCGCCGAGGGCCAGGCCGCCGCCCGCGCCGCCGACGATGCCAAAAGCCGCTTTCTGGCCGAGATGAGCCACGAACTGCGCACCCCCCTGAACGCGATCATCGGCCTTGGCCAGATCGAGGCGGGCGCCGCCGCCAATCCCGCCTCACGCGCGCGGCTTGACACTCTGGTCGCTTCGGCCCGAGGGCTGGCCGTGGTGCTTGATGATGTGCTTGATCTGTCGGCGATCACCGATGGCCGTCTGGTGCTGCGGCCCCGGCCGGTCGATGTGCGGGCCGAACTGCATTCGGTGGTTGCCACCTTCAGTCACCAGACCACCGCGCTCAACCTGTCGCTTGATCTCGACTTCGACCGCGACCTGCCCGCCCGGCTGGTGCTTGATCCCCAGCGCTTGCGCCAATGCCTGATCAACCTCGTCAGCAATGCCATCAAGCACGTCAATCGGGGCGGGATCAGATTGTCTGCCCGGTTCGACGGCCACCTTCTGCAGATCGACGTGGCCGACACCGGCCCCGGCATCCCCGCCGCGCTGCGCGAGGCCGTGTTCGAACCCTTCCGCAAGCTCAGCCCGACCGCCCCCGGCACCGGGCTGGGCCTTGCGATCAGCCGCTCGCTGGCCCGCCAGATGCATGGCGACCTGATCCTGCTGCCCACCGCACGGGGCGCGACCTTCCGCCTGACCGCCCTTGCCCTGCCCGCCGCCGAAGAAGCCACAGCCCGCGCCACCGTCCCCCCCGATCTGGCCGGGCGCACGGTTCTGGTGGTGGACGACATCGCCACCAACCGGATGGTCGCCACCATTGCCCTGCAACGGCTGTCAGCGCGGGTGATCGAAGCCGAGGGCGGGCGGCAGGCTCTGGATGTGCTGGCCCGTGACCGTGTCGACCTCGTGCTTCTCGACATGAACATGCCGGAACTTGACGGTTTCGCCACCTTCCGGGCGATCCGCACCATGCAGGGTGCCTCGGCGCGGGTTCCCGTCGTGGCCATGACCGCCGATGCCATGCCCGCGCAAAAGGCGATGATCGAGGCGCAGGGGCTGGACGGCTACCTGCCAAAGCCCCTGTCGCTTGACGACCTTCACCGCGAACTGTCGCGCCACCTGTCGGGCTAAGCCAAACTCGGCCAACCCAAACTCGGGCCAAGCGAAGCGAGCGGCCAAAACCGACACCGGCAGTGCCGGTACGGGATGGCACGCGCCCTGATGCGGTGCCAGTCTGCCTCTCAAAACGGCAGGAGGCAGCGATGATCGGTGATCTTGGGGCAACGGACGCAACCGAACTTGCGGGCCTTGTGGCAAAAGGCGACGTCACGCCGGGCGAGCTTCTGGACGCCGCCCTCGCCGCCGTCGAAGCGTGCAACCCCGCAATCAATGCGGTCGTCCTGCTGAACGAACCCGCCGCCCGCCGCGCCATTGCCGAAGGTTTGCCGCACGGCCCGTTCCGGGGCGTGCCCTTCCTGATCAAGGACCTCGGCATCGAGGCAAAGGATTTCCCGTCGCACAACGGCTCGCGCCTGTTGCGCAACACCACCTACCCCGCCGACTCTGCGATCTTCACCCGCATCAAGGCCACCGGGGTCGTCACCTTCGGCCGCACCACCAGCCCCGAAGGCGGCATCGGTGCCGCAACCGAATCCGCCGTCTACGGCGGCCCCACCCGCAATCCGTGGAACCTCGATCATACCTCCGGCGGTTCCTCCGGTGGCGCGGGCGCGGCGGTCGCCGCCGGGATCGTCGCCTTCGCGCACGGCTCCGACGGCGGCGGCTCGGTCCGCATCCCTGCCTCCTCCTGCGGCCTTTTCGGCTTCAAGCCGACCCGCGCCCGCCTGCCCGATGGCCCCTACGCCGGCGAAGGCTGGGCCGGCATGGCAATCGACGGCTTCCTGACCCGCTCGGTCCGCGATACCGCCACCATGCTCGACGCCTGCGAAGGCGCCGACCTTGGCGCGCCCTACTGGGCCCCACCGCTGGCAAAGGGCCACGCCCAGGCCATCAGCCGCCCGCCCCGCCGCCTCCGCGTGGCGCTCTGCGACACCACCCTGACCGGCGAGCCGATCGACCCCCAGGTCCGTGACGCCGTCCGCGACGCCGCGCACCTCCTGGAAAGCCTCGGCCACCACGTCGAACCGGGCCGCCCCAGCGCCGACGTGCCAATGATGATGCGCGCCTGGACCGACATCGTCGCCGTCGGCACCGCGCTCGGCATCCGCGCCGCCCTGAAAGGCCGCCCCCTGACCGATGACCTCGTCGAAGGCGTCGGGCGCGGCGCGCTGGCCCACGCCGAAACCCTGCACCCCACCCGCTACCTGCAAGCGGTGGGCGAAATTCACGCCTTCGGTCGCCAGATGGCCGGCTACTTCGACACCGGCCCCGATATCCTGCTGTCCGCCACCCTCGCCGAACCGCCCGCCCGCGTCGGCCGCTTCAGCCACGCGACCGAAGATTACGTCGCCTTCCGCACCGGTCCCCAGGGCATCTTCGCCTACTCCCCGTTCTGCGCCGTGTTCAACGCCTCGGGCCAACCCGCCGCCTCCCTGCCCCTCGCCATGTCGGCGCAAGGCCTGCCCATCGGCATCCACCTCGCCGCCCCCTTCGGCGCGGATGAAGGGCTGATTGCCCTTTGCGCGGAAATCGAACGCGCCGCCCCTTGGGCCGACCGCCGCGCCCCGATGGCGCAACGATAGGCGCAGGAATTGCTTGCATACGCATGAATGCGACCGCAATATGATCAAATACCACCAAGGGGAGCTTGCGACCATTGACCACCCAGGTGACCATCGCCGTCCGTAATGTCGTCAAAGCTTTTGGTGCCGGCGACACGGCTGTCCGCGCGCTCGACGACGTCTCCCTCGACATCCGCAAAGGCGAGTTCTTCACCCTTCTCGGCCCCTCGGGCTGCGGCAAGACCACACTCCTGCGCCTGATCGCCGGCTTTGAAATGCCGACCGAAGGCCAGATCCTGCTCGACGGCACCGACATTTCCGCCCTGCCGCCGAACAAGCGCCCGGTCAACACCGTCTTTCAAAGCTACGCGCTCTTCCCGCACCTGACCGTCGCGCAGAACATCGGCTTTGGCCTGCAAATGCAGGGCCGCCCGGCTGCCGAGGTCGACGCCACCACCAAGCGGATGCTCGCCCTAGTCAAGCTCGAGGCCCTCGCCAGCCGCAAGACCAGCCAGCTTTCCGGCGGCCAGCAACAGCGCGTCGCCCTTGCCCGCGCTCTGGCCCCGCAACCGAAGGTGCTGCTGCTGGATGAACCCCTCTCCGCGCTCGACCTGAAACTTCGCAAGGAAATGCAGATCGAACTCAAGCGCCTGCAAACCGAAACCGGCATCACCTTCGTCTTCGTCACCCACGACCAGGAAGAAGCCCTGACCATGTCCGACCGCATCGGCGTCATGTCGCACGGGCAACTGCAACAGACAGGCACCCCGCGCGAGATCTACACCACCCCGGTCAACCGCTTCGTCGCCAGTTTCATCGGCGAGACGAACTTCCTGCCAGGCACCACCGTCCCCGGCGGCGTCCGCATCGGCTCCGGCGCTGTGGTCGAAACGGCCACCAGCCGCCCAGGTGACGTGACCGTGGCGATCCGCCCCGAACAGGTCCGCATCGTCGTCGCCTCCGACCCCGGCGCAATTCCCGCAACCATCACCAACCTCGTCTACTTCGGCACCGACACCCACTTCCACCTCGCCCTCACTGACGGAACCGAGGTGGTGTCCCGCCTGCAAAGCGGCACCGACGAGGCCCGCCTGACGCCCGGCACCGCCGTCGGCCTGCGCTTCGCCCCCGGTGCCGCGCAAGTGCTGGAGGATTGATCCGATGAGCGCCGCCGAAGACGCCCTGCGCAAACGCTCTGATCGCAACGGCTGGCTCCTGTCGGCCCCGGCGCTGATCCTGCTGTTGTTCGCCGCCTCCGGCCCGCTTTTGATCGTGCTGGTCTACTCCTTCCTCACCCCCGGCCAGTTCGGCAACGTGGTGTGGGATTTCAACCTGGACGGCTGGCGCGGCATCCTGTTCACCCGCGACATCTTCGAGGGTACGCTGGTTCTGGCCGACGCGCACCTGACGATCTTCTGGCGCTCGGTCTGGCTGTCGATCCTGACCACCGTGATCACCTTCGCTGTGGGCTTTCCGACCGCATGGTTCATCGCCACCCGCCCGCCAAGGCAGCGCGCGATGTGGCTGTTTCTGATCACCATTCCGTTCTGGACCAACCTTCTGATCCGCACCTTCGCGATCAACGAGGTGATCCGCAACGAAGGCCTTCTCAACACCCTCTTGATCTGGATCGGCGTCATGGATACCCCGATCCAGATCGTCTACACCGATGCTGCCGTGCTGATCGGCATGACCTACGTCTACCTTCCCCTGATGGTGCTGCCGCTCTTTGCCGCCATCGACCGCTTCGACATGCGGCTGCTTGAGGCGGGCTACGACCTTTACGCCAGCCGCTTGCAGGTGCTGCGCCGGATCATCCTGCCCATCGTGAAACCGGGCATCGTCGCTGGCTCCATCCTCGTTTTCGTGCCCTCGCTGGGCGCCTACGTCACCCCCCGCGTGCTGGGCGGCGGCAAGAACATGATGATCGGCAACTTCATCGAACTGCAATTCACCCAAGGCCGGAACTGGCCTCTGGGGGCGGCGTTGTCGATGACGCTTCTGGTGATCGTGATGATCGCGCTCCTGGTCTACGTCCGCGCCGCAAACCGGGGGGACAATCCGCATGGCTGACCGCAGCTTCGAGGTCGCCCGCCTGCCGGGCTTTGCGACCATCGCGATCACCGCCTTCGTGATCCTCTACCTGCCGATCATCACGCTCGTCGCGTTTTCCTTCAACGCCGGTAAATCCGTCGCGGTGTGGGAGGGCTTCTCGCTCCACTGGTATGCCGACGCATGGGCGAACGACGATGTGAAATCCGCGACCGTCCGCTCGCTCATCATCGCCGTTTCCGCCTCGGCCATCGCCACCACCGTGGCCACGATGGCCGCCCTCGGCACCACGCGCCGCCGCCAGTTCAAGGGCCAGACCTTCATCTACGTCGCGATCAACCAGCCCCTGATGGTGCCCGAAATCGTCACCGCCGTGGCCCTGCTGATCTTCTTCGGCATCGTCAAGACCTGGACCGGCTATCAAGGCCTTGGCTACCTGGTCGCCGCCCACGCCGCCTTCTGCACGCCCTTCGCCTACCTGCCGATCCGCGCCCGGCTCGAAGGCATGGACCTCAGCCTGGAAACCGCCGCCGCCGACCTTTACGCCACCCCCTGGCAGGCGTTTCGCAGGGTCACGCTGCCCCTCCTCGCCCCCGGCATCATGGCCGGCGCGATGCTTGCATTCGTCATCAGCCTCGATGACGTGGTGATTACCGAGTTCGTCAAGTCTGGCGGGCAGGATACCCTGCCGACCTACATGCTGGGCCAGATGCGCCGCGCCATCTCGCCCGAGGTGAATGCTATCTCCACCGGGCTTCTCGCCCTGACGGTGATCCTGCTGACCGCCTTCTTCCTACTGACGCGCAAGAAAGACTGACAACAGACTGCCACCAACCGGAGACAACGATGAAGAAGATATGGACCGTCGCGGCACTTCTGCTGGCGACAACCGGCCTCGCCTCGGCGGAAGGCCAGCTGCAGCTTTACAACTGGGGCAACTACACCTCGCCCGAGCTTCTGGCCAAGTTCGAAAAGGAAACCGGCATCAAGGTCACCGTGACCGACTATGACAGCAACGACGTGGCATTGGCCAAGGTCGAGGCTGGCGGCCACGGCTTCGACCTTGTGGTGCCCTCGGCCAGCTACGTGCCGATCTGGATCGAAAAGGGCCTGATCACCGAGCTTGACCTGTCGAAACTGCCGAACCACGCGAACATCGCCCCCGAATGGATGAACGTCGACTGGGACGCCGGGCGCAAGTTCACCATTCCGTGGCAGTGGGGCTCGACCGGCATCGCCGTCAACACCAAGGTCTACGGCGGCGACATCAACACCTCCGCCGTGTTCCTTGACGTCCCGCCAGAGCTTGTCGGCAAGATCAACGTCGTCCCTGAAATGAGCGACGTGATGGCGCTTGCCACCATGTATGCCGGCGGCGAGCCCTGCTCGGAAGACCCCGAGGTGATGAAAAAGGTCCGCGACCTGCTGATCGCCGCCAAGCCGAACTGGCTCAGCATGGATTACGGTGCCACCGAAAAGATGTCGAACAACGACTGGGCGGCTTCGGTCAACTGGAACGGCTCGTCGATGCGTATTCGCCTCGCCAACCCCGATGTCGCCTTCGGCTACCCGCGCGAAGGCTACCCGCTGTTCATGGACTCGGTCGCGCTTCTGGCTGACGCCCAGAACGTCGAGGAAGCCTACAAGTTCCTGGACTTCATCATGGTCCCGGAAAACGCCGCGATGATCTCGGCCTATGCCCGCTATGCCAACGGCATCGCAGGGTCTGATGCCTTCATGCCAGAAGACATGAAGACCGCCCCGGAAGTCGTTGTTCCGGAAGAATTTGCCGACAAGGGCCGCTTCCTGCCCGCCTGCACCGGCAAGGGCCAGGAATACTCCACCGCGATCTGGACCGAGCTTCAGAAGTAGTCCCTCTGCGGGGCCGGACACCGGCCCCGCACCCCTTCAGGAACGCGCCCGATGACCCTGACCGACCTCTCTGCCACCACCCTCTCCCGGATGATCGCAGAGCGGACGCTGGCGCCCTCCGACCTGATGCAGGCCACCCTGGGCCGCATCGCCAGGGCGAACCCCGCCGTGAACGCCATCGTCGCCCTGCGCGACCCCGACGATTTGATGCGCGACGCCCGCGCGCTGGACGACGCCCCCCGCAAAGGCTGGCTCCACGGCATCCCCCTCGCCGTCAAGGACCTTGCCGCCGTCAAGGGCCTCCGCACCACCTGGGGCTCACCCCTGTACGCCACCCACATCCCTGCCGCCGACGCCCTCATCGCCGCCCGGATGCGCGCGGCGGGCGGCATCTTCATCGGCAAGACCAACACGCCGGAATGGGGCCAGGGCAGCCACAGCTTCAACCCGGTCTACGGCGTCACCCGCAATCCCTACGACCCCACCCGCAGCGCTGGCGGCTCCTCCGGCGGGGCAGCCGCCGCCCTCGCCTGCCACATGCTCTCGGTCGCCGACGGCTCCGACATGATGGGAAGCCTTCGCAACCCCGCCGCCTTCTGCAACGTCTACGGCTTTCGCCCCACCTGGGGCCTCGTCCCACAGGATGCCGAGGGCGATACCTTCCTCGCCACCCTGTCCACCGAAGGCCCGATGGCCCGCACCATCGAAGACCTCGCCCGCCTTCTGGAAACCCTCGCGGGCGAAAACCCGCAAACCCCGTTCCCCCGTGCCTCGCAACCCTTCGCCGACCGCCTCATGACCAACCCGCGCGCCCTGCGCATCGGCTGGCTTGGCGACTGGGGCGGTGCCTACCCGATGGAACCGGGCATCCTTGCCCGATGCGAGGCGGGCCTCGCCGTGCTCGACTCCCTCGGTGCCACCGTCGAACCTCTCGCCCCACCCTTCCCTGCCGAACAGCTTTGGGCCGCATGGACCACACTCCGCGCCATGCTCAACTCAAACGCCAAACGCGCGCTTTACGAAAACCCCGCAACCCGCGCGCAAGTGAAGCCCGAAACCATCTGGGAGATCGAACAAGGCCTCGGTCTCTCCGCCGACGCCGTCTACGCCGCCAGCCTGATCCGCTCGCGCTGGTTCGCCCACGCCGCCCGCCTCTTCGACCGCTTCGACGCCATCGTCCTCCCGTCTGCGCAGGTCTGGCCCTTCCCCGTCGAATGGCGCTGGCCCCAGTCGATCAACGGCACCGCGATGGACACCTACCACCGCTGGATGGAGGTGGTGATCCCCGCCAGCCTGATCGGCCTGCCCGCCCTCTCCGTCCCCGTGGGCTTCGCGGCGAACGGCCTGCCGATGGGTATGCAGATCATCGGCCGCTCCGGTGCCGACGCGCAGATCCTCGCCATCGGCCAGGCCTACCACCTCGCCACCGATTGGCCTGCCGCGCGCCCGCCTCTGGCAATCGACGCCCATCCGCGCTAACCCATCGCAAAACGGGCAGGGAACCGCATGTCAGGCGCACCGAGGGTCATTGTTCTGGGGGCAGGCTCGATCGGGCGGCGTCACCACGAAAACCTCCAGACCCTCGGCGCGGTCTCCGACCTGATCTCATGGCGCGAGTTCTCTGTCGCGGCCCTCCAAGCCCGCCTTCGCACCGGCATCGATGCCGCCGTGATCGCCACCGCCACCAACCTGCGCCTGCCCCTGATCGAGGCCTGCGCCGCCGCCGGCGTCCCCGCCTACATCGAAAAGCCCCTCGCCTTCCGCCCACAGGACGTATCTGCCATCCTGACTGCCGCCGAACCCATCGCCCATCGTTCCATGCTCGGGGTGATGATGCGCTATCATCCCGCCTTCCGCACGCTGGCAACCCAGGACCTCTCCGACATCTTCCAGTTCAACCTTTCCATCGGCCACGATGTCACCCAATGGCGCGCGAACTGGCGCTTTTGCGAAAGCTACGCCTCGCAGGCCTTCGGCGGCGGCGTTCTCCTCGACCTTTGTCACGAGATCGACATGGCCTCCTGCCTGTTCCCCGGCCTTGTCGTCACTGCCGTCGAAAGCCTCGGCCACCCGGCCTACCCCGGCGTCGACATGGCCAGCCGGATCAGCCTCACCCGCGATGGCCTCGTGGGCGAAGTCGCGATGGACTACCTCACTCCGCAACTGCACCGCCGCACCCTTCTGCGCGGCACCGAACGGATGCACGACTTCGACTTCGCAGCCCAGCGCTACGTCACCACCACCGCCGCTGGCCCCATGACCCACGACCGCCCGCTCGAACGCAACCAGATGTTCCTGGCCGCAATGCGCGACTTCCTCGCATTGGTCCAGGGCCACCCGGTGTCCGACGTGGAACACCTCCCCCGCCTCGATCTGTGCCATACACCTGCCATACAGATTGCAGACGCATGGCAGACGCGCAATTTCATCGGTCAGACCACGAAGGACATCGCATGATCCTCGGCCACATCGGCGCACGCAAAGGCTCCAAGGGCGTGCCCGGCAAGAACTTCCGGATGCTTTGCGGCAAGCCCCTGATCGACTGGTCGCTCGACCAGCTTTTCGCCAATCCGAACGTCGATGCCGTGGTCGTCTCCACCGACGATGAGGACATCTACGCCCACGCCGTCGCCAAAGGCGCCTTGAAAATCGGCCTCCGCCCGGCGCATCTGGCCACCGACACGGCCGGAAAATGGGGCGTCTGGCAGCACGCTCTGGAAGCATCCGAGGCGCTGATCGGCCCGGTCGATGCCTTCCTCGACCTCGATTGCACCTCGCCCCTGCGCCTTCCGCAAGACATTGACGAAGCATTAAGACTTTACAAAATCGAACATCCTGACATGGTCATGAGCTGCTGTGAGGCACGAAAGAATCCATATTTCAACCTTGTGGAGCCTGATGCCACTGGCGCACTGCATGTCTCCAAACCCCTTCCAGGCGGTGTTGTCGCCCGCCAGCAGGCTCCCACCGTCTACGAACACGCGGCCTCCACCTACGTCGTCGACCCCGCCTATCTCAAGCGCTCCAAGGGTCTGTGGGAGGGGCGCGTGATCCCCTACCTGATGCCGCCCGAACGCTGCGTCGATATCGACACCCCCTTTGACTTCCGCCTAGTGGAATTCCTGATGCAAGAGGCCCAGCGCGCATGACCGACCAGCTTACCAACCGCACGATCTTCATCACCGGCTCCGGCGGCGTCCTCGGCTCCACCTACGTGCGCCGGATGCTGGCCAAAGGCGCCCGCGTCATCGCCTCAGACCTCCCCGGTTCCCGCGCCGATACCCTGAAATCCGCCCATGAAAACAACCCGAACTTCCGCTTCTACGACCTTGATGTTGCGGACGAAACTCAGGTAACGGAAATCTTCTCACGCATCCTCTCCGACGGCTGGGAACCGAACGTCGTCCTCAACAACGCCGCCATCACCGGCGAGCTTTTGATGGGTGCCGGCAAACCCTTCCCCGATTTCGCCAACACCTCGGTCAGCGATTGGGAACGCACCCTGCGCACCAACCTGACCGGCGCGTTCATGATCGCCCGCCAGATGGACCGTGACATCGTCGGAAAATGGCCAGCGACCCTGATCAACGTCGCTTCGATGTATGCCCTGAACGGCCCCCACCACCAGATCTACGAAGGTATGCCGTTCAAGTCGTTCTCCGCCTATTCCACCACCAAGGCCGGCATCCACGGCCTCACCCTCTGGCTTGCAGGCTACTGGGCCAAGCGTCAGGCCACGGTGAACACCATTGCCCCCGGTGCCGTGTTCAACGGCCATTCGGATGAATTCCAGCGCCGGGTCGGCGACCTCATCATGTTGAATCGCATGGCAAAACCGGATGAGATCGCCGATGCGATGCTGTTTTTGTGTTCGGCACAAGCGGGTTACATGACCGGGCAACTGATCAACGTCGATGGCGGTTTCAGCGGCTGGTAAGCCTCAACCCGGGTCGCGGAACGCTTTCTGCAACCCGCGCTCCCAGAACTCTGGCTGCGACAACACCGCGACAAACCGCTCCGCAGCCGTGCCAGCGCCAAAACCGTGGTGTGCCGGGTGCCGCTGGCCCCAATGCGCGTCCAGAAACCGCGCGATCGCCGCGGTATCCGTGGCCTTGCACGCCACCACCGAAGGTGCCTCGGCCCGGTTTGTCTGCCGCGTGCCCACATCCAGCGAGGGCAGCCCAAGGAACGGCGCCTCCCGCACCCCGGCGCTGGAATTCCCCACCATGCAGGCCGCATTCCGCATCAGTTCCGAAAAATGCGCGAACCGCATTGACGGGATCAGCCGGAACCGGTCCTTCGGCAGCCCTTCGATCACCGCGAAGATCGCCTCCGACCCCGGGTCGTTGTTGGGCGCGATCAGCACGAAGTTCCGCCCCGACGCCGCCAGCGCCCTGTAAAGCGCCCGCGCCTGCGCGCCCATGCCGGCCGCCTCTGACGTCACCGGATGGAACACCGCGATGCCGTAGTCGTCAAACCCGATACCGTAGCGCGCCTTAACCTCAGCCAGAGTCACCCCCGAGGGCCCGGAGTGGAAATCCAGTTCCGGCGAGCCGATGACATGCACCGTCTCCTCCGGCTCGCCCAAGGCCATCACCCGCCGCGCCGCCGTATCCGACGACACGAAATGCACATGCGCCAGCTTGGTGTTGCAGTGCCGGAACACCTCGTCGATCGTGCCCGACACCTCGCCCCCCTCGACATGGGCCGAGCGCACATAGTTCGTCGCCCCGACCAGCGCCCCGGCCATCGCCTCCACCCGGTCGCCATGCACGACGATAAGATCAGGCCGGTGTTCCGTCACATAGTCCGAAAAACCGATCAGGGTCTTTGCCAGCACGATATCCTGCGCATCGCCAGGCCGCTGGTTCAGAAACTCATGCACCTGCACGCCGGCCATCCGATGCACCTCAAGCTTGGTCAGACCGTAGCGGTCCAGCATGTGCATGCCGGTGACAAAGAACGTGACGCCAAACCCCGCATCCCGCGCGGCTGATGCCAGCGGCTCAAGTTTGCCGAAGTCAGCTCGGGTGCCGGTGAGGAAGAGGATGGAACGGGTCATGGCGGCACTTATAAAGGACGAAGGCTGCAAATTGGAAGCCTGAGCAGCCCGATAGACACCAGCGTCGCTTGCACTATCGGGCGGTGAACACCGACCTGACGGCCTCCAGGTTCGCAAAACCGTAACGCTGATCCGGCTCCAGATGTGTCCCCTCCGCCCACTCGTTCCAGGCATTGATGAAAACGAAGTTCTCGTCGGGGTGACGGTCCACGCAACTCTCCTCCTGTGACTTCAGATGGGCAATCCAGTCTCGAAAGGCAGTTACTGAATAATTGATGCAGATCAGCGCCGTACTAGCCCTGCGTGCTGTGTTGTCCCAACCCATCGTCGCACCGCGGAACACCTTGAACGGCCTTTGAGGACGCTTTCGCGCCTCATCAACCATGCTTTTGTAATCAATGATAACGCCTGCAAAATCCTCTCTGTCCGTCCGTATTGCGGCACTCAGATCGTCACACTCAAATCCATGCGGGGGGAATTCGACCGATGCGTCAAACCCAAAGTCCGCATAGTTTTCATCAGCCGATCCTTGAATGCCCATTAGATAGAGGTCCTCGAAGCCCAACCTTTGGGCCTCCAACCTCCATATCTGGACCATTTGCCTGACATCTGGAATGCGACTTGGCCTGTACACATTGAAAACTGGCCTGTTGCCGACCCTGATGTAGCGCGGATCACGAAAGTAGTCAGCAAGGTGCTGAATCAATCTTTCGCCACTTTCCTGTGAATACCTCTGCTCGATAAGAATTTCATTATTCTTTCCATCCCATCGCCGCGTCCAATTCTCATTTGCCCACGTCAAGCAGAAGGGGATGTCGACTTCAGGCCGCTCCAACATGGACCTTAGAGGTGCTTCCATCAGGGTCTTTCCGTCAAACCAATAGAAGTAATACGAAAATCCAGCCACACCATACGACCGCGCCAGCCGAGCCTGCTCGACCATTATCTCGGGGATTCGCAGATCGTAGTACCCCAAGTGGATTGGACAATGCGGCTGGTAGTGATTCTCAAACAGAGGCTTGGCTTTGCCAACATTTGTCCACTCAGTGAACCCCTTTCCCCACCATGCATCGTTCTCTGGAAAGGGATGAAATTGCGGCAGATAGAATGCTATTGCACGCGCCCCGCCGCTCGATTGCGATGCAACCTCACTATACGGAACGTATTCTTCCGATCGGATGGAATCGCCACTGTTTCTGTTCTGCTTTCGACCTGATGCTTTTATTGCGAGGGCCTTGAACTTTCCGACATCGCGTTTCGCCACCTGCCGGATAATCTTTTGGTATCTTTTTTTAGGAATAAATCGCCCAAAATTAAGCGCCAGACGCAGCAAATTTAATTCGACATACAATACAATATTGTAAAGTGGACGATTGGCTCTTTGATGCAAAGCATCCGCAAGGCTCATTGCAAGTGCCACCGGATCCAACGTAATCTTATCGTCCTCGATTTGGTCCTTCGATTCACGATCTACGGGCATATTCTACTCCGTCAAAGTGATGTAAGGGTCCGCGCCGCGATCTCGTCAACCAAGTCGGGCACTAGTGGCGGAATGTCGCCCGTTTCCACAGCCCTCAGAAACGCTGCCCGCCACTGAATGCCAACAGGCTCGGATGACTTCTTCAAGACCGGATACCCGATCATCGCCGCACCAACTGGAAACGTGCTGTAAAATTGTGCGCGATCAAGCACACCGCGCAGGAAGTTATCCGCGCGCGTCCGCCACGTGGCGTCAGGGTCTTCGGCGGCAAGGTCATGCGCCTTGGTGACGATCCGGCGATCGGCGTGGGCGGCAAACCGAAGGATCGTGCGCAGGGTGGCGTCATCTGCCTGCGCCAGACCCGCCAGGAAATCATCGGCGCTGAACAGGGGGCCCATGCTGATCCCGGCGTGGGTCAGTGCCACGCCAAATCCGCGCTCGCCACGGCGGATGACCTTGTACTTGTTCGATGTCAGGCCAAGCTCATCCCAGAACGCGCGAAATCCGGGGTTGGCCAGCACAGCCCCGTTGATCGAAAAGAAATAGGATTCCAGAAACGAAACGCCATTGCCCGCACGCAGGATGGTGCCCACAACGTCAAACGGCGCAGCCTCCATCCGTTCCAGCGTGCGGTCTCCGGGCCACAGCGGAAACCAGATGCTGTCGTTCAGGATGACCACCCGCTTCGGCACAACCTCCCAGCGATGCAGCATCGCCAGCCCGTCGCGGTAACCACCAAAATCATAACCGAAATTGGGCCGCTCCATCACCCGCCATGCGCGCGGCCTAAGCGCATCATGGTCCGCGACCGACAAAGGCGCGTTTGACACGACAAAAGGCGCATAGCCGGCCGAATGAAGGTGATCCAGCATCATCAGAAACGAGGCCACCAACCCGCCGGGCTGCCAGCACAGCACGATGGCGATCTTGTCGCGTTCGGGCAACGCTCCCTCGGTCACCGGAAACCCGCGCTGAAGGTCACGGTCATGGAACCGTTGGGCAAAGGGCTCCCAGACCGCTTCCGGGATCGCCTGCAGTTGTTGACCTAATCTACCAAGTTCCCTCTTTACCTTCCACAGTGGGATCACCCCAGATCCCCCCACCTCAACTGGGTGTTTCGCGTCACTGCGCGATTCAACCGCTTGCCGATCACCTTGTCGAAATCATATCCCGCGATCTCGCCCGACCCCGGCCGCCGCGCCCAGATGTCGGCCTCAGCGATCACATGCCCTTCGGGCAGGTCGCGGTCAGCCACCACCGAGGCGCGGGCAAAGCGGTAAACCGGCTCTTCGGCTTCGGTGCGCTGCTTGGGGTTGTGCAGCGCGGTGTGGATCTCGCGGCTGCGGTCGATCAGAAAGCGCAGCTCGGCCGGGTCCATCGAGTTGATGATGTCCGGCCCCTTGCGATAGCGCGTGTCGGTATAGTGTCGCTCCAGAATGCACGCCCCCAGCGCCACCGAGGCCAGCGCCATTTCAGGCCCGATGGAATGGTCGGAAAACCCCACGACCGCGCGTGGAAACGCGGCCTTCAAGTCGGTAACACCCTGCAGCGAAACGATTTCCGGCGGCGAAGGGTAAAGGTTGGTGCATTCCAGCAACGCATAGTCGATCCCCGCCTCGTCCAGGATGGCGACCGACCGGCGAATCGTCTCGATCGTCTGCATCCCGGTTGACAGGATCACCGGCTTGCCCTTGCGCGCGATGTGACGGATCAAAGGCAGATTGTCCGCCTCTCCCGACCCGATCTTGTAGGCCGGCACGTCCAGCGTTTCGAGAAAATCCGCCGCCGCCCGCGAAAACGGCGTCGAGATCCAGATCATCCCGAGGCTTTCGGTATAGCGCTTCAGCTCTGCCTCTTCGTCCAGCGACAGCGCGCAGCGCTCCATCACATGCCAGATCGACACGTCCGCGTTGGGCGGAAAGATCGACTTCGCCTCTTCGGTCATTTCGTCTTCGATGATGTGGGTCTGGTGCTTGACCATCTCGCAGCCCGCGCCCGCGGCCAGCCGGACCATCTCCTTGGCGACCGCCAGATCGCCGCCGTGGTTGATACCGATCTCGGCAATCACCAGGGGCGGGTGGTTTGGTCCAATCTCACGGTTGGCAATCTTCACAAGAACTCTCCTCTCAGGCTTGCCCCCTGCTGCATGACCCCCCTGCGGTTGTCAAGAAAGCGGGTAGAGCGCCAATGCGTCGTAACGCGGCCCTTTCGGGCCAAGATGGCTTTGCAGCAGGCAGAAATCCGTCACGTCCCACGGTCCAGCCGCAAACCCAGCGCCCTCTACCACGGCGCGCTCCAGCCGCATCGTATGGGTTCGGCCGGGCGGCGGAAATCGGCCCAAGGTCACATGCGGCACAAAGCGGCGCGCCTCCACCTCGCACCCCGCCTGTCGCGCGGCCTGCACCACCTTGCCCTGCAGATGGGCAAGTGGTTCGTTCGGTTCCACCCCGGCCCAGAACGCCCGCGGCCGCTCGCCGCCAAAAAGACCGAAGCCCCTCAATCGCACGGCAAAGCCCGGCACCCGCAGCGCGGCAAACCGGTCATGCGCGGCTTCCAGCACATCGCCCGACACCGCGCCCAGATACGCCAGCGTCAGGTGCAGCAGCGACGGCTCCACCTTTCGCGGCAGCGGCATCAGGAACTGCTGCACCGCCAGCAGGGCGCGCACGTCATCGGGCAGGCGGATCGCAACAAAGGCCCGGATCATCGCAGCGCCAATTCGGCCAGACGGGCGCGGACCTCGGGTCGCACCGGCCCCTCGCGCGGTGGATCAAGCAAGGTGGTCAGCATCGCCTCGCCCGGCATGGGCCGCGACCCACCGTTCCAGCCAAGGGCGCGCAGCACTGCCTCGGCCTCGGCGGGCAGCCGGTCTGGCAGCTCTCGGCCACTCAGACGGCCCCAGATCAACGTCCAAAGCCGCCCCACCGACCAGGGATTGTAGCCGCCTCCCCCCAGCACCAGCACCCGTGGCGCGGCACGCCGCAGGCCCGCCAGAACCTCCAGATAGGACCGGTTCGACAGGGCGAGGCGGGACAGCGGGTCTTCCAGCAGCGAATCCGCCCCGCATTGCAACACCATTGCCTCCGGCCGGAACTCCTCCACCCGCGGCAGGATCAGCCCGTCCAAGACCGCCCGCATCTCGCTGTCGTTGAGCCCGCGCGGCACCGGCAGATTGAACGCACTACCGCCGCCGGAATCCGCAAGCGCCCCGGTAAAGGGCCAGCGGCCCTCTTCATGCACCGAGATCATTCGCACCGCCGGATTGCCGGCAAAAGCCACCTCCACCCCGTCGCAATGGTGCGCGTCGATGTCGACATAGACGATCCGCGACAGACCGGCCCGCAACATCACCTTGATGCCCAGAACAACGTCGTTCAGATAGCAAAATCCGTTCGCCCTGCCTTGCAGCCCGTGATGCGTGCCGCCCCCCGGCACATGGATCACCCCCGGCGCCGCCGCCAGCAGTTCCGCCGCCAGCATCACCCCGCCAGCACCGGTGGCCGGGCGACGAAACACTTCAGGGAACACCGGGTTCGACAGAGTGCCCAGATGATAGCGGGTGCGCATCTCTTCGGTTGCCACGCCTGCCACCTCGGCCGCCTGCAACGCCGCGATGTAGTCTGGGTCGTGCCACAGCGCGAGCGCTGCCGGCTTGGCACGCGGGCTGGCGCGGAACTTCTCCGGCGGCAGCCAGCCCAAGGCGCGCGACAGGTCCATTACCGTCGAGACCCGAGGCACCCGAAGCGGATGCGCCTTGCCGTAGGATGACGTGCGGTAGATCTCCGACCCGATGAAGATCGCGTCGTTCGCAGCGCCAGGCGCCCCTGTCACCGCAGCATAGCCTCGATCTGCCCTGCAATCGCCGGACCGTCAGGGGCCGCCGCCGACCCCCAGGTTCCCACAATACTCCCATCGGGTGCCAGCAGCACCTTGTTGAAATTCCACGCCGGGGTGAAACCCGCCTCCGCCGCAACCCAGGCATAGAACGGATGCGCCCCGGCCCCCGTGACCTTGGTGATCTCGGTCATCGGCAGGGTCAGGTCGAAATTCGCCTCACAGTACTCCTTGACCGCCGCCTCGTCGTCGAGTTCCTGATTGAAATCGTCCGACGGCACCGCAAGGATCAGCACCCCTTGCGGCCCATACCTTTCGTGCATCGCCTGCAACGTGTCGTACTGCCCGGCAAACCCGCAGAGCGAGGCGGTGTTGACCACCAGTACCGGCTTTCCCGCCCAGTCGCCCAGGTCGATCGTCCCCCCGTCGATCGACGCGAAACGGAACTCTCCGGCAAAGGCGGGCAGGCTGACAAGCTGTGCGCAGAAGATAAGCGGAACAAGTCGCATTTCGGGTGCCCTCGGCCAATTCATGAGCGTCAGATGTAATCCGCCGGACGGATCGGTCAAATATCCGGGAAAAGCCTGTGAAACATGGGAAATTTATGTTACATTGGGGTTTGAGTGGTGAGCAGAGGTCAGACCTGGCAAACAGGCGGCCGGATGGATTTGGTAAATGAGCAGGCAGGACAAGATCGTGGCACGTGGTGCCAAGGGCGCGCACAGCACCCTTATCCAGTATGGCGCCCTGTGCTGGCGGCGCAATGGCACATCGGTCGAAGTGCTGCTGATCACCAGCCGTGAAACCGGGCGCTGGGTCATCCCCAAGGGCTGGCCGATGACCGGGCGCGCGCCAGAGGCGGCTGCCGCGCAAGAGGCGTGGGAAGAGGCCGGCGTGCGCGGACAGGTAAACCCGGTTTGCCTTGGCCGCTTTGGCTACATGAAATGCCTCACGCCCGAGGCTGCGGTTCCTTGCGCCGTGGCGGTCTATGGTGTCAAGGTCGACAGCCTTGCCGACAAGTTCCCCGAGGTTAAGGTCCGCACGCGCCGCTGGTTTTCACCCGCCGAAGCCGCCGCTGCGGTGGACGAGCCGGAACTGGCCCGTCTGATCGCAGGGTTCACCCCCGCCTCCGAAGGCCGCGCCGCGCCGATCGGGCCTGACGGCGGCCACTGAACAGTGCGTGCCGGACAGGGCGAAGATTTCGGGTGCCACGTTAGGGCATTGACGCCACGGACCGAACGCTTAGCTATGCTACAGCACCAAGGCGAAACCGGGATGATCCGATACTCCCTCAGATGCGACGCCGGTCACGGCTTTGACAGCTGGTTCCAGAACGGGACGGCGTTTGAAAGCCTGCACGCCGCCGGCCATATTGCCTGCCCGATTTGCGGCGCGACAGCGGTGGCCAAGGATCTGATGGCCCCCACAGTCCGCCCCGCGCGAAATGCAGGTGCAATGCCGGTGAACCAGCGGCCCCTGTCCGAACCCGGCACCGGGGTCGAAGCGGCGCTGGCCGAGTTGAAGCGGCAGATCGAAGAAAACTCGGAATACGTCGGCCTGAACTTCGTCACCGAGGCGCGGCGGATCCATTCCGGCGATGCGCCCGAACGGGCGATCTACGGCGAGGCAAAGCCCGACGAGGCGAAAAAGCTGATCGAGGACGGCGTGCCCGTGGCGCCCCTGCCGTTCCTGCCGGGCCGAAAGGTCAACTGACCCCCCGCGACACCTGCCCCTTCGATCAATAGATATACCGGATCTGTTCGGTCCAGAACCGTTCCATCCGCTTCAGCGCGGTGTTTATGTCATCCATTCCCGAAGCGTCGATAAGCTGACGCCGCTCCATCGCCTCGGCATGGCGGGCGAACAGGTCGGACAGCATCCCCCGCACCCGCCGCCCCTTTTCCGTCAGCCTGACCCGCACCGAACGGCGGTCGATCTCGGACCGCTGGTGATGCATGTAACCAAGATCGACCAGCTTCTTCAGATTGTAGCTGACGTTCGATCCTTGGTAATAGCCACGCGATTTCAACTCACCTGCCGTCACTTCGTTCTCGCCGATGTTGAACAGCAGCAGCGCCTGCACCGAGTTGATCTCAAGTATCCCAAGGCGTTCGAATTCGTCCTTGATCACGTCCAGCAACAGCCGGTGCAACCGTTCCACCAACGCAAGGTTGTCGAGGTAACAGCCGAGGAACGCCTTCTGCGATCCGTCAAGCAAGGAAGCATTATGTGTCATATGCGGTCTCCCCAAAAGCAGGGGTAGAATCAGCACAAAGGGAAAACATTTCGTAAACTGATGCGTTTTTATTGGCCAGGGTGTCCGCCGACCCCTAGCCCCGCAGCGTCAGCCTGTCCTTGGCATAGGACGCGATCCTGCTCAGCAGAGGCGCAATCGCCATCGGCGCCGCGCCTTGGCCCAAGATCCACGCCATCAGATCCTGATCATTTTCGGCCAGCAAAAGCTCATAGGTCTTCAGATCGTCCGGCCCCAGCCCCGCCAGATGCATGTCGGACCACGGCCCCAGCACCAGATCCATCTCCTTCGTGCCACGCCGCCATGACCGCATCGACAACCGCTTCAGGCGCGCATCAGCCGTTTCGTCCATCTGCCACCCGATCCTGCTTGAACCCTTGCGGCGCGGACCCTAAGACAGGCCGCGGTGAAACTCCACCCTGCCCGCACTTCCACCCTGCCCGCACTTCCACCCTGCCCGCACTTCCACCCTGCCCGCATCTCCACCCCGCCTGAAAAGGACGCACTGCATGGCCTTCCTGTCCGACACTCTGGCGCGGGTCAAACCGTCGCCCACCATCGCGGTGACGACCAAGGCGCAGGCGCTGAAAAGCCAAGGCAAGGACGTGATCGGCCTTGGCGCGGGCGAACCCGATTTCGACACCCCCGAAAACATCCGCGACGCCGCCAAGCGCGCGATCGACGCCGGTCGCACCCGCTACACCCCCGTTGATGGCATCCCCGAACTGAAAGCGGCGATCTGCTCCAAATTCCTGCGCGAAAACGGCCTGACCTACACGCCATCGCAAGTCACGGTCGGCACCGGTGGCAAGCAGATCCTTTACAACGCCCTGATGGCCACCTGTAACCCCGGCGACGAGGTCATCATCCCCGCGCCCTACTGGGTGTCCTACCCCGACATGGTGCTTCTGGCCGGCGGCACGCCCGTCGCGGTCGAATGCGGGATCGAGACGAACTTCAAGTTGACGCCGGAACAGCTTGAGGCCGCGATCACCCCAAAAACCAAATGGTTCATCTTCAACTCGCCCTCGAACCCCACCGGGGCCGGTTACACCCGCACCGAACTCAAGGCACTGACCGACGTCCTCATGCGCCACCCCCACGTCTGGGTGATGTCCGACGACATGTATGAACACCTCGTCTTCGACGATTTCCAGTTCTGCACCCCGGCCGAAGTCGAGCCCGGCCTTTACGACCGCACCCTCACCTGCAACGGCGTCTCCAAGGCCTATGCGATGACCGGCTGGCGCATCGGTTATGCCGCAGGCCCGGTTGCGCTGATCAAGGCGATGGGCACGATCCAGTCGCAGTCCACCTCGAACCCCTGCTCGGTCAGCCAGTATGCGGCACTTGAGGCTCTGAGCGGCCCGCAGGATTTTCTCGCCCCGAACCGCGCCCTCTTCCAGCGCCGCCGGGATCTGGTGGTGTCGATGCTGAACGCCGCCGAAGGCATCACCTGCCCGAAACCCGAAGGCGCATTCTACGTCTACCCGGACATTTCCGGCTGCATCGGCAAGGCCACCCCCGGCGGCACCGTCATCACCAATGACGAGGTGTTCGCCACCGCCCTTCTGGAGGAAACCGGCGTCGCCGTGGTGTTCGGCGCGGCCTTCGGACTATCGCCAAACTTCCGCGTCAGCTACGCTACCTCTGACGAGGTTCTGCGCGACGCCTGCGCCCGCATCCAGCGGTTCTGCGCCTCGCTGAAATAGGGGCTGATATGGCGGGCGATCTGCCGGAGTATTACTTTCGCATCCGCGAAAACGGCGCGGTGGTGTTTCGGGTCGATACCGAAAACCGCCAGCGCCGGATCGAACTGGACGAAATCGCCACCGTCAACGTCAAGAACGGCACCGTCAAACCGCATGGCGAAGTGGCGCTGTCAAAGGCCGACCTTGCGGCCATCGGCGCATGGCGGGACGCACGGGTCGCGCAACTGGCCGCACGCGATGTCGATGACATCCTGCGCACCATCGACCATCTGAACCTTACCACGCAATGGGCGCAGTCGCGCGCAACCGACCTGCAGCTTGAAGCGGTGACCGATGCGCTGCTTCTGGCGATGCACGATCTGCGCAGCACACTGGTGCGCAAGAAATCCGACCGCCTGCTGAAAAGCACCGACTAGCAGGGAGGATCAGCCAGCCCCGTTTCCGGCATCGGCCCGATCACCGCCACCTCACCGCGCCGCACGCGCATCACCTGCGACCAGTCCTTCGATGCCAGCACCAACTCCGGCCCCGCGCCGCAGTCGCGCACCCCGCCCGAGATGAACGCATCCCCGATCCGGTGGTTGGTCAGGCCTGCCAGCCGCATGGTCTCGACCAGCCGGTCCCCGTCCAGTCGCACAAAGACAAGCTCGGCCAGAAGATGCGGTCGGTCGACATAAGCCACCTCAACCTGCCCGTCGCCATCGAAATCCGCGATCCCTGCCGGCGCAAGCCAGCGGTGCCGCTGACCAAGGAAGGGGGTGGCGGCAATCCGTCCGCGCGCGCCGTAGACGGCCAGCGACGCGCCGCGCGTCAGATCGGTCTCAACCACGACCACTTCGGGATGGCCATCGCCATCAAGGTCGGCAAGGCGGGCTTCGATATCCTCGAACACCCGGCTTTGCGGCAGCGTCAGGGTCACCCGACCTCCACCAGCCATCACGATGTCCAGCGCGCCCCACTCGACCGCATCACCAAGAACGCCGTGGTCATATCGCTCGGTAGGCGCCGCCAGCGTGGCCCCGGCAATCCGCTCCTGTGCCTGCGCGGCTCCGGCCATCAGGGCCAAGGCCAGCGCCAGACGCATCAGATCTGCTTTTCCGGCATCTGCACGCGCAGCCCGTCCAGCGCATCCGAAACCTTCAACTGGCACGTCAGGCGCGACCGCACCGGATCGGGGTTCCAGGCGAAATCCAGCATGTCCTCTTCCATGCTGTCCTTCTTCGGCAGCTTCCCGACCCAGGCGGGATCGACGTAGACATGGCAGGTGGAACAGGCGCAGGCGCCGCCGCAATCGGCCTCGATCCCCGGAATTCCGTTGTCCCGCGCGCCTTCCATGACCGTCAGGCCATTGGCCACCTCGACCACATGTTCCTTGCCGCCATGTTCCACGTAAGTGATCTTCGCCATCGTCTTCCCCTGAAACCTTCGCCCCCGACATAGGCGAAGTTCCAGCACTTTGCCAGAGGCTGCGGCAGACCCGGCATTGGCAAACCGCCGCATCCACACTAGAACATAAAAAGAACATCCGGAGCCACCCCATGCCCCCACCGGGCCCTGCTGATCGCAACCCGCCGCACTGGCCGCGCCCACCGCAAGCGCTGCCGGCGGCGCGGCTGAACGAACCGCCGGGCGGCGCGCGGGTTTGCGTCGCGGGGTTGGTGCTGGTGCGCCAGCGTCCCGGCACCGCCAAGGGCGTGATCTTCGTCACGCTGGAGGACGAGACCGGCACCTGCAACGTCGTCGTCTGGGCCAATATCTACGAACGATTCCGCCGTGCGGTGATCGCCGGGCGGCTGTTGCGCGTCACCGGGCGGCTGCAACGCGAGGCGGGCGTGGTGCATGTGGTGGCCGACCTGATCGAAGACCTGTCGCCGATGCTGGACCGCCTTCTCGACCCCGCGTTCCGCTTCGACGGGGTCAGAGCGGGCGACCAGCCTTGAAAAACAAACTGGTGGCAGAAGGTCATCCTGCCACCAGCAATCTCAACCAGCCGCCTGCCTTACTCGATCGACAGCGCGACAAACCGCGGATCACCGCCGCGCCGGACCAGAAGCAGCAGCGACTTGCGCCCCGCCCCCTTGGCCTCGGCGATGCGGTCTTCCAGATCCTGCAACCGCACGATCTTCTGCTGGCCGGCCTCGGTGATCAGATCACCCTCGCGAAGCCCCTTGGTAAAGGCCTCGGACGCCTGATCCACCGCCGTCACCACCAGCCCTTCGGCCCCGGCATCCAGGCCCAGCCCGCCGCGCAGCTCTTCGTTCAGCGGCGTCAGCGTCAGGCCCAGCGATTGCAGTTCCTTCGGCTCGGCCGGCGCTGGCGATGCCGCCGGAATCGGTGCCGCTTCGGCCTCTTCGCGTCGGCCCAAGGTCACCTGCAGCGTCTCGGTCTTGCCCTCGCGCTGCACGATCACCGGCACCGCCTCGCCAATCGGCGCATCGGCCACACGGCGCGTCAGATCGCCCGCATCACCAACCGGCTGGCCCGCGAACATGGTGATCACGTCACCCGCCGTCACGCCCGCCTCTTTCGCCGGGCCATCCGGCACGTCGGTAACCAGCGCACCCTTCGCCTCTTCCAGACCCATCGCCTCGGCCACATCCGGCGTCACGTCCTGAATGCGCACGCCCAGCCAGCCGCGCCGGGTTTCGCCGAACTCTTTCAACTGGTCGACGACCTTGGTCACCACGTTCGACGCCATCGAGAACCCGATCCCGATCGACCCGCCATTCGGCGACAGGATCGCGGTGTTCACCCCGATCACCTGCCCGTCCATGTTGAACAGCGGCCCGCCCGAGTTGCCCCGGTTGATCGCGGCGTCGGTCTGCAGGTAATCGTCATAGGTGCCGGACAGCTCGCGCCCCCGGGCCGACACGATGCCCGCGCTGACCGAGAACCCTTGGCCCAGCGGGTTGCCCATCGCCATCACCCAGTCGCCAACCCGCATCAGGTCAGAGTTGCCGAAGGTTACAAACGGCAGCGGCGTATCGCTCTCAACCTTCAAAAGCGCGATGTCGGTCTTGGGATCGGTGCCGACCAGCTTTGCCGGCAGCTTGACGCCGGAAAAGAACTCGATGCTGATCTCGTCGGCGCCTTCGATCACGTGGTTGTTGGTGACGATGTAGCCGTCCTCGGACACCACAAAGCCCGAGCCAAGCGCCTCGGACCGCTGTGGCCCGCCGTTGCCACCGCCACGGTTGTTGAAATCATCGAAGAAATCCTGAAACGGGCTGCCTTCGGGCACCATCGGCATGCCATCGGTGGGGGCGGCGATCAGAGCGCTGGTGGTGATGTTCACCACCGACGGGCTGATCTGGTCGGCCAGCTCGGCAAAGCTTTCCGGCGCGCCGAACGCCTCTGCCTCATGCGCGGGCGCAAGCGAAAGGCCAAAGCCCAGCACCAGCGCCAGTAGTGTGCTGGACCGCAAGGCGCTGCGGATGGAAGGGGTCAAGTCGGGCACGGTTGCGAACTCCTGTTCAACGGTAGGTTCGGCGCAGAAGTGGGGCGAAGAGCCCAGGTCGCGTCATGTGTAGAAGAACAGATAGTAAAGCCCGGACACAATGCAAACCCCGTCACGCCGCTTCAAACGGATGTGAATATTATGTCAGAACCCCAGCGCCCGCTGCCCCGACCACACCAGTACCGTGCCTGTCGCCAGTGCGGCCAGCCCGATCAGCCGTCTCTGGTCGCGGCTGATGCTAGCGATCAGGCGCAGCACCTCTTCCATGCGCGAAGGGGCCAGCGCAAGCGCCAGCCCCTCCACGATCAGCACCAGCCCAAGGGCAAGCGCCATCACACTCATGGTGCCGGCGCGACTGCCGCCGGCGCTTTCGGCGCCGGGATGTCGTAGCTGCGCAGATACTCGAAGAACTCGCTGTCCGGCTGCATCACGATTGACGAGTTGCCCGATTGCAGGGCGCGCTCATAGGCCGTCAGCGACCGGGTGAAGGCAAAGAACTCCGGGTCGCGGCCAAAGGCTTCGGCGTAGATCGCGTTGCGTTCGGCGTCGGCCTCGCCGCGGATCACTTCGGCTTTGCGCCGCGCGTCCGAGGTCAGTTCCACCACCGTCCGGTCCGCTGCTGCCCGCACGCGCTGCGCCGCTTCACCACCGCGCGCGATTTCGTCCGCCGCCTCGCGTTCACGTTCTGCCCGCATCCGCGCAAACGTCGCTTCCAGGTTCTGCTCCGGCAGATCGGTGCGGGTAAGACGCACGTCGATCACGTCGATGCCCAGCGCCAGCGCCTGGCGGCGGGCGATGTCGCGGATCTGGTTCATCAGCCCCGTGCGGTCTTCCGACAACACCCGGCTTGACGGAACCGAGCCCAGCACTTCCTGGATCGCCGGGTTGACGATCCCTTCCAGACGCCGCAACGCCTGCGTCTCGCCACCGGTGCCGACCGCCTCGCGGAACGTCACCAGATCAACGATCCGCCAGCGCGCAAAGGCATCGACCACCAGACGGCGGTCGTCCAGCATCGTGACTTCGATCGGCGTCGTCGGCAGGCCCAGAATACGGTCCTCGTAATAGACCACCTCCTGAATGAACGGCACCTTGAAGCCCAAGACCGGGGTCGGTCTTGACCTGGGTGACCTGGCCGAATTGCAGCACCAGCGCCTTCTTGCGTTCATCAACGATGAACAACGACGACAGGATGGCCACCAGCACCACCACGATCACGGGAATGACATACATCGCGCGCATCAGTTGGTCGCTCCCGTGTTAGAGCCTGCAGCCTGCCCGGCACCCTGTCCGCCAGCTTGCGGCGTGGGCATCCGGTTCAGTTCGTTCAGCGGCAGGAAGGGCACCACGCCCTGACCCGCCTCGCCGCCCGAGACGCCGTCAAGGATCACCTTGTTCATCCCACCCAGCACCTTTTCCATCGTTTCCAGATAAAGCCGCCGCCGGGTAACCTCTGGCGCCTTCACATATTCATCGTAAACCGAGATGAACCGCGCGGTTTCACCCGCCGCGTTGTTCACGGCCTGGGCGCGGTAGGCCTCGGCCTCTTCTTCCAGCTGAGCCGCGGCACCACGGGCACCTGCGGTGACCCGGTTGGCATAGGCATCGGCCTCTTTTTCCAACGTGTCGCGCTGTTGCTGGGCTGCCTGCACTTCGCGGAACGCGTCGATCACCTCGCGCGGCGGCTGCGCGCGCTGCAGGTTGACACGGATCACTGAAATCCCCGCGTTGTAGCTGTCCAGCGTCGATTGCACCGCCGTCTGCACGTCAGCGGCAATCACGCCACGGTCGCGGTTCAGGATCGGCGACAGTTCCGACCGCGCCACGATGTCGCGCATGGCACTTTCGCTGACCGCGCGGATCGTATCCTCGGGGTCAGCCAGGTTGAACAGATAGCCCTCGGGGTCGGCGATGTTCCAGACCACCTGGAACCCGATGTCGACGATGTTCTGGTCGCGCGTCAGCATCAGCCCGGTCTCCGACCCAGCCTCGCCCGTGCCGATCTCGGTAATCCGTTCCCCGGTGACCTGCACCTTTTCATAGGTGACAATCGGCCAGGGTGCGAAATTCAGGCCGGGGCCGCCGATCCCGGAGCTTTCGCCAAGGAACAGCTCGACCGAACGTTCTTCCGGCCGCACCGTGTAAAACGACATGAAAGACCACAGCGCCACCAGGGCCAGCGCACCCAGCGCCACACCCTGCTTGGTCACCAAAGGCCCGCCCGCGCCGGGCCCACCCGGTCCGCCACCGCCGCCAAGATTGCCACGCCCGCGCCCGCCCATCAGGACACGGATCTGTTCCTGACCGCGCTTCACCAACTGGTCGATCTCGGGGATTTGCGGCCCGGATTCACCCTTGCGCGGGCCACGACGATCCTCGCCGTCTCCGCCCTTGCCGTTCCGGTCGTCTCCGTCAGAGCCGCCTCCGCCGCCCCAAGGACCGCCACTTCCTGCCATTTACTGAAACCTTTCCCTTTGTCTCTTGCCATAACTGGTTACGAGGGGCCGAAAATCAAGCGGCCCACCTTCCGGCGTCAGGCTATTCTCACGGGTTTTCGCATTGTCACCAACTCTTCCGCCATCGTCGGATGCACCGCACAGGTGCGGTCGAAGTCTTCCTTGGTCGCGCCCATCCCGATTGCAATGGCGGCAAGCTGGATCATTTCGCCGGCTTCGGGGGCCACGATATGACACCCCAGAACCTTGCGGCTGGCTTGCGAAACGATCAGCTTCATCATCACCCGGTCGGGCCGCCCGGCAAACGCCGTCTTCATCGGCCGGAACGCGGTGGAATACACCTCGACCGGCTCCCGCTCCCGCGCCGCCTCCTCGCTCAACCCGACCGAGCCCAATTCGGGCCGCGTAAAGACGGCCGAGGCGATCAGGTCGTGGTCGAACACCGTGGGCGTGCCGCCAAACACCGTGTCGGCAAAGGCATGCCCCTCGCGGATCGCAACCGGTGTCAGGTTCACCCGCCCGGTCACATCGCCCACCGCAAAGATCGACGGCACCGCCGTCTGGCTGTAGCGGTCCACCACGATCTGCCCCTGCCGACCAAACTCCACGCCCAACGCCTCAAGGCCCAGCCCTTCGGTATTCGGATGCCGCCCGGTGGCATACATCACCAGATCGAACTCGCGGCTCGACCCGTCGGTCGCCACCGCCACGATCCCGGTCTCGGTCTTTTCCAGCCGCAGCACATCGGTGCCGCATTGAATGGTAATCCCGCTCGCCGCCATTGCCGTGGCGACATGGCCGCGCGCCTCGTCATCGAACCCGCGCAGGATCTGCGCGCCCCGGTAATACTGGCAGACCTCCACCCCCAAGCCGTTCAGAATGCAGGCAAACTCCGACGCAATATACCCACCGCCCACCACCAGCGCCCGCTTCGGCAACTGCGGCAGATGGAACATCTCGTTCGACGTGACCGCCAGCTCCGCCCCCGGAATGTCCGGCACGAAGGGCCGCCCACCGGTGGCCACCAAAACATGCCGCGCCCGAAAAGTCTTTCCGTCCGCCAGCCGCACGGTATGGGCATCCACCAGCGTGGCACGCGCATCATGGATCGTCACGCCGGCATTGGTCAGCGTAGTGCGATACGCCGCTTCCAGCCGATCAAGATCGGTTTCCAGCGCGGTGCGGAACCTCGGCCAGTCAAACCCGCCAACCCTTACGTCCCAGCCATAGGCCTGCGCGTCTTCCATCGCTTCGGGAAAGCCCGAGGCGAAAACCATCAGCTTTTTCGGCACGCACCCCCGGATGACGCAGGTGCCGCCCATCCGGCTTTGCTCGGCCAGCCCGACCTTTGCGCCATGCTCGCCACTCGCGATGCGCGCCGCACGCACCCCGCCGGACCCGCCGCCGATGACAAAAAGATCGTAGTCGAAAACGCTCATCCGCCGCCTCGCTTTCTGCGGCCCTTCAATGCACCGTTTTGCACCGATGTGCCAGCACCCGCCAAAAACGTTCAGTCGAGGTCCGCAAATATGTTGTCGCTTCCCGCAACCTCGACCGAGGCATCTTCGACCTTTCCGGTGTTTATATCCCGCACCGTCACCCGCCCGTCGCCGTGGCCGATCACCACGATGTCGCAGATGTCGATGAACAGCCCGTTCTCCACGACGCCCGGAATCTGGTTCAATACCAGCGCCAACTGCCGCGGATTGCCGATCCGCTTCAGCGACAGGTCAAGGATATAGTTGTTTTCGTCGGTCTTGACGGGCTTTGACTTGTTCAGTCGCAACGCCACGTCACGTCCCAGCACATCCATGCTGAACAGCGTCTCCTCGATCAGCGCCTTCGTCGTCTGCCAGCCGAACGGCACCACCTCAACCGGCAACGGAAACGCACCCAACTGCGCCACCTCCTTCGCCGCATCCGCAATCACGATCATCCGGTCGGACGCGGTTGCCACGATCTTTTCCTGCAACAAGGCAGCCCCGCCGCCCTTGATCAGGTTCAGGTTCGGGTCAAACTCATCGGCTCCGTCAATCGTCAGGTCCAGCCACTTCACTTCGTCCATCGTGGTGATCGTCAGGCCCAGTTCCGTTGCCAGTTCCGCCGTCCGGCGCGAGGTCGGCACCCCCACCACCCGCAGCCCCTCGTCCTTCACCCGCTCCGCCAGACAGCGCACCATCCACGCGGCCGTCGATCCGGTGCCAAGCCCCAGCTTCATCCCGTTTTCCACGAAATCCACCGCGCGGCGCGCAGCCACGAACTTGGCCTTGTCGATGGGCGAAAGATCGGCGGGCATCGGCTACCTCCTGCTGTCGCCCTTCGGATTATCGCAAACCCCGTGCAAGGGCTACAGGGTTTTCCGGCCAGCCGCGCGCCACATCTGGCCACTTCCACCATGCCAACCGCCCCGGATCGCCGCCTTTGTCGGCAAGGGGTCGCTTTTCGACCTGACGCACGGCAATAAGGGCCGCAGGTTGCTGCGACCGAAGGTCTACAGATGTACACACTGCACTACGCCCCCGACAACGCTTCGCTCATCATCCGGCTGGTGCTGGACGGTGCCGGCATCCCCTATCGCACCGCCCTCGTCGACCGCAGGACGCGCCAGCAGGACAGCGCCGAATACCGCGCCCTGAACCCCGCAGGCCTGATCCCCACGCTGATCACCCCGCACGGCCCGATTTCGGAAACCGGCGCGATCCTCCTCTGGCTCGCCGACACCCACGGCCTTGGCCCGAAACCCGCCGACCCCGACCGCCAGCCCTTTCTGAAATGGCTCTTCTTTCTCTCCAACACCGCGCACGCCGACCTGCGCCAGATGTTCTACCCGCACCTCTACTGCCCGGTCGACGCCCACCCCGCTCACGCCGAAATCATGACCGCCCGGATGAATTGGCACTTCGCGCTGCTCGACCAGGCCGCCGCCGAACACCCCGCGCTGTTCGCTCCACCCCGCCCGCTTGCGGCCTACGCGATCACCCTCGCCCGCTGGTGCGTGCTTTACACCGATCCCGGCAAGCCCTGGTTCTCGCTGGCCGACTACCCAACCTTGCTCGGCCTCGCCGAAGCGCAGGAACGCCGTGTCGAAACCCCCGTCATCGCCCGCGCCGAAGGGCTTGGCCCCGCCCCCTTCACCGATCCGCAAGACCCGAACCCACCCGAAGGCAGCGCCCTCTAGGCGCCCCGAACCACAGGACCACCCATGTTCCTTTCCGTCTTCGACATGTTCAAGGTGGGCATCGGCCCCTCCTCCTCGCACACGATGGGGCCGATGGTCGCCGCCGCACGGTTTCTGGCCACGCTGAAGGCCAGCCCCTTCCACGCCCGCGGCCTGCGCGCCTCGCTGCACGGCTCGCTCGCCTTCACCGGCGTCGGGCACGCCACCGACCGCGCCACGATCCTCGGCCTCGCCGGGTTCGAGCCGTCGACCTATGACGCCGAAAAGGCCGAGGCGACGCTGGCCCGCATCAGGCAAACCCACGTCATCGACGCGCCGGGCATCGGCCCCCTCGACTTCGATCCCGGCCGCGACCTCCTCTTCGACTACGGCCCCGCCCTGCCCGGCCACGCCAACGGCATGATCCTCAAGGCCACCGATGCCCAAGGCGACGTGATCTTGCAGGAAACCTATTACTCCATCGGCGGCGGCTTTGTCCTCACCGCCACCGAACTCGCCGACGCGGACGGCGCCAAGGCCAAGGCCCGCGCCGACGTCCCCTACCCCTTCGAGACCGCAGCCGAGATGCTGGAGATGGCCCGGAAATCCGGCCTCACCATCGCCGCGATGAAACGCGCCAACGAACTCAAGTTCCGCAGCGCGACCGAAATCGACGCCGGCATCGCCCGCCTCTGGCAAGTGATGAACGACTGCATCTCGCGCGGCATGCTGGGCGAGGGCATCCTGCCCGGCGGCCTCAAGGTGCGCCGCCGGGCCAAGGGCATCCATGACGCCCTGATCGCCGAACGCGGCCTCAACATGACAGCCCCGCACACCATCAACGACTGGATGTCGCTTTACGCCATGGCGGTGAACGAGGAAAACGCCGCCGGCGGCCAGGTCGTCACCGCTCCCACCAACGGTGCGGCGGGCGTCGTGCCCGCCACCTTGCGCTACTACCTGGACCACGTCCCCGGCGCCTCCACCGCCCGCGTGGGCGAGTTCCTCCTGACCGCTGCCGCGATCGGCGGCCTGTGCAAACACAACGCCAGCATCTCTGGCGCCGAATGCGGCTGTCAGGCCGAGGTCGGCTCCGCCGCCGCAATGGCCGCAGCAGGCCTTTGCGCCGTGTTGGGCGGCACCCCCGAACAGGTCGAAAACGCCGCCGAAATCGCCCTCGAACACCACCTCGGCATGACCTGCGACCCGGTCAGGGGTCTGGTGCAAGTCCCCTGCATCGAAAGGAACGGCCTCGGCGCGATCAAGGCCGTCTCCGCCGCCTCGCTCTCGATGCGCGGCGACGGCCAGCACCTCGTCAGCCTCGACGTCTGCATCGAAACGATGCGCCAGACCGGCAAGGACATGCACGAGAAATACAAGGAAACCTCGCTCGGCGGCCTTGCCGTGAACGTCCCGAACTGCTGAAGGCGCACCCGGCCCTACCCTGCCTCCGGCGGGAGTATTTGAAGAAAAGAGCAAGCCCATGATGTGTTCTTTTCCCAAACACTGATCTTGACCCGAGCCGGTTGGCCGCAGGCCAGAGGCGAGAAAATGACCTGCGCCGGAAAGGCGCGCAATTCCGTTGGCTCTCCTGTCGCAATCAGGCTGGCAGGGCCGCGCCGGGCGGGCTAGTCAGGGGCAATGACCGACGACCGCATCCTTCGCGGCATCGTATTGATGCTGGTGTTCTGCCTGCTTGCGCCCTTGCTCGACGTGTCGGCAAAACTTGCAGCCCAGGGCGACATCCCGGTTGGCCAGATTACCACCGCACGGTTTCTGGTGCAGGGCGCGCTCATGCTGCCGGTCGTGTTGTTCATGGGCCTGAGCCTGCGCCTGCCCCGCCGCGCGCTGGGTTTCGTGATCCTGCGCGCGATCTTCCTGATCCTGTCGACCTTCTCGTTCGTCTCGGGCATCGCCGTGATGCCGGTGGCCGACGCCCTCGCCATCGCCTTTGTCGAGCCGTTCATCGTGCTGATCCTCGGCAGCCTGATCTTCGGCGATCATGTCGGCCCGCGCCGCATCGCGGCCTCTGCCTTAGGCTTCGGCGGGGCGCTTCTGGTGATCCAGCCCTCTCTGTCCGTGTTCGGCTGGGTCGCGCTCTGGCCCCTTGGCACCGCCTTCTTCTTTGCCTTCTACATGCTGGTGACGCGGGCCATTTCCGCCTACATGCACCCCGTCACGATGCAGTTCCACACCTCCTGGACCGGCCTCCTGATCTGCCTGCCCGTGATGTTCGCCGCCGAAGGCACCGGTTGGGCCGAGTTCGACCCGGTCTGGCCGCAAGGCCTCCTCTGGCTCTGGCTCTTCGGCGTGGGCTTCTGGGCCGCCGTCAGCCACATGTGCATGACCTACGCGCTCAAATACGCGCCCTCCGCCACGCTGGCCCCCCTGCACTATTCCGAAATCGTGGTCGCGGTGGCGCTCGGCTTCGCCGTCTTTGGTGACTTCCCGAACGCGATGACCTGGGCCGGAATCGCGGTCATCGTCTCCTCCGGCCTCTACATCATCCACCGCGAGCGTCTTGCCGCCCGCGTCAGGCCGCCGCCGTCAGCCCCCTGATCACCGCGTCCAGCCGCGCCCGCGGCACGATCGCCAGCATCCCCGGACCGTCGAAGCTCAGCTGCACCTCGCGCCGCACCACCCGGTTCGACGTGCCGATCATCCCGTCCGGCGCAAACCGGATGCCGTCGATCGGCCATTCCAGCCCCTCGCTTCGCCCCGTGACCGGCGAAAAGGGAAACAGCGACAGCGCATCCCCGACCTTCAGCGTCAACCGCAGATCGCGCGGCGCGGCAAACGCCACATCCTTCGGCCCGATCACGATGCAGCGCTGCCCGGCCCTGCGGATCAGCGTGTTGAACACCGCCAGCCCGTGATCCAGCCGCGCCCCGGCAAAGCCAAGCGCCAGATACAGCGGTGCGGCGACCGACCGCAGCACCTTGTCGAAATCGGTTGTCGCCTGCTCTTCCAGCCGGTGCTGCCGCGATGCCGGAATCGCCGCCAGCGCCGACTCCGACAGCGAATCGAAATCGCCGATCACCGCCTCCGGCATCACGCCAAAGCGCAGCGCGCGGTCCGCGCCCCCATCCGCCGCCACCGCCAGCGGCGCGCGTGACAGGCAAAGCCGCAGGTCACGGGCGGAAAACGGCCCACCTCCCACCAATGTGACCGCGTGGGAAGATTGGACAATCGGTGATTTCATGCAAAACTGTATCCAATTAAGGCAGATTTTCTCATTGCTGGCCACAATCCATCCATCAAATTACCCCGGTCTGTCGATGGTATTGCGGCGTGTGGGGTCTAGTATCCGCTAATTTCGGTGAACAAGGGACGTCCGAGCTATGATCGGTGACAGCAAAATCCTGACGGTATCTTACGGCACGTTCAGCTGCACGCTGGAAGGCTTTGACGATCCGCTGAACACGATGAAGGCGATTGCGGAATACTTCCGCGACCTTGCATCGGACGACCGTTACTTCGGCGCCGAACCGCCCACCCCCGATGCAGCCATGCTGCACCGCATCGCCGAACGCGAAGTCAGCCGGATGGTCGAGGCGCGGGTGCAAGACAATTCGGTCTTCCTGCGCCAGCACGACGCCCCGTCGCAGGTTGCAGCCCCCGTTGCACCAATCCCCGCCGCGCCAATCCCTGCCGCACCAATCCCCGCCGCAACCAAGGTCGCCGCCCCCACTCCGCCCGCCCCCACTCCCCCCGCTCCCTCGGCACCTGTGGCCCCGGTTGCCGAAGCGCCCATTGCCATCCCCGAACCCGCCAAAGCCGCACCCGAACCTGACCTGCCAGTCCTGCACGACGTCATCCCCGGCGGCGTCGCGGCAAAACTGGCCCGCATCCGCCAGGCTGTCAGCTACCACCCCACCCCGGCCCCGCTGGACGAAGACCTCGACCTTCCCGCAGCGCCCGCAAGCGCCGCCGTCGCCGAAGCGCCCACCCCGACCCTCGGCGCGGAAGAGGACTATCTTCCCGAAGACTTCGCCGCCGCCGACCTTGCCACCGCCGACTTTGCCACCGCCGACGTCACCCCCGAGGCCCGCGACACCTTCGCCGACGCGGCTGACGCAGGCCTGCAGGCTGACATTGCCGCAGAAGCCTCAGTCGAAGCCTCAGTCGAAGCCGCCGTCGAAGCCCAGGTTGAACCCGACGACATGCCTGCGCTGGTCCTCACCGACAGCGTCCCCGACGAAGACCCCGAAGACAAGGCCAGCGTTGATGACATGGTCGCCCGGCTTGGCCTCTTGCTGGACGACCGCGATGACGCGGACGAAAGCCATATGGCTGCGCCCGGGCCGATGCTGCTGCTCGCCGATGCTCTGGTGATCGAAGAAGGGGACGACACCCTCGAAGACCTCGCCGCACTGGACGGCGTCGCCATTGAAACGGCAGACGACACCATCGCGCCGATCACCCAAGGTCCGGACACCGGCCCTGCCACGCTGGAACCGCTGGCAGAACTGGATGACCTGTCCCCCGTCGCGAACCTTGAAGAGCTTTACGACGAAGACGAAGCGGCGCCACCGATGGCCGCAGAAGCGACGTTCACCGAAGTTTTCGTCGCCGAAACGACGGTTACGGAAACCATGGCCGAGGATGATCTGGCCCCCCACGATCTGGCTCCGGAAACCCTCGCTTCCGAAGCTACCGCCGACGCCATCGCTGAGGATGTCACCTACGACCCCGCCTCCGACCCCGCTGACGATGACGCCGACACCGCGCCAAAGCGCGCCAATGCCCGCGTCATCCGTATCCGCCGGGCCGAAGGCGAAGACGGCGACGAAGACGTCAGCCCCGCCGATGATCCGACCCGCCCCTTCGACAGCGCGGGCGAAGCGGTGGCCCTGTCGCGCCTGATGCGTCAGGCTGATGACGAGATGGCAGGCGCCGAAAACCGCCGCCGCCTGTCGGCCATCGCCCATCTCAAGGCCGCCGTCGCCGCGACCGAAGCCGAACGCGCCGTGACCGGCGAGGCGCTGACCTCGCCCACCGCCAAGATCGGCCCCTACCTCGACGACCTCGCCCACGCCGTGCAACCCGAAGAGGAACAGCCCTCGGCCCCGGTGGTCCGCCCGCGCCGCGAAGTCAGCGTGCGGCCCCAGCCCAGCCAGCGCCCCGGCATCCGCCCCGGCATGATGACCGCCCCGCCCTTGGTGCTGGTGTCCGAACAGCGCATCGACCGCACCCCGCCCGTCGGTCAGCCGATGGTCGCCGTGCGCCCCGGCCGACTGTCGAACGCCATCGGCGCCTCGGCAGCCTCGCATGCGCCGGTCGCCGATGACCAGTATGCCGCCGCAATCGCCGAATTCGACGAAGACGAAGACGGCGATACCGACAACATCTTCTCCGATGACGCGGGTTTTGCGGAATTTGTGGAACAACTTGGCGTGTCCGCGCTGACCGAACGGCTCGAAGCGGCCGCCGCCTACGCCACCATCGTCGAAAACCGCGACAGCTTTACCCGCCCGCAACTGATGCGCCGCCTGACCGGTGGCCCGGCCGGGATCACGCCGTCGCGCGAAGATGGTTTGCGGTCGTTCGGCACGCTTCTGCGCACCGGCAAGATCGAAAAGGTCCGTCGCGGCCAATATACGCTGGCCAGCGACTCGCCCTATCTGGCCGAAGCCCGCCGTCTGGCGCTTTAACCGCCGACGACACGCGAAACTTCAGGCGGAGATTTCAGGCGGACGGGGGCTTCCCGTCCGCCTTTTCCATGTCCGGGGCCGCATCAGGGTCGGCCTGACCGACGCCCTGAAAGATGAACTTGAACGGCAGCATCCACAAGAACCCCAGCGCCACATAGATCACCAGTTCCAGCCAGATCGCCGGACGCTCCAGCCAATCCACCAGATTGACCGCCGCCACCACATAAAGCGGCATCCCGATCAACAGGATCACCAGCGCCCAGCGCCGCCGGGCCTTGTAACTCAACGCCATCGCCTGCCCCTCACGCCTGCCCCCCACGCCTGCCCCTCAGTCCGCGAACGGGTCGGTCACGAGGATCGTGTCGTCCCGCTCGGGCGAGGTGGAAAGTAGCGCCACCGGGCACTGGATCAACTCTTCGATCCGCCGCACATACTTGATCGCGGCCCCCGGCAGGTCGGCCCATGACCGCGCCCCGGCAGTGGTGTCCGACCAGCCTTCCATCTCTTCGTAAACCGGCGTGCAGCGGGCCTGTTGGTCGGCAGCCGTCGGCAGGTAATCCAGCCGCACCCCGTCCAGGTCGTAACCCACACAGATCTTCAGCGTCGCAAACCCGTCCAGCACGTCAAGCTTGGTCAGCGCGATGCCCTTCACCCCGCTCGTGACGCAGGTCTGCCGCACCAGCACGGCATCGAACCAGCCGCAGCGTCGCTTGCGGCCCGTCACGGTGCCGAACTCATGCCCACGTTCGCCCAACCGCTCGCCATCGGCGTCGTGCAACTCGGCCGGGAACGGCCCTTCACCGACACGAGTGGTATAGGCCTTCACGATCCCCAGCACGAAATCAATCGCCCCCGGCCCCATGCCGGACCCGGTCGCCGCCTGCCCCGCGATCACGTTGGAACTTGTGACAAACGGATAGGTGCCAAAGTCGATATCCAAAAGCGCCCCCTGCGCGCCCTCGAACAGGATACGCTTGCCCGCCCGCCGCGCCTCATGCAGCACCTTCCACACAGGCTGCGCATAAGGCAGCACTTGCGGCGCGATCTCGCGCAGTTGCGCCAGCAACGCCTCGCGGTCAATTGGCGCGATCCCAAGCCCCTGCCGCAGCGCGTTGTGATGCACCATCAGCCGGTCCACCCGCAGTTCCAGCGTCGCCGCATCGCCAAGGTCCGCCACGCGAATGGCCCGGCGGCCCACCTTGTCCTCATAGGCCGGCCCGATGCCACGCCCGGTGGTGCCGATCTTGGCAACCGAGGTCTGGCTTTCGCGCGCCCGGTCCAGTTCGCCGTGCACCGGCAGGATCAGGGGTGCATTTTCCGCGATCATCAGATTGTCGGGGGAAATATCCACGCCTTGCCCGCGCAGCTTGGCAATCTCGCTCACCAGATGCCAGGGGTCGACCACCACGCCATTGCCGATCACCGACAGCTTGCCACCCCGCACGATCCCCGAAGGCAGCAGGCTCAGCTTGTAGACCGTGTTGCCGATCACCAGCGTGTGGCCCGCATTGTGGCCACCCTGAAACCGCACGATCACATCGGCGCGTTCCGACAACCAGTCGACAATCTTGCCCTTGCCCTCATCGCCCCACTGGGCACCCACGACGACGACATTGGCCATTGCATTCCTCCACCGGTGAACCGCCAGCCGTATATCCGGCACCCGGTCCGGGCGAAACCCGATTCCGCCCCGCCAAGCGGCCAAAATGCAGCAGGGCGCGCCGTGCTGGCACGCCCTGCTGCATCATCACCGACTGTGCCGCCTCAGAACGCCGCGGTCAGCGCCGCGTTGAACGCGCCATGCCGCGGGTTCAGGATCGAATCCGCCACCGAATTCATCGGCAACGCCGGCCCCTTCGCGCCCAGCGGGAAGGTCATGCCCAGCCGCACGGTGTCCAGATCGGTGCTCGACCCAAAGCTGGAAAGCTCGGTCCGCGCCACTTCCAGCGACAGGGTGGACGACACCCCCATCCACGCGCCAAGGTCATAGCCGACCCCAAGACCCACGCTGTCAAAGCCAAGCGCTGTCACCCCGCCCGACGATATGTCGGACTGGCTGATCCCTCCGAACACGATGATCGCATCGGTCGCAGCATAGCTCGCCGCGATGCCGGTGAAATCAATATCCGCCTCGCTGCCGCCTTGTGACAGGTTGGCCTTCAGATAGGTCGCTCCCAGATGCAGCCCGGGAACTGCCGTGTAGCCGACCGTCACACCCTTGTTATCGACATCCGCAAAGGCCGTCGGGCTAAGCGAGCTGTTGGCGATGAACGCCTCGACCTCCAGCCCGGCAGTCTCGTAACCAGCCGTGACACCATTGGTCTTCAGCGTGATGTCGATCGGAAATCCGTCCGGCGCAAAGGCAAGCTGTTCGGCAAACGCGCCCAGCTTGAACCCACCCGCAAAGCGGTAGCCACCTTCCAGCCCGATGAACTCGCCACCCAGACCGCCGCCGCCATCCACATTCATGTCGATCTTTCCGACCTGAACGCCAAAGGTGAAGCCATTGCCGAAATCGACGTTCATGCGGCCATCAAGACCGCTCTGCGTCATGTCTGCGGAAAAGTCGCCGCCATCAGTCGTCCCGTAGCTCAACGTCAGGCCACCGGTGATCGTCTGCGCCGTCGCGGCGCCAGGAACGGCCAGAACGGCCAGCACAAGGCAAAGGTTGGATTTCACGCTGCTCTCCTCACCATTGGGCGCATTCCGCGCTCTCTGTCATGTTAACCTTTTAAGCGAACTGGCCGATTTTTGCCAATTCTCGGCACCGATCCGCGCACCAGCGTGCCCCACTGTCACCCGGATAACGCAGCGAGCAATACGCTGGCGCCCCTCAATCCGGCCCGGAAACCAGTTTGTAAACAGCAAGCTGTGGCTATATCCTGCGCCCCGGAAATCATCAGGGAACAGGCTATGGGCATCCTTCTTCGCTGGCTTGGCGCGTTCTTCCTGCTGGTCTTGATCTTCAACCCGACCCGCGTGAACTTCGTGAACTGGGCGCGGGCCAACTGGGATGACCAGATGCCCCTGATCGTGTTTCTCGGCCTCATCCTTGGCGTCGTGATGATGGTCTATCTGGTCGCGACCATGCGCTCCATCGGCGTCCTTGGCGCGATCATCATCGGTGCGATCTTTGCGGCTGGCCTCTGGGTGCTGACCGATTGGGGCGTGCTGGCGCTTGGCAACTCCGACCTGACCGTCTGGCTTGCGATCCTCGTGCTGTCGGTGATCCTCGGGATCGGCATGTCGTGGTCGATCCTGCGCCAGCGCCTCACCGGGCAGGCCAGCGTTGACGAGATCGAGGGCTGAGATGCTGCTTTACATCACCCTTGGCACCAACGACCTCGCCCGCGCCAGCCGCTTTTATGACGCCGCCCTCGCCCCCCTTGGCCTCGTCCGCCTTGACGCCGACGCCACCGAGGTCGGCTATGGCCGGCCGTCCGACACGCACAGCCAGCTCTGGATCAACCAACCGTTCGACGGCAAGCCCGCAACCGTCGGCAACGGCTCCATGCCGGCCCTCGTCGCCCCCAGCCGCGAGGCCGTGCGCGCCTTTTATACGGCCGCCCTCGCCAACGGCGGCACCGATGACGGCGCGCCGGGCCTGCGCCCATACGGGGCGTCCTTCTACGCCTGCTACGTGCGCGACCCCGACGGCAACAAGCTCAGCGCGGTTTGTCTGGCCGAGGCGTGACCAGCCTGCCACCGGTTGCAGCAAATCCCTTGCGGGCAGCCCCGCTTGCCCATAGATAGGCGCCCGTAGCTGCCGGAAAGCATCCATGGAAAACGTCGTCCTTACCGTCCACCTCATTCTCGCCCTGCTTCTGATCGGCGTCGTGCTGCTGCAGAAGTCGGAGGGCGGCGGGCTTGGCATGGGCGGCGGTGGCGGCGCGGTTTCGGCACGGGGCGCGGCCACCGCGCTGACCAAGCTGACCTGGATCTTCGCGACCGGCTTCATCATCACCTCGATCACGCTGACCATCCTCGCCACACGCGGCGCTGACAATGGGTCGGTCGTCGATGCGCTGGCCCCCGTCAGCACCGAAGAACCCGCCACGGGTGGCCTCGGTGGCGCTGACCTGCTGCCGCCGCCTGCGCCCGATGCTCCGGCCGCACCGCCCCGCGCTGACGAAGGCGCTGCCACGGGTGGCGCAACCACCGGCGGCACGGCCCCTGCCACCCCGCCCGCCACCACGCCCTGACGCACAACACGTTGCTGACCACCCGGCCCGATCCGCATAATCTAGCGGTCCCGGTTGCCTATTCCTTGCGGCTTCGCTATACCCCAAATCCCGTGGTGCTGCGATTCCACCGACCCCGAATCGCCTGACAAAACACGGGAGCCCCCATGGCGCGCTATATCTTCATCACCGGCGGCGTGGTGTCTTCCCTGGGCAAGGGTCTCGCCTCCGCAGCCCTTGGTGCGCTTCTTCAGGCCCGCGGCTACACCGTCCGCCTGCGCAAGCTTGACCCCTACCTGAACGTCGATCCCGGCACGATGTCGCCCTTTGAACACGGCGAGGTGTTCGTCACCGACGACGGCGCCGAAACCGACCTCGACCTGGGCCATTACGAACGCTTCACCGGCGTGTCCGCCCGCCAGACCGACAGCATCTCGTCGGGCCGCATCTATTCCAACGTGCTGGAGAAAGAGCGTCGCGGCGATTACCTCGGCAAGACCATCCAGGTCATTCCCCACGTCACAAACGAGATCAAGGATTTCCTCCGCATCGGTGATGCCGAGGTGGATTTCATGCTCTGCGAAATCGGCGGCACGGTCGGTGACATCGAAGGCCTGCCGTTCTTCGAGGCGATCCGCCAGTTCATCCACGAACGCCCGCGCGGCCAGTCGATCCTGATGCACCTGACGTTGCTGCCCTACCTCGCAGCCAGCGGCGAGCTGAAAACCAAACCCACCCAGCACTCCGTCAAGGAACTGCAGTCCATCGGCCTTGCCCCTGATGTCCTCGTCTGCCGCTCCGAACACCCGATCCCGGAACGCGAGCGGGAAAAGATCGCGCTCTTCTGCAACGTCCGCAAGGAACACGTGATCCCGGCCTATGACCTGAAGACCATCTATCAGGCCCCCCTCGCCTACCACCAGGCGGGCCTCGACCAGGCCGTGCTCGACGCCTTCGGCATCACCCCCGCGCCAAAGCCCAACCTTGCCCGCTGGGAAGACGTGATGGACCGCCTGACCCACCCCGAAGGCGAGGTCCGCGTCGCCATCGTCGGCAAATACACCCAACTGGAAGACGCCTACAAATCCATCGCCGAGGCGCTGACCCACGGTGGCATGGCCAACCGCACCAAGGTCCGCGCCGAATGGATCGACGCCGAGATTTTTGAGCGCGAAGACCCCGCCCCCTACCTTGAAAACTTCCACGCCATCCTCGTCCCCGGCGGCTTTGGCGAACGCGGCACCGAAGGCAAGATCAAGGCCGCCCGCTATGCCCGCGAAAAGAACATCCCCTACCTTGGCATCTGCCTTGGCATGCAGATGGCGGTGATCGAGGCCAGCCGCAATCTGGCAGGCCTGCCCGACGCAGGCTCCGAGGAATTCGACCATGAAAAGGGCGCC
Source organism: uncultured Alphaproteobacteria bacterium (assembly GCA_963822435.1). Classification (GTDB taxonomy): domain Bacteria; phylum Pseudomonadota; class Alphaproteobacteria; order Rhodobacterales; family Rhodobacteraceae; genus JAUYQR01. The sequence goes on from CAWGHN010000001.1 coordinate 177,418, forward strand.
AGGCGCTTTACCCCCGTGGTGTATCACCTCAAGGAATGGGTGCAGGGTAACCATGTCGTCCAGCGCAAGGCCGGCGACGACAAGGGCGGCACCATGCGCCTCGGCGCCTACACGGCCGCGCTGAAGGAAGGCTCCCATGTCGCCCGGATTTACGGCACCACGACGATCGAGGAACGCCACCGTCACCGCTACGAGGTTGACATCGCCTACCGCGAAAAACTGGAATCCTGCGGCCTGATCTTCTCCGGCATGTCGCCCGACGGCAAACTGCCCGAAATCGTCGAGGTCAAGGATCACCCGTGGTTCATCGGCGTCCAGTTCCACCCCGAACTGAAATCCAAACCCTTCGCCCCCCACCCCCTGTTCGCCGATTTCGTCCGCGCGGCGGTGGAAGGCGCGCGGTTGGTATAGGCCCCGTCCTCAACCGGCGCGTCCGCCCGGCCGAAATCGGTCGGCAAATCCCATCATGGATATGGACACCGTCCCCGCCCGCTGAGATCATCCGGCTCCGATAAATTCTGCAAGGTCCACCGATGCGCCTGTCCTTCGTCGTGATGGCCTACAACCAGGAACGCTACATCGCCGACGCGGTGGCCGCGGCCTTCGCGCAAGACCACCCCGACCTCGAGATTGTCCTGACCGACGACTGCTCGACCGACGGCACCTTTGCCATCATGCAGGACATGGCCGCCGCCTACACCGGGCCGCACCGCATCATCCTCAACCGCAACACCCCGAACCTCGGCCTGATCGGTCACGTCAACCACCTGTTCAGCCTCGCGACCTCCGACTACCTGATCTACGCCGCCGGCGATGACGTGTCGGTCCCCCACCGCGCCAGCCGCATCGCCGAGGTGATCGCGCGTGACCAGCCTTTCTACATTCACTCAAACGTAACCGACCTGAACGGCAGCGGCGAAGAACTCGCGCAGCAGCGAGACCGCCAGCGGCAGAAGGATCTTGCCGGGAAATCGCTGCCTGAACTCGCGCGCGCCATTTCCCATGCCATTGGTGCGACCAGCGCGTGGCACCGCGACATCTTCACGTCGTTCGGGCCAATCACCGAAACCGGGCTCTACGAAGATCAGGTCTTTCTGTTTCGCGGCGCTCTGCTTGGCAAGGTCTCCTATATCGACGAACGGCTGGTGCGCTATCGTCGGGACGTGGGCCTGTCCTTCGAGGGCAAGGGTGACGATCTGAAGCGGATCGGCATCAGCCTCGCCGTGCTGCGCCAGCGCAAACTCGATGTTCTGCGCTTTGCCCCGCATCGGCGCGACGTCCTGAAATCCTTGGACCGCAAGACAGAAAAACGCCTCGCAGAACGCGAGGCGCTTTTGGCTGATGCGGCGTCAAGAACCGGGCGCGGCTAGCGAAAGCCCACCACCAGAGCCTTAGCCCACCATCCCCATCATCGCGGGCTGCACCTCGTGCCAGCCTTCCCACATCATTTTCAGCGCGACGTAGAAGATGATCGCAAGGCCGACATAGGCGATCCAGCGATACTTGCTCAAAAGCTGCGCGATGAACGACGCGGCAAACCCCATCAGCGCAATCGACAGCACCAGCCCGATCACCAGCACCGTCGGATGCTCGCGCGCGGCCCCCGCCACCGCCAGCACGTTATCAAGGCTCATCGACACGTCCGCGACCACGATCTGCGTCGCGGCCTGGGCAAAGGTCTTGCGCGGCGCGCCCCCGGCCACGGTGCCATCGGCGTTCAGGTCGCGGTTGGTCAGCGCCTCCTGGGCCTCGGTTTCCGCGCCGTGGCCGTTCGCCAGCTCGCGCCACATCTTCCAGCACACCCACAACAGCAGGATGCCGCCCGCCAACAAAAGCCCCGTAATCGCCAGAAGCTGCGTGGTGATCAGCGCAAACCCGATCCGCATCACCGTTGCCGCGATGATCCCCACAAGGATCGCCTTCGCGCGCTGGTCCTTTGGCAGGCCGGCCGCCGCAAGTCCGATCACGATGGCATTGTCGCCCGCCAGCACCAGGTCGATGCCGATAACCTGCAAGAGCGCATAGAAGCCCTCTGTGGTGAAGATTTCCATTTCGCCCCCGTTTGAAGCCTGAAGGCCGGTCAAGCGCCAATCACGTCAACCAGCCACGTTAACCTGCCGCGTCAACTGGTCCTACGCTGGCAACGCAAGCCGTTCAAGCCCGGTTCCGGCCTTTCCAGCCGCCGAAAACCGGGCTACGCAGGGGAATGCTGTCTTATCAACACCTCTATCACGCGGGCAATCTGGCCGATGTGCACAAGCACGCAACCCTCGCCTGGGTGCTGGATTACCTCACCCAGAAAGACAAACCGCTCAGCTATATCGAAACCCACGCCGGGCGCGGGCTCTACGATCTCGGTGCCGACGAGGCGCTGAAAACCGGCGAAGCCGCAGCCGGCATCGCCCTGATCGAAAAGCACTTCCCCGCCACCCACCCCTACCGCCAGCGCCTTGCCGAAACCCGCGCGGCGCACGGGCCGATGGCCTACCCCGGCTCGCCGATGATCGCCGCCCTCGGCCTGCGCGAAACCGATACGATCCACCTCGCCGAACTTCACCCCGGCGAGGTGCAGCACCTGCGCGCCAACGCCGAGCCTTGGGGCGCGCATGTCCTTGCGCGCGACGGGTTCGAGGCCGCCTTCGCCCTCACCCCGCCCACCCCGCGCCGCGGCCTGATGCTGATCGACCCCAGCTACGAGGTGAAGGCCGATTACGACGCCATTCCCCGCCACATGGCCGGCATCCACCGCAAATGGAACGTCGGAACCCTGATCCTGTGGTATCCCATCCTCACGGGCGGCGCGCACCGCGCCATGCTGACGGCCGTGAACCAGACCTTCCCCGGCGCCCTCACCTCCGAGGTCCGCTTCCCCCCCGTGCGCGACGGCCACCGCATGGAAGGCTCCGGCCTTTTCGTCGTCAATCCGCCCTTCGGCCTCACCGAAGAATGTGCCCGCATCGCCCAGATCATCACCAAGGCCACCCGATGACCGACACGCTCGCCTTTCATACGCTTGATGTGTTCACCGACACGCCCTATTCCGGCAACCCCCTCGCCGTGGTGCGCGACGCAGGGCGCCTGACCACCGCCCAGATGCAGACCATCGCCCGCGAATTCAACCTGTCCGAAACCATCTTCGTCATGCCGCCGCGCGACCCCGCACACACCGCCCGCGTCCGCATTTTCTTTCCCACCGCCGAAATCCCCTTCGCCGGTCACCCGACCGTCGGCTGCGCCATCCACCTCGCGACCGAGGCGCATCAGGGCGACTTCGCCACCCGGATCACGCTGGAAGAAGAGGCAGGCCTCGTCCCCGTCACCGTCACCCGCCAAGGCCAGACCATCCGCGCCGAGTTCACCGCCCCTGTGATCCCGCAAGCCACCGCCACCGCCCCCCGCGATCTTGCCGCCCGCGCGCTCGACCTCGCCCCCGACGCCCTCGCCCCGCACGCGCTGCGGGCCCTCAAAGGCGGCCCCGCCTTCCTTTTCGTCGGCATCACCAACCTGGCAGCCCTCGCCCAGGCAAGGCCGATCGAACCGCATTGGTCCGCACTGATGCAGACCGCAGGCGTTGATGGCGCGTTCCTCTATGCCCCCGGCGACGGCGTCGATTACCGCACCCGGATGTTCTCCCCCACCGCCGGGATCCCCGAAGATCCCGCCACCGGATCGGCCAGCGCCATCTTCGCAGGTCAGCTTCTGGCCGAAGGCGCACTGGCGGGCGGCGAAACCCGCCTCACCCTGCGCCAGGGCGTCGAAATGGGCCGCCCCTCCGACATCTGGCTCACCGCCATCGTCGCCAACGGCGCCCTCAGCGAAATCCGCATCAAGGGCGGCGCGGTGCCGGTCTCCTCCGGCCAACTCACCCCGCCACCCGCGCAAATGTGACGCGCCTCTGCCCTTGTCCTGTCCCGCCCGATCCGCCTATTCTACGCCGATGTTCGACATCCTCCTCCGCCGCCTTCTGGCGCCCGCCCCCGACCGCCTGCCGGAACCCGACGCCCGCCTCGCGCTGGCGGCGCTGCTGGTGCGCCTTGCCCGCACCGACGGGCTTTATTCGGCCGAAGAGGTGGAGCGGATCGACCGTGTCCTCGCCGCTCGCCACGGCCTTGGCCCGTTCGAAGTGGCAAAACTGCGCGCCGAAGCCGAGGAATTCGAAGCCCTCGCCCCCGACACCGTCCGCTTCACCCGCGCGATCAAGGCCGCCACGGCCGTCGAAGACCGCGCCGAACTGATGACCGCGCTCTGGTCCGTCGCCCTTGCCGACGGCCTTCGCGATGAGGACGAAGACCGCCTGATGCGCCTTGTCGCCAACCTTCTCGGCTTGACCGATGTGGAATCGGCTCAAGCCCGGCAACGGGCGCAAGCCTCTTGATCGCCTCGCTCGCGATGTATGATTTCGGCGCGGCCAGCGCCGCGAACGACCGGCTTTGGGCGCTGATCCGCGATGCCTTGCGCGACCTTGGCATCACCGCGCCCGACGCCCTCACCCGTGGCGAAACCGCCTACTGGGACACCTGGCAATCGCCCGACCTCCTTCTGTCGCAAACCTGCGGCTACCCGTTCCGCGCGCGCCTGCATGACCGCGTGACCTACATCGCCACCCCCGATTACGGCGTCGAAGGCTGCCCTCCCGGCCACTACTGCTCCATCTTCGTCGCCCGCGCCGACGATCCGCGCGAAACACTTGCCGCCTTCGACACCGCCGCCTTCGCCTACAACGAAGACCTGTCGCAATCGGGCTGGGCCGCCCCGCAGACCCATGCCGCCAGCCTTGGCATCCGCCTGCCCCCCGCGCTGCAAACCGGCGGCCACCGGCTCTCGGCCCGCGCCGTCGCCGAAGGCCACGCCGACATCGCCGCCCTCGATGCGGTGACCTGGGCGCTGATGCAGGCCGACGACCCCGGCCTCACCACACGCCTGAAACCGCTCGCCCGCACCGCGCCCACCCCCGGCCTGCCCTACATCACCGCCCGCAGCACCGATCCCGACCCCCTGTTCGCCGCCATCGCCCAGGCGATCACCGCGCTCGCCGCCACCGACCGCGCCACCCTCCACCTGCGCGGCCTTACCCGCATCCCGCTCGCGGCCTACCTCGCCGTGCCCAATCCAGCCGCACCTGCGCAATTTGCGCATAGCGTCTGACCATTACGCTACGTCAATGGCTCCAGCATGACCAAATCCACATTGCAATGGTGCATAAACTTGCCACTACTGCCCCGCCATACGCCCCCAACCGCAAAGCGCCATGCAAGCTGACACACCGGTCATCGCGATCCACGACCTGCACAAAAGCTATGGTCCGCTGGACGTGCTCAAAGGCGTCGACCTGACCGCCCCGCGCGGCCATGTCGTGTCGCTCATCGGCTCGTCCGGGTCGGGCAAGTCCACGCTTTTGCGCTGCTGCAACCTTCTCGAAGACAGCCAGCAGGGCGAGATCGTCTTTGAAGGCGAAGCCGTGCGCTGGAAAGGCACCGGCCTTCACCGCCACCCCGCGGACCGTGCGCAGGTGACCCGCATCCGGACCAACCTTTCGATGGTGTTCCAGCAGTTCAACCTCTGGTCCCACCTCACCATCCTGCAAAACGTGATGGAAGCCCCGGTCACCGTTCTGCGCCGCGATCCAAAAGAGGTCGAGGAAAAGGCCCGCCACTACCTCGCCAAGGTCGGCATCGGTGAAAAGGCCGACGCATGGCCCGCGCAACTGTCGGGCGGCCAGCAGCAGCGCGCCGCCATCGCCCGCGCGCTATGCATGGAACCCCGCGCGCTCTTGTTCGATGAACCGACCTCCGCGCTCGATCCCGAACTGGAACAAGAGGTCGTCCGCGTCATCAAGGCACTGGCCGACGAGGGCCGCACCATGATCCTCGTCACCCACGACATGAAGCTGGCCGCCGACGTGTCGGACCATGTCATCTTCCTGCACCGGGGCCGGATCGAGGAAGAAGGCCCCCCCGCCCGCCTGTTCGGCGCCCCGCAAACCGACCGCCTGCGCGGCTTTCTGTCGGCAACTGCGGCGTGATGACCTCCACTGACATAATGGCAAACCTGGCCACCGGCGTGATCGAACGCACCGGTCCGACCCCTGCCCTCGAAACCCTGCGCGCCGACGGCACGTTGGATCGCCTGGAAACCCGCCGGTTCACCGGACCGGCACCAAAATTACCAACCCTCAAGGAAACACTGCCATGAAGAAAATTCTCCTCGCCACCACCCTTCTCGCCCTCGGCACCGGCCTTGCCGCCGCGCAGGATGTGGTCCGTCTCGGCACCGAAGGCGCCTATCCTCCCTTCAACTTCATCAACGACGCGGGCGAAGTCGCCGGCTTCGAGCGTGATGTGGGCGACGAACTTTGCAAGCGCGCCGCGCTCACCTGCGAATGGGTCACCAACGAATGGGACAGCATCATCCCGAACCTGCAATCGGGCAACTACGACGTCATCATCGCCGGCATGAGCATCACCGACGAACGGGACGAGGTCATCGACTTCAGCCAGAACTACTTCCCGCCGGCCGCCTCGGCCTATGTTGCCCTCTCGGCCGATGCCGATCTGAAAGGCACCGTCGCCGCCCAGATCTCCACCATTCAGGCCGGCTACGTCGCGGAATCGGGCGCCACCGTCCTCGAATTCGCCACCCCTGACGAATCCGTCGCCGCCGTGCGCAACGGCGAAGCCGCCGCCGTGTTCGCCGACAAGGATTTCCTTGCCCCGATCGTTGCGGAATCGAACGGCGAACTGATGTTCGTCGGCGAAGAAGTGCAGCTTGGCGGCGGCGTCGGCCTCGGCCTGCGCGAAAGCGACACCGAGCTGAAGGCAAAGTTCGACACCGCGATCCAGTCGATGAAGGATGACGGCTCCCTGAACGCTTTGATCGAAAAGCACTTCGGCCCCGAAACGGCCAAGTTCTGATAAGGTCAGGGGCGCGGGTTCACCCCGCGCCCCATTCCCATGTTCGCCGCCTGCGCCGACCCAAAAGCGATTGAAGGGCTGACCTGGCTCTCGTGCTACCTGACCTCAGGCAAGCACCTTGATTTCTATTGGTCGTTCGTGACCGTCCTCCTCCTCCTCGCGATCACCGCCCCCGCCGCCCTTGCGATGGGCTTTGGCGGCGCGATGGCCGCGCGCTCGCGCATCCTGCCGCTCAGCCTTCTCGGCAAAGGCTACGCCGCACTCGTGCGCGGTGTGCCCGACATCGTCTTTTTCCTGTTCTTCGTCATCGCACTTGATCAGGGCATCGAATACCTCAAAAGCCTCGCCGTCTGCGCCGATCACGCCTGGCCGTGGCAAGGCCTCGAATTCCGCGTCTGCCAGGAGGCCAAGGTGCCGCTCGGCGCGTCCGCGGCCTTCTGGCATCAGGCCTACGGCTTTGCCCTCGCCGTCTTCACCTTCGCCCTCGTGTTCGGCGCCTTTGCCGCCAACGTGCTTTACGGCGCCATGAACGCCGTCCCGAAGGCGCAACTTGAAACCGCCGAAGCCTACGGCATGAGCCACGGCCAGGTGTTCCGCCGCGTCCTCATGCCGCAAATGTGGGTCTACGCGCTGCCCGGCCTCTCCAACCTCTGGATGATCCTGATCAAGGCCACGCCGCTCCTCTTCCTTCTCGGCGTCAAGGATATCGTCTACTGGGCGCGCGAACTTGGCGGCTCCAAAACCCAAGCCTACGAATACCCGCACCCCGACTGGCGGCTTTGGTATTTCCTCGGCCTTCTGGTCTTTTACCTCTGCTTCACCAAGGTCTCAGAAATCGTCCTCGCCCGCCTCTCCGCCCGCTTGTCGCGCGGTCAGGCCACCGCCGCCGGCGAAGCCATGCGAAGGGCCGGCGCATGACCTGCTGGGAAACCTTCAACGCCTATGCCTTCCGCTCCATCGGCATTGGCGAAAACCTGCTGCCGAAATCCGATTTCACCCTCTGCCAGCAGTTCACCCTGATCGGCTCCGGCCTGATCTGGAACGTCTACTTCGGCGCCCTCGCCCTGCTCTTCGGCTTCTTCCTCGCCACCGGCATCGCACTGGCCAAATCCGCCCGCAGCCCGTGGCTCAGGAAACCCGCCAACTGGTTCGTGTTCATCTTCCGCGGCTCGCCCCTCTTCATCCAGTTCTTCCTCGCGTATGAGGCGCTGCAAATGCTGCCGAAAGCCGGGATTGACGTCTTCGGCATCACCGTCCACACCGCATGGACCACCCGCGCCTGGGCCGGGGCCTTGTTCGTCCTCTTCCTCAACACCTCCGCCTACGCCGCCGAAATCTTCCACGGCGCACTCCGCTCGATCCCGAAAGGCGATCTCGAGGCGGCCGAGGCCTACGGCATCACCGGCTGGCAGAAGTTCACCCGCATCCAGTGGCCGACAATGCTCCGCCTCGCCTGGCCGTCCTACACCAACGAGGCGATCTTCCTCTTCCACGCCACCACGCTGGTGTTCTTCTCCGGCTTCCCGGCCTTTCGGCAAATGGGCGACGCGCTCTATTACGCCAACTACTTTGCCGACAAGACCTTCAACCCGTTCGTCCCCTATCCCATCGTTGCCTTCTATTTCATCTGCCTGACGCTTTTACTGACATGGGGCTTCAACGCAGTGAACCGCCGCCTGAACCGCCACCTGCCGTCAAACCAGACGAGCAGAATTCGCTTGCGTCCTAACCTCATCCGATAGTAACCTCGAATTTGATCAAATTGCGCGAGCGTCACAACGGCCCGCGCCCGTTGATCGAAAACCAAGGGATAGGATCAAGGGCATGATCCGAAACCTGCCTGCCGGGGCCGTGTTGGCGCTGTGCGTGGGCGGTTCGTGCTCCTCCTGAACAAAAAATGATGATGAAAGACTATCTGCGAAAGCACCCGGACGTGCGGACCATCCGCGTGGCCGCTGCCGATCTGAACGGCCAGGCCCGCGGCAAGCGCGTCCCCGCCCGTTTCGCCGACAAGATGGTAAGCGACGGCACCCGCTTCCCCTTCTCGGTCCTCAACCTCGACATCTGGGGCGAAGACATCGACGACAGCCCGCTTGTCTTTGAACAGGGCGACGCGGACGGCGTCCTCAAACCCACGGAACGCGGCTTCATGCCGATGCCCTGGCTGGAGGCGCCGACCGCCCTTCTGCCGATCTGGATGTTCCGCGAAAACGGCCAGCCCTATGAGGGCGATCCGCGCCACGCCCTTCGCGCCGTGGTAGATCGCTACAAGGCCCGCGGCCTGACCCCGGTCTGCGCGATGGAGCTGGAATTCTTCCTGATCGACGACAGCGGCAAGACCCTGCAAGTCCCGCCCTCGCCCCGCTCCGGCAAGCGCCGCAAGGCCGCCGAGACGCTGTCGATCCGCGCGCTTGACGCCTTCGACACCTTCTTCACCGATCTCTACGACGCCTGCGAGGCGATGGATATTCCCGCTGACACCACCACCTCCGAAACCGGCCTCGGCCAGTTCGAGGTGAACCTGATGCACTGCGACGACGCCCTTCGCGCCGCCGACGATGCCTGGCTCTTCAAGATGCTGGTCAAGGGCCTGGCGCGCCGCCACGGCTTTGCCGCCTCGTTCATGGCCAAGCCCTACCTTGAATACTCCGGCTCGGGCCTGCACACCCACTTCTCCGTCCTCGACAGCAAGGGCGACAACATCTTCGACAGCGGCGGCCCGAAAGGCACCGCCGCCCTGCGCTATGCCGTCGCCGGTTGCCTCAACGCGATGCACGACTCCACACTTCTCTTTGCGCCGCACCTGAACAGCTACGACCGTCTGGTGCCGGACAAACACGCCCCCACCGCCGTCTCCTGGGGCTATGAAAACCGCACCGCCGCGATCCGCATCCCGGCCGGCAGCCCCGCGTCGCGCCGCATCGAACACCGTGTCGCGGGCGGCGACGTGAACCCCTACCTGATGCTCGCCGCCATCCTTGGCGCCGCCCTCACCGGCATCGAAGACGAGGTCGAGCCGCCGCCGCCCGTCACCGGCAACGCCTACGCGATGGACCTGCCGCAGATCCCCGCCACCTGGGATGCCGCAATCGACGCCTTTGAACACAGCGACATCCTCTACCGCTTCCTGCCAAAGGAACTGATCCGCAACCTCGTGCAGACCAAACGTCAGGAACTGCACTATCTGGCCGAGCTGTCCCCCGAAGAACGGGTAGAGCTTTACCTCGATACCGTCTGACCCCTTGACCGGATGGGGGGCTTCAAGCCTACCATCCGGTCACTATCTTCAGGCCCACACCTCGGCCAACCAACCACGGACACCACAATGCACATCGGCATCCTGCAGACCGGAGCCTCGCCCGACGCCCTGAAAGACCAGATGGGCGATTATCCCGACATGTTCGAACGGCTTCTGGCCGGGCGTGGCCTCACCTTCCGCCGCTACCGTGTGGAACGGATGGAATTCCCCGCATCCGTTACCGAATGTGACGGCTGGCTCATCACCGGCTCGCGCCACGGCGCCTACGAAGACCACCCCTTCATCAAGCCGCTGGAGGCGTTCATCCGCGACGCTTACGCGGCCTCCGTCCCCATCGTCGGCATCTGCTTTGGCCACCAGATCATTGCGCAAGCGATGGGTGGCCGCGTCGAACGCTACGAAAAGGGCTGGTCCGTCGGCCCGACCGACTATGATTTCAACGGCGAAAAGATCACCCTCAACGCCTGGCACCGCGACCAGGTGGTGAAAGTGCCGGACAACGCCGAGGTTGTCGCCACCAACGAGTTTTGCGAAAACGCGGCCCTGCTCTACGACGACCGCATCTTCACCGTGCAGGCGCACCCCGAATTTCGCCCGGAATTCGTCGATGGCCTGATGCGCACACGCGGGCCCGGCCTTGTGCCGGACGACCTGATGGCAAAGGCCCGCGCCCGTCTGGCAGACCCTTTGCAGGACCAGACCTTGGCCGCACGGATCGCGGCCTTCTTCCACGACCACCGACAGACCAAACCTGGGGCCGAGAAGCTCCGCGCCTGATCGCGCGGGGGCCACCCCCCCAACAATGTGTGACCTATGTCCAAATGGACCGACCAGCTGCCCGAGGCAGCGCGTGACTACATCGGCAACCGCCGTGTGGACGAAGTGGAATGTGTGATCGGCGACATCGCCGGCGTGGCCCGAGGCAAGGCGATGCCCGCCGCCAAATTCGCCAAGCAGACCAACTACTTCCTGCCAAACTCGATCTTCCTGCAAACCATCACCGGAGAATGGGCCGACAACCCCTTTGATGCCTTCACCGAACCCGACATGATCCTCGAACCCGACTGGTCCACCGCGACCGCCGCCCCCTGGACGGCCGACGTGACCCTGCAAGTCATCCACGACGCCAAGGATCAGGACGGCAACCTCGTCCCCTTCTCACCCCGCAACGTGCTGCGCCGGGTGGTGGACCTCTACCGCGCGCAAGGCTGGATGCCGGTCGTCGCACCCGAGATGGAGTTCTTCTTCACCGCCCGCAACATCGACCCGAACCAGCCCGTGATCCCGCCGATGGGCCGCTCCGGCCGCCGCGCCGCCGGCAAGCAGGCCTATTCACTGTCCGCCGTCGATGAATACGGCAAGGTTGTCGACGACATCTATGATTTTGCCGAAGCCCAAGGCCTTGAAATCGACGGCATCCTGCAAGAAGGCGGCGCCGGTCAGATCGAACTGAACCTCGCCCACGGCGACCCGATCCGCCTTGCCGACGATGTGTTCTACTTCAAACGCCTGATCCGCGAAGCGGCGCTGCGCCACGATTGCTTTGCCACCTTCATGGCCAAGCCGATCGCCGGTGAACCCGGATCGGCCATGCACATCCACACCTCGGTTGTCGATCTGAAAACCGGCAAGAACATCTTCTCCGGCCCGAAAGGCGCCGAAACCGACCACTTCATCAACTTCATCGGCGGGATGCAGAACCACCTGACCGGCGCGATTGCGCTCCTCGCCCCTTACGTCAACAGCTACCGCCGCTACGTCCCCGATTTCGCCGCCCCGATCAACCTCGAATGGGGCCGCGACAACCGCACCACCGGCCTGCGCGTCCCGATCTCCACCCCCGCCGGCCGCCGCGTCGAAAACCGCCTGCCGGGCATGGATTGCAACCCCTACCTCGGCATCGCCGCCACCCTCGCCTGCGGCTACCTCGGCCTGATGGAAAAGAAAGGCGCCCGCCCCGAATTCCAGGGCTCCGCCTACATCGACAGCGACGAAATCCCCGTGAACCTCGGCGACGCACTTGACCTTTTCGAAGAAGACGCCGCCCTGCAAGAGGTTCTCGGCCCGATGTTCTGCAAGGTCTACGATTCCGTAAAGCGCAACGAATACAAAGAGTTCCTGCAAGTCATCAGCCCGTGGGAACGCGAACACCTGTTGTTGAACGTATGAACCTCTTGCACGTAAACGACAAACGGGGGGAATACCCCCCGTCTTTTTACGCCGCCACGGCAACGCCGCTGGCCCCGTTCCCCACGCTCAAAGGCCAGCACAAAGCCGACGTCTGCATCGTCGGCGGCGGCTACACCGGCCTCTCCGCCGCGCTGCACCTCGCGCAACGCGGCTACGACGTCGTGCTTCTGGAGGCGCACCGCGCAGGCTTCGGAGCGTCGGGTCGCAACGGCGGTCAGGTCGGCTCCGGCCAACGCCAGGATCAGGTCTGGGTCGAAAAGACCGTCGGCAAGGAACACGCCCACCGCCTCTGGTCGCTGGCCGAAGAAGCGAAATCCCTCGTCAAATCCCTGATCGCCAACCACGCCATGCCCGTCACCTTCCACCCCGGCATCGCCCACGCCTGCCGCTCGGACGCCGAGGTGCGTGACGCCCACGCCTACGCCGAAAAGCTCCACCGCGACTACGGCTACACCCACTTGGAGCCCCTCGACCGTGCCGGCATCCGCCGCCTGATCGGCTCCACCGCCTTCGCCGGCGGCGAAATCGACCGCGACGCAGGCCACCTCCACCCCCTGAACTACGCCCTCGGCCTTGCCGCCGCTGCGGCCAAGGCCGGCGTCCGCATCCACGAAAACTCCGAGGTCCACCGCGTCGAACCGGGCGCAAAACCCGTGGTCCGCACCAGCGCCGGCCACGTTACCTGCGACACCGTGATCCTCGCCGGCAACGGCTACCTCGGCCAACTGAACCTCGAGGTCGCGTCGAAAGTGATGCCGATCAACAACTTCATCGTCGCCACCGAACCCTTGGGCGACCGCGCGAAGGATGTTCTGGCAGAACCCGTCGCCGTCGCCGACAGCCGCTTCGTCGTCAACTACTGGCGCCTGTCCGAGGACAACCGCCTCCTCTTCGGTGGCGGTGAAAGCTACGGCTACCGTTTCCCCGACATCATCAAGACCGTCTCGAAACCGATGCTCGAGGTCTACCCGCACCTGCGCAACACCCGCATCGACTACGCCTGGGGCGGCACCCTCGCGATCACGATGAACCGCATGCCCTGCTTCACGCGGCCCGCGCAAAACATCCTCTCCGCCTCTGGCTACTCCGGCCACGGCGTCGCGATGGCCACGCTTGCCGGCAAACTCCTCGCCGAAGCCACCGCCGCCCAGACCGAACGCTTCGACCTGATGGCCAGCCTTCCCCAACCGCGCTTTCCCGGCGGCGTGACCTTCCGCTCACCCCTCCTCGTCTTGGCGATGACCTGGTATGCGCTGCGCGACCGGCTCGGCCTTTGACATGCCGTGGCGGGGGTTTCACACCCCCGCACCCCCGTGGGATATTGGCGGACAGATGAAAACCAGCGGCTATCGGCGTTCATCTGTCCGCAAAAATCCCGGGGGTCCGGGGGCTGGCCCCCGGCGGCATGCCAGCCACTCGACTCGCCAAAGACTAGGCCCCATATCTTGGTCATGAGTCTGCCTCCCGGTTTCATCGACGAACTGCGCACCCGCGTCTCGCTTTCTTCCGTCGTCGGAAAGAAGGTCACCTGGGATCTGCGCAAATCCAACATGGGTCGCGGCGACATGTGGGCGCCCTGCCCCTTCCATCAGGAGAAATCCGCCTCGTTCCACGTCGATGACCGCAAGGGGTTCTACTACTGCTTCGGCTGCCACGCGAAAGGCGATGTCGTCAGCTTCCTGCGTGAAACCGAAAACATCGGCTTCATGGAGGCGGTGCAGGCGCTGGCCGCCGAGGCCGGGATGCCGATGCCCGCGCAAGACCCCCGCGCCGTGGAAAAAGCCGACCGGCGCACCGATCTTGCCCGCGTCATGGAAGAGGCGGTCAAATGGTTTCGGCTGCAACTGAAGACCTCCGCCGCCGCCGACGCCCGCGCCTACCTCGCCAAACGCGGCCTGAAGCCCGAGGCGCAGGACCGGTGGGAGATCGGCTTTGCACCCGCATCCTGGTCCGGCCTGACCGATGCGATGGCGCAAAAGGGCATCGCGCCCGACACCCTCGTCGATGCCGGTCTTGCCGCCAGATCCGACAAGCGCAGCGGCGTCTACGACCGCTTCCGCAACCGCATCATCTTCCCGATCCGCGACGGGCGCGGCCGCGCGATCAGCCTCGGCGGCCGCGCGATGGACCCCGCCGATCAGGCAAAATACCTCAACGGTCCGGAAACCGAGCTTTTCGACAAGGGCCGCAGCCTTTACAATCACGCCCCCGCGCGTGAGGCTGCCGGCAAGGGCCAGCCGCTGATCGTGGCCGAAGGCTACATGGACGTGATCGCGCTGTCCGAGGCCGGCTTCACCGCCACCGTCGCCCCCCTCGGCACCGCCGTCACCGAAGACCAGCTTCGCCTGATGTGGCGCATCTCCAACGAACCCGTCATCGCCCTCGACGGCGACAAGGCCGGCATGGCCGCCGCCCTGCGCGTCATCGACCTCGCCCTGCCGCTGCTCGAGGCGGGCAAGGGCCTGCGCTTTGCCATGCTGCCGGGCGGCATGGACCCCGACGATCTGATCCGCGCGCAAGGCGCCGGCGCGATGAAGGCCGTCCTCGACGCCGCCCAGCCGATGGTCAACCTGCTGTGGGCCCGCGAAACCGAAGGCCGCAACTTCGACAGCCCCGAACGCAAGGCCGCCCTTGACAAGACCCTGCGCGCCGCCCTGAAACGCATCGCTGACCCCTCGATCCGCGGCCACTACGCCGAGGAAATGCGCCGCCTGCGCGTTGATCTTTTCGGCACCATTCGTCCGTTCCAGCCCGGCCCGTTTCGCCCCGGCGCCCGCCGCAACGCCCCCCCCTCCGGCGCCCTCCCGTCCACCCGCCAGTCGCTGCTGGCCCAAGCCGCAGGGGGCGTGGAAGAAACCCTGCGCGAGGCCGTCATCCTCGCCACCCTGATCCACCACCCCGCCCTGATCCACCGTTTCGAGACCGCCCTCGAACGCGTCGACCTGACCGGCGAGGATCACAACACCCTCCGCCGCCTGATCCTGACCCACGCCGACGACCCGGATCTTCGCCGTCGCATCACCGAAACCGCCCCCGCCGCCCTTGACGCGCTTCTGGCGCGACCCCACGTCAGCATAGCCCCGCCGGTCCGCAACACCGAAGACCGCGAACTTGCAACCCTCTGCCTTGCCGAGGAGTTGGCCAAGCTGGACGCCCAGCGCGGCGCCCGCCGCGAGATCGAGGAGGCCGTCGAAGATCTTGGCGGCCTGCCCGACGAGGGTCTCACCTGGCGGCTTTCAAAGGCCGCCGAAGCACGGCACCGGTCCGAAAAACCGGACCGCGCTGACGCAACCGACCTGGGCGAAGATCGGCTCGCCCTGTCAAGACATCTGCAATCCCTGATCGATAGCGAGGTCTGGGTAAAGAAAAACCGCTGATTCGGCCTTTCCCTCGGTCTGATTCGCGTTATTGATTCGATTCAACCAGCCTCGATTCGCCCCCCAGGAGCACACATGGCCCTCAAGGACACTGACGACGCCAAGCCCGAAGCCGACGAGGCCGATGTCTCGCTCGACATGAGCCAGGCCGCCGTCAAGACGCATGATCGCCGACGCCAAAGAGCGGGGCTACATCACCTACGACCAGCTGAACACCGTTCTGCCCCCGGAACAGGTGTCGTCCGAGCAGATCGAGGACGTGATGTCGATGCTGTCCGAGATGGGCATCAACATCATCGAGAACGACGAGGCCGAGGAAAGCGAAGCCCCGGTGGGCGAGCTGGTGGAAATCTCCACCAGCCGCGAAGTCGCCGTGTCCGGCACCAGCGCCGAAGCGCTCGACCGCACCGACGACCCGGTGCGCATGTATCTGCGCGAGATGGGCAGCGTCGAACTGCTGTCGCGCGAGGGCGAGATCGCCATCGCCAAGCGGATCGAGGCTGGCCGCAACACCATGATCCTCGGGCTGTGCGAAAGCCCGCTGACGTTCCAGGCCATCACCATCTGGCGCGACGAACTTCTGAACGAAGACATCCTTTTGCGCGACGTGATCGACCTTGAGGCCACCTTCGGTCGCAGCCTTGACGGCGAAGAAGACATGGACGGCCCGGCGCTCGACGAGGTCGACGTGGCCGCCGGTGCCGCCCCCCGCCGCAACGGCGCCGCCGAACCCGAGCTGGACGCCGACGGCAACCCGATCATGACCGAAAGCGACGACGACGAGGATGACGAAGCCTCGAACATGTCGCTCGCCGCGATGGAGGCCGCGCTCAAGCCGCGCGTCCTCGAAACGCTTGACCTTGTCGCCCGCGATTACGCCAAACTTGCCGAAATGCAGGATCTGCGGATGAATGCCGCCATGTCCAGCGCCCGGCACTTCTCCTCGGCCGAGGAAGACGCCTACCAGAAACTGCGCTCCGAAATCGTGCTTCTGGTCAACGAACTGCACCTCAACAACTCCCGTATCGAAGCGCTGATTGACCAGCTTTACGGCATCAACCGCAAGATCATGGGCATCAACTCCAACATGGTGAAACTCGCCGATGCCGCCCGGATCAACCGGCGCGAATTCATCGACGAATACCAGGGCTACGAGCTTGACCCCGCCTGGATGGACCGCATGGCTGTCAAGGGCGGGCGCGGCTGGCAGATGCTGATCGAAAAGTCGAAGGACAAGGTCGAGGAACTGCGCGCCGAAATGGCCTCGGTCGGCCAATACATCGGCGTCGACATCTCCGAATTCCGCCGCATCGTGAACCAGGTCCAGAAGGGCGAAAAAGAAGCCCGTCAGGCCAAGAAGGAAATGGTCGAGGCGAACCTGCGCCTCGTCATCTCCATTGCCAAGAAATACACCAACCGCGGCCTGCAATTCCTTGATCTCATTCAGGAAGGCAACATCGGCCTGATGAAGGCCGTCGACAAATTCGAATACCGCCGCGGCTACAAGTTCTCCACCTACGCGACCTGGTGGATCCGTCAGGCGATCACCCGCTCCATCGCGGACCAGGCCCGCACGATCCGTATTCCCGGTGCATATGATCGAGACGATCAACAAGCTGGTGCGCACCGGCCGCCAGATGCTGCACGAAATCGGCCGCGAACCGACGCCCGAGGAACTGGCCGAAAAGCTGCAAATGCCGCTGGAAAAGGTCCGCAAGGTGATGAAGATCGCCAAGGAACCGATCAGCCTCGAAACGCCGATCGGCGACGAGGAAGACAGCCAGCTTGGCGACTTCATCGAGGACAAGAACGCGATCCTGCCGCTGGATTCCGCCATTCAGGAAAACCTGAAGGAAACCACGACCCGCGTTCTGGCCTCCCTCACCCCCCGCGAAGAACGCGTCCTGCGGATGCGCTTCGGCATCGGGATGAACACCGATCACACGCTGGAAGAGGTCGGCCAGCAGTTCAGCGTCACCCGCGAACGCATCCGCCAGATCGAGGCGAAGGCGCTGCGCAAGCTGAAGCACCCAAGCCGCAGCAGGAAGTTGCGGAGTTTCCTGGATCAGTGAGCAGTCACGCCGTGAACATAGCCGACCTGCGTGACGAAATTGTAGCTGCTGACGCCAAAGCTGCCTTTGACGTGATCGTTGAGGGGTTTTCGACCTCAGGCGATTTTTCTGTGTTCGCGCACGAGCAAGGCTTTCTCAATAGCCTGCGCATCATGCGGGACGAGGAGTTCTGCTTTGCTGCAATTCCCAATGATGCAGTGGGTTCTGGGCTATATTCGCAGGCCGGAACTGCGACGAGGAAAGATCGACCCCGAAGCGGTCATCTCCGCAATTCCAGAGGCCCGCTTGACCAACAAGGGTGAGGTCACGTTGCGCATTTCAGACGCGAAAACTGCGAAACGTTGGCTCGAAGTGATCCGGGCCGCCCAGCAAAGCTGATCACTGCGCGCACTGATCCCCTCGTTTTGATCACGCCGTCCGACCCACTGCAAGGCATGGCTAACCCCAAGCCTGGGCACTGTCGTCATCCGCCACCCGGCGGGCAGCGCAGAGGCACCGGCCGAAGGCTCTGGCGTTCCTGCCGCACCGGTGACCCTTGCTGCGGCACCCCCTGAGTCCCCGCCGCCACACCCCTGCCCCCAGATGCAGTAGCCTGCATATACCGCTTCCCCAGATCCGTCCCCGTCTCCTATAGTCAGCGTCAAGAACCGGGGGAAACATCCGGACCTTGAGGCAGGACAGACACCAACAAGCAAGGAGGGGGCCGATGCGCTGCCCATTCTGCGGCAATATCGACACTCAGGTGAAGGACTCGCGCCCCGCCGAAGACCATGTGGCCATCCGTCGCCGGCGCTTCTGCCCGGCCTGCGGTGGCCGCTTCACCACCTACGAACGCGTGCAGTTGCGCGACCTCGTCGTGATCAAATCCTCCGGCAAGCGCGAGGATTTCGACCGTACCAAACTGGAACGCTCGATCCGGATCGCGATGCAGAAACGCCCGATCGACCCCGAGCGGATCGACCAGATGATCTCCGGCATCGTGCGCCGCCTCGAAAGCCTTGGCGACACCGACATCTCGTCAAAAGTGATCGGCGAGATCGTGATGGAAAGCCTCGCCCGGATCGACACCGTCGCCTACGTCCGGTTCGCCAGCGTTTACAAGAACTTCCAGACCGCCGACGATTTCGACGGCTTCGTCAGCGAACTCCGGCCCGGCGCTGCCGGCGAAGAGTGAGCGATTCCGATCACATGGCCCATGCCCTGCGCCTCGCGGCGCGGGGCCTTGGCAACACCTGGCCCAACCCCGCCGTCGGCTGCGTCATCGTCAAAGACGGCCTCATCGTCGGCCGCGGCTGGACCCAACCCGGCGGCCGCCCCCACGCCGAGGTCCGCGCCCTGCAACAGGCAGGCCCAAACGCCCAAGGCGCCACCGCCTATGTCACGCTGGAACCCTGCGCCCACCACGGCGTGACCCCGCCCTGCGCCGACGCCCTGATCGCCGCCCGCGTCGCCCGCGTCGTCACCGCGCTCACCGATCCCGACCCCCGCGTCGCCGGAAAAGGCCACGCCCTCCTCCGCGCCGCAGGCATCGCCGTCACCGAAAACCTGCTGCAAACCGAAGCCACCTGCCTCAACGCAGGCTTCCTCAAGCGCGTTACCCAAGGCCTGCCGCATCTCACCCTCAAACTTGCCGCCACCCTCGACGGCCGCACCGCCACCGCCTCAGGCGAAAGCCGCTGGATCACCGGCCCCCTCTCGCGGCGCAAGGTTCATGCCCTGCGCCTGAACCACGACGCCGTCATGGTCGGCTCCGGCACCGCTCTTGCCGACGACCCCGACCTCACTGTCCGCGACCTGGGCGCAGTCAGGCAACCCGTCCGTATCGTCCTCGACCGCCTTGTGAAACATTCCCCCGAAAGCCGCCTCGGCCGTACTGCCAAGGACGATCCCGTCTGGCTCCTCCACAGCCCAGCCGCGCCGGAAGCGGCGCGAAGTGCATGGCAGGCCACCGGAACCACCCTGATCGAGATCCCCGAAACCAACGGCCACCTCGACCTGAACGCCGCACTCAGAACCCTCGCAGGCAAAGGCCTCACCCGCATCCTCAGCGAAGGCGGCAGTACCCTCGCCGCCGCCCTCATCCGCGCCCGCCTCGTCGACGACCTCGCCCTCTTCACCGCAGGCGCGCTGATCGGGGCCGATGGCACACCAACCCTCGCCGCCCTCGGCCTGCAGACCCTGGCCGAAGCCCCGCGCCTCACCTTGCGCGAAACCCAAACCCTTGGCCCCGACGTTTACAGCCTCTGGTCCTTCTGACGGGTTTGCTCTTTTCCCAAATACTCCCGCCGGAGGCTCCGCCGCCTCACCAATGCCCGACGCTTGGCATCGACGCCCACGGCTCCGCCACCGCCTGCGCCGCCCCCTTCTGCAGCAACTCCACCGAGATATTGTCGGGCGACCGCACGAACGCCATCCGCCCATCCCGTGGTGGGCGGTTGATCACCACCCCGTTCGCCTGCAGATGCGCGCAGGTGGCGTAGATATCGTCCACCTCATAGGCCAGATGGCCAAAGTGCCGCCCGTCCGACGGCAGCCCCGCGTCGCCGTCCCAGTTATACGTCAATTCCACCGGACAGTCCGGCTGTCCGGGCGGCGCCATGAACACCAGCGTGAACCGCCCGCCCTCGTTCTCATAGCGTCGCGTCTCTTCCAGCCCCAAGAGCGCATAAAACGCCATCGACGCCTCCAGATCCTTCACCCGCACCATCGTGTGCAAATACCGTATCGCCATCCCGTCTCTCCTCATGTTCCCGTCATGTTGCGGTATCCCCGCAGCCGCCCGCAAGATATAGTCGCAGACGACTCATTCAAAAGGCTGCCACCATGCCCCTCACTCCTGACCAGACGGCCGAGATCGAAGCCCAGCGCGCAACCCCGCGCCCCACCCTCCGCGCCGTCTCCGAAGGGATGGAGGCGCATCTCTACCGCGCCCACCCCGTGCTTGACCACGGCTTCATCCGCGTCATCGACTACATGGGCGACGACAGCGCCATCGTCCAGGCCGCCCGCGTCTCCTACGGCGCCGGCACCAAGCACGTCCAGAACGACGAAGGCCTGATCCGCTACCTGATGCGCCACTGGCACTCCACCCCGTTCGAGATGTGCGAGATCAAGCTCCACGTCAAACTCCCCGTCTTCGTCGCCCGCCAGTGGATCCGCCACCGCACCGCCAACGTCAACGAATACTCCGCCCGCTATTCAATCCTGGACCGGGAGTTCTACATCCCCGCCCCCGAACAGCTTGCCGCCCAGTCCACCGTCAACAACCAGGGCCGGGGCGAGGTGCTGCAAGGCGAGGAAGCCGCCCGCGTCCTCGACCTTTTGAAATCCGACGCCAACCGCGCCTATGACCATTACGAGGCGATGCTGTCCCAAGACGGCCAGCAGGGCCTCGCGCGCGAACTTGCCCGGATGAACCTGCCCGCCAACATCTACACCCAGTGGTACTGGAAGGTCGATCTGCACAACCTCTTCCACTTCCTGCGCCTGCGCGCCGACCCCCACGCCCAATACGAAATCCGCGTCTACGCCGAGGCGATTGCCGCCTGCGTCAAGGACTGGGTTCCCCTCGCCTACGCGGCGTTCGAAGATTACCGCATGGGCGGCGTGACGCTCAGCGCAAAGGCTCTGGCCGTGCTGAAACGCCGTCTCGCAGGCGAAACGGTAACTCAGGAAACCTCCGGCATGTCAAAGGGCGAATGGCGAGAGTTCGAGGGGGTCATCGGGTGACCGACACTTGCGTCAACGCCGGCCCGGACGCGCGCCCTTCACCCCTGAATTTCCGCCGACCAAACCGGATTTTGGTCTATACTGCGCCTGTTTGGGGCAAGGGCTTGGGCGCATGAAGATTTTTTCGTTCTGGGACAGCGGCCGGGAAAACGCGCCGGCAGTTGTCAAGAACTGCTTGCGGTCGTGGGAAGAGATGAACCCCGATGCCACCCTCGACGTGTTAAGCGCCGCCGACATCCCCCGCCTGCTGGGCGATTTTCCCTTTGATGTGCGCCGCTTGCCGATTCAGGCCCAATCCGATATCCTGCGCATCCGGCTTTTACGTCTGCACGGCGGAATCTGGGCCGATGCAACCCTTCTGCCGGTTGTTCCCCTGTCGCACTGGTTTGACCTCTACGCGGGCAGCAGCGGGTTCTTCGTCTATTCCGCATCGCCCCGGCACTGGCGGCTGGCAAGCTATCTGATCATGGCAAAGGCGGAAAACCACTTCATTCGCGCGCTTGACCAGAAGATTCTCGACTACTGGACCCACCCCCGCGTCACGCTTGATCTGATGCCGCGCATCCAGCCAGATTATCCGATCGGCAAACGCATGTTCCTCAAGGCGATAACCAGCCGGGGTCTCGGCCTCGACTACGTCAGGTTTTTCGACGGCTGGCGGCGCGACCTGCTTTACCCCGTCTCACCCGAAGGCGCTGCAAGCCGGTTTTTCCCGTACTTCTGGGTCCACTACCTGATGATGCAGCTTGCGCAGACAGATCCCGAAGCATCCGCCATTGTCGACGCGATGACCTACCGCCAGCATGAACTCAGCCACAGCCTCCAGATCGCGCGCGAAAGCCTTGGGTCCGATTTCCCCAAAGCCATCCCCATGGCCTTGCGGACCGCTCCGGTCCAAAAGCTGGACTGGCGCATCGATTGGCCCGCTGCGGTCTTTGATCGGCCAGCGCCGGCGGACGTGCTGATCTGAACGACCAGCCCGCGCCCGCCGCTCAGCCCCCCGTTTCCACCCGGATAAGCCGGACCTGATCCGCCGTCAGATACCCCGTCACCTCGACGCCCTCATCCGCCTGCCACGCGCCAATCGCCCGCCGCGTCCCGGCCCCGAACGTCCCGTCGGTGCGCAAGGGGTCATACCCCAGACGCCGCAGCCGCCGCTGCACATCCACCCGCTCGTCCAGCGTCAGGCCCAAAAGCCGCTCTTCCAGCGCCGCGCCGTTCACCTCTTCGTCCGCTGGCGGTGCAGCACTCCCCGCCTGTTGCGCAATCAGCCGCACCTGCGCGCTCGTCACATATCCCGTCGCGGCCCGCCGGTTCGCCTGCTGCCAGCCCTTGATCGCCGTCCGTGTCCGGCTGCCCCACAACCCGTCCGCCACCCCCGCGTCATAGCCAAGGTCGCTCAACTGCCGCTGGATCGTCACCCGCTGCGTCCGCGTCAGCCGCAAGCCCGCCTCGGTCTGCGCCGCCGACAGCGTGCCCGCCGTCGTGCCATCATCCGGCGGCGTCACCACCGCGCCGCGCAGCAGCAGCCGCACCTGCGCCTCGGTCACATACCCGGTCGCCGCATCACCCCGGTCGCGCTGCCACCCGGCAATCGCGCTGCGGGTATTGCGGCCCCAGACCCCGTCCGTGCCATAGGTCCGGTAGCCCAGCCGCGTCAGTTCCCGCTGCACCGCCACCCGCTGTGCAACACTGATCCCCAGCCGCGCTTCGATCTGAGCCGCCGCCGCCGCCGACCCTTCGACCGGCGCGCCCAGCCGCTCCAGCGCGCGCTCGGCGTTCACCCGGTATTGGCCCTTCGGAAATTTCGCCAGATAATCGCGGTAGGCAGCGGGCGTGTTCGCCGTCTGCGCCGCGATATAGGCGTTGCGGTCCAGTTCCTGCTGGATCAGGGTCTGGGCGATTCCCCCGATCACATCCTCGAAATCGCCTTGTGCGGCGACGGGGGCGGTCAGGCCAAGCCCGGCCATCAGGGCCAAAGGCAGGGTGAAACTGCGCATGGCGGTATCCTTTTCATTTCAGGTCGGGCCGGATCGGCCCCCGAACAGTCTTGGTGTCACGTCAACGCGCAACGGCCCCGGTTGGTTGCAGCCACGCCGCACTCTGGTCCGCTTCGGTTTTCAGCCTACCTTTGTGCAAAAGGAGCCGCAATGCAGACCCTGACCCTCTACCTCTCCACCGCCGCCGTCTTCCTGATCCTCGATGCGATCATGCTGACCTTGGTGATGAAACCGCTGTTCTCCCGGCACATCGGCCCCCTTTTGGCCGAACCGATCCGCTTTGGCCCCGCCGCCGCCTTCTACCTCGCCTACGTCGCGGGCCTTGTGTATCTGGTGTCTCTGCCCGCGCTGAAAACCGCCAGCCCCGTCGTGATCCCCGCGCTCATCATCGGCGCGATGGCCTACGGCACCTACGAATTCACCAGCTACGCGATCATGAAGGATTGGCACCTGTCGATGGTTGCGACCGACACGGTCTGGGGCACCGTGCTGACCGCATTTTCGGCATGGGCCGGCCTCGCCATCACCCGCGCGATCACTGGCTGACCCTTTGCGCTTGGCGTGGGACATGCTACCAACGGGTTAACGCGCAAGGCTAACCCCTTGACTCCTAACAGCCCATCACCCTGTCCCACCGTGGGACACCACCCGGAGCGTCCCGATGATCCTCTACGGCATCCCCACCTGCGACACCTGCAAGAAAGCCCTCAAGGCCCTGCAAGCCGCCGGAAAAGAGGTCACCTTCCGCGACGTCCGCGCCCAACCCCTGACCATGCCCGAGATCGAGGCGATCACCCACGAATTCGGCGACAGGGCGGTGAACAAGCAGTCCACCACCTACCGCGCCTTCAACGATTTCCTGAAAGCCTCCGACACCGAGGCGCAGATAGCGGCCCAGCCGACCGTCCTGAAACGGCCGATCATCCAGAACGGCACCACATGGCACCTCGGCTGGGACGCCGCGACCGAAGCCGCCCTGACGGCCTAAAGCAGCCGCAGATCACCCGCCGATTGCTTGCCATCCCGGCCCGACTGCAACTCGAACCCGATCTTCTGATTGTCGTTCAGCCCCTTCAACCCGGCGCGCTCCACCGCCGAGATATGCACGAACACATCCTTGCCGCCGTCATCCGGCGCGATGAAACCATAACCCTTGGTCGAGTTGAACCACTTCACGGTGCCGGTCGGCATGCCGCTTCTCCTCTCAGAACCCCCCGCGGCGTGATTGCCACGGGCCGTGCAATCAGGTCTTCCAGGGCCTTCGGGTACGAGAGGCGGTCAGGAATTCTGTCGTCACTGCGACAAATGATGCCAAGGATTCGCCGAAAATCAAGCCGCAAGGCTGGCACAGCCCAAGCGAAGCGCACGGGCGCCTGATCTGCCGCCCGCGCCACCACCTTCATCCGCCCATAAAAGCGGCTGCCGCTAGTGTCCGGCCGGCGGCAGCGCGGCCAGCCCGAACTCGGCCACCGCTGCATCAAGGCTCATCACTTCGGTCCGGTTTTCGCCCAGACGGCGCACCGAAACCGTGCGGTCCTCGACCTCTTTCATGCCGATGGCCAGGATCACCGGCACCTTGCCGACCGAATGTTCGCGCACCTTGTAGTTGATCTTTTCGTTGCGCACGTCCGCCTCGGCCCGCACGCCGGCTTTTTTCAATGCGGCCACCACCTCAAGCACGAAGGGGTCGGCGTCCGATACGATGGACCCCACAACAACCTGCCGCGGGGCCAACCAGAACGGCAGCTTTCCGCCGTAGTTTTCCAATAGGATGCCGATGAACCGCTCGAACGATCCAAGGATCGCGCGGTGCAGCATATAGGGCATGTGCTTGCCCCCGTCCTCGCCGACATACTCCGCGCTCAGCCGGTCCGGCAGTTGCGCGTCCACCTGGAAGGTGCCGCACTGCCACTTGCGCCCGATGGCGTCGGTCAGCTTGAAATCCAGCTTCGGGCCATAGAACGCACCTTCGCCGGGGTCGATCTCATAGGCATTGCCGGTCTTGCGGATCGCGTTTTCCAAAGCGCCTTCGACAATATCCCACGTCTCGTCGCGGCCGATCCGCACCGCAGGCCGGGTCGACAGCTTGATCTCGAAGCTGTCAAACCCAAGGTCCTTGTAGACCGACGCCAGCAGCGTGATGAAATCGGCGCATTCGCTTTCGATCTGCTCTTCGGTGCAGAAGATATGCGCATCGTCCTGCGTGAAGCCACGCACCCGCATCAGGCCGTGCATGGACCCTGACGATTCGTAGCGGTGGCACGACCCGAACTCCGCCAGACGCAGCGGCAGGTCACGGTAGGACTTCAGCCCCTGATTATAGACCTGCACATGGCACGGGCAGTTCATCGGCTTCAGCGCGTTGATCCGCTTTTCCTTGGCACCTTCTTCGTCCACTTCCACCAGAAACATGTTCTCGCGGTAGGCCTCCCAGTGGCCCGACTTTTCCCAAAGCACCCGGTCCACGACCTGCGGCGTCTTGATCTCCTTGTAGCCCGCCGTCCGCAGCCGCCCGCGCATGTAATCTTCTAGCTGGCGGTAGATCGTCCAGCCGTTCGGATGCCAGAACACCATCCCCGGCGCTTCTTCCTGCAGATGGAACAGCTCCATCTCGCGGCCGAGCTTGCGGTGGTCGCGTTTCGCGGCCTCCTCCAGCATCGTGAGGTGAGCCTTCAGATCGTCGCGGTTCTTGAACGCCACGCCGTAGATGCGCTGCAGCATCGGGCGGCTGGCATCGCCCAGCCAATAGGCCCCCGCCACATGCGTCAGCTTGAACGCATCCGCCGGCACCTGCCCCGTGTGCTGCAAATGCGGCCCCCGGCACAGATCCTGCCAGTTCCCGTGCCAATACATCCGCAGATCCTGATCTTCCGGAATCCGGTCGATCAACTCCAGCTTGAACGGCTCATGCCGCCCCCGGTAATACTCAACCGCGCGCGCCCGCTCCCACACCTCGGTCTTCACCGGCTCGCGGGCGTTGATGATCTGCTTCATCCGCGCCTCGATCGTCCCCAGATCCTCCGGC
This sequence comes from uncultured Alphaproteobacteria bacterium, assembly GCA_963822435.1. GTDB lineage: Bacteria > Pseudomonadota > Alphaproteobacteria > Rhodobacterales > Rhodobacteraceae > JAUYQR01. The sequence continues at coordinate 203,981 of CAWGHN010000001.1, forward strand.
GTGAACGGCTCCTCGCGGTCAAAGTCATAGAACCAGCCGTAATCCCTGACCGGGCCGATCGTGACTTTCACATCCGGCCAAATCTCCTGCACCGCCCGCGCCATGATATGCGCGCAGTCGTGCCGGATCAGCTCCAGCGCCTGCGCGTCATCAGCCAGCGTGTGAATCGCAATCGTGCCGTCCGCCTTGATCGGCCAGGCCAGATCCCAATGCGCCCCGTTGACGGACGCCGAAATCGCCTTCTTCGCCAACCCCGGCGCGATCGACGCGGCCACCTCGGCCGGCGTCACACCTGCCGGATACTCGCGCGTGTTGCCATCGGGGAATGTCAGAGAGATGTTGGACATCGCGTGTCCTCCTCGTCGTTTTGGCGCCTACGAAACGCCCGGTTGCGGGTTATGTTGGGCGCCTTGTTGCCCCGCGCACCGCCTGTTGTCAACCACTTGGCGGTTCTTTGCGCGCCTGCCCGGCCCCGACTGACGCAGACCCCGCGCCCCTGCTATACCAGCCCCATGACCACCTACCTCACCACCCCGCAAGGCCGCCACATTGCCTACCTCCGCACCCCCGGCAAGGAACCCGGCATCGTGTTCCTCGGCGGCTTTCGGTCGGACATGACCGGGACCAAGGCCGTCCACCTGCAAACCTGGGCCGAGGCGCAGGGCCGCGCCTTCCTGCGCTTCGACTATTCCGGCCACGGCCGCTCGCACGGGCAGTTTGCCGATGGCGCAATCAGCGACTGGGCCGAAGACGCCCGGGCCGTGATCGACACCCTGACCGAAGGCCCGCAAATCCTTGTCGGCTCGTCGATGGGCGGCTGGATCGCGCTCCTCCTCGCCCGCCAGATCCCGGAAAAGCTCGCCGGCCTCGTCGGCATCGCCGCCGCCCCCGATTTCACCGAGATCATGTGGGCCGAAGCCACGCCCGCCCAGCGCACCCAGCTTTTGAACGACGGCGCCATCGCCAACCCTTCCGCCTATTCCGACGACCCCTACGTCATCACCCGCCGCCTGATCGAGGATGGCCGCCAGAACCTTGTGTTGCAAACCCCGCTCCACCTGCCGTTCCCGACGCGCCTTCTGCAAGGCAGCGCCGATGTCGACGTAGCCCCGCACCGCGCGCTTGCGCTGTTCGACCACGCCCGCGGCCCCGATATTCGCCTGACCCTCGTCAAGGATGCCGATCACCGCTTTTCAACCGGGCCGTGTCTTGCAATGATTGCCGCAGCCGTGGAAGACATCCTGAAGGGAAGCCCCGATGCCGGTTAAAGCCCTGCCCCGCCGATGAAAGACCCGCTGGTCGTCCTGCCGGGCTTCATGGCCGACGCGCGGGCCTTCCTGCCGCAGCTTGTGCATCTGGGCACCAACCGGATGGTGATCGTCGTGCTGCCGACGCACGGCGAATCGGTCGAACAGATCACCCAGGCAGTCCTGCCTTTGCTGCCGCCACAGTTCGGCCTGCTGGGCCACGGGCTTGGCGGCCTCGTCGCGATCGAAGTCCTGCGCCGCAAGCCCGAGGCTGTCACCCGCCTCGCCCTCATCGCCACCGACCCACTGCCCGAGCCACCGCAAGCCGCCGCCGCGCGCGAGGTGCAGATCATCGCCGCCAAATCCGGCAAGCTCGCTGATGCGATGCGCCACGAAATCCCGATGACTGCGCTGGCCGAAACCGAATGGTGCGATGACGTGCTGGCCCTGGTGCAGGACATGGCCGCCGGGCTTGGCCCTGATCAGTTCCAGCGCCAGTCCCGCGCGCTGCAACGCCGCCCTGACCAGCAAAAGACCCTGCGCAAACTGAAAATCCCGGCCCTGGTCATCGCCGGGGCCGCCGATACGATTGTGCCGCTGCGCCGCGCCGAATTTCTGGCCGGTCTGATCCCGACCGCACGCCTGCACATCGTGCCGGAGGCCGGCCACCTGCCGCAACTGGAACAGCCCGAGGCTGTGTCCGAAGCCCTGACCGAATTCTTCGCCGGGCCGCTGATGCTGCGGTCCGAAACCTTGTTACTGCGATGAGGCGAGGGCGATCTTCGCCTTCTTGCCCGGCGCAGCACCCGAATTGGCGTCGATGAAGTTCAGCACCAGCGGGCGGATGTTCAGCCGCCAGCTTTTGCCCGCGAAAATCCCGTAATGCCCTGCGCCCGGCTCCAGATGCTGGGCCTTTTTGGCATCGGGCAGCCCGGTCAGTAAATTCAGCGCCGCCACGCATTGCCCCGGCGCGGAAATGTCGTCGTTGGCACCCTCGACCGTCATCACGGCAACCTTGGTGATGGCACCCATATCAACGGTCTTGCCCGCCACCACAAAGCTGTTGGTCGCAATCTCGCGGTTCTTGAAGATGCGCTCGACGGTGGAAAGGTAAAACTCCGCCGTCATGTCCATCACGGCAAGATATTCATCATAGAACCGGTTGTGCGCGTCATGGTCGCTGCCTTCGCCGCGCGACACCCGGAAGATCTGTTCGGAAAATGCCTTGCCATGCCGTTCGGCGTTCATCGTGATGAAGCTTTGCAGTTGCAGAAGGCCCGGATAAACCAACCGCCCCGCGCCCTTGTGCTGGAACCCGACGCGCTGGATCGCCAGATGCTCCAACTGCCCCATCGTGATCCGGCGGCCAAAGTCCGTCACTTCGGTCGCTGCGGCATCAGGATCGACCGGCCCGCCGATCAGCGTCATGCTGCGCGGCTGCGCGTCAGGGTCTTGTCCCGCCAGATAGGCCGTCGCGGCCAAGGTCAGCGGCACGGGCTGGCAAACCGCGATCACATGCGTCTCCGGCCCCATGAATTTCATGAACTCGGCGAGGTAAAGCGTGTAATCCTCGACGTCGAACTTGCCTGCGCTCACCGGAATGTCGCGCGCGTTGTGCCAGTCGGTCACGAACACGTCCGCGTCGGGCAACAGGCTCGCCACGGTCGACCGTAGAAGCGTCGCGTAATGGCCCGACATCGGCGCGACCAACAGCACCTTGCGCGCCATCGGCGGGCGGCGGCGCACGAAGAACTGGATCAGGTTGCCGAACGGCTTTTCCACCACCTGCGTCACGTCCACCAGATGGTCCTGCCCGTCCGGCCCGACGATCGACCGGATGCCCCAGTCGGGCTTGGCCACCATCCGGCTGAAGGTGCGTTCCGTCACCTCGCCCCAGGCGGCCATCAAGGGCAGCATCGGGTTCATCGACATTGCGAACGCCGGATAGGATGCCATTGCCCGCGCGGTCGCGCCCAACCACTCATTCGTGTTGCGCGCACTTTCCATAAGGTCGTAGGTGAACATATACTTCATCACGTCTCCTTGCCCGGCGAGGGCCCTCCGTCGCATGGCGTGCTCACGGGTGAAGTGGCGCAATGCTGCATAGCGGCGAGAATAGGGTGGAAATGTTAGCATGACAACAGAAGACCGCACCCCCGGTTCCCCAACCGAAGCCGCCACTGCCGAAATGTCCGAGGCACGCGCCCTGCGGTTGCAGGAGAACCTCGCACGGATGGAGGAGCTGTCCAAACGCCTGACCGCCGCCCTCGCCCACCGCAAGCAGGCCGACCCGGCGCTGGCCGGCCCCGCCCCCGATGTCTACATGAAGGCCGCCACCGCCTACCTCGCCGAAATGATGCAAAACCCCGCCCGCGTGGTGGAACATCAGGTCAACTACTGGGGCAAGACCCTCAAGCACTACGTCGAGGCGCAACAGACCCTCGCCAAGGGCGAATTCAAGGCCCCACCCGATCCCGGCCCCAAGGATCGCCGCTTTTCCAACCCGCTGTGGGACACGCACCCCTTCTTCAATTTCCTGAAGCAGCAATACCTCCTCAACGCCGAAGCCGTGACCACCGCCACCTCCGACATGGAAGCGCTGCCCGACAACGACCGCCGCCGCGTGGAATACTTCACCCGCCAGATCGTCGACATGATGGCGCCCACCAACTTCCTCGCCACCAACCCCGACGCGCTGGAAAAGGCCGTCGCCACCGACGGCATGAGCCTTGTCCAGGGCCTCGAAAACCTCGTCCGCGACGTCGAAGGCAACCAGGGCGAGCTTGTCGTCACCCTCGCCGACCGCGAGGCGTTCAAGGTGGGCGAGAACCTCGCCACCACCCCCGGCGAGGTCGTCTACCGCAACCGGATGCTGGAGCTGATCCAGTACACCCCCACCACCGACAAGGTCCACAAAATCCCCCTGCTGATCTTCCCGCCGTGGATCAACAAGTTCTACATCATGGACCTCAAGCCCCAGAATTCGCTGATCAAATGGATCGTCGACCAAGGCTTCACCCTCTTCGTCGTCTCCTGGGTCAACCCCGACGCCACCTACGCCGGCACCTCGCTTGACGACTACATCCGCGACGGGTTCCTGCGCGCAATGGCCGAGGTCCGCCGCATCACCGGCGAGCCGAAGATCAACGCCGTCGGCTACTGCATCGGCGGCACCACCCTCGGCCTCACCCTCGCGCACCTGCAAAACGCCGGCGACACGTCCGTCAACGCCGCCACCTTCTTCACCACGCTGGCCGATTTCTCCGACCCCGGCGAGGTCGGCGTATTTCTCAACAACGATTTCGTCGACGGCATCGAACGCCAGACCGAAACCGACGGCATCCTGTCCAAGCTGTTCATGGCGCGCACCTTTTCCTTCCTGCGCTCCAACGACCTGATCTACACCCCCGCGATCAAATCCTACATGCTGGGCGAGGCCCCTCCCGCCTTCGACCTGCTCTACTGGAACGGCGACGGCACCAACCTGCCCGCCCGGATGGCCGTCGATTACCTCCGCGGCCTCTGCCAGGACGATGGCTTTGCGCTGGGCCACTTCAAGGTCTTCGGCAAACCCGTCTCGCTCCACGACATCAAGCTGCCGCTCTGCGCCATCGCCTGCGAAACCGACCACATCGCGCACTGGCGCGGCAGCTTCAATTCCATCCGCCAGATGGGGTCTGACGACAAGACCTTCATCCTGTCCGAATCCGGTCACATCGCCGGCATCATCAACCCGCCGTCGAAAGACAAATACGGCCACTACACCAACGACGCCCCCGTCAGCGGCGCGCCGGAAGACTGGCTGAAGGCCGCAAGCTTCCACAAGGGCAGTTGGTGGCCGCGCTGGAAAGACTGGCTCGCGTCGCGGTCCGGCCCGCTGGTCAAGGCCCGCCAGCCAGCCGATTCGCTTAGCCCCGCGCCCGGCACCTACGTCACGGCCACCCCTGCCGACTGACATTTCAGCCAGTTTACGCAGGGTTAACGGCCGCGCGCCCGCCGGCTTTGCTGCAATGCAGAAAACACTTGAAATGCTGCGGTGCAGCATGTATATCTCTGGCATCGAACGCGGGCCGGTGCCCGTCAGCAAACGGAGCAGATGACATGACCAAGACCCCCGATTTCGCCAAGACCATGCAAGACATGATGGCCTCGTTCCCGGTTGACGCCTCGGCGTTCCAGAACGCCTTCAAAACCCAGGCCGCCTTTGCCGAGAAGTTCTCGAAAGTCGCTCTCGAAGCCGCCGAAAAATCCACCGAGATCACCTCGAAGTGGGCCAAGGACTCGATCGCCAAGCTTTCGGACGTCTCCAAGGCCAAGGCCGAACCGACCGATTACACCAAGTCGGCCACCGACTTCGCGTCGGCCGCTGCCGAAATGGCTGCTGAAAACATGGCCGCTTTCGCTGAAGTTGCGAAGAAGGTCCAGATGGAAACCGTCGAACTGATGCTGGCTGCTGGCAAGGACATGTCGGAAGACGCGACCGCTGCCGTCAAGAAAGCCACCGCTGAAGTGACCTCGGTCGCCAAAAAGGCAGCCGCCGCCGCCAAGTAACACCCTTTCCAAGGTGTAACGAGTATCACGCTGTTGAAATGGCGGGCCGGGGGCAACTCCGAGCCCGCCCTTTCTTTTTCTGCGGCCCTGCCATAAGATTCTCTGCAAGCGCACAGACCGGGCGCGATAACAGGGGGCGCAAGATGGCCGATACCGAAAAGCCGCTGCTGATCAAGCGTTACGCCAGCCGCCGCCTCTACAACACCGAAACCTCCGATTACGTAACGCTGGAGGATATCGCCGGTTTCATCCGTCAGGGCCGCGAGGTGCAGATCGTCGATCTGAAATCCGGCGATGACCTGACGCGCCAGTATCTGCTGCAAATCGTGGCCGAACACGAATCCAAGGGCGAAAGCGTTCTGCCCGTCGATGTGCTGACCGATCTTGTCCGCAGCTACACCTCGGGCGTGCAGTCGATCGTGCCGCAATTCCTTGCCTCGTCGTTTGAAATGCTGCGCGAAAGCCAGACCAAGATGATGGAAAACCTCACCGCCCTGCCAAACCCGATGGCCGCCGTGCCGGGGTTCGAGGCGATCCGCAAACAGCAGGAAGCCTTCCTGAAGACCGTGATGACCGGAATGCCCGGCTGGGGCGGTTCCGGCCCGGTGCGCGAGGCGTCTGACACGCCCGCCGCGTCCGGCGATGATCTGGCTGACATCAAGCGCCAACTAGCCGAGCTTCAGAAAAAACTGTCCAAGCTCTGACCGATGGCCGAAGCCGAAGGCCGCGTCACGCTCTGGGGAATCGAGGTCTTTCTGGCCGCCGCCGATGAAGGCGCGATTTCCGCCGCCGCCCGCCGCCTTGGCGTCAGCCCTTCTGCCGTCAGCCAGCAACTTACCAGCCTCGAAGCGGCACTTGGCACGCTGCTTCTCGACCGCTCCGCCCGTCCGAACCGAATGACCGCCGCTGGCACCATATTCCGCCGCCACGCGCAGGTCATCGTCAATGCCGCCGCCGAGGCCCGCGCCGAACTTGCGATGTCCGATCTGGCCGGCCTCACAACGCTGCGCCTCGGCATGATCGAGGATTTCGACAGCGACGTGACCCCCCGCCTGCTGACCCGCCTTGCGCAAGACCTTCGCGGCTGCCGCTTCCTTCTGGAAACCGGCGCCAGTCACCGCCTGCTCGACCAGCTTGACACCCGCGCGCTCGACATTGTCGTGGCGGCCGATTTCGGTGCCGAACTGGCAGGCGATGCCGACTGGCGCGAAGTGCATCCCCTCCTGTCCGATCCATTCGTCGCCGTCACCCCACCGGGCCGCCGCCCCGAAGACCTGCCGCTGATCCAGTATACCGCGCGCCATCTGATGGGTCGCCAGATCGCCGCGCACCTCGCGCGCCTTGGCCAAAAGCCTGCGCATCGGTTCGAGCTGGACAGCTATCCCGCGATCCTCGCAATGGTCGCAGGCGGCGAAGGCTGGACGATCCTGACCCCCCTCGCCCTGCATCAGGCGCGCGCCCTCCGCGCACAGGTCGAGGTGCATCCCCTGCCCTTCGCCCCCCTCGAACGCACCCTGTCGTTGTCCACCCGCGCCGGTGTGCTGCGCGACATGCCGCTCAAGATCGCCGGCCACCTGAAAGCCCTGATCGACAGCGAGGTGGTCCAGCCCGCCCTCGCCACCTGGCCCTGGCTCGCCCCCGCCCTGCGGGTGCTATAAGCGTTACCAATTCGCTAACGCGCGAAATTTATCCCTTTAAATCAATGCGTAAAAAAATGTCCCACCGTGGGACACCTCCTCATCCCCTCACCTCCCGCACCGCCTCCAGTATCGCCTCCGCAATGAAATCCAGCTCCGCGTCCCCCAACCGGACCGGCAGCCTCACATCGCACGCCCGCATCAGCATCGCCCGGGTCTTCGGCAAATCAGGCACCTCCCCCAGAAACTGCCAGTTCCAGAACGCCCGCGCATTGCCCTCGCTCAGGCCAAAGACCTGCACCGCAACCCCCCGCGCCTTCGCCGCCGCCTGAAACCCCAACGCCTCGGCATCGCTCCAGCCGCCCACCAGATTGAACTGGATCGAATCCGGCGCACGGCTTTCCGGCCCCAACGGCGGCGGCACCTCCAGCAGGTCCGACCCGTTCAGCCTCGCCGCCACATGGTCATGGTTCGCCCGCCCCTTCGCCACCCGCTCGGCCACCAACGGCAACTGCGGCCGGATCACCGCCGCCGAAAGGTTCTGCATCCGAAGGTTATAAAGCGGCAGCTTGTTCTGCCAGTGCGCGCAGGAATTGGCCAGCCCCGGATGCTTCTTCCAGTTCGTCTCATACGCCCCCGACATGATGATCGCGCGCGCCGCAACCTCCGGATCGTCCGTGATCAGAATACCGCCCTCACCCGCATTGACCAGCTTGTAAGACTGGAACGAGAAACACCCCGCTTTGCCCAGCGTCCCGATCTTGCGCCCACCCCACACCGTGCCCAGCGAATGCGCCGCGTCCTCGACCACCGGCACCCCGGCCGCATCGCACAGCGCCATGATCGCATCCATGTCCGACGTGTGCCCCCGCATGTGGCTGATCAACACAGCCGCCGCCCCCGCAAGCTTGGCCGCAAAGTCTGCCATGTCGACGCGGTAGTTATCGCCTACCTCGACCAGCACCGGTTCACAGTCCGCATGAACAACCGCCGACGGCACGGCAGCGAAGGTGAACGCCGGGATCAGCACCCTGGCACCCCTGGGCAGATCCAGCGCCTTCAGCGCTAGAAACAGCGCCGCCGAGCAGGACGACACGGCCAGCGCATACCGCACACCCATCAGCGCCGCGAACTCTGCCTCCAGAAGGGCTACCGGCGCGTCGGCTGGGGCCGTGTAGCGAAAGAGATCGCCGCTCTTGAGGAGCCGGTCTATTTCTGCCCGTGCTGCCGCCGGGATCGGCTCGGCATCGTGAACGTTGGGGGCGATTGCCTGTCCGTCGGGGGCCATGCTGCACCTTTTCTAAATCTGTTGTTTAGAAAACATGTAAACAGCCGTGCCATGACACGCCAGTGACAATTTGTTCTTCGAGAACGTTTCCGCCTAGGGTTTGAGTGCCGCCCGCGCCGCCAGGGCCTGCATTGCAGCCTCGATCTCATGCCACGCGGTCCGCGCCATCGACCGGAACACCCAAAGCTCGAAGGTATACTCCTCCGTCCGCAGCAGCACCGCGTTCATATGGTTCAGCGGTGCGCGAACCGCCCGCCCCACTGGAAATGCGGCGGCGCGCAGGTCGATCGGCACCAGCCGCATCAGCGCGTCAGTCGCTGCCGGGCCACTGACCGACAACACGGCCCAGCCATCGGACTGATCCGTCACCGCGGCGCCTTCCAGAAAAGGTGGCTGAACACCGGTCAGAAAAGCCTGATCCCGCCCGGTCCAGATGATCCGGGCCGCACCTTTCTCGGCAAACCTGTTCGGTTCGGGCATCGCGAGGCCAAGCGGTTTCAACGCCTTCGCCACCACCTTTGCGCCGCCCGGCAACAGCGCCACCGAGGTGACCGGCCCCACGTTCACCTCGGCCAGCGTGACGCTGCCCAAGGTCAGCGCCCGATGCCCATCAAGGGCAGATTTCGCGATAAGCTCAGGCACGCAGCTTCTCCCCCTCCGGGTCGTGGAACACCGGGTTGCAGACCTCGCAGATCACGTCCAGCCCGCGCAGATGGTCAACGAGCCGCACTTTTTCGCCGATCCGTGCCCGCCCGTCTTTCAAGAACGCAAGTCCAAGCCATGCACTCACCGTCGGCGACCAGCCAACCGAGGTGACATAGCCTTGATCCGTCTCGCGGTGAACCTCGGCACCCGGCACGAACAGATGCGCACCGGCGCTGATTGCGTCGCTGGCCTTCAGCCCGACAAGTTGCTCGCGCTCCGGCCCCCAAAGGCCGGGGCGCGTGGCGGCTGCCTTGCCTATGCAATCCTTCTTCGCGGAAACCATCTTGTCCAGACCGATGTCATGCGCCGTCACCCGACCATGAATCTCGGCATGGGTGATGAAACCCTTTTCAATCCTGAGGACGTTCAGCGCCTCCATCCCGTAGGGACCGCCACCCATCGTTTCGGCGCGCGCCACCAGATCGCGGAACAGCGCCTCGCCATACCGCGTCGGCACGGCAATCTCGTAGCCTTCCTCACCGCTGAACGAGATGCGGAAAAGCCGCGCCTCGACGCCGCCGATCCGCACCGGCGCCACGCCCATGAAGGGCAGGTCCACCGGCGTTTCGAGGAACGAGTTTACCAGCGCCCGCGCCTTTGGCCCGGCCACGGCGAACTGCGCCCAGGCTTCGGTCACGGAAATGAACCGCACCTGCCAATTGGCGCAGAATGCCTGATGCACGAAATCCAGATGCCGCATCACCAGACCCGCCGCCGCGGTTGTGGTGGTCATCAGGTAGTGCTGATCGCCCAGCCGCGCGCTGGTACCGTCATCCAGCACCATCCCGTCTTCGCGCAGCATCAAGCCATAGCGCACCCGCCCGACCGGAAGGGTCGAGAAGGTGTTGGTGTAGACGAAATCAAGGAAACGCCCCGCATCCGATCCTTGAATGTCGATCTTGCCAAGGGTGGAGACGTCGGCCACCCCCACCGCCTCGCGCACCATCACGACCTCGCGGTCACAAGCCTCGCGCCAGGTGGTTTCGCCCGGTTTCGGGAAGTAGCTTGGCCGATACCAGAGCCCCGCCTCGATCATCGGCGCGCCGCGGTCGCGGCTGGCCTGATCGCTGGTCAGAAAGCGTTTCGGCGCAAAGCCCGCGCCGCGCCCACCGGCCCCCATCGCGGCAACCGACACCGGCGTGTAGGGCGGACGGAACGTCGTCACACCCGTCTCGGCAATCCCTCGACCCGTTGCATCGGCCAACACGGCAAGCGCCGCAACGTTGGAGTTTTTCCCCTGATCCGGCGCCATCCCTTGCGTGGTGTAGCGCTTCATATGCTCGACGCTGCGGAAACCTTCCTGCGCGGACAGCTTTACATCCTTCGTGGTCACATCATTGGCAAAATCAAGCCACGCCCGACCCTTGCCCGGCACCTGCCACAGCGCCTTGATGACATAGGGCGCATCCTCGGCTTGCGGCAGTTCGACCGAAACGCGCCGCCCAAGGGCTTCGACCGCGCGCACCGCCGCGGCATGGCCTGTCGCCAGCGCTCCGTGGGTGGACATCGACCCGTTCGCCGCGCCAACCGCCACCAGCCCCGGCACCGCACCGTCCATCGGCACGAAGGCCGCAAGATCCTCGCTCCAGCGCGGGCGTCCGTTCATGTGGCAGGTCAGGTGGATCGTCGGGTTCCAGCCACCCGAAACCGCAAGGCAATCCGTCTCGATCTCGATCGTCTCGCTGCCCTTGCGGACCACGATGCCGCTCAGGCCCAGACGCCCGCGCGTGGCGATGACCTCCGCCCCCAGATGCACCGGGCAATCCTCGACCGAAGACGCGTCGGGCCGCGGGTCGATGATCGCGGCCACCGTCACCCCGGCCGCCATCAGGTCACGCGCCACGCCGCGTGCGGCATCGGTGTTGGCAAACACCGTCACCCGCTTGCCGGGGCTGACCCCATAGCGGTTGAGGTAGGTCCGCACCGCCGAAGCCAGCATGATCCCCGGACGGTCGTTGTCTTGAAACGCCACATGCCGCTCCAGCGCGCCCGTGGCAAGGACCGCATGGCCCGCCACGATCCGCCAGAAACATTCCCGCGGCAGGTTCGGGCGCGCGGTCTTGTGCAGGCCCACCCGTTCCAGCGCGCCATAGGTGCCATTGTCGTATGCGCCGGTCACGGCAGTGCGCAGCATGATACGCACGTTCGGCAGCGCGGTCAGTTCGGCTACTGTTTGCGCGACCCAGTCGCCCGCCGCCATCCCGCCGATCACCCCCCCATCCGAGATCAAGCGCCCGCCCAGATGATGGCTTTCCTCCGTCAAGATAACATCAACCCCCGACCGTCCGGCCGTCAGCGCAGCCATCAGCCCCGCCGGACCGGACCCGATGACCAGCACATCGCAGAACGCGAAGGCCTTCTCGTAAACCCCCTCGTCATGCTTGCCCGACAGGCTACCAAGGCCCGCAGCACGGCGGATGATCGGCTCGTACAAACCCTCCCAGAACGCACGTGGCCACATGAAGGTCTTGTAGTAGAAGCCCGCACTCAGGAACGGCGACAGGTAGTCGTTCACTGCCATCAGGTCGTATTTCAGCGAACCCAGCCGGTTCTGGCTTTGCGCCACCAGACCCTCGAACACCTCCTGCACCGTCGCGCGCACGTTCGGCGTCTGGTTTTTCGCACCGATGATTTCGACCGTAGCGTTCGGCTCTTCCGATCCTGCGGTCAGAACCCCGCGCGGACGGTGATACTTGAACGACCGCCCCACCAGCCGCACATCATTCGCCAACAAGGCCGAGGCCAGCGTATCCCCCTTGTAGCCAGCGTAATCCTTGCCGTCGAAGCGAAAGCGCACCGGCTTCGTCCGGTCGATCAGCCCCTTGCCGTCGATCCTCATTTCGCGCTCTCCGCCACCAATGCCACGCCGGAAATCTCATGTGTCACTGTGTTGCGCGTGACGATCAGCCACTGTGCGCAGCCAAGCTCGTGATACCAAAGGTCCCGCACCACGCCCGCAGGATTGTCGCGCAGGTGAAGGTAATTGTCCCACGCGTCAGGCGCAGCGTCTGCCGCAGGCCTGTGCAGGTAGTCCTCCGCCCCATAATAATGGAATTCCCGCCGGTCGCGCGACCCGCACAAAGGGCATGTCAGCCGCATATCTCCGCCCCCGATTTCATCTGTCCCAAAATATCCCCGCCGGAGGCTTCCGCACGATGTGCAAGGCACAACTCCACGATCATCGCGCGCCCCTCAATGCAGGTTGTGCTGGCTGCCGGTGCCTTCTTCGTCCAGAAGATGCCCCGTCGCAAAGCGGTTCAGCCGGAATTTCCGCGCCACCTCGTGGCTTTCGCCCGTGGCCATCAGATGTGCCATGCACCAGCCGGACGCGGGTACCGCCTTGAAGCCCCCGTAGTTCCAGCCGCAATCGAGGAACAACCCCTCGACATGCGTCTTGTCGATGATCGGGCTGCCATCCGGCGACATGTCCATGATCCCGCCCCACGACCGCAGCACCTTGGCCCGCCCGATCATCGGCATCAGCGTCATGCCGGCTTCCATCACATGTTCGACCATCGGCAGGTTGCCGCGCGACGCGTAACTCGCATAGAAATCAAGGTCGCCACCGAACACGAGGCCCCCCTTGTCGGACTGGCTGATATAGAAGTGTCCCATGCCAAAGCTGATCACATGGTTGATCACCGGCTTCAGCCCTTCGGTAACGAAGGCCTGCAAGACATGGCTTTCGATCGGCAGCCGCATCCCGGCCATCGCGGCCACCTGGCTTGACCGGCCCGCAACAATGATCCCCACCTTTTTCGCCCGGATCGCACCGCGCGTGGTCTGCACGCCGCGCACCACGCCATTCTCGATGTCGATGCCGGTCACCTCGCAGTTCTGGATCAGGTCCACCCCCCGCTGGTCGGCCCCGCGCGCATAGCCCCAGGCCACCGCATCATGCCGGGCGCTGCCGCCGCGCGGATGCAACAAGCCGCCATAGATCGGGAACCGCGTCTGCTCGAAATCAAGATACGGCAGATGCTCGCGCACCCCGTCGCGGTCCAAGAGGATCGCGTCGTCGCCCTGGTTGATCATCGCATTGCCGCGCCGCACGAAGGCGTCGCGCTGTCCGTCGCTGTGGAACAGGTTGATCAACCCGCGCTGGGAGTGCATCACGTTGTAGTTGAGGTCGGACTCAAGTCCTTCCCAAAGTTTCAAACTGTGGCTGTAAAACTCGCTATTGCCCGGCAGGAAGTAGTTCGCCCGCACGATCGTGGTGTTGCGCCCGATGTTGCCAGACCCGATGTAGCCTTTTTCCAGCACGGCGATGTTGGTCATGCCGTGGTTCTTGGCCAGATAATAGGCCGTCGACAGCCCATGCCCGCCGCCGCCGATGATGATCGCGTCGTATTCGGCCTTGGGCGCAGGGTCGCGCCATGCGGGCGCCCATCCGGTATTCCCGGTCAAGCCTTCCCAGATCACCTTCAGCCCTGAATAGCGCATCACACCCATCCCGCTCGCGACGGGTGGAGTAGAAGACCCTCACCGTCAAAGATGCAAGCCCCGCCCCGACATGGAAGTGCGGGCTGCGACATCGGATGTCGCCTTTTCACGCGATTGCGTGGCGCGGCGGCGCGGCCTGCGGTCACAGCCCCTTTGACCGGTAGGTCGCGGCCACCCGGCTGATCGACACGATGTAGGCGGCGACGCGCAAATCCTCAACGTCGTCGCGCTCGTGCCAGATCTTGCGCATCGCCTGATAGGCCGTCCGCATCGTGTCGTCGAGACCGGACCGCACCAAGGCCAGTTCATCCGAGCCGGTCAGGAAGCGTTCCTTGAAATCAGCCGTCAGAGACCAGCCGAGGTGCTGGTCAGCGCTCAACCGCTCCAATTCCTCGACCAAAAGCCGTGACCGGGCTTCTTCGGCCCGCCTCTGCATCCGGCCAAAGCGGATGTGGGACAGGTTCTTGACCCACTCGAAATAGCTGACCGTGACACCCCCCGCATTGGCATACATGTCCGGGATGATAACCACGCCCTTTTGCCGCAACACCTCGTCGGCGCCGTAGGTCACCGGCCCGTTCGCCGCCTCGATGATCAGCGGCGCCTTGATGCGGGCGGCGTTGCCAAGGTTGATAACCCCTTCCATCGCCGCCGGAATGAGAAGGTCGCACGCCTCCTCCAGCACCGCCGCGCCGTCCTCGACATGCCGCGCGTTGGGATACCCCGCCAAAAGCCCGTCATGCGCGTTCATCCACTGACGCACGTTTTCCACATCAAGCCCGGTGTCGCTGAGCAGCGCCCCGTCACGTTCGATGATCGCGGTGATGATGCAGCCGTCCTCCTCGCTCAGGAACTTCGCTGCGTGATACCCCACGTTGCCAAGGCCCTGAACGATGACCCGCTTGCCCTCCAGCCCGCCGGAAAGGCGCGCCTTGGCCACATCTTCGGGGTAGCGGAAGAACTCGCGCAGCGCATATTGCACGCCCCGGCCCGTCGCCTCGACGCGGCCCTGGATGCCGCCGGCATGTGGCGGCTTGCCGGTGACGCAGGCTTTGGCGTTGATGTCGGTGGTGTTCATCCGGGCATATTGATCGGCGATCCACGCCATCTCGCGCTCGCCCGTGCCCATGTCTGGCGCCGGCACGTTCTGCGCCGGGTTGATCAGGTCACGCTTGATCAACTCATAGGCGAAGCGGCGGGTGATCTGCTCCAGCTCATGTTCGTCCCAGGCGCGGGGGTCGATGCACAGCCCGCCCTTCGATCCACCGAACGGGGTTTCCACCAGCGCGCATTTGTAGGTCATCAGCGCCGCCAACGCCTCCACCTCGTTCTGGTTGACGCTGAGGGCGTAGCGAATGCCACCCTTCACCGGCTCCATGTGTTCGGAGTGGACCGAACGATAGCCCGTGAACGTCTCGATCTTGCCGCGCAGGCGAACCCCGAACCGCACCGTATAGGTTGAATTGCAGACCCGGATCTTCTGTTCCAGTCCGGGGCTCATATCCATCAGCTTCACCGCGCGGTTGAACATCAGATCGACCGACTCGCGAAAACTTGGCTCACCTGAAATCTGCATGCCGTTCCTCCCTGTCAGGCACGGTGCGCACAGCACCAGCGTCCACCCTAGCGGGCATTCTGCCCGGATGCACCCGTCATCCCGGCGCGCGAGTGGCCAATCAAGGCGGCATTGTGGCACTTAAAAAGCGAATCAGTTTACCCAAACAAGGCGAGTACACTCAACCTGAGCGTGTTTGTTTCTTCAAGTCGGGCAAACAATGCCGAATTCGGCGATAGATCGTTTCCAGCGTCCGGCAATTCCCCAAGCCCAGCGCACTGTTGCCACATTTCCGCCCAACCTTGTGGCAATCATCTTTCTTGGGAACGTCTGTCGCTGCCGACAGGCAAATTTGTTTGGAACGGGTATAGTGATGAAAACCATAGCTACGGCGTCTGCTGCCGTCCGCGAACGCATTTCGCTTTACCGCTTTTGCAAAGACGAACGCGGAGTGATGGCGTTCTTCATGCTGGCGATGTTCCTTCTGATGCTGATGTTCGGCGGTATCGCGGTTGACGTCATGCGCTATGAGACGCGACGCGTCGCCCTGCAGCAAACGATGGACCGCGCTGCGCTGGCCTCGGCCAGCCTCAAGCAGGGATTGGTTCCAAAGGCGGTATTCGACGACTATTTCGCCAAGGCCAATCTGGGTGCTGGTGTGGAAATGGTCGACTTCGCAACGCCGACGGTCGTGGTCGACAGCAATTCCACCTACCGCAAGGTCGAGGCCAGCGCCAAGGTCACCTCCTACAACTTCTTTATGCACATGATGAATGTCAACACGCTGGAAAGCGTGAACACCACCAGCGCGCAACAGGGTGTGTCGCAGATCGAGGTGATTCTCGTGCTCGACGTCTCGGGTTCGATGGGCGACAGCGACGGCAGCGGCAGTACCAAGATCGCCCGGCTTCGCACATCCGCCGTGCGGTTCGTGGACACGATCAAGGCGCTGGACACGTTCAACCAGGTGTCGATCGGAATCGTGCCTTACAACGCGCAGGTGAACATTCCGGCCACCCTGCGGCAGCGGTTCAACGCGCAGAATATTCCCACGTACGACGGAGTCGCGAACGCGGGCTTTCCGAACGCCAACTGCCTGGAGATTCCGCAAACCACCTACCCGTCGACAGAACTGTCGACCTCGACAGCGATCCGCATGGCGGCAGTGGCCGACACCGAAAGCACGGTTTCCACCAGCTCGAACTACCTAGCGCCGTCCAGTGGCGCACCGTCCAACAACCCGCTGAACCGCATCTGCAACCCGACCACAGTGAACCAGGTGTCGCTGCCGTCGCTGAACCGCACCACGATCAACAGCCGCATCAACCAGTTGGTCCACGGTGGATACACCTCGATCGCGATCGGGATGCGCTGGGGCGTCGGTCTGATCGACCAGACGGCGCGGCCGATCTATGCGTCGCTGATCACCGATCCGGAAATGGCTGGCCGCCCGGCGAACAACACCGCCACCGACACCCGCAAGATCATCGTTCTGATGACAGACGGCGAACATGTGGCCACAGACCATGTGCCTGACGCTTACAAGACAGGCCTGTCGCCGATATGGCGTGGCGCGGACGGCAACTATGCCATCCGATTCACGACCGGAGGCACTGCCCTCACCAACACCGCGCGCCCCGGTTGCGCCGGGACCAACACCTACTTCGTCAACCACCTGAAGACCAACAGCTCAACCGGATGCCAATCCGCCGCCTGGCGCGCAACGCCTTCGTGGACCGGCAGCGGGACGGCCGTACAACTGGACTGGAGCGAGGTGTGGCGCTATCTGTCGGTCAACTACGTCGCACGTCAGCTTTATGGCCGCTCGAACACGGGTATTTCGGTGTCGACCGTAATGGACATGTTTGTCGACCCCTACCTGCAGGCCACCACCATGAACACACTTTTGGCCAGCAATTGCTCGGCGGCCAAGACCGCCGGGGTAGAGATCTACGGCATCGCCTTTACGGCCCCTGCGAACGGCCAGTCGGTGATCAACAACTGCGCGTCGTCCCCGAAAGAAAACTACTACTTCAACTCGACCAATGGCACGGCACTTGATGCCGCGTTCCAGCAGATCGCGACCAACATCTCGGAACTGAGGTTGACGCAATGACCCGCCTCCAGCGTTTCCTGACGGCCGAAGACGGGACTTCGACGATCGAGTTTTGTTTCGTCGTGCCGCTGGTGCTGACCATATTCTTCGCGTCGTTCGAAAGCAGCTATTACATGGTGCGCCATGTCATGCTGGAACGCAGCGTCGATCAGGTCGTGCGCGATCTGCGCCTTGGCACGCTTATTCCCGACAACGCGGCACCGACTGCCGGCCACGCATTGCTGAAGCAAGCAATCTGCGAGCGCAGCGCGCTGATCTCTTCGATGACCGGATGTCTCGATTCGATCCGCATCTGGCTTCAACCGGTCAGCACCGCAACCTGGGCTATCAACCCGCCGGATGCGTGCGTCGACAAGACAGCCGGCGTCGCCCCCCTGACGACAATTCCCGCCGGCGAATTCGCACCCGGCGCCGACAACGAAATCATGCTGATGCGCGTCTGCCTGAGAGAAGAGCCGATGTTCTCCACAACCGCAGTGGGGGCTGCGATGATGCGGTCCGACGGAGAGTTCGCCCTCGTGACCACATCCGTCTTCGTGAACGAGCCCGGGTGAGGATCTTGTGATGACGGAAGAACGCAATCTCAAACGGTTCTGGCAAGACGAAAGCGGCGTGCTTTTGGCCGAAGCGCTGATCATGCTGCCGCTTTTGATCTGGGCATTTCTGGCCCTTTTCGTCTACTGGGATCTGTTCCGCACCATCAACACTTCGCAAAAGGCCGCCTATTCCATTTCTGACTTGATGTCGCGGCAGGCGGTGGTCAGCCCGACCTTCGTCGATGGCATGAAGAACGTCCTTGATTTCCTGACGATGGGGTCGGCCGGGACGCGGATGCGGATCACCAGCATCCAGTACGACCAGCCGAACAACCGCTACCTTCTGCTGTTCTCGCGCAGCAGCTCTCCAACCAAGATGCCGGCCTACACGCAAGCGTCCGTTCAACCGCTCAAGACCCGCGTGCCGAACATGTCTCACCTCGACTCGGTCATCATCGTCGAAACCGAGGTCGACTACATTCCCGGCTTCAACACCGGCGTGATGAACGTGGGCACCGGCGTGTCGCCGCAGACGTTCCAGCAGTTCATCGTGACCCGGCCGCGCTTTTACCGGCGGATCTGCATGACCATTCCCGCCTGCCCGCCTGATCCATAAGCTCGCCCGACCCAAAAGGCGGAACCGCCCTTTCGCCTGACCCAAAGCCCGGCTACCCTGCGCAGAACCGCCGGTCGGAGGATGCCAGATGCCCAGCTTTCCCGCCGCCCTTACAGCCGGCCTTCTGGGTGCTGCCGGTCTTGTCGTGACCGCCTGCACCAGCTTTCCCGAAATCGACGCCTTGCCCGCCTCGACGATCCTCACCCCGCCTCAGCTTGTGCCGCTTGACGCCCTGCTGGCCGAGGTTGATGCAAAGGCGCCAGCCACGCCCGCCTCTCTCGCCGCCCGCGCCGCCTTGCTGAAAGCACGCGCTGCCCTCATGCGTGGCCCGGTCCACGACCCGCAGACCCGCGCCCTGCTTGACGCCGCTGCCCGCGGATACACCCCGTGAGGCAAAGCCCGGCCGGGGCCGTTGCACAGGCCCCCTCAACCCGCTAACAGACAGCCAAACCCAGCCGTCCTTTGCACGAGGTTCCTATGCCCGCCGCCCCCCTGCGCCTTGGTCTTGCCGGTCTTGGAACCGTGGGAATTGGCGTCGTCCAGATCATCCAGCGTCAGACTGACCTGATCGCCGCTCGCACCGGACGCGCCGTGACGATCACCGCCGTCTCGGCGCGCGACCGATCGAAGAACCGCGACGCGGACCTTTCCGCCTACGCCTGGGAAACCGATCCGGTTGCCCTTGCCCAGCGCGATGACATCGACGTTTTCGTCGAGGTTATGGGCGGCCATGACGGCCCCGCCAAGACCGCCACCGAAGCCGCTATCGCCGCCGGCAAAGACGTGGTTACTGCCAACAAGGCGCTGCTTGCCCACCATGGTCAGGCGCTGGCTGAGGTTGCCGAAGCAAAGGGCTGTGTAATCCGCTTCGAGGCCGCCGTAGCCGGTGGCATCCCGGTGATCAAGGCACTGACCGAAGGCCTGGCCGGCAACCGCATCAAGCGGGTGATGGGCGTGATGAATGGCACCTGCAACTACATCCTGACGCGGATGCAGTCCGCCGGCCTGCCCTACGATCAGGTGTTTGAAGAGGCGCGCCAGCTTGGCTATCTGGAGGCCGATCCGAACCTTGACGTCGGCGGCATCGACGCGGGCCACAAGCTGTCATTGCTTGCTGCCATTGCCTTCGGCACCCGCGTGTCGTTCGACGCGGTTGAACTGGAAGGCATCGGCAACGTGTCGATCGACGATATCCGGCTGGCCGAAGACATGGGCTACCGCATCAAGCTGCTGGGCGTGGCGCAGATGACCGGGCGTGGCCTGGAACAGCGCATGACCCCCTGCCTTGTTCCCGCCGACAGCCCGCTTGGCCAGTTGCAGGGCGGCACCAACATGGTGGTGCTGGAAGGCGACAGCGTCGGCCAGATCGTCTTGCGCGGCCCGGGCGCAGGCATGGGGCCGACCGCAAGTGCCGTGATGGCAGATGTGATCGACATCGCCCGCGGCCAGCGCATTCCGACCTTCGGCCAGCCCGCCACCACGCTTGCCATCCCGACCGCAGCCCTTGCCGCAACCCCGGCTCCCTATTACCTGCGCATGACACTGCTGGATAAACCCGGCGCTTTGGCCAAGATCGCAACCTGCCTTGGCGATGCGGGCATCTCAATCGACCAGATGCGCCAGTATGGTCACGTCGGTGTTCACGCAACGGTGCTGATTGTCACTCACAAGGCCGCGCCGGGCGATATCATTCACGCAACCGCCCGCTTTGCCGAAACCGGCGTTCTGGTCGATGCGCCCGTGGCAATCCGCATCGAGGAAGTCTGACGTTAGCGCCACCGTGCTTGCCCGCTGCGGTTGGCCCGGATAGACCGATCCAAAGCCACAGGAATTGGATCAAATGTCTGACAAAACGCAATTTCAAGACCGCATGCTCTCGCTGGGCCTTGCCCGCGTGTCCGAAGCTGCCGCCCTTGCCTCGGCCAGCCTGATCGGGCGCGGCGATGAAAAGGCCGCCGATCAGGCCGCCGTCAACGCGATGCGCGACCAGCTCAACCTTCTCGACATCGCCGGCGTCGTGGTGATCGGCGAAGGCGAGCGGGACGAGGCGCCGATGCTTTACATCGGCGAAGAAGTTGGCACCGGCTCTGGCCCCGCCGTCGACATCGCGCTCGACCCACTGGAAGGCACCACCCTCACCGCGAAAGACATGCCGAACGCCCTGACGGTGATCGCCATGGCCCCGCGCGGCACACTGTTGCACGCGCCCGATGTCTACATGGACAAGCTGGCCATCGGCCCCGGCTTCAAGACCGGCACCGTGACCCTGACGATGACGCCATCCGAGCGCGTCTCGGCCCTCGCTGCCGCAAAGGGCTGCTCGACCGAAGACATCACGGTTTGCGTCCTTGAACGCCCGCGCCACGAAGAGATGATCCACGAACTCCGCTCGACCGGTGCCGCGATCCGGTTGATCACCGACGGCGACGTGGCCGGCGTCATGCACTGCGCCGAGCCCGAGATCACCGGGATCGACATGTACATGGGGTCCGGCGGTGCGCCCGAAGGCGTTCTCGCCGCAGCCGCGCTGAAATGCATGGGCGGACAGTTCTTCGGGAAGCTTCTGTTCCGCAACGACGACGAGCGTGCCCGCGCGCGCAAGGCCGGCATCACCAACTTCGACCGCGTCTACACCCGCGACGATCTGGTGCGCGCCGACGTGATCTTCGCGGCGACTGGGGTAACCACCGGGTCACTTCTGGCCGGGATCAAGCGCGAGCCGCATTGCGTGACGCTGGAAACCATCCTGATGCGGTCCAAGACCGGATCGGTGCGGCGGATTTCCTACCGCAGTCCGGTGCGGTGATTCTCGTGCGCTGCGCCTGCGTCGGCTGAAGGTCGACCTCAGCCTTCGCCTTGGCCGCCAGAAAACTCACGAACGCCCGCACCCGCGCAGCGATCAGCCGGTTGTCGGGGTAGACCGCGTGCAGTGGCACGGGCCGACCCTTCCAGCCGGTCAGAATCGGCACCAGCCGAACCTCGCGCACATCATGGCCCACGATGAAGGCGGGCAGTTGCGCCTCGCCGGCCCCTTCCAGCGCCGCGCTGCGCAAAGCCGACCCCTCCGAGAATTCGATCCAGAGGCTTACGGGTACATCGATGCGCTCATCGGCGCGCAGAGGGTCCACATGCGCCCTTGCCGCAGGTCTGAAAAATGGGGCGTGTCGTGGCCCACCAGATCACCCGGTTGGTCGGGCACGCCCCGGCGCATCGGGTAATCGGCCCGCGCGCAGGTGATCAGCCGTGATTGGCCCAAGGCACGGCGGATCAAGTTCGGCCCCACGTCCAGCGTGCCGCGGATCGCCATGTCAAAGCGGCGTCGATCAGGTTGCGCGGCGCGTTCGACAGTTCCATGTCGATCGAAGTGCCCGGATGCTGACGTGGAGATTCCGCCCCCCACGGCAAAAGCCGCCACGCCATGCAGCGGATCGACCGTTTTCATCCGTCAAGCCATCCAGACAATCAAGCAAGGTCCGGCCGGAGTATCACCGGCTTTGCGCGCCAGTATACACCCTTCACGAAAGCCGATGTGCTCATGGTTTTCAACCGAGAAAATAGAAATGACTGCGTTGAACGAGGCTGTCCTCTCCCCCGCCGGTGCCAACCATGAAGCAATGGCCGTCGGCCGCCACACCGTCCGCATTACTGCGGACCAGACCGGAGGGAGCCTCGGCGGCCCTTTGCCGAGGCTCCCGCCGGCGAAGGCCCACCCGTCCGTGTCCTGAGCGGTCACTTCGCCTTCTGGTGCGACGGCACGCAGGTCGAGGCGACCGAGGGTGGCCTTGTCGTAGTGCCGCACGGCGCGCTGAACCCCCAAAGCCGCCTGATCCGCGCCGCAGGCTGGGCGCCCGGTCCAGCCTGCCCACACGTCGCCCGACGCCCCTTGCAAGGGCCGGCCCTTTGCGGCACCCCTGTGCCATGCCTAGCCCCCCTGCCTTTCTCAATGTCGAAACCTCGCTTACCGGCCGCCGCTGGATCGGCCCCAGCGGTGAGGCCGACCGTCTGGCCGAGGCGATGGTGCAGGCCACCCGGCTTCCGCTTCCGCTGTGTCGCGTTCTGGTGACACGCAACGTCGCCCCAGCCGATGCGGAAGCCTTCCTCGCCCCGTCGCTGCGCGACCTCCTGCCCGACCCGCTTCTGCTGCGCGACATGGCGCCTGCCGCTGCCCGCCTGATCCGCGCCGCCACCCGTACCGAAAGGATCGCCGTCTTTGCCGATTACGATGTCGACGGCGGCGCCTCAGCGGCACTTTTGCTGATCTGGCTGCGCGCGCTGGGGCGTGACGCCACCCTCTACATCCCCGACCGGATCGACGAAGGCTATGGCCCGAACGTCGCGGCGATGGCCAGCCTCGCCGCCACGCATGACCTGATTGTCTGCGTCGATTGCGGCACCCTCAGCCATGAACCCGTGGCCGCAGCAAAGGGTGCCGATGTGGTGATCCTTGACCACCACCTCGCGCTGGAAACGCTGCCCGATGCGCTTGCCGTGGTGAACCCGAACCGGCAGGACGAGGATGGCACGCTTGCCCATCTGTGCGCCGCAGGGGTCGTATTCCTGCTATTGGTCGAGGCCAACCGACAACTGCGCGCCACCGGCATCACCGGCCCCGACCTTATGGCGATGCTTGACCTCGTGGCATTGGCGACTGTCGCCGATGTGGCCCCCCTTGTCGGCGTGAACCGCGCCTTCGTGCGTCAGGGCCTGAAGGTCATGGCCCGTCGTGACCGGCACGGCCTGCGCGCCTTGGCTGACATTGCGCGCATGGATCAGGCCCCCACCACCTACGCGCTTGGTTTCCTGCTTGGCCCGCGCGTCAATGCGGGGGGCCGCATCGGTCAGGCCGACCTTGGCGCGCGGCTGTTGTGCTGTGACGACCCGGCGCTTGCCGCCAGTCTTGCCGCGCGGCTTGATGAATTGAACACCGACCGCCGCGCGATCGAGGCGCGCGTCCGCGAAGAAGCCCTGGCGCAATGCGATGCGCGCGGCACCGACGGTCCGCTGGTCTGGGCGGCCGCCGAGGGCTGGCATCCCGGCGTTGTCGGCATCGTCGCCGCGCGATTGAAAGAGGCAACGCACCGGCCCGCCGTGGTGATCGGGTTCGAGGATGGCATCGGCAAGGGCTCGGCGCGGTCCGTCCCCGGCGTCGATCTTGGCGCCGCGATCCAGCGCATCGCCGCCGAAGGGCTGATCCTGAAGGGGGGCGGGCACAAGATGGCGGCGGGACTGACCCTGACCCGCGCCCAACTGGAACCTGCGATGGCCCGCCTTGGCGACTTGCTGGCAAGGCAGGGTGCAGGCGCCGGTGGCCCCGCCGATCTGCGGATCGACAGCCTGCTGATGACCTCTGCCGCCACCATCCCGCTTCTGGAGCAGATCGAGGCCGCAGGCCCCTTTGGCGCCGCTGCCCCTGCCCCGCGCTTTGCCTTTGCCAACGTCGCAGTCGCCACGCGCCGCGTCGGGGAAAGCCACCTGAAGGTCAGCCTGACGGATGGCTCCGGCCCCGCACTTGACGGCATCATCTTCGGTGCCTTCGACGGCCCGCTTGGCCCGGCACTGGAAAACGCCGGTCATCGGCGTTTCCACGTCGCAGGAAAACTTGACCTGAACCACTGGAATGGCCGCGCGAGGGTGCAGTTGCGCGTCGATGATGCCGCACCCGCCTGACCGCAGCCTCGATCAAAAGATCGGCATTTTTCTGCTTGCAGAAGCCCCGGACCCGCTTTAGACACCGCCGCACCGAAAGCGTGGCCCGTTCGTCTATCGGTTAGGACACCTGGTTTTCAACCAGGTAAGAGGGGTTCGACTCCCCTACGGGCTGCCACTTTTCCCCTCAGGCGTTGACGTCCACCACCACCCGTCCGCGCACCTGTCCGGCAAGGATCGCGGCGCCAAGGCGCGGCAGGTCAGCCAGTGTCGCGGTGGAGATCATCCCTTCCAGCAAATCCATCGGCATTTCGCGGACTATCCGGTTCCACGCCGTCACGCGCGTCGCATAGGGTTGCGTCACGCTGTCGATGCCAAGAAGGTTCACTCCGCGCAGCAGGAACGGAATCACCGTCGCGGGCAGCGCCGCACCACCTGCCAGCCCAACCGCCGCAACCGAAGCGCCATGCTTCATCTGGCCCAGGACGCGCGCCAGCATCGCCCCCCCGACCGCGTCAATGCAGCCAGCCCAGGTTTCCGGCTCCAGCGGGCGCTTCACGGTTTCGGCAAGCTCTGCCCTCGGCACGATCCGTGCCGCACCAAGTGCGCGCAGATAGTCCTCCGTCTCGGGCCGCCCGGTAACCCCGGCCACCTCGTAGCCTGCCCGCGCCAACAGCGCCACGGCCACAGACCCGACCCCCCCGGCCGCCCCGGTCACCAGGACCGGCCCCTGACCCGGCTGCAAACCGTGCGCCTCCAGCGCCATCACGGCCAGCATCGCCGTGAACCCCGCCGTGCCGACCGCCATCGCCGCCCGCGTGGTCAGCCCCGCGGGCAGCGGCACCAGCCAATCCGCCTTCACCCGCGCCTTTTGGGCGTACCCGCCCCAATGCGCCTCGCCCACACGCCAGCCGGTCAGCACCACCCGGTCGCCGGGGCGATAGCGGGCATCGTCCGACGCTTCGACCACCCCGGCAAAGTCGATGCCCGGCACATGCGGATAGGTGCGCACCAGGCCGCCCCCCGACCCGAGGCAAAGCCCGTCCTTGTAATTGACCGTGGAGTATTCGACAGCGACTGTCACCTCGCCGCCCGGAAGTGCGGCATCGTCCAGCGTTTGCACCGCCGCATGGGTTTTGCCCTCGGCATCCTTTTCCACCACCAGCGCCCTGAACGTCATGCTGCTCTCTCCGTTGATTTGCCCCATCGGCATAGCAAACTTTGCGCCCGGCGAAACCCTGCTTGAGGTCCGCGCGGTGGAACGGCACAAGACACTGGCTTGATTATCGCTGGTCGGGCAATACAGTCATATCGCGTTCAATCAAAAGGTGATCCTGTGCGTCGGTTCTCGCTTGTGCTTTCCCTTGCCACGTCGCTTGCGCTTGGCACGACTGCTGCCAATGCCGCCCCGTGCAGCGACACCGGCGGTCGTTACGAAGATTGGAAGCCCGCGATGGCCGCCGAGGCTGCCGCCGCTGGGGTGGGTGATCGGGGCATCGCAGCCTTGATGGGAACCTCCTACTCCAAGGCCACCATCTCGGCCGACCGCAACCAGAAAAGCTTCAAATACAGTCTCGACAAATTCCTTCAGGTGCGCGGTGCCGATACCATCGTTGCACAAGGCCGCTCGCGCAGGAAGAAGAACCCCGACTTCTACGCCAGCCTCGAGGCGGAGTATGGCGTGCCAGCGGGCGTCATCATCGCCATTCACGGCATGGAAACCGCCTTTGGCGGCTTCATGGGCGATACCAATGTCGTCTCGGCCATCGCCACCCTGGCTTACGATTGCCGCCGCACCGACTTTTTCACCCCCCATCTCGTCGCTGCGCTGAAACTTGTCGATCGCGGGTCGATCAGCACCAAATCCATCGGCGCAAGGCACGGCGAACTTGGGCACACCCAGTTCCTGCCGGGCAACGCCCTGACCTACGGCGTGGATGGCAATGGCGACGGTGTGGTCGACCTCAACAACGTCACCGACGCGCTGGCATCGACGGCGAATTTCCTGCGCCAGAAGGGCTGGAAGCCGGGCAAGGGCTATCAGGAAGGCGAACCGAACTTCGCCGTGATCAAGGAATGGAACGCCGCCAAGGTCTACCAGCAGGCCATCGCGCTGATGGGTGCACGTATCGACGGCTGAGGCCCGATAAAACCCTCTTGCGCCAAACCGCAGCCTCGCTTACCAAGCGCCGCAGTGGCCCGTTCGTCTATCGGTTAGGACACCTGGTTTTCAACCAGGTAAGAGGGGTTCGACTCCCCTACGGGCTGCCACTTCCCTTATGTTTCAAACTTCCAACGCCAGTGTGACTGGCGTTTCAGCCGATGTTCGGTTTGATGAGCGCGAACCCTCCGCAACAGGAACCGACATGCTCCGCAGCCTTGCCCTTGCCACCCTGCTTCTTGCCTCCACCGCCCATGCCGACACCGCCGACGGCGAGGCTCTGAAGGCGATGACCTGGGATCAGATCGTGGCAGAAGCCAAGGGCGGCACGGTAAACTGGTTCATGTGGGGCGGTTCGGATGTCATCAACCAGTATGTCTCCGACCATGTCGGCGGCATCCTTGCGCGGGATTACGGCATCACCCTGAACCGGGTTGGCGTGACCGATGCGGCCGAGGTGGTGAACCTCGTGCTGTCGGAAAAAGCCGCAGGCGTGACCGATGCGGGCAGCGTCGACCTGATCTGGATCAATGGCGAAAACTTCCGGTCGATGCGGCAAGGCGACCTCGCGTTTTGCGGCTATACCGCCCTCATGCCAAACAACACCCTGGTGAATTGGGAAAACCCGGCCATCGCCAATGATTTCGGCGTGCCGGTCGATGGCTGTGAAGTGCCGTGGAACACCGCGCAATTCGCCTTTGCCCACGACAGCGCGACACTGCCCGCGCCGCCCACGTCGATCCCGGCCCTTATCGACTGGATCAAGGCCAACCCCGGCCGCTTCACCTACCCCGCCCCGCCAGATTTCACCGGCTCGGTCTTTGTGCGCCATGTCTTTTACTACGCCGCAGGCGGAGCAGAAAACCTGCTCGGCCCGTTCGATCAGGCCAAGTATGACGCCGCCGCCGCCAAGACCTGGGCGATCCTGAACGAGATCGAGCCGTTCCTTTGGCGCGAAGGCCAGACCTACCCGAACACCATCGTCCAGTTGAACGAGCTTTTCGCCAACAGCGAGGTGGCCCTGACGTTCAACTACGAACCGGCCCAGTTCGGCCTTGCCGTGACCGCCGGCACCTACCCGGAAACCACCCGGTCTTTCGGGCTGAGCGACGGCACCATCGGCAATACCAACTACACGCTGATCCCGTTCAACTCACCGAACAAGGCGGCAGCGCTGGTCGTGCAGAACCTGCTTTTGTCGGCCGAAGAACAGTTGGAAAAGGCCAAGCCCGAGGTGTGGGGTGCCGCACCCGCCATCGACATCACCCGAACCTCTGCCGAAATCCAGGCTGGCTTTGCGGCAATCAAGGCGCACCCGTCGGTGGTTCCGGCATCCGATCTGGCAAAGGCGGCCCTCCCCGAACTGCAAGCCGATTGGATCACCGCAATCGAAGACGGCTGGCGCGCCAACGTCGGCAACTGACGGCGCGGCTTGCCGCCCGCGTCATCCTCGCGCACTCTCCTGCCAACGCCCTTCAGACCCGCGAGCATGTCAGACCGGACCCGGACCCTTTTCCTCCTTGCACCGGCGATCCTTGTGATCGGCGGGCTGTTCGTTGCATCCCTCGCCCTTGGGCTGGTCCGCTCTTTTGGCTACCTGCCCGCCATCGGCCTGACTGATCCGACCCTTGGTGCCTACAGGGCTGTGCTGACAGACCCCGCCTTCCTGCGCTCGCTCGGCCTCACGCTCTGGATTGCTCTTGCCTCCACGGCGATTGCCGCAGTCGTCGCACTTGGCGCTGCGCTCTTGTTGCGCCAAACCTTCCCCGGCCGGGCGCTTGCGTTGTTCCTGTTCCAGCTGAACCTCACCATTCCCCACATCGTCGGCGCGATCGGCATCCTGTATCTCTTTTCGCAATCGGGCAGCTTCGCCCGCCTTGCCCATGCCACCCACCTCATCACCACCCCCGCCGACTTTCCCGCGCTGGTGTTCGACCCGTATGCCATCGGCATCATCCTCACCTACGTCTGGAAAGAGGTGCCGTTCATCGGCCTCATCCTCCTCGCCCGGATGCAGACCATCGGTGCCGACTACGAAGCGGTCGGGCGCAGCCACGGTGCGACGCGGGGGCAGGCGATCCGCCACATCCTGCTGCCGCTGCTGATGCCCAGCCTCGTCGGCGCCTCGGCCCTGACCTTCGCGTTCACCTTCGGCGCTTACGAAATTCCGGCCTTGCTTGGCGCCAGTTTCCCAAAGGCGCTGCCTGTGCTGGCCTATCAAAGCTTCACCGACGTGGACCTTACCGCCCGCCCCGAAGCCCTTGCAATGGCCATCGTCATCGCTCTGATCGGCGCCGTGATGCTGGCAATCGTTTTCTCGCTCCAGACCTGCACCGACGATGCCGACAGGTAGAACCCTCCGCCTCGTCTCGCTTGTGGTGCTGGTCGGATGGCTGGTGTTGCCGCTGATCCCGCTTGGGGTCTGGTCCGTCGCGCGTGGCTGGCGCTTCCCTGATCTTCTGCCACCAACCCTGACCTTCGACGCCTGGCGCTACGCGCTTTCGCCCACCTCGGGCGTGCTGCAAAGCCTTGGCGTCACCACCGCCGTCGCCCTCGCCGCCACCACGCTTGCGATCCTGATCGGCGTTCCGGCCGGGCGCGCACTTGGTCTGCACCGCTTTCCCGGCAAACGGCTGGTGGAGCTTTTGATCCTTGCGCCCGCGATCGTGCCGGGCATTGCGGTCGTGTTCGGCCTGCACGAGGTTTTCCTTGCCCTCGGCCTGACCGGCACCATTGCCGGCGTGATCCTCGTCCACCTGATCCCGGCGCTGCCTTACATGATCCTTGTCATGGCGGGCATCTTCGCGCGCTTCGACACCACGCTGGAAGACCAGGCCCGCTGCCTTGGCGCGACGCCGGCGCAGGTGTTTCTGCATGTCACCTTGCCGGCGATCCTGCCCGGCATCCTCGTCGGCGGCCTGTTTGCCTTTCTGATCTCGTGGTCGCAGTACATCCTGACGCTGGTCATCGGCGGCGGGCGGGTGCAGACCCTGCCGCTGTTGCTGTTCTCCTTTGCTACCTCGGGGCGCAATGACGTCACCGGGGCCATCACCCTGATCTATGTCTTGCCAGGCCTTGTGATCCTTGCCCTTGCCGCCCGACATCTGACAGGCCGCAGCCCCGCGCTTGCCGCAGGGGGCAGGTTGTGACGCAGGTATCGCTTCACGCGCTGACCAAGCACTATCCGGGCGCACTGGCTCCCGCGGTCGATGATCTGAACCTTGACCTTGCGCCGGGGTCGCTGACGGCGCTCCTCGGGCCGTCGGGCTGCGGCAAGACAACCACGATGCGCCTGATCGCGGGCCTCTTGGACCCGACCTCCGGCGACATCCGACTTGACGGAACCTCCGTCCTCGCCATCCCGCCGGAGCGGCGCGGCGTGGTGATGGTGTTCCAGAACCATCTCCTTTTCCCGCATATGTCGGTTGCCGAAAACGTCGGGTTCGGCCTTCGCATGCAGGGCCGACCAACGTCGGAAACGGCCCGCCGCACCGAGGAAATTCTTGCCCGCGTGCAGTTGACCGGCTTCGCCCGCCGCCGCCCGACCGAGCTTTCGGGCGGCCAGCAGCAGCGGGTCGCCCTTGCCCGCGCGCTGATCCTGCGGCCAAAGGTGCTGTTGCTGGACGAACCGCTTTCGAACCTTGACGCACATCTGCGCGGCGAGATGCGTGACCTTATCCGCGACTTGCAGCGCGAAACCGGCATCACCACGCTTGTCGTCACCCATGACCAATCCGAAGCCACGATCCTCGCGGACCAGATCGCCTTGCTGCTGGACGGCAAACTTCGCCAGGTTGCCACCCCGGCAGAGCTGTACTCCCGTCCTGCTGACACCGCAGTTGCGCGGTTCTTTGGCGGCGCGAACTTCATCACCGGGCAATCCCGCGCCGGTCAGTTCCTCTCCGCCCTCGGGCCGCTGCGCCTGCCGCCGGATGCGCCCGATGGCGACGGCATCCTGACCTTCCGCCCAGAGGCGATCGAGACAGGCGGCTTTGGCGAAAACTCGCTGGCCGTAGTGGTTGGCGACCGAGCCTTCCTTGGGTCTCAAACCCGGGTCACGCTGCAAGCAGGGCCGGTCATGATCGAGGCGCTCTTGCCCCCGGCAACTGCGGCGGCCTTGCCAGGTGGCATGGCGTTGCGCATCACGCTTCCGCCGGCGGCACTGTGGGTGCTGCCAGCCGTTCGCTAGGGTAAGACGTTGTTAACCGGCCGGCGCACCCCAGCGCTCCCCTTGTCAAAGGCCAGCGCCGCCCGCCCCCGACCAGCACGCTTTGCCCGGTAAAGCGCCGCATCCGCATCTGCCAGAAGCAGCGCCGGATCGGGATAGGCGTGGTCGATCGACCGCCCGATGCCGACGCTTGCTGACACCCGGGCCACCTGACCCTCGAACAGGATCGGCTCCGAAACGCCGGCAATGATCCGTTCAGCCACGGCAACCAGGTGGTCGGCTTCGGTCTGCCCTGCAAGGATCAGCACGAACTCGTCGCCACCGATGCGCGCGGCGCAATCCTCTGCCCGGGTCTGGCGCCGCAGCACCCGTGCCACTTCGCCCAAGACAAGATCCCCGGCGGCATGACCAAGGCTGTCGTTCACCGTCTTGAAGTAGTCCAGATCCATGTGCAGCACGCCAAACGGCACGCCCGTCGCGCAAAGCCGCGCGAGGTAGGCATCCGCCGCGCGACGGTTCTTCAACCCGGTCAGCGGGTCGGTGATCGCCTCCTCCTCCGCCGCAAGGCGCGCGCCGTCCAGCCGCAGGTTCAAGCCGCGCAATTCGGCCGTGACGGCGTGGTTCGCCTCGGCCAGATAGAGCAGTTCCATCGCAAGGTCGGTGGGGGCAAAATCTGCGACGGTCAACCGATAGGCACGAACCGCGGCAACGACATCGATCCCGAAACTGAGGTTGATCAGCACTTGCCCGCTTTCCGGCAACGCCATCGCAAGGCCGCGCATGCCCGTCCGCACCGCGCCCGGCACCCGGTCGCGTGGATATAGCCGCAGCCGCCTGCCGCCGCGCGCCATGATGTCCGCCAAGGACGCCGCCCCGCCCGAGGCGCGAAGTTCGAAAAGATCACCGAATTCGGACCCCATCAACGCCCGCCCCGGAAACACGCGCGACAGCGTAGGACCGGCCCGCTCCACCACCCCGTCCTGTCCGACCAGAAGGTGCATCGGCATGAACCGGTCCAGCACCGCTCCATCCCACAAAAGAACCTGCTCCGGCATCAGTCCGTGCATCTACGCCCCCGGCATCGCAAGATCGAAGCGTCGGCCGGTGGTGTGGCGGATCTCCGGCACGTCGATGCGGATGGTCTCGCTCGCCACATAGTCGATCACGACCAGCGCGCCGTAGTCATCTGCCATCGCCATCACCACCCCCCCAAGGATGCGCGTCGCCCCGGCAATCGGGAACTTGCAGGTCAGGCAGAACCGATCCGGCCCGACCTCTTGCAGCACAAGATCCGGCACCTGAAGATCCGGCAGTGCCAGGCGCGCGCGGTCGGGCAATTCTTCCAGCGAATAGAGAAAATCGGTGAACCCGACGCCACCGAACCGCAAAAGCCGCCGAACCCCTTCGTGCCGGGGGTTGGTGACAAGGTGGGTTCCCAGGTCTTCCCACAACACATCGGCCGGTCGGTTCAAGACCTGTGCCGCAGCCTGCGCCACGCGATCCGCCATGCCGTCGCCGTAGCGCAGCATCGGTTCAAACCCGTCCACCGGCAAGGTCGCTTCGCGCACCACCGCAGCCCAGACCTCGGCACCAAAGGTGCCGCGCAGATAGGCTTGCATCGACCGCAGCATCAGACCTTGCATTCCGCGCCCCCTTCTTCGCAGCACAAGCCTACGACCCTCGGGTTAACAAATCGTCGCCAAGCGCCAGGCGGCTTGATCGAAAACACCCTGAATCACGGCAGGATCAAGAGTCCCGTCTCGCCAGTGCCCAGCTGGTTCAACAACGCAGGCGCCACCGCCGGGGGCTGGTCCTGAAAGGTGCGCAACAGGGCTCGCGCCTCATCCGGGCTGGGGTAGGTTCCGTTCGACCGGACCGCCGTGCGCTGGGCAAGGCTGCCGTCAGCAAGGAAATAAAGCCCGTAGACCTGCGCGTAATCGCCCGCCTCGACCAGCACCACCATCGCCTCTTCGCCGGGCATCGTCGGCAACAGATCGGCCACCGCCAGCACACAGCCCGGTCGGCCATCGGTCTGCACCCGCTTGCAGGCATCAAGCCAGGTCGACAGTTCATACTCCTGCATCGCGGCAAATATCATGTCGCGGGTTCCCGTGGCACTGGCGGGTTGCAGCGGCATCAGGGACGTCAAGTCCGCCACCATCTCGGCCCGCTTGTCGCCCGACATTCCTGGCTCGGCCCCGGGGTTGGCCAGCCGCGCGGCCAGCGCCTCCTGCCCCGGTGCCTTGGCTTTTTCCTCAAGCGCGGCAATCACCGCAGCGCCCGCCTTGCCCCAGCGCCCGATCGCCGCGATATCCAGCGCCTCGACCGACGTGCGCCCCGCTTCGAACCGCGCCAACTGGTCGCGCGCCGAAATCCGCTCGGCGTTCAGGACTGGCGTCAGCCACAGCGCGGCAAGCGCGATCACCGCCAGCGCCATCCACAGGTTGCCCGCCCGGATGCGGGCCATCCACGCACCGCGCCGCAGCACGGCCACCGCATAGATCACGCCGTAAGCCACCGCCATCGCAGCCACCAGCGCCACAAACACCCGTTCCGGCGTCCAGCCATATTGCGCCACCCGCAGCCAGACGGCCCAGGCGCCGAACCCCGCAACCACCGGCAGAACCAACGCCTGCGCCTGCGCCGCCAGCCGCAGGAAGGGGCTGCTTGTGGCGTCGGCATCGCTTTGATCGACCGCAATCGACACCAGCGAAATTCCGGCCGCCACCATCGCCAGCAGAACCAGCGCCGGCGACCAATCCTGAAACAGCCCGCTCAACCCGCGAAACGGAAGGGCGACCAGAAACACCGTCATCACCACCAGCACCACCGGCAGCAACAGCCGGAACAGCCGCAGCACCACGTAGGGCGACAACAGGTCGGCCAATTCATGCACCACGGCCATCGCCAGCCCGACGATCGCCCCGGTCAACACAAACGGCACCACCTCGATCGCGAGGAGGTCATTGATCACTGTCAGGCCGACAATCCCCAGCATCCGGTCGGACAGCAGGATCACCACCCACACAAGGCCGGTAAAGGCCCACGCCGCGACGTAGCGCACCACAATCGACCAGGCCTGTAGAAAGAGCGATGGATAATCGCGCCACCCCGGCCCCGCGCGGGCAATCAGGAACGGCATCGGCAAGGTTGCAACGGTCAGCGCGGCCAACGTCGGCAGCGGCCCGGAGAAGAACCCGTCCGCCGCCTCGAACCGCAGCGAGGCAAGCCACACCAACCCGGCCGTGACCAGCGCCAGACCGGCCGCGTTCAGTGCCGCACGCCTGACCCCAATCGGCCCGGCCATCGCCAGAAGCGTGGCAAAGAACGTGCCCGCCAGCACGATCAGGGCCAGCATCACCCGGTCCGGAAGGATGCCGTCGCTTCCGATGGTCAGCGCGTAAAGGCTGCCACCCGCCAGCGCGCCCACCAGCGCCAGACCCCACCGTTCCCGCAACGTGCCGTCCATGCCGACCCCCGCCTGTTTCGCCACGACAGTAGTCTTGCAAGGCGGTGCCGGCCAGTGGCTTGCACGGTCCGGTTTGCGCTACCTGCAATCCGCCCGCGTGAATCCCTTGCTCTTGCGCGGCGCCTCACCGACACTGGCCGGAAAGGAAACGCCCGATGCCAGTGACAATTCGCCCCCCTCCGCCCCGACGATGAGGCCGACTGGCGCCGCCTGGGCGATGATCCGCGCGATTTCAACGGCTTGATTGCCACGATCGACGGCCAGCCGATGGGCCTTGCGCACTTTCTCTTGCACCGCCACGGCGGGAAGATCGAAGACATCTGCTGCCTGCAAGACCTGTTCGTCGACCCACATGCGCGCGGCACCGGGCTTGGCCGCGCCCTGTTCGAGGCAGTCTATGCCGCCGCCGATACGGCCGGTGCGCCCTCGGTCCACTGGTTGACGCAAGACTTCAACCTCGCCGCACGGCAACTTTACGACCGGGTGGCCAAGGGCACGCCCTTCATCCGCTACAACCGGCCCTTCTGACGCGCCTATTCTTGAATGGCCTTCAGGTATTCGGCCACCTGCACCAGTCGCACCGGCGTGGGGCTGGCAATGCCGTCGCCGCCGTCATAACCGACCAGTTGGCCATCAAGCAGCGGGGCAAAGGACGGCATCGGCGTCTCGGCCCCCGGCCCGCCGCTGTAGGACCAGATTTTTGCCATGACCTTCGTTCCGGGGAAGACACCGCCGTTGCGGGCGGAAATCCGCGTCAGGTCGGCAGGACGTCGGGCAAGACCAGCCGCCATCGGCCCGTCGCCCTTGGCCGCCGCCCCATGGCAGGCCGAACAATAGGCCGCGAAATCCTCGGCCCCGGTGGGGGACGCTTCCTGCTTTTGCGGCACGCAGGCCGACAGGATCAGGACGGTCGGCAAAACCAGATGACGCATGGCAAATCTCCTTCATCGCAACCAAAACACGCGCGGCCCAAGGCGGCCTTGATCTACGTCACCCGCCCCTGATCCAGCCGGACAACGCGGTCCATCCGCGCCGCAAGATCAAGGTTGTGCGTGGCGATCAGCGCCGAAAGCCCGGTTTCGCGCACCAGCGCCAGCAGCACCTGAAACACCGTCTCGGATGTGCCGGGATCAAGATTGCCAGTGGGTTCGTCGGCCAGCAACAGCTTCGGCCCGTTTGCCAGCGCCCGACAGAACGCCACCCGCTGCTGTTCGCCCCCCGACAGCGCCGCGGGCCGATGGCCAGAACGCGCACCGACGCCCACCCGGTCCAGCAGGTCGCGCGCCCGCGCTTCGGCGACCGCTTTTGCAACGCCGTTCGCAAGCTGCGGAATTACAACGTTTTCCAGCGCGGAAAACTCGGGCAGCAGATGGTGGAACTGGTAGATGAAGCCCACATCCTCGCGCCGCACCTCGGTGCGCGAGCGGTCCGAAAGCCCGCCCATCTCGCGCCCGTCCAGCCGCACGGACCCCGCATCCGCTGTGTCCAGAAGCCCCGCGATGTGCAACAGCGTGGACTTGCCCGCCCCTGATGGCGCGACCAGCGCCACCACCTCGCCGCGCGCCACCGTCAGGCTGGCCCCGCGCAGCACGATCACCTCGGACGGCTTGCCCCGGTTGTAGCCCTTTTCGATCCCTTCCAGCGCCAACCCGTCACTCATAGCGCAGCGCCTCGACCGGGTTCATCCGGGCGGCACGGCGTGCCGGGAACAGGGTCACGATGAAGGAAAGGCCCAAAGACAAGGCAACGGCGGAACCGACGTCCTTCAACTGCAGCTTTGCCGGCAGCGCGTAGATGCCGCGGATCGAGGGGTCCCAGACCTCGGCCCCGTTCATCCAGTTGATGAAGCCCATGATGCGGTCGATGTAGATGGCAAACAGGCACCCAAGACCCACGCCCATCAGCGTGCCAACCACGCCGGTGAACGCGCCGCAGATAAAAAACACCCGCAGAACAGAGCCTTCGGTCAACCCCATCGTCCGCAGGATACCGATGTCGCGGCCCTTGTTCTTGACCAGCATGATGAGGCCGGAAACGATGTTCATGGCGGCGATCAGCACAAGGATCGACAGAATCACGAACATCACGTTGTCCTCGATATCAAGCGCGCGCAGGAACGATCCCGCACTTTCCTTCCACGTCCACAAAAGCGCGTCGGGGCCTGCGGCGTTCAGGATTGGCAGGGCGTAACCCTCTATGGCGTCAGGGTTTTCCACCATCACCTCGATCTCGTCGGCGAGGCCTTCCTTGTTGAAATAGCTCTGCGCCTCGGCGAAGGGCATGTAGATGCGCGTCGTGTCGATGTCGTAGCGGCCGGCGGTGAAGATGTAGACCACCTCGTAGGCGCTGACACGGGGCGAGGCGCCCATCGCGGTCTTCACCCCGCCCGGCGCGATCAGGCGGACGCGGTCGCCCACCGTGACGCCAAGTTCCCGCGCGATGCCGGAGCCGAGCGCGATGCCTTCATCGAACCGCGCGATGTCGCCCAAGGCGTCGGAACCAAGGCCGACGCGGGGGATGGTTTCGAGGTTTTCCTTCGTGATACCATAGACTTGCGCGCCGGTGGTGCGGTCGCCGTCGGTGACCATCACTTGGCCCTTGATCAGGGGGGCGGCGCGGGTGATGCCCGGCACGGCGCGGATCGCCTCGCTCATCGCGTCGGCGTTGGCGAAGCCCTTGGTGACGGTGCCGTCAGCATCCACCACGCCCGCCGTGTAGACCGTGACATGGGCGTTGGCGCCAAGGATGGTATCGACGAATTCCGCACGAAATCCGGCCCTTACGGCCAATGTGGCGATCAGCGCGAAGACCGCGAGAGTGATGCCGATCAGGCTGATCCAGGTCATCACGCTGACCCCGCCTTCGGCGCGCCGGGCGCGCAGATAGCGCCAGGCGATCATGAATTCGAACGCCGAGAAAGGTGCTGTCTTGGATGCCATCTGCCCTGCCTGCCAGTTGCCGCGCAACGTGGGCGAGCGGGCGGGAAAGGTCAAGGCGCGGGGTGTCTGCGCCGGTCTGCAAAGCGTCTGGCAGGTGTATGGCAGGCGTATGGCACAAAACCCGCCCGAAACCCTAGCGTGCGGCCCACAGAAGGCCACGGCGCATGAGTTCGGCCGCCGGGCCGTGGTCGATCACGTTCGCCTGATGGCCAAGCGCGTTATAGTAGACCCGCCCCTGCCCCCAGCGTTTGGTGAAGACAACCGGCATCGCCACCGGACCGTTCGGCGCGTGCGGGCCATCGACCACCGGAAAGTCACAGACGGCATGAACCTTCACCGCCGGATCGACGTGCAGATAGTATTGTTCGGTCGCCACGCGGAAGTCACCGACGCCGGCAACCAGGGAATCGTCGCTCACCATCCGCACCGCGTAATCCACACCGTCGTTGCCGGGATGCGCCACCCATTGCGCGCCGGTCATGAACTGCCAGTCGACGGCTTCGCGAAACGCGTCGCACATGCCGCCGTGGCACCCCGCAAGCCCCACGCCCGAGGCGACGGCGGCGCAGGCGTTCAAGGCCTGCTCTTTTTCGATCTTCGACATGGTCCAGACCGGCACGATCAGGCTGAGGTCGGCCAACACTGCGGGATCGTCAAAGCAGGCCAGCGTGTCGGTGACTGTCACCGAAAACCCGGCCTCGCCCAGCCAGCCCGCAAGCAGGGCGGCCACCTTGTCAGGCTGATGCCCATCCCAGCCGCCCCAGGTGATCAGCGCCTTGGCCATGCGAACCTCCGATGAGTGGCCACGCTAGGCAGCGTCCCGCGCGGGGTCAAGCCGCCGGGGTCTGGATTTCCGGAGGCGGGCGAATGGGGTCTTTACCTTTGCGGCGACCTGCGAAAACTGCGCTCAGCAGCAGGGAACGGAAGCCCGCTATGAAGATCGCCCGTTACACCGCCTATGGCGGCCCCGAAACGATCCGGCTGGAGGAAGCGCCCGTTCCCGTGCCGGGGCCGGGCGAAGTGCTGGTGCGGGTCCGTGCCGCCCCGGTGACGGCAGGCGATGTGCGGATGCGGTCGGGCGTCGTGCCGCGCGGGCTGGGGCTGATGGTGCGGTTGGCAATCGGTGTGACGCGGCCTCGGGTTGCGCCGGGGTGGGCCTTTGCGGGCGAGGTGGCGGCCGTTGGCGCGGGCGTCACCGGGTGGAGCGTTGGCCAGCGGGTCTTCGGCCTGACCGGGTTCAAGGGCGGGGCGCACCGGGAGTATCTGGTGATCAAGGCAAGCGGAGCGATCCTGCCCCTGCCCGACACCCTGACCTTCGAGGCCGGGGCCGCGTTCTTTTTCGGCGGGCTGACGGCGGCGGAGTTCCTGATCGACCGGGCCAATGTGAGGCCGGGCGAGCGTGTGCTGGTGGCCGGGGCAACCGGGGCCGTGGGCGGTGCGGTGATGCAGATCGCGCGGCATCTGGGTGCGCGGGTGACGGCGACGGCGTCGCCTTCGAACCACGCGCTCGCCCGCCGTCTGGGGGCATCGGAGGTGAGCGATTACCGCGGCGGCCCGCCCGCTGGCCCTTTCGACGTGATCGTCGATGTGATGGGGCGGCTTGGCTGGCAGGGCGCGCGCCCGCTTTTGGCAGAGGGTGGGCGACTGGTGCTGATCACCGCCGATCTGGCGGCGATGCTGGGCTCAGCCCTGCGGCCACGGCGCGACGGGCGGCAGATGCTGACCGGCACCAGCAAGGAAGACCTGCCGTCGATGCTGCGGCTGGTGGGCCTGCATCAGGAGGGGGCGTATACACCTGTCGTGGGCCAGGTGCTGCCGTTCGTACAGTTGGCCGAGGCGCACCGGATTGCCGAGACCTTTCACAAGCCCGGCAATCTGGTGGTGGTGATGGATCAGACGCCCGCGTAGATCTGGGCGATGCGGGCCACGGCGGCGTCGGGCGACATCTCTTCGCTGACGCCGGTGCGGCGCGAGGTCACTTCGACGACGCCATTGGCCAACCCGCGCGGGCCGACGGTGATGCGCCACGGCAGGCCGATCAGATCCATCGTCGCGAATTTGGCGCCAGCGCGTTCGTCGCGGTCGTCATAGAGCGCCTCAAGGCCCTTCGCGGCGAGCGCCTTGTAGAGGCCCTCACAAGCCGCGTCGGCGGCGCTGTCGCCTTGCTTGAGGTTGACGATGCCAACCGGGAAGGGCGTGACACCTTCGGGCCAGATGATGCCCTTGTCGTCGTGGCTGGCCTCGATGATCGCGCCCAGAAGGCGCGAGACGCCGATGCCGTGCGACCCCATCTCGACCGGAACCTTGCCGCCATCGGCGGTGGTGACATAGGCACCCATCGCTTCGGAATACTTGGTGCCGAAGTAGAAGATCTGGCCGACCTCGATGCCGCGCGCGACCTTGCGGCGCGCCTCGGGGATCTGGTCGAACACGGCCGCGTCGTGGGTTTCATCCGTGCGGGCGTAGAGGGTGGTGAATTCCTTGCAGATCGCCGCCACTTCGTCGCGGTTGTCGTAATCGACCTCGCGCTGGCCGAGTTTCAGGTCGGTGACGGCTGAATCGAAGAACACTTCGCTCTCGCCGGTCGAGGCGAGGACGAGGAACTCATGCGTGTCGTCGCCACCGATCGGGCCACTGTCGGCGCGCATCGGGATCGCGGTCAGGCCCATGCGTTCGTAGGTGCGCAGATAGCTGACCATGTGGCGGTTGTAGGCGTGAAGGGCCGAGGCCTTGTCGACATCGAAGTTGTAGCCGTCCTTCATCAGGAATTCGCGGCCGCGCATCACGCCGAAGCGGGGGCGCATCTCGTCGCGGAATTTCCACTGGATGTGATAGAGCGTCAGCGGCAGATCCTTGTAGCTGGTCACATGCGCACGGAAGATGTCGGTGATCATCTCTTCGTTCGTGGGGCCGTACAGCATCTCGCGGTCCTGCCGGTCCTTGATGCGCAGCATTTCCTGACCGTAGTCGTCGTAACGGCCAGACTCGCGCCACAGGTCAGCGGGTTGCAGCGTGGGCATCAGGAGGGGGATGTGCCCCGCGCGCACCTGTTCGTCGTGGACGATCTGCTCGATGCGTTTCAGCACCCGGTAGCCAAGCGGCAGCCACGAATAGATGCCCGCCGCCTGCTGCTTGATCATGCCCGCGCGCAGCATGTAGCGGTGCGAGACGATCTGCGCCTCGGCCGGGTTTTCCTTCAGGACGGGCAGGAAGTAGCGGGTCAGACGCATCGGGCGGCCTTTCGGGTCAAGGGTCGGCGATGGGTTTAGGCGAGGCGTGACGATCAGGCAAGGGTGGCCGTGTCAGCCGGCCTTTGCGATGGGTTCCACCAGCGAGGCGCCCAGCAGATCCTCGACGAAAAGCGCGGCGAACTGGGCGCGGTTCGACACGCCGGCCTTGGCGTAAACCTTGGTCAGTTGCGCGCGGACCGTGCCTTGGGCCGAGCCGCGCATATCGGCGATTTCGGCCACGTCCAGACCCTTCAGCGCAAGGAAGGCCACGTCCTCTTCGGCCACGGTCAGGCCCCAGTCGGTGAACTGCGCGCGGATCACATCGGCCAGCGCGCCCGAGGCCACGGCCAGCGCCGCCTCCTGCGTGTGCATCCGCTCCAGCGTGCGGCGCAGCTCCAGTCCGCCAAAGATCATCCCGGTGAACAGCGCCACCGCAACCAGCGATTCAAAGATCGAATGCGCGCCGACAGGATCAAACAGAAGCTCCCCCACCGCATCGCCGATGAAGAACACCGCCGCCATCGTCTGGACCACCAGAAACGCCGCAACGGCGACAGGGCGTCGCCGTTGCGATCCGGGCTTCAAAAAGGGAACCTTCACCCGCGCCGCCGCTTGCTGCCGGTCAGCATCGGTGCCACGAGGTTTCGGCGCATGGCGCGCGATTCCACCGCCACCCCTGCAATATGCAGGGCCGCGAGGATCAAGAGAAGATTTGCCGCCACTTCATGCACCTCTTGCGGCACCTTGCCGAACCGGCTTTCGCCACCGTCCTCATCGTCCGTAACCAGCACCGACCAATCGCCCGATGCAACCGCCGCATCTTCCCGCGCTGCCTGCATCGGCGTCTGGCCGCCGGTCATGACAAGGCCGGTCCCGATCACCACGGCAAGCGTGGCCCAGAAGGCATAGACCATCAAGGCCCCTGCCGGGTTGTGCGAAGGGTAATGCGGCACGCGGCCCGAAACCAGCCCGCGCATGTGCGACAGGGCAGCGCGGGGGCTTGGCGGAAACGCGGAAAACCGCGCTTCCACCGGGCCGAGCACCCCCCAGACCAGCCGCAACAGCAACAACGCCATCCCGATCCAGCCAAGCCAGAGATGCCATTGGCTGCCGCCTTCGGTGAGAAGCGCGTTCATCACGATGATGAACGCAAGCCCCCAATGGCTGATGCGCACCACCGGGTCCCAAAGGTCGGGCGGTGCGATACGTGTCTGCCGTCCAGATGTCCGGGGGGCTGCCATGATCAGTCTTCCGACTTGAGTTCAAGCACGGCGCCGGTCTTGGGGTCGATGTAGACCTCGACCAGCTTCGAGGTGGCGGTGTCGGTGCATTTGGCCTCGATCTTGCCGTCCTCGGCCTCGAAGGCGGCAACCTTGCAGCCGGCTTTTTCCAGCGCTGCGGTGGCGTCTGCGGCGTTGGTGCCGACGATGTCACCAATGGCGGGCATGGCCAGCGCGGCCATCGGGAAGGTCAGCGCGGCGACGGTCAGGGAGAAGAGGTTTTTCATAGGTTTCAGCTTTCATGGAAGGTGTCAGAAGTCAGTCATGGTCAGGGGTGTCAGACCCCAGAGCCATGCCGTTGATCTGACGGTTCCAACGGGTGCGGTCGATCCGCAGCCGGCTTATGCGCCGCAGCCTAAGCAGGCGCTGACAGCGGAAAACGGCGCATCACCGCCCGGTCAGGCGGGGCGCGCCCCCACCCGTGACCACCGCCTTTCCCCGCGCTTGGCCTTGCCAAAGTGCGGGGTCGCGCGCCCACCCCCCCTGCCGCCCCTTGCACGGGACCGGCCCAGGGGCGATATGTCGCAAAACGGGAACGGATTTTCGTATGGCCCTGCCACTGACCGCACAAGCGAAATACTGGGGCATTGCCGCAGTGGTGTTTCTGCTGCTCTTGTGGTTTCTGGGCGACGTGCTGCTGCCGTTTCTGGTCGGCGGCGCCATCGCCTATTTCCTCGATCCCGTTGCCGACCGGCTGGAGCGCGCAGGGCTGAGCCGCGTTTCGGCGACCACGGTGATTTCGCTGGTGGCGCTTTTGGCGGTGGTGCTGCTGGTGCTGGCGGTGATCCCGACGTTGTTCAACCAGTTGACCGCGCTGGTGAACTCGGCCCCCGATATCGCCAAACGCCTGCAGGGCTTTCTGGTCGAACGGTTCCCCGACCTGACCGACAACACCTCGACCATCCGTCAGACGCTGGCCGAGATTGCCGCCGCCATTCAGGCGCGCGGGGCCGAATTGGCCAATGGCGTGCTGACATCGGCGCTTGGCGTGATTTCGGCGGTGGTGTTCATCGTGGTTGTGCCGGTGGTGGCGTTCTACCTGCTGCTGGACTGGGACATGATGGTGGCGCGGATCGACGGGATGCTGCCTTTGGACCACGCCCCCACGATCCGTCGCCTTGCCGGCGAGATCGACGCGGTGCTGGCCGGCTTTGTGCGCGGGCAGATCTCGGTCTGCCTGCTTCTGGGCACCTTTTATTCCATTGCGTTGATGTTTGCCGGCCTGCAATTCGGCCTTGTCGTCGGCGCAATCGCCGGGGCGATCACCTTCATTCCCTATGTCGGCTCGATCATCGGCGGCACGCTGGCCGTCGGGTTGGCGCTGTTTCAGTTCTGGGGCGACTGGGTGTCGATCGGGATCGTCGCCGCGATCTTTGCCGCCGGGCAGTTCATCGAAGGCAACATCCTGACGCCGAAACTGGTGGGCAAATCGGTTGGCCTGCATCCGGTGTGGCTGTTGTTCGCGCTGTCGGCCTTCGGGTCGGTGTTCGGCTTTGTCGGCATGCTGATCGCGGTGCCGGTGGCGGCCAGCATCGGGGTGCTGACCCGCTTTGGCATCAGCCAGTATCAGTCGAGCCTGCTGTACAAAGGCACGACCGCGCGGCTTGATCCGCCTGCCTCGCCACCGCCGCCGCCGCTGCGCAAGACGCGCCGGCCGCCCCCCGGGGACGCCGCGTGACGGGCCAGTTGACCTTCGATCTGGGCGGCACCGAGGCACTGACGCGCGACGATTTCTTCGTGTCGCCCGCCAATGCGCTGGCCTTGCAGACAGTCGAGGGCTGGAAGGATTGGCCGGGGCGCAAGCTGCTGCTGATCGGGCCGGAGGGGTCTGGCAAGACGCATCTGGCGCAAATCTGGGCCACGCTGGCGGGCGCG
Source organism: uncultured Alphaproteobacteria bacterium (assembly GCA_963822435.1). Classification (GTDB taxonomy): domain Bacteria; phylum Pseudomonadota; class Alphaproteobacteria; order Rhodobacterales; family Rhodobacteraceae; genus JAUYQR01. The sequence goes on from CAWGHN010000001.1 coordinate 247,443, forward strand.
ACGGTGATCAACGGGGCAAACCTTGCATCGGCCGACCTTGGCGCGCTGGCGGGTGCGCGGGTGGTGGTGGAGGATGCCGACCACATCGGTGCGGCGGAGGCGGCGCTGTTCCACCTGCACAACCTGGTCACCGAAAGTGGCGCGCTTTTGTTGACCGCCGCCACTCCGCCGCGCGACTGGGGGCTGGGCCTCGCCGATCTTGCCAGCCGCTTGCAGGCGGCGCCGATTGCCCGGCTGGAGGCGCCTGACGACGCGCTGCTGGCCGCCGTGCTGGTCAAGTTGTTTGCCGACCGCCAGATCGCCGTGCCAACGAACCTGATCCCCTATCTTGTCAGCCACATGCCCCGGTCGATCGGCGCCGCGCGCGGCCTGGTCGCAGCACTTGACGCCCGCGCGCTGGCGCTGGGACGCCCCGTGACGCGCACGCTGGCCGCCGAGATGTTGGGCGAGCAATAGGCCCGTTCCCGACCCTGCGCAGCCTTCCCGGCGCCCGCACTGGACAGACCCCCGCGCCAGTGAAACAGTGTCACATAACCTTCATGATCCGCGCGGCATAAGCCTTTCCATGACCCAAGCCGATTTCCTCCGCTCGCCCTTCCCTGCCCCCGTTGAATTGCCGTTCGCCGAAATCGCCGGACCGGGCCGGTTCTTCAACCGCGAGCTTAGCTGGCTGGCCTTCAACTGGCGTGTGCTGGAAGAAGCCGCGAACCCCGCCGTGCCGCTGCTGGAACGGCTGCGCTTCCTGTCGATCTCTGCCACCAACCTGGACGAGTTCTACACCGTCCGCGTCGCAGGCCTGCGCGCGCTGGTCAGGAACGGCAACGCCACCCTGTCCGAAGATGGCCGCAGCCCCGCCGAACAGCTTGGCCTGATCAACGCCGACGCCCGCCGCCTGATGCAGACGCAACAGGCCACCTACAACCGCCTGCGCCGCGAGATGGAGGGCGAAGGCATCGTCATCGCCACCCGCTCCAAGCTGACCGCGCGCGATCTGAAACACCTCGAGACGCACTTTCTGACCAACGTGTTCCCGGTGCTGTCGCCCTTGGCCATCGACCCGGCGCATCCGTTCCCCTTCATCCCCAACACCGGCTTTTCGCTGGCGCTGGAACTGGAACGCACCGTCGATCACCGCACCCTCAAGGCGCTGTTGCCGATCCCGCAGCAGATCGCCCGTTTTGTGCCCCTGCCCGGCAAACCCGGCGAACACCGCTTCCTGCCCTTGGAAGACCTGCTTTTGCTGCACCTCGAGATGCTGTTTCCCGGCTATTCCGATCAGGGTCACTGCATGTTCCGCGTGCTGCGCGACAGTGACCTCGAAGTGGAGGACGAGGCCGAAGATCTGGTGCGCGAGTTCGAGACCGCGCTGAAACGCCGCCGCCGGGGTGAGGTGATCCGCCTGAAGATGAGCGCGGGCGCGCCTGAAACCCTGCGCGCCCTGATCATGGAAGAACTGGCCGTCACCGAGGACGAGGTGGTGGAGGTGAAGGGCCTTCTGGGCGTGGCCGACCTCAAGGAACTGATCCTGTCCAGCCGCAAGGATCTGATGTGGCCGCCCTTCACCCCCCGCATCCCCGAACGGGTGCAGGATCACGAGGGCGACCTGTTCGCCGCGATCCGCCAAAAGGACATGCTGCTGCATCACCCGTATGAAACCTTCGACATGGTGATCCGGTTTCTGGAACAGGCCGCGCGTGATCCGGATGTGCTGGCGATCAAGCAGACGCTCTACCGCACCTCGTGGGACAGCCCCATCGTCGGCGCGCTGTGCGAGGCGGCCGAGGCGGGGAAATCCGTCACCGCGCTGGTCGAACTGAAAGCCCGCTTCGACGAGGCCGCCAACATCCGCCAATCCCGCCGTCTGGAACGCGCGGGCGCGCATGTCGTCTACGGGTTTGTCAACTACAAGACCCACGCCAAGATCAGCACGGTGGTGCGCCGCGAGGGCGATCATCTGGTGACCTACACCCACTACGGCACCGGCAACTATCACCCGATCACGGCGCGGATCTACACCGACCTGTCGTTCTTCACCTGCGACCCGGCGCTGGGCCGCGATGCAACCAAGGTGTTCAACTACCTGTCGGGCTATGTGCAGCCTGAAGGCCTTGAAAACCTTGCGATTTCCCCGATCACCCTGAAACCCCGCCTGCTGCAGCTGATCGCCGCCGAGGCCGACCACGCCCGCGCCGGCAGGCCTGCCGAAATCTGGGCCAAGATCAACTCTCTGATCGAACCCGACGTGATCGACGCGCTTTATGCCGCCAGTCAGGCCGGCGTGAAGATCAGCCTTGTGGTGCGCGGCATCTGCGGCGTGCGCCCCGGCGTGAAGGGTCTGAGCGAGAATATCCGCGTCAAATCCATTGTCGGGCGGTTCCTCGAACACTCTCGCATCGTCTGCTTTGGCAACGGCGAGGGGCTGCCGTCGAAAAAGGCCCGCGTGTTCTTTTCCTCCGCCGACTGGATGGGCCGCAACCTGACCCGCCGCGTGGAAACGCTGGTCGAGGCGCTGAACATCACCGTCAAGACCCAGATCATGGGCCAGATCATGGCCGCGAACTTTGCCGACGAGGCGCAAAGCTGGGTGCTTTCGCCTGACGGCAGCTATCACCGCGACCTGACCCCGCAGGAAAACGGCATGTTCAACTGCCACCGTTTCTTCATGGAAAATCCGTCGCTGTCCGGTCGCGGCACGGCGGGGGCCAAGGACGTGCCGCGCCTTGCCATTCCACGCGACGAGACGCTTGCCACCGGGCTTTAGAAAACGCCCGATGTTTCATCGTTCTGTTCCCTGCGGCACAGGAGCGGGCGGTGTGAGCGGCTAGGACTTCCCGACGAGACGAAGGGAAGCCGCCAATGCAGCGCTCAGGCACGCAACGAATGATCCAGTCGCTTGTCTTTGAATGTGGCGGGCTGGTGCTGGCGGTTCCGCTTTACCGGGCAGTCTTTGGCGGCACGCACGAGGCAAGCCTGCTTTTGATGGCCGTGCTGTCGCTGGCCGTGCTGCTGTGGAACCCGCTGCACAACCGCCTGTTCGACACCGCCGAACATCGGCTGACCGGGCGCGTTGCCAGCGACCGTCCGCATGGCCTGCGCCTTGTTCACGCCATTTCCCACGAAGTGTCACCGATCATCGTGACCTTGCCGTTGATCATGTCGCTTGGCGGGCATGGGCTGGCCGCCGCGCTGGCGGTGAACGTGGGCTTGACGCTGACCTATGTGGCTTACGCCTACCTGTTCTACCTGTTCTGCGATCGGCTGTTTCCCTTGCCCGCGCGCGGCCGCCTTACCCCCACCACGGTGCCGTTTCGGGCTTGACGAGTTGACCCCTTGGGCGCAGGTCGGCATGGTGCGGCCAGACGCCGAAGGGGGACCCTGCCATGCCCGATCACAAAGGAACCGCCGTGGCCGACGACGACGAGGATGGCCCGTTTGGCCGCCCGTTGTTCGATGATCCGTCGGCCCGCGCGCTGAGCCGCGTGGGGGTTGTCGATGTCGGATCGAACTCGGTCCGGATGGTGGTGTTTGATGGTGCCGCGCGCTCACCTGCCTATTTCTACAACGAAAAGATCATGTGCGGGCTTGGCAAGGGTCTTGCCGAAACCGGGCGGCTGAACCCGCAGGGCCGCATCCGCGCGCTGGCCGCGTTGAAACGCTTTGCGCTGTTGGCCGACGGCATGGGCATCAGCCCCCTGACCGTGGTCGCCACCGCCGCCACCCGTGAGGCCGAGGACGGGCCGGAATTCCAAGCCGATGTGCTGCGGGACACCGGGCTGCGCCTGTGGGTCATCGACGGCGACGAAGAGGCGCGGCTGTCGGCGCAAGGCGTGCTTCTGGGCTGGCCGGATGCCAAGGGCATTGTCTGCGACATTGGCGGCAACTCGATGGAACTGGCGCGGATCGGCAATGGGCGCGTCGGCAAGCGGGTGTCCACGCCGCTGGGTCCGTTCCGGCTGCAACAGATCAAGGGCGACGCTTCGGTGCGCAAGGCGCATATCGCCAAGGTGCTGAAAGCCGCGCAGGCCGACCTGCACTCGGAAGGCGAGCGGATCTATCTGGTCGGCGGGTCGTGGCGCGTGATCGCCCGGCTGGACATGGAGCGGCGCAATTACCCGCTGACCGTGCTGCATGAGTATCGCATGACGCCCCGAGGTTTGACCGACACGCTGGATTGGCTGGCGGTCGCGGATCTGGCGGTGCTGCGCGGCCGCACCGGAACGTCATCGGAACGGATGGAACTGGTGCCCTTGGCCTGCGAGGTTTTGCGCGAACTGGTGCAGATGCTGAAGCCGTCCGAAATCGACGTGTCGGCCTACGGTATCCGCGAGGGACTGCTCTACGAACAGATGCCCGAACGGCTGCGCGCCCGTGACCCGTTGATCGAGGCGGCGCGAATGTCTGAACTGACGCAGTCGCGCATCCCCGGTTTCGGCAAGAAGCTGTTTGAATTTCTTGAGCCCCTGTTCTCCGATGCAGGCAAGGATCGTCTGCGCCTGATCAAGACCGCGTGCCTGCTGCATGACACCACCTGGCGCGCGCACCCCGATTACCGGGCCGAAGCGTGCTTTGACAACGCCACCCGCGCCAACCTCGGCGGGCTTGACCATCCGGGCCGGGTGTTCCTGGGCCTTGCGCTTCTGCACCGCTACAAGAACAGCCGCGCCGGATCGCGGCTGGAACCGATGTTCCGCCTGCTGACCGAAGACGAGGTGCAGGAGGCCGAAGTTCTGGGCAAGGCGATGCGCTTTGGCGCGATGTTTTCCGTCGGCAACCCGGCCAAGGCGGGCGCGTTGGACTGGAACGCGAAAAAACGCCTGCTGACCCTCACCCTCACCCCCGATGGCGAGGGGCTGTTCGGCGAGGTGGCGCAGGCGCGGTTCGCCTCGCTGGCACAGGCGATGAAGGCGCAGACCGCCGTGACGAAGGCCGCGTGATGCTGCGGCTGGATCACCTGGCGGTGACGGCGGAGCGGCTGGAGGACGGCGTCGCGGCGGTCGAGGCGGTGCTGGGGGTCACGCTGACCGGCGGTGGCCAGCATCCGCAGATGGCCACGCACAACCGGCTTCTGGGCCTTGGCGACATCTATCTGGAGGTCATCGCCCCCGATCCCGCCGCCCCACCCCCTGCCTGGCCACGCTGGTTCGACATGGACCGCTTTTCCGGCCCGCCGCGCCTGACCAACTGGATCGTGGCGTCCGATGACATCGCGGCTGATCTTGCGCTCGCCCCTCCCGGCACCGGGATTCCGGTGGCGCTGTCGCGCGGCGATTACCGCTGGCAGATGGCGGTGCCGGAAGATGGCCGCTTGCCCTTCGACAACGCACATCCTGCGCTGATCCAGTGGCACGGGCTCCGACACCCCGCCCGCGCCCTGCCCGATGCGGGCGTGCGGCTGACCCGGCTGGAGGTGGCGCACCCCGATGCCGCAGGCCTGAGCCGCGCCCTTGCCCGGTTCAGCGACCCGCGCGTGGTGATCGTGCCGGGCGCCGAGAAGGCGTTGCGCGCGACCTTCACCACGCCCCACGGGATCCGCAGGTTGTGATCCGCCGCGCCACTTCCGCCGACGCGGCCGCCATCGCCACGCTCTGGAATCCCTGGATCAGCGGCACCGCCGTCACCTTCAACGCCACCGAAAAGACCCCCGCCGACGTGGCCGCGATGATCGCCGAGCGTGACCGCTTGGGACATGCCACCTTTGTCGCAGAAGGGGAAACCCGGCTTGGCTTTGCCAGTTACGCCCAGTTTCGCGGCGGCATCGGTTACGCCACCTGCATGGAACACTCGATCATCCTTGCCCCCGACGCGCGCGGCAAGGGTGCGGGCCGCGCGCTGCTGGCCGCAGTCGAAGATCACGCCCGCAGCGCCGGTGCCCACCAGATGATCGGCGGCGTGTCGGGCGAAAACGCCGCCGGCATCGCGTTTCACGCCGCCCTCGGCTACACCCCCATCGCCACGATCCGCGAGGCCGGCTTCAAGTTCGGCCGCTTCATGGACCTTGTGCTGATGCAGAAATTCCTCTGACAAGACCGCGCCGGACAGGTAGTATCGCGCCATCATGTCGATCTGGACCCGCATCGCCGACGCCATCGCCGCCCTGGCCCGGGGCGAACCCCTGTCGGTGGTCTTTGACCGGCTGCGCGACAGCGGCACCCCGGAACAATCGGTCGGCTTCACCATCGCCGTCCTTGCGCTGGGTGCCAAGATGGCCAAGGCCGACGGCACCGTCACCCGCGACGAGGTGACCGCGTTTCGCCGCATCTTCACCTTTCCCGAAGGCGAGGAAACCCACGCCGCCCACGTCTTCAACCTCGCCCGGCAGGACGTGGCAGGGTTTGATGCCTACGCCCGCAAGATCGCGCGCCTGTTCAACCCCGAAGCGCGCCGCATCTGCGCCGACGACCATCATGTGCTGGTCGACATCCTCGAGGCACTGTTCCAGATCGCCACCGCCGACGGCTCGTATCACGATGGCGAGGACGCCTTCCTCACCCATGTCGCCAACACCTTCGGGCTGGACGAGGCCTGCTTCCGCATCGTCCGATCGCGCCTTGTCGAAGGCGCGCCGCGCGACCCTTACGATGTGCTGGGCCTGCCCCGCGGCGCCACCAAGGACGAGGCGCGCAAGGCCTGGAAGGCGCTGGTGCGCGACACCCACCCCGATGTCATGCAATCGCGTGGTGTCCCGCCCGAGGCGATGAAACTGGCCGAACGCCGGATGCAACTGATCAACGAGGCGTGGCGCGAAATCTCGGCAAAGGAAGCGGCGTGACCGCCCCGGCCGGCCTGCGGCTTGCCACCTACAACGTCGAATGGTTCAACGCCCTCTTCGATGACCGTGGCCGCCTTCTGGCCGACAATGGCCCCTCGGCCCGCTACAAGACCACCCGCGCCGAACAGTTGGGCGCGCTTGGCATCGTGTTCACCGCGCTGGACGCCGACGCCATCACCATCATCGAGGCGCCCGATACCAACGGCCACCGCTCCACCGTCACCGCGCTGGAGAATTTCGCGCGCCAGTTCGACCTGCGCGCAAGGCAGGCCCTGATCGGCTTTGCCTCCGATACCGAACAGGAAATCGCCTGCCTTTACGACCCCGACCGCCTGACCATCGTGCATGACCCGCAAGGCGCGCCGTCCACCAGCCACGGCTCCAGCGATGCGCCGCGCTTCGACGGCACCTTCCGCTACGACCTTGACGCCGACATGGTCCATGAAACCATCCGCTTTTCCAAACCGCCGCTGGAAATGGCCGTCACCACCTCGGGCGGCACCCGGCTGCGGCTGATCGGGGTTCACGCCAAATCCAAGAACCCCTACGGCGCCAACGGCCGCGAGGCGCAACTGCGCCTGTCGATCGAAAACCGCCGCAAGCAACTGGCGCAGTGCCTGTGGCTGCGCCAACGGGTCGAGGCGCATCTGGCGGCCGGCGACAGTCTTGTGGTGATGGGCGATTTCAACGATGGCCCCGGCATCGACGAATTTGAAAAACTGTTCGGCCATTCCGGCGTGGAAATCGTGCTTGGCACCGAAGATGCCCCCCGGCTTTACGACCCCCATGCCGCAATGGCGCTGCAAAGCCGGGTAGCGCTGGCGCCGACCACCGCGCGCTTCTACATCGCCCCGCAAAAGCGGTTCTTCGAAGCGCTCCTCGATTTCATCATGGTCTCGCCAGACCTTGCCGCCCGCCAGCCCGACTGGCGCATCTGGCATCCGTTCAACGACCCCGGCGTGATGGCGGTGCCCGACCTGCGCGAGGCGCTGCTGCAGGCCTCGGACCATTTCCCGGTGACGATAGATTTGCCCGGGCTGAATTGAAACCGGAGGATGGGCTTCCCATATCGCACCCATGAAACACATGACCCTCCTCGCCTTCGCCTTCTGCGCCGCCACCGCACCCGCTCTGGCGCAGGACACACCCGCCCCCGAGGCCCAAGCCGAGGATGACGGTTTCAGCCTGATTGACGAAGGGATCAAGCTGATCATGCGCGGCTTCATGACCGAGGCCGAACCAGCGCTGACCGAAATGCGCCAGGCGCTCGAAGATCTGCGCCCCGCCATCGAAGAGCTTGGCCCGAAGTTCAAGGATCTGATCGCGATGGTCGGCGATTTCAGCAATTATTCCGCGCCCGAGGTGCTGCCAAACGGCGACATCATCATCCGCCGCACCGCACCCCTGCCCGCAGACCCGAACGCGGTTCCGGACACGGCCCCGGACGCACCGCCCGCCCCCGATGCCGACGGCGCGATCGAGCTTTGAGGCCGCGCAGCGCCCGGCCCCGAACCGGCCCGCTGCCGCCCCCGTCGAACGCTCCGCGGGGAGTATTTTCAAAAAGAGCAAATGACCTGCTCTTTTCAAAAATACTCTCGGGGGGTGCGGGGGGCAGACAGCCCCCCGTGCACCGTCAGCCGCGCGCGGCGCGGATCAGATCAAGGATCTCTTTCGCCGCCGCCGGGATGTTCGTGCCCGGCCCGAAGATCGCCTTCACGCCTGCGTCATAGAGGAACTGGTAATCCTGCTGCGGAATGACCCCGCCGCAGATCACCAGAATATCCCCCGCCCCGGCGGCGTTCAGCGCCTGAACCAGTTTCGGCGCCAGCGTCTTGTGACCCGCCGCCTGACTGCTGATCCCGATCACATGCACGTCGTTGTCGATGGCATCCTGCGCCGCCTCTTCCGGCGTCTGGAACAGGGGCCCCACGTCCACATCAAAGCCGATGTCGGCAAAGGCAGTGGCGATCACCTTCGCGCCCCGATCATGGCCGTCCTGCCCCATTTTCACCACCAGCATCCGGGGGCGGCGGCCTTCGGTTGTGGCAAAGGCCTCGACGTCTTTCTGGATCGCCTCGAATCCCGCATCGCCCTCGTAGGCAGCACCATAAACCCCGGCCAGCGTCTTGACCTCGGCCCGGTGGCGGCCGAACACCTTTTCCATCGCCATGCTGATTTCCCCAACCGTTGCCCGCGCCCGCGCCGCGTCGACCGCCGCATCCAGAAGATTGCCGCCCTCGGTCGCGCGGCGGGTCAGTTCGGCCAGCGCCGCCTCGACGCGCGCGCTGTCCCGGCCGGCGCGAATGGCGGCCAGCTTGGCCACCTGAGCCTCCCGCACCGCGACGTTGTCGATGTCACGGATGTCGATGGCATCCTCTTTTTCCAGCCGGTACTTGTTGACCCCGACGATCACCTCTTCGCCCCGGTCGATCATCGCCTGACGGCGGGCGGCGCTTTCCTCGATCCTGAGCTTCGGCATGCCGGAGGCGACCGCCTTGGTCATGCCGCCCATCGCCTCGACCTCTTCGATGATTTTCCATGCCTCTGTCGCCATCTGGTCGGTCAGGCTTTCGACGTAATAGCTGCCCGCCAAGGGATCGACGACATGGGTGATCCCGGTTTCTTCCTGCAAGATCAGCTGCGTGTTCCGCGCGATCCGCGATGCAAAGTCAGAAGGCAGCGCCATCGCCTCGTCAAAGCTGTTGGTGTGCAGGGATTGGGTGCCGCCCAGAACCGCCGCCATCGCCTCATACGCCGTGCGCACGACGTTGTTGTAGGGGTCCTGCTCCTGCAAACTGACGCCAGAGGTCTGGCAATGGGTGCGCAGCATCAGGCTGGAGGTTTTCTTCGCGCCGAAGCCCTCCATGATCCGGTGCCACAAAAGCCGCGCCGCGCGCAGTTTTGCCGCCTCCATGAAGACGTTCATCCCGATCGCGAAGAAGAACGACAGACGCCCCGCGAAATCATCCACATCCATGCCGCGCGCAATCGCGGTGCGCACATATTCGCGCCCGTCAGCCAGCGTGAAGGCCAGCTCCTGCACCAGGTTCGCGCCCGCTTCCTGCATGTGGTAGCCGGAAATGCTGATCGAGTTGAACTTCGGCATCTCGGCGGCCGTATATTCGATGATATCCGCCACGATCCGCATCGACGGTTCGGGCGGGTAGATATAGGTGTTGCGGACCATGAACTCCTTCAGGATGTCGTTCTGGATGGTGCCCGACAACGCCGCGCGCGGCACGCCCTGCTCCTCGCCCGCCACGATGAACGAGGCCAGAACCGGGATCACCGCGCCATTCATCGTCATGGAAACGCTGACGTTTTCCAAGGGTATCCCGTCGAAGAGGATCTTCATGTCCTCGACGCTGTCAATCGCCACCCCGGCCTTGCCGACATCGCCCACCACGCGCGGATGGTCGCTGTCATAGCCGCGGTGCGTCGCCAGATCGAAGGCCACAGACACGCCCTGCTGCCCCGCCGCCAGCGCCTTGCGGTAAAACGCGTTCGACGCCTCGGCGGTGGAAAAGCCCGCGTATTGCCGGATCGTCCAGGGCCGCCCGGCATACATCGTGGCCCGCACGCCACGGGTAAAGGGGGCCACCCCCGGCACACCGCCCAGATGCGCCAGCCCGGCGGTGTCGGCCTCGGTGTAAAGCGGCTTGACCGCAATGCCCTCAAGCGTGTTCCACCGCAGGCTGTCGGGGTTTTGCCCTTTCAGTTCCCGCGCGGCCAGCGCTTCCCAAGCTTTCACTTTGTCGCTCATTGCAACCCTCGCTGTGGGGCAGCATCGCACCCCTTTGGATTTGGTCCCGGACGCCCTATATCCGGATCAAAGAGAGGCATCATGAGATCCATTTACGCGCTTGTTTTCGCGGCACTTCTGCCAACCGTCGCGCTGGCCGAGGCGGCGACCCCGGCGTTTGGCCCGGTGGCCGCTGCCGATGTGGTGTTCGATGACCAGCTTTATGTCAAACGCCCCGTCGTGGTCTTTGCCGACAGCCCGAACGACCCGAACTTCGTCCGCCAGATGGAGCTTCTGGCCCGCGAATACGACCAGCTTGCCGAACGCGACGTGATCCTCGTCACCGACACCGATCCCGCCGCGCGCAACGAATGGCGGCTGAAACTGCGCCCGCGCGGCTTTTCGCTGGTGATCATGGACAAGGACCTGCGCCCTGTGGTGCGCAAGCCGCTGCCGTGGGATGTGCGCGAGATCACCCACGCCATCGACAAGATGCCGCTCAGGCGCACCGAGATTTTGGAGCAAAACCCCGCGGGACGCTGACGGGCGCATCACTCGAACTCCAGGATGACATCGTCCACCCGCAGGCTGGCCCCCGCGCTGGCCTTGACCGCCTTGACCACGCCGCGCCGCTCGGCCTTGAGGATGTTTTCCATCTTCATCGCCTCGACCGTGGCCAGCGCCTGACCTTCCTGCACCTCGTCGCCAACCTCGACGTTGATCCGAACGATCAGGCCGGGCATCGGGCAGAGGAGGTATTTCGACGTATCGGGCGGCTGCTTTTCCAGCATCAGCCCCGCCAGCGCATGTTGACGCGGGGTGCGCACATGCACCTTCAGATCGGCCCCCCTGAGCCGCATCCGGAACCCCATCGGGATTTTCCCGACCTTCACCGCCATCACCTCGCCGTCCACCGTCAGCCGCGCCAACGGCTGCCCCGGCGTCCAGTCCGAGGTCACGCGCATCGCCGTGCCATCCGCGAAAGCGACGGTCGAGCCTTCCGGATCAGCGTCGATCCTGACCGGATGGTCCGTGCCTTGCAGGCTGACGACCCAATCATCGCCGACGCGGCGGGTGTGGTTGTCCATCGTGCCGGAAATGCGCGTCCGGCGGATCTCGGCCACCCGGTTCATCGCGGCGGCGGCGGCGGCCACGCGGCGCAGCACATCATCCGTCAGAACCGCGCCCTTGAAGCCGTCGGGATATTCCTCGGCGATGAAGGCGGTGGTGATGTTGCCGGATTGGAAGCGCGGATGGTCCATCACCGCGCCCACAAAGGGCAGGTTGTGGCCGATGCCTTCCACCTCGAAGGTATCCAGCGCGATGCGCATCTCCTCGATTGCCCCTGCGCGGGTTGGTGCCCAGGTGCAAAGTTTCGCGATCATCGGGTCGTAGAACATGCTGATCTCGCCGCCCTCGAACACGCCGGTGTCGTTGCGCACGATCCCTGTCGCGGTCGGCCCTTCGACCGGCGGGCGGTAGCGGGTGAGCCGGCCGATGGAGGGCAGGAAGTTGCGGTAGGGGTCTTCGGCGTATAGCCGACTTTCCATCGCCCAGCCGTTGATCTTCAGATCCTCCTGCCGGAACGGCAGCGCCTCGCCGTAAGCGACGCGGATCATCTGTTCCACCAGATCGACCCCGGTGATCAGTTCTGTCACCGGATGCTCCACCTGCAACCGGGTGTTCATTTCGAGGAAATAGAAGTTGCGGTTGCCATCCACGATGAACTCCACCGTTCCGGCGCTGGTGTAACCGACCGCGCGGGCCAAGGCGCAGGCCTGTTCGCCCATCGCCTTGCGGGTGGCGGCATCAAGGAAGGGCGACGGTGCCTCTTCGATGACCTTCTGGTTCCGCCGCTGGATCGAACATTCGCGTTCATGCAGGTAGACGGTGTTGCCATGCTTGTCGGCCAAGACCTGAATCTCGATATGGCGCGGCTGCGTCACGAATTTCTCGATGAAGATGCGGTCGTCGCCGAAACTGGCCGCCGCCTCGTTCTTCGACGACTGGAAGCCCTCGCGTGCCTCGGCGTCATCCCACGCGATCCGCATCCCCTTGCCGCCACCGCCCGCCGATGCCTTGATCATCACCGGATAGCCGATCTGGGTGGCAATCCTGACCGCCTCGTCGGCATCCGCGATCAGCCCCATGTGGCCCGGCACGGTGGAAACCCCCGCCTCCATCGCCAGCTTTTTCGAGGTGATCTTGTCGCCCATCGCCTCGATCGCACCCGAGGGCGGGCCGATGAACACCACGCCAGCCGCCTCCAGCGCCGCCGCGAAGTTCATGTTTTCGCTAAGGAAACCGTAGCCCGGATGCACCGCTTCAGCCCCCGTCGCCTTGATCGCCGCCATGATCTTGTCGATCACGATGTAGCTTTGCGCCGCTGGCGAGGCACCGATATGCACCGCCTCATCCGCCATCGAGACGTGCAGCGCGTTGCGGTCGGCGTCGGAATAGACGGCGACCGTCTTGATCCCCATCTTGCGCGCGGTCTTGATCACACGGCAGGCGATTTCGCCCCGATTGGCGATCAGGATTTTCTTGAACATGCGGTCCCCCCGGAGCGTGCGGCCAGTCGAAATGCAAAAGGACCATCCGGGCCGACCGCCCGGATGGTCCTTGATGTGGTGTCAGCCCGCCCGCAGGCGGGGATCAGATCAGTAGCAGGGCGGCAGGCCCAGCTGGATGCCACAGGTGGCCGCACCGGCAAGACCGCCGAGGGCAGCACCTGCGACCATGTTTTCATCCAGCGCGTCCGCGATGGCCGCACCAGCGACAGCACCGGCCACGCCGCGCGACGTGGGGTCCTGCAGGCACCCGGCCAGCGGAAGGATGAGAAGCGGGAGAAGGAAAAGCGACTTGCGCATGACAGACTGCCTCGTTGGTTTGTTGTTGTTGCGCGCGAGTCTACCGCAAACCACCGGGAATTGAAGCGGAAAGTCGCCTTTTGCGCATCGCCGCGCATGGCTTCGGCAAATCCCCGCCGGTCAGGCGCAAAGGGTGTCGGTCCGGCCTGGGACGGGCCGGACCGACGGGAAGGGGAAGGGGTACTTGGATCGGAACGCAGGCCAAGGCATCGCCTCGTGCCGGCCCGCCCAGAATGACCAAGCTCGGCCCGCAGCGCAAACGATTCAAAGCCGCCCCTTGCCGGCTTGGCAGAACCCTGCCGGAATGCGATGGAGGCGAGCGGGATCATGCCTATTCGTCCTCGTCGTCCCAGTCGTCGCCACCGATCAGCGGCGCATCGGGGGCGAACACGGCCGGGAACGCGGCTTCGGCCCGCGCCACGTCGATCTTCAGAAGGGCGTCATAGCTGGCCGGATCGAACGGATCCTCCGCCGGCACCACCTCGCGCCCGAAAAGCCAGCTCAGCCGGCCCGCATCCAGATTGCCGCGCTCGAACGGCTCCTCGCCGAACTGCTGCCAAAGGGCGGCCATGAAGCCCTCGTCGGCCTTGCGGTCGGCCTGCTTGCGGTCCTTGAACCGCTCGCGCCGGGTCAGCTTGGTCGGGCCGTCCTTCAGGTTGGCACGCCGGATGGTGAACTGGAAATCGGTGCCCGGCAGGCGCCCGGGAAAGCCACGGTGTTTCAGCATCTGACATCACTCCTCATCACGCTGGATGGCCGAGCGATAGCGATTGCCGCGGGCCGGGGCCAGTGCGGGACGGCTGCAAATGTCAGGGAAACGTCAGGCCTCGAAACCGCACGGATCAGCGGGAGGCAGGGATTTGAGGCGGGCGCAGTCGGCAAACGCCGACCGGCCCGCCCCGCTGCATTACTTGTATTTGCCGGTGTACTCAGGCTCGACCGTAACCGGTTCGACCACAACGACTTCTTCTGCTTTCTTGGCGCATGCTGCCAAAGTTGCTGCAACTGCAACCGCCAAAATGATCCTCGACATCCTCTACTCCAACTTTCTTGGGGGGTAGTGCGGATAACGCCGTCAAGCGCCCGCCCCCGTTCCGTTTTACAGGCCGCTTGGGATCGACCTTCCGCGACCATATCCGAAGAAAGCCCGGAATGACACGCCAAATGGCCCAAGTTTTCAGCCTGTGGCGTTCCTACATCAGCCCGGAATCCGAGGCCAGCCGGTTTTGTGATCATCTGGTGTTGCATCAGAACACCTGCCACACGCAGGCACCGTCCTGCACCGAATAGGCCTCGAAGAACTGCACCACATCGGGCGCGGGCTCCCCGAACGGAGTTTCCGCCCCGGCAAGCGAGATGATGATCTGCTGCGGTGCGGGCTGCACCCCTTCGATCCGCGGCAGGGCATAGCTGTCACACAGCGCCTGCATGTCGGGCCCCGCCGCGTCGATATCGGCCTCGGTCAGCCCCGGCACCACAAAGCGGAACCGCGCGGTCGCCCCTTCCGCCCCCGGCACGTTGTTGATCACATCCAGAAACCGCACCTCGCGCCCCGACGGCACGCTGACCGCATCGGGCGACGGTGTTTCCTGACACCCCCCTGCCCCGGCGAAAAGCACGGCCAGCGAGGCGGCGATGATGCGGTGCATGTGGCGCACGGGTTCGGCCCTCAAAGCGGAATGTTGTCGTGCTTTTTCCACGGGTTGGTCAGCTTCTTGCCGCGCAGGCTGGCAAACGCCCGCGCCACCCGCCGCCGTGTCGAATGTGGCATGATCACTTCGTCGATAAAGCCGCGTTCGGCCGCCACGAAGGGGTTGGCGAAACGGTCCTCGTAGTCCTTGACCCGCCCCGCGATCTTGGCCGCATCGCCCAACTCGCTGCGATACAGGATCTCTACCGCACCCTTGGCCCCCATCACCGCGACCTCGGCCGTGGGCCAGGCATAGTTGAAATCACCGCGCAGATGCTTGGACGACATCACCACGTAAGCCCCGCCATAGGTCTTGCGCGTCAGCACCGTGACCTTCGGCACCGTCGCCTCGCCATAGGCAAAGAGCAGTTTCGCGCCGTGCTTGATGACGCCGCCCAGCTCCTGGCTGACTCCCGGCAGAAAACCCGGCACATCGACCAGCGTCAGGATCGGAATTTCGAACGCATCGCAGAACCGCACGAAGCGCGCGGCCTTGCGGCTGGCGTCGATATCCAGACAGCCCGCCAGCACCATCGGCTGGTTCGCCACCACACCCACCGACTGGCCCTCGATCCGGATGAAACCGGTGATGATGTTGGCCGCGAACGCCGCCTGAATCTCGAAGAAATCACCCTCGTCGGCCAGCTTGGTGATCAGTTCCTTCATGTCGTAAGGCTGGTTCGGGTTGTCCGGCACCAGCGTGTCAAGGCTCGGCTCCAGCCGCGCCGGATCGTCGAAGAACGGCCTGACCGGCGCTTTTTCCCGGTTGTTGAGGGGCAGGAAATCAAAGAGCCGCCGGGTTTCGGCCAAGGCCTCAACGTCGTTTTCAAACGCCCCATCCGCCACGGACGATTTGCGGGTATGCGTTGATGCCCCGCCCAGTTCTTCCGCCGTGACCTGTTCGTTCGTCACGGTCTTCACCACATCGGGACCGGTGACGAACATGTAGGAGCTGTCCTTCACCATGAAGATGAAGTCGGTCATCGCCGGGGAATAGACCGCCCCGCCCGCGCACGGCCCCATGATGAGGGAAATCTGCGGCACCACACCCGACGCAAGGATGTTGCGCTGGAACACCTCGCCGTAAGCGGCCAGCGACCCCACGCCTTCCTGAATCCGCGCCCCGCCTGAATCGTTGATCCCGATCACCGGGGCGCCGTTCTGGATTGCCATGTCCATGATCTTGCAAATCTTTGCGGCATGGGTTTCCGACACCGATCCGCCCAGAACGGTGAAATCCTGGCTGAACACATAGACCATCCGGCCATTGATCGTGCCCCAGCCCGTCACCACGCCGTCGCCGGGATGGCGGTTCTCTTCCATCCCGAAATCGGTGGACCGATGCGCCACGAACATGTCGAATTCCTCGAACGAGCCTTCGTCCAGCAACAACTCGATCCGTTCGCGCGCTGTCAGCTTGCCCTTGCCGTGCTGCGCCGCGACGCGCTTTTCGCCGCCGCCCGCGCGTGCCACGGCGCGGCGCGCCTCAAGCTCTTGCAGAATGTCTTTCATCGCATCGCCTCCCCGCACCGCCCAAAGACAGTGTCCCGCCGCGACCATAGCCGCGCACGGGCGCATGACAAAGCGCGATCTCGTAAATTTGCAAACTCCGCAGGCACCACGCACTTCAAATCGCAAATCTGCAAAAGTCTGGCCTGTCGCCAGCCGCCGCGCTATCCCGGCGCCTTCTCGCACTCTTTCGGGGCAACCATGACCAGCTTACCGATTCCGGTCGTCACCATCGGCCTTCTCATCGCATCCAACGTGTTCATGACATTCGCGTGGTATGGCCACCTCAAGTTCAAGGAGACCACGCTCATCACCGTGATCTTCGTCAGTTGGGGCATCGCATTCTTTGAATACATGCTGATGGTGCCGGCCAACCGCATCGGCCACGGATACTTTTCCGCAGCCGAACTCAAAACGATCCAGGAGGTCATCACCCTGTCGGTCTTTGCTGTGTTTTCCGTGTTTTACCTGAAAGAGCCGCTGGCGTGGAACCACCTGCTCGGGTTCGGCTGCATTGCGCTGGGGGCGTTTTTCATCTTCCACAAATGGGCGTGAACCCGCAGGCACGCACAATCCAACCTGCGCCCCTGCGGGTGGACAACTTTGGCGCGCAGGCGTAGCCCGGTGGCATGATCCACGCCAAACCCCGCTTTCTTGACCGCACCACCCCGCCCAAGGTGGTTACGCTGATCCTCATCGCCGGACTTTCGGCGCTGACGATGAACATTTTCCTGCCGTCGCTGCCGCAAATGGCGGCCTATTTCGGCGTCTCCTACGGTGTGATGCAGCAGTCGGTGGCGCTGTATCTTGCGCTGTCAGCCGCCCTGCAAATCGCCATCGGCCCGATTTCCGACCGGTTCGGACGGCGGCGGGTGCTGATCTGGTCACTGGTGATCTTCCTTGTTGCCACCATCGGCACCATCTTGGCCCCGACCGCCACGATCTTTTTGTTGTTTCGCATGATGCAGGCGGTGATCGCCGCCGGCATGGTGCTCAGCCGTGCCGTGGTGCGCGACATGGTGGCCGATTCAGAGGCCGCCTCGATGATCGGCTATGTCACGATGGGCATGTCGATCGTGCCGATGATCGGCCCGGTGATCGGCGGCGTGCTGGATGATGCCTTCGGCTGGCACGCGAACTTCGTCCTCCTTTTCGTCCTCGGGCTTGCGGTGCTGGCGCTGGTCTGGGCCGATCTAGGCGAAACCGCCACCCTTCGCCGCGTCAGTTTTGCCGACCAGATCCGCACCTATCCCACGCTTCTTTCTTCGCGCCGGTTCTGGGGTTACACCCTGTCAGCCGCCTTCGCCTCGGGCTGTTTCTTCGCCTACCTCGGCGGCGCGCCCTATGTCGGGACCGAGGTGTTCGGCCTGTCCTCCGTCCATGTGGGCGCGCTCTTTGCGCTGACGGCGATCGGCTATGCCGCCGGAAACTTCCTTGCCGGACGCTATTCGGTGCGCTTCGGGATGAACCGCATGGTGCTGTTCGGCGCGCTTGTCACCACCTTCGGCCTCAGCCTTCTGACCATCCTCACCCTCGCCGGCCTCTCCGGCCCCGTGGTGTTCTTCAGCCTTACGGTGTTCATGGGTCTCGGCAACGGCATCGGCCTGCCGTCGGCCAACGCCGGGATGCTGTCGGTCCGCCCCGATCTGGCGGGCACCGCCTCGGGCCTTGGCGGGGCCATCACCATCGGCGGCGGCGCGCTGCTGGCCTCGGCGGCGGGCAAGGTGCTTGGCCCCGGAGCCAGCGAATTGCCGCTCGTCCTGCTGATGCTCGCCTCCTCCATCGCCTCGGTCATCGCGATCCTTGGCGTGATCCGGCGCGCAAAGGCCATCGGTCTGGCTTGACGCCACAGCTTTGCAAAGCCACGCTCCGCTTTGCAAACCCAAGGGAAGCCGATGCCCGTTCAGAAACTTTACGCCGGCGTCAAACTGCGCGAAATCCGGGGCCGCCTTGGCCTGACGCAGCGTGCCTTTGCCGACAAGCTGACCGTCTCGCTGCCCTACCTGAACCAGATGGAAAACAACCACCGCCCGGTTTCGGCGGCGGTCGTCCTAGCCCTGGCGCAGGAGTTCGGCCTCGACGTCACCGAACTGACCGTCGGCGAAAGCGAGCGCCTTGTGACCGACATGCGCGAGGCCTTGGCCGACCCGGTGTTCCCCGCCGCCACTCCACCCCTCGCCGACCTGCGCCTTGCCGCCTCGAACGCCCCGGCCCTTGCCCGCGCCTTCCTTGATCTGCACCGCGCCTACCGCCAGACCCACGAACGTCTCGCCTCGCTGGACGAAGCCTTGGGCCGCGAAGACGCCACGCTGAAGCCAAGCCCGTGGGAAGAGGTTCGCGACTTCTTTCACTATTGCGACAATTACCTTGATGCGGTGGATCGCGCGGCCGAGCATTTCGCCACCGCGTCCGCCAGCAAAACCATCGAATCCACCGCGCAAGACCTGCTGCGCCGCGCCGGCATCAGCTTGCACTTTTCCGACAAATCCCCCCTGCGCCACTACGATCCCGCCGCCCGCCGGCTGGATATCTCGGCCCGCGCCTCCAGCCCCTCGCAGCGCTTCCAGCTTCTCCACCAGATCGCCCTTCTCACCCAGAACGACCTTCTGGAAGCCACCCTCGACCTCGCCCGTTTTTCCACCCCAGAGGCGCGCGACATCGCCAAGATCGGCCTTGCCAACTACTTCGCCGGCGCGGCCCTGCTGCCCTATCGCGCGTTTCAGGCCGCAGCCCTTGACACCCGCCACGATCTGGAACGTCTGGCCGACCTCTTCGGCGCCTCGCTGGAACAGGTGGCGCACCGGCTGTCCACCCTGCAACGCCCCGGCGCCAAGGGCATCCCGTTCTTCTTTGTCCGCGTCGATCAGGCCGGCACCATCACCAAGCGCCACTCCGCCACGCGGCTGCAATTTGCCCGCTTCGGCGGCGCCTGTCCCTTGTGGAACGTTCACCGCGCGTTTGAAACCCCCGGCCAGTTCCTGCGCCAACTGGCCGAAACCCCCGACGGTGTGCGCTACCTTTGCCTTGCGCGCGATGTGTCGAAACCGGCCGGCGCCTTCCTTGCCCCGGTGCGCCGCTATGCCATCGGCCTCGGCTGCGAGGTGCAGCACGCGGCGCAACTGGTCTACTCCGATGGCCTTGATCTGAAGGGAAGGTTCGAGCCGATCGGCATTTCCTGCCGCATCTGCGAACGCACCAATTGCCACCAACGCTCGGTTCCGCCCCTGGAAGGCCGGCTCAGCGTCAACCCGAACTCGCGTGACATCCTGCCCTACCAGATCGGCTGACAGGCAAACGGCGGGCGCTTTGCCCGCCGCAAACTCGGTGGATCCGGTCTTCAGGCGTCTTTTACATGCGCCCAGATGTGGTCCTTCAGATGGACACGCTGGCGGCGCAATGCCTCTTCTTCCTCTTCGGTCAAAAGGTCCAGCCGGGTTTCGGCCCTGTGGATCTTGTGGTTGACGGCATCATACTCGACCAGAAGCTGCGCGAAATGCGGGCTCGACGCCTTCAACGCGCTGATCTTCTGCGCATGGTCGGGGAACTCGTCATGCAACGTATGCGGGGTGTTCGACATCGACATCTCCTTCTTGACTGTCGCACCACGTCTAGAAGATCGCCCCACCGTCCACCTTGACCCGGATCAACCCATCCGGCGCTTCCCTCCCCCTCGTGGGGGAGGGAGAGGGAGGGGGGGCGCGCCCTACCGCTGTGCCACGCGCCAGTTCGGATTGACCCAAGGCTCAAGGTTCGATGCGGGCAACGGCGTGCGGCCAAGGATGTGATCCGCCGCCTTTTCCCCCACCATGATCGACGGCGCGTTGAGGTTGCCGTTCGTCACCTGCGGGAACACCGAACTGTCGGCCACCCGCAGCCCGTCCACCCCGATCACCCGACACTCGGCATCGACCACCGCCAACGGATCGCTGCGCCGCCCCATCCGCGCCGTGCCGCAGGGGTGATAGGCGCTTTCCACATGCTCGCGCAGGAAAGCGTCGATCTGGTCGTCCGTCTCGACCGCAGCACCCGGCTGAATCTCGTGGCGCACGAAGGGCTTGAACGCCTCCTGCCCGAAAATCTCGCGGGTCAGGCGCACGCAGGTGCGAAACTCCGTCCAGTCGTCGGGGTGCGACATGTAGTTGAATTGGATGCGCGGCGCGTCCGCCGGGTTGGCCGACCGCAGGGTGACAGCCCCCCGCGATTTCGACCGCATCGGCCCGACATGGGCCTGAAACCCGTGCCCCTCGGCCGCTGCCTTGCCGTCATAGCGCACGGCGATCGGCAGGAAGTGATACTGGATATCCGGGTAGTCGATCCCGGCCGCCGATCGAATAAAGGCGCACGCCTCGAATTGGTTCGACGCCCCCAGCCCGGTGCCGGTGAACAGCCACTGCGCCCCGACCGTCGCCTTGCCCCACAGGTTCCAGTATTTGAACAGCGTCACCGGCTGGCTGGCGGCAAACTGCATGTAGATCTCAAGATGATCCTGCAGGTTCGCGCCCACCCCGGCCCGGTCCGCCAGCACCGGAATCCCATGTTCGGCCAGATGCGCCCCCGGCCCCACGCCCGACAGCATCAGCAATTTCGGCGTGTTGATCGAGGATGCGGCAAGAATCACCTCGCGCCCCGCCCGGATCACCTGCACGAGGTCGCCGCGCGCGATTTCCACGCCCACCGCGCGCTTGCCCTCGAACACCACCCGGCGCGCAAGGCCGCGCACAACCTGCACATTGCCCCCCGCCATCGCGGGTTTGAGATAAGCGTTCGCCGCCGACCAGCGCCGACCCTTCCAGATCGTCGCCTCCATCGGGCCAAAGCCTTCTTGCTGCGCGCCATTGTAATCGGTCGTCACCGGATACCCGGCCTGTTCGCCCGCCGTGATGAAGGCATCGAACAGAGGGTTCGACCGTGGCCCCCGCGTGATGTGAAGCGGCCCCTTGGTGCCGCGGTACTCCGGCCCCGACCCGCCATGCGACTGTTCCATCCGCTTGAAATACGGCAGCACGTCGGCATAGCCCCAGCCATCCGCGCCCATCTCGGCCCAGGTGTCATAGTCGCGCGCATGGCCGCGGACATAGACCATCCCGTTGATGCTTGATGACCCGCCGATCACCTTGCCGCGCGGCGTGGCCAGCACCCGGCCGTTCAGATGCGGCTCGGGTTCGGTCTGAAAGCCCCAGTCGTAGATCCCCATGTTCATCGGATAGGACAGCGCGCCCGGCATCTGGATGAACGGCCCCGCGTCCGACCCGCCGTGTTCGATCACCGTCACCCGACGCCCCGCCTCGGCCAGCCGGTAGGCCAGCGCGCACCCGGCAGATCCGGCACCAACGATCACATAATCGGCGTGCATCACAGACCCCCCAGTTCGGTTTCCAGATGGCGCACCGCCACGGCCACCGCCGCCGCGCCGTCCGCCGGGCCGGATTTCAGCACCTCGCGCAGGTAAAGCCCGTCGATCAGCGCCCCCAGCCCCGCCGCAATCTCACCCGCCCGCGCCCCCGCAAGCGGGCGCAGCGCGTGGACCAGGTTGGACCGCAGTCGCCCCTGATACACCGCCAGCAAACGCTTCGCCTCCGGCACCGATTGCGCCAGCACATAGAAGTTCAGCCACGCCCCGACCGCCTCGCGGCGAAAGTTGCTCGCGCTGAACGAGGCGCGCAGGATCGCCCTGACCCGCCCTTCCGGCCCTTCCGCCGCCGCCAGCGCGCCCCGCACCTCGGCGCCATACAGCGTCAGCACATGGCGCATCGCGGCCAGAAACATCTCTTCCTTCGACCCGAAATAGTGGTGCGCCAGCGCCGATGACATGCCCGCCCGCTTGGCGATCTGGCTGACCGTCACATCCAGCGACCCGACCCTGCCGATTTCCACAATCGTGGCTTTCACCAGCGCATCCTTGCGAATAGGCTCCATTCCAAGCTTCGGCATCGGCGCGGCCTCATAAATCACTTGCCAAACCGTATCAGCACGAAGTTTATTGACTCGTCAATCAACAAAAATGGGGGAGGTCCCATGTCTATCCGCACCACGCTGCTCACCACCGCTGTCACCTTCGCACTCGCCGGTTCCGCCTTTGCGGAAGGCTGCGACAAGGTGATCTTCTCCGACGTCGGCTGGACCGACATCACCGCCACCACCGCCGCCACCACGGCGATCCTCGAGGCGCTGGGGTATGACACCGAAACCAAGGTGCTCTCCGTCCCCGTCACCTACACCGGCCTTGCCGAGGGTGACATCGACGTGTTCTTGGGCAACTGGATGCCGACGATGGAGGCCGACATCGCCCCCTACCGCGACGCAGGCACGGTCGAGACGATCCGCACCAACCTTGAAGGCGCCAAATACACGCTTGCCACCAACGAAGCTGGCGCTGCCCTTGGCATCAAGGATTTCAAGGACATCGCCGCCAACAAGGACGCGCTTGAAGGCCAGATCTACGGCATCGAGCCCGGCAACGACGGCAACCGCCTGATCATCGACATGATCGCCTCCGGCCCCTTCGGGCTTGACGGCTTCGAGGTCGTGGAATCCTCCGAACAGGGCATGCTGGCCGAGGTCAAGAAGGCCACCGAGGATGCCAAGCCGATCGTGTTCCTCGGCTGGGAACCCCACCCGATGAACGCCAACTTCAAGATGACCTACCTGACCGGCGGCGACGATTACTTCGGCCCGAACTTCGGCGGCGCCATCGTGGCAACCAACACCCGCGCGGGCTATGTCGCGGAATGCCCGAACACGGGCAAACTGCTGTCAAACCTCAGCTTCTCGCTTGCCGATGGAAAACGAAATCATGGGGGCCATCCTGAACGATGGCGCCGACCCGACCGATGCCGCCAAGGCCTGGCTTGCCGCCAACCCGGCCGCCTGGGAGCCGTGGCTGGACGGTGTGACCACCAAGGACGGTGGCGACGCCAAGGCCGCGGTCGCCGCAGCCCTGCAATGATCCAAGGCCCCGGCGAAAGCCGGGGCTTCTTTTCCCCGGACGGAGCGGCCGAATGGAATGGTTGACCGATTACAAGATCCCCGTCGGCAAAAGCGCGAAGACGGTCTTTGACTGGATGAACGACAATCTCGGCGGCCTGTTTGACGCCATTTCCACCGGTCTCGAAGCGATGATCGCCGCCATCCTGTGGCTGCTGCAAACTCCGCATCCGCTGGTCATCATCGGCCTCTTCGTCGCGCTGACGTGGTTCTTGCAAAAGAACTGGAGGGTCTGCCTTGGCGTCGTCATTGGCTTTCTGTTCATCCTGAACCAGGGCTACTGGGAAGAAACCACCGAAAGCCTGACCCTGATCCTGTCGGCCTGCGTGGTCTGCATGGGGCTTGGCGTGCCGATCGGCATCGCCGCCGCGCACCGCCCGAAACTTTACCGCGTCATGGTGCCGATCCTCGATCTGATGCAGACCCTGCCGACCTTCGTCTACCTGATCCCCGCCATCGTGTTCTTCGGCCTTGGCATGGTGCCCGGCCTGATCGCCACCGTCATATTCGTGCTGCCGGCCCCGATCCGGCTCACGCACCTTGGCGTCTCGTCCACCCCGCAGGCGCTGTTGGAGGCCGCAACCGCCTTTGGCGCCACACCGAAACAACGGCTCTGGAAGGTGGAAATGCCCTACGCCTTTCCGCAGATCATGGCGGGCCTCAACCAGACCATCATGCTGTCGCTGTCGATGGTGGTCATCGCAGCCCTCGTCGGGGCCAACGGCCTTGGCGTGCCGGTTGTCCGCGCGCTCAATTCGGTCAACACCGCGCTTGGCTTTGAATCGGGCTTCATCATCGTGGTGGTGGCCATCCTGCTTGACCGCATGTTGAGGGTAAGCCGATGACCGATACCGCCAGTGAAACGCCTGCCGTGATCTTCGACCGTGTGTCGATCGTGTTCGGCGACCACCCCGACCGCGCCCTGCCCCTGATGGATCAAGGCCTCAGCCGCTCGGAAATCCAGACCCGCACGGGCCAGATCCTCGGCGTCCACGATTGTTCGCTGACCGTCGCCAAGGGCGAGATCCTTGTGCTGATGGGCCTCTCCGGCTCTGGCAAATCCACGCTTCTGCGCGCGGTCAACGGGCTGAACCCGGTCGTGCGCGGCTCGGTCACCATCACGGATGGTGACTGGTCGTCGAATGTCACCACCTGTTCCACCGCCGATCTTCTGAAGGTCCGGCGCGAATGTATCGCGATGGTGTTCCAGCAGTTCGGCCTTCTGCCGTGGCGCACGGTGCGCGAAAACGTCGGTCTGGGGCTGGAACTGGCCGGGCAGTCGCCCGACCAGCGCCGTGCCAAGGTGGATGAACAACTTGCCTTGGTGAACCTCACGCAATGGGCCGACCGCAAGGTGGGCGATCTTTCGGGCGGCATGCAGCAGCGCGTGGGCCTTGCCCGCGCCTTCGTCACCGACGCGCCGATTTTGCTGATGGACGAACCCTTCTCGGCGCTTGACCCGCTGATCCGCTCGAAACTGCAAGACGAGCTTCTCGATCTGCAAGCCAAGCTCAAACGCACCATCATCTTCGTCAGCCACGATCTGGACGAGGCGTTCAAGATCGGCAACCGCATCGCGCTGATGGAAGGCGGTCGCATCGTGCAATGCGGCACCGCGCGCGAGATCATCGCCAACCCGATCAGCGACTACGTCGCCGATTTCGTGGCCCACATGAACCCGTTGTCGGTCTTGACCGCGCGCGACGTGATGGAACCCGGCCACAACGCCGATGCGCGCGTGCTGGACGCCGAAACTCCGGTGAAAGACGTGATGGCGATGATGTCGGGCGGCGTGACCGAGATGGTGGTGCAGGAAAACGGCCGCAACCTCGGCCTGATCCGCACCGCCGGGCTGATGGCGAAACTGCTGAACCCGCGCGGCTGAAACCTTAACACTGGGTTAACGTCGCCCCGCAAGCCATTGATCTTGCGTCATGCCTCAAGGTGTCCCACCGTGGGACACCTCTTACCCCACCTTCTTCGCCGCCGGCTTTTTCGCAACTGCCTTCTTGGCCGCCGGCTTTTTGGCCGCCACTTTCTTGACCGCAGGCTTGGCCCCCGCCTCGGTCTTTGCCGCCACCGTCTTCACCGCCACCGTCTTCACCGCCACCGTCTTCACCGCCACCTTCTTCGACGCGGCCTTCTTCTTGCCCCCGCTCTTGCCCGCCTTCTCGGCGACCAAAACCAGCGCCTCGTCCAGCGTCACAGCCTCCGGGTCCATATCCTTCGGCAGCGTCGCATTGACCTTGCCCCACTTCACATAAGGCCCGTATTTGCCGGGCATCACCTGAACCTCGCCCCCGTCAGGATGCTCGCCCAGCACTTTGAGCGGCCCCGCCGGCGCCGCCCCCCCGCGCCGCCCCGCCGCCTTCTGCGCCAGAACCTCCACCGCCCGGTTCATCCCGATGGTGAAGACCTCCTCCACATCCGGGATGTTGGCATAGACCGACCCGTGCTTCACATACGGCCCAAACCGCCCGATCGCCGCCTCCACCGGCAGCCCATCCTCCGGATGCAACCCCACCTGACGCGGCAAGGACAGCAATTCCAGCGCCCGCTCCAGCGTCAGGCTTTCCGCCGACCAGCCCTTCGGCAGGCTCGCGCGGTCCGGCTTCGGCTGCGCCTCGGTCGCCTCGCCGCGCTGGACGTATTGCCCGAACCGCCCGGTGCGGATCGAGATCGGATGGCCCTCGGCATCCTCGCCCAACACCTTGCCATCGACGCCGCCCTGATCCTCGCCACCCGAGATCGGCCGCGTGTACCGGCACTCGGGATAGTTGCCGCAACCGATGAACGCCCCGCCCGACCGCGAGGTTTTCAGGTGCAGCCGCCCCGTGCCGCAGACCTGACAGATCCGCGGGTCCGACCCATCCTCGCGCAATGGATACAGATGTGGTGCGAGGAATTCGTCGATCTTGGTCAGAACCTCACCAATCCGCAGATCTGCCGTCTCGGCAATCGCCGCCGAGAAATCGCGCCAGAACCGGGTCAGCACGTCCTTGTAGTCGCGGTCCCCGGCCGAAACATCATCCAGTTCCGTCTCAAGATCGGCGGTGAAGTCATACTCCACATACTTGCGGAAATAGTTCGTCAGGAACGCCGTCACCAGCCGCCCCTTGTCTTCCGGGATCAGTCGGTTCTTGTCCTTGCGCACATATTCCCGGTCAACAATCGTGGTCAGGACCGAGGCATAAGTCGACGGTCGCCCGATCCCCAACTCCTCCATCCGCTTGACCAGCGTTGCTTCGGTATAGCGCGGCGGCGGCTGGGTGAAGCTTTGCGAAGGCGTCACGGACCGCTTTTCGACGGCCTCACCTTGCATGATCTGCGGCAGGCGGCCCTCGTCATCGCCTTCCTCGTCACGGCCCTCGTCGTAAACCTTGAGGAAGCCGTCGAACAGCACCACCTGCCCGTTGGCGCGCAAGCCAACCTGCCCGTCGGGCGAGACGACGTCGACCACCGTCCGTTCCATCCGCGCCGCCGACATCTGGCTCGCAATGGTGCGCTTCCAGATCAGGTCATACAGCTTGCGCTGGTCGGGGTCGGCCAGCCGCAGCTTTTCCGGTGCCGCCGACATGTCCGTGGGCCGGATGCATTCATGCGCTTCCTGCGCGTTCTTGGCCTTGTTTTTGTACATGCGGGGGGTGTCCGGCACGTAGGCCGCCCCGAACCGCTGGGTGATTTCCGCCCGCGCCGCCATCACCGCCTCGGGCGCCATGTCGATGCCGTCGGTCCGCATGTAGGTGATCAGACCCGCCTCATACAGCCGCTGCGCCGCCGACATGCACTGCTTGGCGCCCATGCCGAACTTGCGGCTGGCTTCCTGCTGCAAGGTCGAGGTCATGAACGGCGCATAGGGGTTTCGGCTGGCGGGTTTCGCCTCGACTGCCGTCACCGACAGCGGGCGCGAGGTGACGGCCTGCACCGCCAGTTCCGCAGCCTCGGCGGTTGGCAGATCGAACTTGTCGAGCTTTTTGGCCCCAAGCACCGTCAGCCGCGCCTCGAACTCCTGGCCGCGCGGGGTGACCAGCACCGCCGCCACCGTCCAGAATTCGCGCGCCCGGAACGCCTCGATCTCCTGCTCGCGCTCCACGATCAGGCGCAGGCAGACCGATTGCACGCGGCCGGCGGATTTCGCCCCCGGCAGCTTGCGCCAGAGAACCGGCGACAGGGTGAAACCCACCAGATAGTCCAGCGCGCGGCGGGCGAGATAGGCCTCCACCAAAGGCTTGTCGACCTGACGCGGGTTCTTCATCGCCTCGGTCACGGCATCCTTGGTGATCGCGTTGAAGGTGACGCGGCTGACCGTCTTGCCCTTCTTCAGGCTCGACGCCAGCGCCTCCTGCAAGTGCCAGGAAATCGCCTCGCCCTCGCGGTCGGGGTCGGTTGCCAGAATCAGATGATCGTCGGATTTCAGCGCCTCGGTGATCGCCTTGACATGCTTGCGACTGTCCGCCGCCACCTCCCAGGTCATTGCAAACCCATCGTCGGGGTTGACCGAGCCATCCTTCGGCGGCAGGTCGCGGACATGGCCGTATGAGGCCAGAACCGTGTAATCGGGCCCGAGATACTTGTTGATCGTCTTGGCTTTGGCGGGCGACTCGACAACAACTACTGGCATGAAATCCGTTCTCCCAAGGCCGCCCGAATGGCGCGGCAACATGGGGGCCAAGCGTCGCGATTGTCAACCGGCGCGCCACGGGACCGCAACTCTCAGTCTGCGCGCGACAACAACCCGCCCGGCTGGCGTAGCACGCGACCGTCCAGTTCCAGCGCCAGCAGCTCGGGCGCAAGCTGGGCCGAGGTGATGGCAAGGTCGCGCACCAGCTGATCCTCCGCCACGGGCGAAGGGCCAAGCCGCGACAGGATCATGTCGTGCAGAACGCTCATCTCCTTCAGGCTGCGCTGCACGGGCACCGGGCCGGGCAGCGGCGCAGGCCGCGGCACAGGAGCCTCGGCCAACCGCATGGCCGCCCCGATCACCTCCAGCACATCCTGCGCGCCGCGCACCAGCGTGGCCCCATCGCGGATCAGCATGTTGCACCCCGAGGCCCGCGCATCGAACGGATGCCCCGGCACCGCCATCACGTCGCGCCCCTGATCCAGTGCGGTGCGCGCGGTGATCAGGCTGCCCGACCGCGCCGCCGCCTCGACCACGATCACCGCCCGCGCCAGCCCCGACACGATCCGGTTTCGCAACGGGAAATGCCGCGCCTGCGGTTCCATCCCCATCGGCTGCTCGGATACCAGGCACCCCGCCCCGGCAATCTCGGCGTGCAGGGCGGCATTTTCTGCCGGGTAGATCACATCCACCCCGCCCGCCAGAACCGCCACGGTGCCGGTCGCCAGTGCCGCGCGATGCGCCTCGGCGTCGATGCCGCGCGCAAGGCCCGACACCACCACCTGCCCCGCCTGCGCCAGACCCTCGGCCAGCCGCCGCGCCATCCGCACCCCAAGCGACGAGGCGTTGCGCGCCCCGACCATCGCCACCATCGGCCGGTGCAACAGCGCCACATCGCCGACGACCCACAACAGCGGTGGGGCGTCGGCCAGATCCATCAGGGCAACCGGATACCCGGCCTCACCGTGGCAGAGCATCCGCGCGCCCTTCTGCCTGGCCGCCCGCACCTCCGCCGCCGCCACCTCGACCGGACAGACGGCATAGCCCTCCACCCCAGCCGCACGCGCGATCTCGGGCAGGGCCGCAAGCGCCGCCCCCGCCGAGCCATGCTCGCCGATCAGACGGTGGAACGTCACGGCCCCCACCCGGCGCGACCGGATCAGGCGCAGCCAGTCCAGCCGCTCCGCCTCGGTCACAGCGCCCGCAAAAAGCTGACCATCCGCCATTTCGGCCCTCGCAAAAATCCAGACCCAAGCCTGCACCGACCAGGGTTAACGAAACCTGAATCCCGATTTGCTCTTTTCAAAAATACTCCCGCCGGAGGCTCCCACTTCTGGCCATAGGCGCATCATCGGCATTGAACCCGCCCGCATTATTTGATCAAATGGCCAGAACACCATCAGGGAGCACGACCATGCTGAACGCCGAAGTTGCCAAGCGCCGCGACCAAGCCATCTCGCGCGGGGTCGGCATGATGACGCAGATCTACGCCGACCGGGCGCTCAACTCCGAAATCTGGGATATCGAGGGCAACCGCTACATCGACTTTGCCGCCGGTATCGCGGTGGTCAACACCGGCCATTGCCACCCGCGCATCATGGCCGCCGTGGCCGAACAAATGTCACGCTTCACCCACACCTGCCATCAGGTGCTGCCTTACGAATCCTACATCCGCCTTGCCGAACGGCTGAACGCCGCGGTTCCGGGTGACTTCCAGAAAAAGACCATCTTCGTCACCACCGGCGCCGAGGCTTGCGAGAACGCGGTCAAGATCGCCCGCATCGCCACGGGCCGCAATGGCGTGATCGCCTTTGGCGGCGCCTTCCACGGCCGGACCTTCATGGGCATGTCGCTGACCGGCAAGGTCGAACCCTACAAGAAGGGCTTCGGCGCGATGATGCCGGATGTCTGGCACGTCCCCTTCCCGCAAGAGATCCACAAGATCTCTACCGACGATGCGATGGCGGGCATCACCAAACTGTTCAAGGCTGACCTCGACCCCGCCCGCGTCGCTGCGATCATCTTTGAACCGGTGCAGGGCGAAGGCGGCTTCTACCCCGCGCCAAAGGAACTGGTGCGTGCGATCCGCAAGCTGTGTGACGACCATGGCATCGTGATGATCGCCGACGAGGTGCAAACCGGCTTTGCCCGCACCGGCAACCTCTTTGCGATGCACGGCTACGATGTCGCCGCTGACCTGACCACGATGGCCAAGGGCCTTGCCGGTGGCCTGCCGCTTGCCGCCGTCACCGGCCGCGCCGAGTTGATGGATGCCGCCCACCCCGGCGGGCTGGGCGGCACCTATGGTGGCAACCCCCTCGGCATCGCCGCCGCAAACGCCGTTCTGGACGTGATCGAGGAAGAAGACCTCTGCGCCCGCGCCAATGAGCTTGGCGGCCGCCTGAAACAGCGGCTCGAGGCGATCCGCTCGGTCACGCCGGAAATCAGCGACATTCGCGGCCCCGGCTTCATGGTCGCCGTCGAATTCGCCAACCCGGCAACCCACGAGCCGGACGCGGGCCTGACCAACCGCATCCGGATGGAGGCGTTGAAACGCGGCCTGATCCTGCTGACCTGTGGCGTCTACGGCAACGTGATCCGGTTCCTCGCGCCGATCACCATTCCGGATGCGCATTTCGCCGAAGCGATGGGCATCCTGGAAGAATCGGTCGCCGCCGCGCGCACCACGGCCTGAACACCATCCATCAAGGACCACAGCCCGGTGCGCGGCACCGGACCGTGGTTTTGGCCAAACTCCCTTGCGCCCGCCAGAAATTGGCTGGCTTTCGCCGAAATGCTCGCTTCGCTGGTGCGGCTTTACGCTGATCAAGCCGCCCCGAGGTGGAACCAACCCGCCTGACATGCGTTGGTGCTGCAGCGCGGATCTATTGCCTGGAGGCACACATGACCAAATTCTATCTGATTCTTCCTGTCGCAGCCCTTTCGCTGGCAGCTTGCCAGACCACTGACCAGAATGCCGCCCTTGGCGCATTGGGCGGCGCGGCGGTTGGCGCTGCGGTGTCGTCGGGCGAAGATCGCACCCAAGGCGCCCTCATCGGCGCTGCGGTTGGCGTGGCGGCATCGACCCTGATCGGCCCGGCGTCGACGCAGGGCCAGTGCTACTATCGCGACCAGTATGGCAAGCGCTTCATCGCGGCCTGCTGACAGGACGACCGGGCCGGTGGCGCAAGCCCCGGCCCGGCGACACTTCCGGTTGACCGAACGGTCCCGAACCCTGTCACGTCCCATCGGCCCTTTCCCCCGACAGCACTGACAGCACTGACAGCCGTCTTTCCAGTTCTGGCCCCAGCCGTTAGAACGGCGCCAGCTTTCGGAAAGGCCGCGCATGTCCGCCCCCGCCTCCCCTGTCTCGGCGCACGCCGCATCCTCAGGCATATCGCTTGACAGCGCGCGCGTGACCCTGTCGGGGCGCATCATCCTGCATGACCTGACCCTGCACCTAACCGAGGCGCGCATCGGCATCGTCGGGCGCAACGGATCGGGCAAGACCACGCTTCTGCGCCTGATCGCCGGGCTGATCGCGCCCGACGCGGGCCGGGTCCGTATCGACGGCCTTGATCCCGCGACCGACCGCAAGGGCACGCTGGCAGCCCTCGGCATCCTGTTCCAGAACCCCGATCACCAGATCCTGTTTCCCACAGTGGAGGAAGAACTGGCCTTCGGCCTGCGCCAGCAAGGCCGCACCCAGCATGACGCGCTCGCCGCCGCCCGCGCGGCCCTTGCCGCCGAGGGCCGTGCGCATTGGGGACCGGTGCCCACCTCTACCCTCAGCCAGGGCCAGCGGCATTACCTGTGCCTGATGACGGTCCTCCTGATGCAGCCCCGCACGATCCTGCTGGACGAACCCTTCGCGGGCCTTGATCTGCCGACGCAGGATCGGCTGTCACGTCGCCTTGCCGCTCTGCCGCAGCGTCTGGTGACCATCAGCCACGACCCCGCCGCCGTTGCCGACGCCGATCGCGTTCTTTGGATTGATGCGGGCCGCATCACCGCCGATGGATCACCCGCCGTCGTTCTGCCCGCCTTCCGCGCCGAAATGGCCCGCATCGGAGAGCGTGATGCTGACACTGACCTCGCCGGTTGACACGGCCGCGCATCGCCTGCCGGCCGGTGCGAAGCTGGCGGCGTTGTCGGTGTGGACGGTTCTGCTGTTCCAGCTTGCCTCGCCGCTGCCGCTGACGCTGGCGCTCTTTGCCGTCGCAGGCCTGCACCTGGGCCTTGGCGGGGCTGCCTTCGCTGCGCACGGCGCGCGGATGGTGCGGCCGCTTTGGCCCTTCGTGCTGATCGTCAGCCTTTGGCACGGCTGGACCGGCGATCTTTCCGGGGGCGCGGTCGTGATCCTGCGGATGCTCGCCGCTGTTGCCGCCGCCAATCTGGTGACGATGACCACCCGGCTGTCCGACATGATTGCCGTGATCGAACTGCTGGCCCGCCCCCTTGCCCGCCTTGGCCTCAGCCCGCGCCGGTTGGCGCTGGCGCTGGCACTGGTGGTGCGTTTCATCCCGGTGATGCTGGACCGGATGGACCGGATCACCGACGCCTGGCGCGCCCGGTCGCCGCGCCCGGCGCGCTGGCGCGTGCTGGTGCCCGCCACCCTCGCCGCTCTCGACGACGCGGACCACGCCGCAGACGCCTTGCGCGCGCGAGGTGGCGCTGATTAAAGGTGCCTGGCACAAGCGCAGGAGACGCCCCTTGGAACGCAGCCTCACTCATATCGCCCTTTTTGCCGCGCTGATCGCAATCCTGGGCCTTGTGCCGAAGATCGACCTCGCCGCTGGGGTGCCGATCACCGCGCAAAGCCTTGGCGTGATGCTGTGCGGCACGGTCCTTGGCGCACGGCGCGGGGCCCTGGCAGTGGTGCTGTTTCTGGTGCTTGTCGCGGCCGGGCTGCCGCTTCTGTCCGGCGGGCGTGGCGGCCTTGGCGTCTTTGCCTCGCCCTCGGTCGGCTTTCTTCTTGGCTTTCCGGTTGCCGCCTTCGTTGCCGGCTGGGTGATGGAGCGGACCACCCTGCAACCGGGCCTCGCGGCCACTGCCGGCGCAGTGATCGGCGGGATCGGGGTGCTTTATGTGTTCGGCATCCTTGGCATGGCCCTGATCTTGCAAAAATCGTTGACCGAGGCCAGCTATCTGGCCTTCGCCTTTCTGCCCGGCGATACGGTCAAGGCGGTGCTGGCCGGGATGGTCACGCAAAGCCTGGCACGGATGCGGCCCGCATCGCTTTTGTCACGCGCCTGACACCTCGACCAGAAGGGCGGTGCCGATACCGCCCGCTGCCGCGATGGCGGCTAGACCCCGCCCAGCGTGAAGGCCGTGGAACAGCCGCACCGCCAGGATCGCGCCTGACGCACCGATCGGATGGCCGCGCGCCAACGCGCCACCGCCAAGGTTGACGATGGCCGGGTCGATCCCCGCGCCGCTGACCACCGCCATCGCCTGCACGGCATACGCCTCCATCACCTCGGCCATCGCCAAAGGCCCGCCGTCCCAGACCTTGCGGATCGCGGCCAGCGGCGCCAGCCCCGGCTCCATCGGGTCAGCGCCAAGCGTCGCGCCCGCCACGATCCGCTGGCTGCGGGCAAATCGCGCCGCCATCCGGTCTGACACCACCAGCACGAACGCCGCCGCATCCGCCGCAACCGCCGCCGTGGCTGCGGTGATGCTGCCCACAACCACCGGCGCGCGGGCGGCCAGTGCCGGGGTCAGCCTGCGGGTAAAGGCGTCGCGGGCCTGACCGGCCAAGGGAACGATCTCGGCCCCCGGAACAGCCGCCAGCGCCTTGGCGTGGCTGCCCACCGCCCACGCCTCCTGCTCGACCCTTAAGATATTCAACCGCAGCGCCAAGGCATCCGCAGCCTCGGCCATACCGGGGTTGCGGTCGGGCCAGGGGGTGAACGGAGCCTCGTCATAGGCCACCGGTGGGCCACCCTCCGGATCGGTCGCCAACCGCATCGGACGGCGCGAATAGCTTTCCGCCCCGCCTGCCAGCACCACCTCGGCGGCACCGCTGTCCACCAGCGCCGCCGCCAGCAAGATCGCATCCAGCCCACCCGCGCATTGCCGGTCGATCGACAAGCCAGCCACCCGCTCCGGCAAACCGGCCGCCAGCGCCGCGCGCCGCGCCGGATTGCCCCCAGCACCCAGCGCGTTTGACACGATCACTTCGTCGATGGCAGCGGCGGACAGGCCCGCCGACGCAAGGCAGGCCCCGATCACCGGCGCAGCAAGGTCTTCGATGGACAGCCGCGCAAATGCCCCGCCGCGCGGGACAACCGCGGTGCGATGCGCGGCGATCAAATGGGCCATGACGTCTCTCGCTCGATGGCCGCAAGGTCGGTCTTGCCCGAGGCGACGGTCGGCCACTCCTGCCGCCAGATCAATGCCTTGGGCGCCTTCAACGGCCCGAGCGTGGCGCGAAGTGCCGCCATGAGCGCTGCCTCCTGCGACGGGTCGCCCTGCAGCACCGCAATCAGCACCATGCCCCGCCGCGCGTCGGCCCGGGCCAGAACAGCCGCGTGCCGGATACCGGGCATGGCGACCAAAAGCCCCTCGATCGCCTCGGGAAACACGTTCTGATCGGCCACCGTGACCATCCGTCCCGCGCGACCCATCAGGTAAAGCCAACCAGCGTCCAGCCGCCCCATCTCGCCTACCGACAGCCAGCCATCCTGCCAGACCGCCCCGCCCGGCGCACCGGCATACCTTTCGAACAGATAGGGGCTTTTCACCCAGACCTGCCCCTCGCGCAGATCAAGCGCCACGCCCGGATAGACCTTCCCCACCGACCCGTCCGGCGTCGCGTCATCGGCCAGCGTGATGAACGAGGTTTCCGCCGCGCCGTAAAACTCGACGATCCGCGCCGCAGGGGCAAGCGTCTGGGCGGCGGCCCGCAGCGCAGCGTCCAGTTTCGACCCACCAACCAGGATCAACCGCAGATCCGGGCAAACGGCACCCGGATGGTCCACCAGCAACCGCAGTTGCGCCGGGGTCGCGTAAAGGTGGCTGATCTCTCGCTGACCCAGCGCCAGACGCTGCCGGTCCGGGCGCAATGCGTCCAAGAGATGCACCTCGGCACCAAGATGCATCCCCTCCACCGCGCCATAAAGCGACAGCGAATGCACCAGCCGCCCCAGCACCGCCACCCGCGCGCCGGGGCCGATGCCAAACTGCGCCGCATTGACCGCGAAACTGGCGATCCACGATGCATGGCTGCGCCGGATGCGGCGCGGCGCCCCGGTGGAACCGGAGGTAAGCGTCTCGACCATCGGCTCCGTGCCGGGTTCCGGTGCAGGACTCTCGCCGCCGATGCGGAACACCGAGGATGCTAGCGCCGCCGCCAATGCCGGCGCCGAGGGTCGTTCGGCTATGACAGACGCCGTAGATGCCAACGGTCGCTGTTCGCCTTGGGCATCAAACAGCCGCGCTGCCGGATGCCAGCGAAACCCGCCCTTGAACGCGCCGCCGCTCACCTTTGGCGAAAGCTGGCGGCCAGACCCCGGGCGGCGGCGGCAAGCAACCACAGGTCGACACCAACCGCCGTGTAGGTCGTGCCCCAGCCGATGCACTTGCGCGCGAAATTGGTATCCACCACCAGAATACCCGCAGGCTTTCCGGTGGCGACAATGCGCTTGATCGCGGCTTCAATGGCCGCCACCACCTCAGGATGCGCCATGTTGCCCGGATGGCCGAGAGAGGCCGCAAGATCCGCCGGTCCGATGAACAGCGCGTCAACGCCGTCGACCGCGGCAATCTCCTCGATCGCGGCCACTGCCTCATGCGTCTCGATCTGCACGATCAGGCACAGCTCTTCCTCGGCGCGGGTGAAATAATCCGGCACCGTGCCAAAGCGCGACGCCCGCGTGCCACCCGCCACCCCGCGAAACCCGCGCGGTGCGTAGCGCATGGCGGCAACCAGCGCCCGCGCCTCGTCGGCCGATTGGACGTACGGGATCATCAACGTCTGCGCCCCGAAATCCAGCAACCGCTTGATCAGCGCGGGGTCTTGCGACTGCGGCCTGACCACGGGCGACACCGGATAGGGCGCCAGCGCCTGCAACATGCCCAGAATGTCGGGAATGTCGGTAAGCGAATGTTCGGTATCGACAGTTATGAAATCGAACCCCATCCCCGCCAGCATCTCGATCACCACCGGACCAGGGATCGAATTCCACAGGCCGATCTGCTGGCGGCGCTCACGAAGGTCGCGCTTGAAGGCATTGATTGGCATGGTCATTTCGTCACCTGCGATGCCAGATGCCGCAACGCCAACAGATATCCATGCGTCCCGCAGCCGACAATCACACCGTCGGCGCGCAGGCTGATGTAGGAATGGTGCCGAAATGCCTCGCGCTTGTGAATGTTCGAAATGTGTACTTCCAACACCGGCCCTTCGAAGGCGCTCAAGGCATCCAGAAGGGCAATGGACGTATGGGTAAACGCACCTGCATTGATGATGATGCCCGCCGACGTGGCGCGCGCCTCCTGCACCCAGTCGATCAACTGGCCTTCGTGGTTCGATTGCAGACAGCGGACCGCCAGGCCCAGATCATCGGCCAGATCCGACAAAGCCTGCGCCACGTCGTCCAGCGTTTCACGCCCGTAGATTTCCGGCTGACGGGTGCCCAGCAGGTTCAGGTTCGGGCCGTTCAAGACGGTAATCAGCTTCGGCATGGTGCCTCCTCGGACGGGGTGGGCAGACCTTACCCGATCCCGCCGGGGGAACAAGCGGCACGAAAAAAGACGGCCCCCGATGCGTTTTCAGCGCATCAAAGGGCCGCGAGGGAGACGTCGTGTGCCCCGCAGGGCGAATTCAGGCGACCTTTTCGAGCACCAGTTCCGGCGTGATGCCCAGCGCGCGCACCACTTCGCGGGTCAGGTGCGGGCGGTTCAGGGTGTAAAAGTGCAGGTCGTCCACCCCGCCCTGCAACAGCCGGTCACAAAGCGCCGTGCATTGCGCCAGCGCCAGCAACTCCTCGCGCCCGTCGCGGGCGGCTGTGGTGAAGGCCTCGTCCAGCTTGGCCGGCACACGGGTGCCACAGCGCGCAGCAAACTTCTTGGCCCCGTCCCACGAGGTGATCGGCAGGATGCCGGGAATGATCGGCGCGGTTATCCCAGCACGCGCGCAAGCGTCGCGGAACCGAAAGAACGTGTCGGCATCAAAGAAGAACTGCGTGATCGCAGACGTGGCTCCCGCGTCGATCTTGCGCTTCAGCCAGGTCACGTCGGCAAAGCTGTCGGCGGCGTCCGGGTGCGGCTCGGGATAAGCGCCGACCCTGATCTTGAACTTGCCGGTCGCGGCCAGCGCCTCTACCAGCTCGACCGAACTTGCGAACCCATCGGGATGCGGGGTAAAGCGGGTGGCCCCTTTCGGCGCATCGCCGCGCAGGGCCACGATCTCGGTCACACCCGCTGCCGCATAGGCCTCGGCGATCTCCAGCGTCTCGGCGCGCGTCGCGTCAACGCATGTCAGGTGCGCAGCGACGTTCAGCCCATAGTTGCGGCCAATCGCGCTGACCGCCTCGTGGGTCAGTTTGCGGGTGGTGCCGCCCGCACCGTAGGTCACCGATACGAAATTGGGCTGCATCGGCGCCAGCGCCTGCACCGTTTCCCACAGCCGGAATGACGCATCCAGCGTCTGCGGCGGAAAGAATTCAAACGAGATGCGGGGCAAGGTGGTCATGGGAAGGCTCCTTCTATGGCCCCTTGTCTCAGATTCCCTGATGTGAGACCAATTCATAATACTCACCATCATTATGAGGTTCACCGCATGTATGTCGAACTGCGCCACCTGCGAACCATCCGCGCCATCCATCAGGCAGGCGGCCTCGCCCGCGCCGCCGAGATGTTGAACATGACGCAATCCGCCCTCAGCCATCAGGTCGCGGGGCTGGAGGATCAGGCGGGGATGGAGCTGTTCGTGCGCCGCTCGAAGCCGATGAAACTGTCCGCCGCAGGCATCCGCATGCTGCGCGCCGCCGACCGCATCCTGCCTGAGATCGACGCGATGGAGGAAGAATTCCGCTCCCTTCGCTCCGGCAAGACCGGCAGGCTGCATATCGCCATCGAATGTCACGCCTGTTTCGACTGGCTGTTTCCCGTGCTTGAGCTTTTCCGCCACGCCTGGCCGGAAATCGACGTCGACATCCGCGCCGGCCTCGCCTTCGACGCCCTGCCCGCCCTGAACCGCGAGGAGGTGGATCTGGTGATCTCCTCGAACCCCGTCGACCTGCCGGGCATCACCTACAACCCGCTCTTTGATTATCACCCGACGTTTCTGGCGTCAGCGGTCAACCCCCTGGCGCATAAGGCGTTCATCGAAGCCGAAGATTTCCGCGACCAGGTGCTGATCACCTACCCCGTCACCCGCGACAAGCTGGATGTGTTCACCGAACTTCTGACCCCGGCCAAGGTTGAACCCCGCGCCCAGCGCACCGCCGAACTGACCGCCGTTATCCTGATGCTGGTTGGGTCGAACCGGGGCGTGGCCGTGCTGCCCGACTGGGTGCTGCGCGAGGTGAAGTCGAGCGCAGATTACGTCACCCGCCCCCTTGGCCCGGACACCGTGACAAAGCGGCTGTTCGCGGCCACCCGGTCCGAGGATGTGGCCAAACCCTTCATGGCGCATTTCCTGCGTCTTGGCCGCAGCGAGCCGGTAAAGCTTCAGCGCCAGTAGCTGGGACCCCTGATCAGCCGGAGTTTTCCAACGCCAGCCCGGCATCCACCCGCAACAGATCACGCCCCGAATAGATGTCACCCGCCAATTGCAACGCAAAGCGGTCGGCATCACGCAGCCGCACGTCGTTCAGTGTTTCGCCGATCCGTTCCTCCGCCACCCCGAAGTGCCGAAGCAGGTTGCCGCCCAGCAGCAGCGCGGATTCGTAGGTTTCGCGGATCGGCACCTCGACCCCCGCCTTGATCAGGTCGATCGAATGGCGCCGGTCATAGCTGCGCGCAAAGACCGGGATCAGCGGGCATTCATCCCGCAACAGATGCGCGATGCGGGTGGCCGCACCTTGGTTGTCGATGCAGATGATGATGGCACGCGCATGGGTCGCTCCGGCGGCGTGCAGGATATCCAGCCGCGTGCCGTCGCCAAAATACACCTTGAAGCCCATGCCGGTCGCGGTGGCGATCATCTCGGTGTCGATGTCGATGATCGACACTTTGTAACCCGACGCGAAGAGGGGCTGGCTGACCACCTGCCCGAACCGGCCAAACCCGATCAGAAGCACCGACGCGCCGTCATCCTCCGGCATCGGCAGCCCGTCGGTCGAAGCCACCGGTTTCGGCATCAGCCGGTCATGCGCCAGCACGAACAACGGCGTCATCACCATCGAGATGATGATGACGGCGGTCAGCGTGGCATTTTCCTCGGCATTGATCAGCCCCACGGAAAGCGCCGCAGCATAAAGGACAAAGGCGAACTCGCCCCCCTGCGCCATCAGCACCAGCCGCTCCACCGCCTCGCGGTGCGACGCGCGGAACAGGCGCGCGACCGAATAGATCGCCAGCATCTTCAGCAGCGTCAGCGCCACGACCGAAATCAGGATCAACCGCCAGTTCGCCGCCACCACCGAAAGGTCCAGCGCCATGCCGACGGCCAGAAAGAACAGCCCCAGAAGCAGCCCCCGGAACGGCTCCACATCCGCCTCAAGCTGGTGCCGGTAGGTGGATTCCGACAACAGCACCCCCGCCAGAAACGCCCCCATCGCCGCCGAAAGCCCGCCAAGCTGCATCCACAGTGCGGCACCAAGCACGATCAAGAGCGCCGCCGCCGTCATCACCTCGCGCGCCTTGGCCGCCGCCAGCACCGAAAACACCGGGTTGAT
Source organism: uncultured Alphaproteobacteria bacterium (assembly GCA_963822435.1). Taxonomy (GTDB): domain Bacteria; phylum Pseudomonadota; class Alphaproteobacteria; order Rhodobacterales; family Rhodobacteraceae; genus JAUYQR01. The sequence continues at coordinate 287,474 of CAWGHN010000001.1, forward strand.
CAGATACCGCCCGGCAAGGATCAGAACCGCAATCGCCCCAAGCCCCATGCCAACGCCAAGCGCCCGGTCGGCCAGCGTCACATCCGCCGCCCCCGGCGCCAGAAACGCGACCAATGCCAGCAGCGGCACGATGGCCAGATCTTCCAAAAGCAGGATCGACACGATCCGCTGGCCTTTCGGTGCCGAAAGATCACCGCGCTCCTCAAGCATCTGCATGACGATCGCGGTCGAGGTCAGCACGAACCCCGTCCCCGCCACCAAGGACGGCGCGAAGGGGTAGCCCAGCCCAAGCCCGACCAGCGACAACAGCGCCATGCAGACCAGCACCTGCACGAGCCCAAGGCCGAAGATGTCGCGCCGCATCGCCCACAGCCGTGACGGCTGCATCTCCAGCCCGATGATGAACAAAAACATCACCACGCCCAGTTCGGCCACATGCAGGATCGCCATCGGATCGGAAAAAAGGCCAAGCCCGAACGGCCCGATTGCCAGCCCCGCCGCCAGATACCCCAGCACCGACCCAAGCCCCGCCCGCTTGAACAACGGCACCGCCACCACCGCCGCGCCCAGCAGCGTGACGATGGCAGGCAGATCGACGCCGGTGCTTTCAGATGCCATGTGACCCCTCGGTTGCGCGCAAAGCGTGCCGGTGGACGCGGCGAATGGCAAGCAGGTTTGATCTTGCCAAAGCCACCTGTCGCCGCAGCCCACGACGCCCGCGCGATCCGCCGCAAACTGCTGCGCGAGCCGCATTGGCCGATGCCGGACCTACATGGCACCGCAAAATGCCACGCCGGGGCCTGGCTGCGGGGTTTTCATCGGCCACCATCCCCTGTAAGCCACCGGGCGGAACCGACCGGAGGGATCCCATGCAAGGCTCTGCCAACCTCAACCTGATGATCAAGGCCGCCCGCAAGGCGGGCCGCAGCCTGGTAAAGGACTTCCGCGAGGTGGAGAACCTTCAGGTCTCGACCAAGGGCCCTGGCGATTTCGTCAGCCGCGCCGACCGCGAGGCGGAACGGATCATCAAGGAAGAACTGCTCGGTGGCCGTCCGACCTATGGCTGGCTGGGCGAGGAAACCGGCAGCGCCGATGGCGCCGACCCGACCCGGCGCTGGATCGTCGATCCGTTGGATGGCACCACGAACTTTCTGCACGGGATGCCGCACTGGTCGGTCTCGATCGCGCTGGAACACAAGGGCGAGATCGTGTCGGGCGTGGTCTTCGACCCGGCCAAGGACGAGATGTTCTGGGCCGAAAAGGGTGCGGGCTGCTGGCTGAACGACAACCGCCGCCTGCGCGTGTCGGGCCGTCGCACCATGTCGGAAGCGGTCTTTGCCACCGGCGTGCCGTTTGGCGCCAAGGCCACCCTGCCCGCGATGCTGCAAGACCTTGCGCGCCTGATGCCGGCCTGCGCCGGGGTGCGGCGCTGGGGCTCGGCGGCCCTTGACCTCGCGTATGTGGCCGCAGGCCGCTACGAAGGCTACTGGGAACGCGAACTGAACGCCTGGGACATCGCCGCGGGCATCCTTCTGGTGCGCGAAGCCGGCGGCATGGTGTCGGGTATCCGTGACGGCGCTGACCCGCTGGACGGCGGCCTCATCGCCGGCAATGACGGATTGTTCGACGCGTTCCGGGGCGTGGTGCGCGGCTAGATCACGGCTGGCGTCGACGCGGCACCAGCGGAACGTTGGACCGCGCCGCCTTGAACTCGGTCTCGGCATGGGGCGGGTGGCCTTGGGTCTTGCGCCAATAGCCCGCAGCCCCGCGCCGCAACCACACCGGAATGGTCAACACCAAACCCCCGACAAACCCGCCGGCATGCGCCCAATAGGCCACGCCGCCGGCATCGGTCGGGGTGATCACCCCCGACACCACCTGAATGCCCAGCCACAGCCCCAGCACGATCCACGCCGGGATCGCAAAGATCCGAAAGAAGATCAGGAAGATGAACAGCACATCGACCTTGGCCCTTGGGAACAACAAGAGATAGCCACCCATCACCCCCGCAATCGCCCCCGAAGCACCAACCATCGGGATCGGTGAGGCGACGTCGGCGGCTATCTGCAACCCCGCTGCCGCCAAGCCCGAAGCGAGGTAAAAGAGCAGAAAGCCGAAATGGCCCATTTCCTCTTCAAGGTTGTCGCCAAAGATATAGAGAAACAGCATGTTACCGATCAGGTGCACCCAGCCGCCATGCAGGAACATCGACGTCACCAGCGTCTCGTAACCCTGCCCTGCCATCAGCCGCCCCGGCACCAGCCCCCAGGTCTGGAAGAACCAGCCAAGCTGGTTTTCGGTCATCGACGGGAAATAGCCAAGAAACACGATGACGTTGACTGCGATCAGCGCCAGCGTGACGAGGGGCACGCGGCCCGAAGGATTGTGGTCGCGGATCGGAAACATGGCGGCAGAGTTTCCGATCCGCGCAGATGCGTCAAGCGTTGGAAAAGGGGGGCTGTCTGCCCCCCTTCACCCCCCGAGGATATTTTTGCAAAGAGGAAGGTCAGGCACCGACCTCGGCCAAAAGCTGCGCGTTGCCACCAGAGGCGGTGGTGTCGATGCAGAGGTGGCGTTCCAGCAGTGCATGTCCGGCATCCGGCACGTCGCCGATCAGGGGCAGGATCGGGCCTGACCGGCTGGCAAGGGCCTCGGCACAGGCGCGTGCGACCGCAGCACCGCCCCACCAGATCGCGCCGGAAAACCCCTTGAGCCGCGCCAGCGCCGCAGGGTCGAGGCCCGCCGCTTCCACCGCGTGCCCGCCAAGGGCGCGGACCGTCTCGGCCTGTTGGCGCGCCGCAGCACGGCCAGGGCCAAGACACAGGAGGGGCGCACGGGCGGTCAGGGTCAGGCGGTTGGACTCGCCCGTCGGCCCCGGCAGGTTGATGCTGCGATGGGCCCGCTTTGGCTGCGGGGCGGTCAGTGCGCGCAGGACCTCGGCCTCGGTCGCGGCGGTGCCGTCGGCCTCGGGGGCCGGGGCGGCGGCGCGGGTAAAGCGGTGCAGATACTCCGGCCCGCCCGCCTTTGGCCCGGTGCCCGACAATCCTTCGCCGCCAAAGGGCTGGCTGCCCACCACCGCGCCGATCTGGTTGCGGTTGACGTAGGCGTTGCCGACCTGCAGCCGGTCGACGATGCTTTGCACCCGGTCGTCGATGCGCGTGTGCAGCCCGAACGTCAGCCCATAACCGGTGGCATTGACCGCATCGATCACCGAGGTGATCTGCGCCGCCTTGAAGGTGGCGATGTGCAGCACCGGGCCGAAGATTTCGCGGGGCATGGCGCTGATCCCGCCGACCGAAAGCACGGTTGGCCCGATGAACGTGCCCCCCTGCGGTGCGGCCAGTTCCTTCAGCACCCGGCCTTCGCGCCGTGCCGCCTCGATATAGTCGCGGATGCCTGCCTGCGCCTCGGCGTCGATCACCGGGCCCACGTCTGTCGTCAGGTGCCACGGGTCGCCCAGGCTCAGGTCGTCCATCGCGCCGAACAGCATATCGGTGACGGTATCGGCGACGTCTTCCTGCACATAAAGGCAGCGCAGCGCCGAACAACGCTGCCCGGCCGACTGGAATGCGGCGGCGAGGATGTCCCGCACCGCCTGTTCCGGCAGCGCGGTCGAATCCACCAGCATCGCGTTCAGCCCACCCGTTTCGGCAATCAGCGGCGCGGTTGGGTTGGCGTGCGCCGCCATCGCCTTGCGGATCAACAGCGCGGTGTCGGTCGATCCGGTGAAGGCCACCCCTGCGATGCGCGGATCACGGGTGATCGCGGCCCCGACGGCGCCGTCTCCGGGCAAAAGCTGCAACGCCGTGGCGGGAACCCCGGCGCGAAGCATCAGGTCGATGGCCAGCGTGGCGATAAGAGGTGTCTGTTCGGCGGGCTTGGCAAGAACTCCGTTGCCCGCTGCCAACGCCGCCGCGATCTGGCCCGTGAAGATCGCCAGCGGGAAGTTCCACGGGCTGATGCAGGCGAACACGCCCCGCGCCGGATTGGCAAGGCCCTCGGCCCCTTCGGCGTAATAGCGCAGGAAATCCACCGCCTCGCGCAGTTCCGATACCGCGTCGGCAAGCGTCTTGCCCGCCTCGCGCGCCAGCAGCGCAAAGATCGGACCGAAGCTGTCCTCGTAGAGATCGGCAGCCTTCAGCAGCACCGCCTTGCGGATCGCCGGGGTCGCGGCCCAGGGTTCGGCAAGGCGCAGTGCGGTATCGACATCCGGCAGGGCCGCCGTCAGCACCTGGCCCACCGGTGCGCCCGTCGCGGGGTTTGTCACCGTCAGACGCGGGCCGCCGGCCGCCCGCCCGGCAAGGCGCGGGGCGGCGTCGAACAGCGCGTCGGCATGGGGCGCACGGGCAGCCTCGATGGCGGCCAGATCCACCGCGTCGGTCAGATCCCAGCCCTTCGCATTCCGCCGCGCGCCAAAAAGTCCCGGGCCCGCGGGCAAGGCAGGCGAGGCGACAGGCTCCATCCCCTCCATCGCCGTCACCGGGCAGGCGGCAACGGTTTCCGGTGCCACCTCCTCGTTGACGATCTGGTTGACGAAGCTGGAGTTGGCACCGTTCTCCAGCAACCGCCGCACCAGGTAGGCCAGCAAATCCCGGTGCGCGCCGACCGGCGCATAGATCCGGCAGCGCGTGCCACGGTCGGTCAGAACGATGTCGTGCAGCCGTTCGCCCATGCCATGCAGGCGCTGGAACTCATACGCCATCGGGTCGCTGCCCATGTCGAGGATCGCCGCCACCGTATGCGCGTTATGCGTGGCAAACTGCGGATAGATCCGGTCAGTCATGCCCAGCAATTTGCGCGCATTGGCGATGTAGGATACATCGGTCGCCTGCTTGCGGGTGAACACCGGGAAACTGTCCAGCCCCAGAACCTGCGCCCGCTTCACCTCTGCGTCCCAATAGGCGCCCTTCACCAGCCGCACCATGATCCGCCGGTCCAGCCGCTGGCTGAGCGCATAAAGCCAGTCGATCACCGCACCCGCGCGCCGCCCGTAAGCCTGCACCACCACGCCGAACCCGTCCCACCCTGCCAGCGACGGGTCCGACAACACCGCCTCGATCACCTCCAGCGACAGCGCCAACCGGTCCGCTTCCTCGGCGTCGATGTTGAACCCAAGGCCCGCCGCCCGCGCCAACCCCGCCAGCGCGCGGACGCGGGGCACCAGCTCCTCCATCACGCGGGCACGCTTTGCCACCTCATAGCGGGGATGCAGCGCCGAGAGTTTGACCGAGATTCCGGGGTTCTGGCGAATGTCGTTGCCACGCGCCGCCCCGGCGATGGCGGTGATCGCCTTGGAATAGCTCAGATGATAGCGCCGCGCGTCGGCTTCGGTCCGCGCCGCCTCGCCCAGCATGTCGTAGCTGTAGGTGTAGCCCTTGGCTTCCAGTTCGCGCGCGCGGTCCATCGCCTTGTCGATCGTCTCGCCCAGAACGAAATTCCGCCCCATCTCCTTCATCGCGCGCGACACGGCGGTGCGGATCACCGGCTCGCCCAGCCGCTTCACGGCGGCGCGAAGGTGTCCGGCAATACCCGGCTCGCGGTCGTCCAGCACTTTGCCGGTCAGCATCAAGGCCCAGGTCGACGCGTTGACCAGGCTGGAGGCAGACCTTCCCAAATGCCGACCCCAATCCGACGGCGCGATCTTGTCCTCGATCAGCGCGTCCATTGTCTCGGCGTCCGGCACCCGGAGCAGCGCCTCGGCCAGACACATCAGCGCGATGCCCTCATCCGTCGAAAGCCCGTATTCGGCCAGAAAAACCTCCATCAGCCCCGGCTTGGCGCTGCCCCGGATGCGCCGCACGAGGTCCGCCCCCGACGCCGTGATCCGCGCCCGCGCTTCGGCATCCAACCCCGCCTCGGCGATCAGGCGGCGCACCAAAGTGGCCTCGTCGGCAAGGCTGCCCGCTTCGATGACAGACCAGGCAGTGTCGTGGTGATCGCGCGGCATGACGGTTCTCCCTCTTTGGCCCAGCATACACCCTGTTGCGCAGGCTGTTTTCCCGATTGGTCCGTGATATGCGGGCCAAGTAATGCAAAATTTGGGTAACCGCATGGCAAATGACCTCGACCGCTTCGACCTTGCGATCCTCCGCGTGCTGGCCACCGATGGCCGCATCGCCGCCGTCGAACTGGCCCGCCGCATCGGCCTGTCGAAATCACCCACCCAGGCCCGCCTGAAACGGCTGGAGGAAGGCGGCGTGATCACCGGCTACCGCGCCATCATCGACCCGATCCGCATGGGCCAAGCCCACGTCGCCTTCGTCGAGGTGCGGCTCAGCGACACCCGCGAGGCGGCGCTGCAAGCCTTCAACAAGGCCGTGCTGTCGGTGCCCGAGGTGGAGCAATGCCACATGATGGCCTCCTCGTTCGACTACCTCCTGAAGGTGCGCACCGCCGATATCCAGTCCTATCGCCGCGTGCTGGGCGAGGTGATCTCGGCCCTGCCCCACGTCGCCTCCACCTCCACCTACGTCGCAATGGAGGCGGTGAAGGAAGCGTTCTGACGCCTGCAACTTCCTTGGGCTCGTCCCGTATGTCCCTTGAAGGGAGACACCCATGGACCTGATCGGACGCATCCTTCTGGCCGCGCTGTTCGCCGCCGGGGCCGTGCAAAAGGCGCTTGCCCCCGCCGCCGCGCAAGGCCTGCTTGCCGGGATCGGCGCGCCGGTCTGGCTGATCTGGCCCGCGCTTGCCCTGAACGCGGCCCTTGCCGTGGGGCTGATCTGGCCGCCCACGGTGCGCACGGCCGCCCTGATCGCCGCCGCCTATTGCGCGGCAACCAGCATCTTTCACTTCCAACCCGACGACGGCTGGCAAATGTCGATCTTCGTCAAGAACTGGTGCCTTGCGGGCGGCTTTCTGGTGCTGGCCGCCTCGCGCAAGGCGTGACGGTCAGTCCTTCGGCTTGCCCGAGGAAATCGTCACCTTCGCATTGGTCGATGCCACCGAAACCGCAGGCTTCGCAGCCTCTTTCTTCGGCTTCTTCACTTCCTTGCGCTTGTTCATGCCCTTGGCCATGCTCGTCCCCTTCACTGCGGCCCGGATCAGGCCCTGCGCCCAGACTACCCTCGCAGCGCCCGAATTGCACGGCCCAAACGCATGCCAAGCCTTGTCAGCCGAGGCGCGTCGGCGGCACACTCCCCCCGACCGAAGGAGCCGCAGATGAGTCTCGACCGCACCGAGTTTGAACCAAGCCTGCAACCCCTGAACCGCGCCCGCTCGATGCCCGCCGGGTTCTACACCGACCCCGCAATCTTCAAGGCAGAACGCGACAACCTGTTCCTGAAACACTGGTTCTTCCTGACCCGCGCCGAAGAACTCCCCACCCCTGGCGACTACCGCGCCTTCGACACACCGGGCGGCCCGATCGTGCTCATCCGCGGCAACGACAACCACCTGCGCGCCTTCGCCAACTACTGCCGGCACCGCGGCTCTATTCTTCTGGAAGGCACCGGCAACGTCGGCGGCCGCATCACCTGCCCCTACCATGCCTGGAGCTACCTGAACGACGGTCGCCTTTACGGCTGCCCCGACATGAAAGACGCCGAAGGCTTCGACAAGGTCGAAAACGGCCTCGTCTCACTCGACCTCGACCAGTGGGAAGGCTTCGTCTTCGCCCGCTTCACCAAGGATGGCCCGACCCTTCTGGACCACCTCGGCGATTTTCCCGACCGCATGGCCAGCCACAAACTTGGCGACATGCGCTGCACGTGGAAGATCACGCTCGACGTGGCCTGCAACTGGAAACTCATCCTCGAAAACGCGGTGGAGACGTACCACACCGGCATCGTCCACAAGAACACCGTCGGCGCGCAACAATCGCGCACGCCCCCAACCAAGGGCAACTGGATCACCATTCAGGTCATCTCGGGCCGCTCCATCGCCACCCTCTCCGATGAAGTCCCGCCCTTCGACCCCATCGCCGGCCTGGATGACGACGCCCGCATGGGCACCTACTTCACCGTCATCTTTCCAACCGTCCAGTTCGCCGTGGCGCAAGATTGCCTCTGGTGGCTGAATACCATCCCCATCGCAGAAAACCGCACACGTCTGGAGGTTGGCGGCTGCTTCCCCGAAAGCCGCCTCACGCTGCCCGATTTCGCCACCCGCGCCGAACCCTATTACGACCGCTGGGAACGCGTCGCAAAAGAGGATGTGGGCATCCTGGAAAAGCAGCAGCGCGCGCTCGGCTCGGCGCTTTACAAGCCCGGCCCGCTGTCGTGGCGTGATGACATGGTGCAGGCGATGGGCGTGTGGGTGGTCGACCGTCTGCGACTTTAGCGCGCAAACGCCCGGCTCAGCCCCTTGGCCCCCGCCAACCCAAAGCGCCACGGCACATCCTGCGCCTTGCTGATCCCGATCCGCGGCCCGACCAACAGATCGGGCAGCGCAGCGGCAAGAGTGATCGCAAGCGCCCCGCCGTCAAAAGCTGCGCCATCATCCTCCGGCCTGATCCCCAGCGCCTCGGCCAACCGCCCCGGCCCATTGCAAAGCTCCGGCCTGCGCCGCCGCTCCTGCATCATGTCCAGCCCCACATCCGGCCACAACGCCCGGATCAGCACCGCCTCGCCCGGCCGCGCCACCACGTTCAGGCACAGATGGATACCATACGACCGGTAGACATAGGCATGCCCCGCCGGCCCGAACATCGCCGCATTGCGCCGCGTCGGCCCGGCAAAGCTGTGCGACGCCGGATCATCGCGCCCATAGGCCTCGGTCTCGATCACCACGCCGCCCGCGCCCCGCACCACCAGCCGCGCGCCAATCAGCCGCCGCGCCAGATCAACCGCCCCCAGCCCCGCGATCTGATCCCGAAACGCCGCCGCCGTCATCCCAGCCCTCGCGTCCTCGCCACACTCGCAACCCTACCTTTCGCCCCGCCTCACGGCAACTTTCATCCCCACAATCGTTTTGACTTGCATACGTATGCCAAACCGGGCACTCCTTGCGCAGACAAGGCACGATCCGGCACAGTGCAAGGGTCGCGGCCCAGCGGAATCGGGAGAAACGCTATGGCAGAGAAAAGCGAAGGCACAAAGTCGGGCAGCGAGCTTGCCCCCACCCGCCCGGACAGCGTCCGCCAGGTCGAGCGGCACGACTACACCGATCTCGCGCCCGCAAACGGCAAGCGCACGCAGGCCATGCGGGGCTTTGACTCGATCTACACCGACATCGTCGATTACATCGTCCGCTGCACTCATCTGATCTGGGACGAGCGCGACATCGGCCTGATCTACAGCCACTACACCCATAACTGCGTCCTCTACGGCACAACCGGCACGCTTTACTCCCGCGAAGAAGTGGTCCGCGACACGATCCAGCGCCTTGTCAGCTTCCCAGAACGGCGCGGCATGGCGACCCATGTGATCTGGAAAGGCAACGAAAACGAAGGGTTCTACACCTCGCACCTTGTCACCGGCACCGGGCGACACAGCCAGAACGGCCACCTCGGCCCCGCCACCGGGCGGATGTTCACCTCGCGCACCATCGCCGACTGCATGATCTTCGAAAACAAGATCTACCGCGAATGGGTGGTGGCCGACACCACCGCCATCCTGCAACAGCTTGGCATCGACGTGCAGGGCTACGCCGAACGCATCGCCAAAGCCAGCTTCGACAAGAGCATGGTTTCACTGGATATTGGCGAAAATCGCCACATGATCGGGCAGTATCCGCCCGAGGCCGAGCCCGACCTGTCCATCGCCTCGACCGATCTAGAACGCCACACGCTGCGCTGGCTGCACGACGTCTTCAACCGCAAGATGCTTGGCACCATCGCCAAGGTCTATGCGCCCACCGCGCAATACCACGGCCCGCTGATGGCCGAACTTTACGGCCATGCTGCGATCATTCACCAGACCCTCGGCCTGATCGGCAGCATCCCCGACGCGGCCTTCACCGTCCACCACATCTGCACCACCCCCTGCGAGGAGGGCGGCGAAAAGGTCGCTGTGCGCTGGATCATGGAAGGCCACCACATCGGCTACGGCATCCTCAATCACCTCGGCGCGCCCAGCGGCAAACGGGTGCAGATCATGGGCATCACCCACTTCCACTACAAGAACGGCAGGATCGTCGATGAATGGCGCGTCTATGACGAAGCCTCGGCCCTCGTCCAGATCAAGCTGGCGCAGATGGCCGATGTCACGGCAGCCCGCCTCGCCCCCGACGCCTGAATTTTCGGCAATCGCCATCCCGGCGGCCCGCAGCGATGCGGGCCGCTTGCATTTTTCGCCCGCGCCACCGCGAACCATCCGCAGGCTGCACATACTGTTTGCAATCGTATGCAAAAGGTGTTTAGCATTTCTGACGGAACGGGGACCACCGAGTCCCCCGCCACGAAAACCGGCGATGCGCTTTCGCCAGCAGAAGGGAAGACCGACCATGAAGATCACCAGAACCTTCGCGACAGGCGCTGTCAGCCTCGCCGCACTTCTTGCCGCCACCACCGCCTTCGCCGATTGCGGCATCCAGGGCGCGGGCTCCGTCCGCATCCTGTCGAACGACTTCGAGGCGCTGCGCATCGTCAACGACGTGGCCGCCTCCTGCGCCACCGCCGACGTGACCGTCACCGCCAACGCCACGGCGGAACACAAGAATATCCAGGGGCCCGCCCTGACCGTGGAACCTGCGGAATACACCGTCGCGGTCGTTGCCAACAACTCCATCGTTCCCTTGCTGAACGACGGCCTGATCCGCCCGTTGGATGATCTTGTCGCCAAATACGGCCAGTCGCTGCAACCCAACCAGCTGATCAAGATCGACGGCAAGGTGATGGCCATCGCCTTCATGGGCAACGGCCAGCACACCTTCTACCGCAAGGACATTCTGGAAAAAGCCGGTGTCGCCGTGCCCACCAGCTATGAAGACGTCCTCGCCGCCGCCAAGGCGATCAAGGACGCCGGCCTGATGGAATACCCGCTCGCCGCCTCCGACAAGCCCGGCTGGGATCTCGCCGCCGAATTCGTGAACATGTATCTCGGCACCGGCGCGGAATTCTTCGCCCCCGGCAGCGCCGAACTGGCCATCGACAACGAAAACGGTCGCAAGGTGCTGGAAACCATGCGTGCGATGACCGCTTACATGAACCCCGACTACCTGACCTATGACGCGAACGAGCTGAACAAGCTCTGGGATGCCGGTTCCGTCGCGATCATGAGCCAGTGGGGCTCGCTCGCCGGGGCCGCCACCGATCCGGCCAAGGCCAACCCCGAGGTTGCCGCCAACACCGGCTTTGCCGCCGCCCCCACCATCGGTGGCGGCACGATCCCGGCAGCGGCCCTGTGGTGGGACGGCTTCACCATCGCCAAGAACATCTCCGATGCCGATGCCGAAGTGTCGTTCCAGGCGATGGTCAAGGGCATCAGCCCAGAAACCGTGGCCGCCAACCCCGACGCCGCCACCTGGCTTGTCGCCGGCTTCCAGCCCGGCCCAACCGCAGTTGGCGTGATCGGCAACGCCACCGGCGGCGCCCGCGCCTATCCGATGCAGCCCTACATGGGCCTTCTGCACACCGCCCTTTCCACCGAACTGGCCGACTTCATCGCCGGCAAGGAAGAGGCGGATCAGGCTCTGGCCGACGTGAAGGCCGCCTATGACGCCGCAGCCAAGGAAGGCGGCTTCCTGCAATAACCTCCCCGCCCGACCGCCCCCGGCGGTCGGGCCCCCCCTGCGGCCCTCCGCGATTGCCGCGACCCCTGCGGGAGCCCTAAGGTTCCCCTGCCGCCGGTCCCTCATTCCTCCGGAATCCCCGATGCCGCACCGCACCTTCTTTGTGTTCATCTTCCCCTCGATCCTGGCGATGCTGCTGTTCATCAGCCTGCCGATCGTCTCGGTCGTGGTGCAGTCGCTATTCGTGCAGCACGAAGCGGTGCTGGTCACCGTCGAGAACTGCACCCCCTTCGGCTGCGAATCCCAAACCAGGGTCGATACCGAGGCGATGCAGAAACTGCGCGCGGAAAAGCCGCTCGGCCAGTTTGCGGGCTTTGCCAACTACCTCAACCGCAATCACCTCGCTGTCGACGAAATCAGCGCGATCCTGTCGGACAATCAAGGGCTTGGCGACGTGGCGACCCGCATCTTCAACCTGCCGTTCTACAAGGCGCTGAGCTTCACCCTCGTCTACTGCTTCCTCGTCACGCCCCTGGCAATGGCCCTCGGTTTCGCCATCGCGCTGGCGGTCAACACCCTGCCGAAACTGCTCAAAGGCCCGGCGATCTTCGTCTCGCTGCTGCCGATGATCATCACGCCGCTCGTCGGCTCGCTGATCCTTGCGTGGATGTTCAACCCCTCCGGCATCCTTGGCGCATCCCTGCAAAGCCTGACCGGCGACCCCACCCTGTCGCTGCGCGCATCCCCGATGCTGACGTGGATCGTCCTTCTGCTCTACGGCGTCTGGACCAACGGCCCCTTCTCTTTCGTCGTGTTCTACGCGGGGCTCCAGACCGTGCCGCAAGACACCGTCGAATCCGCCCGCATCGACGGCGCGAACCGGTGGGAAGTGACGCGCTACGTTCTGATCCCCCACCTCGCCCCCCTCGCCACCTTTGTGGCCCTGGTGCAGTTGATGGACAACTTCCGTGTCTTTGAACCCATCGTCGGCTTCTCGGCCGAGGCAAACGCCACCTCGCTGTCCTGGCTCGTGTTCAACGACCTTGTCGGGCAGGACTCGCAGCTTTTCGGCTCCGCTGCCGCAACTTCCGTCATCACCATCGTCGGCGTGCTGATCCTGCTGGCCCCCGTCCTGCGCCGCACCTGGGCCGATTTCAACCGGAAGGCGGTGTGATGTGTCCGTAGCCACCCGCCGCCCTCTTGGCCTGCAAACCCTGACCACAGCCTTCCTCGCGATCTGGCTCATTGCGGCCCTCTTCCCCTTCGCCTGGACAGTCTGGGGAAGCTTCAAGGTCGAGGCCGATTTCTTTTCCCGCCAATCCTGGTGGATGGCAATCGAAGGCACCCGCACCCAGGCCCAGACCGGCGGCCCCTTCACCCTTGCAGGGTATGAAGGCGCATGGGTCCGCAACGAATTCTGGAAGGCCGCGATCAACACCCTGATCGTCACCCTCTCCGTCACCTTCATCTCGCTCGCCATTGGCACGCTTGGCGGCTACGCCCTCGCCCGCTCCGGCTACCGCTACGCCTTCTGGATTCTGATCGCAGCCCTCGTGTTTCGCGCGATGCCGCACATCACGCTGGTCTCGGGCTACATGCTGCCGTTCTTTGAACTCAACATCTGGGGTGTCCTGCCCACCACGATCATCGTCCTCGTCGCCATCAACCAGCCCTTCACGCTGTGGATGCTGCACTCGTTCTTCCTGTCGATCCCCAAGGATCTCGATGAAAGCGCGATGGTCGATGGCTGCACCCGGTTTCAGGCGTTCCGCATGGTCATCATGCCGGTCATGTGGCCTGGCGTCATCACCACCGGCCTTTTCTCGTTCCTCCTCGGCTACAACGACTTCGCCGTCACCTCGATGCTGCTTTCACAGGAAAACCAGACGATGGTGCCAAAGATCGCCAGCTTCCTCGGCTCCATCCAGAACGAGGGCAACGTGATGTATGCCGTCGCCGCCGTCGTCTCGGCCACGGTGCCCTTGTTCATCCTCGTCCTCTTCTTCCAGCGCCAGATCGTCTCCGGTCTGACCGCCGGCGCCGTCAAAGGATAACCCAATGGCCCAGATCCGTCTTGTGAACGTCTCGAAACGCTGGGGCTCCTACGTCGGCGTCGACCGCTTCAACCTCGACATTGCCGATGCCGAATTCCTCGTCCTCCTCGGCCCCTCGGGCTGCGGCAAGACCACCACGATGCGCATGATCGCGGGGCTCGAGGACGTGACCGAAGGCGAAATCTGGATCGGTGACCGCATGGTCAACCGGCTGGAACCGAAAGACCGCGACATCTCGATGGTGTTCCAGTCCTACGGCCTCTACCCCAACCTTTCGGTGTTCGAAAACATCCGCTTCCCCCTCCGCGTCCGTGGCATCCCAAAGGCCGAACACCACGCCCGCGTGATGAAAGCGGCCGAGATGGTTGAACTTGGCCCCTTCCTCGACCGCCGCCCCGCCGCGCTGTCGGGCGGTCAGCGCCAGCGCGTCGCCCTTGCCCGCGCCATCGTCCGCGAACCGAACGCCTTCCTGATGGACGAACCTCTGTCCAACCTCGACGCCAAACTCCGCGTGTCCACCCGCGCGCAGATCAAGCACCTGCACCACACTCTGCGCCGCACCACGATCTACGTTACCCACGACCAGATCGAGGCGATGACCCTCGCCGACCGCGTGGTGGTGATGAGCCACGGCATCGTCCAGCAGCTTGGCACCCCGACCGAAATCTACGACCGCCCCGCCAACACCTTCGTCGCCAGCTTCATCGGCTCGCCCGCAATGAACCTCATCGAAGGCACCATCACCGACGGCACCTTCCGCGCCGAAGGCCTCGCCGTTCCGGCCCAAGGCGCAGGCCCCGTCACCCTTGGCTTCCGCGCCGAAGATGTCCGCGTCAGCGATACCCCGGCCCAACTCACCGCCCCGGTCTACTCGATGGAACTTCTCGGCGACGCCACCCTCGTCTCCGTCCGCATCGGCCCGGCCCTCGTCTCGATCCGCGCCCCAAAGGATTACCGCATCGACATCGGTGCCCCCCTCCACGTCGCGATCCCCGCCGACAAGGTCCACCTCTTCGACAAGGCCACCGGGTCGCGCCTGACACCATGACAGGCTTGCCCGCGCCCCTCGCTTCGTCAAAGACTGTCCCCGCAAACGGGAGGGTTCTTCGTGGCGACTGACAAGGTCACATCACTCGAGGTCGCGGCCCTCGCTGGCGTCAGCCAATCCGCCGTCAGCCGGGTCTTCACCCCCGGCTCCTCGGTGTCAAAGAAAACCGCCGACAAGGTGCTCGCCGCCGCAGCCCAGCTTGGCTACCGCCCGAACGTCCTCGCCCGCGCGATGAAATCCGGCAAAAGCCGCATCATCGGCCTCGTCGTCGCCTACCTCGAGAACTACTTCTATCCCGAGGTCGTCGAACGCCTGTCGGTGGAACTGCAAAAGGTCGGCTACCACGTCCTGATCTTCCTCGCCCCCGTCTCCTCCGACAACGTCGACAAGGTGGTGCGCGAGATCATGGATTATCAGGTCGACGGCATCGTCCTTGCCTCGGTCTCGGTCTCCTCCGACCTCGCCGCGCGCTGCCAGTCCACCGGCATCCCCGTGGTCCTCTTCAACCGCGGCCACGCCGACCCCAATCTATGCTCCGTCACCTCCGACAACGTCGCCGGTGGCAAGGCTCTGGCCGATTACCTCTGTTCCCTCGGCCACCAGCGCATCGCCTATATCGCTGGCTTCTCCGGTGCCACCACCCAGATCGACCGCGAGGCCGGCTTCCGGGCCGGGCTGGCCGAGGCGGGCCACGACCTCTTCGCCCGCGCCGAAGGTAACTTCGACTACCGCACCGCCCAATCCGCCGCACGCGAACTGTTCGCCACCTCGCGCCGCCCCGACGCCGTCTTCGTCGCCAACGACCACATGGCCTTCGCGGTGATGGACGTGCTGCGCTTCGAACTTGGCCTCAGGATCCCCGAAGACGTCTCCGTCGTCGGCTTCGACGATGTTCCCCCCGCCGCATGGCCCGCCTACAACCTCACCACCTTCCGCCAGCGCGTCGATGTGATGGTCAGCGAAACCGTCTCGATGCTGACCAACTGGATCGCCGCCAAAGAGCCCGAAACCGCCCATGTCGTCCTCGGGGGTGAACTCATCATCCGCGGCTCCACCCGCCGCTACGGAGACGCCCGATGAAACCCGCCCTGACCGAAGCCGACTTCCGCGCCCGCCTCGCAGCCCTCGGCCTCACCCTCGACGAAAAGGCCTTCGCCGCCGCATGGGCTGGCGCGCAACACCTGCGGGCCGAGGTCGCCCGCATCGAAGCCTACCTCACCGCATGACCAACCCCGCCGACCTCTCCCTGCCCGAGGCCGCCGCCGCCCTGCGCTCCGGCACCCTGACCTCCCGCGCGCTGACCGAGGCCACCCTCGCCCGCATCGCCGCCCTGAACCCGCGCGTCTGCGCCTTCACCCACATCGCTGTCGACGCCCTGCAACAAGCCGACCGCGCCGACGCTCTCCTGCGCACCGAAGACCCCGGCCCCCTTTGCGGCCTCCCCGTCGCCGTCAAAGACCTGATCGACGTCGCAGACCAGCCCGCCACCTCCGGCTCCCGCGTTCTCGCCGGGCGCATCGCCGAAACCGACGCCCCCGCCATCGCCCGCCTGCGCGCCCAAGGTGCGGTCCTGATCGGCAAGACCGCTACCTACGAATTCGCGATGGTCGGCCCCGACCTTACCCTGCCCGACCCGCCCGCCCG
This sequence comes from uncultured Alphaproteobacteria bacterium, assembly GCA_963822435.1. Lineage (GTDB taxonomy): Bacteria > Pseudomonadota > Alphaproteobacteria > Rhodobacterales > Rhodobacteraceae > JAUYQR01. Next base: position 303,830 of record CAWGHN010000001.1, read on the forward strand.
CAACCCGTGGAACCCTGCCCACATCACCGGCGGCTCCTCCTCCGGCTCCGCCGCCGCCGTGGCCGCTGGCCTCGTCCGCCTCGCCATCGGCACCGACACCGGCGGCTCGATCCGCGCGCCGGCCGCCTACACCGGCTCAGTCGGCCTGAAACCCAGCTACGACCGCGTCTCCCGCGCCGGCACCTTCCCGCTCTCCCCCAGCCTCGACCACACCGGCCCCCTCGCCGCAACGGTGGAGGAAGCCGCCCTCGCCCTCGACGCCCTGACCGAACACCCTGAAAACTGGCGCCCCGCCACCGCCCGCCTCGGCCAAACCATCGCTGGCCTCAAGATCGCCTTCGCCCGCGACTGGTTCACCGAAGACCCGCAGGCCAGCCCCGCCCTCATCCGCGCGCTGGACGAGGCCGCCTCCACCCTCTCCCTCCTCGGCGCGCAGGTCACCCTCGTCACGCTTCCCGACTACGCTCCCTATGAGGCCGCCGCCTCGATCATCCTCCATGCCGAGGCGCTGGCCGAACACCGCACCCTGATCCGCAACCACGCCAGCGCCTATGGCCGCCCCACCCTGCAATGCCTCGCTTTCGGCGCCGCCATCGACCCCGAGGATGTTGCCAAAGCCCGCGAGGCCCAGACCCGCCTCACCGCCGAAATGCTGGCCGCGATGGCGGGCCACGACCTCATCCTCACCGCCACCACCCTGACCCCGGCGCTGCCCTTCTCCGCCTTCGATGGCGACAAGGCCGTCTGGACGCCGATGCGCACGATTCCCTTCAACCTCACCGGCCAGCCTGCCCTCTCCCTGCCCGCAGGCTTCGAGAACGGCCTCCCCCTCGGCCTGCACCTCATCGCCCGCCACGGCGACGAAGACCTGCTCTGCGCCGCCGGCCACGCGTTCGAGCGGGCAACGGACCATTCCGCCCAGTGCCCGCCCCTCTGATTTCATCTGTCCCGAAATATCCTGGGGGTCCGGGGGCAAAGCCCCCGGCGGCCCGCCTCAGCGCACCTGCATCCGGTCCAGCCGCAACTGCGCCGCGCGCCGATGGCCTTCCAGCCCCTCGCTCGCCGCCTGCCGCGCCGCTGGCGGCGCCACTGCCTTGACGCCTTCTTCGGTCAGCCACTGGTGCGTCGCGATCTTGACGTAAGCCCCGACCCAAAGCCCGCCGGTGTACCGCCCCGCCGCCATCGTCGGCAGGGTGTGGTTCGTGCCCGAACACTTGTCGGAATAGACCACGCTCGCCAACTCGCCAATGAACAGCGACCCATAGTTCGTCAGCCTGGCGGCCATCCCATGCGGGTCGCGGGTGTGAACCTGCAGATGCTCCGCCGCGATGAAATCCGAATAGGCGATCATCGCCGCCTCGTCCGCACAGACCGCCACTTCCCCGTAATCCCCCCACGCCGGTGCCGCGACCGACGCTGTCGACAGCCCGTCCAACTGCCGCTCCACCTCGGCCACCACCGCCTCGGCCAGCGCCCGGTCGGTGGTGATCAACCCCACCCGTGTCCGCACGTCATGCTCGGCCTGCGCCAGAAGGTCCGTCGCGATCATCTCGGCATCGCCGGTCTCGTCGGCGAGGATATAAATCTCTGACGGCCCCGCCAGCTGGTCGATCCCCACCGGCCCGAACACCTGCCGCTTCGCCTCGTTCACAAAGGCATTGCCCGGCCCCATGATCTTCATCACCGCAGGCACCGATTCCGTCCCATACGCCATCGCCGCAATCGCCTGCGCCCCGCCGATCCGGAACACACGGTCCGCGCCCGACAGGTGACACCCCGCCACCATCGCCTGATGCGCGTTCGGCGGCAGGCAGGCGATCACCTCGGCCACCCCCGCCACCTTGGCCGGAACGATGGTCATGATCGGCGCCGACAACAGCGGAAACCGCCCGCCCGGCACATAGCAGCCGACGCGGGAGATCGGGATCACCCGATGCCCCATATGCACCCCCGGCAGCGATTCCATCTCCAGGGGCAGGATCGTCGCCAATTGCGCCTCGGCAAAGCGCCGGACGTTGGCGATGGCAAACTCGGTGTCCTTGCGCGTCTGCGGGTCCAGCGCCGCCACCGCCGCTTCACGCTCGGCCAAAGAAATCTCCAGCGCCCCGACTTCGGCCTTGTCGAATTTCACCGAATAGTCGCGCACCGCCGCATCGCCCCGCGCCTTCACATCCGCCAGTACGCCCGCGACCAATTCCGATACCGGCTTGTTGTCATTCTCCGCACTCCGACCGGGGGACTTGACCCAAGTGACATTTGTGGAAGGATAGGCTTCGGACGAGACGGACATGGTTTCTCCTTTCGGCCCTGCGGCCGGGCTTGGTGATGGCTCTGTCTAGCTTAGATTGCATACGTCTGCAAACATTTCCTGCCCACCCGTGCAGGCAAACAATCGCCCCCGAACAATTTGCAGGCGACATCTGCCGACTTGGCGCTTGCCTTTGCCGACCCTGATGATCTATCAATATTGCAAACGTATTCAAACGAGGCTCCCCATGGCGATCACCTGGCTCAAGCGCGGCAAGCCCGAAGCGGAACGCGCGGCGGATGATGCCCAGGTCCGCGCCACCGTCGAGGCCGTTCTGGCCGATATCTCCGCCCGTGGCGACGCTGCGATCCGCGACCTTTCGATCAAGTTCGACCGCTACGATCCCCCGTCCTTCCGTCTTACCCCTTCGGAAATCGAGGCCGCCATCCAGAAGGTTGCCCCCCGCGACATTGAGGATATCCGCTTCGCGCAAACCCAGATCCGCCGTTTCGCCGAAGCCCAGCGCGCCACGATGACGGACGTCGAGGTTGAAACCCTCCCCGGCGTGATCCTCGGCCACCGCAACATCCCCGTCCAGTCCGTCGGCTGCTACGTGCCGGGCGGCAAGTTCCCGATGGTCGCCTCCGCCCACATGTCCGTCCTCACCGCCGCCGTCGCCGGCGTGCCGCGCATCATCGCCGCCGCGCCCCCTGTGAACGGCGCACCCCACCCCGCCATCGTCGCGGCGATGCACATGGGCGGCGCGCATGAAATCTACGTCTTGGGCGGGATGCAGGCGGTCGGCGCCATGGCGATCGGCACCGAAACCATCACCCCCGTCGACATGCTCGTCGGCCCCGGCAACGCCTATGTCGCCGAAGCCAAGCGCCAGCTTTACGGCCGCGTCGGCATCGACCTCTTTGCCGGACCGACCGAAACGATGGTCATCGCCGACGATACCGTGGACGCCGAACTGTGCGCCACAGACCTCCTCGGGCAGGCCGAACACGGCTACAACTCCCCCGCCATCCTCGTCACCACCTCGCGCAAACTGGCCGAAGCCACCCTCACCGAAATCGACCGCCTGCTGCACATCCTGCCCACCGCCGCCACCGCCGCGATCTCGTGGCGCGACTACGGCGAGGTCATCCTCTGCGACACGCATGACGAGGCGCTGGCCACCGCCAACGATATCGCCTCCGAACATGTGCAGGTGATGACCGACCGCGACGACTGGTATCTCCAGCACATGCACAGCTACGGCGCGCTCTTCCTCGGCCCGCGCACCAACGTCGCCAACGGCGACAAGGTGATCGGCACCAACCACACCTTGCCCACCAAAAAGGCCGGTCGCTACACCGGCGGCCTCTGGGTCGGCAAGTTCCTGAAAACCCACAGCTACCAGCGCGTCACCACCGACGCCGCCGCCGCGATGATCGGCGAATACGGCTCGCGTCTGTGCATGCTCGAAGGCTTCGTCGGTCACGCCGAACAGTGCAACATCCGCGTCCGCCGCTATGGTGGGCGCAACGTCCCCTACGGAACCGCCGCCGAATGACCCTGCCCCGCACACCCTCTTTCCGTCTCGATGACCGCCGCGCGCTGGTGGCGGGCGCCTCGTCCGGCATCGGTGCCGCCGCCGCTGTGGCGCTCGGTGAGCAGGGCGCCCACGTCACCCTCTGCGCCCGGCGCGACACCGAGCTCGCCGCGCTGGCGGCCGAGATGACCGCCGCCGGCATGTCCGCCGACATCCTGCCCCTCGACATCACCGACGTTGCCGCCACCGAGGCCGCGCTGGCCCGCCTGCCCGCCTTCGACATTCTGGTGAACTCCGCCGGCACCGCCCGCCACTCGCCTGCGGTCGACACCACGCCGCACGATTTCGACGCCACCACCGCGCTCAACTTTCGCGCGGCCTATTTCCTCACGCGCACTGTCGCCGCCCGCCTGATCGCCACAGGCAAGCCCGGTTCGCTCATCAACATCACCAGCCAGATGGCCCATGTCGGCGGCATCGACCGCGCCGTCTATTCCGCCACCAAACACGCCGTCGAAGGCATGACCAAGTCGATGGCCATCGAATGGGGGCCGCACGGCATCCGCGTCAACACCGTCGCCCCCACCTTCATCCGCACCGCCCTGACCGCCGCCACCTTCGCCAATCCCGAACGCGCCGCCTGGATCGCCTCCAAGATCAAGCTGAACCGCGTGGGCGAGGTCGAGGATATCATGGGCGCCGTCGCCTTCCTCGCCTCCGACGCTGCCGCCCTCATCACCGGAACCTCACTCATCGTCGATGGCGGCTGGACCGCCGACTGAAAGGAAGACCCATGACCCCCGCAGAAATGGAAAGCCGCATCGTCCGCTATGGCGACCTGCGCCCCTGCAAGACCGCCTTCATCGACGCGCATACGCCGGGCAGCGACCGCAAGGAAAACTTCACCATCATCGGCGGCGGCGTGTCTGAATCCCCCGATCAGCACGTCCACATCGTCGACACCCCCGGCTTCAACATCGGCGCCGCAGGCCAGCCCCCCGGCTGCCGCAACTCGCTGCACACCCACCGCACGGCGGAAGTGTTCTTCGTCCTGAAAGGCCGCTGGCGGTTCTTCTGGGGCCGCTGGGGCACCGCAGGCGAATTCATCGCCGAGGAAGGCGACATCTTCAACATCCCCACCGGCATCTTCCGCGCCTTTGAAAACGTCGGCACCGATTACGGAATGATCATGGCAATCCTCGGCGGCGACGATGCCGGGGGCGGCGTCGTCTGGGCGCCGCAAGTCATCACCGACGCCAAGGACTACGGCCTGATCCTTGGCCGCAACGGCAAGCTATACGATACCAAGAAAGGCCAGTCCCTGCCCGACGGGGTCCCGCCGATGCCGCTCCTGACGGATGAGGAGCTGAAAGCCTTCCCCGAACCCACCACCGCCGACGTGATCCCTGCCTGCGTCGCCCGCTACTGGGATCTGATGGCGCTGTCCGACCGCCAGCCGGCATCGGTCATCGGCGCGAATGGCAAACTGCGCGACCGTCCGGGTTTCGAGGTCGACTTCCTGTCGCGGGGCTCGATCCCCGACACGCCCTACACGCTGACAAAGCACGAGGTGCTGATGCCGATGCGCGGCCACTGGCGCCTGACCTGGGCAAACGGCTCCACCGTCCTCAACCCCGGCGACACGGCGGCGATCCCGCCCGGCCTGGAACACAGCCTCGCCCCCTCGATGACCGGCGAAGCAAGCCTCTACCGCATCGTCGCCACCGACGATCCCGCTGGCCCGACCGGTCGCCTTTTGTAAGGCCGCCTGCCATAAAGGTGCCATACGCTTGCCAGACGCAAACCAGACGAGGTTTTGATGCCCATTCTCGCCACCCATGTCGGCTCCCTCCCCCGCTCGCAGCAGGTGGTGGACTTCATCTTCGCCCGCGAACGGAACGAGCCCTACGACCCCGCCGCCTTCGACGCCTGCATGACGGCGGCGGTGCGTGAAAACGTCCGCCGCCAGAAGGCCGCGGGCATCGACATCGTGTCAGATGGCGAGGCCTCGAAGATCAGCTACGCCACCTACGTCAAGGACCGCTACACCGGCTTTGACGGCGACAGCCCAAGGAACCCGCCCGCCGATCTGAAGCTGTTCCCCAGCTTCCTCGAACGGCTGGCGAAAGACGGCGGCAGCCCCCGCTACGCCCGTCCGCAATGCGTCGGCCCCGTCGCCTCCAAGGGTCAGGGCGAACTGCAAAAAGACATCGCCAACCTCACCTCTGCAATGGCCGCCGAAGGCGTAGGGCGCGGCTTCATGAACGCCGCAAGCCCCGGTGTTATCAGCCTTTTCCTGCAAAACGCGCACTACCCCACGCGCGAGGATTACCTCTTCGCGCTGGCAGACGCGATGCGCGAGGAATACCGCACCATCCTTGATGCAGGCCTTGATCTGCAACTCGATTGCCCCGACCTCGCGCTCTCGCGCCACATGCTCTTTACCCACCTCAGTGACGACGAATTTCTCCAGACCGCCGCCATCCATGTCGAAGCCCTGCGCCATGCCTTGCAAGGCCTGCCACAAGACCGCATCCGCCTGCACATCTGCTGGGGCAACTACGAAGGCCCCCATGTCTGTGACATCGACATGGCCAAGGTCTTTCCGCTGTTGATGAGCGTGCCTGCCCGCTACGTCCTGTTTGAAACCGCAAACCCCCGCCACGGCCACGAATGGACCGTGTTCCGCGACCGCGCGGCCGAAATTCCCGATGACAAGGTGCTGATCCCCGGCGCGGTCGACACCACCACGAACTTCGTCGAACACCCTGATCTTGTTGCACAAAGGCTGGAACGCTTCACCTCGATCCTCGGCAGGGAACGGGTGATCGCAGGCTCCGATTGCGGCTTTGGCACCTTCGCGGGCTTTGGCGCGGTCGATCCCGAAATCGCCTGGGCCAAGCTTGCCACCCTCAAGGAAGGCGCGCGCCGGGTGCGATGACACCTCTCGTCCTGATCCCCGGCATGATGTGCGACGCCCGCATGTGGGGTGGCATCGACACCACCCTTGGTGTGCCGGTGATCCACCACCTGCCGACCGAGGCCGACAGCACACCCGCCCTCGCCACGCTTTTCCTTGCCCACGCGCCCCCCCGCTTCGCTCTCGCCGGTCTTTCCCTCGGCGGCATCCTTGCAATGGAAATCCTGCGTCAGGCCCCCGCCCGCATCGCCCGCCTTGCCCTTCTCGACACCAACCCGCGCGCCGAAACGCCCGAGGCTCAGGCCCGCCGCGCCGCCCAGATCGCCCGCGCCCTCGCAGGCGACCTCGAAGGCGTGATGCGTGACGATATGAAACCGAACTACCTTGCACCCAGCTCCCGCAAGGATGAAATCCTCAATCTTTGCATGGACATGGCTCTGTCGCTCGGCCCCGAAACCTTCGCCCGCCAGTCCCGCGCGCTGCGCGACCGCCCTGACCAGCAGGCCACACTCGCCGCCTACAAAGGCCCCGCGCTCGTCCTGATGGGCGCTGAAGACCGGCTTTGCCCCCTCGACCGCCACCAACTCATGCACGCGCTGATGCCCCAATCGCACCTGCGCATCATCCCCGGCGCGGCGCACCTGCCGCCCCTCGAACGCCCGACCGAGACCGCCGCCGCCCTGCGCGACTGGCTTGCCTGAAGGACCGACCATGCCGATCACCGACCTCAAGTCCCACTTCACCCAAGGCGGCACCGCGATCAACGGCTGGTGCGCCGTCCCCTCACCCGTCACCGCCGAAATCATTGGCCGCGCCGGGTTCGACATGATCACCGTCGATCTGCAGCACGGCCTGATCGACTATCAGATGGCGCTGACCATGTGTCAGGTGCTGCAAGGCCTGCCCGCCCCGGTCATCGCGCGGGTGCCGTGGAACGAACCCGGCGTAATCATGAAATGCCTCGACGCAGGTTTCGCCGGAGTGATCTGCCCGATGGTCAACACCGCCGATGACGCCCGCCGTCTGGTCCAGTCCGCCCGCTACGCGCCCTTGGGCGGGCGGTCCTTTGGCCCGACGCGTGCTAACCTTGTCCACGGGCCGGGCTACGCCAAGAATGCCAACGCCTCGGTCCTTGTCCTCGCCATGATCGAAACGCGCGAGGCGTTGCAGAACCTTGACGCCATCCTGGAGGTTGAGGGGATCGACGGGGTGTATGTCGGCCCTTCCGACCTTGGACTGTCGCTGGGCCACGAACCCACCCTTGAACCCACCGCGCCCGAGGTGCTTGCCGCCATCACCGATATCGTCACCCGCACCCGCGCCGCTCATCGGATCGCCGGCGTCCACACGGGATCGCCTGGCATGGTGGGCCGGATGCTTGGCCAAGGTTTCCACTTCGCCTCGCTGCTGACCGACATGCGCATCTTCGCCAACGCCGTCGGCACCCAGCTTGCCGCAGCCCGGGATGGCGAATTCAAGGCCGTGCAAGCCTACTGACCAACGCGACCGCCGCAAGGTCAGGGTTGCAGCACATAGACGCCGGGGGCCGGTGCAATCGGCGGAAATCCGGCCTGAAGTGCACCCATCGCCGGGGGTGGCACCAGATCGCCACTGTGTGCCGACAGCCAGTTTGCCCACTCGGTCCACCATGTTCCTGGCTGCGGCTCGGTCGCCGCAAGCCAAGCATCGGGGCCGATGTAATGGGCGGCAGGCGCGCGGTGACCGATGCGGTAATGTCGGTCGCGGTGGCCCGGTTCTGACAGGATACCGCCATTGTGGCCGCCCTTGGTCAGCACGAACGTCAGGTCACAATCGGTGAACAGCGCCGTCTTGTAGGTCGACCGCCAAGGCGCGATGTGATCGGTCTCGGTGCCAACCACGAACATCGGCACGTCGATGTCCTTCAATGCGATGACGCGGCCCTCCACGGCAAAGCGGCCCGCCGTGATGCGGTTTTCCAGAAAGATCCCGCGCAGATACTCCGAATGCATTCGCGCCGGCATCCGCGTCGTATCGCTGACCCAGATCGCCATATCGGTCGGCAGGTCCGGCTCTCCAAGGAAATACCGCCGCACCGCGCGCGACCAGATCAGGTCTTCCGACCGGATCGCGGCAAAGGCGCCCGACATCTGCGGCCGGTCCAGATAGCCTTGCGCCCACATCATGTCTTCCAGAAACGCCACCTGACTTTCGTCAAGAAAGATCAGCAACTCCCCCGCTTCGGCAAAATCCACCTGCGCTGCCATCAGCGTCACCGAAGCCAGCCTATCATCCTGATCGCGCGCCATCGCTGCGGCCGCAATGGCAAGGAGCGTGCCGCCAAGGCAATAGCCGTTGGCATGGACTTTCTGGCCCGGAACGATGGCGTTTATCACGTCCAGCGCCTGCAGGATGCCCTGCTTGCGGTAATCCTCCAACGAGAGATCGGCCTGATCGGCACCGGGATTGCACCACGAGATGCAAAAGACCGTATAGCCCTGCCCGACCAGCCACCGGATGAACGAATTCTCGGGCGACAGATCAAGGATGTAATACTTCATGATCCAGGCCGGCACGATCAGCACGGGCTCAGCCCGCACCTTTTCCGTGGTCGGGGAATACTGGATCAGTTCCATCAGGTCGTTGCGGTAGACAACGCTGCCCTTGGTGGACGCCAGCGCCTTCCCAAGCGTGAACTCCTCAGGCACTGGCCGGTGTTCCTGCGCCAACACATGCAGCACATCGTCGATGAAATGCGCGGCCCCTTCGACAAGGTTCTTGCCAACGGTCTGGCGGGTCTTTTCCAGGATCTCGGGATTGCCCAGTGGAAAGTTCGATGGCGATACGGTGTCCAAAAGCTGGCGCATCATGAACCCGGTCCGCTCGGCGTTCTGCAACCGCAATCCCCGCAGATCGGACGTGGCGGCGTGCCACCAGTCCTGAACCGCAAGAAAGCCCTGCTGCCATTGCGCGAAGGGCGCCTTGTCCCATCCTGCATGTGACCAGCGGGTATCATGGGGGCCGGGGTGAAACGGCTTTGCCGTGGTCTGATCCGTCAGCCCGGCGATCGAATACTGCACCAGCTTCAACCAATCGGCCTGCGCCCGTTCCAGCAGTTCCATCTGCCGGCCCGGCGCGCGTGCCAGATGCATCGCCCAGTCGCTCCAGGCATCGATCATCGCGTGCGGTGACAGCCCGGCGGTCAGCCGCGCAAGGCTGGCCATCGCGCCCCGGTCCAGTGCTGCATGAGGGTGCGCCTCGCGCGGCAGCGGGATCGGAACCGAAGACGCAGGCGCGATCACACCCTGCGCCCGACGCTCAGCCACCGTTTCCGGCATCTCAGGCGGCGATTGTCGGACGGGCCTGCGGGTCATGCTGCAACCTCCAGCGGTCTGAGCGGCGGAAACTCGGTCGGGGTGATCGTCTCACGCTCCATCAGCAGGGTGGCCCCTGCGGCCAGATCGGCATGGCAGGTTTTCAACAGCGCCGTCGCCCGCTCCAGCGCCAAATCCAGAAGGCCGCGGATCGCCAGATCAACCTCGCGCGCGGTGGCCTCGGAATGATCGCGCGGGCTGAATGAGGCTCGTTCGTCGCCCAGAAAACCGCCGCGATCCTGCTCAAGCACGGCCTGACCAATGGTCGTGTCCATGCCAAAGCGCGTGACGATCTGGCGGGCGATATCGGTGGCGCGAACCAGATCGTCCGCCGCTCCGGTCGAAACCTCGGCAAAGCGGATCAGTTCGGCGGCCCGCCCGGCCAGAAGCATGACGATGCGGTTCTCCAGTTCCGACTGCGTGATCACAAAACGGTCCTCGGTGGGACGGGTCATCGTGTAGCCAAGCGCGCCGATGGTGCGGGGAATGATCGACACCTTGTGCACCGGATCGGCACCCGGCAGATGCGCCGCGGCAAGGGCATGGCCCATCTCGTGCCACGCGACCGTCTCGCGTTCGCGCGCGTTCAGCAAGCGACCCTTGCGTTCCATTCCCGCCACGACGCGCTCCAACGCGGCGGTGATGTCGTCCATCCCCACAACCGTGGCACCCCGCCGCGTCGCGTGGATCGCCGCCTCGTTCACCAGATTGGCCAGTTCCGCCCCGGTAAAGCCCGGCGTCAGCCCGGAGGCCTCGTCCACGTCCAGCGCCGGGTCCACCGCCACCTTGCGCAGATGCACGCGCAAGATTGCCGCCCGCCCGGTCTTGTCCGGCCGGTCCACCACCACCTGCCGGTCAAACCGCCCCGCTCGCATCAGCGCGGGATCAAGGATTTCAGGCCGGTTGGTCGCCGCCAGAAGCACGATCCCTTCGCGCGGATCAAAACCGTCCAGCTCGGCCAGAAGCTGGTTCAGCGTCTGCTCTTTTTCGTCATGCCCGCCACCAAACCCCCCGATTCCGCGACGCCGGCCCAGCGCATCCAGCTCGTCGATGAAGATGATGCAGGGGGCGGCCTTGCGCGCCTGATCGAACAGGTCGCGCACGCGGGCGGCACCGACCCCCACGAACATCTCGACGAACTCGCTGCCCGAGATCGAAAAGAACGGTACACCGGCCTCGCCCGCGATGGCACGCGCGAAGAGCGTCTTGCCGGTTCCCGGCGGCCCGGTCAGCAGAATACCCTTCGGGATATGCGCGCCAAGCCGACCGAACTTCTTCGGCTCCTTCAGGAAATCGACGATTTCCTTCAATTCGGCCTTGGCCTCGTCAACCCCGGCCACATCCTCGAAGGTCACGCCGGTATCGCACTCGACATAGACCTTTGCGCGCGACTTCCCGACACTCATCATCCCGCCCATACCCTGCTTGTCGATCACCCCGCGCAGGAAAAAGCTCCACAGCGCAAAGACCAGCAGCATCGGCACCACCCAGGACAGAATGGCGCTGATGAACGTGTTCTGCACCGTTCCGTCGAATTCCACGTCCGACTGTTCCAGCCGCGCGGTCAGATCCGGTGGCACGATGTTGGTGACGAAATTGGTGTGGTCGTTGACCGGTTCGCGATAGCGACCGTCGATTTCTTCCGCCCGGACCGTGACCGAAGCAACGCGCCCCGCTACCAGATGTTCAAGAAACACACTGTAAGGAATGCGTTCGGTGACCGAGGCCTGCGACCACCAGTCTTGCAGCAGCAGAAGGCCGATGAAGGCCGCCACGAAGTACCAAAGGTGGATTTGCTGTTTTCGGTCCATGTCCCGCTCTCGCCCCGGCGCCGCACCACTTTTGGCCATGCGCTGCAGCCTGTCCTTGACGCAGGTCATGCTTGCCCGAACGTCGTGCACCGCCACATCGCGTGGTCATTTGATCATGATCAAGGCACCGCATGCCGTTTCTGGCGACAGTCGCCGCGTTCAGATTCGTCCTCCAACGATTGGAAACCAGCGCGATGAAACCGTTCCTGTCGCTTGCCCTCATCTTGATGACGATTGCCGCCACCGGCTGCACCGACAACCGCTATCCGATCAGCGGCGAGAGCTGCGGACCCAAGGACCCTGTCCAGACGCTGCACGCCAACGATTGCACCGTAACACCTTGAGGCAACGCAGCCGCAAGAATACTCCGCATCCTCCCAGTCAAAGCGATGAAGTGTTGGCACGGTCGCACCACGAAAAGGACAACCAGAATGGCCGCGAAATCATCGAAAGCCGAACCAGCGCATGCGGCCGTTCCGGCGGGTATCGCCGGAGCGGGTCTGGCCATGTCGGTCGGCAGCCTTGCCGCACAAGCCTGGATGGATTTCGGGGCCGAGGCTGCCCGCTTCGCCTGGGACCGCTTGCAGCAGGAGATCAAGACCCAGCAGGCGATGCTGTCCTGCACCACCCTAGACGAGGTCCGCACCATCCATGCCGACTTCGTCACCACCGCGCAGGGCCAGTACGCAGCCGAAGCGCGCAAGTTGCTGGAGATGATGCAGCAGGCGGCCACCTCGGGGCTGACCATCGCGTCAACGGCACGTCGCTACGATGACGTGCCGCTGTAGCGGGCCGGACGAACGCGTTGGCGATTGTCAAAGCGCGCTGCGATACGGGCTTTCCTGAAACGTCAGATCATCGCCAGACGCGTCAACAAGCGCTTCCTCGTCCAGGATCTCGAAATGAGACGGGTCGACCATCCGCAACACGCCCGTGTCTTCCAGCTCGTGAAACGCCCGGCTCAGGGTCTCAGGCCGCGCACCCAGGTAATGCGCCAGGTCTTTGCGCGCCAACGGCACATGCACCACAGCCGGACCGCTGACCCGCCTGAACCTGGACCGCCTTGCCAGGACATTCAGAAACGCGGCAAGGCGGTTCACTGCCTTGCGGCCACTGATCAACAGCAACCATTCCCTTGCGGCATCTACCTCATCCAGCAGATGAACCAGAAAAAGCCGTTCCGCTTCCGGGTTGTTACGAAGTTCCCTTTCGAAAATCACGCGCGGAAACGACAGGATCCGCGCAGCCGACAAAGCCTCGATCCGATAGCTTGACGGACCATCGAACAGACGCCCGTAGATGTCGGTCGGGACCAGCAGGCCGACAATGTGTTTTCTGCCGTCCTCAAGAACCTGGACCATCGCAAGCGTGCCATCCAGCACATAGCCCACATCAACGGAGGTGGCGCCGCGCTCCACGATGGTTTGCCCCGCCGCCACATCGTGAAAAGTCGCGTGCGCCAGAAGCCTTTCCGACACTGCGGGTGGCAACGCCTTCAAAAGCTTCTCCAAAAGGCCATTGCCATGTGTGACCAAGGCCTTCAGCGCGTGCGCCGTGGGTATCTCATCTGCCATCCGGCGAACCCCCGTTACCGATAAAGCCGCAGGAAGAACCCCGCCACAGCCCCCACACCTCCAAATAAACGAATTTGTCGTGATGTCGTTGACAATGATCAATGCAGCACGATCCGGCCCGTCTGATCGTGGGCGCGCAATGCGGCCGAGTCGTTGCGGACCTTGGGGGAAGTTCATGAATCAGCTCTCGTCGGTAACCCCGGTAGCAAACGGCCATGCCGTCACGCCATCCGCTCGGGCACCCGAACCCGCAAGGTGCAGCTTGCCGCTTGGCAGCGCCATGATCTGCGGTGGCGCACGGAACCGCGAAGACCGCGCACCGGACAGCAAGGTGCTTACCGGTTGTGCACCCGGTCAGGACGTGTGGTTCATCAGATCGGGTATCCTGCGGCTGCAGCGCCACGCCTACGACGGGCATCGCCAGATCCTGTCCCTGTTCTTTCCCGGAGAAATCGTCGGCTTCGATCGCCAATTCGGCGGCGAAATCAGCATCGAAGCCGCGACGCAAAGCAGCCTGTGTCGAATGGATCGGCGCAAGTTCCAGACCCTCGTCGATGAAGACAGCACTTTGCGCGCGGATTTCTTTCGCCAAAAGCAGGATCAGCTTGACCGGCTTCATTGGCTGACCTGGTCGCTTGGTGCTCTTGGGCCGAAAGAACGGCTTTGCGCCCTTCTGGCGCTGTCGACAAGGATCATGCCGTATCAGCCGCTTCCTGATGGTACCGGGGTGCTTTCGGTGCAATTGCCAAGAAAAGACATCGCCGACCTTCTTGGAACAACCGTCGAATCCATCAGCCGCATCGTTCACCGGCTGGTCGGGGCGGGCATCATCGAGATCATTGACCCGGCGCATTTCCGGCTGCTTGACCTGCCCGGTCTGGTCGCTCGCGGACAGATCGACGCAATCTTCGATAAGATGACCTTCGGACTTGCCAACCGCCGCCGCCAGATTGAACACCTGCTCGCCCCGGCCGTCGCCGATCCGGTCTGCCTTTGCGCCCGACAAGGCGGGCCGTTGACGCCGGTCAATGACCGAGGCGCCCGGTCTGATACCCTTGTTTCAACCTGACTTTCCTTGCCAGAAGGATGTAAAGGATGACCACGACCGACATCAAAGTGCAGCGCGGGGCCTCCGGTGCCGCCCCCACTCCGGTACTGGAACGGGACCCGATCCGCTCATTGCGCCAACAGATCGACCGGCTGTTTGCCGATTCTGCCTGGCCCGACATGCGTCTTGCCTGGCCCGGCACGGCGCGCGCGCTGCCCGACCTTGGCATCGCCGGCCCGCCGGTCGATCTTGTGGAGCGCAACGGCGGCTACGAGATTCAGGTCGAATTGCCGGGGCTGACCGAGGACCAGATCGAGGTCAAGCTGTCCAACGGCATGCTGACGATCAAGGGCGAAAAGGCCTCTGAACGCGTCGAGGAAGATCAGGGCTACCACCTGCGCGAACGCAGCTTCGGGTCTTTCCAGCGGTCATTTCTGGTGCCGGAAACCGTTGACGCGGAAAAGATCTCGGCACAGTTCGACAAGGGGGTTCTGAAGGTCGCCATGCCCAAGTCCCCCGCCGCGATCCAGAAGGAACGCAAGATCGAGGTTAAAGCGGCCTAGGGTCCCCCCTGTCCTGTCCCCGACAGTCCAAGGACGCTTGCAAGGGCCGCGCTCGTCGCGGCCCTTGTCGTTATCCCGGCATCCGGTTCGCCTGATCAAAGGGATCATGGTGCCCGCGGCCGGACTCGAACCGGCACGGCCCTACGGCCAAGGGATTTTAAGTCCCCAGTGTCTACCATTTCACCACGCGGGCACGCGGGCGCACAGCATAGCGGCTTTGCCGGGGGCGGAAAGGGGTGGATGCGGGATTTGACAGCCGCGCGCCAATCCGCAAACTGCCCGCATCGCAACAACCCAGGATGCATGATGGCCCTCGCTGTGCCGCAGACGACCTTCGACCCGCGCCAGATCGTCGCCGACAGTCTTGCGCATCTGGTGCGCCTCGTCCGGCCGGATGGACGTTTCGTCTATGCCCACCCAGCGGGCGACCCTGACATGCCGCTCGATGGCTACAACATGCTGCGCCACTGCGGCACGCTGTGGTTCATGCTGCGTGCCGTCAACGACATGGGCCTCGATCCCGGCGCGGCGGGCTTTCGCGCGATCGAACGCGCTGCCGCCTATGCCGGCCGCAAGCTGCAGCGCCCCGGCTGGATCGCGGCCCCAAGCCTTGCCCTCGTGACAAAGGACGCGGTCAAGACCGGCGGCATCGGGCTGATGCTGGTGATGCTGGCCGAATACCGCCGCGCCCTGTCAAGGGGCCTGTCGCCTGACGTCATGCCCGAACCGCTTGATGATACGATCACCGCCCTGCAAACCTACGCGCTGGCGCAGATCGAAGACGGCGATTTCCTGCACAAACGCCGGATCGGCGACGGCACCGTCCTTCCCTTTCGCTCCGATTATTACACAGGCGAGGTGATCCTTGGCCTGCTTGACACCGGTTGCACCGACCCCGCTCTGGTCGCGGTGGCCGAAGGCTTGATGGCGCGCGGTTACGGCATCCCCGAACACAGCCACTGGATGGCCTATGCCGCGTGCGAGGCGGCCGAACGCGGTCTGGGTGACCCCTTGACCGTGCGCCGCTACCTTGGTGCGCTGATGCGGGCGATCACCACCGAAACCGGCTACCACGCCCGCCGCGCGTCGACCCCCATCGCCTGCCGGACCGAGGCGCTGACCCGCGTCCTGCTGCTCGGCAACCGGCACCCCGGCCTTTTTGACGCAGATCTCCTTGCCGCCTGCCTGCACGCCGCCGAAACCAACCTGGAGCTTCAGCTTGGCTGGTATGCCGACGGCCAGTTCTGGAAGGGTGACGGCGACGAAAAGGTTCAGATCGACTATATCCAGCACAACGCCACGGCATTTCTGAACCTCTGGCACTATCTTTCGGCGCAAGACTGAGGTGGCGGTTTGACGCTTGCCCTGCCCTGCGCCATCCTGCCTGCATAACCACGCAAGGGTCCTGCAAATGCCCGGCAAACCGATCCGCAAGCTCCAACTCGCCCTGACGCTGGCGGCCAGCCTTGCCGCCACGGCCGCCCCTGCGCGCGATGTCACCGGCACCCTCGCCTACCGCGAGCGCATCGCCCTGCCCGACGGGGCAGAGGTTCTGATCGAACTGTCAGGCCCCGAAAGCCGCCCCGGAACCCGGATCGAACAGCGGGCCACGGCGGCGGGCCAGGTTCCCCTGCCCTTTGCGCTGACCGCCGACGACACCGGCCCCCTGACCCTCCGCGCTGTCATCTTTGTCGACGGCGCGGCGGTCTGGACCAGCGATGCGGTGTCCGTGCCACCGGGCGAAGCTCAGCTTGGAACCGTGGCGCTGCACCGGCCAGTGACCATCGGCTACAGTCATGCCTACCTCTGCGGCGATGTGCGCGCCGACGTCGCGTTGACCGAAACCGGCGCCCTGATGCGGGTTGCCGGGCGCAGGTTCACCCTTGACCCTGACCTTGCCGCCACAGGTGACCGCTACACCGATGCTGCGGGCAACAGCGTCTGGCTGAACGGCAACCGCGCGCTTGTCATAGTGCCCGACCTGTTCCTGCCCGAGTGTCTGCCAACCTTTCCCGCCACCTTGCCCATGACCCTGCGCGGCAATGAACCCGGCTGGGTCGCCACGCTGGCGCCCGAAGGCATCACCCTTTCGACCGAAGCGGGCGACCGGGTGACAACGCCGCTGCCAGCGCCCTCCGCCACCGCGCCGCTGACCACCACCTTCGCCGCCGATGGCCTGACCGCCGCGGTAACAGATGCCCTTTGCCGTGACACGATGACCGGGATGCCTCACCCCTATGCCGCGACCGTGACGCGCAAGGACACCGTTCTTGACGGCTGCGGCGGCGACCCCGGCGCGCTGTTGCAGGGCAACTGGCATCTCGCCTCCGCCGAAACCCTCGCCCTTCTGCCCGAGGTCGAAATCACCCTCGCGATCGACAAAGACCGGATCTCAGGCCTGTCCGGCTGCAACCGCATGATGGGCAACTTCACCCTCACCGGCGAAGGCCTGCGCCTTGCGTCGGCAGGGATGACGATGATGGCCTGCCCCGAACCGATCATGGCCCTGGAACGCGACTGGCTGGCCCTTCTGGGCACCATCGACGGCTTCGACATCGGCGACGACGGCAACCTGATCCTGCTCTCGGGCGGCGCCCCCCGCGCCACCCTGACCCCCACCTCGCCCCCCTGAATGCCGCATCGCGGCAATTGACTTCCCGAACCGCGCCCGCCCATATGTCGGGCAACAGCTTCGGGAGGGGATGCATGCAAAAGGTCTACTCGTCTGCGCAGGCGGCGCTGGAGGGAATACTGCACGACGGAATGCTGATCGCTTCGGGCGGTTTCGGCCTCTGCGGCATTCCCGAACACCTGATCGAAGCGATCCGCGACGCGGGCGTGACCGGCCTGACCATCGCTTCGAACAACGCCGGGATCGACGGTGTCGGTTTGGGGATGCTGCTGCAAACCCGGCAGGTGAAACGGATGATCTCGTCCTACGTCGGCGAAAACGCCGAATTCATGCGCCAATACCTCGCGGGCGAACTGGAGCTGGAATTCAACCCCCAAGGCACCCTTGCCGAACGGATGCGCGCAGGCGGCGCCGGCATCCCTGGCTTTTACACCCGCACCGGCGTTGGCACCGTCATCGCCGAGGGCAAGGAGCACAAGGATTTCGACGGCCAGACCTACATCCTTGAACGCGGCATCGTGGCCGACCTTGCCATCGTCAAGGCATGGCGCGCCGATACCTCCGGCAACCTGATGTTCCGCAAGACCGCCCGCAACTTCAACGTCCCGGCTGCCACTTGCGGCCGCATCTGCGTGGCCGAGGTCGAGGAAATCGTCCCCCTCGGCACCCTCGACCCCGACAAGATCCACCTGCCGGGCATCTATGTCCATCGCCTGATCGGCGGCGCGCGCGAGAACCGCATCGAAAACCGGACCGTCCGCAAGAAGGAGACCGCATGATGAGCGAGGCAAAAGGCTGGGACCGCAACCAGATCGCCGCCCGCGCGGCCAAGGAATTGCAGGACGGCACCTACGTCAACCTTGGCATCGGCATCCCGACGCTGGTCTCGAACTACATCCCCGCAGGCGTAAACGTGACCCTGCAATCGGAAAACGGTATGCTTGGCATGGGCCCCTTCCCGTTGGAAGGCGAAGAAGACCCCGACCTGATCAACGCGGGCAAACAGACCATCACCGAACTGCCGCAAACCGCCTACTTCGACAGCGCCCAGTCCTTCGCGATGATCCGCGGCGGCAAGATCGCCATGGCGATCCTTGGCGCAATGGAGGTCAGCGAAAAGGGCGATCTGGCGAACTGGATGATCCCCGGCAAGCTGGTCAAGGGCATGGGCGGCGCGATGGACCTTGTGGCCGGTGTCGGCCGCGTCGTGGTGGTCATGGACCACACCTCCAAGCACGGGGAATCAAAAGTGCTGCGCGAATGCACCCTGCCATTGACCGGCAAGGGCGTGGTTGACCGCATCATCACCAACCTTGGCGTCCTCGATGTCGGCCACAACGGCCTGCACATCGTCGAACTCGCCGATGGCGTGACCGAGGCCGACCTGCGCGCCGCGACCGAAGCAACGATCGTATAGGAACCGAAAGGGCCGGGTGTTCCCCGGCCCATTCTGCGTCGTCAATCTTGCCGCTGTGGCTGCGCGCCGTGCCGGGCGGCCCGGAAGGGCCGCAGCGCCCTTCTGACATGGGCCTCGCTTCAGCCGCCAGCGGCGATCACCCGAAACACGCAAGGGTCGGTCACCAGTTGCGGCGGGCTGAGACATAGCCCCTGCGCCACCTGCCACGCGGCCAGCACCTTCGGCACGTAATCGCGCGTCTCGGCATAGGGCGGCACGCCCTGGTTCGCCCGCACCGCGCCCTCGCCCGCATTATAGGCCGCCAGAACCATCAGCGGGTCGTTGTCAAACTCGCCCAAAAGCCAGTCCAGATAGGCGACGCCGCCCTTGATGTTGGCCACCGGATCAGCCGAATCCGTGACCCCAAAGCGCTTCGCCGTATCGGGGATCAGCTGCATCAATCCCACCGCACCTGCCGCACTCACCGCCTTGGTGCGCCCCGCGCTTTCGATGCCGATCACCGCAAGCACCAGCGCCGGGGAAACCCTTGTGCCGATCGTCGCCTTCAGAATGTCGGTCCCGTAGGATTCCGCGATCTCTTGCATGTGCTGCAGGCGTGGGCCGCGAACGGCCGTGCCACCCGGTCCCTGCGTCAGGGCAGCCATCGCCATGTCAAACCGTCCCGACACCTCGGTCATGCCCGCTGGCACCGTATCCCAGAACCACGCATAAGATGATTTCGGCGCCGGGCCGGACGGTTCCTGCCCGGTCTCGGCGGCCTTCGGTTCGGGATGCACGCGCACCGGGTTCGGGTCAACCTTTGGCAAGGCCGCCAGCCGCCGGGCCTGCTCCGCCGGGTCGATCTGCACCGTTATGCGCTTGCCCGGCAGGCTTTCACCCACCTTGATGCGCTTGAACGAAAAGTCCTCTGCCGCCGCCATGAACGGGGCAAGAACGCACAGAATCGCAAGTGTCGCGCCTGTCGTGGTCCGCATCTGCGGTATGCCTGCTCTTATTGTTCTTTTGCCGGAACGCTTGCAGAGAATCGCCCTTCCGGCCAGCAGTTTCAGGCACAAATCATGGCAATTTCGCCAGATTTGACCAAAAAACCACGCCCTAAGGTAGAGTGCTTAACAGAGCGTTTAGAAAAGAATCCATCCATTTGGCTGGCTTAACCCTCTTTTTCAGTTTTTTTCGGTCCGCGCGAAAACGCCGCTCGACGTCCAAACTGCCGCCACGATTCGGGGGCTATATGGCTGCATACCGAACGGCAACGGGGCAGCAAGACGACGCTGAACCGAAGCGAGCCGGAACGGTTGCTGACTTAACCTGTGCACCTTTGGAAAGGGAAACCACCATGTTCATGAACTTCATCAAAGACGAAACCGGCGCTGTCACCGTTGACTGGGTTGTGCTGACCGCTGCTGTTGTGGGCCTTGGCCTGATCGTTCTGGCCGCTGTGCGTCCGGCTGTTTCAACCCTCGCCACCGACATCGGCACCGAAATCACCGCTGCCGGCACCGCGATGAAAGCTGCTGACGGCACCCCGTGATCGACCTGACCTTCGGGTCATGCTGAACCAGGCCGCGCTTCAATCGAAGCGCGGCCTGTTTCTTTTTTGCGCGACAAGCTGCGCCGCTCAGCCGCAAACCGGGATGCCTGCCACCAATTTTACCGCTGTATTGGCGCAAAAACACCTTCCGCCTTCCCAACTCCTGCCACGATTGACCCGCTAAATGCCCTCATACCGAACGGAACGACGGGCCTACGGCCAGGCCCACGCGAACTGTAGCGGTTGCGACACGTTTATCCTCAGCCCCCAGAAAGGGATTTCGACAATGTTCATGAACTTCATCAAAGACGAAACCGGCGCCGTCACCGTTGACTGGGTTGTGCTGACCGCTGCTGTTGTGGGCCTCGGCCTGATCGTTCTGGCCGCTGTGCGTCCGGCCGTCTCCACCCTTGCCACCGACATCGGCACCGAAATCGGCGCTGCCGGCACCGCGATGAAAGCGGCTGACGGCACCCCGTGATCGGTTGACGCCAGTCTACCAACACGGGCCGCGCTTCACCTGAAGCGCGGCCCGTTTTCCTGAAAAGCCCCGCCAGCGATGGCCCGGTTCCCAAGAAAAGCCTGATTGCGGCCCTTAGTTTCGCCGTATTCAAACGCCAGAATTGCCATAGAACGCCAAACCGCCAGTGAGACGGAGATGACGGATGCGCCAGACAATGAAGGCCTTTCTCAAGGATGACGATGGCGCCGTAACCGTCGACTTTGTGGTTTTGACCGCAAGCGTCGTGGCGATGGTCATCATCGTGATGCCGCTCATCGCCCCTTCGGTCGGCGAACTTGCCGCCTACATCGCCGAACGCCTTGGCGCCGCAAGCGCCTTCCTGGCCTCGGTGGAGTAGACCCCGCCACCCCATCCCCCCGCATCCGGCTTCACGGCTTCGCGGTGGTGGATGAATGGCTATGTGACCCGGGATCGGTTGCTTCGACCCGGACAAAAGAGAGTGTTGGAAGATGAGAGCTATCTTCGGTTTGGTCCTGTTGGCCGGCCTCGCGCTTGCGGGGGCGGCCGTTTATATGGCGCAAAACTTCATCGGACAGACGCAAAGCGCGTTGCAGCGTGAACGCGAGCTGAACGCCAAGGCCGGAACGTTGGTTCAGGTCTATGTCGTGAACAAGCCCAAGAAATACGGCGATGCCCTGTCGCCCGAAGATGTCGTGCAGATCTACTGGCCTGAAAAGGCGCTGCCCGAAAACATCTTCCGCGACGAGGCCCTGCTGTTTCCCGAAAACGCCAACGGTCCGCGCTATCTGATGCGCTCGATCGAAGCCTTCGAGCCGGTCCTCACCACCCGCGTCACCGAACCCGGCGAACTTGCGGGTCTGACCGGCAAGCTCGGCAAGGGGATGCGCGCGTTCGCGATCAAGGTCGGCGTCGCTTCGGGCGTGGCGAACTTCGTGCAGCCCGACGACTCCATCGACATCTACTGGACGGGCAGTACCTCGAACTCCAACGGCGAAATCACGCGTCTGATCGAATCCGCCATTCAGGTCATCGCGGTCGACAACGCCTCCGACCAAGGCCAGTCATCCTTCGGCACCGTGGCCCAGACGATCACCGTCGCCGGCACCCCCGAACAGATCGCGCGGCTGGCGCAGGCCCAGGCGACGGGCAGCCTGTCGATGTCGCTGGTGGGTGATGCCACCGATGTGGCGACGGGCACCGTCGAGGTCGACGGCGACACCCTTCTTGGTTTCCAGGAACAGGAAGTCCAGCAGGTCGAGGCTGCACAGGTCTGCACCATCAAGACCCGCAAGGGCGCCGAGGTGGTCGAAATCCCGATCCCCTGCAAGGAATAAAACAACCCGAAATTGCGGGGCGCGGCCACATCATATGGGGCCGCGCCCTTTTCATTTCCGCCACAGTTTGCGCGCTGTTGCATGTTATCCACATCAACAAAACCTTCCAACCATCTGATTATTGCAAATAAACCTGATGTCCTGCATGGTTGCAGAATTATGGGCGCTAAGACCCGAACCGAGGCGTGATCGAAAGGGCAGATCACATGAGCATGAAACGAATTCTTGTGGCCGGATGTCTGGGGGCCATTCTTGGCACCACAGCCATGACGCCGGTTTCCGCCGAAGTCCTGCGCGTGATGCAGGGCGAAGCGTCCGAAGCACTTAACGTTCCGATGAACCGGGCCGTCGTCGTCGAAAGCGACGTTCCCTTCGCTGAACTCTCCATCGCCAACCCCGGCATCGCGGACATCTCCACCTTGTCCGACCGGTCGATCTACGTTCTTGGCAAGGCACCGGGGCGCACCACGCTCACCCTCTTGTCACCCGAAGGCAAGCTGATCTCCAACGTCGACGTGAATGTGACACCCGACGTGGCCGAGTTCAAGGAACGGCTCCAGCAGATCCTTCCGGGCGAAAAGATCGAAGTTCGCACCGCCAACGATGGCATCGTGCTGTCGGGCGTCGTGTCGTCCACCGCCAAACTGGACCGCGCGCTTGATCTGGCCAACCGCTACGCGCCTGACCGGGTGTCCAACCTGATGAACGTCGGCGGCACCCAGCAAGTGATGCTGAAGGTCCGCTTCGCAGAAATGCAACGGTCGGTCAGCAAGGCGCTCAGCTCCGGCCTCACCATCACCGGCAACGGGACGGATGGCGGGATTTCGGTCGGCCTTGGCGCCGGTGATCTTGTGGCCGGCAGCACCATTGGCGCCCCCGGTTCAACCGAACTTGCCATCGGTAACCAGGGTTCCGGTGGCGGTATCGGCGTCGGCTTCGGCATCGGCGACGTCGGCTTTGCCGTTCTGGTCGAGGCGCTGGAATCCAAGGGCATGGTTCGCACCTTGGCCGAACCGAACCTGACCGCGCTGTCCGGTCAGGAGGCAAAGTTCCTTGCCGGCGGTGAATACCCGGTTCCGGCCTCGCAGGAAAACGGCACCATCACCGTGGAATTCAAACCCTTCGGTGTGGAACTGAACTTCACCCCCACCGTGGTGGATGACGACATCATCAACCTCACGGTCAACGCGGCTGTGTCGTCGCTTGACCCGACGGTGGTGGTCGAAGCTGGCAACGGCCTCACCCTCCTCGGCTTCAAGCGCCGCGAAACCTCGACCACCGTTGAAATGCGCGATGGACAAAGTTTTGCAATCGCAGGGCTTTTGCAGGATGACTTCCGCGATCTGAACGGTCAGGTTCCGTGGCTTGGCGATGTGCCGGTCCTTGGCGCCCTGTTCCGCAGCGCCGACTACCAGCGCTCGCAGTCAGAGCTTGTCATCATCATCACCCCGCATCTCGTGACCCCGGTTTCCGGCGAGGCGCTGGCCCTGCCGACCGACCGTGTCCGCATCCCGACGGAACGCCAGTTGTTCCTCAACGGGCAAGTGGATGGCGGGACAACCAAGGGTGCTGCGGGCGAAGTGGCCCGGCAGGACTTCAGCAGTTCCTACGGCTATGTGATGGAGTAAGGCGATGACCAGCATGTTTTCCAAGCTGTTTGCGACATCGGCCATCCTCGCGCTGGCTGCCTGCGGAACCGCCACCCGGACCTGGGACAAGGAGGTTGGCTCCGAAGTCGACAAGGGTGATTTCGGCAACGCCACAATGAACAACACCCTGATCCAGTCGGGTCAGATCGAATACACCGTGGCCCTCGCCGAACGGTTCTCGGCCGAAGTGCCAGACACGATCAACTTCGCCTTCAATTCGGCCGAACTTGACGAAGAAGCCCGTGCCATCCTGCGGACCCAGGCGAACTTCATCAAGCAATTCCCCGAGGTGCGCTTCCGCGTGTTCGGCCATACCGACCTTGTCGGCTCGGCCGGTTACAACCAGCGGCTTGGCCTGCGTCGGGCAAAAGCTGCCGTGGCCTACCTCACATCGCTCGGGATCTCCGGGTCGCGCGTCGAGGCGGTGGTGTCCTACGGCAAGACCCGTCCGATCATCCAGACCTCGGCCCCCGAGGAACGCAACCGCCGCACCGTCACCGAGGTTTCCGGCTTCGTCGATTCGGCACCGCTGGTGCTCAACGGTAAATACGCCGAAATCATCTGGCGCGAATATGTCGGCAGCGCCGTCAGGCCACACCCGACGAATGTGGTGATCGAAACGCAGGTTGCCGGCGGCCAATAATCCGCCATCAACCGCAAGTCTTCCGAAGGCCGGGCCGCTCGCCCGGCCTTCGTCGTTTCCAAACTGCGAAGAAACCCAACAATAAGGCGCTTTTGGCCCAATTATCGCCACCATCTCTGACCAAGGTTGCGGAAACTGGACCTCTGCCGAGCCGCACCCCGCGTCCCAGTCGTTGTTTCTGAATGCTGCCACAATCTCGTGGTAGCGACGGGGTTTGCGGTCCGGGCACTGAAAAGGACGATACGAGTATGTCGAGCACTGCCACGCTTCAGCCGGATCCCGCGCCGATCCTAGCCTGCACCGTTTCCCGCGATGTGCAGCGCTTCGACCTTCTGATCGACGACATGGAACATGAACTGGGCGAGGCGTGGGGCGACCTCAGCTTCGACGATGCGCTGGTGTTCCTGCGCCAACCCGACAGCTCCTCGCTGCAATTCATCGCCATCGCCGTCGACAGCGAAGACGAAACCGAACTGCAAAAGATCAGCGACGTGATCAAGGCCGCCAAGGCGCGCAAGGTCAAGGTCGTGCTGATCGCCAACCAGATCAGCCCCACCATCCTGCACCAGATGCTCAAACTCGGCGCTGACGATTTCGTCCCCTACCCGCTGCCCGAAGGCGCCTTGCACGATGTGCTGGAACGCCTCCGCCGCCCCGATCCGGTGATGCCCGCGGGCTTTGATGCTGATGGCGGTGTCGTCCCAACCTTCCGTGCCAAGGGCGACCGCAACGGTGTGATCCTTCCCGTGCACGGCATGTCCGGCGGTGTCGGCGCCTCAACCTTTGCCGCCAACCTCGCGTGGGAGCTGGCCACCATCACCCCGACCGACGCCCCGCGCGTCTGCATCCTCGATCTCGACTTCCAGTTCGGCTCGATCGCCACCTATCTCGATCTCTCGCGCCGCGAGGCCGTCATGGAAATCCTTGGCGATACCGCTTCGGCCGACAGCGACAGCTTCCTGAAGTCGATGCTTACCTTCAACGACAAGCTGCATGTCTTCACTGCACCCGCCGACATGCTGCCGCTTGACATCGTCACCGGCGAAGACATCGGCCGCATCCTCGACATGGCGCAGGCGAACTTCGATTTCGTCGTCATCGACATGCCCTCGACCGTCGTCGCCTGGACCGAAACCATCCTGACCCGCGCGCATGTGTACTTCGCCCTTCTGGAACTGGACCTGCGCTCCGCCCAGAACATCCTGCGCTTCGTCCGTGCCCTGAAGGCCGAGGCGTTGCCGCATGAAAAGCTGCGCTACGTGCTGAACCGCGCGCCGAAATTCACTGACCTCAGCGCCAAAAGTCGTGTCAAACGCATGGCCGAAAGCCTGGATATCTCCATCGAAGTGCAGATGCCCGACGGTGGCGAACAGGTCACCCAGGCCAACGATCACGGCCTGCCGATCGCGGAAAGCGCTCCGAAAAACGTTCTGCGCAAGGAACTGCACAAACTTGCCAAGTCCTTGTACGACCTCAACAAAGCCGCCGAAGCCGCAAAAGTTTGACCTGAAGAGAGGGTTCGCCTGTGTTTAGTCGTTTCAAGAAAGACGCCGCCCCCGGCCGCCCCGCAACGGCGCCCGTGGCATCCGTCGGTGCCGTCGCCGAAAAGCCAAGCCTGACCGGACGCGCCCCAGTTCCCCTGCCCGTCGGCAAGACCCCGGCCGAGGTGGTGGCCGCCGACAAGGAAAAGAAGCGCAAAGAACGCCTGATGGAACTCAAACTCGAGATCCACAAGCGCCTTCTCGAAGACCTCAACCTCTCCGCCCTCGAATCCGCCTCCGAGGCCAGCCTGCGCCAGGAAATCTCCTCCCTCGCCTCCGAGGCGCTGGACGAGATGTCAGTCGCCCTGAACAAGGAAGACCGGCAGTCCCTGACCCAGGAACTCTATGACGAGGTCATGGGCCTCGGCCCGCTGGAACCCCTGCTGAAAGACGACACCGTCAACGATATTCTGGTCAACGGCCCGAAGCGCATCTTCATCGAACGCGCCGGCAAACTGGAACTGTCCGACATCACTTTCCGCGACGAACGCCACCTTCTGCGCATCATCGACAAGATCGTGTCCGCCGTGGGCCGCCGGGTCGACGAATCCAACCCCTACGTCGACGCCCGTCTTGCCGACGGTTCGCGCTTCAACGCGATGGTGCCGCCGGTTGCGGTGGACGGCTCGCTGGTCTCCATTCGCAAGTTCAAGAAGGAAAAGCTGAAGGTCGAAGACCTTGTCCGTTTCGGCGCCTTCACCGAAGAAATGGCCGCCTATCTGCAGGCCGCCGTGTCCTGCCGTCTGAACATCATCGTGTCGGGCGGTACGGGTTCGGGCAAAACCACCACGCTCAACGCGCTGTCGTCCTTCATCGACAACCACGAACGCGTGCTGACCATCGAAGACACCGCCGAACTACAGCTGCAGCAGGTCCATGTGGGCCGGATGGAAAGCCGCCCCGCCAACGTCGAAGGCAAGGGCGCCGTCACCCAGCGCGACTGTCTGCGCAACGCCCTGCGGATGCGCCCTGACCGCATCATCGTCGGCGAAACGCGCGGCGAGGAGGTGATCGACATGCTTCAGGCCATGAACACCGGCCACGACGGCTCGATGACCACGATCCACGCCAACAACCCGCGCGACGCAATCTCGCGTCTGGAAAACATGGTCGCGATGGCCGGTATCGAAATGCCGCTCAAAGCCGTCCGCAGCCAGATCGCCTCGGCCGTCAACCTGATCGTGCAGGCCAGCCGTCTGCAAGACGGCACCCGCCGCATGACCTCCGTCACCGAAATCACCGGCATGGAAGGCGAGGTCATCTCGATGCAGGAAGTGTTCCGCTACGAACGCCTTGGCATCGAACCGAACGGCAAGATCATCGGTCGCTTCAACGCCACCGGCATCCGGTCCAGCTATTCCGACCGCTTCCGCCAGTGGGGCTACGACCTTCCCGCTTCCATCTACGAACCCGTGGTCTGAGGCCCGACATGGAAATCAGCGCAGCCCCCCTGATCTACGTCCTGATCTTCGTCGCGGTCGTGGTTCTGGTCGAAGGCCTCTACCTCACCGTTTTCGGCAAATCCATCAGCCTCAACAGCCGGATGAGCCGCCGCCTCTCGCTTTTGGAAAAGAACTCCAACCGCGAACAGGTGCTGGAACAGCTCCGCAAAGAGATGAACCAGCATCTCAACGCCAAGAACATCCCGCTTTATTCGATCCTCGCCAAAAAGGCGCAAAAGGCCAACATCGCTTTCTCGCCAAAGGCGCTGATCGGGATCATGGCGCTGTTGTCGGTGTTCTCGTTCCTTGCCCTGACCGTGGCCACCTCGGCCGATGCCATGATCCGGGCGGTGCTTGCCGTGGGCATGGGTGTCGGCGGCGTCTATGTCTGGGTGAACAACAAGGCGAAAAAGCGGATCGGGCTTTTGGAAGAACAACTGCCCGACAGCATTGAACTGATGGTGCGGTCATTGCGCGTCGGCCACCCGTTCTCGGCCGCCATCGGCATTGTCGCCAAGGAAATCCCCGATCCGTTGGGGTCCGAATTCGGCATCATCGCCGACGAGGCCGCCTATGGCCGCGACGTGACGGAATCGCTCAAGGCCTTCGCCGAACGGATGGACAGCCAGGATTTGCGCTTCCTCGCCGTTGCCGTCGCAATCCAGCAGCAATCGGGCGGCAACCTTGCCGAAATTCTCGAAGGTCTGTCCAAGGTGATCCGGGCGCGCTTCAAGCTTTTCCGCAAGGTCAAGGCGATCACCGCCGAAGCCAAATGGTCAGGCATGTTCCTGTCGGCCTTCCCGATCCTCGCGCTGATCATGATCAACGTGATCCAGCCCGACTATTACGACGAAGTCCGCGAGACGTCGGTTTTCATCCCGACGGCGCTGGTCGTCGCGGTGTTCCTGACGGTCAACATCATCTTCATGAAGATCATGACCAACATCAAGGTATGAGGCCGAAATGAACCCCTTCTCAGCCATCAACACGATGTTGACCGATATGCTCGGCCCGCTTGGCCCCCTGATCGCGATCGGGATGCTGGGCTTCCTGCTGATCCTGATCGCCCTGCCGACGATGCTGAAAAAGCAGCGCGACCGCTACGCCGAACTGAAAGACTCGGTGCCGAACGCCGGTGCCAAGGCCAACCAGAAAACCCTGCGCCGTCAGGAAAAGACCGACAAGCTGGAACGCTTTGCCCAATATCTGGAACCCCAGAAACAGGAAGAGCTTTCCGCCGCCAAGCTGCGCCTTTTGCGCGCGGGCTATTCGGCCAAGAACTCGGTCCGCATGTATCATGCGACCCAGTTCATCCTCGGCATCACCTTCCTCGCGCTCGGCCTCGTCTACGCGCTGGTCAAGTCCTCGCAAGGCGAAGTCGATACCCAGATGCTGATCGTCTACACCCTGCTGCCGGGCTGCATCGGCTATTACATCCCGATCTACTGGGTCAACAAACGCCTTGAAAAGCGCCGCACCCAGATCATCGAAGGCTTCCCCGACGCGCTGGACCTGATGCTGGTCTGCGTCGAGGCCGGCCAGTCGCTTGACCAGTCGATCATCCGCGTCGGCAAGGAAAGCCGCGCCGGATACCCCGCCCTTGCTGATGAATTCGACATGATCAGCCAGGAAGTGAAGGCCGGCAAGGAACGCATCCAGGTGCTGAAGGACATGTCCGAACGGGTCGGCGTGCCCGACGTCGCCTCATTCGTCACCACCCTCGTGCAATCGGCCACCTTCGGCACCTCGGTCGCCGATGCCTTGCGTGTCTATTCTGCCGATATGCGCGACAAAAGAATCATGCGCGCCGAAGAGAAGGCAAACATGTTGCCGACCAAGCTCACGCTCGGCACAATGCTGTTCACCGTGCCGCCTCTGCTGATCATCCTGATCGGCCCTTCGGTCTATGGCATCGCCACGATGCTTGGCCAGATGAACGCCGGAGGAGGCTAAAAGGCGGTCGGCAGGGAACCACAGTGCGCGGCAAGACTACGATCCTTCTTCTCCTCTGCCTCGGCGTCGCCGCCTGCCAAGACGCAGGCAATGTCAGCCGCAACACCCCCTACGGCGTTGATGCCAATGGCACGGCGGTCGACGGGTTGACCGTCGGCCACCGCCTGATGGCCGCCAACGAACCCGAACTGGCGCTCAAGGCCTACCTCCGCGCCGCTGGCGAAACCGGCATCGACGCCGAGGTCTTGTCCTCGATCGGGTCCGCCAACCTCGCGCTTGGGCGCTTGGGCCAGGCCGAAAACATCCTCCGTCGCGCGCTGGAAATGGACCCGACCTTCGTTCCCGCGATGAACAACCTTGGCGTCGTGCTGATGGAACGCGGCAAGACCAGCGAGGCCAAGGTCGTGTTCCAGCAGGCCTTTGCGCAGGATAGTGGCCAAACAGACTCGATCCGCGAAAATCTCAAGCTCGCTATCGCGCGAACCGACGCCGCGGTGTATGATATTCCTGAGGAAACGGGAGAGTTCCGTCTCGTGCGGCGCGAAAAGGGCAGATACGTCCTTCTCACGCAGCTCTGAGAAACGGGCTCCGAGCAGTCAAAAAAAGGACGCAAAGATGCGCCACCCTGTTCTAGTTGCACTGTGCCTTGGCGGTACGGTGGCTCTCGCTGGCTGCGAGAAAAGCATGTCCGACGCGCAAGTTGAACGCGCGATCAAGGATGTGAACGTCATCGACGAATCCAACCTGAACGACGTGATGCTGACCGTCGCCGATCCGGCCGAAGCGGTCGCCTACTTTCAGGGTGCCGTGCAGAAGGAACCCGACCGGGTCGACCTGAAGCGCGGCCTCGCAAAATCGCTCGTCCGCGCGCAAAAGCCGACCGAAGCCGCGCAGATCTGGACGATGGTCGCGGCCAGCCCCGAGGGCGGTCCGGAAGACCGCGTGATGCTTGCCGACGCGCTGATCCGCTCGAACCAGTGGGACAAGGCCAAGGCCGAACTGAACCAGATCCCGCCCACCCACGAAACCTTTGATCGCTACCGTCTGGAAGCCATGGTCGCCGACAGCGACAAGAACTGGAAGAAGGCCGACAGCTTTTACGAAATCGCCTCCGGTCTCACCACGAAACCGGCCGGAGTCCTGAACAACTGGGGCTTTTCAAAGCTGACCCGTGGTGACAACGCCGGTGCCGAAAAGCTGTTCACCGAAGCGTTGACCTACGACCCGTCCATGTACACCGCCAAGAACAACCTCGTTCTGGCCCGCTCGGCACAGCGCAAGTATGATTTGCCGGTGGTCAACATGACCCAGACCGAACGCGCCGAACTGCTTTACACGATGGCACTTGCGGCCATCAAGCAAGGCGATGTCACGGTCGGCAAGGGGCTGCTGGCCCAGGCCGTCGAAACCCACCCGCGCTATTTCGAGGCCGCCGCCCGCAGTCTCGAAGCGCTCGACGCCAACGTGAGCCTCTGATGCTGACCTCCACTTCGGCGCTGATCCTTCTGGTCATCACTCTGCCCATCGCGATCTGGGCCGCGCTCAGCGACCTGAAGCGGATGAAGATCCCGAACAAGGCCGTGCTGGCACTCGCAGCAGTCTGGCCCTTGATCGGCTGGTATCTGGTGCCGTTCGACGCCTGGCTCTGGGGTTTTGCGCTGATGGCGATCGTGCTGGTGGTCGGCTACCTTGCCTACGTCACCGGCACCTTCGGCGCGGGCGATGCGAAATATGCCGCCGCGATGGCAGGCATCTTCACCGGGGCGGATTACGGCCTTGTGATGCTTCTGGTCGCAGGCTGCCTGATCGGCGCGCTTGTCACCCACCGCATCATGCGCGCGATTCCGGCCATCCGCCGCCTGACGCCGGATTGGGAAAGCTGGACCCAGCGGCGCTATTTCCCGCTGGGCTTCGCGCTTTCGGGTATCCTGGTTTTCTATCTCCTTGCCCAAATCTGGCCGCAAGTCTGACATAACCGCGCGGTAGCATTGTTTCCGTAAGACAGCCAGTCTGCGGTTAAAGCGGGGTCATATCGATGAATGTTGCGCCAACTCAGGTGTCTGACGGCACGCTCGCCTCCAACGTGCAGCCACCGGCGTCGCCCCGTGCGTTGGCCGATGTCGGACTGACCACCGTGATGATGCGCGACATTCTTCTGAAAACGATGTTCCGCACCAACCTCGATCTGGTCTCCGCGATTTCAAAGGCGATCTGCCTGCCGGTTCCTCTGACCCAGGAACTGGTCGACAGCGCCCGTGGTCAGAAACTGATCGAGGCGACAGGCACCCTGCACGCCAACTCCGGCAACGAATTGGGCTACCAGCTTACCGACGGCGGCAAGGCGCGTGCGCTCGATGCGCTCAGCCAATCGGAATACTACGGCGCGATGCCGATTCCGCTGGAACACTACAAGGTGCAGATCCAGCGCCAGTCGGTCCGCAACATCCGCCTCGACAAGACGCAACTGATGTCCGGCATGGGTCACCTGATCCTGCCGCCCGACCTCATCGACAATCTCGGCCCCGCCGTGACCTCGGGCCGCTCGATCCTGATGTATGGCCCGCCCGGCAACGGCAAATCCTCCATCTCGCATGGCATCCGCGCGGCCCTTGGCGACAAGGTCTATGTGCCACGCGCCATCGAATATTCCGGCCAGATCATCTCGGTCTACGACCCGATCGTGCACTCCGCCGCCGAATCTGCGGTGGATGACCCGAACTCCCTGCGCCGCACCTCGAACCGTTTCGACAACCGCTACGTCTTTTGCGAACGCCCTTCGGTGATCACCGGGGGTGAACTCAGCCTCGACATGCTCGACCTCACCTACAACCCCACCGCCCGCACCTATCAGGCGCCTTTGCAGCTCAAGGCCACTGGCGGCATCTTCATCATCGACGACCTTGGCCGTCAGGCCGAACCGCCGCAAAAGATCGTCAACCGCTGGATCGTGCCGCTGGAAGAAAGCCGCGACATCCTCGCCCTGCAATCGGGCGAGAAATTCACCGTGCCGTTCGACACCCTCGTGATCTTCTCCACCAACTTCCACCCGAACGAAATCTTCGACGGCGCGGCCCTTCGCCGGATCTTCTTCAAGATCAAGATCGACGGCCCAAGCCAGGAAAACTTCCTCAAGATCTTCGCGATGGTCGCGCGGAAAAAGAAGATGCCGCTCGATGAGGCGGCCCTCATGTATCTAATGAAGGTCAAGTTTCCGACCATCAACAACAACTACGCCAACTACATGCCGGTCTACCTGATCGACCAGATGATCGCCGTCTGCGAGTTCGAGAACCTGCCCTACCGCATGACCCCCGAGCTGATCGACCGCGCCTGGGACAACATGTTCGTGCGTCAGGAAGCCATCGCCCGCTAAGCGTCAGGCAAACAGCCTGACGCCAGTTTCCGTCACCACCGCATCCAGCCGTTGGTCGGTGGGTTCGGTCGGCACCTCTGCCACCTCCTGCGCTGCAAAGGCAAAGCCCACCGCCAGCACCGGCCCCTTGGCGCGCAACCCTTCCAGCGTCCGGTCATAAAACCCGCCGCCATAGCCCAACCGGTAGCCCCGCGCGTCGAACGACAGCAGCGGCACGATCAGCACTTGCGGCTCCAGCCACGCGCCTTCCTCCGGGATCAGCGCCTTGAAACTGCCCTCGATCATTTTCGCCCCCGGCGACCATTCCCGAAACCGCAGCGCCATGCCCTTGCCCACGATCACCGGCACACCCACAGGCCCCTGATGCGCCGCCATCGCTGGCAAAGGATCAATCTCGGTCCGCATCGGCATGTAGCCCGACAGCACCTTGCCACTTTGCGCCGCAAGATAATCCGCCAGGATCTCCGCCGCCTGCCCCTGCCCTGCGGCAAACGCCACCTTGCGCACCGCAAACGCCGCGTCGCGTGCCAACGCCTTGATATCGTTCATATCAGCACCACCGAAGCCAGCCCCAGAAACGCAAAGAACCCCATTACGTCGGTCAGCGTCGTGACGAACGTCCCGCTCGCCAGCGCCGGGTCCAGACCGAACCGCTCCAGCGTCAAGGGCACCAGCACGCCGCCCAAGGCCGCGACGATCTGGTTCACGATCATCGCCAGCCCCAGCACCATCCCCAGATGCCAGTCGCCAAAGATCAACACCCCTGCGATCCCGAGGATCACCGCCAGCCCCAGCCCGTTCAACACTCCCGCGCCCAACTCGCGCCTGACCACCCGCCCCGCGTTGGCCCGCGTCAGGTCGCGCGTCGCCAGCGCCCGCACCGCCACGGCCAGCGATTGCGTCCCCGCGATCCCCCCGGTTGACGCGACGATCGGCATCAGCGCCGCCAAAATCACCAGCGTCGACAGCGTCGCCTGAAACTGGCTGATCACGATGGCCGACAGCGACGCCGTGAACAGGTTCACCACCAGCCACGGCAACCGCTGCTTCATTGTCGCAAATGCCCCGTCGCTGACGTCGGCATCGTCGCCCACGCCCGCCAGACGCAGCATGTCTTCCTCGTGCTCCTCGTCCAGCACGTTCATCGCGTCGTCGATGGTGATCACGCCGACCAACCGCCCACCCGCATCCACCACCGGGCAGGAGATCAGGTGGTACTGGTTGAAGATATAGGCCACGTCGGCCTCCGGGTCCGTCGCCTCGACGGTGCGGAAACTTTCCTCCACGATGTCGGCCAGCTTCACCGACCGCGCCGCCGACAAGATCCGCCCCAGCGTCGCATAACCCACCGGCTTCATCCGCGGATCAACCAGGATCACGTGGTAGAACTGGTCCGGCAACGTCTTTGCTTTCCTCAGAAAATCAATCGCTTCGCCCACCGTCCAATGTTCCGGTGCCACCACCGTCTCGCGCTGCATCAAACGGCCCGCGGAATACTCCGGATAGGCCATCGCCTGCTCCACGGCGACCCGGTCCGCATCCTCCAGCGCATCCAGGATCAGCTCCTGCTGCGGCTCGTCCAGATCCTCCAGAATGTCGACCACGTCGTCGGATTCCAGATCGCGCACCGCGTCCGCCAGAACTTCGGGCGGCAGGTTTTCGATCACCTCCTCGCGGATCGCGTCCGAGATTTCCGACAGGATTTCGCCGTCGATCTCGTGCGACCACAGCGCCAGAAACGCCCTTCGGTCCGACGCCCCGATCTGCTCCAGAAAGTCGGCGATATCGGCGGCGTGCAACGGTTCCAGCAGCGCGTCGATGGCGGCACTGTCCCTGGCCTCCACCGCAGCCAGCACCGCGTCGATGCGGGCCTGGTCCAGCGTCTCGTCCTCCGCCTCCAGTTGCTCCGCCATGCCGCCTCCACCTGATTGCCGCGACCTTAGCGAAAACTGTTTCTGGTAAACAGGGGCGGCGGGCAAATTTACCAAACGGTGCAAAGGCAATAGGGTGCACAAGAAGGAACCGGAGGCGAAGCATGGCCGATCTTATCTTGGGGCAGGTGATCCGCTTTCAGGGCGACCCCTTTGTGCAATCCGATGCCGCCCGGCACCTGTCCCATGGCGCGGTTCTTGTCGATCAGGGCCGCATCGCGGCGGTCGGCGAGGCTGCCGATCTTCGCGCCCGTCACCCGCAGGCCCGCATCCACGATTACGGCCGCGCGCTCATTTCGGCGGGCTTTGTTGACGCCCATGTCCACTACCCGCAGACTGCGATCATCGCCTCATGGGGCAAGCGGCTGATCGACTGGCTGAACACCTACACCTTCCCCGAAGAGATGCGCTTTGCTGATAGCGCCTATGCCGACACCATCGCCAACCGCTACCTTGATCTGGTGCTGGCACGCGGCACCACCACTGTCTGCACCTACGCCACTATCCACCCCGCCAGCGTCGACGCAATCTTCACGGCGGCGCAATCCCGCGGGATGCGGATCCATGCCGGCAAAACCTGCATGGACCGGAATGCCCCCGCGGGCCTGAGCGACACCGCCCAATCCGCCTACGACGACAGCAAGGCGCTGCTGGAAAAGTGGCATGGCCAGGACCGCCTGTCCTACGTCATCACCCCGCGCTTTTCCCCCACCTCGACGCCCGAACAACTCGCGGCCCTTGGTGCGCTCTGGCGCGAATACCCCGATTGCCTGATGCAGACGCACCTTTCGGAACAGACCGACGAGATCGCATGGGTTCGCGACCTCTTCCCCCAGTCCCGCGATTATCTCGACACCTACGAGGCACAGGGCCTCCTCCGTGAAGGTGCCGTCTACGGCCACGCCATCCACCTGACCGACCGCGAGCGCGCCCGCCTGATCGAGGCCGGGGCCTCCCTCGTCCATTGCCCGACCTCGAACACCTTCATCGGCTCGGGCCTTTTCGACATGGGCCTCGCCCGCCACCTGCGCGTCGGCCTTGCCACCGATACCGGCGGCGGTTCGTCGTTTTCGATGCTCCGCACGATGGCCGCGGCCTACGAGGTGGCCCAACTGCGCGGCCAATCCTTGCACCCGTCGCAGCTTTGGTGGCTCGCGACCCAAGGTTCCGCGCGCGCGCTCCACGCCGATCACCAGATCGGCAACATCGCCGTCGGGATGGAGGCCGACCTCGCCATCATCGACCTCGCCTCCACCCCCGCCATCGCCCAGGCCGTAGCCCGCGCCGAAGATATTTGGCAGGCGGTTTTCCCGACCATCATGATGGGCGACGACCGGGCGATTGCCGATGTGTGGATTGGCGGGGCGCTATCTCGTCAATGAAAAGAACTGGTCCGTGGTATTGCGTTGGAACAGCAAAGTGCCGGCGGAACGCACGGCAGAAGCCGGGCGGGTTGAAACGAAAGCCGGAGGGCTTCGCAGCCGGCGAAATCCGGCGCGCTCCAGCAACCGCTGCAAGGTTTTTGGCGTGAAGGCGTTGATGTGTTCAAGTGGCTGAACTTTGTGAAACGCTCCAAAATCCTTTGGTATGTCAATACCTTCACAATTTGGCACCCCGACGAAGAGCACACCGCCCGGCACCATTCGCGTTGCCAGCGCCTCCAGCAAGCCACGCGGCGTGGACACATGCTCCAAAACTTGGCTCAACACCACGGCATGAACCTTGACGCCAGCCTGCTCGTCAAACTCCTCCAGATTGGAAAACACCCGAACTCCTGTGGTTCGAGCGGTGTCGGCGCGCGTATCGCTCAAGTCGATCCCGTAGGCTTCCAAAGCCAGCAGTCGCGCGGTCGCCAGCACTTCTCCGTCGCCGCACCCGAAATCCAGCAATCGCACCGGGCCCCCGATCCCGGCTTGCGATACAAGGTGATGCAGACGCATGACCAGCTTCAAGCGCTGCACTGCCGTGGCAAAAGCATCGTTGCGCTTTGTCGTATGGGCTGCCTCGAACCGCCCAACCTGGGTCGCGTCGGTCCATTGGCCATAAAGCACGGGCAGCCATTCGTCACCCGGCACGAACCTGTGAAAGTTGAACTCGCAACCCGAACAGGTCACCAAGTCGAACTCTTGATCTCCGAGGGCGGCCTCATAATCACCAGAGTAGTAGAACTCTGACATCAAACCGGCAACTGTCGGCTCTGAAAATCGGCCAGACCACCGGCTTACCCATTCCAGACCACCGCAACACGGACAGGCTTTCCGAATGTCGAACCGCATCGCAACACTTGATGGGGCAGAAAAAGAGACCATTCCAACCTCGCTACGCAAACACTCCTCTCTTCGAATGTTACGCAAGTCAGTGCGTGAAAGCCAAGCGAACTATGTGCACGCTCGCCGTCACGTTCAAACCGAACTCAGGGCTTCATGTCAGCCTGACCGCGCTTGAACCAAGCGAGGGTGAACCGGCTGGTCGATGGCCGAATGCGTCGGGCTACCGGCGCTTGCCGGTGAGACAATTCGGTTAAGACTTCCTGAAGAAAGCCTTCAAGCATATGATTACGTTGTATATAAATAATGTCCCACGGTGGGACATCACTCTGCCAGTTCCCACCCGTCCGGGTAGAAATCATGCTTCAACGCGATCGAGGTGGCGATCCGCTCATAATTCCACACCTCCTCCGGCGTCACCGGAATCGGCCCGATCGACGCGATCAGCGTCTCCCCATCCTTGCCCCGGCGGGTCTTGAACCCCTCCAGCCGCAAGGCCCGCTCCAACGCAGGCCAGCTCGCATCCAGCTCTTCGATGAAGAAGGCATAGTCGATCACCGCCTCCTTCGGCAGCTTGACCCCCTTCGATTGCTTGAAGGTGTCATAGGTCTCGCGCCGCTGCGTTTCGAAATTGTGGTCCATCAAACCCTCCATCGCGCCGCGTTCTAGCGCATCCCCGAACTGACCACCACTACCCCGCCAACCGCGCCGCCAACGCCCGCTGCCGCTCCAGCACCAGCGGCAGATCAATCGTCACCATCTGACCGTCGCGCACCACCTGCCGACCTTCGACAAACAGGTGTCGCACCCGTGTCGGCCCGCACAGGATCAGCGCTGCCACCGGATCCCACGCCCCCGCAGCCTCCACCCCCCGCATGTTCCACACCGCGATGTCAGCCCGCTTGCCAACTTCCAGTGACCCCACGTCGCGGCGCCCCAACACCCGCGCCCCGCCCAGCGTGGCAATCTCTAACGCCTCCCGCGCCCCCATCGCATCCGCCCCCAAAGCGACGCGCTGCAACAGCATCGCCATCCGCGCCTCGCCAATCAGGTTGCCCGCATCATTTGACGCCGATCCATCGACACCCAGGCCGACCTTCACCCCCGCATCCCGCATTCCCCGCACCGACGCGATGCCCGAACCAAGGCGACAATTCGAACACGGGCAGTGCGAAACACCCGTTCCTGATCGGGCAAACAGACCAATTTCCGAACCATCCAGCTTCACACAATGCGCATGCCAGACATCATCACCCGTCCATCCCAGATCCTCGGCATATTGCCCCGGGCGACAGCCGAACTTGGCCAGCGAATAGGCCACATCTTCGTCATTCTCGGCCAGATGAGTGTGCAGCATAACACCCTTGTCGCGCGCCAGCACCGCCGCCTCTCGCATCAGGTCACGACTTACAGAAAACGGCGAACACGGTGCCAGCCCAACCCGGCACATCGAGCCTTCGGCCGCATCGTGAAACTCGTCGACAACACGCACCATATCTTCGAGGATCGCCGCTTCCCGTTCGACCAGGCTGTCGGGCGGCAACCCGCCATCGCTTTCGCCAATGCTCATCGCGCCGCGGGTCGGGTGAAACCGCAACCCCACCTCGCGCGCAGCGTGGATCGTATCCTCCAGCCGCGCGCCGTTGGGAAAAAGATAGAGGTGATCAGAGGTCAACGTGCAGCCCGACAACGCCAGTTCCGCCAGCCCCACTTTGGCAGACACGAATATCTCGTCCGGCCCGAAGCGGGCCCAGATCGGATAAAGCGTCTTCAGCCAGCCAAAGAGCAAAGCGTCCTGCCCGCCCGGCACCGCCCGCGTCAGGGTCTGGTAAAGGTGATGGTGCGTGTTCACCAGCCCGGGCGTCACAACGCAACCACGCGCATCAACCACCTCAGCCGCTTGTGCGATCAGCCCGTGCCCGACAGCCGCAATCACCCCGTCACGAAGAAGGACATCCGCGCCAGCCAGTTCACGCCGGCCGGAATTCATCGTCACGACGACATCCGCCTGACGGATCAGGATTTCACTCATCCACACCTCCACGCCCTTCGCCCGAAGTCATGCGGGCCGACAGAAGGGAGGAAGGACTCGGGCGCGCAGCAGCAGTGTATCCAGCGCACTCCAGGCGACAATCAACTTTTGCACGAAACAGTGTTAACCGTTCAAAAGGGCAAGTGCCTGAGCGTGAATGCTGCGGTTCGCGGCGGCAAGCACGCGCCCTCCACCGTGGCAAGGATTGCCCGACCAATCGGTCATCACGCCTCCGGCTGCCTCGATCACCGCAATCGGCGCTTGCACGTCATAGGCTTGCAGGCCCGCCTCGATCACAAGGTCAATCTGCCCCGCAGCGATCAGGGCGTAGGCGTAGCAATCGGTGCCATATCGGACCAGCTTTGCCTGGGATGCGACGCGGCGAAACGCGGCTTCCTCGTCGGCACTGCCCACTTCGGGGAAGGTCGAGAACAGGATCGCCTCGGACAAGGGCCGCGCCGACCGAGTCTGCAAGGCGATTTCCCCCAATGGCCCAACCGCGCGCGCGATACCTAAACCGCCCTCGAACCGCTCACCGATATAGGGCTGGTCGATGATGCCATAAAGTGGACCCGCCGCATCGCGGACGGAAATCAAAACACCCCAGGTCGGCGTTCCGGAAAGATACCCGCGCGTGCCGTCGATCGGATCAAGTACCCAGGTCAGGCCCGAGGTGCCCTCGACGGGACCAAACTCCTCGCCAAGAATGCCGTCGGCTGGTCGGCGTGCCGCCAGCACGGCGCGCATCCGCTGCTCGGATAGCCGATCAGCCACAGTGACCGGGTCAAACCGTTGAATGTCTTTGTTTTCCGCCGAAAGTCCCGGCGTGCGGAAATACGCAAGCGTGGCCACACGCGCCACATCCGCCAATTTATGTGCTGCGGCAACAAGTTCTGCCGCAACGTCCTGTGATACACGCATGCCTGCCCTCCGCCTTGACCGGACCTCGGGGCGCTCGCGGCCCTCCCCCCGGGCGCTAAACGCTCGGAGAGATCAGGTCAAGCGGGAGGGGCCTCCTAAGCCGCTTCGGACAGAACCCGCGCAAGATCGAACAGGCGGCGACGCTGGGCTTCGGGAATGGCATAGTAGGACCGCACCAGTTCCAGCGCTTCCTTGTCTGCCATCATGTCGCCTTGAGCAACCATTCCAGCGGCCTGACCTTCGCTGAGGCCCTCGAAGAAGAACGAGATCGACACGCCCAGAGCATCGGCCACGTCCCAGAGACGCGATGCGCTGACCCGGTTCATCCCGGTCTCATACTTCTGGATCTGCTGGAACTTGATACCCACCTTGTCGGCGAGCTGCTGCTGCGTCATGCCGACCATCCAACGACGGTGACGGATACGTTTCCCGACATGGGCATCAACTGGGTGCTTCATTCTTTACTCCGATACAATTTTAGTCCCCTCATCCGAATACAAGCAATTTTCATGCCAAAGCTTAGCGTTTCGGGAGGTCCTCGGGAAAAAATTGCCAAGGCGCCAAAACCTGTCTTTTTGGATATGCCCGATTATACACCCGTATAAGACACGGTGGGGTTGTTTTGCGTAACACTTGCAGCCTATCCCGCTGCCCATCGATTCGCCTTTAACGCGAATTTCATTGTGCGCTGCATTTTGCAAAAATCTTAGTATTTCTTCGCAAAACGCAACTATACAATCGTTTTATACGGGTCTTACTGTTGCTCTTACAGAAATATGTCTACGATTTGCCCTGTGGTAAATCAAAAATTCGGGGTTCAGCATGCGCGCCTGGCAGGTTTTGACGCTCGGGGATGCTCCGCGCCGTGTCACCATACCCTATCCGCAGCCGCAGCCGGGCGAGGTGATGGTCAAAGTAGGAGCCGCAGGGCTGAACTTTGCGGATCTCTTGATGATGGACGGGCGCTATCAAGACAGGCCCCCCCTGCCCTATATTCCCGGAATGGAAATCGCGGGCGTGGTCGAGGCAGTTGGCCCCGGCGCCGATGGTCCTCGGCCTGGAACCCGGGTGATTGGCGTCTGCGGCACGGGCGGCATGGCCGAGATGGTTTGCATGCCAACTGGGCGGTTGGTGGTCATGCCGGACACGATGCCGATGACGGTCGGAGCGGGATTTCAGATTGCTTACGGCACATCGCACCTAGCCCTGACGCACAAGACCCGCCTGCAACCGGGCGAAACGCTGTTCGTCACGGGGGCTGCCGGCGGTGTGGGCCTGACGGCAGTGGAAATCGGCAAGCGGCTGGGGGCGCGGGTGATCGCCAGTGCGCGGGGCCACGACCGGCTTGCCGTGGCCAAGGCAGCGGGAGCCGATGTGGTTGTCGACGCAACGGCACCGGGTCTGAAAGAGACGTTGCGCAGTCTGGGCGGTGTCGATGTGGTCTATGATACGGTCGGTGGACCGGCCTTCGACGAAGCCCTGCGCGCCTGCAAGCCGGACGGTCGGCTACTGGCAATCGGCTTTGCCTCGGGCCATGTGCCACAGGTGCCGGCCAATGTGCTGTTGGTCAAGAACCTTACGGTGACCGGCTTTTGGTATGGCGGCTACCAGAAGACGCTTCCACCCCTCGTGGCGGACAGCATGCGCCAGCTTCTGGGTTGGTATTCCGACGGAGGGCTGTCGCCCCACGTCTCGCACGTGTTGCCATTCGACGGTCTGGTCGAAGGATTGGACCTTTTGCGCAACCGCACCGCCACAGGAAAGGTCGCCATCACTGTGGCCTGACGCCTATTCCGCCGCCAGTGCCAGTGCACCGTCCATGTAGGCGCGGCGCAATTCGGCCAGCAATGCCTCTGCCGGTGGTCCGGTCAGGGTTGGCGCGGCATAAAGGCATACCGCGAGCCGCCCGAGATCGGGCAGCGCACCGCGCGGGTCGATCACGGTGGTCCCAACCGGCATGTTACCCCCAAGCCTGGCTGAAATCGCGAGGTCAGCCGCCACCGTCGCCTCGATTGCCTGCTCGCTTTCGCCATCGAACGCCATTTCCCAGGCAAGGCCGGCCTTTTCCAGTGCGGCCTGCACGCTTGGCCGAAAGATGCAGGTGTCCTTGAACCCCAGCCGCAACGGTCGCCGTTGCCAGGCGGTGCCACCTTCGGCGCCGATCCAGACCAGATCGCGCCATGCCAGAATTTCGCCGCCCGCATCGGGCTGCGCCTCGGTGGTGATGATTGCATCCAGACTGCCGCGCGCGAAGTTGTCCTTCATCAATAGCGTAAAAGACGACACAAGGTTGATCCGCACCCGCGGGAACTGCGCGGCCAAACGTTTCAGGATACCGGGAATGGCCGGGTAGACGATGTCATGTGGCACGCCCAGCCGGATCTCGCCCTCGAACGACCCGCAGGTCATCCGCGCCAACGCCTCGTCATTCAACGCCAGCATCCGTCGTGCGTAGGACAAAAGCTGCTCGCCCTCGGGCGAAAGCGCCATTCGCCGCGCCGCCCGGATGAACAGGGTCAGATCAAGCGCCTCTTCCAGCCGCTTGATCTGCATGGACACGGCAGACTGGGTCAGGTTCAGCAATCCGGCCGCACGCGTCACCCCGCCAGTCTCGGCAACGGCAACAAAGCTGCGCAGCGCACTGAGGTCGAGGGTTCGCTGCATTATCAAACTCCGTGATGGATATATCAACAATCATTCGTTTTCATTGTGCCAAGAAGTGAGTCACATTTCAACAGGATTGATCGAAACCCCACGAAGGATCACACAGCATGAACCGCCCCGCATCCCAGTCCATCCCTCGCCAAGCCATATCAATGCGGCGGTCGCCGTTCGCAGCGTTCCGCGCCGCACTTGAAGTACGACATCAGCGCGCGCATCTGGCAAAACTGGACGATCACCTTTTGCAAGACATCGGCCTTACCCGCGACGACGCTGAAGCCGAGGCGGCGCGCCCGATCTGGGACCCGCCCTCACACTGGCTAAGGTAAGTGGCAGGTCGCCGCAGGAATCTGCAACCGAAGTGCTTGAAATGCGGGCCGTGCCTTCCGATATTGGCCGCATGTGGTCACGCCGGTTCCCCGGCGTTGCCCTTAGGGACAACATCGGAGGCTTCACATGGCTCAATATGATACGATCCGCACCGTTGGCGTTGGCGCCCGCGCTGCGATCGACGAAGGGCTTCGCGCCCATATGAACAAGGTCTACGGGCTGATGTCCGTGGCGATGCTGGTCACCGCAGGCGTTGCTTGGTCTGTCGGCACCACCGACCTGCTGAACTTCCTGCGCACTGCCGATGGCGGCATGACGATCTTGGGCTGGGTGGTCATGTTTGCCCCGCTTGCGATGGTGTTTGCCTTCGGCGCGCTTATCAACCGCATGTCGGCGGCCGCCGCACAGCTGTTCTTCTATGCCTTCGCTGCGGTGATGGGCCTGTCGCTTGCCTGGATCTTCAAGGTCTTTACCGGCGTGTCCATCGCGCAGACCTTCCTGATCACCTCGATCGCCTTCGCGGGCCTGTCGTTGTATGGCTACACCACGAAGCGTAACCTCAGCGGCATGGGCACCTTCCTGATGATGGGCCTCATCGGCCTGCTGGTCGCGATGGTCGTGAACATTTTCCTCGCCTCTTCGGCACTGGCGTTCGCGATTTCAGTGATCGGCGTGCTGATCTTCTCGGGCCTTACC
The DNA here is from genome assembly GCA_963822435.1 of uncultured Alphaproteobacteria bacterium. Lineage (GTDB taxonomy): Bacteria > Pseudomonadota > Alphaproteobacteria > Rhodobacterales > Rhodobacteraceae > JAUYQR01. Next base: position 347,721 of record CAWGHN010000001.1, read on the forward strand.
GCCTATGATACGCAGAACATCAAGAACACCTACATTGAACACGCGCAGGCGATGGACCAGGAATGGTTGGGCAAGTCGGCCATCATGGGCGCGCTGAACCTCTACATGAACTTCATCAACCTGTTCATGTTCCTGCTGCAGTTCATGGGCAACCGCGAATAATCTGCGTCTGACCTTACCACCGACGCCCCGGCCAGACACACTCTGGCCGGGGTTTTTCTTTGCCGAAAGCGTGACCGGGTGTCACCTGTCAGACGGGACCAGCCTGCGCTACTATTGCAGACAGTGAGTCGCTCTGGGGTCAATCATGCCACCTACCCTTTCCCGCCGGATGCTGCTGGCCAGTGCCGCCGCGATGATGGCGATGCCGTTGCGGGCGGAAACGCCAACCCTGCATGTGGTCAAGGATCCTGGCTGTGCCTGCTGCGGTGGCTGGGTCGATCACCTGACTGAGGCCGGCTTTACCGTAACGGTGGAGGAGCGTGACGCCGAAGCCCTTGCGGCCTACAAGGCGCAGCTTGGTGTGCCAGTGGCGTTGGTGTCGTGCCACACCGGCACCATCGCGGGCTATGTCGTCGAAGGTCATGTTCCGGCTGCGGACGTTCGCCGCCTGTTGGCAGAAAAGCCGGATGGCGTGGGCCTGACCGTGCCCGGCATGCCCTTCGGCTCACCCGGCATGGGCCCGGAGGCACAGCGCGAGGCCTATGACGTTCTGTTTTTAAGGCGCGACGGAACCACCTCGATCTTCACCAGCTACCCCGCCGCCTGACCGCGACCATTTGCAGGGCATTGAGGGCTGCCGATTGTGCTCTGCGGCCACTGGCGCTGCCGTGCGCAAGTGGCCCTCAGACTACAAACGAAAACCGCGCCTGATCGGGCGCGGTTTTGAAAACGCATAAGAGAGTGCAGACCTTACTTGATCTTGCCTTCCTTGTATTCGACATGCTCCCGCTTTACCGGGTCGTACTTTTTCACGACCATCTTTTCGGTCATGGTGCGGGCATTCTTCTGGGTCACGTAAAAGTGCCCGGTGCCCGCCGTCGAGTTCAGACGGATCTTGATCGTGGCTGGCTTTGCCATAGTCGCTTCTCCTGCATCGGCGACCTGTGGCCCCCGGTGAAATGCTTGAAGCCCGCCTTTTAGCCACGAGGGCGGCAGAGTCAACAGCCAAACGCCAAGCCCCGGCAATCATTAAAGGCAGCCCCCCCGGCGCATCGGTTTTGCGGCCCTCGCGGTCGGGTTTCGGCCGGTAAGCTGGTGAGATGCGCGGATGGCCTGTAAGCCGGATTTTGTCCAAGGGGTTGCCCCCTCTGGATGACCATTCCTCTGCCAACCGTGTTACCACGGCGGTCAAGCTGCCAACCCGGGCCTCTCGGGCGATGGCGTCCCTGGCAAGCGGTATCCCTGGCTTGCGCCCGGACCTACTGCCGCGAGGCCCCTATTTGGCATTGCTCCGGGTGGGGCTTGCCGTGCCGGTCCTGTTGCCAGTCCCGCGGTGGGCTCTTACCCCACCGTTTCACCTTTACCCTTGCGAACAAGGGAAGTCTCTTCTCTGTGGCGCTTTCCCTGGGGTTGCCCCCGCCGGGGATTACCCGGCACCCTTGCCTTCTGGAGTCCGGACTTTCCTCGGAACCTGCGCCCCGCGGTCATCCAGCCATCCGCGCGCCGCCGGGTTATGCCTGCCGTGCCGCGCCGTCAACGGAAAAGCGTCGGGCCAGATCAGCGGCAAGCGCGCGGTCGGTGGCGTCGGCCGGGCCCTTGGCCCAAGGCCGGAACCGCAGCCTGAAGGCCGCAAGCAAAAGCGCCTCGTCCGTGCCGGGAAAGCCGAACGTCCGTGCAGATGTGACGAAATCGGCCTGATCATCGCCCGGCTCGGGCCAAACCGACAGGCCGGACTGCGCCAGACGCCGCCAGTCGAACCGCGGACCGGGGTCAGCCTTGCGGTCGGGCGCCATGTCGCTATGGCCGATCACCGCCTCGGGCCGGATCGACCAGCGCGCCAGAACGCCATCCAGCAGCCTCTCCAGGGCTGTCATCTGCTGCGCGGCAAAGGGTTCGTCACCCCGGTTGACCAGCTCGATCCCGATCGACCGGGAATTGACGTCATCGCGGCCTCCCCAGACACCTGCACCCGCGTGCCAGGCCCGCGCCGCCTCGTCTACAAGGCTGAGGACGGTGCCGTCGCGGTCGATCAGAAAATGCGCGGAAACCTCGGCCATCGGGTCACACAGGCGCTCTAGCGCGACCTGGCAATCAGGCATGGCGGTGTAGTGCAACACCACCAGCTCTGGCCGCAGCCCGCCCCGCCGCTCGCCGAAGTTGGGCGAGGGGTGGGTCAGGCTCACTGCAATGCGGTGCGGAAGGGGCGCGGATCCCAGGTGCAGGCGAAACCGTCGCCATCCGGATCTACACCCAGACGGTCACGCTCTGGCCCGCCGGCTTTCAGGAATTCCTGCTGGGCAATGTCCGGGGACGTGAACTTGGCGCAGGCGGCAGCGGGGTCGCGCTTGCCGATGCTGCGGCGCTGGTGCAACTGCACGCCCGGGGCATGTTTCGTTGCCAGGGCGTACTCCACGATGTTCGGCCCAGTATCGCCCGGCCGCTGCGGCAGATCTGTCGGCTGGACAACCACGTATTCCGAGCGGTTGCGGGCGATCCGCTCTTTGTCGCTTTCGATGGTTTCACGGCTGGAGACGGCGCCGAAGTCCTGTTCGTCCGAGATGCCGGTGTTGTTGTGGATCATCTCGCCGGACTCTTCCTTGATCCCAGCAGGGGCGCCGCCGCGTGGGCGGTTCGTGCTGTCAGGCAGGCCGACGTCGGCGCCGATCACACCGCCCTGAACACCACCCGGTGCAATCGTCGGCACGGGCGCGGGCAACCCTTCGGCGCGATCAATCGCGGCGGCCGCAGCGGCGGGATCAAACGTCCGCCCACCGGAGGCACCACGACCGGCATCGACGGCGCCGCAGAAGGCTGCGCCCCTCGGATGTAGGAGTTATAGTCCTGAAATCCGACCCCGGAGCCTGAGTCAGGCACCGTAGGCGTGCAGGCCTGCAACGCCACGGACGCCAGCATCACGCCCACAAGGGGGCGAAGGAATTTCACGGTCATCACTGCCTCTGGAACACTGCTTTTCGCGCCCCTTACCACCATTTATCAGGTTTGGCCACAAAGCCTGCGGCCTTCTCCAGCACATGGGCGTGATTGAGAAGTCCCGCTTCGTCCCAGGGCCTCCCGATCAGTTGCAGACCAAGCGGCAGACCCTGACGATCCAGCCCGACCGGCACCGCGATGCCCGGCAGACCCGCAAGGTTTACAGTCACGGTGAAGATGTCGTTCAGATACATTTCGATCGGGTCGGCATTCGACATCTCGCCCAGACCGAAGGCGGCAGAAGGCGTGGCCGGGGTCAGGATCGCGTCGACACCGTCGGCAAAGACCGTCTCGAAATCGCGCTTGATCAAGGCCCGCACCTTGCGCGCCCGATTGTAGTAGGCGTCGTAGAAACCGGCCGACAATACATAGGTGCCAACCATTACGCGGCGCTGCACCTCGGGGCCAAAGCCTTCGGCGCGGGTCTTTTCATACATCTCGGTGATGCCGTCACCTGCCGACAGTTTGGCCCGGTGGCCGTAGCGCACGCCGTCATAACGCGCGAGGTTCGACGACGCCTCGGCCGGCGCGATCACGTAATAGGCGGGCAGCGCGTATTTCGTGTGCGGCAGGCTGATGTCACGCACCACCGCGCCCGCATCGCGCAGCATCGCGATGCCCTTCTGCCACAGCGCTTCGATCTCGTCGGGCATCCCGTCCATGCGGTATTCGCGGGGGATGCCGATCACCTTGCCACGGATGTCGCCGGTCAGCGCCGCTTCGAAATCGGGCACGGGAAGGTCCACGCTGGTCGAATCCTTTGCGTCATGGCCGCACATCGCACGCAGCATGATGGCCGCATCGCGCACCGTCTTGGTCATCGGCCCGGCCTGATCGAGCGACGAGGCGAAGGCGACGATGCCCCAGCGGCTGATACGGCCATAGGTCGGCTTGATCCCGACGATCCCGGTAAAGGCCGCGGGCTGGCGGATCGACCCGCCCGTGTCCGTGCCGGTGGCCGCGAGGCACAGATCCGCAGCAACCGCCGCCGCCGACCCACCCGACGACCCACCCGGCGTCAGGTTTCGGCCGTCCACCTTCCACGGGTTCACCACGTCGCCGTAGCACGAGGTCTCGTTCGACGACCCCATTGCGAACTCGTCCATGTTCAACTTGCCCAGCATCACAGCACCCGCGCCGAACAGCTTGGCCGTGACCGTGGATTCGTACTCTGGCCTGAACCCCTTGAGGATGTTCGAGGCGGCCTGCGCTTGGCACACCCTTGGTACAGAACAGATCCTTGATCCCAAGGGGAATTCCGCACATTGCCGGGGCATCGCCCGCAGCCAGCCGCGCATCGGCCGCCCGCGCCTGGTCCAGCGCGATGTCGGGCGTCTTGTGGACGAAGGCGTTCAGACCGTCGCCCGCATCAATTGCCGTCAGGCACGACATGGTCAGGTCAACCGCCGTGATCTCGCCGTTGCGCAGGGCGTCGCGTGCCGCTGCGATGGTCCATGTGTTCGCGCTCATTCCACCACCTTCGGCACCGCAAAGAACCCCTCGCGCGCATCCGGCGCGTTCTTCAGCACCGCCGCTTGCTGGTTGCCGTCCGTCACGACATCGGCCCGCCGCTTCAAGCGCATCGGTGTCACGGAGGTCATCGGCTCCACCCCGGTCACGTCCACTTCGTTCAACTGTTCCATGAACCCGAGGATGCCGGAAAGCTGCCCGGCCAGCTTTGGCAGGTCCGCCTCATCCACCCGGATGCGCGCCAGCTTCGCAACCTTGCGCGCAGTGTCGATATCAATGGCCATTGGGCTTTCCCCTGTCGCTGTCCCGCCCATTTACAAAGCCGGGCGACGCGCTGCAAGCGACGATGGGCGTTGTCAGAGGTCAAGCGAACTTAGCAGTTGCCGCGCGGTTGCGCGGGCATCGAACTGCGCCACCGCCCGTGTCCGGGCCGCCTCGCCGATCCGGCGGCGCAATGCAGGGTCCTCGACCAGCTTGCGCAGCGCGTTGCCGATTGCCGAAACGTCCTGCTGCGCGACCAAAAGCCCGTCCACGCCATCCGTGATCATGTCAGCCGTGCCGCCAATTCTGGAACAGATGACTGGCAAGCCAACTGCCATCGCCTCCATCACCGCGACTGGCGCCGCTTCGCCGTGGCCAAAGCTGGTCAGCACAAAGCCATCGGCACCCTGCAAGACCTGCAAGACCTCGTCCTGAGAGATTGCCCCCAGAAAGCGGACCTCGGCCTCCAGCCCCAGCGCGGCCACCTCGGTCTGGATCATGTCCCGTGCGGGACCGTCACCGGCGATTGCGTAGGTCAATTCATACCCTTGATCGAGAACCTGCCGCATTGCCCGCAAGAAGAAGACATGGCCCTTCGTCATGTTCAGGCGCGCGATCGACACGAACTGCGGCACCGCACGCCCGGCGTCAGATGCGGGCCTGAACCGCGCCGTATCGACGCCCATCGTGATCACCGGCACCCGAGCGTTCGGGGACACCGTCAAGATCTCCTCACGCAGCGGCCGCGTCACGGCCTGCACGAAGCGCGCCCGCGCAAACTTTGCCGCATGGTCATGGCCGTAAACGTCAAGGTTTCCGTGCAAGGTCAGCGAATAGGTCACGTCATCGAGGATATGCGCCAGCACCGCCAGATGAGCTGCATTTGCACAGGAATGGACATGCAGATGCCGCGCCCCGGCCTTGCGCATCGCGAGGCACAGGTCAGCAGCGCTTGGCAACATCGTCGCAACCCGCAGCCGGTCTTTCCAGCCGCTGTCCGCCAAACCGGTGACGTATCGCAGCGCCGCTGCCACTCGTGCTGGTCGAGCCGCAAGGAAACGTGCCGGAGCGCTCAGCGGAGGTGGAAACAGATAGCGCGTCCGCTTGCGCGCTTCGGCGGCAAACGCATGCGGGCAGGCATCCGGCGCGGGACGCCGCGTGGACAACATCACAACCGTGATGCCCTCGGCCTCCAGCGCCTGCACCTCGCGCCAGAAGAACGCATGCGTCTGGTTCGGAAACTCTGGCACCAGGTAGGCAAGGACGGGCATCAAAGCCTCCGGTAGGACTGTCGTGTTTATCGCCCGGCCTTGTCTCTTGGGGCAAGCCCCCTACTGTTTACGACCCGCAGAGCGGGAACAGTTTCCCGCCCATGCCCACACCGCATGTGCAAAACCGCTTGCGCTGCGCCGCGGCACAGGTTGTCTTTCCCCATCCCAAAGAACGAGGCTTTCATGCAGATCACCTGGCTTGGCCACTCCGGCTTTCGTATCGAAATCGAATCGGCTGTTCTCTTGATCGACCCCTGGCTGACCGGGAACCCGATGTTTCCCGCCGACCGCCGGGGCGAGGCCTTGGCTGGCGCCACGCATATTCTTTTGACCCATGCGCACGGCGACCATGCCAGCGACGCCGCTGCCATCGCTGCCGAAAAGGCGATCCCGATCGCCTGCATCCATGAAGTGTCCGAGTGGCTGAACGCCAAGGGTGCCGCACAGACCATCGGTTTTGGCAAGGGTGGCACCATCACGGCAGACGGCGCACGGATCACGATGGTGAACGCGACCCATTCCGCCAGCATCGACTTTTCCGATGGCGGCCTGCTGCCGGCAGGCTCGGCGGCGGGTTTCATGATCGCGGGCGAAGGACATGTGATCTACGTCTCGGGCGACACCGACATCATGGCCGACATGGGCTGGATGGCTGAATACCACCAGCCCGACATCGGCATCCTGTCCTGCGGCGGACACTACACGATGGACATGGATCGGGCGGCCTTTGCAGCGCGCAAGTACTTCAACTTTCGCACCGTGATCCCGTGCCATTACAAGACCTTCCCACTTCTGGCGCAGGATGCTTCTGTCCTGCGCTCGGGCCTGCCGCCGGGGATCGAACTGATCGAGCCTGACGTGCTGGTGCCGCTGCGGTTCTAACCCGCAGCGTCATCGCTGCGCCGGTCGCGAAAGAACGCCTTCAGCAAGGCTTCCGCCTCGGCCCCGGCGATGCCGTCATAAACTTCGGGCGTGTGGTGACACTGGGGATGGCTGAACACGCGCGCGCCGACGGCGACCCCGCCGGACTTCGGGTCCGCCGCACCATAGTAAAGCCGTGCGATGCGTGCTGCCGCGATGGCTGCGGCGCACATCGGGCAAGGCTCCAGCGTGACGTAAAGATCGTGTCCGACCAGACGCTCGGACCCAAGCGCCGCACAGGCGGCCCGGATTGCCAGCATTTCGGCGTGTGCCGTGGGGTCGGCCAGCTCCCGCGTGCGGTTGCCCGCCCGCGCGACAACGTGACCCTCGGCCACGACCACCGCCCCGACCGGCACCTCGCCGCGCGCGCCCGCTGCCCGCGCCTCGTCCAGCGCAGCCGCCATGAACGACCGGAACCCTTCGCGTTGCTCTTTCATCCGTCCTCAAATATCCTCGGGGGGCCGGGGGTGGAAAACCCCCGGGGCTGGCCACCCCGCGCCCAAGGATGACGCTCATGGCCGACAATGAAAAGCCCAAAGCCCCGGCCCCAAAGCTCACCCGCAAGCCCGTTCGCAAGCCTGCCACTGTGGCGGCGGACAAAACCGGCGCGCCGGAAGGTGAGCGCATCGCCAAGGTGCTGTCGCGCGCGGGCATCTCGTCGCGGCGCGAGGCCGAGCGGCTGATCGAACTGGGCGAGGTCACGGTGAACGGCAAGGTCATCACCTCGCCTGCCCTGAACGTGACGGCCAGCGACAAGATCACCGTGCGGGGCGAACCCGTGGGCGCGCCTGACGTGCCGCGCCTGTGGCTTTACTACAAACCCGACGGCCTTGTTACCTCTGCCTCGGATGAAAAGGGCCGCGACACCGTGTTCGACAACCTGCCCGAGGACATGCCGCGCGTGATGTCGGTGGGTCGGCTTGACCTGAATTCCGAGGGACTTTTGCTGCTGACCAACGATGGCGGCCTGAAGCGCCGGCTGGAGTTGCCGTCGACCGGCTGGCTGCGCAAGTACCGCGTCCGGGTCAAGGGCAACCCGACCGATCCCGATCTGGAACCGCTGCGCAAGGGCATAACGGTCGACGGCGAACGCTTTCAGCCGATGGACGTTCGGCTTGACCGGCATCAGGGCGCCAACGCCTGGCTGACGGTCGGCATCCGCGAAGGCCGCAACCGCGAAATTCGCCGCGCGATGGAGCACATCGGCCTGACGGTGAACCGCCTGATCCGGATTTCCTACGGCCCGTTCCGCCTGAACGAGATGAAGCCCGGCGAGGTCGAAGAAATACGCGGCAAGGTGCTGCGCGACCAGCTTGGCCTGGCCGAGGAGGAGGGGAAAGCCATCACTCGCAAGCCACGGCCCGCCGTGAAAGGCGAGGGAAAGGCCGATGCAAGGCCGGGGTCGAAATCAGATGCAAAGCCCGCAGCAAAGCCGACGCGCCGGCCTTTGAAACCCGGTGAAGGGCTGAAGACCCTGTCTGAAACCTGGCAGTCAGCCACCCGCCGCCCGGCCAACCCCGACGCGCCGCGCAAACCTGCCGGGCGCACCGCTGGCACCCGCAAACCGGGCCCGCGCCCGGTCAAGCCGCGCAATTCCTGACCCTCGCAAGCCGGAAGAATACCGCACATTCTTGCCACCAACTCTGGCAAGCCGTGGTGCCTTGGGCTAGGGTGAACCCGTCGGATCTGGCAAAGGAAATCCAGCGTGTCGGAAAGCGGGATCAAGACGTTGTCCTTTGTGCTGCTGGTCGCGCTGATCCTGTATGTCGCCGGGTCGGGGGGCATCTGATGGCCGAACGCTACGGCGGCAAATACAGCCCCACCGGCAATCGCCCCGCCGCTGGCGCCCCCAATCCGCAATCCATCGCAGCCGCCAAACCGCGCGGCCTCTGGCGCAGCCGGGTGTTGTTCCTGTCGGCCTTTGCCTTTCTGTTTCCCGCCTTTGGCGACGACCCCCGCGACATGCTGATGGGTCTTGCCGCTGGCGGTCTTCTGGTTCTGTCGGCCTGGCTTACCCGGCAGGGGCAATATGCCGAAGCGGCCTTCGCAGCCCGCAAGCTCGCCCGGCGCCCGGCAATCCCGCGCAAGCTCTTTGGCGCGGTGCTGACTGGTGCAGCCTTGGCCGTGGGCGGCATCATTGCCGAACCGGGCCTGCTTTACCCGACCCTCTTCGCCCTTGTCGGCGCGGGGCTTCATCTGCTTTCCTTTGGCCTTGACCCGATGTCGGACAAGGGGATGGAGGGGATCGACGCCTTTCAGACCAGCCGCGTGGCCCATGCCGTCGAAGAAGGCGAAAAACACCTGGCCGCGATGAAGGATGCGATCCTGCGCGCCCGTGACCGCCAGCTTGAAGCCCGCGTCGACCGCTTTTCCAGCGCCGCACGCAGCCTGTTTCGCACCGTCGAGGGCGACCCCGGCGACCTGACCGCTGCGCGCAAGTATCTGTCAGTCTACCTGATGGGCGCGCGCGACGCGACGATCAAGTTCGCCGACCACTATGCGCAAACCCGAGACACCCAGGCCCGCGCCGATTACGAAGCGCTGCTCACCGACCTTGAAACCACCTTCGCCAGCCGCACCACATCGCTTCTGTCCAACAACCGCACCGACCTTGACGTCGAGATTTCGGTGCTGCGTGATCGGCTGAAGCTCGACCATTGACCAGTAGAGGCATGCCATGACCGAGACCGTCCAATCCAGCGCCGCCGCCCTTTTGACCGAAGTTGAAAAGGTCACCGCAGTGATCCTGCCCGAACCGTTGGGAGAGATCGTGCCACTTGAAACCGCCCCGGCCGACAAGGCCGAAGCGATCAAGAAGCGGATGGCCGAGGTTGATCTGTCGAACACCCAATCGATCATCGCCTTCGGTTCGGGTGCGCAAGCCGAACTGCAGGTCATCAGCCAGGCCATGTTGCAGGACGTCAAGAACAAGGATGTCGGCCCTGCCGGCGACAGCCTGCGCAAGATCGTCACCACGATCCGCGGCTTTGCGGTGGATGAACTTGACCTGCGCCGCGAGTCAAGCTGGTGGGAACGGCTGCTTGGCCGCGCCGCCCCCTTCGCCGAATTCGTGGCGAAGTACGAGGACGTGCAAAGCCAGATCGACAAGATCACCGAGGAATTGCTGACCCACGAGCATACGCTGCTGAAAGACGTCAAAAGCCTTGATATGCTGTATGAAAAGACCCTCACCTTCTACAACGAACTTGGCCTGTACATTGCCGCTGGCGAAGCGAAACTGACCGAAGTTGACGGCATCTCGATCCCCGCGAAAGAGGCCGCCGTTGCGGCCGCGCCCGAAGCCGATCAAGTGATCCGCGCGCAAGAGTTGCGCGATCTGCGCGCGGCGCGCGATGATCTGGAGCGTCGGGTGCATGACCTGAAGCTCACCCGTCAGGTCACCATGCAGTCGCTGCCCTCGATCCGGCTGGTGCAGGAAAACGACAAGAGCCTGATCACCAAGATCAATTCCACCCTCGTCAATACGGTGCCACTGTGGGAAACCCAACTGGCGCAGGCGGTCACGATCCAGCGGTCGAAAGAGGCTGCCGATGCGGTGCGCGATGCCTCTGACCTGACCAACGACCTGCTCAAGGCCAACGCGGAAAACCTGCAGCAGGCGAACCGGGTCGTGCGCGAGGAAATGGAGCGTGGCGTGTTTGACATCGACACCGTCAAGAATGCCAACGCCACGCTGATCGCCACGATCAACGAAAGCCTCGCCATCGCAGACGAAGGCAAGGCGCGCCGTGCCGCTGCCGAGGTGGAACTGACAAAGATGGAGGCGGAACTGCGCGACACCCTTGCGGCAGCCCGCGCGCGGACGGTCAATCCTGCTGCGGACGCCTGAGCCGGTTGTGATGCCACGGGCACCCAAGATGCGGACCCTGATCGCCGGGGCGGCACTGGCCGCCCTTGCCGGCTGCGACATGCCCGTGAGCGCACCTACCGCCCCGATACCGCCGGTGCCGATCGCCGCGCCCCCGCCCGAAACCGCCAAAAGCGCCGCCGCCCGGGCCTATTATGCGCAGGTGCAGCAAGCCTTGCTGTCGCAGGGGCTGTTGCGCACCGATGGCGGCGGCAGGGACACTCCGTTCACCGATCGGATGCTGGCCGAGAACTTCATCCGGGTGGCGCTGTTTGACGAATACTCGCGTGAAAGGGGCGCTTTTGTCCGCCAGGAAACCCAAAGCCGTCTGCGCCGTTGGGAAGTGCCGGTTCGTGTCGGCCTGCGGTTCGGAGCATCGGTCCCGCCGGCAAAGCAGGCAACCGACCGCGCAAGGATCGCCAGCTACGTGGCCCGCCTGTCCGGCCTTACCGGCCATCCGATGCGGATGGACGAGGTGGCCCCAAACTTCTGGGTCTATGTCGTGTCCGAAGATGAACGCGAAGCGCTTGGCCCGACGATCCGCGCAGCGCTGCCCAACCTTTCGCCCGCCGATGTGGCCGGGGTGACGGCAATGCCACGCTCGACGTATTGCCTTGTCTACGCGCTGTCTGAGGGCACCTCGGGCGCCTATACCCGTGCTTTTGCAGTGATCCGCTCGGAACACCCTGATCTTCTTCGCCTGTCCTGCGTCCACGAAGAAATCGCCCAAGGCCTCGGCCTTGCCAATGACAGCCCGCGCGCGCGCCCGTCGATCTTCAATGATGACGAGGAGTTTGCGCTTCTGACTGACCAGGACGAACTTATGCTGAGCATTCTTTACTCGCCGCTGCTTCGTCCCGGCATGGGGGTGGCAGAGGCCCGTCCCACCGTCGAAACCCTCGCCCGCCGCCTGACAGGCGGCGGCACCTGATCCGTCGCAAGGAGGACACTCATGGTATTCGATTTTCTCAAGGGCGAATTCATCGACGTCATCTCGTGGCTGGATGACACCCGAGACACGATGGTGTGGCGGTTCGATCGCCATGATCAGGCCATCAAGATGGGAGCCAAGCTGACGGTGCGGGAAGGCCAATCTGCTGTTTTCATTCATGAAGGTCAGTTGGCGGACGTGTTCGGGCCGGGGCTTTACCAGCTTGAGACCAACAACATGCCGATCCTGACCACCCTGCAGCATTGGGACCACGGCTTTTCCAGCCCGTTCAAGTCCGAGATCTATTTCGTCAACACCACCCGCTTCAACGACCAGAAATGGGGCACCAAGAACCCGATCATGGCGCGGGATCCGGAGTTTGGCCCGGTGCGCCTGCGCGCGTTCGGCACCTATTCGATGCGGGTCGGCGATCCGGGCAAATTCATTCAGGAAATCGTCGGCACCGATGGCGAGTTCACTTCGGACGAGGTGAGCTTTCAGGTGCGCAACATCATCGTGCAATCGGCCAGCCAAGTGCTGGCAAAATCCGGGATTCCGGTGCTGGACATGGCGGCCAACACCGCCGATCTGGGCAAGATCATCGCCAACGCCATTGCCCCGCTGGTTGCCGAATACGGCCTGACGATACCTGAATTCTACATTGAAAACATAAGCTTGCCCGAAGAAGTCGAAAAAGCGATGGACAAGCGCACATCGATTGGCGTGGTGGGCGACCTGAACCGCTACATGCAATACAATGCCGCCGAGGGCATGGGTCAACCCGGCTCGGCAATGGGGGCGGCGATGGGTGCGGGCATGGGTGCCGGGATGGGCATGGGCATGGCGCAGAACATGGGGCCGTGGGGTGCGGCCCCCGCTGCACCGCCCGCACCACCCCCTGCCCCGCCGCCAGCTCCGCCACCCGCTCCGGCTGCCCGCATGTGGCACATTGCCGAGAACGGTGCGACCAGCGGCCCCTTCACGGACGTCGATCTGGCCGCGCTGGCGGCATCCGGCAAACTTGGTCGCGCGTCGATGGTCTGGACCGCCGGTCAGGAGGGCTGGAAGATGGCCGCCGACACCGATCTTGCCCGCATCCTTGACAGCGTCCCGCCGCCGCCGCCCAAGCCCTGAGCCCATGAACGTCACCGAGGAATACCGCTGGCCCTGCGAACAGTGCGGGGCGCAACTGCGCTTTGCACCGGGGCAGACGGAACTGACCTGTGACCATTGCGGCCATGTGCAGACCATTCCGGCAGAAACTTCGCGCCGCCGAGCCAGTGCTTTGCAAGAGCATGATCTCGCAAGTGGTCTTAAGGATGACTTACCGCCAAGCGCGATGGCGGAGGTGCGCACCACATCCTGCCCGAATTGCGGGGCGCAGGTGGAATTCACCGGTGCCACCCATGCCACGCAATGCCCGTTCTGCGCCTCTCCGGTGGTGGTTGATACCGGCACGCAGCGACACATCAAACCGCAGGCGCTGGTGCCCTTTGCGCTGACCGAAGACCAGGCGCGCCGTGCGATGACGGCGTGGCTTGGCAGCCTTTGGTTCGCGCCGAACACGCTGCTGGAATATGCCCGAAAGGGGCGCGCGATGACCGGGATCTACGTCCCGTTCTGGAGCTTTGATGCCGCGACCCGGTCGCGTTACACCGGTCAGCGGGGCGAGTATTATTACGAGACGCGCACCGTCACCACCCGCGTCAACGGCCGGATGCAGACCCGGCAGGAGCAGGTGCGCCACACCCGCTGGTATCCCGCATCGGGCCGCGTTGCGCGCGATTTTGATGACGTGCTGGTGATGGCCTCTACCAGCCTGCCAGCCCGTCTGGGTGACGAGCTGACGCCGTGGGACCTGTCGGCGCTGCAACCCTATACACCTGAATACCTTGCCGGATTTCAGGCCGAGGGTTACACGGTGGCACTTTCCGAAGGCGAGACGCAAGCCAAGGCAAAGATGTCGGATGTGATCGCAAGCGACGTTCGCCGCGATATCGGCGGCGACGAGCAGCGCATCAGTTCGGTGGATACGACCTGGTCGGAAGAGACCTTCAAGCACATCCTTTTGCCGATCTGGACGGCGGCCTACAAATACAACGGCAAGAGCTACCGGTTCCTTGTGAACGGGCAGACCGGCGAGGTGCAGGGGGAGCGGCCGTGGTCGGTGTGGAAGATCGCGTTCGCGGTGCTGCTGGTGGCCGCGCTGGTGCTGGGCGTGGTCTACCTGAACGACCCCGAGGCGCTGGGTCTGCCATCGCCCGATTGGCTGAACGGACCTTAGCCGGACTTGCGCTTGACGAACAGTTGCCAGCCCGCATAGCCCGCGGCAGCAAGGAAAAGCATCCCCCAGAGCGGGTCTTGCAGCACGGCGAATTCGAAGATTGCCCAGCCAAGCGGCAGCGCCACGGTCAGCACACGCACCCACTTCTTGCCGAAGAAGGGATCGTCCGGGTCCAGAAACTTCATCACGAATCCCCTATTCCGTGGCATGATCGCCATGGATGAAGGGAGGCCGACATGCCCGAAATTGTCAAGGATTTCCAAGGACAAACCGTCATCACCACGTTCGAGATGACACCCGCCACCGCGTTCGACCTGCTGGACGCGCTGGAAGCGGCCTACCGCGATTGCATCAGCCGCCAGCCAGGGTTTCTGGGCGCGGGGCTGCATATGAACGACGCCCGGACGCGGATCTGCAACTATTCCAAGTGGCGCGCCCGCGAGGATTACCAGGCGATGCTGCGCACGCCCGAAATGCGCGAGCGCAACCGCCACATCAACGAGCTGTGCCGGGGGTTCGAGCCGGTGATGTATGAGGTGACGGGGGTGTTCTGAGATTTGGCCGCTGATGGCAGCCAAGTGCTTGGGCACGCTGTGTTTACTGGCCGGGTTTCGGACAGTTTAACGGTATGGCAGGCGTATGGCACGTGTATGGCAAACGGCCATACGCGGGGCTGGCACGGGGGGCGTTAACCGCGCTTGGGTTTCGCTGCCAACCGGTCGCGGCAGCGGGGTTCAGCCAAGGTGGATCGGCGGGGACGGGGTGATCAATGCCATTTGCGTTGCGCGCGTTTTCAAGGTTTTCTGGGAGTGTCGCTTTCCCCGTTCTTAGCCTGCGGCCCGTCAATGTTGATTTCGCTTATCCTGCCTCTGGCTCAGGCCAGCTTTCAAAGACCACCCGAGCGGATCAACGAGACAGATCCGATGATGGGCGATGCCACGCTGTTCGGGATCTTCCTGATCGTTCTGCTGCTTGTCCTTTTGCTCTTGCGCCAACTGGCCAAGCCCGCCGTGCCCGCTGCGCCGCGCAAGAGGCGGCTGCCCAAGAATTACATCGTGGTCGACGGGTCGAACGTCATGCACTGGAAGAACGAGACGCCGCAAATCTTTCCGGTGCAGGCCGTGGTCAAGGAATTGCGCGCGCGCGGGTTTACCCCCGGCGTCGTGTTCGATGCCAATGCGGGATACAAGCTGACTGGCCGTTACATGAGCGAACGCGATTTCGCGACGCTGCTGACCCTGCCGCAGGATCAGGTGTTCGTGGTGCCGAAGGGCACGCCCGCCGATCCGTGGATCTTGGCGGCAGCGCGCGATTTTGGCGCGCGCATCGTGACGCGCGACCGGTATCGCGACTGGGCCGCGGACCACCCCGAGGTGGCACGCCCCGGCCATCTTGTGCGGGGCGGCTACAACACAACGGGCGAGCTTTGGCTGGAAGCGGCGCAGCCTGAGGTCAAGGCCCCGGCCTAACGCCCCCGGTTCGAGCGTTTGCCGCCGCGCTGGCCGGGGCGGCCACCGGTGGAGCGTCCTGCCATCTTGACCGCTTCCTCCACCGCCTCTTCCACCACCGACTGACGGGCGAGCGGGTCGTCGGCGATGGCCAACTCCACCGCCTCCAGCCGCTTGACCTCATCGCGCAGGCGGGCGGCTTCCTCGAACTCGAGGTTCTCGGCGGCCTTGCGCATCTGGGTGCGCAGCGCGTCAAGGTGGGCGGCGAGGTTCTGGCCGACCATCGGCTTGTCGATCTTGGCGGTGATGCGGGCCTGATCGGTGTCACCCTGATAGATGCCCAGAAGCACATCCTCGACGTTCTTGCGGATCGTCGTGGGGGTGATGCCGTGGAGCGTGTTGTAGGCGACCTGCTTTTCGCGGCGGCGGTTGGTTTCGCCGATGGCGCGTTCCATCGAGCCGGTGATGCGGTCGGCATACATGATGACGCGGCCTTCGGCGTTGCGGGCGGCGCGGCCGATGGTCTGGATGAGCGAGGTTTCAGACCGCAGGAAGCCTTCCTTGTCGGCATCGAGAATGGCGACGAGGCCGCATTCGGGGATGTCGAGGCCTTCGCGCAGAAGGTTGATCCCGACCAGCACATCGAACGCGCCAAGCCGCAGGTCGCGCAGGATTTCGATGCGTTCGATGGTGTCGATGTCGGAGTGCATGTAGCGGATGCGGATGCCCTGTTCGTGGAAGTATTCGGTCAGGTCTTCGGCCATGCGTTTCGTCAGCACGGTGACGAGGACGCGCAGGCCCTTGGCGGCAACGCGGCGTATTTCGTCCAGAAGGTCGTCAACCTGCATGTCGACGGGGCGGATTTCGACCTGCGGGTCGACAAGTCCGGTGGGGCGAATCACCTGTTCGGTGAACACGCCGCCGGTCTGTTCCAGTTCCCACGCCGCGGGGGTGGCCGAGACGAAGACGGATTGCGGGCGCATCGCATCCCATTCTTCGAACTTCAGGGGGCGGTTGTCCATGCAACTGGGCAGCCGGAAGCCGTGTTCCGCAAGGGTCATCTTGCGCCGGAAGTCGCCCTTGTACATGCCGCCGATCTGCGGGACCGAAACGTGGGATTCGTCGGCGAAGACGATGGCGTTGTCGGGGATGAATTCGAAGAGCGTCGGCGGTGGTTCGCCGGGGGCACGACCGGTGAGGTAGCGGGAGTAGTTCTCGATCCCGGCGCAGGATCCGGTGGCGTCCAGCATTTCCAGATCGAAGGTGGTGCGCTGTTCCAGACGCTGCGCTTCGAGCAGTTTGCCCTCGGCGATCAGCTGGTCGAGGCGCTGCGTGAGTTCGATCTTGATGCCCTTCGTCGCTTGCGCAAGCGTCGGGCGCGGGGTGACGTAGTGGCTGTTGGCGTAGATCCGGATCTGCTTGAAGGTGTCGGTCTTGGCGCCGGTCAGAGGATCGAATTCGACGATGGATTCCAGTTCTTCGCCAAAGAACGAAAAGCGCCAGGCGCGGTCTTCAAGGTGGGCGGGCCAGACCTCGAGGCTGTCGCCGCGCACCCGGAAGGCGCCGCGCTGGAACGACGCTTCCAGCCGCTTGTATTGCTGGGCCACGAGTTCGGCCATGACGCGGCGCTGGTCGTAGCTTTCGCCGGTGATCAGGTCTTGCGTCATGGCGGAGTAGGTTTCGACCGAGCCGATACCGTAGATGCAGGACACCGAGGCCACGATGATCACATCGTCGCGTTCCAGAAGCGCGCGGGTGGCCGAGTGGCGCATCCGGTCGATCTGTTCGTTGATCTGGGATTCCTTCTCGATATAGGTATCGGTGCGCGCGACATAGGCTTCGGGCTGATAGTAGTCGTAGTAGGCTACGAAGTATTCAACGGCGTTGTCGGGGAAGAAGCCCTTGAATTCGCCGTACAATTGCGCAGCCAGCGTCTTGTTCGGGGCAAGGATGATGGCGGGGCGCTGGGTCTGTTCGATGATCTTGGCCATGGTGAAGGTCTTGCCGGTGCCGGTGGCCCCCAGAAGCACCTGATCGCGTTCGCCGGCCAGCACGCCCGCCGTCAGTTCGGCGATGGCCGTGGGCTGGTCGCCCGCCGGTTGGAACGGGGTTTGCAGCACGAAGCGCCGCCCGCCTTCCAGCTTGGGGCGGACCAGAACATCGGGGCGTTCGGTCAGGGCGTTCATGTTGTTGTGCGGCATGGGTCACCTTTGGGCGCAGAGCCGCGCAAGACGAGGCGAGACTCGGGGAACCCGTAAGATTTGATCTGTTTTTGTTCCTTTACAAGCGGTGAAAGGCCAAAATGCGCGAAACCGTTGCCGATATCGGTTTCAGCGGCTAAGGCAGCACCGGGGGTGACGGCATGGGTGACCACATTGATACGCGGGCGGTCGGCCTGGACACCGCCCTGGCGCTTATCCGCTGGCTGACGGGCGCCGAGAACCTGCATTACGGGCTGTGGACGGGGCTGGACGTGAACGCGGGCAATCTGCGGGCCGCGCAGGATGCCTACACCGACCTGCTGTTCGCCGAATTGCCGCCTGGAAGGCTGCGCATTCTGGACATTGGTGGTGGCGCGGGCGAAACGGCGAAGAAGCTGATCGCGCTGGGCCATCAGGTGGAGATCGTCGTGCCATCGGCCTATCTGGCCGGGTGCTGCCGGCGCAACGCGCCGGACGCCACGGTGCATGAATGCCGGTTCGAGGATTACACCGGCACCGGGCCGTTCGACCTGTGCCTGTTTTCCGAAAGTTTCCAGTATATCCCGATGATGGACAGCCTGCCGAAATGTGCGGCGCTGCTGACGCCTGAGGGCCATGTGCTGATCGCCGACTGCTTTCGCACCGACGCCTACCTTGGGCGGGCCCAGCATGGGCCGCAGCCGGGGGGAGGGCATCGGTTGTCATCGTTCCGCGCGGCGCTGTTGTCGAACCCGTTCGACGTGCTGACCGAGCAGGACATTACCGATGCCGTGGCACCCTCGATCGACCTGGAGCAGGGGCTATACAACGTGATCGGCACCGGCTTCACGCAGGCTGAGCGGGAAATCATGGCGCGCAAGCCGCTGGTGCACTGGAGCCTGACCCGGCTGACGCATCTGTTTCTGACGCGCAAGCGCCGGGAAAACCTGATGCAACGGCTGGTGGAAAAGCAGCGCAACAGCGAGGCGTTCCGCACCTACAACACGTATTTGATGACCAAGCTGGTCCGCAGCCGGCCGAAATCCAACGACGGTTAACAGGGTCGTTACAATTCTAGAGATGTTGTGATCTTGACCTTGCAACTTTTGGTTGCAAGCGAAAGTGGTTTTGGGCACACTGGTCTGGCAAGCAGTACCTAGGCTGTCGGCTGACCCACCACACCCCACACCACTCCCCGAGGTCAGCCGACAGTTCCCTTGCTGCCCGATCGTGCCGCAAACTGGTGCTTGCGCTTTCCCCCTGGCTTCGGAATAAAGCAGCGAAACCCCGGAGGTGATCCATGCGCGCCCGCATCTACCAACCATCCCGCACCGCCATGCAATCTGGCACTGCAAAGACGCAAGGCTGGGTGCTGGAGTTTGACCGCGCCGCGCGGGACATTGACCCGCTGATGGGCTGGACCTCGTCGGGCGACACGCAGTCACAGGTGCGCCTGACCTTCGAGACGCGCGAGGCAGCCGAGGCCTACGCGACGGCCAAGGAGATCACCTATGACGTGGTCATGCCGAAGCCGCGCAAGCCGGTGATCCGGCCGCGGGGGTATGGCGAGAATTTTGCCACCGACCGCAAGGGCGCCTGGACGCACTGACCCATGCTGACGATTGGTCGCGAAAGCCCGCTGGGGCCGGATCTGGCGCTGTTGATGGCGCGCCACACCGCTGACATGCACGCCGATACGCCGCCGGAAAGCATTCACATGATGGATGCAGGCGCGTTGGCGAGCGACGACGTGTCGTTCTACGTGATGCGCGACGGGGCCGAGCCGGTTGCAATGGGCGCGTTCAAGCGGATCGACGCGGGCCATGCCGAGATCAAGTCGATGCATGTTCTGGCCGAGGCCCGCGGGCGGGGCCTGTCACGCCGGATGCTGGAGCATCTAATGACCGAGGCGCGCGCTGCCGGTTTCACCCGGCTGAGCCTGGAAACCGGGGTGCAGCCCACCTTTGTGGCCGCCCGCGCGCTGTATGCCAAGGCAGGATTCACCGAATGCCCGCCGTTCGAGGGCTATTGGGCTGACCCGAACTCGGTCTTCATGACAAAGGTGCTTGCCTGATCTCCTCGCCTGCCGCAAAAGGTGGCGGCGCGGGCTCATAGCTCAACTGGATAGAGCAAGGACCTTCTAAGTCCGAGGTTGAGGGTTCGAGTCCTTCTGGGCCCGCCAGTTTCTTTCAGATGGCTGCCGTCCTTGCGGGCTTCGAGCCCGTCGGACGGCGTTGCCACGGACATCAGGTCTTGGCCGTCGGCGCGCCCCCTTCGAAGCGGTTGCCGTGGCGATAGTCGCAAGGTGCTTCCTGCATCTGCAGGTGCAGACCGGTGCCGGTATAGGGGTGGGCGCGGGCGACATCCTCGTCGAAGTCGATGCCAAGACCGGGGCCGTCGGGCGGGATGATGTAGCCATCTTCCCAGGCGATCGAGTTACGGATCAGTTTCTGGTGGAAAGCGCCGCCGGTTTCGATGGTCTCTGCGATCAGGAGGTTGGGGATCGAGGCCGCAAAGTGGACGTTGGCGGCCCATTCGACGGGGCCGGCGTAAAGGTGCGGTGCCATTTCGGCGTTGAACACCTCGGCCAGTGCGGCGATCTTCTTGGCTTCCCAGATGCCACCGACCCGGCCAAGTGCGGGTTGCAGGATCTTGACGCCACCGGCGCGCAGAAGCGTGCCAAACTCGGCCTTGGTGGTCATCCGTTCGCCGGTGGCGAGGGGGATGCGGACCGATTTCGCGACTTCGGCAAACTCCAGAAGGTTGTCCGGGGGGATCGGTTCCTCGTACCAGAGCGGGTTGTAGGGCTCCAGCTCGCGGCCCATGCGGATCGCGCCAGGGGTGGTGAATTGCCCATGGGTGCCGAAGAGAAGGTCGACGCGGTCGCCCACCGCCGCGCGGATCGCCTTGCAGAAGGCGACCGATCGGGTGATGTCGGACATCGCGGGCTCATGCCCGCCACGGATGGTGTAGGGACCGGCGGGGTCGAACTTCACGGCGGTGAAGCCCGCGTTCATGAAGCGGACGGCCGCTTCGGCGGCGGCGTCCGGATCGACCCAGAATTCCGCCGATTCCTTGCCGGGTTCGGGGTAGAGGTAGGTATAGCTGCGGATGCGGTCGTTCATCCGGCCACCCAGAAGCGCCCAGACAGGGCGGTTGCGGGCCTTGCCGAGGATGTCCCAGCAGGCGATCTCCAGCCCGGAGAAGGCGCCCATCACGGTGGGATCGGGGCGCTGGGTGAACCCTGAGGAATAGGCGCGGCGGAACATCATCTCGACGTTTTCGGGGTTCTCGCCGGCCATGTGACGTTCGAACACATCCTCGATCACCGCGATCATCGCCTTTGGCCCGACGGTCGAGGCATAGCATTCGCCGTAGCCGACGATACCGTTGTCAGTGGTCAGTTTCGGGAAGATCCAGTAGCGCCCTCCCCAGCCGGGGAACGGCGGTGCCACGACAAAGATCTCGAGATCCTTCAGCTTCATGCGTGGTCCTCCGGGTTCGCGGGAGTGAGCGGGGGTTTCACACCCCCGCACCCCCGTGGGATATTTCCGCAAAGAGGAAGCTAGACCCGAGCTGCGGTGGGGTCAGGGCTGAATGCGACATGAGGTGACGTTTCAGCCGCTTCTTGACCGGCGCAGGCGGGGGCCGAGGACGTGGAGGCCGAGGCAGACCAGCATCAGGGCGGAAGCCACGAGGAAGGGCGCACCGGGGGCGAAGACCGGCGCGCCGTCGCGAGTGAAGTGCGAGAAGACTGAGGTCATCAGGAGCGGCGAGGTGATCATCGCGATGGCATTGAGGCTGGAGAGGACGCCCTGCACCTCGCCCTGCGCATCGGCAGGGGCCGAGCGAGAGGCGATGGCTTGCAGCGCGGGGGTCACCACGCCACCAAGCGCCGTGACCGGGGTGATGGCCAGCGCGAGGGCGGGCGAGGTGACAAGGCCGAGGGCGGCGAGCGTGACCACATCGACCCACATGCCGTAATGCGCCGCGCGGTGTTCGCCGAAGCGGCGGATCAACGGGCCGACCAGAAGCGCCTGACCGACGGCGAAGGACACGCCGTAGACCGCAAGCGAGATGCCGACCATGCCGCTGTCCCAGCCGAAACGGGCCTGGCCGTAGTAGGCCCAGACCGAGGGGTAGACGTTCATCGCGATGCCGAGGATCAGGAAGCAGGCAAGGGTGAGACGCAGGCCCGGCAGGCGGGCCACCGCGCGCAGGGCGCCAAGCGGGTTGGCGCGGGCGAGGCTGAACCGGCGGCGGGTGGCGTCGGTCACGGTTTCGGGCAGCACGAACCAGCCGAAGGTGAGGTTGGCCAGCGCCAGCCCTGCAGCCACGAGGAAGGGCGCGCGGGTATCGATGCCGGCAAGGAGGCCGCCGATCACCGGGCCAAGGACGAAGCCGATGCCAAACCCCGCGCCGATCAGGCCGAAGCGGCTGCCGCGCTGGTCGGGCGGAGTGATGTCGGCGATGTAGGCGGTGGCGGTGGCATAAGTGGCGGCCGTGATGCCCGCCACGATGCGCGCGGCGAGGAGGAGCCAGACGGTTTGGGCGGCCGCCATGACAAGGTAATCGAGGCTCATGACGAGGAGCGACAGCAGGAGGACGGGGCGGCGTCCGAACCGGTCGGAAAGCGCGCCGATGACCGGGCCGAACAGGAACTGCATCACCGCAAAGGAGGTGGCGAGGACGCCGCCCCAAAGCGCCGCCTCGGCGAGGGGCAGGCCCGTCACGTCGCGCAGGAGGTCGGGCATGACCGGGAAAATCAGGCCGATACCGATGGCGTCGAGCGTGACGGTGGCGAGGATGAAGACGAGGGCGAGGCGGGGGTTCTTCATTACGGCTTTCGATTTATGCAGATTATAGCGGACCATAAGGCAAGAGATCGGCGCATATGTTGAAAATGTGAAAGTTTGTCAAAGATGGCCGATCCGGTTGAGAAAGCCGCACAGGTGGGCGGCGACGTCTTCGGGCCGGTCAAGCGGGGCGACGTGGCCGGCGCGCTGGATCAGCCGGAATTCGGCGCCGGGGATCAGATCGGCAAGCTCGCGCTGCATGTCGGGCGGGGTTGCGGCGTCGTCGCTGGCGGCGATGACGAGGGTTGGCAGGCGCAGGGTGGCGGTGGTCTGGTAGAAATCGCTGCCCGCAATGGCTGCGGCAACGCCGGTCCAGCCTGCCGGATCGGTTTGCGACAGGAGCGCACGCTGGGTGTGGAGGGTGGCGGCCTGACGCCAGCGCGGGCCGAGGTTCTGCGCCAGTGTCGCGTCGAGGATGGCCGCGATGCCGCCGTCCTGCACCGTTGCGATGCGCCGCTGCCAAAGGTCAGGCGTGCCAAGCCTTGTGCCGGTGTTCGACAGGACCAGCCCGCGCACGAGATCGAGCCGCTTGACGGCAAGGCCCTGCGCCACCAGCCCGCCTGCGCCAAGGCCTGCGACGACCGCCTCGGCCACCCCGAAATGCGCCATGATCCGTTCGCAATCGCGGATCAACGCGCCCATTGCATAGGGCGGGGGCGGCACGTCGGACCCACCGTGGCCGCGCAGATCAACGCGCAGCACGCGCCACCGGGCAAGCGCGGCCACCACGCCGTCCCAGACCGTAAGATCGGCGCCGAGGCCGTGGATCAGCACCACGGGAGGCGCTGTGGGCGGACCTTCGCAGACCGCGTTCAGGCGAATGTCATCAAGGTAGACCAGCATCCCTAGCCAAACCGCTCCAGCACGGCTTGAAAGAGGGCGGGGTCGACGTTGCCGCCCGAGGCGGTGCAGATGACGGTGTCGCCAAGGCCATCG
Organism: uncultured Alphaproteobacteria bacterium; assembly: GCA_963822435.1. Taxonomy (GTDB): domain Bacteria; phylum Pseudomonadota; class Alphaproteobacteria; order Rhodobacterales; family Rhodobacteraceae; genus JAUYQR01. The sequence continues at coordinate 371,300 of CAWGHN010000001.1, forward strand.
GCAAAAAGTGCAGCGGCAAGGGCGACTGCGCCGCCCGGTTCAAGCACCAGACCGAGGTGGGAAAACGCGAGGGCCACGGCGTGCAGCGCCTGATCGTCGGTTACGCTGAGCCCTGCCCCGGCAAGCCGTTGCAGCACGGGAAAGGTCAGGGTGCCGGGCATCGGTGTCAGGATCGCGTCGCAGACCGATCCGGTGGCAGCCGCATTGCCCAGACGCTGCCCTGCGGCCAGCGACCGCGCCATATCATCAAACCCGGCGGGTTCGACAGTGCGGACCTGCAGGCCGGGCGCGCGGGCCTGAAGCGCAAGGGCGATACCGGCGGACAGCCCGCCACCACCGCAGCAGACGAGAACCTCGGCTTGGGTCACGTCGACCTCGGCCGCCTGTGCCGCGATTTCGAGGCCGACGGTGCCCTGCCCGGCAATCACCTCCGGCTCGTCATAGGGCTTGATCAGCGTCAGGCCACGATCCGCCGCGAGGGTGGCCCCCAAGGCATCGCGGTCGGCGCCGCGTTCGTAAAGCACCACCTCGGCCCCGTAAGCGCGGGTGTTGGCGATCTTGACCGCGGGGGCATCCGACGGCATCACGATCACGCAAGGGCTGCCGTGCCGGGCTGCCGACAGGGCGACGCCTTGGGCATGGTTGCCGGAGGAATAGGCGATCACGCCTTGCGCGCGGGCGTCGGGCGGCAGGGCCGACACCGCCGCCCAGCCGCCGCGAAACTTGAAGCTGCCGGTCAGTTGCAGCGATTCCGCCTTTATGAACACCCGACGACCGGCGATGCGGTCGAGAAGCGGCGCGTTCAATAGCGGGGTGAGCCGCGCGTGGCCGCGAAGCCGCCGCGCCGCAGCCTCGATCCGGGTGATGTCGGTCATGTCAGTGCCTGAAGGAAAGAGTGGATCGCAGATAGCGCCTGAGGTTCATCCAGAAATGGGATATGCGCCCGGCCCGGAACCTCGGCAAAGATCATGTCGGGGCGACGGCGGCGCATTTCGGCAGCCGTGGCGGCGGTAAGAAGGTCGGAGTTTGCGCCGCGGATCAGGGCCAGCGGCAGGCCGGCCAGCGCATCGAACATCGGCCAGAGGGTGACGGGCGGGCCTTCGAAGGCCTTGAGGAACGCCTCGCGCAGGGTGGGGTCGTAGCGCAGGCGCAGGCCGTCGGGGGTTTCGACGGACAGATTGTGCGCCTCTTGCAGCCAGCGGTTCATCGGCACGCCGTCAAAGCCGGGGCTGCGGGCAAGGCGTTCGGCAAATCCTGCGTAGGTGCCGCCAGCGGGGTTGCGACCGATGTAGTCGACGATCCGGGTCAGCCCGGCCTGCCCGATTTCGGGGCCGACGTCGTTCAGGCAAAGGCCCAGCACCCGGTCGCGCGCCACCGCGCCAAGGACCATGCCGATCAACCCGCCGCGCGAGGTGCCGAGGATCGCCGCGCGGGCGACGCCGAGGTGGTCGAGAAGCGCCACGGCGTCCCGTCCCTCGCGTTGGACAGTGTAGGTTTCGGGCCCGGACCAGTCGCTGTCGCCGCGTCCCCGGTAATCCATCCGGATCAGTCGGAGCGGCGGCAGATGCGGCACGAGATAGTCGAAATCGGCCATTGTCCGCGTCAGGCCGGCAAGGCACAGAAGCGGCACGCCTTCGCCTTCGTCGCGGTAGGCGATCCGGGTGCCATCGTCTGCAATGAAGCTGGTCATGCGATCACCGACAGCCGCGCAAGATCGGGGATGATGTGGTTCGGCCCGTGCGGCAGGCGGTCCATCGGGGCCGCGTCGCGGTTGACCCAGACCGTGGCAAAGCCGAACCGCGCGGCGCCCGCCACGTCCCAGCCGTTCGACGACACGAACAGCACCTTGTCGCGGGTGACCGCCATCCGCTGCTCGACGAGCGCATAGACCTGGGGGCTAGGCTTGTAGACGCCCGCCTCTTCGACCGAGATCACGGCGTCGAACCGGTTTTGCAGCGCGTTCGCCGCCAAGGCGGATTGCAGCATGGCAGGCGTGCCGTTCGACAGCAGGGCGAGGCGGAAGCCCCGGTCCTTCAGCGTGGCAAGCACGTGGGCCACTTCGGGAAAGGACGGCAGCCGGTCGTAAAGCGCAAGGAGGCGGCCCCGCAGCGCGCGGTCGTTCAAGCCAAGGGCCTCGAACGTCCAGTCCAGCGCCTCGGCCGTCACCTCGGCGAAGTCGGCGTGCGCACCGAGGAGGGTGCGCAGCCAACTGTATTCTAGCTGCTTGCGTCGCCATGTCGCGGCGAGGGCAGCCCAGTCGGCCACCAGCGGCCCCGCCTCGGCCGAGGCGTGCCGGACGGCGCCGGCCACGTCGAACACGGTGCCATAGGCATCAAAGACCACGATCTTGCGGCTGGGCATGGACTTTTGCTCCCTGCGGGTTGGCGCACCGTGGCACGGGCACGCCACCGGCTGCAAGGCATAGGCAATCCAATGCTTGTGGCGGGCGCGGGCTGGCTTTAGATCACGGGCGCGGTGCAGGGGACAGCAAGATGGCAGATACCAGCGGAAACATCGAGGACCGGCCCCGTTCGAAAGAGGTGGGTGCCCTGCGCGGCCTGCTTCCATTCATGCGGCCCTACCGCGGCATCACGGTTCTTGCAGCCCTTGCGCTGACCCTGACCGCAGGTGTCAGCCTGATCCTGCCGCTGGCCGTGCGCCGGGTGGTTGACGGGTTCAATTCGGGCGATGCAGCCCTTCTGGACCAGTATTTCGCCGCGGCGCTTGGCATCGCGGCGCTCCTCGCCTTTGGCACGGGGCTTCGCTATTACCTTGTCACCCGGCTGGGCGAGCGGGTGGTGGCGGATATTCGCCGCGCGCTTTTTGATCGCGTGCTGGGCATGTCGCCCGCGTTCTTCGAACGCATCATGACCGGCGAAGTGCTGAGCCGGATCACCACGGACACCACGCTGATCCTGTCGGTGATCGGGTCGTCGGTTTCGGTCGCGTTGCGCAATGTGCTGATGCTGCTGGGCGGGCTGGTCTTGTTGTTCCTGACCTCGGCCAAGCTGACGGGGCTGGTGCTGCTGATCGTGCCGGCCATCGTCGTGCCGATCATCGTGCTGGGCCGCAAGCTGCGGCGGCTGTCGAAGGAAAACCAGGACTGGATCGCCTCGTCCTCGGGTTCCGCCTCCGAGGCGCTGTCGTCGGTACAGACGGTGCAGGCCTTCACCCACGAAACCCAGACGCGCAGTGCCTTTGCCGATGTGACCGAGAAATCCTTTCTGTCGGCCAAGACCCGGATCGGAACGCGGGCCGTGATGACGGTGATCGTGATCTTCCTGACCTTCACCGGCATTGTCGGCGTCTTGTGGATCGGCGCGCGGGATGTGCGGGCCGATGTGATGACGGTGGGCGAGCTGATCCAGTTCGTGATCTATGCGGTGATGGTGGCCGGAGCCGTGGGCGCGCTGTCGGAGATCTGGGGCGAGTTGCAGCGCGCGGCGGGTGCCACTGAACGGCTGGTGGAATTGCTTCACACCGACGATCCGGTGAAAGACCCGGTGGCGCCGGTTGCCCTGCCCCGCCCGGTGCAGGGGCGGATCGCGTTCGAGGACGTGACCTTCCGCTATCCGGCGCGGCCTGAAACTTCGGCCTTGAACGGGATCAGTCTGGCGGTGAACCCCGGCGAGACGATTGCGCTGGTCGGTCCGTCGGGGGCTGGCAAGACCACGATCCTGCAACTGTTGATGCGGTTTTACGACCCGCAGTCGGGGCAGATCACGCTGGACGGCATTCCCTTGACCACGATGACGCGCGCCGATTTCCGATCGGTGATCGCGCTGGTGCCGCAAGACCCGGTGATCTTTGCCACCTCGGCGCGCGAAAACATCCGCTTCGGGCGGCCCGGTGCGACAGATGCGGAAGTTGAGGCAGCCGCGCGTGCGGCGGCGGCGCATGATTTTCTGGCCGCCCTGCCGCAGGGCTATGACAGCTATCTGGGCGAACGCGGCGTGATGCTGTCGGGCGGGCAGAAGCAGCGCGTGGCGATTGCGCGGGCCATCCTGCGGGATGCCAAGATCCTGCTTCTGGACGAGGCGACATCGGCGCTGGACGCCGAAAGCGAGCGTGCGGTGCAGGCGGCGGTGGAGCGGTTGAGCGAGGGGCGCACCACGCTGGTCGTGGCGCACCGGCTGGCCACGGTAAAGCGCGCCGACCGGATCGTGGTGTTCGACCACGGGCAGATTGCGGCCATCGGCACGCATGACGCGCTGGTGGCGGAAGGCGGGCTTTACGCGCGGCTGGCGCGGTTGCAGTTCACCGACGGCACGGTCTGACGTCACGGCGCCTGCGACAAACTGGCTTGGCAAAGCTGGCCTTAATGCCCATCTTCGCCTGAAGTCCGCACCAAAAGCGGGCACGCCAGGGGAGGAACGGAATGAACGCTTTCGCAAATCGGAGCGATCTGCAGGCCATTGAAGCGGAAATGGCGTGGCCTGACCGTGGCCTGGCCCGCTCGATGTACGAATTCCTGACCCGCGCCCGCGATGCCCACGGCGCACGGCCTGCGATCAGCTTTCAGCTTTTGTCCGGCCCCGGCAGCAAGGCTGAAACCGTTACCTGGGGCGAGTTGCACGGGCAGGTGACGCAGGCGGCGAACCTGTTCCGCCACCTCGGCGTCGGGGAAACCGATGTCGTGGCCTACATCATGCCGAACGCGCTGGAGACGGCGATCACCCTTTTGGGCGGCGCGGTGGCGGGGATCGTGAACCCGATCAACCCGCTGCTTGAGGCCAACCAGATCAGCGCCATCCTGCGCGAGACCAACGCCAAAGTGGTGGTCACGCTGAAGGCGTTTCCAAAGACCGACCTGCCGCAGAAGGTGGCCGAGGCGGTGAAGTTCGCACCAGGCGTCAAGACCGTGCTGGAGGTGGACCTGTGCCGCTATCTGTCGGGGGTAAAGCGCTACATCGTGCCGCTGATCCGCCCCAAGAACCCCGTCACCCACACCGCCGACGTGCGGGATTTCCGCACCGAGATGGCGCGGCACCGGGCTGACCGGCTGGATTTCACCGACACCACGCAAGACCGCGTGGCCGCCTACTTCCACACCGGCGGCACCACGGGGATGCCGAAGGTCGCGCAGCACAAGGTGTCGGGCATGATCTACAACGGCTGGATCGGATCGCGGCTGTTGTTTCGGGAAACCGACACGGTGCTGTGTCCGTTGCCGTTGTTCCACGTTCTGGCGGCCTATCCGGTGATGATGTCGATGATCGCGGCAGGCGCGCATGTGGTGTTTCCCACACCGCAAGGCTACCGGGGCGAAGGGGTGATGGACAACCTTTGGAAGCTGATCGAACGCTGGAAGGTAACGTATCTGATCACGGTGCCGACCGCGTTGTCTGCGCTGATGCAGCGGCCGATCAATGCGGATGTCTCGACCTTGAGGAACGCGATTTCGGGGTCTGCGCCCTTGCCGATCGAGCTGTTCAACCGGTTTGAAAAGGCCACTGGTGTGCAGATCATCGAAGGTTACGGGTTGACCGAATGCACCTGCCTTGTGTCGATCAACCCGCCGGGCGGCACCAAGAAGATCGGCTCGGTTGGCCTGCCCTTTCCTTACACGCATGTGCGTATCCTGACCTCGCAGGGTGCCATCGGCCTGCGCGAATGTGCGGTGGACGAGGTGGGCGAGATCTGCGTGTCGAACCCCGGGGTCTACGAGGGGTCGACCTATACCGAAGCCGACAAGAACCGCGAACTCTTTGCGGAAGGGAGGTTTCTGAAGACCGGCGACCTTGGCCGGATCGATGCGGACGGGTATCTGTTCATCACTGGCCGCGCCAAGGACCTGATCATCCGGGGCGGCCACAACATCGACCCCGCGATCATCGAAGAGGCGCTGATGGGGCATGAAGCGGTGGCCTTCGTCGGTGCGATCGGCCAGCCCGATGCCCACGCAGGCGAGATTCCGGCGGCCTATACAGAGCTGGTCAGCGGGGCCACGGCCACCGTCGAGGAGTTGCTGGCCTATGCCACGCGCCACATTGCCGAACGCGCCGCGCAGCCGAAATACATCGAGATCATGGCCGAACTGCCGAAAACCGCTGTCGGCAAGGTGTTCAAGCCTGACCTGCGCAAAAGCGCGATCACCCGGGTCTACGATGCGACCTTGGCCGAAGCCGGGCTTACGGCAAAGGTGTCGGGCGTGGTGGAGGACAAGAAACGTGGATTGGTTGCCAAGCTGACGAAACTTGGTCCGGTCGACGATGCCGATATCTCGCGCCTGCTGGGCCAGTTCAACACCCCGTGGGAGTGGAACTGAGCGACCGCCACCGCAAGTTTCATTTGCAGGAATCGAGCCGGAGCGCGACAAGCGGTAAGATAACGCTTTCGTGAGGCCAAGGGCATGTGGGATCGGATCGGGTTGGCGGTTGGGCTTATTGCAGGCTCTGCCGGGGTGGCTGCGGCACAGCAGTCGGAAGTGCTGTTTTCGCACAAACACTGGCAGGTTGAGATCGTCGGCTGGGATGACGGGTCACTGGGCTGCGTCGCGCAGGTGTCCGCGCCGGGAGAGAGCTTTTCGATCTGGACCTTTCCCGATGAAACCGTGCAGTTGCAGTTCTACTCGACCGCCTGGTCGTTCGATGAGGGCAGCACTGCGGATCTTGAGGTGCAGATCGACCGCCGATCACCGTGGAACCTGACCAACGCCGAGCTTTACCAGAACTCCGTGCTGTTCACTCTGCCAGACGACAGCTCCGGCGTGAATTTCATCGTGGAGGTGGCGCAGGGCAACCGGCTTTTTCTGCGCGCGGATGACGGATCTGACGTGCAGGACTATTCGCTGTCGGGATCGCGCGCCTCGATCGACGCGCTGATCGACTGCGGCGAGGTCTTGTCTGGCAAGGCGGCCAATCCGTTCAAGTGACCGGGGTTCACAGGGTGTCGGTGTCCATCCAGATCGTCACCGGGCCGTCGTTCACCAGGCGCACCGCCATGTCCGCCCCAAAGATACCGTTTGCGACCGGCACGCCTTCGGCGGCAAGCCGGGCGCTGAACGCGTTGTAAAGCCGTTTGCCTTCGGCCGGGTCAGCGGCGGTTGAGAACCCCGGCCGGTTGCCGCGCAGGTCGGCGGCAAGGGTGAACTGGCTGACCACCAGCGCCGCCCCCGCGATATCGCGCACCGACAGGTTCATCCGGCCATCGCCGTCACGGAACACCCGCAGTTTGGCGATCTTGGCGGCCAGCCGCGCCGCTTCGGCCTCGGTATCGCCCTGCATGGCGCAGACGAGGATCAGGACACCCTGCCCGACCGCGCCCACCACCGTGCCATCGACCGAGACAGAGGCCTCGGTGACGCGCTGGACGACCGCTCTCACAACTCGTGGGCCCAGGGCGGGTTTGCGCCGGGGCGGCTGACGGTGACGGCCGCCGCCCTGACGCCAAGCGACAGGGCCGCATCGAGCACACCGTCCGACACCGCCGCGATGCCAGCCTTGGTCAGCGCGTTCGCCTCGTGCAGGGCGGCCAGCGCGCCCGCGTTGAATGTATCGCCCGCCCCGACCGTATCGGCGACCTTGACCGGCACCGCTGCCACGAAACGGTCTTGCGTGGCGGTCACCGCACGGGCGCCCTTGGCGCCTTCGGTGATGAACACGATCCGCGGTCCGCGCGCGATGATGCTGCGCGCCAGCGTGGTCAGATCGCCTTTGCCTTCCAGCCAGTGCAGGTCTTCGTCCGACAGCTTGACGATATCGGCACGCGCCACCATCCGTTCGATCCGCGCCCGGTAAGGCCCCTCGTGACCCGCGATGAAGCCGGGCCGGATGTTCGGGTCAATCATGGTGACGCGCGTGCCACATTCGCGGGCCTGCAACGCCTCGTAGGTGGCAGCAGCGGGTTCGTGAACGAGGCTGATGCCGCCAAGGAACAGCGTCTCAACCGTCGCCGGAAGGTCGGGCAACTGGTCGACGGCCAGCATCCGGCCTGCCGTAGCTTCATCGTAGAAGGCATAGGTCGCCTGTCCGTTCACCAGTTTGACAAAGGCGACCGTGGTCGGCCGCGCCGACCGCGCCAGCATCGAGGTGTCAACCTTTGATGCGGCCAACGTGTCGGCCAGTATCTCGCCCAGCATGTCGGTCGAGACGCCGGAAAAGAAGGCAGATGGCGCCCCGAGACGGCCAAGCGCGATGGCGGTGTTGAACACGGCGCCACCGGCGTAGGGGGCAAAGCAGGCCTCGCCCAGCGTCGAAGTGCGCGGCAGCATGTCGATCAGGGCTTCGCCACAGCTGAGAATCATATCGGCCTCCTTGGTGTTGCGGTTGTTAAAGCACGGCGTCGCGCTTGCGCAAACACCGAGCCGTGGCAGCCGCCTCAGGTCGCGAAAAAGCCGGCAAGATTGGCCCGAACCCGGTCCAGCGGGGTGGCGCCGCTGGTGTCGGGAACGAAGGCCTCGCCGGTGATCGCCTCGAACGCGTTGATGTAGACCTGCGCGGTCCTGGCGATCATCTCGGCGGGGATGTCGGGCACCGGTTGGGTGTAGGGGTCGCAGCGTGCCGCAACCCAAGACCGGATCACATCCTTGTCGAAGCTGGGTGGCCGCGTCCCGTCGCGGAACGCCGCCTCGTAGCCCGACGCAATCCAGTAGCGGCTGGAATCGGGGGTGTGAATTTCGTCGGCCAGCAGGATGCGACCGTCGGCATCGGTGCCAAATTCGTATTTCGTGTCGACCAGGATCAGACCACGCTCCGCAGCCATCGCCGCCCCGCGCGCGAAGAGCGCCAGCGCACGCGCGGAAACCTCGTCCCATTGCGCCGAGGTCAGCAGCCCTTGAGAGATGATCTCGTCCGCCGTCAAAGGCTCGTCATGGCCACCATCGAAAGCCTTGGAGGTGGGCGTGATGATCGCGTGCGGCAGCTTTTCATTGGCGCGCAGACCGTCGGGCAACTGGTGCCCGTACATGCTGCGCGCCCCCTTGCGGTACTGCGTCAGGATCGATGTGGAGGTGGTGCCGGCCAGGTAGCCCCTGACCACGACCTCGACCGGCAGGATATCGACCCGGCGGCCGAGGACGACGTTCGGATCGGGGTAGCTGACCACATGGTTCGGGCAGATGTCGGCCGTCTTGTCGAACCAGTAGCGCGCCAGTTGCGTCAGCACCTGCCCCTTCCAGGGGATCACCGCGAGGATCTGGTCGAAGGCCGAGATCCGGTCGCTGGAGATCAACAGTCGCGTGCCGTCGGCAAGGTCGTAGCAATCGCGCACCTTGCCAAAATACGGGTTGGGCAGTTCCGCGATGCGGGCGTGCGGCAGCGTTCGGCTAAGGTCGATCGTCGACGTCATCTGGCGGCTCCGGCAGGATGCCCGCCTTCTTCGCCGTCAGGCCCCTGATGTCAAGCCGGGCAGTTCAGCGAACCGCGCATTTCGCCGCTGTCACCTTGCAGCGTCGCGTCGCGGAGCGTGCAGCCGGTGACTTCGGGGATCAGGTCGATCATCGTGGCGCGGATTGCCTGGTGTTCGCCGCGCGCGGCATAGCCGAGGCGGATCACCTCGACCCGTTCCGCCTTTTGCACGACGACATACTGCCGCCCATCCCGGCTGATTTCGGTGCGGGTTGCCCCAAAAAACTCTGGTGCCGGCGAGGCGCAGGCGGACAGGAGGAGGCAGAGGGGGAGGAAAAGGGCTTTCATCGCATCAGTTTGGCCCATCGGGGTTAACAGCAGGTTAATGCCGGTGGGGAGCCCGATCGAGCCCGACAGGGAACCCGATGGCCACGCGGGTGGTTGCTGAGGGGAACCGTTTTGAAAGGCTACCCAGATGACCCGCCCCTTTGCCGTGCTGCCCCTGCTTGCGTTTCTTGCCATTGCCGCCTGCGAAACCGTTGAAGGTGCCGGCCGTGATCTTGAGGACGCCGGCGCAGCGATCACTGCGCAATCGCAGGAAACCCAAGCCGAGTATTGAGCGCTGATGCGAGGGGCGGGGTAGCAATCCGCGGTGTCCTTGCTAGACTTGCAACAGATCGGGCGATCCCCGCCCCGAAGGATCAAAGCCATGCCGAAAACCAATCTGACGCTTGTTGCCGCGGTCCTGGGACTGGCGGTGATGTCGGCTTGCGCGCCCCTTTTGGTGGGGGGGGCTGCGGCCGTTGTGGCGGATGAAGCGATCGAACAGGACAAGGGCGGCGACGGCCTGTTCTGACCGGTCGGGCGGCGCGGCCCTGCCCTAACTGCCCCCAAACGCCGGTCTGCTCAGCGTCTGGCGCGCGTATGGCAGGCGTATGGCAGCGCCGCGCGGCCCGGACGGCGATTTTTAACCGCGTGGCGTCAGGCTGCGGCGACCGTTCCTGCACAAGGTTGCCGCCATGCCCGCCCTGCGCCGCCAGACCCCGAAACAGCGCGAATACACCGCCTACATGATGGAGGTGATGGACCGTCTGGAATGGGACCTGCACAACACCATCGAACTGACCGGCCGCATCCCCGAGGAGTGGCACGAGATCGCCGCCCGCCCGCCCGAACCGCCATCCGAGAAGGTGACGCTGCGGCTGGACCGTGACGTGGCGAAGTTCTTCCGGTCGATGGGCGTGGGCTATGGCGGGCGGATCAACGACGTGTTGCGCAGCTACATGTATGCGCGGCTGGTGGGGTTGTTGCGCGGGGCGGAGACGACCGACCACTTTCGCAAGCGCGAGTTGCGGTTCGAGGGGGCGAAGCCGAAGTTTTCCGAGGACGTTGACACGCGGCCGAAGGCGGAGCGGCTGCGGTCAGCGATGCAGGAGCATTTGCAGGGGAAGTATGCGGAGGATGGGGTGCCGGAGGGGGGGGAGGTGCGGGGGTGGGTTCGGTGAGGGGGGGAAGTAGGTGCGGCGAAAATGTTCAAACTATTCGTCTGGAAGGTCCACGACTTCGTGGACGTTCAAAATCCGATAAACAACTGGCCTAGAATTGCGATACAAAACGCTCACATCAACACTAAAGCCCTTCTTAAAGATATTGTCGTCGGCTTCACGTATCTCGTGTTTAACACGTTGCTCTGCCAAATCCGAGGCATACATAATCGGAAGGTCACGATCACTGATTTGAGGAATGATTACACGTTCACCACTGCGTTTGTCCTTGGGTGCATCTCCGACATCAGATCGAGTAAAGATCATCAAAACTCTGTAGTGGTTGTCATCGCGCTGAGTTTCTAAACGTCGATACTCACCTTCGATGGTTTGCTCAACTCGTTTTGCCTCGCTCGAACGAAACTTAAAGGCAGCCTTTACTTGTCTTTTGCCATCCTCATAGGTCGCCACCTCAATCAAAGAGGAAGCTCCAGGGTCGCGAGCAATAGCTTCGACGGCTCCTGCAAATGTTTTGAGGTCTGACCGGGAAAACGCTTCTGGCACGATTCCAGACGCAAGCTTCGTAATTCGATCTTTCCACTTTTCCACAAACTCAACCGCCAGCCAGACTTGCTCAGCGTGGGTGGCAATGATCGGCAATGTGCTTGCAACTACTGGCAATAAATCCGCAATAATTGAACCAGATCGAACCTCCTTGACGAAGATTTCGGCATCGCCCTCAAAATCATTGCTGGCATTTACGGTTTCTTGGTATTCTTTCGCAATTGAGGTGAATGCACGAACAAAAGCATTTAATTCAATTGGTTGAGAGTTGTTAATTGTCAGAGTAATAACCGCAGGTGGCATGAGGTCCGAGCTAAATTCCTTAAGCACACAAACCTCCTCGGCACCGATACTCTACCGAGATTAGAGACGATGGTCTTCACACAGTCAAATAGTTTTGCTTCAACTGCCAGCCCGCGCAGGCGTGCGCGGGCGTTCGGCGCTGAAAACAGTCCACTGGACTGTTTTCACCCCGCGCAAGCGCGGGGTCGCGCCTCACCCATCCATCTTCAACGCACTAATAAACGCTTCCTGCGGAATCTCCACCTTGCCGAACTGGCGCATCTTCTTCTTGCCGGCCTTCTGCTTCTCCAGAAGCTTCTTCTTCCGCGTGGCGTCGCCGCCGTAGCACTTGGCGGTCACGTCCTTGCGCATGGCCGACAGCGTCTCGCGCGCGATCACCCTCGCGCCGATGGCCGCCTGGATCGGGATCTTGAACATGTGGCGGGGGATCAGCTCTTTCAGCTTTTCCACCATCGCGCGGCCCCGCGCCTCGGCCCGGTCGCGGTGGACCATCATCGACAGCGCGTCGACGGGTTCCTCGTTCACCAGGATCGACATCTTGACGAGGAAATCCTCGCGGTATTCCGAGATCACGTAGTCGAAGGAGGCGTAGCCCTTGGTCACGGATTTCAGGCGGTCGTAGAAATCGAACACCACTTCGGCGAGGGGCAGGTCGTAGACCACCATCGCGCGGGAGCCGGCGTAGGAGAGGTCAAGCTGGATGCCGCGGCGGTCCTGGCACAGTTTCAGGATGTCGCCGAGGTATTCGTCGGGCACCATGATGGTGGCCTTGATGCGCGGCTCGTCGATGTGGTCGACGTAGGTGAGGTCGGGCATGTCGGCGGGGTTGTGCAGATCGCGGACCTCGCCGTCCTTCATGTGGAGCTTGAAGACCACGGAGGGCGCGGTGGTGATGAGGTCGAGGTCGTATTCCCGCTCCAGCCGGTCGCGGATCACCTCCAGATGCAGCAGGCCGAGGAAGCCGCAGCGGAAGCCGAAGCCGAGGGCGGCGGAGGTTTCCATTTCGGACGAGAAGGAGGCGTCGTTGAGGGAGAGCTTTTCGATGGCGTCGCGGAGGGCTTCGAAATCGGCGGCGTCGACGGGGAAGAGGCCGCAGAACACGACGGGCTGCGCAGGTTTGAAGCCGGGGAGCGGGGTGTCGCAGCCCTTGCGTTCGTGGGTGATGGTGTCGCCGACGCGGGTGTCGCGGACCTGCTTGATCGAGGCGGTGAAGATGCCGATCTCGCCCGGCCCCAGTTCGTCGATGTCGACCATCTGGGGTTTCAGGACGGCCAGCTTGTCGATGCCGTAGACGGCGTTGGTCTGCATCATGCGGACGCGGTCGCCCTTGCGCATGACGCCGTCCATGATGCGGACCATGACGACGACGCCGAGGTAGGCGTCATACCACGAGTCGACCAGCATCGCCTTGAGGGGGGCGTTTGCGTCGCCTTTCGGGGCGGGAAGGCGGGTGACGATGGCCTCCAGCACGTCGGGGATGCCGAGGCCGGATTTGGCGGAGATGGCGATGGCGTCGGAGGCGTCGAGGCCGATGACGTCTTCGATCTGCTGCTTGATGCGGTCGGGTTCGGCGGCGGGAAGGTCGATCTTGTTGAGGACGGGGACGATCTCGTGGCCGGCGTCGAGGGCCTGGTAGACGTTGGCGAGGGTCTGCGCCTCGACGCCTTGGGAGGCATCGACCACCAGAAGCGAGCCTTCGACGGCGCGCATGGAGCGGGAGACCTCATAGGCGAAGTCGACGTGGCCGGGGGTGTCGATGAGGTTCAGGATGTAGGTGCGGCCGTCCTTCGCGGGGTATTCGATGCGGACGGTGTTGGCCTTGATGGTGATGCCGCGTTCACGCTCGATATCCATCGAGTCCAGCATCTGCGCCTTCATGTCGCGCGCAGCCACCGTGCCGGTCATCTGAATGAGCCGGTCGGCGAGGGTGGATTTGCCGTGGTCGATGTGGGCCACGATGGAGAAGTTGCGGATGAGATCAAGCTGGGTCATGGGGCCGCATATAACCGACGGAAGGGTGGTCGGGAAGCGGTGTTTCTTGGCGCTGAAGGTGGGTGCGGCAGCGTGACCGTGGGGCTGACGCTTGCGCTGATGCGGGGGAAAACGAATTTCGTTCCCGTCTTGGCAGAAGGCGGAGTTTGGCGATGCCGGGTGGCCCTTGGACGGCACGAAAGGCATCGGTTGACGCTGCACCGCGCGACCCGGTCCTGCCGCTGCCAGCAGGCGCTTGGGGTGATGCGATCAGAGCTGAAGCCACCGGAAAGGCTGCAACCAAACCGGGCGGTGGTGGCGCGGATGCAGCGGCAGGACATCGAAGCGATCGAGGCACCAAAACCCCGGGGCGACGGCGTCCCCTACCGTATCTTGTGGCCCGCACCACCTGCGCCCCGAGCGGTTGCGCATTCTTGCCGACGCGGCCAAACCCCTGTTATCCCTTGAAAAATATCCTTGGACTTGGCATTATCTTGCGCAGAAAATGACCGGTGACAGGATGTTCCGCAGACCGGCAATGAGGCAGATGATGAAGAACTCTTTCGTGCGGGCAACCCTTGTTGCCTTTGTCTTTCCGCTTACCGCAAGCGTTGCGACCGCCGGTCCGATCGAGCGGGCCTGTCTGGGGTCTGACAACGGCAACCGGGCGCTGTGCGGCTGCATCCAGCAGGTCGCGGACATGACGCTGCAAGGCAGCGACCAGCGGCGGGCGGCCTCGTTCTTCAACAACCCGGAAAAGGCCCATGCAACGTGGGTCTCGCAATCTGCGGCTGATGACGCGTTCTGGGACCGCTACAAGAACTTTGGCAGCACCGCAGAAGCGACCTGCGCTGGCGGCTGACCGGGCAGGCGGCTGACCGGACAGGTGGCCCCGCCGCGAGGCAGGGCCGCACCGTGTCAGTCGGGCAAGCCCTCTAGTCGGACATGCCGGAATGGTCCATGCCGTGCCCTGAATGGTCGGTCGCCTGATCCGGCGTTCGGGCGTTGTCGACCGGCACATCAAGCTGGATCTCGGCGCCATCTTCAAAGATCAATGTCAGCGGGATCATGTCGCCGTCTTTCAGACCGGCCGTCAGTCCCATGAGCATGACATGGTCGCCGCCGCGTTCGAAGGCGTGCATCTCGCCCGCAGCCAGCGGCACGCCTCCTTCGATCTTGGCCATCTTCATCACGCCGTTGGCGTCTTCGATGTGGGTGTGAAGTTCGGCCTTCTTGGCAAGTTCGCTGCGCGCACCGACAATGCGGATGTCGCTGTCGGTGTTGTTGTGGATCAGAAAGAACACCGCGCCGGACGCAGGCCCGAGCCGGGCATAGGCGTCATGGACGTGGATGTGTTCGGGGTGGTCCTGCGCGAGGGCGGGGGCGGCAAGAGTTAAGACGGCAGCGGCGGCTGCGAGAAGGCTGCGGAACGCAAGCATGGTCATCTCCGGAATTGGGGGAAAGGCGGTTGGCTTTGGTCAGGCCAGCGCCGGTGGCCCCCGTGCCGTGGCAGGCGGTGGTTCCTGCCCGGGCCAGTCTGCGCCCTGCCCGGTGCGGGCGGCGGGCGTGCCGTGCGTGGGTGCGGCGGTCACGACAGCGGCTTGCGGCAAAAGAGCTGCCGCGATCACGCAATCCGGACAATTCGGGTGCCGGGTGACAGGGTTGCCTTTGGCATCCACCGCAACAGCGGTGGTGGCAGCACCTTCGCAGATCTCGACCCATGTGACCGGCCCTGCGGCGGCCCGCGCGACGGCGGTGTGCACCGAGGTCAGCGCGACGATCAGCGCAAGGACAAGCCGAAGGGTGGAGATCGTGCCGCGCATGGCCAGTGTCTTATACCCTGCGCTTGGCGGGGCCAAGGGTGGCTGCAAAGGTGACGGGCAGCAAACGACAAAGGCCCCGCATCACGCGGGGCCTTGGGTCACCAAACCACGTCAGGTCAGACGGTGGCCTGAGCCTTGGCGATGTCTTTCTTGATCTTCTGCGCGCCGGTCGACAGTTCGTCGTCCTTGGCTTTGGCAAGGAAGGCATCCAGACCGCCACGGTGATCGACGGTGCGCAGGGCAGCCGCCGACACGCGCAGCTTGAACGACTGGCCGAGCACGTCGGAGATCAGCGTGACATCGTTCAGGTTCGGCAGAAACCGGCGGCGGGATTTGTTGTTGGCGTGGCTGACAGTGTTGCCAGACATCGGGCCTTTGCCCGTAAGTTCGCAGACGCGCGACATGGTCGTGATCCTTCGTTCAAGACAATAGACCACCGCCCGCAAGGCGGCGTCCGAATTCGATGAGGCGCGTTTAGGGGGAATCCCCGGCGGCGTCAAGCGATGACGCGCGGCTTTGCGCGATGGCAGCAAGCCGCGAGCGCCCGGTTGCGGCGGCCCGGTCGGCAAGCCCGCGCCACCATGTCGGGGACTGTGCCCGATTGTCGCGGTGCAGGGCCGCGATCCGCGCCCGGCTGGCGTTGCCGGCGAGGATCAGGTCCTGCACCGCGCCGAACTTCACCGTTTCGCGGATCACGGCGGTTGCGGGATGCCCGCCAAAGCCGAAACGGCACAGGTGAAGGTCTGGCAGCACCGCCAGGATCAGTGCGGCGTTGCGGGCGTCAAGCGTGCGGAAGGGATCGTGGATCACGACGCCTTGCAGGCCGCGTCTGGCGTGACGCGCGAGGTCGCCGAGGTCTGGATCGAAGCCGGACGACTCCGCCTGGAAGCGGCGGTCGAACGGCACCACGTCGGGGTGGATTGAATATTGCGGCGAAACGGCGATCACCTCGGTCAGGTTCAGCGCGGCCGACAGGCGCAGGGCCGCATAGGCGCCCATCGAAAAGCCGATGGCGGACACCTGGCGGAAGCGCGCGGTCAAGGGGGTCAGGGCGGTGCAGAGCGCCTCGGTTTCGGGGTTCACATACCAGTCGTTCCAGCGCGTCTGGATGTGCAGATGCGCCCAGCCCGCGCGCAGGAAGCGTTTGACCGGTTCGGCCGGGGGCAGATGGCCGGGATTTGGCGCGCGATGGCCGAAGGTCACGATCAGGCGGCGGCGGGTGTCGGTTGCGGACGCAAAGAGCGTGGCGACCAGCAGGTCGCCGGCAAAGGGCCGCCAGCTTGCGGGTGTGCCGGTCACCGGGAGCTGGCACCCGGCTGGAACAGCGCGGCGGCCGCTTCGGGTGCCAGCTCGCCCAGCGCGACGCGGTTGCCCAGCGCATCGAGCGCCGCCCGGGCCGAGGGGGTGTCCAGCACGGACAGAAGGGTGCGCCGCACCTCGGCCTCGAACCAGTGGCGGGCCTGGGCGGCACGCCGGTTGGTCCAGTGCCCGTGCGCCTTGCGCCAGGTGGCCAGCGCGCGGATCTCGTCCCACGCGCCGGGAAGTCCATCGCCGGTCACCGCCGACACCGCCAGCGCCTTTGGAAACTCCGGCGGGTCTTGCGGGCGGCGACGCAAGAGGTGCAGCGCGCCGGTGTAATCGGCCTTGGTGCGCAGCGCAGCGGGTTTGAGATCACCATCGGCCTTGTTGACGAAGATAAGGTCGGCCATCTCCATGATCCCGCGCTTGACGCCTTGCAGCTCGTCACCGCCTGCGGGGGCAAGGAGGAGGACGAAGATATCGCAGATCTCGGCCACCACGGTTTCGGATTGGCCGACCCCCACGGTTTCGACCAGCACCACGTCGAAGCCTGCCGCCTCGCACAGGGCCACGGCTTCGCGGGAACGGCGGGCGACGCCGCCAAGTTCGGTCTGACTGGGCGAGGGGCGGATGAAGGCGAGGGGGTCGCGCGACAGGCGGTCCATCCGGGTCTTGTCGCCAAGGATCGACCCACCCGACCGCGCCGACGAGGGGTCCACCGCCAGCACCGCCACCCGCAGCCCCTGCCCGGTCAGCATCAACCCGAAACGTTCGATGAAGGTGGATTTGCCGACCCCTGGCGTGCCGGAAAGCCCGATCCTGAGCGCCTGCCGACCCGAGGCTTGCAACACCTGCAACAGCCCCAGCGCCGCCGCGCGATGATCGGCGCGGCTGCTTTCCACCAGCGTGATCGCCCGCGCCAAGGCCCGCCTGTCGCCTGCCAGAACCGCTTTTGCCGTGGCCTCGATATCCATTCCCGCGCCTCCGCCCCCTTCATGCCGCAACTCCCCCGGCTTGGCGAGAGGCGCCGTCGCCGCTCTGGCCAAGACCGCCCTGCCGCGCCATAAGGCGGCATGGCCGATCTGCCCGTCACCAGCGCCCTGCCCGCCCTGCGCGACGCCATCGCCGCGCGCGGGATGGCCGTGCTGCAGGCGCCGCCCGGCGCGGGCAAGACCACGCTGGTGCCGCTTGACCTGCTGGCCTCGGGGCTGGTCGCGGGGCGCATCCTGCTTTTGGAACCGCGCCGTCTGGCGGCCCGCGCCGCTGCCGAGCGGATGGCCGACACGCTGGGCGAAACCGTCGGGCAGACCGTGGGCTACCGCATCCGGGGCGAGGCGAAGGTGTCCGCCGCGACCCGGATCGAGGTGGTGACCGAAGGCATCCTGACCCGGATGATCCAGTCCGATCCGGGGCTGGAGGGGACCGGGCTGGTGATCTTTGATGAATTTCACGAGCGGTCCTTGCACGCCGACCTTGGCCTTGCGCTGTGCCTTGAGGTGCGCGGCGCGCTCAGGCCCGACCTGTCGCTGCTGGTCATGTCGGCCACGCTGGACGCGGCGCCGGTGGCCGCGCTGATGGGGGGTGCGCCGATGGTCACGTCGGAAGGCCGCGCCTATCCGGTGGAGACGCGCTGGCTGCCCCGACCGCCCGACCCGTCGTTGCGGCTGGAGGCGGTCACCGCCGCGGCGATCCGCGCGGCGCTGGGCGAGACGGAGGGTGGCATCCTGGTGTTCCTGCCCGGCGAGGGCGAGATCCGCCGCACGATGAGCCTTTTGGGCGACCTGCCCGGCTGCACCGTCCGCCCGCTTTTCGGCGCGATGGATTTCGCGGCGCAGCGCGCGGCGCTGGCACCTGCGGTGGACCGCAAGATCGTGCTGGCGACGGCGATTGCGGAAACCTCGCTGACCTTGCCCGACATCCGGGTGGTGATCGACGCGGGCCGCGCCCGGCGGGCGCGGTTCGACCCGGCGTCGGGCATGTCGCGGCTGGTGACCGAACGGGTGACCAAGGCCGAGGCGGAACAGCGCCGTGGGCGTGCGGGGCGGGTGGCGGCGGGCATCTGCTACCGGCTGTGGACGAAGGGCGAGGACGGCGGGCTGGCCCCCTTTCCGCCCGCCGAGATCGAGGTGGCCGATCTGGCCCCCTTGGCACTGGAACTGGCGGAATGGGGCTCGGCCGACCTGCCGTTCCTGAGCGCGCCGCGCGAAGGGCCACTGGCCGAGGCACGGGCGCTTTTAGGCTCGCTTGGTGCGCTGGACGATGCAGGCCGGATCATGCCGCACGGCAAGGCGCTGGCGCGGCTGCCGCTCCACCCAAGGCTTGGCCATATGCTGACCCTTGCTGGGCCGAAGGCGGCCCCGCTGGCCGCTCTTCTGGCCGAACGCGACCCGTTGCGCGGCGCGCCGCCCGACCTTGCGCTGCGCCTGAAGGCGGTCGACCGGCCGGGGCCAGAGGCACATATGACCACCATCCAGCGCATCCGCGACGAGGCGCGCCGTCTTGCGGGGGGGATGACAAAGGCCGGTTACCCTGACTTTTCGCCGGCGCAGATGGCCGCGCTCGCCTACCCCGACCGGATCGGCCTGCGCCGCAAGGGCGACGCGCCGCGCTGGGTGCTGTCGGGCGGCAAGGGCGCGGTGATGGCCCCCGGCACGCCACTGGCCACGGCCCGGCTGATCGTGGCCACCGACCTGGACGGCGACCCGCGCGAGGCAACGATCCGCCAAGCCGCCCCCCTGACCGAGGCAGAGTTGCGCGAGGTCTTTGCCGACCGGATTGGCTGGGTCGAGGTGTGCGAGTGGTCGCGCCGCGAGGCCCGCGTTCTGGCGCGCCGACAGGAACGCTTTGGCGCGCTGGTGCTGGACGACCGGCCCTGGCCCGACGCGCCGCCGGAGCGGATCGCGCGGGCGGCGCTGGATGGGCTGCGCCTTCTTGGCTTGCCCTGGACGCCGTCGGCGCGTCGCCTGCGCGCCCGCGCCGCACTGGCACGCAGCGACGATTGGCCCGAGGTCAGCGATGCGGCCCTGCTCGCCAGCGCGAATAATTGGCTTTTGGCGCACCTCGCCGGTCGCCGCAACGCGGCCGACCTTGCGGCGCTTGACCTCACCGAACCCCTGAGGGCGCTTCTCGGCTGGGACCGGCTTGCGATCCTCGATCGGCTTGTCCCGGCCAGCTTCACCACGCCCCTCGGTCGCGCCGTGCCGATCGACTACGACGGCGACGCCCCGGCGATCGAGGTGCGCCTGCAGGAGATGTTCGGCGTCACCACCCACCCCCTGATCGGTGCCGCGCGCCAGCCCTTGCGCATCACGCTCCTCTCGCCAGCCCGCGCGCCCGTGCAGGTCACGACCGACCTGCCGCGCTTCTGGGCCACCTCCTACGCCGATGTGCGCAAGGACATGCGCGGCGCCTACCCCCGCCACCCCTGGCCCGAAGACCCCACCGTCGCCGAACCAACCCTCAAGGCGAAGCCCCGCGGCACCTGACCTTTCAGCGCTGAAACAGGATGTGACAGCCGACGCCTTCCCCTTTTGGCCCGGTCGAAGTAGACGCAACCGCGCAGGAGGTCGCATTCCCCTTCCTCTTTGCAGAAATATCCCACGGGAGGTCCGGAGGGTGTGAAACCCTCCGGGGCCAGCCACAAAGACCGCCCGCCCGCCACATCGCCAGACTGCAGGACCACGACCGATGCACGCCACCCTCGCCCAAGCCAAGGCCGCCCGCTGGGCGATTGCCGCGATGTTTTTCGCCAACGGTTTCGTCATGGGGGCCTGGGCGCCGCAGATCCCACTGCTGCTGCCGCGCCACGACATCACCGAAAGCACGCTTGGCCTGCTGATCCTGGTCCTTGGCCTTGGCGCGGTCGGCTCAATGCTGTTCGCGGGCCGCCTGATCAGCCGCTTCGGGGGCCGCCGCGTGCTGTCGGTGTTTTCGCTGGCGCTGATCCCGGTGCTGCCGGCGGTGGTGTTTTCGCCTGACCTCGGCGCGCTGGCCCTGTTCATGGCGGTGTTCGGCGCGATGGCGGGCTGCATGGACGTGGCGATGAACAATCAGGCGGTCGACATCGAACGCCGGTTGGACCGCGCCATCATGTCGTCGTCGCACGGGTTCTGGAGCCTTGGCGGCTTTGTCGGCGGCTTTGCCGGCAGTTTTGTCATCGCGCAGTGGGGGTCCGAGGTGCAGTCGTTGCTGACCGCCGCGATCACCGCCGCCATCGTCTTTGCCGCGATGCCTTACCTTCTGCCCGACAGCCCGCGCGTCCAGCCCACCGCCGCGCAAACGGCGGCGCCGAAGCAGCACCTTCTGCCGCGCGACCTGTCGGTCTGGCTCTTGGGCTTCATGGCGCTGGCTTCGATGGTGCCGGAGGGCGCGGTGCTGGACTGGGCCGCGATCTATCTGCAGAAGGAACTGGGCTCGGATGTGTTCCGCTCGGGCCTTGCCTTTGCGTTCTTCGCGGGGGCGATGGCGATCATGCGGTTTGCCGGAGACGCCGTGCGCAACCGCTTTGGCGCAGTTCGCACGCTGCGCGCCTCGGGGCTGATCGGGGCGGCGGGGCTGATGGGCGGCGCGCTGGCGCCGGCCGACTGGATCGCGATCGTCAGCTTTGCCTTTGCGGGCCTTGGCATCGCCAACATGGTGCCGATCATGTTTTCCGCCGCCGGCAATCACCCGCGGTTGCCCTCGGCGGTGGCAATCTCGACGGTCACGATGGTCGGCTACTGCGGCATCCTGATTGCGCCCTCGTCGATCGGCTTTGTGGCCGAGCATGTGGGGTTCAGTTCTACCTACGCGGCGCTGTCGCTTTTGCTGGTCGTGGTCTCGCTGCTGGCCGGTCGCACCGCCAACGCCGACCGCACCAGCACGACACCGCTTCAGGGCGCCGCCGCCACAAGCTGATCCACCGTCGTCAGCGTGGCGAAGTCGGCCCCCAGCAGCGACAGCGTCACCCGCTGCACGGTCACAGCGTCGATCCGCCCGCCGTCATGTGCGGGCAGATCGAACCCCAGAAGCGCATCGGTGGGCAACAGCACAGCGTAGCCAAGGTCCGACGCCGCCCGCACCGTAGATGTGACGCAGAACGCAGCCACCGCACCCGCGACGATCAGCCGGTCAATCCCGTCGCGGCGCAAAAGATCGTCAAGCCCGGTGTCGGCAAAGGCCGAGGAGCGGTGTTTCCACAGCACCGCCTCGCCGGCGACCGGTGCGGCGCAGGCCATCGGTTCAGCCCCCGGCAGCCCCTTGCGAAACGGCGAGGCCGGGTCCGGATCATCGTGATGCACATGGATCACCGGAAGGCCGCGCGCGCGCGCATGGGCCAGAAGCCCGGCCATCCGGTCCATCGCGCCTGGGTTCACCGGGGCACGGCCCGCGGCGATCCGGTCGGCCATGCCCTGTTGCATGTCGATGATCAGGACCGCGGTGGTCATGCGGTGCCCATGAAATCGCGCTTGCCGACCTCGACCCCGTTGTGGCGCAGGATGTTGTAGGCGGTGGCGGCGTGGAAGTGGAACTGCGGCAGCGAATACATCGTCAGATATTGCGCGCCCGGCATCGTCATATCCTCGCCCCGCATCTTGATCGTTACCGCGCGCGTGGCGGCCTGCTCGTAGACGCTGGCCGGAAACTCGGCCATGTAGGCCCGCGCCGCCGCAATCCGTGCCTTCAAATCGGCAAAGGTCACCTCGGTATCGGGAAATCCTTTCGGCTCTGCCCCCGCCAGCCGCGCCGCCGCGCGGGCGGCAAAATCGCAGGTCAGTTGCACCTGGCGGGTGAAGGGGAACATGTCGGGAAAAAGCCGGAAGGTCAGCAGCGCTTCGGGCTTGATCGCCTTGGCGTCGCAATGCGCCTCGGCCTTGGCAAGGATGGCGGACAGGGCGCCGAGGGTGCGGTCCATCGGCGGGATGATATGGTCATACATTCGGGCGGCCTTTCGGGCAAAGGGATTGCGCGGCACGCTAGCCGGGCATGCAGCCCCCGTCGAGAGGGCTTGCCAAGGCCATCGGGGGTTGCGACACCGGGGCATGACCGACACCACCCTTGACACCCGCCGCGGCCTGCCCGCCGAATATCAGGTGATCCTTGCGGAACTGCCGCGCAAGGGCTGGCCCGACCACCGCGATTTCAACGGGCTGGCGGCCTTCTGGCTGGACCGGCATCTGGCCTTCCGCCACACCCTGCAACGCCTGCGCGCCGATACCGAGGCCCGCATCGACCGCAAACTTGCCCCCGAGGCCTTCGCAGGGCGGCTGGTGCGGCAAGGCTCGGGCCTCTTGTCCGACCTGATCGGCCACCATCAGATCGAGGACGACGCCTATTTTCCGAAACTGGCCCGGCTGGAACCGCGCATCGCGCGCGGCTTTGACATGCTGGATGCCGATCACCATGCGCTGCACGACCTGATCGACCGCTTTGCCAAGGGCGCCAACGCAGCCCTTCAGGCCAAGGACGAGGCGACCGCGCGCGAAAAGACCGCGCGCTTTCTGGCCGACCTGAAGGAATTCGACCGCCTGCTCGCCCGCCATCTGGACGATGAGGAAGACCTTGTGCTGCCGGTCGTGCTGAAACACCGGGTCGGCTGACCCCGGCCCGCGCTTTGCTCTTTTTGCAAATACTCATCTGTCCGGCGAGACGCGGCCCTGCCGCGTCTCGTCTGAAAAGGTTTGCGGCGGAACGCCGCTCCGCTTGATACCCCGGTGTCAGACCCCGAGGCACCAGCGCATCACGGCCTTTTGCGCGTGCAGCCGGTTTTCCGCCTCGTCGAACACCACCGAATGGGGGCCGTCCATCACCGCACTCGTGGCCTCGTCGTTGCGGTGCGCGGGCAGGCAATGCATGAACAGGGCGTCAGGTTTGGCGCGGCTCATCAGGGCCTCGTTCACCTGATACGGGCGCAACTGGTTGTGGCGGCGTTCCTTGGCGCTTTCGGGATCGTGCATCGAGACCCAGGTATCGGTGACGACAAGATCGGCACCCTCGACGGCGGCGAAGGGGTCGCGCTGGACGGTGATCTTCGAGCCCTTGGCGCGCGCAAAGGCCATGAACTTGTCCTCCGGGTCCAGCGTTTCCGGGCCGGTGAAGGTGAAGTCAAAGCCGAACTGCCCGGCGGCGTGCAGGAACGAGGCGCAGACGTTGTTGCCGTCGCCGGCCCAGACCACCTTCTTGCCCGCGATCGGGCCGCGATGTTCTTCGTAGGTCATCACGTCGGCCATGATCTGGCAGGGATGGGTGCGGTTCGTAAGTCCGTTGATGACCGGGACGGTGGCATGTTCGGCCATTTCCAGCAGCGTCGCCTCCTCGAAGGTGCGGATCATGATGAGGTCGACGTAGCGGCTGAGGACGCGGGCCGTGTCGGCAATCGTCTCGCCGTGGCCAAGCTGCATTTCCTTGCCCGACAGCACCATCGTCTCGCCACCCATCTGGCGCACGCCGACGTCAAAGCTGACGCGGGTGCGGGTCGAGGGTTTTTCGAAGATCAGCGCGACCATGCGGCCCTTGAGCGGGGTTTCATCATCCGGCGAGCCCTTTGGGCGGCCATTGCGGGCGGCCTTCATCGCGTGGGCGGAGTTTATCATGCCCCGCAATTCGGTGGCTTCGGTGGTGTGGATGTCGAGAAAATGTTTCATGCGCTGCGCTCTTTGACGAGGGCGAGGGGGTTCACACCCCCCGCACCCCCCGTGGGATATCTGGAGAAGGAGAAGCCTGAAGCGGGGCCATCAGATGGCGGTCGACACGGCGCCGGCCGCGCGGTCCAGGCGGGTGAGGGCTTCGGTGATGTCGGCTTCGGTGATGTTGAGAGCCGGAAGCAGGCGCAGCACGTTGTCGGCGGCGGCAACCGTGAGGACACCAGCGGCGTAGCCGGCTTTGACGATGTCGGTGTTGGGGGCCTTGCATTTGAGGCCGAGCATCAGGCCCTGACCACGCACCGCCTCGAATACGTCGGGGTGGCGGGCGACGAGGGATTCGAGGCCCTGCCGAAACATCGCGGCCTTGCGGCTGACGTCTGCGAGGAAGGCGTCGTCGCCGACGATGTCGAGGACTGCGGCGCCGACCGCGCAGGCGAGCGGGTTGCCACCGTAGGTCGAGCCGTGGCTGCCCGCCGTCATGCCCGAGGCCGCGCGTTCGGTGGCGAGGACCGCGCCGAGCGGAAAGCCACCACCGATGCCTTTGGCGACCATCATGATGTCGGGGGTCACGCCCGCCCATTCATGCGCGAAAAGTTTGCCGGTGCGGCCCATGCCGCATTGCACCTCGTCGAAGATCAGAAGCGTGCCGGTCGTGTCGCAAAGATCGCGCAGACCCTTGAGGCATTGGTCGGGGACCACGCGGATGCCGCCCTCGCCCTGGATCGGTTCGATGATCACGGCGCAGGTCTGGTCGGTGATCGCGGCGCGGATCGCGGCGTGATCTTCGGGCGAGGTCGGCCATTTCAGCTGGCGAAAGCCGGGCATCAGGGGCCCGTAGCCCTTGACCATCTTTTCCGACCCGGCGGCCGCGATGGCGGCGGTGGAGCGGCCGTGGAAGGCGCCCTCGAAGGAGATGAACTCGATCCGTTCGGGGTGGCCGGTCTCGTAATGGCACTTGCGCGCCATCTTGATCGCCAGTTCGGCCGTTTCGGTCCCGGAGTTGGTGAAGAACACCGTATCGGCGAAGGTGCGGTCGACCAGCATCCCGGCCAGGTGTTCCTGTTCGGGAATGCGGTAGACGTTCGAGACGTGCCAGAGCTTTTGCGCCTGATCGGTCAGCGCCTGCACCAGCGCGGGATGGGCGTGGCCAAGCGCGTTGACCGCGATGCCGCCGCCGAGATCGAGGTAGCGCGTGCCAT
This sequence comes from uncultured Alphaproteobacteria bacterium, assembly GCA_963822435.1. Classification (GTDB taxonomy): domain Bacteria; phylum Pseudomonadota; class Alphaproteobacteria; order Rhodobacterales; family Rhodobacteraceae; genus JAUYQR01. The sequence goes on from CAWGHN010000001.1 coordinate 396,852, forward strand.
CCTCGGCCAGAAGCCAGGAGCCGGTGCCGGACACGAAGGCCAGCGGCGCGCGATTGTAGGTGGGCAGGACGGCGGGGATCATGCGAGGGGCCCTTTGGAAGGAAGACCTAAGCCCTAAAGGCTGGCCATGCGGGGTGTCAACGGTTCGAGAAGGGATGCCCCGGACCAAGGGGGCAGGCGAAAGCGGTCGCTCAGGAGCGTCGGCGTCGCTGGAAAGGGGCGGTCCGCGTGGTCATGGGGCAAGACGTATTCGAGGGCGACCGCAAAGGGAAGCGGAAATCGGGCGGAGGGTTCGGCGCGAATGGACGCGGTGTGAGTGCCGGATGGCGACTGCGGGGGCGATTTGCGGGGTTTGGCGGGCGCGCCTTTCCGAAGGTGCGCCGACGCCCCGCTTGATCTTCCGGCCGCCGCCTTGTATCCCGCGCCGTCGCGGTTACAATGCCGCCTGAAGCAATTTCCCTTTGCCGCCAACCGGAGAGCTACGCATGTCCTGGACCGACGAGCGCGTCGAGACGCTGAAGCGCATGTGGGGCGAAGGCCAATCGGCCAGCCAGATCGCCAAGGAACTGGGCGGTGTCACCCGCAATGCCGTGATCGGCAAGGTGCACCGGCTTGGCCTGTCGAACCGCGTCGGCGGCAAGGACGAGGAGGAGGAGGCACCGGTTGCCGCCGCCCCCGCCGCCCCGGCACGACCGGAGCCTGCCGCACCGCGCGCCGAGACGCGCCCGGCCGCAGACCCCGCCCCGCGCCCGGCGGCTGCGGCCCCTGCCACGCCATCCAACGTGACACCGCTGCCGGTACGCAAGGCGATCATCCCCGCAGGTCAGCCCCTGCCGCCGCAGCCATCGCTGAACGAGATCAGTCCCGAGGCGCTGGCGTCGGTGCGCGAGGTTGAAAAGCGCGCCAAGAGGCTGACGCTGATGGAATTGACCGAACGCACCTGCAAGTGGCCGATCGGCGACCCTGCGACCGAGGATTTCTGGTTCTGCGGCCTGCCGTCACTGCCGGGAAAACCCTATTGCGAGGCGCATGTTGGCGTGGCGTTCCAGCCGATGAGCGCACGGCGGGATCGCCGCCGCTGAGCGCCACAGACAGGCCGTCCTGAGCGACACCGCCCGCGCCGGAACCAGCGCCCTGAACGGATGACCGCCGACCGGATTGGCGTCAGTCGCTGTTCAGGATGCCTTCGAGGATGCGGCGGGTTTCATCTCCCAGCGCGTCCTCGGCACCGCGACGGGCGGTATCTTCAAGGCTTTCGCCCGGTGCCGGTTCGACGCCCAATTCCTCGCGGAGCTTTTCTTCAAGCGCGGCCTTCGCCTTGGCCTCGGCCGCCTTGGCCGCTTCGGACGCGCGTTCAGCCAGCGCGCGGGCCTCGGCCTCCATCTTTTCGCGGGCGATGCTTTCCAGATCGAGCCGGAATTTCGGCGCGGCCCATGTGCCGGTGATCAGCAACGGAACCATCACGCCGCCAGTGCCGTCAGCCTCGGCCAGCGCGGTGGGGCGCAGGCGGTAGTCAAGCGTGCGGGCGCCGATGCCCACCTCGCCCGCGCCGGTTGCGGTGAGGTAGGGCGAGACGAAGCGCAGGTCGCTGTTGGTCAGCACGCCCTCGGCAATGCTAAAGGTGCCGGCGACGCCGTCAAACGCGGTCTTTTGTCCTTCGCCGACGTAGGTTGCGTCGAGGGTGCGAAGCATTCCTCCGATGTCGAGGCCGCGCAACTCGCCCTGCCCCATTTCGACCACGCCCTGCCCTTCAAGGCTTTGCATGATCGCATCCACCGAATTGCCCACACCCAGGAATTGCAGGTCCAGATCGCCGGTTCCGGCCAGCCGGTCATAGCCGGCAAGATCGGTGAGCAAGGGCTGCATCGCCAGCCCGGCGAAGGCCAGCTTGCCACCGACCGATAGCCCGCCACGACCGTTCATCACGAATTCGCCGGTGATCTGCCCGCCGTAGGCCGCCATTTCGCGGATGTCGAACACGGCGCGGGCGCGGTCCACCGTCAGGCGCAGGCCGGTTGGCCCGACCTTGACCCGCCCGAGGTCGATCGACGGGGCGACCAGCGCCACCGCCATGTCAAGCGCGCCAAGGCCCGACACGTCGATCTCGTCCTTTGGCCAGCCGTCAGGGCCGGGGGTGGCGGTTTCGGTGGCGCCTTGGGCTGCTGCGCCGCCGCCAAACACCAGCGGACCCGCCTTCAGTTGTGCCGAAAGTTTCGGGCGCGCGTCGCCGGGGGTGAGGTCGGCGTCACCCGTAAGGGTATTGCCGTCCGCCGTGATTGTCGCCCCTCGCAAGAAAAGCGCGCCATCCGCGGCCAAGGTCAGTTGACCCGCGATGCGCAGCGCCTCGGCGCCCAGGCCACGCGGCAGGCTGGGCTTGGCGGCGCCGGCGAGTGCAGCCACCGCCTGCATGTCCGGCAGATCCGCCAGCAGCGCGCCTTCGGCGACCGGGGGGCGCGCACCAAGCCGCCCGTCAAAGCTGACTGTCGAGCCCCCCGCCGTCAGGTTCGCCTGAAACGGAACGATGCGGCCTTCGGTCAGCGCGGAATAGACCCCCGCCGTTGCCGAAAGCGCCACCGCCTGACCGCCCGAGGTTGCCGTGCCGGTCAGCGTCACCGGACCGGTGAATTCCGGGATCGCCACCTCGGCCTGCACGGCATCAAGGGCGATGCGGCGCCCTGCGGCATGGTCGATGAACAGGAACGATCCGTCGCGGATCAGGCCACGGTCAAGGCTGTAGGGCTGCCCGACACCCGGCGTGCCTGCGCTGACCGTGCCGCCGGCCGTGCCGCCGAACACCCAGTTCTCTTCGCCTTGTGCCGACCGCTCAAGGATCAGCGATGGGCGCACCGCCTCGATCCCGAGGATGCGGACCTCGCCGCCGACCAACGCCGACAGGTTGATCTCGACGGTCAATGCCTCGGCGGTCAGCATCGGTCCTTCCTTGGACCAAGGTGCATTGGCGATGGTGACCGGACCGGTCCTGACGCCAAGGTTGGGCCAGAGGGTTGGCGTGACGGCACCGGTGATTTCCAATTTGCGGCCCGTCAGGGTCTCGAACTTCGCCGCCGCCGCCGACGCCACCCGGTCGGAGGGCACCAACGCCAGCATTCCGGCCGCAAGCAGCACAAGAACCGCCAGCCCCAGCCCGACGCGGATGATCCAGCGCATCCATCCCCCCATCAAAACCTGAGCCAAAAACATGGCCTTGGACCCGGAGTCTATGCGCCGTCCGGCACCCCGGCAAGGTCGCGTTTCCGGCCACGCATCAAATGGCCGAGATCGCGGCAGCGCCCTGATCCCACATGCCAGAAGAGATCGGATGGCTGCCTGATTCTCCCCCCGGTGGATAGGAAGAATACATTTCGAATTTTCCGTAACCGCAACAATTGCAGTCGCTCGTCCACATTCACCCCAGACGGGAAAAAGACCCTTGTATAAAAGGACAGGTGCTGCAACTCCCTTTTGGCACCCGTTTCACCCCGAGGTATAGCTGTGTCCGGGGGCTCACACAGCCACGTAACGAGTGAATGGTTCAATGCAAAACGATCGTAGATTTCCAGTGTCGCATCCAGAAGTGTTGTCGGATGTAGTATTTGTGCAGCCGGGCGCCACGTCGCGCCGCACGGTTGATCGGAGCCCCCGCACTCTTGCCGCCACCGCCGTTCCTGCCGAGCTGCCGTGGCTGGAAATCCTGTTCCTGGTCGGCTGCCTGATGATGCTTCTGGTGGTCGCCACGCTGTCACGGCCCGCACAGTTCAGCATGCTCGACACCGACCTGTCGGGCCTGCACAGCGCAGCGTCGACCGCGACCGCCATTCGCTGATCCCTAGATTTCTGCCAGACTGATTTTCCGTTCTTCGTTTGAAGAACTGCCTTCTTGCTGCCAAACCCTTTTTTATCAAGACCTTGGCCGTGTCATCGCCTGATGACACGGCCACTTAACACGCGGCCCGCGTTCCGTTATATCCCGCGCATGTCCGAAAACCCGCCGCTCCTTCGCCCCGACCTTGCCCGCTCGCTTATCCCCGACACCCGTCGTGCGGGCCAGCCCACCATCGGCATGGTGTCGCTGGGCTGCCCGAAGGCGCTGGTCGACAGCGAACGCATCCTGACGCGGCTCAGGGCCGAGGGCTATGCCATCTCGCCCGACTACAAGGGCGCGGATGCGGTGATCGTGAACACCTGCGGGTTTCTGGACAGTGCCAAGGCCGAGAGCCTTGAGGCGATTGGCGAGGCCTTGGTGGAAAACGGGCGGGTGATCGTGACCGGCTGCCTTGGGGCCGAGCCTGACTACATCACCGGCGCGCATCCGCGCGTGCTGGCAGTGACCGGCCCGCACCAATACGAGGCGGTGCTGGATGCCGTGCATGCCGCCGTGCCGCCCGCACCCGACCCGTTCATCGACCTGCTGCCCGCGACCGGGGTCAGCCTGACACCGCGGCATTACAGCTATCTGAAGATTTCCGAAGGCTGCAACCACGGCTGCAAGTTCTGCATCATCCCCGACATGCGCGGGAAACTGGTCAGCCGCCCGGCGCATGCGATTGTGCGGGAGGCGGAACGGCTGGTTGCTGCGGGGGTGAAGGAGTTGCTGGTGATCAGCCAGGACACTTCAGCCTATGGGGTGGACCTGAAACACGCCGAGGCCAAGGGCCACCGCGCCCACATAACCGATCTTGCGCGCGATCTGGGGTCGCTGGGGGCCTGGGTCCGGCTGCACTACGTCTACCCCTATCCGCATGTGAGGAACCTGATCCCGCTGATGGCGGAGGGGCTGATCCTGCCCTACCTCGACATTCCCTTCCAGCACGCCCACCCCGAAACGCTGCGCCGCATGGCCCGCCCGGCGGCTGCGGCCAAGACGCTGGACGAAATCGCCGCATGGCGCGCGATTGCGCCGGACCTGACGCTGCGATCGACCTTCATCGTCGGCTACCCCGGCGAGACGGAGGCCGAGTTCCAGACGTTGCTCGATTGGCTGGACGAAGCGCAACTGGACCGGGTCGGCTGTTTTCAATACGAAAACGTCGCCGGGGCGCGGTCGAACGCGCTGCCAGACCATGTGCCTTCCGAGGTGAAGCAGGATCGCTGGGACCGCTTCATGGCGAAATCGCAGGCGATTTCAGAGGCAAAGCTGGCGGCCAAGCTGGGGCAGCAGATCGACGTGATCGTTGACGAAGTCGACGCTGACGGTGCCACCTGCCGCACCAAGGCCGATGCGCCGGAAATCGACGGCAACCTTTTCATCGACGAAGGCTTCGAGCGGCTGGCGCCCGGGGATATCGTCCGGGTCGAGGTCGAGGAGACCGGCGAATACGATCTGTGGGGCCGGCGCGTCTGACACGCTTCGGTATAATCAAGACGCTGATTTGAGAGATTCGCGGAAGCGTCGCGTCGTGGTAGAATCCGCGTCGCGGGGGTCACATCCGCAGCAAATCAGGGACAGACATCATGAATATCTCGCGCTCGTTCCTTGTAATCGGTTCGCTGTATCTTCTCGTCGGGATCGGACTGGGCAGCTACATGGGTGGGTCCGGCGACCATAGCCTCGCGCCGGTCCATGCCCATATCAACCTTCTCGGCTTTACGCTGATGACGGTGTTCGGACTGGCCTACCGGGTGATTCCCGGCCTTGCCGACGGACTGCTGGCCAAGGGGCATTTCTGGTTGCATCAGATCGGAGCACTTTTGCTGCTGGTCGGGCTTTTCCTGATGATGTCGGGCCGGGTGGCCGAGGAAACCATCGGCCCGATGTTCCCGGTGGCCGAGCTTGCCGTGCTGCTGGGCGCGGTTCTTTGGGCGGTCAACCTGTTCCGCACCGCGCGTTGACATGCGCGCCCGGTCCCAAGGGGCCGGGCGACCTATCCCACCAGCACCACCTCCCACGCCACGCCTGCCGCAAGGGCCGCCAGCGCGACCCCGGCAGAGCCGCAGTCCTTGGCCTTTTTCGCACGTGGATGGATGTCGGTGGAGATGTGGTCGACCACCTCTTCGATCGCGGTGTTCAGAAGTTCGGCCGCCAGCACCAGGATGCCCAGCGCAAGGATCAACGCCCGTTCACCCGGCGCAAGGTCCAGCCAGAAGGCCAGCGCGGCAGAGGCTGCGTTGACCAGCGTCCATTGCCGCAACGTCTTTTCGCTGGCCCAGGCCGCGCGCCAGCCCGCCACCGACCAGACGACGGTGTTGACAAAGCGCCGCGCCTCGGCGCGCAACAGTGCTGGCATCGTCTGCCCCCTCTGGCATCCCCCAAGGCAAAGGTTAGTCGCCGGTGCGCGTTGCGTCGACCCCGGCTTCGGCCAGCCCGGCCCTAACCGCGGTGACGATATGGGCAAAGCGGTCGCCACCCAGCGGCACGCCGCCATACCAGCGCGCCACCACGACGACCTGATCGACCAGCCCGGCGCGTTCGACCATCCGCAGGATCAGCGCACCGGCACCGGCCTCGCCGTCGTCGGCCTTGAGCGGGCCGTCGTCCGACAGCACCGCGGCCCAGCTGAGATGCGTGGCCTTGGCGTATTTGCGGATGCGGCGCAGATCGGCCAGAAACGCGGCAATTCCGGCCCTGCCCTTGACCGGGCCGACCGCCACACCGTAGCGCGACCCCCGGTCGCGCAGCACGTCGTCAATACGGATCATCGCCGGCCCTCATGCCGGCCGGTCTAGCCGAAACCGCCGGCGGCCGCCATCAGCCGCGGAGCGACTCGATTTCGGGTTTGTTCGGGCAGAACTCGGGCATCTGGTTCGCCCGCCCCGAGGTTGCCAGCCAACGGTCGCAAGCGTCACCCACCGTACAGGCGGCACAGCGGTCGATGATCCGGGCCAGCTCGCTGCGCCTGAGCCAGCCTTCGACCACCGCCTGCGACAGATCGACCCCGCTGAGCCGTGCCATGCCGCGCGTCAGCCACCAGGCGCGCGGCGTTTCAGGATATCCGATCATTTCCAGCCTCATCCTATCGTCCCTGCCGCACCGGACATTGACGAAAGGATGAAGCGACAGGCACGACCCGGCCTTGACCCAGATCAAGTGCCCGTCATGCGCCGCACGGTTGCTAGCACCACCGCCTTGCGGTCGGCGTTCGGGGGATGGCTGCCAAGGAATTTGTCGCCAGGGTCCGGCAGCCGGTCGAAGAACGCCGCGCCACGCACGGGATCAAAGCCCGCGATCAGCGCGATTTCGGCACCAAGCGCATCGGCCTCCAGCTCGAAGTCCTTGGAATAGCTGCGGGCCGCAACCTCGGCGCCCATGTTCTGCGCCGCGCGGACCTCGTCGGCGGACAGCCCGCTGGCCTGCGCCAGAACCCCCGCCAGAAGCGCGCCCGACATCGCCTGATCAGCCCGTTTGGGGATGTGGCCGGCGATGTGATGCGCAGCCTCGTGCCCCATGACGAAAGCCAGCTCGTCGGCGTTGCGGGCATCGGCGATCAGCGCAAGGGTGAAGCCGACGATGGGCCGCCCCTGCCGGTCAACCGTCTGGAAGGCGTTTGGCGGCAGACCGGGGCGGTCATCGACGACGATGCGGAAATCGCAGTTCGGCACCTCGCGGCGGGCACGGCATTGCGCCTCGGCCACCGGCTCCACCAGGGTCACGACCTGCAGGAAGGTTTCGGCGGCGGCGCGGGGGGTCTGGCGGTCGCCGGACAGGAGCGGGGGTTCGGCGGGAACCGCAGGCGGCGGCATCGTCGCCACGCAGCCCGACAGCAGGAGTGCCCCCAAGGCAAGGAAAGCAGCGCGCATCAAACCCCCTGAACGTCAGACCCCTGACGCCTTACCCTAGCAAATCCACCAGCCGCCGAAAGCCCGCCTCACGCATGTGTCAGCGGCGCTTGCCCCGCAAGGCCGTCGCGCGTAACCTTGGCCCATGTTCACCATCGAGCACGAGTTCGACGCCACCGTGATCACCCTTGTCGACGAGGGGGGCGACCTTCCGTTGCAGGAAGATGTGATCATCAACGCCTTCGAGGATTGCGTGACGATCGACCAGCTTGATCCGCGCACGGACACACCCATGCGCATTACCCTGTCGCTGGCGCAGATCCGCGACCTTGCTGCCGCGCTGGACCTGCCCGAAGGCAGTTACCGCATCAGCCGTGCGCCCGACTGACCCCAAGCCAGCCAAGGACACCCGCATGACCACCGGCTTTTATACTGACGAGCGGTGCTTCTGGCACGGCGGCGGCAACTATGCCTTTACGCTGCCCGTGGGCGGGCTGGTGCAGCCCCTGGCCGGGGGCTTGCCGGAGAACCCAGAAACCAAGCGGCGTCTGTTGAATCTGGTCAATGCGACGGGGCTTGCCGACCACCTGTCGATGCGCCGGGGCACCCCCGCAACGTGGGAGGAGATGGCCCGCGTTCACCCGCAATCCTACCTTGAAGCGTTCAAGGCGATGTCGGACGAGGGCGGTGGCGAGCTTGGCATGCGCACGCCGTTTGGCCGGGGCGGGTTTGAAATCGCAGGCGTTTCGGCAGGCCTTGCGCGCAGCGCACTGGCCGATGTGCTGACCGGCGCCGCGCACAACGCCTATGCCCTGTCGCGCCCGCCGGGGCATCATTGCCTGCCCGATTGGCCGAACGGGTTTTGCTTGCTGAACAACATCGGCATCGCCATCCGGTCGGTGCAGGCCGACGGTCTGGCCCGCCGCGTGGCGGTGGTGGACTGGGACGTGCATCACGGCAACGGCACCGAAGCGGTGTTCTGGGAAGATGGCGAGGTTCTGGCCCTGTCGCTGCATCAGGACCGCAACTATCCGATGAACACCGGCGGCGTCGAGGCGAAGGGTGCGGGCAAAGGGCTTGGCACCAACATCAACGTGCCGCTGCCGCCCGGCACCGGCCATGTGGGCTACCTGCGCGCGGTGGAGCGGATCGTGGTGCCGGCCCTGCATCGCTTCAAGCCCGACGTGATCATCGTGGCCTGCGGCTTCGATGCGGCAGCGGTCGATCCGCTTGGCCGGATGCTGGCTACTGCGGAGACCTTCCGCGCGATGACAACGGCAATGATACAGGCGGCGGATGCGCTGTGTGGCGGGCGGCTGGTCCTGGTGCATGAGGGCGGCTATTCAGAGGTCTATGTGCCATTCTGCGGCCATGCCGTGCTGGAGGAACTGTCCGGCGCCCCGGTTCACGCACCGGACCCCATGGGTGACACCCTTGCCAAGCGCCAGCCCGACGCGCGGTTTGACCGCTTTGTGGCCGCGTGGATCGACGAGATTGCAGGCGAACACGGGCTGTGACGCGGCGCAGGCTGGAACTTGGCCCTGCCTGCCCGTAGGGTCGCGCCAGACCTTTCGGAGTGTTTGATGCCTGCCCGCAACCAGCCCGCCCTCGATTTCCTGCTGACCCGCCGGTCCCGCCCGGCCAAACTGTTCACCGCGCCGGTGCCTTCGCGCGGGGAACTGGAAGAGATCATCACCGCCGCCTTGCGCGTGCCGGATCATGGCAAGCTGGAACCGTGGCGGCTGATTGTGGTGGAAAAACCGGCCTTCGCGCGGCTGGCAGGTCTGGCCGAAGCGCGGGCGCTGGCCTTGGGCGGGGACGCCGAAAAGATCGTCAAGGGGCGCGGGCAGTATGACCTTGGGCAATTGGCGGTGGTGGTGATTTCGTCGCCCAAGGCCGCCGAGAAGGTACCGGTGGCCGAACAGGTGCTGTCGGCGGGGGCGGTGTGCCTTGGGCTGGTCAATGCGGCCACGGCAGCGGGCTGGGGGGCGTGCTGGCTGACCGGATGGCCCGCGCATGACCCTGTGTTCGTGGCAGAAGCCTTCGGGTGCGCGCGCCATGAGACGGTGGCGGGCATCGTGCATATCGCGACCCCGCCCGCTGACGCGCCCGACCGGCCGCGCCCAGACCTTGCCCGCATTGTCAGATGGATGAACGCATGATCTTTGGCGATTTCCTGAAGGCGCTTGGTCAGCTTGGCGACCCGCGGTTTCGGCGGGTGACGCTGATCGGCGTGGCGCTGGCGCTGGCGCTGCTGGCCGCTGTCTATGCCGCCTTTGTGGCGGGCATCGAATACCTGACGCCAGAAAGCATCGACCTGCCGTGGATCGGCCCCGTGACCGGCGTGGATACGCTGCTTGACGTAACCTCGTTCTTTCTGATGATCGGGCTTTCGGTGTTTCTGATGGTGCCGGTCGCGTCGGCCTTCACGGGCATCTTTCTGGACGACATCGTGCGATCGGTCGAAAATCGGCATTACCCTGCCCTGCCACCCGCGACAGGGGCCAGCACGGGCGACACGCTGCGCGACACGGTCAACTTCCTTGGCCTGATCATCGGGGTCAACGTGCTGGCGCTGTTCATCTATCCGTTCGCAGGCCCGGCCATTCCGCTGGTGTTCTGGGCGATCAACGGCTTTTTGCTGGGCCGGGAATATTTCACGCTTGTGGCCCTGCGCCGCGTCGGGCGCACCGAAGCCAAGGCGATGCGGCGGCGCAACCGCGCGGCGATCTGGGCGGCGGGCACGCTGATGGCGGCGCCGCTGTCGATCCCGCTCGTCAATCTGATCGTGCCGGTTCTGGGCGTCGCGACCTTCACCCACCTTTTCCACAGGCTTGCGGCGGCCGGGCGTTAGCCTTGGATCGTCAGCCTTGGGGCGGGGACATCCGGCCGAACCAGTCGAGGTCGTGGATGGTGATCCAGCCTGACAGGATGATGCCGCAGATCACCGCCCAGACCACGGTGGCGATCATCGTGGTGATCCAGGCCTTGCGACCGACGATTTCCTGAGCCGGTGCGCCGCGCGGGGTGCCGGGCACCACGCTGTCGGTATCGGCCTGCGCGGTCACCCGCACCTGAAGCACGATGAAGAACACCATGAACCAGGTTACGGCGTAGACGACGATGGCTGCGGTAATGCTCATGCCTGCTCCAGTTCCACCAGACAGCCGTTGAAATCCTTCGGGTGCAGGAACAGGACCGGCTTGCCATGCGCGCCGATCTTCGGCTCGCCCGACCCAAGCACCCGCGCGCCCGTGGCCTTCAGATGGTCACGCGCGGCCAGAATGTCATCCACCTCGTAGCAGATGTGATGGATGCCACCGGCCGGGTTCTTTTCCAGAAAGCCGAGGATCGGGGAATTTTCGCCCAAGGGGTGCAGAAGTTCGATCTTGGTGTTTGGCAGTTCGATGAAGATCACCGTCACGCCGTGGTCGGGTTCGGGCTGCGGCGCGCCAACCTTGGCGCCCAGCGCGGTGCGGTATTGCGCTGCGGCAGCCGCAAGGTCGGGCACCGCAATGGCGACATGGTTCAGACGGCCGATCATGGAATCTCTCCGGAGCTTGCAGCGCGTTATGGGGGTGTCTTGGGCTGACGACAAGTGGCGGCGAGGTGACGACGCAGTGACGGTGTTCATCTCTTTTTAACCCAGATTGCGCAAGCTGGCCCCATGTCATGAAAGGAGCCTGCCATGCCCTTCCCGCCTGCGTCCCCCGTTGCCCGCCCCGCCGAGGCGGGAGCGCTTCACGGCCTTCAGGGCCTTGTGTTTCTTGCGGTGGAAGACAGCCGCCTTGCCTGCGAGGCGCTGCGCCTGATGTGCCAGCGGTCGGGCGCCCGGCTACGCCGGGCCGAAGGATTGGCAGCGGCACGGGCGCATCTGTCGGTTTACCGGCCGGATGTGGTGCTGGTGGATCTTGGCCTACCCGACGGGCGCGGCGAAACCCTGATCCGGGCGCTGACAACGCCTGCGAAGACCGGCCCGCAACCCTTGGTCATCGCGATGAGCGGGGATGCCAGCGCGCGGGATGCAGCGCTTGCGGCGGGGGCCACCCTGTTTCTGGAAAAGCCGCTGCCGGGTCTTGTGGCGTTTCAGGCGGCGATCCTGGGCCTGCTGCCCGATGGTGGGGCGCGCGAGCCGGTCACCACTTCCGCCCCCGCCGATCCTGACCCGCTGGCGCTGCGCGACGATCTTGCCCGCGCCGCTGCGGCACTGGCAGCTGGGGTCGACGCTGACGAACGGGTGTATCTGTCGGGGTTTCTTGCCGGCATTGCCCGCCAGACCGTCGATGCGCCGCTTGGCGCCGCGTCGGCGCAGTTGCGTGATCCCGGCACCGCGACCGATGGCATGGCGCGCCTGATCCGCGACCGCCTGCTGGCCAGTGAACCGCTTGGCCTGCACGGCTAGGCAGTGGCGGCCTGGCTGAAGCTGAACCCTTCGGGGTATTCGTGAAAGCCGTCGAAATCCGCCTTGCCCAACGGCACTCCCGCCGCGCGCAAGGCGGCATAGCCCATCGTCAGGTGAAAAAAGAAATTCGGCAGCCCGAAAAGATGCAGGAACTCGGACCCGGTCTGCTCAAGCTCGGCAACACCCGCGCGGTGGCGGATGATGCGGGCTTCGGCCCCTTCGAACTCCGCCGGTTTCATCGACCCGAGCAGCGCCCGCGCCACGGCCAGTCTTGGCCCCAGCGCCTCGGGCAGATCCGGCACCTCGCGGCCGGCAAGGGGGCAGGCGATGCGCATCGTGAACCCTGCTGCGGTGGCAAACTGCTGGCTGGCGGGAAAACTGTCGGCAATGCGGGCGTCCAGCGCCTCGCGCCCGGCCCGCTCCACCATCCCGGACATCCGGGTGAGGTAGTGGCGAAACACCGGGACCGAGGCGTCGTACATCAGCTGTCCTTCAGCACGACGCGGAGGTTCAATTCGCGCAACTGCTTCAGGGTCGGTTCAGAGGGCGCGTTCATCAGCATGTCCTCGGCGCGCTGATTCATCGGGAACATGATGACCTCGCGGATGTTCGGCTCGTCGGCCAGAAGCATCACGATGCGGTCGATGCCCGCAGCGCAGCCTCCGTGCGGAGGTGCGCCGTACTTGAACGCCTTGACCATGCCGCCAAACCGCTTGTCGACCTCGTCGTTCGGATACCCGGCAAGCTCGAAGGCCTTGTACATGATCTCGGGCTTGTGGTTGCGGATGCCGCCCGAGATCAGCTCGTAGCCGTTGCAGGCAAGGTCGTACTGGTAGGCGTAGACAGCCAGGGGATCGCCATTCAGCGCCTCAAGCCCGCCTTGCGGCATGGAGAACGGGTTGTGGCTGAAGTCGATCACGCCCTCGTCGGTTTTTTCGTACATCGGGAAATCGACGATCCAGGCGAACTTGAAGCAGTTTTCCTCGGTCAGGCCCAACTCGCGCCCGATCTCGTTGCGTGCCCGGCCCGCGATGGCCTCGAAGTTTTCGGGCTTGCCGCCAAGGAAGAAGGCCGCATCGCCAACGCCGAGGCCAAGTTGCTGGCGGATGGCTTCAGTACGTTCGGAGCCGATGTTCTTGGCCAGCGGACCTGCGGCTTCCATGCCCGACCCATCCTCGGCCTCGCGCCAGATGATGTAGCCCATACCGGGCAGACCTTGGGCTTGGGCAAAGGCGTTCATCCGATCGGCGAACTTGCGGCTGCCACCCTTCGGCGCCGGGATCGCGCGGATCTCGTTGCCGTCCTGCTCCAGAAGCTTGGCAAAGATCGCAAAGCCCGAACCTGCGAAATGCTCGCTGACGTCCTGCATCCGGATCGGGTTGCGCAGGTCGGGCTTGTCGGAGCCATACCATTTCAGCGCGTCGCGGTAGGCGATGCGGGTCCAGTCGGCGTAGACTTTCTTGCCCGGCGCGAACTCTTCGAAAATGCCCTGGATCACCGGTTGCACGGCGGCAAAGACGTCGTCCTGCTCGACAAAGCTCATCTCGATATCAAGCTGGTAGAAATCGGTGGGTGAGCGGTCGGCGCGGGGGTCTTCGTCGCGAAAGCAGGGCGCGATCTGGAAATAGCGGTCGAAACCGGCGACCATGATCAGCTGCTTGAACTGCTGCGGCGCTTGCGGCAGGGCGTAGAACTTGCCCGGATGGAGCCGCGACGGCACCAGAAAGTCGCGCGCGCCTTCGGGGGAGGAGGCGGTGATGATCGGCGTCTGGAACTCGGTAAAGCCCTGATCCCACATCCGGTTGCGGATCGAGCGCACCACGTTCGAGCGCAGCATCATGTTGCGATGCAGCTTTTCGCGGCGCAGATCGAGGAAGCGGTAGGTCAGGCGGGTTTCCTCGGGGTATTCGACGTCGCCGAACACCGGCATCGGCAATTCGTCCGCAGCCCCCAGAACCGTGACGCAGGTCGCGTAAACCTCGATCTCGCCGGTCGGCAGCTTGGGGTTCACGAGGCTCGCGTCCCGCCCCTTCACCCGCCCGTCGATCCGCACCACCCATTCGGCGCGCATCTTTTCCAGATCGGCAAAGGCCGGGCTGTCGCTGTCGGCGATCACCTGCGTGATGCCGTAATGGTCGCGCAGGTCGATGAACAACACGCCACCATGGTCGCGCACCCGATGCACCCAGCCAGACAGCCGGACCTCATGTCCGACATCGGCTTTCGTCAACTGGGCACAGGTGTGGCTGCGGTAGGCGTGCATTCTCGTTCCCCTTCCGAGGGCTTTGGCGGCTTTGGGCCGATACACCTTGCCCGCTGCCCCAAGTCAAGCCCGCGCCCGGTTTCATCTGTCACTAAATATCCCCGCCGGAGGCTTCAGGTGGTGGGCCTGGGAGCCTCCGGCGGGGATATTTGGGGACAGATGAAATTCGCGGGGGAAAGACCTCGCAGGGCGTTGCCGACCCAGAGCCGCACGTGCGGCAGGTCGGCGGCCAAAAGGACCTCCTCCAGGCAGGCCAGTTCGGCGCGCAGCACGCCGGGCAAAAGGCCCGAGGTGAGCGGCGGTGTGCGCATCCCCTGCCCGCGGTCGAAAAACACCGTGGTGATCGTGCCGTCGCAGACCTCGCTTCGTTCGTTCAGGAAGATCACCTCGTCCAGCGATGCGGGAAGCGTGGCGCGGGCGCGGTCATAGACCTCGCGCCGGGTGGATTTCACGGACAGCCAAGGGTCGGTTGACGACAGTCGCGCCTCGGCAAGACCGACGCGCCAGACGGGCTTAGGCGGCGGCAGGGTGGCCACCTCGACGGTCATTTCGCCCCCTGCCCCCAGCGCCAGACGCACGCGCGCCGGGTTGTCGGGTCGCGTCGCGGCAAGGTTGACGTGTGGCGCATCCCAGCCCAAGGCTTCAGCACCGCGCGCCAGCCTTGCCATATGGAGCGCGAGCCGCGGAAACCGCGCGCCATCCCACAGCATCGTCTCGATCAGCCTTACGCCCGAACGGCCGCCTTCACGAAGCGCGCTTTCCACAACGCCTCCTCCCATTCACCCTCGGCGGTGGAGCCGTGCACCACCCCGCCGCCCACGTTCATCACGATATCCTGTCCGGTGATCGACAAGGTGCGGATCGCAACCGAGAAATCGGCGCGCCCGTCCGGGGCCATCCAGCCGATCGCACCGCAATAGACACCGCGCGGCGCGGGTTCGACCTCGCGGATGATCTGCATGGCACGGATCTTCGGGGCCCCCGTCACCGACCCGCAGGGAAAAAGCGCCGCCATCAGCGCCGGCAGGCTGGCGCGTTCGGCCAGCCTGCCTTCGATGGTGGAGGTCATCTGGTGGACGGTGGAGTATTTCTCCATCGCGAAAAGTGCCGGCACTTTCACCGTGCCAACCTTGGCCAGACGCGAAATGTCGTTGCGCAGAAGATCGACGATCATCAGGTTTTCCGCCCGGTCCTTGACCGACGCCTGCAAAGCCGCCGCAATCGCCGCATCGCGCGCGGGGTCCGGGTCGCGCGGCGCGGTGCCTTTCATCGGGCGGGTGACAATGCGGCCCCCCGCCTCCAGCCGGAAGAACAGTTCAGGCGAGCGGGAGACCACCACCGGCCCGACGCCCAGATCAACGTAGGCGCCGTGGCCGACCGCCCCGGTGCGCCTGAGCGCACCGTAAAGGCCTTGCGCGGTGCCCGACAAAAGCCGCGCCGTCATCGGAAAGGTCAGGTTGACCTGATAGCAGTCACCGGCCGCGATATAGCCAAGCACTTTGGCCATCGCAGCGTCGTAGCTGGCCCGGGGCACTACCGGCTGCGGCGGAGTCATCCAGCTTTGTGTTCCGGTCTCAGCGGCTTGCGCCAGAAAATCCCTCGCCGCCACCGGTCCGTCGAATACGGCAAGGAGAACCAGCGGCCCCTGCCGCCCTTGCGGCATCAGCGCACGAAGCTTTGGTTCCAGCGCATAGCCCGCCTCGTAGGCGACATACCCCGCGACCCAGGCCCCCGCGGCGCGCGCGCGTTCGGCCCGCGCCAAGGCCCGCGCAACCTCGGCCGGGCGCAGCGCCGCGATCACCTCGCGCGGCTGGGCAAACAGCACCGGATCGCCAGAAGGCCCATGTTCTACCAGGATCACCGCGCGCCCCATCCTCACCTATCCCGAGATAGGCCGATCCCCCGCGCCGCGCCAGCCGTTCTGGCCCGTTTCCGCACCCGAAAACGACAGCGTGCCGCGATGCCGCAGCGGGCGCAACTTCCACCCTTGCGCCCCGGCCCGCCCCCGCTATAACCCGCGAAGTTTTGCGCTACAGGTGGGGGCCAGCATGCCGAAGCGGACCGATATCAAGTCGATCATGATCATCGGCGCGGGGCCCATCGTGATCGGGCAGGCCTGCGAGTTCGACTACTCGGGCGCGCAAGCGTGCAAGGCGCTGCGCGAGGAAGGCTACCGGGTGATCCTGGTGAACTCCAATCCGGCCACCATCATGACCGATCCGGGGCTGGCCGACGCTACCTACATCGAACCGATCACCCCGGAAGTCGTGGCCAAGATCATCGAAAAGGAACGCCCCGATGCGATCCTGCCGACGATGGGCGGGCAGACCGGCCTTAACACTGCGCTGGCACTGGCCGACATGGGCGTGTTGGAAAAGTTCAACGTAGAGCTGATCGGGGCCAAGCGCGAAGCCATCGAAATGGCAGAAGATCGCAAGTTGTTTCGCGAGGCGATGGACCGGATCGGGCTGGAAAACCCGAAGGCGACGATCATCGCAGCCCCGAAACTGCCCACGGGAAAGTATGACATTGCCGCTGGCGTGGCGGAGGCAGTGGCCGCCATCGAGTACGTGGGCCTTCCCGCCATCATCCGCCCTGCCTTCACGCTTGGCGGCACCGGCGGGGGGGTTGCCTACAACCGCGATGACTATGAGGCCATCGTGCGGTCGGGGCTTGAAGCCTCGCCCGTGGCGCAGGTGCTGGTCGACGAATCCCTTCTCGGCTGGAAGGAATTCGAGATGGAGGTGGTGCGCGACACCGCCGACAACGCGATCATCGTCTGCTCCATCGAAAACGTCGATCCGATGGGCGTGCATACCGGCGACAGCATCACCGTGGCCCCTGCCCTGACGCTGACCGACAAGGAATACCAGATCATGCGCAACGGCTCCATCGCCGTTCTGCGCGAGATCGGGGTGGAGACTGGCGGATCGAACGTGCAATGGGCGATCAACCCGGCGGACGGCCGCATGGTGGTGATCGAGATGAACCCCCGCGTCAGCCGGTCGTCGGCGCTGGCGTCCAAGGCCACCGGCTTTCCGATTGCCAAGATCGCGGCAAAGCTGGCGGTCGGCTACACGCTGGACGAGCTGGACAACGACATCACCAAGGTGACGCCAGCCAGCTTCGAGCCGTCTATCGATTATGTCGTGACCAAGATTCCGCGCTTTGCCTTCGAGAAGTTCCCCGGGTCCGAGCCGAACCTGACGACCGCGATGAAATCGGTCGGCGAGGCGATGGCAATCGGTCGCACGATCCACGAATCGATGCAAAAGGCGTTGGCCTCGCTTGAAACCGGCCTGACCGGATTTGACGAAATTGCCATTCCCGGTGTTTCCCTGACGGGCACGCCCGACAAGGCCGCCGTATCGAAAGCGCTGTCCCAAGCCACGCCCGACCGTCTGCGCGTGATCGCGCAAGCCATGCGGCATGGGTTTACCGATGACGAGATCAACGCGATAACGTCCTTCGACCCGTGGTTCCTCGCCCGCATCCGCGAGATCATCGACACCGAGGCGCAAGTCCGCAAGGACGGCCTGCCGCTGAACACCGAAGGGCTGCGCCGGCTGAAGATGCTTGGCTTCACCGACGCCCGTCTGGCCAAGCTGACTGGCCGGGACGAGGCGCAGGTGCGCCGGGCCCGCACCCGCCTTGGCGTCACCGCCGTCTTCAAGCGCATCGACACCTGCGCCGCCGAGTTCGAGGCCCAGACGCCCTACATGTATTCCACCTATGAGGCCCCCGCGATGGGCGACGTGGAATGCGAGGCGCGGCCGTCCAACGCGAAGAAAGTCGTCATCCTTGGTGGCGGTCCGAACCGGATCGGACAAGGCATCGAGTTCGATTATTGCTGCTGCCACGCCTGCTATGCGCTGACCGCAGCGGGCTATGAGACGATCATGGTCAACTGCAACCCGGAAACGGTTTCGACCGACTACGACACCTCGGACAGGCTGTATTTCGAGCCGCTGACGCTGGAGCATGTGCTGGAAATCCTGCGGGTGGAGCAGGAAAATGGCACGCTGCACGGGGTGATCGTGCAGTTCGGCGGCCAGACACCCCTGAAGCTCGCCAACGCCCTGCATGCCGAGGGCATCCCGATCCTTGGCACCACGCCCGACGCGATAGATCTGGCCGAGGACCGCGAGCGGTTCCAGGGTCTTCTCCACAAGCTGGGCCTGAAGCAGCCGGTGAACGGCACCGCCCGGTCGCGCGACGAGGCGTTCAAGGTGGCCGGGACCGTCGGCTATCCGCTGGTGATCCGTCCGTCCTTCGTGCTGGGCGGTCGCGCGATGGAGATCATTCGCGACGACGCCCAACTGGAACGCTACATCACCACCGCGGTGCAGGTTTCCGGCGACAGCCCGGTGCTGCTGGACAGTTACCTCTCGGGCGCAATCGAGGTTGATGTCGATGCCCTGAGCGACGGGAAAGCGGTCCATGTCGCAGGCATCATGGAGCATATCGAGGAAGCGGGCGTCCATTCCGGTGACAGCGCCTGCTGCCTGCCGCCCCATTCGCTGAGTGCGGAGACGATTGCCGAGTTGAAGCGTCAGACCGTGCAGATGGCGCTGGCGTTGAACGTGGTCGGCCTGATGAACGTGCAATTCGCGATCAAGGACGGCACGATCTATGTGCTGGAGGTGAACCCGCGGGCCTCGCGCACCGTGCCGTTCGTGGCCAAGGCGACCGACAGTGCCATCGCCGCAATCGCCGCGCGGTTGATGGCGGGCGAGCCTTTGTCGGCCTTCCCGATGCGGGCCGCTTATGCGCAGGGCGTGGGCCCCGACACGCCGCTGCCGCTGGCCGACCCGAATACGCTGGCCGATCCGCAGACCCCGTGGTTCAGCGTGAAGGAAGCCGTGCTGCCCTTTGCCCGCTTCCCCGGCGTCGATCCGGTGCTGGGGCCGGAGATGCGGTCGACCGGCGAGGTGATGGGCTGGGACCGGACCTTTGCACTCGCGTTCCTGAAAGCGCAGATGGGGGCCGGGACGGTGCTGCCGGACGCGGGCCGGGTGTTCCTGTCGATCAAGGACATGGACAAGACCGCACCCTTGGCCGCCGCAATGCGAGACCTTGTGGCGATGGGGTTCGAGGTGGTGGCGACCAAGGGGACGGGCGCGTGGCTCGCTGCCGAGGGGATTGCATCGACCGCCGTCAACAAGGTCTACGAGGGGCGGCCGAACATCGTGGACCGGTTGAAGAACAACGATATCGCGCTGGTGATGAACACGACCGAGGGGACGCAGGCGGTCAGCGACAGCCGCGATATCCGGCGGGTCGCGCTGATGGACAAGATCCCCTATTTCACCACGGCTGCGGCCAGCATCGCGGTGGTGGCCGCGATGAAGGCGCGGGGCGAGGGCTATGGGGTGCGGACGTTGCAGGGGTGAATGTCCCACGGTGGGACATCTGCGTCCACGTAGCGATATCAACGGGTTATGTGGCGCGGTTAGGCACTTTTTAACTGATTGGTCGCCTTGGAAACGACAGCGGCCGCCCGGATGGGCGGCCGTTTTGTTTTGACCGGGAAGCGGTCTTCAGAGGATTTCCGACACCTTCACCGACCGCCCCTCGGCGACCGACTTCAGCGCGGCTTCGGCCAGCGCCAGCGCCATCAGGCCGTCGTGGCCGGTCGTCGGCGTCTCGGTTCCGGCCTGAATGGCCGCGATGAAGCCGGCGATTTCGTTGGCGTAGGCGGCGATGTAGCGGGTCATGAAGAAGTTCAGAAGCGGCGCGTCGTGGAAGCCGGCCTTGTCGGCAAAGGTGATCCGGTTTTCGCCGTGGTTCTGGGCGGCAACCATGCCGGAGGAGCCGAGAACCTCGATCCGCTGGTCATAACCGTAAGCGGCGCGGCGGCTGTTGGTGATGATCGCCTGACGGCCCGACTTGGTCCGGAGGATCACGTTGACGCTGTCGTAATCGCCAAGCTCGCCGATCTTGGCATCGGTCAGCACCGAGGCGGCAGCTTGCACGGTTTCGACCTCTTCGCCCAGAAGCCAGCGGGCCATGTCGAAATCGTGGATCGTCATGTCGCGGAAGATGCCGCCCGACCGGGTGATGTAGTCATGCGGCGGGGCGCCGGGGTCGCGGCTGGTGATCGTGACCATTTCCACCTTGCCGATGCGTCCCGCGTCGATGGCAGCTTTCACGGCCATGAAATCAGGATCGAAACGGCGGTTGAAGCCGACCATCAGCGTGCCTTTGGCGGCGGTGACAGCCTTGATGCAATCCTTCACGCGTTGCAGCGACAGGTCGACCGGCTTTTCGCAAAACACCGCCTTGCCGGCCTTGGTGAAGCGTTCGATCAGGTCGGCGTGGGTATCGGTGGGGGTGCAGATCACCACGGCGTCCACGTCCTTCGAGGTCAGGATCGCGTCGATGGTCCGGATGTCGCAGCCATAGGTGGCCTTGACGCTTTCGGCCGCCGCAGCGACCGGGTCGGCGATGGCCACAAGTCTGGCACCGGGGGTGCCCGCGACGGCGCGGGCGTGGACCTGGCCGATGCGTCCGGCCCCGAGGATGGCAAAATTCAGCGTCATGTCTGGTTCCTTATTTCGGGCCCATGCCCGAGTCGATCTGGTCGAAGTCGATAAAGGCTTGGCGCGGGGCGGTCCACCCGCCTTACGCCGCGCCCTGGTATTCCGTGCCGGTCTTGGCGCCCGTGATATAGGCCACCACATCCTCGCCGCTGGTATCCTCTTTGCGGAGGTTTGCGACGATGCGACCCCGGCGGAACACGACGATCCGGTCCACCAGATCGAACACCTGCCGCATGTTGTGGCTGATCAGGATCAAGGGTTCGCCAGCCTCTTTCAGGGTGCGGATGATGTTTTCGACCTGTGCGGTTTCCTGCACGCCAAGCGCTGCTGTCGGTTCGTCCATGATGACAAGTTTCGACTTGAAGGCGGCGGTGCGCGCGATGGCGACGCATTGCCGCTGCCCGCCCGACATGTTGCGGATGGTGTTCATGATGTTCGGAATCTTGACCCCGGTTTTCAACAGGGCCGCCATCGCGGCATCCTTCATCGCCCGCTTGTCGAGGATCGAAAACGGACCAAGGTTGACGCGGATCTTTTCGCGGCCCAGAAACAGGTTCGACGGCACGTCAAGGTCGTCGGCCAGCGCCAGCGTCTGGAACACGGTTTCGATGCCCGCCTCGCGCGCCTCGATCGGGCTTTGGAAGGTGTGTTCCACGCCGTCAAAGATGATCTGGCCGCCGGTCGGTTTTTCGACCCCGGTGATCTGGCGCACGAAGGTGGATTTGCCCGCCCCGTTATCGCCCATGATCGCCACATGCTCGCCACGGGTCAGCGAGAAATCGGCCCCGGTCAGGGCGTGGACGCCGCCGTAGTGTTTGGTCAGCCCGCGCGTTTCAAGAATGAGATCGGTCATCAGCCACGCCCCCGCTTGGTTTGGCGCCACTGGTCAAGGACCACGGCGCCGACGATGATCACGCCCTTCACCATTTCCTGGTAATAGGCGTCGAGTTTAAGGAAGGTGAAGCCCGAGATGATGACGCCGAAGATGAGCGCACCAAGGCAGGTTCCGATGATCGACCCGCGCCCGCCTTGCAAGCTGACGCCGCCGATCACCGCCATTGCGATGGCGTCCAGTTCATACATCACACCCATGCCGGCCTGCGCCGTCAGGTTCTTCGATGACAGCACGACCGCGGCAAGCGCGGCAAGCGCGCCCGCGATGGTGTAGACCAGGACCTTGTGGCCGTCGACGTTGATGCCCGACATCCGCGCCGCAGGCTCGTTCGAGCCGATGGCGTAGCAATGCTTGCCGTATTTCGTCTGCGTCATGATGAGGTGGAACAGGACCGCGAGCACGATGAAGATCACCACGGGCGTCATGCCCTTGCCAATGGTGGCGTAGCTTTCGGTGGGAAAGGAGATCGGGTTGCCCTTGGACCACCACTTCGCCGCACCGCGCGCGGCGACCATCATGCCAAGCGTGGCGATGAAGGGCGGAATCTTGGTGTAGGCGATCAAGAGCCCGTTCACGAGGCCTGCGAACAACCCGCAGGCAAGCCCAACCACCAAGGGCACGATCACCGGCAGGTCCATCCATTCCGGCCCGAAGATCGCCTTCGGGTTGGGGTTGCCGTTGACGATGGCGACCTGTGCAAAGCTCATCGTCACCATTGCGGTGACGCCGACGATGGAGCCTGAGGACAGGTCGATGCCGCCGGTGATGATGACCTGCGTGACACCCAGCGCGATGATCCCGACGATGGCGACCTGCAGGATGATGATCTGCAGCCGCTGTTCATTGAAGAGCGTGTCCACGTTGTCGCGGGTGTTGAACAGGAAGCTGTCGCCGATGAACAGCCGGCCCAGAACTTCGAAGGCGACGATGATCAGGACCAGCGCTGCCAGCACATTCAGTTCCGGTGGCCGTGTCCGTTTCTTGGGGTCGAAGGTCAGTCCGCCGATCCCGTGCGAGGTGTTCGCCATGTCATGTCCCTTCCGACCTGAGCGCAAAGGGGCGGCACCTTGGCGCCGCCCCTTCCGAAGTGAGAGGTGGATCAGTTCTTCGCCAGATAGTCAGCGATGTTGGCCGGGGTCACCAGTTCGAACGGCACGTAGACCTTCTGTTCGACCGCTTCGCCGGCCGCCAGCTTGACCGCCGCATCGAGCGCGCCGCCGCCCTGGGCTGCCGCGTTCTGGAACACGGTGATGTCCAGCTCGCCCGCCTGCATCGAGGCCAGCGCGTCTTGCGTCGCGTCGACGCCCGACACGATGACCGACGCCATGTCGATGCCCGCAGCCTTCATCGCCTGGATCGCGCCCAGCGCCATCTCGTCGTTGTTGGCCAAGACGCCGTCGAACGCGGCGCCGGTGGACAGCCAGTTGGTCATCAGGCTTTGCGCTTCGTCACGGCTCCAGTTGGCGGTCTGCTGGTCGATGACGTTGACCTTGACCTTGCATTCGCCGGCTTCGATCACGTCGTAGTAGTTCTGGGTGCGCTGCACGGCGGCCTGGTTCGACAGCTGACCCTGCATGACATAGACGTTGACGTCGGTCTTGCCGGCAGCGGCCCACTGGTTGCACTGCTCGATGAAGCCCTGGCGGGACGACTCGAATTCGTTCGACGCGACGAAAGCCTGGTTGTCGGGCAGCGTGTCGACGTTGACCGGCTGGCGGTTCACATAGACCAGCGGCACGTTTGCGGCGGCGGCGGCATCCGACATCGCTTGCGTGGCCGAAGTGTCGACCGGGTTCACGATGATCGCGTCAACGCCCGAGGCGATGAAGTTGTTGATCTGGTCCAACTGCTTGGCCACGTCGTCCTGCGCGTCTTCGATCTGCACCGACAGGCCTGCCGCATCGGCCTGGGCCTGGATGCCGTTGCGCAGCACGGTCAGGAAGTTGTCGTCAAACCGCGCCATCGAAACGCCGATACCTTCGGCCATCGCGGTGGTGGTCATCAGCGCCGCAATACCGGCGGCGATCAGGGTCTTTTTCATGGTACTCCTCCCAGAGTTTTTTCTGCCGTTGAGCAGGTCAGGTCTACGTCTAGTACGTCTGGCTCGCTGCTATTGCAACGAAATTTGCGATTTCGCTATTTTCGCAAAACTTGCATGATTCACTTCGTCAGCCGCATTTTCAGGCTGATCCACTTGTTTTGTGCGGTCAACATATTTTTGCAACCGGTTGCAAATGCGGGGCGCGTCCGTCATCACGCCGCCGCCACAAGATGGGCCATGCTGTCACGCAGCGCACTGGCCGGGGTCGCCAGATCATGCACCGATGGCGCAAAACACTCGAACGACACCGGGCCGCGATACCCCGCCGCCTGCAGCGCGCGAATTTGCGCCACGTTGCCAAGCACATCGCCAGCGTCCACCAGCACGCGGTGCGCGTCGGTCATCTGGCCGGTGGAGAGGCCCTTTTCCACGACGCCCGAGATGTGGACGATGCCGGTATGGTCTGGAAAGATCGGCCCACCGCCTGCCAGCGTGTGGTGGAACGTGTCATGCACCAGCTTGAACCGCCCCGTCGCATTCAGCGCCTCGAACGCATCGACCGCTTCGGATTTGTAGCGCAGCGCGCAGATCTCGAAGCCGAGGGGTTCGACCATGCCGACAAGGTCGTGGTCTTCCAGCATCGGCTTCAGCGCCTTGAGCGCAACCCGCAGCGCGGCCTGACGTTCACCGTTGCCGGTGCCAAGGTTGTCGTTGCGCGGGATCAGGCTGACCGCTTCGGCACCCGCAGCCTTGGCGATCCGCATCAGCGCCAGCGCCTCGGCGGCCTTGTCTTCGGACCAGTCGTTGAAGCGCTTGACCTCGGCGACCGCCAGCAAGCGCAGGGTGCGTGACCGCGCCAGATCACCGGCGGCTTCGGGGCTCATCCCGTCGAACAAGGGTTGCGGCAGGTCGTTCCTGACCTCGATGCCGACGCAGCCAAGGTTGGCGGCAAGATCGACAAGCGCGGCATACGAGAGCTTCGCCACGGTCATGTGGTTCAGCGCAAACAAAATCATGGGCAAGGCCCCCCCGGCCGGTATTGGTTGCGGCGGACCGTGGGCCGAGTCGCCCATTCGCGTCAATGGAGGGGGATGCGGTTTTCGTCAGAACTGACGATAAACTTGCCCAAGCTGATGTGTTTTCGTCAGACTGATTCCGGCAGATAGAGGTCAGGTTGCAGGAAATGCTGGCCCGAAACCGAGGGCACCCCGTTCTGCACCGCATCCGACGCAAGCGCGATCAGATCGGCGCACAGCCGCTGCAAGGGCGTGGCGATCACCATCGTCACCTCGTGCGAGATCAGCGCAGAGCGGCTTTCAGGGGTCAATTCGTTGACAATGAGCGCCACCTCGCCGGCGCTGCGCACCTCGCGCAGGGCGGCGATGGCCCCTTCCATCCCGCCCCCCGCGCAATAGATGCCGCGCAGGTCGGGATGCCGCCCCAACAGGTCCAGCGTCGCCTCGTAGGTCAATTGCCGGGTTTCCAGGTTGACCAGCGTGTCCAGCACATGAAACTGCGACGCATATTCGCGAAAATAGCTGCGAAACCCGGTTTCGCGCAGTTCATGGCCGTGCCAGCGGTAGCCACCGACGAACACGGCAATCTTTCCCGGCTGGTTCGCGCATTGCGAAATCATGTGCGCGGCGATCCTGCCGACCTTCAGGTTATTGAGACCAAGGTAGTTTTGCCGCACGCCTTGGGCGAAATCATTGAGCAGCGCAAAGCAGGGGATGCCGCTCGCGTTCATCCGCACCACGGCATCGGTGACCTCGGGATGGGTCACGGCGGTTGCGGCCACGGCGTCCGCCCGGCCCGCCATCGCGTCGATCAGGCTGGCGAAATCGCCGGGGGACTGCGAGGCCGCAAACTCCACCTGCACCGACACCCGCACGCCTGCAACCGCAGCGGCGGAGCGTTCCAGTTCGGACTTGAACTGCTGGTAGAAGGATTGGCGTTCCTTGTGCAGCACGACGCCCAGCCTCAGGCGCGGAAGATCGGCCTGCACCCGCTGCCCGATCAGGGGTGCCGCGTGGTAGCCAACCGCGCGCGCCGCATCATAGACCCGGCGCGCGGTTTCTTCGCGCACCCGTTCGCGCCCGTTCAGCACCCGGTCCACCGTGGCGGGCGACAGACCCGCTTCGCGCGCAACGTCGTGGATCGTGGGGCGACGGCTCATGCTGACCTCGATTTGACGAATTTTCGTCTTTTGACGAGTTACTCTTGATGCCTTCTGACGAAATTTGCAAGGTTCCCCTTGGTCTGATCCGCCGCTTCGGTCTATTCCCCTTGGACGCAGCTTGCACCCGAATGGTGCAGGCGGCAGAACCAGAGGCAGCGGAGGTATCGGCATGGCCAGGCGCGACTACAGTCTTCACGGGCCGGATGCACGGCGTGCGGTGGAAACCGGTCTTGCAGCCGCCGAGTGGTATCATACCGAGGTGCCGCGCAAGGTGATGAAAGACCTGATGCAGCGCAGCGACGTGCCGGCGATCCGCGATACGATGATCCTGTATGGCGGCATGATCGTGTTCGCGGGTCTTGGCATCGCGCTGTGGCCTACCTTGTGGTCGGCGCCGTTCTGGCTGGCCTACGGGGTGCTTTACGGCAGCGCGTCGGATTCGCGCTGGCATGAGTGTGGTCACGGCACCGCGTTCAAGACGAAGTGGATGAACGACGTCGTCTACCAGATCGCGTCCTTCATGATCATGCGCAACGCGGCGACCTGGCGCTGGAGCCATGCGCGCCACCACACTGACACCTACATCGTCGGCCGCGACCCCGAGATTGCGGTGATGCGCCCGCCAGAGCTGGCGAAGGTGATCCTGAACTTCTTTGGCATCATTGATGTGATCAGGTTCTTCCCGACCCTTGTTTACAACGCGGCCTTCGGGCCGACCGCCGACGAACGCACCTTCGTGCCGCAAAGCGAATGGGGCCGGGTGCGGCGCGTGGCGCTGGTGCATCTGTCGATCTATGTGGCGACCGTCGCGCTTGCGGTCTGGCTACAGTCGGTCCTGCCGCTGATGGTGATCGGCCTGCCAAGGCTTTACGGCGCGTGGCATCATGTGATGACGGGGCTGTTGCAACACGGCGGGTTGGCCGACAACGTCATCGACCACCGGTTGAACAGCCGCACGGTTCTGATGAACCCGATCAGCCGGTTCATCTATTGGAACATGAACTACCATGTCGAACACCATATGTTCCCGATGGTGCCCTATCACGCCCTGCCCCGGCTGCATGACACCATCCAGCACGACCTGCCCGCGCCAAACCTTTCAATCGCGGAAGGGTTCCGCGAGATGTGGCCCGCATTTCGTCGCCAGCTTGCTTACGAGGATTTCTTTGTGAAGCGCCGCCTGCCACCCACCGCCAAGCCCTACCGCGAAGATCTGCACCAGATCTCGCCCGGCACTCTGACTCCTGCCGCCCCGCCTGCAAACGCAATCCCCGCTGAATGAGGACCAAATGCCCTGGATCAACGCCTGCGCCACGGACGACATCGACGAAGAGGATCTGATCCGCTTTGACCACGGCTCGCAGACCTTTGCGATCTACCACTCGCCGGAGGGGGATTTCTACGCCACCGCCGGGCGCTGCACGCATGAGGAGGTGCATCTGTGCGACGGGCTGGTGATGGGTCATATGATCGAGTGCCCCAAGCACAACGGCCAGTTCGATTACCGCACCGGCGAGGCCAAGCGCGCGCCGGTCTGCGTCAATCTGCGAACCTTTCCGGTGAAGGTCGAGGCTGGCCGCGTCTTCATCGACATCGCCTGACCGAAAAGGAAAGCAGATGCGCACCCGCAGGATGACCATCGCCGATTTGCGCGCGGCCAAGGGCCAACGCGCCCTGACCATGCTTTACGTCGAAACGCCGGACGAGGCGGCGGCGGCGGCAGCGGCGGGGGTGGATATCCTGTCGATCATCGCCCCGGTCTGGACTGACACGATGCGCGAGGCGGCGGGCGACTGCTTTGTGCAGGTGGGGCTGCTGTATGGCGGCCCCATCTCGACCGATGATTACCTGCGCGCGGGCTTTGCCGCGCTGAAGACCGGGGGCGATGCGTTCTATTGCAGCGCCGCTTTGGAAACCGTGCGCCGGATGGCGGCGGAAGGTCTGCCGGTGGTCGGTCATGTCGGTCTTGTGCCGCACAAGGCCACATGGACCGGCGGTTTCAAGGCGGTTGGCAAGACCGCGGCAAGTGCGCTGTCGGTCTGGCGCGCGATGTCGGACCTGGAGGCGGCGGGCGCTGTCGCGGTGGAGTTGGAGGTGGTGCCGGCGCGTGTTGGCGCGGAACTGAGCCGCCGGTCATCGTTGGTGACATTCGGCATGGGTGCGGGGTCTGGCACCGACGCGCAATACCTGTTCGCCGAAGACGTGCTTGGCTGCACCCGTGGCCACCGCCCGCGCCATGCCAGGACCTATCGCAACTTCGCCGCCGAATACGAACGCCTGCAGCAGGAACGCATCGCGGCCTTTGGTGAGTTCGTGGCCGATGTGAAAGCGGGCCGCTACCCCGGCGCGGAACATGACGTTGCGGTGGACGAGGCGGAGTTTGCGGCCTTTCTGGCGGGTCTTGATCCGGTCTGAGCCAACCCCGTTCAGACCGTCACGACCAACCGCGCTGGAAGCGTTATCCGGACCGCAAGCCCGCCAAGCCCGACCGACGTGCCCAAGTCAAGCGAGGCCCCATAGGCGCGCAACAGATCAATTGCAATGGCCAGACCAAGGCCAGTGCCGGGCTTTGAGGTGTCAAGCCGCCCACCCGAGCGCAGCGCCTCGGCGCGGTCGGCCTCGGGGATGCCCGCCCCGTCATCCTCGACCCTGATCTCGACCCCGTCGCCCACCCGCCGCGCAGAAAGCGAAATCGAGCGGACGCACCATTTCAGCGCGTTATCAAGGACATTGCCCAGCACCTCTTCGATATCCTGTGCATCGACCCGGATTGTAAGGCCAGGGTCGCAGACCGTGGCCAGCGATTTGCCATCGCGCGCGGCCATCGCATTGAACAGCCGCGAAAACCGGTCGATCGAATGGCTGAGGTCGGTGCGGGCGGCGGTGGATTCGCCGGTGTTCGACATCCTGATCCGTGCCAAAGACCGGCCAAGCTGGGCATCGAGCCGGTCCAGCGCATCAAGCGCCTTTTCGACCTTGGCCCGGTTTTCCCTGAGCGCCATCAACTCGTTGCGCAGGATGGCGCTTGGGGTTTTCAGCGCATGGGCCAGATCGGCCGCCTGCCGCCGGGCACGCCCGACGATGTCGCGGTTTCGTTCCAGCAGCGAGTTTATATCGGCAACCAGCGGGGCCACTTCCTCGGGGTAATCCGCCTCGCTCAGTGCCTCGTCGCGTTCCCAGCGGTTTGCCACGTCCTGACGCAGCTTTTCGATCGGTCGCAGGATGGCCGCGGTCTGCGCCAGCACGCTGAACAGACCGAGGCCCGCCACCAGCGCAAAGGCCAGCAGAAGGCTGCGCCGCATTTCTTCGCGTTCAGCGTTCAGGCCGGCGCGGCTTTGCCCCACGGCAACCGTCCAGACGCTGCCATCCTCCAGCGTGATGATCTGGTAGGCCGCGCGCAGCATTTCGCCCTCGGGGCCAGAGACATTGCCGATCAACAGGCGGTTCGACAGGTCGATCGGCTTTGGCAGGACGCTTTCAAAGAGCGAGGCTGAACTGGTTATCTGCCCGTTCGGGCCCGTTACCTGCCAATATTTGCCCGAATAGGGCATCTGATATTCGGGATCGAAGATCAACTCGCCAAGCCGCGCCGGATCATCACCGACATTGTTCAGGGCAGCGACTATGCGGGTGTGGTATTCGGTCAGCGTGGCGTCGAACCGCTCCAGCACCTTGAGGTTGAGGTACGAATACAGAAGGAAGGTGCCGGCGATCATCGCAACCAGCGCCGACAGGCTGCCGCTTAGCCACGCCCTTTTGCGCAGCGACAGCATCAGCCTTGGTCGATCATGTATCCGCGCCCGCGCATGGTCTGGATAAGATCGGGCCCCAGTTTTTTCCGCAGCCGGTTGATGAACACGGCGATCGTGTTTGAGTCACGGTCACCATCATATTCGTAGATGTGCTCTGACAGTTCGGTCCGCGAAATCAGCCGCCCGGTATTGTGCATGAGGTAAGACAGCACCGCGACCTCTTGCGCGGTCAGATCGACGGGCACCCCCTGCACCGTGGCACGGCCGGTGCGGGTATCGAACACCACGCCGTTCTTTTCGACCAAGGGGTTCGTGCGCCCCGAGCTGCGCCGCAGCGTCGCGCGCACCCGCGCTGCAAGTTCTGGCAGGTGGAACGGTTTGGTCATGTAGTCGTCGGCTCCGGCGTCCAGTCCGTCGACCCGGTCGGACCAGCCGTCGCGTGCGGTCAGGATCAGCACCGGCGTCGAAATGCCCTTGGTCCGCCATTCCTTCAGCACCGACGTGCCGTCACGCAACGGCAGGCCGATGTCGAGGATGATCATGTCGTAAGGTTCGGTCGCCCCAAGGAAGCAGGCTTCCTGGCCGTCACGCGCGACATCAACCACCCTGCCCTCGGCCACCAGGAGGCGCTTGATCTGGTCGCACAGGACCGGTTCGTCTTCTGCAAGCAATATTCTCATTTGACCGAGACTATACGCGAAATTGGCGACAATTAAGGCGGCTAATTCTTGCCGTTGCCATTGCCGCCCCCGTTGCCGCCGCCGTTGCCGTTGCCGCCGCCGTTGCCGTTGCCGTTGCCGTTGCCGCCACCGTTGCCGTTGCCGCCGCCGTTTCCGTTTCCGTTGCCGCCGCTGTTTCCGTTGCCGTTGCCGCCAGCATTGCTCGCAGCGCCGGTTTTGCTGGTGCCTTTGGCCTTGCCCGCCCCCGACCGTGCCGCCGTGCTGACCAGCCGACCCATTTCAGACGTGGTCGTGACCCGCTCTCCGGTTCGTGCATTGATGATTACGCTGACAAGCGAGCCGTCACTCTTTTTCAGCACGATCCGGTAGAAGACGTCATCAACCGCGAAGGCCCGCGCCTCGATCGGCTCGCCGCCGTTGGCCTTGGCGACCTGGTCCATCACCCGCTTCAGGCTGATGGCATTGCCGGCAGTGACGATGCCGCGCAACTCAGCTGCGTCGACCTCGCGGACGGTCGATCCCAGCACCGGCACGGTAAATGCCAGGCTCGCCACAAGCACGAGGACCGCAGTCTGTTTCATCCGGGTTTTCTATCAAGTTCGAGGTGAACTGGCGATGAACAATCGGTTCGCTGCGAGTTTAACCGAGCGGGTGTCTAAGCGTTCCACAGACCTGCGATTCGGCGGCTGCAACTTGCACGTCTCGACGCAGAAATCGGAACAACCGTAGGAGCCGAAAGGTTCCGACTGAACGCGCAGAGGCAGACCATGATGATTTCGACCAAGCAACTTTTGAAAGCCTGTTCCCTGACGATCGCCCTTCTGGGGTCGGCCGCCATCGTGACCACCGTGTCGATGCCTGATGCAGCCTATGCCAAGAATGGCAATGGCGGGGGCAATGGCGGGGGCAATGGGAACGGCGGCGGCAACGGAAAGGGCAACGGCGGCGGTAACAGCGCACGGTCCGAAAGCAGCTCAAAGGCATCTGGCGGCGGCGCTGAGGCCAGGTCGACGGCGAAAAGCGAAAAGTCCGCGGCCAAGAAATCCGGCAAGAAGAGCCTCTCGTCCCTGCTTGGCGTCAGCGCTTCTGACCTTGGCGCGCTGAACGCGGCCCACGCCAATCCCAACGCGCTGAAGAACGCGTCGCCCCATTCGCGGGTCGGCCGCATCGCGGCCTATCGCGACTCGGTTCTAGCCGGTGACGTGATTCAGGAGGATCTGGATGCCAAGGCACTGGAGCTGGCCGACCTGCCCGAGCCGACCCGCAGCGTTGCGGATATCGACACCGAACTGGCAAACCTTGATGGCACGATCTCGACCAAAGCCACCGAGATCGCCGACCTTCAGGCACAGCTTGGTGGCGAAAACGACGAAGAGATCCAGGGGCAGATCGACACCCTGAACGGCGAAATCGAAGCCGCACAACGGCAGCAGGAAGCTCTTGCGGGCGAGCGTGCCGATACCGTTGCCTACGAAACGCTGGCCGGCGAAGTCGCCGATCTGGAACAGCAGGTCGCGGATCAGACCGCGGTCGAGCGTTCGCTTCTGGAGGCCGCCGCCAACAAGCCGGTGACCGACGAAGTGGAAGCAGCCGTCAGGATCCTGCTCGGTCTCTGACCAGCATTGACGGCTGCAAGGACTGCACCGGATGTCCCCTTCCGGGGCAGTTTCCTTGTTGTCTTGCGTCAGGCCAAATGAACCGCCGACCAAATGAAAAAGGCCACCCTGACGGGTGGCCTTTGCCTGCTGAAACAAATGGGCCGATCAGGCAGCGATGGTGCGCGATGCGATCCGGTCGAGGGCGAGCACCACGTCTTCGACGGGCGGGAAGCGGTTGAATTGCCCGGCAAGCAGCGCAACACGCGCCGTCGCCGCCGCCATTGATGAGCGTGGCTCATGTGGCCAGAGGTCTGCGGTCAGATAGAGACGATCAAGGTCATTCGTCGATCGCAGCATGTTCAGCCCCCATCCCCCGGTCGAACCCGCCTGGATTCTGGCAAAATTCCGACTCACCACGCCTTGATCTTGCAACACTGGTCTTTAACCAGCCGCGAACCCGCCGTTCACATTGCGTTAAATTTCGCGCCAGCGCCCGGTCCTGCCGCCATCCCTGATCGCTTGCGCGGGCGAGGGCGGTTCTACCCCCCGCGCAGGGCGGTCGGATGGGCGTGCAACTGCGGGCCACAAGGCCTGCGTGTCACTCTGCCTCGGCAAGTTCCATTCCGGTCGAGAATTGCCGATCGTAAAGATTGCGGAACTTGCCACCCTTTGCCATCAGATCCGCGAACCGACCGGCTTCGACGAGCTTGCCGTTTTCCAGATAGCAGATGAGGTCGGCGCGCAGGACGGTCGACAGACGGTGGGCGACGACCACGGTGGTCACGCCTTGGGTGACCCGCAAGAGGGCATCGCGCACCAGTTCTTCCGAGTGGGTGTCGAGCGCACTCGTCGCCTCGTCCAGAAGCAGGATTTCCGGCCGCCGCAAGACCGCCCGCGCAATCGCCAGCCGCTGCCGCTGACCACCCGACAGAAAGAGCCCGTTTTCGCCAATGGTGGTGTCATAGCCCTTGGGAAGGGCCGAAATGAACTCGTCGGCGTGGGCCACCCGCGCGGCCGCGATGAGTTCGGCGTCGTCCGCCTCGGGCCGGACCAGCCGCAGGTTTTCGCGCACCGTGCCGGAAAACAGGAACGTATCCTGCCCAACGTAAGACATCTTGCGACGCAGCGCCGCAAAGCGCACCTGACGCAGGTCGACCCCGTCAATCAGGATGCGGCCTTCGTCGGGGTCATGAAGCCGCAACAGCAGGTTCAGGACAGTTGACTTGCCGCTGCCTGACGGCCCGACAAGCGCGGTGGTCCCGCCCTGCGGCAGATCGAGGGTAAGCCCTTCGATCACCCGCTGCCCGCCGGCATAGCTGAAACTGACGTTGTCGATCTTGATGACCCCGGCCCCAACCGGCAGATCAACCGCATCGGCGGCCTCTGACATGCCGCGCGGGCGGTCGATCAGGTCATACATCATCCGCACCCCGACCATGCCGCCCTCGATGATGACCCGCATCCGCGACAGCCGCTTTGCCGGCTCGTAAGCCATCAGAAAGGCGGTCACGAAGGACATCAGTTGCCCCGGTGTGCCGGCAGCGTGGCCAAAGAAGCTGACCGTGCTGAGCAGGACGATCGAGCCGATCGCCACGCCGGCGATGGTGTCCATCAGGGGTGTCGTTGCCGCCTCCAGCCGGACCATCTTGTTGGCGCGCTTTTCCACAGCCCGCACCGCCGTATCCATCCGGTCGATCATCAGACCTTCCAGCGCAAACGCCTTGATCACCCGCGTGCCGGTCGAGGTTTCCTGCACCACGCGGAAGATTTCCGCGATGCCCGCCATTTCCTGCGACATCACTTCGCGCACCCGGGTCAGGATCCGCCGCACCCCCATGATTCCCAAGGGGCCAATCACCAGACAGACAAGCGACAGGAACGGCTGCTGCCAGAACATCACCGCCACCAGGCCGACCAGGGTCAGAAGATCGCGGACAAAGCCGGTGACGATAGTGTCGATCACGCTGCGGGCCATCTGTGCGCTTTGCGTGACGCGAACCAGAACGTCCGAGGATTCCGTGCGCGAAAAGAAGGCAACGTCCTGCTCCAGCAGGCGGCGGTAAAGCTCGGCCTGCTTTTGCGCCACGATCCGGTTGCCCGCCCGCGCCATCAGCACCATCTGGGCGTAGGAAGCGATGCCCCGCACGATGAAGATGCCCGCCACTGCGCCCGCCACCAGGATGACCTTCGCGCGCTGTTCGGGGTTGGTCATGGTGTCGACGATTGCGCCCATGATCCAGGCGGTGGCCGCGGTCGTGGCCGCGACGACCACCATGGCCACGATCGCCACAAGGTAGCGTCTGCTGTGTTCCGGCAGGTTTTCCAGCAGCAGGCGGCCAAGCAGGCTGGTCTGTGACAGGTGCCGCATCTTCCGTGCCCAGCGGGCCTTTAGAAAGCTGATCATTGTCCGGCTGGTTGCCTTTTGTAAGCGACGCGCGGGCCGCGTGGAACGGGTGGCCTCAAGGACGGAATCCGAGGTCCGCCGGTTGAAATCGGGCACGTCTCGAACCTTACCGCACGGCGCGGTCAAATGCCAAAGCCGTTTCCTAAGGATCGCCAACGCGGAACGCAAGGCCACAGCGTCATGCAACAGCGTGGGCTATTTCGCGGGCCGATGGATCGGCTGTCGCGGCCGGGTCAGGGCTGCGCCCCTAGCCCGTCAGGTCGGCCATGACAGATCCCGCCGCCTCGCTGTCACCGCGTTCGATGGCCCGCACCAGTGCGTCGTAGCGGGCGGCATGATGCGCGGCCAGGCCTTCGGCGGGGGGATGGCGGTCAGCGGTCAGGCGGGCCACGACGTTGACTGCGACGCCAAACTCCAGAATAGCCGACGAGGCCCGCAGAAACGGGTTGCCTGAGGCTTCGGTGACGACGCGGTGGATCTCGAATTCGGCCATCGCGAACGGTTCGGGTTGGTGCGCCATCACCGTTCGCTGGTTCAGCCAATAGTGCAACAGCCGGACATGCTCGGCCTCGCGGTGAACGGCCGCAAGCCGCGCCGCCTGCACCTCGAGGCTTTGCCGCACCGCGCGGAAGGCGACCAGAAACGCCGGCGACGGGCCGCTTTCCAGTTTCCACGACAGGATCTGGCGGTCAAACAGGTTCCAGCGCGATTGCGGCAGGACGCGGGTGCCGACCTTGGCACGCGCCTCAACCAGCCCCTTTGCCTCCAGCGTCTTCAGCGCCTCACGCAGGACGGTGCGCGACACACCGAAGCGGTCCATCATCTCGGCATCGCCCGGCAGGCTTGATCCCACGGGCATGTCGCCCGACACGATGGCGCGACCAACCTCGTTGATCACGTAGGAATGGAAATTCCGCGCCACTTGCCGCCCGGAGAGCGTTCGGATCAGGCTCCCGGGTTCGCTCATATCACTCGGTCCACGGCCTCAGGTTCGTCGCGATCCGGCCCGGAACACGAGCCGTTGCAGCAAGATGAACATAAACAAAAGCACGCCGACCACAATCTTGGTCCACCAACTGGACAGGGTTCCGTCAAAGACGATGTAAGTCTGCACCAGCCCCTGCAGCATCACCCCGATGAAGGTGCCGGCGATGAAGCCGTAGCCGCCGGTCAAAAGCGTACCGCCGATGACGACGGCGGCGATGGCGTCCAGTTCCACCCCCAGCGCGTTCAGCGAATATCCCGCCGAGGTGTAGAGCGAAA
Organism: uncultured Alphaproteobacteria bacterium; assembly: GCA_963822435.1. Classification (GTDB taxonomy): domain Bacteria; phylum Pseudomonadota; class Alphaproteobacteria; order Rhodobacterales; family Rhodobacteraceae; genus JAUYQR01. The sequence goes on from CAWGHN010000001.1 coordinate 432,584, forward strand.
ACACCACCCCGGCGAGCCCCGCCAGCGCCGAGGACAGCGCGTAGATCGTGATCGTGGTGCGCGCGACCGGCACGCCCATCAGCGCAGCCGAGGTTTCGGAGCCGCCAAGCGCATAGACGTTCGACCCGAACCGCGTGCGGTGCGCCAGCAGGATCGCCCCGGCAAACACGACCACCATGATGATCCCGATCACGGTCAGCCGACCGCCTCCCGGCAACAGGATGTAGCTTTTTGACACCGTCGAATAGAACTCGTGCTGGATGCCGATGCTGTCGGACGACAGCACGGACGCGCCACCACGGGCAAGGAACATGCCCGCCAGCGTGACGATGAAGCTGGGCACCTTCAGGTAATGGATCGCGGCGCCCATCACGGCGCCGAAACAGCCAGCCACGCCAAGCGCGATGGCAAAGGCCAACAGCGGGTGCAGATCAAGCCACATGATCAAGACGGCGATCAGGACGGTGGTAAATCCGATCACCGCGCCCACCGACAGGTCGATCCCGCCCGACAGGATCACGAAGGTCATCCCGACCGCCGCTATCCCGAGAAAGGCGTTGTCTGTCAGAAAGTTGCCCAGAACGCGGGTGGACATCATGGCCGGGTGCTGCAGCACCGCAAGAAGGAACGCAAAGAGGAAGATCAGGGTGGTTGCCACAAGCGGGCGCAGGCTGCGGTTCATTTGGGTGTTCCGGGTAGGCGGCGGAAAAGCCGCGCCGACAGGGGCGATTGCAAGACAAGGATGACGATGATCACCGCCGATTTGACGACGAGGTTGAACTCTGGCGAAAAGCCCGAAATCAGGATGCCAGTGTTCATCGCCTGAATGATCATCGCGCCGAGGACGGCCATCGGGATCGAAAACCGCCCGCCCATCAGCGAGGTGCCGCCGATCACCACGGCGAGGATCGCGTCCAGCTCCAGCCAGAGGCCGGCGTTGTTGGCGTCGGCACCCCGGATGTCACCGGCGACGATCAGCCCGGCAATCGCGGCGCAAAACCCCGCAAAGGTGTAGACGATGAGAAGCAGCGCGTTGGCCGAAAGCCCGGCAAACCGCGCCGCTGATCGGTTGACGCCCACCGCCTCGATCAGCAGGCCAAGCGCGGTGCGCCGCACGATCAGCGTGGCCGCGACCATCAGGACCAGCGCGATGATCACCGGCATCGGCAGGCCCAGAAACGATCCGGTTCCGATGAAGATCAGCAGCGGGTCGGAGAACGTGACGATGTAGCCTTCGGTCACCAACTGCGCGAGGCCGCGCCCCGCCACCATCAGAACCAGTGTTGCAATGATCGGCTGGATATCCAGAACCGTCACCAGAATTCCGTTCCAGAGGCCGCACAGAAGCCCGGTGCCAAGCGCCACCAGCACCGCCACCGGTGCCGCCACACCCGAAGTGACCAGCACCGCCGCCACCGCCCCACTGATCGCCATCACCGCGCCAACCGAAAGATCGACACCCTTCGTGGCAATCACCGCCGTCATCCCGATGGCAAGGATCGCGACCGGCGCGCCCCGGTTCAACACGTCGATCAGGCTGCCGAACAGGCGGCCGTCCTGCCAGGTGATGGTGAAGAACCCCGGAAACAGCGCCCAGTTGACCAAAAGCACCGCCGCGAGCGCGATGACCTGCGGCCGAACCAGAAGGCTGGTGATCGGTCGCGACGGCGCCCGCGGCGGCTGGGTTGTGGGCCTCAGATCAACGGTACGACGGGTCACGGGCGCACCTCTGCACGGGTTCCGGCAATGGATTGGACGATGGCATCGGGCGCGATATCGTCGCCGCGCAGTTCGGCAACCATCTCGCGGTCGCGCATCACGACGATGCGGTTGGAATAGGCGACCACTTCATCCAGTTCGGACGAGATGACGAACAGCGCCAGCCCCTCTTCGCGCAAGCGGTTGATCGTGCGAACGATTTCAGCATGGGCGCCGACGTCGATGCCGCGGGTGGGTTCATCAAGGATCAGAAAGGTCGGGTCGATCGCCAGCCAGCGCGCCAGAATCACCTTCTGCTGGTTGCCGCCCGACAGCAGCTTTACCGGCATGTCATGGTCTGCCGCGCGGATATCCAGCGCCTCGGCATAGCGCCCCGAAAGCTCGATCTGGTCGTCGCGGTTCAGCGCCTTGAACCAGCCAAGTTTGGCCTGCAACGCGATGATGATGTTTTCACGCACCGACAGATCGCCGAAGATGCCGTCCAGTTTGCGGTCCTCGGGGCAAAAGCCAAAGCCCGCGGCGACAGCCTGCGCGGGGTTGCGGATGGTGACGGGCTGGCCATCGACGGTGATCGTGCCACCTTCGGCCGCATCGACGCCGAACATCAGTCGTGCCACCTCGGTCCTGCCAGAGCCGAGAAGCCCTGCCACGCCGACCACCTCGCCCTCGTGGACGGCAAGGTCGAAGGGCGTCATGCCCTTGCGGCCAAGGCCCTTGAATTCCACCCGGACAGCGCCCTGTGGCCCCCCGGAAAGCGATGTGGGGTGGTGTTCGAAAGCCAGATCCTTGCCCAGCATCATGCGAACCACGTCGGTGGTGTTCACCGCCGACAAGGGCTGCGTCGCCACTTTGCGACCGTTGCGCAGGATCGTGACGCGGTCGGCAAGCGCAAAGACCTGGTCGAGGAAATGCGTGATGAAGATGATTGCCAGACCCTTGGCCTTCAGCCCGCGAACCACGTCGAACAGGCGCTCCACCTCGTTGCGGTCAAGACTGGCGGTCGGCTCGTCCAGGACCAGCACCTTGCCCGACAGTTCCACCGCCCGCGCGATGGCGACGATCTGCTGTACGGCGACCGAAAACTCCGAAAGCTCGGCGCGCACGTCGATATCAAGGCCGTAGCGCGCCAGAAGCGCCCGCGCCTGCCCCTCGATCTCGCCCCGCTTGACCATGCCGAAGCGGGTGGGCTGGCGACCAAGGAACAGGTTTTCCGCGACCGAACGGTTCGGCAAGAGGTTCACCTCCTGATACACCGTGCCGATGCCGTAGGTCTGCCCGTGCAACGGGTCGCGCAGCGTGATCGGCTGACCCTCCAGCAGCAAGTCACCACCGTCGGGCTGGTAGGCACCGGTCAGGATCTTGATCAGCGTCGATTTGCCCGCGCCATTTTCACCCAAAAGCGCATGCACCTCGCCTGGAAGGGCGGTGAAGTCCACGGCATCCAGCGCCCGGTGCTGGCCAAAGACCTTGACGATCCCCCGTGCTTCCAGAACCGGCTTCTGCCCCGTCTCGATCATCCCCCGACCTCCCCTTGGTGTCGTCAAGTCTCCGCTCTTCCAGCGGATAAAGCAATTCCGCCGGGCAAAGGCGCGACCCTTCGCCCGGCGGCACCTCGGCGGAGGAAACCTAGTATCCGAGGCCTTTGCGGCGGTCATATTCGCCCTGCGGATCATCCGCCGGGGTGTAGAGCTTCGATTCAGTGATGATGAACTTTTCGGGCGCAGTGCCCGCGTTCAGATAGGCATCAAGCGCGTCGAAGGCGGGGCCTGCCATGTTGGGCGTCAGCTCTACCGTTGCGTTCGCTTCACCGGCAACCATCGCGGCGAAGATGTCCGGAACCGCGTCGATCGACACGACGAGGATATCCGTTCCCGGCTTCAGGCCCGCATCCTTGATCGCCTGGATCGCGCCCACCGCCATGTCGTCGTTGTGGGCATAGACCGCGCAGATGTTCTTGCCGCCGTCTTCGGCCTTGATGAAGCCTTCCATCACTTCCTTGCCCTTCGACCGGGTGAAATCGCCGGTCTGGCTGCGGGTGATGGTCAGGTTCGCCTTGCCCGCCAGCGCGTCTTCAAAGCCTTGCTTGCGGTTGATCGCGGGCGATGATCCGACCGTGCCTTGCAGCTCGACCACGTTGCAGGCCTTGTCGCCGACAGCGTTCACCAGCCATTCGCCGGCAACACGGCCTTCCTTGACCTGATCCGATGCAACCGAGGTCAGATACAGATCCTCCGGCCCTTCGATACCGCGATCCAGAAGCACGACGGGGATGTTCGCTTCCTTCGCCTCGGTCAGCACTTCCTCCCAGCCGGTCGCCACGACCGGGGCCACCAGAATGGCGTCGACGCCTTGCGCGATGAAGCCACGGATCGCCTTGATCTGGTTTTCCTGCTTTTGCTGGGCATCCGCGAACTTGAGGTCAATGCCCCGTTCCGCGGCGACCGCCTTGGTCACACTTGTCTCGGCCGCGCGCCAGCCGGACTCCGATCCGATCTGCGAAAATCCGATGACTTTACCTTGCAGACCTTCGGCATAGGCCGCCGACATCAACAAGCCAGCCAGTCCCGCGCCAAGCGCGAGAGTCTTGAAAACTTTCATTTTTTCCTCCCAGTGGAAAATCTTGGCCACTCTCCTCAGCGGCTTCAATGACGTTATCAAAAGTATTACTATATGCAAGAAATCCTTCGTGTCTTCTGCCGTGGACCGTTGCCGCGGACAATGCCGGTGCAGCGAAGAAGGCCCGCCCTCAAGAATTACCCGTGGTCTTTCATCAGCCTGCGTAACGCTGCAGAGCGGCGATGCGCAGGCCGTCGGGTTCAGCGCGGCGCTGGCGTAAAGTCGAACCACATGACGTGCCGATACGTCTCGCCCGGTGCCAGACGGGCCGAGGGGAAATGTGGGTTGTTCGGCGAATCGGGGAAGCGCTGGGTTTCAGCCGCAAAGCCGGCAAACCGGGCGTAGTGCTGGCCGGACTTGCCCGGTGTGCCATCGAAATGCGCGCCGGTATAAAGCTGCACGCCGGGTTCGGTAGTGGCCAGAGTCATGCTTCGTCCCGACAGAGGATCGACCGCCCGCAGGCAAGGCCGCAGCCCGTCAGCCGCCGCCGGGGACGACAGGCAGAGGTTGTGGTCGAACCCGCCCGCATCCGGCAACGCAGCACCGATCGGGCGCAATGTGCGGAAATCAAATGCCGTTCCGGCGACCGAGCGCACTTCGCCGGTCGGAATAAGGCGATCATCGACTGGCAGGTAGAACCCGGCATCTAAGGACAAAAGCTGCCCCATCACATCGCCCGAGCCCTGCCCGGCAAGGTTGAAGTAGGCGTGGTTGACCATGTTGACCACGGTCGCCGCGTCTGTCGTGGCGGTCATCTCGATCATCAGGTCCGCGCCGTCGATGCGGTAGGTCGTGCGCATCGTGACCGCGCCGGGATAGCCCATTTCGCCATCGGGCGATGCAGCGGCGAAGGTAACATGCTGCGCTGACCGGCTGTCGATGGACCAGATCTTGCGATCAAACCCGTCTCGCCCGCCATGCAAATGCTGGCTGCCCTCGTTCTGATCGACTTGAACCTGACAGCCATCCAGCGCGAACCGCCCGCCCGCAATCCGGTTGGAGTAGCGCCCGCAGGTGGCGCCCAGATATCCGCCTTGGGTGCGCCAGTCCTGCAACGTGTCATGGCCCAGCACGATGTCGGCGAGGGTGCCGTCGCGGTCGGGCACCCAAAGCTCGGCCAGTCGCGCGCCGTAGGTCAGCAGCACGACGCGCAGGCCGTTGGCGCCAGACAGGGTTACGGCCGCGACATCGCGGCCGTCGATTTGCCCGATGATCGTGACGTCAGCCATCTGCGGCCCCTTTTCGCGCTACTCTGACCAATGTTTCGCTGCAGCCCGGCCCTACGCTGCAGCCCAGCCTTACGCTTCAGCCCAGTCTTGCGGCAACAGGGCCGCCGGCATGTTCTGATAGGCCACCGGTCGCAGCCAGCGCCGGATCGACAGCGTGCCCACGGAGGTGGCGCCGAAGTTGGTCGAAGCCGGGTAAGGCCCGCCATGCACCTGCGCATCCACCACCTCCACCCCGGTCGGGAAGCCATTGGCCAAAACCCGGCCGGCCTTGCGCTCAAGGATCGGCAGCAAGGCGCGGCCAAGGTCAAGGTCGGCATCGTCAAGGTGCAGTGTGCAGGTCAACTGGCCTTGCAGGCTGCGCGCGATGTCCTGCATTTCGGCCGCGTGATGCACGCGAATGATCAGGCCAAGCGGGCCGAACACCTCTTCGGCAAGGGTGTGATCGGCCAGCCAGTCCGACCCCGCCACTTCAAACAGGTAGGGTGTGGCGTTGCGCCGGTCGCAGGTGGTGGTCAGCAGGGCGCGCACGCCGTGGCCAGCCGCGACCCGGTCGCGCCCGGCTCGGAAGGCCTCGGCAATTCCGTCGGTCAGCATGGTCTGCGCGGCAACACCCGCGACCGCCGTCTTGGCGGTATCCACAAAGGCATCCGCCTCGGGGCCATCGATCACGACCGCGATGCCGGGATTGGTGCAGAACTGACCCGCGCCAAGCGTCAGCGAGGCGGCCCAGCCCTTGGCGATGGCGTCACCCCGTGCGGCCACGGCGGCGGGCAACAGAAACATCGGGTTGACCGACCCGAGTTCGCCAAAGAACGGGATCGGCTCCGGCCGCGCGGCACACAGGTTGAACAGCGCGCGCCCCCCGGCAAGCGAGCCGGTAAACCCAACCGCCTTGATCAGCGGATGCTGCACCAAAGCCTCGCCCACGTCGCGCTTGCCGCCCTGCACCAGACTGAACGTGCCCGCAGGCATCCCGCAGGCCTTGATCGCCGCGTCAATCGCCTGGGCCACGATCTCGCCGGTGCCGGGGTGGGCGGAGTGGCCCTTGACCACCACCGGGCATCCGGCCGCGAGCGCCGAGGCCGTGTCGCCGCCGGCGACCGAAAACGCGAGCGGGAAGTTCGACGCGCCGAACACCGCAACCGGGCCGATGGGCCGCTGGATCAGCTTCAGGTCCGGGCGCGGCGCGGGCTGGCGGTCAGGCAGCGCCGCATCGTGCCGCCGATCCAGCCATCCGTCCTTCAGGATATGGGCGGCGAACAACCGCAACTGGCCCGTCGTGCGCCCCCGCTCGCCTTCCAGACGTGCTGCGGGCAGGCCGGTTTCCTGGGCGCCGATCTCGGTGATCTCGGCGCCGCGCGCGTCGATTTCCTCTGCAATTCGGGTCAGGAACGCTGCCCGCTCGGCCCGCGACGTGGCCGCATAGGCCGGAAACGCCGCCTCCGCCGCCTCACACGCGGCGGCGACATGCGCAGGCGTGCCGACCGAAAAGTCATGCGACGGCCCATGCGCGGGCGACGAGGCGAAGGTTTGGGCGTCGCCCACCCATTCGCCCGCGATCAGGTGTTTTCCGGTCAGCATGATGGCCTCGAATTCGGTGGTCAAAGGGGCAGGACGGCCGTCGCGCCCTTGGTCTTGGGGGCAAACGACAGCGGGTTGCGCAGCGGTTGGCCGAAGGCATCGGCCTCGATCTCGAACACATCGCCGGGTTCGGTCTTGATCCCGTCGGCATAGGACAGCGTGGCGGTGCCGAAGAAATGCACATGCAGATCGCCCGGCTGGCAGAAGATGCCGTACTTGAAGTGGTGATGCTCAAGATTCGCCAGCGTGTGCGACATGTTCGCCTCGCCGCTGAGGAACGGCTTTTCCCACAACGTCTTGCCGCCCCGCAGGATTCGGCTGGTGCCGCGCACATCGGCGGGCAAGTCGCCCACGAGGATTTCAGGCCCGTAGGACGCGACGCGCAGCTTGGAATGGGCCAGCCAGAGGTAGTTCACCCGTTCCGTGACATGGTCGGAAAACTCGTTGCCCAAGGCCCAGCCGATCCGGTAGGGCGCGCCGTTCGGGCCGATCAGGTAGACGCCCGCCACCTCCGGCTCTTCGCCGCCATCCTCGGCGCAGGCCGGGGCTTCAAGGGCAGCACCGGGGGCGACGGCAGCATGGCCGTTGCCCTTGTAGAACCACTCGGGCTGCGCGCCCACGTCGCCCTTGGCGGGACGACCGGCTTCCAGCCCCATGCGGAACATCTTCATGCTGTCGGTCAGCGTCTCGGCCCCTTCCAGCTTGGCGTGCATCGCGTCGCGCGCCGAGGCCGAGCCAAGGTGCGTCAACCCCGTGCCGGTCAGGTGCAGGTGCGCCGGATCGGGGTGGCTGACCGGCAATTCGAACGTGGCGCGGCTCAGGTCCACCGTCTCACCCAGACCCCGGCGCGCCACTTCTTCGGCCAGCCCGTGCCCCGCCGCAATCGCCGCCGTGGCCAGTTCGTAGACCGACGCCGTGCCTTGCACCCGCCGCGCCTCATCCCCTGTCCGGGCCACGACGCCCGCGCCCTTGACCGTCGATAGATGCATGTCCTGCCTCACTTGTTCTTGTTGTAGACGTCGAAGATCACGGCAGCCAGCAGCACCAGACCCTTGATCATCTGCTGGTAGTCGATGCCGACGCCAAGGATCGACATGCCCATGTTCATCACGCCCATGATCAAGGCGCCGATCACCACGCCGACGATCTTGCCCGAGCCGCCCGCCATCGCGGCCCCACCGATGAACACGGCGGCAATCGCATCAAGCTCGAACCCCGTGCCGGCCTTCGGCGTGGCCGAGTTCAGGCGCGCGGTCACCATCATGCCCGCCAGCGCCGCCAGCACGCCCATGTTCACAAAGCAGAAAAACACCAGCCGTTCGGTGCGGATGCCCGACAGCTTGGCCGCCTTTTCATTGCCGCCGGTGGCATAGATGCGCCGCCCCTGCACGGTGTTTTCGGTGAAGAAGGCGTAAAGCACGATCAGCACCGTCAGCACGATCAGCACATTCGGCAGCCCCCGGAACGAGGCCAGCTGATAGCCCACGAACGCCGTCGCCGCCGCGATCACCGCCGTGCGGCCCCAGAACAGGCCCGCCGGTTCCGGCGTCACGCCGAATTCGGCATCACGCGCCCGCGCCCGCACACCGATCCAGACCACGGCACCAATCGCCAGCGCCGTGATGATCAGCGTCAGACCATGCGGCTTCATCAGCCCGGTCGGATCGGGGATGAACCCCGACGACATCGCCTGAAACGCCTTCGGAAACGGCCCGATGTTCTGGCCACCGAGCATCAGCATCGTGGCCCCGCGAAACACCATCATCCCCGCCAGCGTCACGATGAACGACGGGATGCGCCAGAACGCCACCCAATAGCCCTGCGCCGCCCCGATCGCCCCGCCGACCATCAGCGTCAGCACGATCACGACCGGCACCGGCAGGTCCAGATCCACCGTCAGCCACGCCGCCACCGCCCCGGTGAACGCCGCGACCGACCCCACCGACAGGTCGATATGCCCCGACACGATGATCAGCAGCATCCCCAGCGCGAGGATGATGACATGCCCGTTTTGCAGGAAGATGTTGGTGATGTTCGGCGCTTGCAGGAACATCGGCTTGCCCTGCGCCGACACCAGGATCGAGAACAGGACCACGATGGCGACCAGCGCCAGCAGCATCCCGTTTTCGCGCAGGTGTCCCCCCAGTGCGCTTTGCTTTGGTTCCGACATTCAGGCCACCCTCCCCACATCCTTGACGATCAGCGCCATGATCTTTTCCTGACTTGCCTCTTCGCGCGTCAGTTCGCCCACGATCCGGCCTTCGTTCATCACGTAGATCCGGTCGCACATCCCCAGCAGTTCCGGCATTTCCGAGCTGATCATCAGGATGCCGCGGCCCTGTTCGGCCAGCTCCTTCATGATCGTGTAAATCTCGAACTTCGCGCCCACATCGATGCCGCGCGTGGGTTCATCAAGGATCAAAAGCGCGGGGTCGGTGAACAGCCATTTCGACAGCACGACCTTCTGCTGGTTGCCGCCCGACAGGTTCACCACCTTTTGCTGCACGCCGGGCGTGCGGATCGCCAGTTGCTTGCGGTAGCCTTCCGCCACCTGCGCCTCGCGGCGTTTGTCGAGGATCGAGCGCGTCGCGATGCCGGCAAGGTTCGCAAGGCTGATGTTGCGCAGAATCGGTTCGTCAAGGATCAGGCCCAGCGCCTTGCGGTCCTCGGTCACATAGGAAATCCCCGCCGCAATCGCCTTTGACACGGTCGACACGTCCACCGGCTTGCCGTGCATCCTGACGCCGCCCTGATGGCCCTTGCCGTAGCTGCGCCCGAAGACCGACATCGCAAGTTCGGTGCGCCCTGTGCCCATCAGTCCGGCGATGCCGACGATCTCGCCCTTGCGGACGTTCATCGACACGTTCTTGATCATCTGGCGCCCGGCCTGTTCGGGGTGCCAGCAGGACCAGCCCTCCACCTCGAACAACACCTCGCCGGGGTGGCTTTCCCGTTCGGGATAGCGGTGCGCCATGTCGCGGCCCACCATGTCGCGGATGATGCGGTCTTCGGAAATTTCGGCCTTGCCCAGGGTGGATACGGCGGCCCCGTCGCGGATCACGGTGATCCGGTCGGCCACGCGGGAAATCTCGTTCAGCTTGTGGCTGATGATGATCTGGGTGACGCCCTGCGCCTTCAACTCCAGCATCAGGTCCAGCAAACGATCGGCGTCCGCCTCCTGCAAGGCGGCGGTCGGTTCGTCCAGGATCAGCAGGCGCACGTTCTTCGACAGTGCCTTCGCAATCTCGATCAACTGCTGCTTGCCGACGCCCAGCTTGCCCACCACCGCGCTTGGTGGTTCGTTCAGGCCCACGCGGCGCAACAGCTCGCCCGTCTTCTGAAACGCCAGCGGCCACGAGATCACGCCCTTCGACGCCACCTCGTTGCCCATGAACAGGTTCTCGGCGATCGACAGAAGCGGGATCAGCGCAAGTTCCTGATGGATGATGATGATGCCCTTTTCCTCGCTGTCGCGGATGCGCCGGTTGCGCAAGGGCTGGCCGTCATAGGTGATCTCCCCCTCGAAGCTGCCATGCGGGTAAACCCCCGACAGCACCTTCATCAGCGTCGATTTGCCGGCACCGTTTTCGCCACAGATCGCATGGATTTCCCCGGCCTCAACCGTCAGGCTGACCCGGTCAAGCGCCTTCACGCCCGGGAAGACCATCGAGATCTCCCGCATTTCCAGAAGTGTCGACATCGCCCCTCCCCGCAAGGAACCTGCCTGCGCGACAATGGCGCAGGCAGGCCCGTCCAGATCAGCTTACTTCAGCTGGTCAGCGGTATAGTAGCCCGAACCGACGAGGATTTCTTCGTAGTTCGACAGGTTCACCGACACCGGCTCCAACAGATACGACGGCACGACCTTGACGCCGTTGTTGTAGGTTTCGGTATCGTTGATTTCCGGCTCGCCACCGGCAAGCACGGCGTCAACCATCTTCACGGTCACCTTGGCCAGTTCGCGGGTGTCCTTGAATACGGTCGAATACTGCTCGCCCGCGATCATCGACTTCACCGACGGAATTTCAGCATCCTGCCCGGTGACGATCGGCATCTTCATGTCGCCCGAGCCGTAGCCGACGCCTTTCAAGGACGAGATGATGCCGATGGAAAGCCCGTCATACGGCGACAGCGCGCCATGCAACTGCTTGTCGCCGTAGTTCGACGACAGAAGGTTGTCCATCCGCGCCTGCGCCACCGCGCCATCCCAGCGCAGCGTGCCGACCACGTCCATGCCCGTCTGACCCGAGGGGATAGCGATGTCGCCCGCGTCGATCATCGGCTGCAGAACGCTCATCGCGCCGTCGTAGAAGAAGAACGCGTTGTTGTCGTCGGGCGAGCCGCCGAACAGTTCCACGTTCCACGGCTTCACGTCGCCGAAGCGTTCCTTCAGACCGGCAACCAGCGATTCCGCCTGCTGCACGCCCACCTTGAAGTTGTCAAAGGTCGCATAATAGTCGACCGAGCCGCTGTCGCGGATCAGGCGGTCATAGGCGATGATCTTGATGCCTTGCGCGGCGGCGTTGTCCAGCGCGTTGGACAGCGTGGTGCCGTCGATGGCCGCGATCACCAGCGCCTTGACGCCCGATGTGATCATGTTCTCGATCTGGCTCAGCTGCGTCGGGATATCATCCTCGGCATATTGCAGGTCGACGGTGTAGCCAGCCTCGGTGAACGCCTTCACCATCGACTCGCCGTCCGAAATCCAGCGCGACGAGGATTTGGTCGGCATCGCGATACCGACGGCTCCCTTGTCTTGGGCGAATGCGGGCAACGCCGACAGGACGGCGGTCGTACCGGCAAGGGCGATAAGCCCGCGGCGGGTCAAATTCATCTGTTTCCTCCCGATGAAATCTGGTGTTCCGCACTGAGCACACATTGACGTCCGGTGCTCACGTACGCGGCGCAGATTGCGTCGAAGACATATATCTGTCAATTGTCGGTTACGGTGCCAGACATGACGGAAATGCCATGAATACTTCGGTTCAGCCCCTCGCCTCGCTGCTGCGCCAGTTGAAGCCTGTCCAGTTGCGGCTGCTGGCCGAGTTGAACAACAGCCAGGCGCTTGGTGTGGCGGCGGCACGGGTCGGCATCGCGCAACCCGCCGCCTCGCGCCACATGGCCGAGATGGAGGCGCTGCTTGGCCTTGCGCTGCACGAACGGCAGGGGCGCGGCCTGACCCTGACCCGCGTGGGCGAGGCACTGGCCCGCCGCGCTGCCCGCATCCAGATCGAGCTTGCCGACGCCGCCCGCGACATTTCCGAAGCGGCCACCGGCCGTTCCGGCGTGGTGCGCGTGGGGGCGGTCACCGGCCCGGCCCTCAGCCTTGTGCTGCCCGCCCTGACCGAGTTCCAGCGCCTTTACCCGGAATTCCGCGCCGAAGTCACTGTCGCCACCTCGGTCCACCTCTGTGAACAGGTGCGCGCCGGGCAACTGGATTTCGCCCTCGCCCGCCTCAGCCTTGGCGAAACCCAGCTTGACGCCCGCCGCATCGCGGGAGAGCCGCTGTCGCTTGTGGTGCGGCGCGGTCATCCGCTTGTGGTGCTGCCGAACATCACCCTCGACGACCTTCTGCGCTACGAATGGGTGATGGGCGATGACGAAACGCTCTTGACCCAGACCGTCATGGCCCGGCTTGCAGACCTGCATGCGCCCGCGCCGCTACGGCGTATTTCCACCTCGTCGTTCCTGTTCACGCTGGCGCTCTTGAACCAGACCGACGCCATTGCCCCGCTGGCCACGCCCGTCGCCACCAGCTTTTCCGGCAACCCCTCGGTGCCGTTCGTGTCGCTTCCGCATGATCTTGGCTTGACGGTTGCACCATTCAGCCTGGTGACCCGCGTTGGCGCACGCCTGACACCGTCAGCCCAGCGGCTGGCCGATGCGATCCTTGCCATGGCCTGACGGCTGCTGTCAGGCCTGAAAGACCAGCGCCGCCGAGACACAGGCATCGTCCAGCAACCCCTTCAATTCACTGTCAAGATGCAGCACCGACAAGGATATGCCCACCATGTCCAGCGACGTGTAATAGGGGCCGACAAGGCTGTGATGCACCCGGATTCCCCGCGCTTTCAGGCGCTGGCGGACACGCCGGTGCAGAATGTAAAGCTCCGAGGTCGGGATGCTGCCAAGCGAGTTGACCAGCAGCGCCACCTCATCGCCTTCGGTCGCGGGCAGTTCTTCCAGTATCCGGTCCAGCAGCAGGTCGGCGCAGGTATCTGCGGTTTCCATGCCCCTGCGCTCCACCCCCGGCTCGCCATGCACGCCGACGCCGATTTCCATATCGTGCGGACCAAGCTCAAAGCTGGGCTGGCGGGTTTCGGGCAGGCTGCACGGTTCCAGTGCCAGTCCCATCGTGTAGGTTCGCGCGTTGGCATGGCGCGCCAGCGCCTCGCAGGCGTCAAGGGGCAGCATCCTTGCCGCTGCGGCACCCGCGATCTTGAAGGTAAAGATGGTGCCAGCCACCCCTCTGCGGGCCGACCGCGTTTCCCGCGGGGATGAGGCGATGTCGTCGGTGGTGATGATCGAGCGAACCTTGACGCCCTCGGCCTCCATGATTTCGGCGGCCATGTCGAAGTTCATGACATCGCCCGAGAAGTTGCCGTAGATGTAAAGCACACCCGCCGCTGCCTGCACCGCGCGCGTCGCCGCGATGATCGGGTCTGGCGGCGGCGAAGCGAAAGTGTTGCCCACAACAGCCGCATCGGCAAGCCCGGCACCGACATAGCCCCAGAACGCGGGTTCATGCCCCGCGCCGCCGCCGATGACGACGGCCACCTTGCCCGGCTGCGGCGCACGGATCGCCCGGATCGCGCGGGTGCTGCCCGGCACATGCGCAATCAGGTGTTCATGCGCCAGAACCGCGCCTTGCAGGGCTTCGTCGACGGCGTCCTTCGGGGCGTTGATCAGCTTTTTGACGTGGCTGCGTAGACGCAGCGGCGGGTCTGGCGTCATCACCGGACGACGCGGCGGGTCGCGGTAGCCCTCGGCATTCAGGATGCCGCGCCCGGTGGCAATGTCGGTGACAAGGATGCTGACAAACCCGCCGCGCAGGGCCGCAAGGATCGCCGCGACCTTGTCCATCCCGCCTGCAATGGCAATACGCTGCGGGATGCGGCGCAACTGGTCCAGATCCAGCCCGATGGTGCGGTCATGCATCGGGCCGATCACCGGTTCGCCCCGGGCCGAGATGAATCGCCCGGCCAGACTGCCGACGGCGTCCTGATAGTGCGCATGCTGCATGCCGCCATCCAGAAAGCCGCTGGTGTGGATCGTGCTTTCAGGACGCAGCGACGAGATGCCCATGACGATCCGGTCAGCTTCGGACAGTATTCCCAGCTGTTCGGCCAGAACGCCTTCTTTCATCAGCATCGCGCGCATTTCTGCGGACGACACGATGGCCGGCGCCGAGATCGGGATCGCCCGCGCGTTCAGCGCCTTGGCAAGATGCGAGGCGCAGGCTTCGGGCGTCCAGGGGATCTTGGCGGTGGTGCCGCCCGTGGCCTGCACCACGCGCACATCCGTTAGTCCGGGAAGAACGATCTGATCGGCCAGCGACAGGACGGTCCGGCCCCACGTCACCGCCAGCGTGTCACCCGACCGCAGGGTCCGCGCCAGCACCATCGCCCCCGCGTCGCCTAGCCGGTCGATCAGCGACCGCTCGCCGCCATCTGTGGGGATCACCAGACAATCCTGCAGGTTGAAGTGGTCGCGCAAGGCCTTGGCGATTGTCAGCGTGCGAAACCGTTCCGGCGCGATTTCGATGCTGACGATCCCGCGCGACCGCGCGTCGGCCAGATAGGCGTTCACCGAAGGCCGCGACACACCCATCTGTTCGGCTATGGCGCCCTGGGTCAGCCCTTCCTCGTAATACAGCCACGAGGCCCACAGCAGCGGGTCATCGCCAAAACGCAGCGGGATCATCGCGTCTTCGTCTTCGGCGGGCTTGTTGTTTGGGCGCACTGGCATCAGCAACCTTCCCCGCCTGACACGGAAGTGTGCATCCTCAGCCAGTCCCGCAGCGCGGCAATGATGATCACCGCCGATGCAGCCCCCGGATCGACGTGGCCCAAGCTGCGCGCCCCCAGCCTTGCGGCCCTGCCCACAGCGGCAATCATCGCGCGGGTATCGTCGCGCCCTTCGGTGGCCGCCACCTCGGCCCGGCGCAATTGTTCGCCGGCAGGACGACCAGCCTTCGCCGCCTCGGTCACTGCGCGGGCTGCGGGAAACCAGGCGTCCATCATCGTCTTGTCGCCGGGCCGCGCCTTGCCACGCTGGGCGATGCCGGCCGCGAACGCCGGCACCAGACCGGCCACATCGTCCGCCGACAGGCTGGGCTTGCCCTCAAGCGCTTGCGCTGCGGCAAGCATGGCGCTGGCGTAAAGCGGCCCGGTGGTTGCGCCCACCGCCGACAGAAAGGACCGCCCGGCGATGGCCATGATCTCGGCCGGGGTGCAATCGTCGTCGGCCGAGGTTGCCCTGACGACGGCGGCAAATCCTTCGGCCATCGAATTGCCGTGGTCGGCGTCACCGATCGCCCCGTCCAGCGCGCCAAGTTCGCGCCGCGCCTCGGACAGGCGCAGGGCAATCAGACGGAACAGGTCAACCAGATGACGTGACGTGAATTCTCCCATGGCTGCAGTTGGCCAGATCACCCCGCCCGATGCAAGCGGCACCGGCGCGGGGCCGGCCGCACTACGACAGGCGCTGGCGAACGGACTGGCCAAGGCTGGTCAGGATCAGGCAGCACGACGTGGCACCGGCATCCAGCACCCCGCGCGACCGTTCGCCAAGACGGGCAGAACGCCCGACCTTGGCCACAAGGTCGATCGTGCTGTCGCGACCGGCCTCGGCGGCACCAATCATGGCGTCCAGCGCCGCTGCAAACCCGCCGTCCTTTGCCGCGTCGAACGCAGCCACCGCAGGAACAAGGGTGTCGATCAGGGTCTTGTCGCCAACCTTTGCACTGCCAACGCCCTGCACGCCCTGAAGCCCGGCATTGAGCATGGCGGAAAATGCGTCGGCGTCGATCCGGTCCTGCCCCTTGATCGCGCCTGCCATGTCTTCGAACATCAGCCCGTAAAGCGGGCCCATCGAGCCGCCGATCTCGCTCATCAGCACATCCGACAGCACCAACAGCGCCGCGTCCAGCGACAGGGTCTGCCCCGCCACGCGGTCCGCGGCGCGGCCAAAGCCCTTTGCCATGTTGCTGCCGTGGTCCCCGTCGCCGATCTTGCCGTCGATCTCGGAAAGCCAGGCCTTGTTGGCGACGATGACTGCGGCCAGATCCCGCAGGATCGCCACCTGATCAGCGTTTGGAATGGATGTCATAGCGTCCTCATAGCGCCGCAGATGCGCAGTCCATGTCAAGCAGCGCCTTCAACTCGGCATCCAGCGCCATCACGGTCAGCGTGGCGCCAACCATTTCCAGCGAGGTGAAGTAGTTGCCGACAAACGCGCGATGCACCGTGATGCCCATACCGGTCAAGCCAGTTTCGATCCGGTCATACAGCACATAAAGTTCGTTGACCGATGTCGCCCCAAGCCCCGACACAAGCACAGCCACTTCGCTGCCCGCCGCAAGCGCGTGATCGTCCATGACGATCTTGAGCATGTCGCCGGCGACCGCATTGGCAGACTTCAACGGCTCGATCCTTGTGCCCGGCTCACCGTGGTGGCCGATGCCCACCTCCATCGTGCCGGGTTCGATCACAAAGTTCGGATGACCGACCGCCGGCAAGGTGCAGGGGCCAAGGCCGACTCCGACCGACCGGCAGGCGTCAATCGCCTTCTGCGCGGCGGCCTGAACCTCGGCAAGGGTGGCGCCCAGGGCTGCTTTCGCCCCGCCGATCTTCCACATGAAGATTTCGCCCGCGACGCCACGCCGCTTTTCGCGTTCGGTGGCAGGGGCAGAACAGACGTCGTCATTGGCGACAACGGTGGCAACCTCGATGCCGTCCTTTGCAACCATGCGGACGGCCATCTTCACGTTCATGTTGTCGCCGGCGTAGTTGCCATAAAGCACGGCCACCCCTGCCCCGCCATTGGCCGCCTTGATCGCGTCCGCAAAACTTTTCGCTGTGGGCGACGAGAAGATCTCGCCCACCGCCACCGCATCCACCAGGTTGCGCCCGGTATAGCCGATAAAGGCCGGCTCATGCCCCGATCCGCCGCCGGTGACGATGCCGACGCGGCCAGCCGTCCCGGCGGAGTTCGAAACGACCACCCGGGGATTTTCAGCCGACAGGTGAACAAGGTCGCGGTGCGCCTTGACGAACCCGGCCACGGTTTCATCGACCAGATCGTCGGGGTCGTTCAGAAATCTCTGCATCTTGTCCTCATTTCACCGTATAACCGCCATCGACCAGCAGATCGGCCCCATTGATCATTGCTGCCTCGTCCGATGCAAGAAAGACCGCAGCCGAGGCGATCTCATGCGGTTCGGCAAAGCGCCCGGTGGGGATCAGCGCCTTCATCGCCTCGCCTTTCGGACCATCCCAGGCCTTGCGGCCAAGGTCGGTCAACACAACCGTGGGCGAGATGGAATTGACCGTGATCCCATGGCGGCCCCATTCAAGGGCCAGCGTCTTGGTCACGCCGATGATCCCGAACTTGGACGCGCAATAGGCAACGTGTTCGTCAATCGCGACCGACCCGGCCTGGCTGGCAAGGTTCACGATGCGCCCGCCCTTGCCGCGTGCAATCATGGCGCGCCCGACAGCCTGCGCCATCAGGAAACTGCCCGTCAGGTTGACGGCAATGGTGCGATCCCACGCCCCAAGCGCAATGTCCTCGGCCGGGGCAAGATCCACGATTCCGGCGCTGTTGACCAGAATGTCGATCCCTCCCATCCGGGTTTCCACCTCTGCCACGGCGGCTGCCACGCTGGCACTGTCGGTCACGTTGCAGACCACGGCATGTGCGCCCGCAAAGGTCGCGGCCAGCGCTTGGGCGGCCGCATCGTTCATGTCCAGAAGTGCGACCCGCGCGCCACGGGCGGCAAAGGCTTCGGCAATCGCCGCGCCGATGCCCGAAGCGGCTCCCGTGACAATGGCGACCTTGCCGGAAAGCGAGAAAGGAAAGTTGGCGGCGACCATCACGTTGATCCTTCGGTCCTTGTGTCAGGCTGGCCCCGGGGCGCGCATCTGGTGCCCCGGAGCCGGTGTGTGATTACTGACGGGTTGCCAGCAATGCGTCCACGTTTTCAAGCGTGACCGGGGTCCACGGCACCATGTACATCTTGTCGGTGCCACCGTTCCACGGCATGTCGGGATACTGCGCCCAGATCGGCGACATCGGCTCGTAGTCCGGCATCGCGGCCTTGATCGCAAGGTCGACCGAGCCTTGTGCCTGCGCGCCGCCGTCCTGCAGGATCGACGCCATGTCGCCCGCCTTGACCGCAAGAAGCGCGTCGGTCACGCCGTCGATCCCGACGATGGCAAAGCTTTTCGGGTCCTTGCCGGCAGCCTTGATCGCCTCGATCGCGCCCAGCGCCATCTCGTCGTTCTGGCCGATCACACCGTTGATGGTGTCGCCATGCACGGTCAGCCAGTTTTCCATCAGGGTCTGGGCTTCGGCCCGGCTCCAGTTGGCGGTTTGCTGTTCCAGCACCTTGACGTCGGGGCATTCGGCAAGCGCCTTCTGGTTGCCTTCCAGACGCTGGATCTGGGCCGACTGGCCGAGCGGCCCTTCGATGATCACGACGTTGCCTTTGCAACCGATCTTGTCGAGCAGGTATTTTGCCTCCATGTAGCCCGACTGCACGTCGTCCGACCCGACATAGGACGACAGCTTGTCGGTGTTGGCCATCGTGTTGGTGCCGAACACCGGAATGCCCGCCGCAACGGCCGCTTCGACCGCCGCAGCGCCTGCCTCGGCGTCGATCGGGGCGAAGATGATCGCGTCATAACCTTCGGTGATCATGGTCTCGAACTGTTCCTGCTGGACCAGCGCGTCATAGCGGCCGTCGAAAATCGTCAGTTCGACCAGGCCCTGCTGCACGGCAGGATGCGCTTCGGCGGCAGCGGCCCACAACTGCATGAATTCGGCGTTGAGACCATAGAGGGCCGCACCGATCTTCGGCTTGTCCTGGGCCATTCCGGCCCCGGCGACCAGCGACATCGCGGTCGCAAGCATAAGCATCTTTCTCGTCATTTGCGTCTTTCCTCCCATGGATTGCGCTTCGTTCTTGCGACAGGCGGGATGCCTGCCGCGCAAGTCACGGACGTCAGTCCTGCTTGTTCTTGGATTGGTCCAGCATCACGGCGGCCACGATCAGGATGCCCTTGATGACCTGCTGGTAATAGGATTCGACCCCCATCAGATCGAGCCCGTTGTTCATCACCCCGATCAACAGCGCCCCGATCAGGGTGCCCGTCACCCGACCCACGCCCCCCGCCAGCGAGGTGCCCCCGATCACGACGGCGGCAATGGCATCAAGCTCATAGGCGATGCCCGCCTGAGGCAAGGCCGATCCGGTGCGCGCGGCCAGCACCATCCCGGCCAGTCCGGCAAGGCCACCGGCAATGACATAGACGAAAAACCGGATGCGCCTGACCGGAAGGCCCGAAACCTTGGCCGCGTGCGGATTGCCACCGACCGCATAGATGTGACGGCCGAACCGGGTCTGGGTCAGGACGAAATGCGCGGCGGCAAAGGTGCCAAGCAGAAGAAAGATCGGCACCGGAATACCCCCGACACTCCCGGTTCCGATCCAGCGGAATTCGTCGGTCAGCGACGGGATCGGGCGACCGCCGGAATAGATCAGCGCCAATCCGCGGGCCGCAGACAGCATTCCCAGCGTCGCGACAAAGGCCGGGACATGAAAGCGCGACACGATCACGCCTGACACGGCCCCGCAGGCCATGCCGACCACGAGGCCCGCCGCGATGGCCAGAAGTGCGGGATAGGGGCCGTTTCCGACCATCCCGGTCGTGGCTGTCGTCGCCAGCGAGGCCGCCACCAGCCCGGCAAAGGCCACCACCGATCCGACCGACAGGTCGATGCCCCGGGTCAAGATGACAAAGGTCATGCCGATCGCAAGAATCCCGTTGATCGAGGTCTGGCGCAGCACGTTCAGGATGTTGCGCGTGGACAGGAAGTTCTCGCTGATCACGGCCAGCGTCACGCACATCACCGCAAGCGCGATGAAGATGCCGTAGCGTTGCAGGATCTGTCCGATGCTTTGGTTGGTCGAGGTCATTGCGGTCTGGGTCCAGTCTGTCGGATTGACGGTTGCTGTCAGGCAGCCAAGCGCAGCAGTTCTTCGGCGGAAAGCGCGTCGCGGGTCAGTTCTCCGGCCATGTTGCCGTCGCGCAGGACAATCACCCGATCCGCCATGCCCAGAATCTCGTCCGTCTCGGACGAAACCATGATGACCGCACCGCCAGCCCGCGCGAAATCGGACATCACGCGATAGATCTCGCGCTTGGCCCCCACATCGACGCCGCGTGTCGGTTCATCCAGCAAAAGGATCTTCGGTTCGGTCAGGAACCACTTTCCCAAGACAACCTTCTGCTGATTGCCGCCGGACAGGTTTTCCACCCCCAGCACATCGCTGGCCGTCTTGATCTTCAGCACGTCAATCATGCGTGCCGCGCTCTTGGCTTCCTGCTGGCCTTGCATCCAGCCGCCGAGCGACAGTTTGCCCAGGCTTGACAGGCAAAGGTTGTCGCGCACGCTGCCCGACAGCACGAGGCCGGTCTGCTTGCGGTCCTCGGTGACAAAGGCCAGCCCGGCGGCGATTGCGTCGCTGGGGCCGATGATCCGCGCTTCGACGCCACCGATCTCGATCCGCCCCGCGGTTTCGTCTGACAGCCCGAACAGCCGCTCCAGCACCTCGGTGCGGCCAGACCCCATCAGACCGTAGAACCCCAGGATCTCGCCCTGATGCAACTGGAACGACAGGTCGCGCACACCGCGTTGGGCGGCAAGCCCCTGAACCCGCATCACCACCTGATCGCCGGGAGTGTTTTCCTTGACGAATTCTTCGTTCAACGGGCGGCCGACGATCAACTGGATCAGTTGATCCTTGTTGATGTCCGCCATCGCGCCGTCCTGCACGAAGCGGCCATCGCGAAACACCGTGTAGCGGTCGGCGATGGAAAACACCTCCGACAGTCGGTGGCTGACGTAGATCAGGCCCTTGCCCTTCGCCTTCAGCGTGGCGATGGCGGCAAACAGATGTTCCGCCTCGGCCTCGCCCAGCGCCGACGTCGGCTCGTCCAGGATGATGACCTCGGCGTCATAGCTCAACGCCTTGGCGATCTCGACCAGTTGGGTCTGGGCAATGGTCAGGTCCATCATCAGATCGGTTGCGCGGATGGCAAAACCGAACCCGTCCAGCAGATCCTGCGTCTTGCGGTTCAACGTGGCAAAGTCGATCCGGCCAAAACTGCGCAGCGGTTCGCGCCCCATGTAGATGTTTTCCGCCACGCTCATCGCCGGCACCGGCGAAAGCTCCTGCTCCACGATGGCGATCCCGTTGCGCAGCGCGCCGAGGGGGCCGGAAAAATCAACCTCCTGCCCATTGCGGCGGATCGTGCCAGCGTCCCGCTCATGCAAGCCCATGATAATCTTCAGAAAGGTGGATTTGCCCGCCCCGTTGCCGCCGCACAGCGCGTGAACTGACCCCGCTTCCAACCGAAAGCGACCGTCGATCAGCGCAGGAACGCCAGAGAAGCTTTTGGCAAGCCTCTCCACTTCCAGGATCGGTGTCATGGTCTCCCCCCATCACCAAGACAAATGTCAACACTGTCTTGGCATGTGTAATCTAGGGGGTGAGGTTAGGGTGTCAATATCAATCTGACATTTGCTGACCAAGCGCGGGGCACAGGCGCCAAGCAACTGAGCAAGAATGGGATTCTTCGGAATTTCAGACAGCATTTCATGCCTGCCACGTGCCCCGCCCAGACCAGCCGCCCACACCGCCTCGCCGAATCGAGAGGCTGGTCAGACCGGGAAAGGCACGGATGATCCCCGCAAGCCGCGTCTGAAACACGGCAAGACGGGCACGGCGGGAGGCCGTCCGCTGGCAGCCGCGCCGCAATGCCCCAACGTGGGTAACCAGCCCGACGGTCTTGAAGTGTTACTTGCGAGCGTATTTTGCATCCACGGCATCAATCGCGCGCACATTGCCCGCCGATCGCCCTGCCGCGTCAAAGTTCATGGTCTGGGACAGCCAGGCATCCGCAATCGCCTTGGCCAGTTCCGTCCCGATCACCCGCGCACCCATCGTGATGATCTGGGCATCGTTCGACAGGGCCGCGCGTTCGGCCGAATAGGTGTCATGCGTCAGCGCCGCGCGGATACCGGGAACCTTGTTGGCCGAAATGCACACCCCGATGCCGGTGCCACAGACCAGAATCGCACGGTCGTATGTCCCATCTGCCACCTGGCTTGCCACCCGGTCCGACAGATCCGCGTAGAAGGCTTCGGGGCCGGCCTCGGTGCGGCTTAGGTCGGTCACCTTGCAGGTCGTCGCAAGATGCTCGGCCAGCAGCTTAGCCAACCCCTCACCGGCACTGTCGCCCGCAATGGCAAGTCTCATGGTCGCGACACGAGGTGGAGTGGACATATGAAACCTTCCCTTCACGTTTCCGGCCCCAGGGCAGACCCGACCCAGCCCGCCGGACGCCAGGACCGATGGCCGGGCTTCGCACCCTGCCCTGAAAACGGCGGTGGAATATCACGCGGCCCCCATCGCTGCAAGGATGCGCAACCCGCATGGGACACCACGGCCCCCGCGACCTAGTCGAAGGTTGAAATCAGTTCGGGCTTCGAGACCTTGCCGAAGACCTTGCGAAACTGCGGCCACGAGATGTCGCCAAGGATCGGCGTCAACTTGCGGTAGGCATATTCCGCGTCCTGGGCATGCCTTGGATAAGCTAGGAAAATCAAGCTGATGTCATGCTTCACCGCAACCTCGATCAGGCTGGCAAGCTTGACCCGAAGAATGGTTTCCTGCTCGTCGGAGCGTGATGTCGACCACAATCCCCCCGCGACCTCTTCGCCATCCGGCGTTCCGGTTGTGGCGAGCTGAACCTTGATCCGGCTCTTTGCCGCGTCGGCACCGTTGCGGACGGGAACGACGATATGATCGATCCGAACGCCCCGGCTGACAATCTCGGGCAGCCGATCGCAAAGATAGGGGCTTTTTTGAAACCGTGGGCCGGCCACGTCGGACAGGTCCCATTCAAAGCCGGCTCTTGCTATCTCGAAATAATGTGTTGTCCGGTCCGCCCCCTTGAAGCCGGTATCCAATCCCAGCTCGGTCAAAAGCTGCGTCAGAAATGATGTTCCCGCGCGTCCGGTTCCGGAAATGTAGACCTTGCCGGCCTCTGGGTCCGATCGGTCGCGCCGGCCCAGCGCTGCCATGAACCGCCTGAACATGCTCAGGATCCTTTTCTCAGCCGCCGCAGCGTAAGCGTGTCGCGTACCTTGCGGAAGGTGCGGCTTTTCCAGCTTTTGCGCATGTTCGGCGCACCGTGCGGCAGGCGGACCTCTTCGGGAACCCCGACATGTGTCCAGCCCGATATGGTGGTTCCGGCGACAGCGCGGCGGGTGGTTTCCAGAAACCTGTGCCCATAGCGGCGGTCCGGCTCCAGATGGCACCCCTCGGCCCATTCGTTCCACGCGTTTATGAAAAGTGGTCGGTTCTGGCCCGGAAACTCTTCGAGAGTTCGTCGTGCCGCCTCGGACAACCAGTATTCATAGTTCTCGGGCGTTCCGTTCATGATCACCGTGCCACTGGCGCCGCGCCGTGCGGTATTGTCCCATGACGGCAAGACGCCCCTGAACACGCTGCGATCAGGCCCATAGCGATTGGCCAGATACATTTCCGCCACGTCCTTGTAGTCCGGGCAATACCCGCTGTAGCGGTTGCGAAACCGGATGGCGTGGGAAAGATCCGGGGCTTTCATGTTGTGTGGAGGAAACTCCACGCCGGAATCAAAGCCGAATTGCGTATGGTCCCAGTTGCCAAAGGTCAACGCGCAGGCCAGATGCAGGGGGCCAATTCCAACACGGTCACAGTGGTCGCGCCAGACCTTCACCGACCGTGCCGCATCCGGCATATGCTGCGGCCTGTAGACGATGACCAAGGGCGCACCGTCAATTCGGATATAGCGCGGGTCACGCAGGAACGGCTCAAGCGATCTGATGAAGGCAAGGTCATCCTCGTCGTGGTACCTCTGGGCGATCAGGACTTCATGTTCCGCCGCATCCCACCGGCGTGTCCAGTTCTCGTTGGCCCAGCACAGACAGAAGGGCATGTCGCTTTCGGGGTCAGCCAGCATGTCGTTCAACGGACGTTCCAGAAGGCGCTGCCCCGAGAACCAGTAGTAGTAATAGCAAAAACCGTGGATGCCATACGACTTCGCCAGCGCAATTTGCGCGTGGCGCACCTCGCGCAGCCGAAGGTCGTAAAACCCCAGGTCGGCGGGAAGGTGCGGCTGATAATGACCATCGAAATGCGGGACAGCCTTGGTGACGTTGGTCCATTCGGTAAAGCCCTTGCCCCACCAAAGGTCATTTTCCGGAATCGGATGAAACTGGGGCAGATAGAACGCGATCAGGCGCAGATCGGTCGCTGCGTCCACCGGGGCACCCGCCATGTCTTTGCCCTTCGCCGCCGCCAAACCCGCCTTGCGTGCCGTGGCGGCGTGGCCCCCAAGACGCGTCTCATCCAGCGTGGGCCGGGTGTCGCGGGCACTCTGGACGGGCTGTGATGCCATGATCCTTTCCCACAGATCAACCGTTGCCGGATCAGGTGGCACGACCTGCTGGGTCATAAGGTCAACAGACGCTGAGGCACGTTCAACCGGCACCGCACGACTGACAACCTGATAGACATGCGCAAAGCGGTTGGCCTGCAAGACGCCTTGCACCTTAGCCGGCAGCGCGCGCCAGCGACGCGCGAACTCGGTCATCTCGGGCGTCCGTACGACGAACTCGGCCTGCTCGATCACAAGGCCCTGCGACCGGTAAAGTTCGTCGATATTCTTGATGCCGAAAAAGCGGATATGGGTTCGGTCCAGCAGTCCCACAGGCCGATACTCAAAATCTTCGTCGATCAGACACGCCGCAACGGCCGCATGACCGACATGTGGCAGGGACAGGATCACGCTGCCGGTGTCATTCAACAACGACTTCATTCCGCCCAGCACGGACCAGGGATCATAGACATGCTCCAGCACGTCCGCTGCAATGACATAGTCGAACTGGCCCTCACGGTCACGGACCATCTCGGCCCAGCCAGCCTCATTCAGATCGGCCGAAAAGACCGCGCGCGCAAACGGCTGAAGCCGTTCGATCGCAGTGGGATCAATTTCCAGCGCGACAACATCGCAGCCCAGCGATCCCGACAGATGCCGCGTTATCGAACCCGGCCCCGCCCCGATTTCCAGCACACGGCTGCCGGGACGCACCATTCTCAGCACCCGGGCAGGTGCGACGTCGCTCGTCAGGTCAATGTCATAGTCGTAGACGTGGCGTGAACTCGTACTCACATAACACCCTGAGTTGAAAACGTCGGTCGCTCTTCCTGTGGAGGAATACATAGACAAGCGCAAGTTTCGGTGCCGGTCAACGACCAATGCCGACACCTCGGCGGGCAAACGCCTCTCTCTCGCTGGCCGCAGCCTTCACCCGCTTGGGACGAACGCCCACTTGCGTCCGCCGGCCCAAGGATCGGTGCAACATATTCCTTGGCAACGGTATTTCTCGGCCTGTAACCTCGGTCTGCAGCCCCCATTGCCGGAAACGAATCGCATTGTGGCGCGGGCTCGGCCTTTTGGCGTCATCATCAAGACCCAATCTCGGGTTGAGTTAACGATCGCTTAACCACGCACAGTCTTGGTCGCGGTCAGAGACAATGCATTGTCTTTTAGGACAGGTGCCAACGATCATCGTGGCGAGATCGACGTTAGGGTGGCATTAACCTCTACATGGCTTCCAGCGCTGCCAGACGGCGCACAAGCAGTCGAGTTGGTCTTTAACGAGTGTAGGGTTGAAATGAAAAATGTGTTCCTGGGCGCAGCCCTTGCTGTCTGCGCATCGGCTTCGGTAACGAGTGCAAGTTCCTTGTTTGGGTGCGAGCTAAAGAAGATCGTCGGGTCGAACGCCTACTATCGATCCGACGTGAGCTGCCAGTTCGGGGCCGGTGTGAAAGATGCCCGTGTCAAGGCATCCACACCGGCAGATCCCGAAGTGGAGACCCCGGCAGAAGAAACGCCGGTCAAGGTCATGGCACCTGTCGAAACGCCCGATGAACCCGTGGTCGGGAACAACGAACCCCCGGTCACGGCAGATGACCCGGTCTACGAGGCACCCCAGCCCGCAGCCGAAGATGATGTGTCGAACCCCGACGCTCCGATCGTGGACGAACAGGAAGACCCGGCCCCGACCAATCCGCCCGCCGTGGAAGAGCCCGCGCCCACCGACGAGGGTGTTGACGAGACAAAACCGGACGCTCCGGCCCCCGAGGTCGAGAAACCCGTAAAGGACGCCGATCACGACAAGGGCCACGGCAACGACGCCGATGGTGTGGACAACGACAATCCGGCACAAACCAAGGGCGAAGTTGGTCAAAACCCCGACAAGGGTCCCGGTGAAGATGGCGCTGAAAAGTCGGGGCATGAAAAGGACAAGGGCGACAAGAGCGACAAGGGCGACAAGAGCGACAAGGGCGACAAGGGCGACAAGGGCGACAAGGGCGACAAGGACAAGAAGGGCGACAAGGACAAGAAGGGCGACAAGGACAAGAAGGACGACAAGGACAAGAAGGACGACAAGGACAAGAAGGACGACAAGGACAAGAAGGACGACACGGACAAGAACGATAATTAAGTCTGCGACCCGGCCTTCGATTACACCAAAGGCAATATCAAAAATCTGTTTTAGAACGTGGTTTCAGAAAAATCATTTCAAGAATAAAGACGGCGGCAGATCCATCTGCCGCCGTTTTGTTATTCGGCAAAATCGTTCGTTGTCACCGGGCACCTTTTTCTTGCATGGCGCGTTGTGAACTCTTCCTATGATGCCGACAATAAGATCAAAATGACGCGGGTAACAAAATCAAATGGAACCAGCCCGGATCACGGTTGCGCAGCAAAGACCTGTTCAATCCCGACCGTCACAATGCACTCGGATCAATTGATCCTGGCCGCCGTCTCGAACCATTCTGGACATTTCTTCACCGTTTAGAATAAAGTCACGCGTGGCACGCCGCATCGCGCACCCACGCCACACGGGCAACGAGGGCATATCTTGCAGGGCTGGGAATTCTGGTGCGTTGCCGTGCTGGTGGCGTTGATCGTGGGCTTTTCCAAAGGCGGCTGGTCGGCGATTGGCAACCTGAGTGTGCCACTGCTGAGCCTTACGGTTGACCCCCTCACGGCGGCGGGGCTGCTGCTGCCGGTCTACCTGATCAGCGACGGCTTCGGGCTTTGGGCCTATCGCCACTCCTACGACCGGCGGGTTCTGGCGATCATGGTTCCGGCCGGACTTCTTGGCATTGCGGTTGGCTGGGCGATCATTCCGTGGGTCAATGCGAACATCTCGGGCGGCGACAGGATCATCACGGGGCTGGTCGGCACCATCGGAATCATCTTTGCGATCTACATGTTGACAGGCCGAGGCGGCGCCAGCCCAGTTCGCAAACCCAAGGTTTTGCCCGGACTGTTCTGGGGCAGCCTTGCCGGCTTCACCAGCTATATCAGCCACGCCGGCGCCCCCCCTTACCAGACGTTCGTCCAACCGCTGCGGCTTGATCGGTTAAGCTATGCGGGAACCACGACCATCCTTTTCGCCATCATCAATCTGGCGAAACTCGGCCCGTATTGGATGACCGGACAGGTCAACCTTGGCAGCCTGGAAACAGCGGCCTATCTGCTGGTGCCGGCGGTCGTCGGTGTCTATGTCGGCAAAAGGACGGTCGGCATGGTCAGCGAGGCGACCTTCTACAAGGTCATCACCTGGGCCCTCTTGATTGTCGGGTTTGAACTTCTGGGCAAGGCGCTTCTGGGCGTCGATCCGATCCTTGGTTTCATACAGACGGTCATTGGCCTTTGACGTCAGGCGGACCAAACACCTGCATCCGCGAACCCAAGGTTAACAGGCGGATAAAAGCGCAACTCGCGCCCCGTCCACTTCGGCCAACACTGGACGCGGCCCGAATTTCCCTCACCCCTCTGGCTTTGCCCGCCAGATACGCTCGGACGTGTCCTTTTCATACCCAAGTTCCGTAAAGCTGGCGATTTCCAGAGACTGCCCCCAAGGAGCATTGAAGTAGATCCAGTTGAAACCCGCCAACGGTCCTTCGGTCACGGTATTGGGCCCGTCCAGAAATTCGATGCCCTGGGCGCGCAGTCTTTCTGCAGACGCAAAAACATCCTCGACCTCGAAACACAGATGGGTTCCGCCAATTTCCGAATTGCGCCTTGGCCGCGCCGATTTATCCTCGCCGGTATATTCAAAAAGCTCGACATTGGTGCCGGCACCGCAGCGCAGGAAAACCAGATCACGGATCCGCGTGTGCGACGGGGTTCCCAGCCGTCGTTCCATGAACGCCTCGTCCACGTCGAACGCGCCGGTGCGGAAGACTTCGACCGCCCCGAAAACGGCCTTGAAGAAGCGTATGCCTTCTTCGATGTCCGGCACCGTAATGCCGATATGGTGCATGCCATAGACCCGTTCAGCCATGATCCGTCTCCTCTGTCCTGGTGCTGTTTGTCGTGGATGATGTCCCCGGTCAGACCCGCTCCAGCGCGATGGCGATGCCCTGGCCCACGCCGATGCACATGGTTGACAGGGATCGCTTGCCCCCGGTCAGGGCCAGTTGCAGCGCCGCGGTCCCGGTGATCCGCGCGCCGGTCATGCCCAACGGATGCCCAAGCGCAATCGCCCCGCCGTTCGGGTTGACGCGGGGGTCGTCATCGGAAATCCCCAATGCGCGCAACGTAGCCAACCCTTGCGACGCAAACGCCTCGTTCAGCTCGATCACGTCGAAATCGGTCTGGCCCAGCCCCAGCCGTGCCATCAGCCGTTCGCTGGCCGGTGCCGGACCAAAGCCCATGATCCGGGGTGCCACCCCCGCCGTGGCCCCGCCCAGAACCCGCGCAATCGGCGTCAGCCCGTATGTCCGCGCTGCGGTGGCCGAGGCCAGGATCAGAGCCGCCGCCCCGTCATTGACCCCGCTTGCATTGCCTGCCGTCACCGTCCCGCCCTTGCGGAACGGCGTGCCAAGTTTGGCCAACGCCTCCATCGTCGTGGCGCGCGGATGCTCGTCGCGGTCGACCACCACCGCGTCACCCTTGCGCTGCGGGATGCTGATCGGAGTGATCTCCGCCGCCAGCCGCCCGTTGGCCTGCGCCGCCGATGCCTTGGCCTGCGAGCGCAGCGCAAAGGCATCCTGATCGGTGCGGGAAATGGCGAAATCCTCGGCGACGTTCTCGCCGGTTTCGGGCATGGACTCGACGCCGTATTGGGCCTTCATCGCTGGATTGACGAAGCGCCAGCCGATGGTGGTGTCGTAGATCTCGGCGTTGCGGCTGAAGGCGGTGTCGGCCTTCGGCATCACGAAGGGCGCGCGCGACATGCTTTCCACACCGCCCGCGATCATCAGGTCGGCCTCGCCCGCCCTGATCTGCCGTGCCGCCACCAGCACCGCATCCATTCCCGATCCGCACAGCCGGTTGATCGTGGTGCCCGTCACCGAAACAGGCAGGCCCGCCAGCAGGGCCGACATGCGCGCCACGTTGCGGTTGTCCTCGCCCGCCTGATTGGCGCAGCCGAAGATCACGTCATCCACCGCGGCCCAGTCCACGCCCGGATTTCGCGCCATCAGCGCGCGCAGCGGCACCGCGCCCAGATCGTCGGCGCGGACCGAGGACAGGCTCCCCCCGAACCGGCCAATGGGCGTGCGGATATAGTCGCAGATGAAGACGTCGGTCATGTCAAAGCTCATTTCACAGTTCAGGCACGGCAAGGTCGGCGACGGGTCCGTCCAGATGCAGGATCGCCCCGGTCATGGCTTGCAGCGCGTCGTAGGTAAGGGATGGCAGCTTTTCACGCAGCACAAAGCGCCCTGCAACGATGTCGATCACCGCAAGGCTGGAATAGACCCGCGTCACGCATCCAACCCCGGTCAGCGGCAGGGTGCAGCGTTCCAGCAGTTTCGGCTTTCCGTCCTTGGTGACGTGGTCGGTCATCACCGCCACGCGCTTGGCCCCGTGGACCAGGTCCATCGCCCCACCCACCGCAGGCACGCCCTTCGGGCCGGTGGACCAGTTCGCCAGATCGCCCGTTTCGGCCACCTCATAGGCACCCAGGATCGCCACATCCAGATGACCCCCGCGCACCATGGCAAAGCTGTCGGCATGGTGGAAGAACGCTGTGCCCGGCTTCAGCGTGACGGCCTTCTTGCCGGCGTTGATCAGGTCCCAATCCTCATCCCCCGGTGCAGGGGTCTGGCCAAAGCCGAGGATGCCGTTTTCAGTGTGAAAGATCGCCTCGCGTCCGGGCGGCTGGAATTTCGCCACCATTTCGGGAAAGCCGATGCCAAGGTTCACATAGGCGCCATCGGCAATGTCCTGTGCCGCGCGCCATGCCATCTGCGTCGGGGTCAGCTTCAACGTCATGCGACAACCTCGGGATAGCGGGCATTGGCCCGGTTCAGCACTTCTTCCTGAGCAGGGTTCGCCACTTCGACCAGCCCCTGCACAAAGATGCCGGGTGTCACGACCGCCTCGGGGTCGATCCCGCCGGGGGCGACAATGCGGCTGACCTGCACGATGGTCGTTGCCGCCGCCATGCACATCAGGGGCCCAAAGTTCCGCGCCGCCATCCGGTAGGTCAGGTTCCCCAGACGGTCGCCCAGATGCGCCTTGACCAGCGCATAGTCCGCCTTCAGCCAGCGTTCCTGCACATAAGGCCGCCCGTCGAACACCTCGACAGGCTTGCCGATTGCCAGATCGGTGCCGTAACTGGTGGGCGTGTAGAAGGCCGGAATCCCCGCCCCCCCGGCGCGGATGCGTTCGGCAAGGGTGCCTTGCGGCACCAGCTCCAGTTCGATCTGCCCGGCAAGGTAGCGTTCGGTGAACACCACCGGATCGGCTGACCTCGGGAACGAACAGATCAGCTTGGCCACCATGCCCGCCTCGATCAGCGCGGCAAGCCCCACATGGCCGTTCCCGGCGTTGTTGTTGACGACGGTCAGCCCCTTTGGATGACCCGTCGCCAGGTAGCGGTCGATCAGCGCGTGGATCAGTTCGATGGGCGCGCCCGATCCGCCAAAGCCGCCGATCATCACCGTCATGCCATCGCCGATGCCCGCAACCGCAGTGGCCAGATCGGCAAGCGTCTTGTCCATTCCGTATCTTCCTATTTCAGGGCGATGTAGGTTTCGGGGTCCAGCGTGGTGACCCGGATCGCGACATGCGCGCCCGTGGCACCCCCCACCATCTCACGCAGCTTGGCACAAACGGCAAGCAGAACCGCGCGCGTGCGCTCCGGGCGCGGCATGATCTGCATTTCCACATTGACCGGTGGCAGGTCGGGCATCGCCAGAACCGGTATCACGGCAATCTGGCAGGCCGGCCGGTCGACGGTCAGGTCATGGCACAGCATGTCAAGGATCGGCCCCAGCGCGGCAGGCAACCTGTCGCGACACGAGGGATAGAGCGTTTCGTCCACATAGATCTTCACATTCGGCATTCTGGCCCCTGATCTCCGCCGTGCTGGTGCCGCTGATCACGCGGCGGGGTGACCTTGTGTCAGCAGATCAACGTTTTCCGGCCGCGGGGCCAGCTTGCCCGCTTCGATCTGCAAGGCAATCTCGACCACGCGCTGATTGACCGGCGCAGAACGGCCATGCGCGCGCAGGGTGTTCACAACCCAGCCGTTCACCTCTTCCACCTCGGCCCGGCGGCCCTTGCGCCAATCCTGCAAGGACGTGGTCAGCGTGTCCTCGCGTGAAAACGTCCGCAGCACTTCGTCAAATATTTCATCGACATAGCGCTCGGGGTCGTTGCTCATGCTGGGCGGCATCCCGATGATCGGCATGATCGTCGCGCCATCGGCCAGCGCGGCCTGCATCGCCTCGTACCCGGCTTGCCGCATCACTTCCAGCATCCCCGGCGCGCGGGCAGCGTCGTTCAACGCGGTGTCGATGATGGCCGAGGGGATCAGCTCGGCGGCGTTGACCACCAGCTTCATCCACTTGGCCGAGCGGATGTCATCCGTCACCTCGACCCGGCCGGAATGGCGCAGAAGGTCGGCCACCGCCTCGACCCGGTGCTGCTGGGCGGGGTCCAGCGCCCCCATGGCGAACCAGGATTCGTCGTGGTCGTTCTGCCGGTTGGTCACGCCCGGCACCCACATGTTCGACGCGATCTCGATCACGGCGCCAAGGGTCCGGTGGCGGCCCACGACGGCGGCAATGTCCTCATGCGTCATGCCGTTTTGCAGGCCGATGACAAAACCATCGTCGGCCAGCACCGGCTTGATCAACTGGGTGGCCCAGGTCGTGTCATAGGCCTTGACCACCAGAAAGATCAGATCGAAGGGCTGCTTGATCTCTGCCACCTGGCACAAATGCAGGGCCGGCACGCGGGCATTGATCTGCCGTGTCGGCAAGTTCACCGTGATGCCATTGGCGCGGATCGCCTCGATATGGGCGGGCCACTGGTCGATGAAGGTGACATCCAGCCCGGCCAGTGCGAAATCGGCGGCGATGGAGGCGCCTTGCGCCCCGGTTCCCAAGAAGGCGATGCGGGGGCCTGTGCGATCTGCGGTCATTGCGCCTTCCCCCTGTTCAGCACGAAATCGAAGGTCGAGCACCACTTCGTGTCGCCCCCCGCCAAAGGCTCGAATGGCGCAATCAGCGATTGCTTCACCCCAAACACGGCATCCGACTGCAGATAGTCATCCCCCGCCACGAACGTATGGGTGACGACGGTTTCAAAGCCCTCGCGGCTGACGATGAAGTGCATGTGCGCGGGGCGGTAGGGGTGACGGCCCAGATGACCCAGCATCTGCCCCACCGGGCCATCGTCGGGGATAGGATAGGACACCGGCTTGATCCCCTTGAACCAGTAGCGCCCATCCGGCCCGGTGACGAACACACCCCGGTTGTTGTGGCGCGGCTGAACCCCGGGCTGCTGGACGTCATAAAAGCCATCCTCGTTGTCGGACCAGACGTCGATCCGCACCCCTTCCAGCGGAGTGCCGTCAAGGTCGGTCACGCGGCCCTCGAACAGGCAGGTCTCCTTGCCGCCATCCTGCGAAATATTGGCCCCCATCGGGTAGTTCGGCACGCCGTCCACATGGAACGGTCCCAACACGGTGTTTTCCGTGGCCCCGGTCGGGCGGCGGTTGTTGATCGCATCCACCAGCATCGACACGCCCAGCACATCCGACAACAAGATGTATTCCTGCCGGTTGCCATCGCAGATCTGCCCCGTGCGGGTCAGGAAGTCGATCGCAACCGCCCATTCGGCTTGGGTCAATTCCACATCCTTGATGAAAGCATGCAGATGCGTCACCAGCCGGGCCATCACATGGGCCAGACGCGGATCGGTGGCCTTGCCGATCCGTCCATTCACGGCCTCGACCGAATGGCTTTCGGTGAAATAGTCAATGGCGGCGTCAGCGGTCATGGTCTTGTCCTTTCAGGTCGGATCGGCACGGGTCAGATCGGCACGGGCCGGGAGCCAGCCCAGGCCGCCTCGAGCAGCGCGAGAATCCCGTCGCGCGTCACCTCGCGCGGGTTGGCATAGGGGTTCTTCACGGCCAGATCCGCAATGCGGCCAAGGTCGTCGCGGCCTATGCCGAACTCGCGAAGCGCCTTGGGCGCGCCAAGGGATCTGGCCAGATCGTAAAGCCCGCCGCCCAGATCGCCGCCGAACAGCCGCGCCGCCGGTTGCAGCGCCTCGGCCGCCGCCACGGCGTTGAACGCCATCGTATGCGGCAACAGGATGGCGTGCGTTTCGGCATGGGGCAGATCAAGCGCACCACCCAAGCTGTGGCAAAGTTTGTGATGCAGCGCCATTGCAACCGAACCCAGCACCGTGCCGCACAGCCACGAGCCATAAAGCGCCTCGCTGCGCGCGCCCAGATCGGCCGGGTTGAGGCAGATGGCGGGAAGAGCCTTTTGCAGGGCGGCAATCCCCTCGACAGCCATCAGCGAGGTCACGGGATTGGCGTCGGTGGCATAAAGTCCCTCAACTGCGTGGGCCATCGCGTTCAGACCGCTGGCCACACTCATCGCCACGGGCAGGCCCAGCGTCAGTTCGGGATCGTAGATCACAGCCTCTGGCCGGATGCGCGGGTCGCGGCGGGTGGTCTTCACCCGGGCTTCCGTCTCGCCAAGGATATCGGTCGCTTCCGATCCGGCGTAGGTCGTGGCCACCACCAGATGCGGCGCGTCATTCCGCCAGGCAATCGCCTTGCCCAGTCCGATCGTCGATCCGCCCCCATAAGATACAAGGCAATCCGCGCCGCTGTCGGCATAGGCTTGCAGCGCGCGCGTCGTCACCTCCACCGGGGTATGCATCCGCGCCTCGGCAAAGACGCCCGCCGCCTTGGCACCGATCCCGGCGGCAAGCGCGCCTGCGTCGGCTTTCTGAAACGGTGTCGCAAGGATCAGCGCCCGGCTGCCGCCGATTGCATCAATCTCGTCGCTTACGTGGCCCACCGCGCCCGCGCCAAACCGCACCCGCAAGGGCGCAGACTGATAGAGGAATGCGTCCTTCATCATCAGGTGCCCGCTTGCCGCCGCGCTGTCGAATAGATCAGCGCCGCGGCCAGGATCAGTGCGCCCTGAAAGACATACTGATAGGTCTGTGACAGCCCCAGGAAAGACACCGCGTTCAGCACCTCGGTCAGCAGGACCGCGCCCATGACCGTGCCGACAAAGGTTCCCCTCCCGCCCCGCAAACTGGTGCCGCCCAGCACGACCGCCGTGATGCTGGCCAGCGTGTAATTCACCCCCTGCGCCGGATCGCCCACGCCGATCTGCACCATCAGCATCACCGCCCCCAGCGCGGTGAACAGCGACACCGCGATATAGCCGCCGATGATCACCCGGTTGACGCGGATGCCCATCCGGCGCGCCGATTCTTCATGCGATCCAACCGCGCGGAACTGCCAGCCAAGGCGGCGCTTGCGCAGCACGTATTCGGCCAGCAGCGCCACGATCACCAGCACAAGAAACGCCACCGGCAAAGGCCCCAGTTTCCAGCCGATCGTGTCCATCACCGCAAAGTTGATGTAACCGCCCGGCCCGTCGCGCAGCACGAAACTCATGCCCTGCAAGCCGATATACATCGCCAGGGTCGCGGCAATCGGGGTGAAATTGGCAAAGCGGATCAGACAGCCGTTGATCGTGCCAACCGCCAGCGCGGCCAGAAACATCAGCGCAAATCCCAGCGCGATGGTCTGCGGCGATTGCCCGTCATTGATGAAGAATGACGCGACAACCACCAGAAACCCGGCCAGCGGCCCCACCGACAGGTCGATCCCGCCCATCAGTAGCGCAATGGTCTGGCCAAGCGCGATGAACCCCAGCGCCGTTGCCAGCAACAGGATGTTCGAGATGTTGAAGGCCGACAGATAATTCGCGTTCTGCCCAAAGACATACAGCCCCAGCATCACCACCACCACAGCCAGCGGCACGACGGTGGCATTGTCGCTCTGGATGAACTGGCGCAGGCCGCTGGTGGCCGCTTTGACAGCCTTCGTCGCCTCGCCGACACCCGCGACATGCGATTGCGCCTTGACCGCCGCCGCAACGATGCGGCCTTCGGTGACATCGTCGCCGCGCAGGGTTTCAGCGACCCGCCCGCGTGACATGACGATCACCACGTCGCACAGGCCCTCCAGCTCGGCCGCGTCCGACGAATTCACGATCACCGGCGTGCCGGATTGCGACACTTCGCGCAGGATGCGGTAAATCTCGAACCGCGCGCCGACATCGACGCCCTGCGTTGGCTCGTCCGCAAGGATGAAACCGGGGCGCGACATCAGCGCCCGCGCCATCACCACCTTCTGCTGATTGCCGCCCGACAGCGACAGGATCCCCGCATCCAGCCCCGGCGTCTTGACCGCCAGCGAACCGAACACGCGGCCCACTTCACCCAGCTCCTTGCGGCGGCTGAGGATGCCAAGATTGCTGAACTGATCCAGCGCCGAGAACGTCGCATTCTCACGCACCGTCAGGTCGGCAATGATCCCCTCCTCATGCCGGTCAGACGGCATGTAGGCGGAATTGACCTTGACCTCGGCGGCGGAAAGCGAGGCGCCTTTCAAGTGAACCTCGCCCTTCCACGGCTCCAACCCGGCAAGCGCGCGCATCACGCCGGACTGGCCGTTGCCTTCCACCCCGGCAATGCCGATGATCTGGCCGCGCCCAACGGCAAAGCTGATGTCGTGGAACTTTCGGCCCGACAACCCCTTGACGGTAAAGTTGATGTCCGGGTCCGCCTCGCCCGACTTGGGCGGAAACGCCGATGCAAGGCTGCGCCCGACGATCATCGCAAGCAGGTCTTCGTCGGTCACATCGCCAACCAGTGCAGCACCGGCGAACTGACCGTCGCGCAGCACCGTCACGCGGTGGGCAATCTGGCGCAATTCGGCCAAACGGTGGGTGATGTAGATCACGGCGGTGCCCTGCGCCACGATGGTGCGGATGCGGGCGAACAGCATCTCGGTCGCATCCTGATCCAGCGCCGCCGTCGGCTCGTCCAGGATCAGCACGGGCGGGCGGCTGGCAAGCGCCTTGGCAATCTCCAAAAGGTGCTTCTGCGCCACGGTCAGACTGTCGGCCCGCGCCGCCAACGGCACATGCAGGCCCACATCATCCAGCATCGCGCGGGCAATCTCGGCCGGATTGCCGGCGTCAAAGATGCTGTCTGGCAGCGCCACGCGCAGGTTTTCCAGAACCGACAGGTCATCCAGCACGGCCGGATGCTGGTAGGAAATCGACACGCCCAGCGCGGCCGAGCGTTCCGGCGTCATCGGAGAGATGACGTCGCCATTGAATTCGATCACGCCGATCTCGGGCTGCAAGACACCCGAGATGATGTTCATCAGCGTGGATTTGCCCGCGCCGTTTTCGCCCAGAATGGCGTGAACCTCGCCCGGATGGATATCCACCGACACGTCCGACAGCGCCACGACGCCGGAAAACACCTTGGTGATATTGGACAGCCGGATCGTCGGCGCGGCCTCGGGCGCGCTGTTCAACGGTTCCGTTTCCACGAGTTTCATCACTGCAACCTTGGCCATGTCACGTCCTGCCATCCCTGCGGGAAGTTAGAAGGGTGCGGCCCCGGACATCTGCCCGGGGCCGCGACCAGATCACTGGCCGACAGCTTTTGCCTGCGCGTCATCCGACATTTCCGCCGACAGGTAGATCGAGCCGGGCAGATCGGCGCGGCAGGTCACCGGGTTCGGCGTGCCCGAGACCGAGTTTTCATAGACCGGAGCCTTGAAGATCTCGTCCGTGGGCGGGGTGCCGCCGGTGGCCAGGGCGACAGCCCACTGCACGGCCAGACGCACGTTGTCGTTGCCGGTGGCGACGGTGAACAGTTTGAAGTCGGGGTTGGCGTCCTTGTTCTGCTCCCAGAAGCACGACAGCGAGTTGCCGTCGGACGTGGCAAGCGCCGGGATCGACCGGCCGAATTCGGCGAACACCGGCAGCGCGCCCACCAGCGACGGGCCGAAGTCGGACACGATCACGTCGATCTTGTCGTTCTTGGCGATCTCGGCCGACAGAACCTGCTGGGTCAGCGACGGGTCCCAGTTGGTGACGGCAAAGGGCTCGGGGTTGATGAAGACATACTTGTCATCCAGCACCGACTTCATCCCGGCCAGTTCGTCCGTGCCCTGGCTGTTGCCGGCCGGGCCGCTGAGGAACAGGACATTGCCGCCTTCGGGCAGGACTTCCTTGATCCAGTTGCCCCAGCTGACGCCGTCCTCGACAAAGGACGAGCCGATGAACTTGGCATAGTTCTCGCCCTCGACGCCGCCGACGTTCACGCGGTAGGGCACCACGATGGTGCCAGCACGGTGCGCGTTGGTCAGCGCCGGAAGAACTGCGGGGCCGGCATCGCCAAACACGACCATTGCCTTGATCCCGCGCGCGGCCATCGAGTTGATGTCCGAAATGGCCTTCTGGGTGTCGCCCTGACCGTCGGCATATTCATACTGGGTGATGCTGGGGCACTTCGCAGCCTCTTCCGCACCCGATGCCGTGGTGACCAGACGCCAGCTGTTGCCGCCAAAGCCGTCCAGAAGCGCCAGCGACGCCTCGTTCGGTCCGCACCAGGACGGGGTTTCCGCCAGTGCCGTGGTGGCAGCAAACCCCATGGTCAGTGTCGCCACCGCACAGGCGGCAGTCATTGTCTTTGCCTTAAACATTGTCCGTTTCCTCCATTTTGGACTTTAGTGCACGTTTGGTTGCCGCCTGTTTCCAGCGCAGCGAATAGACGCCGATCCCGAAGACCAGTGCCAAAGCCTGGATGATCGTCTGGGCCGAGAACGGCACGCCGACCGCCAGCGCAAACTGGCTCAGCTGGTTCAGAAAGAACGCGGCGATCACGGTCGAGATGGGAAACCCCCGGCCGCCCAGAAGCGATGTTCCCGCCAGCACCACCACCGCCACCGAGGGCAAGAGCAGGCTGTCGCCCTGAAAGGCGGTGGGTTCCCGGGTGATCCCCGAAATCAGGATGCCCGCCACACAGTAGTGAAGCTGGGCAAAGACATAGGCCATCGCCTGATAAAGCTGCACCTTCAGGCCCGCCGCATGGGCCGCAGCCGGGTTGGCACCAATCGCCTCGAACCGCCGCCCGATGATGGTCTTCTTCAGCACGAAACTGACGATCAGCATGATGACCAGCGCGAACAGAACCGAATTCGGGATGCCAAGGGTCTTGCCGCCGGCAATCTGGGCCATCAGGGGCGTGGTGATCCGGGGCACCCCGCCCGACACCGCAAACACCGCGCCGTAAAGCAGCGCATTCATCCCGATGGTGGCCACGATGGCATTCAGCCGCAGCACCCCCACAAGAATGCCGTTCACCACCCCGGCTACCACCGCACAAGCCAAGGCAAAGGCGATGGACGAAAACAGTTGGGCGTCACTGCCACCCGACATGTGCGTGGTGATCACCACCGCCAGCGACACGCCCCCCGCCAGCGACAGGTCGAACCCGCCCTGCTGCACGACCAGCATCTGCCCAAGGCCCACAATCGCGATGATGGCGGCAAAGGGCAGGCTGCCCGCAAGACCGCCCGCCGAAATGGCCGACGGCGCGAAGATCGCGCAGACCATGATCAGCGCGAGAGTCGAGATCACCACCGTCACGAAACCGCGCGCGGGTTTCAGGGATCGCAGATCAAACGCAAGGCCGTCCTGCCCCGCTGTCTGTTGGTAGTGTGCCATGATCCCTCCTCCCCCCCGTTTGCGCGCCAAGGCGTCAGGCGATTTCCAGCGTGATCTTCACCGCCTTGGTCGGGTCTTTGCCGAGGTCAAAGGCCGTGATGGCGTCGTCCAGCGCAAAGCTGTGGGTCTGGATCGGCGACAGGTCGATCCCTGTGCGCTCCAGAAACCGGATCGCCGCAGGCCACACGCCGGGCGACCCGATGCATCCCCGCACCGTCAGATCCTTGATCTGGATCTTGCCCAGTTCGACCGGGATCGTCTGCCCGATGCTGATCCCCACCATCGACACGAATCCCTCGGGCCGGGCATAGTCGAACACATTGGCCAAGGATGACGGATGCCCCGCCGCCTCGATCACCAGATCGGCACCGCCCTTGGTCATCTCGGTGACCGCCTCAACCGCGCTGCCCGCAGATGGGTCCACCGTGCCGGCCGCCCCCAGCTTCATCGCAATCTCGCGCCGCAGCGGCACCGGATCGACCACGATCACCTTCGCCCCCATGCCGATGGCCGCCGCCGCCGACACCAGGCCAATGGTCCCACCGCCCGAAACCACCACGGTCTGCGACGCATCCACCCCGCCATGCCGCAGCACCGCATAATACCCGCAGGTAAACGGCTCGATCAGCGCGCCCTTGGCGTCATCCACCCCATCGGGCAACTTGTGCAGCCATTCGGGCCGCGCGGCAAAGAACTCGCGGTTCGCCCCGTCCATCGAAAAGCCGAAATGGTGGATGCGCTCTGGCGTGCGGATCACGCATTCGCCCACCACCCGGTCGCCACGCTGCAAGCCTTTGACGTTGCGACCCACCTCGACCACCTCGCCCACCCATTCATGGCCGGGGGTGACGGGGTAGGAAATCGGGATGATGTAATTGCCCGACAGAAGCTCGTAATCCGAATGGCAGATTCCCACCCGGCGCGACCGGACCATCACCTCATTGTCGCCGATGGTCGGCATCTGGATGTTGGTGACGACAGGCTTGTTCGGTTGATCGAAAATCAGCGCTTTCATCTTGGGTCTCCGTCAGGGTGTCGGGCAGGTTGCGAGGTTCAGGCCACGGCTTCGATGCGGCCGCTCTTGGCCGAGGCGAAGACCGCCTCCAGCAGCGCGATATTGTTCACCAGATGCTCGCCGGTGATCGGATAGTCGCCACCGCGCACGGCTCGGGCAAAGGCGACCAGATTGTCCTTCACCGGTTCGGCCTTGCCGACTTCGCGGGTCACGATCGGCCCGCCCGCCATCGCCGAGGTAACGATCCAGCCATCTGGCGCCTCGACATGCGCCTTGTCGCGGATGTCGATCCAGCCCTTCGACCCGAAGACCGCAAAACGCGAGATGAACGGGTTGGCCAGCGAGGCCGAGACGTAGGACGTGCCGCCGCCCTTGAACTTGACGAAAGCCGCCACCGTATCGCCTTGCGGCAGGTCCGACGACAGCTGCTCGCAGATGCACAGCACACTTTCCGCCGCCCCCAGCAACCGCACCGACAGGTCCAGCAAATGAATGCCCGTCGCCGTCATCCCCCCCGCCGGGGCCTGATCGGCCTTCAGCCGCCAGTTGTCGCGGGCCAGCGACAGGAATTTGTCGTGGCTGAAGTTCGCCTCGATCTGATGGATGCGCCCCAGCGTTCCCGCATCGGCCATCGCCAGCATCTCGGCCACCGGCGGTTCAAAGCGCCGCTCATGCCCCATGCCCAGCACCAACCCGGCATTGCGGCACAAGGCGACCGAGCGCTCCGCCTCGGCCTTGGTCAACGCCAGCGGCTTTTCGCAGAAGATGTGCTTGCCCACCCCGACCGCCGCCGCGATCTGTGCGGTATGCAGCGAATGCGGCGTCGCCAGCACCACCGCCTCGACCGCCGGGTCTTTCAAGGCGTCGCCATAGTCCGCCGACAGCGCAATTCCCTTGTCGGCACACAACTGGCGCACCGACTCCACGTTCGGCTCGACCGCCCGCACCACCTGGATGTCCTCGGGCGCCGATTGCAGAACCGAGAGCATCTTCTGCCCCCACCACCCCATGCCCACGAGGGCGATCCTGACCGGGGCACCCATCAGCGGTTGTCCACGCGC
This sequence comes from uncultured Alphaproteobacteria bacterium, assembly GCA_963822435.1. Taxonomy (GTDB): domain Bacteria; phylum Pseudomonadota; class Alphaproteobacteria; order Rhodobacterales; family Rhodobacteraceae; genus JAUYQR01. Next base: position 474,245 of record CAWGHN010000001.1, read on the forward strand.
TTGGAGAACGGACGGATCGAGACCGTCTTCCAAAGACCGACCTTCGCAAAGGGGTCGTTGCTGTTGAACGCCTCCACGGCGGCCAGGCTGTCGGCCTCCAGCACAAAGCAGCTGCCGATCATGGTCTGTTCATCATCGGCCAGAAGCGGGCCGGAGATCACGGTTTTCACCGGGGCCGCAGCCAGATAGGCCTTGTGCGCGTCATAGTTGGCCAGCCGCTTTTCAACGGCGCCGTCATGGTCGAGGCAGTGAACGACGTAGTGCATGGCTGTCTCCTCAGGCCGGGATGATGCGGCGCGCGCGCAGCTCGTCGAACACGTCGGTGAAACTGCTGCGGGTGGATTGGTAGGCGTCGAACCCCAGCGTCCGGCTGTTGGTCATGTCGGTGAAACATTCCAGCGTGCGGCCCAGATCGGCATCGCTGTGCCACCAGGACGCCAGCTTCGACACCGGAATGTCCTGCAAACCATGCTTGGCCACGATCTCGGACCAGACGGTCTGCGCATCCGCCATCTGGCCTTCCAGCGGGGTCGGCTGGCCCGGATAGGGCGCGGCTTCGATCCCGAAATAGTCCGCGATCTGCTGCCAGAGCCACGTCCAGCGGAACACATCGCCGTTCGAGGTGTTGAACGGCATGTTCGCCGCCGCAGGCGTGGTGGCCGCCCAGTGAAGCTGCTTGGCCAAGAGGCGCGCATCGGTCACGTCGGTGACGGCATTGTACTGCTCAGTGCTGCCGGGATAGACGAAGGGCCGCCCGGTGTGCTTGCAGATCGAGGCATAGACCGCCAGCGTCACCGCCATGTTCATCGCATTGCCGATGACAAAGCCGATCATCGTGTGCGGGCGGTGCACCGACCAGGTAAAGCCGCGCTTTTCCGCCATCTCGAACAGCACGTCTTCCTGCGCATAGTAAAAATTCAGGCCGGGCAGGCGCGGGCTTGATTCCAGGAACGGCGTGTAGGGCTTTACCTTGGCATAGTCGTCGAACGACCCAAGGTAGTGCTTCAACCCCGTCACCAGCGCCGCGTGCCGGATCGGGGCATGGGCCAGCCCGTCAAACAGGTTGCGGATCATCAGGGCGTTGACGCGCACATTCTCTGCCTCATTCGCCTGCCGCGACCAGGTGCAGAAGAACACATGCGTCACGTCCCCCGCCGCTTGCAGCGCCGCCGCCGTGGCCGCAGCGTCCTGCAGGTCAGCCGCGATGTGGCGATCGGAAAACTCCAGATCTGCCGCACCGCGCGACAGCGTCACAACCGTCCAGCCCTGTTCCTTCAGAAGCCTGCCCGCGTAGCTGCCAGACAGCCCCGTGGCACCGACGATAAGAGCGACGTTGTTTTCAGCCATGGTTCTTGGTCTTTCTGTTTGTTGGTCCAATGGTCAGGTCGTGACCAAAATCTTCAAATGCTGGCCTGCGGGATCAAGCAGCGCCTCGAACCCCTTGGCCACCACATCGGCCGCATCGATGCGGGCGGTGATCACCTTTTCCACCGGGAAAGTGCCTGCCGCGATCATCCGGGCAATGCGCGGCCAGATCTGCGTCGGGTAGCACCACGTCGCTTCGACGGTGATGTCCTTCAGCGCCCACAGCATCGCGTCGATGCTGGCGGGCTTCATGTGCAACCCCACCTGCACAACCTTGCCCTGCCGCCGCACCGCCTGCACACAGGCGTTCAGCGACGCTTCCAGCCCGACACATTCCAGCGCCACGTCAACGCCCACGCCCTCTTCGGTCAGGTCGCCCACGACCTGCGCCAGCGTGCCATCGCGCGGGTCGACGATATGGGCGTAGGGCGCGATCTCGGCGATGATGCGCCGGCGGTTCGGGTTCGGCTCGGACACGATGATGGTCGACGCACCCGCCGCCTTGGCCGCAAGGATCGTCAGCGCCCCGATCGGCCCGGCACCCGACACCAGCACCGTCGATCCCGCCGTGATTCCGCCACGGTCCACCCCGTACAGCGCCACCGCTGCGGGCTCGATCATTGCGGCCTGATCGTCGGTGATCCCGTCCGGAACCGGCTGGGCGTTGTAATCCTTCACAACGGCCTTCTCCGCCATCCCGCCCCAGGCCCAGCTCAGGCCCACGCAGCCCATCTTCGGCGACAGATGATACAGGCCACGCTTGCCGTAATAGTCGTTGCGGGGCGACAGAAGCGGCTGGATCGAGATGCGATCCCCTGCCTTCACGTGGCTGACCGCGCCCCCCACCGCCAGAACCCGGGCGGAAAACTCATGCCCCAGGATCTGCGGGTTGCTGGCCCCGGTAAACACATGCGGCTCTTTCGGCGTCACGATCGGCCCGGCGATGTATTCGTGCAGGTCGGTGCCGCAGATGCCGGTGACGGCAGGGGCGATCAGCACGTCATCCGGCGCAAGCTGCCCTGACGGCTCTGCGACGTCCTCCACCCGGATGTCCTTGGCCCCGTGGAACCGAACTGCTCTCATCGTGTCGTCCTCCCTCAGACCTGTGGCGACCGCCACAGCAACCGTCATTTCCACCACAGTCCAGCCAACAAGCCCGGGCAAAATCAGCTTTGCCCCACAGCCCGGTTCGGGCTGTTCCCTTGCAGCGACCATAACAGCGATGACTCACTCCCGCCTTGATCGTTAGCAAATCTCCGACGGTCGGTCTGATGAAATTTAGCCGATCCGAATAAATTACCCCAACCGCCACCGCTTCGGCGATTTACAGTCGGTGGCGGAGCGAGGGGTGGAATTCGGCATGCAGGCGAACTTGGCAGAAACGACGCGCGCGCAATCGGGTGGTCGGGGAATCGGTTGGATCGGCGCTGGCAAGATGGGCGCGCCGATGATCCGCAACCTGCTGGCAGCCGGAACCACGGTCGCTGTGACCGATCCGGATACACAGGTTGTGTCCGACCTTGAACGCGCCGGTGCGGTCAGCGCCGTCACGCTTGATCGGCACAGCCAGAACGGCATCGTCTTCGCCACCCTGCCCAATGACAACGTCCTGCGCGAGGTCGTGTTGGGCGCGCCCGGCACAACCGGTCTCGTCCATCACATGACGCGCGGCTCGATCTTCGTCGAGATGAGCACCGTGTCGCCCGAATGTTCGGCCGAAATCGCCGCCGCGCTCAACGATTGCGGGATCGCCTACCTGCGCGCCCCCCTATCCGGCAGCACCGCCCTTGCCGAAAAGGCCGCGCTTACGGTGCTTGCCTCGGGCGATGAACAGGCGTGGGCGACCGTCCTGCCGACCATCCGGTTGCTGTCGGCACGGCAATTCTACCTTGGTTCGGGCGAAGAGGCCCGCTACATGAAACTGGTGATCAACACCCTCGTCGGCGCCAGCTCTGCCATTCTGGCCGAGGCTGTGGCCCTTGGCGAAAGTGGCGGTCTGTCGCGCGCCAGCATGATGGATGTGATCTGCGAAAGCGCCGTCGCCTCGCCCCTGTTCAAATACAAGACCGACGCGGTGGTGTCTGGCGACTATGCACCGGCTTTCACCGTCCAGCAGATGATCAAGGATTTCAGTCTGATCAGCGATGCCGGGCGTGCCAATGGCGTGCCCCTGCTGACAACCGGGCTGATCCTTGAACTTTATCGTGCCGCGGCCAATTCGGGCTTGCGCGATCACGATTTCTTCGCTTTGGTGAAATGGCAGGCCGACATCTCCGCCTAGCAGGGTTCCGTCCGTGCACCAGATGACCACGTCCAGCGCCCCGGCCTCCGAGCTGACCAGCCACGAGCTGTCGCGCATCGTCGATTTCCTGCGCAAGCTGCGCGCGCCCTTCGACATGGGCGTGCCGGGGGCAACCAAGGATGTGTTCTGGAACATCGTGCTGGAACTGGTCGATGCCCACCTGCACCGCCGACCGATCGACAAATCCGGTCTGGTGACGCTGGCAGGCGTGCCCTACAGCACCGGGAACCGGATGATCACCAAGATGATCGCCGACAACCAGATCCGTCAGGTGCCGCGCGGGGGCGGGCTCAAGACCCACTTTCTTGAACCGACCGATGCCCTGCTGCACAGCTTCATGGAGTACGCCACCCATGTGAAGGGCCACCTCGCCAAGACTTTCGGCCTGCGCAAGGGAACCGAGGCGAACGAATACTACTTTGGCGGCAGCTACTTTGCCGCGCAGATCATCTCTCCGGTCCGGGGCGACGATATTGCCGTCAAGGTGCCCGGCGATATCCGCTTCCTTCTGAACGACGACAACTACTTCTCCGCCATGCGGAACATGTGGTCGGATTTCCGCAACGACCTCAGCCGCAAAAGCAGCTTTCAGCTGCACCGTCTGCCCGACCTTTACACCAACGCCCACAAGGCATTTGCAGCACCGATACCTGACCATGATGTCGTCGCCCTCAACATGCCCTGGCTTGGCGAATTCGCCGAAAAGGGCTGCCTTGCCCCGCTGGACGAACTGCTGAACGACGCCGCGATCAACCCGCTGGATTTCCATCCTTCGGTCTGGGGCACTGGCAACTGGAAAGGCACGCAATACGGCATCCCGCTGTATTGCACGATCGAGATTCTGGCGGCCCGCCGCGACCTGTTTGAAGATCGCAGCCTGACCTACCCGCGCACTTTCGATGAAACCATCGCTGCCGCCCGCGCCCTGCACCGCCCCGCAAACGAATTCTATGGCATTGCCTGGAACGGCCAGCGTGGCATGCCCATCGCCAATTCCTTCATGTTCTTTCTGGCCGCCTGCCAGAAGACCATCATCGACATTCCGATGCACAACCGGGAAAGCTGGACCTTCGACCGGTTTGAAAAGCTGAAACTTCAGATCAACACGGACGATTCGGTCGACGTGATCGAATACATGAAGCAACTGGCCGAGGTTTCGCCGCCAGACATCGCCAAGGTGGATTGGGAACGCGGGCTGAGTTACTTCATGTATGGCCAGGTCGGGCTGGCCTATTGCTGGACCATGCGCGCTGCCCGGTTTGAACATGAGCTCAGCTCGCAAGTGGCGCGCCGTGTGGCCTATCTTCCGCCACCGTCCCGCCGAATGCATCAGGTCGCCGCACCCGTCGGCGGCTTCCTCATGACCATTCCCGCCCGTGTTCCACCGGCCCGGCAGCGCCAGATCATGAATGCCCTCGCCTGGATGGTTTCACCCGAGGCGATGAAAGCGCATGTCAAGAACGGCTTCCCGGTTGCCCCGCGTTTTTCGGTCTGCGCAGACCCCGAAGCGCTGGCCTCCTCGCCAATCGTCAGCATGGTCGATCAACTGGCGCGGCGGAACCAACTCGTCACCTGGGCGCGGCCGCCGATCAAGGAATTCAGCTATATAGAAACCGTCCTCGGAACCGAAGTTCACGACGCGGTGTTCAACGGCAAACAGCCGCGTCAGGCGCTGCGCGACGCCGAAAATCGCATCTATGGCGAACTTTACCACAAGTAACGCAAGCGCCACCCAGAAAGCGACCAGCCGGCATTTTGCAGGACGAAAGTATAAAAGGCGCCGTCTCGCAAAGCGGCAGTATACGCGGTGGCGCGCGCTCGGCTGATGACAGAGGCGTCGGGGCCAAACGTGATCTGCTCAAGGCGCAGAAAGCCGTTGGGTTCGGAAAACAGCCGTCCATTGCTGCTTGGGTCGGACTTTGAACCGTCTCGTGACGTGTGCGCGGTGTTGCGAACCAGGTGCTGCCGATATGTCGGTAAAATAGACTGCATCGCCGCCCAGCACTTGCTGACCTCGTGCCAGAATACGCGCACGAAAATACTTATCGCACCTTCGGCAGAGCCTGTAACTTTCCCGCTGCGAACAGCTCCGACACGCTCGAATATCTCTCCAGACCAGTATCGCAAATCGGATAACAGGGTCCGAACTTCCCTGTCACCGATGGTGCAGGGACACCGGCACAGACGACTGACCAGAACTTAGTCGGCAATCTTTGAATTGGCGCAGTACCTCGAAAGTGCCGCAAGTCATGCTGACCGTCACTGTCTGTCCGAAGACTATATGAAAAGGCTGCCGAAAATGAAAACACGTCTCGCCGTCATTGAACTGTTTGGAACTCTTGCACTCTCCGCTTGTGTAGAAACAACGATTGACGCCACCGATGTCGGGAATACCGGTGGGAACCTGACCGGGGCCACGGCCACCAATTGCCGCGCGGCGATTGCCCGGCAGACACACCTTTCCGTCGGTGACGTGGCGATTTTCGATGTTGCGGAATCAGAGGCTGGCAGTACAGCGCAAGCCCGTGTTGCGGGCGCGGATGCACCGTGGATTTGCCGGACCAACAGCAGCGGCAAGGTGCTGCAAGTCATGTACGGCGGGTCAGAAGGCAGCCTCTGATCCCATAGCGTTTTCCGCCGTCCAGTTGGGCCGCCCAAGAACGCGGTCACAGACAGAACTCCCTTCCGTCGAAATCCTGGTCTGCTACGTGAGCATTTCGTATGCTGAATTTGCGTATTCTTGCTGTGGTTCTTGCTTTCGGTAGCGGTGACAGTCCCGCTGCCTCCGCCCAGGATCGGACCGAGCGGGTGACCTTTGCCTCCGGGGCGACCGGCACGACCATGGCCGTTGCGATCCGGGGGCCGCGTGGGGTGAATTACGCGCTTGCTGCGTTCAAAGCGCAGCGGATGTCCGTTGACACGATGACCAGCAACCCCAGCGCATAGTTCAACATCCGCCGCAGCGGTGCGGACGAGGCGATCTTTATCGGCTCGGTCAGCGGAAGCAGCGCAACCGTTACTCTGCCGACAAGGGGCGATTGGGTGGTTCAGGTGTATCTGAAACGCAATGCCGCGCGTCGTGAAGATGTGGCTGACTACCGCCTTTCGATCAGCATCGACGGCCAGACACCGCCCTCCAGACCTCCGGCAGGCAGCGGCGACGCTGATGCCAGCGGGCCCGATTGGTGGGCCGCGGCGGGCGTGGGCGCGGGCGATCAGTTGAACCTGCGCGAGGGGCCGTCGACGCGGGACCGCATTCTGGCGCGTGTCAGCAACGGCACGATCCTGCGCAATGGCGGCTGTGTCGGCGACGGTCGCACCCGCTGGTGCAAGGTCTCGGCGCCAGACGACAGCGTCACCGGCTGGGCTTCGGGCGCGTATCTGCGGGAATCCGGCGCTCCAACGTCTGCCTCGACACCCGCTTTGGCATTGCTGCCAGACCTTTGCCGCAGCGCAGTCGCCGTCGCGAATGGCCTGACCATCCGGTCACTGACGGCCTATCCGTTTCACGAAACGGGCACCGGGCAGCGCACCCTTTTCGCAGGCGAGTGACGTTCCACAAACCCGCGTCGCGTTTCGGATATCGTGTTGGGGTCGATACCGTTTCTCTGGCGAAACCTGATCGGATCGCACCGTCCCGTCACCACACGTCCGGCCCTTTTGCGAAAGAAACTGCCCATACGACTGCCGTGCCGCTGCGTTGCGATGTTGGAGATTGGTTCTCTGGCCTTCGCGGTGCCCGCGTCCGCCCAGACACTGCAGACCGTGCCAGCGCCAGTGGCCGTCGCGGGCACAATCTTTGAAGGCTCGCTCAAAGGTGATGAAACGGTCAAGTATGTGGTCGCAGGGGCCGCCGGGCAGATGCTTTCGGTTGATCTGTCCGCGTCCAACACCAGTCTTTTTTCCACATCCTGCCGCAGGGCTCGGCCGAGGCGCTTTTCATTGGCTCTGCATCCGGCAATGTCGCCGATATTCCATTGCCCGCAACACCCGGCGCACAGCGATCGCGCTCTTGGGGCACCGATGGATGCCCGGTCAATCACCGCGAACTCGCTTGTTCTCGGGTGCAGACCTGCGTTTGATCGGACACCTGCTGCTAGCTGCCAAAGAAGTGACAGCCAGCAGCCGCATGGTCAGCTCAGTGCACTGCCCCACTGTCTTCGCCGCGGCGCGTTGCGCTCATCCACACCACTAGGGCAACGATGGTGCCCAGGAACAGGGCGCTGGTGATGATGGTGCCTAGGCCCATGCCGCCGTACTCTGCCGGTTGCGACAGAAGATCGCCAAACGACGCGCCAAGCGGGCGGGTCAGGATGTAGGCCAGCCAGAAGCCCAGGATCGGATCGAGCTTGAGGAAGAAGTAACCGAAAGCCAGCGAGGCGATGATCATCCCGAACAACACGCCAGTGGACAGATATCCAAGACCAAAATGTTCGGCCACCAGATCACCGGCCGCAGTGCCGAGCGCAAAGGTGAACAGGATCGCAAGCCAGTAAAACGCTTCGCGTTTTGCCGTGAAGATCGCGTGGATCGACAGGGTTTTCTCTGACGCGAACCAGACCCCGAATGTCGCGGCAAGGGCGACCGAAAAGCCGATGGTCGTGGCAATCAGCGAAACGCCGAAGTTATCAACCAGGTTGTCGGTGACCAAGGTTCCGACAATGCTGATCAGCACCACCGCCAGCCAGTAGGACCACGGCACATAGCGTTTCTGTGCGAATTGCAGCACCAGGGCACCGATCAGGATGGCGGCCATGATCAACGAGGTCGCCGTCAGGCCGAAGCCCAGGTTCACCGCCAGATAGTCGGCGGCGGTTTCACCCATGGTCACGGCCATGAGCTTGATCAGCCAGAAATCGACGGTGACGTCTGGCACGCGGTTCATGGCAAGTGCGGGCTTTGTTCCACGCGAGGTTTGCGTGGTGACGGTTGCGCTAGTGAGGGATGATGAGATGCTCATTTCGTCACCAGCGCCAAAGCCTGAGCCGAGAACCCGTCTGCCCGCTGGTCATCATCAGCGTTGCAACGCTCAAGCGCCTTGGTCTGGAAACCGACCGCGGCGGCAGTGTCTGCATCCGACAGTTTGGCGGTAGCAAGGCCGTCGGCCACCGACTTCAGCATGACTTCGCAGGGCAAGGCGCGACCGTTGGCATCCGTGACGGCGATGCCTGCGACAAGAACGGCATCGACCCGGGCAGCCGAAGCCGCAATCGGGGTGGTCAGCGTTGCCTGCAAGGCCATCAGCGTGGCATCGACGTTTGCCGCATTGGGCGTTCCGGCACGCAGCGCGGCAAGGGCGGCATCGGCGGCATCGTCGATGGTTCCCCAGGCATTGCCATCAAGCGCGCGTAGCGTGGTGGCCTGATCGTCCCAGGTCGTCTCGAAATCCTTCACCCGCACTTTCGCGGCGGCAAGATCGCCGGTGGCTGCGATGGTCTGCACATCGGTCACGATGGCGCTGAACGCAGACATGTCGCCGAGCCCCGGCGCAGAGGTCGCGCTGGTGGCCATCACGCCCGGCCCTGTCACGTAGAGATTGAAGGCGGCAAAGGCACCGACCGGCAAGACGATCAGCGCCGTAGCAAGAAGGATTTGTTTCATGTTCGGGCTCCTGTCGGGTGCGGACTTGCCCCGTCAGTGGCGCTTTTGGCGCCGCAGCCATACCGCCAACTTTCGCCCGACTTACAGATTTGTATGGTGCCTGCGACCTTTATGTTAAGCCCCAGATGCATTCAGGTTGCGATGAATGACCTGCAGCCCTGAAAGACAAAGCCCTCCATGCGCATCCTTTTGATCGAGGACGACCCCTCTGCCGCCGACTATGTCGCGCGGGGCCTGTCCGAGAACGGGCATGTGTGCGACGTGCTGGCCGACGGCACCGACGGCCTTTTCCAGGCCACGCGCGAAAGCTATGACGTGCTCGTGGTGGACCGGATGATCCCCGGCATCGACGGGCTGTCGATGGTCAGGGCGCTTCGCGCGGCGGGGCGCAAGACGCCCGTGCTGTTCCTGACGGCCCTCGGCGGGATAGATGACCGGGTCGAGGGGCTGGAGGCCGGTGGCGATGACTATCTGACCAAGCCTTTTGCCTTTGCCGAACTCTTGGCGCGAGTCAACGCGTTGGCTCGCCGCCCGCCCGTGCAAGAGGTGAAAACCTTGCTGCGCGTGGCCGATCTGGAACTCGATCTGATGCGCCGCGAGGCCCGGCGTGCAGGTCAGCAGATTGACCTTCTGCCCAAGGAATTCACCCTGCTAGAAGTGCTGATGCGGAACGAGGGCCGCGTGGTGACGCGCACGATGCTGCTGGAGCGGGTCTGGGATTTCCATTTCGATCCAAAGACCTCAGTGGTGGAAACCCATATCAGTCGCCTCCGCGCCAAGATCGACCGGCCTTTCGCCGTGGCGCTGCTGCATACCGTCAAGACCATGGGTTATTCGATCCATGCGCCCCGCTGATCTGTTGCGACAAAGCTCGTTTCGGCTGGCGCTTGGCTTTATGCTTTTGGTTCTTACGACGCTCATGCTGGCCAGCGGTGTCGGCTATGGCCTCATGCAGTCGCAGTTGGTCGCACGGCAGGACGCCCGTGTGACCGAAATCTTCAACACGATGGAGCCTGCAATTCGGCAGGACGACGAGACCGATCTGATCGAGATCTTCGCCGCCCGCATCAAAGCGAGCCCGGATCGCACCACGGTCTATCTGCTGAAAAACTTGGACGGTCGCACACTGATCGGCAATATTGGCGATGCCGGCTTGCCGCAAGGCTGGTCCACCATCCCGGCTTCGCGCCTTGGTGTGGAGACCGACTATCCCTATCGAGTCTTCTCGGGGCCTTTTGGTAAGTATCTTGTCACGATTGGTCTGACCAACGCTGACCTGGATGACCTCCAGGAAATCGTTCTGGGCGCATTTGCCTGGGCGACGTTGTTCGCTGTGCTTGCGACTGTTGCGGCGGGTGCCTTTCTCTCCCATCGCGTGCAGGCCCGTTTGGCTCTTGCCGAGGCCGCGGTCGCCCGCGTCGCACAGGGCGATCTGTCTGCGCGCCTGCCGGTAGCGGGGCGGGGCGATGATCTGGATCGCATCTCTGGGGCGATCAATACCAGCCTCGCGCGCTTGGAAGGGCTTGTAGAGGCGATGCGACAGGTCAGCGACGACATTGCCCATGATCTGCGCACGCCCTTGAACCGGCTGCGGATCAGGATCGAGAGCGCGGCCGCCAACGCCGCCAGGGGCGTACCCGTCGAACAGGAACTGAGCGCCGCAATCACCGAAAGCGACACGATCAACGAAATATTCTCGGCCCTTTTGCGCATCGCGCAGATCGAGTCTGGGGCGCGGCGGGAGAAGTTCACCGACGTCGATTTGGCCCTTCTGATGGCGGATGTAGCCGATGTCTACGTCGACGTCGCTGAAGACGCAGGCCAGACCCTGAACCGCGACGTGACGGGGCCGGCATGGGTGACCGGCGACAGGGAACTGCTGACGCAGTGTTTTGCCAACCTGATCGAGAACACGATCCGCCATTGCCCGCCCGGTACCGCAATTTCCTGCGCGGTCGTTGCTGAGAGGGGCCGCGTGGCGGTCTGGGTCCAGGATACCGGGCCAGGAATACCGGTCGACCAGCGCGACAGGGTTCTGCGCCGTCTTTACCGGCTGGAGAAAAGCCGGACGACCGAAGGCATTGGGCTCGGGCTCGCTCTGGTCAAGGCCGTGGCGGACCTGCACGGTGCCGAGCTTGCACTGACCGACGCTGTGCCAGGGCTGCGGGTGGAGTTACGCTTTACGCAGATCGAGCGCAGGACATGATGCAATGGCTTACTCACTTCGTGGATTTTCTGGGCGCGCATCAGTCTTTGGCGATCCTCTTCGCCTTTCTTGTGTCCTTTGGTGAAGCGCTTCTGATCGTCGGCCTGTTCGTGCCGTCCACAGTTGTTCTGGTGGGCTTGGGTACATTGATCGGGTTGGGCAAGATGGCCCTACTGCCGGTCTTTGCAGCAACCATTGCCGGGGCCATTGCCGGGGATGCCCTGTCGTTCTGGGCTGGCGTGCATTGGAAAGAACAGATTCGCACGTTTTGGCCATTCTCGCGTTACGGGACGCTGATGGAGAAAGGTGAGCAGTTCATCGCGCGCCATGGCGGCAAAAGCATCTTCATTGTCCGCTTCATCCCGGGCGTGAAGGCCGTTGTACCGACGCTCGCGGGCATGATGGGCATGTCCACGACTCGTTTTGCGCTGGTCAATGTCAGCTCGGCCTTCGTCTGGGCGGCGGTCCATCTGCTGCCTGCGATAGCTCTTGGGCGCGGGCTTCAGGTCGCACACGCCGCCAATCCACGATTTGCCATCCTCGCAGCCCTGGTCGCGGCGGCGGCGGTCCTGGCATGGCTGGCTATGCGCATTGCGCAGAGTCTTCTGATCCCGGCGGCGGATCGGGTGCGGTTCAGGCTTGCGTTGTGGCTGGAGCGGCGCGGACGACGCGGAGGTGCCTTTGCGCGGGTGCTGCGCAATCACGACAGAACACTGGAAGCGACGGCCCTAATGGGGTTGGCGCTCAGTGCTCTTGCGGGGTTTGCATTGCTCTTTTTCGCGGTGGTCTTCGATCCGCAAGTGGCACTGGCGGATGCGGCCATCGGGCAGTTTGTGCAAGGCCTGCGCACGGATTGGGCGACGTCCATCATGGTCGGCATCACCATGCTGGGCGATGCAGGGGTTTTGCTCCCGGCGGCGCTTTTGCTGATTGCCGCTGTATTGGTCCGTCGACAATGGGCGATTGCCGTTGCAGTCGCTGCGGCTAGTCTTTCCGGCGTGGTCTTTGTGGACATGTTCAAGACGCTGCTGCAACGCGCGCGCCCAGTCCCGATGTACGAGGGCGCGGACCAGTTCAGCTTTCCCAGCGGCCACTCGACATCTGCCACCATTACCTTCGGGATGCTGGCGCTGTTCGTGGCGCAATCCTTGCCAGCTCGGTTTCGCGGTTTGGTCTACGGCGGCTTCGCCACCTTGATTGCGCTGATCGGATTGTCGCGCGTGTATCTGCAGGCGCATTGGCCCAGCGATGTGCTGGCGGGGATGATGTTCGGCGGTGCCGTGGTCAGCGTCGTGGCGATTTTGCTGAACGCGCGGATCGTAACTTTCCCGGATCGGATGTTTGTCGCCATCTTGATGGTCATCGGCCTGGGCATCATGCCGCTTCACTTGTGGACTGGCTGGTCCGCCGCTGGCGCCCGCTATGACGCGACGCTGCCGATTACGACGCTTGCTGCAGGAGACTGGCTGACGACGGGCTGGCAGCAGCAGCCCACCCATCGCGTCTTGCTGGATGGCGACTCCGGCGAGCCTATGCTGCTGCAAACCACCTGGCCTCTGGCAAATCTTGTGAATGCATTCGAGGCTGCCGGGTGGCTGCCCTCGCAGAACACACTGTCGGGCGAAATCCTTGCGGCAGTCGTGCCGTCTCGCTTGCCGCTTGTCAGTCACGCGCCCTGGCCGATGACGCATCTTGGCCGTTCGGCATTGGCGACCCTTTCCAGAATGGACGGCACCGATCAGCGCTTGGTGTTGCGTATCTGGGAAACGCGAACCTTGGTGCAGGATGGCACAGGCAAAGCCCCGCTCCTGATGGTGTCGCTCACCGCAGACAGGCTGGACCCGGTCGCTCTTGGATACGCACTGCTGGAGGAAGCGTCGATTGTGCCTGACCAGTTGGTCACTGAAAAAGCAAAACTGGTGGCGGCGCTGCCGCAATCTGCCGGGGAGCCGGGCAGAATTGTCGGCCTGCCGCTTGCCGCCCAAGAGTGATGGGCCCCAGGTTTCGCGTCTATAAGTCGCGCGGGAAGACGGAGACCGGAAGTCCAAGCCGATGAATCCCTGTCTCGTAGATCGAGACCAGCCAGACATACAACCGCCGTCGAAAACTCGGACCGGCCTTCCAGATCAAAGAGGAAGCAAAGGCTGCAACCCCTAACGCGCCGAGCATATCCAGAGGGAAGTGAACCCCGAGGTAGATACGCGACCATGCAACGGCAAAGCCCAACAACAGCGTCCCACAGCCCCAGCGACGCGTTTCCACCCGGCACAGCATGGGTATTGCCAAGGAAAACAAAAGTGTGGCGTGATCACTTGGAAACGATGCTTCTGCGACATGGTCAAGCAATTGACGCCCCAGCCCGATCTCGAACGGTCTTGGGTGATACCAGATTGCCGCGATGCCCTGCGCGATGCCCAAGCCGATCAAAGCGGCGAAAGTTGCATCCAGCAGCGCAAACCTGATGGCGCTGACGCGCCGGACCCATGCGAATATCAACAGAATCATCGCGAAGTCGACGGACCAACTTGCCAGAACTCTGGCAATCGCAATTGTAAATGCCGGTGCCTGCGCACCGGCGTTGATCGCGAGAAAGGCGCTCTGGTTCCAAAGTTCGACGGCGGAAAGGGACATACTGAGAAGTTATCGCCCGAAGGACCACATCGTGGACAGCCGCATCGAGCGCAGCAGATGGTGCAGCACGGCGAGGGCAGCGTGGGCAATCAGGTAGGCCCAGACCAGATTGGCGAGGGCAAGATGCACCGTCATGGCAACCATTCCGTCAGGTTCGGCTGAATGCAGGCCTAAGGCAACCTGCACATAGTAAAGCACGCCCGACGCGGCCATGGCCGAGATCAGCAGAAGCCCAAGACCATGCACCGCCGAAGGCAGCGCCGCCTCGGGAGAGTGCTCGGGAAGCCGCAGCCTGATCAGGGCTGAGAGATGCACTTTGGTGTCGCGCCGCAGTGCCGCCAGTCGCCGACCGGAGAACCACGGGATCAGGGCGCCGATTTCCGTTCCGCGCGAACGTAACAGGATTGCAACCCAGAATCCGAACGCCAGACCCGAGGCCGCAATGCCCGAGTACCGGTGCAGCTGAAACAACATGTCGCCCGCCTGCACATCGTCCGGTCCGTGCATCGACAGGCTGGTCACAAGCTGGGTCACGATGGCGACCGCCAGACCGGCGTGCAGCAGGCGGGTTGCGCGACTGTGCCGCAAAACTATGTCACGGTCTTTCTTTTGGCTGGGCATGGCGAAACTTTCCATTGGAAATGGCCGACAAGATCCGGCCCTGTTCGTGAACTATGTCCGTTATTCGTCGGCAGTCTTTCCGCCGATTTACATTTTTGTAAGGTCCGGCGTCGCGTGTTCCGCCTGGGCTGCAATGCAGGGCAATATCCTGATGCCAATCGAACCCTTCTCTTCACGGAGCCGACATGGCCGGATGTGGTGCTGGCCCACGGCAGCGAGAAGACCGTCGCAATCAACTCGGTCGATGGCAAGGCCGTGAAGGAACAGCAGGGCGATCAAGACGACGGCGCTGACGGCAAGCAGCATGGCGAAAGCGCCGGTACATGATCTTTGATCCGCAGACAGCACAGGCGGTGTCGCAGGGTTCCGCCCATTCCCTTGCCCAAACACTATCTGCGGCAAGGGCCCGGATCACAAAATTGTAAGTCGAGCGAAAGGCCACAGCGGTGTGAGGCAAGCAGACAGGGTGCATCACGAACCCGCCCATACGGCGCCCAAGTAGGAACCCGCAATGTCTGAACCCATGATCCGGTTGAACCGGTTGACCCAATCCTTCGATGGGGTGACCGCCGTTGATGCCCTGTCGATGGACATCGCCAAAGGCGAGATCTTCGGCTTTCTCGGCCACAACGGCGCAGGCAAGACGACGACCATCCAGATGCTGACCACTTTGGCGCGTCCTGCCGCTGGGACAGCGACCGTGGCAGGGCATGACATTGGCAGCAAGCCGTTGGAAGTGCGACGCCGCATCGGCTATGTCCCCGAAAACGTGCGGCTTTACGACACCCTGACCGCGGCTGAGAACCTGATTTTCTTTGCCCGCCTGTCGGGCGTGGCGGACCCGAAGCGGCGCGTGGCAGAGGTGCTTGACCTCTTGGAGTGCACCTATCTGGCCGACAAGCGTGTGGGGGGCTTTTCCAAGGGGATGCGTCAGCGTGTCGGACTTGCACAAGCCATTCTGCACCAGCCCGCAGTCCTGTTTCTGGATGAGCCCACATCAGGACTCGACCCGATGGGCATCAAGATGCTGCGCGACCTGGTGATGCGCCTGAATACCGAATTCGGGATGACCATCTTCATGAACACCCATCTGATTTCCGAGATTGCCAAGACCTGCACCAGCATCGCGGTGCTGAGCCACGGCAAGCTGGTCTACCACGACCGGATTGAAGCCGTGACCGCCCGCTATGGCGACGACGCGGCCTTGGAGGAGCTTTACCTGTCGCTGACCCCGGTTGGCCGTCTGGCCGAGGTGGCGTGATGGAAGCTGCACCCTCACCCGGCTGGCTGATCGCCCGCCAATCCGCACGCTTTGTGCTGCGCGAACGAACGGTGGCACTTCTGTCGCTGATGTTCGTCGGTCTTGTTCTGGTTTCAGCCTGGCTTGGCTGGTCCGCGACCTCGACGGTCAACCGCATCTATCTGGACGCGGCGGCGTTTCTGAAAAGTGCAGGGCAGCCGGTGCCGACAAACCCGGTTCTGGACATCTCGCCCTTGTCGTTGATGCGCAACATGTCGGTCTATGTGGCACTGATAGGGGCGCTTTCCGCCATCGTGATCGGCAACCGACTGATCGGCCTTGATCGCAAGGCTGGGGTGTTGCCACTGATCGGCATTCGTCCGCTTGGCCGCAATGCCTATGCGGCGGGAAAGATAGCCGCCCTGACCGGGTTGATTCTGGCTTTGGGCGCGGTGGCCGGAGTTGTGGCCGTTGCAACGTTTTTGATGCTGCCTGCCATCACATTGACGGGCACGCAATGGGCGCAATTGGCCGGATTCATGGCCGTCACCACGCTTTACATGGGCATCTTCGGTCTGATCGGCCTCGCGTCTGGGGCTTGGGCAAAATCGGAAACCGTCGGGCTTTTGCTGCCCGTCACCCTCTGGCTGACCCTGACCTTCATCCTTCCGCAGCTGACCGCAAACCTGAACCCGACGGCAGCGATCAATCCGATCTCGGCGCTGGCCACCCCTCCCGACACCCGCTTCTTTCACTGGGCCGCTGTCTTACTTGGACCTGTCTCGCTGGCCGATGCCTACAAGTTCGCCTCGGCGGCATTGCTTGACTACCTGCCGCAGGGCATCGCCTCGCCGTCCTTCATCCCCCCGGTGATCACCCTGGTCCTCGCGACCGGTGTGGCTGGCGCAATCGCCTGGCGCGCACTGACCCGGCTTTCCATGACGCAAGGAGAGTATAATGTCTGACGCCGCCCTGAACCCCGCCCGGTTGAATCCCGTCCATCTGAACCCGACGCCCGTCCGCACCATCGCCGCCAAGGATATCCGCGATGCCGTGCGCGACCGCTTCATCCTGATCGTCACCGCCTTTCTGGGCCTTGCAGCCCTGGTGGCCCTTGTGACGGGAGCCATTGCCTTGCGCAGCGACGTCGCCACCTACGAGGCAGCCAAGGCCACGCTTCTGGCGCTTGGCAAATCCGCCGATGCGATCAAGGCGCCCGAGTTCTACCCGTTGCGCCTGCTGCGCGGCGCCATCGAGCAGATCGAGATCATCGGGGCCGCCATCGCCATCCTGATCGGCTACCGCTCGGCCGCCAGCGAACGCGGACGGCAAACTCTGGCGCTGATGCTGACCCGCCCGATGCGCCGGTGGCAATTCGTGGCGGGCAAGGCCTTGGCCGGGATCGGCCTGCTGGCGGGCGGTCTTGCGCTGGTCCTGGGCGGGCTGACCCTGCTCTTGCACCTCATGTCCGGCATCGGGCTGGGCATGGATGATCTCCTGCGTATCGCCGTCGTCTGGGCTGTGGCCGTGGCCTACACCGCCTGCTTCTTCCTGGTCAGTTTCATCCTGTCGCTGCACATGAAGCAACCCAGCCACGCGCTGCTGGTCGCCTTTGCGATCTGGCTGACGCTGGTGCTGGTGGCACCGCAGATCGGTGACACGCTGGACCCCGACAATCAGGTGGCCGGGGGTGTGTTCAAGCAGTTGAACATCGCCAAGCCCGATCAGATCCAGATCATGAAGGGGTTTGCGACCTTCGAGACGGTGCGCGACGGCATCGAGCAAGCCTCTGTCACCAAACATTTCGAGCGGTTCACCTTCGCCGTGCTGGGGATCAAGGCGACCTATGCCGGGATGCCGCTCGGCCCGATCCTGATCGAAATGCTGGGCAATCTGATCTGGATTTTTCTCACTGCCCTCGGGCTCGGCGCACTTGCGCTGGCCCTTCCCCTTAACCCCGACCGGCTTGCCAAAGCCTGAACTCAAAGGAAATACACCATGACCCTCAAGAAACACATCTCGACGCTTGCTCTCGTCTCCATCCTTGGCCTGACATTGGCCAGCCCTGGGTTTTCGCAGGCCACGACCGATACGGATGGCGACGGTGTGCCCGATGCCTCGGAGGTGCTGCTTGGCGCCGATCCGCTGGTGGCGGACACCGATGGCGATGGCCAGACCGATTTGGCCGATGCCGACCCTGCCTTCATGGCAAACCCGCTGAACATGACCGGCGCCCCCGCCACTTTCGCGATCAAGGAGGCGCTGGTCGAAAACAACTATGACTATGCCGCCAAGAAGGACGCGACCGATCACCTGGAACTCCTGGTGACCAATTCGGGCAGCGCGCCTTTGACCGGGCTTTCGATCTACTACAGCATCACGGATGCCGACACCGGCAAGGTCGAGGGCACATTCCGCAAGCTTGACGGCTTCAGCGTTCCCGCCAGTGGCGAGGCGCGGATTCACTTCGACGAAGGGGCGGTAGCCGGGCATTTCCGCGCCAACCCGAACTCGATCTACATCACCAGTCCGGCGGCGAAGACCGTCAGCTTCGTTCTGAAAGCTGACGGCTTTGCGCCGGTCAGCGTCGATGTCGCCAAGGACAAGGGCGGTGCGGAAGCTGCAGACTAAGCTGCTTCCGCACAGGCCTAGCCCTGCCGCTTTCAATTTGCCCTGCGCGGGTTGGTTTCCTGCGCAGGGAGTTTCTTTGTCGTTTGGTCGGTCACGCCGCCCTGACGAGCGAAGTCAACACGCTGGTCCTTGCCATTGCAATATGTGGATCAGCGGCCTCGCCCTTTCTTATTCGCGCACAGAATATGTTCGATACCTAGAAATCCGTTCCACATACATCCTCAAGCAGTCGTGGCCACCGCAGCAGCCGTAGCGCCAATGCTCACGAACAGACGCGGCGACCGGAACTGCGTGTCGGCCGGCGGGTCCGCTGCGATGAATGGGGACCAACCGGTGTGCCGGTCACAGACATAGAAAAGGCCGAGGTTTCCCCTCGGCCTTTCCCATCAGAGCATCTATGTCATCCCACTTCGCCAACGGCCCGTTCGGCGGCAGCAATTGCGGCCTTGCGCGCCGCGATGCGTTCACCTGTTGGGGGGCCCTCGAAACGGCGGTTTTCGACGGCGAACCACAGCACCAGCGCCAAGACGATAAACCCGAGCACCACCCAAAGCACGCGCTCGTTCGGCGGTGCGACAGCGATAAAGAGGATGACCGCCATTCCGATCACAGCGAGAACCGTAACAAGTTTGTAGACACCGGCCGACATTGCCCAGGGGCCGGGATTTGGCCATTTGGAGGTGCCATAGGCAAACAGCCCGGCGACCAGCGGGATCGTGAAGGAAAGGAAGAGGAACACGAGCGTGGAGTTCACTACGATCACATAGATCGACGTTCCCGCCACCTTGATCGACATGGCCAGAAGCACGTAAAGGACGCACAAGACAGTCGCGGTCCAAATCGCTGTCACCGGGGTGCGGTATTTAGGCGACACGGTTGCCAAAGCCTTGGATCCGACGGGGAGACCGTCGTCCCGCGAGAAGGCGAAGAGCATCCTGCTCGCCGAAGTGACAGTCGCAAGGCCACACAGAAACTGGGTGATCAGGATTCCAACATAGAGGATGTTCTTGAGCGTGGCGGGCAGAATTGCATCCATCGTTGCGAAGAACATGCCGAAGCCTTGGCTCGCCGCTACAGACATGTCGGGGATGGCCAGAGTGATCGCACAGATCATGATCCAGCCGACAAGGGACGACCAGAACACTGCGTTGACTATGCCGCGCGGGACTGATGTTGCGGCGGCCTTGGTTTCTTCAGACGTATGAGCCGAGGCGTCGTAGCCCGTGATCGTGTAGACCGGCAGCAGTAGGCACAGCAAGAACAGGTAGGCCATGTTGTCCGACTGAGGGAACACATTGCCGCCCGCTTCGCCGGAGTAGTTTGTGAAGGTCCAAAGCCGTGAAATGTCGATTGCAGGCGCAAAGTAAAGGCAAGCGATCACCAGAACGGCCGTCGTCGCAAAGATGATGTATCCGGACACGTCCGTCAGCATCGTCGTGACCTTGATGCCGACGTGGTTAAATATCGCCTGAAGAACGGTGATGGCCGCTACGAAGACCACGACCTGCAAGTCCGTGCCGGAAAAGCCGAATATCGCTCCGAATGTGCCAGCAAAAAAATAGGCAGTGCCGATGTTGATGGCACCGAGAACGGTGATAAGTCCGAGAAGGTTGAGCCAGGCCGTCAACCAACCCCAGAAGCGACTGCCGAGGATAGAGGCCCAGTGATAAAGTCCGCCTGCCGTCGGAAATGCCGAAGCAATCTGGGCCATGGCAAGTGCAAACATACCGGATAACAGGCAGCCGACGATCCAGCCGATGCCCGCCCCCGCTCCGCCAACAGACGAGATCGCTTGGGCGAAGGAGTTGATGCCGCCCGACAGGATGCAGATGATCGAGAACGAGATCGCGAAGTTCGAGAATTTCGACATGGAACGCGACAATTCCTGCGCGTAACCCATGCCGTGTAGCACCTTGATATCGTCGTGCTTGTCGACGTCGTTGTAGTCATCGGCCGCCATGATCTATCCCTCCGAACCATTGTTGGTCGTGTTTTTGTGTATTCGACGATGCCACTAGAACTTGGTGAGATCGCCTTTTGCGAGGGAAGCCCGGATTGTCCCACCTGGCAAGCACGAACTGGTCTTCAGCGACCTCACTCGGTCGTCAAACGGGCTGATGGCACACTGCTTTCCAACAAAAGTCGCAGCTTTGGTGGTGCTTTGCTGAGAACAGCGGCAGTTGTAAGCAGCCACAGGATCATCAAGCTCGGTCCAGTGCCAAGCCACGTTGCGGGCGAACCACGCTGTGAGTGCCTGCATGCTCCTTTGTTTCCATGACGCACTGTTCTGCTCCGCCGGATGGCCAAAGAAGCCGGGCGGCACCTGCATGTTCGCTCAGATGATGCGAAGCTTGGTTGGCAAGGCAGCCCTGCCCACGCCGCCAAACCCTAACGAAAAAGCTGACTCAGATGGTCGTTAAGGTAGAAACCCTGTGGGTCGAGCTTGCGTCGCAGCGCCCGAAAATCATTGGCGCGCGGATAGATCGACGTCACATCATCACCCGTCAGAAAATGCAATTTGCCCCAATGCGGCCGTGCGCCGAAGCCGCGCAGAATTCCATCGACCGCGCGCAGATAATCCCAATAGTCTTTGCCAGGCTCGCCGGAAACAGAGACAGTGACGCTTTCCTGCCGGTGGAAAGGGCTCAGCCAAGCTTCGTCTCCGGACGTGAACCGGTATTCGATTGGAAAGATGGCTTCCGGGAACTCCTCAAGCATCAACTTGCGCACAGCACGAACGGCATCTTTGCCATGCCTGCGGGGGACGGCGTACTCCAGCTCGTGAAAGTTGGGAATGTATTCGATTGGATATACGTCCGAACTGTAAGCGACCTTCTCGAACTCTCTCTGGAACGGCTCATCGTCGGTGATCTCCATCACCTTCATTTCGCAGACGTCTTTTGTTCGTCCGGACTTCGAGGTTGCTGAGGTGTCCGGGAGGCAATAGCAGTGCCTGCTTTCTTCATATGGACACCAGAAAAAGCTGAAGTGCCGGTGGTTTTCTGCAAGCTCGTCGTGCATGTCCATCGCGGCTTCAAAGTCCTCACGCCAGATCCGCTCCTTGAGGCGATAGCTGTCTGTCAGCTGCAACGTCATTTCAGAGATCGCGCCGAGCGTGCCGAGCGAGACCCTCCCCGCCAGAAGGAGGTCTGGCGTCGTCTCATCCACGGTCAGAATGCTGCCATCCGGTTGAACAAGCTTCATCCCCACGATGCAATCGGCCAGAACGGGCAGTTTCGCGCCAGTGCCGTGGGTGCCTGTGGTGAACGCTCCGGCAATGGCCTGGCTATCGATATCGCCCTGGTTGATCATCGAAAGGCCTTCTGCCTTGAGGATCTTTACCAACTGGTTGATGGTGGTTCCCGCGGAGGCGGTCACACGGCGTTTCGCGTGGTCGATGCTTTTCACGCCCTGCATCTTCGACAAGGTCAAATGAAGACCTGTGGTCAGTGCGACAGGGGTGAAGCTGTGGCCAGAGCCCGCCACTCGGACATTCAACCCCTTTGCCGTTGCATCTGAAATCATCGCGCAGAGTTCGTCTTCGCTTTCGGGGGCGCCCTGTGCTGTCCTGATGCAGGACTGGTTCCCAACCCAGTTGCGCCAGTGCGCATGTCCAAGTCCGAAGTCGTTGACATGCATGTTGTGTGACGCTGTGGTCATGCCAATGATCCTTGTCGTTTCAATGATTCAGATTGCGGTGAACCCGTTGTCCGCGAACAGATGCGCGCCGTTGACAAAGCTTGCCTCGTCACTTGCCAGAAACAAAGCCGCAGCGGCGACTTCTTCCGGTCGACACAAGCGCCCCTGTGCAGCAGCTATCGCTCCTTCCGATACGTCAACTCCATATTTTTGCAGCAAGGCGATTTCGCGGAGCCCATGTGCGGTCGCAATGAAGCCCGGGCAAATTGCGTTTGAACGGATGTTGCGGTCCCGGAACTCGACGGCGATAGCGCGGGCAAACATGTGGCAGGCCGCCTTGCTGGTGCAGTAAAGCACCTCCATCGGCGTTGCGACCACAGCCGAGATTGATGACGTGCTTACAATCGATCCACCGCCAGCAGCGACCATGCCGGGCAACACAGCCTTTGTGACGAGAAACATGCTCTTTACGTTGACTGCCATTATCCGGTCCCACTCTTCCTCGCTGGTTTCGAGGAAGGGGAGCGCTGCGAGGGTTCCGGCGTGGTTCATCAGAACGGTAATGTTGCCGAACGCCTCCTGCACCGCCCGAACAGCGCGTGTGACCTGCACTGCATCCGACACGTCGGCCGCTGCGAAAACCGCCTGATGACCCTCGGCACGAAGCCGTTCGGCAACTGCCGCTCCGTCGCTTTTGGGCAGGTCAACGATACCGACTTTGGCACCCTCTCGAGCAAAGAGCTCCGAAGCGGCCAGGCCACATCCGCCGGCGCCACCGGTAATCAGCGCAGTCCGTCCGTCTAGGCGTTTCGTCATTTCTCAACCCCTCTGGTGCGCGACATTCCGCATCGTCTTGTCTGGTCGGCCACGTATCGACTGCGGTGTTTTTTGGTAGCGTACGACGTCAAGCTGCAAACGTGTCACGAAAAACTGAGGTCGACAATGTAGCCGTCATTTGTTGGTGCGGTCTCTCGCCAGGATCGCACGGATGCCAACCTTGCGTTTTGTGGTCAGATGTCGGCTGGGCATGATCCCGTTGGCACCTGTCGTGGCAAGCGGCGTGGCGGCCAGAGGTCCGGACGACCTTCGGCCCGCGATCCTAACCGTGATTGCCGTCTCGTGCGGACTTTTGCCGACATTCATTCTGCGTCTCCGAAAAGCACCAGACAGGTGAGCCCATGCGCGGAACGACAATAGATCCCCTTGCAACTGTTGCTCTACCGCCCCCTTTCCACCCATTGCTGCCGCCCACTTGGATGCTCCGGCTAAGTTCGATCACAAGGCCATATCATGCCGACGGGAACTCAAATCGAACCACATTCCTCGGACCTGTCATGGCGTTTTTTGTCGGCTTGAAAGCTGAATACCAAAACCGCCCAGACAAGACGTCCAGAGAATATTTGGCCTCAGAGATCGCTTCATTCCCCCAAGCGGCAAGGCCCATACTCAGCCACACTCGCATAACCCCCGAAAACAACGGAAAGATCCGGCCGCAGCCGGATTGGGAGAACGCTTTGCAATGTGCAAGTGGCGGTGCTGTCAGACAAATGCGAACCAGTCTCCGACACCCCTACCCCGCTTGCATCTCAGGCCGCGAGAAGGCCGCGCCACTCGGCGAGAGCGGCGGCGCGGGTCTCTTTCTAGGTGTTACGACTCTGGAGGCGGCGCTCCGTTGGAAAGTGGTTGTGGACCTTGGCTTGGACTGACGCGAACTTCTGCAACGTTCGCATGCGCCGGAACCGCAACATCGCGCGCTCGCGTCGTCGGAACGGCAGGTGCGAGTTCTCGGCACGGTTGTTGAGCCAGCGTCCCATCTCCCGGTCATCACCGCGGCACAGGTCCTTCAGGGCGGCACCGTACGAACGCAGTGGATCCATGACGATCGTCTCTGGCCGCCCATGACGCTTCATTGATTTCTTCAAGAATTTCAATGCTGCTTTGCGATGTCGCGTCTTGGTCACGATGCTTTCCAGCACCTCGCCCTCTTGATCGACGGCGCGCCAAAGATAGTGCGTCACCCCGTTGATCTTCACGTAGACCTCGTCCAGGTGCCTCTGCCATTGTCGGCACGCACGCATCGCCTCGACACGTTTGCCCCTGATCTCGGCTGCGAACATCGGTCCGAACCTGTTGCACCAGTATCGCACCGTCTCGTGACTGATCTCGATGCCACGTTCGTGCAAGAGATCCTCGACGTTGCGCAGCGAGAGCGGGAAGCGGATGTAGAGCATCACAGCGAGGCGGATAATCTCGGAGCTCGTCTTGAAGTAGCGGAACGGGGAGCGTTTGGTCATACCGGTAGGCTAGCGGACCACCTTGTCCAGCGGCAAGCCAAGTTCTTCTGACAACACCTGCGCTGCGCTTTGTCACTGTCTGGCGGGGCAGATTACCAAACGGGCTGGCGCTCAGTAAGGATTGAAGATCGGCCTTAACTCTTTGGCCAGATCCCGCGCCACAGCGGCAAGATCGTTCTCAGTTGATGCCAGCAGAGCGATATGAGTCATTCCGAAGGCCTTGGCCAGACGGTAGCCAGCGTGCGCCGAGCGCTCTGTTTCCAGACATTGCTGCAGGTTGCTGCAATGACCGACGTACAGAGCTTCCCACGTCCTCACTTTGGAACGCTGTGTTAAGACATACCCGCCCGGGATCGGCTTGAATTTCTGACGAAGAGGGAGGACGCGGAAGCAATACGCTCGCCCGCTGGCACCGCGCCAAATTGTCAATCCGAGAAACATGCGCAGGTCGCCAGCTGATACGGCGTTCGCTCTGCCGTGAGCTTATGCTTTCCCGAATGTTCTGTGAAGGCCGCCCATCGCTGGTGAAGATGCGCCTCACACCTTACGGACTCATCAGTCGCTGGCTGCGCCGATCTCTAAACCTCCGCGGGCTTTACCGCAATGATCGAGGGCACCAAGGCGTGGAAGCCGTTCGAGTATTGAGAGAGGTGGGGCCGACTTTGGCCGCTTTCTGAGTGTGCGGTCGGCGCAGAGGACAACACCAATACGCCAGCGAGCAAACCGCACATGCCGGCGCGAGCGTGGCATATAATCAGTCGGATCAGTTTACTGGCCAAAACGCCTCGCCCGTCATTCGTTGGTCACGGATATGCGAGTCCTTCGCGTGATGCGACCTGAATTTTCTCCTCACCATATCGCTCGGGCAGACGCCGGCGCACCTCCGAGACCGCGCAGCGCTTCCGCTCCAAGGTGAAGCGAAACGCTTGACCAAAACCTTGAAGGTCGGTCAAGTTAAGTATCGTGTGCCTGTAAGCGCGGGGAACATTGACTGGCAGACAGGAGCTCCCTGCAGGGGAAGAGGTGATGCCTCTGTCTGGTTCCTTCAGCAACGGAGCCACGGCGTTGGGATATGAGGCGGAACCGGATCCAGCCGCTCCGCGTTGCGACCCGAAGTGAAGGCATCTGAGACCGCCGTCGAGCTCCCCTCACCGGGTCAGCCAGACCTTCACCCAGTTGTTGGCCATGACAACGGCTCCGCGTTGGTCCCCAGCCCTCGCGGAGTTCGTGTCTCAATGGCTGAATCTGCAAACGAGGCGCCTGCGGCTACTGAGGGCGCGTCGCAACGGACGGTCTGCCGTAATCGTCAAAATGTCCGCAAGCGATTGCGCAACCTGTTCCGCCAATCAATATGCCGATGACGAACCCTACGAGAGCATCGAAACTCCGCTTTGGCTTGCTGGTCGGTTCATCATCCGGTGGCAGAAGTACGCGGAATCCACCCGTTTGGGATGAGCCGAGCCTGTACACCGACATGGGAATCTCCTTGAAAAAAAGGGATTAACGGATGTGCCGAATGCACAATTCCTCCGCAACCTAGGGTCAGGACTCGTTCTCGCATCATAGCCAGAACATGACTGTTGCGGCGAGGGCGACGGCGGAGAGGAAGACCTTCGGGCATCTGTCGTAGCGTGTTGCGACCCGCCGCCAGTCCTTGAGCCGCCCGAACATGATCTCGATCCTGTTGCGTCGTTTGTAGCGGCGCTTGTCATGCTTGATGGGTTTGCCGCGCGACTTCCTGCCGGGAATGCAGGGCTTTATCCCCTTGTCTTTCAACGCTTCCCTGAACCAGTCAGCGTCATAGCCACGGTCGGCCAGCAACCACTCCGCCTTTGGCAGGCTGCCCAGCAGGGCCGCCGCACCGGTGTAGTCGCTGACCTGGCCGGCGGTCATGAAGAAGCGGATCGGGCGGCCCTCGGCGTCGGTGACGGCATGCAACTTGGTGTTCATGCCGCCCTTGGTTCGGCCGATCAGACGGCCCCTCTGGTCGCCGGGCCCCCCTTTTTCGACCGCAGGCTGGTCGCCGTGCGGTGTGCCTTCAGGTAGGTCGCGTCGATCATCACCGTCTTCGGAACGGCTGCCTCGGCGGTCAGGCCATCCATCATTCGGGCGAAGACACCCTTGTCGCTCCACCGCTTCCAACGGTTGTAGAGGGTCTTCGGCGGGCCATATTCCTTCGGCGCATCGCACCAGCGCAAGCCATTGCGATTGATGAAGATTATGCCGCTCAACACCCGCCGGTCGTCGACCCGCGGCTTGCCGTGGCTCTTGGGAAAGAAGGGCTGCAGCCGCGCCATCTGCGCGTCCGTCAGCCAAAAAAGGTTGCTCATCGGTCAGTCTCCTTGCGGAGGCTGAATCACGCCAAGAGCGGATGATCAATGGGTCCTGACCCT
>CAWGHN010000002.1:0-426825 GCA_963822435.1 uncultured Alphaproteobacteria bacterium
GGGGAAATGACTCACAGGAGTCAAGGA
The DNA here is from genome assembly GCA_963822435.1 of uncultured Alphaproteobacteria bacterium. Taxonomy (GTDB): domain Bacteria; phylum Pseudomonadota; class Alphaproteobacteria; order Rhodobacterales; family Rhodobacteraceae; genus JAUYQR01. The sequence continues at coordinate 28 of CAWGHN010000002.1, forward strand.
CTTGGGTGATACAGGGCAGGTTCGGTCAGGCGTTCGCCCCAGGGTTGTGTTGCGAGCCGTCAGGCGTGGAAAAAAAGCCCCCGTGCCGGGGCACGAGGGCATGTCAGGCAAACCACCTTGCAGCCGTGGGGAAGCGGCGTGGCGAGGCTGTGCGGCGGGGACAGGAGTGCCGCGTTGCCCGATGAAGGAAGGCTAGCGGGCGTTTGATTCAGAAGCATGACGCGGGCGCGTGACGCCGGGCGCAGGCGCGGGACGATCCGTTATCGGCGACGGTGGGCCGAACGCCGAAGCTGACGGAACATCAGCGTCTGGATCACATGCGCCGCTGCCGCGCCGAGGCCCGCAAGCAAACCGACGATGCCGGCGGTCAGTTCAATCGCCGTATCCGAAAGGCGCACGGTGGCACGGAAGAGCCGCGATTTGCCCAACACCTCGACCCGCGAAACGGTGCGGGGGCCAAGCGCTTCGGAGACGCGGGCGACGGCGCGGGCGTCGGCGGCGTCGTCGATCAACGGCAGAAGATGCAGGGTCTGCGCGGGGCCGACCGCGTCTTGCGTCCGGCCAAGATCGGCAAAGGTCGAGGTGATCGGGGCCAGCGCATCGGTGCGCAGCAGCGCGGGCAGGTCCGACACGCTGCGCACGGCGGGGATGTCGGCCCAACGGACACCATCGGTCAGGCTGGCCGTCATGCGGGTGGTGAGGCGCGGGGTCAGAAGCCGCATCCCCTTGGCAAGCCGCACGAGGGCGGTTCCGGCCTTTACGGTGCCCGAGGTGCCGCCGGAGGCAGCGATCAGCACGGTGGCCGACAGGCCGACGACCGAGAGACCAAGGTCGAGGCGGTCGATCTCGGTTCCCGAGGCGTAGTCGACGCCGGCCTTGGTGATGCCGCGCAGGTCTTCGACGGGGGTGAGCAGGATCGGGGCCTTGCACAGAAGCGCGGTTGACAGCGAGCAGGTGCCGATATCCCACGCGCACGAAAGGCACGCGCCGGTCTGCGCGACGATGCCGGAATCTTCGTCCCACGCGGTCTGGTAGGTGGCGGGCAGGGGAAGCCCGCGTTCGGCGTAAAGATCGGCCAGAGCTTGCAGGGCAATCCAGTTGCGCGGCTGTTCGGCAAGGCGGCGCGAAAGCAGGTCGTCCAGCCGGTCGGGCGTAGCCTCGGCGGCGATCATCTGGTCGGTCAGCGCGACGATTTCATCGGCGGTGCGGTCGACGATGGGGGTGAGGGTGGGGTCTTGCAGGATGGCTTCGACGGACCGGTAACCAAGGCCCGCCGAACCGAGCAGGAGGAACAGGAGGATGAGGCGGTATGCCCCGCTCATCTGCGCCTTGAGCGGATCATGCCCGTGATGTCGTAGACCTGTTCGAGGATCGGGTCGGCCAAGGCTGCAGCGCGGTCGGCGCCGTGGCCGAGGATGCGGTCGATCTCGCCGGGGTCTTGCATCAGGCGGTTCATTTCGGTGGTGATGGGCGACAGCTTGGCCACCGCAAGGTCGGCCAAGGCGGGTTTGAAGGTGCCGAACTGCGCGCCGGCGAAATCGGCGACGACCTGATCGACGGTGTGGCCGGCGAGGGCGGCGTAGATGTTCACCAGATTGCGCGCCTCGGGCCGGTCCTTCAGCCCTTCGGCGGTATCCGGCAGCGGCAGGGGATCGGTCTTCGACTTGCGGATCTTGGTGGCGATGGTGTCGGCGTCATCGGTCAGGTTGATGCGGCTTTGATCGGACGGATCAGATTTCGACATCTTCTTGGTGCCGTCCCGCAGCGACATCACGCGGGTTGCGGCACCTTCGATCAAAGGTTCGACCACCGGGAAGAAATCGACGCCGTAGTCGTTGTTGAACTTGATCGCGATGTCGCGGGTCAGTTCCAGATGCTGCTTCTGGTCTTCGCCCACCGGCACCATCGTGGCCTTGTAGGCAAGGATATCTGCGGCCATCAGCGCGGGGTAGGCGAACAGGCCGAGGCTGGCCGCCTCGGCGTTCTTGCCGGCGGTCTTGTCCTTCCACTGGGTCATCCGGCTCATCCAGCCCATGCGGGCGATGCAGGAGAAGATCCAGCCAAGCTCGGCATGGGCGGAAACCTGGGATTGGTTGAAAAGGATGGAGCGCGCGGGGTCGATACCGGCGGCGATGAAGGCGGCGGCACCTTCGCGGGTTTGCTGGCGCAGTTTCGCCGGGTCTTGCCAGACGGTGATCGCGTGCATGTCGACCATGCAGTAGATCGTCTCGATGCCTTCATCCTGCTTTTCGACAAAGCGTTTCAGCGCGCCGAGGTAATTGCCAAGCGTCAGGCCACCGGAAGGCTGGATGCCGGAGAAGATGCGGGGCTGGTAGGTCTTCGGCGTTTGGACCGCCGAAGCGCCGGGCATTGTCATTGGGAAGGCTCCATCTGGATAATGTCGTGCATCCCGCGTAATCGAAGGGGCCACACCCGTCAATTGCCCGCACCGGAGAGCCGATGAACCAAGATCACAACGCCCCGCCCTTTAACCCGTTGCCGGTGATCGTCTGGATCTTGGTGCTTCCGCTTGTCGCGATGGAGCTTTTGTTGAGCCTTGCCGACCGCGGCATCGTTGGCGGCCCGATGGCGGTGGGCTGGCGGTTGCAGGCGGTGGAGCGGTTCGGGTTCTTTCCCGACCTGCTGCGCTACATGGGGGAAACGGGGGCGTGGTCTTTGGCCGGGTTGGCGCGGCTGGTCAGCTATCCTTTGGTGCATGTCAGTTTCACCCATGCGCTTTTCGCCATCGTGATCCTTTTGGCGCTGGGCAAGATGGTGGGCGAGATCTTTCGCTGGTGGGCGGTCTTGGTCGTGGTGCTGGGTGCCGCGGCGGCGGGGGCGGTGGCCTACACCTACTTTGTGCCGGGGGTGCGGGCGCAGTTGATCGGGGCCTATCCGGCGGTTTACGGGTTGATCGGGGCCTTCACCTTTCTGCTGTGGGTGCGGCTGGCTGGGACGGGGACCAGCCGTTACCGGGCGTTTTCGCTGATCGGGATGCTGCTGGGTGTGCAGTTGTTGTTCGGTGTGCTGTTCGGCGGGTCGTGGGAATGGGTCGCCGATCTGGCGGGATTTGCGGCCGGGTTCCTGCTGTCGTTCATCGTCAGTCCGGGCGGGTTTGGCCGGGTGGTCGCGATGATCCGTCAGCGCTGACGGCGGAGCGCCTTCAGGTCGGACAGCCGCACCGCACCAAGCGCGACGGCGGCGAGGGCGTAGGTGGTGATGCCGCCGACGATCAGGAGTGCGAGGCCAAGGATGCGGTAGGCGGCAAGGTCGAGCATCGGTTGCAAGAGCCCCCAACCGAGCCAGAGCGCGCCACCCATCAGGGCCGAGGCGAGGGTGATGCGCCAGAACCGGGACATGAAGCGGGCGTCAAAGCGCGTCTCGTCGCCCAAGCGCCGCGAGCCCCACCAAAGCTGGCCGACCATCACCCAAGCCGACAGCGTGGTGGCCCATGCGGCGGCGGAAAAGCCGATCCACGGCATCAGGCCAAAGGCCAAGCCTGCGTTCAGGACCATCGACCAGACGGCGTAGCGGAACGGGCTGCGGGTGTCTTCGCGGGCGTAAAAGAGCGGCTGGAAGGCCTTTTGCAGCACAAAGGCCGGCAAGCCGAGGCCATAGATCGCGAGCGCCAGAGCGGTGGCGGCGGTATCGTCGGCCCCGAAAGCGCCGCGCTGGTAGAGGACTTCGGTGATTGGCAGCGCGATGATCACCAACGCGACGGCGGCGGGCAGGGTGAGCAGGAGGGCGAATTCGGTGCCACGGTTGAACGCCTCGCGCCCGCCTGCCGCATCGCCGGATTGCAGGCGGCGCGAGAGTTCGGGGAGGAGGACCGTGCCGACGGCGATGGCCACCACGCCGAGCGGCAGTTGGTAAAGCCGGTCAGCGTAGACCAGCCACGAGATCGCGCCTTCGGTGCCGGAGGCGACCTGCCGCGACACCAGAAGGTTGATCTGCACCACGCCGCCGACCAGCAGGGCCGGCCCCATGTTGACCATCAGGCGGCGGAAATCGGGCGTCAGGCGCGGCAGGCGCAGGCGCGGGACAAAACCGATCCGCCGCGCGGCGTAAAGCGTCCAGCCCAGTTGCGCCACGCCGGTGATCGGGGTGGTCCAGGCAAGGGTGCGGCCCATGTCCCAGCCTTGGTTCGCGGCCAGCAGCATGGCGAGGATGAACACCACGTTCATCAGGACCGGCACGGCCCCGGCTTCGGCGAAATGGCCGTGCGCGTTCAGGATGCCGGAGAGGAGGGCGAAAAGCGAAATGAAGCCGATGTAGACGAAAGTGATGCGCCCGAAATCCACCGCCATGTCAAAGCGCCCGTCACCGACGAAACCAGCGGCCATCGCCCAGACAAGGATCGGCATCGCAATGGTGCCGATGATGGTGAAGACGAGAAGGAAGGCAGTCAGCCCGGAAAAGGCGTTCTGCGCAAAGTCTTCCGCACCCTCGCCCGCCTCCAGCTTTTTGGAATAGAGCGGCACGAAGGCCTGATTGAACGCGCCTTCGGCGAAAAAGCGGCGGAACATGTTTGGCAGGCTGAACGCCACGTTGAACGCATCGGCCACCGGACCCGCACCAAGATAGGCGGCCATCATCAATTCGCGCACCAGGCCCGCGCCGCGTGACACCAGCGTCCAACCGCCCAATGCCACGATGCTGCGGATCATCCCGCGCGAACTGCTCATGCACTGGCCCTTTCGGCGCCTTCCGCGATGGCTTGGCGCAGCTTGCGGTCCAATGCTTCCTGCTTTGTCTTGGCGTGCAGTTTCAGCCCGAACATGTCCTTCACATAAAAGGTATCGACCACCTGCGCGCCGTAGGTCGCGATCACGGCAGAGGCGATGTAGATGTTGTTGTTGGCCAGCGTGCGCGTCAGGTCGAACAACAGGCCGGGACGGTCGCGGGTATCGACCTCGATGATGGTGTAGATGTCGGAGCCTTCGTTGTCGAAGATGATGTGGGTCGGAAACCGGAACTCGCGATCGCGCTTCTTGACCTTGTCGCGGTCTTTCAGCGCTTCGCGGGCGACGACCTCGCCCTTCAGGGTCTTGTCGATCATGCCGCGCAGGCGGGGCAGGCGGGCGACCTCGTACGGTCTGCCTTCGATGTCCTGCACCCAAAAGACCGCGGTCGCGTAGCCGTCTTTCGAGGTGTAGGTGCGCGCGTCGACCACGTTGGCACCAACCAGCGCCAAGGCGCCCGCCAGACGGCTGAAGATGCCGGGATGGTCGGCCAGCGCAAAGCAGGCGCGGGTAGCGTCACGGTCGGGGTCGGGATGCAGGTCGATGCGGATCTCGTCGTCGCCGATGCCGCGCAGAAGGGTGGCGAAAACCTCGTGGGTGTCGGTCGAAAGACCCTGCCAGTAAGGCGCGTAGTGGCGGCCGGTTTCATGGTCGAGCGCGGCGGGTTCCCAGGCGGCAAGGCGGGCGCGCAGGGCAAGCTTGGCCTCGTCCTTGCGGTTTTCGCGGTTGACGGTTTCAAGGCCGCCTTCCAGCGCGTCGGAGGTTTGCTTGTAAAGCTGCCGCAGCAGCATGGCCTTCCAGTTGTTCCATGTGCCGGGACCAACGCCGCGAATGTCGCAGACGGTCAGCACGGTCAGCAGATCCAGACGCTTGCGGGTTTTCACCGCCTTGGCGAAATCGCGCACCGTGCGCGGATCGCCGATGTCACGCTTTTGCGCCATGTCCGACATCAGAAGGTGATAGCGCACCAGCCATTCGACGGTTTCGCATTCGTCGGGATCAAGGCCCAGACGCGGGCAGATGCGCCGGGCGATCTGCGCCCCGATGATGGAGTGGTCTTCGGGGCGGCCCTTGCCGATGTCATGCAGAAGAAGTGCCACGTAAAGCACCCGACGGTTGACGCCGTCCTTCAGGATGCCCGAGGCGACGGGCAGTTCTTCGACCAGCTCGCCGCGTTCGATCTGGGCGAGGCAACTGATCGTCTGGATGATGTGTTCGTCGACCGTGTAGTGGTGGTAAAGGTTGAACTGCATCATCGCGACGATGGCTTCGAATTCCGGGATGAAGGTGCCGAGGACACCAAGCTCGTTCATCCGGCGAAGCGAGCGTTCGGGGTTGCCGTGCTTGAGCAGTAGGTCAAGGAAGATGCGCCGCGCCTCGGGGTCTTCGCGCATGTCGTCGTCGATGAGATCGAGGTTGGCCGCCAAGAGCCGCATGATGTTGGGGTGGAGGAGATAGCCGGTGCGCAGCGCTTCTTCGAACACGCGCAGGATGTTCAGCTTGTCGGCAAGGAATGCCCGCTGGTCGATCACGTCGATGCGGCCCTGCACCAGCTTGTAGCCGGGGCGGACCTTCTTGGTGCGCTTGAACATGCCGAACAGCGAGGCTTCGCGCTTGGCGTGGCGGGCTTCAAGCTCGGTCAGGAAGATGCGGGTCAATTCACCCACGCGCGTGGCAAGGCGGAAGTAGTCCTGCATGAAATGTTCAACCGCGCGGCGCCCGGCTGAATCACGGTAACCCATCCGCGCTGCCACCTCGACCTGCAGATCGAAGGTCAGCACATCCGTGGCGCGCCCGGTGATGTAGTGCAGATGGCACCGCGCGGCCCAAAGGAAATTTTCGGCCCGGTTGAAGATTTCGTATTCGTCGCGGCTGAGCAGGCCCGCGCCGACAAGACCATCCGAGGACGGGACGCGGTGCAGGTATTTGCCGATCCAGTAGAGGGTCTGCAGATCGCGCAGGCCGCCCTTGCCCTCTTTCACGTTAGGCTCCAGCACATAGCGCTGCCCGCCTTGCCGTTTGTGCCGTTCGGCGCGTTCGGCAAGCTTTGCCTCGATGAATTCGGGGCCGGTGTTGCGGAAGAGATCTGACCAGAGCCGGTCGCCGAGTTCGACCGCGAGGGGTTCAAAGCCGCCGATGAAGCGGTGTTCGAGAAGCGCGGTGCGGATGGTGATGTCGTCGCGGCCAAGGCGCAGGCAATCTTTCACCGTGCGGCTGGAATGGCCGACCTTCAGTTTCAGATCCCACAGGATGTAAAGCATGCTTTCGATCACGCTTTCGGCCCAGGGCGTGATTTTCCAAGGCGTCAGGAACAGAAGGTCGACGTCGGAATGCGGTGCCATTTCCGCCCGGCCGTAGCCGCCGACGCCAAGGACGGCGATCCGCTCGGCCTCGGTCGGGTTGGGGGTGGGGTGCAGCAGGCAGGCCACGTTCAGGGCCGCGCGCACCAGAACATCGGTCAGGGCCGCCTGCGCGGTGATGAGGGCGCGCGCGTCGATGGGATGCGCCTTGAACACCGCTTCCAGATGGTCGTTGGCGGAAATCTTGGCAGCGGCAAGGTGCCGGACCGCGACCGTTCGGGCAGCGCGCGGGTCCTGCGCGCCCAGTTCTGCGGTGCCCATTTCTGCGGCGATTGCCGCACTCAGGCTGCCTGCATCGACAAGCGGCACCACGTCAAACCGTGCGGCGGAGTACGGGATTGCAGCCGGGGGTGAGGTCGGGCGGGCGTCGAGCCGCGCGCCCTCAGAACCCGGCACCGGCGAAGCTGCGGGGGCTGGGATCAATCACCACGACCTGGTTGTTGCGGATCTGGGCCACGGCCAGCCCGCGTTCGTTGGTGCCGTTCGGCAGAAAGCGGAAGATGCCCGACACGCCGACGAAGCCTGCACCTTGCGTCAGGGCACTGGCGGTAAGGGCGTCGGCCTTGCCTTGCCGCACCAGCGCGCCGATCGCGGCGATGCCGTCATAGGCCAGCCCCGCGACCGGATGCGGCGCTGCGCCATAGGCCGCCGCATAACGTGCCTGGAACTGGTTCGACAGACCGGGGTCGGGCATTGCGAACCAGCCGCCTTGCACACCCGGAAGCGCCAGCGTGGCGGCGGGAATGTCCCAGCGGGTCAGGCCGATGAACTGGGTGGCAGAGCGGTCGACGCCATTTTCCACCAGCATCTGGCTGACCAGCGGCAGCGCCCCGTCGGTGGTGGCGGTAAGAAATATGGCCGAGGCGCCGGAACTGCGCGCCGTCTGCGCAATGCCGGTCGCAGCCTGAACGATACCGTTTTGCGAGAATTCGTACGAACTGGTGCCGACAACCGACCCGCCTGCCGCAGCCACGCCCCGCTCGATCGCGGCGCGGCCGGCAGTGCCGGCCACGTTCTGGTCATGCACGATCAGGATGCGGCTTTTGCCATTGCGCACGGCGAAATTCGCCAGGCGACGGGCGGTGTTGTCGAAGGTCTGACCAAGCACGAAGACGTTGCCGCCCGCGATGTCTGCGTTGTTCGAAAAGGCAAGGACGTTGACCCCATCTGCGGCAACCGCGGCCCCGGCTGCGTTCGCCTCTTCGGAGTAGAATGGCCCGAGGATGATCTTGGCGCCCTCGTCAACCGCCTGCCGCGCCATCGCGCGCGCTTGCGCCGGGCTGCCGCCGGTCTTGTAGACCCGCAGGTCGACGGTTGCGCCCGAAAGGTCGGCCATCGCCAACCGGGCCGCATTTTCAAGGTTCTGGCCAAAGAGCTCGTCCGTCCCCGATCCCGAGCCGGAAGGAATGAGGAGCGCCACCTGCACCGAGCCGGTCGCAGTGCCTGGCGCGGTCGACGGACCTCCGGCAGGCACGCAGGCGCTGAGAACGACAGCGAACAGAACGAGGACGAAATGACCCAACGACTTGCGGGCCCGGGGAATTGCGGACAACATGGTGGTTCCTCACTCTGGGCGACGGTGCAACAACTGCGGGCCAAACTAATTGGTTGCGAAAGGGAAGTAAACTTGTGAGGCAACCGAACTGGACCGCATCCGCAGCCGACCAACCCGGCGTGCGCGCCATACCGCCGGGGCTGCATTTCGTGTCGACGCCCATCGGGGCAGCGCGCGACATCACGTTGCGCGCACTGGATGTGCTGGCGGGGGCCGATCTTCTGTTGGCCGAAGATACCCGCACGCTGAAGCACCTGATGGAAATCCACGGCATCCCGCTGGGGTCGCGGCATGTGATGTCATACCATGAACATAGCGGCGCGGCGGTGGCGGCGCGGCTGATCGCAGCGCTGCGCGAGGGGAAGTCGGCGGCCTATGCATCCGAGGCGGGGACACCGCTGATTTCGGACCCCGGCTTCGTGCTGGCGCGCTCGGTTGTGGCCGAAGGCTTGCCGATCTTTGCCGCTCCCGGCCCCTGCGCCGCAATCTGCGGCCTGACCGTGTCGGGCCTGCCGTCCGACCGGTTTCTGTTCGCTGGGTTTGCGCCGACCACCGGGTCAGCCCGACTGCGCTTTCTGGAAGAGTTCGCGGCGGTCCAGGCGACGCTGATCCTTTACGAAAGCCCAAAGCGGGTGGGCGCGCTGCTGGCCGATCTGGCGACTGTCTGCGGCGGCGCACGGCACGCGGTGGTGTGCCGCGAACTGACCAAACGCTTCGAAGAGGTGGCGCGCGGCACGTTGGCTGAACTTGCCGGCGATTTCTCGGACCGGGCGGTAAAGGGCGAGATCGTGGTTCTGGTCGACCGGGCCGAGCCGGAAGAAGCCAGCGCGGAACGCATCGAAGCGGCACTGGACACAGCCCTGCAGACGATGAGCGTTAAGGATGCAGCAAGTGTTGTGTCGCAAACTCTGGGAATACCGCGCAAAATGGCATACCGAATCGCGCTTGAACGCAGCAGGGGAGGGGACTGATGCCATTCGACGTCGTCGCTTCTCCCGTGGTGCGCAGCCGTGCCGCGCGTGGCCGTGGCAACAACCTTGCAGGCCATGCGGCGGAGGCGTCGGTGGCGCGGCTTTATGAAGCGCGCGGCGTGACGATCTGCGCGCGAAACTGGCGCGGCGCGCGCGCCGAGATTGATCTTGTCGGGCGGCAAGGCGACACGGTCGTGTTCATCGAAGTGAAACAAAGCCGGACCCATGATCTGGCAGCCAGCCATGTCTCGCAGGCGCAGATCGCCCGCATCTTTGGTGCGGTCGAGGAATTTGTGGCGGGGGAACCGAACGGGCTTTTGACCGATGTGCGGATCGATCTGGTGCTGGTCGACGGGCAGGGGCGGATCGAGATTCTGGAAAACGCCTTCGCGGGCTGAATTGCATCTTTCCCTGCCTTGGGTCATCACTCGTTGCGGACCCAGCCGGAGAGTATGATGTCGCTTAAAGTTGCCTTGCAAATGGACCCGATCGGGTCGGTCAACATCAATGCGGATTTAACGTTCCGTATTGCGCTTGAAGCGCAGGCACGCGGGCATACGCTGTTTTTCTACACGCCTGACCGGCTGGCCTTTGTCGAAGGCCGTGTCTTGGCGCGGGGGTGGCCGATCGAGCTGCGCCGTGAGGTGGGCAATCATGTCAGTTATGGGGGCGAGACCGAGGTTGATCTGGGCGACTACGATGTGGTCTGGCTGCGGCAGGACCCCCCGTTCGACATGGGCTACATCACCACGACGCATCTGCTGGAGATGATCCATCCCAGGACGCTGGTGGTGAACGATCCGTTCTGGGTGCGCAACAGCCCGGAGAAGTTGCTGGTGCTGCGCTTTCCTGAGCTGACGCCGCCGACCGCAATCGCGCGCGATCTTGCGACGATTCGCGCGTTCAAGGCGCGGCATGGGGATATCATCCTGAAGCCGTTGTACGGCAATGGCGGCGCGGGGGTGTTTCGGCTGGACCCGAACGACCGCAACCTGTCGAGCCTGCATGAGTTGTTCATGGGGATCAATAGGGAGCCGTTGATCGTGCAGAAGTTCCTGCCCGACGTGTCGAAAGGGGACAAGCGGGTGATCCTTGTCGACGGCGAGGCGGTGGGGGCGATCAACCGTGTGCCGCAGGCGGGCGAGACGCGGTCGAACATGCACGCGGGGGGGCGGCCGGAGAAGGTGGGACTGACCGAACGGGATCTGGAGATCTGCCGGGTGATCGGGCCGGTCTTGCGGGAGAAGGGGCAGGTGTTCGTGGGCATCGACGTGATCGGGGACTGGCTGACAGAGATCAACGTGACCTCGCCTACCGGACTTCAAGAGCTGGAGCGGTTCGATGGGACCAATGCGGCGGCGCGGATCTGGGAGGTGATCGAGGCAAAGCGGCGGGGGTGATGTCCCACGGTGGGACATTTGAAGAACCCAACGATAACAAGTGGATATCGGGGCCGTTAGGGGTTCTTTAACGGGTGCAACCGTCAGCCCTTGGCACCGACGGCGAGGCGGAAGCTGACGGCTTCGGCGATGTGGGGTTTGCGGACCTCTGCCGAGCCGTCGAGATCGGCGATGGTGCGGGCCACGCGCAGCACGCGGTGATAGCCGCGCGCCGAGAGGCCGAAGCGCTCGGCGACACGGGAGATCAGTGCCTTGCCGTCGCTGTCGGGGGTGGCGACCTCGTCCAGAAGCGCGCCTTCAAGATCGGCGTTCACGCGCGCGTCGGGGTGATCCTTGAAGCGGCGGGTCTGCACGTCGCGCGCCGTGGCGACGCGGGCGGCGACGGTGGCGGAAGCCTCGCCCGAGGCGGGCAGGTCGAGGTCAGTGTAGCCGACGGGCGGCACTTCGACCCGCAGATCGAAGCGGTCCATCAAGGGGCCGGAGATGCGACCGAGGTAATCGTCGCCGCAGAGCGGCACCTTGGCGCAGGCGCGGGCGGGGTCGGTCAGGTAGCCGCATTTGCAGGGGTTGGCGGCGGCGATCAGGAGAAACCGACAGGGGTAGCGGATGTGGGCGTTCGCGCGGGCGACCATCACTGAGCCGGTCTCGATCGGTTGGCGCAGGGTTTCCAGCACCGCGCGGGGAAATTCCGGGAATTCGTCGAGAAAGAGGACGCCGTTGTGCGCAAGGCTGATCTCGCCCGGTTTGGCACCTTTGCCGCCGCCGACGATGGCAGCCATCGAGGCGGTGTGATGCGGTTCGCGGAACGGGCGCTGGCGCGAGATGCCGCCTTCGGTCAGAAGCCCCGCGAGCGAGTGGATCATCGAGGTTTCCAGCGCCTCGGGCGCGGACAGGGGCGGCAGGATGCCGGGCAGGCGCGCGGCGAGCATGGATTTGCCGGAGCCGGGGGTGCCGACCATCAGCGTGTGGTGGCGGCCGGCGGCGGCGATTTCCAGCGCCCGCTTGGCGCGTTCCTGACCCTTGACCTCGGCTATGTCGCGGGTGAACGCGGGGGGCTGCACCTCGCCCGCCTCGGCCGGGGTGAGGGGGGATTGGCCGGTGTAGTGGCGCACCACCTCGTCCAGCGAGGCGGCGGCGAGCACCTCGGTCGCGCCGACCCAGGCCGCTTCGGCGCCGCAGGCCTTGGGGCAGAGGAGCGCGCGGTCTTCCAGCGCCGCGGCCATTGCGGCGGGCAGCGCGCCGATCACCGGCATCAGGCGCCCGTCAAGGGACAATTCGCCCAAGGCGACGACGCCTTCGATTTCATCCCGCGGGATGATGTCGAGCGCCGCGAGCAGGGCGATGGCGATGGGCAGATCGAAATGCGAGCCTTCCTTGGGCAGATCGGCGGGGGAGAGGTTGATGGTGATGCGCTTTGACGGCAGCGCGATCGACATCGACTGGAGGGCGGCGCGGACGCGTTCGCGGGCCTCCGACACCGCCTTGTCGGGCAGGCCGACGAGGTTGAAGGCGGGAACGCCTGCCGAGACCGCGCATTGCACCTCGACGATGCGGGCCTCGACGCCTTCGAAGGCGACGGTGTAGGCGCGGGCGGTCATCGGGTGGGGGCCATCGAGCGGAGCGCGTGCCGCGCAAGGTTTTTGTCTCGCCTCTGCGCGCCAGAGGCGCGCAACCGGCTCGGGGTGCCTCCGGCGGGGATATTTTTGCAAAGCGGAACGGGTTTGGCGAAGAGCGCATTGCCGGACGCGCCCGTTGGCTGTGTCCCGCGCTCGCCTGTTGACCCATGCATCATTGCACCCCCGTTCATCTTGGTTAACGGGGTAGCGCGGAAATGGTTTACGAGTGGTAAAGAGCCATGAACTTCGGCCAGGCTTCGGCATCGGCCACCGTCTTGTCGCGGCAGAAGGCGTTGCAGAAGCCGAAGCGGCGATCGTAAAGGTCGAGGACATGGGTGACGGGCTTGCCGGAGTAGGGGCAGGCGGTGTTTTCGGCGTTGGTCCCCTCGACGGTGCGGGCGGGCAGGCGGACCGGACCGGGCCAGTCGCGGCGCGGATAGTCGCGGCGGTAGAAGTCCTGATCGGCGCCATCGACCATGCCCATCGCGCGCCAGCGGCGGACGCTTGGATGGGCGAGGTGGGCGTTGACGTAGGACGCAGCTTCGGCACCCACGGGCAGGTTGTAGGTGGCGATGCGGGTGGCGACAGGGGCGTAGAAGGCGTCGGCGGCGGAGTAGGCGCCGCAGAGCCAGGGGGTGGTGGAGTGTGTGGTGTCGCGCGCCCATGACCAGAGGGTTTCGAGGCGGGCGAGGTCGTCCAGCACGGCGTCTGTCGGCTGGCAGTCGGTGTAGCTGGCGCGCAGGTTCATCGGGCAGTGCGCGCGCAGGGCAGTGAAGCCTGCGTGCATTTCGGCGGCGAGGACGCGGGCGGTGGCACGGGCGTGGGGTGTGGTTGGCCAGAGGCCGGCATCGGGGTGGCGGGTGGCAAGCTCTTCGGCGATCGCGATGGTTTCGGGGATGACGGTGCCGTCGGGGGTGCGCAGGGTGGGGGCGGTTTTGGCCGGGAAGAAATCGCGGAGCGTGGCGGCAAGTTCGTCGGTGTAGAGCCGGGCGGAGAGGGTGCGGACGGGGATGCCGAAGGCGTCGAACAGGAGCCAGCCGCGCAGCGACCAGCTGGAATAGGCGCGGTCGCCGATCACGAGGTCATGGGTCATGGGGTGTCCTTTCGATGACCCGTCTTAGGCGGTGCGGGCGGGGCCGCAAAGCGACGAATTGTGCGCTGTGCCATCACGGGGCGTGATTGATGAGGTCCGCCGTCCAGCCGGCGCCGTCGTGGGTGAGGCGGGTGAGGGAAAGGGTGTCGATCTTGTGCTGGAAGGCGCGGGCGACGTCGAAGCCGCGGGCGCGGGCCAGTTGGGTGAGGATCGCGCCGAAATGCGCGACGAGGATGAGGTCGCCGCCTTGGTGGGTGGCGAGGAGGCTGTCGACTTCGCCGCAGATGCGGGTGGAGGCCTGGTTCCAGCTTTCGCCGTTCGGGGGGGCATGGTCTCCGGGGGCCTCCCAGTAGAGGCGGGAGAGGTCGGGGTGGGATGCCGCGACCTCGGACCAGCGCTTGCCGTCCCAGTCGCCGAAGTGCAGTTCGCGCAGGGCGGGGGTGTCGGGGAGGCGGGGACGGCGGGCGGTGAGGGCGTCGGCGGTGGCGCTGGCGCGGATGAGGTCGGAGGCGATGACGGGGGCGTGGGGGAGGGCTGCGTTCAGACGGTCGAGGCGGGCGGTGTCGGAGAGGTCGGCCGGAACATCGCGCCAGCCGGTGAAGGCGGTTTCGTGCGTCGGGCCGTGGCGGACCCACCAGAAGCGGGTCACGGCAGGGTGCCTTTGAGCGCGAGGGGGAGGCCCGCGATCACGGTGACGACGAGGGTGGCCTGGGCCGCGAGGCGCTGGTTCAGGCGGCCTTGCGCATCGCGGAACCGGCGGGCGAGGGCGTTGTCGGGAACAATACCCCAGCCGGTTTCGTTGGTGACGATGATGACGGGTGCGGGACAGGCGGCGAGGGCTGCCAGAAGGGCTGACGTGGTGGCGTCGAGGTCGTGGTCGGCGAGGAGATGGTTGGTCAGCCAGAGTGTGGCGCAATCGACGAGGACGGCGTCGGTGGCGGGGCTGGCGGCGAGGGCTGTGGCAAGGTCGAGCGGGGCCTCCACCGTGGTCCAGGCGGGGCCGCGGTCGAGGCGGTGGCGCCTGATGCGGTCGCGCATCTCGTCATCCCAGGCTTCGGCCGTGGCGATGTAGCGGCGGGGGCGGGCCGCAAGGGTGAGAAGGCGTTCGGCGTAGGCGGATTTGCCGGACCGCGCGCCACCGATGACGAGGCTTAGGGCGGGAAGCGAAAAAGGCGAGGGGGAAAGTGATCCGGTCACGCGGATGCTCCGTAAGATTTGCAAAGAGGCGGAACCGCCGCGGAATTCGGATTTGGAGGTAGTCATGGCACTTGACGGGTATACTGACCAATCGATGTCGCGCCAAGCGATGAAGGCCGAGTTGCTGGATGCGGAAACTGAATTGCGGCTGGCCTTTGCCTGGCGCGACCAGCGCGACGAACAGGCGCTGCATCGGTTGATCACCGCTTACATGCGGTTGGCGATTTCGATGGCGTCGAAGTTCCGCCGCTATGGCGCGCCGATGAACGACCTTATTCAGGAAGCGTCATTGGGGCTGATGAAGGCCGCCGACAAGTTCGACCCGGATCGTGGCGTGCGGTTTTCGACCTATGCGGTGTGGTGGATCAAGGCATCCATTCAGGACTACGTGATGCGCAACTGGTCGATGGTGCGTACGGGGTCCACCTCCAGTCAGAAGGCGCTGTTTTTCAACCTGCGCCGGGTGCAGGCCAAGCTCGAGCGCGAGGCGAGCCAGCGTGGTGAGAGCCTGGACGGGCACCAGTTGCGCCAGATGGTGGCGGCGGAGGTGGGCGTTTCCATCGCGGATGTCGAGATGATGGAGGGCCGGTTGTCGGGATCGGACTTTTCGCTGAACGCCACGCAATCTTCGGATGACGACGGCCGCGAGTGGATCGACGCGTTGGAAGATGACGGCGTGCAGGCGGCGGAAGCCGTAGAGGGCGCGCATGATGCCGCGCACCTGCGGACCTGGCTGATCCGGGCGATGCAGGCGCTGAACGCGCGCGAGCGGTTCATCGTGACCGAGCGCAAGCTGCGCGAGGAGCCGCGAACTTTGGAAAGCCTTGGCGAGGAACTGGGGCTGTCGAAGGAGCGGGTGCGCCAGCTTGAAGCGGCGGCCTTTGCCAAGATGCGCCGCAGCCTGGAGAACCAATCGCGCGAAGTGCATCACTTTCTGGCCTGAGCGCAGTCTGCGGATCTTATGAGGCGGAGCGGCGTTCCGCCGCACGCCCTTAAGCGCCAGCGCGGGCAGAGCCCGCTTGTCGCGGCGTGCCTCCGGCGGGGATATTTCGGCAAAGAGGAAGGGCGGGGCGCTTGGTGTCCTGCGGGCGGTTGAGTTTGCGCGTGACGCGGCCTAACGTTCCGCGAGGCAAAGGGGTTGCGCATGCTGGCCGGAAACCGGGTTCTGTTGATCATTGGCGGCGGGATTGCAGCCTACAAGTCGCTTGAGCTGATCCGCCTGTTGCAAAAGGCCGGAGCATCGGTGACGCCGGTGCTGACGCGGGCGGGGGCCGAATTTGTCACGCCCTTGTCGGTCAGCGCGCTGGCGGGGGCCAAGGTTTACACCGATCTTTTCGATCTGACCGACGAAGCCGAGATGGGGCATATCCAGTTGAGCCGTGCGGCGGATTTGCTGGTGGTGGCGCCTGCGACGGCGGATCTGATGGCGAAGATGGCGGGGGGGCGTGCGGATGACCTTGCCTCGACCCTGCTTCTGGCGACGGACAAGCGGGTGCTGGCGGCCCCGGCGATGAATGTGCGGATGTGGGAGCATCCGGCAACGCGGCGCAATCTGGAAGTTTTGCGAGAGGACGGCGTGCTGGTGGTCGGCCCGAACGAGGGCGAGATGGCGTGTGGCGAATACGGGCCGGGGCGGATGGCGGAACCGGCGGAGATCGTGGCGGCGGTCGCGGCGGCGCTGGGCGGTGGGCCGCTGGCGGGGCGGCATGTGATCGTGACCTCGGGCCCGACGCACGAGCCGATTGATCCGGTGCGGTATATCGCAAACCGGTCTTCGGGGGCGCAGGGCGCGGCGCTGGCGGCGGCGCTGCGCGATCTGGGGGCAAAGGTGACGTTCGTGACGGGGCCGGCGGTGGTGCCGGCGCCTGCGGGCGTGACGGTGGTGGCGGTGGAGACGGCGCGGGAGATGGCGGCGGCGGTCGAGGCCGCGCTGCCGGCGGATGCGGCGGTGATGGCGGCGGCGGTGGCGGATTGGCGGGTGGCCAATGCAGCGGGGCAGAAGTTGAAGAAGGATGGATCTGGGAAGGCCCCGGCGCTGGAGTTTGCCGAGAATCCGGACATTCTGGCGGCTGTGTCGAAGGGGTCGACGCGGCCCCGGCTGGTGGTCGGATTTGCCGCCGAGACCACCGATGTGGTGGCCCATGCCACCGACAAGCGGTTGCGCAAGGGCTGCGACTGGATCGTGGCCAACGATGTGTCGCCCGAAACCGGGATCATGGGCGGGGCCGAGAACGCGGTGGTGCTGATTTCGGACGCCGGGGCCGAGGCCTGGCCCCGGATGGGCAAGGCCGAGGTGGCGCGGCGGCTGGCGGCGCGGATTGCCGAGGCTTTGGCATGAGGCCGGTGTTGCGGGTGCTGTGGGAGGAATGGGCGGACCGGGAGTTGCCGTTGCCGTCGTATGAAACCGCTGGCGCGGCGGGGGCGGACATTCGTGCGAACCTGAGGCCAGAGGAGCGTGGGGCGGGTGTGACGCTGGCGCCGATGGAGCGGCGGATCGTGGCGACGGGCTTGCGGGTGGAGATACCTTTGGGCTTCGAGATGCAGATCCGGCCACGGTCGGGGTTGGCGTTGAAGCACGGGATCACGCTGCCGAACACTCCGGGCACGATCGACAGCGACTATCGCGGGGCTTTGGGGGTGGCGTTGGTCAACCTTGGGGCGGAGCCTTACACCGTGCGCCATGGCGACCGGATCGCGCAGATGATCGTGGCGCCGGTGGTGCAAGTGGCGTTCGAGGTGGTGGAGGTCTTGGGCGATACCGCGCGGGGGGCCGGGGGATTTGGCTCGACGGGGCGGTCTTGATCGGGCTTTTGGGGTTCCTTGCGATCTGGGGCGCGTCGCGGTGGTTCGGCTGGCGGCAGGGCGTGCTGTGGCCTGTGCTGGCGCTGTGGTGGGTGGTGATCATGGTCAGCCACCTGCCCGTTGCCGGGGATAACCCGGTGCGCCGGGTGATCGGCGGGGAGTTCGAGGGGTGGCTGGTGTTCGGCCTGTTGGCGGCGCTGGCGCTGGCGTATCGGGCGCTGTTGTCGGGGCTTCGGGCGCGCAAGGTGGTGCCGGAAGTGGCGGCGGTGCCGGAGGGGCGGTTTCGCCCGGCGGAACTGGACCGCTATGCCCGCCACATCATGCTGCGCGAGATCGGGGGGCCGGGGCAGGGGGCGCTGAAGCGCGCGCGTGTGCTGGTGGTGGGCGCGGGGGGCCTTGGGTCGCCGGTGCTGCTGTATCTGGCGGCGAGCGGGGTGGGGGTGATCGGGGTTGTCGATGATGATGTGGTGGAAAACTCGAACCTCCAGCGGCAGGTGATCCATGCCGACCAGCGGATCGGGATGCCGAAGGTGTTTTCGGCCGAGGTCGCGATGCGGGCGCTGAACCCGTTCATCGAGGTGCGGCCGTATAACCGGCGGCTGGACGCGGGGTCGGCGGCGGCGCTGGTTGGCGAGTATGATCTGGTGGTGGACGGGACCGACAGTTTCGCGGCGCGGGAGCTGGTGAATCGGGTGTGCGTGGCGGCGGGCAAGCCGTTGGTCTGGGGGGCGATCACGCAGTGGGAGGGGCAGGTGGCGGTCCTGGACCCGGCGCGGGGTGGGCCGTGTTACGCCTGCATTTTTCCGGAGCGGCCGGCGGCGGGGCTGGTGCCTACCTGCGCCGAGGCCGGGGTGGCGGCGCCGTTGCCGGGGGTGATCGGGGCGTTGATGGCGATGGAGGCGGTGAAGGTGATCACCGGGGCTGGCGAGCCCTTGCGGGGGCGGCTGATGATCCATGATGCCTTGTATGGCGAGAGCCGGGTGATCGGGGTCAAGCGGCGGGTGGATTGCCCGGTGTGCGGAACGGCGCGGGGCTAGTGTCCCACGGTGGGACATTTTGAGGGTTCAGCGAAATCAAGGGGTTGATGGCGCGCGTTAAGGATTTGTCAGGGATTGACGATCAGGCAGGGCGCGGGTCTTTGGCGATGTGGGCCTCTGCCGCCGGAGTTGAGAGGCGGTTGAGGATCGGGTTGCGGTGCGGGTGGTGGCCAAAGCGCTTGATCACCGCGCGGATCGTGGCGTTTTGCGCGCGGATGCGGTCGGCGGTCGTGGACAGGGCCGCCGGAAGATCGGCGATCAGGTGTTCGGACAGGCGGTCCAACAGGGTGTGCCGGGTGAGATGGTCGGGGCCTTCGCAAGGGCCAAGGGCGACGGTGCAAAAGAGCTGTTCCCACGGGCGAACGGCGTGGCATGTCCGTTCGGCAGAGCGTCGAGTGTGAGGCGATTGGCCTTGATGTCTTTGGCAAAGGCGTCGGGCGTGGTGCGCCAGAGCGAGCGGGGAAGCTGGTCTGGCGCGACCAGCAGGGCGAGCCTGCCACGCGGGTCAGATCGGCGAAATGGGCGCAGATTTCACCGTCCATGCCGCCCTGCATCCGGCCGTGGATCCTGCGGTTGACGTCGGACTGATCTGTCCAGAACCCGGTGCCGGGGAGCCAGACTTGCAGGACATCTTCGGGATCGTGAGGCGGTGCTGTCATGCCGATAGCCAATCCGATTTGGGCGGCGATCGGTCAGCGGGCCGATGCTGGCAAGACCGGGGTGACGGGTGGAATCTCGGGGGCGAGAAGGTCGGCCATGTCAAGAAGCAGGTCTTCGCGGCCCCGGTCGGCGAGGATCTGGATGCCCAAGGGATGCGTCGCGGTGCGGCCCGTGGTGATGGTGAGGCCGGGGAGGCCCATGAAGGGTGGGACGATCTGGGGCATCTGCGCCTCGATCACTTCGGCGAAGGCTTCGGGTGACGAGGTGTCGTAATGATCGGGGAAGGGCAGGCGGCCGGAGACGGGGGTGAGAAGGACCGGCCAGTCGGCGAAGAACAGGCGCCAGAGCCGGGCGAGGCGGGCGCGGGACTGGAGCGCGCGCATGAAGCCGTTGAGCGTTGGGGGTGGGGCGAAGTTCGACAGTTCACGGTGGACGAAGCTGGCGTCGGGGTCGGCTTCGCGGGCGACCGCGTCGGCGCCGCCGAGGGAGAATTCGGCCAGCCAGAGGGTGAGTTGCAGTTCCATCGCTTCGCGGAACGGCGGTAGGGCGGGTTCGCCGATGTCCCAG
This sequence comes from uncultured Alphaproteobacteria bacterium, assembly GCA_963822435.1. Classification (GTDB taxonomy): domain Bacteria; phylum Pseudomonadota; class Alphaproteobacteria; order Rhodobacterales; family Rhodobacteraceae; genus JAUYQR01. The sequence goes on from CAWGHN010000002.1 coordinate 20,028, forward strand.
CCGTGGGCTTCGAGGGTTCTGGCGGTGGCGGTGAGGGCGTCGCGGAGTGCGGGGTCGGTGTCGAGGCCGTCGGGGGTGAGGGCGAGCGCGGCGCGTTTGGGGTAGGGGGCGGCGGTGGCGGGCGTCCACCACGGATCGCGCGGATCGGGCTGCGAAAGGGCAGCCAGCCCAAGCCGCAGGTCGGCGGCGGAGCGGGCGAGGGGGCCAGAGGTGGCCATGAGTTGCCCGCCGATCAGCCGGTCGCCTGCGGTGGCGTTGAACGCCGGGACGCGACCCAAGCCGGGGCGGATGCCGTGGATGCCGCAGGCGTAGGCCGGGTAGCGGATCGATCCGGCGATGTCGGTGCCGTGGCCGATGGCACCAAGGCCGGCAGCGGTGGCGGAGGCGGCCCCGCCCGACGAGCCGCCGGGGGTGAGGCCGGGAAAGCCGGGGTTTTGCGTGGCACCGTGGAGCGCGTTGCGGGTGAACCAGCGGAGCGAAAAGGCCGGTGTGTTGGTGCGCCCGACGATGATTGCCCCCGCGCGGCGGAGGTTGGCGACCGGCGGGCTGTCTTCGGCGGCGATGAGGCTGGACTGGATGCGCAGGCCGTTGGTGGTGGCCTGCCCCTGCTGGTCGATGTTGACCTTGACCGTGACCGGGACGCCCGCGAGGGGGCCGGGGTCTTCGCCGCGCGCGAGGGCCGCGTCGATGCTGCGGGCAGCGGTGAGGGCCTGATCGTCCATCCGCTGCACGATGGCGTTCAGGGCGGGGTTCAGACGGTCGATCCGGGCGAGGGTGGCGCGGGTCGCCTCCTCCGCCGAGATCTGGCGGGTGCGGATACGCTGCGCGAGAGCGGTGGCGGTGAGGGTGGTGGAATCCATCGGGGCCTCCTGTCGTTTCGGGAAGGGTGACCCGGATGGCGCGCGATGGGAAGGGGGGCGCGTGACGCCGCCCTGAACAGCGAGGGGGTTCACACCCCTCGCGCTCCGCCCCGAACAGCGAGGGGGTTCACACCCCTCGCGCTCCCCGTGGGATATTTCTGCAAAGAGGAAGGAGCGTTGCGTGGCGCGCAATTTGGCACGGCGGGTGGGGAAGGGGGCGTTTGTGCGCTGAGGGCGGGATGCGGTGGATCGCGCCCTTGCATCGGCGAAGGCGCATGGCATAGTCGTGCGGAATGAACAAACGGGGAGCCTGACCGATGAAATTGACCGCCGCCGCCCTTGTGGGGCTTGGCCTTTTTGCAGCGCCTGCCTTGGCGCAAGACGTGCCTGATCTTGCGGGCCGCGAGATTGTCGTGGTGACGGAGAACGCCTATCCGCCGCTGCAGTTTCTGGACAAGGACGGCACGGCGATCGGCTGGGAATACGACGCGATGGCGGAAATCGCCAAGCGGCTGAACGCGACGGTGAAGTATGAAAACATCAGCTGGGACGCGATGATCCCGGCGGTGTCGGAAGGCCAGTTCGACCTTGGTATGACGGGGATCACGATTAAGGACGACCGCAAGGAGAAGGTCGATTTCTCGGACCCCTACATGCGGTCGGAGATGCTGATGATCGTGCGCGGCGATGAGGCGCGGTTCACCGATGCGGCGAGTTTCGCGGCGATCCCGGAGCTGTTGGTCAGCGCGCAGCCTGGCACCTCGCCGTTCTACGCCGCGATCTACAACATTCTGGACGGCAACGAGGAAAATCCGCGGGTGATCAAGTTCGAGACCTTTGGCGCGGGGCTGGAGGCGTTGAAGGCGGGGGATGTGGATCTGACGTTGTCGGATTCGACGGCGGCAAACGGCTATGTGGCCGCGTCGAACGGCGGGCTGAAGATCATCGGCGAGCCGCTGGCCAGCGAGGATTTCGGGTTCATCTTCCCCAAGGGCAGCGATCTGGTGGCACCGATCAACGCGGCGATTGCGGCGATGAAGGCGGATGGCACGATGGACGCGCTGAACCAGAAGTGGTTCGTCGACTACAAGATGGGTGAGTAAGGGCGGCGGCGCCCCGGCGATGTGCCGGGGCTGCTTGGCATGAATTCGTCCTCTGATCCTGACCGCGACTTTCCCTGGTGGCTGGTGATCGTGGCGGTCACCGGCGCGTGGCTGTTTTACGAGGTCTGGGCGAGCGCGGTTTATTCGGCGGCGCTGGACACCTTGTCGAAGGGCATCTGGATCACCGCGCTGGTGACGGTGGTGGCCTATGCGGGGGCCTGCACGCTGGGGCTTTTGCTGGCGGTGGCGGGGATGTCGCGGCGCATTGTGTTGCGGCAGGCGGCGCGGCTTTACATCGAGGTGATGCGCGGTGTGCCGATCATCGTGCTGTTGCTGTATGTGGCCTTTGTGGTGACGCCGGGCTTTGTGGTGGCGTGGAACTGGATCGCAGAGCCCTTGGGATTCGAGGCGTTGCGAGGTCGGGATGTGCCGTTGCTGTGGCGGGCGGTCGCGGCGCTGATGCTGGCCTATTCGGCGTTTCTGGCCGAGATCTTTCGGGCCGGATTGCAGGCGGTGGACACGGGGCAGATCGAGGCGGCGAAGGCCTTGGGCCTGAACGGCTGGCAGCGCTTTCGCCATATCGTCTTTCCGCAGGCGTTCCGGATGGTGTTGCCGCCCCTGGGCAATGACTTTGTCGCGATGGTGAAGGATTCCTCCTTGGTGTCGGTGCTGGGGGTGACGGACATCACGCAGTTGGGCAAGGTCACGGCGGCGGGGAATTTTCGGTATTTCGAGACTTACAATGTGGTGGCACTGCTTTACCTGACGATGACGATCGGGTTGTCGCTGGTGCTGCGGCGGGTTGAGTCGCGGCTGCGCGCACGGTCGGGCGGGGGTGAGCGCTGAGAGGCCCGGAGCCTCCGGCGGGGATATTTTTGGACAGATGAAAGGGTTTGGTATGATGGGCAATCCGTTGTTGGAAGCGTGGGACGGGGCGTTCGGGTTGCCGCCTTTTGCGCGCGTGCGCGACGAGGATTTCGGGCCGGCGTTCGATGTGGCCTTGGCCGAGGCGCGGGCGGCGATTGCGGCGATTGCGGAGGGGCCGGGGATTTCGTTTGCCGGGGTGATCGAGGCGCTGGAACTGGCGGAAGGGTCATTGGACCGGGTCGCGGGGGTGTTTTACAACCTTGCCGGGGCGGACAGCACCGAGACGCGTGAGGCGTTGATGCGGGATCTGGCGCCGAAGATGAGCGCGTTTTCATCCGAGATCACCAACAACAAGGCGCTGTGGGGGAAGATCGAGGCCTTGTGGCAGGGGCGCGAGGGTTTGGGGCTGACGGCCGAGCAGATGCGGGTGCTGACGCTTTACCGGCAGATGTTCGTGCGGGCGGGGGCGGAGCTGGAAGGGGCGGCGGCGGAGCGGCTGACGGCGGTGAAGTCGCGGCTGGCCGTGCTGGGGACGGCGTTCGGGCAGAACCTGCTGGCGGATGAGCGGTCGTGGTTCATGGAGGTGGGCGAGGCTGATCTGGCGGCGTTGCCGGGGTTTGTGCAGGACGCAGCACGGGCGGCGGGGGTGGAGCGCGGGCTTGGGGCGGTGGTGACGCTGAACCGCAGCCTGATCGTGCCGTTCTTGCAGTTTTCGCCCAACCGGGCGCTGCGGCAGCGGGCCTATGAGGCCTGGGTTGCGCGCGGGGCGAACGGTGGTGAGACGGATAACCGGGGCGTTGCGGCGGAGATCCTGGCGCTCAGGGCGGAGCGGGCGGCGCTGCTGGGCTATGCGGATTTTGCCTGTTTCAAGCTGGAGCCGGAGATGGCCAAGACGCCGGAGGCGGTGCGGGATTTGCTGATGCGGGTCTGGGAGCCGGCGAAGGCCAAGGCACTGGGTGACGCGGCGGTGCTGGAGGCGATGCTGGTGGCGGACGGGTTTGCCGGGCCGTTGGAAGCGTGGGACTGGCGGTATTACAGCGAGAAGCGGCGGAAAGCGGAGCATGATCTGGATGAGGCGGAGTTGAAGCCATACCTCGGCCTGGATGCGATGCTTGGGGCGCAGTTCGACTGTGCGAACCGGCTTTTTGGGCTGGAGTTCCGCGAGATCGAGGGGCCGTTCTATCACCCGGATGTGCGGGGGTGGGAGGTGACCCGGGGGGATAACCATGTGGCGGTATTCCTTGGGGATTACTTTGCGCGCGGATCGAAGCGGTCGGGCGCGTGGTGTTCGGCGATGCGGTCGCAGCGCAAGCTTGGCGGCGAGCAGCGGCCGATTGTGGTGAACGTGTGCAACTTTGCCAAGGGCGACCCGGCGCTGTTGTCTTACGACGATGCGCGGACGCTGTTTCACGAGTTCGGCCATGCGTTGCATCAGATGCTGTCGGATGTGACCTACGGCTTCATCTCAGGCACCAGTGTTGCGCGGGATTTCGTGGAATTGCCGAGCCAGCTTTATGAGCATTGGCTGGAGGTGCCTGCCGTGCTGGAAGCCCATGCGCGGCATTGGGAAACCGGGGAGCCGATGCCCGCCGACATGCTGGAGCGGTTGTTGGCGGCGGGGACCTATGATCAGGGCTTTGCGACGGTGGAGTTTGTGGCGTCGGCAATCGTCGATCTGGAGTTTCACAGCGGGGCGGCGCCTGCGGACCCGATGCAGCGGCAGGCGGAGGTGCTGGAGGGGCTGGGGATGCCGCGCGCGATAAGGATGCGGCACGCGACGCCGCATTTCGCGCATGTGTTTTCCGGCGACGGCTATTCGGCGGGGTATTATTCCTACATGTGGTCTGAAGTGATGGACGCGGATGCGTTTGCGGCCTTCGAGGAGGCGGGCGATCCCTTTGATCCGGCCGTGGCGGCGCGGCTGGAGCGGTTCATCCTGTCGGCGGGCGGGTCGGAGGAGGCGGAAGCGCTTTACCTCAAGTTCCGGGGGCGGATGCCGGGGGTGGAGGCTTTGCTGAAGGGCCGGGGGCTGTTGGACGCGGCGTGAAGCGGGGGGCCAGCCCCCCGCACCCCCCGGGATATTTGCGGACAGATGAAAGGCTTAGGGTCTTCGGAGTGATCCGGGGGGGTGGCCGAACTTTGCCTTGAAGGCGCGCGAGAGGGTGGCGGGGCTGGAAAAGCCGGTGCGGAGCGCGATTTCGGCGAGGGGGTGGCGCGTGTCGGTCAGCAGGCGGCGGGCGGCGGCGAGGCGGAGGCTGAGGGCGTAGGCGCCGGGGGTGAGGCCGAGGCTGTCGCGGAAGAGGGATTCGAGGCGGCGGGGGGTGAGGTTCACGGCTTTGGCGATGGTGGCGATGGGGTGGGGGGCGTCGAGCGTGGCCTCCATCATCGCGGTGGCGCGGGCGACGCGGGGGTCGAGGCTTGGGTCTTGCGCCTCGGGGGCGATCTGGGGTTCGGAGCCTTTGCGGTGCGTGGCGAGGAAGCTGGCGGCGACCTGACGCGCGAGGGCGGCGCCGTGGCGGGCGCGAATGAGGTGCAGCATGAAATCGGTGGCGGCTGCGGCACCGCCGATGGTGGCGCGGTTGCGGTCGATCACGTAGCGGTCGGGAAGGACCGTGGTTTCGGGATGCGCGGCGGCAAGGTCTTCGAGGTCTTCCCAATGCACGGTGGCGCAGTAGCCGTCGAGAAGGCCTGCGCGGGCCATGACCCAAGGCGCGGCGTCGATGCCGCCGACAAGCTGGAAGCGGGGTGCGATGCGGCGGAGATCGCGGATCAGGGGGCGGGTGGCGACGTCATTAAGGCGGTAGCCGGCGATGACGATGAGGGCGTCGGCACCTGCTGCGTGGGCCAGGGGGCCGGTGGAGGGCAGCGAGATCCCGCAGGTGAGGGGGACGGGCTGGCCGTCGGGCGTGACGACGCGCCAGCGGTAGGCCTCGTGCCCCAAGTGGCGGTTGGCGTTGCGCAGGGGGTCGAGGGCGCTGGCGACCTCGAGGATCGAGGCTTGCGGGAGGACGAAGAGGGCGATGGTCAGGGGCCCCGTCGCGGGCGTGAAGAGTGCGTTTTCCGTCATGTGGATTTCGTAAAGTGCAAAGCGTGGGCTGGCAAGCGGCGTAAGGTGGGCGCGATAGAGGAGATGCCCCATGCCGCTGACCATGAACCGTGAGGTTTTCATCACTTGTGCCGTGACCGGATCGGGCGGCACGCAGGACCGCAGCCCGCATGTGCCGCGGTCTCCGAAGCAAATCGCCGAAAGCGCCATTGCGGCGGCGAAGGCGGGGGCGGCGGTGGTGCATTGCCATGTGCGCGACCCGGAGACGGGCAAGCCGAGCCGGAAGCTGGAATATTACCGCGAGGTGACGGAGCGGATCAGGGACTCGGATACCGATGTGGTGTTGAACCTGACCGCCGGGATGGGGGGCGACATCTATTTCGAGGGCACCGAGGATATGGGGCGGATTGGCCCACGGTCCGACATGGCGGGGGCGGAGGAGCGCGTCGCGCATGTGGTGGAGTGCCGGCCGGAAATCTGCACCCTGGACTGCGGTACGATGAACTTCAACGAAGCCGATTATGTCATGGTCAACACGCCCGGCATGTTGCGGGACATGGCCAAGCGGATGACGGCGGCGGGGGTGCGGATCGAGATCGAGGCGTTCGACACGGGGCATCTGTGGCTGGCAAAGGAACTGGTGCGCGAAGGCGTGATCCCCGAGCCGGTGCTGGTGCAACTGTGCATGGGCGTGCCGTGGGGCGCGCCGGATGACCTGAACACCTTCATGGCGATGGTCAACAACGTGCCTGCCGGATGGCACTGGTCGGCGTTTTCCTTGGGGCGCAACGAGATGGCCTATGCGGCGGCGGCGACGCTGGCGGGGGGCAACGTGCGGGTCGGGCTTGAGGATAACCTTTGGCTGGAGAAGGGCGTGCTGGCCACCAACGCGCAACTGGTGGAACGCGCGGCGACCATCGTGGAGAACATGGGCGCGCGGGTGATCACGCCGGCAGAGGTGCGGGCGCGGCTGAAGCTGGACAAGCGCGCGCCGGTGGCGAAGTGATGGACAAGGTCAAGTTCACCGCGATGAAGGACGGCGACGCCAGCGACTACGCGATGCTGGACGTGCATGAGCGGGAGTATGCGGCGGGGACGGCGGACCGGCTTTTGGGCGCGCTGGTGGCGCTGGATGAAAGCCTGTCGGGCTATCAGGTCACGCGGCTTGGTCATTCCTTGCAGGCGGCAACGCGGGCGTGGCGGGCGGGGGCGGATACCGACTGGGTGGTGGCGGCGCTGCTGCATGACATCGGCGACATCTACGCGCCTTACAATCACGACGAATACGCCGCCGCGATCCTGAAGCCGTTCGTGCGCGAGCAGGTGACATGGGTGGTGGAAAAGCACGGCGATTTCCAGCGGCTGTATTATGCGCATCATGTGGGCGGCAATCGCCACGCACGGGACCGGTTCAGGGGCCATGCCTATTACGACGACTGCGACGCGTTCTGCGCAAACTGGGACCAGTCGAGTTTCGATCCGGCCTATCCGACGATGCAGGTCGAGGAGTTCGCGCCGTTGGTGCGCGAGGTGTTCGCGCGCAAGGCCTATGACCCGGCGGTGATCCGGGCGGGCGAACGGGTGGCGCTGAGCGATGCGGCCGTCGCGGCGGCGCGGGCGGCTGGAATGGGAGAGGCGTGATGGCACGCAAGGCGGCGATCATTGGCGGCGGGGTTATCGGCGGCGGCTGGACCGCGCGGTTCCTGTTGAACGGTTGGGATGTGGCGGTGTTCGACCCCGACCCGGAGGCGGAGCGGAAGATCAACGAGGTCTTGGCGAACGCCCGCGCGGCGCTGCCGGCGCTGTCGGACGTGCCGATGCCCGCCGAGGGGCGGTTGTCGTTTGCCGGGACGATGGCCGAGGCGGTCGAGGGGGCGGAGTATGTGCAGGAGAGCGTATCCGAGCGGATCGAGTTGAAGCACAAGGTCTATGCCCAGTTGCAGCAATCGAACCCCGGCGTGCTGATCGGCTCGTCCACCAGCGGGTTCAAGGCGAGCGATTTGCAGAAAGGCAGCTCGGCGCCGGAAAACATCATCGTCGCGCACCCGTTCAACCCGGTTTACCTGCTGCCCTTGTCGGAAATCTCTGGCTCGCCCACCAACCCGCCCGAGGTGGTGGAGCGGACGGTGCAGATCATGAACGACATCGGGATGTTCCCGCTGGTCCTGCGCAAGGAGATTGACGCGTTCATCGGCAACCGGTTCCTCGAGGCGGTCTGGCGCGAGGCGCTGTGGATGCTGGTCGACGGGGTGGCGACGACGGCCGAGATCGACGATGCGATCCGCATGGGCTTTGGCCTGCGCTGGGGGCAGATGGGCCTTTTCGAGACCTACCGCGTAGCGGGCGGCGAGGCGGGTATGCGGCATTTCATGGCGCAGTTCGGCCCGGCGCTGAAATGGCCGTGGACCAAGCTGATGGACGTGCCGGAGTTCAACGATGCGCTGGTCGATCTGGTGGCGGACCAGTCGGACGCCCAATCGGGGCACCACACGATCCGAGAGCTGGAGCGGATCCGCGACCAGAACCTTGTGGGCTTCCTGCGGTCGTTGAAGGACCGCAACTGGGGGGCGGGGAAGGTCTTGCGCGAGCACGATGAGCGGCGGCGCGAGGCGTTTCATGCCGGGGAGTTGGCCGGCACGCCGCTCAAGATGGCGGAGTTGCAGGTGCTGCCGTCGTGGATCGACTACAACGGCCACATGACGGAAAGCCGGTATCTCTTTTGCGCGTCGGAGGTGGCGGATGCCTTCCTGCGGCTGATCGGCGCGGACATGGACTATGTGGCGGGCGGACATTCCTACTACACGGCGGAAAGTCTGGTGCGCCATGTTGGCGAGGCAAAACTGGGCGACCGGCTGACCGGGACGCTGCAGGTGATCCGCGCGGACGAAAAGCGCCTGCACCATTTCATCACGTTGCGGCGCGGGGATGAGGTTGTGGCGACGGTGGAACAGATGTGCCTGCACGTTGACATGAAGGCCGGCAAGGCCTGTGCGGCGGCGCCCGACGTGCTGGCGCGGCTGCTGCCGATTGCGGCGGCACATGGCGGTCTGCCGGCGCCCGAGGGGTTGGGCCGGTTCGTCGGGCAAAGGAGGGCGTGATGGATTTCGGGCTTTCCGACGAGCAGCGGATGATCGTGGAGACGACGCGCGCGTTTGTCGAGACCGAGCTTTACCCGCATGAACTGGCCGTGGAGCGGTCGGGCGTGCTGCCGTTGGAGCTGATCCGCGAGCTGCAGGCGAAGGCGATGGCGGCGGGGCTTTATGCCGCCAACATGCCGGCGGAACTGGGGGGCGCGGGGCTCGATACGCTGTCATGGCTGCTTTACGAAAAAGAGCTGGGGCGGGCGAATTATGCGCTGCATTGGACCTGCGTGGCACGGCCGTCGAACATCCTTCTGGCGGGGAATGCCGAACAGCGGGAGCGGTATCTGATGCCCTGCATCCGGGGCGAGACCTGGGATTGTCTGGCGATGACCGAACCGGGGGCCGGATCGGACCTGCGGGGGATGAAGGCTTCCGCCCGGCAGGATGGCGGCGATTGGGTGCTGAACGGGACCAAGCATTTCATCAGCCACGCCGACCTTGCCGGATTTGCAATTGTCTTCATGGCCAGCGGCGAGGAGGAAACGCCGCGCGGCCCGAAGAAGCTGATCACGGCCTTCTTCGTCGACAAGGGGACGCCCGGCTTCACCGTGCGCGAAGGCTACCGCAACGTCAGCCACCGCGGATACACCAACGCGGTGCTGGAGTTCGACGACTGCCGGGTGCCGGCAGCGAATGTGCTGGGTGAGGTGCACAAGGGGTTCGAGGTGGCGAACTCGTGGCTTGGCGCGACGCGGCTGCAGGTGGCCTCGACCTGCCTTGGCCGGGCCGAGCGGGCGCTGGCGCTGGCGGTGGCCTATGCGGCGGAGCGCAAGCAGTTCGGGCAGACGATCGGCAAGTTCCAGGGCGTGTCGTTCAAGCTGGCCGATATGGCGATGGAGGTGAAGGCGGCAGAACTGCTGACACGCGAGGCCGCGTGGAAATACGATCAGGGCAGCGTGACCGAAGCCGACATGGCGATGGCCAAGCTGAAGGCCACCGAAGTGCTGGCGATGGTCGCTGACGAGGCGATCCAGATCCACGGCGGCATGGGGCTGATGGACGAGCTGCCGCTGGAGCGGATCTGGCGGGATTCGCGGGTCGAGAGGATCTGGGAAGGCACAAGCGAAATCCAGCGGCACATCATCAGCCGCGAACTGCTGCGGGCGGTGGGGGGCTGAACCAGACGCAGCGGGGGTTTCACACCCCCGCACCCCCGTGGGATATTTGAAGACAGATGAAAGGGTTTGTTAACCTTGGCCTGCAAGACTGATCGGGCGGTACAGGCGGGGACGCCGATGACCGCGACAGGTGAAACCCTGCCTCGGTCTGCCGGGGCAGGGAATCTCGTTTCGGATTTCATCTGTCTGAAAATATCCCGGGGTCCGGGGCAGAGCCCCGGGGCTGACCCAGTGCGTCGAGGTTCATGATGAGCCGCCTCGACCGCCTCCTCCGCCCGCGCCACATTGCTGTTCTTGGGGCCGGTTGGGCGCTGAACGTCATCGAGCAATGCCGCAAGATGGGTTTCGCGGGTCAGGTCTGGCCAGTGCATCCGATCAAGGCCGACGTGGGTGGCCTGCGCGCTTATGCCAGTCTTGCAGACCTGCCGGAGCCACCGGATGCGACCTTTGTCGGCGTGAACCGCTTTGCGACGCTGGAGGTTGTGGCGGAACTGGCTGCGATGGGTGCTGGCGGGGCAATCTGCTTTGCCTCTGGCTGGACCGAGGCTGGCGAGCCGGATTTGCAGGACCGGCTGGTTGCGGCGGCAGGGGACATGCCGATCCTTGGCCCGAACTGCTATGGCGTGATAAATTATCTTGACGGCGCGCTTCTGTGGCCGGACCAGCATGGCGGGGTGCGGGTCGCCAAGGGCGTGGCGCTGGTCAGCCAGTCGTCGAACATCGTGATCAACATGGGGATGCAACAGCGCGGGCTGCCGGTGGCCTATGTCGCTTGTCTTGGCAACGCGGCGGTCGTCGGGTTGGCCGAGTTGACGGGGGCGCTGCTGGACGATCCACGGGTCACGGCGGTGGGCCTTTACATCGAAGGGATCGACGATGCCCCGGCGTTTGCTGCGCTGGCGGAAAAGGCGCGGGCGATGGGCAAGGGTGTGGTCGCGATCAAGTCGGGCAAGACCGAGCTATCCCGGACCGCAGCGGCCAGTCACACCGCATCGTTGGCGGGGGGCGGGGCGGCGTCATCGGCCTTTCTGCGCCAGATCGGGGTGGCGGAGGTGAACACGCCATCGGAATTGATCGAGACGCTGAAGATCTTCCATGTTCACGGGTCGCAGATCGGGCGGCGGCTGTGTTCGCTGTCGTGTTCGGGGGGCGAGGCGGGGTTGGTGGCGGATCTGGCCGCACCGTTCGGGATCGACTTTCCGCCGGTTCCAGCCGCCACGCATGACCGCCTGCTTGCGGTGCTGGGCGAGATCCCGACGATCGCGAACCCGTTGGATTACCATACCTTCATCTGGGGTGACGGGCCGAAGACGACGGAGGTCTTTTCAGCGATGCTGGAGGCCTATGACGCGGGCATCTACATCATTGATGCGCCGCGGGCGGACCGGTGTGACCCGTCTGGCTATGACCCGGCCTTTGCGGCGATCATTGCGGCACAGCGGGCGACGGGGAAGATCGCGTTTCCGGTGGCGTCAATGGCCGAGAACTTTGGCGAGGCGCGGGTCGAGGCGATGATGCGCGAGGGGGTTTGCGCGCTTTTGGGCCTTGAGACGGCGCTGGCGGCGATCCGGGCGGCACAGACGGGGCCGGGTCTGCCGGGGTGGCGTCCTGCGGCGGCGGTGCGCGTGCGCGAGACGGTGATGCTGTCGGAGGCCGAGGGCAAGGCGCTGTTGGCCGCGGCGGGGGTGGCGGTGCCGCGTTCGGCCGTTGCGACGACGATTGCCGGGCTGGACGTGGCAAGGTTGGCCGCGCCCTATGTCTTGAAAGGGCTTGGCTTCGCGCACAAGACCGAGGCGGGGGCGGTGCGGCTTGGCCTTGCGTCGCTGGACGGGCAAGCGGAGATGCGGGGGGCCGCGGGCTATCTGGTCGAGGAGATGGTGACGGGGGCGGTGGCGGAAGTGCTGCTGGGCCTGCGCCGCGACCCGGTTTACGGCGTGACGCTGACGCTGGGCATGGGTGGGGTGACGGCGGAGGTTCTGGCCGATACGGTGACGCTGGTGCTGCCGGTGACCGAGGCGCAGGTGCTGGAGGCGGCGCGGGGGTTGCGGCTGTGGCCCCTGCTGGACGGGTATCGCGGGCGGCCGAAGGCGGACATGGCGGCGGTGGCGGCGATGGCGGTGCGGCTGGGCGACCTGATGGCGGATGATGCGAGCCTTGAGGAAATCGAGATCAACCCGGTGATCGTGCGCGAAACGGGCGCCGTGGCGGTGGATGCACTGGTGAGGAGAGCGTGATGGCGATGCAGATGCGGACGGACGGGCCGATCAAGACGCGGCGCGAGGGGGCGATCCTTGAGGTGACGCTGGACGCGCCCAAGGCCAACGCGATCAGCCTGAAGACCAGCCGGGTGATGGGTCTGGTGTTCCGGGATTTCCGCGATGACGACAGTTTGCGCGTCTGCATCCTGCGCGCGGCGGGCGAGAAGTTCTTTTGCCCCGGTTGGGACTTGAAGGCCGCCGCCGAGGGCGATGCGGTGGATGGCGACTATGGCGTGGGCGGCTTTGGCGGGTTGCAGGAGTTGCCGAACCTGAACAAGCCGGTGATCGCGGCGGTGCAGGGCATCTGCTGCGGCGGCGGGCTGGAACTGGCGCTGAGTGCCGACCTGATCCTGTGTTCGACGAATGCGACCTTTGCGTTGCCAGAGATCAGGTCGGGGACGGTGGCCGATGCGGCCAGCATCAAGCTGCCGAAGCGCATCCCTTACCATGTGGCGATGGACCTGCTGCTGACCGGGCGCTGGTTCGATGCCGAGGAGGCGTTCCGCTGGGGGCTGATCAAGGAGATCTGCGCGCCGGAGGCGTTGCTGGGCAAAGCCTGGGATCTGGCGCGGCTGTTGGAAAGCGGGCCGCCTCTGGTTTATGCCGCGATCAAGGAAGTGGTGCGCGAGGCCGAGGCCATGCGCTTTCAGGATGCGCTGAACCGCATCACCAAGCGGCAGATGCCGACGGTGGACCGGCTGTATTCCAGCGAGGATCAGTTGGAGGGCGCGCGGGCCTTTGCCGAGAAGCGCGACCCGGTCTGGACGGGACGCTGAGCGGCAACCCGGCCGGCTGCGAAAACGAGGAGGTCAGCGATGCCCAACCACGATTACACCACCCGCGTCGTCTGGACCGGAAACCGGGGCGAGGGGACGGCGCATTACAAGGCCTATGACCGGACCTGGGATATTGCGGTGCCGGGCAAGGCGGTGGTGCACTGTTCGAACGACCCGCTGCTGGGGGGCGATCCGTCGAAGATGAACCCCGAGGATCTGCTGTTGTCGGCGCTCGCCGCCTGTCACATGCTTTGGTATCTGCACTACGCCAGCGAGGCGGGGGTCGTGGTGACGGGGTATTCCGATGCACCCATTGGCGTGGGCGAGATCGGTCGCGGCGGCGCGGGGCGGTTTTTGTCAGCGACGCTGCGGCCGCAGGTGACGGTGCGGGCGGGCGCCGATCTGGCGGTGGCGGAAGCGATTCATCACCGCATCCACGAGGTCTGCTTCATCGCGCGGTCGGTGAACTTTCCGGTGACATATGCGCCGGGTTTCACTGTTGACGGTTGATTGAGCGCCTGCGGCGCACGCCTTTGTCTCGCCTCTGGCGCGTGCCGCGCCAACCGGCTCGGGAGATGCCTCCGGCGGGGATATTTTGGCAAAGAGGAAGGTGGCGGCGGGTCAGGCGCGACAAGGTCTGTCGGAAACCGGACGGTTGGCGCAGGGTGCGGGCGCTAGGGTAGCGCGATAGGCGCGGGGGCCGGATGGACGAGACCGATTACATCATCGTGGGCGCAGGCAGTGCGGGGTGCGTGCTGGCGGAGCGGTTGTCGGCCAGCGGCAGGCACCGGGTGACGGTGCTGGAAGCGGGCGGGTCGGACCGGCGTTTCTTTGTGCATCTGCCCTTGGGCTACGGCAAGCTGTTCTACGACCCTTCGGTGAACTGGCTTTACAAGACCGAACCGGATGCGGGGCTGAACGGGGCGCGGGATCACTGGCCGCGGGGCCGTGTGCTGGGCGGATCATCCTCGATCAACGCGATGGTCTATATCCGCGGGCATCGGGCGGATTACGAGGAATGGGGCGTGAACCCCGGCTGGGGGTGGCCGGAGTGTCTGTCGGCCTACAAGGCGATGGAGGATACCGAGGCCGGGGGGGATGGCTGGCGCGGGGCGGGTGGGCCTTTGTTCGTGTCGGCCAACCGGACGGGTCTGCATCCCTTGGTGAGCGATTATCTGGCGGCCTGTGCGTCGGCCGGGCTGGCGGAGAATGCCGATTTCAACGGGGCCGAGCAGGAGGGCGCCGGGATCTACCAGATGACGATCAAGGGCGGGCGGCGCAATTCGGCGGCGCGGGCGTTCCTGCGGCCGGCAATGAGGCGGGCGAATGTCCGGGTGATCACCGGGGCGATGGTGACCCGCGTGGTGATCGAGGACGGTCGTGCGGTGGGGGTGGAATATCGGCGCGGCGGGGAAGCCTGTGTGCTGCGCGCGAAGGCCGAGGTGATCCTGGCGGGGGGTGCGATCAACTCGCCGCAACTGTTGCAGCTGTCGGGCGTCGGTCCGGGGGCGCTGTTGCAGGGCTTGGGGATACCGGTGGTGCGCGACAACGCCAATGTGGGCGATCACCTGAGCGACCATCAGGGCATCAACTACACCTGGGCGATGACGGTGCCGACTTACAATGACGAGCTGCGCCCGTGGTGGGGCAAACTGCGCGCCGGGATGCAGTATGTGCTGACGCGGGGCGGGCCATTGTCGAAGTCGATCAACCATGCGGGGGGGTTCTTTCGCACCTCGCCCGATCTGCCGCGCCCGAACATGCAGCTTTATTTCCAGGCGTTTTCGACGCTGATCCCGCGGGAGGGCGAGCGGCCGGTCCTGGACCCGGACCCGTGGTCGGGCATGTCGATCGGGTTGTCGAACTGCCGGCCTACCAGCCGGGGGCATATCCGGCTGCGGTCGGCCGACCCGATGGTGCATCCGGTGATCACGGCGAATGCGTTTTCGACCAACCACGACGTCGAGGAGATGCTGGCGGCGGTGAAATACCTTCGGCATCTTGCGGCGCAACCGCCCTTGGCACGGCTGATCAAGGAAGAGCTGCGACCGGGGCCGGAGGTGGCATCGGATGAAGCGCTGATCGACGATTTCCGCAGCCGCTCGGGGACTGTGTATCATCCAAGCTGTACCTGCCGGATGGGTGGGGATGCGGCGACGAGCGTGGTCGATGCGCGGCTGCGGGTGCATGGCGTGGCGGGGCTGCGGGTTATGGATGCCAGCGCGTTTCCGAACCTGATCGCGGGAAATACCAATGCGCCGGCCATGCTGATGGGCTGGAAGGGCGCGGAGATGGTGCTGGCCGACGCGCGCTGAGCCGGCGGTCGTGGCCGGGACCCTGGCAGGAGCCTCCGGCGGGGATATTTTGGGACAGATGAAGGGCGGTGCGGGGCGTTCATTCGCCCCGTGGGAAGCGCTTGCTATCCTCCAGGATGTTCAGGTCCATGTGGTTGCGCATGTAGCGTTCGGACGCGGCACGCAGGGGCTGGTGGTCCCACGGGTAATAGGCACCGTTGCGCAGGGCCTCGTACACCACCCAGCGGCGGGCCTGACTTTCGCGGACGGCGGCGTCGTAGGCGGAAAGATCCCAGCGGGTGTCGGCAAGCGTCTGGAAATGCACGAGGATCGCGGCGGCGCGGGGATCGTTGGCGAGATTCTGACGCTCAAACGGGTCGCTGGCGAGGTCGAAGAGAAGGTCGGGGTCGGCGGGGCAGCGGATGTATTTCCAGGCGCCTTCGCGCAACGCCACCATCGGGGTGATGGTGCCTTCGGCGGCGTATTCCAGTGCGACGGCGGGGCGGGGGGCACCCGCGGCGACGGGGATCAGGTTGACGCCTTCGGTCCAGGGCATCACTTCGGCCATCGAGATGCCGGCGAGGGCGGCGAGGGTCGGGGCGAGGTCGATGGTGGAGACCGGCGTGTCGATCCGGCCGGGGATGATGTCGGGTGACGAGATCATCAGCGGCACGCGGGCGGAGCCTTCGAAGAAGTTCATCTTGAACCAGAGGCCCCGCTCGCCCAGCATTTCGCCGTGATCCGAGAGGAACACCACGATGGCTTCCTGACGGGTGGCTTCCAGCACCGCGAAGATGTCACCGATCTTGTCGTCGACGTAGGAGATGTTGGCAAAGTAGCCTTGGCGGGCGCGGCGGATTTGCGCGTCGGATATGTCGAAGGCGCGCCAGTCGCAGGCGTCCATCAGGCGCTGGGAGTGGGGATCTTGCGCCTCGTACGGGATCGGGGTGGGCGGTTCCAGTTCGGGGGCGTTTTCGTAAAGGTCCCAATATTTGCGGCGGGCGACGAAGGGATCGTGCGGGTGGGTGAAGCTGACGGTCAGGCACCAGGGGCGGGTGTCCTGGCCGCGCGACAGGTCGTAAAGCTTCTGGATTGCCTGATGTGCCACGTCGTCGTCATATTCGAGCTGGTTGGTGATTTCGGCGACGCCCGCGCCGGTGACGGAACCGAGGTTGTGATACCACCAGTCGATCCGCTCACCCGGTTTGCGGTAATCAGGCGTCCAGCCGAAATCGGCGGGGTAGATGTCGGTGGTCAGGCGTTCTTCGAAGCCGTGAAGCTGGTCTGGGCCGACGAAGTGCATCTTGCCGGATAGCGCGGTGTGATAGCCCGCGCGGCGCAGGTGGTGGGCGTAGGTCGGGATGTCGGAGGCGAATTCGGCCGCGTTGTCGTAAACGCGGGTGCGGCTGGGAAGCTGGCCCGACATGAACGAGGCGCGGGCCGGGGCGCAGAGCGGTGAGGCGGTGTAGGCGTTGGCAAAGCGCGCCGAATGGGCGGCGAGGCGGCGCAGGTTCGGGGCGTGCAGGAAAGGGGCGGGGCCATCTGGGAAGAGGGTGCCGTTCAACTGGTCGACCATCACGATGAGGATATTCGGGGAGGTGGTCATGGGCGGCCTTTCCTGCGTCGTATTGCCGGGCGACAGTGTGGCGGCGGCCCGGTGCCGTCTGATGCGGCAGCGACGCGGTTCGGCCATATCCGCCATTTGGCACAGCCGCCATGCGGGCGACCGCGCCGATCCGATCTAGCTGGCGTAGGCGGGGTCTTCGTGGTCGAGGATCGCTTTCAGTTCCGACAGGTGCGCATCGGCAAATCCGGGGTAGGTTTCCCATTCGCGGGCGGTTTTTTCGGCGATATCGTCGGGCAGGACGCGGAGTGGGCGGCCGGTTTGCAGGGCGCGGATGTAGGTCTCGGCGGCGCGTTCGAAATAGTAGAGGCGGTTGAAGGTTTCGGCGACGGTGCGCCCGATGATGAGGACACCGTGGTTGCCCATCACGAGGGTGGTGATCGCGGGATCGGCGAGGAGGGTGGCGCAGCGCGCGCCTTCGGCTTCGAACGCCATGCCGCCAAAATGGTCATCGACGGCGAGGCGGTTGTAAAACATTGCGGTGTTCTGGTCGATCGCGGGAAGGCGCGAGTCGGCCAGGCTGGCAAGGACGGTGGCATGGACCGAATGGACATGCATGGCGCAGCGCGCGTGCGGGCAGGCGCGGTGGATGGCGCCGTGCAGACCCCAGGCGGTGGGATCGGGCGCATCCGGGCGGGCGAGCGTGGCGGGATCGTCGGCGTCAATCTCGACCAGCGACGACGCTGTGATGCGCGAGAAGTGCCGTCCGTTCGGGTTGATGAGAAACCGGGTGCCGGCGGGATTGATGGCAAGCGAAAAGTGGTTGGCGACCGCCTCGTGCATGTTCAGCCGGGCCGTCCAGCGGAACGCGGCGGCAAGATCGATTCGCTCGGCCTGCGCCGTGAGGTTGGAATATGTGTTCATGGCGTCTCCGATGGGTGACGAATCGGGCAAAATGTTCCCTGGGAAACTGGCAAGCTGAACCGCTTTGGTAGCGTGTGATTGCATGCAAGGCGAGTGGCGGCAAACTTGCTCAACCAGAGAATTGAACTGTGTCGGATCATTGGCGAGGTTACCTCGAAAGTGCCACAAATCCTCCGGATTCTTCTGTAAATTTTCTTATTTCCGGCGAATGCTTACCGCAATCGCGAGGTAGTCCGGCACCGTACAGGTGGAGTCAGATGACGTGCGCATTGTAGCAAGCATTAACCAGCGACCCATTGCCTCTCGCGCCTTCGGTGTGCGTGTCATGCTGTTGGCGTCTGACGCCGAGAGCGCGGCGGCGCGCAGTCTGACCGGGTTTGGCAGCCAGGTGGAGTGCGAGGCCGATTTCTTTACCGCGATGAGCCACATCATCGACGATCCGCTGGGCTATGACCTGTTCGTCATGGACTGCGACGGGTTCGGCGGGATGGCGGCGGGTGAGCGGGCGGTTGCCACGCTGATCGCCAGCGATGCGAGGATGCGGGTGATCCTGATCAGTGCCGAGTTCGACGCGCCGGCCTATCCGATGGGCCGCAGGACGGCAGTCTGCCTGCCGTCCCCGGTGTCGCATGAATCCCTGCGCTTTGGCTTTGACCATGTCTTGCGCGACCGGCCGGTGATGCACCTGTCCTGAGCCGCGGGGTCACGCCAAGGCAAGGTTGGTGGCCGACTCGCGCCCGTCGCGGCCTGCCTCGATGTCGAAGGTGACGGGCTGGCCGTCTTTCAGGCTGCGCAGGCCCGCGCGTTCCAGCGCGGTGATGTGGACGAACACGTCCTTTGATCCGCCCTCGGGTGCGATGAACCCGTAACCTTTTGTTTCATTGAACCATTTCACGGTGCCTTTGGCCATCGTGATGCTCCCTGTCTGTTGCCGCCCGCGGGAGTGCGGCGGCCCGGCCCCGTCAGCTTGTGGTCGATTGCTGTGGCCGATGGTCGGAGACAGTGGTCGAAAAGTTAACGTCGCACCGGAAAAGTTGCCATATCGGGCGCAAAAATCAAGACACCTGCGTTTCAGCGCCGACGCATGGGCGGGCGGCTGTGCTGCGTATGCGAAATGGTATATGCTGCGACGCAGCAAGGAGATTCGTCATGGGCACGGTCATCACGGTCGCACAGCAGAAGGGCGGAGCGGGGAAAACCACGCTCGCGGTCAATCTGGCGGTGGAGTTCCTGCGGCGCGGGATGAAGGTGGCGGTGCTGGACACCGACCCGCAGGGCAGCCTTGGCCGCTGGTTTCTGACGCGGCGCGAGCGGTTGGGCGAGGCGGGGATGGAGCTTTCCACCGCATCGGCCTGGGGTGTTGGGTACGAGTGTGAAAAGCTGCGCAAACTGGTGGATGTGGTGATCGTGGATACCCCGCCGAAGGTGGATGCCGATCTGCGGCCCGCGTTGCGTGAGGCGGATCTGGTGCTGGTGCCTGTGGCGGAATCGATGGTCGATCTGTGGGCCACGGACGGGGTGCTGGATCTGGTCGGGCGCGAGGGGCGCAAGGCCATGATCGTGCTGAACCGGATCAAGGCAGGGTCGCGGCTGGGGACCGAGGTGGCGTCGGCGGCCGGGCTGGTTGGCACGGTGGCCGCGGCACGGCTGGGATCGCGGGTGGCCTTTGCGCGCAGTCTGGGCGAGGGCACATCGGTGGTGGAAGAGCGCGGGCCGGGGGCCGCCGAGGTGGCGGCGCTGGCCGATGAGGTGCTGGCGGCTTTGGGCTGAGGCAGGCGCGCGCCAGTGCGGCGCGCACCGGGGATTTCAGGGCGCGGTCTTGTCGTTTGCGCCGCTGCGGATCACCTCGATCTTGACCTTGGTGACAAACGCCGCAAGCGCGCCGATCACGGCCAGCAGGGGCGCGGCAAGCACCACCGCACCGCCGGCAATGGCGCCGATCGTCAGCGGCAGTTCGACGATCAGATCGCCATCCGGTTCGGTGATGCGGATGCGTTTGACCTGACCCTCGGCGGCAAGGCGTTTGACCGCGGCAAGAAGCTGATCGCCCGCCACCTCGATCTCTTCGGTCCAGGTGCGCTTCTTGTGCGGTTCAGATGCGGTTTTTGGTTCCTGAGTGGCGTTCTGATCGGTCATGGCTGACCCTCCGGGTGCGGTGAAAGACTGAAACCTGGCACGGATTCGCGCCGACCGCGTTGACGTGGATCATCAAGACGGTCGGTGCGCGGGGTCAGATCCGACCAGTCAGCACAAGGATCAGCAGGATAACCACGACCAGACCAAGGCCGCCCGACGGGCCATAGCCCCACGACCGGGAATGGCCCCAGGTGGGCAGCGCGCCGACGAGGGCGAGGATGAGGATGACGAGGAGGATCGTGCCAAGAGACATGGGTTGCCTTTCAAACGCGCCGGGTCGGCGCTGGTGTCAGGACAACGTGCAAGCGGGCAGTCAGGTTCCCTCAAACGCAGGGTGCCCGGCGGAGTGTGCCGGGCATCCTGATCAGGATCAGCGCGAGAAACGCTTGTATTTCACGCGCTTCGGTTCGATCGATTCCGGGCCGAGGCGGCGGACCTTGTCTTGTTCATACGCCTCGAAGTTGCCTTCGAACCATTCCACATGCGCGTCACCTTCGAAGGCGAGGATGTGCGTGCAAAGCCGGTCGAGGAAGAAGCGGTCGTGGCTGATGATGATCGCGCAGCCGGCGAAATCTTCGATCGCGGCTTCCAGCGCTTGCAGCGTTTCGACGTCAAGGTCGTTGGTCGGTTCGTCGAGAAGGAGGACGTTGCCGCCCGAGCGCAGTAGTTTCGCCATGTGAACGCGGTTGCGTTCCCCGCCCGACAGAAGGCCGACCTTCTTTTGCTGGTCGGTGCCCTTGAAGTTGAAGGCCCCTGCGTAGACGCGGGAGTTCATCTCGAGGTCGCCAAGGTGGATGACTTCCGAGCCGCCGGAGATTTCTTCCCACGCGGTCTTGTTGGGGTCGAGAGCGTCGCGCGACTGGTCGACGTAGGAAAGCTGGACGGTGTCGCCCAGGGTGATGGTGCCTTCGTCGGGCTGTTCCTGCCCGGTGATCATCCGGAAGAGGGTGGATTTGCCGGCACCGTTCGGGCCGATCACGCCGACGATGGCGCCCGGCGGGACGGTGAAGGTCAGATCCTCGATCAGAAGCTTGTCGCCCATGTGCTTCTTCAGGCCGACAACCTCGATCACCTTGTTGCCAAGGCGTTCGCCGTTCGGGATGATGATCTGGCTGACCGAGGCGCGTTCGCGCACGGTCTGGCTGGCCATCTCGTTGTATTTGGAGATACGGGCCTTGGATTTCGCCTGACGCGCCTTGGCACCGGCGCGGATCCATTCGAGTTCCTTCTCAAGCACCTTCTGCTTGGATTTGTCCTCGCGCGCTTCCTGCTGCATCCGCTTGGCCTTCTGTTCCAGCCATGCGGAATAGTTGCCTTCGTAGGGGATGCCACGACCCCGGTCGAGTTCCAGGATCCACGAGGTGATGTCGTCAAGGAAGTAGCGGTCGTGGGTCACGATCAGGATCGTGCCCTTGTAGTTGATCAGGTGCTTTTGCAGCCAGGCGATGGATTCAGCGTCAAGGTGGTTGGTCGGTTCGTCGAGCAGCAGCATGTCGGGCTTTTCGAGGAGCAGTTTGCACAGCGCCACGCGGCGGCGTTCGCCGCCCGACAGGGTTTCGACATCGGAATCGTCGGGCGGGCAGCGCAGCGCGTCCATCGCGACGCCGACGGTGGCCTCAAGTTCCCACAGGTTTTCAGCGTCGATCTGGTCTTGCAGCTTGGCCATCTCGTCGGCGGTTTCGTCCGAGTAGTTCATCGCCAGTTCGTTGTAGCGTTCAAGGATCGCGGTTTCCTTGGCGACGCCAAGCATGACGTTTTCTTTCGCCGTCAGCTTTGGGTCGAGGTAGGGCTCCTGCGCCAGATAGCCGACCTTGGCCCCCTTGGCGGCCCAGGCCTCGCCTTTGAAATCGGTGTCGATGCCGGCCATGATCCGCAGCAGCGTCGATTTACCCGAGCCGTTGACGCCCACGACGCCGATCTTGACGCCGGGCAGAAAGTTCAGGTGGATGTTTTCAAAGCATTTCTTGCCGCCCGGATAGGTCTTGGACACGCCTTCCATGTGGTAGACATACTGGTAGCTGGCCATGAGGGTATCTCCGCGCGTTTCGGTTTGGCTGTCAGATAGGCGAAAGGGCCGCGAAGGGCAATCCGCGCGGTGGGATTTCGCTGTGGCGCGGAATTGCGCGGGGGCCGCAGATTTGCGTTTCCGGCAGGCGGCGAAGTGCGTTAGCGATGCGGGAATGAAGCAGGGATTTCCAGTTGCGACCAAAGGTATGGTCGTGGGCCTTCTGGGCGGGTCGTTCGACCCCGCGCATGAAGGGCATGTGCACATCACGCGCGAGGCGTTGAAGCGGATCGCGCTGGACCGGGTCTGGTGGCTGGTGACGCCGGGAAATCCATTGAAGCCGCGCCAACCTGCGCCGATGGCCGACCGGCTGGCACGGGCGCGGGCGGTGATGCAGGACCCGAGGGTTGTGGTGACCGGGCTGGAAGACGTGCTGGGCACCCGCACCAGCGCCGATACCATCGACCGGCTGCGCGCGATCTATCCGGGGGTGCATTTCGTCTGGCTGATGGGGGCAGACAATCTGGTGCAGTTCCACAAATGGGGCCGCTGGCGGGATATTCTGCGCAGTGTGCCGGTGGGCGTGCTGGCGCGACCGGGGTCCGGTGTTGCGGCGCGGCTGAGCGTGGCGGCGCGGGCGTTCCGGGTGCACCGGGTGGCGCGCGGCGAGGGGCTTGGAAACCGCAAGCCGCCGGTCTGGTGTTTCGTGAACCTGCCGTTGAACGCGGCCTCGTCCAGCGCGATCCGCGCCAAGGGCAAGTGGCGCAAGTAGCGTGCCCGGTCGCGCTGACGTGAGGGGAGGGCGGCTGGTGGAATCGGTGCGGTTGGCCGACAGTGGCCGGGTTTTGCGGGAGGTTGGGTCTTGATCACGCGGCGGGGACTGTTGGCGGGGCTGCTGGCCGGGGTGGCGCTGCCCGCCTTTGGCGAGGTCATCGACCGTTCGCCCCGGCCACGGACGCGCGGCGATGCGGGCGCGCCGGTGCCATCGGCGCGGGGGCCGGTGGACAGCGCGGGCCTGATCTCTGCGGCCAAGCTGGGTGGGGTGGTGGCCTTTGTGCTGGCCGATGCCGCGACGGGTGAGGTGCTGGAGGCGCGCGAGCCGGATCTGCCGTTGCCGCCGGCCAGTGTGGCAAAGACCGTCACCTCGCTGTTCGCGCTGGATCGGCTGGGACCGGGGTTCCGCTTTGCCACGCGGGTGCTTGCGACGGGGCCGGTGACAGGTGGCGTGGTGCAGGGCGATCTGGTGCTGGTGGGTGGTGGCGACCCCACGTTGCAGACCGACCAGCTGGGCGATTTGGCCGCGCGGTTGGCGAAGGCGGGCGTGAAGGGTGCAACGGGGCGGTTTCTCTATTGGGACGGTGCCTTGCCCCGCATCGAGGGAATTGCGGCGGACCAGCCCGAGCATGTGGGCTACAACGCCGCGATTTCCGGGCTGAACCTGAACTTCAACCGGGTGCATTTCGAATGGAAGCGCGCGGGCGGCGACTGGCAGGTGGCCGTCGACGCGCGGGGCGAGCGGTTCGTGCCGGCGGTGGCAATGGTGCGGGTGGGCATCGTCGGGCGGGACGCGCCCTTGTTTACCTATGGCAAGGGGCGGGTGGAAGAGTGGACGGTCGCCTCCTCGGCCCTGGGCAAGGGCGGCAGTCGCTGGCTGCCGGTGCGCGACCCGGGGCGCTATACGGCGGAGGTGTTTCGCACCCTGGCGCGGGCGCAGGGGATCACGCTGGCCGCGCCGGAGCCTTCAGGCACGCGGCCCGAGGGGCGCGAGGTGGGGCGGGTGGAGAGCGAACCGCTGAGCGAAGTGCTGCGCGAGATGCTGAAGTTTTCGACCAATCTGACGGCGGAGTGCGTGGGCCTGACCGCGTCGGGGCAGCAGTCGCTGGCTGCGTCGGCGCGGGCGATGGATGCCTGGGTCCGGGAGCGGTTCGGGGTGACGGTCAGTCTTGCCGACCATTCGGGCTTGGGCGGTGCATCACGGGTCACGGCGGCGGGCATGGCCCGCATCATTGGGCAGGCGCACCGTGAGGGGCTGGGGTTGAAGCCCTTGCTGCGCGACGTGGGGATGAAGGACGACAAGGGCCGGGTGATCGAAGGGCATGCGGTGAAGGTGCTGGCGAAATCGGGCACGCTGAACTTCGTGTCGGGGCTGGCGGGGCATATCTCGCCCCCCGGTGGGCGGGAGTTGATCTTCGCGATCTTTACCGGCGATCCGAAGCGGCGTGACGCGGTGCCGGTGGCGCTGCGGGAGGAGCCGGAGGGCGGCAAGGCCTGGACCAAGCGGGCGCGGACCTTGCAGGGGCAGTTGGTAAACCGCTGGGCGGCGGCCTGGGGGTGAAGCGCGGAGGCTGCGGCCCCCTTCGGAGGCGCGTCTCTTACACCACCATGTGCCGCACCCGCGCGCCCCATTCGATGGCGGCGGCATGCAGGCGGTCGACCTTCAACTCTTCGCGCACCTCTTCCAGCATCCGCAGTTCGACCTGCGAATGGCGGCCATCGGCGGTGACGACGTCGCAGGCCAGCGCGTAGGCGGTTTCATAAAGATGTTCGGGAAGGGCTTCGCGAATGAGGCCGAAGAGGGCGTCGAGGCCGTCTTCCTCTTCGAAAAGGTCAAACACGATACGGCTGGTGCGCTGGATGCGGTCGGGGTCGTAGGTGGCGAAGATCGGCATGTGGTTGACCATGCGGGTGATCGCCACAAGCTCGGCCGTGCGCATGTTTTCGTCCGAGGCGGAGCAGGCCACCATGACGGCGACGAGGGCATCCTGCGGGGACATCGGCGAGGTTTCGGACATCGGTAAAATCCTTTTGCGGCAGAGATTGTTGACGCGGCTTGGGGCGGGCAATACAGGACAGGCCTTGTGCGGGGCAAGGGGCCCCTGAGGGACAATGCGATGTCAGCTTTGCGCGATGCGGCGATGAAGTCGAAGGCCTGGCCTTTTGAAGAAGCGCGCGCGCTGATGAAACGCTATGAGAAAAAGGCGCCGGAAAAGGGCTATGTGCTGTTCGAGACGGGATATGGACCGTCGGGCTTGCCGCATATCGGGACGTTCGGCGAGGTGGCGCGGACCACGATGATCCGCCGCGCGTTCGAGGTGATCAGCGACATTCCGACGCGGCTGATCTGCTTTTCCGACGACGTGGACGGGATGCGCAAGGTGCCGGAGAACGTGCCGCAGCAGGACATGCTGCGCCAGCACATGCAAAAGCCGCTGACCAGCGTGCCGGACCCTTATGGCGAGTATGAAAGTTTCGGGGCGCACAACAACGCGATGCTGCGGCGGTTTCTGGACACGTTCGGGTTCGAGTATGAGTTCATCTCGGCGACGGAGTTCTACAAGTCGGGCCGCTTCGATGCGACGCTGCGGCTGTGCGCGGAACGCTATGACGCGATCATGGCGATCATGCTGGCGTCCTTGCGCGAAGAACGGCAGCAGACCTATTCCTGCTTCCTGCCGATCCATCCTGAGACCGGCCGCGTGCTGTATGTGCCGATGAAGGAGGTGAACGCCAAGCCGACGGCACGATCACGTTTGACGACGAGACCGGACGGGAGTGGACGCTGCCGGTCACGGGCGGGAATGTGAAGTTGCAGTGGAAGCCGGACTTCGGCGCGCGCTGGGCGGCGCTGGATGTGGACTTCGAGATGTACGGCAAGGACCACAGCACCAACACGCCGATCTATGACGGGATCTGTGAAGTGCTGGGGGGCCGCAAGCCGAACCACATGACCTATGAGCTGTTCCTCGACGATCAGGGGCAGAAGATTTCGAAGTCGAAGGGCAATGGCCTGACGATCGACGAATGGCTGACCTATGCGGCGACGGAGAGCCTGTCGTATTTCATGTACCAAAAGCCCAAGACCGCGAAGCGGATGCATTTCGATGTGATCCCGCGGGCGGTGGATGAGTATCACCAGCAGTTGCGGGCCTATCCGACGCAGGACGTGGAGGGGCAGGTCAACAACCCGGTCTGGCATATCCATGGGGGCAAGCCTCCGGCAAGCCACATGGTGGTGTCGTTCGGGATGCTGTTGAACCTGGCCAGCGTGTCGGGCGCGCGCGGACGGAGCGACCTTGTGGAAGTTCATCCAGCGCTATGCGCCCGAGGCCTCGCCCGAGGGGAACCCGGATCTGGACGCGGCGGCGGGCTATGCGGTGCGCTATTTCACCGACCGGATCGCGCCGACGCGGGCGTTCCGACTGCCCACCGATCCGGAGCGGGCGGCGATGGAGGACCTGCGCGCGCGGCTGGTCGCGTGGGATGGCGGGCTGGACGACGAGGCGTTGCAGTCGATGGTCTTTGCGGTGGGCAAGGCTCACGGGTTCGATCCGCTGCGCGACTGGTTCAAGGCGCTTTACGAGGTGCTTCTGGGGGCCAGCGACGGGCCGCGGTTTGGCGGGTTCGTGGCGCTTTATGGCGTGGAGGAAAGCGTGGCGCTGATCGACAAGGGGCTTTCGGGCGCATTGGCGGGGTAAGCGGGCAGAAAACTTTGACGTGGCGGCAGCCCGGCCTACTGTCCTGTGCGGGGACGTATCTTCCGGGAGCCACGCCAATGCGCATTGGTCATTTTGCACTTCTGACAGCGATGCTTTTCACCCTGCCTGCCGCCGCGCAGGAAAAGCCGATCCAGGACACGATCCAGAACCAGTTGAACGCGTTTCAGGCGGACGATTTCGCCACGGCCTTCACCTTTGCCAGCCCGAACATCAAGGGCATCTTTGGCACGCCGGAGAACTTTGGCGCGATGGTCAGCGAAGGCTATCCGATGGTCCACCGCCCCTCTGCCGTCACGATGCTGGAACTGCGAGAGGTTGCGGGGAACCTTTGGCAACGGGTGATGATCACCGACGAGGCGGGCAAGACGCATATGCTGGATTACCAGATGGTCGAGACGCCCGAGGGCTGGCAGATCAATGGCGTGCAGTTGCTGCGCGCGCCGGATGTGGGGGCCTGAGCCAGCCCCCCACCCCAGCCCTCCCCCACGAGGGGGGAGGGAGGCGCCCCAGGGCCTGCGTTGCGCGGCGCTGACGGATGGCGCGCGGTGACCTGAGGTCTGGTTAAGCCCGTCTTGCTACCCCTTTGCCGCATGGCGTGCGGACCTTGGGGCGAACCTCCATCTCCGTTTCGCCCGTGGCATGGCGCAAGCGAGGCGAGGGAATTTCAGATGAACAAGGCAATCACCGACGGGCTGGTCCTGATGCCGCCGGCGTTTTCGGCAGGCCTCAACCTGTGGTCGCGCGGCGACGGCACGCCGGGATCGGGGTCGTATCAGGGGCAAGCCAACGCGGCACTGGTGACCAACGATCAGGATTTCGCGGGCTGTCTGGAATTGCAGAAGGTCGACGCGGTACAGAAGGTGCGGTCCTTTGCGCAGACGCCGATGCAGCCGGGCCTGTACCTGCGCGTGACGGCGCGGGTGAAGGCGGTGTCGGGCAACCTGCCGTCGGTCAGGATCGCGGCCTGGGCCGGGGATGTGGCGGGCGTCAACGTGGCGGCAGCCCCGCAGACGGGGCCTGCGGTGCCACTGACAAGCTATGGCGAGGTGGTGACGGTTTCCGCGATCATCGCCCCCGCGGCACGGCAGGGCGTGGATCTGGCCTGGGGGTCGGTGCCGGTTTACGGGCATGTCGGCATTGATCTGACCGGGGCCAACGGCGGCGTCGTGCGGATCGACGATCTGGTGGTCGAGGATGCGACCGAGGTGTTCCTGCGCACGATGATGGACTGGGTCGACGTGCGCGATTACGGCGCGCTGGGCAACGGCACGACAAACGACGCTGCGGCCTTTGCGGCGGCGGATGCCGATGCGGGCGGGCGGGCCATACTGGTGCCGCAAGGCGTGTTTCGCCTGACCAGCGACGTGGCGATCAGCAATCGCATCCGGTTCGAGGGCACGCTGTCGATGCCCGCGAACCGCCGCCTGACGCTGACCCGGAACTTCGATCTGGATACCTACGCTTCGGCCTTCGGGTCGGAGCTGGAGGGGTTCCGGCGCGCGTTGCAGGCGCTGTTCTACTTCAACGACCACAACACGCTGGACCTGTCGGGCCGCCGGGTTGACCTGACCGCGCCTTTGGACGTGGCGGCGATTGCGGGGCTGACGAGTTTCACCTCGCGCAGGGTGTTGCGCAATGGCGCGCTGAATGCGCTGGCGGGGCCGGGCTGGGCCACCGATACCGTCACCTCGGTGGCGACCTATGCGCCGGCCTCGCCGGTCACGCTGACCGGGGTTGCGAACGTGGCCAACATTCCGGTGGGGGCGCTGGTCGAAGGCACCGGGGCGGGGCGCGAGGTCTATGTGAAGGCAAAGAACGTCGGCGCCGGGACAGTGGAGTTGAGCCAACCCCTGTGGGGCGCGGCAGGCACCCGGACCTACACCTTCAAGCGGTTCAAATACATGCTGGATTTCAGCGGATTCGAGCTGTTGTCGCGGTTCGAGATCGAAGATGTGGAGTTCAACGCGCTGGGCCTGTGTTCCTGTGTGCTGCTGCCGGTGACAGGCCTGACCTTCCGGTTCATGTCGAACACCTTCAACCGGCCTTTGGACCGGGGGATCAGCTCCACCGGCACCGGTTGTCAGGGCATGTTCATCGACATGTGTCAGTTCCTGTCGAACGAAAGCGCGCTGCCAGCGCAGACCCGAACCTCGATCGCGGTCAATGTGAACGGCAACGACACCAAGATCCGCAACAACCGCGTGGTGCGGTTCGCGCATTTCGCGGTGATGAACGGCACCGGCCACATGGTGTTCGACAATCACTTCTTCCAGGGCGATGACGAGGCAGTGGGCGTGCGCCGGGCGGGCCTGATCTTCACGCAGACCAACGTGTCGACGGTGGTGTCGGGCAACTACGTCGACAATTGCTTTATCGAGTGGGGCAACGAGCATGATGCGGCACCCGAGTGGAACGGTGAGTTTTCCTTCGGCGGGCTGAACGTGGTGGGCAACATCTTCATCGCGTCGAACGTGACGACGGCGTTCCGGTTCGTGGTGGTAAAGCCTTACGGGCCGGGGCATTACCTGAACGGCTTTTCGATGGTGTCGAACAGTTTCAGGGTGGTCAGCGCCACGACCGCGCGGGTCGAGATGGTGGATACCACGCTGGCAAGCCTGGATTTCGCCAAGTCGTTCAACGTGCGGGTGGAGGGCAACAGCTTCAACAACGTGACGCAGCAGGTGATGAACCCGGTGGTGGTGACGCATACGCAGAACACCGCGGCCGATACGTGGAACGTGGGGGCGGGCGGGTTCATCCCGTTCGACGCGCGCACAAGGATGGTCGAGGCGGTGATGCCCGAGGGTCCGATCATCACCGCGGCGAGTGCGGTGCGCTATGTGCAGCCGAATGCGACGGTGGGCACCGGGGCCGGGGGCAACGAGGTGCAGTTGCGCTGGGGCGAGGCGCTGCGCGGCAAGGTGGTCGTGCGGATGCGGATGGATTTGCCGGGGTGATGGTGGATCGGACCAAGGTGGATCGGGCGGCCTTCGGGCCGCCCGTTTCATGCCAGATCGTCGGGCGTCAGCCGGTAAGCACGGGCGAAACCTGCGTTCAAGATCGCCGAGACGGGCTGCAACCGGACAAAGGCGAAATCGGCGAAGTCGATGTAGAGTTTCGCTTTCGGATGCTGGCCAAGCCAATGGTCGCGAAGTGCGGGGCGGTCGGGCGCGTCGGGGGCGATGAAGCGGGCGGTGGCGCGGACCATCAGGCGCGGATGGGTCAAGGGGTCGCCCTTGCCCTCGGGTTCGCCCAGCATCAGGGCGCAGGCGGGGTGGGCGGCAAGGCCCGCGTGATGCGGGGCCAGTGCCGAGATCAGCGTCAGCAGCGCGCCATCGGGGCCAAGGCCAAAGGCGATGCGGCTGATGCCGGGGGTGGCGGTGGCCGCGTCGGTATAGGCGAGGGCGGCGTGGGTGGCCTGCATCAGGCTGCGGGCAAGGCTGCGGGCCTCGGGATCGGCGGGGGCGACGGGATCGGGGCGTTGGGTCATGAGCGTTCAGTCATGGGGCGTTGACACGGTCCGGGCTTGGGCGTTTGGATGCTGCGAACAGCGCTAGCGTCGGACCATGACCGAAACAAGCCATCCCACCCACCCCGTGACCGAATTCACGCCAAAGTTGCTGACCGTCTGGCGCGAGGGGTATCGGCTGGCCGACCTGCGCGCCGATGCGCTGGCGGGGCTGACGGTTGCCATTGTGGCGCTGCCTCTGTCGATGGCGATTGCGATTGCCAGCGGCGTGGGGCCGGAGCGCGGGCTTTACACGGCGATTGTCGGCGGGTTTCTGGTATCGGCGTTGGGCGGGTCGCGGTTTCAGGTGGGCGGGCCTGCGGGGGCGTTCATCGTGCTGGTATCGGCCTGCGTGCTGGCGACCGGGCTGGACGGGCTGATCCTTGCGACCTTCCTGTCGGGGGTGCTGCTGATGGTGGCGGGCGGGCTGCGGCTTGGCACCTACATCCGCTACATTCCCTATCCGGTGACGGTGGGCTTTACCGCCGGAATTGCGGTAATCATCTTTGCCAGCCAATTGCGCGAGATTTTCGGGTTGTCGCTGGCCGGGCCGGAACCGGGCGAGATCATCGCCAAGCTAGAGGCGCTGTGGGCGGCGCGGGGCACGGTGACATGGGCCGCGCTGGCGGTGGCCGTGCTGACGGCGGGGGTGATCCTGGGCCTGCGGCGGGTCAGGCCGCATTGGCCGGGGATGCTGCTTGCGGTGGCGGCGGCGTCGGTGCTGGTCTGGGCGGCGGGGCTGCCGGTCGACACGATTGCCAGCCGCTTCGGAGCCTTGCCAAACCGCCTGCCGGTGCCTGCGCTGCCCGGGCTTGATGCAGCGTCCGTCTGGGCGGCGCTGCCTTGGGCGGCGAGTTTTGCCCTGCTGGGCGCGATTGAATCGCTGTTGTCGGCGGTGGTGGCCGACGGGATGAGCGGCGCGCGGCACCGGTCGAACGCGGAACTGATGGCGCAGGGTGTGGCAAACATCGGTTCGGCCATGTTCGGCGGGTTCTGCGTGACCGGCACCATCGCCCGCACCGCAACCAACGTGCGCGCAGGCAGCCGGGGGCCGGTGTCGGGGATGCTGCACGCGGTGTTCCTGTTGGTGTTTCTGGTGGTGGCGGCGCCCCTGGCAGGGTTCGTGCCGCTGGCCGCGCTGGCGGGCGTGCTGGCCGTGGTGGCCTGGGGCATGGCCGAAAAGGATGAGATGTGGGCGCTGATCCGGTCGTCACGCGGTGATGCGATGGTGGTGGTCGTGACCTTCCTTCTTGTCGTGTTCCGTGACCTGACCGAAGGCATCGTCGTGGGCTTTGCGCTGGGCGGCCTTGTGTTCATCCGGCGCATGTCGGAGGCCGCAAGCGTGCGCCCCGTAGAGCCGGAGGCGGCGTACGATCCGGCGCTGCACACCAGCCCGGACCGCGTGGTGTGGCGGTTGCAGGGCCCCTATTTCTTTGGCGCGGCGGCGCAGTTGCAAGCGGTGATGGACCGCATTGCCGATGCGCCGCGCACCGTGGTGATCGACCTGACCGATGTGCCGCTGGTCGACAGTTCAGGCGCGCGCAGCTTTGAACGTCTGGCCCAAAAGGCGCAACGCCGGGGTGGGCAGTTGTTCCTGATCGGCGCACGGCCCGAGGTGCATCGGGCGCTGCTGGCGCAGGGTTTGCACATCCCGCTGGTGCGTTTTGCCGCAACCCTTACCGAGGTTGATGCAGCCTCCGGCTGAGTCGGCCCTCACCCGCCGCGCGGCGGCGACCGACGATGCGGCCGAAGCGGCCCGCCTTGCGCCGGCAAGCCTGCACACCGCGCGCCGATACCCGCAGTCACGCCTTCGTTACCGTGCAGCCTGTTGAAATGGCTTGCCATTTTTCCGCCTGATTTTCCGTGATTTACAGAATGAGCCGCCATAAAGTTAATAAATTTACAAAATAATCCAGCAATAAAAAGAACTTAACAAAAAATTGACGAAGTGCTACGGTGTGAGCAGAGAGCAGATCCGCGCCAGTCTGATGCGGGTCACGGCGGGGGTCTTTGGCCGGACCTTTCGCCGCAGGAGGGAAAGCAAGATGAACGATCAGTCAGCCTTGAAGCCGATCTATTCGGCGTCGCCCGAATTCGTCGCGAACGCGCATGTCAACGCCGCGCAGTATGAGGCGCGTTACGCCGCCTCGATCGCCGATCCGCAGGCGTTCTGGGCGACCGAGGCGCTGCGCATCGACTGGACGCGTCCGTTCACCAAGGTGAAGGATACGTCGTTCGCGCCCGGCAACATCTCGATCAAGTGGTTCGAGGACGGGATGCTGAACGTCAGCGCCAATTGCATCGACCGCCACATGCTGACGCGCGCCAACCAGACCGCAATCATCTGGGAGCCCGATGATCCGAAGGAACCGGCGCAGCACATCACCTATGCGCAGTTGCTGGAGCAGACCTGCCGTTTGGCGAATGTGCTGAAGGCGCATGGTGTGACCAAGGGCGACCGGGTCGTTCTGTACATGCCGATGATCCCGGAAGCGGCCTATGCGATGCTGGCCTGCACCCGGCTTGGCGCGATCCATTCCATCGTGTTCGGCGGGTTCTCCCCCGACGCGCTGGCCAACCGGATCAACGACTGCGAGGCCAAGCTGGTCATCACCGCTGACTGGGCACCGCGGGGTGGCAAGAAGACCGGCCTGAAGGACAACACCGACAAGGCGATGCTGCACTGTTCGGACCGGGTGAAGGTGCTGGTCGTGAAGCGCACCGGCGACCAGACATCCTGGACCGAAGGCCGCGACTTTGACCTGACCGCCGAGATGGCGGCGGCAAAGCCCTATTGCCCCTATGTCGAGGTTGGCGCGGAAGACCCGATGTTCATCCTGTACACCAGTGGCTCGACCGGCAAGCCGAAGGGCGTGGTGCATACCACCGGCGGCTATCTGGTCTATGCCGCGATGACGCATCAGCTGACCTTCGACTACCATGACGGCGATGTGTTCTGGTGCACGGCGGATGTGGGCTGGGTGACGGGCCACAGCTACATCGTCTACGGCCCGCTGGCCAACGGTGCGACCACCGTAATGTTCGAGGGCGTGCCGACCTATCCAGACGCGGGGCGGTTCT
This sequence comes from uncultured Alphaproteobacteria bacterium, assembly GCA_963822435.1. Lineage (GTDB taxonomy): Bacteria > Pseudomonadota > Alphaproteobacteria > Rhodobacterales > Rhodobacteraceae > JAUYQR01. The sequence goes on from CAWGHN010000002.1 coordinate 53,207, forward strand.
GGGAAGTGATCGCCAAGCACAAGGTCAACCAGTTCTACACCGCGCCGACCGCGATCCGCAGCCTGATGGGGCTTGGGCCGGAGTGGGTGGAAAAGCACGACCTGTCCAGCCTGAAGCTCTTGGGCTCGGTCGGCGAGCCGATCAACCCCGAGGCCTGGTCGTGGTACAACACCCATGTCGGCAAGGGCAAATGCCCGATCGTCGATACCTTCTGGCAGACCGAAACCGGCGGCCATATCGTAACGCCGCTGCCGGGGGCGATCCCGCAGAAGCCCGGCTCGGCCACGAAGCCGTTTTTCGGCGTCAAGCTGGAGGTGCTGGACCCCGCCACCGCCAAGGTTCAGACCGAAACCGAAACCGATGGCGTGCTGTGCATCACCGATAGCTGGCCGGGGCAGATGCGCACCCTTTGGGGTGACCATGCCCGGTTTGAAGAGGCGTATTTCAGCCAGTACAAGGGCTACTACTTCACCGGCGACGGCTGCCGCCGCGACGGCGATGGCTATTACTGGATCACCGGGCGGGTGGATGACGTGATCAACGTCTCGGGCCACCGGATGGGCACCGCCGAGGTTGAAAGCGCACTGGTGGCGCATGAGGCGGTCGCGGAAGCTGCGGTCGTCGGCTACCCGCACGACATCAAGGGGCAGGGCATCTACGCCTATGTTACCCTGATGAAGGGCGTGGAGCCGACCGAGGAGCTGCGCAAGAAGCTGGAAGCCTGGGTGCGGACCGAGATCGGCCCGATCGCCAAGCCCGACCTGATCCAGTGGGCGCCGGGTCTGCCGAAGACCCGCTCGGGCAAGATCATGCGCCGCATCCTGCGCAAGATCGCCGAGAACGACTTTGCCGCGCTGGGCGATACCTCGACCTTGGCCGATCCTTCGGTGGTGGACGATCTGATCGCCAACCGGATGAACAAGGCCTGATGGTGGCGCCGGTTCTGATCCTTCTGGGGCCGCCGGGGGCAGGCAAGGGCACGCAGGCCCGGATGCTGGAAGAGGACTTCGGTCTGATCCAGCTTTCGACCGGTGACCTTCTGCGCGCTGCCGTCGCGGCCGGCACCGAGGCTGGCCGCAAGGCGAAGGCGGTGATGGAGGCGGGTCAACTGGTGTCTGACGACATCGTGCTGGCGATCCTGAAGGACCGGATGGCGGAACCGGATGTGTCCAAAGGCATCATCATGGACGGCTTTCCCCGCACCAAGGCGCAGGCCGCAGCGCTTGACACGCTGCTGGCCGAGGCGGGGCAACAGGTCACCGCCGCCATCAGCCTTGAGGTGGACGATGCGGCGATGGTCGCGCGCGTGGCGGGCCGCTTTACCTGCGCCACCTGCGGCGAAGGCTATCACGACGATTTCAAGCGACCGGCAAAAGCCGGCGTTTGCGACAAATGCGGCGGCACCGGCTTCAAGCGCCGGGCCGACGATACTGCCGAGACGGTAAGCGAACGGCTGAAGGCATACCATGCCCAGACGGCGCCGCTGATCGCGCATTACGAAACCAAGGGCGTGCTGCACCGGGTCGATGCGATGGCCTCCATCGTGGCGATCCGCGCGGCAGTGGCCCAGGTTCTGGGCCAGGTGACGGCCTGACGACATGCCCGCTTCCGGCGCCATCCGCGCCGGGCACGGGCTCTGGAAACGGGAGGCGAAACCGCACGTCGGGGGAAGCCTGAGGAGGCCGGTCTGCACCGCTTGCAGCCCGGAAAACGACTGCGGAAGGGAACCGTCCGGACAAAACCGGACCTCAAGGAGGAAGCCAGATGGCTGTAACTGACATGAACGTGCGGGACAGATCCCGCCCGATGACCGGCGAAGAGAAGAAGGTTATCCTTGCTTCTTCGGCCGGCACGATCTTCGAATGGTACGATTTCTACCTTTACGGCTCGCTGGCCGCGATCATCGGTGCCCAGTTCTTCACGCCGTTCCCCGAAGCCACGCGGAACGTCTTTGCGCTTCTGGCCTTTGCAGCAGGCTTCATCGTGCGCCCGTTCGGCGCGCTTTTCTTCGGCGCGATGGGCGACCTCATCGGCCGGAAATACACCTTCCTGGCGACGATCCTGATCATGGGTCTGTCGACGTTCCTCGTCGGCCTGCTGCCCAACTACTTCTCCTGGGGCATCGCCGCGCCGATCATCCTGATCGCGCTGCGCATGTTGCAGGGTCTGGCGCTTGGCGGCGAATACGGTGGTGCGGCGGTCTATGTGGCCGAACACGCCCCGGCCAACCAGCGCGGCTACTTCACCGCCTTCATCCAGACCACCGCCACGCTGGGCCTTCTGTTGTCGCTGGTCGTGATCCTGTCGGTGCAGGGCTATGTCAACGGCAACTACCCCGACCAGCCGGTGCTTGATGCCGCCGGTGTGGCGGTGATGGCGGCAGACGGCACGCCGTCGATGATGAAAGCGTTCAACGCCTGGGGCTGGCGCATCCCGTTCCTGGGCTCGATCTTCCTGCTGGCGATCTCGCTCTATATCCGCCTGCAAATGAACGAATCCCCCGCCTTCAAGAAGATGAAGGAAGAGGGTTCGGCCTCGAAGGCACCGCTGCGTGAGGCATTCGGTCAGTGGAAGAACGCCAAGATCGCGATCATCGCGCTCTTGGGCCTGACCGCCGGTCAGGCCGTGGTGTGGTACTCGGGCCAGTTCTACGCGCTGTTCTTCATGCAGAACGTGATCAAGGTCGACAGCTTCTCGGCCAACGTCTTTGTGGCCTGGTCGCTGATCCTGGGCACCGGCGGCTTCATCTTCTTCGGCTCACTCTCGGACCGCATCGGCCGCAAGCCGATCATCCTGGCCGGCTGCCTGATCGCTGCCGTCACCTACTTCCCGGTGTTCAAGATGCTGACCGCCACCGCCAACCCGATGCTGGCGGCTGCGCAAGAAACCGCGATCACCGTGACCGCTGACCCGAACGACTGCTCGTTCCAGTTCAACCCGGTCGGCACGGCGAAGTTCAACAACTCCTGCGACATCGCCAAGTCGAAGCTCTACTCCTTCTCGGTCAACTCCGAGACGGTGGACGGCCCGGCGGGCGAGCCTGCCAAGATCAAGATCGGCGATACCGAGATCGTGTCCTACAACGTCGCGGCCAATGCGGCCGAGATCAAGGACCTGACCGCCGCTCTGGAAACCGCGACCGCTGGCACCGACCAGGCCGCGAAAGATGCGGCGCAAGCTGCTCTGGATGCCGCCAAGGGTGTGAAGCCTGCGTTCGACAAGGCGGTTGCCGACGCCCTGACCGCAGCGGGCTATCCGCTGGTGGCCAAGGACAACGCGACCGTGGCAAAGGCTGAAAACTTCATCGACATCTTCACCGGCCAGAAACTGACGATCATCGCGATCCTCACCTATCTGATCATCCTGGTGACGATGGTTTACGGCCCGATCGCGGCCATGCTGGTCGAGCTGTTCCCGACCCGGATCCGCTATTCGGGTCTGTCGCTGCCCTACCACATCGGCAACGGCTGGTTCGGGGGCCTGCTGCCCGCAACCGCCTTCGCGATCTCGGCCCAGTCCGGCAACATCTACGCGGGTCTGTGGTATGCCATCGTGGTTGCGCTGATGACCGTGGTCATCGGCCTGATCTTCGTGCCGGGCGGAACCCACAAGAAGGACATCTTCGCCGACGACTCGGCGCGGTAATTCAACCAACGGACGGGCCGGGACCCTCGGGCTCCCGGCCCGTCTGCCTTCTGGGCTGTCGGGTCATTCCGGCACCCGGTCGTGCCTTGCCAAGCCCGCAGCGGGCTTCGCCAGTTACGCGAGGCGCCGTTGCCCGCCCCCGATTACGGCCGGTCAGCGCCGCAGCCGCGACACCAACGACCAGCCAAGCAGTACGATGCCAAGGATGATCAGGTTGGAGAGGATGCCCGCCGCGATTGCAGTGCCCAACCCGGCCTCGCCTCCAGGCATGGTCGACGGCAGGATCACCGCCACGAACACCACGCCCGCCGCCAACGGGATCAGCCGTCCGGTCGCCGCCTGGGTGCGCAGCATGGTGTACACAAGGCCGATCATCAGCCCGATGCGGAACGGATCCAGCAGTTGCGATTGCAAAAGCTCTACGACGGGCTGGATCATGGGACGCACTCCTTTGCGCTCTTCATCTCCGATTGCACCGCTTCGCACAAGCGCCACGCAAGGCCGGGGGGGCGGTAGGGCCCGCCCTTGCGCCGCAGGGCAGCAGGCGTTGATGATCACCGGCTTGGCGATCCCCGAAGCGGGCGAGTTGACCGGGGCCGGATGGCAACCCGCCAGCGCCGATGACCGTTTGCAACAAGCCGCATGCAGGAAGGGGTGAGGCATGGACCGAAAGCCGCGAATCCTTGTGGTTGAAGACGAGGACAACATCGCCGTCGCGCTGGATTATCTGATGACGCGCGAAGGCTATGACCATGACCGTGTGGCATCTGGTGCGGATGCAATGAGCCGCATCCGGGCGACGCATCCCGATCTGGTGTTGCTGGACGTGATGCTGCCCGAGGTGTCGGGCTACGAGATCTGCGAGGGTATCCGGATGGACCCGGCCCTTTCCGGTGTGAAGGTGCTGATGATGACGGCGCGCGGCTCGGCCATCGAACGGCGCAAGGGGATGGCGCATGGGGCGGACGGCTTCATCTCGAAGCCCTTCGAGCTCAAGGATCTTCGCGCCGAGGTCCGCCGCCTGTTGTCGCCTGGAACCTGACGGGTGCTGTCCCGGCGCGGGGCTTGGTGCAGCCGGGTAGGATTGCCGGGTTTGCCGCACCTGGGGTTTTGGCGGGCATCCGGTATCCATCTGAACTGAACGTCGCCAGACCGTCGTGCGCAGGCAGGGACGCCTGTTGACAGACCTGACCTGACCCGGCGCGAAGCTGTCAGCCCGCGAACGGGTTGGCCGGATAGCTGACCCCCACCAGATACAACCCCTGCGGCGGCGCCACCGGACCACAGGCCGCGCGGTCGCGGGCGGCCAGCGCGCGGCCCACATCATCGGGCGTCCAGGCACCTGCCCCCACCCGTTCCAGCGTGCCGACGATAGACCGCACCTGATTGTGCAGAAAACTGCGCGCGCCAAGGTCAAAGCGATATTCCACGCCGCCGGGGTAGGGCAGTTCCTGCACCTCGATCCGGTCCAGCGTCTTGACCGGGCTTTTCGCCTGGCACAGGGTCGAGCGGAAGGTGGTGAAATCGTGATGCCCGACCAGTTGCGCCGCGCCTTCGCGCAAGGCGGCGAGGTCAAGCCGGTGCAGCACATGCCACGCAAGCCCCCGGTCATGCGTCAGGGGCGCGCGGCGCGCAATCACCCGGAACAGATAGCGCCGCCCGGTCGCCGAAAACCGCGCGTGAAAAGTGTCGTCCACCCGTGCGCAGGCAATCACCGCAACCGGATGCGGGCGCAGATGCGCATTCAGCGCGGCGGCCAGTCGGAACGGCTCCCACTCCCGCTCCAGATCGACATGCGCGACCTGCGCGGTGGCATGGACGCCCGCATCGGTGCGGCCTGCGGCGGCGATGGTGTGGTCGCGCGGTTCCAGCCGCGCCAGCGCCGCCTCGACCGCGCCCTGCACCGACGCCAGACCCCCGGCCTGCCGCTGCCAGCCCGCAAACGGGCCGCCGTGATAGTCGATCTGAAGGGCATAGCGAGGCATGTGGTTTTCCTTACAGGGGTTCAGGCTGCTTGTGAATTGCAGCCGGGCGCCCGTCCGGCCGCACCCCCTACCAATCGCCGCCAGCCCGGCCTATCTTGCGACCGACAGCGAAGGGATCGGCACTTGGCGCTTTTCGGGCTTACGGACGGGATCTCGCGCGGGATCGAAGGGGCCGGGGCATCGTTCTCGGAAACCTTACTAGACGACAGCCTGCGCCTTGGCGTCACCGGTCTGTCGCGCGCGGGCAAGACCGTTTTCATCACCGCGCTGGTGGCGAACCTCTTGCAGCGCGGCCGGATGCCGCAACTGAAAGCCCATGCCGAGGGTCGGATCGAGGCGGTCTATCTGCAACCGCAGCCCGACGTGACGCTGCCGCGCTTTGATTACGAAGGCCACCTGGCCGCGCTGACCGGTGACAGCCCGCGCTGGCCCGCCTCTACCCGCGCGATCTCGGAACTACGGCTGTCGTTTCGCATCCGGCCGTCGGGCCTGTTCGCGGGCTGGCGGTCGCCGCGCACGCTGCACCTTGATATTGTCGATTACCCCGGCGAGTGGCTGCTGGACCTTGGCCTGCTGGACCAAAGCTATGACGCGTGGTCCGAAGCCACGCTCACACGTCTGGCCAAGCGCCCCGAGGCGTCTGATTTCGTCGCCCGCGCGCGGGCCGAGGACGGTGCGCTTCGGCTGGACGAAGACCGCATCCGCGCGCTGTCGGACGCCTTCACCGCCTACCTTGCCGCCGCCCGCGATCTGGGCCGGGTTGATGTGACGCCGGGCCGCTTCCTGTTGCCCGGCGATCTGGCCGGTTCGCCCGTCCTGACCTTCGCGCCTTTGCCAAAGCCCGCGATGACCCCGCGCGCCAGCCTCTGGCGCGAAATGGAGCGGCGGTTCGAGGCCTATAAATCCCGCGTCGTGCGCCCGTTCTTCCGCGACCATTTTTCAAAGATCGACCGGCAGATCGTGCTGATGGATGTGCTGGGCGCGGTCCATCAGGGCCCCCGCGCGGTGGAAGACCTGCGCCGCACGATGGCCGAGGTGCTGGGCAGTTTTCGCCCCGGCCGCAACACCTGGCTGACCGGGCTTTTCGGTGGCAAGCGGGTCGAGCGCATCCTCTTTGCCGCGACCAAGGCCGATCATCTGCACCACGAACAGCACCCCGCGCTGACGGCGATCACCACCGCCCTTCTGGCCGAGGCCCGGTCGCGCGCCGACTTTTCCGGCGCGCGAACCGAGGCGCTGTCGCTGGCCTCGTTTCGCGCCACGGTGGAGGAAACCGTCACCCGCGACGGTGAGGTGCTGCCTGCGGTGAAAGGCACGCTGCTGGCCACCGGCAAGCCTGCGGTGATGTTCCCCGGCCGCCTGCCCAGCGACCCCGCGCGCCTTCTGTCGCCTGCGCGCGAAGGGGCGGAAGGGTGGCTGGATGCGGATTACGACCTGATGAGTTTTGCGCCCGCGCGCCTGACCGCAAGGCCCGGTGAAGGCCCGCCGCATATCCGCCTTGACCGGGCAATCGACTTTCTGATCGGAGACCGGCTGTGACCCGCCCGCCAAAGCCCTTCGTGCAGGAAATCGACGACGCCATCGACCCCGGGGCCGCGCCACCCGTGCCGGACGCGCTGCCGGAAGGCCAGGCGATGCAAGCCTTGGCCGCGCTGTCGCAGCGCAAGGGCTCGGGCGTGATGCGGTTTGCGGTCTGGGCGTTTGGCGCGCTGTTCTCCTTTGTGCTGAGTGTGGCGGCATGGGATTTCGTGACCAACCTTCTGGCGCGCAACGCGGTGCTGGGCTGGACCGCCTTCGTGCTGGTCGCGGTCGCGGTGCTGGCGGCGCTGATCTTGGCCGGGCGCGAATGGGCGGCTTTCGCCCGTATGGCGCGGATCGACGGCTTTCGCGACCAGGCCATCACTGCCCGCTCAACCGCTGATCTGCCCGAGGCGCGGCGCATTGTGGTGGCCCTGACCCGGCTTTACGCCGCCCGCCCCGACACGGCATGGGGCCGCGCGCGGCTGGCCGAGCGCGAGGCGGAAGTGCTGGATGCCGACGCGCTGCTGGCGCTGGCGGAACGCGAACTTCTGACGCCCCTCGACGCCGAAGCGCGGTTGGCGGTCGAGACGGCGGCGCGGCAGGTGGCCACCGTCACCGCGCTGGTGCCCTTGGCTCTGGCCGATGTGGCGGCCGCGCTCTTTTCCAACCTGCGGATGATCCGCCAGATCGCGCAGATCTATGGCGGGCGGTCTGGCAATTTCGGCAGCATGCGCCTGTTGCGCCGGGTGTTTTCGTCACTGATCGCCACCGGCGCGGTGGCCTTGACCGACGATCTGATCTCGTCTGTCGCGGGTGGCGGGGTGCTGTCGAAAGTCTCGCGCCGCTTTGGCGAGGGCGTCGTCAACGGCGCGCTGACCGCCCGCGTCGGCGTCGCCGCCATCGACATCTGCCGCCCCTTGCCCTTCGTGGCGTTGGAGCGTCCGGCGGTATCGTCGCTGGTCAGCCGCGCGCTTGCGGGGCTGGTGTCGCGGGGTTAGCGGAACTTGTCCAACAGCTTCTGCATCGGGCTGCGGTCATCAACCGCCACCGGTTTCGGTGCTTCCTTCGGCATCGACACCGGCGCTTCGGGCCTTGAGGTTGACGACCGGGGCGGTGCGGTGCGCAGGGCGACCGCGTTCATGAACGTCTGCCCGTTGCCCGCCGCAAGCGCAGGCGCGCCTTCGGAAATGCCGCGCAGCAAAGCCTCAAGCCAGTCCTGATCCGCCTTGGCGAAATCGTGCAGCACATAGGCCGCCACCGCATCCTTGTGGCCGGGATGGCCGATGCCAAGCCGCACCCGCGCATAGCCGTCGCCCAAGTGGCCATGGATCGACCGCAGGCCGTTGTGCCCGGCATGACCGCCGCCTTCCTTCAGGCGCAGCTTGCCGGGGGCAAGGTCCAGCTCGTCGTGAAACACCGTGACGTCGGCGAGAGGCAGCTTCCAGAACGCCAGCGCCGCCTGCACCGACTGGCCCGACAGGTTCATGAAGGTTTCGGGCTTCAACAGCGCCACCTTTTCCTCACCCAGTCGGCCTTCGCTGACCAGCCCCTGAAACGCCTTGCGCCACGGGCTGAACCCGTGGTCCGCCGCGATCCGGTCCAGCGCCATGAAGCCGATATTGTGCCGGTTGGCAGCATATTTCGCGCCCGGATTGCCCAGACCGACAAAGAGCTTCATCGCCACCTCCTGCCAGTAAGCCCGGCCTTGCCGGGATATAGCGGCTTAAGCCAGCCCGCTCAACCAACCGTCCGAAAATGCAACGGGGGGCCATTGGCCCCCCGTGCGGATCGCTCATGCCAGCCGCTGTTACGCGGTGGCTTCTTCCTCTTCCGCCGCAGCAAGGCCCGCAGGGGCCGCCACGTTGGCAATGACGAAGTTGCGGTTGATCGTCGGTCGGGTGCCCTCCGGCAGCACGACGTCACCGATGTGGATCACGTCGCCGATCACCTTGCCGGTCAGGTCCACGGTGATGTGGTCGGGAATGTCGCCAGCGGTGACTTCCAGTTCCACTTCCGGGCGCACCACGGTCAGCGTGCCGCCACGCTTCAGGCCGGGGCTTGCTTCGTGGTTGATGAACGTGACGTGGATGAACAGCTCGATCCGGCTGTCATCGCTGATGCGCAGGAAATCGACGTGGGTCGGAAGATCCTTGACCACATCGCGCTGCACGCCACGGCAGATCACATGCGCGTCCGGCTGACCTTCGACCTTCAGGTTGAACAGGGTCTGCAGGAAACGGCCCTGACGCAGGCGCTTCAGCAAGTAGTTGTATTTCAGGTTGATGGGTGCGGGCTCTTTGCCGCCGCCATAAACGATCCCGGGTACGTAGCCCTCACGACGAGCTTGACGAGCGGCCCCCTTGCCTGTCCCCGTCCGTACCTGGGCTTCAAGATCTGGGATCTCGCGTGCCATAGGTTCTTCTCCATATATAAATCCGCCGCCCTCCAAGGGTGTGCGACGCGACCGGGGGCCTATAGCGGCGAATCGCGGCGATGAAAAGCAGTAATGCTTGCGCGTGCGTGGTTTGCCAGTCGGGACGGGGATCTGGGCGCGGATTTCCTGCCAGGTCGGCTGGCCTCTGCCAGCGCAAGGCGCTAGGTCAGGCGCCATGACCACCGATCACACCCTGCGCCCCTTTGCCACTCTCGGCGTCGCGCGCCCTGCGCTTGCGGCGTTCCTGACGATGGGCGTGTTATGGGGCACCTTCGCCGCGATCCTGCCCGACCTCAAGGCCATGCTTGGCGTCGACGAGGCAGAGCTTGGCCTTCTGGTCTTTGCCACTCCAGTTGCCGCGATGGCCGCGATGCTGGCCGCTCCGATGCTCGGTGCCAGCTTTGGCCGCGCGGCATTGCCGGTTGCGGTCGCGATGATGGCGGCGGCCTTTGCGCTGCCGGGGCAGGCGGCGGTGTGGCTGTTTCCGGTGGCGATGGCGGCATGCGGCGCGGCCACCGGCCTGACGGACGTGCTGATGAACGCCCGCGTATCGGCGATGGAAACCGCGCGCGGCACGCCGCTGATGAACCTTGCCCACGCCGCCTATTCCTTTGGCTATGCGGGCGCTGCCTTCACCGTTGGCGGGTTGCGCGCAGCGGGCTGGGGGCCAGAGGCGGTGATGGCGCTGATGGCCGGGGTGGGGCTTTTGGGCGCGCTGGCCGCGATCGAGCGCGATGGCCGGATCGACGGTCTGGCCCGGCCAAAAGACCGGGTGGCGGCGCGGCTTGGGATGGTGCCGGTGATCGGCGGAGGGATCGTGCTGATCGCCTTCATGACCGAAAACGCCGCCGAATACTGGTCGGCGCTGCACATCGAACAGACCCTTGGCGGCAGCCCGGCGGAAGGGTCGGGCGGCCCGGCGGTGCTGGCGCTGACGATGGGGCTGTCGCGGCTGGTGGGGCAGGGGATCGCTTCGCGGATCAATCCGTTTCATCTGCTGAAGGGCGGCGCGCTGATCGCAGCGGTTGGCGCCCTGATCGCCTCGCAGGCGATGAGCCCGGCGATGGCTTACGCCGGGTTCATCGTGATGGGCATCGGCGCTTCGGTCATCGCGCCCACCGCGTTTTCGCTGGTCGGGCAATATGCCCCCGACGCAGCGAGGGCGCGGGCTGTCGCACGCGCCACGCTTCTGGGCTACTTCGGCTACTTCGTCGGCCCGCCGCTTCTGGGGCTGATCGCGGGCAGCTTCGGCCTGCGGATGGCCTTCGTCTTTGCCGCCTGTCTGCTGGCGCTGATCTTCGTCCTTGCGCCCTTGCTGGCGCGTCAGCGCACCTGAATCTCGATCAGGCGTGGTCCTTGGCCGGAACGCAAGGCAGCCGCCAGCGCCTCAGGATCTTCGTCCACCCGCGCATAGGGCAGGTCGCAGGCTGCGGCGAACGGCTCCAGCTTCAAGGGTGACGGCGTGCAGCCGATGATCGGGGTCTGCGCCCCGCGCATCGCCTCGGCAATTTCGCGGTAGCCGGCGTTGTTCCAGACGATGAAGGTGACGGGCAGGTTTTCATCCACCGCCACGCGCAATTCGGCGGCGGAGAATTGTAACCCGCCATCCCCGATCAGGCACACCACCGGCACACCGGGGGCCGCGACCGCAGCACCGATCGCGGCACCCGGGCCATAGCCAAGCGCGCCATATCCCGTCGCCGCGTTGAACCAGCCGCCGGGCCGGTCGTGATCGTAGTAAAGGTTCGCCGCATAGACCGGCTGCGTGCTGTCACCGACGATCAGCGCGCCGGGCAGCGCGGTTCGGATCGCCTCGACCATCGCCAGCTGCCCCGGCATCGGCTCATACAGGCCCGGCAGTTCCGCCCGCGCCGCTTGCCGCGCCGCTTCGGCACGCGCGGCACCGTCGCCCGTCTTGCGCCGGACCAAGCCCAGCAGCCCCGCCATCACCGCCCCCGCTTCGGCGTGAAACGCCACCGCCGCCGGATGCCGCGCCAACTGGTCGGCGCAGACATCCACGCGGATCATCCCCGACAGGTCCGGCACGCTGCCCACCGCATACATGTCGTAATCGGTCGGCCCCAACTCCGTGCCAATGGCCAGCACCTGCGCCGCCCCCGCAATCAGCCCGCGCACCGACGCAAGGCTGGGCGAGGCGGGCACCACCAAAGGATGCGCGTGCATCGCGCCCCGCGCGTTCACCGTCTGCACCACCGGCGCGTCCAGCGCCTCGGCCAGCGCCTGCAAGGTTGCCTCATTCCCCCGCGTGCCACCGCCTGCAAGGATCACCACCCGCTCGGCGCGGTTCAGCAGCCCAGCCGCCTGCGCCAGCGCCTGCGCCTCTGGCGTTGGCCTGACCACCACGACCGGAGGCGGCAGCGGCACGCAAGGCAAGCCCATCACATCGGTCGGGATCTCGATATGCACCGGCCCCGGCCGCCCCCTCGCCAGCGCGGCAAAAGCCCGGTCCAGCGCCCCCGCCAGCCCTGAGGCCTCCATCACCGTCTCGGTCGGGCACAGCGCGCGCACCATCGCCGCCTGATCCGGCAACTCGTGCAGATGGCCAAAGCCGCGCCCCAGTGAGGCGCGCTTGTTGACGCCCGAGATGACCAGCATCGGCACCGAATCCGCCTTTGCCTGCGCCATCGCGGTCAGCGCATTGGTCAGCCCCGGTCCGGTGATCAGCAACGCGACACCCGGCTTGCCCGTCACCCGCGCATAGCCATCGGCCATGAAGGCCGCACCCTGCTCGTGGCGCGGCGTGACATGGCGCACAAGGCCCGTCGCGAGACCCCGGTAAAGTTCGATCGTGTGGACGCCCGGTATCCCGAACACCACCTCGACACCGCGCGCTGCCAGCCCCTCGATCAGCCGCTCGCCAACCGTCGTCATGCCGCCCGGCCCATGACCGAAGCGGCATGGGCTGCAATGCGCCGTGCGGCCTCGGCCGTCATCTCGTCGGGTTGCGTCAGGGTCAGCCGCAGCCAGCCCGCCAGCCCCGCGCCAAAACTTTCGCCCGGCATCACCGCCACCCGCTGCGCGTCCAGCAGGCCTTCCGCAAAGGCCACGCCGGAAAGCCCCGTCGCCCGCGCATCGACCAGCGCGAACATCCCCGCCTCGGGCCGATGCACGCGCAAGCCCGCCACCCCGTCCAACCGGTCCGCGATCAGGGCGGCCCGGCGCGAGAACCGCTCCACCATCCCGGCGGCCACCGGCGACGGCTGCGACACCGCCATCTGTGTCATGTCGGCGATGAAGGGCTGGCTGCCGAACAGCATGGTTTCCGACAGCGGCAACAGCCGCGCGCAGAACTCTTCCGGCCCGATGCACCAGCCCGACCGGAACCCCGGCGCCGCGTGGGATTTGGAGATCGAGCAGGTCACGATCACCCGGTCCGCCAGTTCCGGCAAGTCCAAAGGCGAGGCGAAGGTGTTTCCCGCAAACACCATGTCTTCGTACACCTCGTCCGACAGTATCCACAGGTCGTGCTGGCGCGCCAGTTCGCCCAAGGCCACCAGATCCTCACGGCGCAACAGCGCCCCCGTCGGGTTGTGCGGCGTGTTCAGGAAAAGAACGCGGCTGGCCGGCGTGATCCGTGCCGCGACATCCGCCACCTGCATCCGAAAGCCATGTTCGGGCCGCAGCGGCACCGGCACCATCCGCGCGCCGCTCTGGGCGATGATGCCTTCGTAGGTCGCGTACAAGGGATCACCGATCAGCACCTCGTCACCCGCCTCGGCAATCGCGCGCATCACGGCGTACAGCGTGGTCTGGGTGCCGGGCAGGCACATCACCTGTTCGGGCGTGATCGTCCGCCCGCGCCGCGCCGAATAGCGCGCTGCCAGGGCTTTGACCAACCCCGGCTCGCCCCGTCCGTTGGAATAACCCGTGCGCCCCGCCAGCATCGACCGGTGCGCCTCGGCGATGAAGGCGTCGGGCGTCGCCACGTCCGGCTCGCCGATGGTCAGCTCGATGATCTCCACCCCGCGGGCCTTCAGGTGCCGCGCGCGGGCGTGCAAGGCCCATTTCGCTCCGCCAAGGCCAGCCAGACGGTCGGTGACCGATGCGTATTTCATGTCAGCTTCTTTCCCGTATCCGAAACCATGGCGGAATGGGCCAGAAGGTCCACCCCAAGGATTGCACCCACCGACCGCAGCCCGATGGCAATCAGTTCACCCGGCGCGAATGACGCCGTCAGTAGCGAGCCTTCGACCCAAAGCCCGTCGATCAGCGCGTTGCAGGCAATCGCCTCGGCGCGCAGTTGCGCGGCATTGGCCTCGCGCGGCAGGGCGGCGATCAACGCCTCCAGCGCGTCGCGGTAGCGCAGATAGCCCGCCTCGTGCACCTGCAGCAGGTCTGGGTCGTTGCGCACCTGATGCATGTAGCCGGCCCAAAGCCCGACCGCCGCGCTGTCCAGCACCGGCGGGCGCAGCGCCGCGGCCACAAACGCCGCCAGCCGCTCTTCGGGCAAGGCACCGACGCCTTCCAGCGCGTCCGCGCCCTTGTCGGTCATGCCGTCCATCAAGGCGATGTAGGCCGCGCGGGTCAGATCATCCTTGGTGCGGAAGTAATGCCGGATCAGCCCCGGCGTCACCCCGGCCCGCCCTGCGATGGCGCGCACCGTGGCGGCCTGCGGTCCGCCTTCGGCCACCAGCGATTGCGTCGCGGCAATCAGCGATGCGCGGCGGGACTGTTCGCTTTCGCGGCGATACTGGCGGCGGGGTTGGTCCATCATCGGCCTGAGTTATACACTTGGATAATCTTGCGCCGCGCTGGCCCGACGTCAAGCCCCAACTCCGACCATTCACAACTCTAAGGCGAACTGATTTTCAAGGGAAGGTCGGTTTCCTCGCTATCGCGCGCCACGTCCTTGTGGATCATCACGTCCGTTTGCGGATAGGCCGCGATGATTGCCCGGCGCAGACCGGCACCGATATCATGCGCCTCGCGCAGGGGCTGGTTGCCGTCCAGTTCGATATGCAGGTTCACGAACACCCGGCTGCCGGCCATCCGGGTCTTCAGGTCGTGGAACCCGCGCACCCCCGGCCAATTGCGCGCAATAAGGGCGATGCCGTCGATCACCTCCTGATCCGCTGCCCGGTCCATCAGCGCGTCCCACGCCCCCTTGCCGATGCGCAGCGCGCCAAAGGCCAGCACACCCGACGCACCAAGTGCGATCACCGCGTCAATCGACCCGATGCCGTATTGGCGCGATACCCACAGCGCCGCAATCGCGCCAAGGCTGGGCAACAGGTCACCAACGTAGTGCAGCCGGTCGGCCGCCACCACGCGGCTGCCGGTGCGCTTTGCCACCCGGCCCTGCCACCAGACCAAGGCCAAAGTCAGCACCACCGAGAACGACATCACGATGATCCCGCGCCCCTCGGATGCCAGCGCCAGAGGTTCCGGCGCGATCAGCCGCTGCACGGCGGCGTAGCCGATCACGGCCGATGAAATCAGGATGAACACCGCCTGCGCCAACGCCGTCAGATCCTCGGCCGAGGTGTGGCCGAAGGCGTGGTCCTCGTCCGCTGGTCGCGCGGCATAAACGATCGCGACCGCCGCCCCCAACGACATCATCAGATCAAGCGCACTGTCGGCCAGCGATGCGGCAATCGACAGCGCCCCCGTTTCCGCCATCGCCCACAGCTTCAGCCCCACCAGAACCGACGCGACCAGCACCGACGCCAGCCCCGCCGACAGGGTCATGCGCACCAGGTCGCGGCCGTATTTGACGTTGTCAGTTGATGGTCTCATCGGGAAGCACACCCCACAGGGCGGACGTGCGGACCCACCCCTTCTGCCCGTCGATTGCGATGCGGCACCAGCCGCCCCCGCATTCCAGAACCCGCCCTATCACACCTTGTTCCGCCTGGGCCACCACCATCGCATCATCGCGCGGCTCGTCGTGGAATTCCGCCATGTCCAGCGTCACCAGCACGCTGCGCACGCCTGACAACAGCGAATAATGCACCCAGCCGCCCGCGCCTTCCTGATCTTCGACCCGGCGCCAGTTCTCGAATTCCGCCGTGATCTTCAGAGGCATCCCGGAGCGGGTGAACACCCAGTCGATCCGGTGCGTCAGCCCCGGCCCGCGCCGCGCATTGCCCTCGCTGCCCTTCAGCGACACGAATCGCGGCAAGGGCAGGTTGGTCACGCACCCCACATCGGGCGCGCAGACCTTTTCCACCTTTGGCGCCGCCGGGGCCGCCTCGACCTCGGCCTCCTGCGCTGCGACGGGGGCCATGCCCAACGCCGCAGCAACTCCGATCACGCCGATCACCCGCCACATCTTTGCCTGCCTTGCCGATCCGGGCGCACCCGAAGCCACTGTCTCGTTCGTGCGGGCTTGTGCATCGCGCCGCTTACAGCCACCTTGCCGCAGAGGCGGATGATTTGGAAGTGTTCGGGAGAATGTGAATGCCAACTGCCCGTCTGAGTGTGGTCGTGACGCGACGCTTGCCGGACGCGGTCGAGACCCGCCTGAAAGAGCTTTTCGACGTCGACCTGCGTGACCCCGACACCCGGATGTCGCGCGAAGAACTGGCCGATGCGATGCGCCGCGCCGATGTGCTGGTGCCCACGATCACCGATCAGATCGACGCCGCCCTGATCGCGCAGGCCGGTGACCGGCTGAAGCTCATCGCCAACTACGGCGCGGGCGTCGACCACATCGACGTCGCCACCGCCCGCCAGCGTGGCATCCTGGTATCGAACACCCCCGGCGTGACCACCGAAGATACCGCCGACATGGTGATGGCGCTGATCCTTTCCGTCACCCGCCGCATCCCCGAAGGCCTGGCCGAGATGCAGGCCGGCACCTGGACCGGCTGGTCACCGATGGCCCACCTTGGTGGCCGCCTTGGGGGCCGCCGCCTTGGCATCCTTGGCATGGGCCGCATCGGACAGGCCGTCGCCCGCCGCGCCCGCGCCTTTGGCCTGCAAGTGCATTATCACAACCGCAAGCGCCTGCGCCCCGAGGTCGAGGCGGAGCACGAGGCGACCTATTGGGAAAGCCTCGACCAGATGGTCGCGCGGATGGATATCGTGTCGGTCAACTGCCCGCACACGCCCTCCACCTTCCATCTGATGAACGCGCGGCGGCTGAAGCTGATGAAACCCACCGCCGTCATCGTCAACACCTCACGCGGCGAGGTGATCGACGAAAACGCCCTGACCCGCGGCCTGCGCGCGGGCGAGATCGCCGGGGCGGGCCTTGACGTCTACGAACATGGCACCGAAGTGAACCCGCGGCTGCGCGAACTCCCGAACGTCGTGTTGCTGCCGCACATGGGGTCGGCCACCATTGAAGGCCGGATCGAGATGGGCGAAAAGGTCATCATCAACATCAAGACCTTTGCCGATGGCCACCGCCCGCCGGATCAGGTCGTGCCGGGGATGCTGTGACACCATCCATTGGGGTTTCGCGAGCCTTCTCTGCCGTAGGTTGAAATCCGCCGATTGTTTCCTCTTCTGACGGTATTGTTGCCAAAATTGATGCCCGCCCACACCTTGAATCGCGAAATTATTCACAGGTATCGCCTTTCTTGGCCTTGAGGCGCCTGAATCACATGCCTAAGGTGGCGCTCCAGCCAGGGGGGAATGCCCGTTGGCATCCGCTATCTGGGAGCTTCACATGAAAAGCCTGCTTGCATCTGCCTTGGCACTTTCCATCGCCTTCGCCGCCCCTGCCGCCTTCGCTGGTGGCCCGGTGGTGATCGAAGAGGAAGGTCAACCCGAAGTCATCGCTGAAAAACCCGCCTCAAGCATCGGTCTTCTGCCGATCCTGCTGGGCGTGGTTGTCCTTTGCGCCATCGCGTGCGGCGGAAACAGCGACGATCCGGTCCCGCCGCCGATCGAAAAGCTCTGATTTCACGCCCTACCCGGCGTCACGGCCCGGCTGCGCGACAGCCGGGCCGTATTACTGTGGTCAATCTGTCGCAGCGTCAACCAAAGCTGTCCGCCGATTGTCCGAACTGTTGCCCGAATTTGCGGTGAGGATTAGCGTCGGACTGCCGGGGTATTGCTGCCCCGAAAGCCCCGTGAAGGATGCCCCGCCATGAACCTTGCAGCCCCGATCCTTGCCCTTTCGCTTGCCTTCGCGCCAATGGCCTATGCCGGCGGCCCGGTCGTGATCGAAGAGGAAGGTCAGCCCGAAGTCATCGCAGAAAAGCCCGCCTCCAGCATCGGCATCCTGCCGCTTCTGCTTGGGGTGGTCGTCCTTTGCGCCATCGCTTGCGGTGGCGGTAATGACGACACTGTGGTGCTGCAGGACACTCTTATCAAATGACCACCGCGTCGGCGCTATTGCCGATGTATCCCGAGCGACCCTTATGAGGAGCATGACATGAAACTCACCGCCCCGATCCTTGCCCTTTCGCTTGCCTTCGCGCCAATGGCCTATGCCGGCGGTCCGGTCGTGATCGAAGAGGAAGGTCAGCCCGAAGTCATCGCAGAAAAGCCCGCCTCCAGCATTGGCATCCTGCCGCTTCTGCTTGGGGTGGTCGTCCTTTGCGCCATCGCTTGCGGTGGCGGCAATGACGATCCGGCGCCCAATCTGCAGCCCGTCCCCGGTTGATCAGGGCCGTTCGCTGGCCAAACCTCGGACACTCCAGGTCAGCGGGTGTGCGCAGCGCCCCGTATGGCGCGCTTGCTGAATGAGAGAGGATCCCTTGTGAAACTCACCACCCCGATCCTTGCGCTTTGGCTTGCCGTCGCACCGATGGCTTATGCCGGTGGCCCGGTGGTGATCGAAGAAGAAGGCCAGCCCGAGGTCATTGCCGAAAAGCCCGCCTCCAGCATCGGCATCCTGCCGCTTCTTTTGGGTGTGGTCGTGCTATGCGCTGTCCTCTGCGGCGGCGATGACGACGAGGTGACCCCCCAGCCGGTGGGGGTCATTCCGTCCACCTGAACGTCCGATAAGCGGTTCGCACGGACCATGGCGCGCCGCACAGGCGCGCCATTCTCATTTGGTCAGAACCGATCCGCGCGGTAGGCGCTGATCGCACGGTCGGGCGTCCGCCCGGCGATCAGATCGGCCACGATCCCCGCCGTCACCGGGGCCAGCGTCACGCCCAGATGGCCATGCCCGAAGGCATGGATCACCTCGGCGCCACCGCGCGACGGGCCAATCACCGGCAGGCTGTCAGGCAGCGAGGGGCGAAAGCCCATCCACTCGCGGTCCGGCGGCCCGAGATCGGGAAAGAAAGCCCGCGCGCCCTCGACCAGCCGCGCGATGCGGTGCGGCGAGGGGGGCAGCGTCAGCCCTCCCAGCTCAACCGTCCCCGCCACCCTGAGCCGCCCCTCCATCGGGCAGAAGTAGAACCCGCGCGCCGCCGCCGCCACCGGTCGTGTCAGGAGCGGCGCGGGCATGTCCCACTCCACATGATAGCCGCGCTCGGTGTCCAGCGGGATGCGGTCGCCCGCCTGCATCGCAAGCGCCCGCGAATGGGCCCCCGCCGCGATCACCACGCGCCGCGCGTGAAGATGCAGCCCCGGCCCTTCGATGATCACCCCGTCGGGCCGCCGCTCAAGCCGTTCGGCCCGCACCGCCAGATGCCCCGCCCGCGTCATTACCGCCGCTGCCAGAAGCCCCATCATCCGCCCCGGATCAGACAGGAACCGCGCGCCCGCAAAGACCGCCCCGCCGCCCTTCACCGCTGGCAACCCCGGCTCCAGCGCCGCCAGCGACTCTGGCCCGACCAGATCGACGCTGACGCCAAGCGCCCGCCGCGCCGCCATGTCGGCCTCGGCGGCGTGAAACTCGGCCTCCGTCTCGTAGAGATACAGGCATCCCCGCCGTTGCAGGATGCCCGCGCCCGCCACCCGCAGCGCCAGATCCTCCCAGAACGGCCCCGCCCCCTGCAGCAGCGCCGCAATCGCTGCCGCATTGCGCGCCGCCGCCGCAGGCAGCGACTGCACCGCAAAGCGCAACAACCACGGTGCCAGCGTCGGCAAGGCCCGGTGCCGGATCGCCAAGGGCGAGGTGCGGCTCGTCAGCAGCGTCGGCAGGTTCCACAGCACCGCAGGCGTCCCGACCGGACTGACGGCGTAATCCGCGATCGTCCCGGCGTTGCCATAGCTCGCCCCCATCCCCGGCAGACCGGGATCGACCAGCACCACCTCACGCCCGTCGGCCAGCAGCCGCTCGGCCACGGCAAGGCCAACGACCCCCGCGCCGATCACGGCAATGTCGGTCGTCAGGCGCTGCACTTACATGCAGGCCTGAAACAGCGCGCGGGTGTTCTCGCGTGTCATCGCAATCGGGTTGCCACCGCAGGACGGGTCTTCCAGCGCCATGTCGGTCAGCATCTCCAGATCCGATGCCTTCACCCCCATCGCGGTCAGATTGGCCGGAATGTTCAGCGCCGCCCGCAGGTCCATGATCCGGGCGCGGAAGCCGTCGAACCCGCCCTTGATGCCCAGGTAGGCCGCCGCCGCCTCGATCCGGGTCTCGATGGCCGGGCGGTTGAAATCCAAGACCATCGGCATCACCACAGCGTTCGTCGTGCCGTGATGCGTGCCGTAGACCGCGCCGACCGGATGCGACAGCGAATGGATCGCCCCCAGCCCCTTTTGAAACGCCACCGCCCCCATCGCGGCCGCACTCATCATGTGCGCGCGGGCATCAAGGTCTCCGGGCTCGCCATAGACGCGCGGCAGGTTTTCGAACACCAGCCGCATGCCTTCCAGCGCGATCCCCTGGCTCATCGGATGGTAGAAGGGCGAGGAATACGCCTCAAGGCAATGCGCCAGCGCGTCCATTCCGGTGCCTGCGGTGATGAACCTCGGCATCCCCACGGTCAGCGCCGGGTCGCAGATCGTGACCGCCGGCATCAGCTTGGGATGGAAGATGATCTTCTTCTTGTGCGTGGCCGAGTTCGTCAGAACCCCCGCGCGCCCCACTTCCGACCCCGTGCCAGCCGTCGTCGGCACCGCGATGATCGGCGCGATCTTCGCGGCATCGGCGCGGGTGTACCAGTCGTCGATATCCTCCAGATCCCAGACGCTCAGGCCC
Organism: uncultured Alphaproteobacteria bacterium; assembly: GCA_963822435.1. Taxonomy (GTDB): domain Bacteria; phylum Pseudomonadota; class Alphaproteobacteria; order Rhodobacterales; family Rhodobacteraceae; genus JAUYQR01. Next base: position 73,809 of record CAWGHN010000002.1, read on the forward strand.
GGCTTCTGGTGCGCCATCAGCGCGATCATCTTGCCAAGGTCCAAGGCCGATCCTCCGCCAAAGCAGATCACCCCGTCATGCCCGCCCGCCAGATAGACCGCGATCCCGGCGGTCATGTTGGCCTCGTTCGGGTTCGGGTCCACCTCGGAAAACACTGCGCGTCCCATGCCCGCCTTTTCCAGCACATCCAGCGCCGCCGCGGTGATCGGCAGGCTTGCCAGCGCCTTGTCGGTGACCAGAAGGGGCTTTTTCAACCCGATGCTGGCGGCATGCTCCGCCAGTTCTGAAATCCGGCCCACGCCGAACTTGATCGCGGTCGGGTAAGACCAGTTGCGGTTGGGAACCGAATGGGTGGCGGTGGTCATGGCTCAGACTTTCTTCAGATGGTAGGATTTCGGCCGGGTCACCGAATGGAACCCGAGGTAGGACAGAGATCCGCCACGCCCGGTGTCCTTGCACCCGGTCCAGCACAGCGCCGGGTCAAGGTAATCGGCGCGGTTCATGAACACGGTGCCGGTTTCGACCTGTTCGCCCAGTTTTGCGGCGGTGTCGTAATCCTGCGTCCAGATGCTGGCGGTCAGACCGTAAGGGCTGTCGTTCATCAGCCGGATCGCCTCGGCGTCGTCCTTTACCTTCATGATGCCGACAACCGGGCCAAAGCTTTCCTCCATCATCACCCGCATCGAGTGATCGACATTCACAAGGATCTGCGGCGCGAGGTAAGCTCCGCCATCGTCCGCCGGGAACAGCGCCGGGTCGATCAACGGCTTGGCACCCTGCGCCACCGCCTCGGCGATCTGGTCGCGCACCACCTTCGCAAACCGCTTGTTCGCCATCGGCCCAAGCGTGCTGTCGGCATCGAACGGGTTGCCCAGCTTCAACGCCTTGACCCAAGCCACCGCCTTTTCGACAAAGGCATCGTAAAGGCTTTCATGCACGTAGATCCGCTCGATCCCGCAGCAGCATTGGCCCGCGTTGTACATCGCGCCATCCATCAGCGTGTCGACCGCCGCCTCAAGGTTCGCATCCGCCCGCACATAGCCGGGGTCCTTGCCGCCCAACTCCAGCCCGAGCGGCGTGAAGGTGCCCGCCGCCGCCCGCTCCATCGCCTGCCCACCGGCAACCGAGCCAGTGAAGTTCACAAACCCGAACGACCGCGCCGCAATCAGCGCCTCGGTCGTCGCGTGATCAAGGACAACGTTCTGGAACACATCCGCCGGCACGCCTGCTGCATGAAACGCCTCTGCCAGCCGCTCGCCCACCAGCATGGTCTGGCTGGCGTGTTTCAGCATCACCGTATTGCCTGCGATCAGCGCCGGAACCAGCGTGTTGATCGTGGTCAGGTAGGGGTAATTCCAAGGTGCCACGATGAACACCACGCCGACCGGATCGCGCGCGATGTAGCGGCGGAATTTGTCGCTGTCCTCCACCATCATCGGCATCAGGGTCGCCGCCGCAATCTCGGCCATGTATTCGGTGCGGGCGTTCACGCCGCCGAATTCACCGCCAAAGCGGGTCGGGCGGCCCATTTGCCACGCGATCTCTTCGACCACCACATCCTTCATTTCGTTCAAGCGCACCACACCGGCCTTCACCAGCGCGATCCGCTCCTCCAGCGGGCGCGCGGCCCAGCCCTTTTGCGCGGCCTTGGCGCGGGCAACGGCGGCCTTGGCCGCGTCCTGCGACAGCGGGGTGCGTTCGGCATAGACGCTGCCATCGACGGGGGAAATCAACTGGATCGGTTTCATCTTGTCCTCGTGGGCCGGGGTCCGGCCCCGGCAATTCAGATTTATCGGGGCCGCGAGCCCCTTACGCCCGTTCAAGCAGGCGTTGAAGTTCAAAATCGGTGACGACGCGGTCGGTCTCGGCGATTTCCCACTCAGCGGCGTGGTGATAGTGGTCCACCACATCGTCGCCAAAGGCCGCGCGCAGCATCTTTGACCCTTTCAGCAGCACGGCGGCATCGCGCAGGTTGTGCGGAATCTCGCGGATACCGGCGGTGTTGTACATGTCGCCGGACATTTCCGGCTCCAGCGCCATCTTGCCCTCGATCCCCGCCAGACCTGCCGCCAACAGCGCGGCACAGGCCAGATAGGGGTTCACGTCGCTGCCGGGTATCCGGCACTCCACCCGCACCGCCTTGGTGTGCGTCCCGCAAACCCGGAAGCCCGCCGTACGGTTATCCGCACTCCAGACCGCCTTTGTCGGTGCGAACATCCCCACGGTAAAGCGTTTGTAGCTGTTCACATAGGGCGCCAGAAACGCCGTCAGTTCCTGCGCGTGGGCCAGTTGCCCCGCCATGTAATGCTTCATCGTGGCCGACATGCCGTGTTTGTCGCTGTCATCCTGAAACCACGGCTTGCCGTCCAGCGACCACAGGCTCTGGTGGATATGGCTCGACGATCCGGCCTTGCGGTGATCGTATTTCGCCATGAAGGTCACCGACTTGCCCTTGGTCCAGGCAATTTCCTTGATCGCGTTCTTGGTGATCGCGTGGTTGTCGGCCGTATCGAGCGCGTCGGAATAGCGGTAGTTCACCTCTTCCTGACCCGCGTCCGCCTCACCCTTCGAGTTTTCCACCGGGATGCCCGCCGCATACAATCCGTTGCGGATTGCCCGCATCACGTCTTCTTCCTTGGTGGTCTGGAAGATGTGGTAATCCTCGTTGTAGGCGCTGACCGGCTTCAGTGCGCCGAGCCCGCCATCACGCAGGTTTTCATAGCTGTTCTCAAAGAGGTAAAACTCCAGCTCCGTCGCCATCATCGGTTCGAAGCCCATCGCCCGCGCCCGCGCCACCTGTTTCTTCAGGATTGCGCGCGGCGAGTGCGGCACCTCATGCCCGTGGTGGTCCAGCGTATCACCCAGCACAAGCGCCGTCCCCGGCAGCCACGGCACCGGCCGCAACGTGGTCATGTCGGGCTTCAGCACATAGTCGCCATACCCCGTCTGCCAACTGGAGGATTTGTAGCCCTGCACCGTGGTCATTTCCATGTCCACGGTCAGCAGGTAATTGCAGCAATGCGTCTCCTCCCACCCGCCGTTCACAAAGAACGCGGCGTGGAAGCGTTTGCCCATCAGGCGGCCCTGCATGTCGATCCCGGCCACCAGAACGGTGTCGATCTCGCCGCGCGCTACGGCCTCTTTCAAAGCGTCGAATGTCATGTTTCCCGGCATGGAAGTATCCCTCAAAGTCCCGTTTCACCCGCACCCTGCGGGCATGAAAGCACCGATCCCCCGTCGGAGGGGGCGGTCAGTTGCGCCCCTTGGCGCCACCGAATTCGGGCTTTCTAGGCCAGCAATGCGGGCCGACTCCGTTTGCCTGTCGTTGGGTCCGCATGGACCATCCCTCCGCCGGTTCGCAGCGAACCGGAAATTTGATCATAACCGTAAGCGAGGCGCGCGCAACGCCCGTAGCGCGCGCCTTGTGGCCTCAGCCGTAGCGGTAGGGCCGCCCGGCCTTGGTCATCGTGTCATTGTATTGCTTGATGATCGCCACGACCTTGGCCTTCACCTCGGATTCTGCGGCGATTTCATCCCAGAACGCGACGGCGGCATCTTCGACCGTCTTCCATTCGGCGTCCGGAATCGTGGTCAGCGCCAGTTTGCCGCCGTTTACCCGCAGATCGGCCTCGCCGCCCCAATACCAGTGCTGGCGGTAGTAATGCGACGACTCAAAGCACGTCGCCAGCAGCTCCTGCAGATTCGGCGGCAGCGCGTTCCAACGCTCCATGTTGGCGAAGAAATGCCCGATCCACGCGCCCGAGATGTTGTTGGTCAGGAAATGCGTCGTCACGTTCGACCAGCCGACCGTGTAAACCTCGGTGATCCCCGACCACGCCAGTCCGTCCAATTCGCCGGTCTGCATCGCAACCTCGACGTCCTCCCACGGCAGCGTCACCGGCACCACGCCGAACTGCGTCAGGAACCGCCCCGCCGTCGGGAAGGTGAACACCCGCAGCCCCTGCAGGTCTGCCAGGCTGTTGATCGGCTTGTTGGTTGAAAAGTTGCAAGGGTCCCACGCGCCGGCCGAAATGTGCTTGACGCCCACCGCCGCATATTCGTCCTCCCAGATCTGCTTCAGCCCGTATTTGTTGAACAGCGTCGGCACATCAAGGCTGTAGCGCAGACCCATCGGGAAATAGCCGCCGAACACCGTCACTTCGGTGGGCGAGGCCATCGAATCGTCGTCCGACTGGACGCAGTCGATGGTGCCCGCCTGCATCGCCTGAAACAGCTCTCCCGTCGGCACCAGCTGGTCGGCGTAAAAGAGCTCGATCTCCATCTGCCCGGCGGCAAGGCGGTTGAACAACTCGATCGCGGGCTTCACCACCTGCTCGCCCAACGCGGCACCCGCATAGGTCTGCATCCGCCATTTGATGACCTCCTGCGCGCGCAGGACGGTGGGGGCCGCCAGAGTGGCGGCGCCGGCAAGGGCTCCCTTGGTCAAAAAGGAACGTCTGGTCGTCATCGAAAGCCTCCTCAGGTTGGGTGTTGGCGGGGGCGGCGTCTCCGCCCCTCATGGGTCAGTTTGGATAGATCAGGTTCGGCAGCCAAAGCGTGATCTGCGGAAACGCCATCAACACGATCAGCGACCCCAGCATCACCAGAACAAAGGGCAGGGCCGAGCGGTAGATGTCGCCCATCGTGATTTCCGGCGGCGCGAAGGCCCGCATCAGGAACAGGTTATAACCGAAGGGTGGCGTCAGATAGGCGATCTGGCAAGTCACCGTATACAGCACACCATACCAGATCAGCACATCATCCGGCGGGATGCCAAGGTCCAGCGTGGCCACCAGCGGCACATACAGGGGCGCCACGATCACCAGCATCGCGGTGTCGTCCAGAAACATCCCCATGATCAGGAACGAAAGCTGCATCAGGATCAGGATGGTCCACGGCGACAGCCCCATCTGTTCGGTAAACAGGTTGTCGATGGCCGCCACCGCGCCAAGCCCGTCGAACACCGCGCCAAACGCCAGCGCGGCCAGGATGATCCACATGAACATGCACGAAATGCCCAGCGTGTTGCGGGTTGCCACCTCGAACACTTGCCAGGTGAAGCTGCGTTTCACGACCGCGCCCAACACCGTGGCGATCACCCCGATGACCGAGCTTTCCACCAGCGAGGTAAAGCCAAGGATGAACGGGATCATCATCGTCCCGAAAATCACGAACGGCAGAACGCCGGCACGAAGCGCCACCAGCTTGTCGGCCAGCGTGTAGCTGGCCAGTTCGTCCGGCGACAGCGCCGGGCCAAGCTCAGGCTGCAACCGGCAGCGGATGATGATGTAGATGATGAAGAACGCCGCCATCATCAGCCCCGGCACCACGCCCGCCAGCCAAAGCTCCGACACCGGCGCGCGCGCGATCATCGCGTAAAGCACCAGCACGACCGAAGGCGGGATCAGGATGCCAAGGCTTGATCCGGCCTGGATCACCCCCGACACCATCCGCTTGTCATACCCCCGCCGCAGCAGTTCCGGCAGCGCGATGGTCGACCCGATTGCCATGCCCGCAACCGACAGCCCGTTCATTGCGGAAATCAGCACCATCAGCAGGATTGTCCCGATTGCCAGCCCGCCCGGCACTGGGCCGAACCAGACGTGGAACATCTTGTAGAGATCCTGCGCCAGCCGCGCCTCGGACATGACATAGCCCATGAACACGAACATCGGCAGCGACAGCAGCGGATACCACTTCATCAGCTTCATGCCGGCCGAAAAGCCCATCGTGTGCCCGCCCGTCCCCCAAAGCGAGATCGAGGCGACGACAGCGACAAACCCGATGATCCCGAACACCCGCTGCCCGGTGATCATCAAAAGCAGCATCGTCGAAAACATCAAAAGCGCGATCATGTCCTGCGGCATCAGATGTCTTCTCCGCGGATCGTCGCGATATCCTTGATGAACGCAGCCAAGGCTTGCAGAAACATCAACACAAACCCCGTCAGCATGATCAGCTTGATCGGCCAAAGGTAGGGCCGCCACGCGGTTGGCGAGCGTTCCAGCCGCCCGATGGTCGGCAACATCCCGTCACCCCATTTCAGCCCCAGCGAATAGCCAAGGCTGTCCCACGCACCCCACACCATCACGCCAAGGTAGAACAACAGCGCGAACACGGTGAACCCGTCCCACCACGCGCGCCTGACCGGCGATTGCTTGGCGTAAAACAGGTCCATCCGCACATGGCTGTCCATCTGCATCGCGTAAGGCCCGCCAAGAATGTAATAGGCCACCATCACGAACTGCGCCATTTCCAGCGTCCAGGGCGACGGCGCACCCCCCAGCTTGGACAGCGACGACCACATCAGGACGGCCATCAGAACGAACAGAAGATACATCGCAAACCGGCCGACGCCGTAATTCATCCGGTCGACCAGCCGCACGAAGCCAACAAGAAAACGCGGCATCGTTCAGCGCCTCCGTCGGGCGGGCTGTGCCGGCAGCGCGGTAGTGATGTCGTCTGGCCGCATGTCTGCGCAATCTCCCCTCGCCCGCCAAGGGTCCGCTGCGCTCGCCCGTTCTGTCAAGATTATTTCGGTGATTGATTTTCTGTTACGAAAGTTTCTGATGGCCCTGCCGGGTTGCGCCGCAAAAGCGGAAAGGGTGCGCGATGAACGTCGAGCTTACCATCGAACGGCGGATGCGTGACGCGCTGGGTGATCTGACCCGGGCCGAGCGGCAACTGGCGACGCATATCCTCGGGCATTACCCGATGTCGGCGCTTGGCTCGATTTCGGCACTGGCCAAGGCGGCCGAAGTGTCGACGCCCACGGTTGTCCGGCTGGTGCAGAAACTGGGGTTTCGCGGCTACCCCGATTACCGCAAATCGCTGCGCGCCGAGGTGGAGACGATGCTCGTCACACCGCTCGCGCGCGACAAGGGCGGGGCGGGCGGGCATATCCTTGACCAGTTCGCGGAACGGGTGGTGGTCAACCTGCAAGCCACCCTTGGCCTGATCGACCGCGCCGATTTCGACGGCGCGGCGCGGCTTCTGGCCGACCCCAAGCGCCGGGTCTACGCGCTGGGGGGCCGCGTGACCCATGCGATGGCCGACTACTTCGTCACCCTGATGACCGTGGCCCGCCCCGATGTGACCCTGATCCCCGGCCTGTCCAGCGCCTGGCCCCCCGCGCTGCTGGATATGAAGAAGGGCGACCTTCTGGTCGTGTTCGACATCCGCCGGTATGAAAACACCGTCCTCCAGATCACCGAACTGGCCCGCGAACACGGCGCCGAGGTGATCCTGATCACCGACCGCTGGGTGTCCCCCGCCGCCACCCACGCCCGCTACACCCTCGCCTGCCAGATCGAGGCGCCCAGCCCGTGGGACAGCACCGTGCCGATCCTTGTCGTGGTCGAAACCCTGCTCGCCGCCGTCCAGGGCCTGACCTGGGAAGTTACCGAGGCCCGCCTGAAACAGGTCGAGGCGCTGCACGCCCGCTCGCGCCTCTTTCGCACCAAGGCCTAGGCCGCAGCCACCCGCCGCGCCCGTGTGCCGGCAATCGCGTTGAACGCCACCGCCGCCAAAAGGATCGCCCCGCCGACAAAAGTGCCGGACGACGCCGTCTCGCCAAGAACAGCCCAGACCCACAAGGGCGCCAGCAGCACCTCGATCAACGAAAACAGCGTCAGGTCCGCGGCCGGTATCACCCGGCTACCGGTGGTGAACAGGATCATCCCCACCGCCAGCACCACCGCGCCGATCCCGGTGGCAATGCCCATGTCGCGCGGCGACACGACAAACGGTTCGCCCAGGATCACGATCACCACCGCCGCCGCCAGCGCCGAAAACACCGCGCCCAGCAATGCCGCCGGCAGCATGTCGGCCAGCTTCCCCCAGCGCAGCGCCACTGAAAACGCGCCGAACCCCACCGCCGACAGCAAGGCCGCGATGTTGCCGATCAGCGCGCCCACCGCCAGCCCCTCGCGCACCATCACGAACATGCCGACCACCGCCAACGCGATGGCCGCCCAGGTCGCCGGTGTCACCCGTTCCCGCAGCAAGATCCACCCCAGCACCGCCGCCACAAACGGCGACGCGGTGAACAGGAACACCGCATTGGCAATCGTCGTGGTCTGGATCGCGTAGATCGCCCCGGCAAACGCGAACACCAGCCCGAAGCCGCCGATTGCCCCCGCCACGCCCACCGATCTTACCGCCGCAACCGGCTTGCCGCCCGAGGTCCAGGCGATCCATGCCACAAGCACCGGCACCATCCCGACCGACCGCCAGAACATGATCGCCCAGACCGATGCAGCCTCGATCTGGCGCAGGCCAAGCCCCATCAGCGACCACAGCGAGCCCGCCGCCAGAACCAGCATAACCCCCGTGCCGTATCGCATGTCGCGCCTCCGCTTGCCGGATTGGTCCCATGCGTCGGCGCGTCTGGCGCGTCTGTTCCCGACAGGTTCGCGCCTAATACCCCCGGCTGCGGTCGACGAGGTTGATGAACGCCTCGCCCGCCTCGCCGCGCCGGATGTTTTCCACGATCACCCGCGCTGCCGACGACGCGCGCGTATCGGCGGCGATGTGCGGCGTGACGGTCACGTGCGGATGGCTCCAATAGGGGTGGTCGGCGGGCAACGGCTCTACCCGGAACACGTCCAGCGTGGCGTGGCCGATGTGGCCCGCGTCCAGTGCCGCAATCAGGGCCGCGTCGTCGATCAAGGCGCCGCGACCGGGGTTCACGATCACCGCACCCGCCGGCAACACCGCCAGCCTTGCCGCGTTCAGCAGGTTTTCCGTCTCGGGCGTTTTCGGCAGCAGCGTCACCACGATCTCGGCTGACCGCAGCGCTTCCGCCAACCCATCTTCGCCGTGCAGGCAGCCGGGTTTCGCCGTCCGGCTCCACCCCGTCACCGGAAAGTTCAGCGCCCGCAGCGCCTCGGCGCAGGCCGTCCCCAGCGCGCCCATGCCAAGGATCGTCACCCGCCGCTCGCGCGCCAAGGGCGGGCAGACCGGGTTCCAGACATGGCCGGGGTTCACGATGTGGCGGTCCATCCCCAGATGGTGGCGCAGCGTGTGGCCCACCACCCACTCCACCATCCCTTCGGTCAGCGACGGGTCCACCATCCGGCACAGAGGCTGCGTCAGCGTCGCATTTCCCACGATCCGTTCCACCCCTGCCCACAGGCTGAGGACCGCCTTCGTCTGGGTGAACGGCGTGAAATCCTGCAACGGCGCCGACGGCGCGTAGACGATGTAATCGACCAGCCCCGGCTCCGGCGCGTCCGTCACGACCGTGGCCTCGATCCCGGCCTCGGCCAGCGCCGCAGGCAACGCCGCCTCGTATTCGGGCCAAAGCGACGGGGCGGCGAAGAAGATAAGCGGCATGGCGCAGTCCTGTCCTGAAACCTTCGCCGGGACCGTAGGCGAGGATCGGGGCAGGGGGAAGGGCCGCCCTAAAGCGGCCCGAACCGCTCCTGCACCGCCGCCGCATGTGCCGCCAACGCCGGCACCTTCGCCCAAGCCGCCAGCACCTCGCGCCAGCGCACCGCAACAAAGGTCACATCGTCGCCCTTCACCGCCCGTGCGAAATCGACGATCTCGGCCTCATGGCGGGCAATGGCGGCAGGGTCCACCGGCTTTAAGTTCGCCCAAGCCTGCGGGGCCGCGTGCAGATACACCAGCACCGCCCCCCGCGCGCGCTTGATGCCTTGCGTCCTTAGCCCGTAAGCGTGCTTCACCAACTGCACCGCATCTAGGCAGCGGTAGGTTTGCTGGCCCGAGGCCAAGGCCCGCCGCATGGCATTATAGCGCGCCATGCCCGGACCCCAATCCCGGCTTTCATAGGCTTCGGAAAACACAGTGGTCTTGCCGGGCCGGAACGGCTCGTAGCGTTTGGATTCCACACCGACCAACGTCGTCGCGGTCGTCAGCGCCGCATCCAGCCAAGGATGCCGCCCTCCGCTCCACGGAAAGCGCATCTCCGCCTCGACGTCCACTGTATCCACCTTGCCCATCGGCACTCCCGGCAGCGGTGGCATCAGCGACGGGCGCTCCAGAAACCAGCCCAAGGCATTTGCCGCAAGTGCGGCCGAAGACTCCGGGCTTGCAAACTTTCGCCGGTCCACCTCGTTACCGGGCGACCGTTTCAACGCGGCCAGAACCTTGTCGCCGGGGACGCCAGGAAGAAACCCGGTCATGCGCCCTTCATTTCCTGCAAAGTATTCCCACCGTCCACGACCAGCATCGCGCCCGTCACATAGCTCGCCTCCTCGCCCGCCAGAAACGCCACCGCCGCCGCAATCTCGTCCGGCGTGCCGGGGCGGCCCGCAGGGGTCGCGCGCCCGGCGATGATCTCGCCCTGCGACGAGCTTTCCGTCTCGATCCAGCCCGGCAGCACCGCGTTGCACGTCACCCCCTGCCGCCCGTATTCCAGCGCGATCGACCGCGTCATGCCCGTGATCGCCGCCTTCGCCGTCGCATAGGCCGACGACCCGTCAATGGTCACCACTGGCCCGGTCACACTGCTGATGTTGACGATCCGGCCATACCCCCTGTCGGCCATCCCCGGCAGTGCCGCGCGGCAGCAATGAAACGTGGTGTTGATGTTCAGCGCCATGTGGTGCGCCCAGGCCGTGTCCGACCACCCGGCCAGTTGCGCACGGCCCACGTCATGCCCCGATTGCACCATGCCCGCGTTGTTCACCAGAACCTCCACCGGGCCAAGCCGCGCCGTCACCGCGTCGAACAGCCCCGCCACCTGCGCAGGGTCGGTCAGGTCCGCGACATGCGCCATGCAGCCAAGGCTGGCCGCCCGCTCCTCGATCCGCGCCGTGGTTGCCGTGATACACACCTTCGCCCCGCCCGCCACCAGCGCCCGCGCGATGGCAAACCCGATTCCCCCCGCCGCACCTGCCCCCGTCACCAGCGCCACACGCCCCGAAACACCCGTCATTTCGCCGCCTCCCCGCTCGCCCGACCGGGCAATTTTCGCGCTCCAGTATGAGCCGATGTTCGATAAGATCATAGGGGGCCGCCCGCCACCCGCAAAACCGCCCAAACCTGTGCGAAACCTGCAAGCGGCGGGCAATTTGCACGATGCCGCTACCTGCTTCGACTGGCCCTTTCACCCCCCTCATATGCCCCGTATATGAAGGGACCCGCCTCAGCCGCTGAGTCGCCGGGTAAATCTGCCTGCACTTGGGGTTTACAGTATGGCCTTCTTTCCTAGCCTTTTTTCGTCGGACATGGCGATCGACCTCGGAACCGCGAACACGCTGGTCTACATCCGGGGCAAGGGGATTGTCCTGAACGAACCCTCGGTCGTGGCCTACCACACCAAGGACGGCAAGAAGGTTGTCCTCGCCGTCGGTGAAGACGCCAAGCTGATGCTCGGCCGCACCCCCGGCTCGATCGAGGCGATCCGCCCGATGCGTGACGGCGTGATCGCCGATTTCGAGGCCGCGGAAGAGATGATCAAGCACTTCATCCGCAAGGTCCACCGGCGCTCGACCTTCTCCAAACCGAAGATCATCGTCTGCGTGCCGCATGGTGCGACACCCGTTGAAAAGCGTGCGATCCGCAACTCGGTCCTGCAAGCCGGCGCCCGCCGCGCGGGCCTGATCGCGGAACCCATCGCTGCGGCCATCGGGGCGGGCATGCCGATCACCGAACCCACCGGCAACATGGTCGTCGACATTGGTGGCGGCACCACCGAAGTGGCCGTCCTGTCGCTTGGTGACATCGTTTACGCCCGTTCCGTCCGCGTCGGTGGCGACCGGATGGACGAGGCGATCATCTCCTACCTCCGCCGCCACCAGAACCTCCTGATCGGCGAATCCACCGCGGAACGCATCAAGACCTCGATCGGCACCGCCCGGATGCCCGACGACGGGCGCGGCGCGTCCATGACCATCCGTGGCCGCGACCTCTTGAACGGTGTCCCCAAGGAAACCGAGATCAACCAGGCCCAGGTTGCCGAAGCCCTTGCTGAACCCGTCCAGCAAATCTGCGACGCGGTGATGCAGGCGCTGGAAGCCACCCCGCCCGACCTTGCGGCCGATATCGTCGACCGTGGCGTGATGCTCACCGGCGGCGGCGCGTTGCTGGGTGACCTCGATCTTGCCTTGCGCGAACAGACCGGGCTCTCGATTTCGGTCGCCAACGAGTCACTGAATTGTGTTGCCCTCGGCACCGGCAAAGCGCTGGAATATGAAAAGCAGCTTCGGCATGTGATCGACTACGATAGCTGACGCGCCGATCCCCGGCTGACACGAGGTTCCCGTGGCAAAGACCCGCACCGGACCGGAAGAATTCTCCCGCCCCCTGCGCCGGTTGCTGGTGGGCATACTGGTGCTTGCGCTGGTCGGGCTGTTTCTTCTGTGGCGCATCGACAGCCCCCGCGTCGAACGCTTCCGCTCCGCACTCGTCGATGCGGTGGTGCCGAACCTTGACTGGGCGATGTCGCCCGTCACGCAGGTCGCCTCGATGATCGACGATTTTCAGTCCTACACCCGGATCTACGAACAGAACCAGGAATTGAAGCGCGAGCTTCAGCAGATGAAGGCGTGGAAAGAGGCTGCCCTGCAACTGGAACAGAAGAACGCCCGCCTGCTTGACCTCAACAAGGTGCGGCTTGATTCGAAGTTCACCTATGTCACCGGCGTGGTCTTGGCCGACAGTGGCAGCCCGTTTCGCCAGTCGGTCCTTCTGAACGTCGGTGAACGCGACGGCATCCGCGACGGTTGGGCCACGATGGATGGCATCGGTCTGGTCGGTCGCATCTCGGGCGTCGGGGAACGCACTGCCCGCGTGATCCTTGTCACCGACAGCAACAGCCGCATTCCCGTTACCGTGCAGCCCTCGGGCCAGAAGGCGCTTCTGTCGGGTGACAACTCCGATCTTCCGCCCCTCGAATTCATCGAAGACACCGACGAAGTCCGTCCCGGCGACCGCGTCGTGACCTCGGGCGATGGCGGCGTGTTCCCGGCGGGGCTTCTGGTCGGGCAGGTGGCGCTTGGCACCGACAAGCGTCTGCGCGTGGTGCTGGCGGCAGATTACCAGCGCCTTGAATTCTTGCGCGTCCTGCGCAGCCACGAACTTGCACCGATCACCGATCCCGGCAGCCTTGTGGCCCCCCCGGTTGTGCAACCCCTGCCTGACACGTCGACCGAGGCGGCCGAATCCGCCGCCGGCGCGCAGCCTGCCGCCACCGAAGGCGGCAACGTCGAGGCCGCAGGATCAGGTGCCGCCGAGGGCGCCGATACAGGGGGCACCGATGGTTGACATCTGGCGTTCGGCCCACTGGCTTTACCGCGCCCTCTTTCTGGCGCTTGCCTTGGGGCTTTTGTTCTTCCGGCTGCTGCCGCTCGGCCATTCCGCCGGTACGCTTCCGGGCCCTGACCTGCTTCTTTGCCTCATCATGGCATGGGTGGTGCGGCGGCCTGATTTCCTGCCGGTTTACCTGATCGTCTTCGTCGTGCTGATCGAGGATCTCATCCTGTTGCGTCCGCCCGGTCTGTGGACCGCGCTCGTCGTGCTGGCGACCGAGTTTCTCCGCTCCCGCGTGGCGCTGACGCGCGAGCTGAACTTCGTCACGGAATGGATACTGGTGGGCAGCCTGATGCTTGGCATCCTGCTGGCCTACCGCGCGATCCTTGGCATCTCATTCGTGCCGCAGGCGCCTTTCGGCTTTGCCGCCGTGCAGGTCTTGTGGTCGATCCTGCTTTATCCCATCGTTGTCGGGCTTTCCCGGCTGGTGCTTGATCTCAGGAAACCCGCCACCGGCGAAATCGACAGTTTCGGAAGACGGCTATGAGACGCACCGCCCGCGACACCGAAGACAGCGCCCGCATGATCAACCGCCGCGCCCTGATGCTCGGGGGGGCGATGACGGCGATGGTGGCGGCACTGGGTGTCAGGATGCGCTACCTTCAGGTCGATCAGGCCGACGAATTCCGCCTGCTGGCCGAAGAAAACCGCATCAACGTGCGACTGATTCCGCCTGAACGCGGCATCATCTACGACCGCAACGGCAAGATCATCGCGGAAAACGAACAGAACTACCGCGTCATCATCACCCGCGAAGATGCCGGCGACGTCGATCTGGTGCTGCGCCGCCTTGCCGGTGTGATCCCGATGACGCCCGAAGACCTTGAACGCACGATTGCCGAGGTCAAGGAACTGCGCGCCTTCGTGCCGGTGCAGGTGGCCGAGCGTCTGTCATGGGAAGATTTCTCCAAGGTCGCCCTCAACGCCCCCGCGCTGCCCGGCGTGGTGCCAGAGGTCGGCCTGTCGCGGCGCTACCCGCTTGACGTCGATTTCGCGCATGTCGTGGGCTATGTCGGCCCGGTCAGCGACAAGGATCTCGAGGCTCTGGAAAGCCCCGATCCCCTGCTCAAGATCCCGAAATTCCAGATCGGCAAGATCGGCGTCGAAAAGTGGATGGAAGACACTCTGCGCGGTTCCGCCGGCACCAAGAAGATCGAGGTGAACTCCGCCGGTCGCGTGATGCGCGAACTGGAACGTGAGGACGGTCTGCCCGGCGCCGACATCCGCCTGACCATCGACGCCGGCGTGCAGAACTTCGCCCAAGCCCGCCTTGGCGACGAAAGCGCCGCCGCCGTCGTGATCGACGTGACCAACGGCGATATCATCTGCATAGCCTCCTCGCCCTCTTTCGACCCGAACCTCTTCGTCCGTGGCATCAGCCACACCGATTACAACGTGCTGATGGAAGACGACCACCGCCCCCTCGCCAACAAGACCGTGTCAGGCGCTTACCCCCCCGGATCGACCTTCAAGATGGTCACCGCACTCGCCGCTCTCGAGGCGGGCGTCATAACCGGCGACAGCAAGGTCAGTTGCCCCGGCTATATCGAATTCGGCGACCGCCGCTTCCACTGCTGGAAACGCTCCGGCCACGGCACGGTGAACCTCGCCCGGTCGCTGACCGAAAGCTGCGATGTGTTTTACTACGAGGTCGCCCAGAAGATCGGCATCGACAAGATCGCCGAAATGGGCCGCAAACTGGGCCTCGGCCAGAAGTTCGACCTGCCGATGTCCGCCGTTACCGAAGGCAACATGCCCGACAAGGCCTGGAAACTGGAACGCCACAAGGCCGACTGGCGCATCGGCGACACGATCAACGCGTCGATCGGGCAGGGCTACGTGCTGACCTCGCCGCTGCAACTGGCGGTGATGACCGCGCGCATCGCCTCGGGCCGCGCGATTGCGCCGCGACTGATCCGCATGGTCAACGACCAGGAATTGCCGGTGCCGCAAGCCGCGCCCCTCGGCCTCACGCCAGACATGCTGGCCGCCGTGCAGCAGGGGATGCATGATGTCGTCAACGCCGAACGCGGCACCGCGAAATCCTCGCGCATCGTCGATGCCACGATGACCTTCGCCGGCAAGACCGGCACCAGCCAGGTGCGCAACATTTCCGCCGCCGAACGCGCCTCGGGCGTCATCTCGAACGACGATCTGCCGTGGAACCGCCGCGACCATGCGCTGTTCGTAGGTTTCGCCCCCTTCGACAACCCGCGCTACGCCGTGTCGGTCGTGGTGGAACACGGCGGCGGCGGCTCCACGGCTGCTGCCCCGATTGCCCGCGACATCATCCTGCGCGCCATGTCGGACGGCATGCCACCCCTGACCGCCTACCCGGAAAGCCAGCGCGCGCGCATCGAAACCATGCTGAACGAACTTCCCCTGCGCGATCCGGTCACGGGCGAAACCCCGGTCCGGTCGCGGGCATGAGGGGGCCGCGATGAGCTTCCTCGAATACCGCGTCAAGCAGGTCCCGACCGGGCTTCGCAAGATCCTCTACATCAACTGGCCGCTCGTGATCCTCGTCACCGCCGTCGCCTCGGTCGGCTTCCTGATGCTCTACTCCATCGCCGGCGGCAACCTCGACACCTGGGCCCGCCCACAGATGGAACGCTTCGGCGTTGGCCTTGTCCTCATGTTCATCGTGGCGATGGTGCCGATCTGGTTCTGGCGCAACATGGCGGGGCTGGCCTACATCATCTCCTTCCTCCTCCTCCTCGTCGTCGAATTCTTCGGTGAGGTCGGCATGGGCGCGCAACGCTGGATCGACCTTGGCTTCATCCGCCTGCAACCGTCCGAGATGATGAAGTTCACCCTCGTGATGATGCTGGCGGCCTATTACGACTGGCTCGACAACAAGAAGACCTCGCGCCCGCTGTTCGTCGCCATTCCGGTGGTGATGATCGTGGCTCCCACCATCCTCGTCCTCATGCAGCCAAACCTCGGCACCTCGCTGATGCTTCTGATGGCGGGGGGCGCGGTGATGTTCGTGGCGGGCGTCAGCCTGTGGTATTTCGGCGCGGTCGCGGCCATCGGCATCGGCGGCGTCGCAGGCGTATTTCTCAGCCGTGGCACACCGTGGCAGTTCCTGCACGACTACCAGTACAAGCGCATCGACACCTTTCTGGATCCCACCGCCGACCCGCTCGGTGCGGGCTACAACATCATCCAGGCGCAGATCGCGCTCGGCTCTGGGGGCTGGTCCGGCAAGGGCTTCATGCAAGGCACGCAAAGTCGGCTGAACTTTCTGCCCGAAAAGCACACCGACTTCATCTTCACCACCTTGGCCGAAGAATTCGGCTTCATCGGCGCGTTCTCTCTGCTGGCGCTTTATGGCCTGATCATCGCCTTCTGCCTTGTCGCCGCATTTCAGAACAAGGACCGCTTTTCCGCCCTCCTCATCATCGGGGTCGCTGCGAACTTCTTCTTCTACCTCGCGGTCAACCTGTCGATGGTGATGGGCATGGCGCCTGTCGTGGGCGTGCCATTGCCGCTTCTGTCCTACGGCGGCTCGGCGATGCTGGTGCTCTTGGTCGGCTTTGGTCTGGTGCAAAGCGCGCACGTCCACCGACCGCGCTGATGGCCCGTATCGCATCCCGTATCGCCCCGCGCCACAGCCGCTTCCTGATCGCCTTCGCGGTCGGGATTGCCGTCGCGGCGCTGGCGCTGTGGCAAGGCGTCTCGCCGATCCTCGGGCTTCTGTCTGGCGCCAATGCGCTCTTTTTGTGCTACCTGGGGCTCATGCTGCACTTCGCGCGCGGCGGCACCCCCGAACGCCTGCGCCAACACGCTGAACAGGCGGACGAGGGGGTCACCCTGATCCTTCTCCTCGCGGCGCTGGCGGTGGCGGTCAGCATCACCGCCATCGCAGCCGTCCTGAACGACGCCAGCTACAGCCTGCCCGCCCGGGCCTGGGCCATCGTCAGCTTGCCGCTTGGCTGGGCCACAATCCACATGCTGGCCGCTTTCCACTACGCCCATCGCAGCTATCAGGCAGCCGATCCGGGGCTGGACTTTCCGGGAAAGCAAAGCCCCGACGCCTGGGATTTTCTCTATTTCTCCTACACCATCGGCATGACCGCGCAGGTGTCCGACGTGGTCGTCACCAGCGGCGCCATGCGCCGCACGGTGCTTGTGCAGTCCGTCGTATCGTTCTTCTACAACACCGGCATCCTCGCGCTGGCGATCAACGCGGTGGTGACAGGAGCGGGCTGAAGGCCGCACGCTGCACGGCCCCGATGGAGAAGCGGCGCGCCTAGCGCAGCACACGCCCGGCTTGCTCCCGGATTTCCGGCGTCACTCTCGCAGGCCGTGCCGACAGCGGCTCAGCGCCCCGCTCACCGTTCTGCGCAATGTCGTCGATCAAAAGCTGCATTTCCACAATCTCGCGCACCTGCGATGCGATGATCCTGTCGGCCAGCGCCCGAACCCGGGGGTCACTCAGACTTGCCTTGCTGGCGTTGTTGATCGCAATCGAATGATGCGGGATCATTGCCCGCACAAAGGCCGTGTCTCCGATCAGCGCCTGCGCCCGGTTGGCATAAATCAGCGCCGCGGCGGCGATAGCGGCCAGCGCCACGACGGCCAGCTTGGCTGCGGAGCCGGGGTACATCGACCACATGAAACCCAGCATCACGATTGCCATGACGCACCCCATCGCCAACGATGCGACAAGGCGGTTGATGCTGAATTCCAGATGATCGGCCGAATACACCAGCTGATACATCAAGACGACCATGATTGCGGTCGATGTCAGGATCATCGCCGCAAACCGACCCCATCCCATGGTTGCGGGCTGATGTTGCATGGCTGTCTCCGCTAGGGTTTCGTGCCGGATCAACCGTCACAGGCCGCCTCGGGTTCCGCAAACGCACGCCCCCTCCGGCTTCCCCTTTGCCAAATATCCTCCGGGGTGCGGGGGTGGAAAACCCCCGCGTCGCGCCGCGTCCGCGTAAAGAAACCCCTAACGTGCAGGCGCAACCCGTTGAAAACCTGAAGCTCGGCCCGGTGTCCCACGGTGGGACACCGGGCCAGCCCGGCCTACTGGCCGTGATAGCTGACGGTCTTCACATCCTCGCCCGGCGCGGTTTTCTGGCGCCGCACGATCAACCGGTTCAGTGCGTTGATATAGGCCTTGACCGAAGCGACGACCGTATCGGTATCGGCCGATTGCCCGGTCACGATCCGCCCGTCCTCCTCCAGCCGCACCGAAACCGTGGCCTGCGCATCGGTGCCCTCGGTCACGGCATGAACCTGATACAACTGCAACCGCGCCCGATGCGGAAACAGCATCTTGACGCAGGTGAACGCCGCATCCACCGGCCCGTCGCCGGTCGCGTCGATGAAGTGGTCGGTGCCCTCGATGGTCAGCACCATCTCCGCCTCCTGCGGCCCGTCCGTGCCGCACACCACCCGCAGCCGCTTCAGTTGCAGGGTATCATGCGCATCCATCGTCGCCTCGTCCGCCACAAGCGCGATCAGGTCGTCGTCGTAGACCTCCTTCTTGCGGTCCGCCAGCGCCTTGAACCGTACGAACACATCGTTCAACTGGTTGTCGGCCAGCTCGAACCCCAGTTCCTTCAGCTTGGCGCGCAGCGCCGCGCGCCCGGAATGCTTGCCCATCGCGATGTTCTTCTGCGTCAGCCCGATATCCTCGGGCCGCATGATCTCGAACGTCTCGACGTTCTTCAGCACACCATCCTGATGGATGCCGCTTTCGTGCAGGAACGCGTTCTTGCCGACGATGGCCTTGTTGAACTGCACCGGAAAGCCGGAAACGCTGGCAACACGGCGCGACAGGTTCATGATCTTGGTCGTGTCGATGCCGGTCCGGTAGGGCAGGATGTCATTCCTGACCTTCATCGCCATCACCACCTCTTCCAGCGCGGTATTGCCGGCCCGTTCGCCCAAGCCATTGATGGTGCATTCGATCTGCCGCGCCCCCGCCTCGACCGCCGCCAGGGCATTCGCCGTCGCCATGCCAAGATCGTTATGGCAATGCGTGGCGAAGATGATCGTGTCCGCGCCCGGTACCCGTTCCAGCAGCATCTGGATCAACCGCGAACTTTCGCGCGGTGCCGTGTAACCCACGGTGTCGGGAATGTTGATCGTGGTGGCACCCGCCTTGATCGCGATCTCCACCACCCGGCACAGGTAGTCGTGTTCCGTCCGCGTCGCATCCATCGGCGACCACTGCACGTTGTCACACAGGTTGCGGGCGTGGGTTACGGTATCGTGGATGCGTTCCGCCATCTGATCCATGTCGAGGTTCGGAATGGCGCGGTGCAAGGGCGAGGTGCCGATGAAGGTGTGGATGCGCGGGCTGCGCGCATGTTTCACCGCCTCCCAGCAGCGGTCGATATCCTTGAAATTGGCGCGGGCAAGGCCGCAGATCGTGGAATTCACCGCGCGCTTGGAGATTTCAGCGACGGCGGCGAAATCGCCTTCAGAGGCGATCGGGAAGCCTGCCTCGATGATGTCGACGCCCATTTCGTCGAGAAGGCCGGCAATCTCCAGCTTTTCGTCATGCGTCATCGTCGCGCCGGGCGACTGTTCGCCGTCGCGCAGCGTGGTGTCGAAGATTACGACGCGGTCCTGCATGGGTTTGGCTTGGCCGGCCTTGGCTTCTGTTTTGACTTCGGTGGTCATGAGGTGGCTCCTTAGGGTCTCAGCTTTGCGTTCGGGCGCGTGTCACCTCTGAGCGGCAGCACCCGAAGGCACGCTCAGAGGCGGCTAAGAAGGAGAAGGCCAAGGCCAACCGCGGGACGAAACGCCCCGATCAATGCATGGTTATGTTGGCCTGTGGTCATGGATCGGGACTATACGTGGGATTTCCTCGAAGGAAAGAGGGGATTTTTGGCAAAGGGTGCCGTCCTAGGGGGCATCGAGCCCCCTAGGACGGCGCTGCCGCCGCCGCAAACGCAGCAGCACGCTCGGGGTTTTGCCGCCGGAGCCTCTGGCGGGAGTATTTGGGGAAAAGAGCAAGACATGGTCGTGGCGGTTTGGCGGGCTAGGTTCGGTGCGTGCGGGAGGCGTTAGATGCGGGCATTGGTGATCGGGGCGTCGGGCGGGATCGGGGCGGCGCTGATGGCGGCGCTCGCGCGGCGCGGCGAGGTGGTGGGGGTGTCGCGGCGCGGCGATGGTCTGGACCTGACGGATGAGGCATCGGTGGCGACGGTTATGGGGCGGCTGGAGGGATCGTTTGACACCCTGATTGTCGCGACCGGGGCTTTGGAGATTGCCGGTGCGCGGCCGGAAAAGAGCCTTCGGGCATTGGATGCGGGCGCGATGGCGGCACAGTTTGCGCTGAACGCGATCGGCCCGGCGCTGGTGGTCAAGCACGCTCTGCGGCTGATGCCGAAGGACCGGGTGGCACGGCTGGCCGTCCTGTCCGCTCGGGTCGGGTCGATCGGCGACAATGCCTTGGGTGGCTGGTATTCCTACCGGGCGGCGAAGGCGGCGTTGAACCAGTTGGTCCATACCGCGAGCATCGAGGTGGCGCGCAGCCATCCGCACGCCGTACTGGCCTTGCTGCATCCCGGAACCGTGGCGACCGGGTTGACGCAGGCCTATGCGGGCGGCCACGCAGTGGTAACACCCGAGGTGGCGGCGGAGCATCTGTTGGCGGTGCTGGATGGGCTCCGGCCCGCCGACAGCGGCGGGTTCTTCGACTGGAAAGGCGAAAGGATCGTCTGGTGAGGCTGGTTCTGGTGCTGGGCGACCAACTGTCGCGCGATGTGGCGGCGCTGAAGGCGGCTGACCGGACGCGCGACGTCGTGGTGATGTCCGAGGTGATGGGCGAAGGGACCAGCGTTCCGCACCATCCCCAAAAGATCGCGCTCATTCTGACAGCGATGCGCAAGTTCGCGACCGGCTTGCAGGCTGATGGCTGGCAGGTGGCCTATTCGCGGCTGGACGACCCCGACAACAGCCAGACCCTGTCGGGCGAACTGTTGCGCCGTGCGGTTGAGACGGGGGCCATGTCGGTGCTGGCAACGCGGCCCGGCGAATGGCGCGTGATCGGTGATCTTGAGGCTTTGCCGCTGCCGGTGACGATCCTGCCTGACGACCGCTTCCTGTGCCCGGAGGCCGAGTTTGCGGCCTGGGCCGAGGGGCGAAAGGCGCTGCGGATGGAGTTCTTCTACCGCGACATGCGGCGCAAGACCGGGCTGATGATGGAGGGCGAAAGGCCGGCCGGCGGGCAGTGGAATTTCGACCACGACAACCGCAAGCCGGCCAAGGCCGATCTCTTGCGCTCGCGCCCGCTGCGCTTTGCCCCGGACGCCGTGACGGAGGAGGTGCTGGCACTGGTCGAGGCGCGCTTTGCCCATTTCGGCAAGGCGAGGCCGTTTCATTGGGCGACGGACCGCGCAGGCGCGCTGGCCGCGCTGGATGATTTTGTCACCAACCGGTTGGCCCGTTTTGGCGATGAGCAGGACGCGATACTGCAGGGCGAGGCGTTTCTCAGCCATGCCGTGATCTCGCCCTACCTCAACCTGGGTCTTCTTGGCCCGATGGAAGTGTGTCGCGCGGCGGAGGCTGCGTGGCGGGGCGGCCGGGTGCCGATCAACGCGGCCGAAGGCTTTATCCGCCAGATCATCGGCTGGCGCGAATTCGTGCGCGGCATCTGGGCGCTGCAAGGTCCGGACTACACGTCTCGCAACATCCTTGGACACAGCCGCGCGCTGCCCGCGCTTTACTGGGGCCAGCCGACGCGGATGGCCTGCATGGCCGCCGCGGTCGCACAAACCCGCGACCTGGCTTATGCGCACCACATCCAGCGCCTGATGGTGACCGGCAACTTTGCGCTTCTGGCCGGCGTCGACCCGGCCCATGTGCATGAATGGTATCTGTCGGTCTATATCGACGCTTTCGAATGGGTCGAGGCCCCGAACACCGTGGGAATGAGCCAGTTCGCCGACGGCGGGGTGGTTGGATCGAAACCCTATGTCTCGTCTGGCGCCTACATCGACCGGATGTCAGACCATTGCGGCACCTGCCACTACCGGGTGAAGGACAAGGTCGGCGACCGGGCCTGCCCGTTCAACCTGCTGTACTGGGATTTCCTGATGCGCCACCGCTCGCGGTTCGAGGGGAATCCGCGAATGGCGCAGATGTACCGGACATGGGACCGGATGGAGGCCGGCCACAAGGCGCGCGTGCTGGAAGATGCGGCGGGCCTTCTACGCCGGCTGGATGCGGGCGATAGCCCGTGAGGCGCCCTAGACCAACCCGCTGAATCTGTAGCGCGACACCACGTCCCAGACCACCGCCGCCATCCAGTCGACCGTCGCCTGTGATCCTGCGGCGTCGGTGCCAAGGCGGGCCGGAAGCGCACGGGGGTCACGCCGGTAGATCACCGCATAATGCGCGAGCGCGATCATGTAGGCACCGATCCGGTTGATATGAATCGTGTCGGAAAACACCGAACTCGATGCGCGAAATTCCGGGCACCGTGCCCTGTTGCAGCGCGTCGTAAAGCGCGGCCATCACCAAAGTCCCCGGGATCATCGTCATCGCGGGCGAGCCTGCGGGGCGGCGCTCGTTCACCGATGTAAGGATCTTTTCCCACCCGACCAGCTCCAGATCCAGCCGCTTGCGGAACGGAATTTCGCGCTCGGGGTCCTTGTAGGGGTTCGGTGCGCCCGGCCCGCTGTCGACCTCGACCCACGAAGCGTAAAGCACCGTCTCGGCCCCCTTGCCGCCATTGCCCTTGGTCCAGGCATTGGTGAAATACTTCAACGCGTAGTCTTCGGAGTTGTGGTAGGGCATCGTGTTCGACAGCGACACCCGTTCGGTCAAGACCAGAACGTCGTAGTCGGCAATGTCATAGCGCGCATCAGGCATGCCATCGGGGCGGTTGTTCCAGCGCCATTCCATCGGGCTGCCGGGAATGGTGGAGCGGTCCATCTTCATGCCAAGGCTGTCGCCGCCGCCTGCACTGCGCACGATTGCCTCAAGTTCCGGCACAATCGGGTCGGTCAGACTGTGACCGGACTGGATGACGCGGGTGTTGAACGGGCGGGGCGAAAGCGCTGCGGCCTGCGCTGCGCCGGTTTGGCCAAACCCAAGCGATGCCAGCGCCGTTGCGGAAAGACCTGTCGCCAGAAACTGGCGGCGGGTCGGGCTGGGCGCGGGGCGGCGGGTCTGCATCGGCTAGGCCTTTCGGAAAGCGGGGATTGTCTGGCGGGAACCGGACGGCCCGCTTGGCAGGAAGATGGGACCGGCGGCGTCGGGAATCAAGCGGTGGAAGTCACGCGTGGCGGGCGCGGCACCCACCGCGCCCGCCACGCGCCTCAGGGCGAGGGTGGCGGGTTTGCGGAGGCTTCGGCGGCAGCGCCCTCGGCAGGCGCGGTTTCGCCGTCTGGAGCCGCGGTTTCGGGCGGGGCGGTCAGCACGCCGTTCTGCCAGATCCCCGTCGCCTCTTCGCCACCCGGATAGCGCATGGTGCCTTGACCCTCGCGCTTGCCGGCCTTGAAGCTGCCCTCGTAAACCACATCACCGGGATAGGTTGCGGTGCCCTGGCCTTCGATCTGCCCGGCCACCCAGGTGCCAACGTATCTGAACCCGTCGGGCATGGTGAACTCGCCCGTCCCGTCGCGCTGACCCGCCTTGAACATGCCATTGTAGACCGAGCCGTCCGGGTAGGTTGCGGTGCCCGCGCCGTCACGCACCCCGGCTTTCCAGTCCCCCTCGTACCGGGTGCCATCGGGAAAGGTCATCGTGCCCTTGCCGTCTGGCAGCGCGTTTTTCAGTGCGCCTTCATAAACCTGTCCGTTGGCATAGGTCGCCCGACCCTGGCCCGAGATCATGCCCCGGTCCCAATTGCCCTGATAGGTTGCGCCGTCAGGGTAGGTGATCGCGCCCTCGCCCTGCGGCTGGTCGCCCTTCATCGCGCCAACATAGACCGCGCCGTCCGGGTAGGTCACCGACCCGGTGCCTTCCATCCGCCCTTCGACCCACGAGCCTTCGTATTTGAACCCATCCGCCGCGATGAACGTGCCGTTGCCGTGGCGGCGGTCCTTGATGAAGCCGCCCTCATAGCGGTCGCCGTTGGCATGGACCACCTTGCCCCGCCCCTCGCGCTGGCCGTTGACGAAGGCACCCTCGTAAACGTCGCCATTCGGTTGTTTCAGCTTGCCGGTACCGTTGATCTGTCCGTCGGCCCAGTCGCCGATGTAGGTCAGCCCGTCCGGCATGATCAGCGTGCCCTTGCCCGACCGTACTCCCTTGACCAGCCCGCCCTCATAGGTCGCGCCGTCCGGGTAGGTTATCTTGCCGGTGCCTTCCTTCACGCCCAGCACCCAGTCGCCCTCATAGGTATAGCCGCCTGGGTTGGTGATCTTGCCGCGGCCGTTGTGCTGGCCCTTGGTGAACGCGCCCTCGTAGACCGCGCCATTGGCATAGCGTGCGACACCTTGCCCGGTCATCTGGCCCGCTGCCCAGTCGCCCTCATAGGTGCTGCCGTCGGGCGAGGTGATCTTGCCCTTCCCCTCCGGCTGACCCTTGGCGAACGCGCCCTCGTAAACCGACCCGTTCGGGTAACGCGCGGTGCCGTTGCCCACGATCTCGCCATCGACCCAGTCACCAGTGTATTCAAACCCGTTCGGCAGTTTGTAAGTGCCGGTGCCATGCTGGCGCCCGTTGCGAAAGGTGCCCTCATAGACCGCGCCGTTGTCATATTGCTTGGTGATGACCTCGCCGTCATCCTGCGCAAACAGAAGGCTGGCGGGCGCGGTGGCCAGAAGCGCCGCAAGTGCGGATGCCTTGAAAAGGCTCATGCCGAAAACTCCTGATCGAACGCGCAAAGCCTAAGCGGGTGGGGGCGGTCTGACAAGGTTCAGTTGGGATCGGGCGGCGGTGGCTTTCCCTTGGGGCGCAACCTGCTAGAACCATCCGGAAGGTCAAGGAGACGCGCATGTCTGACACATTCCGCCTGATGCTGGGCCAGTTGAACCCGACCGTGGGGGCAATCGCCGGCAACGCTGCACTGGCGCGACAGGCATGGACCGAAGGCCGCGCGGCTGGTGCCGACATGGTCGCCCTGCCCGAAATGTTCATCACCGGCTACCAGACCCAGGACCTGATCCTGAAGCCTGCCTTCGTCACCGCCGCCATCGCCGCAATCGAGGCGTTGGCTGCAGACTGCGCCGATGGCCCGACACTCGGCATCGGGGGTCCGGCCCGCGTAACGGGCAGATTGCACAACGCATACTACATCCTGCAAGGCGGCAAGATCACCGCGACGGTGCTGAAGCATCACCTGCCCAACGACGCCGTCTTCGACGAACGCCGGGTGTTTTCCTCCGCCGATGTCAGCGGGCCTTACGTGGTGAACGGCGTCCGCATCGGCACCCCCATCTGCGAAGATGCCTGGCATTCCGACGTAGCCGAAACCCTTGCTGAGACTGGCGCCGAAATCCTCCTCATCCCCAACGGTTCGCCCTACCACCGCGGCAAGCCGAACCTTCGGCTGAACCTGATGGTGGCGCGCGTGGTGGAAACCGGGCTGCCGCTCGTCTACCTCAACATGGTCGGCGGGCAGGACGATCAGGTCTTCGACGGCTCGTCGATGGTCCTGAACCCCGGCGGCAGATTGATGGCGCAACTGCCGCAGTTCGATGCCGCGATGGTCATGGTCACCTTCCGGCGCGGCCCGGACGGCTGGCGCGCCGACCCCGGCGAGATCAACGAAATTCCCCGGGTGTGGGAGGCCGACTACCGCGCCTGCGTGATGGCGCTGGCCGATTACATGGCCAAGACCGGCTTCAGACAGGTGCTGCTTGGCCTTTCTGGCGGCATCGACAGCGCCATCGTCGCCACCATCGCCGCCGACGCGCTTGGCCCCGAAAACGTGCGCTGCGTGATGCTGCCATCGGTCTACACATCCGACGCCTCGCTCCACGATGCGGGCGAGGTCGCGCGCAACCTTGGCTGCCGTCTCGACACCGTGCCGATCGGTGGCGCGCAAGGTGCCGTGGGCGATGCACTTGCAGGCCTTTTTGCACATACCGAACCCGGCGTGACCGAAGAAAACATCCAGAGCCGCCTGCGCGGCCTGATGCTCATGGCCATATCGAACAAATTCGGCGAGATGCTTCTGACCACTGGCAACAAATCCGAAGTCGCGGTCGGCTACTGCACGATCTACGGCGACATGAATGGCGGCTACAACCCGATCAAGGACATGTACAAGACCCGCGTGTTCGAGACCTGCCGTTGGCGCAACGAAAACCACCGCCCGTGGATGAAAGGCCCTCCCGGCGCCGTAATCCCGGAACGCGTCATCACCAAACCGCCAAGTGCCGAACTGCGCCCCGACCAGACGGATCAGGACAGCCTGCCGCCCTACGAAGTTCTGGACGCGATCCTCGAAGGGCTGGTCGAAAAGGAACAGTCCGTCGCCGATCTGGTCGCGATGGGTTTTGACCGCGCCACAGTGAAGAAGGTGGAACACCTTCTTTACATCAGCGAATACAAGCGCTTCCAATCCGCACCCGGAACACGGCTCACACAGAAGGCGTTCTGGCTGGACCGTCGCTATCCGATCGTGAACCGCTGGCGCGATGAAAGCTGATTCCACGATCACCGTCGTTAATCGCTACCGCCTGCTGGCCGGACCGGAAGCGTTCGTGGCGGCGGTTGCCGCAATGGCCCGCCGCGTGGAAACCGAAGGGCATCCCGGCGTCCGCAGCTACCACTTCTTCTGTGCCGATGGCGAAGGCCGCGCGGTCGTGACCTATACCAACCCCGACGCCTGGGTCGGTCACCATGACATTGCGATGGGCTGGCCGGAAATGGCGGCGGTCCGGGCGGTGTCTGATCTTGAGGAAATCGCCCTCTACGGCCCTTTAAGCGACGCAATGCGCGCCTGGCTTGAAAAAGCGAAACTGCTCGGTCGCCTGCGCCATGCAGGCGAGGCCGTCACAGGTTTTCGACGCAGCTAGACCTCAGACCCGGCTGACGGCGCATTCCGGCAGCAGCCGCATCACATCTTCGGGTCGGCACAACTGTGTCGCGTCGCTCATCACCGCAGCCGAAGCGGCGGCCGAGCCGAGCGCCAGCGCCTCGTCATTCGATTGCCCCCGCGCCAGTGCCAGGACGAAGGCTGCCACGAAACTGTCACCCGCGCCAACGGTGGATTTCACCTTAACCTTCGCCGCCTTGGCAAAGATCCTGTGATCCTTGTCGGCAAGCACGTTGCCTTCGGCACCTCGCGCGATGATGACCTGTTTGGCTACACCCTTGCGCACCAGCGCCTGCGCAAAATCCGCCGTCGCCTCGCGCGTTTCCAACGGATGCCCGGCCAAGGATTCGCCCTCTTCGCCGTCCATCCGCAACACCTCCAGCCCCGGGATCGGGTGGCGCACCGCCTCGGTCAGCGCCGCACCCGAGGTGTCCAGCACCACCCGGCTTTCCGGCATCGACGCCGCAAGGTCCGCCGGGAAATCCACCGGCACCCCCGGCGGCTGGCTGCCCGAAATCACCGACAAACCGCCGGGCCGCGCCGTGGCACGAAGCAGCGTGAACACCCGCGCCCGCTCGGCCGCGCCCCAGACCGGGCCGGGCAGCATGAAGCGGAATTGCTTGCCGGTGGAAACCTCGTTCACTGTAAGGGACTGCCGTGTCTCGCCGGGGCCAAGGATCGAAAGGAACGTAACCCCCTCGGCCCGGATCAGCCCGGCCAGCCGGTCGCCTGTCAGCCCGCCGATGGCGACCAGCGCCAGACTGTCACCGCCAAGCGACTTGATTGCGCGGCTGACATTTATGCCGCCGCCGCCCGGGTCCAACTGTGGGTCCGAACAGCGCAGCTTGTGGCCGGGAATGATCTCGGCCACGTCGCTGGCCATGTCCAACGCCGGATTCAACGTCAGGGTGAGGATTGGGATTTGCGTCTGGTCGGACATGGCGGCACCTCGTGTTACCGCTAGCATATCCGCTTCGACCGGAAATGGAACCTGCCCCCGACACCGGGCCGGGGGCAATTGTTCGCAAGTTCAGCCTTCCATCATCAGCTGATAGCTGGCCGGAACATAGCGGAACCCGTCGCCCATCGGCTCGACAAACCCGAGTGCCGGGAACGGCATGTGATAGCCGATGAACGGGATCTTGTCGGCCGCGATCATGCCGAACACCTGCTTGCGCGTTGCGGCGGCGGCGGCCTTGTCGGCGTCGAAGCGCACTTCCCAATCCGGCTTTTGCAGCGACCAGACGTAGTGGTTGGCGGTATCGGCGGTGATCGCCAGCCGCTGACCGTTCGATTCCACCATGTAGACCATGTGACCCGGCGAATGGCCAAAGGCGGCCATCGCGGTGATGCCGGAAACCGGGCTGCCGCCGTCTTCAAGGAAGGTGAACTTGTCGTTCAACGGCTTCACATTCTTGTCGAACCCTTCGTTCGCCGCACCGGCCCAGTAGTTGTGCTCGGCAGACCCGGTGACATAGCGTGCATTGGCAAAGGTTGGCGTCATGCCGTCGGCGCCCATCAGACCGCCGATATGGTCGCCGTGCATGTGCGTCAACACCACCACATCCACCTGATCGGGCGTGATGCCGGCAGCGGTCAGCGCAGCCAGTGTGCCTTCTGCCGAAAGCCCGGTATCAAACAAGACCAGTTCGGCACCGGTGTTCACCAGCGTCGGCGTGAAGAAGGTCTGCGACCTGTCCGTGGGCAGGAAATTCGTCGCAGACAAGGCCGCAAAATCCTCGGCGCTGGCGTTGGTGCCGAAGGTTTCCTGCGGTTTGTCGCCCGTGCGGGTGCCGGCCAGAAGCGCGGTCACTTCGAACGCGCCAAGCTTGAAGCGGTTGTGCAATGGCACCGACACTCCTTGCGGTTCGGCCTTGGCGAGGGCGGGCGAGCTGATCAGGCTGGCCGCGAAAGGCAAGGCGGCAGCAGACAGCAGGGCGTGGCGGCGGGTCAAGGTCGTCATCGGCAATCCTCCGGTTTGGGGTGGAGACGCTAGGGTAGGGTGACCACGCGGCCGGACCAGTCACGGGGCGGTGACCGACCCCGCATCTGCGCACACCGCCTGTGCGCTCTCCTTCTGCGCTACTCCCACCACGGGTCGATGGCGGCGATATCCTCGTCCGACCAGCCGAAGTGATGCGCCATTTCGTGGATCAGCACATGCGTGACCATATCGCCAATCGACACATCGCCACGCTCGGCCCATTCATCAAGGATCGGGCGGCGGAAAAGCCAGATCGTGTCCGGGCCGGTCGGCTGGTCCGACACCGATTTTTCAGTCATCGGCGTGCCGTCATAAAGCCCGGTCAGTTCAAACGCATCGGTCAGGTCGAGCGCCTCCAGCATTTCGTCATCCGCAAAATCCTCGATCCGCAGGCGCACCTGAGTGGCGGCCTCGCGGAACGCTGCGGGCAGGGTGGATACGGCCTCATGCGCAAGCTGTTCGATCAGGCCGAGCGACGGGGCGATGCTGTCGGGCGGAGGATTTGTCATGGCTTATAGGTAGGTGCTTGCGGCTGCCGATGGAAGGGTTGGCGCATGCCCGAAAGGGGGGGCCGTCGCCGGGGGCATCGAGCCCCCGCCAACGGCGTTGCCACGAACCGCGGCACCGGCGGCGCCAACTGGACAAAAGCGGGGCCATGTGACAGGGAAGGGCGCTTGAAGGAGCCCGATCCATGACCGTCACCACCCGCTTCGCCCCCTCGCCCACCGGCTGGATCCATGTCGGCAATCTGCGCACCGCGCTGATGAACTATCTGATCGCCCGCAAAAATGCCGGACAGTTCATCCTGCGGCTGGATGACACCGATCAGGAACGCTCGAAGCAGGAATACATCGACGGGCTGAAGGCCGATCTGGACTGGCTGGGCATCCGCTATGACCGGATCGAGCAGCAATCAAAGCGCATGGCGCGCTACGCCGAAGCCGCCGAGGCGCTGAAGGTGGCGGGCCGGTTCTATGAGTGTTTCGAGACGCCGGTCGAGCTGGACCTGAAGCGCAAGAAGCAGCTGAACATGGGCAAACCGCCGGTCTATGACCGCGCCGCACTGACCCTGACCGAAGCCCAGAAGGACGCCTACCGCGCCGAAGGGCGGCAGGGCTATTGGCGATTCAAGCTCGATCTCGAGCGGATCGAGTGGCAGGACGGCATCATCGGGGATATCTCGATCGACGCCGCTTCGGTCAGCGATCCGGTTCTGATCAAGGCAGACGGTCAGGTCTTGTATACCTTCGCATCATCGGTGGATGACGTCGACATGAGCGTCACCCATATCGTGCGCGGCGCAGACCATGTAACCAACACTGCAACGCAGATTCAGATCATGAAGGCGCTGGGCGGCACCCCGCCGACCTTTGCGCACCACAGCTTGCTGACCGGGCCGCAGGGCGAGGAATTGTCGAAGCGGCTGGGCGTCCTTTCGCTGCGTGACCTGCGGGCACGGGGGGTGGAGCCGATGGCGCTTTTGTCGCTGATGGCGCGGCTGGGGTCATCGAAGCCGGTCGAACTGGCCGGGTCGATGGACGAATTGATCGAGGGCTTTGACGTCGGCTCGTTCGGCGCGGCGCCGACCAAGTTCGATGCCGAAGACCTGTTCCCGCTGACGCGCCACCATGTGCAGGGCCTGCCCTTCGCGGCGGTGAAGCAGCGGATTGCGGCGCTCGGCGTTCCCGACGCCGAGGCCGAGGCCTTCTGGGCGGTGGCAAAGGGCAACATCACCGTGCTGGACGATCTGGGCCAGTGGTGGACCTTGTTCCGCGACGGGGCCGAACCGGTGGTTGACGATGCCGATCGGGAATTCGTGGCTAAGGCGCTGGCGATGCTGCCGGCACAGCCCTGGACGACGGCCACCTGGGGCGAATGGACCGCAGCCGTAAAGGACGCGACGGGGCGCAAGGGCAAGGACCTGTTCCGCCCGTTGCGCCGTGCGTTGACCGGGCGGGATGCGGGGCCGGAGATGGCCGACGTGATGCCGCTTCTGCGCAAGGTGCCGACGCTGTAAGCCCTGGGCTGGGCCCGGAGGGTGTCACACCCTCCGGACCTCCCGTGGGATATTTTTGCAAAGAGGAAGATGGCAGTGGCCGAAGCGGGACGCCAAGCGAAATTCGTCGAGGGCAGTCTCTTTCGCCATGTCTCGGTGATGGCGCTGACCTCGTCGGTCGGGTTGATGGCGGTGTTCGTCGTGGACCTGATCAACATGGTCTACATTGCCATGCTGGGGCGTGAGGAACTGGCGGCGGCAATCGGCTATGCCGGGGCGATCCTGTTTTTCACCACCAGTTTCGGGATCGGCATGTCGATTGCGGTCAGTGCGCTGGTGTCACGCGCGCTGGGCCAGCGTGACGTGGTGCAGGCGCGCGAGAAATCGACCACCGGGCTGATCCTTGGGTTTCTGTTCGGGGCGCTTTTTGCGGCCGTGGTCTGGGTTTTCCTGTCGCCGCTCGTGAGCCTCTTGGGCGCCACGGGCGAGACCCATGATCTGGCGGTGTGGTTCCTGCAGATTGTGACGCCATCGCAGCCCCTGCTGATGGTCGGCATGATCGGCGGCGCCATCCTGCGCAGCCACGGCGACGCGCGGGCCGCGATGATGGCGACGGTCTGGGGCGCGCTGGCGACGGCGGTGCTGGACCCGATCCTGATCTTCGGCCTGGGGCTGGACCTGACCGGAGCGGCGTTGGCAAGTGTGGCCGCGCGCGTGGTGATCGCCGCGATGGCGCTGCGGCCGATCATCCGCAATTACGGTGGGTTCGACCGGCCCTCGCCGCGGCAAGTGGTGGCCGACATGGGGCCGGTCTGGGCGATAGCAGTGCCGGCGATCCTGACGCAGGTGGCGACCCCGGTGGGACAGGCCTTCGTGACCCGTGCGACCAGCGCCTACGGCGAGGCGGCGGTGGCTGGCATGGCAATTGCCGGGCGCCTGACGCCGGTGGCCTTTGGCGTGATCTTCGCGCTGTCGGGCGCCATCGGGCCGATCATCGGCCAGAACTTCGGCGCAGGCCGGTTGGACCGGGTGCGCGGCGCCCTGCGCGACGGGCTGATCTTCACCGCGCTGGTGATACTGTTCGTGTCGGCACTGCTGTTCGTGCTGCGCGCGCCGATCGCTGATCTCTTTCATGCCGAGGGGCTGACGCGCGACCTCGTCTACCTCTTTTGCGGACCGCTTGCCTTGCTGTGGTTCTTCAACGGCATGATCTTTGTCGGCAATGCGGTGTGCAACAATCTGGGCCGCCCGTTCTGGTCCACCGTGGTGAACTGGGGGCGGCATACGGTGGGGACGATTCCGCTTGCCCTTTGGCTGGGCGGGTTCTGGGGCGCGCAGGGCGTTCTGATCGGCCAGGCGTTGGGCGGCGTGGTCTTCGGGCTGCTGGCGGTGTGGCTGGCGCTGCGTGCCATCGCCGACCCGGCTGCGCCGCGCGGTGGCCGCCAGCCCGCCGCGGCACCCCCGTCTGGTCCTGAGGCCGAGGCTGTTTCAAGCCCCGGCGAACGACGCGCCTGACCGCATACCATCGTATTCCGATTCCCCCTTGCCCGGAGCGGCGCCCATAGGCTAACCAAGTGGCGTCAGGTTCGGGAGAATCCGGTGGGCTCACTTGCCCCTCGGTGCCGAAGGAGCAACCGCCCCGGTAAACTCTCAGGCGCAAGGGACCGTTTCTGACGACAAACTCTGGAGAGATCCTGGCGAACAACCGGGACGCCGAAGGGATAACGATCTCAGGCGCGCAGCACCGGGGCTTTCCCGGAGGCGCAAGGACAGAGGGGGCATCGCGGGGTAGGGATTGGCCTGCCCGGACGGTGCCGGCACGTTTTCCGGCCGAACATGAGGAGGGACACCCATGTCCGACCTTGACACAACCGGATTGCAGCGGCTTCCGCTGCACGATCTGCATGTCGAACTTGGGGGCAAGATGGTGCCCTTTGCCGGTTACGAGATGCCGGTGCAATATGCTCCCGGCGTGATGAAGGAACATCTGCATACGCGCGCGGCGGCGGGACTGTTTGACGTAAGCCACATGGGGCAGGTGATCTTGCGCCCAAAAGGCACGATGGAAGCGGTGTGTCTGGCGTTCGAGGCGCTGATGCCAGTCGATGTGCTTGGCCTCGCGCCGGGCCGCCAACGCTATGGCCTTTTCGCCAACGATCAGGGCGGCATCCTTGACGACCTGATGTTCGCCAACCGCGGCGATCATCTGTTCGTCGTGGTCAATGCCGCGTGCAAGGTGGCCGATGTGGCGCACATGACCGATGCCATGCCGGGCGTCGAGGTGATTCCGATTGCCGATCGCGCGCTTCTGGCCCTGCAAGGGCCGGGGGCCGAGGCCGCGCTGGAACGCCACTTGCCGGGCGTTGCCGCGATGCGCTTCATGGATCAGGCGGTGATCGGTGACGCCTGGGTCAGCCGGTCGGGCTATACCGGCGAGGACGGGTATGAAATCTCGCTTCCGCTTGCGGGGGCCGAAGCGTTCGCGCGCAGGCTTCTGGCCGAACCCGGCGTGATGCCGATCGGCCTTGGCGCGCGCGACAGCCTGCGGCTGGAAGCCGGGCTTTGCCTTTACGGCCATGACATCGACGAGACCACGAGCCCGGTCGAAGCCGGCCTGACCTGGGCCATTCAGAAGGCTCGCCGGTCAGGTGGCGCACGCGAAGGCGGGTTTCCCGGTGCCGCGCGCATCCTGCGCGAATTGGCCGAGGGGCCGGAACGGCAGCGCGTCGGCCTGCGCCCGGATGGCCGCGCCCCGATGCGCGAGGGCACTGAACTCTTTGCGCCCGACGGCACGCCCTTGGGCACCGTCACCTCCGGTGGCTTTGGCCCTTCGATCAACGCCCCCATTGCGATGGGCTACGTCGCCCGCCATTTTGCCACCACCGGCACGCCGCTGGAAGGCGAGGTGCGCGGCAAACGCCTGCCGGTCACCGTGGCCGATCTTCCGTTCCAACCCACAACCTACAAACGCTGAGGCAACAGGATGAAATTTACCAAGGATCATGAATGGCTGCGCGTCGAGGGCGATCTGGTCGTCGTTGGCATCACCGAACACGCCGCCACCCAGCTTGGCGACGTAGTGTTCGTGGAACTGCCGGAGCCCGAGACGATGGTGGCCGAGGGCGACGAGATTTGCGTGATCGAAAGCGTCAAGGCCGCGTCCGATATTCTGGCACCGGTCGATGGCGAGATCGTCGAGGTGAACGACAAGCTGACCGACAAGCCGGGCCTCGTGAACGAGGACCCGACCGGAGCGGCGTGGTTCTTCAAGATGAAGCTCGATGATCTGAGCGTGCTCGACCAATTCATGGACGAGGATGAATATCAGGATCTGGTGGGCTGATTGCGTCGGGCGGACCGGGGGCCAGCCCCCGGACCCCCGGGATATTTCTGGACAGATGAATGGGAGCGGGTCGTGCGGCCCGATTGACAGCGATGACCTATACCCCCGTCGACTACAACGCCTACGACTTCGCCAACCGCCGCCATATCGGCCCGTCGCCGTCCGAGATGGAAGAGATGCTGAAGGCCGTCGGCGTGCGCACGCTGGACGAGTTGATCGACCAGACCGTGCCGCCTTCGATCCGGCAGTCGAAACCGCTGACCTGGGCACCTTTGGCCGAGCATGAGCTTCTGGCCCGGATGGGCGAGGTGGCCCGCAAGAACAAGGTGATGACCAGCCTGATCGGGCAGGGGTATTACGGCACCGTCACACCCCCTGCGATCCAGCGCAACATTCTGGAAAACCCGGCCTGGTATACCGCCTACACCCCTTACCAGCCCGAAATCGCGCAGGGCCGGCTTGAGGCGCTGTTGAACTACCAGACCATGATCTGCGACCTGACCGGGCTTGACGTCGCCAACGCTTCGCTTCTCGACGAGGCGACCGCCGCCGCCGAAGCGATGACAATGGCGGAACGCAGCGCCAAATCGAAGGCGCGGGCGTTCTTCGTGGACCGGTTTTGTCATCCGCAGACCATCGCCGTGATCCGCACGCGCGCGCTGCCCTTGGGCATCGAGATCATCGAGGACAGCGTCGATAAGCTGGACCCGTCCAAGGTATTCGGTGCTATCTTCCAGTATCCCGGCAGCTACGGCCACGTGCAGGATTTCACTGCCGAGATCGCCCGCCTGCATGAGGCGAAAGCCATCGCGATCATGGCGACCGACCTTCTGGCGCTCTGCATGTTGAAGGAACCCGGCGCGATGGGTGCCGACATCGCCGTAGGCTCCAGCCAGCGCTTTGGCGTGCCAATGGGCTACGGCGGCCCGCACGCCGCCTTCATGTCCTGCAAGGACGACCTGAAACGCGCAATGCCCGGCCGCATCGTCGGTGTCTCGATCGACAGCAACGGCACCAAGGCCTACCGCCTTTCCCTGCAAACCCGCGAACAGCACATCCGCCGGGAAAAGGCCACCTCGAACGTCTGCACAGCGCAGGCGCTTCTGGCCGTCATGGCCTCGTTCTACGCCGTGTTCCACGGCCCCAAAGGGCCTGCGCGCGATTGCCGAGCGGGTGCATTTCCTGACCAACCGTCTCGCCCGTGCGCTGAAGGCCGCCGGGGCCAAGGTCAGCCCCAAGGCGTTCTTCGACACCATCACCGTCGAGGTCGGTGTCGGCCAAGCCGGCATCCTCGCTGCCGCCCGCCACGAGGGTCTGAACTTCCGCAAGATCGGCAACGACCGCATTGGCATTTCGCTCGATGAGACCTCCGACGAAAAGGTACTGATCCGCATCCTGCGAGCCTTCGGAATCGACGGCGTCCCGCCCCACCGCGCGCAGCTTGGCTTTCCCGAAAACATGGCGCGCACGTCCGATTACCTCACCCACCCGGTCTTCCACATGAACCGCGCCGAATCGGAGATGATGCGCTACATGCGCCGCCTGTCCGACCGCGACCTCGCCCTTGACCGCGCGATGATCCCGCTTGGCTCTTGCACCATGAAGCTGAACGCCGCGGCCGAAATGATGCCGATCACCTGGCCCGAGTTCGGCTCGCTGCACCCCTTCGCGCCCGCCGATCAGGCGCAGGGCTACCACGAGGCGATCACCGACCTGTCCGCCAAACTGTGCGAGATCACCGGTTACGACGCCATGTCGATGCAACCGAATTCCGGCGCGCAGGGCGAATACGCGGGCCTTCTGACCATCCTTGCCTACCACCGCTCACGCGGCGATACCCAGCGCACCGTCTGCCTGATCCCGGTGAGCGCCCACGGCACCAACCCCGCCTCGGCCCAGATGGCCGGGATGGAGGTGGTCGTTGTCAAATCCGCCCCGAACGGCGACGTCGATCTCGACGATTTCCGCGCCAAGGCGGCGGCTGCGGGTGACAAACTCGCCGCCTGCATGATCACCTACCCCTCGACCCATGGCGTGTTCGAGGAAACCGTGAAGGACATCTGCCGCATCACCCATGACCACGGCGGCCAAGTCTACCTTGACGGCGCCAACATGAACGCTCTCGTCGGCCTCGTGAAACCCGGCGAGATCGGGTCGGACGTCAGCCACCTCAACCTGCACAAGACCTTCGCCATCCCGCATGGTGGCGGCGGTCCCGGAATGGGGCCGATCGGCGTCAAGGCGCACCTTGCGCCGTTCCTGCCCGGCCACCCCGAAACCGGCGGCACCGAAGGCCCGGTCTCGGCCGCGCCCTACGGCTCTGCCTCGATCCTCCTGATCTCCTGGGCCTATTGCCTTTTGATGGGCGGGGCAGGGGTCACGCAGGCAACCCGCGTTGCCATCCTCAACGCCAATTACATCGCCGCTCGCCTTTCCGGCGCCTACCCTATCCTGTTCATGGGCAACAAGGGCCGCGTCGCCCACGAATGCATCCTCGACACCCGGCCCTTCGCCGCTGTCGGCGTCACCGTGGATGACATCGCCAAACGCCTGATCGATAATGGTTTCCACGCGCCCACCATGTCCTGGCCTGTGTCCGGCACCTTGATGGTCGAACCGACCGAGTCCGAGACAAAGGCCGAGATCGACCGCTTCATCACCGCGCTTCTGTCGATCCGCGCCGAAATCGCCGCCGTCGAACGCGGCGAGATCACGGCCGAGGAAAGCCCCCTCCGCCACGCCCCGCATACCGTGGCGGCCCTCGTCACCGAGGCGTGGGATCGAAAATACTCTCGCGAACAGGGCTGTTTCCCCCCGGGCGCTTTCCGCGTCGACAAATACTGGCCACCCGTGGGCCGCGTCGACAACGTCTACGGCGACCGCAACCTTGTCTGCACCTGCCCGCCGGTCGAAAGCTACATGGAAGCTGCGGAATAGCGGCTTCAACGTCCCCGAAGATCCCACGGGAGGGGTGATAGGCGCCCGGAAACTCGCCGGTGGATGGCGTCAGTAAAGAGCGCCAGGCCCTTAGCGGGCCCGCCGCCGGGAGGGCGTGAAGCCCTCCCGGCGGCGGGCCCGCACACCTCGCAGATTGACCGCCGCCCCGCCAAACGCTACCGAGGCCGCCAGATGTCCCGCTCCGGTTTCCCCTCTGGCCTCGCCGCTGCCCTGCCCATCGTGCTCGGCTACCTGCCCATCGCATTTTCCTTCGGCGTTGCCGCCACCCAGACTGGCTTCACCGCAGTCGAGGCGACGGCCCTCTCGTTGCTCATCTATGCCGGAGCCTCGCAGTTCCTTGCCCTTGCCCTCCTCTCCTCCGGCGCGCCCGTCCTCGTCACGGCGCTTACCCTCATCGCGATGAACCTCCGTCACCTCGTCTACGGCCCCGTCCTGATGAAGGCGGCGGGCGATGCCGCCAGCACCCGCCGCGTGTGGTTCTGGGGCTTTGGCCTCACCGATGAAGTGTTCGGTCAGGCCCTCGGCGCCCTCGCGCGAGGCCAGCGATTTTCGGAAAGCTACATGTTCGGCCTTGGGTTGCCTGCCTACGCGGCATGGGTCGGCGGCACGGCTATTGGGGCCTTCGCTGGTGGCAGCGCGCTCGACGGCTCCCCCGCGATCAGCGCCGCCTTGGGCTTCATGCTGCCCGCGCTCTTTCTGGCGCTCCTCCTCTCGCTGATCGCCCGGCCGCAAGTGCCGGTGATCTTGGTCGCCGCCATCGCCACCATCGCCGGCACTGTCGCCATCAGCGGCACCGCCGGCATCCTTGCGGGCATCGCCGCCGGGGCCGCCGCCGGGGTGATCCGTCGATGAACACGGACCTGCTGATCGTCGCCGTCCTCGCCGGTCTTGCTAACTACGCCTTCCGTGTCCTGCCAACCCGAATGGGCAGCAGCGCCCTGCCGCAGACCGGCCCGCTCGCCCGGTTCCTCGCCGCAACCGGCCCCGCCGCCATTGCCACCCTGTTTGTCGCCTCGATCCTGCCCTCGCTCAGCTTTGTCCCGCGCGAGATTGCCACCCTCGCCATCGGCGTCGCCTCGGTTGTCGCCATTTACGTCATCAGGCGTTCGGTTGTGGCCGCCACCCTTGCCGGATCGCTCGCTTACGGGCTTGCCGTATATATGCTGGGCTGATCGGTCTTGCGCAAAGCGCCCGCTTCGGCAACGATAGCCACAGCATCGAAAGGCCGCAGCATGGTCGAAATCAGCCCCAGCAAGGTCGTGCAGGTCATCTTCCTCGCCCGCGAGATGGACGTGGGCCGCGGCGAACTTCACGCCTTCATTGACGCCATGAACGACGAGGAAAAGGCCGAACTCACCGCCCTCGCCTGGGTCGGGCGTGGCGCGTTCGAACCTGAAGATTTTGCCGAAGCCGTCGCCACCGCGATCTCCGAGGCAACCGTGCCGACCGCCGATTACCTGATGGGCATGCCGCACCTGGCTGAAAACCTCGAATCCGGGATGGAAGCCTTGGGGTTCGACGTCACGGGCGAAGAAGAAGACCTGCTCTGACCCTTGCGCCTGGCGCCTGCGCTTCCAATATATTCTTTAGAATGAATATGAAGGCGCCCCCAGGCGTGACAGCATGATGACCGACAGCGTGAAACTGACCTGCGCCGCATGTGGCCAGACCAACCGGGTACCAGTTGCCCGCCTAGCCGCCGCGCCGAAATGCGGCGTCTGCGGCGGTGCCCTTACCGACGGCCGCGTGGCCGACCTTGATGCCGCAGCGCATGACAAGGCCACCCGCACTGACGACCTGCCGCTGCTCGTCGATTACTGGGCGCCTTGGTGCGGTCCCTGCCGGGCGATGGCGCCCGAGTTTGCCAAGGCCGCCAAAGCCCTCGCGCCGCATGTCCGGCTGGCCAAGCTGAACACTGAAGACCACCCTTCAATCAGCACCCGCGCCGGCATCCGGGGCATCCCTGCGCTCATTCTCTACCACCGCGGCCGCGAGGTTGCCCGCCTCGCCGGCGCCCGCCCGGCATCCGACATCGTGGCCTTCGTGCGAAGCCACATCGACACACCGTCCCACCCGCCAGTTTCTTGACAATTCCGTCGCCATCGGCGAAACACCCCGTCATGGTGCGGGGCAGTAGCTCAGTTGGGAGAGCGCGTCGTTCGCAATGACGAGGTCAGGGGTTCGATCCCCCTCTGCTCCACCATTCACCATAGGCTAAGGCAAGGAAAACGAAGGCGAAAACGAAGCCACTTTTCGCCTGTCCCACCATCCAGCCCACCTTCTGGCCGTCACTTGCCCCTCTCAGATCATCCGATCAATCGCCGCAAGGCCCTGCGAGGAAGAGACGGTTGCAAACCACACCGACCACCATTTCCGAAGCGCTCGCCACTTGGACCGCGCTTGACGGGCAGCTTGAGGGAACCGACGACGAGACCTTCAACCACCTTGCCAACGAGCAGGCCAGGATCAAGCGCGCCGCGGTGCGTTTGCCGATCCGTACCGTCCGCGATGTGTTCCCATTGCTCGCCCGGACGACCGACAAAGGGGAGCGGGTCGGCCGAGGCCGCCTACGCCTGGTGCGCCTCCCAGACGCAGTGAAAGCTGGGTTTGACAACGGGTAGCCTAGACCGTCATGATCAGGAAACGCTTACCTTTCAGCGGGTCTATCTCTTGTCCCTCGTGTCGATCCGGAACGCGGCACCGCCTGTCTATCCGCCCGTGTCCGGGCCAACACCGCGATAGGCTCATTTGATCCGGTCGACATCTCGACAAACCTGATCCTTCACCACTCGTTGCGCCAGATATCCGAAGTTCCTTCTGTCCGTTGTCTTGCTGACGGTTGCCTTCATTCAGTGGCCATGAGGCCAGCGCTGGCAAGGTTCGCACCGCACCCGATCTTCCGACAGGCTTCCCTATTCAATACGAGGACGCGGCATATGAAAAACTTCAGCGAAGAATCTCTCGACCCGGACGATTGGGCGGCGACCCGCGCGCTGGCGCACAGGATGGTGGATGAAGCGGTGGACCATCTGCACCAGGTCCGCGAACGACCGGTCTGGCGTCCCATGCCCGACGCTGTCCGTGCCAGCTTCCAGACCGGCCT
Organism: uncultured Alphaproteobacteria bacterium; assembly: GCA_963822435.1. GTDB lineage: Bacteria > Pseudomonadota > Alphaproteobacteria > Rhodobacterales > Rhodobacteraceae > JAUYQR01. The sequence goes on from CAWGHN010000002.1 coordinate 114,437, forward strand.
GCCCGACGACCCCACCTCCCTGGATCAGGTCTACCGCGAATATCGGGAAACCGTTGGGGCTTACCCGATGGGCAACATCCATCCTCGCTTCTGGGGATGGTACATGGGTGCCAGCAATTTCACCGGAGCTTTGGGCGACTTTCTTGCCGCGGTCGAAGGCAGCAACCTTGGCGGCGGCACCACCGGGGCGGCGCAGGTCGAACAACAGGTTGTCGACTGGTTGAAGGAAATCGTGGGCTTTCCGAAAGGCGCCAGTGGCACCCTTACCAGCGGCGGGTCGATGGCGAACCTTGTCGCGCATACGGTGATCCGAAATCTCGCCGCCGGGTATGACGTGCGCAAGGAAGGCATCGCCGCGCTGAAACGGCCGCTGCGCTTTTACGCCTCTGATCAGGTGCACAGCTGCCACCAAAAGGCGTTGGAGACCTTGGGCCTCGGGTCAATGGCGTTGGTGGAAATCGAAAGTGATGACCGCCATCGCATTCGCCTTGATGCGCTGGAATCGGCGATAGCCGAAGACCGCGCACATGGGCTGCAACCGGCTTGTGTCATCGCGTCGGCCGGCACGACAAACACCGGGGCGGTTGATGATCTGGTGGCGCTGGCCGATCTTTGTGATCGTGAAGGCATGTGGTTTCACGTCGATGGGTGCATCGGCGGCGTGCTGCGGATGGCCCCCGATCACGCGCATCTGGTCGTCGGGATGGAACGGGCGGACTCGGTGGCCATCGATCCTCATAAATGGCTTCACGCCCCCTTCGCGGCGGGGGCCGTGCTGATCAAGGATCCTCAGGCGCATTTTGCGACCTTTGAAATGCACGGGCCCTATCTGCAACTTCAGGACCGCGGGCTGATCGCAGGCAAGTTCCTTGCCGATTACGGGCTGGAACTCAGCCGGGGTTTCCGCGCCCTGAAGATCTGGCTGGCTTTCAAGGAACAGGGGGCCGCAAAATTCGGGCGGCTGATCGCCCAGGACATCAGCCACGCCCGCTACATGGCCGCACAGGTTGAAGCGCATCCCCGTCTTGAACTGATCGCCCCGGTGGACCTGAACATCGTGTGCTTCCGCCATGTGGCCTCGGATGAAGCCGCGGCCAAGACCCTGAACACAGAAGTCATGCTGCGGCTGCAGGAGCGCGGCCTTGCCGTGCCGTCGGACACAACGGTAAAGGGCAAACACGGGCTTCGCTGCGCGTTCAACAACCACCGCACCCGGCGCGTGGATATCGACGGCTTCCTGGTCGACGTGCTGAAGGTCGCGGACGAAGTCTTGTCCGGGCACAGGAATCAGACCGGCCATCAAAGTGACCAGTCCGGCAACGGATAAATCGTGTCGATCAGTCGGAAAATCCGGCAGCCTGAAGCGCGGAACGAATCCTGTTGCGAAAATCTGCGTCCGAGAATGGCATTGACGTCAGATATTGGGTGATCGACGGGTCTGGTCGGACTTCACGCACGACGCGCGCCCAATGCGCGGCGGCTTCGGCCCGACCGTCAAGCTGGCACATTCCTACCGCCGCTATCACGATGGCGAAATGGCTGGTCGCAGTGCGCGCCGCCAGAACCGCCAGGTCGGCTGCGGACGCATAGTCGCCATCAATTCCGAAGGATAGCGCCTTCATCGTTCGCATCGGGGCAAGCAGCGGATCAAGCGGGCTAAGCCCGATCGCCATATCAATACCCGCACGAGTTGCGACCGTCTGGCAGCGGACCACTTGCAGGAACGCCCGCGAGTAATGGCCCTTGGCATAGTTCGGGCTCAACTCCACCGACCTGTCCAGCCACACCAGCCCATCATCCGGACTACCGGTCAGAATGTGCAACCGCCCCATCGCGGCGTTGGCATAGGGATCAAGCGGGTCCAACTCGATGCTGCGCTCGGCTGCAAATCTGACGGCGTCCAGTGCGGCTTGGCGGTCCGGCACATACCCCATCATCGCGTCCTGAAAACTCGTGAACGCCCGGGCTGCAAACGCCGTGGAGAAGCCGGGGTCAAGATCGGTTGCGCGCCGGAAAAGACTGCCCGCAATCGCATTGTCATGCGCGTTGAACCGATACACATGACTTAAGCCGAGGTGATAAGCCTCCCAGGCATCCAGATGCTCGACGGGCTTGCCGCGCGCCAGCGCCGCTTCTGTCTGCGGGATCTGCAGATCCAGTGCCGCGATGACCGCGCCCACAATCTCATGCCGGACGGCGTGCACGTCGCCGATGGGCCGCTCGAAACGGTCTGACCAGATCAATCCCCCGCTCCGGGTATCGACAAGATCGACACTCACCTCCAACTGCGTGCCGAAAAGCTCGACACGCCCGGAAAGGCAATAGCTCGCCCCCAGAACACTGTGCAGCCCGCCAAGGTCCACATCGGCGTTGCGGAACCGGAACGTGGATTCGCGCGCAATCACCCGCAACCAGCGCAGGCGGGCCAGCGACGAAATGATGTCGGCCGGGATTGCATCGCCCAGGCTGGCAAAACCATCCGGCAAACCGCTCCGGCTGAATGGCAGGACTGCAACGGTGGGCCTGTCACCACGTCCATCCGCAACGACAGGTCGTTCTGCCTGTGGTGTGGGCCCGCTGATTGCGACTTCCGTCGGTCTGATCCTGACCGGCGCAACAAAGCGGTGACCAACGCCGCGAACAGTTCGGATGAATTCTTGCCTGTCCCCGTCATCCCCAAGCGCCTTGCGAACCGCCTTCAACGCGGTCGAGACGGCGGCGTCCGAAATGAATCGCCCGGCCCAGACCGCCGCGATCATTTCGTCCTTGCTGATGACCCGTTCGTTGTTCTCGACCAGAAGGCGCAGCAGCCTGAAAACCTTGGGTTCAAGTTTGACTGGCCCCGACGCCGTCCGAAGCTCGGCGCGATCTGTGTCCAGGTCAAACGGGTCAAATTGAAGCCTCATGTCAAAACCTAGCAAATCCGCACGCGCCGCTCAACAAATCCTCAGCCAGCCCTCAAGCAGCGCCATGATCCCGGGCGTAGTCTTCCTTCAGACAGACCCGAACCGGCGCGGAACGCAAAAAGGAAGACCAGCCATGATCCGTACATCCGATGACACCGCGACCCCGACACCATCCATGGACGTGCTTGAAAAACTCTGGTGGTTCGCAACGTCGATTGTCGCCACCCCCCGTGCAGCCCGCGCCGCCCTGCAGAAGGTCGAGGTTGCGCATACCTCGCGTTGCACCCTCGCCTCCGTCGCAGGGCCGGATTGTCACGATACCGGCATTGACCCCTCTGATGCCACGGGGGTCGCGTCATGGCAGCCCGACTTGCCGTTCTTCATGCAACATGGGTTCGGCCGGAGATGAAGCAGGCAACGCAGGCGGAAGCGGCACTTGCCCGCGCAAACGCCCTGCGACGGCCATGACAGCCAGAAGTATTGTCAATTGGGCCGAACTGACCAGCACGCGAAAGGCAACCGTTCCGCCAGCAGCCAAAACGTGGCGAAGTTGGCGTTAGACATGAAGGGGCCTTCAGGTCTACGCTTTTCCAAACGGGCGCGCTCAGACCCAAGGCGCTCAGTGCTTCAGGATCCCTGCACCAGGCGGACCTTATTGCCATGACAATCCCTGCTCCTGTGATTGCCCCCGCAGCACGCATTTATCGCGGCGGGATCACGCGCCCGGAACGCTGGGAAACGTGGGTCCCCAACAAGGGCGACATTCTCGTTTGCACACCCCCCAAATGCGGCACGACCTGGACACAGACGATGCTCGCAATGCTTGTTCACGGCGGGGCAGATTTGCCCGTCAGGCTGCCGGTGCTTTCACCTTGGGTTGACGCAGACCTGGGCGTCCCTGCGACCGAGGTTGCGGCAGCGCTTGCCGCTCAAACGGGGCGCCGGGTGGTCAAGACGCATGCCCCCGCTGACGGCTTTCCGATCTGGGACGGCGTGACAGTGATTGCCGTCTATCGCCACCCGCTAGATGTCTTTTTCTCCTTGAGAAATCATACCGCTAACAGGAGTATTGTCGACAACGACGACATGCTGACATGGCCTGTGGCGCGCTCGATCGGGGCCTATGTTAGCAACCCATCGGACCACAACGACGTTGCCGAAGACAATTTGATGAATCTGGCAATGCACTACGCAAACACGGTGCTTTCCGGCAGATTGCCTGATCTGAAACTGTTCCACTATTCCGATATGGTCCGCGACGCGCGCCGCACGGTCGAGGCGTTGGCAGCGGCGGCGGGGATTGATGCCAACCCCGGCGTAATTGATGCGGTGACCAGGGCCACCGCTTTCGGTGCGATGAAAGCCAAGGCCGTGGATTACGCGCCTGTGGGCGGCACGGGTTTTTGGAAGTCTGATGAGAATTTCTTTGAGTCCGCCAGTTCAAACAAATGGGACGGAAGGCTTGCCGAAGACGATCTCGCATTTTATCGACAACGGCTTGAACAGTTGATCCCGGATGCCCGCGCTCGAAACTGGCTTGAAAACGGGGGCGGACAACATTCAATAAATTGAATTCCCTTGAGAAGGAAAGAGTCTCCCTGCGCTCCGGCGGCATTTCGGTCGTCAGGGCAGCAATCAGCGAACCGCCACCTGCCGCCCTTGCCGGCCGGCCAACCTGCGGCATAACCTGCGAAACAGCCCATGCCCACAAGACGCTGGCCATAGTTTTGTCCACAATCCATGTTAACCAAAGCTGAAATTCCTTTCAACGAGACCAACGTGACATTTCAACACCTTCAGGCCACTGCGCTGGTCCGCAAGAATTCCCTCGCCTTTGTTGAACAGGTTTTCACCCTTCAGGCCGCGCGGCAATTGGTGGTGCTGGTTTCTGACGCCACCCACGCACAGGCGCTGCCGGGGCTGACCGTCGACCGCTGCATCGTTCCCGATGATCGGACCGGCTGGTTCAGCGCGCACTACCCGCTGTCGCACGACGACATCCCCGCGCAGGTGACCTATACTTCGGGCACCGAAGGCCAGCCAAAGGGCATCCTGCTGACCGCAGCAAACCTCGCCGACGCTGCCCAGCGGATCATCTCACAGATGGGCATGACGTCCGAAATCCGCGAATATGTCGGCGTGCCCGCCACGTTCAGCTTCGGCATGGCGCGCTATCGTGCGATCAGTGCCGTCGGCGGCATGGCCTACCTGCCGCCGCGCGGTTTCGATCCGGCCGAGCTTGCCCGCATGTTGGCCGCAGGCGAGGTGAATTCCCTTGCCGTGGTGCCCACCCTGCTGCGCATCCTGCTGGCTTCGCCCGAACTGATCCGCGCCGCTGGCGCCAGGTTGCGGTGGATGGAAATCGGCTCGCAGCACATGACCGCTGACGAAAAGCGGGCTGTCCGCGCGCTTTTTCCCAATGCCGTGATCGTCCAGCACTACGGCCTGACCGAAGCCTCCCGCAGCACCTTCCTGTCCCTGTCGCAAACCCCTGATCATCTTCTCGGTTCGGTCGGTTGCGCGGTCGGGCGCACCGAAGTGCAGATCGGTGATGACGGTCGCATCCGCATCCGCGGCCCGCATGTTGCACGGTCGCGCATCGACGCCGACGGTTTGCACGATCTTCAGGATGCCGATGGCTGGCTTCAGACCAATGACATGGGGCACATCCGCGACGGCCACCTGTTCTTCGACGGCCGCGCCGATGACCTGATCAATTGCGGCGGCGTGAAACTGGTCCCGGACCAGTTGGAAGACCGCATCCGGCTGCGGCTCGACCCCGGCATGCAGGTGGCCGTGGCCCGCGTGGCCGATATCCAGCGCGGCGATGGCATCCTGGTGGCGGTTCAGGCCGCCCCCTCGGCCACCGCCGCCGTGACGAAGGCCGCCGTCGCCGCCTTGCAGGACATGGGCATTGCCGCCGGCAGCGCGCTCCACGTCATCGCGGTGGACCGTCTGCCCGTCACCGCCACCGGCAAGGTGCAACGGCGCGTGTTGTCCGAACAATTTGCCGCGCGTCAGCCCGACCCGCTCCCGCCTGACGCAGCCGCCTCCGCCAGCAAAAGTGACGTGCTTTCGCTTTTCCGGCACGAGTTTCCGGGCCAGACTGTCGGCCCCAACGACAGCTTTGAAACGCTCGGTGGCGATTCACTGCGTTACATCCAGTTCAGCCTCGCCTTTGAACAAAGCTTCGGCCAATTGCCTGTCGCTTGGGAAAAACTCAGCGTGGCCGAGTTGCAGCGCGATGTCGCCGTTGTGAAAAAGACAATCTGGCGTCGGCTCGAAGCCGCCACGCTGACCCGTGCGTTTTTCGTCGTCTGCATCGTGGCATTGCATACCGAAGCCTTCATATACAGCCCGAACAATGGTGCCGCCTATTTCCTGATCCTGTTGGGGGGCTACTCCCTCACCCGGTTCCAACTGCCGGAAATCATCCGCACAGGCAACGTCAAGACGTTGCTTGGCACGGTGATCTACGTCGCGGTTCCCACCGTGATCCTTGTGGCCTTGCTGGAAGTGGTAACCCGAAAGTTCGAACTCCCGACACTTCTGCTTTATTCCAACTACGTCGATCCACACCAACTGCGTGGCTTTCTGTTCTATTTCATGGAAATCTACATCCAGTTGTTCCTTGCTGCGGCGGTTTTGTTTTCGCTCGCACCGCTGCGAGAGGCGTTCCGGACCCGTCCGATGCAAAGCGCGGTGACCCTCTTGCTGGCGGTCATCCTTCTTGATCACACGGTCGAATACTTCTGGAACGGCGATTACAACTACCATCGCACGCCGTGGCACTATGGCTGGGCCTTCACGCTTGGCATTGTTGTCGCAAGCGCCACCGATACGCGGTCTCGGCTTGTTGCGATGGCTTGCGCGATTGGCGTGGTTCTGCTTGCGTGGGGGCCGATTACGGCGGCAGCCTACGTTGCCGGCGGCTGCGCTGTCGTGCTCTTCGTGCGCAGCATCACGGTGCCAGCGCCAGCAAAGATCGTCATCGGCGAAATTGCCGGCGCGTCCTTGTTCATCTTCCTGTGCCACGAGCCGACGATGGATCTGGTGAGAAAGATCTTCGGCGAAAACCGGCCCTGGACCGAACTGTTCGCCTCCATAGTCGTCGGCATTGTCGTCGCCCACGTCTATGCGCTGGTCCATCGCACGGCCCTGACCACCTTTGTCGGGGTGCGGGATGCGAAAAAGGGTCTGACCAATCAAAGCCCGTAAGGCGCAGTTGTCATGCGCCTTGCACCTCGGCCACGCTGACCTCGGTTCCCCAGCCCTCGCATTTCCGCGCCAGATCGGCGGGCAGGGGGAGGTCGGTGAACATCATCGTGATCTCCGATAGCGACGCAAGCCGGGCGGGTGCCGAACGGTCCAGTTTGGAATGGTCGCACACCAGATGCACCTTGCGCGATTGCCGGATGATTGCCTTCGACACCCGCACTTCGGCCAGATCGAAGTCCAGAAGGTCGCCGTCGCGGTCCAGTGCCGATACCCCGATCACCGCGTAATCCACCTTGAACTGTTCGAAGAACTGCGTCGTCAACTCGCCGACCAACCCGCCATCGGTGCGGCGCAGCGCACCGCCCGCCACGACGATCTCGCAGCCCGGATTGCCCACAAGAATATTGGCCACGTTCATGTTGTTGGTGATGACGGTGATGTTGCGGTGCGTCAGCAATTCGCGCGCCACGGCCTCGGTGGTCGTGCCAAGGTTCATGATCAGGCTGCAATTGTCCGGAATGGCCGCCGCACAGGCGCGCGCGATGGCAGCCTTTGCCGCCTCGTTCATCCGCCGCCGCGCCTCATAGCCGATGTTGGCCACCCCGGTGCGGACCACCGCGCCGCCATGCACCCGGTCCAGATGCCCGGCATCCGCCAGATCCGAAAGGTCGCGGCGGATCGTTTGCAACGTCACGTCGAAACGCTGCGCAAGATCCTCCACCGCCACGCGCCCCTCGGCGCGGGCCAGTTCCAGTATCTCGGTCTGCCGGAAGCTGAGCGCCACGTTGCCTTCCTCTTTCTTCGGATTGCCGCCGTTTTGGTTCTGCCACGGCGCAAAGCCGCTGTCAGCGTTTTTGTGATGCGCGCGGATTTTCGTTTTATAGGATTTTGCCGCAACGCAGCGTCGCAACTGCAGAAGAATCTGCCCAATCTGCGCGTTTATGTTCGGTTTCAGAAAAGCCGCGCATAAACGAAAAAAGCGGTTGACGGAATCGTGACGATGATCCCTTCTACCGCCCGGGGAGGAACCCGCATTGACAGCGACTTCGACAGAGATCGTCAGCGATCTCTTCATCATTGGTGGTGGCATAAACGGCTGCGGCATTGCCCGCGACGCCACGGGCCGTGGCCTGTCGGTCACGCTGGCGGAACAGGGCGACCTTGCCCAAGGCACGTCCTCCGCCTCGACCAAGCTCTTTCACGGCGGTCTGCGCTACCTTGAATACTTTGAATTCCGGCTGGTGCGCGAAGCCTTGGAAGAGCGCGAAACCCTGCTCGTCGCGATGCCCCACATCTCGTGGCCGATGCGTTTTGTGTTGCCGCTGTCACCGGGAATGCGGTTTGAATCCGATACCCCCACGTCACGCCTGCTGCGTTGGGTGATGCCGTGGGCCAAGGGCCGCCGTCCGGCCTGGCTGATCCGCCTTGGCCTTTTCATGTATGACACGATGGGCGGCCGCAAGATCCTGCCCGCCGCCCGCAGCCTTGATCTCACGCGCGATGCCGCTGGCCGGCCCCTGAAGCCCGAGTTTCGCCGCGCCTTCGAATACTCCGACTGCTGGGTCGAAGACTCCCGCCTCGTCGCGCTCAACGCCCGCGATGCCGCCCAGCGCGGCGCCCGCATCATGACCCGCACAAAGGTAGTCACCGCCGAACGGCAGGGTGATCTGTGGCATCTCACCACCGAAGGCCCCGATGGCCGCCACCACCACAAGGCCCGCGCCTTGGTCAACGCCGGCGGCCCCTGGGTCGAGGATATCATCCGCAATGTCGCCCGGATCAATTCATCGGAAGGCGTGCGCCTTGTTCGCGGCAGCCACATCGTCACGAAAAAGCTGTTCGACCATGACCGCTGCTATTTCTTCCAGGGCAGCGATGGCCGCATCATCTTTGCCATCCCCTACGAGCAGGATTTCACCCTGATTGGCACCACCGACAAGGACCACAAGGGCGCCCCGAAAGAAGCCGTCTGCACCGACGAAGAGCGGGATTACCTCCTCGCCTTCGCATCGCAATACTTCGCCAGACCCGTCACCCGCGACGATGTCGTCTGGACCTATTCCGGTGTTCGCCCGCTCTATAACGACGGCGCGAAATCAGCCACCGCCGCCACCCGCGACTACGTCCTCAGCCTCGACGACACCGGCCCGCCGCTCCTGAACGTGTTCGGCGGCAAGATCACCACCTACCGCCGCCTTGCCGAATCCGCTCTGGCGAAACTGCACCCGTTCTTCCCGAAGGCCAAACCGGCATGGACCGCGCGCGTTCCTCTTCCGGGCGGCGACTTCCCGCATGACGGCGTGGCCGAACTGACCGCCAGGCTGGCCGCGCAATACCCCTTCCTCACGCCCTACTGGGCTGGCCGGATGATCCGGGCTTACGGCACCGACGCCTTCCTCATCCTGGGCAATGCCGGCACGCCTGCGGCCCTTGGCACCGATTTCGGCGCCACCCTGACCGAGGTTGAAGTGCGCTGGCTGATGACCAGGGAATACGCCTCGACGGCCACCGATGTGGTCTGGCGGCGGTCGAAACTGGGGCTGAGGATGAGCCAGGATCAGATCACGGCGCTGGACCATTTCATGCAGATGAACGGGTCAGGCACCGCGTCGCGGGCGATCAGCCCGGCGGCGGAATAGGGGGCGATGAATGTCACTTGAACTGCAAGACGTGTCGCGGTCAGTCGGGGGCAGGGCGCATATCCACCCCACCAGCTTCACGCTGGAAAATGGCACGATGAACGTCCTGCTGGGCCCGACCTCGGCAGGCAAGACCAGCCTGATGCGCCTGATGGCGGGCCTCGACAAGCCGTCCACTGGCCGCATCCTTTGGCAGGGGCAAGACGTCACCGGCCAGCGCGTGCAGGATCGCAAGGTCGCGATGGTCTACCAGCAGTTCATCAACTACCCCGCAATGTCGGTCTACGACAACATCGCCTCGCCGATGCGCCTGATGGGCAAATCCGCCGCCGACGTGGACCGCGCCGTCCGCGAAACCGCCGACATGCTGAAACTGACCCCGATGCTGCAACGCAAACCGCTGGAGCTTTCGGGCGGTCAGCAGCAGCGCTGCGCCCTTGCCCGCGCGCTGGTCAAAGGCGCGGGCCTCGTCCTTCTGGACGAACCCCTCGCCAACCTCGATTACAAGCTGCGCGAGGAACTGCGGATCGAAATCCCCCGCATCTTCGAGGCGTCCGGCGCGATCTTCGTCTACGCCACCACCGAACCCGAAGAGGCACTCCTCCTCGGCGGCAACACCGCAACCCTCTGGGAAGGCCGCGTCACCCAGTTCGGCCCGACGCCACTCGTCTACCGCCAGCCCACAGATGCCACGACCGCGCGCGTTTTCTCTGACCCGCCGATGAACTTCATTCCCTGCCGCAAGGAAAGCACCCGCCTGACCTTCGCAGACGAGGCCCATGCACCGGCCTCCGGCCCCTTCGCCGCGATCCCCGATGGCACCTATCAGGCCGGCTTCCGCGCGAACCACATCACCCTGAACCGCCACTCCGGCGACGCCGTGGAATTCCGCTGCACCCTTGGTGTCACCGAAATCACCGGCTCGGAAACCTTCGTCCACCTGACGCACGGCTCCGACAAATGGGTCGGCCTCGTCCACGGCGTGCATCAGCTTGACCCCGGCTCGCAGGTCTCGATCTTCCTCGATCCCGCGCACGTCTACCTCTTTGATGCCGAGGGTCGCCTTGCTGCCCCGGCCCCTTATGCGATGGCGGCCTGAATGTCCCAGATCACCCTTTCAAAACTGGCGCACAGCTACTCCGCAACCCCGAAATCCGAGGCTGACTACGCGCTGAAGGAAATGGATCACGTCTGGCAGGATGGCGGCGCCTATGCGCTTCTGGGCTCGTCGGGCTGCGGCAAGACCACGCTTTTGAACATCATTTCCGGCCTCGTCCGCCCGTCGCAGGGCCGCGTCCTGTTCGGTGATCGTGACGTGACCGATGCCGCGACGACCGAACGCAACATCGCGCAGGTGTTCCAGTTTCCGGTCGTCTACGACACGATGACTGTGCGCGACAACCTGTCGTTCCCCCTGCGCAATCGCGGCATGGATGCCGCCTACATCGCCAAGCGTGTGAACCAGATCGCCCAGATGATCGGGATGGAAGACATCCTGAACCGCAAGGCGCGCGGGCTGACCGCCGATGCCAAGCAGAAGATCAGCCTTGGCCGCGGCATGGTGCGCGAAGACGTTAACGCCATCCTCTTCGATGAACCGCTGACCGTGATCGACCCGCACATGAAATGGGAACTGCGCACCCAGTTGAAACAACTGCACCGCCAGTTCGGCCACACCATGATCTACGTCACCCACGACCAGACCGAGGCGCTGACCTTCGCCGACAAGGTCGTCGTCATGTATGACGGCCGCGTCGTGCAGATGGGCACGCCGGAAGAACTCTTTGAAACGCCGGCGCACACCTTCGTCGGCTATTTCATCGGCTCGCCGGGGATGAACCTGTTTGACGCCGAAGTGACCGGCACCGAGGCGCGCCTGCAAGGCGCCACGGTGTCCCTGGGTGCGGCCTATGGGCCAATCAAGGGCCGCACCCAGATCGGTATCCGTCCGGAATATGTGGTGTTGGGCGACGAAGGAATGCCCGTCACCGTCAGGCGGGTCGAGGATGTCGGCCGCCACCGCATCGTCCGGGCCAGCCTGAACGGCCAGCCCCTGAACGCCATCCTGCCCGAAGGGGCCAGCCTTCCGTCAGAACCCCGCGCTACCTTCGCGCCGGGCCGGATCAACGTCTACGCCGACGACTGGCGCGTGCAGGGGGGGGCGGTCTGATGGACAAGACCCAGAACAACAAGGCGTGGTTCCTGGTGCTGCCCGTGCTGGTGCTCGTCGCCTTCTCGGCGGTTCTGCCCTTGATGACGGTGGTGAACTACGCCTTCAACGACACCTTCGGGAACAACGAGTTCTTCTGGGCCGGGCTGGAATGGTTCGAAGAAATGGTCACCTCCGACCGCCTCCATGAAGCCCTCGGCCGCCAGATCCTGTTCTCCGCCATCATCCTCGCGATCGAGGTGCCGCTTGGCATCCTGATCGCGCTCAACATGCCGAAATCGGGCGTCTGGGCCAGCCTCGTGCTGATCCTGATCTCGCTGCCGCTCCTCATTCCCTTCAACGTGGTCGGGACCATCTGGCAGATCTTCGGCCGCGTCGACATCGGCCTTCTCGGCCACACCCTCGCCGCCCTCGGCATCGACTACAACTACACCAACGACGCGATCGACGCATGGGTCACCGTCATCGTGATGGACGTCTGGCACTGGACCTCGCTTGTGGCGCTTCTGGCCTACGCCGGCCTCCAGTCGATCCCGCAAGCCTACTACCAGGCCGCCAAGATCGACCAGGCGACGCGGTGGAGCGTGTTCCGCTACATCGAACTGCCAAAGATGAAGGGCGTTCTTCTGATCGCGATCCTTCTGCGCTTCATGGACAGCTTCATGATCTACACCGAGCCCTTCGTCGTCACCGGCGGCGGCCCCGGCAACTCCACCACCTTCCTCTCCATCGACCTTGCGAAAATGGCCACCGGCCAGTTCGACCTCGGCCCCGCAGCCGCCTTCAGTCTGATGTACTTCTGCGTCATCCTGCTGATCTCATGGGTGTTCTACACCGTCATGACCAACTTCGACCGCGAGGAGAACCGCTGATGCGCATCAAATCCTCCGCGGTCGTTATGACGCTCTACCTTCTGTTCCTGCTGATCCCGATCTACTGGCTGATCAACATGAGCCTCAAGACCAACACCGAGATCACCTCGACCTTCTCGCTTTTCCCCCAGAACCTGACGCTGCAGAACTACGTCACCATCCTGACGGACCCGTCCTGGTACATGGGCTACGTCAACTCGATGATCTACGTCACGATGAACGTGGTGATCTCGCTCGCCGTGGCGCTTCCCGCCGCCTACGCCTTCTCGCGCTACAACTTCATGGGCGACAAACACCTGTTCTTCTGGCTTCTGACCAACCGCATGGCCCCGCCCGCGGTGTTCGCGCTGCCGTTCTTCCAGCTTTACTCCGCCTTCGGCCTGATCGACACGCACATCGCCGTCGCTCTCGCGCATTGCCTCTTCAACGTCCCCCTCGCGGTCTGGATCCTCGAAGGCTTCATGCGCGGCGTCCCGAAGGAAATCGACGAAACCGCCTATATCGACGGCTATTCCTTCCCGAAGTTCTTCGTGAAGATCTTCATGCCCCTGATCGCCTCGGGCATCGGCGTCACCGCCTTCTTCTGCTTCATGTTCTCGTGGATCGAGCTTCTTCTCGCCCGCACCCTCACCACGACCGATGCCAAACCGATCGCCGCCACGATGACCCGCACGGTCTCGGCCTCGGGAATGGATTGGGGCGTCCTCGCCGCCGCCGGGGTGCTGACCATCGTTCCCGGCGCGCTCGTGATCTACTTCGTCCGCAACTACATCGCCAAGGGCTTCGCCCTGGGAAGGGTGTGATGACCGCCAACCGCTGGAACGTGCTCTACATGTCGCTCGCCGCCCTGATGGCTGCGATCCTCGCCCTCCTTCTCTGGGCTGTCCCCACTGATGCCGACGGCGTGCGCGAATGGACCGGGCAACTGATCCCCGGCTTCTGGATGGCGTGGAGCTTTCCGGTCGCCCTTTTCTTCTTCATCATCGCCTGTCTCCTGATCACCTTCACGCTGTTGGCGATCCGCTGGCCGGAAACCCCCCGCGTCGGCATCCTGCGCATCGAGACCACGCGCGGCGACCGGCTTTTCATCTCGCTCTTGGGCTCGGCCTTCGTCTGCCTTGGCTGGCTCTTCTTCTTCGGCGCCCCGCTGACCGGTGCGCTGATCCTTTGCCTGGTCTACGTCGCTGCGGTGTTCCGCTGGGTGTAACCGGGAAAAACCGCTTCCGGGCGGGGGCCAACGCTCCGCCCGAAGGCAAGACGACTGCAAAACGTCTCAACATTCTGGGAGGAATCACATGAGACTACGCCAGACCACAACCGCCATGGCGCTTGCGCTGATGGCCTTTGGCCTGCCCGCATGGGCAGACATGGAGGCAGCAAAGGCGTTTCTTGATACCGAGATCGGCGATCTCTCGACGCTCGACCGCGCCGGACAAGAAGCCGAGATGCAATGGTTCATCGACGCGGCCAAGCCCTATGCAGGCATGGAAATCAAGGTCGTGTCGGAAACCATCGACACGCATAGCTACGAATCCAAGGTGCTGGCCCCGGCCTTCTCCGCGATCACCGGCATCAAGATCACTCATGACCTGATCGGCGAAGGTGACGTTGTCGAAAAGCTGCAGACGCAGATGCAGTCGGGCGAAAACATCTATGACGCCTATATCAACGACAGCGACCTGATTGGCACCCACTGGCGCTATCAGCAAGTTCGCAACCTGACCGACTGGATGGCTGGCGAAGGCGCCGCCGTTACCAACCCGAATCTGGACCTTGCCGACTTCATCGGCACCCAGTTTACCACCGCTCCGGACGGCAAGCTTTACCAGCTTCCCGACCAGCAGTTCGCCAACCTCTACTGGTTCCGCTACGACTGGTTCAACGACCAGAAGACCAAGGACGACTTCAAGGCCAAGTATGGCTATGACCTCGGCGTTCCGGTCAACTGGGCTGCCTACGAAGACATCGCCGAGTTCTTTACCGGGCGCGACATGTCCTACATGGGCGGGCCGACCTCGGTCTGGGGCAACATGGACTACGGCAAGAAGGACCCCTCGCTTGGTTGGCGCTACACCGATGCGTGGATGTCGATGGCCGGCATGGGCGACGTTGGTGAACCGAACGGTCTGCCGGTCGACGAATGGGGCGTCCGTGTGGATGAAAACTCCCGTCCCGTCGGCTCTTGTGTGACCCGTGGTGGGGCGACCAACGACGCAGCGGCAGTCTACGCCGTGACCAAGGCGATCGAATGGCTGCAGAAGTACACCCCGCCAGAAGCCCAAGGCATGACCTTCGGCGAAGCCGGCCCGGTTCCTGCCCAGGGCGCGATTGCCCAGCAGATGTTCTGGTACACCGCCTTCACCGCAGCGTCGGTTGTCCCCGGAACCCCGGTGATGAACGAGGATGGCACGCCCAAGTGGCGCATGGCCCCCTCGCCGCACGGCGTCTACTGGCAGAACGGCCAGAAGATCGGCTATCAGGACGTGGGTTCGTGGACCTTGATGAAATCCACCCCGGTGGACCGCGCTCAGGCCGCATGGCTCTACGCCCAGTTCGTCACGTCCAAGACTGTCGACGTGAAGAAAGCGCATGTCGGTCTGACCTTCGTGCGTGAATCCACGATCCAGCATCAGTCGTTCACCGATCGCGCCCCGAAACTTGGCGGCCTGATCGAATTCTACCGCTCGCCAGCCCGCGTTCAGTGGTCGCCCACCGGCACCAACATCCCGGATTATCCGAAGATGGCGCAGCTGTGGTGGCAGAACATCGGCGATGCCATGTCGGGTGCCAAGACCCCGCAGGAAGCGCTCGACAGCCTCTGCGCCGAGCAGGAGAAAGTGCTGGAGCGGATCGAACGCGCCGGCGTGCAGGGCGACATCGGTCCGAAGATGGGCGAAGTGATGGACGCCCAATACTGGATCGACCAGCCGGGCGCTCCGGTCGCCAAACTCGAGAACGAAAAGCCGGCAGGCGAAACGATCTCGTATGACGAGCTGCTGAAGTCCTGGCAGAACTAAGCCTGAAGGGGGGCGGGGTTACCTCGCCCCCCGTTCATCTGTCTCGAAATATCCCCGCCGGAGGCTCCTGCCGCATCTGGCGGAAGCCCCCGGCGGGGATACTTCGAGACAGATGAAACGGGAAAAGATCTTACCTGACAGTTAATGCACCCGTTAAGTCATTGAAAATAAAAGCGGTGACTTCATGTCCCACCGTGGGACACCTCTCCGCCAAGACCCCGAGGGACCGCGATCCATGACCCACATCCTCGCCATCGACCAAGGCACCACCTCATCCCGTGCGATCCTTTTCGACGCGAGCCTCCGTCCCATAGCCTCCGCCCAGGAAGAATTCCCCCAGATCTACCCCCACCCCGGCTGGGTCGAACACAACCCCGCCGACCTCTGGTCCACCGTCGCCGGCACCGCCCGGGCCGCCATCGAAAAGGCCGGCATCTCTACCACCTCGATCGCCGCGATAGGCATCACCAACCAGCGCGAGACCACCCTGATCTGGGACCGCGCCACCGGCCACCCGCTCCACAACGCCATCGTCTGGCAAGACCGCCGCACCGCCGACACCTGCGACGCCCTCAAGACTGCCCGCCATGAGCCGATGATCACAGCCCGCACTGGTCTCCTCCTCGACCCGTACTTCTCGGCCACCAAGGTCAAGTGGCTCCTCGACCACATCCCCGGCGCCCGCGCCCGCGCCTTGAAGGGCGAACTGGCCTTCGGCACGGTCGATACCTGGCTGATCTGGAACCTCACCGGCGGCCGCGTCCACGCCACCGACGCCACCAACGCCGCCCGCACCATGCTCTACAACATCGCCAAGGGCGAATGGGACACCGAGATCTGCGGCCTGATGGGCATCCCCCTCTCGCTCCTGCCGCACGTCCATGACTGCGCCGCCCCCTTTGGCACCACCCGCGCTGACCTTTTCGGCCGTGAGATTCCGATCCTCGGCGTAGCGGGCGACCAGCAGGCCGCCACCGTGGGCCAGGCCTGCTTTTCCCCTGGTATGATGAAATCCACTTACGGCACAGGCTGTTTTGCCCTTCTCAACACCGGTGTTGACATGGTCCCGTCGAAGAACCGCCTGCTGACCACGATCGCCTACCAGTTGAAAGGTCAGCCCACCTACGCGCTGGAAGGCTCCATCTTCATCGCCGGCGCGGTTGTCCAGTGGCTGCGCGATGGCCTCAAGATCATTCGCGAGGCGAAGGAAACGCAACCCCTCGCCGAAGCCGCCGATGCCGCGCAGGGCGTGATCCTTGTCCCCGCCTTCACGGGCCTTGGCGCGCCTTACTGGCGGCCTGACAGCCGCGGTGCGATCTATGGCCTAACGCGCAACTCCGGCCCCGCAGAACTGGCCCGCGCCGCCTTGGAAAGCGTGGGCTACCAGACCCGCGACCTGTTGGAGGCGATGCGCGCCGACTGGGGCGCCGCCGCTGACGGGGTCCTGCGCGTCGACGGCGGCATGACCGCAAGCGACTGGGCCATGCAATTCCTGTCGGATATTCTCGGCGCCCCGGTGGATCGACCCAAGGTGACCGAGACCACGGCCCTCGGTGCGGCCTACCTCGCCGGGATGCAGGCCGGGGTCTGCGGCACACCTGAGGAGTTCGCCAAAGGCTGGGCGCTTGACCGCCGCTTCACCCCCTCGATGGACGAAGCGACCCGAACAGCGAAATACGCCCGCTGGGGCCGGGCCGTTGCCGCGACGATGTCAGTATGATCCCCTTTGCCATTGCCAGCCCTCCGCGCATTCTGTTCGGTCGTGGCGAGGCGGCCAAAGCGCCCGCCCTGATCAGAGCTTTCGGTCTGCGCGGCGTGATCGTCCACGGCGCGAGTTTCGATCGCGCCCGATGGCTGACCGAAGCGCTGCCGGACGCGCTTGCGATCGCCTGCGCCGGCGAGCCAACCCTGACAGACCTTGACGCCGCACTGGGGCAAGCCCGGACCCACGCCCCGCAATGGGTTGCGGCCCTCGGCGGGGGTGCCGTCCTTGACATGGGCAAGGCGCTTGCTGCGCTGGTCCCATCGGCAAGCCCGGCGATGGATCATCTGGAGGTGGTTGGAAAATCGCTTCCCCTGACAACCGCACCGCTGCCCTTCATTGCTCTTCCGACCACCAGCGGTACCGGGGCCGAGGCGACACGCAATGCCGTGATCGGCCTGCCCGACCACGGCCGCAAGGTCAGCCTGCGCGATGACCGGATGATCGCGCGCCTGGCCATCGTGGACCCGGCCCTTACCGACCATTGCCCTCGCGGGGTAACCCTTGCCTCTGGCCTCGATGCGCTGGTGCAGGTGATCGAACCTTACGTCTCATGCAAGGCCACACCCTACACCGATGCACTGACGCTGCCGGCAATCGGCCCCGGCCTTGCAGCGCTGCGCCGATTGATGGACGGCGAAGATCCAGCGGCCCGTGACACGATGGCGTGGGTCAGCCTCTGCGGCGGGCTGGCGCTGTCGAATGCCGGGCTTGGCGCGGTACACGGATTTGCCGGTGTGATCGGCGGTATGACCGGTGCTGCACACGGCGCGATCTGCGGGGCCCTGATCGGTCCGGTGCTGGCCGCAAACTGCGCAGCCACCTCGGGCAAGGCCCGCGAAAGACTGGGCCACGTCTGCGATATCATCGCCGCTGCCTTCAGCACGACCGCTGATGCGGCCCCTGAGGCCCTGCAAACCTGGGCTCGAGGTGCGGGCTTGTCGGATCTTGCAGGCCTGGGCGTGCAGCCCGAGGATCATGCAGCAATTGTTGCCGCCTCGGCCTCGGCTTCATCCATGAAGGGCAATCCGGTCTTGCTGACGGACGCGGCTTTGCTGAGTATTCTGCGGCGCTCCTGATCTTGATCAAGGCGGCTCGGCGCAGCGGGAGTATGAACCCAACAGTTGAAACACTGGAGGCTCTCATGCTGCGCCTGACGCTGATCCTGTTTTCGATGATTTCTACCGCCCTCATGGGCACCGCGATCATTATCGCACTGACATTAGGGTGGGTCGATCTGACGTCCATCCTTGGTGCGGCTGCCATCGGGTTTCTGCTGGCGATACCGGTAAGCTGGATCGTCGCACGAAACATTGCCTGAGCGACGGAAATCGCCATTATGACCGTATAAAAAGTTAAATCCAGGAGCCATGCAATGTCCTCCCCGACAGGCTATTCCCGAACCCAGATCGCGCTTCACTGGATCATCGCCGTTTTGATCATCGGCAACCTGATTTTTGGCGAAGAGATCGGCGATGCCTACGACACGTTGCGCGATACGGGCGTTGCCCATTACGACCTGATGACGCTGGGTCATATCGGGACCGGAGTGCTGGTCTTGCTGTTCGGCCTTTGGCGGTTGGGCCTGCGCCTGAAGCGCGGTGTGCCAGAGACGACGGGCGCAGGCTCGGCTTTGACCGACCGCGCCTCTTCGGGTGTGCATTGGGCATTTTACGCGCTGATTCTGGCGGTTCCGACCACCGGCATCGCCGCGTGGTTTGGCGGGCTGAACGAAGCGGCGGATTTGCATGAACTGGCGAAGCCGGTTTTCGTAGTGCTGATCGCAGTCCACGTTGCAGGTGCGCTATGGCACCATTTCTGGTTGAAGGACGGGCTTTTGGACCGGATGCGCAAGGCGCGGTAAGCCTGACTAGGCGTCCAGAAAAACCCGCACAGTTTCTTCGAATTCGCGCGGCTTTTCCGCATGCAGCCAATGCCCGGCGCCGGGAATCTTGGCAAATCGCGCCTTGGGGAACAGAGTGCGGATAGTATCGCGGTGTTCGGGGCGGACGTAACTGCTGTCGGCTCCGGTCAGAAACAGTGCCGGCCCGTCGAAGTGGCCTGTGGTGCCGGGCCAACCAACGATCTTTGGCATTTCAGTGGCAAGCACGTTGAGGTTCAGCCGCCAGACCGGTGGCTTTTCGCGAAAGTCCAGCGATTGCAGAAAGAACGCGCGCAAGGCGGGATCGTCGACCGAAGTTGCCAGCGCCGCGTCCGCTTCGGCACGGGTTGTCACGGTCGCAAGGTCGACGCATCGCATCGCGAGCACATGGCGTGTCTGGTCATGGCTGTAGGCAACCGGCGCGATATCGGCCACCACCAGCCGGCGGATCAGGTCCGGGCGCGTCAGGGCAAGCACCATCGACGCCTTGCCGCCCATCGAATGTCCCAGGAGGTCGGCCCGTCCGCCAAGACTTTCGATCACCTCGGCCAGATCTGCTGCCATTTCCGGATAGCCCTGCACCTCGCTGCGCGGGCTCATTCCGTGGTTGCGCATGTCCACCGCCACCACTTCACGGCGGTCTGCCAGACGCCGGGCAATCACGCCCCAATTGCGCGCTGATCCGTAAAGCCCATGCGCTATGACCAAAGGCACGGCGTTCGTGGGTCGTGTTGCAGGGTGGTGGATCATTGCGAGCATACCTCGTTCTATCCAGCGGTTTGCAATCAGGCCAGAGGTGTTGAACCCCGCCCGGTTCGCCCGTACGTTCGCCGCATGCAGGCATCGGGTGGCAGAAGATGAGCGCAGTCACCATCCAGCAGATGGCGGATCGGGTCGCGCAGTTGATGGAGGAAAGGTTGGCGGTCGGCGGTCGCGGACTGCAGGCAAAGCTTAACCGTAGCCGCCGACGCTTGCCACGCCGCGTGCGCGAGGCGGCGACCACGCTGGCACAGGCCGCGAGCATGGCGCGCAGTCCAAAACTCCTCGGCCAGATCGACCAGGGACAGGTATCGGACGCTTACGACATCTGTGTGCGCCACCTGATCACCGTTGACCCCGCGCTGCGGCGGCGACGGATCATTGCCAGCGTTCTGAGTTCGGTGGCATTTGCCGTGCTGTCGACCCTGCTGCTATTGGCAGGATTTCTGGCTTGGCGCGGGTATTTTTGACGGGTCGCCGGCCTTAGAAATTTCCAGCGATCCGGTCCTGTGTCGACAGTTGCGCTCGCGTCCTGAGATGAGCGGGACGCAAGCCTGCAGCCCGCGCCCCGCATCTGGCAGTTCAATGAATTTAAAGGTCCGGGTAGATCGGGAACTGTTGGCACAGCGCCTCGACCTCGGCGCGCACCTTGGCTTCGACCGCGCCATTGCCATCTTCGCCATTGGCGGCCAGCCCGTCCACCACTTCGACGATCCAGCGCCCGATTTGGCGAAATTCGCCTTCGCCAAATCCACGCGTCGTGCCCGCCGGAGTGCCAAGCCGAACCCCCGAGGTGATCGTCGGTTTTTCGGTGTCGAAAGGGATGCCGTTCTTGTTGCAGGTGATATGCGCGCGGCCCAAGGCCTTTTCAGTCGCGTTGCCCTTGACCGCCTTCGGACGAAGGTCGACCAGCATCAGGTGCGTGTCAGTGCCGCCGGTCACGATATCAAGACCGCCTTTCATCAATTCGTCCGCCAAAGCCTGAGCGTTCTTCACGACCTGCGACTGATAGGTCTGAAAGCCGGGCTGCAGCGCCTCGCCAAAGGCAACTGCTTTGGCGGCGATCACATGCATCAACGGACCGCCCTGAATGCCCGGGAAAATTGCACTGTTGACCTTCTTTGCAATCGTCTCGTCATTCGTCAGGATCATCCCGCCGCGCGGGCCGCGCAGGGTCTTGTGCGTCGTCGTGGTCGCCACATGCGCGTGCGGGAAGGGCGAGGGATAAAGCCCCGCCGCCACCAGACCGGCGAAGTGTGCCATGTCGACCAGAAGATACGCGCCAACGCTGTCGGCAATCTCGCGCATCCGGGCGAAATCTATGATCCGCGGAATGGCCGACCCGCCGGCAATGATCATCTTTGGCTGATGTTCGGTCGCCAGTGCCTGAACCTGGTCGTAATCCAGCGTCAGGTCCTGTTTCCGGACGCCGTATTGCACCGCATGAAACCACTTGCCCGACTGGTTCGGCGCCGCGCCGTGCGTCAGGTGACCGCCGGCATCAAGGCTCATCCCCAGAATCGTGTCGCCGGGTTTGATCAGGGCCTGAAACACGCCCTGGTTTGCCTGGCTTCCCGAGTTCGGCTGCACGTTTGCGAAGTTTACGCCGAATAACTTGCATGCGCGGTCGATTGCCAGATTCTCCGCCACGTCCACGAACTGGCAGCCGCCGTAGTAGCGTTTGCCCGGATAGCCTTCGGCATATTTGTTCGTCATCACCGAGCCTTGTGCTTCCATTACCGCGCGGCTGACGATGTTTTCCGAAGCGATCAACTCGATCTCGTGGCGCTGGCGGCCCAATTCCGAGGTGATGGAGGCGAAAAGCTCCGGGTCGCGGCTGCTGAGCGTTTCAGTAAAAAAGCCGGAGTCGCGATGCGAAGCGTTCATGAAGCAGGTCCTCTTTGGGCCAAGGGCGGGATGCGGCGTTATTTAGAACACCGTTTGTCCCACGGAAAGGCAAGAAAACGACCTTTTTCGCCATTGCGACGAAATCATCTTACTGCACCGTGCGCCTCCCGCCCATCGGGTTGGCACCAACCCCTTGAGTTTACCCACCACCCCGGCCAAGACTGCTGCGATCGGGGGACGCCATGCCACAACGTATCAGGTTTACGGCCAGCAGGGCCCCGGCGGCCATCGAAGCCCTTACGGCGCTGACTGCGGCTTATGGGCAGGCCGACTTCAGACAAGCCGAGGTGATTGTCGCCCTCGGCGGTGACGGGTTCATGTTGCAGACATTGCATTCAACCAAGGGCAGGGACCTCCCGGTTTACGGCATGAACTGCGGAACCATCGGCTTTCTGATGAACGCTTATTCTGCCGACGACCTGCCCGCCCGCCTGGCCGCCGCCGAAGAGGCCGTCATCCATCCCTTGTCGATGCGGGCTATCAACACCAAGGGCAAGCTGACCGAGGCCTTGGCGATCAACGAGGTGGCATTGCTGCGGCAAGGCCCGCAGGCGGCCAAGCTGCGCATCAGCATCGACGGGCGGGAGCGGATGCCCGAACTGGTTTGCGATGGGGCCCTGGTGGCGACACCAGCCGGGTCCACCGCCTACAACTATTCGGCACACGGTCCCATCCTGCCGATTGGCGCCGATGTGCTTGCCCTGACCGCCATTGCCGCGTTCCGACCGCGACGCTGGCGTGGCGCCGTGTTGCCGATGTCGGGCGTCGTGCGGTTTGATGTGCTGGACCCGGATAAACGCCCCGTGATGGCCGATGCCGACAGCCGGGCGTCTGTTCGCGATGTGGCAAGCGTCGAGATCAGGTCTGAAAGATCGGTTCAGCACCGCCTGTTGTTCGACCCCGGTCACGGTCTGGAAGAGCGCCTTATCGGAGAGCAGTTCGTCTAAGGGCCCGGCCCTTACACTTTGGTCCAGCCGTCGATCTTGCGGTAAAGCGTTGACGGAGACACGTCCAGAACGCGCGCAGCCTTAGGAACCGACCCGCCGTATCGCGCCAGCGTCGCCTCGATGATCTTGCGCTCTGCCTCGGCCAGTGTAAGGCCAACCATAACGCCCACCTCGGCAGTTGGTTCGGGCACCGCACGCAGCCTTTCGGGCGCGCGGTGGGGTGTCATCTCGGCCGCAAGACCCGGTGGCAGCATCTCGATCCCGACCCAGCCGCCGGGATTGAGCACGACCACGTTGCGCATGACGTTCAACAGTTGCCGCACATTGCCGGGCCAGGGCAAGCGCGGCAGAAGCTCCCGGACCTCGGCATCCAGACCATAGAACGTGCGCCCCTCCTCTTCGGCAAACCTGAACAGAGCGGCTTCCGCGATTTCGATCACATCCTGCCCCCGGTCCCGTAGCGGCGGCATGTGGATCGGGACCACGAACAGGCGGTAATACAGATCTTCACGGAAATGACCGCGCCGGACAGCATCAAGAGGGTCGCGGTTCGTGGCACAAACGATGCGCACATTCACCTTGCGCGGGCGGGTCGCGCCAACCGGCTGAACCGTCGAGGTTTGCAGAAACCGCAACAGTTTCGTCTGCAAGGCCGGCGCCATTTCACAGATCTCGTCCAGAAATAGTGTCCCGCCATCCGCCGCCGCCGCAGCACCAGGCTTGTCGGAGATTGCACCGGTAAAGCTGCCCTTCATGTGGCCGAAAACTTCACTTTCAAGCAAGTCTTGCGGAATTGCACCGCAGTTCAGTGCGATGAACGGCCCCTCGGCCCGTGCCGAACTGGCGTGGACAGCCAGTGCGCAAAGCTCCTTCCCTGTCCCGCTTTCCCCCGTGATGAACACCGTTGCCATCGACCGCGCCACAGACGCGATCGTGTCGTGAATTCGCTGCATCGTGTCGGACGACCCGATGAACGACGAGCCGTCTTGCAGCATCGCGCGGTCCTGTGGGCCGGGATCGGGCAAGGCTGCTGGTGCTTTGCGCGGCAACCTTTCAGCCAGCGCGTTCTGCACCGCACCAAGCAGCCGATTTTCATCGAACGGCTTGACCAGAAAGTCATGCGCCCCGGCGCGCATCGCCTCGACCGCGCGATTGACCGACCCGTTGGCGGTAATCGCGATGACGCAGGTTTCCGGCCTGAGCGCGAGCATGTCCTGCATCAACATCAAACCGTCACGGTCGGGCAGGATAAGGTCAAGCAGTACGACCACCGGCTGAAGCCCGCGAAATTGCGCCAAGCCGTCCGCGGCGGTGCTTGCGACCGAAACGCGATATCCGGCCGATGCCAGAACCGACCGATAGACAAGTTGCAGCGAGGCCGTGTCCTCAATCAAAAGCACACTGGGTGTCCAGGCAGAACCGGGCTTCATCGGGCAGCCGCAATGGGCTGTGTCGCCGCCACGACGGCGATGAGCGCGTCAAGTTCGCCAAGCGCCTCGGGCACAAGGGAAAAAAGCGAGGCGTGGTCAGTAACGTGTGCAGCGGCGTTCATCTGTTCGGCGAGGGTCTGCAGCGAAACCGCGCCGACCGACCCCGCCAGCGAAATCAGCACATGGCTTGCCGCACGAAGCCCTGACCAATCCAGACTAGCCATCGACGCCGAGGATTGGTCGCGGGTGGCGATCAGGTCTTCGGACAGGCGCGCCAGTAGTTCGGCTCCGTTCTCGGGCCCTGCCAGTTGCAAAAGGCGCTGAAAACGGGCCGGTTCGAACTGGCGCATCCCTTCGGTCGCCGGCTTTGCCTGCTGAACCTCCGATTGCAGCTTTGCACCACCAAGTCTCAACGCCGCCCGACGCAAGACATCAAGTTCGGCTCGCTGCGTTTCGGATGAAACCAATGCTTCCAACTGGTTGATCACTAGATGCAATCGGTCAAGCGCCGTATCGATCTCGGACGCGGCATTGGAACGGCCAATCATGGCGGCGGTCCGGACTGACAGGCGAGTGACCTATTGATGAAAGGCGACCTTTGCATAATGCAAAGAATTGACGCATTTCGCCACGACTGTCCAGCAGATCCCGCAGAGCGTGTATCAGACCTTGGCCAATCCAATGCTGCGCAGTGCCGTTGCAATTTCATCCAGGATTGCTGGATCGTCGATTGTGGCAGGCATTTTCCATGGCTGCCTGTCCGCAATCTTGACCATCGTAGCACGCAGGATCTTGCCCGACCGGGTTTTTGGCAGGCGGTCCACCACCAGGGCACGCTTGAAGTCTGCAACCGGGCCGATCTTGTCGCGGACAAGTGCCACGCATTCCTTCACCACATCGGCATGGTCACGGGTCGAGCCTTTGTTCAGGCAGAGGAGCCCCAAAGGCGATTGCCCTTTCAGATCATCCGCCACACCAATCACGGCGCATTCGGCGACATCGCGGTGTCCTGCCAGCACCTCTTCCATCGCGCCGGTCGACAGGCGATGGCCGGCGACGTTGATCACATCATCGGTCCGGGCCATGATGTAAAGATACCCATCGGCGTCGACAAAGCCAGCATCCCCCGTTTCGTAGTAACCCGGGAAATGGGCAAGATAGCTTTTGCGGAACCGATCTTCAGCGTTCCACAGCGTCGGCAGGGTGCCGGGGGGCAGCGGCAGTTTGATCGCAATCGCGCCGAGCGTGCCGGGGGCGACGGGATGGCCGCCTTCGTCCAGCACCTGCACATCGTAGCCCGGCATCGCGACCGAAGGCGAGCCGATCTTGACGGGAAGCTGTTCGATGCCGATCGGGTTGGCTGCAATGGCGTAGCCGGTTTCTGTCTGCCACCAATGGTCGATGACCGGTACGTTAAGATGCCGCTGCGCCCAAAGGATCGTGTCGGGATCGGCACGTTCACCGGCAAGAAACAGCGCCTGAAGGTTCGGCATTGGGTGTCGGCCAACCAGCGCCCCCTCGGGATCATCGCGCTTTATTGCGCGCAGCGCGGTCGGGGCGGTGAAAAAGCTGCGCACATTGTGTTCAGCTATCACGCGCCAAAAGGCGGCTGCGTCAGGAGTGCCCACCGGCTTGCCTTCGTAGACGACGGTGGTGCAGCCGGCGATCAGCGGCGCGTAGCAGATGTAGCTGTGGCCAACGACCCAACCCACATCCGAAGCCGCCCAGAACACATCGCCATGCCCGCAATTATAGATCGCGCGCATCGTCCAGTTCAGGGCTACCAGATGCCCGCCGGTTGGCCGGACCACGCCCTTCGGTGCGCCGGTCGTGCCCGAGGTGTAAAGAATGTAGGCCGGGTGAGAGCCTTCGACTGGCACGCAGTCTGCCGGGTCGACACCATATTGGAATTCGTGCCAAGCCACGTCACGACCCGGTACAAGCCGTGCAACCTCCTGTTCGCGCTGGAAGATCACGCAAAAATCCGGCTTGTGGTCAGCCATCTCGATCGCCCCGTCGAGAAGCGGCTTGTAGTGAACCACGCGCGACGGTTCGATCCCGCAGGATGCCGCGATGATCGCCTTTGGCGTGCAATCGTCAATCCGCACGGCAAGTTCGGCCGCCGCAAACCCGCCGAACACGACAGAATGAATCGCGCCAAGCCGCGCACAGGCCAGCATGGCCTCCAACGCCTCGGGGACCATAGGCATGTAGATGATGACGCGGTCGCCCTTGGTGATGCCCTTGGCTCGCAGCGCACCGGCAAGTCGGGCGACACGGTCCCGCAACTCGGCATAGGTGATGACGTGTTTGGTGCCGGTTACCGGGCTGTCGTGGATGATGGCAGGCTGCTTGCCGCGCCCTGCGGCGACATGGCGGTCAACCGCATTCCAGCAGGTGTTTACGGTTGCATCAGTGAACCATTCATAAAGCGGCGCCCGGCTGTCGTTCAGCGCGTGGATTGGCTTTTCCACCCAGTCGATGTCTTCGGCGGCCCTCAGCCAGAATGCTTCAGGATCTGCCTTCCAGCCGGCATAGGTCTGTGCAAACGTCATGGCGTCTCCCCCGCTGACCGATTGCCCGTTAGTTACGGCAGATGGGACTGTTGACGCAACGCTGTTACCGGCAACGGCACGCACCAATTTGCATAATTGGCTCCCCGCTAAGCGGTAAGTTTGCAAACCCCTGATGTGGCGTGCTTTTGACGTTCATCGGCGGCGGTGTTTGCAAACTTTTCGCTTCGGCACGGCGAGATTTGTGTCAGTGATTCTATTTGTAGTGGTCGACGGGTGTGCCTGCAATGGCCGACATATTGAGTAACCCGCGCGCCGTGATGGCCGGAGTGACCACATGGGCCTTATTGCCCATGCCCATCAAGATCGGCCCGACCTCCAGCCCGCCAGCCTTGACCTTCAGGATGTTGCGCACGCCTGAAGCAGCATCGGCACTGGCAAAGACAAGCACGTTTGCCGCACCTTCATAGCGTGACCCCGGCAGAAGCCGGTCGCGCAGCGATTGGTCAAGGGCTGCGTCGATGTTCATCTCGCCCTCGTAGGCGAAATCCGGCTCTCGGGCGTCAAGCAATTCCAGTGCGGCGCGCATCCGCAACGCATTGCCGTTCTCCATGTTGCCGAACTGGCTTTGCGTGCAAAGCGCTATCTTGGGCGTCAAGCCAAAGCGGCGAACGTGCCGGGCCGCGCCAATCACGGTGTTCATGATTTGCTCGGGTGTGGGTTCGGCGTTGACATGCGTGTCAGCGATGAAGAGGGGTCCATCTTCAAGGATCATCATGCTGAGAGCAGCCACTGGATGCAGCCCGTCGCGCGCAAGGATCTGGCGGATGTAACCAAGGTGCCATAGGTATTGCCCAAGGGTTCCACAGATCATGCTGTCCGCCTCGCCACGGTGGACCATGATTGCGGCGATGGCCGTGGTGTTGGTGCGCATCACTGCGCGGGCGGTGTCGGGGGTGACGCCGCGCCGAGCCATCAACTCGTGGTAGGTTCCCCAGTAATCGCGGTAGCGATGGTCGTTTTCCGGGTTCACCAGCAGAAAATCCTTGCCCGGCCGGATCGGCAGGCCATAGCGTTCGCACCGCGCCTCGATGACCTCGGGCCGGCCGATCAGGATGGGGATGTCGGTGGTTTCTTCAAGCACGGCGTTCGCAGCGCGCAGCACACGCTCGTCTTCACCCTCGGCAAAGACAATGCGGCGGGTTGCAAGTTTGGACGCCTCGAACACCGGACGCATCAACAGCGCGGATTTAAAGACCGAACCGTCAAGCTGGCGCTTGTAGGCCTCCAGATCGGCAATCGGGCGGGTGGCAACGCCGGTCTCCATCGCGGCGCGGGCGACCGCACTGGCAACGACACCGATCAGCCGCGGATCGAAGGGTTTGGGAATAAGATACTCTGGTCCGAATGACAGCGTTTCGCCGCGGTAGGCCGCGGCGGCCTCGGCGCTGGTAGTGGCGCGGGCAAGGGCTGCGATACCTTCGATGCAGGCGATTTCCATCGCGTCATTGATCTCGGTCGCGCCCACATCAAGTGCGCCACGAAAAATGAACGGAAAGCAAAGGACGTTGTTGACCTGGTTGGCGAAATCCGAACGTCCGGTTGCCATGATTGCGTCCGGCGCAACGGCCCGAACCGCGTCTGGCAGGATCTCCGGCATCGGGTTGGCAAGCGCGAAGATGATTGGCTTCGGTGCCATCCTCGCGACCATTTCCGGTGTCAGCACACCAGGGCCGGACAGACCGAGAAACAGGTCGGCACCGGCGATCACCTCTGTCAGGGTCGCGGGATGGGTGCCTTGTGCAAACGCGGCCTTCTGCGGCGTCATCTGCGCCGCCCGGCCTTCGTAGACCAACCCCTCCAGATCGCAAAGCCAGATGTTCTTGCGCTGAACCCCCAGCTTGACCAGCATCTCAAGACAGGCGATGCCTGCCGCCCCGCCACCGGTCGAGACGATCCTGATATCTTCAAAGCGCTTTTCCGCCACGATAAGCGCGTTGGTGGCCGCCGCGCCCACAACGATGGCCGTGCCGTGTTGGTCGTCATGAAAAACCGGAATTTTCATGCGCTCGCGGCACAGCCGTTCGACGATGAAGCAATCGGGCGCCTTGATATCTTCAAGGTTGATCGCGCCGAACGTCGGCTCCAGCGCGCAAACAATGGCGGCGAGTTTCTCGGGGTCGGGCTCGTTCAGTTCGATATCGAAGCAGTCGATGTTCGCGAATTTCTTGAAGAGGACCGCCTTGCCTTCCATCACCGGCTTTGACGCCAGCGCACCGATATTGCCAAGGCCAAGCACCGCCGTGCCGTTTGTGACAACGGCAACAAGGTTGCCACGGCTCGTGTAGCGGCTGGCGGTGGAAGGGTCTGCCTTGATCTCGAGGCAGGCTTCCGCGACGCCGGGCGAATAGGCGCGGGCAAGGTCGCGTCCGTTGGCGAGCGGTTTCGTGGCGCGGATTTCCAGTTTTCCGGGCTTGGGGAATTCGTGGTAATCCAGCGCCGCCTGACGTGCGTTGTCGTTGCGAGCCTCGTCCATCCCACCCTCCAGAAATTTGGTTTAGCCCTAAACCAATTCTTCCCACCTGCCAACACCGTCGGATGCGCAGGTCCTTTCGGCATCGCTTGCAAATCCCGGCGATGCCGCTCACCATGCAGCCATAGCATGAGGAACACCATGAGCGAAACGCGCGCCGAAATTCGCCTGCCGACGCAGGAGTTGCGCAACGACCTTCCGTTTTTCACCAAAACCCTACGGATGCGGCTGGATATGATCTATCCCGCCGACAATCCTGAGGTTGCGGTCGTGTCCGGCCACGGGCTGCGACTGCGCATCCAGAAGGGCGCGTCGGAAGCGCCGGGAACCCTGCGTATCCTGACGGAAGATCCGGACGGATTTGCCGCTGGCGCGCGCACGCTGACCGCGCCGAACGGAACACGGATCGAAATCGACGAACTTGACCCGCCGTTGGTGATGCCGCGCACCGAGCACGCCTTTGTGGTGCGCCGCCTGGCAGATCAGGCGCCTTGGGTGATCGGACGCGCGGGGATGGAATATCGTGATCTGGTGCCCACGCGCCTCGGTGGGGCCATGATCGCAAGCCATATCCGGGTTCCGGATGGCCCGGTTCCAGACATGGTGCACTATCACAAGGTCGGCTTTCAGCTGATCTTCTGCGTCGCCGGATGGGTCGACGTGCTCTACGAGGATCAGGGCGATATCCGTCGGATCAACACCGGCGATTGCTTTATCCAACCGCCGGGCATCCGTCACAAGGTGCTCCATTCCGAAGGCGTTCAGGTCGTGGAAATCGGTGTGCCTGCGGACCACGTCACCGAGATCGACCATGATATGACCTTGCCAACCCCGTATTTCCGCCCGGACCGAGAGTGGGACGGCCAGAAGTTCGTGCACAACATCGGTCGGGATGGCACCTTTCAGCCCTACCGGATTCCGGGGTTCGAGGCGCGCGATACCATGATCGATGCCGCCACGAAGGGAGTGGCGTCGGTGATGGTCGCGCGTCCCGTGGGTGTGGCACCCTGGACAGTGCATGATGGTGACATCCTGTTCAGCTTCGTCATAGCTGGCGCGATGACGCTTGAGGGCGAGGGCAAGGAGCCTTACCGCCTGTCGCCTGGCGATGCGTTCGTTATTCCGCCGGGCATGGCGACCAGATACAGCGACGCCACGCCAGACCTTGAACTGCTTGAGGTCTCGCTTCCGGGTAACCCGCCAACGCGTCTGGTCTGACGGCTTGCATAAGCAGGCCCCGAGGACCAAACTCTGACCGTCAGGTCAGAAGGAGAAGCGATGATGACGCTGTTGGAGGCCGCGAAGGCGGTTCGCGAAAACGCCTATGCGCCCTATTCACGCTTCAAGGTGGGGGCGGCGCTGCGGGCAGCGTCTGGAACGATTTTTACGGGATGCAACGTCGAGAACGTGGCCTATCCCGAAGGCACCTGCGCCGAGGCGGGGGCGATTGCGGCGATGGTTGCGGCTGGCGAAACCCGGATCATCGAGGCTCTGGTTATCGCAGACAGTCCGGACCCGGTTCCTCCCTGCGGTGGCTGCCGCCAGAAACTGGCGGAGTTTGCTGGCCAAGACGTGAAGGTCACGCTGTGCACGACAGATGGGCAGGCACGAACCCTTACGGTCGCCGACCTTTTGCCCGGCGTTTTCACCGCCGCGCACATGGACCGGACATGACCGATGCCCGCAGCATCATCGTTCGGCTGCGTGACGGTGGACAGCCGACCGCCGATGAACTGGCGTGGTTCGCACAAGGGCTGGCCTCTGGCGTGGTAAGCGATGCGCAGGCCGGTGCGTTTGCAATGGCAGTGCTGTTGAGGGGGCTGGGCGAGGCGGGGCGCGTTGCCCTGACCCGCGGGATGCGTGACAGCGGCAAGGTGCTGGCATGGGACATGCCGGGGCCGATTGTCGACAAACATTCGACCGGCGGTATCGGTGACTGTGTTTCGCTGTTGTTGGCACCGGCCCTTGCTGCCTGCGGTGCCTATGTTCCAATGATCTCTGGCCGCGGGTTGGGCCATACGGGCGGGACGCTGGACAAGCTGGAGGCTATTCCCGGCTTCAGAACCGGCCTGACGGAAGATGCCCTGCGCGGGCAGTTGAAGGACATCCGCTGTGCTATCGTCGCGGCAAGCGCCGAAATTGCACCTGCCGACAAGCGGCTCTACGCCATCCGTGACGTGTCGGGCACGGTGGAGAGCGTCGATCTGATCACGGCGTCGATCCTGTCGAAGAAACTGGCGGCTGGCCTTGAAGCGCTGGTGCTTGACGTAAAATGCGGGTCCGGCGCGTTCATGAAAACGCCGGAACGGGCCGAAGAACTTGCCCGCGCGCTGGTTGCAACGGCGCAAGGTGCGGGCTGCATGACGTCGGCCTTGATCACTGACATGAGCCAACCCCTCGCCACAGCCGCTGGCAACGCGCTGGAAGTCATCGAAGTGATGGAGACGCTGACGGGAACTTCGGTCAACACAGCCCTGTGGGATCTGACGGCCGCGTTGGGAGGCGAGGCTTTGGCCTTGGCAGGCTTGGCTGCCGACCCGGAGGATGGGGCAGGGCGGATCGCGCAGGCGCTTGAATCCGGTGCCGCCGCCGAAATCTTTGGCCGTATGGTGGCGGCACAAGGTGGCCCGCAGGATTTCGTCGAGCGGTGGCCGGATCGCTTGCCTTCAGCGCCGGTGGTGATGGAGGTTCCGGCCCTTGCCGACGGTTTCATCGCAGCGATCGACGGCGAGGCTCTGGGTCATGCCGTGGTGCATCTGGGTGGCGGGCGCTTGCGCGAAGGCGACAAGCTGAACCTTTCGGTCGGGTTGTCGGACCTGGCCGGGCTGGGCGAAGAAGCGGGGGCCGGTGTGCCGATTGCGATGGTTCATGCGGCGACCGAAGACGCGGCCCGTGCCGCCGTTCGTGCTGTTCAGGCGGCCTACCGCATCAGCGACGCGGCGCCGGGCGAGCCGCCGCTAGTGCTGAAGAGGATCGCCTGATGCCGCGGGCATTTCTGATCGTGATGGATTCGGTCGGCTGTGGCGGCGCGCCGGATGCCGACCGCTTCGGCGACGCCGGATCAAACACGCTGGGTCATATTGCCGAAGCCTGTGTCAGCGGTAGGGCCGACGTGGGCCGCAAGGGTCCGTTGCGGCTGCCAGTGCTGGACGGTCTTGGTCTTGGGGCCGCCATCAGACTGGCATCTGGTCTGGCTGCGCCGGGTCTGGATGCCGAACCCCACGGCCTGTGGGGTGCCGCCACGGAGGTCAGCAACGGCAAGGATACACCTTCGGGCCACTGGGAACTGGCAGGTGTTCCGGTTCCGTGGGCCTGGACGTATTTTCCCCACACCATTCCGGCGTTTCCGGAAGATATCGTGCGCGAGGTCTGTCGGCTGGCAGGCACCGAGGGCATTCTTGGCAATTGCCATGCATCGGGGATCCCTATCATTGCCGAACACATCGAAGCGCACCTGAAGACGGGTTGGCCGATCTGTTACACATCGGCCGATTCCGTATTTCAGATCGCCGCGCATGAAGAGGCGTTCGGGCTGGGGCGTTTGCTCAAGCTGTGCGCCGATCTTGCCCCGATGCTGCACGCACGCAAGGTTGGTCGGGTCATCGCCCGGCCCTTTGTAGGCACCCCCGACAGTTTCAAGCGCACCGCAAACCGCAAGGATTTCGCCATCGCCCCGCCGTCTCCGACGTTGCTGGATTGGGCAGTGGCAGATGGACGGGCCACGCACGCTGTGGGCAAGATCGGCGACATCTTTTCGATGCGCGGGATCAGTTGCCTGCACAAGGGCAAGAGCGATGCAGATCTTTTCGAACATCTGATCCGCCTCGGTCGCGAGGCCGAGCCGGGGTCGCTGACCTTTGCCAACTTTGTCGAGTTTGACACGCTGTATGGACATCCGCGCGACGTGGCGGGGTATGCCCGCGCGCTGGAATGGTTCGACGCCGGCCTGCCGGACTTTCTGACCACGCTCAGCCCCGACGATCTGGTGATCTTCACGGCCGACCACGGCAATGATCCCACCTTCCGGGGAACCGAACACACACGCGAACGGGTGCCGGTCGTCGGTTTCGGTGCGGGCACCAAGGCAATCGGTCAGGTGGGCTTCACCGATGTTGCCGCTTCGGTCGCGACGCATCTTGGCCTTTCCACAACCGGCCCCGGAAGGAGCTTTCTTTGAACGTCTCCAACATGCCGAAGGTCGAACTGCACCTGCATTTGGAGGGTGCGGCACCGCCGGCCTTCATTCGCGGTCTGGCGCGCGAGAAGAAGATGGACCTCGGTGGCCTGTTCAGCGAAAGCGGGGCATACCGGTACAAGGATTTCTGGGATTTCCTCAAAGTCTACGAAGCTGCTACCAGCACCCTGCAACGGCCTGAGGATTACCATCGGCTTGTTCTGGCGGTGCTTGAGGAATCGGCTGCCAGCGGTGTCGTCTACTCCGAGACGTTCCTGTCGCCGGATTTTTGTGGCGGGCGCGATCTTGGGGCTTGGCGCGAATACCTGCACGCGATGCGCGAAGCGGCGGATCAGGCGGAACGCCAGTTTGGCATCACCCTGCGCGGCGTCGTGACCTGCATCCGCCATTTCGGGCCCGACAAGGCACGGCAGACAGCGCGGTGCGCGGCGGAAACGGCGGGTGACTGGATCGTCGGTTTCGGGATTGCCGGCGACGAAAAGGTTGGCCATCCAAAGGATTTCCGTTGGTCCTTTGACCTTGCGCGCGAAGCCGGGCTGCGGCTGACGGCGCATGCCGGCGAATGGGGCGGACCGGAAAGTGTGCGCGCCGCCCTAAACGATCTTGCGGTGGAACGGATCGGTCACGGCGTTCGAGCCATCGAGGACCTTGCGCTGGTCGACGAACTTGCCGAACGGGGTGTGGTGCTGGAGGTTTGTCCGGGGTCGAACGTGGCCTTGGGGCTATACCGGACGTTCCGAGATCATCCTATCGGCACGATGTTCGACCGTGGGGTGAAGGTGACGATATCGACCGACGATCCACCCTTTTTCCACACCACGATGGCGCGCGAATATGAAGAGTTGCACCGGGCCTTCGATTGGGACGAGGGCGTCTTTGAAAAGATCGCCCGCACCTCGCTTGACGCGGCCTTCTGCGATGATGATACCAAGTCGAAAATCCGCGCCAAGTTGGAGCCTGTCGATGCTTGATCACCTGACCGTCGTTTCGCACCCTTTGGTGCAGCACAAGCTGACCTTGATGCGCGAAAAGGATACGTCGACCGCTTCGTTTCGCAAACTCTTGCGCGAGATCAGCCTGCTGCTGGCCTATGAGGTGACACGCGAACTGCCGATGACCACGAAGCGGATCGAAACGCCTCTGGAGGAAATGGATTCCCCGGTCATCGAGGGCAAGAAACTTGCGCTGGTGTCGATCTTGCGGGCGGGAAACGGGCTTCTGGACGGGATACTGGAACTGATCCCGGCGGCACGTGTGGGGTTCGTCGGGCTTTATCGTGACCCTGAAACGCTGCAGCCGGTGCAGTATTACTGCAAGCTGCCGGACCACATGGAGGACCGTATCAGCATCGTCGTGGACCCGATGCTGGCAACCGGAAACTCTTCGGCTGCAGCGATATCCTTGCTGAAGCAGGCGGGTGCCAAGGAAATCAGGTTTCTTTGCTTGCTCGCCGCGCCAGAAGGCATCGCGCGTATGAAGTCAAGCCACCCCGATGTGCCGATCGTGACTGCGGCCGTTGACAGTCATCTGAACGACCACGGCTACATCGTGCCGGGGCTGGGCGATGCGGGCGACAGGATGTTCGGAACCAAGTAGACCGTCCACGGTCGCCTAGGCGCGGCGAAGACGGCAACGGCGCGGTCAGGTGGGGCAATGTAACGTGAAACTTGGTCTTGCTTTGCTGTGTGCGTCTGTGGCGGTTGCCGCAATCGCCGGCGCGAAGGATCTGAAGCAACCGGCTGAAATGCCGCCCGCCTCATTCGAGGGGCAGCAGTATGTCGATAGCGCTGGCTGCCTGTTTCTGCGCGCCGGCACCAAAGAAGATCGCCTTTGGATTCCGCGCGTGGCCCGCGACGGGAGCCTGCTTTGCGGCTATCCGCCCTCTGGCCGCCGGGTGCCGATTGCGGGCGAGGCGTTGGCTCCTGCCGTTCCGACCGTGCAAGACGAAGGTCTTGTGCCGCAAAGCGCAGCGGGCGCGACAATGGTGGCAATTGGAAGTTTTTCCAGGATCGAAAACGCGGATAGGGCCGAACGCACGATCACCGAGCTTGGCTTGCCATTCACGCGCCGGCAAATGTTGCGCAACGGACTGCAACTGATCTCGATCTATGCCGGACCGTTTGAAAACGTGGCGTCGGCCCGTGCGGCATTGGCGATGGTCCGGTCAGCAGGCTTTTCCGACGCGATTCTGATTTCACCTTAGGTGTGTCAGTTCGTGCAAATCGCCTGAAGTGCGACCCAATCATCGTCAGGGATCAGAGGCGTCGGCGACAGCCCCTTGTAAGGATCGTTTGCCACAAGGCCATCAGTGGCCTTGCCTTCTGGGTCAACAGACAGCGCATAGGGCGTGGCCGGGATCTGGGCTTGTTCGAAGGCGGCCAGCACGCGGGCGTCTGCGGGTGGCGTCGGCGTTGTCTGAAGCAAGACCTCGCCGTAGCCTTGCAGCGCCTCCGGTGGCAAGTCTCCGGTCGTCAAAAGCTGAAACGTGGCGCGCAGCCCGACGTGATCCAGAAGCGCAATCATCGGGTCGGCGTCCTTCTTGCGCAGACCTTCAACCAGCGCGGTGCCGGCCAGAGCCTCGGGTCCTTTCGAACTCTCGGCTAGTGCGCGTGGCAAGACGATAACATCGCCTGGCAAGCTGAGCGGTCGGGTGACCCCGTCTGGCAGGATATAAAGGATCGGAGTGTCGACGGGGCCAAACACGCGCTCTGCAATCCCTGCCAGCGCGATCAGGCCCAGTTGGCTGTCACAAGGCGTTCCGGTCAGACGGGTCAGGTCATCCAGTACGGTCTGCCCGATCTCGGCGCGCTTGACCGCTGGAATGACCGAGGCGGTGTGCGCCACCAGCGCACCCGGCACCCAGAAGGCGCCGAGGGCAAGAATTGAAACCGTGGCCGTGCTCAGCAACGCGCCCCGCAAACGTCCCGGACGCGCCGTTGCTGCCTTTACCGCGCCCTGAACCGCTTCGAGGGCTGCGATCATGTCCGGTTCGTCCAGTTCCAGCGTCTCTGTCGCATCGGCGCCCGGGGAAAACACCGCTGGCATTTCACCTGGGTTGGTCCGTTCGACAGCGGGCAGTGACCAGTGACTGATGGCAACGCTGCTTTTGGGATCGCTCAGGATAAGCGTCGCGTCCCCGAACTGGACAAGCACCTCACGACGCTGGTCCTCGGGCGCTTCGCGCCAGAGGCCGGTGCATTCCAGCCGTTGATACTGTTTCAGCGCCGTCATCTGGCGATTTGTCTCTGCCTGCTTCAAGGAACCATAGCCCGTGCATCGACGAGCCACAATCGCTCGCGCCTTGACGGTATGCCGCTTGGTGGTTTCGTCCGAATTTTGCGGCCCGCGTCGCAATCAGGCGCGAGTCGAGGGCGCGCGAGCCTTAGTCAAGAGGCATGACCGACACGTCCCTCACAACAGGCGCCAGCCAAAACCGAACGCTTGCCGCCGCTGCCGCAGTGCTTGGCTATGCGATGATCATCGGTTTCACCGACAATTTTGTGCGCGTGATCGCCGAAGATTTCGGGCTTTGGCAGTTTCATGCGATGCGGTCTGCAATGGCACTGGTCTTGCTTGCCGTGCTGGCGGTTGGTCTTGGCATGCGGCTTCGGCCGAAAAACCTGGGCGCGGTGGCGTTCCGGTCGATCACACATGGCTTTGCGATGTTGATCTACTTCGGGGCGTTGGCGTTTCTTCCGGTGGCACAGGTCGCGGCAGGTCTGTTCACCGCGCCGATCTTCGTGCTTTTGATCCAACGGTTTACGCTTGGCCGCCAGATCGGCCTCCTGCAAGTGTCCGCCGTTGCAATCGGGTTTCTTGGCGTCGTGCTGGTGCTGGGTCCGTCCGCCCTTGCCGGGGCCACGCTTGCGGCGGTGCTGCCTGTCCTGTCCGGTGCGCTTTACGCCGTCGGCAACATCGCCACGCGGGAAATGTGCGCCGAAGAAACCGCGGAAACCATGCTTGCGGGGTTCTTTGTCGTTCTTGGCGTGTTCGGTCTGGTCGGAATGGCCGTGCTGGCGTTTGCGCCAATCGTCGCGGCCGAAGGGGCCGACGGCTTCATCCTGCGCGGCGCGGCTTGGCCCGACGCCACGTTTCTGTGGTGGACCTTCGTTCAGGCATCCGGCTCACTGCTGGGGGTGGGGTTGATCATCAAGGCCTATCAGCTTGCCGAAGCATCGCGCGTATCGGTGTTCGAATACGTGATCCTGCCCTGCTCGGCGGCTTGGGGATGGGTGCTGTGGAGCGAAACTCTGACGGCAGGCGCGATTGCCGGAATGGCAATGATCGCCCTGGCCGGAGCGCTGGTTTCGCGTCAGCCTTCCACCGCTTCTCGCCAATGGCGGCGGCACAGAGACACATAGGTTTCGTTTCCACCGATCACGACCTGATCGCCTTCTTTCAGCGCCTTGCCGTCGGGTCCGCGGCGGATGACCATGGTGGCCTTCTTGCCGCAATGACAGATTGTCCGCACCTCGCGCATTTCGTCGGCCCAGGCCAGCAAGGCTGCCGAACCGGGAAACAGATTGCCCTGAAAATCGACCCGCAGCCCGTAACACATGACCGGAACACCCAGATCGTCCACCGCACAGGCAAGTTGCCACACCTGTTCCTTGGTGAGGAACTGGGCTTCGTCGATGAACACACATGCAACCGGACCGGCCGCGAACCGTGACTTGAGCCGTGCGCAAAGGTCATCGGACGGTGCAAAGGTATCGGCAGGCTCCCCAATTCCGATACGGCTGGCGATGCGGCCTTCGCCTGCGCGGTTGTCGAACTGCGCGGTGATCAGATATGTGGCCATCCCGCGTTCGCGGTAGTTGTGGGATGCCTGAAGCAGCAAGGTCGACTTGCCAGCGTTCATCGTGGAAAAGTGGAAATAGAGCTTCGCCATGGTGACAGCACGCCTAACGCATCCATCCGCCAAAGCGCAAGGCAGCGTGTTGTCCCCGACGTGGTTACAAAGACCCGCCGCCGAACGACGGAGTCCCGCCGTTGCCGCCCGAAGTGTAAGCGGCGTGACGGCGGGTCCCCACCCATGCCGATGCTGGGGACATCGGCCACTCGTGACAGTTCCAACACTTGGAACGCATTTATCAATGACAAAGCCTTTCGGCCCCATTAATGGGAAAAATCTTACCGATTTCCCCACCGCTTCGTGGTGGGACAGTGGAGCCAACATGTCGATTGCGACTTACCTGAAGAAACACACCGAAGCGCTGGTCAAGGATGTGGGCGTCGAAGCGGCGTGCGAATTGACCGGCAAATCGAAAGCGACGATCGGTAGGTATTATTCGGACAACGAAGAACACGGTGACCGTTTCATGCCGATCGACGTGGTCGCCCTACTGGAAGGGGCCGCGCGCCACCCGCATGTGACCTCGGCCTTAGCCGATCTGCGCGGCATAACGCTGTCGTATGATGCCGAACGCAGGAATGCGGCTTCGAAGGGGGTCAATCAGGATGTCGTGGCACTTGCGCAGCGCTTTGCCATCCTGATGTCCGAATACAACCAGGCCATCGGCGACGGTATCATTTCCGTGAACGAAGCCAAGCGCCTGCTGCGCGAGACGCTGGCCATCCAGCAGGTGCTGCTGGACATGAAGCTCAATCTGGAAGACGGCGCGCCCTGATCTGTGTCAGCCGGGGCGGCGTGATGCCCCGGCCTTGTTCGCATCCGGTCTGCGCGGCGCAAAGCTGCCTCCGGCAGGCTTTGGCGCGCCGGTCCTGTGTGCCGGGTTGCCGGGACGGCCACCCGCACCTTTTGCCGGGGGTTTGGCACCGGGTTTCTGCCCGCCCTTGTTTGCGGGGCGCTGGCCGCGGTTCTGGCCGGGCTTCGGCGCCGCAGCGACCATATCGGCTGCCCAAGGCGCCCCGCCAAGAACCGGAATAGGCTTCTTCAACAGCTTTTCGATCGCCTGCAACTCGTCCATTTCAGCCGGGGCGCAGAATGCGACGGCCGTCCCTTCGGCACCTGCGCGGGCCGTGCGCCCGATACGGTGGACGTAGTTTTCGGCCACGTTGGGCAGGTCGAAGTTGTAGACGTGCCGCACCGTCGGAATGTCGATGCCTCGTGCCGCAACATCAGTTGCCACCAGCACATCAAGCTCGCCGCCACGGAATTCGGTCAGGGTCCGGTCGCGCTGGTTCTGGCTTTTGTTTCCGTGGATCGAGCCCACTTTGAAGCCCCAGGTGGCCAGCAACTTGCACAGCTTTTCCGAGCCGTGCTTGGTGCGGCCGAAAACCAGAGCCTGCTCGCCGATATGCTGCTTGAGGTAGGTTTCCAGAAGGCGCGCCTTGTCGCCGTTCGGAATGTAGTGGACGCCCTGCACGATCTTTTCGATCGGCTTACCCGGAGGAGCGACCTGCACGCGGATCGGGTCGCGCAGATAGGTGTCGGCGATTTCCGAGATATCCTTCGGCATGGTGGCCGAGAACAGCATGGTCTGGCGCTTCAGCGGGATGTGCTTGGCGATCTTCCGCAGGGAGTGGATGAAGCCCATGTCGAGCATGTGGTCGGCCTCGTCCAGAACGAGGTAGCCGCACTTTTCCAGGCTGACGTCGCCGCGTTCCAGAAGGTCGATCAGACGCCCCGGCGTCGCAACCAGCACATCGGTGCCCTTCGACAACGCTTGCGCCTGTTTGAACAGCGATGCGCCACCGACGACCATCGTTACCTTGACGGCGGTGCCCTTGGTGAAAACCTCGAGGTTGTCCTTGATCTGACCGATCAGTTCGCGCGTCGGCGCAAGGATCAGGGCGCGAACGTTCTTCGGACCCGGTGGGTGGCCAAGGTCAAGAAGCCGGTGCAGAAGCGGCAAACCGAAGGCTGCGGTCTTGCCGGTGCCAGTCTGGGCCAGACCCATCAGGTCACGGCCCTGCATGATGTGCGGAATGGCCTGCGCCTGGATGGGCGTCGGCATCCTGAGGTTGGTCTTTTCGAGGGCTTTCAGCAGCTTGGGCGAAAGGCCGAGGTCGGCAAAAGTGGTCATGGTGTTATCCAATACGTAAGGGCAAGCGACCCTCGTCCCGAGCGTTTGCCCGTGACCGTGCCGCTAGCGGCGCCCCTGCGTGATGGAGGAAACCTGTGTCCGGGCCTTTTGGTGCTCACGCGGCACGGGCTTCGGATCGCCTGCACATGGGGTTTCAAGCGGCATCTGTCAAGTGCGAAGCGGCCAATCCACGCCGGTACCCAAGCACGCGCGACTGGACGCGCAGTGCTTGTGAGAGTAAACGTTGCCGCTCGGGACGCAGCGGATTTCGCCCGCCTTGACCGCCAGAGGTTGAACCGGGCGGGTGGCATGGGCCAGCTTTTCAACAGGAATATCAGAGTGTCAGCATTTCCAAAATTTCATCGCATCGCGGCGTTGGTGGTTCTGCTGGTCGCCGCTGGCTGGATTGCGACGGGGAAGTTTTCGGCCGTGGGAAGCGCGCAATCCGAAGCGTCGGATGGCGGGGTGCAGACCACCGAATCTGCGCCAGAACCATCAGCCCCCGCACCGCTGGTCCGGACCGTAGCGGTGATGGAGCCGGTCTTTGCTGATCATGCAAGGATCATCCGGATATCGGGGACGACCGCAGCCGACAAGCGGGTTGAACTGGCGGCCCGCGCGGATGGCGTGATTGACAAGCTGGCGTTGGAAAAGGGTGCTTCGGTCGAGCAAGGCGCTATTGTCCTGACGCTGGAAGGCCCCGAAACCCTCGCCCAAGCCGAGATCGCGCAGATCGCGCTTGATCAGCGCGAGCGCGAACTGGCCGTTGCCGAACGCCTTTATTCCGGGGGCAATACGCCAGAGATCCAGTTGACAAGCGCCCGGTCTGCGCGTGACGCAGCTGCGGCGGAGCTGAGCCGTGCAAAAGCGGCTGTAGACCGTCTGCAACTTAAGGCGCCTTTTGCCGGAGTGGTGGATTCCGTCGAGGTCGAACTTGGCGAATGGGTGCAGACCGGAACCCCCGTGGCAACCATCCTGTCGCTGGACCCTATCCTGGTGCGGGCCGAGGTCAGCGAAGTTGACGTGGGCAGCGTCGCCCCCGGTTCGCCGGCATCCGTCAAGCTGGTGAACGACGAGACGATGCAGGGCACGGTTCGCATCGTCTCGCGCGAGGCATCGGCGGAAACGCGGACCTTCCCCGTGGAAATCCTGCTGGCCAATCCCGGCAACGCGCTCCCCTCTGGAATGAGCGCCGAGGTCGAACTGAGCGCCGATCCGCAGCGTGCCGTCACGGTGCCACGCTCGGTCATCACGCTGGCCGAGACGGGCGAGCTTGGCCTTCGTGTGGTTGGCAGCGATGGCCTTGCCGCGTTTGTCCCGATATCGATCATTGACGACACTGAGGCAGGGCTGGTGGTCACCGGTGTCCCCGAAGGCGTCAAGATCATCGTGGCCGGGCAGGACCTTGTGCAGGACGGCGACCCGGTACAGATCGCGGCCCTTGACGCGGCAGTTGACGGGACGGACCAATGAAAATTGTTGAAACCGCCATTGCAAATGCCCGGCTGACGGTCTCGGTTCTTCTGTTTTTGATGCTCGCGGGGGCGCTGGCCTATGTCAGCATTCCCAAAGAGGCCGAACCGGACGTGCAGATCCCGATCCTCTATGTCAGCATGGGGTATGCCGGAATCTCGCCGGAAGATTCCGAACGGCTGCTGCTGCGGCCGATGGAAACCGCGCTGAAATCCATTACTGGCATCAAGAAGATGACCGCCACGGCCTATCAGGGCGGCGGCAACGTAGTGATCGAATTTCAGGCTGGTGCAGACCTGAACAAGGCGCTGGATGACGTGCGCAACAAGGTCGCTCAAGCCCGGCCCGAGTTGCCGTCTGGCGCAGACGAACCGACCGTCAACGAGGTGAACATATCGGAGTTTCCGGTTCTGGTGATCACCCTTTCGGGCGATGTTCCGGAGACGGTTCTGGCGCAAACCGGACGCGAGCTGCGCGACAGGATCGAAGAATTGACCGGCGTTCTGGACGCAAGCCTTCAGGGGGTGCGAGATGATCTGGTCGAAATCGTCGTCGACCCGGCAAAGCTGGCGACTTATGGCTTGCGACCCGACGTGCTTATCCAGGGGTTCACGTCGGGCAACCAGCTTGTTGCGGCGGGGGCGCTGGAAGGCGCCGAGGGACGTTATGCGATCAAGGTTCCGGCCTTGATCGAAACGGCTGAGGATGTGGCGAACCTTCCCGTGATCTCGACCGGATCGGCGATTGTTCGGGTCCGCGACATCGCCTCGATCCGACCGACCTACAAGGACCCCAAGACCATCACCCGACTGAACGGTGAGCCCGCTGTCGCGATCGAAGTGTCAAAGCGGACCGGTGCCAACCTGATTGCGACCGTCGACGAGGTGAAGGCGGTTACCGAAGACTTCCGGGCGCAACTGCCAGAGGGGACCATCGTTACTTTCAGCCAGGACAAGTCGAAGGACATCCGACAGCTGTTGTCGGACCTGCAGAATTCGGTGCTGACGGCGGTGATACTGGTGTTCATCGTGATCCTTTATGCGCTGTCGATGCGGGCCTCGCTGCTGATCGGTCTGGCAATCCCCGCCTCGTTTCTGATGGGCATGCTGGCGCTGTCGCTGGCCGGGTATACGGTCAACATCGTTGTGCTGTTCTCGTTGATCCTTGCGGTCGGGATGCTGGTCGACGATGCCATCATCGTCACAGAGTTCGCCGAACGCCGCATGTCCGAAGGGATGGACAAGCGCGAGGCCTTTGCAATGGCGTCGCATCGCATGGCGGGTCCGGTCACTGCGGCGACATTGACGCGGATTGCGGCATTCTCGCCGTTGTTGTTCTGGCCCGGTATCGTCGGCGAGTTCATGAAATACATGCCGATCACGCTGATCGTCACCCTGTCGGCGTCACTGTTGTACGCGCTGATTTTTGTGCCGACGCTTGGTGCGCTTTTGGCCAAACCCTTCAAGCACGCGCCGGAACACCGCGACGGGGCGTACATGTGGGTGGTCGGCAAGGCTGTCCGGCACCCGGTCATTGTGCTGTTTCTGGCGCTTGGGCTGTTGGGTACGGTGCCCTATGCCTATGTGAAGTTTGGCAAGGGTGTCGAATTCTTTCCCAATGTCGAACCGGAGTTCGGCCTGCTTTATGTAAAAGCCCGTGGGAACCTGTCGATCGAGGAAAAGGACGTTCTTGTCAGGCAGGCCGAGAAGCGCATTCTGGGCTGGCCGGGAATTGCCACGGTCTACACCCGCTCTGGTGCCGCCGGTGGCGCGGGCAACGAGGTTGCTGCGGATGTGATCGGCGTGATCCAGTATGAATTCGTCGATTGGCGCGAACGCAAGAACGCCAACGCGATCCTGGCAGACCTTCGTGGTGCGATGACAGGTATTCCGGGCGTCGATATCGAGGTGTCAGTTCCGCAAGCCGGCCCGCCCACCGGCAAAGCGATCCAGATCCAGCTTTCGGCCGCCAATCCAGCAGGGCTGAACGATGTGGCCAAGGCCGTGGCGGAGCGGTTGAAGGGCATGCCCGATGTCATAGATGTCAGCAATGGCCTGCCACCCCCCGGCGTCGACTGGGAGCTGCAGGTGGACCGCGCCGAGGCCGCACGCTTTGGCATCGCGCCCAGCACGGTTGGGGCGATGGTGCAACTTGTCACGGG
Source organism: uncultured Alphaproteobacteria bacterium (assembly GCA_963822435.1). GTDB lineage: Bacteria > Pseudomonadota > Alphaproteobacteria > Rhodobacterales > Rhodobacteraceae > JAUYQR01. Next base: position 158,811 of record CAWGHN010000002.1, read on the forward strand.
CGGCCTGAAGCTGTCAGACTACCGGCCCGCCGGTTCGGACGATGCCGTGGATATCGTGCTGCGCCTGCCGTCCGAACAGCGCACCATTTCCGCACTGGACCAGTTGCGCATTCAAACCTCGGCCGGTTCGGTCCCGATCTCCAATTTTGTGACACGGGTTGCCGTGCCTACGACCGGCACGCTGACCCGGCTGGACGGCGAGCGCACCGTGACGGTTCAGGCGGGCATTCGCGAAGGCGTGCAGGCCGATCCGGTCCGAGCAGCGATTGAAGCGGAACTGGAAAAGGCCGGTCTCGACAAGGCCGGTGTGCAATGGAAACTGGCGGGCGAGGACGCGGAACAGGCCGAGGCCGGCGCTTTCCTGTCGAAAGCCTTCGGGGCGGCGATATTCTTGATTTTCGTGGTACTTCTGGCGCAGTTTAACCGCTTCATCTCGGTCTGGCTGGTGCTGTCGGCGGTGATCATGTCAACGATTGGCGTCTTGCTGGGGTTGCTGGTGATGGCGCAGCCGTTTGGCATCGTGATGACCGGTATCGGCATCATCGCCTTGGCGGGCGTGGTGGTGAACAACAACATCGTCCTGATCGACACTTACGACACGCTGCGGCGTGAAGGGCGGCCCAAGATCGATGCGATCCTCGCGACCTGCCGGGAACGGGCCCGCCCTGTCGTGCTGACCGCGCTGACGGCCATCCTTGGCGTCCTGCCGATCGCCTTCGGGCTGAACCTGGAGCTGTTGCATCACGAAACCACCTTTGGGGCGCCGTCAACGCAGTGGTGGATTTCGCTGTCGAGCGCGATTGTGTTTGGCCTGGCCTTTGCAACGGTGCTGACGCTGATCGTGATTCCCTCGCTACTGATGCTGGTCACGTCGGACGACAACCCGCGCCCGTGGTTCTGGCAGCGCGCAAAGCGAAGGGCGTGGCGGGCAACGCGGGGTCGGGTTGGAGGGCATCCTGCCGAATAGCCCGCAGCGTGGTCAGGTGTCGGAACGGCAAGGCCAAGCCGCCACCGCATCACACAAAGGAAAAGGGACGGCGTGAGCCGTCCCTTTTTCATTTTCTCGTTGGTGGAGCCAGGGAGGATCGAACTCCCGACCTCTTGAATGCCATTCAAGCGCTCTCCCATCTGAGCTATGACCCCACCGGAGAACTCGCGCCGTTGCCGCCGCGATGCCGGGTGTTTAGGGTAGGTCGCGGGGGGCTGCAAGCGGATTTTTCAGCCCTCGCTGCCAGCCCTGCGCCGCTCCTTCAGACCTCTTCCTCGTCGCCTGCAACGTCCGCCAGATCATCAAGCGAAACGTTGTCGTCGGCGTCGTCTTCCAGAAGATCATCATCCAGCTCGGCGTCTTCGGTGACAGCGCCGGCGAGGATGTCGTCATCGGCTTCCAGATCGTCGACCAGCACGTCGTCGTCCTTCTCCGGCACAACGCGCGAGATCACGGCTGCGGCCATCTTGCGACGGACGGATTCGATGTCGACGACTTCGCCCGTATACGGGCTGACAATCGGAGAACGGTTCAGGTCGTAGAAACGCTTGCCGGTCGTCGGGCAGATACGCTTCGTGCCCCATTCTTGCTTGGGCATGGTGATCCCTTTACAGGCTGACTTGAGAAGGCAGTCGCTTGCCACAGGCAGGGGCGACTGTCAAAGGCTTTCGTCCAAGGCCAGATCTCGGTATGGCTTCTTGCAGATTCAAGGGGGAGTTATGGCGGTTTTGACGGGCGTTCTACCAGTCGACGTGCACTTGAAACGTTCGGGGCGAAGCCGGCGATTCTCGCTGCGGGTGTCGCGGCTGGATGGCAAGGTGACCCTGTCCATTCCCCTGCGTGCGCGTGAGACAGAGGCGCTGGAGTTTCTGCGCGGTCAGGAAGCGTGGCTGCGCGAAACCTTGGCAGCCATGCCCGATTCGGCTGCGGTCCCGGTGCGCCTGGGCGCCTTGCTGCCGGTGGAGGGGAGGTCCCTGATGCTGGCGTCGGGAAGCGGGCGCGTGATCCGAGAGGCCGAAGGCAGCTTGCTGGTGCCGGGTGCCCCGGAGCAGGCCGCCGCACGGGTCGGGGCCTGGCTGAGGGTGCTGGCGCGTGACCGGCTGGCCGAAGCATCGGCCCGCCATGCCGGCACGCTGCAACGGCGCTACACACGGCTGACCCTGCGCGATACGCGATCGCGTTGGGGATCGTGCAGTCCGGATGGGGCGCTGATGTATTCGTGGCGCCTGATCATGGCCCCCCCTTCGGTGCTGGACTACGTTGCCGCGCACGAGGCGGCGCATCTGGTGCAGATGAACCACTCCGCAGCCTTCTGGGACGTGGTGCTGACCTTGTGCCCGAACTGGAAGCGCGAGCGGCAATGGCTGCACGACCACGGCCAGACGTTGCACCGCTTTCGCTTCGGGGATTGACCCGGGCCGGGCCGGGGTGTTTCCCTCGCGGCCATGTCGATCATACCGCGCCCGACCGATCCCAACGCCGCCGCCCACGAACGGCTCTATCGCTCGCTGCGCCAGCAGGTGATGCACGGCGAGCTTGATCCGGGCCAGTCGATGACGTTGCGGGGGCTGGGGCGAAGTTACGGTGTGTCAATGACCCCCGCGCGTGAGGCGGTGCGGCGGCTGGTGGCGGAAGGGGCGCTGACGCTGTCGTCCTCGGGCCGGATTTCAACCCCGGAACTGACGCCCGAGCGGATCGAGGAACTGGCGGCAATTCGCGCGCTTCTGGAGCCTGAGATGGCGGCAAGGGCCTTGCCGCGCGCACATTTTGCGCTGATCGAACGGCTGAGTGCCATCAACATGGCGAACGCCGAGGCTGCGGTGAAGCAGGACGCTGTCGGTTATGTCCGCACCAACCTTGAATTCCACCGCACGCTCTACTTGCGCGCCCAGACACCGGCGATGCTGGCGATGTGCGAAACGGTCTGGTTGCAACTGGGGCCGACGATGCGCACGGTCTATGCCCGCCTGAAGCGACGCGAGCCGCCGCAGCACCACAGGATGATTCTGGCCGCCCTGAAAGCCGGTGACGAGCCGGGCCTGAGGCTGGCGGTTCGCACGGACGTGACACAAGGGTTGCGTCACCTCGCCGGGTAGTCATAGATCGGCGCGAGAAACGCAATTCGCAAGGGAACGGCATGTTCAAACGTGCATCTGGTCTGCACTATCACCGGTTTCTGCGCCGGTTGCACGGCGCGCATCTGTTTGATTGGTATCTGGAAATCGGCTGCCGCACCGGAGAGTCTCTGGCCCCCGTTCGTAGCAAGACGATCGGCGTCGACCCGTTCTTCCGCGCTGCGACCAACATCATCGGCAAGAAGCCTGCCCTGCATATCCTGCAGCAAACCAGCGACGAATTCTTTGCGTCGGGGTTCCTGGCGAACGCGCGCATCAAGCTGTCGGCCAGTTTCCTGGACGGAATGCATCTGTTCGAGTTTCTGCTGCGCGATTTCATCGGCACCGAAGCGCAAAGCACGCCAGACAGCGTGATCATGCTGCACGATTGCGTGCCTTACGACCTGGAAATGACGACGCGCGACCTGTCGAATTTGCCATCCGGGGCCTGGACAGGCGATGTGTGGAAACTGATCCCGATCCTGCAGGAATACCGGCCCGATCTGACCCTGACTGTCATCGATTGCCGCCCGACCGGGCTGGTTTGTGTGACCGGCCTTGCGCCGGGGAACACCGTTCTGGCCGATAACTACGACATGATAGTCAAGCAATATCAAGGTGTAACGCTGGACGCCCATGGCATCAAACGGTTCGGTGACAGCTTTGAGTTGACCAACGCGCTCGAGTGCGAGCAGGCCGGATTTCCACAATGGAAGGCAGCCAGCATCGACCCCAGCCTTGCCATCCAGCCGCAACTGGTTTCCACCTGACGGGCCGTCTCAGGCGTGGATCGGCCCGTCGCCACAGGCGAGCGCGGCCTCGCGGACGGCTTCGCTGAAGGTCGGGTGCGCGTGGCACGTCAGCGCCAGATCCTGCGCCGAGGCGCCAAATTCCATCGCGACGCAGATCTCGTGGATCAGATCGCCAGCCATCGGGCCGATGATATGCGCGCCAAGGATGCGGTCGGTGGCAGCATCGGCGAGGATCTTGACGAAACCTTCGCCTTGGAACACCGCTTTGGCCCGCGCGTTGCCCATGAAGGAAAACTTTCCGGCCTTGTAGGCGATACCGGCGTCTTTCAACTGTTCTTCGGTTTTGCCCACGGATGCCACTTCTGGCGTGGTGTATATCACACCGGGGATTACCCCGTAGTTAACGTGACCGTACTTGCCGGCGAGAATTTCCGCAACGGCCATACCCTCGTCTTCGGCCTTGTGGGCCAGCATGGGGCCGACGATGGCGTCGCCAATGGCATACAAACCCTTGATATTGGTCTGGAAATGCTCGTCGGTCTTGATCTGTCCACGGGGCAGCATCTCGACCCCCAGCGCCTCGAGCCCGAGGCCAGAGGTAAAGGGTTTGCGGCCGGTGGCAACAAGCACGACATCGGCATCCAGGCTGGCCTCAGAGTCATTCTTGCGCAGCTTCCAGGTCACGGTCGCGCCGGTCTCGGCCAGCTTTGCCCCCTGCACGGCGGCGCCAAGAACGAACTTAAGCCCTTGTTTTCCAAGGATGCGCTGGAAGGTCTTTGCCACGTCGGCGTCCATACCGGGGGTGATGGCGTCAAGGTATTCGACCACGGTCACTTGCGTGCCGAGGCGGGCGTAGACCGAGCCCATTTCCAGCCCGATGACGCCGGCACCGATGACCACCATTGTTTTGGGGATGGCAGCGAGGGTCAGGGCGCCGGTGGAGGTGACGATGGTCTTTTCATCGACGGTCACGCCGGGGAGGCTGGATGCCTCGGAACCCGTTGCAATCACGATGTTTTTGGCGTTGTGAACCTCGTCTCCTACCTTGACCTGACCGGCGGCGGGGATCGAGCCCCAGCCTTTCAGCCAAGTGATCTTGTTCTTCTTGAACAGAAACTCGATGCCCTTGGTGTTCTGGCCGATCACGTCGTCCTTGTAGCCAATCATCCTGGCCCAATCGACGCTTGGGCGCGCGCCCATCAGCCCCATTTTCTCAAAGTTTTCATGGGTTTCGTGGAGGAGGTGGGTCGCGTGCAGCAGCGCCTTCGACGGGATGCAGCCGACGTTGAGGCAGGTGCCGCCAAGCGTTTCGCGCCCCTCGACCACGGCGACCTTGAGGCCAAGCTGGGCGGCGCGGATGGCGGACACATAGCCGCCGGGGCCGGCGCCGATATAGATCACGTCAAAGTCTGCCATCGGTCAAATCCTTCGGTTTTTGCGGTCTGCCAGGCGTATGGCACGTGTATGGCAAGCGTCTGGCAGTTTTGCCAGCGCAAGGGTCAGAGAAGGGCCGCCACAAGCATTGTGACGGTCGCGAAAAAGCCCGCCGCCCAGATGGCCGACCGCCACGGCTGCCAGCCGAAGGCGTAGGCTGGGATGTAGAGGACGCGGGCGGCGAGGTAGGCCCAGGCGGCGGTCTGGGTAACGGGCGTGGACTGGTCGCCCAGGGTCACGACGACCACGGCGAGGGTGAACAGGATCAGGCCTTCGAAATGGTTGTTGAGCGCACGTTGCAACCGGCCGGTCACGGTGGACAGCGGCCGTTCCGGTGCGCGGTCGCGCGGGCCGGACGTGTAGCGGGTGCCAAGCTCGAGGTTCGCGGGTAGGGCGAACACGACGAATTGCGCGGCTTGCAGGAGGCCCGCGAGGGCGAGGACGGTGAGTTCAGGGGTCATGGGAGAAATCCTCTGGACATCGCGTTCCCGGGCTTGACCCAGGACCTCGAGTGACATGGGAGGCCCCGGGTCAAGCCCGGGGCGCGATGTTAGGGTGTCACAGGTCCATGAGCAGACGGCGCGGGTCTTCCAGCGCCTCTTTCACGCGCACAAGGAAGGTTACCGCCCCCTTGCCGTCCACGATGCGGTGGTCGTAGCTGAGCGCCAGATACATCATCGGGCGGATGACGATCTGGCCGTTCACCACAACCGGGCGGTCCTGGATCTTGTGCATGCCAAGGATGCCGGACTGCGGCGGGTTGAGGATAGGGGACGACATCAACGAGCCGTAGACGCCGCCGTTGGAGATGGTGAAGGAGCCGCCCTGCATCTCGGCCATGCTCAGTTTGCCGTCGCGGGCGCGCAAGCCCAGTTCGGCGATCTTCTTTTCGATCTGCGCAAAGCCCATCTGGTCGGCGTCGCGCACCACGGGGACGACGAGGCCGGAGGGGGTGCCAACAGCGACGCCCATGTGGACGTAGTTCTTGTAGACGACGTCGCCGCCGTCGATCTCGGCGTTGACTTCGGGGACTTCTTTCAGGGCGTGGGTGCAGGCCTTGACGAAGAAGGACATGAAGCCAAGCTTGACGCCGTGCTTTTTCTCGAACGCGTCCTTGTATTCGTTGCGGAGCGACATGATGCCGGACATGTCGACCTCGTTGTAGGTCGTCAGCATCGCGGCGGTGTTTTGCGCGTCTTTCAGGCGCCGCGCGATGGTGGCGCGGAGGCGGGTCATCTTCACCCGTTCCTCACGCGCGGCGTCGTCGGCGGGGACGGGGGCGCGGGGCAGGGCGGCGGGGGCGGGCGCGGGGGCTGCGGCTGCGGCTGCGGCCCCTGCGGCGCCGGCCACGGCGCGGGCGACGTCTTCCTTCATGATGCGGCCATCACGACCGGTGCCTTGCACCTGATCGGGGGTGAGGTTCGCCTCGGCCATCGCTTTCTTGGCAGCGGGGGCGTCTTCGGTGGCTTTGGCGGTGACCGGGGCGGGGGCGGCTTCGGCTTTCACCTCGGCCTTCGGTGCGGGGGCCGCAGCGGCAGCGCCTTCGGTCACGATGGCGAGGCGGGCGTTGGCGGCGACCGTGGTGCCTTCGGGCGCGATGATCTCGGCCAACACGCCTGTCACCGGCGACGGCACCTCGACCGAGACCTTGTCGGTTTCCAGTTCACACAGCATTTCGTCCTGCTTGACCGCATCGCCGGGTTTCTTGAACCAGGTCGATACGGTGGCTTCGGACACGGATTCCCCGAGGGCGGGCACCATCACGTCGGTCATTCTCATTCTCCTCAGATCGTCAGTGCGTCGTTGACGAGGGCTGCTTGTTCATACTTGTGACGGCTGGCGAGGCCGGTTGCGGGCGAGGCGCTGGCGTTGCGACCGGCGTAGCGGGCGCGGGTGGTGGTGCCGCGCACCTTGGTCAGCACCGCTTCCAGTTCCGGTTCGATGAAGGACCATGCGCCCTGGTTCTTGGGTTCTTCCTGGCACCAGACGATCTCGGCGTTGGGGAAGCGACCGAGTTCCTGCGTCAGCGACAGGGTCGGCACGGGGTAAAGCTGTTCGACGCGCAGGAGGTAGATGTCGTCGATGCCGCGCGCGTCGCGTTCGGCCAGAAGGTCGAAGTAGACCTTGCCCGAGCACATCACGACGCGCTTGATCTTGGCGTCGGCCTTGAGCGTGGTCGGAGAGTTGCCCTTCTGCGCATCGTCCCACAGGACGCGGTGGAAGGTGGAGCCGTCGGTGAAATCATCTGTCCGGCTGATGCACATCGGGTGACGCAGCAGCGACTTTGGCGTCATCAGGATCAGGGGTTTGCGATAGGTGCGGTGCAACTGGCGGCGCAGGATGTGGAAGTAGTTCGCCGGGGTGGAGCAGTTCGCGACGATCCAGTTATCTTCCGCCGAGTTTTGCAGGAAGCGTTCCAGACGGGCGGAGGAGTGTTCCGGCCCCTGACCTTCAAAGCCGTGCGGCAGAAGGCAGACGAGGCCTGACATCCGCAGCCATTTGCTTTCGCCCGAATTGATGAATTGGTCGAACATGATCTGCGCGCCGTTGGCGAAATCGCCGAACTGGGCTTCCCACATGACGAGGGCGTTCGGTTCGGAAAGGGAATAGCCGTATTCAAAGCCGAGGACCGCGTATTCCGACAGCATCGAGTCGATCACCTCATACCGCGCTTGTCCGGCGCGGATGTGGTTGAGGGGGTAATGGCGTTCCTCGGTGGTCTGGTCGACGAAGGCGGAGTGGCGCTGGCTGAAGGTGCCGCGCGTGGCGTCCTGACCCGACAGGCGGACGGGGAAGCCTTCGGTGACGAGCGAGCCGAAGGCCAGAGCCTCGGCTGTCGCCCAGTCGAAGCCCTTGCCAGACGCAAACATTTCCTTCTTCGCCTCAAGCTGGCGGGCGACGGTCTTGTGCAGATCGAAGCCTTCCGGCACGCGGGTCAGGGCGGCGCCGACCTCGGCCAAGGTCTCGGCCTTGATCCAGGTTTCGCCGCGCTGGTAGTTGTTCAGATCCTTGGTGGCCAGGTTCTTCCAGCGGCCATCGAGCCAGTCGGCCTTGTTGGGCTTGAAGTTGCGGCCGACCTCGAATTCTTCGTTCAGGCGGGCCTGGAAGGCGGCCTTCATATCCTCGATCTCGCCTTCGGGGATCAAGCCGTCTTTCACCAGACGCTCGGTGTAAAGCTGGAGCGTGGTCTTTTGCTTCCTGATGCGGGTGTACATCGCCGGGTTGGTGAACATCGGCTCGTCGCCTTCGTTGTGACCGAAGCGGCGGTAGCAGAAGATGTCGAGCACCACGTCCTTGTGGAATTTCTGACGGTATTCGGTGGCGACGCGGGCGGCGTGGACCACGGCCTCGGGGTCATCGCCGTTGACGTGGAAGATCGGCGCTTCGACCATCAGCGCGATGTCGGTCGGGTAGGGGCTGGACCGCGAAAAGGATGGCGCGGTGGTGAAGCCGATCTGGTTGTTGACGATGATGTGGATCGTGCCGCCGGTGCGGTGGCCGCGCAGGCCCGAAAGGCCGAAACATTCCGCAACGACGCCTTGCCCTGCGAAGGCCGCGTCGCCGTGAAGGAGGATCGGCAGAACCGAGGTCCGCTCGGGGTCGTTGTTCTGATCTTGCTTGGCGCGGACCTTGCCGAGCACAACCGGGTTCACCGCCTCGAGGTGCGAGGGGTTCGCGGTGAGGCTGAGGTGGACGATGTTGCCATCGAAATCCCGGTCAGAGGACGCGCCGAGGTGGTATTTCACGTCGCCTGAGCCATCAACCTCGTCGGGCTTGTAGCTGCCGCCCTGAAATTCGTGGAAGATCGCGCGGTAGGGTTTCATCATCACGTTGGCCAGCACCGACAGGCGGCCGCGGTGCGGCATGCCGATGACGATTTCGCGCACCCCAAGCGCACCGCCGCGCTTGATGATCTGTTCCATCGCCGGGATCAGGCTTTCGCCGCCATCAAGGCCGAAGCGCTTGGTGCCCATGTATTTGACGTGGAGGAATTTCTCGTAGCCCTCGGCCTCGACCAACTTGTTCAGGATGGCCTTGCGGCCCTCGCGGGTGAACTGGATTTCCTTGCCATAGCCTTCGATCCGTTCTTTCAGCCATGCGGCCTGTTCGGGATCGGAGATGTGCATGTACTGGAGCGCGAAGGTGCCGCAGTAGGTGCGGCGGACGATGTCGATGATTTCGCGCATCGAGGCGTGGGTCAGGCCCAGCACGTTGTCGATGAAGATCGGGCGGTCCATGTCGGCGTCAGCAAAGCCGTAGGAGGCGGGGTCAAGCTCCGGGTGGTGCTTGGTGTCGGTCAGTCCGAGGGGGTCAAGGTCGGCGGCGAGGTGGCCACGGATGCGGTAGGCGCGGATGATCATGATGGCGCGGATGCTGTCCAGCACCGCGCGCTGGATCTGGTCTTCGGTCAGCGCAACGCCGGCCTCTGTGGCCTTGGCGGCGATCTTGGCACCGGCGGCCTTGGCATCCTTTGGGGCGGGCGGCGTGGCCCATTCGCCGGTCAGGGCGGCCGTGAGGTCATCAACCGGTTGCGGCGGCCAGTCGGTGCGCGCCCAGCTTGGGCCTTCGGCGGCGCGCTTGGCGTCGATCTCGCTGTCGCCGAGGGCGCGGAAGAACTCGGCCCACTGGGCATCGACCGACGCGGGGTCGCTGGCGTAGCGGGCCTGAAGCTGGTCAACATAATCGGCGTTGGCCCCGTCGAGGAAGGACGAGGCGGTGAAGGCGGCGGTGGGGGATTGGTCGGTCATTCTCGCGTTTCCTTGTGGGGCGGGGCGTCCCCCGCCAAGAAAGATGTCGGGGTTGGCCCCCGACCTACGCCTTGATTGCTTTCAACACAGCCTCGCCCAAGCCTGCGGGGCTGTCGGCCACGACGATCCCGGCGCGGAGCATGGCCTCGATCTTGGACTGCGCGTCGCCCTTGCCACCGGCGACGATCGCGCCGGCGTGGCCCATGCGGCGGCCGGGGGGGGCGGTGCGGCCGGCGATGAAGCCGGCGGTGGGCTTCCAGCGGCCACGCTTCCTTTCATCGGCGAGGAACTGGGCGGCGTCTTCCTCGGCGCTGCCGCCGATCTCGCCGATCATGATGATCGAGTGGGTGTCGGGGTCGGCGAGGAACATTTCGAGGATGTCGATGTGTTCCGATCCCTTGATCGGGTCGCCGCCGATGCCGACGGCGGAAGATTGGCCGAGGCCGACGTCGGTGGTCTGCTTCACGGCCTCATAGGTCAGGGTGCCGGAGCGGGAGACAACCCCGACCGAGCCGCGTGAAAAGATCGAGCCGGGCATGATGCCGATCTTGCATTCGCCGGGGGTCATCACGCCGGGGCAGTTCGGGCCGATGAGGCGGGACTTCGAGTTGATGAGGGCGCGCTTGACCTTCATCATGTCGAGAACCGGGATGCCTTCGGTGATGCAGACGATCAGCGGCACCTCGGCGTCGATCGCCTCGAGGATGCTGTCGGCGGCGAAGGGCGGCGGCACGTAGATCGCAGTCGCGTCGGCGCCGGTTTTCGCGACGGCGTCGTGGACAGAGTCGAACACCGGCAAGCCGAGGTGTTCGCTGCCGCCTTTGCCGGGCGTGACACCGCCGACCATCTTCGTGCCGTAGGCGATGGCCTGTTCGGAGTGGAAGGTGCCTTGGCTGCCGGTGAAGCCCTGGCAGATGACGCGGGTGGTCTTGTTGACGAGGACGGACATTTCATCTTCTCCGTAGGGCGAGGTTTACCCCGCCAATTAATGGTCGAAAGGCGGGACGTCCCGCCCTACGGTTTATCCCTTGACGGCCTTGACGATCTTCTCGGCGCCATCCTTCAGGTCATCCGCTGCGATCACGTTAAGACCGGATTTGCGGATGATGTCCTTGCCAAGCTCGACGTTGGTGCCTTCCAGGCGGACGACCAGCGGGACCTTGAGGCCGACTTCCTTGACCGCCGCGATCACGCCCTCGGCGATGATGTCGCAGCGCATGATGCCGCCGAAGATGTTGACGAGGATGCCCTTCACCTGCGGGTCGGAGGTGATGATCTTGAACGCCTCGGTGACCTTTTCCTTGGTGGCACCGCCGCCGACGTCGAGGAAGTTGGCGGGCTCGGCCCCGTAAAGCTTGATGATGTCCATCGTGGCCATCGCAAGGCCTGCGCCGTTGACCATGCAGCCGATCTCGCCATCCAGCGCGATATAGTTCAGGTCGAATTTGGAGGCGGCGAGTTCCTTCGGGTCTTCCTCGGTCTCGTCGCGGAGCGCAGCGATGTCGGGGTGGCGGTAGATCGCGTTGCCGTCAAAGCCCATCTTGGCGTCGAGGAGTTTCAGCGAGCCATCCTTGAGGACGCAGAAGGGGTTGATCTCCAGCATGTCCATGTCTTTGTCGACGAACAGCTGGTAGAGCTTCTTGACGATCTGGACGCAGGATTTCACCTGCGCGCCGGTCAGGCCCAGGGCAAAGGCGACGCGGCGGCCGTGGAAGTCCTGCAGTCCGGTGGCAGGGTCGACAGTGAAGGTGTGGATCAGTTCGGGCGTGTCGTGGGCGACGTCCTCGATGCTCATCCCGCCTTCGGTCGAGGCGACGATGGAGATGCGGCTGGTCTGGCGGTCGATCAGGAGGGCGAGGTAGAATTCCTTTTCAATGTCGGAGCCGTCTTCGATGTAGATCCGGTTCACCTGCTTGCCTGCCGGGCCGGTTTGCACGGTGACAAGGGTGCGGCCCAGCATCTGGCGGGCAAATTCGGCAGCCTCGCCGACGCTGCGGGCCAGGCGGACGCCGCCTTTTTCGCCAGCCTCGGGTTCCTTGAAATGGCCCTTGCCGCGGCCCCCGGCGTGGATCTGCGACTTCACCACCCAGAGCGGCCCGTCAAGTTCGCCGGCGGCGGTCTTGGCTTCTTCGGCCCGCAGCACCACACGCCCGTCGGACACCGGGATGCCGTAGCTGCGCAACAGAGCCTTGGCCTGGTATTCGTGAATGTTCATTGGATCCGTCCTGACGCAAATGATCTGGACAGCGTGATGCCACGGTTTTCCAACCGTTCCTACAGTGATTGCCGACTGTTAGCGCCAGAAGGCGGAAAAAACGCGAGGTTGTGATCACAGGCTTCAAATGTGTGATCACAAAAATCCGTCCAGTGATCACAAGTCGCTGCCCGGATGATTCGGATCAGTTGAGAAAGAGTGCAAAAAGCATCGCGTCGCCTTCGACCAGACGGGTAAATTCGTTCCAGGCGAAGGGACTGGCGCGCGGACCCTTTTCGGCAAAGGGCAGCAGACCTTCGCCTTGAATGACGGTGACCAGATCCAGCGGCACGGGGTTTTCGAACAGCTTGCGCAGGTTGATCCCGGCCTCGGCACCAAAGCGCCAATGCGGGATCAGAAGATCGCCCGTGAGGAGTTTCTCGGCATCGGCCAGCACGGCCTGCCACCGCTCGCCGGTGCCGGGGGGCATGACGATGCCAAGCGCGGAGATCTGCCGATCGTTCGGCACCCATTCGCCGGTGCTGTCGGTTTCGGCATCGACGAGGGACCAGAAGCGGCGGTTTTCAGTGATCATCGCCAGGAGATGGCCGTGTGCCTTGCGGGTGAGGGCGGGATCGGGGGTCTGGGCGAGGGCGTGCAACACCATCGCGGCGCGGTCTGCCTGACGGCCGAACATCATGTCAAGCGCATTGGTCGGCGGGGTGTCGCCCCAGAGCGCGTAGATCGCGGCGCTGCTGTCTTGCACACGCTGGATCGCGGGTTCGGGGATGTAGGCAAGCGCGAGGTTGGTGACGCCGGATAGAAAGTGCGTGTAAGCCGAGAGCCAGGCCGCATCGGCACTGTCGAAGGTGATGACCGGGTTGTCGGCCACGGTGATGCGTCCAGCGCCGCCGAGGGTGAGGCCTGCGACGGAGGCCACGTCTTCGCCTTCGTCGCGGGCACCGTTCATGTTGATGTCAAACCACAGGTCCGAGAGCGCAATCTGGAGTGCGAAGGGTTGATCGCCGAGGTCGGCTAGGGCGGACCGGGAGCCCGCCATCCGGGCTTCGAGGTCGGTGACAAGCGTGGTGAAATCGCGCGGCTCGAAGGGCCTGGCGGCCGGGTTTTCCGGGATCGGCAGGCGCAGGACCGGCAGTTCGGACCAGTCGGCGCGCACGCCGGTCTGCCAGCGCAACTGAAGCGCGCCCTCGACACCCGAGAGAAAACGGATGCCGGCGAGGGCGAAGCGGTCTTCGGGGGTGGGCGAGGCGAGGGCGGCAAGGCGGGCCTCGGTCGCCTTGAGGCCGGACGCGCCAAGTTCGGTCGAGAGGGCCGAGCGGTCGGCGAGGGCGGGAGTGGCGAGCAGGCAGAGGGCGAGGAGAGCGGCGCGCATCGGGATGCTCCTACGGCTGGGGTGCCGCAGTATCGGACCTTGAGGGGGTGGCGGTCAATGGCGGCAAGGGTGGGGAATGCCTGATGAGGTGCCGGGTCAGGCAGGCTTCAGGTGGCAAAGCGCCTGCCCGCGCGGCAGCTGCACGGGCTGCCAGGACAGGGTGAAACCGCTGGCAGCGGCGTCCGCCTCGACCGCGGCGGCGGTGCGGTGGTAGGGCGGGCGGTCCGGGTGGGTCACCACGCCGTCGGGTTGGCGGTGGGCACCGAGATGGCCGGGCGGAGCGAGGAACACGGTGAGAAGCAGCGTGTCGAGGCGTGGCAGGCGGGCGCGGACCGAGGCGAGGGCGGGGCGCAGCGTGGCGGCGGGCAGGTGGGTGAAGACCCCGAAGGCGATGGCGAAGTCGATCGTGTCGGGGACACCGGGGAGGGAGAAATCGGCATCTTCGACGAGGTGGTGGAGCGGCAGGCGGGAAGCGTCGGCAAGTTCGAGATCGCGGCCGCGCCGCATCAGGGCAAGCGAGGCGTCGGTGCCCCAGTAGTGCCCGGGGTCGAGGTAAGGCACGGCCATGTGGCCAAGGCGAAGCGACCCGCAGCCGATGTCGAGCAGGTGGTGATGAGGCAGGAGGCCCGCATCGCGCAGGATCGCCATCTGCGCGCGACCGGTTTCATCCCAGCGGCCGCCGACGATGTCGCGGTGGCGGCCCTTGGCCAGCGCGTCATCATAAAAGCCGGGGGCGAGGTAAGGCGAGGCGGGCATGGGGGCGGTGCCTTTGGCGGGCGACCGGGGGTTTCACACCCCCGGACCCCCGTGGGATATTTGTGCAAAGAGGAAGGTTGGAGGGCCGCAGGGTGCGCGGCCCGCCCGGGTCAGGCCAAGGTCAGGCCAGGGTCAGGCCAGGCTCGGGTCGATGGCCTTGCAAGCGGCAACGAGGCCTTTGACCGCGTCGACCGATTTGTCGAACATCACCTGCTCCTCGCGGGTGAGTTTTATGTCAGCGATGCGCTCGATGCCGCCCGCGCCGATCACGGTTGGGACACCGACATACATGCCGTTGAGACCGAAGGCGCCCTTGACGTAGGCCGCGCAAGGTAGCAGGCGCTTTTGGTCCTTGAGGTAGGCCTCGGCCATTTCGATGGCGCTGGTGGCAGGCGCGTAGAACGCGGAGCCGGTTTTCAGCAGGCCGACGATTTCGGCACCGCCGTCGCGGGTGCGCTGGACGATGGCGTCGAGCTTATCCTGCGTCGTCCAGCCCATCTGGACGAGATCCGGCAGTGGAATGCCGGCGACGGTCGAGTAGCGGGTCAATGGCACCATCGTGTCGCCGTGGCCGCCGAGGACGAAAGCGGTGACGTCGCGCATCGAGACATTGAATTCGAGGCTGAGGAAGTGGCGGAAACGGGCCGAGTCCAGCACGCCCGCCATGCCGACGACCATGTGGTGCGGCAGACCGGAAAACTCACGCAGCGCCCAGACCATCGCGTCGAGCGGGTTGGTGATGCAGATCACGAAGGCATTCGGGGCATGGGCCTTGATGCCTTCGCCGACAGACTTCATCACCTTGAGGTTGATGCCAAGGAGGTCGTCACGCGACATGCCGGGCTTGCGGGGCACGCCGGCGGTGACGATGCAGACGTCAGCACCGGCAATGTCGGCGTAGGAATTGGTGCCGCGCATTGTGGCGTCGAAGCCTTCGGAGGGGCCCGATTGCGCGATGTCCAGCGATTTGCCCTGCGGGATGCCCTCGGCGATGTCGAACAGGATGACGTCGCCGAGTTCCTTCAGCGCGACGAGGTGGGCGAGCGTGCCGCCGATCTGACCGGCGCCGATGAGGGCAATCTTGGGTCTGGACATGGGGATCTCCTCAAGTTGATGCGAGGTGAGGCCTAGCCGGTTCGGGGGCGACTGTCCAGCGCCAGCGCCACTCTATGTATACCATTGCATGCAGAAAACCGCGCTTTTCGGTCCGTCCCTGCGGGGTTAGCGATAACGGTGAGCGAGGCGGCGCAAGAGGTGCCTCAAGCGCGCGTGCCCTTCGGAATCGGGCGGGCGGCCACGGCATTATAGCCCTCGCCGGACGCCACGAGACAGGTGGTTCCATCGGGCGTGGTGACCGTAAGCGTCCAGGTGCCGGTGGCATCGGAGGCGAAAAGCTCCATCAGCGTATTGTTTGCCGCGAGCCCCTGGCTGCGCCGGGTTTCGCCGTAGCTTTGCGCAAGCGTTTCCACGACAACGGCATGGGCTGCGCACTGCGGGGCACTGTGGGCGATCTGGGTGGCAAGGATCACGCCGGCGAATCCGAGCGAGAGGGCCATCATCATCTGCGACATCTGCGGGGTCATGGGCGAGCCTTTCGAGGTTTGTCCGCCCGAGATTGCGTGTCTGGCGCTGAGGACGGGTAAATGCGGCGCGCGGTTTTTTCTGCAATGCAGCAAGATTGGCCTTGCCGAATATGGCGCTTTTATGCTTCCAAACGAAAGAAAGTTGCTTGGAGAAGAATCATGGCGCGGCCGTATCGCTCGATGCTCTACATCCCTGCGTCGAAGGAGAGGGCGCTGGAGAAGGCGCGTGACCTGCCTGCAGATGCCATCATCTTTGATCTGGAAGACGCTGTGCTGCCGGAAGAAAAGCCCCGTGCGCGGGACATTCTGCTGCGGGAACTGGCGGTTGCGGATTTTGGGTCGCGGGCGCGGATCGTGCGGATCAACGGGCTGGACACAGCTTGGGGGCGCGACGATGCGGCGGCCTTTGCGGGCAACGGGGCGGTGGACGGGGTGCTGGTGCCGAAGGTCGGGCGCGCGGCGGATCTGGATGCGGTTGCGGCGCTGATGCCGCAGGTGCCGCTCTGGGCGATGATGGAGACGGCGCGGGGCATGTTGAACGCGGCCGAGATCGCGGCGCACCGGCGGCTGGTGGGTCTGGTGGTCGGCACCAATGACCTTGCGCGCGAGATCGGCAGCCGGTACCGCCCGGACCGCTTGCCGCTGATGGCGGGGCTGGGCGCTTGTGTGCTGGCGGCGAAGGCTGAGGGGCGAGTGGTGGTTGACGGGGTCTACAACGCCTTCAAGGACGCGGCGGGCTTGCGCGCGGAATGCGAGCAGGGCCGCGACATGGGGTTTGATGGCAAGACGCTGATCCACCCCGATCAGTTGGCGGTGGCGAACGAAGTGTTTGCACCTTCGCCCGAAGAGATTTCGCTGGCTGCGCGGCAGATCGCGGCGTTCCGCGAGGCCCGGGCGCGGGGCGAAGGGGTGGCGGTGCTGGATGGGCGGATCGTCGAGAACCTGCATGTCGAGACCGCGCGGCGGATTCTGGAACAGGCCGAGGCGATTGCGGGCGGCGCCGAATGACGGCAGGGTGGCCGCACGGTCCTAACGGGAGTTTCGGGGATGACGGTGCTGATACTTGGTGTGGCCCTGTGGTGGGGCGCGCATTTCTTCAAGCGACTGGCCCCGGAGCGGCGGGCGGCGATGGGCGAAAAGGGCAAGGGGCTGGTGACGCTGCTGCTGGTGGCGTCGGTGGTGCTGATGGTCTGGGGATACCGGTCGGCGGAGTTCGTGCCGGTCTGGGAGCCGCCGGCGTTCCTGGTGCATGTGAACAACCTTCTGATGCTGCTGGCGTTCTATCTTTACGCGGCGAGCGGCATGAAGACCGGGATCACGCGGGTGATCCGGCATCCGCAACTGACCGGCTTCAAGACATGGGCCGTGGCGCACCTGTTGGTGAATGGCGATCTGGCAGCGATCATCCTGTTTGGCGGGCTTCTGGCCTGGGCGGTGGTGTCGGTGATCGTGATCAATCGCGCCGAGCCAGCCTGGGTGCGGCCCGCGCCGGCGCCGGCGAAGAAGGAAGTCATGGCGGTGGTTGGCACGATTATCGTCGTGGTGATCGTGATGCTGATCCACAACTGGCTGGGCGTGCCACCCTGGGGCTGAGGGCGGACCGGGGGGTTTCACACCCCCCGGAAGCCCCCCGTGGGATATTTGTGCAAAGAGGAAGCACAATTTTAGACAAGTTGGAGGGACTTCGCGGTGAAGCTCTATCGGTATCTGAGCGAGGATGACACGTCGGCCTTCTGCCACAAGGTGACGGCGGCGCTGAACAAGGGGTGGGCTCTGCATGGCGGGCCGACCTATGCCTTTGACGCGGCCAACGGCGTGATGCGCTGTGGGCAGGCGGTGGTGAAGGAGGTCGAGGGCGACTATGCGCCGGACATGAAGCTGGGAGAGCTTTGAGGGTGGCGGACAAGACCAATCCAGGCCGGTTCTTCGAGGATTACGTGCTTGGCGAGGTGATCGTCCATGCCGTGCCCCGCACGCTGGGAGCGGGGGAGCGGGCGCTGTATCATGCACTTTATCCGGCACGGCATGCGGTCTGTTCGTCGGACGAATTTGCGCGGGCGGTGGGATTGGCGGCTTCGCCGCTGGATGATCTGCTGGCGTTCCATGTGGTCTTTGGCAAGTCAGTGCCGGACATATCCCTGAACGCCGTGGCGAACCTTGGCTATGCCGAGGGGCGCTGGCTGCGGCCGGTCTGGCCGGGTGATACGCTGCGGGCGCAGTCCACCGTGATCGGGCTGAAGGAAACATCGAGCGGGGCGACCGGGGTGGTCTGGGTGCGGACCGTCGGTTTGAACCAGCGCGACGAGGCTGTGCTGGAGTATGTGCGCTGGGTGATGGTCCGCAAGCGGCGGCGGGAAGTTATGGTGCCGGTGACCGTGCCGATGCTGGCGGCGTCTGTCGCGCCGGGCGATCTGGTGGTTCCAGCGGGCCTTGATTTCACGCGGTATGATTTCGCGCTGGCGGGCGAGCGGCACCGTTGCGGCGATTATGCGGTGGGCGAGATGATCGACCATATCGACGGCGTGACGGTCGAGGAGGCCGAGCATATGCTGGCGACGCGGGCGTGGCAGAACACGTCGAAGGTTCATTTCGATGTCAGCCAGCGCGAGGACGGGCGGCGGCTGATCTATGGTGGGCATGTGATCAGTCTGGCGCGGAGCCTGAGTTTCAACGGCCTGGCCAACGCGCAGATGATCGTGGCGCTGAATGGCGGCGCCCATGCCAACCCGTGCTTTGCCGGCGACACGGTCAGGGCCTGGTCGGAAGTGCTGGAGCGGGCCGAGACAGGTGCACCCGGTGTTGGCGCGCTGCGGCTGCGGCTGGTGGCGACGAAGGGAGCGGCGGGGGCGTTGCGGGGGGCCGACGGGAAGTATCTGCCCGAAGTGCTGCTTGACCTCGACTACTGGGCGCTGATGCCGCTTTGATTTGTGATCACGACGAAAAATAATGTGATCACAAACGCGAAAAACTTGCTGCGGTAGCGCAAACTTTGCCGCTCTGCGGCGTCTGTGCGCGTGACTTGGGCAAAAAACGCTATATTCAGAGGCCTGTGATCTGACGGCGCCGCGAAACTGATGCGCCAAGGCGAGAAAGGAACACCGTGATGGCTGAACCGAAACGGGTGGAGCGACCGATCTCGCCCTTCATGATCGGGCCGTACTATCGCCCGCAACTGACGTCGATCACCTCGATCCTGACGCGGATCACGGGCAATGCGCTGATCGTGGGCGTGGTGCTGGCGGTGTGGTGGCTGCTGGCCGCGGCGACGAGTGCGGAGTATTTCGCGGTGGCCGATGCGGTGGCGACAAGCTGGTTCGGTGATCTGGTGTTCGCGGGGTCGGCACTGGCGGTGTGGTATCATCTGCTGGCGGGCTTGCGGCACCTTTACTGGGACAGCGGGCGCGGACTGCACATAGAGACGGCGGAAAAGCTGGGCTGGGCCTGTCTGATCGGGTCGGTCGTGCTGACCGTCATCACCATCCTTCTGGTTCAATGAGGCCTCCGATGCGCTATCTGACCTTACGCAAACGGGCCGAAGGCTTCGGCTCTGCCCACACAGGGACCGAACATCACTGGGCGATGACGATCTCGTCGGTCGGGCTGACGTTCCTTGTGCCGGTGTGGCTTTACATCTTTGGCAAGGCGCTGGGTCAGCCGCAGGATGTGGTTGTGGCGACGTTCGGCAGCCCGTTTCCAGCGATTGTGACCTCGCTTTTGCTGGTGGTGGGGATGCGCCATTTCGCAATGGGCGCCACCGTGATGATCGAGGATTACACGCGCGGCACGACGCGCAAGGCGCTGGTGATCGGCGTGACATTGCTGGCCTGGGTCGTGGCTGCGACCGGGCTTTTCGCGCTGGCGCGCATGGCGCTGTGAAGGACATATGATGACTGCCTATCCGTATGAAGTGCATGACTATGACGTCGTTGTGGTGGGGGCCGGCGGTGCCGGTCTGCGTGCCACGCTTGGAATGGCTGAACAGGGGCTTCGCACCGCCTGCGTGACGAAGGTGTTTCCGACGCGGTCCCATACCGTGGCCGCGCAGGGCGGAATTGCCGCCAGCCTTGGCAACATGGGGCCGGATTCGTGGCAATGGCACATGTACGACACCGTGAAGGGGTCGGACTGGCTGGGCGACACGGACGCGATGGAATACCTGGCGCGCGAGGCCCCGAAGGCGGTTTATGAGCTGGAGCATTATGGCGTGCCGTTCAGCCGCACGGAGGAGGGCAAGATCTACCAGCGCCCATTCGGTGGCCATACGACCGAGTATGGCGAAGGCCCGCCGGTGCAGCGTACCTGCGCTGCCGCCGACCGCACCGGGCACGCCATCCTGCACACGCTGTATGGGCAAAGCCTGAAGAACAACGCGGAATTCTACATCGAATACTTCGCGCTTGATCTTGTGATCACAGACGGGCGCTGCACCGGTGTTGTGGCGTGGAAGCTGGATGACGGCACGATGCATGTCTTCAATGCGAAGATGGTGGTGTTGGCCACGGGCGGTTATGGCCGGGCCTATTTCAGCGCAACCTCGGCACATACCTGCACCGGCGATGGCGGGGGCATGGTGGCGCGCGCCGGGTTGCCGTTGCAGGACATGGAGTTCGTGCAGTTCCACCCGACGGGCATCTATGGCTCGGGCTGTCTGATCACGGAAGGCGCGCGGGGTGAGGGCGGGTATCTGACCAACAGCGAGGGCGAGCGGTTCATGGAACGCTATGCCCCCACCTACAAGGATCTGGCGTCGCGCGATGTGGTTTCCCGCTGCATGACGATCGAGATCCGTGAAGGGCGCGGCGTGGGGCCGAACAGGGACCACATCCACTTGAACCTGAACCACCTGCCGAAAGAGACGCTGGAGCTTCGGCTGCCGGGGATCACCGAAAGCGCGCGGATCTTTGCAGGGGTTGACCTGCTGAAAGAGCCGATCCCGGTGCTGCCGACGGTGCATTACAACATGGGTGGCATCCCGACGAACTATTGGGGCGAGGTGTTGAACCCGGTGCCGGGCAACCCCGACAACATCTTTCCCGGCCTGATGGCCGTGGGCGAGGCGGGCTGTGCATCCGTGCATGGCGCCAACCGGCTGGGCTCGAACAGCCTCATCGATCTGGTGGTCTTTGGGCGTGCAGCGGCCATTCGGGCCGGCGAAGTGGTGGACCGCAAGGCTGCCCTTGCCCCGGTAAACACGGCCGAGGTGGACCGCGCGCTGTCGCGGTTCGACGGGTTGCGTCATGCCAACGGCGCGGTGCCGACGGCGGAGCTGCGGCTGGAGATGCAAAAGACCATGCAGGCCGATGCGGCGGTGTTCCGCACCGACAAGACGCTGGCCGAAGGTGTGGCCAAGATGACCGCGATAGCCGGGCGGATGGACGACCTGAAGGTGACTGACCGCAGCATGGTTTGGAACAGCGACCTGATGGAAACGCTGGAACTGGGCAACCTGATGCCGAACGCGCTGGCCACCATCGTGGCAGCCGAGGCGCGCAAGGAAAGCCGGGGCGCCCATGCGCAGGAGGATCATCCGAACCGCGACGACGTGAACTGGCGGGTGCATTCGCTGGCCGTGGTGGATGGCGCGAAGGTCGCGCTGTCGACCCGGCCCGTGCATCTGGACCCGCTGACCACGCAGGATCAGGGCGGGATCGACCTGAAGAAGATCGCGCCGAAGGCGAGGGTTTACTGATGGCGGGGGCCGGGCGGGAATCCGCAGTCGGGCAACGGGGCAGGCAGGGACCGCTTTCCCTGACGCCGCGCCCCCGGCACGGTGGCGCCATCACGCCTCAACCAAGGAGACTGGCGATGCGCGCATTTCTGTTGCTGACGATCCTGCCCCTGGCGGCCTGCGACCCGCAGGTCTTTGCCGACAAGACGATGCGGCAAGTGGCAAGCCAGGTCGTGTTGCCGGTGGTGAACCTTGATATGCCGGCAGGCCCGGCGCAGGCCGCAACGAACTGCATTCTTGATGCAGCCAGCCCGGACGAGGTGCGTCTTCTGGCGCGCGACGTGGGGGTGGAGGCTGGCACTTCGACCAAGGCCACGATCCGCCAGATCGCTTTGCGCCCTGCAGCGCAAGCCTGCTACGCCGCCAACGGCGTGCCGCCGATCGGGTGATGGCATGAAACGGTTTGGTATCCTGTTGTTTCTGGCGGCCTGTGGCCCGGTCACGCTGCAACAGGCCGAGCGGCAGTGTTTCGAGCGCGCACGTCTGGCGCAGCAACCGCGCGGCGAGGTGGCAATCGGTGTCGGCTCGGGCGGGCGTGCGGCGGCGGGGGCGGAACTGACGGTCACTTCGGATTACCTGATGGGGCGCGATCCGGCGGCGGTCTACGAAGCCTGCGTGGTGGCCAAATCGGGCGAACTGCCCAGCCGGCCGCTGTATGACCGCCCGGATTGGCGGAGCTAGGATGAGCGCGCTGCCCTCCATGCAGCTTTTCCGCGACGTGCCGGTGGTTCCGGTGGCGAAGGCACGGCGCACGGTGGTGACGGGCGGGCCGATCTGGCCGGAGTTCGAGGCGCAGGTTGCCGCGCGGCATTGCCGGGGCGGGGTTGCCCAAGACACCGCACCAAAGCCGCCCAAAGGCCGGATTGCCCTAGAGACGCGACCGGCAGTCTGGGGCGGATACCTGATCCGGCATTTCGGGCATCTGGTGGCCGAACAGTTGACCCGGCTGCCGCAATCACTGCGCGACAGGCCCGATGACATCTATCTGTTCACCGTGCCGCCCGAGGACGGCCCGGAAACCTTGCCCGGTTATATCTGGGATGTGATGGACTGGCACGGTGTCCGCCGCGACCGGGTGGTTATCGTCAATGACCCCTGTCTCGTGCAGAGGCTGCACGTCGCGGCGCAGGGCGAGATGCTGGGACAGATTCCGACCGCGACCGAATATCTGGACCTGCTTGAAGACCGGGCGCGCCGCAACGCGCTGGTGCCCGAGCGTCATCGGCTGGTGTTTGTCACCCGCGCGGGGCTGGTGCCGGCGGGTGGCGGCGGCCATGCGGGCGAGGGCTATCTTGCGACAGTGCTGGAGGGCTTGGGCGTAAGGATACTGGACCCGGGCCGGGCTTCGCTGCGCGAGCAGCTTTCGCTTTATGCCGGGGCATCCGTGCTGATCTTTTCCGAAGGCTCCGCGCTGCATGGCCGCACCCTGGTGGGCCGCGTGCGGCAGGAGATCCATGTGCTGCGCCGCCGACCGCAGCGCAACACCGCACGGCTGCAATTGAAGCCGCGCTGCCGGCATCTGGCCTACCACGAGACGGTTGCGGGCAAGCTGGGCACCGAGACCGACACCCGCGCCAGCCGGGTGGACCGCGAAGTGGCGCTGTATGACCGGGATGCATTGTTCGTGGCCTTGGCCGAGGTTGGCATCGACCTTTCGCCGGTATGGGACGACACCGCCTACCGCGCTGCCGCCGAGGCCGATCTGGCCGGATGGATGGCGGCAAACCCCACAACACCGGGCCAGCGCGCCGTGAACGAGGCCGTGCTGGCCCGTCTTGGCCTGGTGCCCGACTTTACGCGCCTTGTTGGCGCACCTGTATGAAAGGCTGAAACATGGCTCAGTTCTCGCTGCCGAAAAATTCGACCATCCGCACCGGAAAGACTTGGCCCAAGCCGGACGGCAAGAACGTGCGGAAGTTTCAGGTCTACCGCTGGACGCCGGATGACGGGCAGAACCCGCGGGTCGACACCTATTTCGTCGACATGGACACTTGCGGCCCGATGGTTCTGGACGCGCTGATCAAGATCAAGAACGAGATCGACCCGACGCTGACGTTCCGCCGGTCGTGCCGCGAGGGCATCTGCGGATCGTGCGCGATGAACATCGACGGGATCAACACGCTGGCCTGCATCTACGGGCTGGACGAGGTGAAGGGCGATGTGCGGATCTATCCGTTGCCGCACATGCCGGTGATCCGCGACCTGATCCCCGACCTGACGCATTTCTACGCCCAGCACGCCAGCATCATGCCGTGGCTGGAAACCAAGACCAACCGTCCGGCCAAGGAATGGCGCCAGTCGATCGAGGACCGGTCCAAGCTGGACGGGCTTTATGAATGCGTGATGTGTGCCTCGTGTTCGACGGCCTGCCCGAGCTACTGGTGGAACAGCGACCGCTACCTTGGCCCGGCGGCCTTGCTGCATGCCTACCGCTGGATCATCGACAGCCGTGACGAGGCCACGGGCGAGCGGCTGGACGATCTGGAAGACCCGTTCAAGCTCTATCGCTGCCACACCATCATGAACTGCGCCAAGACCTGCCCCAAGGGTCTGAACCCCGCCAAGGCGATTGCCGAGATCAAGAAGATGATGGTCGAACGGATCGTCTGACGCCCGGCCCTTCACAGGCTGCCTTGTCGTGAATACATCTGACCCTTGCGGCATCATGGCCGCAGGAAAGCGGCGCATGACCCCGGACCTACAGGACGCGGAACCAGACCCCTCGCACCGGCGCGCCAAGCCCCAGCGCAAGCGGCTGTCGGTGATGCTGGACGAGCTGGCCGGGGACGAAACGCGCGACCGGATTGCGGTTTCCGATCTGGTGGTGGCAATGCAGTTGCGGGCTTACGGTGCGCTGCTGCTGATCTTTGCGCTGCCCAACGTGTTGCCGGCGCCGCCCGGCACGTCGGGGCTGCTGGGCCTGCCGCTTCTGTTCATCGCGACGCAGATGATGCTGGGCAGGGTGCCGTGGTTTCCAAAGGTGATCGCGGCCCGGTCGATGAGCCGCGCCGACTTTGGCAAGCTGATCGAGCGGGTCTCGCCCCTGATCGCGCGGGCCGAACGGCTGCTGCAACCACGCCTGATGTGGCTGAGCGACCCGGTGGTGGAGCGCGGCCTTGGCGCAGTGGCACTGGTGCTGGCGCTGGTGCTGGTGCTGCCGGTGCCGTTCGGGAACATGCTGCCCGCGTTCACCATCTGCATCATCGCGCTGGGCGTGCTGGAGCGCGATGGGGTCTGGATCATCGGCGGGCTGCTGTTGGCGGTCGTGTCGGTCGTGGTTGCCTATGGCGTGATCTATGCGATGCTGCGGGCGATCATGTTTTTGTTCCTGAACGCTTTCACCTGATCGGACGCCGCATGAAGCCAGACCACCCCGCGCACCACCCGCCCGCTGACGCGGCCGACCGCAAGGCCGTGGAGCCGGTGATCTGCTACCCGGTGGGGCGTCTGGCGCAGCCCGACCTTGGCCCCTACCTGTCCGCGCGCGCGGGCTGGGAGCGGCTGGCCGAAGTGCGTGTGCCGCCGCGCGAGGCGCGGACCTTCGACGTACCGGCGGGCTGCTTTTTCCGCATCACCTCGGTCGAGGGGCCGCAGGTCGGGGATCTGAATCTGTGGGCGGCGGGCGATCTGGGCGAGCGGTTCTTTTCGGGCAAGACGCGGGCTCTGCATGGCACACACCTGAGCGCGGGAGACCGGATGTGGTCGTGCCTGCCCCACCTGCGACCGATGGCACTGATTACCGAAGATACGCTGGACTGGTACGGGTTCGATGCCTTTGGCGGGGCTGTACATGACGTGATCGGCACACGCTGCGACCCCTATACCCATGCGTTGCTGTCGGGCGGCGACCAGTATCATCATTGCTGTCATTCGAACCTGACGCGGGCATTGTCCGCGCGGACTGGGATGCCGCCAGCCGAGGCCGAGCGTCATGTGCATGACGTGCTGAACGTCTTCATGTGCACCGGGTTCACGCGGGACACGGGGCAATATTTCATGAAGGCCTCGCCGGTACGGCCCGGCGATTTCATCGAATTCTTTGCCGAGATCGACCTTCTGGCTGCGCTGTCCGCCTGCCCGGGCGGCGACTGTTCTGCCAAACATTCGTCGGACGAGGCGCGGTGTCATCCCTTGCTGGTCGAAGTCTTTCGCCCGACGGCGGCGCCTGCGGGCTGGGTGACGCCGGGGGTGAATGGTTACGACCGAAGCCACGGACTTTGAGCGCGGCGGGGGGTTTCACACCCCCCGCACCCCCCGCGGGATATTTGAGCAAAGAGGAAGCCCGGGGTCAGCAGTACCGTTCGACAGTTGTCGTCTGATCGTCGTCGTAGCGGTCGCCGAAGGCCCAGCCAACGGGCAGGAGGCGGGCAATTTCCCTGTTATCTTCTGGGGTGAGGGTGATGTCGCTGGCACCTGCCCAGTGGGCCAGGTGGGCGGGTGTGCGGGTGCCGGGGATCGGGATCAGATGGTGGCCCTGCGCCAGCACCCAAGCGAGGGCGAACGCGGCGGGGCTGTGTCCACGGTCGGCGGCATAGGCGCGGAACGCCTCGATCCGGGCCTTGTTGCGCGGCCAGTTTTCCGCAGAAAAGCGCGGGATCTGGGTGCGAAACTCGCCGGGAGTCAGGGTCGAGGGGTCGAGCATCGTGTGGCCAAGCGCGCCGCGGGCGAGGGGTGAGAAGGGCACGAAGGCCGTGCCAAGGCTGGCGCAGCGCTGGATCAGGCCGAGCTCGGGTTGCCGGGTCCAGAGCGAGTATTCGTTCTGGATCGCCCGCACGGGGTGGACGGCGTGGGCGCGTTCGAGGGTGTAGGGTGCCACCTCGGACATGCCGTAGCCACCGATCTTGCCTTCGCGCACGAGGGTGGCGAGTGTGTCGGCGACCTCTTCGATCGGCCGCGCGGCCTCGTGGCGGTGGATGTAGAACAGATCGACGTGATCGGTGCCGAGGCGTTTCAGAGACCCTTCGAGTTCCGCGCGCAGGTAGGGGGCGGAATTGTCGATCCGGCGCGACGGGCCGGGAACGATCGACGCCTTTGTGGCGAGGACCGGGCGGTGCTTGCGCGTGCGGAGCCATTCGCCCACCACGGTTTCCGACCGGCCCGCGCCGTAGATGTTGGCGGTGTCGAGGAACGTGATGCCGTGATCCCAGGCAGCATCAAGGCAGCGCAGGCTTTCATCATCCGTAGTGGCACCGAAGAGGCCGCCGAAGGAGAGGCAGCCAAGCCCGATGGCCGAAACCATCGGACCGTTCGCCCCGAGTTGACGTTGCTGCATGACGGCTCCTTGTCGTTTGGCGGGCAGGTGAAGCCGTGGCGGGGGGGAGGTCAAGGGGTGATGTAATGCATCCCTTGGAAGTGAGCGCGGAGCGCGGCGGTGCGAGGGGCAACAGTGTCTGGCGCGTTGGAGCGCAGGCCTTCGGCAATAAGCGCGGCAAGGGCGGGCGCGTCGGCGGGGGTAACGCCGCGCCGAACAAGTTCGGGCGTGCCGATGCGCAGGCCGTTGAGGTCGCCCGCCACCTCGGCGATCGGCAGGCCGATGCCGCAGGCGAGGAAGCCGGCGCGGCGCAGGGTCTTGGAGGCGGTTTGGCCGCCGCCGAAGGCCGCAGCCTCGATGGCGAACTGGTGGGATTGGGTGGCACCCCTTTCGGCGGCAAAGACGGGAAGGCCGAGGGCGGTGAGTGCCTGGGCAAGGGCGCGGGCGAGCGTTGCCATCGCTTCGGCGTAGGCGCGACCGTGATCGCGCCAGTCAAGGAGCGTCAGGGCGAGGGCGGCCGATTTGCCGGCGTCGAAGTTCGCGGTCATGCCGGGGTAGGCGATGGCGTCGAGCCGTTCGGCGATGCTGGCCTCGTTGGTGACGATCAGGCCGCCGGCGGGGCCGCCGAGGGATTTGTAGGTGCACATCGTGATGAGGTGCGCGCCCATGGTGAGGGGATCAGGGAAGACGCCGCCCGCGATCATGCCACACTGGTGGGCGGCGTCGAAGAGGACATGGGCGCCGACTTCATCCGCGATGGCGCGCACGTCTGCGACGGGATGGGGGAACAGGTTGAGGCTGCCGCCGATGGTGATGAGCTTTGGTTTCACGCTGTGGGCCAGGGTACGGAGCGCTGCAAGATCAAGGGTATAGCCGTCGGCATCCACTGGAGCGGGGTGGGTCACGAGGCCGTAAAGCCCGGCGCATCCTGCGGCATGGTGGGTGACGTGGCCGCCGACCGAC
Source organism: uncultured Alphaproteobacteria bacterium (assembly GCA_963822435.1). Lineage (GTDB taxonomy): Bacteria > Pseudomonadota > Alphaproteobacteria > Rhodobacterales > Rhodobacteraceae > JAUYQR01. The sequence goes on from CAWGHN010000002.1 coordinate 186,715, forward strand.
GGGGGCGGGGCAATGATCGCGTCGCCGGGTTTGGTGAGGGCCATGAAACCGTAGAGGTTGGCCAAGGCACCCGAACCGACGCGGATTTCGGCATATTTCGCGTGGAAGATCTCCGCGGCAAGTTCGGCGGTAATCACCTCGATCTCTTCGATCGCCTCCAGCCCCATTTCGTATTTGTCGCCGGGGTAGCCCAGCGAGGGGCGGCTGCCCAGGCCGCGGGCGAGGGCGGCTTCGGCGCGGGGGTTCATCACGTTGGTGGCGGGGTTGAGGTTGAAGCAGTCACGGTCGTGGATCTGCAGGTTCGTCTCGATCAGGGTTTCGATCCTTGCGGCCACGGTTGGGGTCGGGGCAGATGTCTCGTTGGCGACGCGCTGGATCAAGGTTTCACACGGGGCGGGAACCCAGGGACGGGGGGCGAGGTGGGGCATCATGTTCTCCTGTGCTTTGGTGCAAGAGACATGCGGGAGGGGTTGTCCGCAAATGAGTTTTGCGGAAAGCTAGGGTTAGAAAAAATGAGGCTGAATTGGCTGTCGTCCCACCCCGCCCAAAGGATCTGCCGTTAGGCGCGCTGCGGGCCTTTGAGGCGGCGGCGCGGCTGGAAAGCTTTGCGGCGGCGGCGGTGGAGTTGGGGGTGACACCGGGGGCGGTGACGGCGCAGGTGAAAGGGCTGGAGGCGGCGTTGGGGGCGGCCTTGTTCGAGCGGACGGCACGGGGGGTGCGGCTGACGGCGGTGGGTGCGCGGGCCCTGCCGGGGTTCGTGGCTGCGTTCGATGCGATGGCGGGCGCGGTGCAGGTGCTGCGCGCCGAGGCCGCGCCGGAGACGGTGCACATCGCCACGCTGCCGGCGATTGCGCAGCTGTGGCTGTCGCCACGCTTGCCAGACTTGCGGGCGACGGCGCCGGAGATCGCGGTCTCGATCACAGCAATGGAAGCCCCGCCGAACCTGAAGCGAGCGCCCTACGATCTGAGTCTGTTTCCGGGCACAAGCGGCATGTTGGTAGCGCCGGAAGTGATTTTTCCCGTGTGCAGTCCGGGGCTTGCTGCGCGTTTGCGGGGGCCGGAGGATCTTGCGGGGGTGGCGTGTCTGCAGGACGCGAGCTGGGCCGAGGATTGGGCGGTTTGGGCAGCCGAGGCGATGCCGGGGCAGCGGTTCGCGCCGCGCGGGCCGGTATTTTCGCTGTATGCGCTGGCGGTGGAGGAGGCGGCGGGGGGCGCGGGAGTGCTGATGGGGCATGAAGCGCTGGTGGCGGGGCACATGGCGCGGGGAGCGCTGGTGGCACCGTTTGGAACGCGCGTGACGCTGGCGCAGGGCTTGCGGTTATGGTCGGCCCGCCCGCTGCGACCGGGGTCTGCGGTGCAGCGGGTGGCGGCGTTTCTGGCAGGTCAGGGGTGGCCGGCGTAGATCACGATCTTGCCGGTGGCACGGCCGGTTTCGCTGAGGTCTTGTGCCTTGGCGGTGTCGTCCAGGCCGAATTCGGCGGCAATGAGCGGGCGGACCTGGCCAAGGTCGACCATCTGGCCGAGCTCTTTCAGGATCGCGGCGTTCGGGCCGATAAAGACGTAGGCGGCGCGTTTGCCCATCGCCTTGGCGCGGTCTTCGGAAGGGCGGTCGGTGATTGAGACCAGCATCCCGCCAGGCTTCAGAACGCCCCAGGATTTTTCCTGAACCTCGCCGCCGATGGTGTCGAACACGACATCCATATCCCTGGCAACGTTGGCAAAATCCTGCGACTTGTAGTCGATCACTTCATCCGCGCCGAGCGAGCGGACGAGATCGACCTTGGCTGCCGAGGCAGTCGCTGTGACGTGAGCGCCCTTGGCGTGGGCAAGTTGCACGGCGATGGAGCCGACGCCGCCGGCGCCTGCGTGGATCAGGACGCGCTGGCCGGGGGTGAGGTTGGCGGTGGTGAAGAGCGCCTCCCATGCGGTGATCGAGACGAGGGGGAGGCTGGCGGCCTCGACGTGGCTGATGGTTGTGGGCTTGTGGGCGACCTCGGTTTCGCGGACCGCGACGTATTCGGCGTAGGCACCGTTGCGGGCGATGTCGGGGCGGGAATAGACGGCGTCGCCGGGTTTGAATCGGGTCACGGCGGGGCCGGTTTTTTCAACCACGCCAGAGACATCCCAACCCATGATGAGCGGCATTTCGTAGGGAATGAAGGCCTTGAGGTAGCCCTTGCGGATCTTCCAGTCGACCGGGTTTACCGAAGTGGCAACGACGCGGATTAGCACGTCGTCATCGTTCAGGGCGGGCAGAGGCGCGTCTTCAATGCGAATCTCGGAGGACGCGCCATAGGCGTGGATGCGGGCAGCTTTCATAATAGGACCAATCGGTTAGGGACCCAACCGATATAGGCCGTTTGGCCGCCAGAACCAACCGACCTGTCAGGTGAAGGCGGCTTTCAGCGCAATCTCGACCATCGCGCCGAAGGATCGTTCGCGCTGGTCCGAGGGTAGGGCTTCGCCGGTTGCGATGTGGTCGGACACGGTGAGGATGGCGAGGGCACGGACGTGGTGGCGGGCGGCGATCATGTAAAGCTCGGCCGCCTCCATCTCGACGCCGAGACAGCCGTGGCGGGTGAGTTCCTGCCAGAGGTCGGGGCGTTCGTCGTAGAAGGTGTCGGAGGAGTAGATGCCGCCGACGTGGGTGGTGGTGCCGTTGTCGCGCGCAGCGTTGTAGGCGGCGCGCAGCAGTCCGAAATCGGCGCAGGGGGCGAAGTTCAGTTCCTTGAAGATGGTGCGGGAGGGTGAGCCGATGGTGGAACAGGTTTGCGCAAGAATGATGTCGCGGACCTTGACGTGGGCGGGCAGGGCCCCCGCAGATCCTATGCGGATCAAGGTCTTGGCGCCGTAGTCGCGAATGAGTTCGTTGGCGTAGATCGACAGCGACGGCATCCCCATGCCCGAGCCGTGGATGGTGACGCGGTGGCCGTTCCAGGTGCCGGTATAGCCAAGCATCCCCCGCACCTCGTTCACCAGCACCGCGTCCTTGAGAAAGGTCTGCGCGGCCCATCGGGCGCGGTAGGGGTCGCCGGGCATGAGGACGGTTTCGGCGATCTCGCCGGGTTTGGCGCCGATGTGGACGGTCATTCTTCCCTCTCTGCCGGTATCAGGGTTAATTGCCTGATTTTCCGTTGTTTTTCTCGTCTGCCTAGCGTCTGGCTGGTGTATGGCACGCGTATGGCAGGATGCCAGACCCAGGCACCACTAATGGGCCGTCCCGCAAAGGCGGGCAAGATTGAAAACGGGCGGATGGTGAGGGGTCAGGCGGTCTTGGTGCGGGGCGGCACGACGGTGTCGGCGCACTGGCCGCAGGAAGGTAAGCCGGGACAGGTGCGTGGGGCGGGAGTGTCGCGCGTCAGGGCGGGAAAGTTTACTCTGCCGCGACGGCGGTGGGATCAGCGAGGGCGACGATGTCGAGCATGATGCGGTTCAGCTGGAAATCCTTGGGCGTGTAGACCTGTGCGACGCCAAGCGCGCGAAGGGCGGTGGCGTCTTCGTCGGGGATGATGCCGCCGACGACGAGGGGGATGTGGCCGAGACCGGCGGCGCGAAGCTGGTGCAGAGTTTCGGTGACGAGCGGCAGGTGGCTGCCCGACAGGATGGAAAGGCCGATGACGTGGGGGTGTTCAGCCTCGGCGGCGGCGACGATTTCGCCGGGCGTGAGGCGGATGCCGGCGTAGTGGATCGCCATGCCGCAGTCGCGGGCGCGGGCGGCGATTTGTTCGGCGCCGTTCGAATGGCCGTCGAGGCCGGGCTTGCCCATGAGGAACGACAATTGGCGGCCGAGTTTCGCCGACACGGTGGCGACGGCGTCGCGGATCGGCTGCAATCCTTCGGTGCGGTTCGAGGGGGAGCGGGAGACGCCGGTGGGCGCGCGGTATTCACCGAAGGCGTGGCGGATCACGGCGGCCCATTCGCCGGTGGTCACGCCGGCTTTTGCGGCGGCGATGGAGGCGGGCATGATGTTTTGCGCGGTCGCTGCGGCCTGGCGCAGGGCGGTGAGCGCGTTTGACACGGCGGCGCTGTCGCGGGCCCCTCGCCATGCTTGGAGGCGTGCGATCTGGTCGGCCTCGGCCTTTGGGTCGGCCTGCATGATGAGGTCGTCGCCGGTGGTCAGGGGCGAGGGTTCGGTGGTGGTGAAGCGGTTGACGCCGACGACGATGGTTTCGCCGGATTCGATGCGCGCGATGCGGTCGGCGTTGGCCTCGACCAGACGGGATTTCATGTGGTCGATGGCGGCGACGGCACCGCCCATCGCGTCGATCCGGGCAAGTTCGTCGCGCGCGCCGTTCTTGAGGCTGGCCACCTTTCGGTCGATGGCGGGGTTGCCGTCGAAGAGGTCGTCGTATTCGAGGATGTCGGTTTCGTAGGCGAGGATCTGCTGCATCCGGAGCGACCATTGCTGGTCCCACGGGCGCGGCAGGCCCAAGGCCTCGTTCCACGCGGGCAGTTGCACGGCGCGGGCGCGGGCGTTTTTGGAGAGCGTGACGGCCAGCATTTCGAGAAGGATTCGGGTGACGTTGTTTTCCGGCTGCTGTTCGGTGAGGCCGAGCGAATTCACTTGCACGCCGTAGCGGAAGCGGCGGAATTTCGCATCTGCGATGCCGTAGCGGGTGGCGAGAAGTTCGTCCCACAATTCGGTGAAGGCGCGCATCTTGCACAGTTCGGTGACAAAACGGATCCCCGCGTTGACGAAGAACGAGATGCGCCCGGCAAGCATCGGGAAATCGGAGGGCGAGACCTTGCCCTTGAGATCGTCCAGCACGGCGCAGGCGGTGGCCAGCGCGAAGGCCAATTCCTGTTCGGGCGTCGCCCCGGCCTCTTGCAGGTGGTAGCTGCAGACGTTCATCGGGTTCCACTTCGGCAGGTGCCGGGCAGTGTAGGCGGCGACATCGGTGATCATGCGAAGCGATGGCGCGGGCGGACAGATGTAGGTGCCGCGCGAGAGGTATTCCTTGATGATGTCGTTCTGGACGGTGCCTTGCAGGGCGGAGACATCGGCCCCCTGTTCCACGGCCACCGCGATGTAGAGCGCCAGAAGCCAGGGGGCGGTGGCGTTGATCGTCATCGAGGTGTTCATCTGGTCGAGCGGGATACCCTGGAACAGGGTGCGCATGTCGCCAAGGTGGGCTATGGGAACGCCGACCTTGCCGACCTCGCCACGGGCCAGTTCGTGGTCGCTGTCGTAGCCGGTCTGGGTGGGCAGGTCGAAGGCCACGGAAAGGCCGGTCTGCCCCTTGGCGAGGTTGGTGCGGTAGAGCGCGTTCGAGGCGGCGGCGGTCGAATGGCCGGCATAGGTGCGGAAGAGCCAGGGCCCCTCTTTGGATTTGGCGTTGGTCATCGCGGCCTCATGAGTTGACTGGGTAATTTTATTGCGTCAAGGGATGGATACGGGACATTTCATGCGCGTGTCAATCGCTGCGCTGCGGCGATGGCGGAGCGGGGGCCAGCCCCCGCGCCCCCGGGATATTTGCGGACAGATGAAAGGCCGTTGTCGGTTTGACGAGATCGGATAGGGTCTGGCGATGTTCGGCACGGTGGCGGTTCCTGTCTGGCTTTTGATCCTGATCCTTGGCTTTGCCACGGTGAGTTTTGCGACGCATTTCCTGTTTCCCTCGGTGCGGTGGTTCTTTCGGCGGCGGGCGGAGCGGGCCCTGTCGCGGCTGAATGCGCGGCTGGACCGGAAAGTGGATCTGTTCAAGCTGGCGCGGCGGGCGGACATGGTGGCGCGGCTGGCCTATGACCCGAAGGTGGTGGAGGCCGCGATGGCCCATGCCGCCGAGACCGGGGTTCCGGGGTCGGTCGCGTTCGAGGAGGCGCGGACCTATGCGCGCGAGATCGTGCCGGGGTTTTCCGCCACGCTTTACTTCGGGTTTGCGACGCGAGCGGCGAAGTGGCTGAGCCGGCTGTTGTTCCGGGTGCGGGTCGGCAAGGTGGACAAGGAGTTGGCGCATGTCGATCCGAAGGCCACGGTGATCTTTGTGATGAACCACCGGTCGAACGTGGATTATGTGCTGGTGACGTGGTTGGTGGCGGACCGGGCGGCGATTTCCTATGCGGTGGGCGAATGGGCGCGGGTCTGGCCCTTGAGCGCCATGATCCGGGCGATGGGGGCCTATTTCATCCGCCGTGGCAGCCGCAACGCTTTGTATCGCCGCGTGCTGGCGCGCTATGTGCAGATGGCGACGGCGGAGGGCACCACGCAGGCGATCTTTCCGGAAGGCGGGCTCAGCCTTGATGGGCGGGTGGGGCCGGCGAAGATGGGGCTGTTGAGCTATATCGTCGAGGGGTTCGATCCGGGGGGGCGGGACGTCGTGTTCGTGCCGGTGGGCCTTGCCTATGACCGGGTGCTGGAGGACCGGGTGCTGGTTGCGGCGGCGGCGGAGGGCGGGCGGCGGTTCCGGGTGCGGCCGCTGCGGGTGGCGTGGCATGCCGTGCGGCTGATGTGGAAGCGGATGCGCGGGCGGTTCAGGGGGTTCGGCACGGCGGCTGCGGCCTTTGGCGCGCCGGTGTCGTTGCGGCGGTTTTTGGCGGAGGGCGGCGACGTCGAGGCCTTGGGCGAGCGGCTGATGGTGGCGATCGCGCAGGTGGTGCCGGTGGTGTCGGTGCCGCTGGTGGCACGGGCGCTGGCGGAGGGGCCTGCGTCGCGCGACGAGCTGCGCACGCGGGTTCTGGGGCTGATCGCGCGGCTGGAGGCGGCGGGCGCGGTGCTGAAACTGCCGCCGCAGGGGATCGAGGCGGTGATGGCGGAGGGGCTGACGCCGTTGATCGCGCGGGGCGTGGTGAACGAGGCGATGAAACCGGTGCCGGGGCAGGAAGCGCTGTTGGCATTCTACGCGTCCTCGGTGCCGGCCGTCTGACCTGCGCCGCAGCGCGGCAGACATAAAATTACAAAATAGTAACATAATTGGTTGCAAAGTTGCGTGATCGGTCGCTATTCTTGGGAAATGGCGCCGATTCTGCGGCGCGGCATTCCTGACGGAGGCTCTGTTGGCTTTGGATACGCAATCGGCACCCCCGGTTCATGACGCACCGCGGAAAGACCTGTACGAGCTTGGCGAGATGCCGCCTCTGGGCCATGTGCCAAGCCAGATGTATGCCTGGACGATCCGGCGTGAACGCCACGGGCCGCCGGAGACCGCGTTTCAGGTGGAGGTCGTGGACACCTGGGCCATCGACAGCAACGAGGTGCTGGTGATGGTGATGGCGGCGGGGGTCAATTATAACGGCGTCTGGGCGGCGCTGGGCGAGCCGATCAGCGTGTTTGATGGCCACAAGGCGCCGTATGCCGTTCTCGGCTCGGACGCGGCGGGGATTGTCTGGGCGGTGGGCGACAAGGTGAAACGCTGGAAGGTGGGCGACGAGGTCGTTGTCCACTGCAATCAGGACGATGGCGACGACGAGGAGTGCAACGGCGGCGACCCGATGTTTTCCCCCAGCCAGCGGATCTGGGGCTACGAGACGCATGACGGGTCTTTCGCGCAGTTCACGCGCGTGCAGGCGCAGCAGTTGATGCCTCGGCCAAAGCACCTGACCTGGGAGGAAAGTGCGTGCTACACGCTGACGCTGGCGACGGCCTACCGGATGTTGTTTGGCCATGAGCCGCATGACCTGAAGCCTGGGCAGAACGTGCTGGTCTGGGGCGCGTCAGGCGGCCTTGGGTCGTATGCGATCCAGTTGATCAACACGGCGGGGGCCAATGCGATCGGCGTGATCAGCGACGAGAGCAAGCGTGACTTCGTGATGAGCCTTGGCGCGAAGGGCGTGATCAACCGGGGCGACTTCAAGTGCTGGGGGCAACTGCCGAAGGTTGGCAGCGAGGAGTATAACGTCTGGCTGAAAGAGGCGCGGCGGTTCGGCAAGGCGATCTGGGACATCACCGGCAAGGGCGTGAACGTCGACATGGTGTTCGAGCATCCCGGCGAGGCGACGTTTCCGGTCTCATCCTTGGTGGTGAAAAAGGGCGGGATGGTGGTGATCTGCGCCGGCACCACCGGGTTCAACTGCACCTTTGACGTGCGCTACATGTGGATGCATCAGAAGCGGTTGCAGGGCAGCCACTTTGCGCATCTGAAACAGGCGGCGGCGGCCAACAAGCTGATGGTGGAGCGGCGGCTGGACCCCTGCATGTCGGAGGTGTTTCCTTGGGCGGAGATCCCGAAGGCGCATACGCTGATGTGGAAGAACCAGCACAAGCCAGGCAACATGGCGGTGCTGGTGCAGGCGCCGCGCACCGGCCTGCGGACCTTTGAGGACACGCTGGAGGCGAGCCGCCCGGCGTGACGGGCGGGCGGTGTCCGGCGAGCCGCGCGCGCCGGACCGAGGCAGGCGGGCGGGCCATTTCGTCCGGTGGTCGAAGGCGATGCACCTGTAACACGCTGAGGCTGTCGGCCCAGAAGTGTTAACCATGATTTACCGTGCAGAACCCGTCCTGCGGCGATTTTCTGGCTTGCCCTGCTGACCGCATCAACGACTGTTGACCGTGAGAGTCAGGCTGTCGGCAGGATGGCGGTGGCTTTGCAATGTGCAGTTGAATCGTTTCCGGGGGCCTCATGCGCCACGACTGGATCTATGACGTGTTGTCAGATCTCAAGGCTTATGCTGCAGTGAACAATCTGCCCGCACTTGCGGCGAAGGCAGACGAGGCGCTTGTGGTGGCGCGGGCCGAGATTGCGGCGCAAGTGTCTGATCCGGATCAGGGTGGCGGCAGCGAAAACGGGCCGGCGGAACCGACGCAATAGCCTCGCGCCCGGTTTTGAAGGCGGGTATGGTCGCCGCCATGCAGACCCCCGCCCTTACCTTTTCCGACGATCAGGCCGAAGCGTTCGACCGGCTTGCGGCGGCGCTGGCGGCGAATGGCATCGACGTGACCGAGGGTGTGCTGACGCCGCTGGCGGAGGGCAAGCCTTCGGTGCTGGCGGTGGTGGGCAAGGCCGGGTCGGGCAAGACGATGCTGTTGGCCGCGCTTTACCGCAGTTTGAAGGCCGCAGGGGTGGAGATCGTTTCGGGCGATTACGAGGGGCGGCGGCGGAAGGATCGCCGCACGCTGGCGATATTGGCGCCGACCAACAAGGCGGCAAGCGTGCTGCGGTTGCGCGGCGTGCCGGCGACGACGATCCACCGCATCCTTTATACGCCGGTCTATGACCCGCAGTATGAAAAGATCGCCGAGTGGCTGGCCGGAAACGGGCCGCGCCCGGTGGTCGAGGGGCTGACCGATCTGGCGCTGGACCGGGCGCATGCGTTCTACCAGACGGTCGCGTCGATACCGGGCGCGCTGGCGGCGGCGGGGTTGAAGGGCAGCGATTTCATCAAGGGCTGGAAGCGGCGCGAGGAGCCGCTGGACGTGGGGTTCGTCGACGAATCCTCGATGCTGGACGACCGCGCGCTGGCCGACCTGCGCGAGATCTTTCCGACACTGGTGCTGTTTGGCGACCCCGCGCAGCTGGCCCCGGTGGGCGCGTCGGGCGAAATGGTGTTCGACAAGCTGGGCGACAGCCGCAAGCTGGTGCTGAGCCGGATTCATCGGCAGGCGGAGGACAACCCGATCCTGGACCTGGCCCATGCCTTGGGCGACGAGCGGCTGGGGTTCGAGGAGTTCGAGCGGATGGTCGAGGCGCGGGCGCGGGCAGATGACCGGGTGGTCTGGGCCGAACGGGTGGATGCGGGGCTGATGGCGCGCAGCCCGGTGCTGGTGTGGCGCAACGCGACGCGGGTGCGGCTGATCCAGGCGTTCCGGTCGGCGTATGGCGCGCCGGAGGATGAGCTTTTGCCGGGCGAGCCGCTGATTTGCGACGGGATCGAACTTCCGTTGAAGCATAGAAAGAAGCGGATCGACCTTGAGGCGCGGGGGCTGATCAAGGGCGCGCAGGTGATCTATCTTGGGACTGGCAACCGCGAGGGCTTTGCCAAGCTGCATGTGGTGGGGGCCGAGGAGCCGCAGATTTCGGCCGCATCCATCATCAAGATCGAAAAGCCGGACGAGGAGGAGCCGTTCATCCCGCATGCGGCCCGGATGGGGGCCGCGTTCCTGCACGGGGCGGCGGTGACGATCCACAAGGCGCAAGGCAGCCAGTGGGACGCGGTGCAAGTGTTTGCGCCGGACTTGTATGCCGCCGCGCAGTCGGGGCGGTCGGAAGCCGGGGTGCCGCTGTGGAAACGGCTGGCCTATGTGGCGATCACCCGGGCGCAGACGCGGCTTTTCTGGGTGGTGCGCAACCGGCTGGCGCGGCCCCTGGCGCCGTTGACGATTGACGATCTGCGGCGGGAGCCCGCGCCGCTGGCCTTGGAGGACAGCGCGGAATGACCGGCGGCCGAGCGAGGGGTTTCACACCCCTCGCGCTCCGCCCTGAAAAGCGAGGGGTTTCACACCCCTCGCGCTCCGCCCTGAAAAGCGAGGGGTTTCACACCCCTCGCGCTCCCCGTGGGATATTTTCACAAAGAGGAAGCCAAATTTGATTCAAATTGGCGGGGGGGTCGGCTAGGGTCGGCGGGGATTGAGGGAGGCTTTGATGGCTTTGGTGTTCGTTCAGTTTCGCTGCACGCCGGGCAAGACCTATGAGGTTGCGAACGCAATCTGGGACCGCGAGGTGGTGAGCGAATTGTATTCGACGAGTGGCGAGTATGATCTGATTGCCAAGGTCTATATTCCGGACGGCGAGGATACCGGGCATTACCTGTCGTCACGGTTGTTCGACATTCCGGACATGGTGCGGACGCTTACGACGATGACGTTCAAGGCGTTCTGACGCCTAGAGCCAGGCGGCGCGATTGGTGCCGATAGCGGCGGCGGCGGTGGCGTGGCCGTCGCGGGCGAGGCACTGGTCGAGGCCGCGGGCGATCTGAGCGGCGACCGAGAGGCCTTGGTAGACCATCGTTGTGTAGAGCTGCACGGCGGAGGCGCCGGCGGTGATCTTGGCATAGGCCTGTTCGGGCGTGGAGATGCCGCCGACACCGATCAGCGGCAGTTTCCCATCGGTCAGTTGTGACAGGCGCGCCAGCACGCGGGTGGAGCGTTCGAAGAGGGGAGCGCCGGAGAGGCCGCCAGCCTCGGCCCGGTGCGGGCTTTGGAGGCCGTCGCGGTTCAGCGTGGTGTTGGTGGCGATGATGCCGGCGAGGCCTGCGGCAAGGGCGACCTCCACGATCTGGGCGAGGTCGTCGTCGGTGAGGTCGGGGGCGATTTTCAGGAACACCGGGATCGGGGTCACGAGGGCGGCGCGCGCCGCCATCACGCCTTCGAGGAGAGCGGCGAGCGCGGCGGGGCCTTGCAGGTCGCGCAGGCGTTCGGTGTTTGGGGACGAGACGTTGACGGTGGCGAAATCGACATGCGGTCCGCAGTGGGCCAGCACGCGCGCGAAATCGGCGGCGCGGTTGTCGGAGGTCTTGTTGGCACCAAGGTTGAGGCCGACCGGGACCGGGCCGCGGCGGCGCTGGGCGAGGCGGGCGCCGATCGCCGTCATTCCGTCGTTGTTGAAGCCGAAGCGGTTGACCGCGGCGCGGTCTTCGGTGAGGCGGAAGAGGCGGGGTCTGGGGTTGCCGGGCTGGGGCAGGGGGGTGGCGGCGCCAACCTCGATGAAGCCGAAGCCCGCGCGCGACAGGGGGGCCACGGCGGTGGCGTTCTTGTCGTAGCCGGCGGCAAGGCCGACCGGGTTCAGAAGCGGCAGGCCCGCCAACGTGATGGCAAGGCGGGGTGAGGTGACAGGGCCCGGCAGGGGCGCGAGGCCCGTTTGCAGCGCCAGAAGCGACAGGGCATGGGCACGTTCGGGATCGACGCGGTGGAGAAGCGCGAGGCCCGCGCGCTCGATCACGTTCACCAGACGCCCTCGGGGAAGATGTGGCCGGTGGCGCCGAGGGGGAGCGATTTGTCCCAGACCACGTCCGTCAGGGTGAGCGGACGGTAGAGGTGGGGGAAAAGTGCTCCGCCGCGCGAGGGTTCCCATTTCAGCGCCGGACCGAGGGCGCTGCTGTCGAGCGCCACGAGGACGAGGTCGCTTTCGGCGGCGAAGTGTTTCGCGGCGGTTTCGGCGACCTGGGCGGCGGTGGAGATGTGAATGTAGCCATCGGTCAGGTCGATCGGCGCGCCGTGGGTTTCCCCGGCGGCACGGAAGGCATCCCATTCGGGGCGGCGGAAGATCTTGTAGATGAGCATGGGCGTGTCTTTGCCGTGAAGGCGGGCGCGGGTCAATGGCGTGTGTCATTGCCGCGTCATGCCTGAGGGGCAGGTTTGACAGGACCGGAGGTCGGGGCGCAGACTGTCGGCTTGGCAACGACTTCATCCAGAAGGAGAATCGCGATGCAACATTTCCGAAAATCTGTGACGCGCGGCCTGCTGGCCTCGGCCGGGCTTTTGGCGCTTGCCGCTCCGCTTGCGGCCGAGACGGTGAAACTGACGCTTTTGGGCGTGGGCGACGTCTATAACTTCGAGGAGGAGGACGGGCGCGGCGGCTTTGCCCGGCTGAACGCGGTGGCATTGGCCGAACGCGCGGCGAACCCCAACACGCTTTACCTGTTCAATGGGGACATGCTGTCGCCGTCGCTGATTTCCGGCTTTGACATGGGGCAGAACACCATTGATTTCACCAATCTGGTGCCGTTTGACCTGGCCGTGCCGGGGAACCATGAGTTCGACTTCGGGCCGGAGAACTTCATCGAGAAGATGAAGGCGTCGAAATACCCCTGGGCCGCGATCAACATCACCAATGCCGATGGCAGCCCGATCGAGGGGTTGGGCGGGGTGACGGTGAAGGAGGTGGGCGGGCTGAAGGTGGCGCTGATCCCGGTGGCGCAGGACACTTCGCCGGAGGTGAGTTCCACGGGCAGCCTGACGTTTCTGCCCACGGTCGATACCGGGATCGAGGCGGCAAAGGCCGCGCGCGAGGCTGGGGCGGATATTGTGGTGGGCGTGGTGCAGACCAACATGGAGAACGACCGCGCGCTGATGGCGAGCCGCGCGTTCGACGTGATCCTGTCGGGCGACGATCACACCTATGCGACGGCCTATGACGGGGTGACGGCCTATGTGGAAACCAGCGTGGACGCGCAGTTGCTGACGCCCATCGACCTGACGGTCGAGGTCGGCGAAAAGGACGGCAAGCGCACGATCAGCTGGACACCGGCCTTCCGGTTCATCGACACGGCCAACGTGACGCCGGACCCGGCATCTGCCGCACTGGCTGACAGTTTCCGCGCCAAGATGGACGAGACGCTGAACGTCGAGATCGGCACGCTGGAGGCACCCCTGGACAGCCGGCGCAATGTGGTGCGGTCTGCCGAGGCGACGATGGGCAACCTGATTGCCGATGCGATGCGTGATGCGACGGGGGCCGATATCGCCATCATGAACGGCGGCGGCATCCGGGGCGACACGACCTATGAGGCGGGGCGCAAACTGACGCGGCGCGACATCCTGACGGAACTGCCGTTCGGCAACGTGACGGTGGTGACGGAGTTGCCGGGTAGCCAGGTGCTGCTGGCGCTGGAGAACGGGGCGAGCCAGGTGGAAAAGGGCGCTGGGCGGTTCGCACAGGTGTCGGGCGTGAGCTACACCATCGACCCCACGGCGGAACCGGGATCGCGGGTGTCGGAGGTGATGGTGGGCGGCGCACCGCTGGAGGCCGACAAGGTCTACAAGGTGGCGGTCAACGACTACATCATCGGCGGCGGCGACGGCTATGACGCGCTGGGCGGCGGGCGGGTGTTGACCGAAGGGTCGACCAGCCGGTTGGTGGCCAATGACGTGATGGCCTATGTCGAAAAGCTTGGCACGGTGAAGGCGGGCGTCGAGGGGCGGATCAAGATCCTCGGTCAGTGAGGGAGACGGGCTTGGCGCGCGGGCGCGCCGGGCCTATCTTTCGCGGATGTGCGGCCGTTTCACCATCACCCATCCGAACGAGGCGCTGGCGGCGCTGTTTGGCGCTGTGCCGGGCAATGACCTGCCATTGGTGCCGAATTTCAACGTGTGTCCGACGAATCCGGTAGCTGTCGTCACGTCGGAAGGCGGGGTGCGGCGGCTGAGGGCGATGCGCTGGGGGTTCGTGCCGTCGTGGTACAAGGCGACGAATGACGGGCCTTTGATCATCAACGCGCGGGCCGACACGGTGGCGACGAAGCCCGCCTTCCGCGAGGCGGTGCGGTCGCGGCGCTGCATCGTGCCGGCCAGCGGGTTTTACGAATGGAGCACCGGCGAGAAGGGCGAAAAGCTGCCGTGGTATTTCACCCGGGCGGATGGGTTGCCGATGGCCTTGGCCGGGGTCTGGCAGCGCTGGCATGACATCGACACCGTGGCCATCGTGTCGACGGATGCAGGGCCGGTGATGGCCGGGCTGCACCACCGCGAGCCGGTGGTGCTGGAACGGGCGGACTGGCCGCTGTGGCTGGGCGAGGCCGGGCATGGTGCGGCGGTCTTGATGAAGGCCGCACCCGAGGGTGCGCTGACGCGGCCTGTCCGAGTGTCGTCTGCGGTCAATTCCAATCGTGCGGCGGGGCCTGAGCTGATCGTGCCGATTGCTGCCTGACCAAGCCAAGGCTCGCTGTGCCAGCAAGGGTGATGGCCAGAAAACCGGAACTGTCGGCGGCCCGGGCGGTTGACGGCCCGGTGCTGTTCGTCTGGAAGGAATGTGAGTGTGCCGGATGCCAAAGGAAAGATCGTTCGCCTTGAGCCAAGACCCCATCTGCCCCACGGCGGGTTGCGCGATGCGCAGCGCCCGTTGGAGCTGTGGGGCGGGCTGGAATGCAGCCATGTCACGATTGAGGGCAAGATCCGCGACCAGTTGCAGCAAACCGGGCATCTGACCCGCGACGACGATCTTGACCGGATCGCGGGCCTGGGCATCCGCACCCTCCGTTACCCGCTGCTGTGGGCCCATGCCGAGGGGGATGGGCCGACGCTTGCCGATCATGCGCGACGGCTGGCGCGGCTGGAGGCGTTGGGGATCACGCCGATCGTGGGCTTTCTGCATCATGGGTCGGGGCCGGGTGGCCTGTTGCCCACCGATCCGGGGTTTGCCCCGCGGCTGGCCGATTTTGCCTTGGCGGTGGTGCGCCGCTTTCCGTCCTTGCGCCACTTCACCCCGATCAACGAGCCGGTCACGACCGCGCGCATCGCCTGCCTTTACGGGCAATGGGAGCCGCACACCCGCGACACGCCGACCTTCCTGCGCCATGTCGCCGGGTATGCGACAGCAACCGCCGAGGTGATGCGCCGCATCCGGTGTCTGCGGCCCGACGCGATGCTGATCCAGACCGAGGACGTGGGTCGGGTGTTTGCGACCGAAGCGCTTGCGGATCAGGCAGCCTATGAAAACGAGCGGCGGTTTCTGGGGTTTGACCTTTTGTGCGGCCGGGTCGGAGAGGGGCATCGCTTCTGGACCGAACTGACCGATGCCGGGGTTGCGGTTGATACGCTGGCGGCGCTGGCCGCTGCGCCCTGTCCGCCTGATATCATCGGGATCGACCAGTATCTGACCAGCGACCGGTTTCTTGATGAGCGGCTGGAGCGGTATCCGTACGAGCCGGTGGGCGGCAACGGGCGGCAGGCCTATGTCGATGTGGCGGCGGTTCGTGTGCCTGATCTCGGCGGCGAGGTCGGATTGCTGGCGCGGCTGCGCGAGGTGAAGGCGCGGTATGGCCTGCCGATTGCGGTGACCGAGGTTCACAATGGCTGCACGCGCGAGGAGCAGTTGCGCTGGCTGATGGAGGCGTGGCAGGCGGCGACGGCGGCACGGCAGGACGGCATTGACCTGCGCGCGGTCACGGTGTGGTCGTTGTTTGGCACCTATGACTGGAATTCCATGCTGCGCGAGCGGCGTGGGTTTTATGAAAGCGGGGCCTTCGACGTGCGCCACGATCCGCCGCATCCCACGGTGATTGCGCAGGCGGCGGCCTCGCTTGCGCACCACGGACGCTTTGACCACCCGCTGCTGTCCCGCGCCGGGTGGTGGCGCGACTGCACCGCGGCACCGGTGGCGGTGTTGCGGGTGGACGGGGCGGTGGAACTGCTGGACCGGGTGCTGGCCTGTTGCGCGCGACGCCGGATTGACACCTGCGGTCGGGACGGCAGCGAGCGGACCGAAGCGCGGGACTGGGGCGCGCTGCTGGTGACGGTCGAGGCCGGGGTCTGCCGGTTTTCGTTTCGCGCGACAGGTGCTGTGGAGGCGTTGGACATCGACGTCGAAGGCGGGCAGGACATGATCGCCGCAACCGATGCGGTTCTGGACATGGCAGTGGACGGGCTGACCGGGCACTTCACGCTGACCGACCTTGGCCCGCATTGCCAGTACCGCCTGTTGCCGGTGGAGACGCCGCGGGCGGCCGAGCGTGCGAGCCGGCGCGAGCGCTATGCGCGGGGTGCCGGCTGAGCCGCTGCGCGCAACGCATCGGGGGCAAGAAGAGCGCCCCGGCTGCCGACCACGAGGGCAGAGACGCGCTGAGCCTGGGCGATGGCTTCGGGGATGACGGCGCCGATCAGGCGGGCGGCAAGGTAGGCGCCGTTGAAGCTGTCGCCCGCGCCGGTGGTGTCGATCACGCGCGTCGCTGGCGTCACCGGGCAGGTGCCATCGGTAGCGGTGCTGCGCCAGGTAGTTGGCCGCGCGCCGTCCTTGACCGTTATTTCGGGAACGCCCAGCGCGGCATAGCGGTCGCGGGTGGACGCGGGGGTTTCGTCGCCGAACGCCAGCGCCTCGTCATCGAAGGTGGGCAGGAGGATATCCGACGCGCGGGCCGCAGCGGTGATTGCGGCGCGAGCGGCGTCCATGCCTTGCCACAGGCGGGGCCGCAGGTTCGGGTCGAACGCAACGCGAAACGGGCGGTTGCCGCGGGTGCCGAGGGCCGCCATCAGATGTGCGCGACCTTCGGGCGGCAGGATCGCCAGCGTGATGCCCGAGAGATAGACGAGGTCGGTCTGTGCCAAAGCTGTGGTGAGTATGGCGTGATCGTCGGCCAGCCTGCGGGCCGCGCTGTCCGAGCGCCAGTAGCCAAAGCTGCGTTCGCCCGTGGCATCGGTCTGGATGGTGTAAAGCCCGACGGTGCGGGTGGCATCGCGCTGGATGTGGGCGGTTGCGATGCCGGAGGTGTGCAGCATCGCCACCATCGCATCCGACAAGGCATCGGTGCCAACGCGCGTCAGATACGCGACCTGCGCCTTTTCGGGCAGCACCGCGCGCAGGGCCCAGGCGACATTCAGGCTGTCGCCGGCAAAGCCCTGTTGCCAGAGGCCGTCATCGCGGCGGGCAAATTCGACCATGCATTCGCCGATGCACACCACTTGCATCCCCGGTATTCTCCTTTGGTCCGCGGGGCAGGCTAGGCGGGTTTGCGCCGTCGGGGCAAGGCGATTTGCGGGTGCCTTGGCTTGCCTTGGCGGGCGCGCCCCTATCTGATGGGCAGGGATCGGCCCCGGACAGCGGAGGCCGTCGCCAGCCGCACAGCAAGGATGATGAAGATGCAGTATCGCCGCTTGGGTAAATCGGGCCTTCAGGTCAGCGCCTTTTCCTTTGGGTCGTGGGTGACCTTTGCCAAGCAGGTGGATATCGCCCCCGCCAAGGACATGATGGCCGCGGCCTACGACGCCGGCATCAACTTTTTCGACAACGCCGAAGGCTATGAACAGGGCCGGTCGGAACTGGTGATGGGGCAGGCGATCGACGAGCTTGGCTGGAGCCGGGACAGTTTTGCGGTGTCGTCGAAGGTGTTCTGGGGCGGGCCAAAGCCCATGCAGCGCGGGCTGTCGGCCAAGCATGTCACCGATGCCTGCAACGCGGCCTTGAAGCGGCTGCGGGTGGATTACCTTGACCTTTACTTCTGCCACCGCCCCGATGTGGACACCCCGATCGAGGAAACGGTGCGCGCGATGCACCACCTGATCGCGCAGGGCAAGGTGCTGTATTGGGGCACCTCGGAATGGTCGGCGCAGCAGATCACCGAGGCGCATGTGGTGGCCGGTCGCTGGGGCCTGACGCCGCCGACAATGGAACAGCCGCAATACAACCTTTTCGAGCGCGACAAGGTCGAGGGCGACTATGCGCCGCTTTATGACAGTTTTGGTTTGGGAACGACGATCTGGTCGCCCTTGGCTTCGGGCCTGCTGACCGGGAAATACAGCGACGGCATCCCACAGGACGCGCGTGCGAACCTGCCGGGGTATGAGTGGCTGCGCGACAAGTTCACCAGCGACGAAGGCCGCGCGCGGATCGCCAAGGTGCGCGATCTGGCGGCAGTTGCAACCCGGCTTGGAATGCCGATCCATCATCTTGCGCTGGCGTGGTGCCTGACGAACCCCAGGGTTTCGACGGTGATCCTCGGGGCGTCGCGGCTGTCGCAACTGACCGACAATCTTGCAGCCCTGGACCGCGTGGCTGACCTGACCCCGGACGTTCTGGCCGAGATCGACGGCATCCTTGGCAACCGCCCGCCGGCGCCGCAGCGGTTCTGACCGGGGCGGGTGGCTGGCTGACGCGATGGCGGTTGTGCGCTGGGCGGCGATCTGTTGATCTGCGAAGGTCAGCAGGTGTGCGGGCGGAAGGGCGCAGCACAGGGGCGCGAACCGGGCAGTGGCGTGCAGATGACCAGAAAAGACATCGACACCGCGGGCGACACGCTTCCGACCGGCCTTGCCAGCGCCGAGGCGCAGCGGCGGCTGGCGCTGGACGGTCCGAACGAACTGCCGCGCGGCGATCATCGCACCGGGCTGCGTATCCTTGTTGACGTGGTCAGGGAGCCGATGCTTGCGCTTTTGCTGGCAAGCGGGGCGATCTATGCGGTTCTGGGCGAGACGACAGACGCCGTCGTACTGGCCGGCTTTGCCTGTCTTTCGGTGGTGATCACGCTGGTGCAGGAACTGCGCAGCGAGCGCGTTCTTGAGGCGTTGCGCGATCTGAGCAGCCCGCGTGCGCTGGTCATCCGGGATGGTGCGCGCCAGCGCATTGCGGGGCGCGAGGTGGTGCGGGGCGATATCATCGTTCTGGCCGAGGGCGACCGGATACCGGCCGACGCACGGCTTTTGTCGGCGCAGGATTTGCAGGCCGACGAATCCCTGCTGACGGGTGAAGCGGTCGCGGTTCGCAAGGTTGCAGCCGCAGGAGCGGGCGCACCGGCGGGCTTACCGGGTGGCGATGATCAGCCGCTGGTCTTTTCCGGCACGCTTGTGGTGCGCGGAAAAGGCATGGCGGAGGTCACGGCGACCGGGGCCACGACCGAGATCGGCAAGATCGGCACGACCCTGGTGACAGTCAGGGCCGAACCGCCCAGGCTTTATGCACAAACCCGGCGCATCGTGGTGTTTCTTGCGGTGGTGGGGGGGCTGGTCAGCCTGCTGGTGGGCGGGCTGTACGTGTATTTCAAGGGCAACTGGCTTGACGGTATTCTGGCGGGCATTGCCATCGGGATGTCGATGCTGCCCGAGGAGTTTCCGGTTGTTCTGGCCATCTTCATGGCGGTAGGCGCGTGGCGCCTGTCGAAGGCGCGGGTGCTGACGCGCCGCGCCGCCGCGATCGAGGCTTTGGGGGCGGCGACGGTGCTTTGCACCGACAAGACCGGGACGCTGACCCTGAACCGCATGGCGATCCGGGAGGTGCGCCTGCCCGACCAGTCGCGCCTTGCCCTGGACGCCACGACACCGCCCGGACCGGAGTTTGCCGAGGTGATCGGCACCGGCCTTCTGGCCTCTGATCCGCTGCCGTTCGACCCGATGGAGCAGGCCTTCCATGACGTGCCCAAAGCCGCGGACCCGACGGCGGGGCTGACGCTGGAGCGGACCTATGGTTTGCGCACCGATCTGCTGGCGATGTCGCAGGTCTGGCGGCGGAACGGGTCTGTGCGTGACCGCGTGGTCGCCACGAAAGGCGCCCCCGAGGCGGTGGCCGAGTTGTGCCACCTGTCTTCGGACGACCGCGCGGCAATGGCGCGGGCGGTGGACAGCATGGCGGCTGGTGGTCTGCGCGTGCTTGCCGTGGCCGGCGGCACGCTTTCGGGCGGCGACCTGCCAGAGCGTGTGCAGGACCTGCCGCTGAGGTTTCTGGGGTTGGTCGGGCTGGCCGACCCCCTGCGCCCGTCGATCGCCCAGGCGGTTGCGGAATGTCGGCGCGCGGGGATCAGGGTCAAGATGATCACGGGCGATTATCCGGTGACCGCCACGGCGATTGCGCGCGAGGCGGGCCTTGATGGCCGCAACCCGCTGACCGGTAAGGAACTGGACAGTCTGGATGACGCGGCCCTGCGCCAACGGCTGACGGAAGGTGACATCTTTGCCCGCATCATGCCCGAGCAGAAGCTGCGCATCGTGAACGCGCTGAAGGCGGCGAACGAGGTCGTGGCGATGACCGGCGATGGCGTCAACGATGCGCCGGCGTTGAAAAGCGCGCATATCGGCATCGCGATGGGCGGGCGTGGCACGGACGTGGCGCGCGAAGCCTCGGCGCTGGTGCTGCTGGAGGACGATTTCGGCTCGATCGTGCGGGCCGTCCGGCTTGGGCGCAGGATCTATGACAACCTGCGCAAGGCGGTGAGCTTTGTCTTTGCCGTTCACTTGCCGATCGCGGGTCTGGCGATCTTGCCGCTGCTGTTCGGCTTTCCGATCATTCTGGGGCCGATCCACATTGCCTTTCTGGAAATGGTGATCGACCCGGTCTGCACCCTCGTCTTCGAGGCCGAGGACGAGGAGGACGACATCATGGACCGCCCGCCCCGCCACCCGGACGAGCGGCTGTTTTCGACCAGTCTGGTGACGTGGAGCATGACGCAAGGGGTGGTGGCCCTTGTCGCGGTGATCGGGATGCTGATCTACGGCGCGCAGAAGGCGATGCCGGAGGACGAGCTGCGCGCGCTGGTATTCTTTACGCTGGTGATCACCATCATCGCGCTGATTCTGGTGAACCGGTCGTTCACGTCGTCACTGGGCGCGGCGCTTGGCCGGCCGAAGCCCGCGCTGGTGATCGTTCTGGCGGTTGTCGGCGGGATTCTTGCGACGGTGGTGCAGTGGCCTGTGGCGCAGCGCATCTTCCGGTTCGGCCCGCTGCATGGCGACGACATCGTTCTGACGGCAGGGGCAGGGCTGGCGGTATTGCTGGTGCTGGAACTGCTGAAGGGGCTTTGGCGGCGGTCGCGCCCGACCTTAGCCTCCAGCCAGCCGCAGGCGCGCTGAAGGACCGCCGGTGGCCGCTTAGCGGATGGTTCGCGCCTGATCCGCAACGATCCGCCCGTCCTGCAGGGTGAGGATGCGGTCGGCTCGGTCGAGGATGCGGGTGTCATGTGTGACGAGAAGCGTCGTCATGCCGCGTGACGCACCGATGCGCCGCACAAGATCCACCATGTCCGACGCGCTGTCCTTGTCGAGCGCAGCGGTCGGTTCGTCGGCCAGCAGCAGGGCGGGGTTTCCCACCAGCGCGCGGGCGATGGCGACGCGCTGCTTTTGGCCACCGGACAGGTTTGCGGGAAGGTAATCGACCCGGTCCGCCAATCCCACCAATCCAAGCAGATGCCGTGCGGCGCGCCCGGCCTGATCGTCCGTCACGGAAGGATGGACCTGCGCGCCCATCATGACATTCTGTTCTGCGGTCAGGCTTTCATGCAGGTTGTGCGCCTGGAAGATGAAACCGAGCTTGCGCCGCATCGCCATGAGGGTCGTGTCGTTCGCGCCGTGCAGGTCCTGACCCATCAGGCGCAGCGTGCCGTCCTGCACCGCGCGCAGGCATCCGATCAGCGTGAGAAGCGTGGTCTTGCCCGACCCCGATGGCCCCATCAGGACCGTGAAACTGCCGCGCTCCAGCGTCAGGTTGATGTCATGAAGCGCCTGCTTGCGGGCGGAGCCTTGGCCGAACCAGTGGTTCACCCCCTGAATGGCGACGATCGGTCCGGTGTCCATATCCACGCTCAAAACAGGTCAGCCGGGTCGGCGGCGGCAAGACGGCGGGTCGCGATAATGCCGGAAAGGGCCGAGAAGAACACCGTTCCCGTGAACACGGTGATCCCCATTGATGGTGTCACGGCCAGCGGCAGCGTCGTCACCTTGCCCATCACCGTGAGGATCGTGGCGCCCACCGCAAAGCCCGGCAAAAACCCGAGGATGCCAAGGATCAGCGCCTCTTCCAGCACGATCCCCATGAAGAAGCGCTGGCCGTAGCCCATCGCCTTGAAGGTGGCGTATTCGCGCAGATGGTCGGCCACGTCGGTCGACAGCACCTGATGGACGATCACCAGCCCGACCAGCACCCCGATCAGGACACCAAAGCCGAAGATGATGCCCGTGGGTCGCTTGGTCTGCTGATAGGTCAGTTCCTGCTGCGCGGCATCGGCGTAGCTGCGGATGCGAAGGGCCGGGTCTGACACCAGCTTGCGCAGGCGTGGCACGACAGCCGCCACATCCGCGCCGGCGCGAAGGCGCAGCAGGATGTGGTCCGGCGCGGTCGACCGGCGCGCGGGGAACAAGGACAGGAAGGTCTGGTCGGACACCATCATATACCCGTCGCCGCCGAACCCGCCACCGCCGGCAAAGGTGGAATAGGCCGTCAATGTGCGGCCCTGCGATTCAAAGGACAAGGGCGACTGCGGGCGGATCGCTGCCGTTTCATCGCGCTTCATCCCGCGGGCGAGACGGTCGATGATGGCTGCGTCCTGCACCTCCAGCAGCGAGAGGTCGCTGGCGATCCCGGGGGCCATGAGGCCCGGCTTGGCCGGATCCACGCCAAAGGTGGTCAGGCTGATATCGGCATCGCCGCGATCCCACGGCACATTGCCGATGAACAGCCCCATGCCATCGACCACGTCGGGATCGGCGAGGGCCTGCAACAGCCACTGCCGCGCGACGTTGCCACCATCGGTCAGGGCATTCGCATCGGCAGCCGAGATCATCACGTCAGCGGCAAAGAAGGTGTAGGGGCGCAGCGTTGCGGTCCCCATCGACGTCATGATGCCCAACTGCACAAAGACCAGAACATTGGCAAAGGCGACCCCGATCAGGGCGGCGGCAAAGCGCATCGGATTGTGCGTCAGTTGCAGCCAGCCGATCGGCAGCCTGCCGAGAAGGCGCTGTAACAGCCGCTTCACGGTGTGGTCCCGGTTCCGCTGGTGTCGATACGGGCGATGGCCTCAAGGTTGGTGAAGCGCGCGGCGATGTCGGACGAGGCCGCATCCAGCGCCACCAGCACGCGGATCACGCGGGCATCCTTGTTTTCGGCAGCGTCGTCCGAGATCAGGCCCTGCCGCCCTACGGTGAGCCCGATTGAATCGACCTTGCCCTGCAACGTCCTGACCAGCACGGCCGAGACAAGTTCGACGGGCTGGCCGACCGCGACCCTTGCGATGCGGTCCTGCCAGATTTCCACCTCGGCCATCATGCGGCTGGTATCGCCCATCTGCATGATGCCCTCGGCGGGCGGGCGTTGACCGGGCGTGGCGTTGATGTCGAGGATCGTGCCGGCAATCGGCGCGACGACCGCCGCGCGCTGCAAGTCAAGCCGCGCGCGGGCGAGATCGGCCTTGCCCGCCGCGACGTTGCGGGTGGCAACCACAACGTCCGGCTGGTCATCAAGGCCGATGGCGGAAAAGCGCGCCAATGTCGCCTCGGCGCGCGTTACCGCTAGCCGCGCGCCATCGGCGGCCGCGCGGGCCGCGTCAAGCGTTGCCTCGGTGGCGACGCCACGCTGAAACAGGTTTTCGGTGCGTTGCAGGTGAGCCGCCGCCTCGGTGGCCGACGCAATGGCCTGATCCCGCGTGGCCTGCGCCTCGTCGCGGCTGGATTGGACGGTGGCGCGGGTCTGCATCAATGTGGCTTCACGGATGGCGAGGTTTGCCTCGGCGGTCAGGACGGCGCCTTCCAGCGCGGCCGCATTGTCAAGCCGTGCCAACACCGCGCCTTTCTCTACCCGTTGGCCGACCGAGACGAAAAGGTCGGCAATCCGCGCATCGCCCGCGCCATAGGGGGCCGCCACCACGGACACATCGCCTCTGGGCATGAGCCGTGCCAGACCGATCACATCGCTGGGCAACATGGTTTCCGCCATGCGCGGTGGCATTTCGACATTGGGCGGCAAGGCAATCGGCGCGGCGGACCCGCCCCCCGGCTGCAAACCGGTCAGGCCATAGAACGCCTTCAGCAGCGGCGGCTGGAAATACATGCCCATGATCGCCCCCGAAAACATGATGACGGGAACGAGTAGCACCAGAAGATAGCGGCGCCTGAACCGCCAGCGCGTCGGGAGGGCCGGGCTGCCCTCATCGGTGGCTCCGAGGTCCAGTGGCAGATCCGGTTCGGTTTGCGTGGGCATGTCGGGCTGGTCCTGAAGGCGGGGCGATCCGCTTGGAGGTTTGCACGGATGCAGGTCGCCCACCTTGATGTCGGTCAAGCGGATCGGGCTGTCTGTCCCGGCGTCAGGTCGGTGGCCGGGTTGGCCGGCATGAGGGACGGCGCGTGTGTTGATGGGCAATCATCACAATCTGTTGTCCGGCCGGGACATGCTTGGCGTGGCATCCCGGACGGCGATGGGGCAGACAGGCGACCATGTCGATGCTGCGAACCATGCTGATGGCCTTCCTGCTTGTCGCGGTTCTGCCGTGGGGAGCCTATCTGGGCCGGTTTCCCGGTGCAGCCCAAGGCCGCGTGGGTGCCGAAACGGTGGCGGCCTACCCGGTGAGTGCGCATGCGTCCACACCCCGGGCAGAGGCCGTGCAGAAACCCTGGATCAAGTGCCGCAAGGGGATTGCGGGGTCGACCTGCACCCCCGATCCGAAGGCGCTGCTGTCCTCGATTGACCTTGACCGTCGGCGCAATCCGGGCCGGCTGGGCGTTGACAGGGCGTCTTCTGTTCCGGACGGCATTGTCGAAAGGCCCACGCCGCCACCTCCGCGCCCGGTCTGATGCGACACCCGCCTCGCCAAGAGGCATCGTTTCATCAGATCAAGGACATTAAGAATGTTGACACGACGGATGTTCGTTGCAGCCGGTGCTGCCGCGTCCCTTTCTGCCTGCGTGCGCCCGGAAGGGTCGCCCGAGATCGCGCCGGATCCGGCAAAGATCGTCCCGCCGGTTCCGGCCTTTTACGGTGCGGTTTACGACGAGCCGTATCCGGTTCCTGCGGTGCCGGCAGGTGTGGTCCCGCCCCATCTTTGGCGGCAAGAGGTGGCAAACCCGTTTCCCGAGGAACCATTGGGGACAATCATCGTGGATCCCGATGCGGGCTATCTGCACCTTGTCCAGACCCGTGAGACGGCGATGCGCTACGGGGCCGGGACGGGTGCGGCGGCCTATGCCTGGAACGGGGTGGCGCGGCTGCAGTTCGCGCGCGCATGGCCGCGCTGGAAAGTGCCTGACGAGATGATCGCGCGCAGGCCGGAGCTGGAGCCTTATTCGGTGGCCAATGGCGGCATGGACCCCGGCCCCGGCAATCCGCTTGGCGCAAGGGCGCTCTATCTGTTTCAGAATGGCAAGGACACGCTCTACCGTATCCACGGAGCCTGCGAGCCGAACTATCTGGGCAAACCGGTGTCGTCCGGCTGCATCCGCCTGCTGGACCAGGATGCCATCGACCTGTATCGCCGCGCCCCGCATGGCGCAAAGGTGCGGGTCTTGCCGTCCATCCTGCCGACGGGACTGGCGGCGCTGTATTGACAGCGCGACGGGTTCGGGCGTGGCTTGCGCGCCCGGACCCGTCAAAATGTCAGCTTATACCGACTGAACGGCCTTGTGCAGAAGGTCGCGGACCTGCCCTGCCACGGCATGGAGTTCGGGGTTTTGGATCGCCTGCATGGAGGCGACCGGATCAATGGCACTGACCTCGATACCGCCATCCACCTCGCGCAGGATGACGTTGCAGGGCAGCATGGCGCCGACACGCGGCTCCATCCCGATGGCCTTGAACGCCATGCCCGGGTTGCAGGCCCCCAGAATGCGGTAGGCCGGCATCGCCACGTCGAGTTTTTTCTTCATCGTGGCCGCCACGTCGATTTCCGTCAGGACACCGAAGCCATGCGCCGCGAGTGCCGCCCGCGTGCGGGTGTCTGCCTCGTCCATCGTCAGTCCGTCGATCTTGCGGTCAATCGTATAGGTCATCGCCATGCTCCAGTTGTCTGCTTCGCCTGATAAGGTCGATCAAGGCCGAGGGTGGCTGTCCCGCACCGCGCAGGAGATGCGGACGCAGGCGAGCTGCCTTGCGGGTTATATATTGCGGAAAATGAATATAACAAGGTCTGCTGCAGCTGTGCCGCGCCCGTAAACCGGACTGCTTGCCGGCACGCCTGACCGGAGCGCTGCGCCCGAGCCATGCGCTGATCTAAGCCCCGCGCGTGCCCAGGGTAACCGCTATTTGATGGTCACCCGTCCGCAGCGGAAACGTCAGGACATCGGTTGTCAGGTTCATGTCCGCACCATTCAGGACCGCAGACCGAATACCCCGGTTGGTGCCGTCGGGATTCAGGATCGTGACGGTGTAGCGGGCGTCCCCCAGCGCGATGTGCAGGGTCAGTTCGGGCCAGGACTTTGGCAGGCAGGGGTCAAGGCAAAGGGTGTTGCCCTTGCGCGTCAGGCCGACAATCCCCTCGATGCCCGCGCGGTACATCCACCCCGCAGAGCCGGTATACCAGGTCCAGCCGCCGCGACCGGCATGCGGCGGTGTGGAGTAGACATCGGCTGCCACGACATAGGGTTCAACCTTGTAACGTTCGGCATCAGACCTGGTCAGGGCATGGTTGATCGGGTTCAGCAGGGCAAACAACCGATGCGCGGCGTCGCCCTCGCCCAGCCTTGCCTGCGCCAGAACCGCCCACATCGCCGCATGGCTATACTGGCCACCGTTTTCACGCAGGCCGGGCGGGTAGCCCTTGATGTAGCCGGGATCTTTCGCCGTGTGGTTGAAGGGTGGCGCGAAAAGCAGTGCCAGCCCAGGGTCGGGCTGGACAAGATGCCGGGTCATGGATGCCATCGCGGTGCGCGCCCGGTCAGGATCTGCTGCCCCGGAAAGGACGGCCCAGGACTGCGCGATGCTGTCGATGCGGCATTCGTCGGAGGCCGCCGATCCAAGGATGGTGCCATCATCATAGGTGCCACGCCGATACCATGCCCCGTCCCAGCCATCGGTTTCGATGGCGCCCAGCACCGATGTCGCATGGGCGCGCCAACGGGCGGCACGGGCCGGGTCGCGGGTGTCGGCCAGCGGTGCCATGAGATCAACCGTCGCGATCAAGAGCCAGCCGAGCCACACACTGGTGCCACGGCCGCCCTCGCCCACGCGGTTCATCCCGTCATTCCAATCGCCGGTGCCGATCAACGGCATCCCGTTTTCGCCGGTCAGCGCGATCGCCTGATCGAGACCCCTGGCGCAGTGCTCGAACAGGGTTGCCGTCTGTTCGGAAACCTGCGGCTGAAAGAAGTCGTCATGCGCCCCGGCCGGCACGGGCGGTCCTTGCAGGAACGGCACCGGCTCGTCCAGAATGGACATGTCGCCCGAAACGGCGATGTACCGTGCGACGCCGTAGCCAAGCCAGACCCGGTCATCCGAGATGCGGGTGCGCACGCCCTGGCCGGAATGGGGCAGCCACCAATGCTGCACGTCGCCTTCCAGGAACTGCCGTGCGGCGGCACGCAACAGGTGTGCGCGGGTCATGTCGGGCCGGGACAATGTCAGCGCCATGCCGTCTTGCAACTGGTCGCGAAAGCCGTAGGCACCACTTGCCTGATAGAATCCGGCCCGCGCCCAGATGCG
Organism: uncultured Alphaproteobacteria bacterium; assembly: GCA_963822435.1. Classification (GTDB taxonomy): domain Bacteria; phylum Pseudomonadota; class Alphaproteobacteria; order Rhodobacterales; family Rhodobacteraceae; genus JAUYQR01. Next base: position 214,401 of record CAWGHN010000002.1, read on the forward strand.
GCAGGAAAGGGTCTGATACATCAGCCAGCCGTTCAGCAGAATGTCCATCGCGCGGTCGGGCGAGCGGATCTGGACGGTGCCGAGAAGGTCGGTCCAATGGGACTTGACCGCAGACAGCGCCGTGTCGGCATCGGCCGCTCGCAGACGCTGGATCAGGGCCGAGGCCGACGCGTCACTGTCGGTCTGGCCGATCAGGAAGGTAAGCGAGGCCACCTCGCCCGGACGCAGGGTCAGGCGGCGCTGCAGGGCGGCGCAGGGATCAAGGGCCGGGCCGGTGGCGCCCGACAACGGGGCGTCTTGCAGGCCGACGGGCGCGGAAAGTGACCCGCCCGCCCCGATGAACTCGGCCCGATCGGCGGTCAGGCTGCTGGTCTCAGCCCCGAAATCGGCAAAGGCGATGCGGCCGGGGAAGGCCGTGCTGAAGGTGTTTTGCGCAAGGACTGCCCCGGTTGCGGGATCGGTGCGGGTGATGATGCAGGGCGCGCTGCCCCCTCGCGAGGTGCCGAGCACCCATTCGGCATAGGCCGTGACCGAGAGGTTTCGCGGTGTCGTGCCGGTATTGCGCAGATGCAGGCGCGTGACCTTGGCCGGGGCATCCAGCGGCACGAACTGCGTCATCTCGGCCATGATGCCGTGCGCTTCGTGCTGGAAGCTGGAATAGCCAAAGCCGTGGCGCGCGATGTAGGTGCCGGCGCCGCGGATCGGCAGGGCGGTCGGTGTCCAGACATGGCCGCTGTCCAGATCGTGCAGATAGATCGCTTCGCCCGAAGGGTCGCCTACCGGATCGTTCGACCAGGGAGTGATCTGGTTTTCGCGGCTGTTTTCCGACCACACATGACCGCTGCCATCGGCCGAAACGGTGAAGCCGAAGGTCGGGTTGGCAATGACGTTGATCCAGGGCGCGGGCGTGGTCTGGCCGCCGCGCAGAATGGTCACATACTCGCGTCCGTCCCGGTCAAAGCCGCCAGTGCCGTTGAAAAACTCCAGCTCTGGCAGTTTCGGCGGGGGCACGGCCGCGGGCAGGGCGGGTGGACCGGCGATCCCGGCAATCGGCAACGGTGCCAGCCGGGCCAACTGGCTGGACAGCTCGCCCCTGCTGGCCACGAGGATCACGCGCGCCTGCGACAGAAGCATCTCCCGCGCGCCGGCGTGCAGGATATCCGACCGTAGCACATGGATCGTGCCATTGGTCGGGGCGTGGATGCCGGCTGCCTGAGGCCGGGATCGGGCGGACCGCACGGCGCTGTCGATCGCGATCTGCAGATCCTGCACATACGATGAGGTGCGGTCGTTCAGCACGACAAGATCCACCGCGTGCTGGCGCATCTGCCAGTATTCGTGGGCGCTGATCGCCTGATGCAGAACGCCGATGTCTTCGGCATCGTCGATCTGCAACAGCACGATGGGAAGGTCGCCGGAGATGCCAAGCGACCAGAGCGCGGATTGTGGTGCTGCGCCCGCGAGGATCTGCGCGGCGGTGGCACGCATCCGGCTGTCATTGCGCATGACGATGCCGCCCAGTGTCTGGAAATCGGCCGCGTCGGCGTGGGTGATGCCAAGGTGACGCAACTGCACCTGCGCTTGCGTCCAGGCAAGCGTGGCCGCGCGCGCGAAGGCCGAAGGATCGCGGTGGCGGTCCACAAGATCCAGCAGCGCATCCGGACTGTCGGCAACCATTGTCCAGAAGGTGACGCGCGTGGTCCCGCCGGGCGGAACGCTGACCCTGCGGCGGATCGAGAAGATCGGGTCCAGCACGGTGCCGGTGGTTCCTGACAAGGGCTCATCCAGCATCGCTGCGGTGGCGACGGTGCGACCGCGCCCGATGAACTTTGCGCGGTCAGTCTCGATCTGGAGCGGGGCGGTTTCTGCCCCTTCGACGACGGCGATATGTGCGGCCCAGACCTCTGGATCGGACGGCGAACGGCGGCGGCGGGTGGCAATGATGACACCCAGTTCCGGAAGGTAATCGGTCACGACGAACAGCTTGGAAAATGCGGGGTGCGCCTGATCGGACGACGGCGGGGCAAGCACCAGTTCGGCATAGGAGGTAACGTCGATGTCCCGCGTGCGGCGGCTGCTGTTGGTCAGGGTGACGCGCCGTGCCTCGGCATCGTCTTCGGCCGAAACGACGACTTCGGTCGTGGTCGTCAGGTGCTGCATCTGGTGGATGAAGGCAGCATGGTGTTCGCAAAAGACCGCACGATGGTGGTCGACCGCGCCGCGCGCTGGTTGCACCGCCCCCGACCAGACCTCGCCCGAGGTGGTGTCGCGCAGGAAGATGAACGAGCCAAGCGCGGCCTGCGCCGCTTCGGCCCGCCAGCGGGTGATCGCCAGACCGCGCCAGCGGCTGAAGCCTTCTCCGGTTGCGGTCAGCATTACGCCGTAGTTGCCGTTGGACAAAAGATGGGCGGTCGGAGGTTCGGTTGCCGGGCTGGCGAAGGTGCGGACGGCAGGCGCGTCGAGCGGTTCGACCGGGGCAACCAGCACTTCGGTGGCGCGGGGCGGGGCGCTGGCAACGTCGCGGGGAATACGCTCTTGCAGCAACAGTTCTGCGCCCTGGATCATCGGTTCGGCGTGGAAGCGGTCGCGCAGGCGACCGTTCTGCAGCGTGTTGGCGATGGCGGTGATCGTCATGCCCTGATGATGCGCCATGAAGCTGCGGACGATGGCCCGGGTTTCGTTTGATGGCAGGCGCGACGGGGTAAAATCCACCGCCTCGTAAAACCCATAGCGCCCCTCGGCCCCGAGGGTTGCAAGTGCGGCATAGTTGTTCACCGCCGCCACCGGGTCGATCATCGCGGCAAGGCCGGTCGCATAGGGGGCGATCACGCGGTTTTCGCTGAGGCCCCGCTTCAGCCCAAGCCCCGGCACGCCAAAGTTCGAATACTGGTAGGTCATTTCCAGATCGCGGGCGTTGTAGGAGGATTCCGAAATCCCCCACGGTATGTCCAGCCCGGCGGCATAGGCGCGTTGACGCACCACGACCAGCCGTGTCGTCTGTTCAAGGACCGAACCCGCAGGCGCCCGCATGACGAGGGACGGCATCAGGTATTCGAACATGCTGCCCGACCACGAGATCAGCGCCGAACCCGAGCCGATGGGCGTTGCAGGGCGCCCTAGCCGGAACCAGTGGCGGGTTTCCACATCGCCCTTGGCAATGGCGAACAGGCTGGCCAGCCGCGCCTCGGACGCCAGAAGATCGTAGCAGTTCGTGTCCAGCCGATTGGTCGCCACCGAAAAGCCGATGGAGAGGAGTTTCTTGTCAGGATCGAGAAGAAAGCGAAAATCCATCTCGAGGGCGAGGCTGCGGCACAGGGCCTCGACCTCGCCAAGCAGACCAAGGTCGGCCGGAGCGGCCTGATCGGCGAGGTGATCTGCAAGGGCCGAGTGCATGGCCGTGGTCCAGACCTTCGCCTCGGAGATCGTGTCGCCGGTCAGCGCCAGTGCGCGGTCCATCGGACCTGTCAGCGTGGCTAGCGAGGTGGCAGGGTCTGCCGCAGCGGCCGAAATCGCCGTGAGGGCGCGAATGAGATCAAGGTCTTCCGCTTCCACCCCGAGCGACCGGCGGGCAAGCACGGCGCAGTCGCCCAAGGCCTGACGCACGACAAGGTCGTCTTGTGCGGGATCGGTCGCCCAAGCGCGGCAGGCTTGCGCCACGGCGATCAGGTGGCCCGCCAGATTGCCACTGTCCACGGATGATACGTAGGCCGGCTCCAGCACCCGCAAATCCCGGGTGTCGTGCCAGTTATGGATGTGGCCGCGAAAGCGCGGCATGCGCCGGATCGTTGTGAGGGTGTCCAGCATCCGCTGCAAGGCCGCCCGCTGGCCGATCCAGCCCATGTCATGCGCCGCAACCGTCGACAGAAGGTAAAGCCCGATGTTTGTCGGCGACGTCCGGGTGGCGAGGGCCGGTTTCGGGATTTCCTGAAAGTTGTCAGGCGGCAGGAAATTGTCTTCGGGCGTGACGAAGGTTTCGAAATACCGCCAGGTGCGGCGCGCGATCAGCCGCAACTCCTGCGCCTGGGCGGTGGAAAGGGCGGTCGTCGCCGTCTGCCGTCGCGGCAGGCTGATCGTGCGGGCAAAGGCCGGAGCCGCACCCCAGACCAGTGCAAATGCCAACGGCAGTGGCCAGACGGCAGGGTTCAGGACACTGGCAAGGCCGCAGGTGCCGAGGCCAAGGCCGACCCCAGGCAACATCGAAAGATACTGCCGCAGCCGGCTGGGGCGGGCGCTGCTGCCAGCCTGTGCCGCCGTCATCCATTCCAGCAGATGCCGGTGCGAGACGAACAGGCGCCAGGCCGTGCGCAGGATGGCATCGAGCATGGTTGCAGCCGTGTCGGCCAGAAGCACCAGACTTGCGACGATCTGGCCGAGGGCCGTGCGCGTGTCGGCCCACAGGGCGGCGAAATGGCTGGTCAGGGTGACGCCGGCGCGGGCGGGAAGAATTCCGAACGGCAGCGACAGCAGGCGTGGAAGCGACAGCATCGACACTGTCAGCACGGTCCACAACACGGCGAGCGGCAGGGGTAGCATCCAGCCGCCAAACAATGACAGCACGGCAAGCGGCGCCAGCAGCGACCGGCGCAGGTTGTCGATCATCTTCCAGCGCCCGATCACCGGAACGCCGCCCAGATCGTGGCGCCGGTGGCCGAAGATCCAAGGCAGAAGCTGCCAGTCACCGCGCACCCAACGGTGCTGGCGACGGACGTCCACATCATAGCGGTCGGGGTAATCTTCGATCACCTCGATATCCGAGGCGAGGGCCGCGCGCGTGAAGGTGCCTTCGAACAGATCATGGCTGAGAAGCGCGTTTTCCGGCACACGCCCGCCCATTGCCGCTTCGAAGGCATCCACGTCATAGATGCCCTTGCCGGTGAACGTGCCTTCGCCAAACAGATCCTGATAGATGTCGGATGTCGCGGCTGCATAGGGCTCGATCCCGCCGGGGCTGGAAAACAGCCTTTGATAGACAGACCCGTCCTGCCCGCTGGGCAAGGACGGGCTGACCCGTGGTTGCAGGATGCCATAGCCGCCTGTGACGCGCTGCTGGCCGGCGTCAAGGCGGGCACGGTTCAACGGATGGGCGATCTTTCCGACCATCTGCGCCACCGTCCCGCGCAAAAGCCGCGTGTCGGCATCAAGCGTGATCACATAGCGCACATCCTGTGGCAGCGGACCGCTGACAACCGAATAGCTGGTGTCGGTTGCTCCACGCAGCAACCGGTTCAGTTCGGCCAGCTTTCCGCGCTTGCGCTCCCATCCCATCCAGACGCCTTCGGCAGGGTTCCAAAGCCGTTGGCGGTGCAGGAAGAAGAAGCGGTCTCCGTCCTCGCCCGGATAGGTTTCATTCAGGCGCGCGACCGCCTGGGTGGCCAAGGCAACAAGATTTGCATCCTGAGGGTCATCCTGTGTCGCAGCATCCGGCGCGTCGGACAGCAGTGCGTAATGCACCGCTCCGCCTGTGCTGGACAGGTGATGAACCTCAAGCCGTTCGATCTGCACGGCGATGTCGTCGCTGTCGTGCAAAAGCACCGGGACGGCAACAAGGGTTCGCAAGTGGGGCGGAATGGACTTTGCCAGGTCAAGGGCCGGCAAGGGTTTTGGATGCACCAGGCGGGTGAGAACCGTGTTCACGGTGGCGGTGGCAAGATCGGCAGCCAGCCCGGCGGCGGGGAGCGCCAAAGCCACAAGCGTGAAGGGACCGGCCCCTGCGTTCGCCATCAGGACCAGCGCGAAACTCAGGATGGCCGCTGCCACGGCAGCGATTGCTGCCACATAGCCGCAAAGGCCCGTCCTGCCGATCGCGCGACGCAGCAGGGCCCTTGCGGGTGGTTGAAAGCCAATCGTCCTCTCGAAGGCGGGACGACCCTCTGCGACCAACCAATATCCCGGATCGCGTTGGTGGGCCTCGTTGCTTGTCTTTGCCGCGCTGATCGAGGCGTCTGCAACCTCGCCTTCGGTCAGCGGCGCATGGTGGGCCAGACTTTCAATTTCGGTCCGGTAGCGGTTTCGGGTTGCGAAATCCATCGCGCCATACGTGGGGTTGGCACGCAGACTGGCTTCGACAAGGCTGACCTCTTCAAAGAAGTCCGCCCAGTCCATGTCCGACGCCAGCCGCATCGAGGTGACGATGTTGCGCATGGTGACGTTCGACGCCCCAAGGCGGGTCTGGGTGTTTGCAATCACCTCGTCCAGCGTTGTGCCCTGGCGTGCCAACCGGTCTTCCAGCCATCCCAGAAGCGGCGTGTGCAAGGGATCAAGGCCGCGCAGGCGTTTGGCGATCTGGCTTGCAACGATTTCCGGCAGCGGCGCGGTCTCGAAGGGAGCCACGACCTGGCGGAGCACCGAGAACGGCGTTTGGCCGGCGGGATGCTGGGCGGCAAGCACGGCGTCGACCATCGCATCCGCCTGCAGCCGCATGGCGTGCCCATCAACGATCTGCAGCGCCAACCGGCGCATGTTTTCAACCAGAACGATGCGAAGCGTGATCGCGACGGCCCAAAGCTCGCCGATCATCAAGGGCTGGACCTTTTGGTAGGCCCTGACGAAACGGGCAAGGACCGGCCCCGAGAGCAGGCTGTCGGTGTGGGCCACGTAGGCCAAGGTCAGCCCAAACACTCGAGGATAGCCTGCGAAAGGACCGTCAGCGAGTTTCGGCAGCTTGCGATAATACCCGGGCGGCAGGTCGTCGCGGATCTGGCGAAGCTGCTGTTCGACAAGATGGAAGTTGTCCAAAAGCCACTCAGCGGCGGGTGCGATGACCTCTCCCGCCTGCAAAGCCTGGGCACAGGTCCGATAGGCGCGCAAAAGGATGTCGGCATTCTCTGCGACCCTGCGACTGAGCGGCTGGACCCGAACCTTCTTGCCCTTTGCTGTGGGCTGGGCCGAGGCAAGGCTCTGCGCGTGGTGTTCCAGCCTTTCGGTGCCGAAAAGATCCGCCCGGATCGGCGCGGTGTCTTGCCAGACGAGAGGGCCGGTGTATGCGCGCGCGCCGATGAAGGCGGGTAGAAAATGCAGCCGGCCGGGCGATCCCGTCACTTGGCAGAGGTCTTGAACTCGGGGTCTTTGGCCGCTGCGGTCACGCTGTCTGCTAGGGCTGCCGGAAGGGCGTCACGGCTTTTCATGCCCCGCAGAGCTGCACGGGTCGGCTGGCCCTCGTCTGCTGCATAGTCTGCACGAATGCGGCGGGTCATGGCCGCCCATTTGTTTTCAATCTGATCCCATTTCATTGCACGTTCCCTTTCCGGTCATGCAGGTGGCCAGAGCCAAGACGCGCCATCTAGCCATCAACGCAAAAATCTGGCGCGGGTTCCGTCGCGCCGGAGGTCCTCGCGGAAGTGTCAAAAGCCGCACCTGAAAAAAGCCTTGTTCCGGCCGGGCGGCATGGGCGCCACGGTCCGATGATGAGACCTTGCAGGCGTGATGCGCTGCTTGGCCGAAACCTTTGTCTGATGGACTTAGTCTAGCATGAAGAGGCACGCCGTGGGTATCGGAATGCGGCGACGGAGTGCGGCGGAAGGCTGATTCCAGCCGAGCCAGCGCCCTGCCTCCAACGGGGCGGGCGGGCCGTTACAAATGGAAAGCCCGGCGTGATCCGGGCGTGTCGGAGCGCGTGCCTGGAGGGGCGGCGGAGGTGGTGGCGCGGTGACTGGCTGACGCCAAACTTTCTTGACTGTCCGCCCGCGACCGACTACCTAACGGCCCGACGCGGGCGTTGTGTAATGGTAAGACCTTAGCCTTCCAAGCTAAAGACGCGGGTTCGATTCCCGCCGCCCGCTCCACCCTTTCGGATCAGTAGATTGGCCAGTGTCTCACGGTGGGACACCTGGCCATGAATAATGATATCAACGGGTTACGTCAGCCCGTTCATTGATTGGCAAGGATTTGTCGGCTTGCCTGCCGCCGATTGCGACTAGATATTTTCCGCCTGCGGCATGCCAAGCACATGATAGCCGCCATCGACATGGATCACTTCGCCGGTGGTGCAGGCACCGCCCGTCGAGCAGAGCCAGACGGCGGTGCCGCCAATCGCGTCAAGCGTGGCATTGGCGCGCAGGGGGGCGTTGGCCTCGGTGTGGCGATAGGTGGCGCGGGCGCCACCGATGGCCGCACCGGCGAGGGTCTTCATCGGGCCGGGCGAGATCGCGTTGACGCGCACGCCCTGCGGGCCAAGGTCGTTGGCAAGGTAGCGGGTGGCGCTTTCCAGGGCGGCTTTCGCCACGCCCATGACGTTGTAGTTCGGCACGACCTTGTTCGAACCCTGAAACGTGAGGGTGATGAGCGAGCCGCCCTCAGGCATCAGTTCGGCCGCGCGGCGCGACACGTCGATGAAGGAAAAGCACGAAATCGTCAGCGAGTTCTGAAAGTTGGCGCGGCTGGTGTTGATGAAGCGGCCCGTCAGTTCGTTCTTGTCGGAGAACGCGATGGCATGGATCAGGAAATCGAGGCTTCCCCAGCGGGCCTTCAACGCACCGAAGCAGGCGTCGAGGCTTTCGTCGTTGGTCACATCGACATCGACCAGAAAATCCGATCCGACCGAAGCGGCCAGAGGTTCGACCCGCTTGCCGAACGCCTCGCCCTGATAGCTGAACGCCAGTTCGGCACCTTCGGCGGCGAGCGCGGACGCAATGCCCCAGGCGATGGAACGTTCGTTCGCCACGCCCATGACAAGCCCGCGCTTGCCCTTCAACAGATCGGCCATGCTGGCGTCCTTATGCGAGATATTTCGACATGACGAGGGTGGCGTTGGTGCCACCGAAGCCGAAGGAGTTCGACAGCACGCTGTCAAGTTGCACGCCTTCGCGCAGCGTCGTCACGATCTCGCCCGCGTCGAGCGCGGGGTCGGGGGTGATGACGTTGGCGGAAGCCGCGATGAAGTTGCCGTTCATCATGATCAGCGAATAGATCGCCTCCCACACGCCCGCGCCGCCGAGGCAGTGGCCGGTAAGGGATTTGGTGGACGCGATGGGCGGCGTGGTGCCACGGCCAAAGACGCGGCGGATCGCCTCGACCTCGGTGATGTCACCGACGACGGTCGAGGTGCCGTGCGAGTTGATGTAATCAACCTTGCGGTCTTTCGGCAGGGTGGAAAGTGCCAGCCGCATTGCCCGTTCGCCGCCTTCGCCCGAGGGGGCGACCATGTCGTAGCCGTCGGAGGTGGCGCCGTAGCCGGTAACCTCGCCGTAGATCTTGGCGCCGCGCGCAAGGGCGTGTTCCAGTTCTTCGAGCACGACGATGCCGCCGCCACCGGCGATGACAAAGCCGTCGCGGTTCGCGTCATAGGTGCGTGATGCGGTTTCGGGTGCATCGTTGTACTTTGAGGACATCGCCCCCATCGCGTCGAAAAGGCAGGAAAGCGTCCAGTCCAGTTCCTCGCCGCCGCCGGCAAAGACGATGTCCTGCTTGCCCATCTGGATGAGTTCGGTGCCGTTGCCGATGCAATGGGCCGAGGTGGAGCAAGCGGACGTGATGGAGTAGTTGACGCCGCGGATCTTGAACGGGGTCGCAAGGCAGGCCGAGACGGTGGAGGACATGCCCTTGGTCACGCCGAACGGGCCGATGCGCTTTGGCGAGCCGGTTTCGCGGACGATGTTATGCGCCTTGAAGAACGATTTCGTCGACGGGCCGCCGGAGCCGACGATGATGCCCGTGCGGTCGTTCGACACGTCGGCTTCCGAAAGACCGCTGTCCTTCACCGCCTGATCCATCGCGATGAAGGTGTAGGCCGCACCATCGCCCATGAAGCGCAGGTCGCGCTTGTCGATGTTGTCTTCAAGGCTGATGTTCGGCTGGCCGTGGACCCGGCAGCGAAAGCCGTGCTCGGCATAGTCCGGCGCGAACACGATGCCGGACTTGCCAGCGCGGAGCGAGGCTTCGACCTCGGCCGCGTTGTTGCCGATGGACGACACAATTCCGATCCCGGTGATGACGACACGGCGCATGGGGCCTCCTGAAACTTTGTTCTGGACTGTTTAGGGCAGAGGGGGGGAGGGGGCAAGGAGGTTGGGGATCATGGCATCCGTCAACTGTCCGGTGACCGCGCTGACGATGCCGTTGGAGTGGTGTCCGCACTCAAGGCGCTTGCGCCGGCGGCCCGCGTCCGATCGCCCCCACAGGCGGACGTTTTGCGGCGTCAGCCGGCACACTGGCGTCGGAGGAGCTGACCCATAAACTGCGAAAAACCGTCGGAGTTGCGTCCACCCGGCGGTCAGACGCGGCCCTCGGTCCGGAACCGGTCACGCCTCGCTGAGCGCAACCTTCATGTCTTTCACAAGGTAGATCACCTCGCCGTCGGCTTCCACACGCCCATCGGCAACGCCCATCGTCAGGCGGCGGGTGGTCAGCGCCTTGGTGAAATCGACGTAGTAGGTGAGCTTCTTGCGGTCAGGGCGGACCATGCCGGTCAGTTTGACCTCACCGACGCCAAGCGCGTAGCCGCGCCCCTGCCAGCCGCGCCAGCCGAGGTTGAAGCCAGTGAGCTGCCAGAGCCCGTCAAGGCCGAGGCAGCCGGGCATGATCGGGTTGCCGGGAAAGTGGCAGGCAAAGAACCACAGGTCAGGCGTGATGTCGAATTCGGCCACGACATGGCCTTTGCCGTGTTCGCCGCGGTCTTCGGAGATGTCGGTGATGCGGTCCATCATCAGCATCGGCGGCGCGGGAAGTTGCGCGTTGCCGGGGCCGAAAAGTTCGCCACGAGAGCAGGCGAGCAGCGCCTCCTTGTCGAAACTGGTGGGGTAAGACGCCATCCCTTGCGGTCCTTCGATATGCCTTTCGCCCTACCTAGCATCCGGCTGCGAAGGGTGGCAAGTCTGGCTGCCTGAGCGAGGGAGGATGGCACGGCGATGGCGGCACTCGGGCGGTTCATACTGGCCAGCGGGATGACCAATCTGGCCGATGGCATCGCGATGGTGGCCTGGGCGTGGATCGCGTCCTTGCTGACGCGCGAGCCGTTGCTGGTGGCGCTGATGCCGGTGGCGCTGCGGTTGCCGTGGTTTCTGCTGGCGCTGCCGGCGGGGGTGGTGACCGACCGGGTGGACCGGCGGCGGCTGATCATGTGGATGGATGTGCTGCGGGGGCTGGCGTTCGCAGGGGCGGCGCTGGCGATCTGGGTGGCGCTGCCGTTGGCCTCGGCACCGCAGGCGGGCATTTCGTCGCCGGGGCTTTACTGGGCGCTGACGGTGGCGGCCTTTGCCGTGGGTGCGGCGGAGGTGTTCCGCGACAATGCCGCGCAGACGATGCTGCCGTCTTTGGTGCCGCACGACCAGTTGGAGCGGGCAAACGGGCGGCTGTGGAGTGCGGAGTTGCTGACCAACGCGATGATCGGCCCGGCGTTAGGGGCGGTTCTGATCGCGGCGTGGCTGCCGTTGGCGTTTGGGGTGAATGCAGCGGCCTACGGGCTGGCGGTGGTGTTGGTGGCGGGGATCGCCGGGCAGTTCCGTCCCGAACAGCGCACGGTGCGCAACTGGCGGGCCGAGCTTGGCGAGGGGTTGGCCTTCCTGCGGGGCAAGCCCTTGCTGCGCACGCTGGCCTGGACCACGGGCATCTGGAACCTGCTTTACCAGATGGTCGCGATTGGCGTGGTGCTGCACGCGCAGGAAAACCTGGGTCTGTCGGCAGAGGCTTACGGGTTGACGCTTGCGGGTGGTGCAATCGGCGGGATTGCGGGCGCCTTGGCGGGGGAGCGCCTTGCCAAGGCGTTTGGTCCGGCGCGAACCATGCCGCTGGCATTGTCGATATCGGCGCCGTGCTTTGCCCTGATTGCGGTGGCGCCCGGGCCGGTGACACTGGGCCTGTGCTTCGCCGCGATGCAGTTTTCGGGCTATGTCTGGGACATCGTGTCGGTCAGCACGCGCCAGCGGATGATCCCCGATGCGCTGCGCGGCCGGGTCAACAGCCTGTATCGGCTTTTGGCGTGGGGCATGATGCCCTTGGGGCTGGTGCTTTCGGGCCTGACGGTCAGTCTGGCCGAAACGGTCATACCCCGCACGGAGGCGTTGACGCTGCCGTTCTGGCTGGCCGCAGCCGGAGCGCTGGTGCTGACTCTGGCGGTCTGGCGGCCCATTCAGCGCGGCTTCACGGCAAGCTGACCGCGGCCCGCATTGAAACCGGTTGAAAATGGCGGGTTCAGCGCCCTATATCTGCACAGGCAGATCAAGGGGGCAGCACGAGAGTGGGCATCGCGGAGCGCGGAGCGGATTGGCTGAAGACCGGCGGGCTTCGCCCGACGCGGCAGCGGCTTGCCCTTGCATCCCTTTTGGTGGGCGACGGGCAGAACCGCCATGTCACCGCGGAAAGCCTGTTCGCACTGTCGTCCGCGACGGGCGAGAAGGTCAGCCTTGCGACCGTCTACAACACCCTGCGCGCGTTTTGCGATGCGGGGTTGATGAACGAGGTCGTGGTTGACGGGTCGAAAAGCTATTTCGACACGCGGATGGACGACCATCCGCATTTCTATTGGGAAGACAGCCACACGCTGACCGACGCCCCGGCGGAAGAGCTGGAGATCGCGTCGTTGCCGCAGGTGCCGGACGGCATGGAAGTGGCGCGGGTGGATGTCGTGATCCGGCTGCGCCGCGCCGGTTGACGCGCGTCAGGCGTTCATCGCCCGGCGTGCGTCGCGCCAGCCCAAGAGACGGCGGCTTTTCTCGTCCCACAGGTGCAGTCGGGCGTTGACCAGGCTTTGCCGGATGGTCATGCGCTGCGCCTCGGCCAGCGGCGGATGGTCGCGCAACACCTCGGGCAGGCGGTAAAACGGCAGGCGGCTTTGCAGGTGGTGGACGTGGTGCATGCCGAGGTTGGCGGTCAGCCATTGCAAGGGTTGCGGCAGGACGTAATGCGACGAGCCGTGCAGGGCCGCATCGTGCAGCGACCAGTCGGGTTCGTGATCCCAATGCGCGGTTTCGAACTGGTGCTGGACGTAAAAGAGCCACACGCCGATCGTGGCGCCGACCAGAACCGACGGCAACCAGACGGCAAAGATCGCGGTGAAGCCGCCAAGGAACCAAAGCCCGACCAGCACCGCCAGAAGGCAGATGTTGGTGGCCATCGCAGAGACCCAGTAGGTCATCCCGGCCTTCATCAGGCCGATCGGCAGGCGGTTGTTCAGCACGAACAGCCACGCCGGGCCAAGGCCGAACATCACGGCGGGGTTGCGGTACAACCGGTAACCGAGGCGACCCCAGCGACCACGCGCAGAGTATTCGGCCACGGTCAGGGTCATCACGTCGCCGATGCCGCGACGGTCAAGGTTGCCGGCGTTGGAATGGTGCAGCGCATGCAGCCGACGCCAGACGTCATAGGGTGTAAGGGTCAGGCAGCCAAGCGCGCGACCGACCCAGTCGTTCCAGCTGCGTTCGGCGAAAAAGGCATTGTGGCCGCAATCATGCTGGATGGCAAAGAGCCGCACGAGGAAGAACCCGATCGGGACGGCCATCGCAAGCCCCGCATACCAGTGCCAGTGCAGGGCAACCACGGCCACGGCCCAAAGCGCGAAGAAGCCGACAAGCGTGATGCCAAGCTCCCATAGGCTGCGGAGGGTCGATGGGGCGCGGTAGCGGGCGAGGATGGCCACCCAGTCGCGGGCGGCCACGGGGCCGGTGGTCGAATGTTCGGTAGTCACTTCCAGCCTTTCGATTGCGTCAGGGTTCTTATCGCGGATTGCGGCGGGCGCATAGCCCTTCGCGGCAAGATGACGCTGGCAGAGGCCCTAGGGGCGCGGGAGAGCGCCGATGGCGCCCCCCCGCTGAGGTGGGTCACTTCGGCACGAGGACGGTGTCGATGACGTGGATCACGCCGTTCGACTGGTCGACATCGGCGATGGTGATGGTGCCGATGTTGCGCGATTCCGAGTAGACCATCGCCTTGTTGCCGCGGAATTTCACCGACAATGCATCACCCGACAGCGTTTGCAGGTTGGCATAGCCATCGCTGCCCACCTTGGCGCGCAGATCGGCCAGTTTCAGATCGCCGGCGACGACATGCGCCGTCAGCACCTTGGTCAGCATGGCCTTGTTTTCAGGCTTGAGGAGCGTGTCGACGGTGCCAGCGGGCAGGGCTGCAAAGGCGTCGTTGACGGGGGCGAAGACGGTGAACGGGCCGGGGCCCATCAGCGCGTCGACAAGGCCTGCGGCCTTGACGGCGGCGACGAGGGTGGTGTGGTCGGCCGAGTTCACGGCGTTTTCGACGATGTTCTTTTCCTCATACATCGGCGCGCCGCCGACGTTGGGGTTGGCGGCAAAGGCGGCCTGAGCGAAGCAGGCGAGGGCGGCGGCGGTCAAGAATTTGGCAGACATGGGTCACTCCCTTGAGATGAAGCCGGGCCATCCGGCTGTTTCATGCCAAGAGCTACGGGAGGGGTTCGGGCGAAGTTTCGGGGTGACGATCACGGATGCGTGATCAGAACCACTGCCCCGGTTCCATCAGGCCAAGGTCGAGAAGTTGCTGGCTGTGCCAGGTGAACGGAACGGAGTTGTGCCAGTGAAAGGTCGGGATGGCATAGCGCGACCCTGGGTTGGTGCGCAACGCCTTTGCGGTCCGAAATGAACAGACGGCGGCCGTCAGGTTGTTGTGCCAGGGGCAGGCGTAGGTATTCATCTCGTCTTCGTTCAGGGTGAAATCGGGCGCAAGGCGAAGCCCCTTTTTCGCGCGAAACAGCGAGATGCGGTCGATCTTGCGGCGCGGCCAGGGGATATGTTCCTCGAACCGCCAGCGCAGGCCGCCGAAGAAATCAAGCTGGCGGTCCTTTGGTTCCCAATCCTTCGTGGCGTCCTTGCGGGCGAGGGAGAAGTAGCCCGAGCGGTCAAGATGCGCGTCGTCCAGCGCCACGGCGTTGGGGTGGCGGTCAAGGTTGCTGGCGTAAAGGTCGACCACATAGGTCAGCATCGCGTCGCGCCGTTCTTCGGCGTGGAAGGCCAGCATCTCGCGGACGCTGCGGGTTTCGCAGAACGGGTGGAACAGAAACTCGGCGTTGTAGCAGTAGTAGATCCACGAGCCGGCGCAGGCGTCGATGAAGGCGTTGACGGCGGTGGGCAGTGCGGCTTCGGCAAACACGTCATGGGTGACGGTGTGGACCACGCCTTCCAGGTCTTCCGGCAGCACCACGCCTTCGGGGCCAAGCAGAACCACCTCGCGGAAGCCTGCCTTCAGGTGGTGGGCCAAGGTTTCGGCAAGGGCCGTGGCATCCTCGGCCATGATGATGCAGAGCGGTCCGTTCGACAGCGCGGGCGCCGAGCGCGACAGAAGATCGGCAATCGAGGTATAGCGCATGACGGTCCCTTGCCCGAGGCGCGGCCAAGGTGGTTCAGCGAGGCGCGCAATGCAAGGGGCGCGCGGTTGCGAAGGTGCGCGGTTTCAGGCTAAAAGCCCCCGTCCCGGAGAGAGTGTGATGTCCGACCCGAAGAAGCTGTTCGTCAAGACCTACGGCTGCCAGATGAACGTCTATGACAGCGAGCGCATGGTCGAGGCCCTGGGCACGAAGGGCTATGTCACGACCGATGTGGTCGAGGACGCGGACATGGTGTTGCTGAACACCTGCCACATTCGCGAAAAGGCGTCGGAGAAGCTGTATTCCGACCTTGGCCGGTTGCGGAAGCTGAAGCTGGCGCGCCCTGACCTGAAGGTGGGCGTCGCAGGCTGCGTGGCGCAGGCCGAGGGCGCGGAGATCCTGCGCCGCGCGCCGGTCGTTGATCTGGTGGTCGGGCCGCAAAGCTATCACCGGCTGCCCGAGATGGTCGAGGCCAAGGGCCGGGTGATCGACACCGAGTTTCCGGCGGAAGACAAGTTCGATCACCTGCCGCAGCGCCGCGCGATGCGGGGACCGACCGCGTTTCTGACGGTGCAGGAAGGCTGCGACAAGTTCTGTGCGTTCTGCGTTGTGCCTTACACGCGAGGGGCCGAGGTCAGCCGCCCGGCAGATCGCCTTTTGGCCGAAGCGCGTGATCTGGTGGCGCGGGGTGTGCGCGACATCACGCTGCTTGGCCAGAACGTGAACGCCTATCACGGTGCGGGCGCGGGCGGCGATTGGACGCTGGCGAGGCTGATCCGCGAGATGGCGGAGATCGAGGGGCTGGCCCGCATCCGCTACACCACCAGCCACCCGAACGACATGGACGACGACCTGATCGCGGCGCATGGCGATGTGCCGGCGCTGATGCCCTATCTGCATCTGCCGGTGCAGTCGGGATCGGACCGTATCCTGAAGGCGATGAACCGCAAGCACACGGCGGACGCCTACCTGCGGTTGATCGAGCGGATTCGGTCGGCGCGGCCGGATATCCTGTTCAGTTCCGATTTCATCGTGGGCTTTCCCGGCGAGACGGACGGCGATTTCGAGGCGACCTTGGCGCTGATCCGCGAAGTGCGGTTCGGGGCGGCCTATTCGTTCAAATACTCGGCCCGCCCCGGCACGCCGGCGGCGGAAAAGGCACCGGTCGAGACCGCCGTCGCGGATGCCCGGTTGCAGGAAGTGCAGGCGCTGGTCACCGCGCAGCAGCGTGCCGCGCAGGATGCGATGGTCGGGCGCGAGGTGACGGTGCTTTACGAAAAGGCCGGGCGGCTGGCAGGCCAGATGGTCGGCAAGTCGGACCACCTGCACGCGGTGCATGTGACCGACCCCACGGGCCGAATCGGTGAGCTGGTTCGGGTGCGCGTCACCTCGGCCGTGACCAACTCGCTGGCGGCCGTGCCGGCCGGCCGCTAGGTCAACGCGATCAAAACTGTTGCTCTTGCGCAAGGGTGACGCTGTGATTGAAGCCTCAAAGCGCAGTTTGCGGCCTGTTTTTCGCTTTTCCCACCGAAAGTCGCCACAGTTCAATGTAAACCGAGCGCACTCTGGGCGCGCTCGGTTTTGCCCCGATGGTGAGGGAGTAATGGGTTTTGTGGGTGTCGAGAACACTGCGCTGGGTGCTGTTGCCATGTGCGCTGGGGCTGTGGTTGGCCAGCGCTGAGACAGGGCGCAGCACAGGACAGCGAGGTCACCGGACAGATTGAATGGGGCGTGTGGCTGGATGCGGATGGCTGCATGCACTGGTGGGCGGATGGCGGCACCGAAGGCTACATGGTGCCGCGCCGCAACCCCGCCACCGGAAAGCCGGTCTGCCTGCAGCAGGCGGCGTGCCTGACGCAAAGCACTGACACGCTTTTTGCCACCGGCAGCGCCGGATTGACCGCCAGCGGCCGGGACCGGCTGGAGGCGTTCTTTACCCAATCGGAGGCATTTTCCTATGTGATCGTCGGCCACACCGACACCCGCGGCGGCACCGAATACAACCAGAGCCTGTCCGAGGCGCGCGCCCGGACGGTCGCCGATGTCGCGCGCAGCGTGGGGGCGATGGTCGATAGCGAGACCGGCTTTGGCGAAAGCCGGCCCGTGGCATCCAACGCTACGGCGGCGGGCATGGCGACGAACCGCCGGGTCGAAATCCTGTGCAGGAAATGGTGAGCGCGATGCAACGCACCCCTGCGCTGGCGATGCTGCTGTTTCTTGCGGGTTGCGGTGGGTTGGAGGTGTTCGGCTTTGAAGGCACGCACCGCTACGACGGGCCGACCTCGGTGATCGCGACCGGGCAGGATCAGGGCCGCGACGAGGATGTGCTGAGGGATGGCCAGGCGGCAATCGCCTACGATCCCGATGGCTGTCAGGTCTGGATCATCGACGACGGTCTGGAAGGTTATTCTTCGCCCCGCTTCGATCCGGCAACGGGATTGCCGGTCTGTGACGGGAAGTATCCGCCCGGAACGGTTCTGGGGCGCTACGAGACGGAAAGCGCGCCGATTCCCGACGGGGTTTCAGGGCCGGGCCGCAAGGCTGTGGTCAGATAGGAACCGCCGCGAGAGGCAAGACCCCGGCTGCGGCCGGGGTTTTTTTGTGCGCACAGGGGAACGGTTGTCATAATTCCCACTTGTCTGTGAACAAGAGATTGTGTCGGGCCTGTTCTTTGCTTGCCAGATGGCGTGTCTGGCATCAGTCTGACCCCACGGCCCCTAGCAGAAGGAGCGCCCTTTGGGCATCAGCGCGCTGACCCCCCCGACCGCCGAGGATGTGGTTGAAACCGTCCTTGAATTTCCCGACAACCGCCTGTTGATCGACCTTTGCGGCGAGTTTGACCGCAATCTGGCGCAGGTCGAGCACCAGATGGGTGTGCATATCCTCCGACGTGGCAACCGGCTGGCGGTGATCGGCGACCGGGCGTCGCGCGAGCAGGCCGCGGCGGTGTTGAGATCGCTTTACGCGCGGCTTGAATCGGGGCGCGGCGTGGTGGCGGGTGACATCGACGGCGCAATGCGGATGGGCCGCCCGGTGGCCGACGAAGGCGAGCAGATCGAGCTGTTCAACACCGGCGTGGAGTTGCGCACCCGCAAAAAGCCGATCGAACCGCGGACCGAGGCGCAGAAGGCCTATGTGGCCAACCTTTTCGCGCATGAGCTTGGGTTCGGCATCGGGCCCGCGGGCACCGGCAAGACCTATCTGGCGGTGGCGGTCGGGGTGACCATGTTCATCTCGGGCGCGGTCGAGAAGATCATCCTGTCGCGTCCGGCGGTGGAGGCGGGCGAACGGCTTGGCTTCCTGCCCGGCGACATGAAGGAAAAGGTCGATCCCTACATGCAGCCGCTTTACGACGCGCTGAACGATTTCCTGCCCGCCAAGCAGGTGCAGAAGCTGCTGGAAGAAAAGCGGATCGAGATCGCGCCTTTGGCGTTCATGCGCGGGCGGACGCTGTCGAATGCTTTTGTCGTGCTGGACGAGGCGCAGAACGCCACCGCGATGCAGATGAAGATGTTCCTGACGCGGCTTGGCGAGGGCAGCCGCATGGTGGTGACGGGCGACCGCACGCAGATCGACCTGCCGCGCGGCGTGCCGTCGGGGTTGCAGGAGGCCGAGCGGATCCTGAAGGACGTGAAGGGGGTGACGTTCAACTACTTCACCTCGAAGGATGTGGTGCGCCATCCGCTGGTCGCGCGGATCATCAACGCCTACGAGAAGGATGATCCGTCGAACACCTGAACGTAGCGCCGTGCGGCGCAAGGCTGGTCTCTTCGCCACCGCGCCCTGCGCGGCAGCGAAGGCTAAGGGGGGCCGTCTGCCCCCCACGCCTGCGTGCCGGGGCCCGCAGGCTTCCCCCCGAGGATATTTGGAAAAGGGGAAGCCGGTGATGCGGAAGGTCTTGAGCGGCGGGGGCGGGTGCGCTAGGGCGCGGCATGGCTGCAGTGGTTGACATTGTCTTTGACGACGCACGCTGGGAGGCGCTTGGGCTTTCGGCGCTGGCCGAGCGGGCGAGTGTCGCCACGCTGGCCGGGCTTGGCCTTGCGGCAGAGGGGTTCGAGATCAGTCTTCTGGCCACCAGCGATGCCCGGATTGCCGGTTTGAACGCTGATTTCCGCGGCAAGCCCACGCCCACGAACGTGTTGAGCTGGCCGTCCGAGGAGCGCGGCCCGGATCAGCCGGGCGCGGCACCCGACCTGCCGGAGCCGGGAACATCGGACGCGCCGGAAGAGTTGGGCGATATTGCGCTGGCCTGGGAGACTTGCGCTGCGGAGGCGGTGGCGCAAGGCAAGGCGATGGCGGACCATGTGACCCATCTTGTGGTGCATGCGGTGCTGCACCTTCTGGGCCATGACCACGTCGAGGAGGCGGATGCGCGCCTGATGGAAGGCCGTGAAGTGCAGATACTTGCAACCTTGGGCATTTCGGACCCATATTGACGCGGCACCCGAACGTCGGGTGCGTTCTGGACAAAGGACCAATGGGCAGTAGTAACGATGGGTCAACCGCGGCGCCGGGTGCGCTGGACGACCTTAGCGACGACGGGCGATCCGACCCCGCCCAGCGCGGGTTTTTCGGGCGGCTTCTTTCCGCGTTTTCTTCGGCGACTGACAGCGACACGCCTTTGGCGGCGGCCGTGACGGCAGAGACCGCCTCGGCCAGTGCGGGCCTGGGGGCCTTGCGCCGGATGCGTGTTGACGATGTGGCAATCCCCAAGAACGAGATCGTCGCGGTGCCGTTGAGCATTGGCAAGGATGAACTTGTCGAGGTGTTTCGCGAGCACGGCTTCAGCCGGGTGCCGGTTTACAAGGTTACGCTGGACCATCCGCAGGGGTTGGTGCTGTTGAAGGACCTGGCCTTGCAGCACGGCTTTGGTGCGACCGGGCGGTTCAGCCTGAAGCGGCTGTTGCGCCCGATCCTTTACGCGCCGCCCTCGATGCCGACCGGCGTTCTTTTGCAGAAGATGCAGAAAGAGCGGGTCCACATGGCGCTGGTGATCGACGAATACGGCGGCGTCGACGGGCTGGTGACGATCGAGGACCTGATCGAAACCGTGATCGGCGAGATCGAGGATGAGCATGACGAGGATGAAGGCGCGCTGTGGAAAGAGGAAAAGCCCGGCGTGATTCTGGCGCAATCCACCGCGCCCCTGGAAGAGATCGAGGCGGCGTTGGGCATTCGGCTGCGCTCGGGCGAGGAAGACGAAGAGATCGACACGCTGGGCGGCCTTGTGTTCCTGCGCACCGGGCGGGTCCCGGCGCGCGGCGAAGTGGTGACCCATGAAAGCGGGGCCGAGATCGAGATCGTCGATGCCGATCCGCGCCGGATCAAGCGGCTGAGAGTGCGGCTGCCCAATCATGTAGCGGACTGAGCATGGTGGCGCAGTTTCGCTGGTCGGGCCAGCGCATGGCGGTGGTTGCGTTCGGACTGGGCGCGGTCATGGCGGCCGGGCAGGCGCCGCTTGGCTGGTGGTGGGCAACGCTTGGCGCAATGGCGGGGTTGGTGGCGCTGGTATCGCGGGCCGAAGGCGCACGACGGGCGTTCTGGACCGGGCTGTTCGGCGGGGCGGGATACTTCGCGAGCGCGCTTTCGTGGATTGTGGAGCCGTTCCTGATCGACGCGGCCCAGCATGGCTGGATGGCACCGTTTGCCGTGCTTTTCCTGGCGTTCGGGTTAGCGCTGTTCTGGGGCGCTGCGGCTGCCCTGTCTGCCGGGGCGCGCCAACGGGCACTGGGCTTTGCGGTGGCGCTTTCGGTGGCGGAACTGCTGCGGGGGTATGTGCTGACCGGCTTTCCCTGGGCGCTTCCCGGGCATGTCTGGATCGGCACGCCGCTGGACCAGGTGGCCGCCTATATCGGCCCGAGCGGCTTGACGCTGATGACGATTCTGGCCGCCGCGCTGCCGGTGGCATGGGGCTGGCCGGGGGCGCTGGCAGCCGGGGTGGGGCTGGCGGGCCTTGGCGTTGCAGGGCAGATGCGGCTGAACCAGCCGTTGCCGCCGGACCGTGACGTGACGCTGCGCCTGGTCCAGCCCAACGCCGAGCAGCATCTGAAGTGGGATGAGAGCCTGGCGCGGCTGTATTTCGACCGCCAACTGGAGCTGACACGGGCCGAGCCGGTGGCGGATCTGACCATCTGGCCCGAGACGGCAGTGCCTTATCTTATGGAGTATTCGCCCGAAATCGTTCCCGAGATCATGGCCGCCTCGGGCGGGCGGCCCGTCGCCCTGGGTATCCAGCGCGTCGAGGGGGAAAGGTTTTACAACAGCCTGCGCGTGCTGGAACGGGACGGCATGATCGCCGCCGAATACGACAAGAGTCATCTGGTTCCGTTCGGCGAATATGTCCCGTTTGGTGATCTTCTGGGCAATTGGTTCGGGATCACCGCCTTCGCCTCGCAGGCGGGCAATACCTATACGGCCGGGGCGGGACCGGCGGTGCTGAACCTGGGCCGGATGGGCAAGGTGCTGCCGCTGATCTGCTATGAGGCGGTCTTTCCGCAAGACGTGGGTGCAGCGCCGGAGCGCGCGGACTGGATCTTGCAGATCACCAATGACGCGTGGTTCGGGATCTGGACCGGGCCGTTCCAGCATGCAGCCCAGGCCCGGCTGAGGGCCGTGGAGCAGGGGTTGCCGTTGGTGCGCGTGGCCAACACCGGGGTGACCGAGGTGGTGGATGCGCGCGGGCGCGTCGTGACGGCGCTGCCGTTTGGCACCATCGGTGCGCTGGACGCGGCGCTGCCGGGGGCGCTGCCACCGACACCCTTTGCGCGCTATGGCGAGACACCGGTAATCTTGTTGCTTGCCAGCCTCGCGGTTGCGACCTTAAGACGCCGCCGGCAGGCGACCCATTGACGGTGTGACGCCCGCGCTCTACGGGGACCACCATGAACCGCCACAACGGCTTCCTGGCGTGGCGGGGATCTTCAACGGAGCACGTCCCCATGACCCGCAAGAACTATGTATTCACCTCGGAATCTGTGTCCGAGGGACATCCCGACAAGGTCTGTGACCGCATCTCGGATGCCGTCCTCGATGCCTTCCTGACCGAGGAACCCAACGCCCGCGTGGCCTGCGAAACCTTTGCCACGACGAACCGGGTGGTCGTTGGTGGCGAGGTGGGGCTGTCGTCGAAAGAGGCGACGCAGGCGATGCTGGCGCGGGTTGACGGGATCGTCCGCGACTGCGTGCGCGACATCGGCTATGAGCAGAAGAAGTTCCACTGGTCGAAGATCAAGGTGCACAACTACCTGCACCAGCAGTCCGCCCATATCGCGCAGGGCGTGGACCGCGACGGGGCGGGCGATCAGGGCATCATGTTCGGCTATGCCACGCTGGAGACGCCGGAATACATGCCGGCACCGATCCAGTATGCCCATGCGATCCTGAAGGCGCTGGCCGACGCGCGCAAGTCGGGCGCGGAACCGACACTGGGGCCGGATGCGAAAAGCCAACTGACGCTGCGCTATGCCGATGGCAAGCCGGTCGAGGTGACCTCGATCGTGCTGTCGACGCAGCACACGTCGAAGCGCCAGACCTCGAAGGTCATTCGCGGGATCGTGGAGCCCTACATCCGCAAGGTGTTGCCCGAGGGCTGGATCACCAAGAAGACCGAATGGCATGTGAACCCGACGGGCACCTTTGTGATCGGCGGGCCGGACGGCGACGCCGGGTTGACCGGGCGCAAGATCATCGTCGACACCTATGGTGGCGCTGCCCCGCATGGCGGCGGGGCGTTTTCCGGCAAGGACCCGACCAAGGTCGACCGTTCGGCCGCCTATGCCGCGCGCTATCTGGCCAAGAACGTGGTCGCGGCCGGGCTCTCCGAACGCTGCACGCTTCAGGTCAGCTATGCCATCGGGGTGGCAAAGCCTTTGTCGATCTATGTCGACACGCATGGCACGGGCCAAGTGGAGGAAGCGGCGATCGAACGGGCTGTGGCCGAGTGCATGGACCTGACGCCGCGGGGTATCCGCGAGCATCTGGGCCTGAACCGTCCGATCTACGCGCGCACCAGCGCCTATGGCCACTTTGGCCGCGCGCCTGAGGCCGACGGCGGCTTTTCCTGGGAACGGGTCGATCTGGTCGAGGCGTTGAAAAAGGCGGTCTGACCCGGCGGCAACGAACGCGCCGCCCAAAGCGGGCGGCGCATCCCGGTCAGGTTGGTGGCGCGTATTTTGCGGCGATTTCGCCAGCGCGTTTCTGTGCGGCAAGGAATTCCGCCGAGGTGAAGGCCTGCACGGTCTTCAGCCCCGACACCGAACCCGAGGCCCCGGCGACAATCAGGGCGGCCAGCATGTCCTGAAGACTGTCGGTTTCGGTGATCATGAGGAAATCGGTATCGCCTGTGGTCATGTAGAACGAGTGCAGCTTGCCCCCGGCGGCCGCGACAAGGGCCGAGGTGGCGGCTTCGCGGTCGGAAGGCTTTGCCATCAGCCCTCGCATCGCACCCGCAGTATAGCTTCCAGTCACGATGTAACGTGCCATGTGAAGTCCTCCCTGCCATGGCGCTGTGGCCCGATGCCAGACAGGCCGGTGCCAAAGCCAACAGTAGCACGGTTCAGCTATGAAGTATTGTCCGTCTTGACTATCTGGGCGGCGCTCCATCCATGACGCTGGCAACCCGGCCCGCTTGACCCCACAGTCCAGCTCTGCTTGAAGGCCTCGGATCAATTCCGGGGCTTGCGACATGACCGAAGTGACAGAGCGCCGCAATTTCTACGGCCGGATTCGCGGCAAGACGCTGCGGGCAAGCCAGAAGACCTATCTGGCCGAGGGTCTGGAGCCGCTGTCCTTGCCAGGTGTGACGCGCGAGGCGAATCCATCGCGGGCCGCGATTGATCTGGCCTTTACCGGTGGGCGACCCCTGTGGCTTGAGATCGGTTTTGGCGGCGGCGAGCATCTGGTGCATATGGCCGACCGCCACCGGGACCGTTTCCTTCTGGGTTGCGAGCCGTTCGTGAACGGAATTGCCATGCTGCTGGGCAAGGTCCGCGAGGCTGACCTCGACAACCTTGCAATCCATCCCGGTGACGTGCGCGACCTGTTCGATGTGCTGCCCGACGGTGCGGTGGAAAAGGCGTTCCTGAATTACCCTGACCCGTGGCCAAAGGCACGCCACCACCGCCGCCGGTTCGTGACGCCCGGCTATCTGGCAGGACTGGCACGGGTGATGGTGCAAGGCGGCGAGTTTCGCGTGGCGACGGACATTCCCGACTACGTCCGCCAGACCCGCGAAGAAGTGTCTGCCGCCGGGTTCGATCCGGTGTCCGACGGCACCGAACCCTGGTCCGACTGGTTTTCGACCCGCTACGAGCAAAAGGCGCTGCGTGAGGGGCGCCCGCCGCATTACCTGACGTTCCGCAAGCGGTAACGGCGCGACGTGAGCAGTCGCGAAAAAGGAAGCCATCACGATTTGCTCTTTTCTTCAAATACTCCCCCCGGAGGGTCCGAGCTTGTCGCTGCCGGGCCGGCGCAAGTGATGGACCGCATCGGAGGCTTGCGCTATCAGGCGCTCGGAAACGTGAGGGAGTAACCGATGTCCGGCCATGGCGATGCGCAACCGATGACCGCCCACAAGTCTGGCCCGCTGCGGGGCACGGCTTCGGTGCCGGGCGACAAGTCGATCAGTCACCGGTCGCTGATCTTTGGCGCGATGGCGGTGGGCGAGACAAAGATCACCGGTTTGCTGGAGGGTCAGGATGTCCTCGATACGGCGAAGGCGATGCGGGCGTTCGGCGCGACCGTGACGCAGCATGGGCCGGGGGCGTGGTCGGTGCAGGGTGTGGGCGTCGGCGGGTTTCAGGAACCGGCTGATGTGATCGACTGCGGCAATTCGGGCACCGGGGTGCGGTTGATCATGGGAACGATGGCAACGACGCCGATCACCGCGACCTTCACCGGGGACGCGAGCTTGCGCAAGCGGCCGATGGGGCGGGTGACGGACCCGTTGGCGCTGTTCGGCACCCAAGCCTACGGGCGCAAGGGCGGGCGGCTGCCGATGACGGTGGTGGGTGCGGCAAACCCGGTGCCGGTTCGCTATGTGTTGCCGGTGGCCTCGGCACAGGTGAAGTCGGCGGTGCTTCTGGCGGGGCTGAACGCGCCGGGTGAGACGGTGGTGATCGAGCGCGAGCCGACGCGGGATCATTCGGAGCGGATGCTCTTGGGGTTTGGCGCGACGCTGAACGTCGAGAAGACCAGCGAGGGGCATGTCATCACGCTGGTTGGGCAGCCGGAACTCAGGCCGCAGACGGTGGCGGTGCCGCGCGATCCTTCAAGCGCGGCGTTTCCGGTCTGTGCGGCGCTGGTGGTGGAGGGGTCGGATATCCTTGTGCCGGGGGTGAGCCAGAACCTGACGCGCAACGGGCTTTATCTGACGCTGGTCGAGATGGGCGCGGAGATCGAGTTCCTTTCCCCTCGTGAGGAGGGGGGCGAGCCGGTGGCGGATCTGCGGGTGCGGTTTTCCGGCGCGATGAAGGGGATCGAGGTGCCGGAAGAGCGGGCGCCGTCGATGATTGATGAATACCCGATCCTGTCGGTGGTGGCGGCCTTCAGCGAGGGGCGGACCGTGATGCGGGGGGTAAAGGAGCTGCGCGTCAAGGAAAGTGACCGGATCGACGCGATGGCGCGGGGGCTGGAGGCCTGCGGCGTGCGGATCGAGGAGGATGAGGACACCCTGATCGTGCACGGAATGGGGCCGGGCGGGGTGCCGGGCGGGGCCACCTGTGCGACCCATCTGGACCACCGGATCGCGATGAGTTTTCTTGTCTGCGGGATGGCCGCGAAGGCGGCGGTTTCGGTGGATGATGCCAGCCCCATTGTGACCTCGTTCCCGATGTTCGAGGGGTTGATGGCGGGTCTGGGGGCAACGCTGCGGCAGGGGTGATGCGGTGTCCCACGCTGGGACAGGGAGAGCCTTTGTGCGATTTCAAAGGGTTGACTCGGGCGTCAACGATTTGGAAACCTTGTGGAGCGGCGGGGCCGCGAGGTTGGTCTCTCGGCGCGGCGCGCGCGCGCCGCACCGAGGCTGAGGGGGGCCTTTCAGCCCCCCACGCCCGTTCCGGGCTTCCCCCCCGAGGATATTTGGCAAAGGGGAAGGTTTGGGCCTTCAGAAGCGGGGTGGGGTGATGCAATTCACGGTGGCGATCGACGGGCCGGCGGCGGCGGGCAAGGGCACCATAGGCCGGGCGGTTGCGGCACGGTTCGGCCTTGCGCATCTGGACACCGGGCTTTTGTATCGCGCTGTGGGCGTGAAGGGTGGTGATCCGGTCGCGGCGGCGCGGGCTTTGGTTCCGGGTGATCTGGCGCGGGAGGACCTGCGCACGCTGGAGGCGGGGCAGGCGGCAAGCCGGGTGGCGGCGATCCCCGAGGTGCGGGCGGCGCTGGTGGACTTTCAGCGCCGGTTTGCGCGCCGCGACGGCGGCGCGGTGCTGGACGGGCGCGACATCGGCACGGTGATCTGCCCGCAAGCCGAGGTGAAGCTTTATGTCACCGCGAGCCCGGAGGTTCGGGCGCATCGGCGCTGGCTGGAACTTGGGGGCGACGAGGCGCGGGTGCTGGCCGAAGTGATCGAGCGCGACGCGCGCGACATCGGCAGGGCGGACGCGCCTTTGCGGGCCGCAGGCGACGCGGTTGTGCTGGATACCAGCGTGCTGCCGGTGGACGAGGCAGTGGCGCGGGCGATTGCGGTGGTGGAAGCGGCGCTGCGCCGCGTGGTGCCCCTTGCCTAGGCTGCGGAACATGCGCGGGGCTGGCCGGTTGCGCTGCCAGCAAGGAGCGCTGTCATGGCATTTGGAGTTTTTGGCAACATTCGCGCGCTGATCCGTGATCTGAAGGACGAGATCGTGAAGGACCGGGTGCTGGCTGTTGCGGCGGGCGTGACGTTTTACGGGCTTTTGGCTCTGGTGCCGGCAATAACGGCGCTGATCTCGATCTTCGGGCTGGTGCTGGAGCCTGCGGAGGTGCCTGAAGCGCTGGCATCGGTGACGAGCCTGCTGCCGGAGGAGGCGGCGACGCTGTTGACCGAGCAGGCGACGCGGATCGCGGCCAAGGCGGAGGGGGCGCTCTCGCTGACCGCGCTGGTGGCGCTGGTGATTGCGCTGTGGTCGGCCAGTGGCGGCACCAAGGCGCTGATCGAGGCTTTGAACATTGCCTATGACGTGGACGAGACGCGCGGGTTCGTGAAGCTGAACCTCGTGGCGCTGGGCTTTACGCTGGCCGGGATCGTCGTGGTGATCGTGGTGGGGGCGATTGTCGCGGTGCTGCCGTTTCTGGCCGAGCGGTTGGGTGGGGTGGCGGGCGACGTGATCCTGGCCCTGCGCTGGCCGATTCTTTTTGCGCTGCTGCTGGCGGCGCTGGCGGCGATCTATCGTTGGGCGCCGAACCGGCCGGATGCCGAATGGGTGTGGATCACACCGGGGGCGGTGGTCGCGGCGGTTGGGTTGATTGCGACCTCGGCGGGGCTGGCGTGGTATGTCAGCGGTTTCGGGCGGTATGATGAGACCTATGGCTCGCTGGCGGCGGTTGTCATCCTGATGCTGTGGATCTGGCTGTCGACGGTGATGGTGCTGATCGGTGCCGAGGCGAACGCCGAGATGGACCGCAGAAAGCGGGTGCGGGTTTCGGGGCGGCTTCAGGCGGCGCGGCAGGGCTAGCGCTGGCGGGCAAGCCAGCCGGTTGCCGTTGCCAGGATCGCGCCGGGCAGGGCGAGAGCGGCCATCGCGGCAAGGCCGAGCGGCAGAAGGCTTAAGCTGCCGCCGGTGGCAAGGCCGGTCGCCAGCAACACGACCGGGAGCGCGGCGAAGGCGAGGCCGGCGTGGCGAAGGGCGTGGCCGGGCCAGAGATAGCCACAGGCGCCGGTGAGGGTGATTGCGGCGGACCAAGCGTTCCAGAACGCGCTGGTATCCCAAACTTCACGCGGGAAGGCAACGAGGCCGGTGGCAAACCACAGGAGCGAGCCGAGGACGAGGGGGGTAAAGAACGCGGTCATATCGCGATTTTGCCAGCCAATCTGGGCGAAAATGGGGACCGGCCGCGGGCCGCCGGCGGGGTGGGTTTCCCTTGCCTGACTGCGGAATTGGGGCTATAGCGCCGCATCCTCGCGTGGAGTCTCGTTTGGCCCGGTTTACCGGACCGGCAGGGTTTTTCGTAAGAGCGATGAGCAAAGACCGGCGGAGCCAACCGCAAGGCCAGTGAAAACACGAGAAAAGGAAACTGATCTGTATGTGCGCTAAAGCAACCATGGAAGACTTCGAAGCCCTGTTGAAGGAAAGCTTCGAGATTGACACGCCCGAAGAGGGAACCGTTGTCAAAGGCCGCGTGATCGCCATCGAGGCGGGCCAGGCCATCATCGATGTCGGCTACAAGATGGAAGGCCGCATCGACCTTAAGGAATTCGCGAACCCGGGCGAGCAGCCCAACATCAACATCGGCGACGAAGTTGAGGTGTACCTGGACCGCGTGGAAAACAGCCGCGGTGAAGCCCAGATCAGCCGTGAGAAGGCCCGTCGCGAAGAGGCCTGGGATCGGCTTGAGAAGGCCTATGCGTCGGAAACCCGCGTCGACGGCGCGATCTTCGGCCGGGTCAAGGGTGGCTTTACGGTGGATCTGGGTGGCGCTGTGGCGTTCCTGCCGGGCAGCCAGGTTGACGTGCGTCCGGTGCGGGATGCGGGCCCCTTGATGGGCATGAAGCAGCCGTTCCAGATTCTGAAGATGGACCGTCGCCGGGGCAACATCGTTGTGTCGCGCCGTGCGATCCTGGAAGAAAGCCGTGCCGAGCAGCGCGCCGAAGTCATCGGCAACCTGACCGAAGGCCAGACGGTCGACGGCGTGGTCAAGAACATCACCGAGTATGGTGCGTTCGTTGATCTGGGCGGTGTCGACGGCCTGCTGCATGTCACCGACATGGCGTGGCGTCGGGTGAACCACCCGTCAGAGATTTTGAACATCGGCGAGACCGTCAAGGTCCAGGTGATCAAGATCAACAAGGAAACCCACCGTATTTCGCTGGGCATGAAGCAGCTGCAGTCCGATCCTTGGGATGCCGTTGAGAAGATGTACGCCATCGGCACGGTCCACAAAGGCCGCGTCACCAACATCACCGATTACGGCGCCTTCGTGGAGCTGGAAGCCGGTGTCGAGGGTCTGGTTCACGTCAGCGAGATGTCGTGGACCAAGAAGAACGTGCACCCCGGCAAGATCGTCTCCACCTCTCAGGAAGTGGACGTCATGGTGCTGGAAATCGACAGCGCCAAGCGTCGGGTCAGCCTTGGCCTGAAGCAGACGCAGCGCAACCCGTGGGAAGTCTTTGCGGAAACGCATCCCGTGGGCAGCCAGATCGAAGGCGAAGTCAAGAACATCACCGAATTCGGTCTGTTCGTCGGCCTCGACAACGACATCGACGGCATGGTTCACCTTTCCGACCTGTCGTGGGACCAGCGCGGCGAAGAAGCGATCCAGAACTACCGCAAGGGCGACACGGTGCATGCCGCTGTCACCGAAGTCGACGTCGAGAAGGAGCGCATCTCGCTCTCCATCAAGGCGCTGGGCGAAGACAACTTCTCGGACGCGGTTGATGGCGTGAAGCGGGGCGGGATCATCACCGTCACCGTGACCGCGATCGAAGAGGGTGGCATCGAGGTGGAGTACAACGGCGCCAAGTCGTTCATCCGCCGCAGCGACCTTTCCCGTGACCGGGCAGACCAGCGCCCCGAGCGGTTCCAGATCGGCGACCACATCGACGTGCGCGTGACCAACATTGATCCCAAGACCCGCAAGCTGGGTCTGTCGATCAAGGCGCGCGAGATCGCGGAAGAGAAAGAGGCCGTCGAACAGTATGGTTCGTCCGATTCGGGCGCGTCGCTTGGCGACATCCTTGGCGCGGCTTTGAAGAGCGGCGACAAGGCCTGAGCCTAGGCTCGACCGAGGTTTGCAACGAAAAGAGGGCCTTGCCGCATGGCAAGGCCCTTTCCATTGGGTCGCCACCCCCTTGTTTTCATTTGTGCGGTGACAATTTTTGCCTATAGTCCGCAGACAAGAACATCGTGGCGGCCGCTGCCAAGGGCCGAACCACAGGGGGGACGCTAGGGATGATCCGGTCTGAACTGATCCAGAAGATCGCGGATGAAAACCCGCATCTGACGCAGCGCCATGTCGAGCGCATCGTCAACACGGTCTTTGAGGAAATCATCGACGCGCTGGCCAAGGGGGACCGGGTGGAACTGCGCGGCTTCGGCGCGTTTTCCGTGAAGGCGCGTGATGCGCGCGTCGGGCGCAACCCGCGCACCGGCGAGGCGGTCAAAGTTGACGACAAGAAGGTGCCGTTCTTCAAGACCGGCAAACTTCTGCGCGACCGGCTGAACGCCAAGTAACCGCAAGGCAGCTTGCAGCGGCCCCGGTTCGGACCGATATTGGCGTATGCCGCAAGGGAGCCGCCGATGATCCGCTATCTTCGCTATGCCTTTCTGATCGCTTTGGCGCTGGTTTTGCTGACCGTGGCGCTGGCCAATCGCACGCCGGTGGCGGTGCGGCTGCTGCCCGACGATCTGGCGGCGCTGACCGGGCTGACCTGGGGTATGGAACTGCCGCTGTTCCTGATCATCTTCGGCGGCATCGTGGCGGGGTTGTTGATCGGCTTTGTCTGGGAATGGTTCCGGGAAATGAAGCACCGGTCGACCGCGAGTGCGAAAACGCGCGAGGTGACGCGGCTGGAGCGTGAACTGGCGGTACTGCGGGACACGACCTCGGTGCCGCAGGACGATGTGCTGGCCCTTCTGGACCGGCCGAAGTCGCGCTGATGGTCGAGGTTCGCGTCAAGATCTGCGGCCTGCGGACCGAGGCCGACGTGGCCGCCGTGGCGGCGGCGGGAGCGGCCTATGCGGGATTCGTGTTCTTTGCCAAAAGCCCGCGCAACCTGACCTTGCCCGAGGCGAAGCGGCTGGCGCTGGCGGCCCCGGTCGGGCTGGCCAAGGTGGCACTGACGGTCGATGCCGATGATGCGACGCTGGATGCGCTGGTGGCGGAGGTGCCTTTGGACCTGCTGCAACTGCATGGCCACGAGACGCCCGCGCGGGTGGCCGAGGTGCGCGCACGCTACGGGCTGCCGGTGATGAAGGCGATGGGCGTGGCCGACGAGGGCGACCTGTCGGGCCTGATGGAGATGAGCCTTGCGGCAGACCAGTTGCTGATCGACGCCAAGCCGCCGAAGGGTGCCGATCTGCCGGGCGGCAACGGGTTGGCGTTTGACTGGCGGCTTTTGGTTGGGCGCAAGTGGCTGCGGCCCTGGATGCTGGCGGGCGGGCTGACGCCGGACAACGTGGCGCAGGCGGTGCGGCTGACCGGGGCGCGGCAGGTGGATGTATCCTCGGGCGTCGAAAGCGCGCCGGGGGTGAAGGATGCCGGCCGGATCGCGGCGTTTGTCGAGGCGGCGCAGGGCACGCGCGCCGGCGTGCCGATGTTGCGATAGCGCCTGGACCCGCGCGTGCAGAATTGAGCGGCTTGCGCCGCACGCCTTTTGTCTCGTCAGCGCGCAGGCGCACTTCCTCGGGAGTGCGCTCCGCACGGGGATATTTGGCAAAGGGGAAAACCTTAAGGGCGTCCTCTTCTCGGAATATCCTCGGAGGGCGAAGCCCTAGGGGGGTTGACGGCCCCCCTTTCCGAAGGCTGGCAGGGGCGCTACATCGGGGTCAGCAGAACACGAGGGAAACGATCATGGCCGAGGACGGAATCAACAGCTTCATGACCGGGCCGGACGAGCAGGGGCGGTTTGGCCTGTTCGGCGGGCGGTTCGTCAGCGAGACGCTGATGCCGCTGATCCTTGATCTTGAGGAACGCTACGAGTTTGCCAAGACCGACCCGACGTTCTGGGCCGAGATGGACTGGCTTTGGAAGCATTACGTCGGCCGTCCGAGCCCGCTCTATTTTGCCGAGCGGATGACCGAGCATCTGGGCGGCGCCAAGGTCTACATGAAGCGCGACGAGTTGAACCACACGGGTGCCCACAAGATCAACAACGTGCTGGGGCAGATCATTCTTGCCCGCCGGATGGGCAAGACGCGGATCATCGCGGAAACCGGGGCGGGGCAGCACGGGGTGGCGACGGCGACGGTTTGCGCCAAATTCGGGCTGCAATGTGTGGTCTATATGGGTGCCCACGATGTGGAACGGCAGGCACCGAACGTGTTTCGGATGAAATTGCTGGGGGCGGAGGTCATTCCGGTGACCTCGGGTCGTGGCACGCTGAAGGACGCGATGAATGATGCCTTGCGCGACTGGGTGACCAACGTGCGCGACACGTTCTACTGCATCGGCACGGTGGCGGGGCCGCATCCCTATCCGGCGATGGTGCGCGATTTCCAGAGCATCATCGGCAAGGAAGTGCGCTGGCAGATGGCCGAGCAGGAGGGTGAGGGGCGGCTGCCCGACACGGTGATCGCGGCGATCGGGGGCGGGTCGAACGCGATGGGGCTGTTCTACCCGTTCCTGGATGATCCGTCGGTGAACATCATCGGCGTCGAGGCGGGTGGCAAGGGTGTCGATGACCGGATGGAGCATTGCGCCAGCCTGACGGGTGGGCGGCCGGGGGTACTGCACGGCAACCGGACCTATCTGCTGCAAGACCCGGACGGGCAGATCCTTGAGGGGTTCTCGATCTCGGCAGGCCTCGATTATCCGGGGATTGGGCCGGAACATGCGTGGCTGCATGATATTGGGCGGGCAAAGTATGTCTCGATCACCGATGCCGAGGCGCTGGAGGCGTTCCAGTTGTGCTGCAAGCTGGAGGGAATCATCCCCGCGCTGGAGCCGAGCCACGCGCTGGCGCATGTGATGAAGATCGCGCCGGACCTGCCGCGTGACCATATCATCGTGATGAACATGTGCGGACGTGGCGACAAGGACATCTTTACCGTGGCCAAGCATCTGGGTCAGGACATGAAGGTCTGAGCCGCCCTGCAAGCCTTGAAGAACGCCCTGCCAAACCGGCGGGGCGTTTTCATTTTGCACGCTGAGGTTGCATAAACCTTGGTTTATGGTCGCAAACCGGCGGTCTAAAGCGGCCGATTAAACCGCCGGTCAATGGAGGTGCGCCGTGATTCGGGGTTGGGTGGTTGGGCTAACTCACCGCCGGCTCTGTGCTGGCACTCACCACTCGGTTCCAACAAAGAGGACTAGCGATGAAGCTGAGAACCAAACTGATGATGTTCACCGCGGCGGCTGCGCTGTCGGCGAACATGGCCTTCGCGGCCATTGACGCCCAGAGCTTGGCAGATTCGTACATCGCGGAAGGCTATACTTATGTCGAGATCAAGACCGGTCTGACCCAAACCAAGCTTGAGGCGGTCAAGGACACGGTCAAGGTCGAAGTCGTGTACGACAATGAGACCGGCAAGATCGTCAAGCAGGATAGCGAAACCGCTGACGCCGAATACATCGGTCGGACCGGAATTGAGCTGAAAACCGTGAATTCGGATTTCACGGACGGCGACGATGATGACGACGATGATGACGATGATGACGATGATGTGCGACGATGATGGCGGTCATGACTCGGATGATGACGATGACGATGACGATGACGATGATGACGACGACGACGACGATGATCACAATTCTGATCAGGGCGGCGGCGACGATAAAGGCGACGACTGATCGCTGACACGGCAATCCTGCGAGCCCCGGCCTTGCCGGGGCTTGTCCTTTGCAGCATAGTTTTTAGCGACCGGGTAATTTCCCGGGAGGACGAAAATGAAAAGACGCAAGTTTCTTGGATTGATCGGAGCCGCGGCCGCGGTTGCCGCAGCCGGGCCTGCCATGGCGGAGGATCTGGTTGAGAACATCCTCGCGCAGTTGAAGCGTCAAGGCTACCGCGAGATTGCCTCGTCGCGCACGCTTTTGGGTCGGGTCCGGATTGTTGCCAAGCGCCGCAATGGGGTTCGCGAGATCATCCTCAACCCGAACAACGGGGAAATCCTGCGTGACTTGTGGTTGACCGAGGATGGCGACGAGGATGCCAGGATTGTCGTAGATCGGCATCAGTCGGTTGGCGATGATGATGATGATGACGATGACGATGATGATGATGACGACGACGACGGCTCGGATGGCAGCGACAACGACGGTTCGGGCAATGATGGTTCAAATGACTGAGCGTTCCACGGTGCGGGCTGGCCGAACGTGAAGCGCGCAGCCCCTATCGTTGTGGTGTTCATCATCCAGGTGGCGTGCGCCTTTTTTTTCGTATCCGACATTCTGGCGTCCGTGCTTGGCATCCGCACCACGCCGATCAGTTGGGAAATGCGCGAACTTCTGGAGGTCGGCGCCTCGGTCGGGCTGGTCATGGGTGTGTTTCTGGGCGGCGTGATGCTGCGCCGCATCCTGATCCAGCGCAACGCCGCAGAAGAGCGGCTGCGCCGCGCGTCGGGTGCGTTTCTTGATCTTCTGGAGGAACGCTTTGCCGAGTGGGGGTTGACCACCGCAGAGCGTGACGTGGCGCTTTTTGCCATCAAGGGCATGTCGACGGCGGAGATTGCAACGCTGCGGTCGACAAGCGAAGGCACGGTAAAGGCGCAGACCAACGCGATCTATCGCAAGGCGGGGGTCACCGGGCGGCCGCAACTGCTGAGCCTGTTCATCGACGATCTGATGCGCGAGGACGGCAGCGTGCGGACGGCGGCGAACCGGTCGAGGACCGCGGCCTAACGCAAGCCCGGCGGGCCGTCCTGATCACCCAGACCGAAGATCAGCCCGCGTCCGATGCGGTGGGCGAGGGCGGACCATGCCGCGGCGGTGACGGGTGGCAATTCCCGCGCGAGCGTCTGGTCGAAAAGCGCCAGCCAATCGGTGAACATCACGGTTTTCACGTCGCCTGCCGCGCGATGCACGGCGAGGGGGTTCCCGTCATAGCTGCGTTCGTGAAGGATGGCGTTGCGCCAGAAGCGGGTGATCTTCGCCTCATGCGCGGGCCAGTCGTGGATGTGGGCGGCAAAGACCGGGGCGAGGACCGGGTGCTGGCGGACGGCGCCGTAGAAGGCCGCGACGACGGCGGCGATGTCTGCATCCGTCACCTGAAACCGGGGCGGGATCATGCCTTTGGGCGGGCGTAAAGCTCTAGAATGTCGAGCGGCACGATGGCGAGGGTCGCCTGATGCGTGGCATCAAGACGGACCATCGGGGCGGCGCCTTCCTCGTGCGCCTGCAGGAAGCGGGCGGCGCAGAGGCACCACTGGTCGCCGGGTTTGAGGCCGGCAAAGCCGAATTCAGGGCGCGGTGTGGAAAGATCGTTGCCGAGGTATTTTGACAGGGCAAGAAATTCGGCTGTCATTGTGGCGCAGACGGTGTGGATGCCACGGTCCATCGGGCCGGTGTCACAACAGCCGTTGCGGAAAAAACCGGTGACGGGATCGGTGGAGCATGGCTCCAAAACGCCGCCAAGAACGTTGATCGACGGTTCCTTCATGCTGGCCTCGTGGTTCGGGGTGGCCGTGGGGGCCGGAAGGACGCAGGATCGCTGAAAGGACACTGGATGGAAAGCCTTGCCGAAGACCTTGCGACACTAGAGCGCCGCCCGTTCAGCGAGCGGCTGGTCGCGGCGCTGCGTGCGATTGGCGAGGAGCGGGAGGTGCCTGAGGGCGTGATCTTCCTGCGCAGCGGCGATCCGGCGGACGCGTTCGTTTATGTGGTGGAAGGCGGGTTTCAGCTTTGGGACGAGGTGCAGGAGGCGGCGCTGAGCCCCCACACGCTTGGCCCCGGCCAGTTCGTCGGCGAGGTGGCGTTCCTGACCGGGGGTGGCAGTCTTTACACCTTGCGCAGCCTCGCTGCGTCGAAGGTGATCGCGGTGCCGCGCGAGCCGATGCTGCGGCTGATGGCGGCGGAACCGGAGATGTCGGACATCATCGTGTCGGTCTTTGCCGCGCGCCGGCGGGCGATGCTGGAACACTGGGCGAGTGCCATCACGGTGGTCGGCCCGGCGGATGACCGGGCGGTGCGCGAGGTGGTGGCGTTTTGTTCGCGCAACAAGCTGCCGGTGCGATTGGTGGAGCCGGGGACCGCGGAGGCCGGGGAGTTGGCTGCGGATTGCGGGTATGAGGGCGACGGGCCGAAGGTGATCTTCGGTGCGGGCGAGGTGCTGGAGGCCACGCCTTTGGCCTTGGCCGAGCGGATCGGGGTGGCCTACACGCCGACCGACACGGCGTTTGACGTGGTGATCGTGGGGGGCGGACCCTCGGGGGTTTCGGCGGCGGTCTATGCCGGGGCTGAGGGCCTGCGCGCGCTGGTGATCGAAGATCTGGCGGTGGGCGGCCAGGCGGGCACGTCAAGCCGGATCGAGAACTACATGGGCTTTCCGACCGGGATCTCGGGAGCGGATCTGTGTTTCCGGGGCGAGGTGCAGGCGATGAAATTCGGCACTCGGTTCGCCATCCCGCACCGGGTGATGGCGATCGAGCCGGAGGATGGTGCGTGGTGCCTGACGCTGGACACTGGCGCGGTGGTGAAGGCGCGGTCGGTAATCGTGGCGACGGGGGTGGAGTATCGGCGGCTGCCCTTGGCGCGGCTGGAGGAGTTCGAGGGGGTGGGGATCTATTACGCGGCGACCGATGTGGAAGCGCGGTATTGCGGGCAAAGCGCGGTCGCAGTGATCGGCGGCGGCAATTCGGCGGGGCAGGCGGCGATGTTCCTGAGCCGCACGGCGCGGCATGTGCATCTGCTGGTGCGTGAGGAAAGCCTGGCGAAGATGATGTCATCGTATTTGGTGGAGCGGCTGGAGCAGGCGGCGAACGTGACGGTGCATTTCGGGGCCGAAGTGGTGGGGCTGGAGGGCGAGGCCAGTCTGTCGGCGATCCGGGTGCGGGGGCCGGAGGGGGAGCGGGTGCTGGAGACGCCCGCTGTGTTCGTGATGGTGGGGGCGGCGCCGAACACCGGCTGGCTGGCGGGGAGGGTGGAGGTGGATGCGGAGGGGTTCGTGCTGACCGGGGCGGAGGCGGGGGAGGCGGCGCTGGCGCGGGGGCGGTATGCGACCAGTTGTGCGGGGATGTACGCGGTGGGGGATGTGCGGGCGGGATCGGTGAAGCGCGTGGCCTCGGCGGTGGGGGAGGGGGCGGTGGTGATTTCGGAGGTGTGGCGGCATCTGAACGGGTGAGGTGCGTGGGGCTGGCCGCCGGGGCGCTGCCCCCAGATCATTGGTTTCTTGAACCAATGGCGAAACCAATGATCTACCCGGGATATCTTCGCAAAGAGGAAGAAGGGGGGGCAGCACTCTGCGCCCCTTTACCGCAACGGGTGCTGCGCCTATAACGCGGCCCATGTTGAACGGGCTGATCTCGCGTCGAATTACGGGCCCGGCGGGCTGACCTGGCCGCCGGGTAGTTTGCGCATGTCCGACCAAATCCCTTTCCGCGAGTGATCCCCCCCTATGTCCTCCTTTATGTCTTCCGACACGACCGAGACGACCGTTCCCGACTATCGTGACACCGTTTTCCTGCCCGAAACGCCGTTTCCGATGCGCGCCGGCCTGCCGCAGCGCGAGCCGGAGTGGCTGGCGCGGTGGGAGCGGATCGGGGTTTATGACCGCTTGCGCGAAAAGCCGGGGCGGGCACCGTTCGTGCTGCATGACGGGCCTCCTTACGCCAACGGGCATCTGCACATCGGCCATGCGCTGAACAAGGTGTTGAAGGACATGGTGGTGCGGTCCCAGCAGATGATGGGCCGCGATGCGCGCTATGTGCCGGGCTGGGACTGCCACGGGCTGCCGATCGAGTGGAAGATCGAGGAGCAATACCGCGCGAAAGGGTTGAACAAGGACGACGTCAACGTGGTGGATTTCCGCCGCGAGTGCCGCGCCTTTGCCGCCGGCTGGATCGACGTGCAGCGCGAGGAGTTCAAGCGGCTGGGTGTCACCGGCAACTGGGCCGATCCGTACCTGACGATGGATTATCACGCCGAGGCGGTGATCGCGGGCGAGTTCATGAAGTTCGTGATGAACGGGAGTTTGTATCAGGGCTCGAAGCCGGTGATGTGGTCGCCGGTGGAGAAGACCGCTTTGGCCGAGGCGGAGGTGGAGTATCACGACCACACGAGCCATCAGGTTTGGGTGCGGTTCCCGGTGGTGCCGGCGCATGCGTTCGACGCACTGGACGGCTGCATGGTCACCGATCTGTTGCAAGCCTCGGTCGTGATCTGGACGACGACGCCCTGGACCATCCCGCAGAACCGGGCGGTGTCTTACAACTCCGAGATCGCCTACGGGCTTTACGAGGTGA
The DNA here is from genome assembly GCA_963822435.1 of uncultured Alphaproteobacteria bacterium. Taxonomy (GTDB): domain Bacteria; phylum Pseudomonadota; class Alphaproteobacteria; order Rhodobacterales; family Rhodobacteraceae; genus JAUYQR01. Next base: position 252,909 of record CAWGHN010000002.1, read on the forward strand.
CGGCGGTTGCAGAGGGCTCGTCGGGCCGGGTGGGTGAGACGATGCTGCTGGCTGACAAGCTGGCCGAGGCGGTGTTGGCGTCGGCCAAGGTCACTGGTTTCGTGCGGCTGCGCGGGGTGAAGCCTGCGGAGATGCGGGCGCTTGTGTTGGCGCATCCGTTCCGGGATGTCGAAGGCGGCAATGGCGAGTGGGACTATGATGTGCCGATGCTCCCCGGCGACCATGTCACTGATGATGCTGGTACCGGGTTCGTCCACACCGCCCCGTCGCCACGGCGATGACGACTATCAGATGGGGCTGAAGTTCGGCCTGCCTATGACCTACAACGTCGAGCCGGATGGCAGCTACCGCGCCGACCTGCCCTTGTTCGGGGGCCAGTACATCATCCAGCCCGATGGCAAGGAAGGCCCGGCTAACGTCAGCGTCATCAAGCAGCTGGCCTACTCGGGTGCGCTCTTTGCCAAGGCCAAGCTGAAGCATTCCTATCCGCATTCGTGGCGGTCGAAGGCGCCGGTGATCTACCGCAACACGCCGCAGTGGTTTGTGGCGATCGACAAGCCGCTGAACGACGGGCTGTCAACCTTTGGCGAGACGATCCGCGCACGGGCGCTGAATTCGATCAACCAACTGGTCGAGTGGACGCCTGCGACCGGGCGCAATCGCCTCTACTCGATGATCGAGGCGCGGCCCGACTGGGTGCTGTCGCGCCAGAGGGCCTGGGGCGTGCCGCTGACCGCCTTTGTGAAAAAGGGGGCGAAGCCGACCGATCCGGACTTCCTGTTGCGCAACGCCGAGGTCAATGCGCGGATCATCGCGGCCTTCGAGGCGGAAAGCGCCGATGTCTGGTTTGTGGATGGTTTCAAGGAGCGGGTGCTGGGCGGGATCGTCGATCCTGCAGAGTATGTGCAAGTCAACGACGTGCTGGATGTGTGGTTCGACAGCGGGTCGACCCATGCCTTCGTGCTGCGCGACCGGCCCGATGGGTCGGCGGATGGGCTGGCGGACCTTTATCTGGAAGGCACCGACCAGCATCGCGGCTGGTTCCATTCCAGCATGTTGCAGGCCTGTGGCACCAAGGGGCGCGCGCCCTATCGGGGTGTGCTGACGCATGGCTTCACGCTGGACGAGAAGGGCATGAAGATGTCCAAATCGCTTGGCAACACCACCGCGCCGCAAGAGGTGATCGGGGAATATGGCGCCGATATCCTGCGCCTGTGGGTGGCGCAAAGCGACTACACCGCCGACCTTCGGATCGGGAAGGAAATCCTGAAAGGGGTGGCCGACAGCTATCGCCGTCTGCGCAACACGATGCGGTTCCTGCTCGGCAACCTCGCGGGCTTTACCGATGCCGAGAAGGTGGCCGTTGAGGAGATGCCGGAACTGGAGCGATGGGTGTTGCACCGTCTTTCGGAACTCGATTCCGAGGTGCGCGAGGGCTATGCGAAGTATGACTTTCAGGGCGTGTTTCAGAAGCTGTTCAGCTTTGCGACCACGGATCTGTCTTCGGTGTATTTCGACATCCGCAAGGACAGCCTTTATTGCGATGCCGTGACCAGCCTGACCCGGCGGTCGTGCCGGACGGTGCTGGATATCCTGTTCCACCGCCTGACGACGTGGCTGGCACCGGTGCTGGTGTTCACCATGGAAGAGGTCTGGCTGGAGCGGTTCCCCGGCGAGGGGTCGAGCGTTCATCTGGTGGATTTCCCGCAAACTCCGGCAGCGTGGCGCGATGATGCGCTGGCGGCGAAGTGGGACGGAGTGCGCGAGGTGCGCCGGGTGGTGACGGGGGCCTTGGAAGTGCAGCGGACCGCGAAGGTGATCGGGTCCAGCCTTGAGGCCGCGCCGGTCGTTTTCGTGTCGCCGGCGATGATGGCGCTGCTGGAGACGGTGGCGTTCGAGGATATGTGCATCACCTCCTGCGTCTGGCTGTCGACCAAACCGGCGCCGGAGGCGGCGTTCAAGCTGGCCGATGTGCCGGAGGTGGCGGTGGTGTTCGAGCCTGCCAAGGGCGAGAAGTGCCAGCGCTGCTGGAAGGTGCTGCCGGACGTGGGCAGCCACAAGCACCCCGGCACCTGCGCGCGCTGTTCAGACGCGCTGGGGTGAGCCGGTTTGCCGCCAGCGTTGTCACGCCCTTCGGGCCGGTGACGCTGGTGGAGGTGGCGGGGGTGATTGCCGCGCTGGAATGGTGGGAGGCGCCGGGCGCGGGGTCTGACCTTCTGCGCGAGGCCTGTCGCCAGTTGACCGCATATTTCGACGGGCGGCTCAGGGCCTTCGACCTGCCGTTCGACTGGGGTGCGGGATTGCACCAAAAGGTGCGCCGGGCGATGGCAGCGATCCCGTTTGGCGAGACGCGCACCTATGGCGCGATTGCCGCCTTGGTGGGCGCGCCGGCGCAGGCGGTGGGGCATGCCTGCGGGGCGAACCCGGTGCCGATCCTGATCCCGTGCCACCGGGTTTTGGGGCAGGCCACGCTGGGCGGATTTTCGGCGCCGGGGGGCGTGGAGACCAAGGTGGCGCTTTTGCGCCATGAGGGCGCGGCGGGGCTTTTGATCTGACGTTACCGAAAGCCGCGCGCTGGCCTTATGCGGTGGCTTGTGCGGCGCAGCGGGCGGGCTTAGCCAGAGGGCAGGTGGTTCGCATGGCGGGTGTGTCTTGACCCTTGGCGTCTTTCTGGCGGTTCTTGGTGCGGCGTTCCTGCACGCTTTGTGGAATGCGCTGATCAAGCTTGGCACCTCCAAGGTGGGCGGGATGGTCATCCTGTCGATCGTCGAGGTGCCGATCGGGCTGGCAGTGATCAGTTTCGCGCCGCCCATTGACCCGGCGGCGATCCCTTGGGTGCTTGCGGCAGGCAGCACGCATTTCGCCTACAAATTCTTTCTGACCTACGCTTACGACCGGGGCGACCTGTCGCGCGTCTATCCCATCGCGCGGGGGGCCGCGCCGATGGTCGTTGCACTGGTGGGGGCGTTCGTTCTGGCCGATGTGGTGGCGCCGTTCGAGTATCTGGCGATTGCGGTCCTGGGCGCGGGCATTTTGCTGATGGCACGGGGCGTGTTCACCAGCGGCGAGGACCGCAAACTGTTGCCCTTTGCGCTGGGGTCAGCGGTGGCGACGGCCACGTATACGATGATCGACGGCATGGGCGCGCGGGTGTCGGGCGCGCCGGTGGCCTATGTGGCCTGGGTGTTCGTGGCGGATGGCACATTCTTTACGCTTGGGATGCTGGCCTTGCGCGGCTGGGACGTGATCCCGCGCAACTGGCATGCGTGGCGGATGGGAACCTTCGCCTCGGCTGCCAGCTATGGCGCCTATGCGGTGTCGATCTGGGCGATGACGATTGCACCGATTGCCGTGGTGGCGGCGCTGCGCGAAACGTCGATCCTGTTTGCAGTGCTGATCGGCTGGCTTGCCTTTGGCGAGCGCATGACCGGGGAAAAGGCGCTGGCGGCTGCGGTGATCGTGGCCGGGGTGATGCTGACGCGACTTTAGCGGACGCGGCGAATGCCTTCTGGCACCACCTGCTGCACGATGCCGGCGCAGACAAGGTAAAGCGAGGTCAGGATCAGCCCCCATTTCGCGACGCTGCCTTCGGAGAAATCTGTCCAGGCGGCCCAGCCGGCAAAGACGATCCACAACACGCAGATTGTCAGCGAAAGCTGGTGCCAGCGGGGCGTGCGGACTGGGTGGATGAATTTCAGGTTGGTGAACATGGTGATGGTGAGGAGGATCACCGTGGCAAGGATCACGCCCTGCGAGGGTTGCGTGGCGAACAGGACCAGCACGACCATGTTCCAGCAGGCGGGGAAGCCCGCGAACGACTTGTCCTTGGTTTTCATCCGGGTGTCGGCGAAATAGACGACCGAGCCGTAGCAGATGACGATGATCGCAAGCCACCCGGTCCAGCCCGGCAGAAGGCCGGATTTGAAAAGGGCAAAGGCGGGGATGAACACGTAGGTGATGTAGTCGATGATCAGATCCATCAACACGCCATCGTAGGTGGGCCAGTTCTTGCGCACATCGTAGCGGCGGGCCAGCGGGCCGTCGATGCCATCGACAATCAGCGCCAGCACCAGCCAGAGGAACATCATGCTCCACTTTTCCTCGACCGCTGCCAGCATGGCGAACATCGACAGGACCGCGCCGGTCGCGGTCAGCAGATGCACGGAAAGGGCCTTGAGGCGGGGTGTCATGCAACGTTCATCGCGCAATTCCGGCATGGGTGCAAGAATCGGCATGCCGGTCAGGCGCGGGGATGCGCATTTTCATAAACCTCCATCAGGCGGGCGGCGTCGACGGCGGTATAGCCTTGGGTGGTGGAAAGCGAGGCATGGCCCAGAAGTTCCTGAATGGCGCGCAGATCGCCGCCAGCGGACAGAAGGTGGGTGGCAAAGCTGTGGCGCAGCGCGTGCGGCGTGGCGGTGGCGGGCAGGCCCAGACGCAGGCGGGTGCGTTCCATCGCAGACTGGATGAGGCGCGGGTTGAGCGGGCCACCCCGCGCGCCGCGAAAGAGCGCATCCGTGCGGGCAAGGTCAAACGGGGCGAGCGCTGTGTAGCGGTCTACGGCGGCGCGGGCGGCGGGCAGCACGGGAACAAGGCGGGTCTTGCCGCCCTTGCCTTTGATGCGCAGCACATCCGGCAAAGGATGGTCGGCGCCGGTGAGGGCAAGGGCTTCGGAGATACGCAGGCCGCAGCCGTAAAGCAGCGTCACAACCGCAGTATCACGCGCGGCGATCCAGTCTTCGCGGGCATCGTCGCCCACAGTGGCCAGAAGCTCGCTCGCGCCGTCCTCGGTCAGCGGGCGGGGCAGTTTGCGGCGGAACTTCGGGCCGCGCGCCGACAGGATCGCGGTGGCGTCACCCCCGTGCCGGTCGGCGACCCAGGCGGTGAAGGTCTTGACGGCCGAAAGCTCGCGCGCGAGCGACCGGGCCGACACACCGCGCGCGCGCTCAGCGGCCATCCAGGCGCGCAGGTCGCCATGTTGGGTGGCGGGAATTGCAGCGACCCCGAGGGCTTCGCCATGATGCGCCGCCAGAAAGCCGAGGTAGCGGGCAACGTCGCGCCCATAGGCGGCCACCGTGTTGGCCGACGCGCCATCAAGCGCCTTGATATGGTGCAGCCAGCCCGACAGCGCCTCGCGCAGGCCGGGCGACAGCGTGACGGCCCCCGTCAGTTCAGCCATCGCCGCATCGTGCGTTCAAACACGCCGGCGAAGAAGGCCAGAAGGTCGGTGCCATGCACCGGCTTGAACTGGTGCGGATCTTCCGATCCGAACACCAGCATTCCGGGCAGGCTGCCAGGCCCGAAATCGAGCCGCATCAGCGCTTCGGACCGGATATCGGACGCCTGCTGGCCATAGATCGCGTCATTTCCCGGCACGACCTGACGCAGCACCACCGGGCGCGCGGCGACGTTCCTGCCGTTTGCCATGTAATCGGCAACAAAGCCCGGACCGGTCACGCGCAACACATCGCCCAGCCGCTGCAAGGCAGGCTCGGCATCGTCCTGCATCGATTCGAGCACAAGGCGCACGCAATCGACGCGCAGGGTTTGCGCCACTTCGGTGGCCAGCGCGCGCAGCATGTCTTCAAAGGTCAGGGGATCGAGCAGTTGCAGCACGGCGCGGTGCACCTGATTGGTGCCGGCGAGGTTTTCGTAGGCGGCCGCGATCACCGAGCGGTGCGTGTCTTCCAGCCGGTCGAGGCGGGTTTCCAGCCGTTGCATGGCGATGCCGCGCAGATCGACGATATTCGCCCCCATCGCGCGTTCGTTTGCGGCGACAAGGGCGTTCATCACGTCACGGTCTTCGAGGAACCGCTCCGGTTCTGCGAGGATGCGGTCGCGCAGGTCTTGTTCGATCATTGGATGGTTGCCCGGACCTGTATCAGATGTGTCCGGGCAATATAGCGGCAAACCAAAAGGCGAGGCGAGAGGGAAAAGGTCAGAGGATCTTCTGACCGGTCTTTGCCCAATCGGCCATGAACTGCTCCAGCCCCTTGTCGGTGAGGACGTGGCTGGCCAGCGCCTTGATCACGGACGGTGGTGCTGTCACGACATCGGCGCCGATCAAGGCGCAATCCTTGACGTGGTTCGCGGTGCGGATCGAGGCGGCGAGGATCTGGGTCTTGAAATCGTAGTTGTCATAGATCGTGCGGATATCGCCGATCAGGTCGAGGCCATCGAGGTTGATGTCGTCAAGCCGCCCGATGAAAGGCGAGATGAAGGTTGCCCCCGCCTTGGCCGCCAGAAGCGCCTGGTTGGCCGAGAAGCAGAGGGTGACGTTGACCATGAAGCCCTCGCCCGACAGCACCTTGCAGGTCTTGAGGCCATCCCACGTCAGCGGCACCTTCACCGCGATGTTTGGCGCGATGGCGGCCAGTTTGCGGCCTTCGGCGATCATGTCGTCGGCCTTCAGCGCGACAACTTCGGCTGACACGGGGCCAGAAACGATACCGCAGATTTCCTTGGTGACTTCAAGGATGTCGCGCCCCGATTTCAAGATCAGCGAAGGGTTGGTGGTGACGCCGTCCACCATGCCAAGATCATTGAGTTCGGCGATTGCCTGCACGTCAGCGGTGTCGACGAAGAATTTCATGGGGCGGGTCCTTCGGAAGGGTTGTAAGGGATCGGGCTGGGGTTTACCCCAAACCGAACGCAAGGGAAAGGTCGCGGCTTGACGGATCGGATGTTTGCCGAGGGCGATCTGGTCGGCGTCGTGACGACCGAAGCCCTGGGCCGGTCCGGTCTGGGCGCGCTGGATTACCGCGCGCCCGAAGGCGGCTGCGGCACGGGCGATTATGTCGAGGTGCCATTGGGGCCGCGCCGGGTGCTGGGCGTGGTCTGGGGACCGGGCGAGGGGCGGTTTGATCCCGCCAAGATCCGTGCCGTGAACCGGGTGCTGGACGCGCCACCGATGCGGGCCGAGTTGCGCCAGTTTCTGGCGCGGGCCGCCGATTACACGCTGACCCCGGTGCCGGCGATGCTGCGGCTGGCGACGCGCGCGCCGGGGTTGGGTGATCCGCCGTCAACGCGGCGGGTGTATCGGCTGACCGGGGTGGTGCCGAATTCCCTCACCGATGCGCGGTTTCGCGTGGTGGAGGCGCTGCGTGGCTGGGGTGGCGCTGCGGTGACGCTGGGCGAGTTGGCCGAGGCGGCGGGGTGTGGCGCTTCGGTGATCAAGGGGCTGGTGAAGCTGGGTGTGGTGGCCGAGGAGGACGCGCCGAAGGATACACCCTATCCGGTGCTGAACCCCAAGGGCATGGTGCATCTGGAGGGCGATCAGGTCGCCGCAGGCGATGCTCTCGTCGCCAAGGTGGCGCTGGGTGGCTATTCTGCGACGTTGCTGAAGGGCGTGACCGGATCGGGCAAGACCGAAGTTTATCTGGAGGCGGTGGCCGAAACGCTGCGGCAAGGGCGGCAGGCGCTGGTGCTGTTGCCGGAAATCGCGCTGACGTCCGAATTTCTGACGCGGGTCGAGGCGCGGTTTGGCGCCAAGCCGGCGGAGTGGCATTCCGGCGTGACGATGACCGAACGGCGGCGGCTGTGGCGGATGGTGGGTCAAGGCGAGGCCGGGTTGGTGGTGGGCGCGCGGTCGGCGCTGTTCCTACCGTTTCAGAACCTTGGGCTGATCGTCGTCGATGAGGAACACGACAGTTCGTACAAGCAGGAGGACGGTGTTCTGTACAACGCCCGCGACATGGCGGTCTTGCGCGCGGCGATTGTGGGGTGCCCGGTGGTGCTGGCCTCGGCCACGCCGTCGCTGGAAAGCTGGGCGAACGTCGAGGCGGGGAAGTATCAGCGGCTGGATCTTGGCAGTCGGTTCGGGGCGGCGGAAATGCCGAAGATGCAGGCCATCGACATGCGGGCGGAGCGGCTGGCGGGGGACCGCTGGATATCGGAGGTGCTGGCCGCAAAGGTGCGGGCGGTGGTGGCCAAGGGCGAGCAGGCCTTGTTGTTCCTGAACCGTCGCGGTTATGCGCCGGTGACGCTGTGCCGGGCCTGCGGGCATCAGGTCGGCTGCGACCACTGCGACGCGCGGATGGTGGAGCATCGGTTTCAAAAGCGCCTCGTCTGCCACCAGTGCGGCGCGACCAAGCCCGTGCCGCTGGCCTGTCCTGCGTGCGCAGTGGAGGGCCGGATGGCCGCTGTGGGGCCGGGCGTGGAACGGCTTGCCGAGGAGGTCGCGGCGCGGTTTCCCGATGCGCGGTTGGCGGTGCTGTCGTCGGACCTGTTCGGTTCGGCACGGGCGCTGAAGGAGCAGATCGGGGTGATTGCGGCGGGCGGGGCGGACATCATCATCGGCACGCAGATCGTGGCCAAGGGACATAACTTTCCCCTGCTGACGCTGGTGGGCGTGATCGACGCCGACCTTGGGCTGCAAGGATCGGACCTGCGCGCGGCGGAGCGGACGTTCCAGTTGATGCGGCAGGTGGCGGGGCGGGCGGGGCGCACGGCGGAGCGGACGGGTGAGGCGTGGTTGCAGACCCACCAGCCGGAGCATCCGGTGATCCGCGCGATCCTTGGCGGCGACGAGGAAGCGTTCTGGAAGGCCGAGGCGGCGGAGCGCCGGGCCGCGGGCGTGCCGCCTTATGGGCGGATGGCGGGGATCATCCTGTCGTCACCCGATGTGGCGCAGGTGTTCGATTTCGGCACCGAACTGGCGCGCCGGGATGGTCCGCTGAAGCGGATCGGGGCCGAGGTTTATGGGCCTGCGCCCGCGCCAATCGCACGGGTGCGGGGGCGGCACCGGGTGCGGCTGTTGGTCAAGGCCGACAAGGCGGCCCCGTTGCAGGCGGCGCTGGCGGAATGGGTGGCGCAGTTCAAGCTGCCGACCAACCTGCGGCTGGCGGTGGACATTGATCCGCAGAGTTTTCTGTGACCGGGCCTTGTTGCTTTGATCCTGCTCTTGCCCAGTTTATCCGACCGCTACCAAGATTGCCCCGCCCGCAATGAGCGCCACGCCAGTCCATGCGGCGAGTGAAAGGCTCTCTCCCAAAAAAACCGTGGCGATGATTGCGACCAATACCACACTTAGCTTGTCGATCGGCGCGACCTGGGATGCGTTGCCCAGGTGAAGTGCCCGGAAGTAGCAAAGCCATGAAAATCCCGTTGCAAGGCCCGATAGGATCAAGAATGTCCATGTTCGGCTGGTGACGGTTGTCGGATCCTGCCATTGGCCCGTTGCCAGCACGATACCCGCCGCAACAAGCAAGATGATGACTGTCCGAATGAGCGTGGCAAAATCGGAGTTCACGTTCTGGATGCCAACCTTTGCAAAAATCGCGGTGAGTGCTGCAAACGAGGCGGAGAGAAGCGCCCATGTCTGCCAGCTATCGAAGATCTTCATTGGCCACCTGACGTAAAGAGGAAGGGGTGCCGCGCACCGTCAGATCGCTTCCAAGCAGTCTGGCGAACGCATGTTCAATGGTCAAAGTCTACCCGACCCCTCTGGGTATTGCGAGTGGCTTTGCCAGTCCCTTCACCGCGCCCCCATCACAACGCGCGGCGAGCTTGTAACCGGCACAAGCTTTTGCTTTGCGCGCGCGGCGGCGGCGTGTAGTCGGGAAGGCATGTCCCGCCCGACCGTTTCCATGTCTGCCGCCGCCAGCCTGCCCAGATGGCAGCGGCCTGAAACGCTGCTCTACCTTCTGGCGGCGGCGATGCCGCTGAGCTTTGCGACGTGGTCGGCGCTGCTGAACAACTTCGTCATCGAGGTGGCGAGCTTCACCGGCAAGGAAATCGGCTGGCTGCACACGGTGCGCGAGATACCGGGGTTGCTGGCGATCGGGGTGATCGCGCTATTGCTGATCTTCCGCGAGCAGGTGCTGGCGGTGGTGGCGCTGGTACTGCTGGGCGTGGCGTCCGGTGTGACGGCATGGTTCCCGAGCTTCAGCGGGCTGTTGGTCTGCACGCTGTTGTCGTCGATCGGGTTTCATTACTTCGAGACGGTGAACCAGTCGCTGCAACTGCAATGGACGCCGAAGGACCGCGCACCTCAGGTCATGGGCCGGATCGTCGCGGTGGGAGCGGGGGCGTCACTGGCGGCTTACGGCGCGATCGTGCTGTTGTGGGACGCGCTGGAGCTGGATTACAACACGGTCTATCTGGCGTCGGGTGCGCTGACGGCGATCATCGCGCTTTTTGCGGCGGTGGCCTACCCGCAGTTCGAGGCGCCGCATCGGCAGCACAAGCACATGGTCCTGCGGCGGCGGTATTGGCTTTACTATGCCTTGCAGTTCATGGCCGGGGCGCGGCGGCAGATCTTCGTGGTCTTTGCCGGCTTCATGATGGTGGAACGGTTCGGCATGAAGGTCAGCGAGATGACCGCGCTGTTGATGCTGAACTATGTGATCAACATGGCGATTGCCCCGGCGATGGGCCGCGCCCTTGGCCGCTACGGCGAGCGCAACGTGATGGGCTTTGAATACATTGGGCTGACGCTGGTGTTTCTGGCCTACGGCGGGCTTTACTGGTTTGGCTGGGGGCTGATCGTGGCTTCGGGGCTGTATATTCTGGACCAGTTGTTCTTTGCGCTGTCGTTCAGCCTGAAGACCTATTTCCAGAAGATCGCGGATCCGCGCGACATCGCGCCGACGCAGGCGGTGGCTTTCACCATCAATCATATCGCGGCGGTGTTCCTGCCGGCGGCGCTTGGCTATCTGTGGGCGCTGGCACCGGATTACGTGTTCTTTCTTGGCGCGGGGATGGCCCTGGTGGCGGTTGCGCTGATCGCGCTGATCCCGCGCCACCCCGAGCCGGGACACGAGACCGTGTTGGCGCGCCGTCTGCCGCAGCCGGCGGAGTGACTTTCGGGCCCGGCGGCCCTATATCAACATGGTAATCACGGAGGTGTCCCCATGTTCTTCACCCGCAAAGCGACCGAAATGGTGCGTCCCGAGGATGCGCTGCCGGGCCGACCGACGCCGTTGCCGACGGCCGAGGCGCATTTCATCTCCGGCTTGCCGCTGAAATCGGCGGTGCCGGAGGGCATGGCCGAGGCGATGTTCGGGATGGGCTGCTTCTGGGGCGTGGAGCGCAAGTTCTGGCAGGTGCCGGGGGTATGGCTGACAATGGTCGGCTATGCGGGCGGCTACACGCCGAACCCGACCTACAAGGAAACCTGCACCCAGATGACCGGGCACAACGAAGTGGTTCGGGTGATCTACGACCCGGCGGTGGTCCGCTATGAGGGGCTTCTCAAGCTGTTCTGGGAAGGGCACGATCCGACCCAAGGGATGCGGCAGGGCAACGACGTGGGGTCCACCTACCGGTCGGGCATCTACACCTACACTCCCGAGCAGGAAGCGGCGGCGAAAGCGTCGAAGTCAATCTACCAGACAGCGCTGTCGGCGGCGGGCCGGGGTGCGATCACGACCGAGATCGTGCCGGCGCCGATCTTCTATTTCGCCGAGGATTATCACCAGCAATATCTGGCGAAGAATCCCGATGGCTACTGCGGCATCGGCGGCACGGGCGTGACCTGCCCGATCGGCACCGGCGTCACCGCTTGACCCGAGCCGGGGCGGGGGCTATCCGGCCCCCGAACCCCGAAAGGCTGACCGATGCCCACCTATTCCGCCCTGACCACCCTTCCCGGCGAAGACGCCGCCCGCGCGCTTGCCGATGCGATGGAGCGCATGACCCCGGAACCGACCGGCGTCGGTGTCTTTGAAATCGAGGACGGGTCGGGTCTTTGGGAAGTTGGCGGCTACTTTCTGGAAGCCCCCGACATGGTCATGCTGGAAGTGCTGGTGACGGCCTTTGGCGCGCGTCCCTTCGCAGTGTCGGAAATTCCCGAAATCGACTGGGTCGCCAAGGTGCGCCGCGAGTTGAGCCCGGTCGATGCCGGGCGGTTCTATGTCTATGGCTCGCATGACGTGGATGCCGGGGCTGAGGCAAAGGCGGCCGGACGGGTGGCCTTGCAGATCGAGGCGACGGTGGCCTTTGGCACCGGGCATCACGGCACGACGCTAGGGTGCCTTTTGGCCTTTGACGGGCTGCTGACGGCTGGCAAGCGTTTCGCCAAGGTGGCCGACATCGGTTGCGGCACGGCGGTGCTTGCGATGGCGGCGGCGGCGACCTTGCCCGATGCGCTGGTGATTGCCTCCGACATCGACCGCGTGGCGGTGGATGTGGCCGAGGCGAACGTGGCGATCAACGGGTTGCGGGGCCGGGTGGAGTGCCTGGAGGCGGCTGGTTTCCAGCACCCGAGGCTGGCCGAGGCGGGGCCTTTTGACCTTGTGTTCGCCAATATCCTGAAGGGGCCGCTGATCGAACTTGCCCCCGACATGTCCCGGCAAGTTGCCTTGGGCGGGGTGGTGATTCTCTCGGGACTGCTGGTGGTGCAGGCCGAAGCCGTGATTGCGGCGTACCAAGCGGCAGGGTTCCGTTTGCAAAGCCGCAACGATCTGGGCGAGTGGTCCGCATTGGTTCTTGAGCGGGTCTAATTGCCTGCAACTGCTGGCTTTTTGTGGCGAGGCCAAGGCAGAAAGTTTGACCTGCCGCACTTTTGCCGCAAAGTGGCGAGATCGTGGTGCGGTATAGAGTTTTCTCGGCAGGGATTGAATATGTGGGTAGATCCAAACCTCAATGACTTCTACAGCCGCGTCTCGCGGATCGAGAAGGCCCATGCCAAAGGCTATGGCTTCGAAGCCCCCGGAACGCTTGGCCGCTCGGCCCTTGGCAACCGCAAGGCGCGGAGCTGGAAATTCCTCAAGCCGCTGGCGATCGTGCTGCTGATGGGCGCTGGGCTGAAGGGCATGATCCACTACTACATCGGCGCCGAAACCTACCAATTGCGCGTCGACGCGCTGGCGGTTGGTCAGGGCTTTGACCCGGTGGGCAGCTTGCTGATGCAGGCTGATCCGGTGACGGTCTGGATTTCAGGCCAATTGCAGGCCGCCCTGCCGCGCTGACCGACAGGTCGATGAAATGCAAAAGGCCGCATCTTCGGATGCGGCCTTTGTCATTCTGGCAACGCGGTCGGCGATGGAGCCGATCAGCGGCCCATCAGGTCCACGTCGGCACGGCACAGGCCGATGTCGTCAAGCTCGCGGTCCGACAGTTTGCCAAGGGCGCGGCGGGTGATGCGAGCATCATTCCAGGCGCTGAGAGCGGCAAAAGCGCGGGTCATGCCGGAAACGGCACGGTAGGTGGTGATGGCGCCGAAGGGCGCCGGGCGGGTCGTATCGACGGCGGCCATGGCGGGTATCCTTTGTTCTTATACTGCACAATACGGAGGCTTATTCCTCCATGCAGTGCCAGATAGTCGTGCTGCGTGTGCAAAGCAAGGCAAGCAATTGGCAATGCCGGGTTGCAGCCACTGCATGACTGAATTCATAATTTAGTCATGTTTTTCAGGGCGTTTGGGGTGCGAAGCGGCAAATCTGTCGTTTTTGCTGGCCGCCCTGTCGGTTTCTGCGTCTGCATAATCAATGCCCGCAGGCGCGACAAGGGCCGAAAGCCATTGGCGGATGTTCTCTTTTCGTGCTAATTCGGGCGCAAGAGCAAGAAAAGAGGGCAGGAATGCGCGTCATCGGCATTGATCCGGGTCTGCGAAACCTCGGCTGGGGGGTGATCGACGTAGCCGGATCGCGGCTGAGCCATGTGGCGAACGGCATCTGCCACTCGGCGGGCGAGGATGGCGATCTGGCGCAGCGGCTGCTCAGCCTGTTCGATCAGTTGACGGCGGTTGTGAAAACCTATGGACCAGAAGCGGCGGCGGTGGAGCATACCTTTGTCAACAAGGATGCGGTGGCGACATTGAAGCTGGGCCAGGCGCGCGGGATTGCGCTGCTGGTGCCGGCCCGTTTCGGGCTGGTGGTTGGCGAATACGCGCCGAATGCGGTGAAGAAAACAGTGGTGGGCGTGGGCCATGCCGCCAAGGTGCAGGTTGACCATATGGTGCGGTTGCAGTTTCCGGGCATCGTGATTGCCGGGCCGGACGCGGCGGATGCGCTGGCGGTGGCGATCTGCCACGCGCACCATCTGCAATCGGCGGGCCGGTTGCAGGCGGCGTTGAGGGCGGCGGGATGATCGGCAGGATTTCGGGGCGGCTGGACTGGCGCGGGGCCGACCATGTGCTGATCGACGTGCGCGGCGTCGGATACATCGTGCATGTCAGCGACCGGACGCTGGCGGGGATGCCGGGGCTTGGTGAAGCGGTCAGTCTTTATACCGAACTTCTGGTGCGGGAGGATCTGCTGCAGCTTTTCGGTTTTCCGACCATGCTGGATAAAGAGTGGCACAAGCTGTTGACCACGGTGCAGGGTGTTGGGGCCAAGGCCGCGATGGCGATCCTTGGCACGCTGGGGGCGGAAGGTGCGGCGCGTGCAATCACGCTGGGTGATGCACGCGCCATTCAGGCGGCGCCGGGCGTGGGGCCGAAACTGGCGCAGCGGGTGATATTGGAGCTGAAGGCCAAGGCGCCGGGCGTGATGGCGGCGGGGGTGTCGCTGGCCGCCGTGGCGTTGGCCGACGACGTGGTGATCGAGGCCGAGGCGCCGCGTGCCGCACCAAGGCCCGCCGCAGGGGCGGCGCGGGCGGCGGTGACGGCGGATGCGTTGTCAGCGCTGTTGAACCTTGGCTACGGGCAGGGCGATGCGGCGCAGGCGGTGGCGACCGTGGCGGGCGAGCAGCCGGAGGCGGACACCGCGACGCTGATCCGCGCCAGCCTGAAATTGCTGGCGCCGAGGTAAGCGATGGAACCCGATCCCGCATTGCGCCCCGAAAAGCTGCCCGAGGACATGGACCGTGCCTTGCGCCCTCAGATGCTGGCCGAGTTCATCGGGCAGGCGGAAGCGCGGGCGAACCTTGCGGTGTTCATCGCCAGCGCCCGGATGCGCGGCGAGGCGATGGACCACACGCTGTTTCACGGGCCTCCCGGGCTGGGCAAGACCACGCTGGCGCAGATCATGGCGCGGGAGTTGGGGGTGGGCTTTCGCATGACCTCGGGGCCGGTGCTGGCCAAGCCCGGCGATCTGGCGGCGATCCTGACCAATCTTGAGCCGCGCGATGTGCTGTTCATCGACGAGATTCATCGGCTGTCGCCGGTGGTGGAGGAGGTGCTGTATCCGGCGCTGGAGGATTTCGCGCTGGATCTGGTGATCGGAGAGGGGCCGGCGGCGCGGACGGTGCGGATTGATTTGCAGCCCTTCACGCTGGTCGGGGCGACGACGCGACTGGGGTTGCTGACAACGCCGCTTCGTGACCGGTTCGGGATACCGACGCGGCTGGAGTTTTACAGCGATGCGGAGTTGTTCGAGATCGTCAGCCGGGGGGCGCGGTTGATGGGGGTCGAGGCGGCGCCGGAGGGCTGCCGCGAGATTGCCCGGCGGGCGCGGGGGACGCCGCGGATTGCGGGGCGCCTGTTGCGGCGGGTGGTGGACTTTGCGCTGGTCGAGGAGGGCGGCAAGATCAGCCGGGCCTTGGCCGACCGGGCGTTGACGCGGCTGGGGGTGGACCAGTTGGGGCTGGATGGGGCGGACCGGCGGTATCTGACGCTGCTGGCCGAGAATTATGGTGGCGGGCCGGTGGGGGTGGAGACGATCGCGGCCGCGCTGAGCGAGCCGAGGGATGCGATCGAGGAGGTGATCGAGCCCTACCTTTTGCAGCAGGGGCTGATCTTGCGGACCCCGAGGGGGCGGATGCTGGGGACGAAGGCCTGGCGGCATCTGGGGCTGGAGCCGCCGAAGGGGCCCGAGCCCGGAAAGCCGGGGCAGGCGGATCTGTTCGAGGCGTGAGCCCGTGTCCCACGGTGGGACATTTTTTGGTATCAATGAAATCAATGGGTTGTGGCGGTAGTTCAGGCTTTGTTAAGCCTTTGGGCGATCCGGGGGCGCGTTCTGTGCCTTGATTTGCGGCAACGGGCAGCGGTAAGGCTGCGCCCGGATTTCATCAGGGGTGGCACATGGAAGCGATGGGGCCGGAGGCGGTGCAGGCGTTGTTCACGCGCGGCGACGGGCAGTATCTGTTCGCGCGCTGGGGGCGGCCGATCGTACCGGTGGTGTTCGGAGTGGAGGCCGAGACGCTGCCGATCATCAAGGGTGCCTTCGAGGCGGTGGTGACGCTGGCCGGGCACAAGATGGCCGAGACGGACCCGGAACTGGGTGCCAACCTGATGGTGTTCTTCGTGCGCGACTGGGCCGAACTGCCGGACGTGCCGGACCTCGACCGGCTGGTGCCGGAACTGCGCCCGTTGTGCGACAGGCTGGCTGCGGCGGATGCGAACCAATACCGCATCTTCCGCTTTGACCCCGATGGCGCGATCAAGGCGGCCTTCGTGTTCCTGCGGATGGACGCGCATCTGAGCGCGGTGCCGGCCGAGGTGCTGGCGCTGGCGCAGGCCGTGCAGACGATGCTTTTGTGGTCTGACCGGGCGTTTGCCGACACCTCGCCCTTGGGCCGGGTGGGCGAACAGGTCATCCTGCGGCCCGAGATCGGTGCGGTGATCCGGGCGGCCTATGATCCGGTCTTGCCGATGATGGCGCGGGACGCGAGCCACGCGCTGCGGCTGGCGGCACGGATCGGGCGCGTTGCCTGACCCTGTCAGGGTGCGGTGAGCGGGATCACCGACAGCGACATCTTGCCCGAGCCTTGCGTCACCTCGGAGGCATGGGCGAGGTAGACGAGGCTGTTGTTCGCCTCGTCGAAGATGCGGGTCACGCGGACGGCCTTCAGGATCAAGGACTGGCGTTCGGAGAAAATATCCTCGCCTTCCGGGCCGCGTTCGATGTCGCCCACAACGATGGGGCCGGTCTGCACACAGTCGACGGCGGAGTAGGACGGGTCTTCGAACCAGTTGCCCTGTTGCAGCCGGTCGAACACCGAGCGTTCGAAATAGGCGATGTGGCAGGTGACGCCCTGCACGGCAGGATCGGCGAACGCCTCGATCACCACATCGTTGCCGACCCAGTCGACGCCGACGCGGCCGACCTCTTCGGAAAGGGCGGGGGAGGCGATGAGGGAGATGATGGCGAAAAGGGGCGCGCGCATGGGAAACCTCGGATCGGGGAGGGTGGGAAGGTGGGGCTTTGCCGCGTCCGGCACAAGGGGCTTTGACGGCACGGCGCAGGGCGCGCTAAGGCTGGCAGGCCGTATCTGCCGGAGACAAGCGTGGCCCACCTCTTTTCCCTGCGTGTCTACTATGAGGATACCGATCTGGCCGGGATCGTCTATTACGCGAATTACCTGAAGTTCATCGAACGGGCGCGGAGCGAATGGGTGGCATCGCTGGGCATCGACCAGATGGCACTTCGGGCGGAAGACGGCATCGTCTTTGCCGTCCGGCGGGTGGAGGCGGATTACCTGCGGCCTGCGAAGTTTGCCGATGATCTGGTCGTGGAGACGGTGTTGCAGGCGGCCACCGGCGCACGGCTGGTGCTGGAGCAGACCATCAGCCGGGGCGCTGAGCGGCTGTTTTTGGCGGTGGTGACGCTGGTCTGCCTGAACGAGGCGGGGGCAGCGGCGCGGGTTCCACCGCAGGTTCGGCTGCGGCTGCTGGGGCAGGTGCATTAGCGCGGTCGGGCGGCAAATCCCCGCTGCACGCAGACTTGTGTTGGCATTCGCCCTGTAACCTTGATAGAATCAGGGATAACGGAGCCGAATAACGGCCCGATCAACAAGAGCAGGCGTAATGGAAACGGACACCCTTGCGATGGCGCAGGAGATTGATTTCTCCATGCTCGCCCTTTTTGCACGCGCGACGCTGACGGTTAAGGTCGTCATGATCATGCTGATGATCATGTCGTTCTGGTCATGGGCGATCATCATCCAAAAGCACATCATGTTCCGCAAGGCGCGCGGCGAGGCGACGGTGTTTGACCGCGCGTTCTGGTCGGGCGAGCCGTTGGACGAGTTGTTCGAGAAGATCGGGCCGGACCCGCAGGGGCAATCGGAAAAGATCTTTGCCGCTGGGATGCTGGAATGGCGCCGCAGCCACAAGCAGGACGGCGGGCTGATCGCGGGCGCGCAGGCACGGATCGACCGGGCGATGGATGTGGCGATCAACCGCGAAAGCGAGCGGCTGAACAACGGGCTGGCGTTTCTGGCGACCACCGGCTCGACCGCACCGTTCATCGGGCTCTTTGGCACGGTCTGGGGCATCAAGCACAGTTTCGAGCAGATCGCGATTTCGCAGAACACCAACCTTGCCGTCGTGGCGCCGGGTATCGCCGAGGCGCTGCTGGCGACCGGTGTGGGCTTGATCGCAGCCATCCCGGCGGTGGTGTTTTACAACAAGCTGAATTCGGACAGCGAGCGCATCCTTGGCGGCTATGAAAGCTTTGCCGACGAGTTCGCGACGATCCTGTCGCGCCAGCTGGACGCCTGAGCCGTGGGGGCCGGGGTCATCAAGGGCGGCGGGGGCGGCGGACGCCGGGGGCGGCGGCGCGGCAAGGCGGCGGCGATGAGCGAGATCAACGTGACGCCCTTCGTGGACGTGATGCTGGTGTTGCTGATCATTTTCATGGTGGCGGCCCCGATGCTGACGGTGGGCGTGCCGGTGGAATTGCCGAAGACGGCGGCGAGCGCGCTGCCGACCGAGCAGGAAGAGCCGCTGACGATTTCCATCACCGCGTCGGGGGCGCTGTCGATCCAGAACACCGAGGTGGCAGACGGCGAGATGATCCCGAAGTTGCAGGCGATCGCGGCGGAGCGGACGTCGAAGAAAGTGTTTTTGCGCGCCGACGGGTCGATCCCGTATGAGCGGGTGGCGCAGGTGATGGGCGCGCTGAATGCGGGCGGTTTCAACGAGATCGGTCTGGTGACAGACGCCGAGGGACCGACCTTCGGCAGCGGCAACTAAGGGCGCGCGATGCAGACGCGGGTGCAAACCGGCACGCTGGTTTCCGGGCTTGGCCATGCCGGGCTGATCCTCTGGGTGATCCTGGGGGATTGGCTGTTTGCGCCTGCACCGCCGGATCAGGTGCTCGTCACCCAGGTGTCGATGATGACAAGCGCAGAGTTTGACGCGCTGCAGGCGGCGGCCTCGACCCCGACACCGTCGCAAGAGCCCGCGCCGAAGCCGCAACCAAGGCCCGAACCGAAGCCGGAGCCGGTGGTGGAACCTGCGCCCGAGCCTGTGCCTGCGCCGGAACCTGTGCCTGCGCCAGAGCCGGTGCCAGAGCCGACACCCGCGCCGGAGCCGGTTCCCGAAGACCTGCCGACCGCGGCGGAGGAGCAGTTGCTGCCCTCGCCCAGCCAGGAGGAGCAGGCGGTGCCGGATGCGGCCGAGATCGTCGCCCCGGTGCCGACCGACGTGCCGGAGGATGCCCCTACCTCGGACACCCCGACGCCAGCGATCAGCGACCAGCCGACGGAAGAGCCTGTGGTGCCGCAGGAGCCGACCGAGGCAACCGTGGCCGAGGATACCGGAACGGTGCTTCAGACCGAGGCGAACAAGGATCAGACCGAAGC
Organism: uncultured Alphaproteobacteria bacterium; assembly: GCA_963822435.1. Classification (GTDB taxonomy): domain Bacteria; phylum Pseudomonadota; class Alphaproteobacteria; order Rhodobacterales; family Rhodobacteraceae; genus JAUYQR01. The sequence continues at coordinate 272,319 of CAWGHN010000002.1, forward strand.
CTTGGGCATGACGGCGTCGATTCGTCCGCGCGCAAAGCCCGAGCGCCCGCCGGTAGAGCCCGCGCCGGAAGACGTGGCTGTGGAGGTGGCGGCTGCGGTCGATGCACCGCAGGATCAACCGGCCGAAGAACCGGCGCCAGACGCGCCGACCGAGGACGCGGTGGCGGACGCCTTGGCCGAGGCTTTGGCCCAGGACACCAGCGAACCCACCAGCGACACCGGCGGGTCGGACCTGCCGCAGGGGCCGCCGCTGACCGCAGGCGAAGTGGGCGATGTGCGCAGCGCCATCGGCAACAAATGGAACCTTGGATCGGCGTCAACGGACGCGTTGCGCACGACGATCGTGGTGCGGGTCAGTTTCTCGCCCGAGGGGCAGCCGACGGATATCGAGCTTCTGGAATCCGACGGGCCGACCGAGGCCGCCACCTCGACCGCGTTCAGCGCGGCGCGGCGGGCGGTGCTGCGGGCGCATCAGGACGGCGGAATTCCGCTTCCGGCGGACAAATACGATACTTGGCGCGTGCTTGATCTGGTTTTTGACCCCAATGGAATGAGGCTGAGATGACAGGTCATGCGTTAGCCAAGGGGCACTTGCCCCACGTCTTACCCCTTCCTTGCCACGCCCAGGGCGGGCTGAATGAAAAGAAAAAACGGAGCATGAGGCCCATGAAATCAGTTTTCCGCGCACTCCTTCCGGTCGGGGTGGCCTTGGCCCTTGCGGTCGGGCTTGCGCTTTCCACTGTGGCACCGGTGCTGGCGCAAAACGCGCCGCCGCGGATTGTCATCGGGTCGGGTGTGATCGAGCCGATGCCGATTGCGATTGCCGGGTTCATCGACGAGGGCGGGGCGGGCGATTACGCGCGCGAGATCAGCCGCGTGGTTCAATCGGACCTTGAGGGTACGGGATTCTTCCGCGCGATCCCGGAGGATGCGCATATCAGCCGCGTCACCTCGTTCGACAGCACGGTGGCCTATGAGGACTGGAAGGCGATCAACGCGCAGGTTCTGGTGACCGGCGCGGTCAGCGTGTCGGGCGACCGGATCACGGTGAAGTTCCGCGCGCATGACGTGTTCAACGGCACCACACTGGAGGGTGCCGCCTTGCAGTTTGCCGGCACCACGCAAGGCTGGCGGCGGATGGCGCACAAGGTGGCGGACGTGGTCTATTCCAAGATCACCGGCGAGGGTGGTTACTTTGACAGCCGCGTGGTGTTCGTGTCTGAGTCCGGGCCGAAGAACGAGCGGCTGAAGCGGCTGGCGGTGATGGATTACGATGGCGCGAACGTGCAGTATCTGACCGACAGCGCCGCCATCGTGCTGGCGCCGCGGTTTTCGCCGACCGGCGACCGTATCCTTTACACCAGCTACGAATCCGGTTTCCCGCGCATCACGTTGATGGACGTGGGCAGCCTTGACCGGCGGTCACTGGACGAACAGCCCGGCACGATGACCTTTGCGCCGCGCTTTTCGCCCGATGGTGGCACGGTGGTGTTTTCGTTGGAACGTGGCGGCAATACCGACATCTACGCGCTGAACGTGTCGTCGGGCGGCCTGTCGCAATTGACCAACGCGCCCTCGATCGAGACCGCGCCGAGCTTCAGCCCGGATGGCAGCCAGATCGTGTTTGAAAGCGACCGCACCGGCACGCCGCAGATTTACGTGATGCCGGCGTCGGGCGGCGAAGGGCAGCGGATTTCCGGTGGGCAGGGGCGCTACGGCACGCCGGTCTGGTCGCCCCGTGGTGACCTCATTGCCTTCACCAAGCAGAACGCGGGCCGCTTCCACATTGGCGTGATGCGCACCGATGGCAGCGAAGAGCGGCTGTTGACGGCATCCTTCCTGGACGAAGGCCCGACCTGGGCGCCGAACGGGCGTGTCTTGATGTTCACCCGCGAGACCAGCGGTGCGGCCGGTCAGGCGAGCCTGTGGTCGGTGGACATCACCGGACGGAACCTGAAGCAGATCCCGACCGAGGGCCCGGCATCGGACCCGGCATGGTCGCCGCTTTTGCCATGAATTGTGACGCGCCACCGATTCCCTTGGCGGCGCGAAACTGCTAAAGTCTCCGCAATTCAAGCCCATCGAGCCAATAAGAAGGAAGAAATCCATGAGTTTCGCAGTAAAGTCGCTTTTGCTGGTGGCCACGCTTGGTCTGGCCGCCTGTAACAATCCTGACCGCTATGGTGCCGGTGGTGCCGGTGGCGCCGGAGGCATTGGCGGCGCCGGCGGCATCGACACGACGGGTCTGGGTGACCCGAACGATCCGGCGTCGATCGCCTATTTCAACCAGAGGGTCGGGGATCGCGTGCTGTTTGCGGTGGACCAGTCGACACTGACGCCCGAGGGCCGTCTGGTTCTGGCCGGTCAGGCGCAGTGGTTGATGACGAACGCAGGCTACGCCGCGATCATCGAAGGCCACGCCGACGAGCAGGGCACGCGCGAATACAACCTGGCCCTGGGTGCGCGGCGTGCGGCGGCGGTGCAGAACTTCCTGATCAGTCAGGGTGTAACGGCGAGCCGGTTGCGCACGGTTTCCTACGGCAAGGAGCGCCCGCTGGAAGTGTGTTCGGAAGAGGCCTGCTATGCCAAGAACCGCCGCGCCGTGACGGTGCTGGCGGCGGGCGCGGGGGTCTGACGTGAAGCGGCTCTGCCTTCTTTTCGTGTTGATGCTGGGTCCGGTCGGCGCTTTTGCGCAGGACCGGACGCAGACCCTGGCTGACATCCGTGCGGAACTTGCATCGCTGGCGGCAGAGTTCAACGCGCTGAAGGCGGAGCTTGTCGCCTCGGGGTCGGCGGCGAACGGGGCTGCGGGGGGTGATGCGCTGACCCGGATGGACACGATCGAGGCCGAGCTGTCGCGGCTGACGGCGCGGACCGAAGAGGTGGAGCTGAAGCTGAACCGGGTGGTGGCGGATGGCACCAACCGGCTGGGCGATCTGGAGTTTCGCCTGTGCGAAGCGACCGAGGGTTGCGACCCGATGACGCTTGGCGAAACCTCGGTTCTGGGGGGGGACGCGGTTGCACCGCCGCCCCCGGCAACCGGGACGGACATCGCCGTTGGCACCGATACCGGGGCTGGCGGAGCGGAGATGGCGGTGGGCGAACAGGAAGACTTCAACCGGGCCAAGGAGGTGCTCGGCACCGGTGACTTTCGCGGTGCTGAAGCGCTCTTTGCGACCTTTACCCAATCCTATCCTGGCGGACCGCTGACGCAGGAGGCGCATTACCTGCGCGGCGAGGCCTTGACCAATCTGGGCGAGACGTCGAATGCGGCACGGTCGTATCTGGAGGCGTTTTCGGGCAACCCGGAAGGGCCGTTCGCGCCGGATGCCTTGCTGAAGCTCGGTGAGGCGCTGGGGGCCTTGGGGCAGGTGCAGGAGGCATGCGTGACGCTGGCCGAGGTGGGCACGCGGTATCCGGGCAGCATGGCGGCGACGCAATCGGGCGTGGCGATGCAGGGATTTCAGTGCCAGTAGAGGCGCGGCTGACGGGGCTGGTGCGCGCCGCCCTGCCCGGCGATCAGACGGTTGGAGTAGCGCTTTCGGGCGGCGGGGATTCCGTCGCCCTTTTGCATTTGTGCCGGGTGGCCGGGCTGACGGTCGAGGCGGTGACGGTGGATCACGCGTTGCGCGCGGAAAGTGCGGCGGAGGCGGCGGTTGTCGCGGGCGATTGCGCTGCGCTGGGGGTCCGGCACGAGGTGCGGGTCTGGCGGCATGGCGCGGTGGGCGGCAACCTGATGGATGCGGCGCGGCGGGCGCGGACGGCGTTGATCCGGGACTGGGCGGTGGAGCGCGGAATCGGCGTGGTGGCGCTGGGCCATACGCGCGACGATCAGGCCGAGACGCTGGTCATGGGGCTGGTGCGGGCGGCGGGGATCGACGGGCTGGCGGGGATGCGGCCCAGTTGGACAGAGGGTGGCGTGCGGTTCGTGCGGCCCCTGCTGGAGGCGGGGCGGGCGGAGTTGCGCGCGTGGCTGGAAGCACAGGGCATCCCTTGGATCGACGATCCGACGAACGAGAATGACCGCTTTGCGCGGGTGAGGGCGCGCAAGGCGCTGGCGGTAATGGAGCCGCTAGGCATTTCGGCCGAACGGCTGGCGACCGTGGCGCGCAATCTGGCTGAGGCGCGCGAGGCGTTGGACGCGACGATGGCCGAGGCGGCGGTGCGGGTTGTGCGCGAGGTGGCGGGTGCGCTGGTGCTTGACGCGGCGGGGGTTGCGGTGCTGCCGGGCGAGGTGCGGCGGCGGTTGGTCGTGGCGGCGCTGGCGTGGGTGTCGCGCGCCGGGTATGCGCCGCGCGCCCATGCGGTGGCGCGGCTTGCGGCGGCGATCATCGACGGGCGCGATGCGACGCTGTGGGGCTGCCGATTGCGGCGGGGCGTGCTGATGCGCGAGGCAAAGGCCACCGGAACCGGCGCTGGCCCACTGTGGGACGGGCGCTGGGTGATCGAGGGGCCTTGGGCGCAGGGGCTGACGGTTCGGGCGATGGGGGCCGAGGGTTTGCGGGCCTGCAAGGATTGGCGCGCAGCCGGCGTTTCTCGGGAGATTCTGGCTGTCACGCCGGGTATCTGGGCGGGCGAGACGTTGGTTTCTGCGCCTTTGGCGGGGTTTGCGAACGGCTGGTCGGCACGGATCGACGCACCCTTTCACCTTTTCGGACTATCGCATTGAACCCGTGGCCCGAATGTCTATCTTAGTCACAAGACCGCCGCCCGTTCGGGACGCGCGGATCATTCAGGAGATCCTTCGTGGGTAACGCACGAAATATTGCATTCTGGGTAGTGCTGCTTGTCTTGATCATGGCGTTGTTCCAGCTGTTTTCCGGCGGGCAATCGACGATGAGCTCGCGCACGCTGTCCTATTCCGACTTCATCTCGCGGGTTGATGCGGGCGAGGTGACCAGCGTCACGCTGGACGGCGAGCGGGTGATCATCCGCGCCAAGGACGGCCAGACCTATGTCGCGATCAAGCCGGACGGCGAAAACGTGACCGACCGCCTGATCGAAAAGGGTGTCGAGGTGCAGGCCGAAGCGCAGCAACAGTCGGGCTTCATGTCGTTGTTGTCGCTGTGGCTGCCGTTCATCGTGCTGATCGGGATCTGGTTCTTCTTCATGAACCGGATGCAGGGCGGCGGGCGTGGCGGGGCGATGGGCTTTGGCAAATCGCGGGCGAAGCTGTTGACGGAAAAGTCGGGCCGGGTGACGTTTGACGACGTGGCCGGCATCGACGAAGCCAAGGAAGAATTGGAAGAGATCGTCGAATTCCTGCGCAACCCGCAGAAGTTCAGCCGTCTGGGCGGCAAGATCCCGAAGGGTGCGCTGCTGGTCGGCCCGCCCGGCACCGGTAAGACGCTTTTGGCGCGCGCGATTGCGGGCGAGGCGGGCGTGCCGTTCTTTACGATCAGCGGTTCCGATTTCGTGGAAATGTTCGTGGGTGTGGGCGCAAGCCGCGTGCGCGACATGTTCGAGCAGGCGAAGAAGAATGCGCCGTGCATCGTCTTTATCGACGAAATTGACGCCGTGGGCCGGGCGCGTGGCGTCGGCATGGGCGGCGGCAATGACGAACGCGAACAGACGCTGAACCAACTGCTGGTGGAAATGGACGGGTTCGAGGCCAACGAGGGTGTCATCATCGTCGCGGCGACCAACCGCAAGGACGTGCTGGACCCGGCGCTGCTGCGCCCCGGTCGTTTTGACCGCACGATCCATGTGCCGAATCCCGACATCAAGGGGCGTGAGAAGATCCTGAACGTCCATGCCCGCAAGGTGCCGTTGGGGCCGGACGTCGATCTGCGCACGATTGCCCGTGGTTCGCCCGGTTTTTCGGGTGCGGACCTGATGAACCTTGTCAATGAGGCGGCGCTGCTGGCGGCGCGGGTCGGGCGGCGGTTCGTCACGATGGTTGATTTCGAGCAGGCCAAGGACAAGGTCATGATGGGCGCCGAGCGCCGCAGCATGGTGCTGACCGACGACCAGAAGGAAAAGACCGCCTATCACGAAGCGGGCCATGCCATCGTCGGCATGGCGCTGCCGAAGTGCGACCCGGTCTACAAGGCAACGATCATCCCGCGCGGCGGTGCCTTGGGGATGGTGGTTTCCTTGCCGGAAATGGACCGGTTGCAGATGCACAAGGACGAGGCCAAGCAGCGCATCGCGATGACGATGGCGGGCAAGGCGGCCGAGATCATCAAGTACGGCGAGGAGGGCGTGTCTTCTGGCCCGGTCGGTGACATCCAGCAGGCGTCGGGTCTGGCGCGGGCGATGGTGATGCGCTGGGGCATGTCGGACAAGATCGGCAACATCGACTACGCCGAGGCGCATGAGGGCTATCAGGGCAACACCGGTGGTTTCAGCGTATCGGCCGAGACGAAGAAGATGATCGAGGCCGAGGTGAAGACGCTGATCGACGAGGGTTATTCCGAAGCGCGGCGCATCCTTCTGGAAAAGTCGGTGGAGTTCGAGCGGCTGGCCAAGGGTCTGCTGGAATACGAGACGCTGACCGGCGACGAGATCCACAAGGTTGTGGCGGGTCTGCCGCTGGACGGGCCGGACGGCGACGACAAGCCTGCCTCGGGCGGGGGTGTCACCTCGATCGCGTCGATCCCGAAGACGCGGGCCAAGGCGCCGAAGCCGGGACCGGAGCCGGAACCGGCACTTTGACGCGGTGACGACAGCATTGCAGGAAGGCCCCGTGTTCGCGCGGGGCCTTTTGTCTGGAGAGCGAAGGGGGCGGGTATGATCGGGGTGTATCGGGCAGACGCGGGGCGTCTGGTCGCGGCCGAGGGCGGGCTGGACGATCTGGCCAGTGCGGTCTGGATCGACATGCACGACCCGAAGGCCGGCGAGGAAAAGCTGGTCGAGGCGGCGCTGGAACTGGATATCCCGACGCGCGAGGACATGCAGGAGATCGAGGTTTCCTCGCGCTTGTATGACGAGAAGGGCGCGCTGTTCCTGACCGCGCAGGTGCTGGCCTCGGTCGAGGGGCTGGAGCCGGTGATCGCGCCGGTGACGTTCGTTCTGGCCAAGGGGCGGCTGGTGACGGTGCGCTATCACGCGCCCGGGTCGTTCACGGTGTTCACGGACCGCGCCACCCGCACCGCGATGGGCTGTGTCAGCGGGCAGGGGACGCTGCTGGCGCTGATGGAAACGATGGTGGAACGGCTGGCCGACGTGCTGGAGGGCGAGGCGCGCAAGCTGGATGCGCTGACCAAGGCGATCTTCGAGGCGCATCGCCCCAGTGGCAAGGCGGCGACGCTGGCGGTGATCTTGCAGCGGATCGGGCGGGCGGAAGATCTGAACGGCAAGATCATTGAAAGCCTGTCGACGATTCAGCGGTTGCTTGGGTTCCTGTCGGTGCCGACGGGCCATGCGGCGGAGGCCGCGGTGAAGGGCATCGACAAGGGGCGGCTGAAGGTGCTTTTGCGCGACGTGCGGGCGCTGGGGGAAACGGCGGCGGTGCAAAGCCGCAAGATCTTGTTCCAGTTGGATGCGACGCTGGGGGTGATCAATATCCGGCAGGCGGACATCATCAAGATATTCTCGGTGGTGGCCTTTGTGTTCCTGCCGCCGACGCTGATTGCATCCATCTACGGGATGAACTTCGCGTTCATGCCGGAATTGGGCTGGCGGTGGGGCTATCCGATGGCGCTGGGCTTGATGGTCCTGTCGGCGGTGATTCCCTGGATTGTCTTTCGGGCGAAGAATTGGTTGTAGGCCGATGCCAGCAGCGCCGCGCCGATGCTTTCCCCACGCTCTTCATCCCTGAGAGGGTCTGATGCCTGCCTTGATGCCAGCCGAAATCGTCGGAACCGTTGTCTGGCTGGGCGCGCAGCCCGAGCCGGTGGAAAAGCTGGTCATCCGCGCGGTGCCGGTCGAGGAGATGCCGTTGAGCTTTGCGGGCTATGCCGGCGAAAGCCATGCAGGCCTGACGCGGCCGTCGTGCAGCCGGGTGCTGAAGCAGCACCCGCGCGGGACCGAGATCCGCAACGTGCGGCAACTGTCGGTGGTTGGGGCCGAAGAGATGGCGGAGGTTGCGCAAAAGCTGGGGCTGGAGGCGATGGATTACGCCTGGGTTGGCGCGTCTGTGGTGATCGCCGGTATACCGGATTTCAGCCATTTGCCGCCGTCGAGCCGGTTGCAGGGGCCGGACGGGGTGACGCTGGTGATCGACATGCAAAACCGCCCCTGTCAGGAACCCGCCGTGACGATCGAAGCGGCGCGACCGGGGTTTGGCAAGCGGTTCAAGACCGCGGCCGAGGGCAAGCGCGGCGTGACGGCCTGGGTGGAGCGGGAGGGCGTGCTGCGGGTGGGCGATGTGCTGACGCTGCATGTGCCGGACCAGCGGGTCTGGGCGCATCTGGACGCGGTGCGCACGTAACGCCCGGTCGCCCTTTGCAGGCACCCGGAGGGTTTCACACCCTCCGGACCACCCGTGGGATATTTTCGCAAAGCGGAAGCTTGCGGCCGCTTGATGGAATATCGTCTTGCGGGAGGCGACTTCGTCACGGCTGACGAATTCGGCACGCTTAGGTCGGAAAACGCTCTTGGCAAGGGCGTGGCGCGCTGTATCACGTCGCAAACGAACATCGCCGTTGGGAGACGCACATGGCCTTCAAGACCGATATCGAGATTGCGCGCGAGGCCAAGAAGCGGCCGATCATGGAGATCGGGTCGAAGCTGGGCATCCCGGCGGAGCATCTGCTGCCTTATGGCCATGACAAGGCGAAGATCGGTCAGGAGTTCATCAAGTCGCTGGAAGGCCGCCCGGATGGCAAGCTGATCCTCGTGACCGCGATCAACCCGACGCCTGCGGGCGAAGGCAAGACAACGACGACCGTGGGTCTGGGTGACGGTCTGAACCGGATTGGCAAGAAGGCGGTGGTGTGTATCCGCGAAGCAAGCCTTGGCCCGAACTTCGGGATGAAGGGTGGGGCTGCGGGCGGCGGTTATGCGCAAGTCGTGCCGATGGAGGAGATGAACCTTCACTTCACCGGCGATTTCCACGCGATCACATCCGCGCACAACCTGCTGTCGGCGATGATCGACAACCACATCTACTGGGGCAACAGCCTTGATATCGACGAGCGCCGGATCGTCTGGCGCCGGGTGATGGACATGAACGACCGGGCGCTGCGTGATATCGTGGTGTCGCTTGGCGGCGTGTCGAACGGCTTTCCGCGCCAGACCGGGTTCGACATCACGGTGGCGTCGGAAGTCATGGCGATCCTGTGCCTGTCCAAGGACCTGGCCGATCTGGAAAAGCGGCTGGGCGACATCGTGGTGGCCTATACCCGCGAGAAAAAGCCGGTCTATGCCCGCGACATCAAGGCCGATGGCGCGATGACGGTGCTGTTGAAGGACGCGATGCAGCCGAACCTTGTGCAGACGCTGGAAAACAACCCGGCCTTCGTGCATGGCGGGCCGTTTGCCAACATTGCGCATGGCTGCAACAGCGTGATCGCGACCAAGACCGCGCTGAAGCTGGGTGAGTATGTGGTGACGGAAGCCGGTTTCGGCGCTGACCTTGGCGCGGAGAAGTTCTTCGACATCAAGTGCCGCAAGGCCGGGCTGAAGCCGGCGGCTGCGGTGATCGTGGCGACCGTGCGCGCGATGAAGATGAACGGCGGGGTGGCCAAGGCCGACCTTGGCGCCGAGAACGTGGACGCGGTGAAAAAGGGCTGCCCGAACCTGGGCCGCCACATCGGCAACGTGAAGTCGTTCGGGGTGCCGGTGGTCGTGGCGATCAACCACTTCTTCAGCGACACCGACGCCGAGATTGCCGCCGTGCAGGCCTATGTGGCCGAGCAGGGGGCGGAAGCGATCCTGTGCAAGCATTGGGCGCATGGCTCGGCAGGGATCGAGGACCTGGCAAAGAAGGTGGTCAGCCTTGCGGAATCCGGCGTGTCGAACTTCGCGCCGCTTTATCCGGATGAGATGCCGCTGTTTCAGAAGCTGGAGACGATTGCCAAGCGGATCTACCACGCCGACGAGGTGATTGCCGACAAGGCGATCCGCGATCAATTGAAGACCTGGGAAGCCGCTGGCTATGGCCACCTGCCGATCTGCGTGGCCAAGACGCAGTATTCCTTCACCACCGATCCGACCGTGCGCGGCGCGCCCACGGGCCATTCGGTGCCGGTACGGGAAGTTCGGCTGTCGGCGGGCGCGGGATTTGTCGTGGCGATCTGCGGCGAGATCATGACGATGCCAGGCCTGCCCAAGGTGCCGTCAGCCGAGGTGATCCGGCTGAACGACGCTGGCAACGTCGAAGGCCTGTTCTGACGAACGGGTCGCGTTGCCCTTTGGCGGTTGCCCGACTATGTCAGGGCAGCCGTTGAAGGGAGTGCCGCGATGAAGGCGAAGGATTGCACCAGCATGACCGAAATCCGGGCCGAGATCGACCGGCTGGACGAAGCTTTGGTCAAGTTGTTCGCCGAGCGGGCGGGCTATATCGACCGTGCCGCCGATATCAAGGCCGAGGTCGATCTGCCCGCACGGATCGATGCGCGGGTCGAGGAAGTGGTGGCGAACGTGCGTCGCCATGCGGTGGCCGAGGGCTTGCCGCCGGACCTGGTGGAAAAGCTGTGGCGGCGGTTGATCGACTGGTCGATCGCGCGAGAAGAAAGCCGGCTTGGACCGGACAGTTTGCGAAAAGGATGACGACATGACGGCCACGGTGATCGACGGCAAGGCCTTTGCGGCACGGGTGCGGGCCGAGGTGGCGGCGCATGTGGCCGCGCTGAAGGAGACGCAGGGTATCACGCCGGGGCTGGCGGTTGTGCTGGTGGGCGAGGACCCGGCGTCCGAGGTTTATGTGCGCAACAAGGGCGTGCAGACGGTCGAGGTGGGAATGGCCTCTTTCGAACACAAGCTGCCGGCCGAGACAACGGAGGCAGACCTTCTGGCGCTGATCGGGCGGTTGAACGCAGACCCGAAAGTGCATGGCATTCTGGTGCAGTTGCCGCTGCCGGCGCATCTGAATTCGGAGCTGGTGATCAACGCGATCGATCCGGCGAAGGATGCGGACGGGTTTCACATATCGAACGTCGGACTGTTGGGGACCGGGCAGAAGAGCATGGTGCCCTGCACGCCGCTGGGCTGCCTGATGATGCTGCGGGACCATCACGGATCACTGTCGGGGATGAATGCGGTGGTGGTCGGGCGCAGCAACATCGTGGGCAAGCCGATGGCGCAGCTGCTGCTGGGTGACAGCTGCACGGTGACGATTGCGCATTCGCGGACCAAGGATCTGGCGGCGGTGTGCCGAGGGGCGGATATCCTCGTGGCGGCGGTTGGGCGGCCGGAAATGATTACCGGCGACATGGTGAAACCGGGGGCGACGGTGATCGACGTGGGGATCAACCGCACCCTTCGGGACGGCAAGGTGAAGCTGGTTGGTGATGTGCTTTACGCCTCGGCGGCGGCGGTTGCCGGGGCGATCACGCCGGTGCCGGGCGGCGTGGGGCCGATGACCATTGCCTGCCTGCTGGCCAATACGCTGACGGCCTGCTGCCGGGCGAACGGGCTGCCCGAGCCGAAGGGCCTGACGGCATAGGCAGGATGGGCGATATGGCCCATGCTGCGGGCTAGCGCGGCATCGGAATGGCAAGCGCGCGGCTGCCGGTGAGGATGGCCAGGGCATCGGCGTCCATGAGGGCCGTGAGCTCCGGCGCGTGGCACCAAAGGCCGCCGGTATAGGCGCCGTACGCAGGCATCACAATACGGCTGCGGTCGGCCAGAAAGCACGGGCGGCTTTGCCCGGCAAGGCGGGCCTTCGGGTGGTAGTGGCCTGATATTTCAGCAAATCCAGTGGCTTCCGCGATGTGGCGGAAGGTGAAAGGGTGTTGGGCGCGTTCGGCGCGGTGGCTGCCGCCGATGCTGACCGGGCCGGGGTCGTGATTGCCGGTGATCCATGTCCAGTCGCGGCCCGCCATCAGGCGGGTGAGCCAGAGGGTATCGGCCTCGTCGAGGCCCTCGGCGGCGGTATCGTCGTCGAAACTGTCGCCGAGGCAGATGACCTGGGCGGCCTTTGTGGCATCAAGATCGGTGTCGAGTTTGGCAAGCGTGGCGCGGGTCTCATAGGGTGGCAGGAGGCTGCCGCCGCGACGGGCGAGGCGTTCGGATTTGCCGAAATGGAGGTCGGAGACGACAAGCAGCCGCTCGGCAGGCCAATGGAGCGCGCCCGAGGGGAGGAGGTGCAGGGTCTGGCCATGGAAGAAGAGGGCGTGGTGCATGGGCGTGTCTTTTGCCCCGGCGGGGCGGTGCTGGCAAGGGCGGAGCCTCCGGCGGGAGTATTTCAGGAAAAGAGCAAATGGGATGGGCAGGTCTGGCAGCGGTTAGGCGAGGCCCCATTTACGCAAGGCCCCGTTTACGCAAGGCCCCGTTTACGCAAGGCCCCGTTTACGCAAGGCCCCGTTTACGCAAGGCCCCGTTTACGCAAGGCCGGCGGCTTCCATCAGCTTTTGCGCGGCATCGGCGGCGAGGCGGTCGCGGCCCTGGCCGTGGACGGGGATGCGGCCCGGCTCAAAAAAGAGCGGCGCGGCGAGGGGAGTGACGCGGGGGCGGCGGACGAGGTGGATGTTGGCGCCGACGCGGGCGAGGAGGGTTTCGATGCGGGAGAAGTCGATCAGGCCGCGGAGCGCCTCTTCGCGGGTGATCTGGAGGAGGAGGTGGTCGGGGTCGAAGCGGCGCAGCGTGTCGTAGAGGATGTCGGAGGAGAAGGTGGCCTGGCGTCCCGATTTGCGGCGGCCCTGGTGGCTGCGTTCGATGAGGCCCGCGATGATCGCGGTGGACCGGAAGGTGCGCTTCATTACGGCGTTGCCGGAGAGCCAAGTCTCGAGCCCCTCGCGCAGGGTTTCAAGGTCGAAGAGGGGGCCTGGGTCGGTGACGGGGTCGATGCCCCAGATCAGGGTGGCGTAATCGGTGGCGACGAAGCCCAAGGGAGCAAGGCCTTGGGATTCCATCTGTTTCGTGACAAGAAGGCCGAGGGTTTGCTGGGCGTTGCGGCCAGCGAAACCGTAGACGACGAGGTGTTCGCGGCCGTCGTGGGGGAAGGATTCGAGGAGGAGCGACTGGGGGTCGGGGAGGCGGGACACCTCGCGCTGGAGAGCGAGCCATTGGGCGGTGTGGGTGGGGAGGTCGGGCCAGGTTTCCTGCTGGAAGATTTCCAGGATGCGGTCGGCGAGGAGGGTGGAGGTGGCGAATTTGGTGCCGTTGAAGACGGCGACCTTCGGATCGCGGCCAGGGGTGCGGCTGACCTCGACCGTCAGTTCCTTGAGGCCTTCGTAGCGCACCACCTCGCCGCCGATCAGGAAGGTGTCGCCGGGGAGGAGCGAGGCGGCGAAGCCTTCCTCGACCTCGCCCAAGGGAGTGCCGCCGAAGCGGCCCTTGAGGCGGACCTTGAGCGTGTCGATGTCGATGATGGTGCCGAGGTTCTGGCGGATCACGGCGGCGATGCGGGGGTCGCGCAGGTGCCATTTACCATTTGTTAACTTCAATCGCTGCCAGCGGTCGTAGGCTTTCAGCGCGTAGCCGCCGGTGGCTACGAAATCGAGGCAGGCGTCGAATTCCGCTTTGGTCAGAAGGGCATAGGGACCGGCAGTGATAATCTCGTGGTAGAGGTGGTCGGCGTCAAACGGCCCGGAGCAGGCGGTGGCGAGGATATGCTGGCACAGAACATCGCGGGGGCCGGAGCCGCGCGGTTCGCCGTCGAGGGTGTGGGCGCGGACGGCGTCGAGGGCGGCCTGACATTCCACCACCTCGAAGCGGTTGGCAGGGACGAGGAGCGCCTTTGAGGGGGCGTTGTAGCGGTGGTTGGCACGACCGATCCTTTGCACCAGGCGTTTCACGTTCTTCGGGGCGCCGATCTGGATCACCAGATCGACATCGCCCCAGTCGATGCCGAGATCGAGCGAGCCGGTGCAGACGACGGCCCGCAGGGCGCCCTCGGTCATCGCCTGTTCGACACGGTCGCGCTGTTCGCGGGAAAGCGAGCCGTGGTGGATGCCGATGGGCAGGCTGTCTGTGTTCTGTAGCCAGAGGTCGTGGAAGAAGAGTTCCGCCTGCGCGCGGGTGTTGTGGAAGATGAGCGTGGTCTTGTGACGGGTGACCTCGTTCAGGACGGCGGGGATGGCGTAGCGGCCGCCGCCGCCGGACCACGGGGGCGGGGCGTCGGTTTCCAGCATGGAGATGTCGGGGTCGGGGCCGGGGTCGGCCTGAAGGATCGTGGTGTCGGGGGCGAGGAATTGGGCGAGGGCGGGCGGGTTTTCGACGGTGGCGGAGAGGCCGATGCGGCGGAGGCCGGGGTTCAGGGATTGCAGGCGGGCGATCTGCAAGACGAGCTGGTCGCCGCGCTTGGATTCGGCGAGGGCGTGGATTTCGTCGATGATAACCCGTTGCAGACCTTGGAAAATCCGGGGGGCGTCTTCGTAGCTGAGAAGGAGGGCGAGGCTTTCGGGGGTGGTCAGCAGGATGTGCGGCGGGTCGGCGCGCTGACGGCGACGCTGGGTGTAGGTGGTGTCGCCGGTGCGATCCTCGACGCGGATAGAGAGGCCGGCACCCTCGATCGGGGTGCGGAGATTGCGGCGGATGTCGGCGGTGAGGGCCTTGAGGGGGGAGATGTAGAGGGTGTGGAGGCCAGGGGGCGGATGGTCCCCAAGCTCGGCCAGGGTGGGCAGGAACCCGGCGAGCGTCTTGCCGCCGCCGGTGGGGGCGATGAGCAGGGTGGCAGGGTCTGCCGCGCGCGCCAGCATGTCCGTCTGGTGCGGGTGGAGGGTCCAGCCTTTGGTGGTGAACCATGTGGTGAGGGTGGGGGTGAGGGCGGTCATGGGGTAGAGATAAGGCGTGGGGCGGGGTTGGGGAACGGTGTGGCGCTGGCGTCGGGTTAAGGGGTTGAAATGGTGGGAAAGTCTTTGGCTGCGTGGCGTCTGGTTTGTGTATGGCAGGTGTATGGCAGGTTCGAGGGACGTTGGTGCGTTAACCATGTGGGGCGAATCGGGGCTTTTGCCGGATTTGTCCGTCGACACATCAGGCCGCGCCTGTCTGCCGTTGGCAGGCGCGCTTCCGCGCCAGCCAGCCAGGCGCGGCCCGATTTGTGACGGGACAAATCGGGCAAGGGGATGGTCTCCTTTCGGACCTCTGGCAGGACGATGCGATTTGCTCTAAGCCCTTCGGTCATGAAACTCCTTTTCCTTGGCGATGTGATGGGCCGGTCGGGCCGGACGGCGGTGACGGAACGGTTGCCGGGGCTTCGGGCCGACTGGGGGCTCGATTTCGTCGTGGTCAACGGCGAGAACGCGAGCCAGGGTGTGGGGCTGACGGCGGAGCATGCGAAAGCCTTGCTGGCGGCGGGGGCGGATTGCCTGACGCTTGGCGACCATGCGTTCGACCAGAAGGACATGCTGAGTTTCATCGAGACCGAGCCGCGGATCATCCGGCCGCTGAATTTCTCCAAGGTGGCGCCTGGCAAGGGGTTTCGGGTGTTCGAAGCGACGCAAGGGCGGCGCGTGCTGGTGACGCAGGCCTTGGGGCAGGTGTTCATGAAGCGGCCCTTCGACGACCCGTTCAGCGCGCTGGAGGCGGTGTTGAAGACCCACACTCTCGGCGCGGCGGTGCAGGCGGCGATTGTCGATATTCATGCCGAGGCCACCAGCGAGAAGATGGCGACGGGGCATTGGTGCGACGGGATGGCGTCGCTGGTGGTGGGCACGCATACGCATGTGCCGACCGGGGATGCGCAGATTTTGGCGAAGGGGACGGCATACCTGACGGATGCGGGCATGTGCGGCGATTATGACAGCGTGATCGGGATGGAGAAGATGGAGCCCTTGCGCCGCTTCATCACCGGGATGGCGAAGGGGCGGTTCGAGCCTGCGGGCGGCGAGGCGACGCTGTCGGGGGTGTATGTCGAGACGGATGACAGGACGGGTCGTGCCACCAAGGTTCGGATGATCCGGGTGGGCGGGCGGCTGGAGCAGGCGGTTCCGTGAGCGAGGCGCAGGGCTTTTCGGCGGCCCCCCCACCCTCTCCCTCCCCCACGCGGGGGGAGGGAAGCGCGTCACGGGAACGGTGGTTCTTTGTGGCCGTGCTGGTGGTGCTGGGCGTGGGCTGGGGCGCGACGCAATCGCTGGGCAAGATGGCGACGGCGACGGGGCATCAGCCGTTCGGGTTGATCTTCTGGCAATTGGTGGTGGGTGCGCTGGCGCTGGGGATCGTGTCGCTGGTCCGGCGGCGGGGGATGGTCTTTACCCGCGAGGCGATGGTGTTCTACGTGGTCGTGGCCAGCATCGGCACGCTGATCCCGAATGCGACGTTCTATGCCGCCGTTGTGCATCTGCCGGCGGGGATCATGTCGATCCTGATTTCCACCGTGCCGCTGATTGCGTTTCCGATGGCGCTGGCCTTGGGGCTGGACCGGTTTTCGACGCTGCGGCTGAGCGGGTTGCTGCTGGGCCTTGCCGGGGTGGCGTTGATCGCCAATCCGGGCGGCGGGGTGGGTGTCAGCCTTGGCTGGGTGATGGTCGCGATGATCGGGCCGCTGTTTTACGCGATGGAGGCGAACTACGTCGCCAGCCGTGGCACAGCGGGGATGGACGCGGTGCAGGCGATGTTCGGCGTCTGCGTTGTGGGCATGGTGCTGGCCGCGCCGATTGCCTGGGGCACGGGGCAGTGGGTCGATCCGTTTCCGATGGGCCGGGCGGAGGGGGCGCTGGTGATGTCTTCGGTGGTCCATGCGCTGGTGTATTCGAGCTATGTCTGGCTTGCGTCGCGGGCGGGATCGGTCTTTGCCTCGCAATGTTCGTATCTGGTGACCGCGTCGGGCGTTTTTTGGGCGATGATCCTTTTGGGTGAGCGGTTTTCGCCCTTGGTCTGGGTGGCGCTTGTGGTGATGCTGGCCGGCGTGGCATTGGTGCAGCCGCGACGCACCGCCGCCCGCGCGGCCTGAGACCGGGAGACAGGATGTTCGGATTGGCGATCCCGGTGGAGGCGCAGGCGTTTGTTGGGCTGGGCATTCTGGCCGTGATGTTCGTGCTGTTCGTGATGGAGCGCACGCCCGTCGAGGTGACGGCCATCGGCGGGGCGGCGATGATGCTGATCCTTGGCATCCTGCCGATCAAGGACGCGACCGCGGTTCTGTCAAACTCGGCCCCCTGGACCATTGCGATGATGTTTCTGGTGATGGGCGGGCTGGTGCGCACGGGCGCGGTGGAGATGATAATTTCCACCGCAGGGCGCTATGTCGGCGACCGGCCGCGCACGACGATTGCGGTCCTGTTCGGGTTCATCGCGGTGGCGTCGGCGTTCATGAACAACACGCCCCTTGTGGCGGTGATGATCCCTGTGGTGATCCAGATTGCGGTCAAGATCCGGACGGCGCCATCCAAGCTGCTGATCCCGCTGAGTTATCTGACGGTGCTGGGGGGCATGATCACGCTGATCGGCACCTCGACCAACATTCTGGTCGATGGCGTGGCGCGCGAGCAGGGCCTGGAGCCTTTCAGCCTGTTCGAGATTGCCCCCTTGGGCATTGCGGTGACGGTGGCGGGGGCGATTTACCTGGCGGTCTTTGGCAACCGGCTGTTGCCGGTGCGCCAGTCGATGGGCGTCTTGCTGAGCGACCGGCGCAAGATGAAATTCTTCACCGAGGTCGCGGTGCCGGAGGACAGCACGCTGATCGGGCAGGCGGTGACCGATGTGGACCTGTTCAAGCGCGACGGGGTGCGGGTGATCGACGTGCTGCGCGGCGATGCGTCGCTCAGGCGGGATCTGGCGTCCGTGGTGCTGGCGGCGGGGGACCGGGTGGTTCTGCGCACCGAGATGACCGAGATTCTGGGCATGCAGACCCGCAAGGATGTGCTGCTGGTCGACAAGCTGAGTTCGGTCAAGACCGAGACGGTCGAGGTGCTGATCGGGCCGGGCTGCCGGATGGAAGGGCGCAGTCTGGGCGAATTGCGCATTCGGCGGCGCTATGGGGTTTACGTGCTGGCGGTGCATCGGCGCAACCAGAACATCGGGCGGCAGTTGGATGACCTGATCGTGCGGGTGGGTGACACGCTGCTGTTGGAAGGCGCCATCGAGGATATCCAGAAGCTGGCCGCCGACATGGATCTGGTCGACATCAGCCGCCCGCGCGCCACGCCGTTCCGCCGGGCGAAGGCACCGATCGCGATTGCGGCGCTGGCGCTGATCGTGGGGCTTTCGGCGGTGGATGCGGCCCCGATCCTGCCTTTGGCGGTGATTGCGGTGGCGCTGATCCTGATCACGCATTGCGTTGACAGTGACGAGGCGTTTTCCTTTGTCGACGGGCGCTTGCTGGCGATGATCTTTGCGATGCTGGCGGTGGGGCAGGGGCTGGAACATTCCGGCGCGGTGGAGTTGATCGTGACGGCTGTGGCACCGCTGTTGGTGGGCTTGAGCCCGTTCTTCATGATTCTGGCGGTGTATTTCCTGGGGCTGGTGCTGACCGAGTTCCTGTCGAACAACGCGGTGGCGGTGATCTACACGCCGATCGCGATCGAGCTGGCGCAGAACCTTGGCCTTGATCCGCGGCCCTTCGTGGTGGCGGTGATGTTTTCGGCCACGCTCGCCTTTGCCACCCCGGTGGGGTATCAGACCAACATGATGGTCTACGGACCGGGCGGCTACAAGTTTTCGGACTATGTGAAGATCGGGCTGCCCTTGAACATCATCGTGATGCTGGTGGCCTGCGCGCTGATCCCGGTGATCTGGCCGCTGTAAGGAGAGATGCGATGCACAAGTTTTTGGGGCTGATGCTGCTGGCGGGCTGCGCGATGCCGATGGGCGCACCGGTGCCGCAGGCGGCGCGGCTGTCGGTCGACGTGCTGACGGTGACGCTGTCGGACGGCACGGTGTGCCGGGCTGACTGGGCCGCGGCGGGCGGTGCGGGACGGCTGGAGCCGTGCGGGCCGGGATACGGCTATGCGGTGCGGGTGGAGGAAAACCCCAACGTGCTGCGCAAGCTGTTCACCGGGCTGACCGAGGCGCTGGGCGCCGAGGGTGCGCTGGCGCCGATGGCGGAAGTGGTGATTACCGATCCGGCGGGGATCGACCGGGTGTTCGTGTCGCCGCCGCCTGTGGTTTTGGCGCGCGACTGAGCCGTTCCTGCGCGGCCCCCCTTCCCCAGCCCTCCCCCACGAGGGGGGAGGGAGGCGCGTGAGGCTGGCGGGCTTTTTGGCGGGCTTTTTGGCGGGGTTGCGGGGACGCGGTGCGCTGGTGTAGAGGACGCCATCAATTCTAGACCGGAGTTCAGGGGTCATGGCAGGCCATTCGAAATGGGCGAACATCCAGCACCGCAAGGGCAAGCAGGACAAGTTGCGCTCCAAGATGTTCTCGAAGCTGGCGAAGGAAATCACCGTCGCGGCCAAGATGGGCATGCCGGACGTCGACATGAACCCGCGTCTGCGGCTGGCGGTGAAGGCCGCGAAGGCCGTGTCGATGCCGAAGGACGTGATCGACCGGGCGATCAAGAAATCCCAGATGGGCGACAGCGCGGATTACACCGAGATCCGCTATGAAGGTTACGGCGTGAACGGAATCGCGATCATCGTCGAGGCGATGACCGACAACCTGAACCGCACCGCGTCGAACGTGCGGTCGTATTTCTCGAAATGCGGTGGCAACCTTGGCACCACGGGTTCGGTGGCGCACAGCTTTGACCGGGTGGGCGAGATTTCCTATCCGGCCAGCGTCGGATCGGCCGACGACGTGATGATGGCGGCGCTGGATGCGGGCGCGGATGACGTGGAAAGCGACGAGGACGGCCACTGGATCTATTGCCAGGTGGAGAACCTGTCGGAGGTGTCCGACGCGCTGGAAAAGGCGCTGGGGGAATCGACGGAATCAAAGCTGATCTGGAAGGCTCAGACCTTGACCGAGGTCGATCTGGACACCGCGCAAAAGTTGATGCGGTTGATCGACATGCTGGAAG
The DNA here is from genome assembly GCA_963822435.1 of uncultured Alphaproteobacteria bacterium. Classification (GTDB taxonomy): domain Bacteria; phylum Pseudomonadota; class Alphaproteobacteria; order Rhodobacterales; family Rhodobacteraceae; genus JAUYQR01. The sequence continues at coordinate 292,261 of CAWGHN010000002.1, forward strand.
AGGACGACGATGTGCAGACCGTGACGCACAACTTCGACATTCCCGAAGAGGTGGCGGCGCAGCTGGAGTGATCCGGGGCGGCGGTCATCGGTTGGAGAAGGCCCCCGGCGACGGGGGCTTTTTCGTTTCTGGCGGTCAGGTGGCCCCCCCCACCCCGGCCCTCCCCCACGGAGGGGGGAGGGAGGTGCCTTTGGGCCGTGCGTTGGGGATGGGGGTGGGGCGCGTCAGCCGAGATCGGCTTCGGTCCAGCCGAGCGCGGCGAGGTCGGCGGTGCGGAAGCGGGCATCGTCGGCCATGAAGAATTCATCGAGCTGCGGGGGTTTGACGCTGCTGCCTGCGAGCATGGCATGAACCTGACCGCGGTGGTGCTGGCTGTGCAGAAAGAGGTGCATCAGCGTGTCGGCCACCGTCTCGGTCTGGATGTGGGTGGCGCGGTGGATGCGGACGGGGCGGTCAAGGTCTGGCGCGGCGGTGACGATAGCGAGGGCGGTGGCGTCGAGGGCATCTTGCGCCGATGCGAGGGGGGCGGGGTCTGCGAAAGGCTCGCGGTTGGCAAAGACCGCGACGCCGCGTGTGCCGCCTTGCAGGGCGTCGATGTAGAAGCGGTCGACGAGGTGGATGTGGTTCAGCGTGGCGCGGAGGCTGGGGAAGAAGCTGGTGCGCGGGGCCTCCCACTCGCCGGGCTGAAGGGCCGCGATGGCGGCGTAGAGCCGCCGGTTGGCGAGGCGGTTGTTCTGGGCAAGTTGCCGGTAGGGGCGGTGCGGATCGGTCATCGGGGGAGTGTTGCGGCGTGAGCGCACGACGTCAACCGGGTTGGACGAGGATCGCGCGGGCCGCGCGGCGGACGGCCTCGGTGACCGGGGCGAGGGCGGGGGCGGCGAGGCGGGTGAACTGCCAGTGCAGGGGCACGTCAAGGGGGGTGCCGGGTGCGAGGTCGACGAGGGTTCCGGCGGCGAGGTGCGGGTCGGCAAGGGGGTCTGGGTTCATCGCCCAGCCAAGGCCGTGCAGGCAGGCATCAACGAAGGCTTGCGACGAGGCCATGCGGTGGCTCGGGAACGCGGCGTGGCGGGCGGGGCGGATGTGGCGGGCGACCCAGTCGATTTGCAGGCGGTCGTTGTCGGAGAAGGTGATCGCGGGGGCATCGGCAAGCGCGTCGGACGTGAGGCCGTTCGGGAACCAGCGGCGGACGTAGCCGGGCGAGGCCGTGGCGCGGTAGCGCAGCGCGCCAAGGGGCAGGGTGTCGCAGCCTTGCAGCGGGCCTGCGTGTGAGGTGACGGCGGCGACAACCTCGCCGCGTTTCAGCCAGTCCTGGCTGACATCCTGATCGTCGATCACGAGGTCGAAGAGAAAGCCGGTCGTCGCGGCGAGGGCCGGGATGATCCAGGTGGCGAGGCTGTCGGCGTTGACGGCGATGCGCAAGGTGGCGGGGGCGGATGTGAGGCCGGGAAGGTCGGCCGCGAGGGTGGATTCGAGGAGGGCGACCTCGTCGTGGTGGCGGATCAGGCGGAGCCCTGCGTCGGTGGCGGTGCAGGGCTGGCCACGGCGAATGAGGAGGGTGCCGGTGGCTTCCTCCAGCGCCTTGATGCGCTGCGAGACGGCGGAGGGCGTGACGCGGAGCGCGGCGGCGGCAAGGTCGAACGAGCCGCGGCGATGGACGGCGGCGAGGGCGGCAAGTTGGGCGGGATCTAGCATTAGCCAAACTTAAGTGATCACAGGAAGATTAACTAGCCTGTTCTGTGCGGTGCGGGTAGGTCGGCCGGGAAGCGGGAGGATGCGATGGCAGAACGAGACCTGACGGTGCTGTTGCGGACGATGGAGCCGATGCTGCATGACGAGCCATATGGTTATGCGGTCTGGCCCGGCGAGGCGCCGGCGTTCGCGGTTTTTGCCACTGTGGCCGAAGCGGAGGGGATGACGGTGGTTGCCCCCTTGACGGTGCTGCACGCGGCGGGTCTTGCATCGGAGCCTTGGGCGCGGATCAGCCTGACGGTGCAGAGCGATCTGGCGGCGGTGGGGCTGACGGCAGCGTTTGCGACCGCGCTCGGGGCGGAGGGGATCAGTTGCAACGTGGTGGCGGGCGTTCACCACGACCACCTTTTCGTGCAGTGGGACCGGCGGGCGGATGCGGTGGCGGCGTTGCGGCGACTGTCTGATGCTTGAGGCGGCGGTGCACGGCTATCTGGTGGCGCTGAGCCTGATCCTGGCGATCGGCGCGCAGAATGCGTTCGTGTTGCGCCAAGGCATCCGACGCGAGCATGTCGGCGCGGTGGTGGCGGTCTTTGCGATGTCGGACGCGATCCTGATTGGCGTCGGAGTGGCGGGGTTCGGCGCATTTTCGGCTGCGGTCCCGTGGATCGGCGAGGCGATGCGCTGGGCGGGGGCGGCGTTCTTGCTGGTTTACGGCGCGCTGCGCTTCAAGGCGGCGCTGGCGGGCGGCGAGGCGCTGGTTCCGGCTGCGGGATCGGGGGTATCCTTGAGCCGGGTGCTGTGGACCTGTGTGCTGCTGAGCTGGGCAAACCCGCATGTCTACCTGGATACGGTGGTGCTGATGGGGTCGATCTCGGCGCAGTATGCACCGTATGGCTGGGCGTTCGGCATTGCGGCGGCCTGCGGGTCGCTGACGTTCTTCGCGGCGCTCGGGTTCGGGGCGCGGCTGTTGGCGCCAATGTTTGCAAGGCCGCAGGCGTGGGTGGTGCTGGAGGTGGTGGTCGGGCTGACGATGTGGGCCATCGCGGCGGCCCTTGTCTTTGGCTGAACCTTCGGGTTCTGTCCGCCCCATGCAGAAGATGACCGACCTTGGACGCCCGGTGGAGGGCGTGATGTGGATGCTGATTACCGGGATTGCCTTTGTCGGCGTGAACGGCGCGGTGCGGCATCTGGGGACCGACCTGCCTGCGGCGCAATCGGCGTTCATCCGCTTCGCGATTGGCCTGGTGTTTCTTGCGCCCGCAATCTGGGCCGCGCGGGCGACGCGGTTTCCGCCTTCGGTGCTGAAATTGTTCGGGTGGCGTGGAGTGTTGCATGTCGCCGCCGTGATCTTTTGGTTCTACGCGATGGCGCGGGTGCCGGTGGCCGAGATGGCGGCGATCGGGTTTCTGAACCCGGTGGTGGTGTTGGTGATCGCCGGGCTTTTGCTCGGCGAGGGGCTGGGGCGGGGGCGGGTGATCTCGATCGTCGTGGCGCTGCTGGGCGCGCTGGTGGTGCTGCGGCCGGGGTTGCGAGAGGTGTCGGTCGGGCATCTGGCGCAGTTGGCCGCGACCTTGTGCTTTGCGGTGAGCTATATCTTTGCCAAGCGGCTGAGTTCGATGGCCCCGGCGTCGGTGGTGGTGGCGGTGCTGTCGGTGACGGTGGCGGTGGGGTTGTTGCCGTTCGCCCTGTGGGTGTGGGAGCCGGTGCGCTGGGACCAGTGGGCGTGGCTGGCGGTGGTGGCGGGGCTGGCGACGTTTGGGCATTACACCATGACGCGGGCCTTTGCGGCGGCACCCCTGGCGGTGACGCAGCCGGTGACGTTTTTGCAGATCGTCTGGGCGGCGATATTGGGGGCGGTGGTTTTTGGCGAGGCGGTGGATGCGTTTGTGCTGTTGGGCGGGGCGATGATCGTTGGCGCGGTCAGCCTGAACACATGGGCCGAGGCGCGGCGCGGGCGGATCCCGCCGCAGCCGGATTTGTGAGGCGTTGCGCGCGGGGCCTTGGGGCCGCGCGGTCGGGTTACCGGGCATGAAGGGCTGATCCCTAGGGTCGCGCGTCAAGGCGATCCTGCGGAGGTATTCATGCCCGACGAAACCACGATCCTGTCGCTGCCCCTGATCCTTCCGGCGCAGGCGCAGAAACATGTGACCCATAACGAGGCGCTGGCGGTGCTGGACCTGATTGTCCAGTTGTCGGTGATCAACCGGACGCTGACCAACGCGCCCGCGCTGCCGGCGGTGGGGGATCGCCACATCGTGGCGGCAGGGGCGACCGGGCCCTGGGCCGGGCAATCGGGCAAGATCGCGCTTTTTGCCGAGACGGGATGGCAATTCACCGCGCCGCTGCTGGGCTGGCAGGCGCATGTGCTGGCCGAAGGTCAGACGGCGGTGTTCGACGGGGCCGCGTGGAAGGTGCCGTCGGAGGCGCCGTTCGTGGCGTCGCGTGTGGGCGTGTCGGCCACCCCGGATGCGACAAACCGGCTGGCGGTGTCATCGCCCGCAACGCTGCTGAACCACGCGGGCGCGGGGCATCAGCTGAAGCTGAACAAGGCCACGGCGGGGGATACGGCGAGCCTGCTGTTCCAGACCGGGTTTTCGGGCCGCGCCGAGATGGGCACGGCGGGAACGGATGACTTCTCGGTCAAGGTCAGCGCGGACGGGTCGGCGTTCAACACCGCACTGGTGGCCGACGCGGCGACAGGGCGCGTGACGCTGCCGCAGCCTGTGCAACTGGGCGGGCAGGCCGCAGATCCGGCTGCGCCGGGGGATGGGACGCTGTGGCTGAACACCACGACCGGGGAGGTGAAGGTGCGCAGCGCCGGGGGCACGGTCGTGCTGGGTGGTGGCGGCGTGGCCGACGGTGACAAGGGGGATGTCACCGTTTCAGGCAGTGGGGCGGTGTGGACGATCGACGCCGGCGCGGTCAGCCTTGGCAAGCTGGCCGATGTGCCGACGGACGTGTTTTTGGGCCGTGACACGGCGGGAAGCGGCGCGCCCGAGGTGCTGACCCCGGCTGCGGCGCGCACCATCCTGAATGTGGCGGATGGCGCCACGGCCAACGCGACGGACGCAAGTTTGCGCGACCGCACCACCCATACCGGCACGCAACTGGCCGCGACGATCAGCGACTTTGCCGCCGCGGTGGCGGCCACGGCAGCGGTCACGGCGAACACCGCGAAGGTGACGAATGCGACGCATACCGGTGATGTGACGGGGGCAACGGCGCTGACCATCGCCAACGACGCGGTGACAAACGCGAAACTGGCCAACATGGCGACCGCCAGCTTCAAGGGGCGCGTCACAGCGGGAACCGGCGACCCGGAAGATCTGACCGTGGCGCAGGTGAAGGCCGCGCTGGGCTATACCGCCGCCGACGTGGGCGCGGCGGCGACGGTGCACAGCCATACGGCCGCGCAGGTGACGGATTTCGCGGCGGCGGCGGATGCGCGGATCGGGGCGGCGTCGATCAACGCGCTGGCGGATGTGACGATCACCGCGCCCGTGACCGGGCAGGTGTTGAAGTGGAACGGCACGGCCTGGATCAATGACACCGATGCCACCGGGGGTGGTGGGGTCATGGACGGCGACAAGGGAGACATCACGGTATCGGGCACCGGCGCGGTCTGGACCATCGACGCGGACGCGGTGAGCTATGCCAAGTTGCAGAACGTATCGGCAGCATCGCGGCTGTTGGGCCGGGGTGATGGCGGGGCGGGCGATGTGCAGGAAATCACGCTGGGGTCGGGCCTGACGATGACCGGCACCACGCTGTCGGCGGCGGCGGGCGGCGGGACGGGCGATGTGGTTGGCCCGGCGGCGGCCACCAACCTTGCGCTGGCGCGGTTTGACGGGGTGACCGGAAAGCTGATCCGCAACAGCGTGAACCTGGTCAGCGATGCGGGCGAGGTGACCTTTCCGGCCGTGGCCAGCCCCGCCACCCCGGCTGCGGGCAGCGCCAACCTGTTTGCCCGCAACGTGGGCGGGCGGATCATGCCGGCCTTCATCGGGCCAAGCGGCCTGGACAGCTCGCTTCAACCCCATATCGGGCGCAACAAGGTGGGGCGCTGGAATTCGCCCGGCACCAGCGCGGCGGCTGTCGCAGGCGACGGGCTGATCATGTCGACCTCTGGCACGCTTACGGCGTCGAACTGGGCGGGCGGCACGTTCTGGGGGCAGGTGCGCAAGTCGGAGTTTTTGGTCACCACCGCGTCGGCCACTGCCGTCGCCGGGATGCGCAGCCAGGCCAACCAGTTTACCGTGGGCGGGACTGCGGCCAACCGGGGCGGGTTTCATCTGGTGGCCGTCTGGGGGCCGGCGACCGGCGTTGCCAACGCCACGCACCGTGCCTTTGTGGGCATGCGGCCGACCGGCGTGCCGACCGACGTGGAAGCCTCGGTGTTGACCGACATGGTCGGGATGGGCTGGGATGCCGCAGATGCAAACGTGCAGTTCCTGCACAACGACAGTGCGGGCGTGGCGACCAAAATAGATTTGGGCGCCGCGTTCCCGGTGCCAGCCGTGGACCGCACGACGATCTACCGGATCACGATGTTCTCGCCGCCCGGAACCACCCAATCGGTGAGCTATCAGATCGAGAACCTGGACACCGCCGCCTCGGCAACCGGAACCGTCACGACAAACCTGCCCGGCACCGCGGCACCGATTGCGCCGACCGTGCAGATGAGCGTGGGTGGCACGTCGACGGTGGTGGGGGTGGCGGTTTCGCAGATCTACATCGAGACCGATAACTGAGACAAAGGGCGCTGGCGGGCGGGGTAATTCCCGCCCGCCTGGCTGTTTGACAGCCCGGCTCCTTCGTGCCTAGTGATAGTCAACGAGCTGGAGTTTTTCAAAAATGCGCATTGCGATGATCGGAACCGGGTATGTTGGCCTTGTCTCGGGGGTTTGTTTTTCGGATTTCGGACATGACGTGGTGTGCGTCGACAAGGACCCCGAAAAGATCGCGCGGCTGCGCAACGGCGAGGTGCCGATCTACGAGCCGGGGCTGGACGCGCTGTTGGCCAAGAACACGGCCGCCGGGCGTTTGACCTTTACCACCGACCTTGCCGAGGCGGTGGCCGAGGCCGAAGCGGTGTTCATTGCGGTCGGCACCCCCACGCGGCGCGGCGATGGCCATGCCGACCTGACCTACGTGATGGCCGCCGCCGCCGAGATCGGCCGCAGCCTGACCGGCTATGCCGTGGTCGTCACCAAATCGACCGTCCCGGTCGGCACCAACCGCAAGGTGGCCGAGGCCATTGCCGCAGCCAACCCGCAGGCGAAGTTCGATGTCGCCTCGAACCCCGAATTCCTGCGCGAGGGTGCCGCGATCGACGATTTCATGCGCCCGGACCGGGTTGTGGTCGGCGTCGAATCGGATCGGGCCAGAAAGGTGATGGCCGAGCTGTACCGCCCGTTGTCGTTGCGCGATTTTCCGGTGGTCTACACCGGGCTCGAAAGCGCGGAGATGATCAAATACGCGGCGAATGCCTTTCTTGCCACCAAGATCACCTTCATCAACGAGATTGCCGCGCTGTGCGAACGGGTTGGTGCCGATGTGAAGGCGGTCTCGAGGGGTATCGGCATGGACGGAAGGATCGGAGCCAAGTTCCTGCACGCCGGGCCGGGCTATGGGGGAAGCTGTTTTCCCAAGGACACCCGGGCGCTGGCCCGCATCGGGCAGGACCACGCGGTGCCGATGCAGATCGTCGAGACCGTGATCAAGGTGAACGACGAAATCAAGCGGCGGATGATCGACAAGATCACCGACCTTTGCGACGGCGCGGTGCGCGACAAGACCATCGCGGTGCTGGGCGTGACCTTCAAGCCGAACACCGATGACATGCGCGATGCGCCCTCGCTGACCATCGTGCCGGCGCTGGTTGGAGCCGGTGCGCGGGTGCGGGTCAGTGATCCGCAGGGCCGCCGCGAGGGCGAGGCGCTGCTGCCCGGCGTGAAGTGGATGGATGACCCCTATCAGGCGGCGACCGGGGCGGACCTGCTGGTGATGCTGACCGAATGGAACGAGTTTCGCGCGCTGGATCTGGCCAAGCTGGCCCGCAAGATGACCCAGCCCCGTCTGGCCGACCTGCGCAATGTCTATGACCGTGCCGAGGTGACGGCGGCAGGTTTCACCCATTACGACGGCGTCGGACGCTGAGCAGGCGGTTAAAGTTTTCCGCAAAATCCGTCTGACAGGTGCGCGAATCCGGTGCCGAGGCACGGATTTGTAACCCCCTTCACGGCACTCTGGCAGGGTGCTGACGTGGCGGGGGCTGGGACGTGTATTCCTTTCAAGTGGTCGAGACCTTTGCCAATGCCCCGCTGAACCTGCTGTCGGGCATCGGCGACATGGATCTGGCGGTGCAGGGCGGTAACGCGATGCTTTATACCGCCACGCGGGCGGGCGGCGGCGTGCTGGCGATTGACGTCGATGCCGGGATGGCGCTGGTTGACCAACGCCAACTGGCACCCGGCCTGACGCTGCCGGCCGAGGCGACGCTGGATCTGGTCACCCTATCGGGCGTGCAGCATCTGATCGTGTCGGGGGCCAATCAGGGCTCGGTTTCGGCCTATGCGCTGGCGGCGGCGGGCGGCTTTGGCGCGGCGGTGCAACTGCCGGGCGGCCCGGCCGGGGTGATCGCCGCGCAGACACTGGTGCAGGCCGGTGGCGCCAGTTTTGTCTACACCGCCCGCGCAGGCGAAAGCACGATCAGCGGATTTGCCCTAGCGGCTGACGGGCGGCTGACCCCGGCGGGGCAGATCACGCTGGATGGTGCGCTGAGCGGGGTCGACATTTCGGCACTGACATCGGTGGTGGTGGAAGGGCAGGCCTATCTGGTGTCGCTGTCGCTGGAGGCTGATTCGCTGCGGGCCTTTCGCATCGGTCCCACCGGTGGGCTGAGCCAGGTTGCGATGCTGGGCGGGCCGCAGGGGCTGCCAATCAGCGATCCTTCGGATGTGAAGGTCGTGACGATGGCGGGCACCAGCTATCTGGTGGTGGCCTCGGCGGGATCGTCGTCGGTCAGCGTCGTTGCGGTCGATCCCGGCGGGCAGTTGCGGCCGGTGGATCAGGTGAACGATACGCTCGACACGCGGTTTCAGGGCACCCAAGCGCTGGCCACGGTCAGCATCGGCGACCGGGTGTTCATCGTGGCGGGCGGCGGCGATGACGGGCTGAACCTGATGACGCTGACGCCGGAAGGGCGGCTGGTGGTGCTGGCGACCGCGCTTCAGGTGCCGGGGCTGGCGCTGGACAACATCACCGCGATGACCGCGCGCGAGGTTGGCGGTGTGATCGACCTTTTCGTGGCAGGAGAGGGCAGCGGGATCACCCGGCTGCGGCTGGACCCCGGCCCGCTGGCCCCGGTGCAGTCGGGCGGCGAGGGCGGCGACACGCTGACCGGCGGCAGTGCCGGCGACATGCTGTCGGGCGGGGGTGGCAACGATCTGCTTCAGGGCGGCGCGGGCGAAGACATCCTCATCGACGGCGCGGGCAGCGATACGCTGATGGGCGGCGCGGGCAGCGACCTCTTTGTGCTGGACGGCGATGGCGAGGCCGATGTGGTCGGCGAGTTTCAGATCGGCATCGACCGGATCGACCTGTCCGGGTGGGGCCGCGTCTATGACCTCAGCGCGATCAGCATCACCGCCACGGCAACCGGCGCGCTGATCACCTATCAGGGCGAAACCCTGCAAATCCTGTCGGCCAACGGGCTGGCGATCCAGCCGGGGGCGTTTCGGCTGCAAGACCTGTTCCAGTTGTGGCATGTGGCCTTGGAACCGCCCGCCTCGGATGCACCGATCACCGGCAGCAGCCAGACCGACTTGCTGGTCGGCACCAATGGCAGCGACGAGTTTCTGGCCACGGCAGGGGCCGACACCCTGCAGGGCGCGGACGGGTTCGACTGGGTGACCTATCGCGATGCACCCTCGGCGGTGCGCGTCGATCTTGTCACGCCGGGGGAAAATACCGGGTTGGCGGCGGGGCAGGTGCTGGTGTCGATCGAGGCGCTGACCGGGTCGGGGTTCAACGACCTGCTTTCGGGCAGCGAGGTTGACAACATCCTGAACGGGGCCGACGGCAATGACCGGCTGATCGGGGGGGGCGGTGCGGATACCCTGATTGGCGGCAACGGCAACGACAACCTGAACGGCGGCCTTGGCGCGGACCGGCTGGAAGGCGGAGCGGGGCGGGACCGCGCCTCGTACCGCGATGCGGTGGCCGGGGTGGCGGTCGATCTGGTCACAGCGGCCCTGAACACCGGCGAGGCGGCGGGCGACGTGCTGGTGGGGATCGAGGAGGTCGAGGGGTCGCAACTGGCCGACACCCTGCGTGGCGACAGCCTTGCCAACGTGCTGTTCGGGCTGGCCGGGGATGACGTGCTGGCCGGGCAGGCCGGCAACGACACGCTGTGGGGCGGCGACGGTGACGACACGCTGTGGGGTGGCGCGGGCGCAGACCGGATGGATGGTGGCGTGGGGTTTGACACGGCCAGCTACGCCGACAGCACGGCAGGCATCCGGCTGGATCTGGTGACCGCCACGGTCGGCGGCGGCGATGCCGCGGGTGATGTCAGCATCGGGATCGAGGCGCATGTCCTGACCGGGTTCGACGATGGCTTCTGGGGTACAGCCGAGGCGAACCAGACCTTCGGCGGCGCGGGCAACGACACGCTGGACGGGCGCGGTGGCGACGACCTTCTGGCGGGGGGCGCCGGGGCGGACAGCCTGATCGGCGGCGATGGCAACGACACGCTGTCGGGCGGGGCCGGGGCCGACCGGCTGGAGGGCGGGGCGGGGCGCGATCTTGCCAGCTTCGCCGACGCGGCGTCGGCGGTGCGGGTTGATCTTGCGCAGGCGTCCCTGAACGTTGGCGAGGCAGCGGGCGACGTGCTGCTGGGGATCGAGGATCTGGCCGGATCCGCCTTTGGCGACACGCTGGCAGGCGACAGCGGGGCGAACCTTCTGCTGGGCGATGCGGGGGCTGACAACCTGTCTGGTCGTGCGGGTGCCGATACGCTGGTCGGGGGAACCGGCGACGACAGGCTGGCGGGCGGCAGCGGGGCTGACCTGATTGACGGCGGTGCGGGGTTTGACATTGCCGGGTATGGCGATGCGGCGGGCCCGATCCGCGCCGATCTGGCCGATCCGGCGCAATCGCTTGGCGATGCGGCGGGGGATGTCTGGACCTCGATCGAGGGCCTTGCCGGATCAGCCTTTGCCGACACTTTGGCCGGGGATGCGGCGGGCAACCTGATCCTTGGCAATGCCGGGAACGACCTGCTTTCGGGGCGCGACGGCAATGACACGCTGAACGGAGGTGCGGGCGCGGATCGCTTCGATGGCGGCGCGGGGCAGGATATCGCCAGCTATGCCGGTGCCACAAGCGGCGTGAGGCTTGATCTGACGCTGCCCGCGCAAAGCCTTGGCGATGCGGCGGGCGACAGTTTTGTCTTTATCGAGGAGTTTCAGCTTTCCGGGCTGAACGACACCATGTTTGGCGATGCCGGGGACAATCTGATCAGCGGCATGGCAGGGAACGACTCGCTGGTGGGCTGGGCCGGGGTGGATATGCTGTATGGCGGGGCGGGCAACGACACCTTGCGCGGCAGCCTTGGCGATGACGTCCTGACCGGTGGATCAGGCGCAGACCGCATCGAAGGCGGTGCCGGGCGCGACACCGCGTCCTATGCCGATGCGGCATCGGGGGTGGCCGTCTATCTTGTGATGCGCCGCGCCAACACCGGCGATGCCGCCGGGGACATGCTGATCGGAATCGAGAACCTGACCGGATCGGCGTTCGATGACACACTGGTCGGCGATATCGGCGCGAACGTTCTGCGCGGCGAGGCCGGGCAGGACGTGCTTGACGGCCGCTTTGGCAACGACACGCTGATCGGCGGGGCGGGTGACGATCTGCTGACCGGAGGCGGCGGCGCGGATACGTTCGTCTTTCATGCCGGGCATGACCGGATCACCGATTTCACGGACGACGTCGATACGCTGTTGCTGGATCGTGCGCTATGGGGCGCCGGCCCGCCGACGGCGACGGAACTTCTGGCCTCGGCCACGGTTACCGAAACCGGCGTGGTCCTTGCGCTGGGTGGCGCTGCGTCTCTGGACATCCGCGGCGTTTTTGACGCATCACTGCTTGTTGACGATATCGCCTTTTTCTAGACGCGCCAGCGTCGTGGGGCGCGGTGCGGTGACGAGTGGCCAGGGAAAGGGCGAACGATGGCAGACCGGGTTTTGGTGACGGGTGGGGCGGGCTATATAGGTGCGCATGCCTGCAAGGTGTTGCGGCGCGCAGGGTTCGAGCCGGTGGCCTTTGACAACCTGTCGACGGGCTGGGCCGATGCGGTGCGCTATGGCCCGCTGGTCAAGGCCGATCTGGCCGACCGCGAGGCGCTGGACCTTGCCTTTGCCGAGCATCGCCCCATTGCCGTGATGCATTTCGCTGCCCTTTCGCTGGTTGGTGAGGCGATGACCGATCCGGGCAAATACTGGCGGGCGAACGTGCTTGGCGCGCTCAATCTGGTGGAAGCGACGGTGGCTGCGGGGTGCAGTGCATTCGTGTTTTCCTCGACCTGTGCCACTTACGGCGATCAGGATGGCGTGCTTCTGGATGAGCAGAGCCCGCAGCACCCGTTGAACGCATATGGCGCATCGAAGCGGGCAATCGAGGATATTCTGGCGAACTTTGGTGCCAGCCACGGGCTGCGCAACGTGATCTTCCGGTATTTCAATGTGGCAGGCGCCGACCCTGATGGCGAAGTCGGCGAACAGCACCGGCCCGAGACGCATCTGGTGCCGCTGGTTCTGGAAACCATCGACGGCAAGCGCGACAAGCTGACCGTGCATGGCACCGATTATCCAACGCCCGACGGCACCTGCGTGCGCGACTATGTGCATGTGATGGATCTGGCCGAGGCGCATGTGCTGGGCCTGCGCTGGCTTTTGGATGGCAAGCCGAGCCGGGTGTTCAACCTTGGGTCGGGGCGCGGATTTTCGGTGCGCGAGGTGCTGGACCATGCGCGCGTCGTGACCAACCGCGAGGTGCCGGTGGTGATCGGCCCGCGCCGTGGCGGCGATGCCGCAAGTCTGGTGTCAGGCAGCGCGCGGGCGATGGAGGAACTCGGCTGGGAGCCGACACGCTCGACGATGCCGCAGATGATCACCGATGCGTGGCGCTGGAGCCGGGGCGAGGGTTTCGCAAACTGACATGTCAGGACTGGCGCTTTTCGCGGTGACCCGGCAAGATCGCCGCAAATCGGGAGAACGACCATGGGACGACTGAGCGGCAAGACGGTATTGGTGACGGCGGCGGGGCAGGGCATCGGCCGGGCGTCCGCCATTGCGATGGCGCGCGAGGGGGCGAAGGTCATCGCCACCGATGTGAACGCGGCGACGCTGGCAACGCTGACCGACGAGGGCATCACCACGCGGGTTCTGAACGTGCGCGACCCCGCCGCGATCAAGGCGACGTTCGAGGCCATAGGCACGCCGGATGTGCTGTTCAACTGCGCGGGGTTCGTGGCGGCTGGCACGATCCTTGACTGCGACGAGGACGCGTGGGCGTTCAGCGTCGATCTGAACATGACGGCGATGTACCGGATGTGCCGCGCGGTCCTGCCCGGCATGATCGCCCGGGGCGGTGGGTCGATCATCAACATGGCCTCGGTGGTGGGGTCGATCATTGCGGCGCCGAACCGCTTTGTCTACGGCGCGACCAAGGCCGGGGTGATCGGGCTGACCAAGGCGATTGCCGCCGATTTCGTGACGCAAGGCATCCGCTGCAACGCCATTTGTCCCGGCACGGTGGACAGCCCGTCGTTGAACCAGCGCCTGCGCGACACCGGTGATTACGAGGCGGCGCGCAAGGCGTTTGTCGCCCGCCAGCCGATCGGGCGGATGGCCGACGCCGAGGAGATCGCGATGCTGATCGTCTACCTTGCCAGCGACGAGGCGCGTTATACCACGGGCACCACGCAGGTCATCGACGGCGGCTGGACCAACACCTGATCAAAGGTGGGTGAACGCCCGCTTGCCCGGCTGGGCGGCGATGATCGAGGCATCGGCGCCAAGATCGGCAAGGATCGGGCAATCGGGGTGATGGTCACCGGCGCAGGCATCGGCCAGCGTTTGCAGCGTGGCAACCATCGCCTCCATTTCAAGGATGCGGGCTTTCAGGCCCTGAACCTGTTCCAGCGCGAGGTGTTTGACGTCGGCACTGGCGCGACTGCGGTCGCGCCAGAGGGCCAGAAGCTCGGCGATCTTTTCCATCCCGAAACCAAGATCGCGCGCCCGGCGGATGAAGCGCAAAAGCTGCACGTCGCGCGGCGAATAGGCGCGATAGCCCGAGGCGCTGCGCCCGGCGGGCGGGATCAGGCCGGTGTCTTCGTAGTATCGGATCATCTTGGCCGAGACGCCGGATGCGGCTGCGGCTTCACCAATGTTCATGCGGTCCTCCGGGGTTGGAAACTGCGCAGGCGCAGGGCATTGCCGAGAACAAAGACGCTGGAGAGCGCCATCGCCCCGGCGGCGAAAACGGGCGACAGAAGGATGCCAAAGCCGGGGTAAAGCACACCTGCGGCGACGGGGATCAGGGCGGCGTTGTAGGCGAAGGCCCAGAACAGGTTCTGGCGGATGTTGCGCATCGTCGCGCGCGACAGGGCGATGGCGGTCGGCACACCGGTCAGTTGGCCGGACACCAGCACCACATCCGCCGCCTCGATCGCGACGTCGGTGCCGGTGCCGACCGCGACGCCGACATCGGCTTCGGCAAGGGCCGGGGCGTCGTTGATGCCGTCGCCGACATAGGCAAGCTGGCCTGCGCCCTTCAGGCGGCGCACGGCGTCGACCTTGCCTTCGGGCAACACCTCGGCCACCACCTCGTCGATGCCAAGCCGTGATGCCACCGCCTGTGCCGTGCGGGCATTGTCGCCGGTGATCATAGCGACCTTGACACCAAGGGCGTGAAGCGCGCGGATCGCGTCGGGCGTGGTGGGCTTGATCGGGTCGGCCACGCCCAGAAGCCCGGCGAGCCTGCCGTCGATGGCCGCATAAAGCGGCGTGCCACCGGCATCGGCCAGCCGTGCGGCGGCCTCGGCGAAGGGGGTGACGTCGAGGCCAAGCTTGCGCATCAGGCGGTCTGCGCCGACCTCGACGCGCTGGCCTGCGACACGGGCGGCCACGCCGTAGCCGGGGGTTGCCGTCAGATCTTCGGGCGGGGCAAGCGCCAGCCCCTCGGCCTCGGCGGCGGCCACGATGGCGCGGGCAATGGGGTGTTCGGAACGCGTTTCCACGGCTGCCGCCAGAGAAAGCACGGTGACGCGGTCAAAGCCCGGCGCGGGGATGAGGTCGGTCAGCGCGGGCTTGCCTTCGGTCAGGGTGCCGGTCTTGTCGACCGCGACGACCGCCACGCCTTGCAGCAATTGCAGCGCCTCGCCCTTGCGAAACAGGATGCCAAGGGCCGCGCCGCGCCCGGTGCCAACAAGGATCGAGGTGGGCGTGGCCAGCCCCATCGCGCAGGGGCAGGCGATGATGAGGACGGCGACCGCGTTGACAAGCGCGAGGCCAAGTGCCGGGTCGGGCCCCCAGATCATCCAGACGGCAAAGGTCAGGGCGGCCAGCGCCATGACGACCGGCACGAACCACAGCGTCACCTTGTCGACCAGTGCCTGGATCGGCAGCTTGCCGCCCTGCGCCGCCTCGACCATGCGGATGATGCGGGCGAGCATGGTGTCGCCGCCAACCGCGGTGGCGACCAGCGTCAGCGCGCCGGTCTGGTTCACCGTGCCGCCGATCACCTTGGCACCAGCCTCCTTGGCGACCGGCACGGGTTCGCCCGTCAGCATGGATTCGTCGATCCAGCTTGTGCCTTCGACCACTTCGCCGTCGACCGGGACGCGTTCGCCGGGGCGCAGGTCAAGCCGGTCGCCGGCACGCACCGCTTCGACCGGCAGATCGCTCAGCACACCAGCGCGCCAGACATGCGCCACGCGGGGTTGCAGGCCGATCAGGCGGCGGATCGCCTGCGAGGTCTGGCCCTTGGCGCGCGCTTCCAGATAGCGGCCAAGCAGGATGAGGGTCACGATGACTGCCGCCGCCTCGAAGTAGACGGTCACGGTGCCGGGGGGCAGGGCGGCGGGCAGGAAGGTTGCGACCACGGAATAGGCATAAGCTGCCCCGGTGCCGACGGCGACGAGGCTGTTCATGTCGGGGGCGGCGCGCAGCAGGGCCGGAATGCCTTTGCGGAAGAAGCGCCGTCCCGGTCCGGCCAGCGCCAGCGTGGTCAGCATGAACTGGATCACCCAGCTTGCCTGCATCCCGATGGTGGAGCCGATGAAATGGTGGATCGCGGGTATCAGATGTCCGCCCATTTCCATCACGAACACCGGCAGCGACAGGATCGCCGACAGGATCAGGTCGCGGCGCAGGGTGGTTTCTTCGGCGGCGCGGCGGTCTTCGGTCTCGTCCCGGCTGCGGTCGGGGGTGGCGGTGTAGCCGATGGCGGCGATGGCGCGGATCAGGTCGGCGGACGCGGCAGCGCCAGAGACGCTGGCGGTTTCGGTGGCGAGGTTGACGCTGGCGGCAGTGACACCCGGCACTGCTGTCAGCGCGCGTTCGACGCGGGCGACGCAGGAGGCGCAGGTCATCCCTTCGATCGACAGGACCTGTGCGCTTTGCGGCACGGAGTAACCCGCGCCCTCCACCGCGCTGACCAGCAGCGCGCGGTCGACCGAGCCGTCGGTCACCACCTCGGCGCGTTCGGTGGCAAGGTTGACAGAGGCTTCGGTCACGCCCGGCACGGCCTTCAGCGCGCGTTCCACGCGCCCGACGCAGGAGGCGCAGGTCATGCCTTCGACAGGCAGGGTGAGGGAGGGGTTCGGAAGTCTGGGATCGGCATTCATGGCGCGGCCTTTTGCGTTGCTTCCCACCCCATATGGAGCTTCCCATCATGGGAAGGTCAAGGGGTCAGTTGCAATTTCTGGTTTTGCATTTCGCAGCGCTCTGGCAGGAGGCGGCCGTGCCGTGCCATACCGAGGGCAACAACGCCAGCGGCACAAAGGAACCAGAGCATGTCTGACAAACCCGTCATCGGATTCATCGGCGTGGGCTTCATGGGCCACGGCATGGCGAAGAACCTGAGGCTTGCCGGGTACGAGCTGTGGGTGCGTGGCCGCGCCAACCGCACGCCGGTGGAAAGCCTGCTGGCGCTGGGCGCGCAGGAGTCGCAAAGCCCGCGCCAGATGGCCGAGGTGTGCGACATCATCCATCTGTGCCTGTCGAACTCGCCCCAGATCGAGGCGACGCTGCGCGGACCTGACGGGATTCTGGCGGGTGCGCGGCCCGGTCTGGTGGTGATCGACACCTCGACCGCCAATCCCGGCTCGACCGAGGCGCTGGCGGCGGAACTCGCGGCGCTGGGCGGGCATTTCGTCGATGCGCCCCTGGGCGGCACGCCGGTGCAGGCCGAGGCCGGGCAGTTGAGCGCGATGGTCGGTTGCGAGCCGGAGGTGTTCGCGCGCATCCGCCCGGTGATCGACTGCTGGGCCGCGCGGGTCAGCCATATCGGCCCCGTCGGCAGCGGCCACAAGATGAAGCTGGTGATGAACTTCATCAGCCTGTCCTACGGCGCGCTGTATTCCGAGGCGGTGGTCCTGGGCGCGAAGGTCGGCATTTCGCCGCAGACCATCCACGAGGTGATCGGGCCAAGCCGGATGGGCTGCGGGTTCTTCGAGACATTCATGGGCTACGTCGTGGAGCGCAACCGCGATGCGCACAAGTTTTCCATCGCCAACGCGGCCAAGGACATGCGCTATCTGAACGACATGGCGTCGGATGCCGACATGGTGAACCTGATGGCGGGGGCGGCCAAGCACTACTACACGCACGCCATCGCCACCGGGCGCGGCGACGACTACGTGCCGATGCTGAGCGATATCGTCGGCGCGCTGAACGGCGTCGACATGGACGCCGAAGTGAAGAAGGGGCGCAAGTAGCGCCCCTTATGCACTGAGGAAATCACGGACAAAAAGCGTGGCGGGGCGGGCGCGGATATCCTGCGGCTTGCCGATCTGTTCGATCCGGCCCCCCGATCTTGATCCGGACATGACGACGACAAGGTCGGCCAGTTCCAGCGCCTCGTCCTGATCGTGGGTCACGAAGACGGTGGTGAGGCCGGTGGTGTCGTGGATGTCGCGCAGGCCCTGGCGCAGTTCCTTGCGCACCTTGGCATCCAGCGCGCCGAAAGGTTCATCCAGAAGCAGCATCCGCGGTTCGATGGCAAGGGCGCGGGCAAGGGCGATACGCTGGCGCTGGCCGCCGGACAGTTGCGAGGGGTAGCGCGCGCCGATGTCGGGAAGCTGGATCAGGTCGAGCAGTTTGGTGACGCGGCGGGCGATCTCGGCCTTTTGCGGCCGCGTGGCGCGGGGGCGGGCGTTCAGGCCGTAGGCGATGTTGTCAAACACCGTCATGTGCCGGAAAAGCGCGTAGCTTTGGAACACGAACCCCGCGCGGCGTTCCTGCACGGTCAGTCCGGTTGCATCCTGCCCGTCGAACAGAACGCGGCCGGAGGTGGGGAATTCAAGGCCCCCCAAGATGCGCAGAAGCGTGGTCTTGCCGGAGCCTGACGGGCCCAGAAGCGCCACCAACGCGCCTGAAGGCAGCGACAGCGACACCGGATGCAGCGCCGCCGTGGTGCCGAACCGCTTTGAGATTTCGTCGATTTCGATGTGCATCGGTGTTCCCCTAGTGGCGGTGCGTTGCGGCAAGTTGATCGGCATGGCGGATTTCGAGCGCGGTTTTCAGGAGGAGGGTGAGAAGGGCCAAGAGGGCCAGCACGGCGGCGAGACTGAAGGCCGCGACCGAGAGGTATTCCTGATAGAGCATCTCGATGGTGGTGGGCATGGTCGCGGTCTCGCCCCGGATCTTGCCGGAGACGACAGCGACCGCGCCGAACTCGCCCATCGCGCGGGCGGTGCAGAGGAGTACACCGTAAAGCAGCGCCCAGCGGATGTTGGGCAGCGTGACGGTCCAGAACGTGCGCCAGCCCGAGGCGCCGAGGGTCAGTGCCGCTTCTTCCTCGGCCCGGCCCTGTTCGATCATCACCGGGATCAGTTCGCGCGCGACGAAGGGGAAGGTCACGAACATGGTGGCAAGGATGATCCCCGGCATGGCAAATACGACGGGGTAGCCGTTGGCGACCAGCCAGCCGCCGACAAGGCTGTTGGTGCCGAACATCAGCACGATGCAGAGACCGGCGACAACGGGCGAGACGGAAAAGGGCAGGTCGATCAGCGTGATCAGGAAGGCCTTGCCGGTGAAATCGAACTTGGTGATGAACCACGCTGCGGCGATGCCGAAGGCTGCGTTCAGCGGCACCGCTATGGCCGCGATGGTCAGCGTCAGGCGGATTGCATCGCGTGCATCGGGGCTGGCGAGGCTTTTGAGCGAGGCGGCGACGCCATTGGCCAGCGCCTCGACGAAGACCGCGACAAGGGGGGCGAACACGAGGATGCCGAGGCCCGCGAACGCGATGCAGATCAGCACCCAACGCGCGGTGGAAGTTTCCTCGGTTGCCGAGCGGAAGCGGATGTTGAGGGTATCAGACATGGCCAATCCTCCGGCGGCTCCAGACCTGAATGAGGTTGATGGCCAGAAGCATGGCGAAACTGATCAAGAGCATCGCGATGCCGATGGCGGCGGCAGCGTCGTAGTTGAATTCCTCAAGCTGGATGATGATGAGGAGGGGGGCGATTTCGGTCACCAAGGGGATGTTGCCCGCGATGAAGATCACCGAGCCGTATTCCCCCACCGCCCGCGCCAGCGCCAGCGCAAAGCCGGTCAGGGCTGCGGGGGCAAGCATCGGCAGGATGACGTGGCGCAGGGTGTGCAGGCGGGTTGCACCCAAGGTGGCGGAGGCTTCTTCGACCTCGCGCTCGATTTCCTCGATCACGGGTTGCACGGTGCGGGTTACGAAGGGCAGGCCCACGAACACCAGCGCGATGAAGATGCCCCATTGCGTGTACGCGATCGTCCAGCCGATTTCGGTGGCCAGTTGCCCGAAAGCGCCGTTCGGGGCGTAAAGGGCTGTCAGCGAAATGCCGGCAACGGCGGTTGGCAGCGCGAAGGGCAGGTCGACGGCGGCGTCAAGGATGCGCCGGCCGGGAAAGCGGTAGCGCACCAGAACCCAGGCCAGAAGCACGCCAAACACCAGGTTGAAAAGGGCGGCGAACAGCGACAGGCGGAACGACAGGAACAGCGCCGCCCAGACCCGTTCGCGGTTCACGGTGTCCCAGATGCCCGCAACACCGTAGTGGGCGCCCTTCAGAAGCAGGGCGCCGATCGGCAACAGGACAACGATGGACAGCATCGTCAGGGTGATCCCCATGGTCAGGCCCAGGCCGGGCATGGGGGACCGGTGGATCAGCGGTGCCCTCATTTCGGCACATAGATCTGGTCGAAGATCCCGCCGTCGCCGAAGTGTTCCGGCTGCACCTTGGCCCAACCGCCGAAGCTGGCGATGTCGACAAGCTCCACTTGCGGGAAGCGGGCCACATCTTCGGGGTTGGCCTTCGACGTGTCCCAGCCACGGTAGAAGTTCTTGAACACGATGGCCTGACCTTCGGGCGAGTAGAGGAAGGTCAGGTACGCCTCGGCCAGCTTGCGCTGTGCGTCGGTCTTGATGTTGCCGTCCACCAGCGCGACCGGGGGTTCGGCCAGCACGCTGACCGAGGGCACCACGATGTCGAACTGATCGTCGCCCAGTTCCTCCAGCGCAAGATAGGCCTCGTTTTCCCACGCCAGCAGCACGTCACCGATGCCGCGCTGGGCAAAGGTGGTGGTGGCACCGCGCGCGCCGCTGTCGAGCACGGGGACGTTCTTGTAGAGCTTGCCGACAAAGCCTTTCGGGTCTTGCCCGTTCTTTTCGGCCCAGGCCCAGGCTGCCAGATAGTTCCAGCGCGCACCGCCCGAGGTCTTGGGGTTCGGGGTGATGACCTCGACGCCATCGGCCACAAGATCGCCCCAGTCCTTTATGCCCTTCGGGTTGCCCTCACGCACCAGGAACACGATGGTGGAGGTATAGGGCGAGGAGTTGTGCGGAAGTTTCGTCTGCCAGTCGGCGGGCAGTTTGCCGGCCCCGGCGATCTTGTCGATGTCGCTGGCCAGCGCCAGCGTCACCACCTGCGCCTCCAGCCCGTCGATCACGGCACGGGCCTGGCTGCCGGAACCGCCGTGGCTGACTTCGATGCTCGGCGCCGCGTTGCCTTGCGCCACCCACCACGCAGAAAATGCCTCGTTGATCTCGCGGTAAAGTTCGCGTGTCGGGTCGTAGCTGACGTTCAGCAGGGTGTCGGCTTCGGCTGTCCTGGGTGCGGCACCAAGGGCGAAAGCCACCAGTGCCGCCGCGGACAATGTGCCGCGCAGGACGTGGGCCGTTGGCAGGGAGGCCAGCAGGTGCAGGGTTTTCGTCACGGGAAAGCGGGCCTCAGGTTTGGCCGTGTCATGAGCGGTGCGGATCATCGAACTCTCCTCTGGTTGGACGGTCGGGCGTCCGTCAGGAGGCAAATAACGACATATAAGATCGTGTATTGCAAAGGCATATTCACGTTAAAATAAGTCGTGATTAAAGAAGATTTTTCCACGCCCGGCACCGCGGACGGGCCAGTCAATTTTCAGGAACCGTATGTGAAATCAGTTACTTGGCTGCGCCGAGCACGTGCTCAGCCACGGCGCCTGAGCGCAGCATGTCGTCCAAGGTCAGCGAGTTGATGATGACGAGGTAGGACCAGAACACCTCGGCAAAGACCTTGCGGATTCGGCAGGTGGCCTCGTCGGCGCAATCTTCGCAGCGCTGGTAGGCGCGGCGCGACAGGCAGGGCAGCGGGGCAATCGGCCCCTCGATGGTGCGCAACAGTTCCGAGATCGACACCTCGGACGGTTTTTTCACCAAACTGTAGCCACCCGAGCGACCCCGCGTCGACGCGATGACCCCGGCGTTGCGCACCTCCAGAAGGATATGCTCCAGAAACCGCTTCGGCGTGCCCGAGCGTCTGGCGATTTCTTCAATCGTCAGCGCCTCGGGCTTCGGCTGCGCGGCCTCGTCCGCCAGCGTCAGCAGCGCCTTCAGAGCATACTTCATCTTCTGTGTGATCATGCCTTAGCGTTACGCCCGGCATGGCGCGGAATCAACGGCGGCACGCCTGACGAAAGGAACATTTTGGGCGCTGTTTCCGGAATCACCCAATGGCGCGGACCGGTTGGCGCTTATACACGATAAAGATGATAGATTTTTCGTTCGAGCCGTGCATTCTGGCGACAGTTCCGACTCGGAAGGGCAACCACGATGAGCGACCTTGACCTGATCGACCGCAAGATCGTTGTCGAACTGATGCGCGACGCGACCATGCCGATCGCCCAGATCGCCGACAAGGCGGGCCTGTCGCAAACCCCCTGCTGGAAGCGCATCCAGAAGCTTGAGGCGACCGGCGTGCTGCGCGCCCGTGTGGCGCTGGCCGACCCCGCCAAGCTTGGCTTCGGCCTGACGGTCTTTGTGGGCATCGAGGCACCGGACCATTCGGCGGAGTGGCGGGACACCTTTGCCAAGGCGACCGAAGCGATCCCCGAGATCATGGAAGTCTACCGCATGGCCGGCGAGATGGATTACCTCTTGCGCGTCGCGGTGCCGGACATGACGGCGTTCGACCGGCTTTACAAAAGGCTGACGGACGCCGTGTCGATCAAGAACGTCACCAGCCATTTCGCGATGGAGACGATGAAATACACCACCGCCTATCCGGTGGACACGCTGTCGCGCTGAACGTTTCGGCTAGTGCGGCAGGACGTCGGCCAGAAGCGGGTTCGGGAAACGGCGCTGCAAGGTCACCGCAACGAAGGTTTCGGTGATCCCATCCAGACGCGCCGCCTCTAGCAAGAGGCCCGATTGCAACTCGTCGCGCACGACGATGGGGGGGATGATGGCAAGGCCGGCGTCGGCCCGCGCCAGAAGGCGGATCATCGCCATGTCGTCCACCTCGGCGGCAAGGATCGGCGTCACGCCCAGCCTGGCTGCCATCGCGTCGAAGGCGGCGCGCAGGGCGGTTTCCCGCGTCGGCAGGATCAAGGGCTGCGATGCCAGCAGGTCTTTCAGCGGGCGTCGGCCCGGCCCGACACGCGCTGGCGTTCCGATCAGGCCGATCGGCTGGTCGTCGATCCGGTGGACCAGCCAGTGGCTTGCCGCGTCGCGGGCCGGCGCGAGGTTCGTAAGCACCACGTCCAGCGACAAGCCCTCGAGCCCGCGCAGAAGTTCGTCCTGCGAGCCGGAGCGCAGCACCACCTCGACATCTGGCCGCCCGATCAGCGGGCGCAGGAACTGCATCTGGAAATTGCGCGACAGCGTAGCCAGTGCCCCGACCCGGAGCGCCCGCCGCGCCCGGCCGGTGTCGCGCAAGGTGGCGGTCAGGTCATCGGCAGTGCGGAAGATCGCCTCGGCATGATCCAGTGCGATGCGCCCCGCCTCGGTCAGCACCAGCCCGCGCCCGCGCCGTTCAAAGAGATCCTGCCCCAGTGCGGCTTCCAGTGTGCGCAATTGCGTCGACAGCGCCGATTGCGACAGGTTCAGGCCGCGCGCCGCGCCGGTCAGCGTGCCGTCGCTGGCAACCGCGCGAAAGAGGCGAAGGTGATGCAGGTTGAGGGCGGCCATTCATTTACCAGATAGAACGATATGGCCTAATATATGTAATATTCTGGAAGTGAGGCAAGCGATAGATCTCGCGGCACCCTACCCAAACCCCGGTGCAACCATGCCAACCTTTCCGCTGATCGCTTTCGCCCCGCTTGTGCTTCTGGTCGCTGCCGCCCTGTTCCTGTGGCGTCCCGGCCGTCGCCCCGGGCAGGCTCTCGCCCTGTCCGAGGCCGCGAGCCTTGGCGCCCTGGTGTTGGGCCTTGCCGGGCTGGCGCAGCTTTTGCTGGCCGGACCGCAGGTGCTGGCGCTGGGCGGGGGCGCCGTGTCGCGGCTTGACGCCACAAGCGTGACGCTGGCGTTGCTGGTGGCGTTTGTCGGTTGGGTCGTGGTGCGGTATGCGCGCCGCTACCTTGACGGCGAGGCGCGCGAGGGTCGGTTTCACGGACTGACGCTGGCGGCCATCGCATCGGTGCTGCTGCTGGTGCAGGCGGCAAGCCTGCCGGTCCTGATCGTGGCCTTCGTGGCAACGGGGGTGATCCTGCGCCAGCTGTTGCTATTCTACCCAGACCGGGCCGAGGCGCGGCGGGCGGCGGCCAAGTTCGTGCGGGTCTGGGGGGCGGGCGACGTGGCGCTGGTGCTGGCCGCGGTTCTTCTGTGGCAGAGCTTCGGCACGGTCGACATCGCCGAACTTTCGACCGCCGCAGCGGGGGGGCTTCCCGGCCTTGCACCACTGGCGGTGGCCCTTCTGGTCGTGGCGGCGGCGCTGAAGACCGCGGCTTTTCCGGTGCATGGCTGGCTGACCGAAGTGATGGAGGCACCGACCCCGGTGTCGGCGCTGCTGCACGCGGGCATCATCAATTCGGGCGGGGTGTTGCTGATCACCCTGTCGGCGCTGGTGCAGCAAAGTGCCGGGGCGATGGCGGCACTTGCGGTGATCGGCGGGTTGACGGCGCTGTTCGGGGCGTTGGTGATGCTGACGCAAAGCGCGGTGAAAACGGCGCTGGCGTGGTCCACCGTGGCGCAGATGGGGTTCATGCTGCTGCAATGCGGTCTTGGCCTCTGGGCGCTGGCGCTGCTGCATATCGTTGCCCACTCACTTTACAAGGCGCACGCCTTCCTTTCGTCGGGCGGTGCCGTCGGGGCGGTGAACGCGATCCGTAAGCCCGGCCCGGTGGCAGTGCCCGGATTTGGCGCGGTGGCGCGGTCCTTTGCGCTGGCGCTGCTGCTTTACCTCTCGGTGGCGGCGGGCTTCACATGGCTGGTCGGGGAAAAGTCGCCGCAGGCCGTGGCGTTGGGCGCGATGCTGATCTTCGGCGTGTCCTACCTGATCGCGCAAGGGCTGGCCGACGCCGCCCCCGGTGCGCTGACGCGGCGGACGGTGGCGGCCTCGCTTGGGGCAGCACTGGCCTACTTTGGTTTCCACGTCATCGCCCTTGCGGTGTGGGGGCCGTCGCTGCCCGCGCCGCCGGTGCCCGGCCCTCTGGAGTGGGCGCTGATCGTGCTTGCCGTGCTGTCCTTCGGCCTGGTGGCCTTTGCGCAGGCGCTGTTTCCGCTGTGGGCGCATCACCCCGCGACCGCCGGTCTGCGCGTGCATGTGGCCAACGGCCTTTACCTCAACGCGCTGCTTGACCGCATCACCGGCGGCTTTCGCGCCACCACCAAATCCTGAACCGGGAGAAACCGATGTTTCTGAAACCCACACCGATCGCCCCTGCCGTCGTCTCGCATCTGCTGCAGGCCGCAGAGGCCGCCGCTCGTGCCATTCCGCCGGCCTTCCCGTTGGATGCAACCGTGGCGGTGAACCCGTTTCTTGGCCAGACCGGCGAAGACCTTGCGCACGCCTCGGCGCGGCTGGCGCGGGTGGCGGGTGTTGGGCTGACCTTGCCGCGCAGCGAGCTTGCCGCGATGGTCGCCCGGGGCGAGATCGGCGATGACGATCTGGCGGCGGCGCTGATCGCCTCAACGTCGCCGGTCAAGCCGCGCGACCTGGCCTGGCTGAAGGCCCGGCTCGGCGCGGAAAGCCCCGCACCGGAGGCTCTGCCCACTGTGGCGGCACTGGCGGCCCGCGACACCGGGACCGATTGGCCCGCGATCATCGCCCGCAGTTTCGGGCTGTGGGCGGCGGGCTATTTCGACCGGGGGCAGGCGCTGTGGACGCCGCGTCCCGGCCACGGTGCCTTTGCCGCCTGGCGGGAGTGGGCGACGCATGACCTGACGCCGGAAATCGCAGGCCTTGGCGGGTTTTCGGCGCATGTCGCCGAAGCGCCCGACACCGCTGACCGCGCCATTCTGCGCGCGGCAGACCGGCTTGGGCTGACGGCCGACGCGGCAGAGACGGCGTTCCACCGACTGCTGGTCGATCTGGGCGGCTGGCCGCAGCATGCCCGCTGGCTGTTGTGGCAGGCTGAACTGGCGGGCGGTAGCGACGCCACGCTGATTGACATGCTGGCAATCCGGCTGGTCTGGGAAGAGGCGCTTCTGGCGCATTGCCCGGCGGTCGCCCCGGTATGGGAAGCGACCGTGGCCGCCCATGCCGCCTCGCTGATGCCAAGTGCCGACCAGACCATCGACGCCATCCTGCAAGAGGCCGCCGAACGCGCGCATCAGCGCAGGCTTGCCGGCCTTCTGTCCGGTCCGGCGGAACGGGCAGGGCGCCCTGCGCTGCAGGCAGCCTTCTGCATCGACGTGCGGTCCGAGGTCTTGCGCCGCGCGCTTGAAGCGCAGGACGGCGGGATCGAGACGCTGGGCTTTGCCGGATTTTTCGGATTGCCGGTCGCGCACCGCCCCGCCGGAACCGACGAGGTTCAAGCGCATCTGCCGGCGCTCTTGAACCCCGCGATGATTTCGACAAGTCACGGCGACGATGCGGCCGAGGCGTCAACGCGCATCGCTGCCCGCGCCGCGCGCGCCTGGGGTCGGTTCCGGCAGGCGGCGGTATCGTCCTTCGCCTTTGTCGAGGCGGCCGGACCAGCCTATGGGGCCAAGCTGATCCGTGATGCGCTGGGCCTTGCCCCGGAGGGATTGGCACCGGGGCCACGTCCGCGTTTTGAAACCGCCTTGACCGCGGATCAAAAGGTGCAGACGGCGGCGGCGGTCCTGCGGGCCATGAGCCTGACCGAAGGGCATGCCCGGCTGGTGCTGCTGGTCGGGCACGGCGCGCAGGTGACGAACAACCCGCACGAAAGCGCCTACCATTGCGGGGCGTGTTGCGGCCAGACCGGCGAGGTTTCGGCAAGGCTTCT
Organism: uncultured Alphaproteobacteria bacterium; assembly: GCA_963822435.1. Lineage (GTDB taxonomy): Bacteria > Pseudomonadota > Alphaproteobacteria > Rhodobacterales > Rhodobacteraceae > JAUYQR01. The sequence goes on from CAWGHN010000002.1 coordinate 318,882, forward strand.
GGCAGCGCTGCTGAACGACCCCGAGACGCGCGCCGGGCTGCCTGCGCAGGGGCTTGCGCTGGCCGAGGACACGCTGTTCGTGGCAGCACTCCATGATACCGTGACCGACCATGTGATGCTGTATCGTGACACGCCGGCGCCCGGCCACGCGGCCGATCTGGCCCGCGCTGAGGTATGGCTAGTGGCGGCGGCCCATGCCAGCCGGGCCGAGCGCGCGGTGCGCCTGCCGGGGTCGACCGGCGGCAGCCTTGTGAAGCGCGCGGCCGACTGGGCCGAGGTGCGGCCGGAGTGGGGGCTGGCGGGTTGCGCCGCCTTCATCGCCGCGCCGCGCGGGGCGACGGTGGGGCGCGATCTGCAGGGCCGCGCGTTCCTGCACAGCTATGACTGGACCGCCGATCAGGGCTTTGCCACGCTGGAGCTGATCATCACCGCCCCGGTCGTCGTCGCCAGCTGGATCAGCCTGCAATACTACGGCTCGACCGTGGCGCCGCGCGTCTTTGGCGGCGGCAACAAGCTGATCCACAACGTCGTCGGAGGAATTGGAGTTCTGGAAGGCAACGGTGGACTTTTGCGGCCCGGCCTGCCGTGGCAGTCAGTGCATGACGGTGAACGGCCTGCCCATCCGGCGCTGCGTCTGTCGGTGATGCTGGAAGCCCCGACTGAGGCGATCACCGACATCCTGCGCAAGCACGCTGGGGTGCGCCAGTTGTTCGACAACGGCTGGCTGCATCTTTTCGCGATGGAAAACGGCAGTATCGTCGCTCGCTACCGCCCCGGCCTTGAGTGGGAAGGGGCTGGCACGGCGCTAGGGGTGGCAGCCTAGGCCTTTCTTGCGCGCCGGGCCATAGCCTGGCGCGCCCGTTCAGACGACGAGTGAGCGCAGTCTTGCGCCATCGAAGTTGCCGCCGCAAAGAAGGACCACGCTGGTCTTGCCTGCAACCGCACCGCCGCGCTTCAGACAGGCGGCAAGTGCCAGCGCAGCGGCCCCTTCGACCAGCAGGTTTTCCTCCCGTGCAAGGATGCGCAGGGCGGCAAGGATCTCGGCCTCGCTGCAGGTCACCACCTCGTCGATCACGGCCCCCGCCAGCGGCAGTGTCAACGTGTCCGAGTCGATCCCCCCCGCGACCGCATCGGCCAATGTGTCGTCATGGGGGCAATCGACCACGCAACCCGCCGCCATCGACAGGGCCAGCGCCTGCGAGGCCTCGGCGGCGGCCCCGATGATGCGGGTGGCGGGGCTGAACGCCTTCAGCACGGCGCCGATGCCGCTGACCAGCCCGCCGCCGCCCATCGCGATGAAGACGGTGTCGATCTGCGCTGCCTGATCCAGCAGTTCCAGCCCGATGGTGCCTTGCCCTGCGATCACGTCGGCGTCGTTGTAGGGTGATACATAGCGCGCGCCTGTTGTTTGAGCGAGGTGCTGGGCATGCTGTTCGGCCAGCCCGGTTTCCGCGCCGTGCAGCACCACTTCAACCCCGTACGAGCGGATCTTCGCCAGCTTTTCCGGCACCACGCTTTCGGGCAGCACGACGGTCAGCTTGCGGCCAAGCGACTGTGCCGCCCGCGCCGCACCGATACCGTGGTTGCCGGACGAGGCGGTGATCATCGGCTGGTCCGACGCGGCGGCGGTCATCACCGAAGCCGCGCCCCGGATCTTGAACGAACCGGTCAGCTGGAAATTCTCGGCCTTGAACAACAGCGTGCCGCCATGCCCGTTGCGGGCCGGGATCAGCGGTGTTTCATAGATGTGCGGTCGGATGCGGCGGTGGGCCTGCACTGACCGTGCTGCCGAGGCGGTGACGATGTCGGTCATGGCGCTGTTCCTTCGTTGGTTGCGCGGTGCAGCACCAGACGCGCCATCGCGATGTCTTGTGTCGCAACCCCGGTCAGGTCGGCAATGGTGATGTCGTTCGGTGACGTTCGGCCCTGCACCACGCCGCCCAGCACCGCACCAAGTTCGGCACAATCAGCGAGGCCGATCAGCCCGGCCGCCCGCGCCGATGCAAACTCGCCGTGGTCCAGACTTTGGCTCAGCATGTCGGCAACCCGCAGGTCGGCCCGCGCGACGAGGGCGGTTTCCAGTTCCTGCTTGCCGGGGCTGTCGGCACCAATGGCGGTGATGTGGCAGCCCGGCTGCACCCAGGCAGATTTCACCAACGGGGTGCTTGCGGGCGTGGCGGTCACGATCACCTCCGCCGTGCGACAGGCGGCTTCAAGATCGGGTGCCAGTTTTGCCGTAACGCCCACTTCGGCCAGACGTTCCACCAGCGCCGCTGCGCGGGGATGGTTGCGGCCCCAGACGCCAAGATCCGCCTCGGGTGCCAGCATGTGCAAAGCACGCGCCAGCCAATAGGCCTGCGTGCCGCTACCAACGATCAGGAACTGCCGCGCGTCGGGGCGGCACAGCGCCAGGGTGGCCACCGCGCCGCCAAGCCCGGTGCGCAGGTCGGTCAGATAGCCTTCGTCGGCCAACAGTGCCCGCACCTGCCCGGTGCGGGCCGAGAACACCAGCACGACCCCGGTGCTTGACGGCAGGCCATGGGCCGGATTGTCGTAGAACCCCGATGCGATCTTGACGGCGAAAACGTCGTCGCCGGCAATGTGGCCATACTTGATGTGGCAATCACCGTTCGCTTCGGGAAACCCAAGATAGCCGATCGGCGGCACATTGGCACGCCCGTCGCTGACGGCGACATAGGCATCGCGCACGGCCTCGGCAGCGGCAGAATCGACGCCGACAAGCCGTTCGATCTGGGGGCGGGAAAGCTGGATCATCTGGTCCTCAGGTCCGGGCAAGAGCGTGCAATGCCGATTGAGCCAGCAGCGCAGCACCGGGGCCGATCGCGGCATCGTTGAAATCGTATTTTGGCTGGTGCAGGCCGGTTTCGGGGCCGTGGTCGCCATTGCCAAGGAACGCATATGCGCCGGGAATCTGGGTCAGGAAATCGCCGAAATCATCGCCGCCCATCGACGGTGCCATCGGCCCGCCCAGCATCAGGCCGGCAGCCTTGGCAGCCTGACGCATGGTGTCGCGTTCGTGCGGTGTGTTGACCACCGGGCTGCACAGCGCCGCGTCGAAAACGAGCGACCCGTCGCACCCCGCGATTGCCGCTGCGGCTTCTGCGACGACCTCGACCCGCGCGCGCAGGTGCAGCAGCGTCTCGCGCCGGAAGGCACGCAGGGTGCCGGTCAGCTCTGCCTCTTGCGGGATGATGTTCTGCGCAAACCCACCACGAAAGCTGCCCACGGTGACGACCGCGCTTTCCAGCGGGTCGACCGATCGCGCCACGGCCTGCTGGATGCCGGTCATGAAATGCCCACCCGCCAGCAGGGGATCGCCGGTCAGATGCGGCGTCGAGGCATGGCCGCCCGCCGCCGTGAAGCGCAAGGTGAATTCTGACGTGCCGGCCATCACCGGCCCGTCATGCACGACGACCGTGCCTGCGGGCACGCCGGGCCAGTTGTGCAGCCCGAAGATCTGGCGCATCGCAAAGCGGTGCAGCAGCCCGTCATCCAACATCATCCGCGCGCCACCGTAGCGTTCTTCCGCTGGCTGGAACACAAGATGCACGTCGCCCGCGAAATCGCTTTGTTTCAGGATCATCGCGGCGCCCAGAAGGATCGACATATGCCCGTCATGGCCGCAGGCGTGCATCACATCGGGATGGCGCGAAGCATAGGGCAAGGCGGTCGTTTCCGTGATGGCCAATGCGTCCATGTCGGCGCGCAGGCCCACGGCTGGCCCGCCTTGCCGCCCGCGCACCGTGGCGACCAGCCCATGTCCGCCAATTCCCGCCTCGAACGGCAGGCCAAGCTCTGCCAGACGCGCGGCGATGTAATCTGCCGTCATCGCCTCGGCGCACGAGAGTTCCGGGTATTGATGCAGATGACGTCGCACCGACACCAGCCAGTCAAGCGCGCTTTCAGGCAGCATGGCGTTCCCCTGTTGCTTGGAATGTCTTGTCCAAATTAAACACCATCGTATAATTGCCGCAAGCCCGCAGCCAACCGGAACCGATGCACCCCGCACCTCCGCTTCTTCCTTTCTACGCCGTCTGTGATGCGATTGCGCTGTTGCTGCAACCGCAGGCCGAGGTCGTGCTGCACGACCTTGCAACCGAAACCGTCGTCCATATCGCCAACCCTTTTTCCCGGCGCGAGGTGGGTGAGCCGTCGCTTCTGCATGAAATCGACTTTCGACCCGATGTCGGGCTGATCGGCCCCTATGACAAGCTGAACTTCGACGGTCGCCGTGTGAAATCGGTCAGCGCCGTGTTGCGGGACGGCGGTGGCACGGCAATCGGGGTCTTGTGCATCAACCTTGATGTCTCGCAGTTGCAGGCTGCCATCGACCTTCTGGGCGCCCTTGCCCGGGTGCCGGAGGCCGACCAGCCTGCGGTGCTGTTCAAGGAAGACTGGCACGAGCGGATCAACCAGTATGTTCACGCATGGACCAACCGTCAGGGAATTGCGATCAGCGACCTTGGCCGAGACGAGAAACGCCAACTGGTGCTGGAACTGGCCGGGGACGGCGCCTTTGGTGGCAAACACGCGGCCGCCTACATCTCGCGCGTGCTGCAGATGAGCCGGGCGAGTGTCTACAACTACCTGCGCGCGGCCAAGACCGCCGGATCAAGGGACGACTAAGCGATGCAATTGCAGACCGAATTGAGCGAAGGGACGATCACCACCTTCGCCGCAGGCACGCTGGTGGCTACGGCGCGCGTCATGCTTCTGGCCGAGTTGGATGGCCGGATGGGGATCGTCACCGACCGCACGCCGTTTCACCCGCAAAGCCTGACCTGGCCCGATCAACCGGGCGACCGGGGCACCATGACCATGGCCGACGGTCGGCAGGCGGCGGTGGACGAAAGCCGCGAAGCGCTGCTCAATCGCGCGACCGGGGTGATCTACACGGGCGATGACGCCGCGACCGTCAAGCGCAACGATCCCGATATCCACGCCGTCGTGCTGCATCTGGTGCAAGGTTCGCTTGAGGTGTCCCCCGGTGCCACGGTGACGCTGCGCGTCGATCCGGACCACCGCCATGCCTTGTCGCTGCAACATACCGGCGTGCATCTGGCGGCGCTTGCGCTGAACCAGATCGCTGCTCGGTTCTGGACCAAGAACGCCGACGCCACCGACAGCCTTGGTGCGCCGAACCTTGACAAGGCGGCTGTCACCCGTTCGCACATTGCCAAAGATGGCTCTGTTGACAGCTACCGGATCGGCAAATCGCTGCGCAAGAAGGGCTTTGACCGCGATGCGTTTCTGGCCGACCTTCCAGGCCATACCGCCGCCATCAACGCAGTCTTGCGGCAGATGCTTGGCACCCCCGCGCCCGTGCTGGTAACGCCCGGCGAAGGCTATCTGCACGACCGCCGCCTCTGGACGACGCATTTGAACGGCGCCGAGGTCTCGATGCCCTGCGGCGGCACCCATCTGGCAGACCTGTCGCAGATCGGCGGCATTGCGGTCAGCTTGGCGGCCACTGAGGACGGTTTTGTCATGCGGACCACGACCCTGCCCGCAGTCTGACAGCCGCAATCCGGGGTCGAGGGGTCTGGACTCGCCTTGGGATTGATCCCAATGTCCGGTGATGAATACAGCCAATGCGCGAAACGAACCAAGCAATAACAACCGTCTAGCCAAGACGCGCTTTGACCGTCAGGTTCCCTGGCAGATCAGCCACCACTCTGCCTTGCACCGGGCTGTGTGGCAGTTTCTTGCCACCAGCAGCCTTGCCTTCGGGGCGTGGTATCTGCTGTGGCGCTGGACCGAGTCGTTGAACACCGCAGCACTCTGGTTCTCGCTTCCGCTGGTTATTGCCGAAACCGGCGCCTTCATCGGGCTCATTCTGTTCACGATCAACATATGGACCGACCGCTCGCCCAAACCGGACGGACTGCCGCGAACGCTGCGCGACAAAAGCGACGACACCAACGCGCCCGCGCGACCCCCGCCGGCCGCTGTCGCGGAAGCGCCGACAGACGGGCAGCGGGACATCCCGCTGGCTTCGGACGCGTCCGAGGCGCTTGCCGCAGCGGCCGCGCGCGTCAAGGCGGCACCGGATGATCCCGACACTGCGGCGTCGCTGCTGCTGGCGCTGTCGGTTGCGGTCAGGGCCGGTTCGCTGGACCGCGAAACGGGCCGCGCCCGCGCCCTTGCGCTGACGGACAAGGCCGCAGCCGCAGGACCGGCTTGGGACCCGGTGCTGGTGCTGGCACGGCTGACCTTCGGGCCCTGAGGCGGCGCGTTCGTCGCCTTTGAAAGCGTCTCTGGTTCCGGTAGCGCACCATCCGCAGCCGGATCTGATCTTCGACCTTGCGAAAGTTCACCTCGTCCATCGAGATCACGATCAGCGACAGCCCGCGTCCGCCCGCGTCAAGATTTTCGAGGTCATCATTCACGGGCGTTAACCCTTCCTCCGTAAACATCTCAAAAGCATGGAAAAATGCGTAACTGTCGCAAAAGGTGAACGGGTGGCGGATTTTCCCTTGGCCCCGAATGAACGCGAACGCTTGCGCGTGCTGCATGCAAGCGGCCTTGTCATTGGCCCGGGCCTGCCGATACTTGATGCCCTGACGGCCGAGGCCAAGCAGCATTTCGGCGTCGATATCGCGGCGGTCACTCTGATCGACACCGATCTTGCCGTGTTCAAGGCCACGTCCGGCCTCGACGGAGAGGATGCTCCCCGCAAAGTGGCATTTTGCAACTACACCATTCTGCAAGACCAGGTCTTCGTCATTCCCGATACGCTTGCAGACGCACGTTTTGCCGCAAATCCGTTGGTGACCAACCCTCCGCACATCCGATTCTACGCGGGTGCCCCATTGGTCTTGCAATCGGACATTCGTTTTGGTGCGCTTTGCCTGCTGCATTCCGAACCTCGTGACTTTACCCCCGGTGATCGGGCCGAGCTTCGGGAAATGGCCGGCCGCGCGGTGCCATTGCAAATCACTGGTTTGAAATCGACACCAAAACCCGCGCCCCGGCGTGAACGCGGGCCAAGCGCCTTCAATGGGCGACGACAGTTTGCCTATAAATTAGCCGTTTCTTGCGGCAGCATGCGCATTTTTGCAGGCAAGCCCTTGACCCGCGCGGCCTGACGCATAGGCTCCACTGAATACATCGGCAAATCGTCGGACGGCATCAGGGCCTTGCATGCAGACCTCTACGGATGGTCTGCGGCAGGGCATTTTCGTTCTTGGGGGCAAAGGCGTGAAGCGACGGATCGAACTGGGCCTGCTTTATTCCCGCTCGGGCAGCTATTCGCTGATCTCCGAGGCGTGCCGGTCCGGGGCGTTGGCGGCGATTGCAATGGTGAATGCCGACCCCGCGCTTGACGTGACATTCCTGCCGGTCGAACGCGATCCGAGCGGCAACGTCGATGCTTACGGCCCGCTTTGCCAAGACATCCTGCGCAACACCGGCGCGCGCCATGTGCTTGGCTGCGTCACGTCCTGGAGCCGCAAGGAAGTGATCCCGACGGTCGAAAAATTTGGCGGCACACTTTGGTACGCGGTGCCCTACGAAGGGTTCGAGGCGTCGGACCATGTGGTCTACACCCATGCCTGCCCGAACCAGCACCTGCTGCCACTTCTGGACTGGGTGATGCAGTCGCATGGCCGCCGGGCGTTTCTTGCCGGCTCGAACTACATCTGGGGCTGGGAGATGAACCGCCTTGCCCGTGAACGGATCACCGCCGCCGGGGGCGAGGTGCAGGGCGAACGGTATCTGCCGATCGGATCCCACGATGTGGGCCGGATGATCGAAGAGGTGCGCTTTGCCCGCCCCGGTTTCATCCTGAACTCGCTGATCGGGCCGTCGTCTTACGAATTCATGGCCGCCTACCGCGCGCTGGGGCAGGAGGATGCGCATTTCCGCCCGGAAAATTGCCCTGTCCTGTCCTGCAATCTGACCGAATGTGAACTTCCTGCGCTGGGGCAGGCGGCCGAGGGGCTGGTAGCCGCCGGCCCCTATTTTCGCGGGGTGGGCGGTTGGCCCGGCCCCGGCAATTTCGGCTCGTCGCACGAAGCGTCGGCGTTTTCTGCGGTGACGGAACTGGCGCGGCTGCTGGCCGGCCGCGAGGGGGCCGAAGACCTGCCCTTGTCGAAGCTTCTGGCGGGCGACCGGGGCAGGGGGATCGTCGATCCCGAAACGCACCACACTGTGCTGCCCGTCCTGATCGCGCGGGTCATCAACGGTGCCTTCCACCCGATCAAACGGCTGGAGGCTGTGGCGGGTGACCCCTACCTGACGCGCGGCCGCTCCGTCCCCGCCCCGGCCTTGCGGGTGGTGTCATGAAGCGCCGCACCATCCGCATACCGAACCTCGGCCATGCGCAGGCGATCATCCTGCACCGCCCGCACCCGACCGTGCAGGCGCTGACCCGTCAATTGACGGCCATCGGCCTGTCCGTCACGCAAAGCTGGCCGGAACTCGGGCCGGAGGCGCTGGCCGCCGATTACATCTTTTTCGACGCCGACATGGGCCATGACGGGATGTTCCCATGGGAGGCCGGCCAGCCGCCGATCCCGATGATCGCGCTGATCGGCTCTGAAGCTCCGGGCCGGATCGAATGGTCGCTGAAAGCGGGCGCCCATGCCCAACTCTTGAAGCCCGTGGGCGACAATGGCGCTTATTCGGCGCTTCTGATCGCGCGCGATGCGTTCGATGCACAAAAGGCGCTGTCGGCTGAAATCGCCGATCTGCGCCGGCGGCTGGAAGAACGTCAGACCGTGGTCCGTGCAGTCACGCTGCTGGCCGCACGCGGCAAGACCGAAGCCGAGGCCTATGCGCAACTGCGCCAGATGGCGATGGCGTGGCGCATCAGTTTCGAGGATGCGGCTGCGCGCATTGTCGCCAGCCACGGAGGCTCGGATGACCGATCTCAGCGCGGCTAGCCCCCAGTCTCAAGGCAGCTTCGCCCGACTGATGCGGCGCAAGCTGGCGGTCTTTGGCCTTGTCCTCATTGTGCTGGTCGTCGCTGGCGCGGCCTTCGCCCCGTTGATCGCGCCCTTCGATCCGAACGACCAGATGTTCGACGGCCTGACGCTGGAGGGCGCGCCGATGCCTCCCGGCGGGCAGTTCCTGCTTGGCACCGATCTTCTGGGCCGCGACCTGTTCAGCCGCCTTCTGTATGGCGCGCAGACCTCGCTTGTGATCGGCGTGGTCGCCAATGGCCTTGCGCTTTTGATCGGCACCCTGGTCGGCATCGCCGCCGGGTTCTTCCGGGGCTGGATCGGCGCGGTCTTGATGCGGTTCACCGACCTGATGATGGCATTTCCTGCCTTGCTACTTGCAATCTGCCTTGCCGCTATTTTCCAGCCGTCGCTGTGGATCGTGGCCTTGGTCATCGCACTGGTGAACTGGGTCCAGACTGCGCGGGTGATCTACACCGAGACGACCTCGCTTGCGACGCGCGACTTCATCGCCGCTGAACGCACGCTGGGGGCCAGCACCGGCCGTATCCTCTTTCGCCACATCCTGCCGCATCTGGTGCCGACGATCATCGTCTGGGGCACGCTTGGCATCTCTACCACCGTGCTGCTTGAGGCGACGCTTTCGTTCCTTGGCGTCGGTGTGCAGCCGCCCACGCCAAGCTGGGGCAACATCATCTTTGAAAACCAGACCTACTTCCAGACCGCGCCGTGGCTGGTGTTCATTCCCGGTGCGGCGATCATCCTGTTGGCGCTGGCCTTCAACCTTGTCGGTGACGCATTGCGCGATGTCCTCGACCCCACGCAACGAGGGCGCGACTGAATGGCCGCCTACCTGATCCGCCGTCTGGTGCAGTCTGCGCTGATCCTGCTGGGTGTCAGCTTCATCACCTTCTTCCTGCTTTTCGTGCTGCCCGCCGACCCTGTGCGCCAGATCGCGGGCCGCTCTGCCACGGCGGAAACAGTGGAAAATATCCGTCAGCAGCTTGGCCTTGATAAGCCGTTCATCGTGCAATACGCCCGCTACCTCGGTGCACTGGTGCAAGGCGACATGGGCCGCAGCTACCTGCAAAAGACCGAGGTCGGCGAACTTATCTGGTCGCGCCTGCCCGCCACGCTTCTTTTGATGCTGGGTGCCATCGTCTGCGAGCTGATCCTTGGCGTGACGATGGGCATCATCGCCGCACTGTGGCGGGGCAGGGCGGTCGATCAGGTGCTGATGACCACATCCTTCGTCACCGTCTCGGCCCCGCAGTTCGTGGTCAGCCTGCTCCTGCTTTACGTCTTTGCCGTAAAGCTCGGCTGGTTCCCGATCGGTGGCTACGGCACCTTCGCGCACCTTGTGCTTCCTGCCATCACCTTGGGCATCCTCGGCTCGGGCTGGTATTCGCGGATGATGCGGTCGTCGATGATCGACGTGCTGCGCGCCGACTATATCCGCACCGCCCGCGCGAAGGGCCTGACCCGCGCCCGTGTCGTTTTGCGCCATGCGCTGCCGAACGCCATTCTTCCGGTGATCGCAATGATTGGCATCGACATCGGCATCTTCATGGGCGGCATCGTGGTGGTGGAATCGGTCTTTGGCTGGCCCGGCATCGGCCAACTCGCGTGGCAGGCGATCCAGCGCGTCGACATTCCGATCATCATGGGCGTCACGCTCGTCTCCGCCTTCGCCATCGTCATCGGCAATCTGCTGGCCGACCTGATCGCCCCGCTGATCGACCCCCGAATTACTTTACGTTGATACCCCTTCGCTGAAACCAACAGGAGAGACGCAATGAAAAAACTGCTCGCTTCCACCGCCGTCATGCTGGCGCTGGCGCTGCCTGCCGCCGCGCAGGACTACACCCCCGATCCGGCGGCCAAGCCCGGTGGCACCATCACCATCACCTACAAGGACGACGTGGCGACGCTTGACCCTGCCATCGGGTATGACTGGCAGAACTGGTCGATGATCAAGTCGCTGTTCGACGGACTGATGGACTATGTTCCCGGCACCACTGAACTTCGCCCCGGCCTTGCCGAAAGCTACGAGATTTCCGAAGACGGCCTGACCTACACCTTCAAGCTGCGCGCGGGCGTCAAGTTCCACAACGGGCGCGAGATGACAGCGGAAGATGTGAAATACTCGCTCGACCGCGTCACGAACCCCGAAACGCAGTCGCCGGGCGCGGGCTTCTTCGGCGCCATCGCAGGTTTTGAAAATGCCGGTGCAGGGGGGCTTTCGGGCGTCGAAATCGTCGATCCATCGACTGTCAAGATCACCCTCTCGCGGCCCGACGCGACCTTCCTTCACGTGATGGCGCTGAACTTCGCCTCTGTCGTGCCAAAGGAAGCGGTGGACGAGGCGGGCGCCGATTTCGGCAAGAAGCCGGTCGGGACCGGGGCCTACAAGCTGGCGGAATGGACACTGGGCCAGCGGCTGGTCTTCGAAAAGAACGCTGATTACTGGCGCGCGGGCGTGCCTTTCCTTGACAGCGTGGTGTTCGAGGTCGGTCAGGAGCCGGTCGTTGCCCTTCTTCGCCTTCAGAACGGTGAGGTGGACGTCCCCGGCGATGGCATCCCCCCGGCGAAGTTCATGGAAGTGATGGCCGATCCGGCGCAAGCCGCCCGGGTCGTAAAGGGTGGCCAACTGCACACCGGATACATCACCTTGAACGTCAAGACCCCGCCCTTCGACAAGGTCGAGGTGCGCAAGGCCGTCAACATGGCGATCAACAAGGAGCGGATCACCCAGATCATCAACGGCCGCGCAGTGCCAGCAACGCAGCCCCTGCCGCCCTCGATGCCGGGCTACACCGAAGGCTACGCCGGTTACCCCTATGACGTTGAAGGGGCAAAGAAACTCTTGGCGGATGCGGGCCTTGCCGACGGGTTCGAAACCGATCTTTACGTGATGAACACCGACCCGAACCCGCGCATCGCGCAGGCCATCCAGCAGGATCTTGCCGCCATCGGCATCAAAGCCAACATCCAGAACCTTGCGCAGGCCAACGTGATCGAGGCCGGCGGTGCCGGCACCGCGCCGATGATCTGGTCCGGTGGCATGGGCTGGATCGCGGACTTCCCCGATCCGTCCAACTTCTACGGCCCGATCCTCGGCTGCGCAGGCGCGGCGGAAGGCGGCTGGAACTGGTCAAAGTTCTGCGACGAAAGCCTCGATGCCAAGGCCGTGGCGGCTGACAGCATGTTCGATCCGGCCCAGTCGGCGGACCGGCTGAAGGCATGGTCCGACGTCTACATGGGCGTGATGGAACAGGCGCCCTGGGTCCCGGTCTTCAACGAAGAGCGCTACACGATGAAGTCGGAACGGATGGGCGGTGAGGATGCGCTCTATGTCGATCCGGTCTCGATCCCGGTCAACTATGACTACGTCTGGGTCAAGCAGTAATGTGCAAGGCCTGCGACTATACGATCCACGGCGCGCAGCACCATTTCGGCTGGGACAACACCCTGGCTCCAGCGCTGCGCGTCGCTCCGGGCTCGACCATCGAGTTCCATTGTCACGACTCTTCGGCGGGCCAGCTTGGCCCGTCGTCGACGCTGCAAAGCGTGGTCGACCTCGACTTCGGCAAGATCAACCCGGTGTCCGGGCCGATCTACGTCGACGGAGCCAAGCCGGGAGACGTGCTGAAGGTGACGCTGGAAGGCTTCGCGCCCAAGGTGTTCGACGGGAAAGGCTTCGGCTGGACGGCGAACATCCCTGGCTTCGGGCTGTTGGCCGACCAGTTCACCGACCCCGCCCTGTGCCTGTGGTCCTACGACCCGACCAGCATGGAACCCGCACTTTGGGGCAAATCCGCCCGCGTGCCGCTGAAGCCGTTCTCGGGCACCATCGGCAATGCCCCGGCCGAGGTCGGCCACCATTCCGTCGTCCCGCCCCGGCGGGTCGGCGGCAACCTTGATATCCGTGACCTTACCTCTGGCGTGACGCTCTATCTTCCGGTCGAAGTTGACGGTGCTCTGTTCAGCGTAGGCGACACCCACGCCGCGCAGGGCGACGGCGAGGTTTGCGGCACGGCGATCGAATCCCCGATGAACGTGGTCCTGACGCTGGATCTGGTGAAGAACCAGCCGCTGAAAACCCCGCGTTTCACCACTCCGGGGCCGGTGACGCGGCATCTGGACGCCAAGGGCTATGAGGCGACCACCGGCATCGGGCCTGACCTGATGACGGCGGCGAAGGATGCCGTGTCGAACATGATTGACCTTCTGCAGGCGCAACAGGGTATCTCCGCGGTGGACGCCTACATGCTGTGTTCCGTCTGCGGCGATCTTCGCATCTCAGAGATCGTCGACATGCCGAACTGGGTCGTCAGTTTCTACTTCCCCCGGGTCGTTTTCGAATGACCCTTGTGGAAGCCTTGCCAATCCCCGGGGCGGCCACCGCCCCGGAGCCTGTGCTGCGGGTTGAAGACCTGTGCGTTTCGGTCCGCACAGAAGGCGGCCTCATTCCATTGGTCGAAAACCTGTCCTTCACGCTGAACCGCGGCGAAACCCTCGCCATCGCGGGCGAAAGCGGGTCGGGCAAATCCATCACTTCGCTGGCCATCATGGGCCTTCTGCCGCCCCCCGCCGTGCGCGTCACAGGGGGGCGCGTGATGCTTGGCGACCAGAACCTGACCGTGCTTCCCGAAGCCGACCTGCGCGCGATCCGTGGCGACCGCATCGCGATGATCTTTCAAGAACCGATGACCTCGCTCAACCCGGTCATGACCGTCGGCGCGCAAGTGACCGAGGCCATCCGTGCGCATGAGCCGGTCAGCCGCAGCGAAGCGCAGACGCGCGCACTGGAGGCGTTGAAAGCCGTCCGCCTGTCGGAACCCGACCGGCGGATGCGCCAATATCCACACGAGCTTTCTGGCGGCATGCGCCAGCGGGTGATGATCGCGATGGCGCTGGCCCTGCGTCCCGAGGTGCTGATTGCCGACGAACCCACGACCGCCCTTGACGTGACCGTGCAGCGCGAGGTGCTGGACCTTCTGCGCGACCTGCAGCGCGACCTTGGCACCGCGATCATCCTCATTACGCACGACATGGGCGTCGTGGCCGAAATGGCCGATCGTGTCATCGTGATGCGCCAAGGCAGGCAGGTTGAAACCGCCTCAACCAGCGACATCTTTGTGAAACCCCGGGCCGACTACACCCGCGCCCTCCTCGCCGCCGTGCCGCGCATGGGGCAGGTCGCCGCGCGGCCTCCCGTCACTTCCGGCCCCGTTGCCCGTCTGCAAGACCTTGTCGTCCGCTACCCCCTTCGCGGCGGTCTTTTCGGCGGCGTGACGCAAAATGTCCACGCCGTCGAACACGTCAGCTTTGACATCCGCCGGGGTGAAACCTTCGCCCTTGTCGGCGAATCCGGCTGTGGCAAGTCGACCATCGCCAAGGCCCTCGTCGGCCTTGCCCCCCACACTGGCAGCATCGAGATCGCCGGGCAGACCCTGTCTGGCCAAGACACGGAGGGCATGAAGGCTCTCCGTCGCAAGGTGCAAATGGTATTCCAGGACCCGATGGCCGCCCTGAACCCGCGCATGAAAGTCGGTGATCTGATTGCCGAACCCTTGCTGATCCACGCCATCGGCACCCCAGCCGACCGCACTGCCCGCGCCGCCGACCTGATGCAGCGTGTCGGCCTTGAGCCCGACCACCTGTCGCGGTATCCGCACGAATTCTCCGGCGGCCAGCGCCAGCGGATCTGCATTGCCCGCGCGCTGGCCCTGCAACCCGATCTGATCATCGCCGATGAAAGCGTCAGTGCGCTTGACGTCAGCGTGCAGGCCCGTGTCCTTGACCTGCTCCGAACGCTTCAGCGTGAATTCCACATGTCGTATCTGTTCATCAGCCATGACATGGCTGTGGTCGACAGTATCTCCGACCGGGTCGCCGTGATGTATCTTGGCCAGATCGTGGAACTTGGCACCCGCTCACAGATTTTCGGCAACCCGCAGCACCCCTACACCCGCCGCCTGATCGAGGCTGTCCCGCAGCCCGATCCCGCCGCCAAGCGCCCGCCCTACGCCCGCATCGCCGGCGAAATCCCCAGCCCCCTTCACCCGCCGGGCAAGGAGCCTGCGCGCGTCATCCTGCGCGACATCGGGGATGGGCATCTGGTTGGCACCTTGCCACCGCAAGGCTGATAGCCAATGGCTTCAGCCCGCAATCGCGCCGACAATCAGCCCTGTCTGACGCCGGACGGTGGTGCGCAGGGTATCCAGATCCATGCTGTCAGATTTCACGAACTCGATGAACATCTGGTTGAGGTTGTTGAACACCACCTCGCCAACCACCGGTGCCGCCACGTCGGCCCGCAGCTTGCCCCTGCGTTGCAGGGCGCGGATCATGTCGCAGACCTGTTCCGTCAGCATCCGGTCCAGTTCAGTATAGCGCTGCGAAAACGGGGTATCCGGCGCCTCGATGGAAAGCGCCATCGCCGTGCGCCATGTGGCCTTCGACAGGTAGACCAGCGAATGGTCGAAATAGCGCCCGATCAGCGCATCCAGCGCCGCTACCGGGTCGGCGGGCGGGTTGGCCAGCACCAGCGCCCCTTCGCTCAGCACCTCTTCCACCTCCATCGAAACGATGGCCAGCAACAGATCGCCCTTGGTCTCGAAGTAGTTGTAAAGCGTGCCGACCGACACATCTGCCGCCGCTGCGATATCCTCCATCCGTGCAGCATTGTAGCCGGCCTCGCGGAACAGCCCCGCCGCGGCTTCCTGCATGCGCCGTGTGCGATCCGCCTTGTGCCGCGCTCTCAGTCCGGTCATTTTCGCCCGTTTTCGTAATCTATGCCAATTTTGACATTGACTTCAAAAATCGCCGAACTCAATTCTTTTCCATCAGGCCCGCCAGAGGCCGCTCACAACAGGAGTCACCATGCACCGCCCCCTGACCGCCCTAGCCCTCGTGGTTCTCACTTCACCCAGCTACGCCCAGGAATTGAACGCTCTTGTCTGGTGTGACCACACCGATCCAGCCCTGATCGCACCGTTCGAGGAAAAGTTCGGCGTTAAGGTCAATCTCAAGGAATACGAAGGCACCGCCGCTGGCTTGACGATCCTCGATCAGTCGCAACCCGGTGACTGGGACGTGCTGGTGATCGACGCCGTCGACGTGCGCCGCGCGGTCGAAGCGGGGCATCTTGCAGAGTTGCCCGCCGACAAGCTGGCGACGGCCGATTTCTTCCCTGAACTGGTTATGGCCGAAAACAACACCGTCGACGGCAAGACCTATGCGGTGACCGAAAAGTTCGGCTACAACACCATCGCCTTTGACAAGACCAAGGTTGACCCGGCCGACATGGCCGACATGGCGACGCTCACCTCTGGCAAATATGACGGGCGCATCGCGATCTACGATTACTATCTGCCAGTTCTTGGCCTGGTGGCCCTCGGTCAGGGCACCGCCACCGCCGATATCACCGCCGATACACTGGCCGCGCTGAAACAGCCGCTCTTTGCTCTGAAGAAGGCGTCAAAGCAAGTGGCCGACGTGGTGTCCGCCCAGACCGCCCTTGCGACCGGTGAGGTCGATATCATGGTCGGTGGTGGCGAATGGGTGACGGCGGTCCTGATGGCCGACAACCCGAACCTCGACTGGACGATCCCCAAGCAGGGCGGGCTGCGCTGGGCGCAGTCGATCGGCGTTGTTGCGGGCACAACCCAGCCCGATCTGGCGCTGGAATTCGTCAACTACATTACCTCGCCCGAAGGTCAGGCGCGGCTTGCCACCTCGTCCTGCTATTGGGGGATGCCCGCCAACGCAAAGACCGGGGACCTGCTGACGCCGGAACAGAAGGCCACCCTGCGCTGGGACGAACAGCCCGAATTCCTTGCCCGCGCGCAGCTCTACCCGATCCCGGACGCAGCGCTTGATACCGCGATGCAAGACCTGTGGACCGAGATGTTGCAGCAGTGACCCTCGCCACGCGCGAACGCCGGCTGGGCTGGGGCCTTGTCGCCCCGGCCCTCCTCTGGACGCTCGCGTTCTTCGTGCTGCCCTTCGTCGCGATGCTGGCCCTGTCCTTCGCACGGATGGAAGGGCGCGAGGTGGTGTCAGGCTTCGACCCCGGCAACTACGTCCGCTTTTTCACCGACTGGACGCTGTTCAAGGCGCTGCTGACGTCGCTTGAAATCACCGCCGTCGTGACGGTCGTATCCCTGGTCCTCGCCTACCCGCTGGCCGCGATCATCGCCTTTCGGGTGCCGCCGCGCTGGCAACGGCTGGCGCTCCTTCTGGCCGTGCTGCCGTTCTGGACGTCCTACGTCGTGCGGTCCTATTCGTGGCTTCTGGTCCTTGGCCAGAACGGTGTCGTGAACAAGACACTCCTTTGGGCTGGCCTCATCGCCGAACCGCTGGAGCTTGCCGCCACCCGCACAGCCACCATCATCGGCTTTGTTCATTTCTTCGTCATGCTGCTGACGCTGACGATCTACGCCAACCTGATCCAGCTCTCCCCCAACTACGCCCGCGCCGCGCAAGACCTCGGCGCTGGCCGCATCGCAACCTTCATCCACGTGATCCTGCCGCTGACCCTGCCGGGCGTGGTGACGGGCGCGTTCCTGACCTTCGTGCTGTGCATCGGCGACTACATCACCCCGCAGATCCTTGGCGGCAACAATGAACTGACACTGCCGCAACTCATCATGCTGCAACTGGGCCGTTCAGGGAACTTCCCCCTCGCCTCGGCCCTGTCGGTGATCCTGATGGCGGTGGTCACGCTGGCCTATGCCGCCTCGGCGCGCTGGTTGCGACTGGACCGGCTATGAGGGCGCTGACCTGGGCCTACATGGCCGCGCTTTACGCCTTCATCTTCCTGCCGGTTTTCGTGCTGGTGACGTTTTCGTTCCAGGATGGCCGCCTGCCGGTGCCACCCCTGCAGGGAGTCAGCCTGCGCTGGTATGAAACAGTGTTGTCCGACCGCAACCTGATGGCAGCCCTCGGCAACTCGCTTCTGGTGGCGGTCGGATCTTCCGCCGTGGCGCTTATCCTCGGCTTTCTGGCCGCCCATGCGCTCGCCCGCGTGCGCTTGCCCGGATCGGTCCTGATGCGCGGCCTGCTGATCGCGCCGATGACGGTCAGCTACCTGATCATCGCGCTTGGCCTTCTGACCGTGTTCAACCAGACCGGCATCCGCCCGTCGCTCTGGACCGCAGGCATCGGCCATGTTGTCATCAACCTCCCATTGTGCTTTGCCATCACCTTCGCCGCGATGGGTGACCAGCAGCGCAGCGCCGAACGTGCCGCGCGCGACCTTGGTGCATCCGATTGGCAGGTTCTGGCGCATGTTTCGGCCCCGATGCTGGCCCCGGCACTTGCTGCCGCGTTTTTCTTGTCCGTCACCTTTTCCTGGGATGAATTCATCATCGCCTTCCTCCTGACCCGCTTCGATGTGACCCTGCCGGTCGAGATCTGGTCGATGCTTCGCTCCGGCCTTTCGCCTGCCACCAACGCCATCGGCTCGCTGGTCTTCCTCGTCTCGGTCACCCTCGTGATCGGCCTCGAGCTCACCATTTTCCGGAGGGCACGATGACCGCCGCCGTCTCGATCCAATCCGTATCGCAGCGCTACGGGACCGCCACCGCGCTTGACACCGTCAGCCTCGAGATCGCGGCGGGCGAGTTCATCGTCCTCCTCGGCCCCTCGGGCTGTGGCAAGACAACGCTTCTGAACTTGATCGGCGGCTTTGCCGAACCGACCGAAGGCCGCATCCTGATCGGCGGGCGTGACATGGCGGGCGTGCCGCCGAAGAACCGCCCCACTACCACCGTGTTTCAGGACTACGCGCTTTTCCCGCATATGACGCTGCGTGACAACGTGGCCTTCGGGCTGAAGATGCGCGGCATCGCGGCCCCCGCCCGCGCCACCAAAGCCGAAGCGATGCTCACCCTCGTCGGCCTGCAAGGCCGCGGCGACCGCCGCCCGCATGAACTGTCCGGTGGCCAGCGCCAGCGCGTCGCCCTTGCCCGTGCGCTGGCCGTCGAACCTGACGTGCTGCTCCTCGACGAACCGCTCGGCGCGCTCGACATGAAACTGCGCCGCCAGATGCAGGACGAGTTGAAGGCGATCCAGTCCAAGCTTGGCACCACCTTCATCCATGTCACCCACGATCAGGAAGAGGCGATGGCCATTGCCGACCGGATCGTGCTGATGAACGCCGGCCGGATCGAGGATGCAGGCCCCCCCGCCGATGTCTACCTGCGCCCGAAAACCCTGTTCACCGCCAGCTTCATGGGCGAGGTCAATCGCATCCCCCTGACTGCCGGCCAGACCGCCCTTGGCCCGCTCCTCTCCGGCACCGGCACGCTGGTTATCCGGCCCGAAGCGATCAGCACCTCCGGCCCGCTTGCCCTTGGCTCCGCGCGCCTGATCGACCTTGCGTTCTTTGGCGGCTACCAGCGCGCGCGCTTCGCCCCCCGCGCAGCACCCGACCTCGTGCTGACGGCACACCTGCCGCAAGCCACGCGTCTTGACCCCGGCGCCGAACTGCCGCTCTTCGCAACCTCCCACGTCCTTCTGGAAACCGACCCATGATCCACGCCAACCCCGCCGATTGGTGGCGCGTCCGCAAACTGGACGACGGCGTCACCCACATCGACGAACCCCACATCCGCGAGTTCTACCGTTGCAACGTCTGGCACGTCCGGGGGCGCGACCGCGACATGCTGGTCGACAGCGGCATGGGCGTCGTTTCCCTGCGCGACCTCGTCCCCCTCGTCACCGAACGCCCGCTGGAGGCGGTGGCCAGCCACACCCACTTCGACCACATCGGCTGCCACCACGAATTTCCCTGCCGATCCTGCCACGGAGCCGAGGCGCATCTGCTGCGCGCGCCGACCCGCGAAAACACCTTTGCCGACACTTACGTCACGGACCACATCTTCACCACGCTGCCGCCGAAACCCTATTCCTCCGCCCATTACGCCGTCCCCGCCGCCCCCGCGACGCGGCTTTTGTGGGATGGCGACGTCATCGACCTTGGCGACCGGCACTTCGAGGTAATCCACACACCCGGTCATTCCCCCGGCGGCATCGCGCTGTGGGAAGCCGCGACCGGCATGCTTTTTTCCGGCGATATCGTCTATGATGGCGAGCTGATCGAAAGCAGCGATCCGCACGAACAGGCGCAGTATGCAGCCTCGATGGAACGCCTGCTGCGTCTTCCCGTCCGCATCGTCCACGGCGGACATTTCCCCAGCTATTCCGGCGACCGGCACCGCGAGATCATTCTCGCCTGGCTTCGGCAAAAGGGTCGCTGACGCCCGCGCGCAAGGCCGCATCGTACAGCGCCTTCAGAAAACCGTCTCCACCGTGTCTGCTTCCGCACCAGCGAAATCGTCCTGGTCGAACCCGCCGGGCGAAGGTTGGGCTGACCAGGAACTCGAAAGCCGACAGGCAGCCCTTCGGCCGTCAAAGCGTCCGGTCCAGCAAGCCCAGCCAGTTGGCATGCGCCAGCTTCGTCAGCAGCGCGCGATCATAGCCGTGGTCCGACAGCGCACCAAGCAGCTTGGGCAAGCCCGTCACATCGCCGATCACATCAGGCGTGGTGCAGCCGTCATAATCCGAACCGAACCCAAGATGGTCTTCGCCAAGCCGCTCCAGAAGGTAATCCATCTGGCGCAGGATCGGATCCCAGCCCATCTCGGCCAACTGCCGACCGTCCGGGCGCAGGAAGGAAACCGAAAAGTTCAGTCCCACCATGCCACCGCTGTCGCGGATCATCGCAAGCTGCCTGTCCGTCAGATTGCGCGACGACGCGCAGATGGCGTTCGCATTGGAATGGGTGGCTACCAGCGGCGCATCCGACAGGCGCGCGACATCGTTGAACCCGGCCTCGTTCATGTGGCTGAGGTCAAGCATGATCCGAAGCCGGTTACATTCGCCAACCAGCCGCTTGCCAGCGTCCGTCAAGCCAGGACCGGTATCGGGGCTGGACGGATACGCAAACGGAACACCGTTGCCAAAGATCGTCGGGCGCGACCAGACCGGGCCAAGCGACCGCAAGCCCATCGCATGAAACAGATGCAGGGAATCAAGGGTTTCGTCGATCGCCTCGGCACCCTCCATGTGCATGAGGGCCGCGATGATGCCAGCGTCCAGACAGGCGCGCACCTCGTTCGCGGTTCGACAGATCTTCAGCGCGCCTTCGGAGGCGCGTTCCATCCACAGCAGATGCGACGCCATCATCACCGCTGGCCGGACCGCCTCGCCAAACGGGATCAGGTCCGGCAAGGGCAGGTTGTAGGGCGGGTTCTGCATCTGCGCCTGAAAGTCCGGGGCATCATGCGCCACGGGCGAGGGCAGGTAGATCGCGAAGAAGCCGCCCGCGAACCCCGACGCCTTCATGCGTGGCAGGTCAAGATGGCCCTTGCCCTCGCCATGCAGATAGATCTCGTCGCGCCGTGCCGGATCAAGATACAGCCGCAGCAGGATGTCGTTGTGGCCGTCAAATACCGGGATCATCGCGCTGGCTCCGTTGTGCTGCCCAGCATCCGGTCTGCGCTGGCGTCGAACAGGCTGCGGGCGTAGGGGGTTTTCATGTTGGCTTTTGCCAGATCGTCACGGCTGATCTCCTCGACCGTGCGACCATGTTGCAGCACCATGATCCGGTCGCACATGTGGTCGATCACCGCCAGATCGTGCGACACCATCAGGAAAGTCAGACCCTGCTCCTCGCGCAACCGGCTGAGCAGGTTCAAGACCTCGGCCTGAACCGAAGCGTCCAGCGCACTGGTCGGCTCGTCCAGCAGCAGGATGCGCGGCTTCAGCATCAAGGCGCGGGCAATGGCGACACGCTGGCGCTGCCCGCCCGACAACTGGTGCGGATAGCGAAAGCGGAACGCAGAGGGCAGACCCACATCGACCAGAGCCTGAACGACCCTTGCATCGGCGTCGGGCATGCCGTGGATCGCCAGCGGTTCCGAAAGCGTGCGGTCAATCGTGTGGCGCGGGTGCAGGCTGGCGTAGGGGTCCTGAAACACCATCTGCACATCCGCCGAGAAATCGCGGCCGC
This sequence comes from uncultured Alphaproteobacteria bacterium, assembly GCA_963822435.1. Classification (GTDB taxonomy): domain Bacteria; phylum Pseudomonadota; class Alphaproteobacteria; order Rhodobacterales; family Rhodobacteraceae; genus JAUYQR01. The sequence goes on from CAWGHN010000002.1 coordinate 340,830, forward strand.
GCCGGGCGGGCAGCACCTTCCCGGCAATGCGGATCGTGCCGCCGCTGACCGGTGCCATTCCGCAGATTGCCCGCAGGATCGTCGATTTTCCCGACCCGCTTTCGCCCACCAATCCATAGCTTTCGCGCTCGTCCACCGAAAGGCTGACACCCTCGACAGCGCGCACCTCGCGGCCTTGGGCGCGGAACGTCACGGTCAGATTGTCGATCTCGATAAAACTCACCGGTCACACCCCGGCCCGGTCAAGCACGGGCAGCGGCCCCCGCGGGCCACCGATCCGGGGCAGGCAGTTCAAAAGCCCTTGAGTATAGGGATGTTTGGCCGCAAGCAGGTTGGCCGCCGCGATTTCCTCGACGACCAGGCCCTTGTGCATCACCAGCACCCGGTCACAAAAGCGCGCAACCAGACGAAGGTCGTGGCTGATGAAGATCAACCCCATGCCGCGGTCCCGAACCAGCCCGTCCAGGATCGACAGCACCTCAGCCTGCACCGTCACGTCCAAGGCACTCGTCGGCTCATCCGCGATCAGCAGGTCCGGTTCCGGGATCAGCATCATCGCGATCATCACCCGCTGGCCCATGCCGCCCGACAGCTCGTGCGGATACGCGTCCATCACCCGATGCGGATCGCGGATCTGCACCGCCTCCAGCGCGGCAATCGCCTTTGCCACCGCATCCGCCCGGCCCAGACGGTCACGCAAGCGCAGCCCTTCGGTCAATTGGCGCCCCACGGTCATCACCGGGTTCAGACTGTATTTCGGGTCCTGCATCACCATACCGATCCGCTTGCCGCGCAAGGCCCGCATCTCGCGTTCGGGCATGTGCAGGATGTCCTGCCCGTCGAACGTCATCGCCTCCGCCTCAATCCGGCCCGGCGGGCGGATCAGCCGCAGCACGGCGCGGCCCGTCATCGTCTTGCCCGAGCCGCTTTCGCCCACGATCCCCAGCCGCTCGCGTCCAAGGCCGAACGACACCCCGCGCACCGCCTGCACCGTGCCGGTCTCGGTGTCGAACGTGACACGCAGGTTCTTCACCTCCAGCAGGCTCATCGCGAAGCACTCCTTGGGTCAAGGACGTCACGCAAACCGTCGCCCAACAGGTTGAACCCCAGCGACACGATGAAGATCGCCAGCCCCGGCATGGTGGCCACCCACCACTGCTCGAACAGGAATTTGCGCCCCGAACTTATCATCAGCCCCCATTCCGGCGTCGGCGGCAACACCCCAAGGCCCAGAAAGCCCAGGCCCGCCGCAATCAGGATCACCCCGGCCATGTCCAGCGTGACCCGGATGATGACTGACGGCAGGCACATCGGCACCACATGCCCGGCAATGATCCGGGCGGCGGATGCGCCCTGCAACCGGATTGCGGCGATGTAATCCGATGACCGCACCGTCAGCGTCTCGGCCCGCGCCACGCGGGCATAGGGCGGCCAGGCCGTCAGCGCGATGGCAAGCACCGCGTTTTCGATGCCGGGGCCAAGCACGGCCACCAGCGCCAGCGCAAGGATCAGGCGCGGGAAGGCAAGGAAGATATCGGTCAGCCGCATCAGCGTGGCATCGACCCAGCCGCCGAAATACCCGGCCACCGTGCCGATCAAAAGCCCAAGCACCGGGGCCGTCACCGCCACCAGCGCGATGATGTAAAGCGTGATCCGCGCGCCAAACATGATCCGGCTTAGAATGTCGCGGCCAAAATCGTCGGTGCCAAGCAGGTTGCCCGGCGTGCCCGGTGGCAGCAATCTGCGCGACAGATCCTGCACCAAGGGATCATGCGGCGCGATCCAGGGTGCAAAGGCCGCGACCAAGACAAGGACCGCCACGATCACCAGTCCCGCCATCGCCAGGCGATTGCGTCGGATGCGCCGCCACGCCAGCCATAACTGCCCCAGCCGCGCCTGCCTGCGTGACGCGGGGTTCGGGTCGCTGAGCCAGACGCGCAGCGCGGTCATATGCGCGCCCTCGGGTCGACCAGCCGATAAAGGATGTCCGACGCCATGTTCAGCGAGACAAACACCACGCCCACCACGACCGTGCCACCCAGCACGGCGGGCATGTCATTGGCGAAAAGCGCGTCAGTGATGTAGCTTCCAAGTCCCGGCCAGGCAAAGATGGTCTCGGTCAGGACCGAGCCTTCCAGAAGGTAGGCGTAGCTGAGCGCGATCACCGTGATCAGCGGCACCAGCACATTCTTCATCGCATGTACCCAGATCACCCGCCATTCGGGCATCCCCTTGACCCGCGCCGTCGTGATGTATTCCTGCCCCAACTCATTCATCATGAAACTGCGGGTCATCCGGCTGATATACGCCATCGAGACATAACCGAGTAGTCCGGCCGGCAGGATGATGTGGCTGACAGCATTGCCAAACACATCCCACGCACCGTTGAGTGCTGCGTCGATCAGTATCATCCCCGTGTAGGTGGTCAGCGTGAACTCCATCATCATGTCATAGGTCGGGTCCAGCCGTCCCGGCCCCGAAACCCAGTCAAGCTGGCCATAGAACACCAAAAGGCCGATCAGACCCAGCCAGAACACCGGCATCGAATAGCCCATCAGCCCGACAACCCGCACGATCTGGTCGGCCATGCTGCCCGGCCGTGTCGCCGCCAGCACGCCGGCTGGCACGCCGACCAGCGTGCCGAAGATCGTGCCCAGGGTGGCCAGTTCCAGCGTTGCGGGGAAATAGCGGGCGATTTCCGAGGTAACACTTTTGCCGGTGCGGATCGAATTGCCCAGATCGCCCTGCACCGCATCTCGGACATAAATGAAGAACTGCTGCCAAAGCGGCAGATCCAGCCCCAGCTTCTCGCGGATCGCGGCAATCTGTGCCGGCGTCGCGCGTTCGCCCACGATCGACAGGACCGGATCGGTTGGCACCACGCGGCCAATCAGGAACGTCACCAGCATAAGGCCCAGAAGCGTGATCGCCAGTGCCGCCAGCCCATAACCAATCTGGCCCAGAAGGCGGGATATCTGACGGTCCGGCAGAGGTGAGGGAAGGGTTGTCATACGTGGGAAAGCCGGGTCGCCCGCCACTGGCAGCGGGCGACCCGTATCGTCACTTGGTCACGGTCCAATAGGCCGCCGAATCGGTCGCCCCACCGGCGTAGAACCCCGAAACATTGGCTCGCATCGCGTCCTGCCGTGCCTGCTGGAACATGAAGACGAAAGCCGAATTGTCGCGCACCTTGGCTTGCAAGTCTTCATACATCGCTTTGCGCTTTTCGGTGTCCTTCTCGACCACGGCCGCATCCGTTTCCGCGTTGATCTCGGCGCCCGGATCCCACGCGGTGCGCCATGCCAGGTAGCCCGTCGCCTTGGCCTCGTCCGAGTTGTCGGGGTTGGACGCGAAGGTCGAGGCGTTGGTGTGCGGGTCGGGATAGTCCGGTCCCCAGGTCTGCAGCGTCATCTCGTGCTGACGACCCCGGTAGATCTCCAGCCCTGTCGCGCCGTCGCCCACATCCAGCACCAGATTGATGCCGACCTGCGCGAAGGTGTTTTGCAGCGACGTGGCGATATCCAGCCGTTCCTGGTTGTTGCGAACGGTGAACTTCACCTCCAACGGCAGCGTCACGCCCGATTCCGCCATCAGGGCCTTCGCCTTTTCCAGATCCAGCGCGTAGGGATTTTCGGTCAGCGCACCGAGGAACCCCTGTGGCAGGAAGGCCTGATGCACGACCCACTGGCCCTTCAGGATGCTGTCGGTCATCCCGGCATAGTCCACGGCATAGCGCATCGCCTCTTGCACCTTGGGGTTGGCAAGCTCTGCCTTCTTCTGATTCAGCGCCAGATAGTAGATCTGCCCGCCAACGTCGTTCTGCACCTTGATGTCGGCATTGCCTTCAAAGCCGGCAATATCGGTGGGCGTCAGTTCACGGCCAATGTCGATGTCGCCCTTTTCCAGCAGCAGGCGCTGCGTGGCACCTTCGGGAACGTGCTGCATGAACACGTTCTTGATCTTGGCATCGCCGCGCCAGTGGCCGGTCCGCGCCTCCAGCACATACCCTTCGTTCGGCTTGAAGGATTTCAGCACATAGGCACCGGTGCCTGCGCTGTTCGCCTTCAGCCATGCGTTGCCCATGTCGCCGTCAACCTCGTTGGCCATCACGGTTTTCATGTCGACGATGTTGGCCACGCCTGCGGTCAGGCAGTTGTAGACGAAGGATGGCGCATAGGCCTTGTCCGTCTTCAGCGTGACCGTATCCCCCTCGAAGGTGACCATCTGGTCGACGTTCTCTGGCGTCAGGCCGAACTGCGTCAGGATGAACGCAGGCGTCTTGTTCAGCTTGACCACTCGGCGCAGCGACAACGCCGCGTCTTCGGCGGTCAGCGGATTGCCGCTGGAAAAGGTGATGCCGGACTTTACCTTGAACGTGTAGGTCATGCCGTCCTCGGACACCGCCCAGCTTTCGGCCAGACCGGGAACCAGTTCGCCCGGCTTGGTCGGATCAAGCTCGATCAGCGTGTCATAGACGTTGTTGTTCAGGTCAACGCCCGAAAACTCAAACGCTTCATGCGGGTCGATCGAAACGATGTCGTCGATCGCATCAGCCACAACCAGCGTATCAGCCGGGGTCTCTGCCATCAGTGCCATTGGCGCAGTGCCCGCCATCAGCACGGCCAAGACTGCTGCACGGCCAAATCCATGCGTGTGATGCATTGCCATCTCCCTGTGATTGTTAGGACGAACCGACAGGCGTCGGGAATCCATCCCCATTCCACGAAGCCTGAGCGGCAGAGTCAATGGCTTGTTCCGCCAGACGGACTGACCCGGTGGCGCCCGGTGCACGCCGACAGGCCATTCCAACAAGGGCTGATGACCACCGGGCCACGCCTTCCTAAACCTTCGGCAGCAAGATACCCGCACACTCTGCGGTGTTGCGCACATGGCGCTCCATTGCTTCGCGGGCTGCGCGGCCATCGGCGCGCGACAGGGCCGCAATGATTTCACGATGCTCTGCCAGCGAAGCGCGCATCCGGGTTGGGTTGGTTCGCGGGATCGGTTGGCGCTGGGTTTCGGTCAGCAGGCTCTGCACGGTGTCATAAAGCGATTGCAGCATCTGATTCCTGCACGCCAGCGCGATCGTGCGGTGAAAGCGCAGGTCTGCCTCCACGTTCGACAAAAGATCACCTTCGCCCCAGCAACGTTCCATCTCGTCGGTCGCATCGTGCAGTGCCGCCAGCGTGGCGCCATCCGCATTGCGCGCCGCTGTTTCGGCTATCGTGCCTTCCAGCATCTGCCGGGTTTCGAAAACATCCTGCATCGGAAAGCTGTCGGAATAACGCCATTTGATTTCCGCGCCGCTATCGGGGCGGCCTGCGGTCACAAACGTGCCGCGGCCCGGCAGGGTCTTGATCAAGCCAAGCGTTTCCAGCGTCAAAAGTGCCTCGCGCAACGAGGCCCGGCTGACGTTGAACTGTTCCGACAATATCCGCTGCGACGGGATCTGGTCACCTTCGCGCAGCTCTCCGTCAAGGATCATCTGTTGCAGCCGCCGGGCGACAACCTGGGGCAGGGGCGTCCAGCCGGGCAAGGGCACATTCAATCGCGACACGTTCGCCTCCTCTTTAATCGTCATCCCGTCCCGTCGGGGCACTCCCCGCCCTCTCTGCCCCATAAGTGCCTTGCCTTCCAAGACGCCTCATGATTGGTTTGAAATTAACTGGTCAGACCGGTCTGACCAGAGAAATATGAAACCATCAGGGAAAGGACCACAGATATGATGAAAAGTATCCTCGCCGCCGCAGTTCTTGGGTCGGCGCTCAGCTTTGGCACCATCGCATCGGCGCAAGACCTGACCGTTGGCGCCAATGTCGGCAACGTGCCGTGGGAGTTTCAGGATGACACCGGCGCGATTGTCGGCTTTGAGGTCGATCTGGCAACCGAGGTGGCAAAACGCCTTGGCCGCCCGATCAAGATCGAGAACATCCCTTTCAACGGCCTGTTCTCGGCCGTGCAATCGGGGCGGATCGACATGGCGATGTCGTCGATCACCATCACGGAAAAGCGTCTGGCCGAAGTCAGTTTCGCCCAGCCTTACTATGACAGCGACCAGTCGCTGACCGTCACGGCCGCCAGCGGATTGAAGGGTCTGGCGGACATGTCGGGCAAGGTGATCGGCGTCGACACCGGCTCCACTGGCGACATGTGGGCGACCGAGAATCAGGCGAAATACGGCTTCGCCGAAATCCGCCGCTTCGAAGGTCTGGCGCCCGCGATGCTGGATCTGGGGAATGGCCGGCTTGACGGCTACATCAGCGACATTCCGGCCTTGCAATACTATGCCAAGGACAAGCCCGAATTCGCGGTGGTCGAGCGTATCCCGACGGGCGAGCAGTATTCGATGATGTTCGCCAAGGATGCCCCGCTTGCCGCCGAAGTCAGCACCATCCTGACCGCGCTGAAGGAAGAGGGCTTCGTCGCCGCGACCCACAAGAAATGGTTCGGCACCGACCCCGAGCCAACCACGTCGACGGCCACCGTCATGGACATGCCCGCTTTGAAATAAGACCTTCGGGGGCGGCGGGGTCAGCCCCACCGCCCCTTCGTTCAACGGCTGGCAGGGTCCATGGAACTTATCGATACCTTCTTCAACGTGCCGGTCCTGATCCGCACCTTCCCGCTGCTGATGTCCGGCCTTTGGATCACGCTCCAGATCGGCGTCGTCAGCATCCTCGCCGGTCTGGTGCTTGGCCTTGGTCTGGCGCTGGTGCGCTTGTACGGCCCCTTCTGGCTGCAACTTCTGGCCCGCGCCTACATCAACTTCATGCGGTCAATCCCGCTTTTGGTCCTGCTGATCATCATCTACTACGCGCTGCCCTTTGTCGGCATCCGGCTGTCGCCCTTCCTGTCGGCGGTTTCGGCCCTGTCGCTGGTATCCGCCGCCTACACCGCCGAGATTTTCCGCGCCGGGATCGAGGCGGTGCCGAAAGGCCAGTTCGAGGCATCGTCCGCCCTTGGGCTCAGCTACCGGCACATGATGGTGGACGTGGTCTTGCCGCAGGCGATCCGGATCGTCATTCCACCGCTGACCAACAACTGCATCAACGTGATGAAGGACACCGCTCTCGCATCGGTCGTGGCCATGCCCGACCTGCTCAAGCAGGCAACCCAGGCGCAGGCGCTGGCGGCCAATCCGACGCCGCTGATCGGGGCCGCCATCATCTACGTGGCCTTCCTTCTGCCCCTCGTCGCCGCCGTCTCACGGCTGGAACGCAACTACGCAAAGGCCGACCGCTGATGACCGGGTTCATTTCGATCACCAACCTGCACAAGCGGTTCGGCAGCTTTACCGCGCTGAACGGGATTGATCTGGAAGTGGCCGAAGGCGAGGTCGTCTGCGTCATCGGTCCCTCGGGGTCGGGCAAATCGACACTGATCCGCTGCATCAACCTGCTGGAACCGTTCGAGCCCGGCAGCCGGATCGTTGTCGACGGCACTCCCGTGGAAAAAGGCCGCAATCTTGAAAAGGTCCGGGCTGAGGTCGGGATGGTGTTCCAATCCTTCAACCTTTTTCCGCACCTGACCGTGCTGCGCAACGTCATGCTGGCCCCGATGCGGGTGCGTGGCCTGCCGGTGCCAGATGCCGAAAAACGCGCGCGCGAACTTCTGGCGCGGGTAGGGATCGCCGAACAGGCCGACAAATACCCCGGCAAGCTGTCGGGCGGCCAGCAACAGCGCGTGGCCATCGCCCGCGCCCTGGCAATGGACCCGAAGGTGATGCTGTTTGACGAGCCGACCAGCGCGCTTGACCCCGAGATGGTGGGCGAGGTGCTTGACGTGATGAAATCGCTGGCCGGCACTGGCGTGACGATGGTTGTCGTGACCCATGAGATGGGCTTTGCCCGTCAGGTCGCCGACCGCGTGATCTTCATGGACAGCGGCCGGATCATCGAATCCGGCACACCAGAGCAGATGTTCGACACCCCCACAGAAGACCGGACCCGCGCCTTCCTTGGCGCCGTCCTCAACCATTGACGCGAACCCGGAGAGACCCATGCCAACCCCCGCGCTAGACCTGTCAGCCGTCCGAAGCCATTTCCCCGGGCTGTCGCGGGGCTGGACCCTGTTCGACAACGCGGGTGGATCGCAGATCCTGAAAGGCGCCGTCGCCCGGATGACCGAGTTCCTGTTTGAAAAGAACGTCCAGATCGGCGGCAGCTACGACGTGTCCCTCGCCGCGGCCGAGGCGCTGCGCGACGCGCGGGCCGCGGCCGCCACCCTGATGAACGCCAGCCGCCCGGAAGAGATCGTCTTTGGTCCCTCGACCACCGTCCTTTTGCAAAACCTGTCCCGCGCGATGCGCCGCCAGCTTTCGCCCGGCGACGAGGTGATCGTGACGGTCTTTGACCACGAATCCAACATCGGCCCGTGGATGTCGCTGGAAGAGTTCGGAATCGTGCTGAAGGTCTGGCCGCTGAACGCTCAGACCGGCAAGCCTGAACTCTCCGATCTTGCGGCTCTGATGACGGGCCGAACGAAACTTGTCTGTGTCACGCATGTGTCCAACATCCTTGGCCAGATCAACCCCGTGGCCGACATTGCCGCCTTCGTCCACGAACGCGGTGCGCGGATCTGCGTCGATGCGGTCGCCTATGCCCCGCACCGCGCGATCGATGTGCAGGCCTGGGACGTGGATTACTACGTCTTCAGCCTCTACAAGACCTACGGTCCGCATTACGCCGTCATGTATGGCAAGTTCGACCATCTGCTCGAACTCGACACGCTGTATCATTACTTTTACGGCAAGGACAAAGTCCCCGGGAAACTTGAGCCGGGCAATCCAAGCTACGAATGTGCCTATTCGACCCTCGCGATCCGCGATTATTTCGCCGAACTCGGGGGCGCAGCCAGCGGCCCCCGGGCGGCACTGGAACAAGGCTTTGCCGCCGTCACCCGGCAGGAAGACGCGCTGGTCGACAGGCTTTTGTCCTATCTGACGGCGCGCAACGATTGCCGGGTGATCGGTGCCACCGTCAACGAAGGCTCGCGCCGGATTCCGACCGTGGCCTTTCGCTTCGATGGTCAGAATTCCGCAGCCGTCGCCAAGGCGATGGACGCACACCGCATTGCCATACGGCATGGCGATTTCCACTCACGCCGGCTGGTCGAGGCGCTGGGCGAGGCGGGCAACGGCGGGCTTCTGCGCGTGTCGATGGTGCATTACAACACGCTGGAAGAGGTGGACCACCTCTGCACCGCCTTCGACGGCATCCTGCGCAAGGCGGCCTGAGCATGTTTGATCTGGTGATCCGCGGCGGCACCGTCGTCACCGCCAGCGATGTGACCCGGTGCGATGTCGGCATCCGTGGCGAACGCATTGTGATGTTGGGCGAAGCCCTGCCTGAAGGCCGCGAAGAAATTGACGCTACCGGGCTTTACGTCATGCCCGGCGGCATCGACAGCCATGTGCATTTTGCCCAACCCTCGGGTGACGGCATCGTCATGGCGGATGGCTTTGAAAGCGGCACCCGGTCGGCGCTGATGGGCGGCAACACCACCGTCATGCCGTTCTGCCTGCAGCAAAAAGGCCAGACCCTGCGCGAGGCGCTGTCGGCCTATCACGCCCTTGCTGACGGCCAATGCCTGACCGATGTCAGCTTTCATCTGATCATCACCGACCCGACGCCGGGCGTCCTCGGACAAGAAATCCCGGCCTTGGTCGAAGATGGTTACACCTCGCTCAAGGTCTTCATGACCTACGAAGGCCTGCGCCTGCGGGACGACGAAATCCTGCTGACGCTGGACGCCGCGCGAGATTCCGGCGCGCTGGTGATGGTGCATTGCGAAAACGAGGATGCGATCCGCTTCCTGATTGGCAAGCATGAAGACGCCGGGACCGTCGCGCCCTTGGCTCACGCCACCACCCGCCCCATCGCCGCCGAACGTGAGGCGACGCACCGCGCGCTCTCGCTGGCGGAAATCGTCGATGTGCCGATCGTCATCGTCCACGTCTCGAACCGCGAGGCGATGGAAGAGATCGACCGCGCCCGCAAGCGCGGCGTCAAGGTATTCGGGGAAACCTGCCCGCAATACCTGATGCTGACCGCCGACGATCTGGACCGTGACGGCTGGGAGGGCGCGAAATTCGTCTGCTCGCCCCCACCCCGGGACGAAGAAAGCAAGGCCGCCTGCTGGCAGGGGCTGGAGCAGGGGATCTTTGACCTTTATTCGTCTGACCACTGCCCATTCCGCTTCGACGACCCCGCCGGCAAGCTGAACGAAAAGGGCAAGGCCAGTTTCCGGTGGATACCGAACGGCATACCGGGTGTTGAAACGCGGTTGCCGATCCTGTTTTCGGAAGGCGTGATGAAAGGCCGGATCGACCTGTCCCGTTTTGTCGCCCTCACGGCGACCAATCACGCCAAGCTCTACGGGCTCTACCCGCGCAAAGGCACGATCGCCGTCGGATCGGATGCAGATCTGACGTTGTGGGACCCAATGGCACGCCGCACCATTCGCAACACAGATCTCCATCATGGCGCGGACTATACGCCTTACGAAGGGCTGGACGTGCAAGGGTGGCCCGCCAGCGTCATCCTGCGGGGGCGTGTGATGGTCAGGGACGGGGTGCTTGCGGTCGATCCCGGCGCCGGCTCCTATCTGCGCCGCAAGTGCAGGTGATCTCCCGGCGGCGTCAGGTATCCGAAGTCGCAAGCCTGGCCGCAAAGCGTGGGTCGCCCGCGGCGAAGATGCCGATTGGGGTGACCCGCATCAGTGCACCATTGGCCTGGCTGTCGGAAACGGCCTGCCGACCTAGCGCAATCGCCGAAACTCCGCTCGACGTCGTGCTCCCGATGTCGAACGGCCTCGACGCGGTCCAACGGACATAGGCCGAGCCGATGGCGTGCGGCTCGAAACGGCGCTTCGAGACGATCGAACGTGCATGCGCCTGTCGTTCGCGCATCAAGAGAAGGAAGCGCTTCAGAAGCAGTTACATGACGTTGCGGGTCAGATCGAAAGCCTCCTCGATCGGATCGTTGACGCGAGCAACGCCTCCGTCGTGCACGCCTCTGAAGCAAGGATCGACAAGCTCGAACGACAAAAATCGTTCTTCAAGAGCGTCTCGACAAAACCATCCCTCCGAAGGGACGCCTAGAGGACTGTCTTGAACTCGCACTTGGTTTCTTGGCAAACCCTTGGAATATATGCAAAAATGGCGATCATATGATGCACCAAACGGTGCTCAGATTGGCTTTCGCAGAGCCTCTGAGGTACAGCCCAAATGGAGTGTATGGAACTCCACAATTCGCTTTCCCCTTCAAGTACTTAGGGAGATTTTGGGGTCTGAAGAGTGAAATGGTGCTGCAAGAGAGGATTGAACTCTCGACCTCTCCCTTACCAAGGGAGTGCTCTACCACTGAGCTACTGCAGCGCCGGGGGTGACGATATGCCTTCGTCTGCCCATTCTGGCGGGCGTGTTAAACGCAAAGCGGAAGGCTTGCAAGGGGCATATGGGCAAACTTCCCGCATGGGATGCGTCACACCCAAACAGCCTTCCGCAGTCCAATCTGGACCCTGCTCCATCGCTGCGCTATGCAAGACGACAATGCGAAAACCGACCAAACCGCCAGTCACAGGGGCCGCAGGGTCGGCCCGAACACCGCGCTCCGCCGCCGATGTGCGCGAAGAACGGTTGAAGGCGGCGTTGAAGGCCAATATGGCGCGACGGAAAGCACAGGCTAAAGCCCGGACCGCGGATGACGCAGGCCCCGGGGACACCGGAAAATCGGGGTAGGGCAGATGGATTCGATACTGGTACGCGGCAATGGCGCGCTAAACGGCGTGATCCCGATCGCGGGCGCAAAGAACGCCTGTCTGACGCTTATGCCGGCCACCCTCCTCAGCGACGAACCTCTGACGCTGACCAACGCGCCGCGTCTTTCCGACATCCGCACCATGACGCAGCTTCTGCAATCGCTCGGGGCCGAGGTTGCCAGTTTGCAGGACGGCCTTGTGTTGGCCATGTCCAGCCATTCGATCACCAACCACACCGCCGACTATGACATCGTGCGCAAGATGCGCGCCTCGATCCTTGTCCTCGGCCCGATGCTGGCGCGCTATGGCCATGCCATCGTGTCCTTGCCCGGCGGTTGCGCCATTGGCGCGCGGCCCGTCGACCTGCACCTCAAGGCACTCGAGGCGATGGGTGCGGAACTTGACCTGCGCGATGGCTATGTCCACGCCAAGGCCCCCGGTGGCCGCCTGAAGGGTGCCATCGTCGAATTTCCCTTCGTCTCGGTCGGCGCCACCGAAAACGCGCTGATGGCCGCCACCCTCGCCAAAGGCACCACCGTCCTCAAGAACGCCGCGCGCGAACCGGAAATCGTCGATCTCGCCCGCTGCCTGCGCCGCATGGGCGCGCACATCGACGGCGAAGGCACCTCGATCATCACCATCGAAGGCACCGACCGTCTGGGCGGCGCGACACACCCGGTCGTCACCGACCGGATCGAACTTGGCACCTATATGCTCGTCCCCGCCATCTGCGGCGGCGAGGTGGAATGCCTCGGCGGCACGCTCGAACTTGTCGGAGCCTTTGCCGAGAAACTGGACGAGGCGGGGGTCTCCGTCACCCAAACCAATCGCGGCCTCAAGGTCAGCCGCAAGAACGGCCGCGTGAAGGCCGTCAACGTGACCACCGAACCATTCCCCGGCTTCCCGACCGATCTTCAGGCGCAGATGATGGCGCTTCTCTGCACCGCCGAGGGCACCTCGGTGCTGGAAGAAAAGATCTTTGAAAACCGCTTCATGCACGCCCCCGAACTGCTGCGCATGGGTGCCAAGATCGACGTCCACGGCGGCACCGCCACCGTCACCGGCGTCGACAAGCTGCGCGGCGCACGCGTCATGGCAACCGACCTGCGCGCCAGCGTGTCGCTCATTCTCGCAGGCCTTGCGGCCGAAGGCGAAACCGTCGTCTCCCGCGTCTATCACCTTGATCGCGGCTACGAACGGGTCGAGGAAAAGCTGCGCGCCTGTGGTGCCAAGATCGAGCGGATCGCAGCATGACCGACGCGCGCTTCGAAGAAGGCGGCGAGGCTCCGCTGCATCTGGTGGCGGTCGATGCCGATGATCTTCGCGTGATTTCCACGCTGGCGCAGGATGCCGTCCTGCCCGTCACCGAAATGCAGCATGATGCAAAGCGCCGCCGTTTCGCCCTGATGCTGAACCGCTTCCGCTGGGAAGACCGGGTCGAGGCGGAACGGGTGGGCCGCGCCTACGAACGAGTCCGCTCGGTCCTCGTGGTCGAAGACGTGCTCAAGGTGCAGACCTTTGGCTTTGACCGGGCCGACAAGGATCTCGTCCTGTCGCTCCTGTCGCTCGACTTTGCGCCGGGTGAAGACGGCACAGGTCGCCTTACCCTCACGCTCGCGGGCGACGGCGCACTGGCACTGGATGTCGAGGCGCTGGAAGTGCGGCTCGAAGACGTGACCCGCCCTTACCGCGCGCCCTCGGGCAAGGTTCCAACTCACGACTGACGCGGCCTTCGCGTCTCGCGGACCGCAGCCCACAAGGGCTCCGCGCCAATCCGTGCCGCCCATCCTGCCTTGAGCCCTCGGCCCTCCCGCGCTATCTGGGCCCCATCCCGCGAAAGGTGCCGCCGATGCCCGTTTTCCTCAGTTCCTCCGATGCAGGCTTCGAGGTCGCCTTTCAGACCCTCCTCGGGCAAAAACGCGAAGAGGCCGAAGATGTCGATCAGGCCGTCGCCAGCATCATCGCCGATGTCCGCACCCGTGGCGATCAGGCGGTCGTCGACCTTACCGCCCGCTTCGACCGGCTGACCCTCACCCCCGAAACGCTGGCCTTTTCCAAGGCCGAAATCAACGCCGAAATCGCCAAGGTCAGCGCCGAAGACCGCGCCGCGCTGGAACTCGCCGCAGACCGAATCCGCGCCTACCACAAACGCCAGAAACCGCAGGACGAAAGCTGGACCGATGCCGCCGGGGCCACCCTCGGCTGGCGCTGGACGCCGGTATCGGCCGCAGGCCTCTACGTCCCCGGAGGCACCGCCTCCTACCCCTCCTCGGTCCTGATGAACGCCATTCCGGCCCGCGTCGCCGGTGTCGAACGCCTCGTCATCACATGCCCGACACCGGACGGCCTTGTGAACCCCCTCGTCCTCCTCGCCGCGCGCATCGCCGGGGTCGACACCGTCTACCGCATCGGCGGCGCGCAGGCCGTGGCGGCACTGGCCTACGGCACCGAAACCATCGCCCCGGTCGACAAGATCACCGGCCCCGGCAACGCCTATGTGGCGGCCGCCAAACGCCGCGTGTTCGGCCGTGTCGGCATCGACATGATCGCCGGACCCTCCGAGATCCTTGTCATCGCCGACGCCGACAACGACCCCGACTGGATCGCCCTCGACCTCCTCTCCCAGGCCGAACACGACGCCTCGGCCCAATCCATCCTCATCACCACCGATGCGGCCTTGGGCCAAGCCGTCGCCCGCGCCGTCGAAGCGCACCTTGAAACCCTCGACCGCCGGGCCATCGCGGGTGCCTCGTGGCGTGACAATGGCGCGGTGATCACCGTCCGCACTCTCGACGAAGCCGCCGCCCTCTCCGACCGCATCGCCCCCGAACACCTCGAGCTTCTCGTGGCCGACCCCGACGCCCTCAGCCACAAGATCCGCCACGCGGGCGCGATCTTCCTTGGTGCCTACACCCCCGAAGCCATCGGCGACTATATCGGCGGCCCGAACCACGTCCTTCCCACCGCCCGTTCCGCCCGCTTTTCCTCCGGCCTCTCCACCCTCGACTTCATGAAACGAACCACCCTCGCGAAAATGACCCCCGAGGCGCTGAAAGCCATCGGCCCCGCCGCCGAACGCCTTGCCCAATCGGAAAGGTTGCAGGCCCACAGCCTCTCTGTCCGCGCCCGGCTGAACCGACTGAACGGCTGACGTTTTGCCGTGACATCGCCGCCGCTGTCGGCCACCCTGGTCGGGGCAGGGGGCTACCATGACCACAACGCTCTACCATTCCCGCAACCCCAATCCCCGCCTTGCGGTCGCCGTCGCGCGCCACCTCAACGCCCCCGTCACCTACGAATGGGCCGCCCCCTTCCACCCCGACCACGCCGCCCGCTTCCTTGCCCTGAACCCCACCCAGCGCATCCCGATCCTCGTCGAAGACGGCCAACCGCTGTGGGAAACCGACGCCATCGCCTGCCGCCTGTCGCAGCTTGCCGCCTCCGATTTCTGGCGCCAGGGCAGGGACCAGACCGACATGATCCGCTGGATCAGCTGGGGCAAGGAAACCTTCGTCCGCGCCTGCGACATGGTGCATTTCGAACGCGGCACCAAGCAACGCTACCACCTCGGCCCGATCGACCATGCCAAGATCACCGCAGGCCTTGCGATGTTCACCGAAGCCGCCGCCATCCTGAACGCCCACCTGTCCCGCAATGACTGGCTCACCGGCACCCACCCCAGCTACGCCGACTTCCGCATGGCGACCTTCCTGCCCTTCAACGACATCGCCGGCCTGCCCATCGCCGACCACCCCGCCATCGCCGCCTGGGCCGCGCGATTGAACACCCTCCCGGCCTGGGCCGATCCCTTCGCCGGCCTTGATGCACGACCACTGCCCCCGATCCCCAGAACCAAGCCTTGACCGACCGCCGCCCGCTCGGGCATGAGGGCAAAGCCGCCGGGGGACAAGGCCATGACCAACCGCATCTGCCACATCGACATTGACGAAAAAGGGCTGGTGCGCCCGACCCCCGATATCGAACAGGAACGCCGCGTCGCGATCTACGACCTTCTGGAAGACAACGTCTTCGGCCTGCCGAAAAAGCCTGACCGCGTGCATCCCGAAGGCCCCTACCGCGTCCGCCTCGCCATCCGTGAAGGCCGTCTGGTGTTTGACATCGCCACCGAAGACGGCGAACGCGCGGCCGAGTTTCACCTGTCCCTCGGCCCGTTCCGGCAGGTGGTGAAAGACTACTTCCAGATCTGCGAGAATTACTTCGACGCGGTGAAACGCCTGCCGCCCAGCCAGATCGAGGCGATCGACATGGCCCGCCGCGGCATCCACAACGAAGGCGCCTCGATCCTGCGCGAACGGCTGGAAGGCAAGGCCGATGTCGATACCGACACCGCGCGCCGCCTTTTCACCCTGATCTGCGTCCTGCACTGGGGCTGACCTTGGCCGATTTCCCCCAGTCGGTGCTGTTTTGTTGCGATCACAACGCCGTCCGCTCGCCAATGGCCGAAGGGTTGATGAAGCTGATGTATGGCCAGCGCGCCTACGTCCAGTCCGCTGGCGTCAAGAACGACATGGAGGTTGACGGCTTTTCCGTTGCCGTGTGCCAGGAACTTGGCATCGAACTCAGCCGCCACCGCTCCCGCTCGTTCGAGGAGATGCAGGAATGGGGCGATGACCTCAGCCAGTTCGACCTGATCGTCGCCCTAAGTCCCGCCTCGCAGCGCATGGCGCTGGAGCTTACCCGCTACCACCACCTCGACATCGAATACTGGCCGATCCTTGACCCCACCGGCCTTGGCGAAACCCGCGACGCCAAACTCTCCGCCTACCGTCAGGCGCGTGACCAGATCCGCGACCGGATGCTGGCAAGGTTCGGCCCCCCCACGCAAGAGGCTGACACCTAAGCCCGCAATCGCGAGAGCCATTTACCGCCCGGCCTTCCTTCGCCCGGACCCAAGGGCGAAGCCCGCCGGGCAGCGCCCGACCGCACCCTCGGGCGGGCGCTTTTGCACCCTAACCAGCAGAACCACAGCGGAAGGGTCTACCCCATAAACCGCCCAATACTGCCGTTGCAGCGCCCACCCGGCGGTCAGACGCTCCCCTCCGTCCCGCATTCACTCCGCCGCCAGCGCGATCTTGCCCGCCATGATCTCCGGCAGCGCGCCTTCGATCCACCCGACCAGCGCCACCACATGCGTCGCGGCCTCGCGCCCAAGCGGTGTCAGCTCATAATCCACATGCGGCGGCACCACCTGATGCGCGGTGCGCAGCACGAAGCCATCCGCTTCCAGATCCTTCAGAGTCTGGCTCAGCATCCGCTCGCTGACGCCGCCGACCTTGCGTCTGAGCCCGGCAAACCGGTGCGGCCCGGTCGCCAGCGCAACCATCACCAGCGTCCCCCATCGGTTCGTCAGATGACTGAGGATCGCGCGTGACGGGCAATCCGCCGCCATCACGTTCCCCAGATTCCAGCCCTCCAGCAGGTCCTGTGCGGTCCGGTCCATCATGATGTGCAGCCTTTCGGTATACTAACAAATTTGTGCGTACTTCCTTACCGTAAGTATACCCCGTATCTCTGCCTCGTCAACCAACGGGAGAGACCAATGACCATCGCCATCACCGGAGCCACAGGCCACCTCGGCCGCCTCGCCATCGCCGCCCTCAAGGCGCGGGGTGCCGCGCCCATCGCGCTGGCCCGCAGCCCGGCCAAGGCCGCCGATCTGGGCGTCGAGGCGCGCGCCTTCGATTACACCAGCGCCGACCCCGCCGCGCTAAAAGGCGTCGACACGCTCGTCTTGATTTCCTCCAGCGATTTCAACGACCGCGCCGGCCAGCACCGCCGCGTCATCGACGCGGCCAAGGCCGCAGGCGTCGGCCGTATCGTCTACACCTCGATTCTCAGGGGTGAGGCGAACCCGATGATCCTCGCGCAAGATCACATCGCCACCGAAGCTGCGCTGAAATCCAGCGGCCTTGCCACGACGATCCTGCGCAACGGCTGGTACACCGAAAACTACACCGGCGCGCTTGGTGCCGCCATCCAGCACGGCGCGATGATCGGGGCGGCGGGCGAAGGCCGCGTGTCCTCCGCCGCCCGCAAGGACTACGCCGAGGCGATCGCCGTTACAGCCATAGATGCGGCCCACTCGGGCAAGGTCTACGAACTGGCGGGCGACACCGCCCATACCGGCGCCGATTTCGCCGCTGCCGTCGCGCAGGCGGCGGGCAAGCCTGTCGCCTTCGTGAACTTGCCGGCTGCCGACTATGCCAGCGCCCTTGCCGGCTTTGGCCTGCCGCAAGCGGCCGCCGACATCTTTGCCGACAGCGACGTCCACGCCGGTGAAGGTGCGCTTTACGATGACAGTCACGCCCTCGCGCGCCTGATCGGCCGCCCGACGACGCCGATCACCGACACCATCGCCGCCGCCCTCTGACCCGCGCGCCACAGGCCATACGTCGCTCCCCTCCCCCTCGTGGGGGAGGGAGAGGGGAGGGGAACCACTCGCCAAAGGTTAACAATTCCTGAATGGGCGGTCTAACACATTGAATTTGTATGATTCACCCAAGTGTCCCACCGTGGGACACACCCACCTTGGAAACCCCGGCCCGCCCGGCTAATCTCACCCAAACCTTCAGGGAAGCCCCATGCCGCGCGCCGAAACCCTCGCCCTCATCCGCCGCTACTACGACGCCTTCAACGCAGGCACCCCCGACGCCATGCTCGCCTGCCTGACCGACGACCTCGAACACCGCGTCAACGAAGGCACCCCCCGGATCGGGCGCGAAAAGTTCGCCGAGTTTTGCAGCCACATGGGCACCAGCTACCGCGAGACCCTCACCGACATGATCCTGTTCGCCACCGACGACGGCACCCGCGCCGCCGCCGAATTCATCGTCCGCGGCACCTACCTGCAAACCGATCGCGGCCTGCCCGAAGCCAAGGGCCAGACCTACACCCTCCCCGCCGGTGCCTTCTTCGAGGTGCGCGGCGGCAGGATTTCCCGCATCACCACCTTCTACAACCTGAACGACTGGGTCCGGCAGGTCTCGGGATGAACATCGACGACATCGACGTCCGCGCCCTCACCGGCCCAGACCTCGAAGCCGCCCTCGACGGCGTCGCCCAACTTCGCATCACGATCTTCCGCGACTGGCCCTACCTCTACGACGGCACGCTGGATTACGAACGCCAGTATCTCGACACCTACCGAGACAATCCCGGCGCGCTTTTGGTCGGCGCTTTCCACAACGGCCGCCTCGTCGGCGCCTCTACCTCCACGCTGATGGAGGATCACGCCGACGCCTTTGCCGCCCCCCTTCGTGCCATCGGGCTGCCGGTTACGTCCATCCTCTACGGCGCGGAATCGGTCCTGCTGCCCGACTACCGCGGCATCGGCCTTGGCCACCGCTTCATCGACCTGCGTGAAGCCCACGCCCGCAAGATGACCCGCACCCACGTAGCCTTCGCCTCGGTCGTCCGCCCCGACGACCATCCGGCAAAGCCTTCAAACGCCCGCACCAATGATGCCTTCTGGCTTGGCCGCGGTTACCTGCCTTTGCCGGGCGTGCTGGCGCATTTCAGTTGGCGCGACCTCGGCGCAACTGCCGAGACGGAAAAGGCCCTTCAGTTCTGGATGCGGGCGATCTGAACAGACCAAGGCTGCAGGCCTCCGGCGCGCTCGCAAGATTCCGCTTGAAAACCCCGCTGACCGGGCGCATACGCCCTTCCGGATGTCCGCGCTCAACCGCGGGCGAAACCCTTATTGGAGAGACCATGGCCAAGGAAGACATTCTCGAATTCCCCGGTGTCGTGAAGGAACTCCTGCCCAACGCGACATTCAAGGTCGAACTCGAAAATGGCCATGAGTTGATCGCGGTAATGGCAGGCAAGATGCGCAAGAACCGCATCCGCGTTCTGGCAGGCGACAAGGTTCAGGTGGAAATGACGCCTTACGACCTGTCGAAGGGCCGCATCAACTACCGCTTCAAATAACTCGTGCGCTTCATCCTGGGATCAGGCAGCCCGCGCCGCAAGGAATTGCTGGCGCAGATCGGGGTCGAGCCCGACGCGATCCTTCCCCCCGACATAGACGAGACGCCGCGCCGGGGCGAACACCCGCGCGCGTATTGTGTCCGCCTGGCGCGCGAAAAGGCCATCGCGGTTGACGCTGACTCCGACGATATAATCCTTGCCGCCGACACGACAGTCGCGCTTGGCCGCCGCATCCTTGGCAAGCCTGCGGACGCCGGCGAGGCTGCCGCGTTCCTGACTGCACTTGGCGGCAGGCGACACCAGGTCATCACGGCAATTGCGGTCCGGCGTGGAGCACAGATCTGGACGCGGGAAAGCGAAAGCGCGGTCAAGATGAAACGCCTGTCAGACCTTGAACTGAACGCATATCTCGCCAGCGGCGAATGGCACGGCAAGGCCGGCGGATACGGCATTCAGGGCGCTGCTGGCGCCTTCATTCCGTGGATCAGCGGCAGTTTTACCGGCATGGTCGGCCTGCCGCTGGCTGAAACGGCAAGCCTTCTGCAAGCTGCGGGTTACCCACTGTGGAGGCAGACATGATAGGCCGCACAATCATTCTCGACCAGATCGGCGGGCGCAACGCAGCCGCCTTGCTGGTTGACGGGCGACTGGAAGATCTGGTCGTTGATCCAACCGATGATACGCCGGTGCCCGGTGCCATCTACCGCGCTATCGCTGACCGGCCAGTCAAGGGCCAGGGCGGCATTTTCGTCAAACTTCCGCACGGTTCCGGCTTTCTGCGCCAGATCTCGGGCATCTCCCCCGGCCAGCGCCTGCTGGTTCAGGTGACCGGGCCAACCGAACTTGGCAAAGCCACGCCCGTGTCGGCACGGCTTTTGTTCAAATCGCGATTCGCGATCGTCACGCCCGACGCCCCGGGCCTGAACATCTCGCGCCGGATCAAGGACGAGGACCTCCGCGCCGATCTGACCGCCATCGCAAGCGACCAGATGGCAGATGCAGCGGAAACGCTGGGCCTGATCCTTCGCTCCGGCTGCGCTGATGCCGAAGAAGCCGCTATCGCCGAGGATGTGGCCGCCATGCGCGGTCTGGCCGAGGCTGTCCTTGCCGACCTGGCAGGCGGGCCGGAATTGCTGGTCGACGGTCCTGATGCGCATGACATCGCCTTTCGCGAATGGCTGGACCCACCTATTGACGAGATGATCACCGACGCCGGCGGATTTGCCGATCACGGCGTGCTGGAGATGATCGACGCGCTTCTGGACCCACGGGTCGGTCTTCCGGGCGGCGGCCACATGATGATCGAGCCCACTCGTGCGCTTGTGGCAATCGACGTAAACACCGGGCCGGACACCTCGCCAGCGGCCAGTCTGAAAATCAACATCGCTGCCGCGCGTGATCTGCCGCGGCAGTTGCGCCTGCGCGGCCTTGGCGGGCAGGTGGTGGCCGACTTCGCCCCGATGCCGAAGCGTGACCGCAGTATTCTGGATCAGGTCCTCAAGGCCGCGTTCAAGGGCGAGGCCGAGATCAACCTTGCCGGCTGGACAGCAATTGGCCTTTACGAACTGATCCGCAAGCGCGACCGCCTGCCTTTGGCCGAGGTTCTGGGATGACCTGCCCGGTTTGTGGCAAGCCAACGGACCTGAAGGTCAAGCCGTTCTGCTCGCGCCGCTGCGCAGACGTCGATCTGGGCCGCTGGTTGAACGAGAGCTACCGCGTTCCCGGCGAACCGGCCGAGCCAGGCATCGACGACGAAAGCGAAGAGCGGCCAAAGCCCCACTGAGACGCGGTTTCCCTCTGGACAGCCCAAGCGCCGTCCAGTATCACGCCCGAACTTCCGGAAAAGACCCCGGACGCAACGGTGCCCAGATAGCTCAGTTGGTAGAGCAGCGGATTGAAAATCCGCGTGTCGCTGGTTCGATTCCGGCTCTGGGCACCACCTTCACCGCCAAGCCCTTGAATAGCCTCAGCTTTGTCCTTGGATAGGGCGAGCGTAAAACATGGCGGAGAACAAAGCTGCACCCCACTCATTTGTGAAAGACGGGGTCTACTACTTCATCAGACGCGTTCCGAATGACCTTCGGCACCACTACACGTCCCCAAAAATCTCCTACTCCCTGCGAACAAGGTCGGTAACTGTGGCGGCTTCCCGTGCCGTCAGGGCTGCCCAGAAGCTGGTCGAGTATTGGTATCACCTCAGGATCAGCGACAGCGATCTGCCGGGGAAGCACATGCTCCGCATGGCAGGAAACACTGGCTTGGTCCATTCCGCTCTGCCGATGGCATCTGCGGCGGCTGTAGCGGCCAGCGTGAAGCTCTCAGAGGCGGTCAGCATCTACCTGCGCTTGAAGGGAAAGGGTCGCCCCATCACCTTCCAGCGGTCCGCTGAGAGGTCGTGTGGCTACGTCATCGACGTACGCGGGGACACCGCCCAATCCAGGTCCACCCTCTTGAGCAAGCTGGCCACCATCCCGGTCGTTTGCCTAAGCGGCCGCTTGAACAGAACCTTGATCGTCAGACAGAACTGCACCGCTGCATCCGAGAACACTGCAGGTCGACCGGGGCCGCCGTCACGCGGCGCGAGCCAGTTCATCTCCTTGTCCAGCCAGATCAGCAGTGACACGCGCTTGCGCAGCAAAGCCGTGTAGCTGGACCAGTTCGTCGTGCGGTAGCGGGCGGGTGATGGCTTGCTCATGCGGACCGCCTAACCGCATGGTTTCACGATGTGAATCCTCCATCGCCAGAGTTCTGCAACAATGCCCATCCGACGATGCGTTGATCAGCGCGGTGTCGCGGGCTTTCGGCGCTTTAGTCTGACTGTCGCATCTCGGTGCGAGACTGGGCGACGAAGACATCCCTTGGGGCGAATACGACGGTCAGGACGCCAACATACACCAACAGAAACAAGGCAACGGAGTAAACACTACGGGATGAAGTTGCTTTGGAGCGCAGCGTGTGCGGCATTTCGGGCTCTCCTTTGCGTGGCAGCGACTCGGGTCCGATCCACAGACGTTATCACCGAGCTTTGAACCCTGTCTTCTCATCTTCCGCGTGTAGGCGGAATTTCGGCCCGGTTTATGCATATTTTCCGGAATAACATCTCAAGATTTTGCCTCTTGGGCAAACTTTGACGGCCATTGTTCTTCCAGCCTGAGAGTCGCGACCTTGCGCGATCGGATCGCCCCTCAGGTCCGAACCCCCGAAAAGCGCGTTTGCCAATCCAAACGCTCTTCATCGGTGATCTTGCGGAACAGGTTTTCAGGGATGTTGAATGCGTGCCCTTCGGGCAGCTTGCGCATGGCCACAGAGATGTCGTCGGGCCAGGTCCAGTCGTCACTGTTCAGCGCGGACATCATCGCTTCGGCGGCCGTTGGGATGAACGGTTGCGACAGAATAGCGTAGACGCGGATGAGGTTCAGCGCCAGCCGGACAATCGCCTCGGCGCGATCTGGATCGGTCTTCACGGCGGTCCAAGGCGCCGAGGCCTGCAGATACTCGTTGCCAATCACCCATATCGCGCGAAGCTCGGCAGCGGCCTTGCGAACTTCCATGGCGTGCATGAGGTCGGCATAGGCGGAAATGCGGCTGCCAAGATCGGCAATGAGGGCTGTCTCCATCGGCCCGAACTCTCCGCCCGGTGGGATGGTCGCGCCGAACTTCGATGTGGCGAATTTTGTGACGCGGCTGACAAGATTGCCAAGCACGTCGGCAAGATCCTTGTTCACCGAGGTCTGGAAGTTTTCCCAGGTAAACTCGCTGTCACTGCTTTCCGGTGCGTGCGACAAAAGCCACCAGCGCCAGTAATCGGCGGGCAGGATCGAAAGCGCCTGATCCATGAACACACCACGTCCCTGGCTGGTCGAGAACTGGCCGCCGTCGTAATTCAGGTAATTGAACGACTTGATGTAGTCGACCAGCTTCCACGGCTCGCCCGATCCCATGATCGTGGCCGGAAAGCTGAGGGTGTGGAACGGCACGTTGTCCTTGCCCATGAATTGCACATAGCGAACATCAGATGCGCCTTTGTCGGTGCGCCACCAGCGTTCCCATGCACTTTCCGGCTTTGCGTGCGCGTCAGCCCATTCGGCGGTACAGGCGATATATTCGATCGGTGCGTCGAACCAGACATAGAAGACCTTGCCTTCCATGCCCGGCCAATCCGCGTCGCCCTTCTTGACCGGAACGCCCCAGTGCAGGTCACGGGTGATGCCGCGGTCTTGCAAGCCGTCGCCATCGTTCAGCCATTTCTTTGCGATCGAAGTGGTGAGGATCGGCCAGTCGGTCTTGCTGTCGATCCAGGCTTCGAGCCGGTCGCGCAACGCGCGCTGCTTGAGATAAAGGTGTTTGGTTTCGCGCACTTCCAGATTTTTTGATCCCGAGATCGAGGACCGCGCGTCGATCAGGTCGGTCGGGTCAAGCTGCTTGGTGCAGTTTTCGCACTGATCGCCACGGGCGGCAGTGTAGCCGCAGTTCGGGCAGGTGCCGGTGATGTAGCGGTCGGGCAGGAAGCGGTTGTCGTCGATCGAAAAGACCTGCTTTTCGCTGACCTCTTCGATCAGCCCGTTTTCGGCCAGTTTGCCGGCGAAATGTTGGGTGAGCTTGTGGTTGCGCTGGCTGGAAGACCGGCCGAAATGATCGAACGACAGGCGGAACCCGGCGGCCAGATCCTTCTGCACCTGATGCATTTCGGCGCAGTAGTCTTCGACCGGTTTGCCGGCCTTTGCAGCAGCCAGTTCGGCGGGCGTGCCGTGTTCATCAGTGGCGCAGATGAACATCACCTCGTGGCCTTGGGCGCGGCAGAATCGGGCGTACAGGTCGGCGGGCAGTTGGCTGCCGACGAGGTTGCCCAAGTGCTTGATCCCGTTGATATAGGGGATCGCGGAAGTGATGAGAATCCGTGCCATTTGCGTGCCTTTCGTCCCGGTCCGCGCGCTTGTAACGCGCGACCGGACGAAGGGCCAGAGCGGACCTTGAGTGCTACTGTGCGCAGTAGCCGCCGTCGACGAGGTGGTAGGAGCCGGTGATGAAACTGGCTTTGTCGGAGAGGAGGTATTGGGTGAGGTCGGCGACCTCGTCCGGGCGGCCGAGGCGGCCGATGGGGTGGGCTGTTATCAGGGCCTCTTTGGCGCCGGGGGGGAGGGCGGAAAGCAGGGGGGTTTCGATGAAGCCGGGGCCAATGGCGTTCACCCGGATGCCCTTGGCAGAGTATTCCAGCGCTGCCGCACGGGTCAGGCCAAGCAGTGCGTGCTTGGCCGATGTATAGGCCGCGGCGTTCGCAAAACCGACGCTGCCGAGGATCGACGCCATGTTGACGATGGCCCCGCCGCCGGCTTGCAGCATTGCCGGAATGGCGTAGCGCATGCCGTAGAACACCGCGTTCAGGTTGACGTTTATCACATGATTCCAACCATCTAAGGGATACTCGCCGACCGGAGCCGAAGGGCCGGCGATGCCTGCGTTGTTGACCAGAAGGTGCAATCCGCTGCCCCAGTCAACCGCCTGCGCGACGAGCCCTTCAACCGCTGCCGGATCGGAAACATCGCCGCCTGCGGCCTTGGCGAGACCACCGGTTGCGGCGATGTCATTGGCGACGCGGCTGGCCGCCGCAAGGTTCAGGTCTTGCACCAGCACTCGCGCGCCGCTGGCCGCGAGACCCTTGGCGACAGCCTCACCGATGCCGGACCCTGCACCGGTGACCAGCGCGGTCCTGTCGTGAAACATGATTTCCATGTGCCATTTCTCCTTGCCAGTTTTGGTATGGCAAACGTATGGCACGTGTCTGGCAGCGCGGCCTTGATATGGCGCAAGGAAGCTGCCGATTTCGCCTTCAGTCTTTGGTCCGGCCACGGATCATGCGGGTCAGCGTGCCATCGCCGGCTG
This sequence comes from uncultured Alphaproteobacteria bacterium, assembly GCA_963822435.1. Lineage (GTDB taxonomy): Bacteria > Pseudomonadota > Alphaproteobacteria > Rhodobacterales > Rhodobacteraceae > JAUYQR01. The sequence continues at coordinate 366,420 of CAWGHN010000002.1, forward strand.
TTTCCCGCTTTAGCGCCGCGAGGCCATGCACGATGATGAGGCCGATCAGAAGTTTGGTCTGGATGTCGTGCAGGCGGAACCAGAACGCCTCGCCCGCTTCGGACACCGCAGCGATGGGCGGCACCACCCAGCGGTCGGCGAACATCACGTCGATGCCGGTGGCCGAACTGCCCGCCCAGCCGCTGAGCGGGATGCCGATGAGGAGGAGGTAGAAGGCGATGTGCCCCGCCCGTGCAGCCACATGGTCCCAGCCCGGCCCGCCGATGGGTTTTGGCACCGGGCTGGCGACGTGCCAGCCGATCCTGACGAGGATCAGGCCCAGCACGGTGAGACCAAGCGTCTTGTGCAACCCGTAAAGCCAGAGGTTGGCCAGGCCCGGTTCCATGTCGGCGATGCGCAGGCCAAGCGACAGCATGACGAGAACCAGAAGCGCGGTGGTCCAGTGCAGAAGGCGCGTTACAAGGCCAAAGCTGTCCGGCGTATTGCGCAGAGCCATGTCAGCCCTTGGCCTCGATCCGGGCGGTGATGATGATGCGCACCTCGTCATCGACCATGTCGGACCAGCCGGTTGCGCCAAAATCGCTGCGGTTGACCTTGCCGGTCAGGCGCACGGTCAGGCGGCTGCGGTCGCCTTCGACGGTGCCTTTCTGGCGGAAGATTTCGGCGGCAAGGGTGACGGGGCGGGTCACGCCCCGGATGGTAAGGTTGCCTGCGACGGTAGCCCCCTCTCCGCTGGCTTTTACGGCGGTGCTTTTGAAAATCATCTTCGGATGCGCGGCTGCATCCAGCACCTTCGGCCCCTTCAGTGCCTGCGCGGCGAAGGGAAAGCTGGCCTCGGCCCCCGATACGTCAAGCTGCACGGCGACGGTGCAGTTCGCCACGCTGTCGAAATCAAGGGTCAGGTCGGCGATATCAAGCGGGATGGTTCCGGTGATGAGATCGGGTCCGAAGGCCGTCTCGAAGGCGACGGTGGAGGCGGCGTGGTCAAGAAGGTAAGCGACCGGGGCCGCCATCAGCGGGCCGGGGATCAGCAGGGCCGCGAAGAGAGTGGAGAGGATCGTTCGCGCCATCGGTGCCACCTTTTGTTGCGCCAAGCTTATCATGCAGCGGTGTTTGCGCGAAATCATGTTGCCGTGTTGTGCGCGGCGAAGGGCTGCGGCGTCAGCGTTTCGGTGCCATTCGCGCCGCGCATGAGCCGCCACTGGGCGGGCATTTCCATCCGCGCGCGCAGGCGGGTCAGCGTCCAGGCGCGCTGCGGATCGGCAAGAAGGCCGCTGCCGGGCGCGGGGGCGGCGTGCCAGCGGCTTTCGGCGCCCTGCGCGCCGCCCTGTTCCGCCAGAAGCATGACCCCAAGCGGCGGCAGGCCAGTGTCGTTGCGGGCGGCGGCGGCCCCCGCCTCGGCGGCCAGATGCAGGCGGCGGACGGGGGTGAGCGCGGGCGGGGTGTCGAGATCCATCACCACAAGGGGGGCCGCGCCCGACCGCAGCGCCTCTTCGCCCGCCCAGAGGATGTCGTCCTCGCGCGTGGCGCGCAGGAAGATCAGACGGGCAGGGTCGGCAAGGCTGCACAGGCCACTGGGATTGAGCCATTCCGACGTCCAGCCCGGATGCACCCAGATCACCACGCCCTGAGTTTTCGCCATGAGGAGCGCGGCCAGCGTGATGCGGGCCGGGCCGCAGAATTCATGCACCCGGCCACGCTGCAGCGACAGCCCTCCGGCAAGGGGTTGCCAGAGGTGCGGGCTGCGGCTGGAAAGATCGTGAATCGGCAGACTCATGGTGGGAAGGGTAGTATGTTCATGAAAAGTTCTCAATCGGCTTTGCCGTGTCTTTGCCTTGCCGGGCTTTGCCGTTAGACAGGGGCGGCACATCACGGAGATCACATGCAAAAGCTTCGCCTTGGGAAAACCGGCCTGACGGTTTCCGAACTTTGCCTTGGAACGATGACATGGGGTAGCCAGAACACCGAAGGCGAGGGCCATGCGCAGGCGGATGCGGCGGTGGATCGGGGGATCACCTTCTGGGACACCGCCGAGATGTATCCGACCAACCCGGTAAAGGCCGAGACGGTCGGCGGGACCGAGGCAATCATCGGGACGTGGCTGGCATCGCGGGGCGGGCGCGAGCGGTTGCAGATCGCGACCAAGATTACAGGGAAGGGCGCGATCGTGCGCCCTGGCCAGCCGATCACCGGCGCCACGATGCGCGCGGCGGTCGAAGGGTCGCTGCGGCGGTTGCAGACCGATTACATCGACCTTTACCAACTGCACTGGCCAAACCGGGGCAGCTATCACTTCCGCCAGATGTGGACCTACGCGCCGACCGGCACCGACAAGGCGGCGGAAACCGCGCAGATGACAGATGTGCTGACCACCGCGCAGGCGCTGGTCGCGGAAGGCAAGATCCGCGCCATCGGCCTGTCGAACGAAAGCGTCTGGGGCGCGGCGCGCTGGCTGCATCTGGCCGAAACGCTGGGGTTGCCGGCGATGGGCAGCGTGCAGAACGAATACTCGCTTCTGTGCCGCCAGTTTGACACCGACTGGGCGGAGTTCAGCGTGGCGGAAGACATGCCGCTTTTGGCGTTCTCGCCCTTGGCTTGCGGGTTGCTGTCGGGCAAATATGCGGGCGGGGTGGTGCCTGAGGGAACGCGGCGCACGTTCACGCCGGATCTGGGCGGGCGGATGACGGCGCGGGTATCGGCGGCGGTCGCGGCCTATCTTGGCGTGGCGGCGCGGCATGGGCTGGACCCGTGCCAGATGGCGATAGCGTTCTGCCGCAGCCGGCCTTTCACGACGATCCCGATCATCGGGGCGACGTCGCTGGCGCAACTGGAGGTGAACATGGGGGCGGCCGGCCTGGTGCTGGGGGCCGAGGTGCTGGCCGACCTCGCGGAAACCCACCGAGCCTTCCCCGCGCCTTACTGACAGAGCTTGCAGCGGGCGGGGGTTCAAGGCACTTCTGTCCACAACCCCGGAGGGCTGATGCCGCGTTTCACCTTTTCTGCCGTGCTGATGGCTGCCTGTCTGGCGCTGGCCGCGTGCCAGACGGGGACGACGGCGACTGGACGAACCGACAGCCAACGCGATCACCGGCGGCGAGATCGAAGTGACCGCGCTGGACGCTATGGCCACCCCGGCAGACGCGGCGAGTGATCCGGTTGCGGCAAAGCCTGCAGACGCGGTGGATACGGTCGCGCCGGACCCGGTTGCCAGCGAGGCCGAGCCGGTGGCAGAGCCGGACGTGCCGAAATCTGATGCGCAACTGGCGTGCGAACGGAAGGGCGGAAACTGGACGCAGCTTGGCAGTTCGATCACGCGCACCTGCGTGAAGGCCACAAGGGATTCGGGCAAAAGCTGCACCAAGGAATCGCAATGCGAAAGCCGCTGTCTTGCACGGTCCGGCACCTGCGCGCCGTTCGACCCGCTGCTGGGTTGCAACGAGATTTTGCAAGACAACGGTGCGCGGGTGACCTTGTGCATCGAGTGATCGGGGCGGTGGCGGTGGCGCTGGCTCTGGGCGGGTGCGTCCAGCAAAGTGGCAAGGGCGGCATGGCGTTTCGCGATGCAGCGGCGCCGATCTATTCGGTGGCAGCCTTCGAGCCGGGCCGGCTGGAAGGCCGCTGGGTGCAGGCAGCGGCATTTGACGCCACAACCAAGGCGACCTGTGGCCCCGGCGCGTTGGAGTTCAGCGGCAGCGGAGCCGACCTTGCGGTCAACGGCCAGCTTTGCCTGCGCGGGCGGATGGTGCCGGTTTCCGGCCGTATCGGCGCGCTGGGCCAAGGCAGGCTGGCGGTGCCGGGGATGGAAAACTGGTGGGTGCTGTGGGTTGACAGCGGCTACCGCACCCTAGCGGTTGGCACGCCGTCGGGCCGGTTCGGCTTTGTGCTGGACCGCGGGCAGGTGCCGTCTGACCGGCTGACCGCCGCGCACGACATCTTTGAATTCAACGGCTACCGGGCGGACGCATTGGGGCCGGTCTGATCTAGCGCACTTGCTGCAAAAGACCGGTCAGGTGGCCGACCATCTGGCGCGCGCCAACCTCGGCCTCGCGGACCAGACCGTCGAAATGCTGGGTGATCGTCTCGACCCGCGCGCTGTCGCGGAACGCAAGATAGTGGCGGCCAAGGTAGATCACAGCAAGCAGCGGGCCGAACACCGTGACCGGGGCCGAAAACACCCGCCGCGCATCGAAAAGACAGATGCGGAGCGAGGGGTAAAGCTGGTCGCAAAGCGAAATCAGGCGCTGCAACTGTTCGGTGCGGACATCGGCGGGCAGGCCGTCGTAGTAGCCGGTCGCGGTGGCGAAGGCCTGAAGTTCATGGATTGGCAGCGCAATCTCGTAATCGGACCTTGCACCGCGCATCCAGGCCAGACGGTCCTCGAACGCGCCAAAGGCCTGTTCGGCGGTGCGGCCAAGTTGCGGCGAATATTCCCACTCTACCATCGCCCGGGTTTTCAGCATGTCGGGCAGGGTGGCCGGAACGTGGCGGATCTTGTAGCCCGCCGCCTCGCGGTGCCAGGCGAAGATCGTCTCGTCGATCAGGGCGCGCGGCGCTTCGGTCATCGTCATCGAGGTGGCGAGAAGGTCGGCGATCGGTTCGGGCCGGGTGGACAGGCCAAGCAGCCAGTCGGCACTGACGCCAAGCGCGCTGGCGCAATCGGCCGCCAACTGGGCGTTTGGCAGGCGCACGTCATAGGACAGAAGGGCCGAAATCGTGGACCTGTCCACCCCGGTTTGGCGGGCAAGGGCGGATTGCGTGACGCCACGCGCAGCCATCGCCTCGGCCAGCCGGACGCGGAAGATCGTCGAGCGATCGCGTTTGTCGATTCTTTCAGCCATTTGGTGATTATACACAACAACTGAGAGGTTTTGTTGCCAATCTTTGGGATTCTCGCCAAGCGGGCCAGATGCTAAAGCTCGCTTGGTAACACCCGAGGATATCTTGAAGCCTGCACGTCCGCCCGTCGAATGGCCAACCCTGTTGCTTCTGGCCGCAACGTATCTTTTGTGGATGGTGGCGACAACGGCGCTGTGGAACGCGATGCCGGCGCTGGGCCTGATCGCAGCGACCCTTGCCATCGCACAGTTTTCCTCGCTGCAGCACGAGGTGTTGCACGGCCATCCGTTCCGGTCGCAGCGGCTGTCGGAGGCGACGGTGTTTCCCGGCCTGACGGTGTTCGTGCCCTATCTGCGGTTCAAGGACCTGCACATCCAGCACCATTTCGATCCGAATCTGACCGACCCCTACGACGACCCTGAGTCGAACTTTCACGACCCGGTGGAATGGGCGCGGCGGTCGGCCCTGTCAAAGCTGATCTACCGGATCAACAACACGCTGGCCGGGCGTATGGCGTTTGGCCCGGCGCTGTCGATCTGGGCCTTGCTGCGCGATGACACGCGGGCGATCCGGGCGGGCAACCGGCGGGTGGCGTTCGGCTGGCTGCTGCATGTGCCGGGTGTGGCGCTGGTTCTGGGCTGGCTGTGGGCGGTGGGGTCGATGCCGGTCTGGGCCTATTTGCTGGCGGCCTATCTGGGCTGGAGCCTGCTGAAGATCCGCACCTTTCTGGAACATCGCGCGCATGAGGCGGCGCGGGGGCGGTCGGTGGTTGTGGAAAGCCGGGGGCCGCTGTCGCTGCTGTTTTTGAACAACAATTTCCACGCCGTCCACCACTCGCAGCCAAGCGTGGCGTGGTATCGGCTGCCGCAGCTTTATCGGGCGAACCGCGAACATTACCTGCGGCGCAACGATGGCTATGTGTTTCGTGACTACGCCGAGATTTTCCGGCAGTTCCTGTTCCGCGCCAAGGACCCGGTGCCGCACCCGATCTGGCCGGTGCGCAAGACGGATGCTGACGGATCAGCCGATGCGGCGGAACGCGGGCACGTCGGTGGAATTGTCGAAGAACGGAACGCCGGGCTGTTCGTGCCCGCCGAGTAGGGCGTCAACCTCGGCCAGCACGACCTCGGTGATGAATGGCAGGTCAAGCCGCCGTGCCGGGCCAAGGCCGATCCAGTGAAGATGCGAAAGTTCACCCGAGGCGGCGGAGAAATCGTCGGCCCCGGGGCCAAGGGCCGTGGCGTCCATCAGGAAGAAGCGGGCGTCAAAGCGGCGCGGGCGGCCCGGCGGGGTGATCGCGCGAAAGACGAAGCGCAGGGTGGCGGGGGTGGGACCGAGGCGGAGGCCGGTCTCCTCTTCCATCTCGCGCAGGGCGGCGCGGACGAGCGCCTCGGGCTTTGGCGCATCGGGATTGCACAGCATCGCCAGCCGTTCGGCGCACTGGCGGTCAAGCATCCCGCTTGCCGGTGCGGCGTGATCTTCGGGATCAACCGCGCCGCCGGGAAAGACGTATTTTGTTGGCATGAACGCAGCCCCCGCGCCGCGCTGGCCCATCAGCACCGCCGGACCATCCTGCGTGTGGCGCGCAAGGATGATGGTCGCGGCGGCGCGGATCTGATCGGTCATGCCTGCGGCTCGCGGTGGCGGGCGCCAAAGCCGTGCATCCGCTTGGCCCATTGCAGGGCAACAAGCGCGCCTTTCAGGCGGGGCAGAAGGAACAGCGACAGAGCCACCGTGCCGATCGAGAAAACCGAGGCCATGATCATCGGATCTGGCCGCCAGCGCACGAAACTGTAGAGCAGGATCGGTGCCAGCAGATGCCCGACGATCAGGATCGTCAGGTAGGCGGGGCCATCGTCGGCGCGGTGGTGGTGCAGTTCTTCGCCGCACACGGGGCAGCTTTCACGCACCTGCAGGTAACCACGCATCATCGGGCCTGCGCCGCAGTTGGGGCATTTGCGCCGCCAGCCGCGCAAGAGCGCCGGTTTGACTTCGCGTTCGTCCGCGCTTTCGACGCGCGCAGCCAGAAGAGCAGCAGTCATCACCCTAGTCCTTCGATACGGAAATGCGGCCCCGATCAGGGCAGATCTGTCCGGCGGGATGCCTACAACAGTCCTTGGCCATCGTCGACTCGCTTTGAGTTGTTAACATAATGCCGGAGCGGCCCGATCTACAGGGCGCGAAGGCCGGCTGTGTCCCGATGTCGCAAGACAGCGACGGAAAACCGGCGGTGGTCCGTTTGACTTGGCACAGGGTCGGCAAGACGCCGCCGGCCATAACCAAGGAGATCGAGATGACGGGCAAGTTCAAGACAGGTGCTGCGGCAATCGTGCTGCTTTCCGCGACCATCGGCAGCGCGGCCTTTGCCGAGCGCGGCCCGCGCGGCGGCGAGGGACCGGGCGAGATGATGTTGCAGATGTTCGACACGATCGACGCGGACAAGGATGGCAAGATCACCGAAGCCGAGATCGAGGCGCATCGTGCGGCGGAATTCAAGGCGGCTGACACCAATGCCGATGGCATGCTGAGCGCCGAGGAAATGGCTGCACGCGAGCTTGCGCGGATGCAGGCGCGGGCAACCGAACGCGCGACGCGGATGATCGAAGAGATGGACGACAACGCCGATGGCAGCCTGTCGGCCGAAGAGATGAACCAGACCGTGCGCGAACGGCGCTTTTCGCAGATGGACACCGATGGTGACGGTGCCGTGTCGAAAGCCGAGGCGGAGGCCGTGATGGAGCGATTTGCCGGCGGCCGGAAACACCGTGGTGATGGCATGGGTCACGGCATGGGCGGCTGGATGAACGACTGAAAGCGTTTGGCAGCCAGCCGGTTGACCAGCTAGACCTGACGCAGGATGACAATGGCCTTCGACGCGCATGACGATACCTCGGACGAGGCGCTGATGATCCTTTATGCAAATGGGGATCGGCTGGCGGCGCTGTCGCTGACGCGGCGGATCACGCCAAGGGTCCTGGCCTATGCCAGCCGGCTGTTGGCGGGCGACCGGGCCGAGGCGGAAGACGTGGCGCAGGAAACCATGCTGCGGCTGTGGCGCATCGCGCCGGAGTGGCGGCAGGGTGAAGCCAAGGTCACCACCTGGGCCTACCGGGTGGCGACGAACCTGTGCACCGACCGGCTGCGGTCACGCCAACGGCGTGGCCGCACCGCGCTGGACGACGCGCCGGAAATGCCTGACCCCGGCCTGAGCGAGGTGGAGCGGCTGGTTGAAACCGACCGCGCCCGCGCGCTGGAAGCCGCATTGAACCTTTTGCCCGAACGCCAACGCCAGGCTGTCGTGTTGCGCCACATCGAAGGGCTGTCGAACCCCGACATCGCTGCGATCATGGATCTGGGGGTCGAAGCGGTGGAAAGCCTGACCGCACGGGGCAAACGCACATTGGCATCGTTGCTGTCAGGGCAGAAGGATGCAATCGGATATGAGGACCACTAGGATGCAGCATGACGATATCGACGATCTGTTTGTGGATCTGCGCAAGGCCGCTCCGGCCCCGTCAGAGGCGCTGATCGACCGGGTTCTGGCCGATGCGCTGCGCGAACAGCCAAAGCCCGCGCCCTTGGCACCACCAAGGACGGTTGGCCGCTGGTCGCAGATGGTCCGCCGGTTTGGTGGCGTGCCGACATTGGCCGGCGTCACGGCGGCGTTGGTCGGGCTGGCGGTCGGCTATGCCGACCCGACGACGGTTGATCTGCTGGCGGGAGGACTTTCCAGCTATTCCATCGGTGACGCCGACCTGTTCCCGGCGGCAGATTTTCTTGTGACGGAAGGCTGAGCCATGACCGAACCTGAAACGCGCGCTGCAACGGCTGGCTGGGTCAAGGTGGTGCTGGCGCTGTCGCTGGCGCTGAACCTTGCGATCCTTGGGATGATGGGCGGGGCGTTCCTGCGCGACGGCCCGCGCGAACGGGGAATGCCGCGTGACCTGTCGTTCGGCCCGTTCAACGAAGCGCTGTCGCGCGAGGATCGTCGCGCGCTGCGATCCGCCTTCATGGAGCGCGCAGGCGAGTTCCGCGAGGGGCGTGCTGCCGCGCAGGAAGAGTTCCGTGCGCTTTTATCCGCGCTGCGGGCCGAGCCGTTTGACGAGGCCGTTCTGAAGGCAGCCCTGGGGGCGATCGAGAAACGCAACGCCGACCGGCTGGCGATTGGACGCGAGTTGATTGAAGGACGCATCTTTGCGCTGTCGCCCGAGGATCGGCTGGCCTTTGCCGACCGTCTGGACAAGGCGCTGACCCACGGCCGCCCCTGAGTGGCCCTAGGCGGCGGTCAACCGGAAGGTCACGCGGTTGCGGCCAGCGGTTTTGGCATCAAGAAGCGCGAGGTCGGCCTGTTCGATGACACTGTCGACCTGCGGCGCACGGCCCGCAGTGGGCGCAGACACCGCGACCCCGATGGAAACCGTCACGGTCAACGCGGTGCCGGAACCAAGCCGCACCGGCATTTCCTTGATCGCGCGGCACAGCCGTTCGGCAACGCGGCGCGCCTCGTGCAGGGCGGTGCGGGGCAGAGCGATGAGAAACTCCTCGCCGCCGATCCGGGCCAGCACATCGGTCATCCGCAGGTTCGAGGTCAGCCGGTTCGCCACCTCGACCAGCACCTGATCGCCGGCGGCATGGCCGAAGCGGTCGTTCACCTGTTTGAAGTTGTCGAGATCGACAACCATCACCGCGAATTCCTCGCCCTCGGTCGCGGCTAGTGCGGCAATCGCCTCAAGCCGGGGCAGGGCGTAGCGGCGGTTGTGCAGGCCGGTCAGCGGGTCGATCATCGCCAGCCGCAGGTTGTCCTGCACCGAAGCGCGCTGCCGGTCGGCGTGGCGTTTGCGCCGCAGCAGGCTGCGGACGCGCAAGGCAAGCTCGTGGCCGCTGATGTTGGGGTCCACCGCATCGTCGGCGCCAAGATCGAAGGCCATCGTGGCGCTTTGCTGATCGTCGGGCAGGTTCACCACGCAGACCGCCGAGTGGCGGGTCAGCGCGTGGCTTTTCAATTCCGACAGAAGGCGCAGGCTGCCGTTCGCGCCGCCGAAATCATCGTTGATGATGAAGACGTCCGGGGCAGAATGCCCATCCTCGGCCAGTGCGACATCCGCCAGCGCCTGGGTGCGCGACACGATCACCACATGGTCGCGGGTTTGCTGTTGCAGCTCCTGCTGCCAGCGCAGCAGCGTGTCGGGCCGCGAGGCAACCAGCGCGATCGTCGCGCGCGGCTCGAACGTAACGGCGGGTTCGGCAAGACCGGCCGGCTGAAGCTGTTCGTTCTGCGACATGCCGGCATCACCGCGCGACCGCAACAGGTTGCGCAGCCGCGCCAGCAGGATGGGTTCATGCACCGGCTTGGTCAGGACATCGTCAGCCCCGGCGGCAAAGGCCTCGACCCGGGCGAGTTCGGCCCGCGCGGCGGTCAGGACAATGACAGGGATGTTGCGCGTTTCAGGCGCCGTGCGCAGCCGCTTCAAGACCTCCGCCCCCGTCATGTCCGGCAGCGACAGGTCCAGAAGGATAAGGTCGGGCTTGTCCGCGCGTGCCATGTGCAGGCAGGCTTCGCCGGTGGCCGCAAGCAACGGATCATAGAACGCCGCCGCGAGCCACGCGCGGTACACGATGCGATTTGTCGCTACATCGTCAACAATGAGGATTCGACCGTTCATGCGTGGCGTGCCATCGGTGGCTGCGTTAACCATTGCTACAATGTGTTGCCAAGTTAGTTAAGAAATCCTTTCCGATTTGACGAAAATCATCCGGCAAGGCATGAGACGGTCAAACCTTGCGGGAGACGTGCAGCCAATGCAGCAGGAAGCGGCCCAAACCGTGGCGTTGCAGGCGCTGACGTGGATACTTGGCGACCCGGCGACGCTGGAGGCGTTCCTTGGCGCAACCGGGGTTTCGGCGGGCGATCTGGGCGCCCGCGCGCGAGAGCCGGAGTTTCACGGGGCCATCCTTGATTTCCTGTTGATGGATGATCAGTGGGTCATCGGGTTTTGCGACGCCTCTGGCCACGCCTATACGGTGCCAATGGCGGCACGGACGGCCTTGCCGGGCGGCCAACAGGAGCATTGGACATGAGCCAACCCATCGCCGGACTGGTCTTTGACAAGGATGGCACCTTGTTCGACTTCCGCATCAGCTGGGGGCGCTGGGCGCACAGCTTCATCGCCGACATGGCGCAGGATGACGTTCATGCCGACCGCATGGGCCGCGCCATCGGGTTCGATCTGCCGACCATGCATTTCGCGCCGGACAGCCCGGTGATTGCCGGGACGGCGTTCGAGATTGCCGGCGCGCTGCTGCCGACCTTGCCGAATTTCAACCGCGACACGCTGACCGAGATGATCGACGAGGCCGCCGCCAAGGCCACGATGGCCGAGGCGGTGCCGCTGCATCCGCTGCTTCGGCAGTTGCGCGGGGCCGGGCTGAAACTGGGCGTCGCCACCAACGATTCTGAAGCGCCTGCCCACGCGCATCTGGCCGCGCATGGGCTGACCGACTACTTCGATTTCATCGCGGGCGCGGATTCGGGCTATGGCGCGAAACCCGGCCCGGGCATGTGCCTTGCCTTCGCGCAGGCAACAGGCCTTGTCCCCGCCGAGGTGGCGATGATCGGCGACAGCCGCCACGATCTGGAAGCCGGTCGCGCGGCGGGAATGGTCTGCATCGCCGTCTTGACTGGCCTCGCCAGCCACGCCGACCTTGCGCCGCACGCTGACGTGGTCTTGCCCGATATCGGCGCGCTGCCGGGCTGGCTCAAGCTGGGCTGACGCGCACATTCCGCGGTCGCCGTCCGAAAACGACATGTTTGCGTCGCGGACGCGGTTCCCATGCATCCCTTGCTTCCGTCATGGTCTTTCTGACATGCGAGAGGAGCAATCATGACCGAAGAACCGACCCGGAAGAAGCGCGCCGGTGGACGGGCGGGGATGAAGATCCGCGCCGGAACGGCTGTGATCGACCAGATGCCGTGGCGGATTCCGGTCAACCCGGACCGCCCGATCGAGCCCTTGGATGCCGAAGGCGTGCAGCGCGTCCACAAGACGGCGATGCGTATCCTGTCGGACATCGGGATCGAGTTCCTCAACCCCGAAGCGCTGGAAATCATGCGCAAGGCGGGCTGCCGGATCAGCGGCACCAACGTCCGGATGGACGAGGATTTCGTGATGGAAATGGTCGGCCACGCGCCGGAAACCTTTACCATCACCCCGCGCAACCCGGCGCGCGAGATCATCATGGGCGGCAACCACATGGTGTTCGTCAACGTCTCCTCCCCCCCGAATTCATGGGACATGGAGCGGGGCAAGCGGTCGGGCGACTTCGAGACGTTCAAGGAATTCATGAAGCTGACGCAGTATTTCAACTGCATCCACGTGGCCGGCGGCTATCCGGTGGAGCCGATCGACATCCACGCCTCGGTCCGGCATCTGGACTGCCTTTATGAAAAGCTGACCATCACCGACAAGGTGGTGCACGCCTATTCGCTTGGCGCCGAGCGGGTCGAGGACGTGATGGAGATGGTCCGCATCGCGGGCGGGCTGACCGAGGCGGAGTTTCAGGCCAAGCCGCGGATGTACACCAACATCAACTCGGTTTCGCCCCTGAAGCACGACTACCCGATGCTGGACGGCGCCATGCGGATGGCGCGGCGGGGGCAGCCGGTGGTGATCACGCCGTTTACCCTCGCGGGGGCGATGGCGCCGGTCACGATGTCGGGCGCGGTGGCGCTGTCCCTGGCGGAGGCTTTGGCGGCGGTGGCGCTGCTGCAATACATCAACCCCGGCTGTCCGGTGGCAATCGGCACCTTCACCTCGAACGTCGACATGAAGTCTGGCGCGCCGGCGTTCGGGACACCGGAGTATATGCGGGCGACGCAGATGACGGGGCAGTTGGTGCGGTTTTACGGCGTGCCGATGCGAGCGTCGGGGGTGTGTGCGGCCAACGTGCCGGACGGGCAGGCGATGTGGGAGACGTCGAACTCGCTGTGGTCGGCGGTGCAGAGCCGGACCAACATGGTCTACCATGCCGCCGGGTGGCTGGAGGGCGGGCTGATCGCCAGCCCTGAGAAGTTCATCATGGACTGCGAGGTTCTCCAGATGATCCAGCGCTACTTCGAGGAGGCGACCTTTGCCACCACGGAGGATGATCTGGCGTTCGACGCGATCAAGGAGGTGGGGCCGAACGGGCACTACTTTGGCGTCCAGCACACTCAGGACCGCTATCAGGAGGCCTTCTATGCGCCGATCTGTTCGGACTGGCGGAACTATGAGGCGTGGCAGATCGACGGGTCGACCTGGACGCATGAGCGGGCGCACCGGATCTACAAGCAGATCATGGCCGAGTTCGAGATGCCGGAGATGAACGGCGACCATCAGGAGGAGCTGCGCCGGTTCGTGGCGAAGCGGAAGCAGGAAGGCGGGGCGCCGACGGATTTCTGATGTCCCACTGTGGGACATTTTTTGGGCCGTTGATTTTGCTTGGGTTTTTTCGGGCGGTAAGGGGTTGTTAACGGTTGGGGGGTGGCCCCCCACCCCCAGCCCCTCCCCACGAGGGGGAGGGGAGGCGCTTGGGGTTTGGCGTGGCGCGCTGATCGAAGGGCGCGGAGGGCCGGAAGGGGACTGTCCGGTGGACAGTCACCGATCTGGGCACCCGGCCCGATTGGCTGGAGGCGCGAGCAGGAAGCCAATTGGCGGGGCGGGTGATGGGTTGGCACCCACTCCGCGCTTGCTATTCTGTCTCAGCGCGTTGAGGGGGAACAGATGACAAATAGAACGTCCGACGAAGCACTTCAGGAATATATCGACAAACTAGGCGAAGATCGCGGCCGTTATGTTAAGGCAGTTGAAAATGACCTGTTCAATCTGAGGATGCATGCTGAAGTCTACGAGGCGTTCTTTGGTACAAACAACGAGAGGGTTGATCTTTTTAACTCAATTTCAGGAGACACCGCTTATTGGATTGAGCGATCAATGTTTGAAAGCCTCGTTCTGCAAGTTTGTCGACTTACAGACCCGGTTGTTTCGCTTGGGAAAAAAAGGAACGTGACAGTAAACGCGCTACCTTCGCTGCTCTCGGGTGCCCCTGATGGCGAGTTGGAGGCGCGCATAGTTAAAGCTGAATCTTCTACAAGGTTCGCTCGTGATTGGAGAAACCGCAGGATTGCTCACACTGACGAACAGATAAGGTTGGGTAGCGCGACGCTCGATAACGCCTCGAGAGCGAAACTCAAAGAGGCAATTGAGACGATAGCCGCGTGTATCCGACGATACGCGCTTGTGGAGTTGAACACTACTTTGATGACTCATCCCATCCGACAATACGGGAGGGACGAAATTTCATTTCTCACAGCCCTTTATCACGGAAACTTGGAGCACAAGAGATTAAAAGCGGTCCGGAAAGATTTAATAGAACGCGGCGAGTGGAGCCAAATCGAGCGGCTAGAGGTGCTACCGGAGTGGTTGACTAAACGCAGTGAAGAAAAAGAGGACTTTGAGTAGTCCTCAAACATCCAACTCCTCCACAAACCGCGCGTTCTCCTGGATATACTGGAAGCGCAATTCCGGCTTTTTGCCCATCAGCCGCTCCACCAGATCGCTCGTATCCCCCGGCTCGTCCTCGTCGATGCTGACCCGGATCAGCTTGCGCGTCAGGGGGTTCATCGTGGTGTCTTTCAGGTCTTTCGCGTCCATCTCGCCCAGACCCTTGAACCGCTGCACGTCGATTTTCCCCTTGCCGCCCAAGCCCTTGGCAAGCCAGACTTCCTTTTCGGCATCATCCGCCACATACATCCGCCTTGGCCCCTGGGTCAGCCGATACAGCGGCGGGCAGGCGAGGTAGAGGTGGCCCTTGTCGATCAGCGGGCGCATCTGGGTGAAGAAGAAGGTCATCAAAAGGCTGGCGATATGCGCGCCGTCGACGTCGGCGTCGGTCATGATGATGATCTTTTCATAGCGCAGGTCTTCGACGTTGAAGCGGGAGCCCATGTTGACGCCAAGCGCCTCGCAGATGTCGCGGATTTCGGAATTGTCGTTCAACTTGGCGGAGGCCGCACCAAGCACGTTCAGGATTTTACCTTTCAGCGGCAAAAGCGCCTGAGTTTCACGGGACCGCGCGCCTTTGGCGGACCCACCGGCGCTATCGCCTTCGACGATGAAGAGTTCGGTGCCTTCGCGGGTTTTTGACGAACAGTCGGTCAATTTGCCGGGCAGGCGCAGTTTCTTGGTGGCGGTCTTGCGCTGGGTTTCCTTTTCCTCGCGCCGTTTCAGGCGTTCCTCGGCGCGCAGCACAAGGAAATCGAGGATCGAGCCTGCGGATTTCGGGATCGGCGGCAAGCCAGGTGTCGAAATGGTCGCGCACGGCGTTTTCGACGTATTTGGCGGCCTCTTCGGTGGCGAGGCGGTCTTTGGTCTGGCCGACGAATTGCGGTTCGCGGATGAAGACGGAAATGAGGGCGCAGCCGCCGGTGAGCATGTCGTCGCGGGTGATAAGCTCGGCCTTGCGGTTCTTGACCCGCTCGCCGTAGGCGCGGATGCCTTTCAGGATCGCGGCCCAGAAGCCGGATTCGTGCGTGCCGCCTTCGGGGGTAGGCACGGTGTTGCAATAGGACTGGATGAAACCGTCGCGCGCGGGCGTCCAGTTGATGGCCCATTCGACGGAGCCGGGGACGTTGTATTTTTCGGGAAAGCTGACTTTGCCGGCAAACGGGCGGTCGGCGTAGGTGGTGGTCTTTTGCAGCGTGTCGGTCAGGTATTGCGCAAGGCCGCCGGGGAAGTGGAACGCCGCCTCTTGCGGGGTGTCGCCGTCGGGGATGGCGGATTTCCAGCGAATCTCGACGCCGGAAAAGAGATAGGCCTTGGAGCGCGCCAGTTTCATCAGGCGGCCGGGTTTCAGGGTCTGGTGGCCGAAGATCTCGGGGTCGGGGTGGAAGGTGACGGTGGTGCCGCGGCGGTTCTGGATCGGGCCGAGCTTCTGGATCGGGCCGCGCGGGATGCCGCGCGAGAAGGATTGTTCGTAAAGCTCTTTGTTGAGCGCGACCTGCACGGTCATCAGATCGGAGAGCGCGTTGACGACCGAGGAGCCGACGCCGTTCAGGCCGCCGGAGGTGGAGTAGGCCTTGTTGGAGAACTTGCCCCCGGCGTGCAGGGTGCAGAGGATCACCTCCAGCGCGGACTTGCCGGGGAATTTCGGGTGCGGATCGACCGGGATGCCACGGCCGTTGTCGCGCACGGTGACGGAGTTGTCGTCGTGCAGTTCAAGCTCGATCCGGTTGGCGTGGCCGGCGACGGCCTCGTCCATCGCGTTGTCGAGGATTTCGGCCACCATGTGGTGGAGCGCGCGTTCGTCGGTGCCGCCGATGTACATGCCGGGGCGTTTGCGGACGGGCTCCAGCCCTTCGAGAACCTCGATCGAGGAGGCGTCATAGGTGTCGGCGCCGGAGAGGAGGTCGTTCATGGGGTGCTCGCGTAAAGGGTGCGCTGGCATTAGATCACCCTTGGGGGGAGGGGCGCAAGATGTGGGGGGTGGAAGGTCGGGTGTGGGCGGCCTAGGTTTGGGAAAATCGAGGAGAGTGCAAAGATGCGGGTATTGTTCACGGGCGGATCGGGCAAGGCGGGGCGGCATGTGGTGGCCTATCTGGCGGCGGCGGGGCATCGGGTCCTGAACTTCGACCGGGTGGGGTTGGGACATCCGGGCGTGCATGATCTTCTGGGCGACATCACCGATGCGGGGCAGGTCTATTCGGCGATGCGCACCCATGCCGGGTATGACGAGATGGAAAGCCCCGCAGGCGCGCAACTGTTCGACGCGGTGGTGCATTTTGCGGCGGTGCCGCGCCATCTGATGATGCCGGATACCGAAACCTACCGGGTGAACGTGATGGGCACCTACAACGTGCTGGAAGCGGCGCTGAAGATGGGCATCGGCAAGGTGATCATCGCCTCGTCGGAGACGACCTATGGCGTCTGTTTCAGCGACGGCGAGGTGGACCCGAAGGTGCTGCCGCTGGAGGAAGATTACGACATCGACCCGATGGACAGCTACGGCATGTCGAAAAAGGTCAACGAGGTCACCGCGCGCAGTTTCCAGCGCCGGTTCGGGGCGGACGTCTATGCCTTGCGCATCGGCAACGTGATCGAGCCGCATGAATATGCGACGGTGTTCCCGCCTCTGGCCACCGATCCGGGCCCGCGCCGGCGGATCACCTTCAGCTACATCGACGCGCGCGATCCGGGGGTTTCACACCCCCGGACCCCCGTGGGATATTTCTGCAAAGAGGAAGTTGGCAGGGTTGATCCTTTTTTGCCCTGCCTGACCTTGACCCACGGTACAAGCGGGGATGCTCTGCCCGGCAGGTTGCCTGCGGGCGGAGCGTCTGACCACGTCTTTCAAGGCTTCCTCTTTGCAGAAATATCCCACGGGGGGTGCGGGGGGTGCGAAACCCCCCGCGTCTGCCGGCAGCGCTTACGCAGGCTCGGCCATGCGCGCGACCCACATCTTCTTGAACGCGGGACGCGACTGGCATGTCTCCAGCCATGCCTTTACGGCCGGAAACTCACCCAGCAGGGTCGGGTGGCCTTGCGCGTAGCGCAGGCATTCGGCGGTGTTCACGTCGGCGACGGTGAAGCGGTCACCCACAAGCCACGGGTGCGTTGCAAGGTGCGCCTGAAGCCGCGCCAGCGGGCGGCGCAGTTTCTCGGCCCAGATCGCTATGGTGGCCTGGCCTTCGGGGGTCTTGTCGCCGCCGGCCCCGGTGACGTTCAGAATCTCCAGCGCTGGGCCTTCGATCGCCGTCACGGCCAGCAGTGTCCATTGGTCGATCAGGGCGTGTTCGGCAGCGGTCTGCGGGCCGAGGTCGCCGCCATGTGTGCGGGCGATGTGGTTGGTGATGGCAAGGCTTTCGGTCAGCGTCAGGTCGCCCTCGACATAGGCCGGGATCTGGCCCAGCGGGTTGACCTTGAGGAACGCGGGCGAGGTGGTGTTCAAGGGCGCATCGGGGGCCGAGGCCTTGGCCAGCCGGTAGGCCTGGATCACCGGCACATGGGTGAACGGCAGGTCAAGTTCGTAAAGCAGCCAGATCGGGCGCGAGGCGCGGCTGCGAAAGACGCCGTAGAGGGTGATCATTGCGGGATACTCCATCGTGATGGGCAAAGCCTAGGGGCAAGGTCGGGCAAGGTGAAGCCCGCTTTGCATGGTTTGACGCCGATCAAGGACAGGATGGGGCAAGCCGGCTAAGGGCTGTGATGCACACAGGGGTAGGGAGCGGTCATGAAGGACCAAGACCAGTTGGACAGTGCCGGGCCCGCCGTCACCACGGCGCCCGGCGCAAGCGCAGCGCAGGCCGAGCCGCTGCGCGGGCCGCAGCAGTTTCCCGCCGTTGACGCCGACGCGATCCGTGAGGCGTTCGAGACCGGGCGCTATCCCTACGGTCGCGTCCTTGGCCGCGCGCCCTATGAGGCGGAAAAGGCGCGGTTGCAGGCCGAGCTTTTGAAGGTGCAGATCTGGGCGCAGGAGACCGGGCAGAAGTTCGTGATCCTGATGGAGGGCCGTGACGCCGCTGGCAAGGGCGGCACGATCAAGCGGTTCATGGAGCATCTGAACCCCCGCTATGCCCGCGTCGTGGCGCTGACCAAGCCATCCGACAAGGAAAACGGCGAGTGGTTCTTTCAGCGCTACATCCAGCATCTGCCCACGGCGGGCGAGATCGTGTTCTTTGACCGCAGTTGGTACAACCGCGCGGGCGTGGAGCGGGTGATGGGGTTCTGCAGCCCTTCGGAATATCTGGAGTTCATGCGTCAGGCACCGGAGATCGAGCGGATGCTGGTGCGGTCGGGCATACGGCTTTACAAATACTGGTTCTCGGTCACGCAGGAGGAGCAACGCGCGCGGTTCATGGCGCGGGAAACCGATCCGTTGAAAATGTGGAAGCTGAGCCCGATTGACAAGGCCAGTCTTGAACGCTGGGATGATTACACCGAGGCGAAGGAGGCGATGTTCTTTTACACTGATACCGCCGATGCGCCTTGGGTGATCGTGAAGTCGAATGACAAGAAGCGGGCACGGCTGAACGCGATGCGGCATTTCCTGTCGACGCTGGACTATCCGGGCAAGGATGCCGCCGCAATCGGGGTGGCGGACCCGTTGATCGTGGGCCGCGCGGCGCAGGTATTGGGCAAGGCGGAGGGGATTTACGACACCGCGATGCATCCGGCCTTGCGGCATGGCTGATCTGCGCCTGCCCGCGTCACTGGACCCGGATTGGGACGTCAAGCTGACTGCCGATGCGGAGCGCGGCTTTCGCGGTTCACCATGAATTGGGACGCTGGGTTTGCCGGCGGCACCGATGCGCTGATCGCCGAGCAGGAGTTGGTGCCTTCGCCACCTGCAAAGTGGAGTGGCGGTTATGCGGCGGGCAAGATCACCGCGGTTCAAATGCGGACGTTCGAGGCGCCGGTGCCGGTGGTGGGGCGGCGCCGTTGGTCGTGCAGGTAGGTTTACGATCTGGGGTATCGCACGGCCTGTCGAATTGCCTTCGATCCCGGGGTGACCGGCGGCGCGGGTTGCGGGGCCGAGGCTTCCGCGCCGGGTCTGGATGCCGCTGATGCGGTGTTGCAGGCGGCTCGGCCCGAGTGGACGCCAGACATTGATCTGGAGATGGAGCCCCCGGCTGTGAGCAAGAGCTATGCCGAGGAAGTGCGGTGGACATGCGCCGCACCGTGACGCGAGTGGGCCTTTTGCGGGCGCTGGGCCTTGGGGCGCTGTGGCTGGCGGGCGGGTTCGACGTCTTGCAGGCCTGGGTGCCGGGCACGACGCGGGCCGCGCAGGACCGGCTGGTGGGGGCGGTGTGCGCGTTGCGGGGCGGCGCTCTGGGGCGTTGGCCGGGTTGCTGGCGGTGTTGTTCCAGTATGGCGTTCTGCACGCGGTCGGGCCGGGGCGTGGCCAGTTGCGGGCCGGTGGTTACGGCGTGGCGCGGCGGGTGCCGATGCTGGCACTGGAGGAACTGGCGGTTGGCGCGGGGATCCTGCCGGTCGCGCAGGGGCTCTTGCGCCAGTCGCTCTGACGCCGCAGCGCGGCGGGGAAGCTGTCTTGTCCTTCGCCGGGCAGGACGGTAATCGAAGGGCATGACCCAAACCCTGACCGCCTCCAGCCATGCACGGGCGACGCTTGTGCTGGGCCTTCCCCTTGTCGGATCGCATCTGGCGCAGATGGCGCTGCATGTGACCGATACCGTCATGCTGGGCTGGTACGGCGTGGTCGAACTGGCCGCCGTTGTCTTGGGCGCGTCGTCGTTCTTCATCGTTTTCGTGCTGGGATCGGGCTTTGCCAAGGCGGTGATGCCGATGGTGGCCGCAGCCCTTGGGCAGGGCGACGAGGTGCAGGTGCGGCGCGACACGCGGATGGGGCTGTGGCTTTCTGTTGGCTACGGGCTGTTGACCTATCCCCTGTTCTGGGAATCCGAGGCGATTCTGCTGGCTTTGGGGCAGAACCCGGAGGTTGCGGCGCTGGGGCAGGATTTCATGCGCATCGCGGGGTTGGGCATGGTGCCGGCCTTGGGCGTGATGGTGCTGTCAAGCTATCTTGCGGCGCTGGGGCGGACGCAGGCGGTGCTGTGGGCCACGGTGCTGGCGGTGTTCGTGAACATCGTCGTCAACTGGGCGCTGATCTTCGGCAACTGGGGGTTTCCCGAACTGGGTGTTCGGGGGGCCGCGATTGCGACAGTCGTGGTGCAGGTGCTGACGCTTTTGGTGTTGGGCCTTTACGCGGGGCTGTTGCGCGACCTGCGCCGGTTCCGGCTGTTCCAGCGGTTCTGGCGGCCCGACTGGCACGCGATGGGGCAGGTGTTCCAGCTTGGCTGGCCGATCGGGCTGACGGGTGTGGCGGAGGCGGGGTTGTTTCAGGCCTCGGCCATCATGATGGGTTGGGTCGGCACGGTGGAGCTGGCCGCGCACGGGATTGCGATGGAGGTGACGGCGGTCACGTTCATGATGCATGTCGGGCTGTCGAGTGCGGCCACGATCCGCACCGCGCGGTTCGCCGGTCACGGTGATGCGCGGGCGCTGCGGGATGGGGCGATGGTGGCACTGGGCCTGTCGCTGGTGGTGGCGCTGGTGGTGATCGCGCTTTACGTGATCTTTCCCGAGCCGATCATCGCGCTGTTTCTGGACACATCGAAACCTGAAAGCGCGCGGATCATCGAACTTGGTGCGGTGCTGTTGATCGTGGCGGCGCTGTTCCATCTGGCCGATGCGATGCAGGTGATGGCGCTGGGCCTGCTGCGCGGGATCAGGGATACCAAGGTGCCCATGGTGCTGGCGGCGGTGAGTTACTGGCTGGTCGGCATCCCATGCAGCTATGTGCTGGCCTTTCCGCTGGGCTACGGCGCGGTCGGTCTGTGGCTGGGGCTGGTGGTCGGCCTTGTCTGCGCGTCGGTCAGCCTTTTGGTGCGGTTCTGGTGGCTAGCGCCAAAACCGGTGCAGGCTGGCGAAACGGCCTTGCAGGCGGGCGAGTAGCCAGTTGCCCGGCCCTTGTGGCAGGGTGCCGGCGATCAGGCGGTCCACGATCACCTCGGGCGGGCAGGGGCGGCGGCTGACCGGATCCCAGTAGCGCGGATAGGCGATGAGGGCCGCGTGGCCCAGTTGCATCAGGTCGGGGCGCGGCAGAAGGCTGCCATCGGCGCGGCGCAGGCGGCGGGGCGGCACCGGGCCAAGATCGCGGGTCAGGCCCCAGCCGGCGTAGAACGGCGCGCCGAGGGTGGTGACGGGCTTGCCGCGAATGAGCGCCTCGAACCCCAGAAGCGAGGTGATTGTCCAGACTTCATCGACGGCGGCGAGGGTTTCGGCGGGGTCGGTGTTGGTCAGGACCACGTCGGCGAGCGCGGGGTCGGCGAGCGCGGGGTCGGTGAGCGCGCCGGGACGCAGGCCCGCTTCGACATCGGGGTGGGGTTTGTAGAGGATCACGGCACTGGGGTTGGCCTCACGCACGGCTTTGAGCAGCGCCGCGTTGGTTCGGATGCCACCTGCACCCTTGAGGATCGAGGCGTCGTCTTCGACCTGACCGGGAACGAGGATGCGGTGGCCTTCAGGCAAAGGCGGCAGGGGGGGGGCCGCAAGGTTGTATTTGGAGAGGCCGGCTTTGGTCAGCCGGTCCAGCAGGCGTTCGGCGCGGCTGCGGGCGGCGGGGCTAAGCGGCGCGAGGATGAGGTGTTCAAGGCGCGAAGGGCGGGTCGGATCGTAATAGATGCCAAGGTCGTCGGTGACGAGGCTGAGCGCCGGGGTCAGCGCCGCGCCAAGGCCGCGCGAGCGCAGGAAGCCGTCTTCGATGCGAAGGGTCGGGGCGGTGGGGGCGAAGGCCGGGGGCTCCTTGCTGGCCCAGATCAGAAGGCTGCGGCCGGTGCTGCTGGCAAGGGCGGCGGCGGCGGCGGGATCGTTGCGGAAGATCACCGGCCTGGTCGCGCCGAACACCTGTTGCAGGCGCTTGCGTTTCCACAGCCGCATGCCGGTGGCGACATGGCCGAAGCGGTCCTGACGGAAGGCGCGGACCTCGGCCTCCAACTGGTCGAGCGCGTCTTCAAGGCGGCACAGCCGGTCGCGGCAGGGATCATACCACAAGGGCGCAAGGATCATCGCGGCGGCGAAAAGCTGGGTTTTCGTGAGGTTGCGGTTGCGGCGGGGCGGGTGCGTGACGTCCTGCGTCAGGCCCCAGCCGGCGTAGAACGGCTGGCCGAGGACATGGGGGCGGTGCCCGGCGAGGATCGCCTCGAAGCCGAGGTGCGAGGAAACGGTGTAGACCGCGATGGCCCCGTCGAGCAGCGCCCAGGGCGACACGGGGGCGGCAAGCAGGGTGACGCGAGGGGTTTCATCGTCCGGGCCAAAATGGCCGGGGCGAAGGCCAAGCGTGGTTTCGGGATGCGCCTTGATGACGATGCGCGCGCCGGGGTTCTGTTCCTGCGCAAGGACCAGCATTTCACGGAAGCTGGAGGCGTTGGCGCCCGAGTGGCGGATCGAGGCGTCGCCTTGGGTCTGGTCGACGACGAGGACGTAGCCGGGCGGTGGTGGGGTCAGGGCGGGGTCGTGGATGTTGTATTTGGACAAGTGAAGGGACTGGATACGCTCGATACCGTGCCGTGCGCGCGACAGGATGTTCGAATCGTCCAAAGGGTCAGTGGCAAGGATGCGTTCCAGGAGCGAGGGCGCGCTGGCGTCGAAATGCACGCCGATCGGGTCGACGATCAGGCCTATGGGCGGCGCGCCGGTGCGGCCGGGGTGGACCGAGCGCAGGAACCCATCCTCGGCCCGGATCAGCGGCACCTTGCGACGGGCGGCAACCGCCTCGCCCCGCGTGGCGGTGGGGCTGCGGCCCCAGACAAGGACGCCGTCCTCGGGGCCGGGCAGGCCGAAGCGGAGCGGGTGACCGGCCAGCGCGAGGATGCGCGCAAGGCGTCGGTCGGTGAGGAAACCGAGGTTCTGGTGACAGAGCCTGCGGGGAAGCGGGTGGTCGGACCAGAGGCGCCCGGTGCCGGACAAGGGACCGTCAGTTCCCGGTGTTGGCGAGGTTGGTCGCGGCACCCGTGGTTCCGGTGATCGCGGCAAGGGTCTTTTGCCACTGCACGAAGGGCGCTTCGGTGACGTAAAGCGTGTCACCGTCGCGGATCTGGAAATCGCGGGCCTCGAAAAGCCCGGTCGGTTCGGTCAGATCCAGCACATAGACCATGCGCTGGTCGCCGATCAGATCGGTGCGGCCGAGGACGGCATTGGCGATGTCTTCCGTCTCGTCCCGCAGAACGAACACGCCGGTCGGATCGGCAGAGTTGGTCGACAGGCCGCCCACGGTGGCAATGGCCTCCAGCGCGGACAGGCTTTCGCTTTGAAACGGCACGAGGTTCTGCCCGCCGGTGGCACCAAGCGCGGTGAAGGTGCGGCTGTCCTCTTCGATCACGATCTGATCGCCGGGGCGCAGCGCGATGTCGAGGGCGGGATTTTCATAAAGATCCTTGAGCCAGATCCGGCCGCTGTGCGCGCCGCGTGTGACGCGGACTATGGCGACGTCGGCATCAATCGACACGCCGCCGGATTTTGCCAGCATGGTGGCAAGCGTGCGGGTCGGCGCTTCGATCGGGTAGATGCCGGGACCGGCGGCCTGGCCCGCGATGGATATGGTGGCACCATCACCGGCAAGACGGCGGACCTGCACCTGCGGGTCGGGGGTCTGGTCTTCAAGCAGGCGCGTGATGGCCTGGCGCAGCCCTTCGGGGGTCTGCCCCGCCGCACGGACGCGACCGGCGTAGGGGATGAAGATATAACCCTGCCCGTCGACCTGCATTTCGTTGAGCGGCGTCACGCGCTGGCCGGTGTTGCCGAGAAGTGGCTCTTCCTTGACGTTTTCAAACACGACAACCGACAGTCGGTCACCGCTGGAAATCGTGTCGGAGCCGATCACGCCGGCATTCTGAAACGCCGTGCTGAACCCGAACGACGGTTGCCGCGCCGTGGTGCGCGACACCTGGTCGGTGACCGTGACGACAAAAGCGTCCCCGTCTTTCTGCACCGATCCGGCATAGATCTCGCGCTTGTTCGGGCCAGAGCGGGGCAGGCCGCAGGACGCGACGAATGCGGCAGCACTGATAACGGCGACCAGTTTGGCCGTCTTGGAAAACATGAACTGCACTGCCTCACGTCCCTTTTTGATAGGGGTACATTTTGCGGTGACGTTACAAAAGCCAAGCGAACTTTGCCAGCGCCGGTTCCATCGGCTAGTTCATGATGCGCAACTGTTGCCGTGGTGCCGCTGTACCGTCGAGCAGGGCGGCGTAGGGATCTTGGGGCGAGAGCATCATGTCCACCACCTGCCGCAAGAGCGCGCGGCGCCCGCGTGCGGCATAAAAGCCGCCCGACACCTGGCTGGTTTCCAGAAGAAACCGTCGGTAGGCGCGGTAGGCCCGGGTGTCGGGGCGGTCAGGTGCCGCAAAGAACGCATCAAGCGGCTGGGACGACACGAATTCGGGTTTGGCGTAAACCGCCGCTCCGAAGGGGCGCAGCGCAATGCCGCGCCACAACGCCTGCTGGCCAGCGGTGGAGTTCACCGTCACGGCGGTTCGGGCATGGGTCAGAAGATGCGCCAGCTTGCCGCCGCGCACGAAATGCACCCGCCCGCCAAGCCCGTTGTCACGCGCAAGCCGCGCGATGTTGGCGGCCAGCGGCGTGCGGCCATCTTCCAGCGGGTGGGCTTTGAACACGAGGTGGTGGTGGCGCGGCGCACCCTTGGCGAAATTGGCCATCACCACGCTGAGAAACTCGCCCGTCGTGCGGAACGGCGAATGGTCGCGAAAGCTGGCGTCGTGATCGAGTTGCAGGATCGCAAGGTGGTAAGGAAAGCCGCCGAAACGGATGCGCCAGGTTGCGATGCGGCGCTGGGCGCGGTGCAGCGGCAAGAGGAGGAAAGCCTTGAGGTAAAGCAGGAACTCTTGCCCGACGGTCAGATCACGGTGCGGGCGGAAGGCGCGGTAGGCGCGCCCGCCAAGCGCCACGCACCCGTGATAGAGCGCGCCCCAGAACATGTGCTGGCGCATGTCGCCCCAGGTGCCGGGGGTATCGGGCAAATCGGCATCGACCGTGGCGAGGGCGGCCTGCATTTGCGGCACTGACAGGCCCATCAGGCGGGAGTTGCCGTTGGACCCGCCGCGTTCATAGGTGACCCAGTAGGGACGGAGGTAGCCTTCCTCGAACACATGCACGGTCAGGCCACGGGCGCGGGCAAGCCGGACGGCGGTGGCGTGGACCGGGCGGGTATCGCCGTAAAGCACAATGTCGGTGATCGCATGCCGGTCAAGGTGGCCGGCCAGGGTATCGGGCCAGTCGTGCAGCGCACCGGTAAAGGCGATGTAGCCCGGCCCCGGCCAGAACACCCGGTCGCCAAGGTTGAAGCCGATGCGCCAGACCTGCCCCCCGGCCGCGCGCAACATCCGGCCGAGGTGATGAAACCACGGACCATGCGGGCCTTGCAGGAACAGAAACCTTCGCGCGCCAGCGGTCATCGGGGGCCTTTCTTGACAGCTCAGCGCTGTGTATTGGCCAGTGTGGCCGAGGAATAAAGCGAAATTGCGCAAGACTGCGTCACGCCGCACCCGTGCGTGGCGGACGAGACGCGCCTTGCGGGCGAGTTTGGGGCCAGATTTGGGGGGCTTGCAGGGCTGCGGGGCCGGGGCTACGTCAGGGAGTGAGCAAAAACGAAGGATTGCCGGCGATGTTTACGGGGATTGTCACGGATATCGGCAGGGTCCTTGAGACCGAGCAGCAGGGCGACCTGCGCGCCCGGATTGGCACCAGCTACGATGTCGGCCGGATCGACATCGGCGCGTCGATCGCCTGCGACGGGGTGTGCCTGACGGTGGTGGCGCTGGGATCGCAGCCGCAGAACTGGTTCGACGTGCAGATCTCGGCCGAGACGGTGTCAAAGACCAACCTTGCCGGATGGGCGCCCGGCACGCGGGTGAACCTGGAACGGGCGCTGAAGGTGGGCGACGAGTTGGGCGGGCATATCGTGTCGGGCCATGTCGACGGGCTGGCCGAGGTGGTGGCGGTGCGGCCCGAGGGCGGGTCGGTCCGGGTGACGTTCCGCGCGCCGGAAGCCTTGGCGAAGTTCATCGCACCGAAAGGGTCGGTCGCGCTGAACGGCACCTCGCTGACGGTGAACGAGGTGGAGGGCTGTGATTTCGGGATCAACTTCATCCCGCATACGCAAGGGGCCACGACCTGGGGCGAAGTCGCGGTCGGCGACCGGGTGAACCTGGAGATCGACACGATGGCACGCTATGTGGCGCGGCTGCGCGAGTGGGGCTGAGGCGGCGCATCGGGCCGGCCCCGGAGGGTTTCACACCCTCCGGACCACCCGTGGGATATTTGTGCAAAGAGGAAGCCGATGCAGATCGGGCATAACCGGGGGCCATCGCTGGAGGGCGGCGCAAGCTGGCGGCGGCATTGCTGGGCGGCGGCGCGGGAGCGGTTGTTGCCCGTGCTGCCGGTGGAGGTGGTGCGGCTGCGGGTGAAGCGGGCGAAGGCGCTGGGCCTCGATTACAAGACCTATGCCGGAGTGCGGGCGGCGACGGGGCATGACGTGGTGGCGTTTCTGTTTTCAACCAACGCGTTGCGGGTGACGCTGGTGCGGCCTGCGATGCCGGACGGGCGGGCCGAAAAGCTGGCGGCGGTGACGGGCTGTGGCCGGCTGGCCCTGGCGGTTGCGCCGATGACGGCGGGCATGGTGGCGGCGGCCAATCCGGCGCTGGACGCAGCACATCCGGCACCCTGGGCGCTGGCGGGGTTTGGCGAGATACGCGATGCCTTGCGCGCGGCGCTGGGCCGGGTGCCCGCCGATCAGGTGGTGCTGGTGGGGGATCTGGGCCTAGAGCGCGACTGGTGCGCGGCGGGGCGGCTGGCGGCCTATCTGCCGGCGGAGCGGTATTTCGGGCACTGAAAAACGGCGGTCCTTGCGGGCCGCCGTTCGGGTCTTGCCGGGGTGTCGATCAGGCGGCGCGGCCGACGAGGACGCTGTCGACCTGCTTGGCGGCCCCGGCTTCGTCCACGCCAGACACGGCGGCGACTTCGCGGGTCAGGCGTTCGAGGGCGGCCTCGTAAAGCTGACGTTCGGAATAGGACTGTTCGCGCTGGTCGTCGGTGCGGTGCAGGTCACGGACCACTTCGGCGATCGAGAGAAGGTCGCCGGAGTTGATCTTCTGTTCGTATTCCTGGGCGCGGCGCGACCACATCGCGCGCTTGACCTTGGCCTTGCCCTTCAGCGTGTCGAGCGCCTTGGTCACCACATCGGGGGCGGAGAGGGCGCGCATGCCGATTTCGGTGGCCTTGTGGGTGGGAACCCGCAGGGTCATCTTGTCCTTTTCGAAGGAGATCACAAAAAGCTCCAGCTGAAGTCCGGCGATCTGCTGTTCTTCGATCGAGATGATCTTGCCGACCCCGTGAGCGGGATAGACGACGAACTCGTTCGGGCGGAAATCAGGCTTCTTCGATTTGGTCATGCGGCACGTTCCCCTATCGGAAGGCTGAGTTTTTCGGACAACAAAGGCACGACCGGAGCCAGAAGCCCGGCGGTGCGAATTTCATTGTCGCAAAAAAATCGGGCTCAGATGATGAAATCCAAGCCCTGCATCAGGCTTCCATGCTTGTTTGTGAACAAACTATAACACAAAAAAGCGCGGATTCCAACTGCTGCGGAAGGATGGGTGGCGGGGCCAAGTGTCGGAAATATGGCGCTAATTGCCACGACAAGCGAGCCGATGATTCGTATTCAGCGAATCGTGATGCGGCAAGGAACCTTTTCAGCCGCCCTTGCCGGGAGCTTCGGAGAAGTACTTGTCGCGCTTGCCGGTTTCCCCGTCACGCGCCTCGGCGTCGGGCATCGGGTCTTTTTTCGTGACGATCACTGGCCATGCAACCGCATATTTGCGGTTGAAGGTGACCCATTCGTCCATGTCGGGTTCGGTATCCGGGCGGATCGCGTCGGCGGGGCATTCGGGTTCGCAGACGCCGCAATCGATGCATTCATCCGGGTGGATGACCAGCATGTTCTCGCCCTCGTAGAAGCAGTCCACCGGACACACCTCGACGCAGTCGGTGTATTTGCAGGCGATGCAGTTGTCGATCACCACGTACGTCATGGAAAGCCCCGTCCTGAACCGTGTCTTTGGCAGATGCTCGTGACTAAATCAGTGGGCGGGATCATTCAAGCGGGGAAGGCGCGTCAAGATCGACGTAGAGTTGCTGGGCTTCGGGGGCGGGGCCGCGTCGGTAACCGAGAGCCACGATGCGGATCACGCGGATCTGGCGGCCTTGCGGGAAGGTGAGGACATCGCCTGGGGTGATTTCGCGGCTGGGCCGGGTGGTGGGCATGCCGTTGACGCGGACATGGCCGTCGTCGATCAGGGCGGCGGCAAGCGCGCGGGATTTGGTGAAGCGCGCCTGCCAGAGCCATTTGTCGAGCCTGAGTTTCGGCCCGGCATCAAGGTTCGGTTTGCCGGAGGGCCCGGCCAACCTTTAGCCCTTGTTCTTCAGCGCCATCAGGACGGCGAAGGGATTGTCGGGGTCGATCGGCTTTTCGGGGCGCGGCGGACGGGCCTCGTAGATCGGCTTTTTCTCGGGCTGCGGCTTGCCGCCCTGACGGTCACCGCGGTCGCCCTTGCCCTTGTAAGGCTTGCCCTCGCCCGGTTTGCCCTGCGGCTTGCCGTCGCGGTTGCGGTCGCGGCGGTCGCCCTGGGGGCGATCACCCTGGGGTTTGGCCTCGCCTTCGGCTTGCGGCTTGCGCTCGGGGCGGGCGGGGCGTTCGGCGTTACGTTCGGCGTTACGTTCGGGGCGCTGGAAGCGGGGCTTGGGCGCCCAGGTGAAGGTGTAGAACACTTCCAGTTCCGGGGCAGCCGCCTCGGCCTCGGCCTCGGGTTCCGGTTCGGGCGGCGGGGCGAGGATCGAAACCTCCTCGGGGATCGGCTGGCCTGCGGCAATGGCGGCGGCGGCTTCGGCCGAGATTTCCGGGGCTTTCGGAGCCTCGGCGGTCTTGACCTTGGCGCGTTCGCCCTTTTCGGCCTTGTAGCCGAGACCGGCCATCAGATCGACGAACTGGTCAAGCGTCATGCCGGTGATCGACAGCATGTCGGGCGTGGCTTCAAACCCGGCGCGGCTGTCTTTCTGGCGCAGGATGTCGGCCAGACGTTCCAGCATGTCGATGCGGATCGCGCGGGTTCCGGCGGGGTGGTAGCCGGCCAGCGTGTAGTGCTGCTTCGGCACATCGGGGATGTTGGGGATGGTCACGAGGCCCGGCGGCGGGGATTCGGGGAATTCCTGAAGGCCGTTGAACAGCGACCACAGCACAAGGCGCAGGCGCGTGGGCGCGGGTTTCAGCAGAAGCGGCAGGAAGACGGTGAATTGTCCGAAACGGACGCCGTGCTTGCGCAGGGCACCGCGGGCTTCCTGATCCAGTTCCTTGACTTCGTTGGCCACAGCCTCGCGCGGGAGGACGCCCATCGCCTCGGAAAGGCGGAAGGCGAAGCCGCGGGCGAGGCCGGTCAGCGCTTCATCGCGGCCCATCGCAAGGAGGGGTTCGAACTGCGCGGCCACCTTGCGGTCGATGAAGTGCTGCAGACGGCGGCGGACCTTTTCGATCACCTCGGGGCCAGCCTCGTCGTCGACGAAGGCTTCCACCAAGGGTTTGGCCGGTTCGGCACCCTTGATGAGCTTGCCCACCGCGTTGGTGCCCCACATGAGGCCGCCCTGTTCGGTGAAATCAAGCTCGGTGTCCGGCGCGTTGTAGAAGCGGTCGGCGCGGAGGTGGAATTCGGGCTTCAGGGCCTGGATCGCGGCCTGCGCGAGGGTGCGGGCGGCGTCGGGCGACGTGCTGGCATCCTGACGGAAACGGAACCCTTCGAGACGGCCGACGAATTCGCCCTCGACCGTCACTTCGCCCTTGTCGTTCACTTCGGCCACGAGAGCCTCCTTCTGCTTCAACCGGCGGAGAAGAACGCTCGTCCGCCGGTCAACAAATCTTTGCGTCAGGGCGGCATGGAGCGCGTCTGACAGGCGGTCTTCTACAGCGCGCGTCTCGCCCCGCCAATGGCTTTCGTCTTCAACCCAGTTTTTACGCTGCGCGATGTAGGTCCAGGTGCGGATATGTGCCAAACGGCGCGACAATGCGTCGATATCGCCTTCGGTCTTGTCGATGCGCTTGATTGCGGGGCCAAGCCAGTCGGTCGGGATGCGACCGCCGCCAAGCCCGCGCCCGACAAGGAAATGGAAGATCCGGGTCAAAAGGGCCGCATGTTCCGGGCCGGAGGAGGAGCGGAAATCGGGGATGCGGCAGACATCCCACAAAAGCTGCACGCGTTTCGCGTCGGTCAGCTTGTCCTGCACCTCGGGGAGTGCGGCGAGGGTCTTCAGCGCAAGAAGGTCGTCGGCATCGCGGGCGCGGGTCAGCCATTCGTCGGAGGTGGGGTGTTCCAGGCTGCGGATCAGGCGGTCGGCGCTGCCAAACTCAAGCTGTGCGTTGCGCCAGTGGAGTTTCTTGACCGGAGAAAAGCGGTGCGATTCGATGGCCTCGATCAGGTCTTCGTCGAAAGGGCGCGCCTCGCCGGTGACGCCGAAGGTGCCGTCTTCGGTGTGGCGACCGGCGCGGCCGGCGATCTGGGCCAGTTCCTGCGGGTAGAGCGCGCGCATCCGGCGGCCGTCGAACTTGGCGGTGGAGGAAAACGCGACGTGGCCAATGTCGAGGTTAAGGCCCATGCCGATGGCGTCGGTGGCGACGAGGTAATCCACATCGCCGTTCTGGTAGAGGGCGACCTGCGCGTTGCGGGTGCGGGGCGACAAGGCGCCCATCACGACCGCGCAGCCGCCCTTCTGGCGGCGGATCAGTTCCGCAATGGCGTAGACGTTTTCGACCGAAAAGCCAACGATGGCGGAGCGCGGCGGCATCCGGCTGATCTTTTTCGAGCCGGTGTAGGACAGGGTGGAGAAGCGGTCGCGTTTGAGAAACGTGACGTGCGGCACCAGTGCTGCGATGGCGTTGCGCATGGTGTCGGAGCCGAGGAACAGGGTTTCCAGCAGGCCGCGCGCGCGCAGGAGGCGGTCGGTGAAGACATGGCCGCGGTCGGCATCGGCGCAAAGCTGGATCTCATCGACGGCAACGAAATCGGCACCGATGTCGAGGGGCATCGCTTCGACGGTGCAGACCCAATACTGGGTGCGGTCAGGCACGATGCGTTCCTCGCCCGTCACCAGCGCCACCACCGAGGGGCCGACGCGGGCCACGATGCGGTCGTAAACCTCGCGCGCAAGCAGGCGCAGCGGCAGGCCGATGACGCCGGTGCGGTGCGCCAGCATCCGGTCGATGGCATAATGGGTCTTGCCGGTGTTCGTCGGCCCAAGGACCGCCGTCACCCGCCGGGTGGCGTCCATCTGGATTAAAGCTCCTGGCCCTCGGCTTCGGTTTCGAGACGCTCGATGGCGTCCTTTACGCTTTCCAGGTTCGGATGCAAGGCGAGTGCTGCCTTGTAGACCTCGAGAGCGCGTTCGGGTTTACCCAATTCTTCGAGGATCATCCCGAGGCCCGACAAGGCGCCGAAATGCCGGGGATTGAGGGTCAGGGTATGGGCGATGTCGGAGACGGCGGGGCCAAACTCGCCCATGTTGTAAAATGCGGTCGCGCGGGAATTCCACGCTTCGGCAAAGTCGGGCGCCTGGTCGATGATCGCCGTGAAATGGTCGATCGCGGTCTGATTGTCACCGGCGGCCATCGCATCGCGGCCGCGTTGCAGCAGAAGATCCATCGCGGGCGAGCCGGATTTTGACCATTCGATCCAGATCTCGCTTTCGATCCGACCGGCGGCCTCTGCCTCGGCGGTTTGCAGGCGCGAAAAGAGGTCGTCGAGTTTTGCGCTATCCTCGGCGGCGGCGGCGGCGCATGTCAGGAAAAGCGGCAAAACTGCCGCAACGATAGCATTGAGAAACCCGCGCCAGACTTTCATACTTCAATGGTAGCCGATCCGCGACGGATTGCCAGTGGCCCGAGGGTCACGAATGGGAGACAATGCATGAGCGAGATGATTGATGCGGCGGTGCGGGTGCTGGGCGCAAAGCTGTCGGGCGGGTTTGACGGGGTGGCGAAGTTCGTCATTCCGGGCGAAGGTGCGATCATGCTGGACGCAGACGGTGTGCGCGCCGGCGACGAGGAGGCGGATGTGACGCTGACAGCGGATGCGGACGTGTTTCGCGCAATCCTTGAGGGCGACATGAACGCCACCTCGGCTTTCATGCAAGGCAAGCTGAAAGTGGATGGCAGCATGGGCATGGCGATGAAGATCGGGTCGGTTCTGGCGTGAACGAAGCACCGTTCCACGCGGATGTGGCAGATGCGCCGCCGGGGGGCCGGACGGTGTGGGTGGCCACGCGCGACGGTGTGCGCATCCGCGTGACATTCTGGGCCGGGGGGGCGAAGGGGACGGTGTTCCTGTTCCCTGGCCGCACCGAATGCGTCGAGAAATACGGCCGGGCGGCGGGCGACATTCTGGCGCGCGGGTATTCGGTGATCACGGTCGATTGGCGCGGGCAAGGGTTGGCGGCGCGGGCGCTGCGCGATCCGATGAGCGGGCATGTCGACGATTTCGCCGAATATCAGGCCGACGTGGATGCGATGATCACGACGGCGGACACGGCAGGGCTGCCACAGCCGCATTTCCTGATGGCCCATTCGATGGGCGGCTGCATCGCCCTGCGGTCGCTGATCCGCGGCCTGCCATTCCGCGCGGCGGCGTTTTCGGCGCCGATGTGGGGGATTTCGATGGCGACGTGGCTGCGGCCCGTGGCGCATGTGGTGACGCATCTGTCGAGCTATTTCGGCCAGCGCCACCGCTATGCGCCGGGGACCGGGCCGATCACCTATCTGGCCGAGGCGGCGTTTCAGGGCAACGTGCTGACCACCGATCCCGAAATGTGGGAGTATATGCGGCGGCAGGTGGTGGATCACCCGGAGCTTGCCTTGGGGGGCCCGTCGCTGGCGTGGCTGCGTGCGGCGCTCAAGGAATGTGGCGCGCTGTCGGTGCTGCCGTCGCCGCAGGTGCCGGCCTATTGCGCGCTGGGCACGGCGGAAAAGGTGGTCGATGTGGGGCCGGTGCATCTGCGGATGGCGGCGTGGAAGGGGGGCGAACTGGACCTTTTCCAGGGCGCCGAACACGAGATCATGATGGAAGGCCCGGCGATGCGGAAACGCTTTTTCGACCGGGCGGCGGCGCTGTTCGACGCGCACCGCTAGGGATCAGAACGCCTCGGGCTTGGCCTCGCGCGCCATGTGGTCGAGGACGGCGTTGACGAACTTTGGTTCCTTGCCGTCGGGGAAGAAGGCCTTGGCCACATCGACGTATTCCGTGATCGCGACCTTGGGCGGGGTGGCCAGATCGACGATTTCGGCCCCTGCGGCGCGGAAGAGGGCGCGCAGCACCGGGTCGATCCGGTCGATCGGCCAGGCGGCGATCAGGGCGCGGTCGGTCAACTGGTCGATGCGGGCCTGCCAGTTGACGGCAGCGGCGACAATGGCGCGGAAGTGGTCGACGTTGCCTTCGGCAAATTCGCCCTCTTCATAGGTGGCCCCAAAGCGGTGGGTTTCAAATTCGCGCGTCACGTCCTCGACGGTCTGGCCAGAGACTTCCATCTGGAACAGCGCCTGCACGGCGTAAAGCCGCGAGGCTGACTTCATCTGGCGTTTGTCGATTTTCATGCGCGAAAGCCAATTCCCTTGCTGGACCCGGCCCATTTGCGCGAAAGGGCCACAAGGTGCAAGGCCGCCGCTGCGGCACCGCCGCCTTTGTTTTGCCCGGCAGGGTCGGCGCGAACCTCGGCCTGGGCGCGGTTCTCGACGGTGAGGATGCCGTTGCCGATGCAGGCGCCTTGCAGCCCCAGAAGGCTGAGCGCGCGGGAGCTGTCGTTGCAGACGGTGTCGTAATGCGTGGTCTCGCCCCGGATCACGCAGCCAAGGGCGACGTAGCCGTCATAGTCGGCCAGCCGTTCGGCAAGGGCGATGGCGGAGGGCACTTCCAGCGCGCCGGGAACTTCGATCAGGTCAGCCTCGGCACCGGCTGCGGCGGCGATGGCGCGGGCGCCGGCGATCAGGTTGTCGGCGATGTCCTTGTAGTAGGGGGCGACGACGATCAGCAGTTTCACCGGCTTGTCAAAGGTCGGCAGCGGCAGGGTGTAGTGGGTTTCGGCGGTGGCCATCGGGTTATTCCTTGATCGGGCGGGTGCCCGCGATGGTCAGGCCGTAGCCCTCAAGCCCCACCAGCTTCGGTGCGACCGAATTCGTGACCAGCGTGATCGACGACAGGCCAAGCGCCGACAGGATCTGCGCACCGATGCCGTATTGGCGCAGGGTTTGCGGCGAATGTTCGCCGTCTTCGACCATCTTCATCGTGGTGTCGCGCAGAAGGACCACGACGCCGCGGCCTTCGGCGGCGATGGTGCGCATGGCAGCGGGCAGGTCGCTGCCCGAGCCGAGGCCAAGCACGTCTTCCAAGGGGTTCAGGGCGTGGACACGCACCAGCACCGGTTCGGCGGAGGTCAGGTCGCCCTTGCACAGCACGACATGGTCGGCACCCTGCGTGTCATCGGTGAAAACCCGCATCAGCCAGTCGCCGCCATGCGCCGACGACACGGCCTTGACCGAGCGTTCGCGCACGAGGTTGTCGTGGCGGCGGCGGTAGGCGATCAGGTCGCTGATCGTGCCGATCTTGAGGCCGTGCTTCTGGCCGAACTTGATAAGGTCGGGCAGGCGGGCCATCGTGCCATCGTCGTTCATCACTTCGCAGATCACGCCCGAGGGGTTCAGACCGGCCAGGCGGCTGACGTCCACCGCGGCTTCGGTGTGACCGGCGCGAACCAGAACGCCGCCGTCGCGGGCGCGCAGCGGGAAGATGTGGCCGGGGCTGGCGATGTCGGCCGCGCCTTTGGAGGGATCGGTCGCGACCGATACGGTGCGCGCCCGGTCGGCCGCGGAAATGCCGGTGTCGATGCCGTCGACCGCCTCGATCGACAGGGTGAAGGCCGAGGAGTGGCGCGAGGAATTCTTGCGATCCATCAGTTGCAGACCAAGCTGGTCAACCCGGTCGGCGGTCAACGCAAGGCAGATCAGCCCGCGCCCGTGGGTGGCCATGAAGTTGATCGCGTTCGGCGTGCACATCTGGGCGGGGATCACCAGATCGCCCTCATTCTCGCGGTCCTCATGGTCGACGAGGATGAACATGCGCCCGTTGCGGGCATCTTCGATGATGTCCTCGGTCGAGGAGATGGCATCGGAATAGGAGGTGGTTTCGGTCATGGCGACAGGCTCCGCGGCGGGCATGGGCTGCCGTGTAGCGCGGCGAGGCGGCAAATGCCAGAGCCGCTTGGTCTGCGGTGGCGCGCAGTCGGTGTGTGCTAGGCGGCGGCGAGGGCTGCAAGGCAGGCCGCTTCGGCCAGCTGTTGCGACGCACCGAGGATGTCGCCGGTCTGCCCGCCGATGCGGCGCTGTGCGGTGCGGGCAAGAAGGGCGGCCGTGAGGGCGGTGCCGATGATCATCGTGATGGCGGTGCCGCCGGTGAGGACGAGGGCGATGAGGGCCGCGAGGGCTGCGCCGGTGGCGGCGATGGCGGGGTCGGGTGCGCCGGTGCTGTGCGACAGGCCCGTGCCGCGCGCGTTTGGCAGATGCGCCATCAACAGCGCCATTGGTGCGCGGCTGAGCGCGCCGACGGCGATCAGCGCGGCCCCGTGCTGGCCGCTGGCGAGGATCGTGGTCAGCGCGGACCAGCGCGCGAGCGTGACGAGGAGAAGGGCAAGAACGCCGTAGCTGCCGACGCGGCTGTCCTTCATGATCTCCAGCCGGCGTTCGCGGGTCCAGCCACCGAAAAGGCCATCGGCGGTGTCCGACAGCCCGTCTTCGTGCAGCGCGCCGGTGAGGCAGGCGAGGGCGGCAAGGGTGGCGGCGGCGGTCACGCCGGGGGTGAGGCCAAGCGTCAGGCACAGCGATGCGGCAAGGGCGGCAAGTGCGCCGAGGATCGCGCCGACCAAAGGCCAGGCCCAGGCCGAGTTGGCACCCTGAGGGGTGTGGTCAGGCAGGGGCAGGCGGCTGAGAAGGGCCGCCGCCGACAGCAGGTCGGGAACGAAGCGCGCCATGATGTCGCGTGTGGTCATCAAAGCGGCCCTTCCCGACTGGCGTTCCGATCCCCCCTCAGGTAGCCCGAGGCGGAGACAGGATCAATCGGAGAGCATCATGGCGTTTCAGTCGCTGGCAGAGTTCGCGGCCCTTTTGCAGGCGCTGCCTGCACCCGACGCGGCGGCCATTGCCGCAGCCGAGGCGCGCAACGGGACGCTGACCAAGCCGCCGGGTGCGCTGGGGCGGCTGGAAGCGGTGGCGATCTGGATGGCGGGCTGGCAGGGCACCGACCGGCCAAGTGCCAAGGCACCGCAGATCGTGATATTCGCCGGAAATCACGGTGTTACCGCGCGCGGCGTGTCGGCCTTTCCGGCGGAGGTGACGGTGCAGATGGTGGCCAATTTCAGCGCGGGCGGGGCGGCGATCAACCAGCTTGCCAAAGCGTTCGGGGCGCGGCTGGACGTGCATGCGCTGGATCTGGACCGGCCAACGGCGGATTTCACGCAAACGGCCGCGATGACCGAGGCCGAGGTTGTGGCGGCCCTGCTGACCGGGTGGAATGCGGTTGATCCGGAGGCGGATCTGTTCGTCGCGGGCGAGATGGGCATCGGCAACACCACGGTCGCGGCGGCGCTGGCGGCGGCGCTTTATGGCGGCACGGGCTGGGCGGGGCGCGGCACGGGCGTCGATGACGCAGGCCTGGCGCGCAAGGAGGCTGCGGTGGCCGAGGGCGTGGCGCGCCATGCGGACGTGCTGGGCGAGCCGTTGCAGGTGCTGCGCTGCCTTGGCGGGCGCGAGATTGCGGCGATGGCCGGGGCAATTGCGCGGGCGCGGATGGAACGGGTGCCGGTGATCCTTGACGGGTTCATCGTGTGCGCGGCGGCGGCGGTGCTGGCCAAAGCGGCCCCCGGCGCGCTGGACCACTGCATCGCGGGGCATCTGAGTGCCGAAGGCGCGCATCGTCGGCTGCTGGACGCACTGGGACTGGAGCCCTTGTTGTCACTGGGGCTGCGGCTGGGCGAAGGCTCGGGTGCGGCGCTGGCGATTGGCGTGGTGCAGGGCGCGGTCGCCTGCCATTCCGGCATGATGACCTTTGCCGAAGCCGGCGTGGCTGCGGGGTAACTATTCGGCCGCGGCGGCCTTGGGGTTGGGTTCGGTGCCAGCCTCGCGGTGGCCTTCGGCGAGGTCGCCAAGAAGCGCGTCTTGCAGGTCGCGGTCAAGCTGCATGGCGCGGGCCACATAGGCCTCGTTCAGATGCACAGGTTGGCCGGGCACCCAAAGCTCGGCCAGTTCACGCAGCGCGCCGCGTTCGACCTTGTAGAAGGTCTGGCTGAGACTTGAGGCTTCGTAATCGCTGAAGCCGAGGTTCTCCAAGGCATAGCGACCTGCACGAATCGAACTGTCATACGTCTCGCGCACGATATCGTTGGCGCCTGCCTTGAACAATTCGAACACATGCACCCTGTCGCGGGCGCGGGCGACGATGTGCAGATCGGGACGTTGCTGGCGGGCGTAACGAACGATCCGTGTCACCCGTTCGGCATCGTCAATCGCCACGACCAGAACTTCGGCATCGGCAAGGCCAGCGGCGGCCAAAAGCTCAGGGCGCGAGGGATCACCGAAGTAGCCTTTGACGCCGAAGCGGCGCACCGCCTCGATGGCGCCGATGTCGGCATCCAGCACAACGGTCTGCACGCCCGAGGTGCGCAAAAGCCGGTTCACCGTCTGACCAAAGCGGCCAATGCCGGCGATGATGACGCGGCCTTTTTCGGTAATCTCGTCGGCGGCGGTTTCCTTTGGGGCGTGGCGTGTGGCCCAACGGTCAACCCGGTCGTGCAGCAGGAAAAGAAGCGGTGTGAACAGCATCGACAGACTGATCACAAGTTGGACCATCTGGCCCGCAGCGAGCGGGATGGCGCCTTCGCTGCGGGCAAAGGCGGTCAGGACAAAGCCGAACTCGCTGCCCTGCGCGAGGCCAAGGGCGAGAAGCCAGCGGTCGCGGCCCTTCAGCCGAAAGAAAAGCGAGATGATGAACAGGATCGTCACCTTGACGGCGATCAGCCCGAGGGTGAAGCCAAGCACGGTGAAAGGCGCATCAGCCAGAAGGCGGAAGTTGACGTTGACGCCCACGGTCATGAAGAACAGGCCAAGCAGGAGGCCCTTGAAGGGCGCGATGTCAGCCTCGATCTGGTGGCGGAATTCGGAGTTGGCCAGCACGACGCCGGCGACAAAGGTGCCAAGCGCGGGCGACAGGCCCACGAGCACCATCAGGAATGCGATGCAGATCACGACCAGGAGCGAGATGAAGGTCGACATTTCCGGCAGGCGCGAGGCGTGGACAAAGCGGAACACCGGGCGGGTGAGGAAGTTGCCGGCAAGGATGATGCCGGCCACGACCGACAGGGTCAGCAGCGTGGCGGCCCAGCCCGGCAGCGCCTGCACGAGCGAGATCAGCGGTTCGGCGGCACCCTCGACGGTCTGGACATCGGCTGCGGGCGGGTTGTTCACCCCGAACATCGACAACAGCGGGCCGTCGGACGCGGCAAGGGTCAGGATCGGGATCAGCGCCAGCATCAGCACCATCGCCACGTCCTGAAAGAGCAGCGTGGCGAAACTGGCGCGGCCAGCGGGGGTGCGCATCAGGTTTCGTTCATCCAGCGTCTGGATCACGATGGCGGTGGAGGAAAGCGACAGGATCATGCCCAGCGTCAGCGCCACCTGCCAGGCGTAGCCAAGCCAGGCCATCGCGGCGGCGATGGCGGTCATCGTCAGCAGGACCTGACTGCCGCCGAGGCCGAGAAGTTTGGCGCGCATGTCCCAGACGGTGCGGGGTTGAAGTTCGAGCCCGATCAGGAACAGCATCATCACGACGCCGAATTCGGTAACATGCTGCAGGTCGCGGGTTTCGGCACCCGCAAGACCAAGGACCGGACCAAGCAGGATGCCCGCGCCCAGATAGCCAAGCACCGAGCCAAGACCAAGCCGCACCGCAAGCGGCACGATCAGCACCGCGGCGCCAAGGTACAGGCTGGCAAGGAAGAGGGCGCTTTCCATCAACGGTCCGTTTGGCGGGCGGTCGCGCCGGGCGTGGCGGACCGCAGGGTGCAGGATTGCGCGCAGGCCCGCCGCACGGCAAGCGGTGATCGTGCCGGGCCGGTCAAATGTCTGGTAGGCGGGGAGGCGCGCGCCCGATGCCGGAGGCAGCGGCGGATCAGGCCTTCGGCATCTTCAGCGCGATGAGCTTGCCACCTTTTTGGTAGCGCACCTCGTTGTCGGTGATCGCCTGAACGGTGCCACCGTCAATCCGGTCACCGACCGTCACCTTCTTGTAGCGCCCGTTCGCCTGGCGGACCAGCGCGTGACGCTTGGACTGCGAACCGTAGACGCCGATCAGGTTCATCTTCGACAGGTTGATCGCGTTCACGAAGGTGGCCTGCTTGGCCACATTTGCCCTCGTCGGAATCCGCGGCGCGGCGGAGGCCACCTCGGGTTCGTTCAGCTCGTCCAGCTCTTCCGGCTTGGCCTCGGGCAGTGGCGCTGCGCTGGCGACCTCTTCCGGGGCGGGTTCGCGCACGGCAGCGGCAACGGCGGCTTCGACGGCGCGGGACATGTCGGCAGGGCGCAGGGCCGGGCGGCGCGAGATCGCGACGATGGAGGGGTTTTCAGCTTCGATCGCGGCGGCGGCGGCGAGGGTGGCTTCGTTCTGCGCGGTCAGCGAGGCGGCTTGTGCGCCAAGATCGGCGGGGGCGGCGCTGGCAGGGGGCCGGGCCGCTGCGGCAGCAGCAAGCACGGTGGCGGGGCGGGCCAGTGGGCGAAGCCCGGCGAATTCGGCGGCGGTGGCGGCGTCAAGCGCGGCATCATCCTGCGCCTCGGCGGCCGGCACAAGGTTTTCGGGGCGCGGCAGAGGGCGGAAGCCCTGCAATGCCGGGTCGGCGGGCGAGGGGACGACGGCCGCCGCATCGGTGGCAGTGTCGGTGGCAGCGGCGGGGCCGGGTGCGGCTTCGAGCAGCGATGGGGTGGCGGCGGAAACGGCCGTCGCCGCCGAAGCGGCAGCGCGGGCGATTTCGCTGCGCGACGGCGGCAGCAGGGGCGGTTTACCGGCGATCAGCATCACGCCATCAGGGCTGAGAATCCCGTCCGGCGTGGGCATCAACAACCCTTGCGCATCAAACCGGTAGACGGTCCCGAAGGCTGGCGGCGGCATCGGCGCGTCGGGCGGCGCATCGGCACGGGCTGCGGGGGCGGGCAGGGCCAGCGCATCAAGCGCGGGAGGCGGTGCGTCCATCGCGGCCAGAAAGATTTCGTCCTGATCATCGGCCAACGCCGAGACGGCTGCGACATCGGTGGAAAGCGCGGTGTCGGGGGCGGGTTCAGGCGCAGGTTCCGGAGCGGGCGCGGCGGCGGCGACAGGTTCGGCGACAGGTTCGGCGGCAGGTGCGGGAGCAGCGGCCACATCCTCGATCACAGGGGCGCTTTCGTCGGCAGCAAGCGCGTCGGGCTCGCCGCTGCCGTCGCCGATCTGGGCCTGTGCGGCGCTGCTGGCGCCGCCCTCGGCTTCGGGCAGCGGGTCCATTCCCGTTTCCGGGTCTTGCATGTCGGCCAGCATTTCGTCCTCGATGCCGGGTTCGGCATCGGGAAGCGTGGCGTCAACGGTGGCGGTGCCCGAGGTGGCCTGGTCGGCAGAGGACAGGTAGAACGACGACCAGGCGGCCACCAGCGCCAGGAAGATCAGCAGAAGGCCCGTCAGGAACAGCCCCAGAAAACGCGGGCGGCCGCGCTGCGGTTTGGCACCGAACGTGCCACCGGGTTTGGTCAGCGTCTTGGCGCCGGGCATTGCGGGGCGGTTCGCGGATGCGCCTGCAAGGTCGGGCGGCGCGGTGCCTTTGCCCTTTGCCTTGCGGGTGCCGGGCAGGCTGGGCGCCGTGATCGGGCCGACCGGCGCCCTGGACGCGCTGTTGCGCACCAGTCCTGCCGGAAGCGGCTTTGCGGTGGGCGCGGGCGCTGCCGGTGCGACCGGGGAGGCGGAGCCAAGCGGAGGCAAATCCTCGACCGGTTTGCCAAACGCGGTGGGCGACGTCGCGGCGGCAGCGGCGGTGGCAGCGGCGCGGCGGCTGGCAAAGGCCACCATCGCAGCGGTCGACGGCGCGGGCGGCAGTTCGTCATCGTCGGGCAGAGGGGCGGCTTTGTCAGACGGCAGATCGTCTGCCGGATCGGGGAACAGTTCGCTGTCCGTCACATGGGCAAACGGCGCTTCGTCCGGTTCGCGGCGTTGTTCGGCCGGCGGTTCGGCTGTGACAGGCGCGGGTTCGGCACCACGTCGGGCAAGCACGGCTTCTTCGGCGGCGAGCAGCACCTCGAAATCCGGTTGATCGACGCTTGCGTCGGCAAAGTCCGGTTCGTGCGGTTGCGAAGGGGCCGGTTCCGAGGGCGGCAAGTCGGCAGACATCGCTTCTTCAAGGCCGGGAAGCGGGTCGTCGCTGTCGGCCGACACTGGTTCAAGTGCCTGTGGCACATCGCCCACCGGAAGGTCTGGCAGCGGCTCGGTCTTGGGCAGGTCGCGGTGCAGCAGGGCGATCGGTTCGCGGTCACGGTCCACCGCCTCGCCGGGGGCGAGGATGGTGTCGGCGATGCTGGTCGGCCCGAACCATGGTTCACCCACGAAATTGCCAGCCTCGGGCACGGCGACGAAGGATACCGGGTTGAAGCGGTGCTGGGTGGCAAAAGCCTCGGCCTCGTCCAGCGTTTCGCGGGCGACGACGGCCACCTTGACGGTGGTGCCCTTGCCCGACCAGTCAAACACCAGATCTTCGACCGGGTAGGGCGTGCGCCCTTCGAGACCGGCCATGATCTGCTTGCGCTTTTCCTCGCGGCTGGGGCCGGGGGCGCTTAGTTCGGTGTAAAGGATCTGGCCGTTCGGGATGACGATCTTGGTCGAAATGCCGGTCGGCGACAGGCCAAGCGCGGTCTTGCGCAGGTAATCCAGCGCTTCGGTCAGGTCAGGGGCATCAAAGGCGACATCGCCGATGGCGAGCCAACCTTTGGGAGCGCGGTGCAACAGACCAATTTTATCACTGGTCAGATCAAGGGCGAATTTCGGTTTCATGCAGCGGGTCTAGCACAGTATGGGAAATGGCGGGAACGTGCTCCGGCCGGTTGGCAACTACCTACAGCAGCTTTTCGCCGAAAGAAAGAAAAACGGCCAAGGATTGCATTGCGGGCCGCGTCATAGCTGTGAAATGTCGCGACAAACCAAGGAGAAACCCATGCGCACGCTTTCCGCCCTTCTGCTTTCGGTGGCACTTGCCGCCCCGCTGTCCGCCCCCGGCTTTGCGCAGGAGGCCCCGGCGCCGATGATCACCGTGACCGGCGAGGGCGTTGTCGAGGCCGCGCCCGACATTGCCACGCTGACGATCGGTGTCACCACGCAGGGCGACACGGCGGCAGCGGCGCTGGCGGCCAATTCCACCGCGCTGGATGCGGTTCTGGCGCGGCTGACCGCGGCGGGGATCGAGCCGCGCGACATGCAGACCTCGAACCTGTCGCTCAACCCGAACTGGAC
The DNA here is from genome assembly GCA_963822435.1 of uncultured Alphaproteobacteria bacterium. Taxonomy (GTDB): domain Bacteria; phylum Pseudomonadota; class Alphaproteobacteria; order Rhodobacterales; family Rhodobacteraceae; genus JAUYQR01. The sequence continues at coordinate 409,474 of CAWGHN010000002.1, forward strand.
CGGCTATGACAGCGGGGCGCCGAAAATTTCCGGCTTTGTCGCGTCGAACATGCTGACGGTGCGGGTGCGGGCGCTGGACAGCCTTGGCGCGGTGCTGGATGCATCGGTCGCGGATGGGGCCAACACGCTGAACGGGCTGACCTTCGGGCTGGCCAACCCGGACCCTGTGCTGGACGAGGCCCGCAAGGAGGCAGTCGCCAATGCCCGCGCCAAGGCCGAGCTGCTGGCCGAAGCGGCGGGGGTGAAGCTGGGCAAGGTCGTGTCGATCAGCGAAACCGCAGGCTACCAGCCGCCGATGCCGATGTTCCGGCAGGACGCAGCATCCGCAGCGCCGCCGGTCCAGGGGGGCGAGCTGGGCATGACGGCGACGGTGACGATCTTCTATTCCATCGCGGAATGACCTGAGCGGCATCTTGCCGAAGCGGCGGAATTCGCAGCAGTTCCGCCGTTTCGGCCCGATTTTGCCTAAGTTCCCCTGCAAGGTCCGCCACAACGGCAAGGTGCAGGGAGCAGATGTATGGCGCGCGGTTCGATCAGTCTGGTGATCGTCGGGGGGATTGCCCTGGCCGCGGTGGCCGTGGTTGCGGGTGGCCAGGGGCTGCTGGAACGCGTGCTGCCTGCATCTGCGATGGCGGCGATCGGGTCGTTCGGGCTGGGCGGTGGCGGCGTCGGTTCCGCGCCGAAAGGCACTGGCGAGTTTGCATCGGACTACCTGTTTGACACCACCGAAGGGGTAGAGGCGCGCGGGCCGATTGCCGCGCGCATCGGCAACGAGCCGGTGTTCATCAAGGACGTGATCACCGGCTATACCTCGGCGGTCGCGTCGGCGATCCCGGCTGAAATCACCACGATCCGCCCGATCCTTGGATGCACCCCGACCCCGCCCAAACCGGGAACCGCCGTCGGCCATGTCGCGGCTGGCAAAAGCGGGCTGGACCTTGCGCTGTCCACCTACAACGACACGCATCTGGCAGCCGAGGTGCAGACCTTCGTGAACGTCTACCGCGAGACCGGTGCGGCCAATCCGTCCATCGGCCGCGGGCCGGCCTACGAGGCCTATGACGTGGCGGTCACCGAGCGACGCGAACCGGTCTACCTTGTGCTGGAAGCGGCGGGCGGCAACCGGATCTGGAACATCCACCAAGCCGAAGGGGTGCGGATCGAGCGGGTCATCCTTTTGGGGGGCGATCAGGCCGGGGTGGCGAACCTTGACCCGGTCGTGCCGGTGGAAGTGATCCTGTCCGCCGGGCTGGTGGAATGTGGCGTGCAACCGGCCTATCCGTTGAACGAAGGCCATCTTTTCTTTCAGTCGATGGCGAACGGTGCCGTGACGACCGAAGAGGCGCAAGCGCGTTTGGGGCAACTGGATGCCGCCATCGCCACTTATGACGACTGGTTTCGCAAGACCTTTGGTGTGGGCTCGGTCGACACGCGCATCGGGTGGGACGCGGGTGCCATGTCGGTGATCGGCCCGGTGCCCGGCGAAGCCGATCCGAAGGCGGTCTACGCGTCGCTGACCGGCGCAAAGATCCGCACCACCCAGGACACGTTCTTTGAAATCCGCGGCCAGGTGGCGGCGGGGACGGACTTTGCGTCGCGCGTGGTGGCTATTGCGACGGCCTTTGCCTACGGCGATCTGAAGACTCTGCGGCAGGGAGTGGAGTTCTGATGCTGAAACTGGTGATCGGGCTTGGCGTTCTGTTGATGCTGGCGGGCTTTGGCGCGGCGGGCTGGCAATATGTGCAAGCGATGCCACCCGGCGAGGTTGCAGCCGTCGAGGCGGAAACCGGCGGGGCCGTCGGGCCAAGCCAGACCTGGCTGATCTCGCGCAGCGGCGGTCTGGTGGCGCGCGATGACGTGGCGAGCTATCTGGATCATGGGCGTTTCGTGGAAGGCCGCACCGTGGTCATCACCCAGCGCGCGGCGTTGGAAAGCCTGCTGTCGGAGGGCGAAAAGCTGCCCGAAGCCCCCTATCTTCAGGTGCTGGCCGATATCCGCGCGCCGAAGGTTGCCGCCGGGGCCTGCGCCGCCCTGCAAGAAGAACTGGCGCAGGATTGCGCGGTGCATTCGGCCCGCGTGGTCGAGGGCAGCGTCGACCGGGCAACCGGAACCGCGCAGTTCCGCATCGAGCTTGCCTTCACGCTGAAGCCCGGTGAGGTGGCTATGCCTGACCTTTCGGCGCGCGCTTTCGGGACCGAGATGGTGACGCTTGCGTTCGAGGCGGGGCAAGACGGCGCGGCTACGGTGTCTGACCTGATCCGGTCGACCGTGGCCGCAGCCAACGCGGCCTGCGCGGCGCAACGGCGCAGCGAAGGCTGCCGCGTGATGCGGATGAACCTTGTCTGGGAAGGTGACGGCGCGGGGGCTTTGCAAGCCGAGATCGGCTCGTTGTCGCGTCTGCCGAAAGGCATGTTCCCCGCGCCGCCGCTTGGCTGAGTGTCAGGCGGTAGCCTTGTCCAGCGCCTGATTGAGGTCGGCGATGATGTCTTCGACGTTCTCGATGCCGATCGACACGCGCACCATGTCAGGCGCAGCGCCGGCCTTGATCTGCGCCTCTTCGGACAGTTGGCGGTGCGTGGTGGACGCCGGATGGATGATCAGCGACCGGGTGTCGCCAAGGTTGGCGACGTGGCTGAAAAGCTTGAGGTTGTCGATCAGCTTGACGCAGGCGCCGTAACCGCCCTTGACGCGGAAGGTGAAGAGGCCACCCGCACCCTTCGGCACGATCATCTTGGCGAGGTTGTGGTAGGGCGAGGATTTGAGGCCGGGGTAGGTGACCCCGTCGACCCGCGGGTCACTTTCCAGCCATTCGGCGATGGTCTGAGCGTTCTCCACGTGGCGCTGCATCCGGAGGGCGAGGGTTTCGATCCCCATCAGGGTGTAATGCGCGCCTTGCGGGTTCATCGTCATGCCGAGGTCACGCAGGCCCACGGCGATGGAGTGGAAGGTGAAGGCCATCGCACCCAAAGCGGCGTGGAAGGTAAGGCCGTGGTAGGCCGGTTCCGGCTGGCTGAGCGAGGGGAACTTGTCGGAGGCCGACCAGTCGAATTTCCCTGAGTCGACCACGATGCCGCCGGTGACGGTGCCGTTGCCGGTGAGGTATTTGGTGGCCGAGTGGACGACGAGGGTCGCCCCATGTTCGATCGGGCGGCAGAGGTAGGGGGTGGCGGTGGTGTTGTCGACGATCAGGGGGATGCCAGCGTGATTGGCGACGCGGGCGATGGCGTCGAGGTCGGAGATCGCACCGCCAGGGTTGCAGATCGTCTCGCAGAAAAGCGCGCGGGTGTTGTCGTCGATGGCGGCGGCGATGGCTTTGGGGTCATCGAAGTCGACGAACTTGGCCGACCAGCCGAACTTGCGGATCGTGTTGGAAAACTGCTGGATCGTGCCGCCGTAAAGCCGGGTCGAGGCGACGACGTTGCAGCCGGGCTGCATCAGGGGAAAAAGCGCCATGATCTGCGCCGCGTGGCCCGACGAGCAGGCAATGCCGCCGGCGCCGCCTTCGAGGGCGGTGACGCGGGTCGCGAGGGCCGAGACGGTGGGGTTCGTCAGGCGGGAGTAGATGTAGCCGACCTCTTGCAGATTGAAGAGCTTGGCGGCGTGGTCGGCGTCGCGGAACACGTAGGCGGTGGTCTGGTAGATCGGCACCTGCCGCGCGCCGGTCGCGGGGTCGGGGGCGGTGCCCGCGTGGATGGCGAGGGTGTCAAAGCCCATAGGTCTGTCGGTCATGCTGTCCTCCCTAGGAATCTGGCGCGAGGGTAGGGGAGGACGGGGTGCGAGGCAACGGTGATGTCCCACGGTGGGACATTTGCTGGCAGATAAGAAAATCAATGGCTTGCGGGATGGGTTTTACGGAAACTTCATCTTTGTCCACAGCGGTTGGTGGAAAAATGGTTGCGCTGGCCCTGTGGTCTGGGTGCCGGGCTTTGCGGCGAACCCGGCGCGAGACGTGGCGCCCTTGATCCGGTGGCCTGTGCTGTTGCTTGGCGATGGTCAGGTGGCAGGCAGGGCCGCTGCGCGCGCGACGGGGTCAGGCGCGGTCGTCCTTGGGACTGCCCATCACGACGAAGGTGGTGATCGAGCGGACCTGCGGCAGCACGCCCAAAACCTCGGTGTGCCAATGCTTGTAGGCGGCAAGGTCCGCGGCTTCGACGCGGAGGAGGTATTCGACCGTGCCGGTGATGTTGTGACACTCGCGCACCTCGTCGGCGCGGGCGACGGCGCGTTCGAAGGCCTCTTGCGCGGCTTTGGTGTGGGTGTTGAGCGCGACGGTGACGTAGGCCACAAAGCCCACGCCGATGAGGGTGGGATCGAGGACGGCGCGGTAGCCCTTGATCACGCCCGACCGCTCCAACTCCTGAACGCGGCGCAGGCAGGCGGAGGGCGACAAGCCGACGCGCGCCGCGAGGTCGAGGTTCGACTGGCGGGCATCGCGGGTAAGTTCGCGCAATATACGGTGGTTTATGGCGTCAAGTTTCGGCATTTGTTGCGCAGATTGCGGGGATCGTCGCATGTTTGCAATCCCATAGCGGTGAAATCGGGGCAACATTGCGCACATGACACATGATATCTTCCTGGCCCTGCTGGGCTTTGCCTTTGTCACCTCGGTCACGCCGGGGCCGAACAACATGATGCTGCTGGCGAGCGGGGTGAATTTCGGCCTGCGGGGGACGGTGCCGCATATGCTGGGGATCAGCGTCGGACATTCGCTGATGGTGTTTCTGGTGGGTCTTGGGGTGGCGGGGCTGTTCACCGCCTGGCCGCCGGCGCTGGTGGTGCTGAAGCTGGTGTCGGTGGCTTACATGCTGTGGCTGGCGTGGAAGATCGCCAATGCGGCCGCCCCCGGCGCGGGGCGTGAGGGCGCGCGACCGATGACATTCTTGCAGGCGGCGGCGTTTCAGTGGGTGAACCCGAAAGCCTGGGCGATGGCCCTGGGCGCGGTGGCCGCCTATGTGCCGGAGCCGTCGGTCTGGGCCTATGCGGCGGTGGCGGGGGTGTTCGCGATGGTCAACCTGCCGTCGGTTGCGGTCTGGGCCGGGGCCGGGCAGATGGTGCGACGCTGGTTGCAGCATCCGGGGCGCTTGCGCGCGTTCAACTGGGGGATGGCCGCGCTTTTGGTGCTGTCGCTGTGGCCGGTGGTGACGCTGGAACTTTAGCGCAGCCAGAGGTTTTCGCGTTTCAGGGTGTTGCGGATGACCTGTTCGCGGGGCGGAAGGTTTTCAAGATCGAACAGGGCGCGGGCCTTGCGGCCCTTGTTTTGGTAGACGAGGGTTTTCAGCGCCTCCCAATCCCGCAGGGTGGGGCGGAGCGCCTTGTCGCGGGCGACCTCCTCCAGCACGGCGACGGCGATATCGCTTTCGCGGGCGTAAAGGAGGGAAAGCGAGCGGTAGTGACAGGTGGCGGTGCCGTCCAGCGCGGCGAGGCCGGGGCCGGGGCGGCTGCCGTTGAAGGAGTGGATGACCAACGGCAGGGCGATCTGGTCGAGCCAGGGGTAAAGTTCCTGGCAGATCAGTTCTTCGGGCGGGTTGTCGCGGATGGATTTGGCATAGGCGAGGTAGCGGTTGCCGAAACGCTGCGGGCTTTCGTGGAAAAACCAGCCGGCGTTGAAGTAGAGGTGGCGCTGCCAGTATTCCGCGGGCTGGGTGAGGTCGAGCGAGGATGCGTAATCAAGGCCGAAACGGTCGTAGAGCGATTTCCAGGTTTGGGCGTAGGTGGGGCCGTAAAGCTCGATCTTCGGCCATGTGCCTTCGCGGCGCAGCGAGGCGGAGGGGCGGGTGAAATCGAACGGAATGGCGGAGAGCGGGCCGGTGATCAGGGTGTCGGTGTCGAGGAACAGGAAGGGCGCGTCGGGCAGGGCCGCCAACGCCTCGATCTTGTTGCCGTGGGGGTAGGACGCACCGAACGCGGCGCTGTCGAAGGGCAGGATGGTGGCGCCGAGGGTTTCGAGGAGGGCGCGGGTTTTCGGCGCGATGCGAGGGTCTTGCGGCCATTTCGGGCCGGGCTGCGGTTCGGCGATGAAAAGCGTGCCGGCGAAGCCGGGGTCGGAGTGGCGAAGCGAGGCGGCAAGCAGGATGGCTTCATGTTCCAGCCGGCCGGATTGGGCGACGGCGAGGATGTTGAAGCCAGTGATGTTGGATGCGGTCATTTCGCCGGGGTGAAGCGCAGGGAAAGGCAGGACATTCCGCCATCAAGTTTGGCACATTCCGAGTTGCCGATTTCCACCACCGTGTAGCCGGCGCGTTCGACGGCGGCGCGGGTGCCGGGGAAACCGGCGGCCATGATCACGACGTCGTTGAAGCGGATGGCGTTGGCGGCGGCCTCTTCGCCCGGCGCGGTGTGGACGACAAAGTAGTCGTCGAAACAGCCTGAGTCCGCGAGGCGGGGGGTGGCAAGGACGGTTTTCGCGTCAAGGAGCGAGCAGTCGGTCTTGAAGTGGAGGACGCCGGGGGGGGTGTGAACCTCGCGCACCGGTTTGCCCCAGTTGGCGACAAGGCGGGTGAGTTCGGCGATGCCGTCGGCGTTGGTGCGGGCGGAGCGGCCGACGAGAATCTCGCTGCCGGTGACGAGGATGTCGCCGCCTTCGATGAAGCTGGTCGCGCCTTCGATGCGGCGGACATCGGCGTAAAGCGCGGCGAGGTGGGGGGCCATTTCAGCGGCTTCGCCCAGGCGTGAGGGCGCGCCGGGACGCATGATGACAGCGCCTTGCGGCAGGCAAAGCGCGGTGTCCTCGACGAAGACGCTGTCGGGATAGGCGTCGAGGGCGTCAAGTTCGATCACCGTGGCGCCGGTGGCGCGGAGGGCTGTGATGTAGGCGGCGTGGTGGGCCTGCATCAGCGCAAGGTCGGGCGTGCCGATGTCGACAGCGCGGAGGCCTGCGGTGATGGAGGCTGCGGGGCGGCGGGTGATGGCGTGGGTGAAATGGGTCGAGGCGTCGGTGGACATGGGTCAGGTTCCGGGCAGGGTTCGGCGGATGGTGTCGCATCCTGCGGGAAGGGGCGCAAGTGGCGGCGCTTGCGGAGCGGGGCTGGGGAGCGCGGGATGCCCGGCCCGGTGGCGGGCCGGGTGTTGGGCCGGGTGTTTGGCGGAGTGCCGCGGGGCTTACCAGCAGCAGAACCCGCCATCGACCAGAAGATCGACGCCGGTGACGTAACTGGCGGCATCGGACAAAAGGAACACGGCGGGGCCGACCATTTCGTCGACATGGGCCATGCGCTGCATCGGGGTTTGTTCTTCGAACGATTTGGTCTGATGGACCATCTCGGGGCGCGTGTTCATCGGGGTGGCGGTGTAGCCGGGGCTGATGGTGTTGACGCGCAACCCGCGCCCGACCCATTCCATCGCCATGGATTTCGACATGTGGATCACGCCGGCCTTGGAGGCGTTGTAGTGGCACTGGCTGAGGCCACGGTTGACGATCACGCCCGACATCGAGGCGATGTTGACGATGGAGCCGCGGCCATGTGCCAGCATCGCCCGCGCTTCGGCCTGACAGGACAGGAAAACACCTTTCAGGTTGATGTCCATCATGGTCTGGAACTGGGCTTCCTCCATCGCTTCGGCGGGATTGGCGTTGGCGATGCCGGCGGCGTTGACGGCGAGGGTGAGGGGCCCAAGATCGGCCTCGGTCCGGGCGACAGCGTCGGTGAGGGCGGCGGATTGGGTCACGTCGGCGGCGATCTGGACAGAGCGGCGACCGGCGCGGGCGATGAAATCGGCGGTCTGGGCGAGGCCGTCATCGGTGCGCCGGTCAAGGAGCGCGACGTCCGCGCCGCATTGCGCAAGGCCCATTGCGATGCGCTGGCCGATGCCGCTGCCAGCCCCGGTGACCAAGGCGACGCGGCCCGTCAGATCGAAAAGTTTTGGTGCGTTGAGCGTGATGGCGGCCATTGTCTTTCCCTTGTTCAGATGGTGGCCAGTTCCATGACCGAGACGTCGTTTGCGTCCTTGCGGTCAAGGATTCCGGCCTGTTTTCCCTTTGCCATCACCATGATGCGGTTCGACACGCCGAGGACTTCCTCGAGGTCCGACGATACCACGATGACGGTGACCCCGTCGCGGGCGAGGTCCATGATAAGCTCGTAGATCGAGGACCGTGCGCCGACGTCGATGCCGCGCGTCGGTTCATCCAGCACCACGACCTGCGGTTTGCGCGCGAGCCATTTGGCCAGCACGACCTTTTGCTGGTTGCCGCCCGACAGTTCGCCCGCGTTCTGACCCGCGCGCCCCTTGACGCCGAATTTGGTGATGAAGCCGTTGGCGAAGCTGGCGAGGTTGCGCGACGAAATCCAGCCGCTACGGGCGACTTCGTCAAGGTTGGCGTAACCGATGTTTTCGGCGATGGAATGGGCAAGGACCACGCCTTGCAGCTTGCGGTCTTCGGGCACCAGAACCATGCCGTTGCGGATGGCGTCGATCGGCGAGCGGGGGGTGATGTCGCGCCCGTTCAGAAGGACGCGGCCCGACTGGATCGGGTCGGCGCCGGTGAGGGCGCGGACAAATTCGGTCCGGCCTGCGCCCATCAGACCGGCGATGCCGAACACCTCGCCCTTGTTCACGGCAAATGAGATGTCGCGGAAGGTGTTGTCGGGGGAGGTAAGGTTCTTGACCTCGAGCATCACCTCGTCGGCGGGCTGGGGGACGGGCGGGAACATGCGGTCGAGCGAGCGGCCCACCATCGCCTCGACGATGGTGCGGACGGGAACATCGCCACGGTCAAACTCCTGCACCTTGGCGCCGTCACGCATGACGATGATGCGGTCGGCGATCTGGCGGATTTCTTCCAGCCGGTGCGAGATATAGACGATGCCAACGCCGTCAGCTTTCAGCCGTTCGATCTGGCGGAACAGAAGCTGGGTTTCGTCGCCACCAAGGGCGGCGGTCGGTTCATCAAGGATCAGAAGGCGCGCGTTCAGCGTGAGAGCCTTGGCGATTTCGATCAGTTGCTGATTGGCGGTGGACAGCCCTTCGACCAGACGGGAGGGCGGGATGTCGAGGCCAAGGCGTTTCAGCCCGGACTGCGCGCGGTCTTCCATCGCGCGGCGGTCAACGCGGCCACCTTTCATCAGGTAGCGGCCGAGAAAGATGTTTTCAGCGATGGACAGCTTCGGCAGGAGTTTCAGTTCCTGGTGGATCATGCCGACGCCTGCATCCATTGCGGCGCGGGGGGTGGCCGGGGCGTAGGGCGCCCCGAGCCATGTTATGCTGCCAGAAGTCGGCTGGACGGTGCCGGAAATCACGTTCGAGACGGTGGATTTTCCGGCACCGTTTTCGCCAAGCAGGGCCACGACCTCGCCCGGGTAGACATCGAGGGTGATCCCGTGAAGGACCTCGATCGAACCGTAGGTCTTGCGGATGTCTCGCAAGGACAGGATCGGTGTGGGGTTGGTCATGGCGCGGGTGCCTTTTGGCGGCTTACGGGTGGTTCGCGACGAATTCGGCCGCGTTGTCGCAGGTGGTGAGGACGGCCTCGGAGACCTGCTTTTCTTCCACTTTCTCGCCGTTCGAGACAGCGATGGCGCTATCGACGGCCAGCACGCCCATGCGGCGGGTGGACTGCGTGGCGGTCACGACGAACGGGCCTTCGCATTTCGCCAGATATTCCAGCGCCGAGCCGTCGCCGTCATAGCCGCCGATGATGACCTTGTCCGACAGGTTGGCCACGTCGACGGCCTTGGCAGCGCCCATCGCGATACCGTCGGCCTGACCGAAGATCATGGTCACGTCGGGATGTGCGGTCAGCATGTTTTGCGCGATGGCGAAGCCTTCGTCCGCCGACCACCGCTCGGTCCACTGCTGGTCGACCAGTTCGACGCCGGCGTTTTCGCCGATGGCCTTCATGCAGCCTTCGGTGCGGTCAACTTCGGGCGTGGTGCCCTTTTGGCCGTGGATGATGACCATCTTGCCCGCACCACCGGCGCGCTTGATGATTTCCGAGCAGACCTGGTAGGACGAGTTCACGCCTTCGCCGCCGATGAAGGTATCGCCCGGCTCGCCTTCGGGGAAGCGGTCGACGTTGATGACGGGGATGCCGGCTTCACGCGCAAGGCGGGTGGGGACGGCGGCGGCGGCGGCGCCAGCGGGGATGTAGATGAAGGCGTCGATGCCTTGGGTCAGCAGATCCTGCACCTGGCTGACCTGGGTCGCGGTGTCGTTCTTGGCGTCGACGACGATGACCTCGATGCCCTTTTCCTTGGAGTAGTTTTCAACGCCGATCTTGATCTGGTTGAAGAAGTCGGCTTGCAGGTTCGGCACGGCGAGGCCGATTTTCTTGACCTCGGCATGGGCGCCGAGCGACAGCAGCGCCAGCGAAGCGGTCGCAGCCATCAGGACTTTCGTGAGTTTCATGTGTTTCTCCTCCGACATGAATTCCGGGGCATCCGGCGTTGCGGGGAGCCCCCTCCCTGTTCGACTGGCGCCATCGCCAATCGTCTTCGCAGCCTGATGGCGAACCATCAGGAGAAGGTCGTTCACTTCCGCTTGCGGAAGGTTTCGGCGGTGACGGCCAGCACGATCACCGCGCCGATCACGACCTGCTGCATGAAGGGCGAGACGCTGAGCAGGTTCAGCCCGTTGCGCAGGACGCCGATGATGAGGACGCCGATGATGGTGCCGCCGATGCCGCCGGTGCCGCCCGACAGCGAGGTGCCGCCGATCACGACCGCCGCGATGGCGTCAAGCTCATACCCGACGCCGGACGACGGCTGGACCGAATCGAGCCGGGCGGCGAGGACGATGCCCGAAAGGCCCGCCAGCACGCTGCAGACAACGTAGACAAGCACGGTCGCGCTGTTGACGTTGATGCCGGCCAGACGCGCCACCTCGGGGTTGCCGCCGATGGCATAAAGCGCGCGGCCACCGTAGCGGTAGCGCTGGTAGAGAAGGGCAATCAGGAACACCACCAGCATCAGCGCCACGGTCATGGTCAGGAATCCGCCGAAGCGGATGATCGCGGACATGTTGAACCAGGCCGGGAAGCCGATGATCTGCTGGCCATTGGTGATCATGTTGGCAAGGCCGCGGGTGATCGACATCATCGCAAGGGTGGCGATGAAGGCGGGCACGTTGAAGCGGGTGATCAGGAGGCCGGCGACAAGGCCGTTCACCCCGGCGGCGGCAAGCGCCAGCGGGATCGCCACGCCCATCGGCACGCCCGCCTCGACGTTGAGGTAGCCCAGCACCATCATGGTCAGCGCCATGACCGAACCGACCGCAAGGTCGATGCCGCCGATCAGGATCACGAGGGTCATGCCGACCGCCATGATGCCAAGCACGGTGACCTGATCGAGGATGTTCAGAAAGTTGCGCACCGACAGGAACGTGTCGGTCGAGACGGTCAGGAACACGCACAAAAGCACAAGGCCGATCAAGGGGCCGGTTGCCCCCCGGAACGAGCCGAGCAGTGCGAAGCCCGGCCCCGCTTCGCTTTCCCTTGCAGCGCTCACCAGTCAGTCCTCCCGTCGTTTTCTGGGTCGCGATGCTGGTAGAGCATAAATATTCACGACCGTCTGCAAATGCGTAACTGATCAGGAAGGCCGGTGTCAACACAAAAAGCCCCTCGCGAGTTCGTGCCTGTGGGCCATTTTATGCTTGACTTGGCTGCCTGGCCCGCAAATATATGTGTGTATGTATAAATATGCAGGTAGAGGGAATCATGCAGCCGAATGACCTAGAGCGTATTGCACGCCAGATCCGACTGCGCGACCTGCAAGCGGTGGTCGAGGCCGGAGCCGGCCATATCGGCGGCGAGATGTCGGCGATCGACATACTGACGGCGCTGTATTTCCGCGTGCTGCGCGTCTGGCCGGACCAGCCGAAACACCCCGAGCGCGACCGGTTCGTGCTGTCGAAGGGGCATGTGGCGCTGGCCCTGTATGTCACGCTGGCCAAGCGCGGTTTCCTGCCCGAGGAGGAAATCAGCACGTTCCTGAAGCCCCACTCGCGGCTGAACGGGCATCCGAACTGCACCAAGGTGCCGGGGGTGGAGACGAACACCGGGCCACTGGGCCACGGGCTGCCGGTGGCGGTGGGCATGGCGAAGGCGGCCAAGCTGACCGGGGCCAGCTATCATACCTATGTGATGACCGGGGACGGCGAAATGCAGGAAGGATCGAACTGGGAGGCGATCTCGTCCGCCGCGCAGTTCGGGTTGAACAATCTGACGCTGGTGATCGACCACAACCGGTTCCAGCAGGGGGCGGCGCTGAAGGACACCAACAACCTCGCGCCGTTTCCGCCGAAGCTGGCCGCGTTCGGCTGGGATGTGACCGAGATCAACGGCAACGCGATGGACGAGATCGTGCCGGCGCTGGAAAAGCGCGGGGCGCGACCGCATTGCATCGTGGCCCACACGAACAAGGGCCACGGGATTTCCTTCATGCAGGACACTGTCGACTGGCATCACAAGGTGCCGAATGCCGAGCAATACAAGATTGCCCTGGCTGAGCTTTCGGAGGCCAACTGATGAACGCGGTAACGAACCCCGCCAAGCTGCACGATTGCCGCGATGCCTTTGTCGCCACGCTGGAACGGCTGGGGGCGGAGAACCCCAAAATCGTCGCCGTGTGCAATGATTCCGTCGGCTCGTCGAAGCTCGGGGGGTTCAAGACGAGGTTTCCCGACCGGTTGGTGAACGTGGGGATCGCCGAGCAGAACATGGTGGGCGTCGGCGCGGGGCTGGCGAATGGCGGGTTGCTGCCGTTTGTCTGCGGCGCGTCGTGCTTTCTGACCGGGCGGTCGCTGGAGCAGATCAAGGCGGACATCGCCTATTCCAACGCCAACGTGAAGCTGGTGGGGATTTCGGCGGGGATGGCTTACGGCGAGTTGGGGCCGACGCACCATTCGACCGAGGATTTCGCGTGGACGCGGGTGATCCCGAACCTTGCGGTGATAGCCCCCTGCGATTCGGTGGAAACGGCGGCGGCGGTGGAATGGGCGGCGGCGCATGAGGGGCCGGTGTTCCTGCGCCTGTCGCGGGTCGGCGTGCCGGACCTTTTGCCAGTTGGCCACAAGTTCGAGCTGGGCCGTGCGACTGAATTGCGCGACGGCGATGCGGTGACGCTGATCGCTAACGGGACGCTGACGCACCGGATGCTGAAGGCGGCTGCGCTGCTGGCGGCGGATGGGATCGAGGCGCGGGTGTTGAACATGGCGACGGTGCGCCCGATCGACGTGGCGGCGATTGTGGCGGCGGCGGAGGAGACCGGCGCGATCCTGACGGCCGAGGAACATTCGATCTACGGCGGGCTCGGCTCGGCGATTGCCGAGGTGGTGGTGGACCACGCTCCGGTGCCGATGAAGATTTTGGGCGTGCCGGGGATCTTTGTGCCGACCGGATCGGCGGAGTTCCTGCTGGACGAATTCGGCATGTCGCCTGCCGGGGTGGCCGAGGCCGCGAAGGCGCTGATCGCGCGCAAGCGGCGCGGCTGATAGAGGGGCGTCGCTGCGTCTGACCCTGACCGCGTTTCGGAGTTGCCATGACCATTGCCATCCTTGCCATCGACCAGGGCACGACGAACTCGAAGGCCGTGCTGGTCTCACCGGAGGGGCGCATCCTGGCGCGCGGATCGGCTCCGGTCGGGATCGAGCATCCGCAGCCGGGGTGGGTGGAACAGGACCCACAGCGGATCTGGGCCTCGGTTCAGGAGGCGATTGCGGCGTGCCTTGCGACGGGGCCTGCGGTGACAGTGGCGGGGATCGCGATATCGAACCAGCGCGAGTCGGTGACGGTGTGGGATGGCGTGACGGGCGAGCCCTTGGGGCCGGTGGTCAGTTGGCAATGCCGGCGGACGGATGCGGCCTGTGGAGCGTTGAGCGCCGCGGGCCATGCGCCACGGGTGATGGAACTGACCGGGTTGCCGATCGACCCGATGTTTCCGGGGCCGAAGATGCGCTGGCTTTTGGACCGGGTGCCAGCGGGGCGTGAGGTGCGGTTGGGCACCATCGACGCGTGGTTGATCCACTGTTTCACGGGTGGCCAGGTGCATGCCTGCGATGCGTCGAACGCGGCGCGGAGCCAGCTTTACGACCTGAACCGGCAGAAGTGGAGCGAGGAGTTGTGCGCGCTGTTCGGTGTGCCGATGGCCTGTCTGCCCGACGTGCGCGACAGTTCCGCCGATTTCGGCGTGACGCGCGGGGTCGCGGGGCTACCCGACGGTGTTCCGATCTGTGCGGCGATTGGTGACAGCCATGCGGCCCTGTTCGGACATGGCGCGTTTGCGCCGGGGGATGGCAAGGTGACGTTCGGCACGGGTTCGTCGATCATGACGACGCTGCCTGCGTTCATTGCGCCGACGGGGGGAATCACCACGACGATTGCATGGGCGCTGGGCGGCACGCCGACCTATGCCTTCGAGGGCAATATCCTCGTGTCGGCCTCGGCGCTGCCGTGGATGGTGGCGATGCTGGGGCTGCCGGATGTGCAGGCGCTGACCGATCTGGCGGCGACGGCAGAACCGGGTGGCCCGGGGTTCGTGCCGGCCTTCGTGGGTCTGGGTGCGCCCTACTGGCAGTCTGACGCGCGGGCGCTGTTTTCCGGGATCACCTTCATCACCAGCCGGGCGCAGATGGCGCGGGCGGTGACGGATTCGATGGCGTTTCAGGTGCATGACGTGTTTGCCGCGATGCAGGCGCAGTCGCCTGCGCCTTTGCGCCGGCTGTTTGCGGACGGCGGGCCAAGCAAGAACACCTTCCTGATGCAGTCGGTGTCGGACATCTTGAACCATCCGCTGATCCAGTGCGATGCGCCCGAAGCCTCGGCGCTGGGGGCAGCCTATCTGGCGGGCTTGCGGCTGGGCATCTGGGGCGGGCTGGACGCGATTGCCGCCCTGCCGCGCGACAGTGCCACCCTGACCCCGCGCGCGGGCGACACTGCCGCCCGGCTGGCGGTCTGGCGCGATGCCATCTACCGCTCGACCGTCCCCGCCGCTATACGTGAATAAAAATTCACAGGGGGACGCATGGGCCGCATCAACGAACTGCGCCTGATTGCCCGGGTGGCACAGATGTACCACGCGGAACACAAGCGGCAGGCCGAGATCGCCGAGACGTTGCGGATGTCGCAGGCGACGGTGTCGCGGATGCTGAAACGGGCCGAGCAGGAGGACATCGTGCGCACCACGATCATCCCGCCGCCCGGCACATTCGCCGAGCTGGAAACCGCGCTGCGCGAGAAGTACCGGCTGACCGAAGCCATCGTGATCGACTGTTCGGAGGACCGGGACGGCGCGGTGATGGCGCGGATCGGCGAAGCGGCGGCGCATTTTCTGGAAGTGACGCTGCAGCAGGACGAGATCATCGGCGTCTCAAGCTGGAGCCAGACGATCTTGCGGATGGTGGACAACATTCATCCGCTGAAGGCCGCGAAGGCGAAATACATCGTGCAGATTCTGGGCGGCATGGGCGAAGCCTCGGTTCAGGCGCATGCCACGCAACTGACGGCGCGGCTGGCGAAACTGACCGGAGGCGAGCCGCGGCTGCTTCTGGTGCAGGGGATTTCATCCTCGCGCGAGGCGAAGCTGGTGATGTTGTCGGACCCGGTGGTGCGGGGCACGATGGATTTCTTCGGACGGCTGACGCTTGCGGTGGTGGGCATTGGCGCGGTGGAGCCTTCGGAACTTCTGGCGCGGTCGGGCAACACGTTTTCGCGCGAGGAACTGGCGATGCTGCACGATGCCGGTGCGGTGGGCGAGATTTCATTCCGGTTCTACGACAAGGACGGCAAGCCGGTGGAGACGCCGCTGAACGAACGGGTCATCGGGATCACGCTGGAGGAATTGCGCAAGGCCGACCGGGTGATGGCGCTGGCGGGGGGGAATCCAAGACCGCCGCCATCGCCGGGGCTTTGCGGCTGGGCATCATCGACGTGCTGGTCACGGATAAATTCACGGCGGCCCGGCTGACGGAGTGAGCCTTGAGGGGCAACCGTCGGCTGGCCGCGCCAAAGGGAGGACACCATGAAACGCTTTGCAGGCCAGACGGTTTTCGTGACCGGGGGCAATCGGGGGATCGGGCGGGGCATCGCCACGCGCTTTGCCGAAGAGGGCGCGCATGTCGCCATCGCCGCGATCGAGGCGGATACGCCGGATGTGGCGGCGGACCTGGCCGCGGCGACGGGTGCCAAGGTTCTGGGGCTGCGGCTGGACGTGACGGACGGCGCGGCGGTGCGGGCGGCTTACGCCGAGGCGGAGGCGCAGTTGGGCGCGATTTCGGTTTCGGTGCAGAACGCGGGCGTCATCACCATCGCCAAGGTCGAGGATCTGACCGAGCGGGAGTGGGATCTGAACCTGGATGTGAACACCAAGGGCGTGTTCCTGTGCTGTCAGGAAGCGATCCGGCGGTTTCGTGCCAGCGGCACCAAGGGGCGGCTGGTCAACACCGCATCGGGGCAGGCGCGGCAGGGGTTCATCTATACGCCGCACTACGCCGCGTCGAAGTTCGGCGTGGTGGGGCTGACGCAGAGCCTTGCCAAGGAACTGGCGCGCGAGGGCATCACGGCGAACGCGATCTGCCCCGGCATCATCCACACCGACATGTGGGATTACAACGACAGGGTCTGGGGGCAGATGCTGGGCGACTACGGGCCGGGCGAATTGATGGCCGAATGGGTGCGCGGCATCCCGATGGGGCGGGCCGGGACCACGGCGGAAGTGGCGGCGCTGGTGGCGTTTCTGGCGTCAGCCGATGCGGCCTATATCACGGGGCAGACGATCAATGTGGACGGCGGGTTGATCATGTCGTGACGGTCTGCGCCGGAACCGGGGACGAGACGCTCAGGCAGGTTGGCGGAGGAAAAGCGAACCGGTCGAGGCGCGGCTGATCATCTGGCCATCGAACTTCGGCCGGTTCGGGCGGGCCGGGGGCTTTTGCTGGGTGATCCAGGTTGTCAAAGCCGATGACCGACAGATCGCGGCCGATGGTCAGGCCCGCTTCGGCGGCGGCGATATAGACGCCTTGTGCGGTGCGGTCACAAAAGCAGATCACGGCAGCGGGCGGATCAGGCAGCGCCAGGAGGCGTTTCATTCCGCGGTAGCCTCCCGCAATTGTGTGGCCGCCCTTTACGACGAGTGCCGGGTCGTAAGGCACATCGCGGGTGGCCAGCGCGCGGCGGTAGCCTTTCTGGCGTTCGACCGGGGCTTCGATGCTGTCTTTGCCGCCGATGTAGCCGATGCGGCGGTGTCCGGCGTCGAGCAGTGAGAGGACGGCGGTGACGCCGGCCGCCTGATCGCCGGGAATGACGGCTGGCACAGGTCGCCATAGCAGTGTCTGCAAGGTCGGCCGCGTGGCCGTTCCGCGTAAACCCCGGACAACGTGTGGCTTTGTGCACGCGCGCCAATCAACACCAAACAAAGGGGGTGT
>CAWGHN010000003.1:0-1087500 GCA_963822435.1 uncultured Alphaproteobacteria bacterium
AAGCTAAGTTCCTCTGACAACACCCTTCAGAGGGGGCAATCCAAAATGCCGCTACATGACACATTGGCTGCGCATACAAGCAATGCGTGATGCCCAGACAGCATGGCGCACATCACAAAATAGGCTTTCGCACTGGAAAGCGAAGTCGGTAAGGATTGCGGACAATCAAGAAACTTCCGGTGACACGTGGCAAGCGGGCCTGGGGATCGCACCGGAAAAAAGGGAGGGTACCATGTCTAGATCTGCTTTTGTACATTCCGTCTGTGCTGCGTTTTTACTCGCTTTTCCGGCGCTTGCCCAAGACGTTCTGGCGCCGACAGCGGGGGGGTTCCCGTCCGGGCCGATCACGCTGATGGTAATCGATGAGCCGGGATCGGCGGACAGCGTCTACGCCAACCAACTGGTCGAGTCCGCACAGAAATTCTCGCCCGTGCCGATCCGTGTGGAGCATCGCGAGGATTTTTCCAACTTTGGGACCTGGGAGGCGATTTCCTGGATCACCGATCAGGGCGACATGGCAAACGACGGCAGCGTAGCCTTCGTCTATACTGTCCCCGGCTCGGTCATCGACCTCTTGGTGATCGACATGGAAAAGGAGCTTGGTGTTGGTCTTGATGACCTCAACGTCGTAGTATCGACCGAACAGCTTCCCTACTTCATCCATCAGCGTTCAGACGCGCCGTGGGGCGATACGATGCAGGACTTCGTGACCTACGCCCGGGAGAATCCAGGTGAAGTTCGCTACATCTCTGGCGGCCCCGGAGGGTCGCAGGATGCGGCTATGCAGTGGTACCTTCGGAAGCTGGATCTGAAGGTGAACACCATCATTGGAGGCGGCGGTCCGGCGCGTGCGCTGACGGTTGCGGCGGGCGAGGGCGATGTAACACTGTCCCCCCCTGACATCATTATGCCCCACTTCGAGGCTGGCAAGGTTGACGTGCTGATGGTGAGCGGAGACACGCCGTCGAACGCCCCGTGGGAGAACGTGCCCACTTCTGCAGATTTCGGCATCACGGGCGATCCCTGGAGCCAGACACGCGGCGTCGGCGTATCGCCGACTACGCCTCCCGAAAATCGTCAGTGGCTGGAAACGCTGTTCACCATGGCGGCCAACGATCCCGACTATCAGGCTAAGCGCCTGGTTGTACCCGGCCTGAAGAACACGATCCTTGACGGGGCGGATACGATTGCGCTTGCGCAGCGAGCCTACGATGAGACCCTACCCATCATGAAGGACTTGGGCGTCTATTGGGCCGACCAGTAAGCGCAGACGTTATTCGGGACATTGGAATGAATACGCGTGCAGACCTTCTAATTGCGGTTGGCGTAGCGGGTCTTGGACTTGCCATCTTGATGATGACGGGCTCGATCCGTCTCGGGATTACCCGAGACGTGATTGGCCCGCGTACTTTTCCCTATGCAATCGGGGGGTTCTTGCTGTGTTCGGGCACAGCGCTGATCGTGGGCCGACTTCGCCGAATGAACGCCGACAAGGGCTATGTCGTCGCAAATGAAGGCTCTGAGGACACGCCGAACCATCCTGCATCGACGTTGCGGGTAATGTTCTTCTTTCTTTTGACGGCCCTCTACTGCGTCATGCTGATGCCGGCCGGGTACCTGCTGACTACGCCGATATTCATGGCCTGCGCCTTTCGTGCCATGGGAGAACGGAGATGGCGCTTCCTTGTGGTGGCGCCAATCCTCTGGACACTTGCGACCTACGCCCTGTTCAGTCAGATCCTGAGCGTCCGTCTTCCCGTTGGTCCCCTCGCGCCGCTGTTCCGCGAACTTGGCCTGATCATACTGTAAGGATACGAAATGGATATCTTCGGATCGCTGATTGGCGGCGCTTCATTGCTTGGCGATCCTTGGATCTGGATGTTCGTGGCGCTGGGTACACTGTCCGGGGTCATCGGCGGAGCCATGCCTGGCATGGGCACTACGTTGCTCTACGGCATGTTCCTACCCTTTACCTTTGTGATGGACCCGAGGAACGCGGTCGCCTTTCTACTGTCGATCAGCGTTGGCGTTGGGTACGGCAACAGCATTCCCGCAATATTGCTGGGTATTCCCGGAACGCCGTCGGCGGTGCTGACGGTAATTGACGGGCATACGCTGCACAAACAGGGCAAGAGCGGTCTTGCGCTCGGCGCATCGTTCGTCGCGGCCTTGTCTGGGCAGGCGATCAGTATTCTTCTGTTCGTCATGCTGGTTGTGCCTCTGATGGGGCTGGCCTACAAGTTTCTCTACCCCGAATTGTTTGCACTCTATCTGCTGGGCATTCTGGCCATCGTCAGCCTGACCGGCGAGAACATGTTGAAAGGACTGGTTGCGGCGGCTCTCGGTCTGTCCGTGGCGATGATCGGACTTGATCCCGTGAACCTGACCACCCGTTTCACCTTTGACCAGCGCATCCTGCGCAGCGGCGTTAACCTGACGGCCGTACTGATCGGATTGCTGGCGGTCAGCGAGATATTCCGGTCGATGCGGCAGTCCTTCAACTGGTCGGTTCCGGAAGAAGCGGACCTGAGCGACCGGCGGTTTCCAAGTCTGCCAGTAGTGCGATCCTTCATACCAGCGACCTTGACGGGTACGTTCGTGGGGACGTTTGTCGGGGCGATTCCGGGCGCGGGAGCCACGCCAGCGGCGCTGATTTCATATCAAGCTGCACAAATGCTGTCGAAGAAACCGGAGGAGTTCGGGCGCGGATCGCTTGAAGGGATCGCCGCGAACGAGGCTGCTCAGAATGCGTCTAACTCGGGAGAGTTGATCCCGACCCTTGGCCTTGGGGTGCCCGGGTCAAGCTCGATGGTCTTGCTGCTGAGCGCTCTGACAGTGCAGGGCTTTGTCCCTGGTCCGATGATGATCAGCAAGGCGCCGGAACTTTTTCACGCGGCGATTGCGGGTATGCTCGCAGCCACGCTGTTCTTGCTGGCGAGCGGTTGGTGGATGGCGTCACTCATGTTGAAGGCAGTCAGCATCAACCGGTCGGCTGTCTTGATCTTCTCGCTCGCCACGGTGCTTCTCGGGGTCTATTCGCTAAACACGCGGATTGTGGACGTCTGGGTGGTTCTGATCGCAGGAGCCGTAGGGTATTTGATGCTGCGTTACGGCTATTCCACTGCGGCAGCGGCCCTGGCGTGCGTGCTGGGCGGTGAGCTTGAACGCAGTCTTCGCCTGGGTCTGAATCTGTCCAACGGAGATGCTCTAACCTTTCTGTCCCGTCCAATCACTATGACGATCTTGATCGTCACACTCGGGCTGATAGTGTTTGGGTTGAATCGGCAGTGGGCCATGAAAAAGCGACTGCGCGCCGAGACTGTGACGCAGGCAGAAGCGGAACACAGTTAGCGATGTCCTCCGTTCTCCAAGACCCCTTACGCCGGACCCAGGGCGCACTGCCCATCGTGGACATGCACGCCCACTTCGTTCCGAACGGCATCGTCGAGGCGGCGCTTGACGGGCGCAGTTGGAACGGAGTGAGTTTCGGCCGGACCGAGGCGGGAGGCATCTATTCTTCGGCTGGCGGGCAACGGATGGCCCTGCCGTGGTCCCTGCCGTTGGAAACGGTCGAAGATCGCGCCGCGACGATCTCGCAGATGGGGGTAGATGCACAAGTGGTCTCGCTCAGCCCTACCATGCACTGGTATTCGGCCGAAGCAGCAACGGCGCCGGACTTTGCCCGCGCAGCGAACGATGCGCTGGTGGACTTCGTGGCCAAGATGCCTGACCGGTTTGTGGGCCTTGGCTACTTGCCGTTGCAGACACGCGCTGAGGCCATCCGCGAGTTGGAGCGGTGCGTCAAGGATCTGAAACTGCCTGGCGTGATGGTTGGAACCAACATCAACGGTCTTGACTGGGATGATCCAACGCTGTTTCCCGTGCTAGAAGCGGCGCAGGATCTGGGGGCCTTCGTATTCTTTCACCCGGCCCGGGGGCGCGCAGATGGCTGGATGCCGAAGTACCATCTTCGCAATCTGATCGGGAACCCGCTTGAAACAACGGCAACCCTGGCCGCCCTGATCTTTGGTGGCGTGATTGAACGACTGCCGAAGTTGCGTGCCGGCTTTGCGCATGGCGGAGGATATGGCTGCCTTGCCGTTGGGCGGTGGGACCACGGCTATCGCGTGCGCGCCGAGGCAAGCGCGCAGATCTCGCGGCTTCCGTCCGATTATCTGTCGACCTTGTATTTCGACTCGTTGACCCATAGCGACCAGGCGCTGCGGGCATTGATCGACCAAGTCGGCATCGGGCGCATACTGCTGGGCAGCGACTATCCGGCCGATATGGCAGCCCCCGATCCGGTCGGTGTCATTCAGCGCAGCCCGCTTCTGTTACCAACCGAGAAACGCGCAATCCTGACGACCAACATCCAGACCGCGTTCGGGGCGAAACATCTCCATGGCCTCAGCTGTGCCTGTGGCAGCCACCTTTGAAGGAATGACAATGCGTCAACTTGGAATAGCCGTCATCGGGTCGGGGCGCATTGGCACGCTGCGCGCCGAAATGGCCAGCCGTCACCCCGCTGTCCGGTTTCTCGGTGTCAGCGACATCGATCTTGAAAAGGCGAAGGTGCTGGCAAAGCGCACGGGCGCAGCACTGGCAGTTACCGATGCGGATTCACTGATTTCGCACCCTGAGATTGATGCGGTGATCGTTTCTACCCCGGAATATGCACATGTTGCGCCCGTCATCGCGGCGCTGGAGGCTGGCAAGGCCGTTCTCGTCGAGAAGCCGCTGGCCATGACGCTGGAGGATGCCGACAGGATCCTTGCAACCATGACGGAAAGGGGCGGCGATCTTCGCGTGGGATATAGTCGCAGGTTTAAGGAATGCTTCCTGCGGTCAAAGGAGCAACTTGTGCAGCGGCGGCTTGGTCCGGTCGTCGGAGGGTTGGCACGCGTCTACAATTCGCGTGCCCAGGCCTTTGCCATCCTGAAACGGGATCCCCATGCGACGCCAGTCGTAGATGTGCTGACCTACTACGTCGACCTGATGACGTGGTTTCTGGAAGGCAATGCGCCGGTTGAAGTCGTAGCGCGTTCGGCCAAGGGCGTTTTTCGCGATGCCGGCTACAAGGCGGACGATGTAACCTGGGCAATTGTCACCATGGCCGATGGGGCGGTATTGAACTTCGGTGTGAGCTATGCCCTTCCGATGCGCTATCCGACGCTGGGCCAATCGGATCGCGTGGAATTGCTGGGGCGGGACGGTACGATGATCGTGGATGACGATCATCTGGATCACCTGATCTATTCGGATATTGGAGTGCCCCATGCCTATGTACCCGACCACGCGGTGAACATGGCCTTCCTAGGCTCAAACACCGCAGGCGACTGGGCGTTGGGAGATTTCTGGGGACCGCTTGCCAACGAGACACGGGCCTGGCTCGACCGGCTGGCGACCGGGCGGTCAGCTGTCCACACAACCGGGTCCGAGGCGCGGCTGAACCTGCTGACCACACTGGCCATAGAGGAGTCAGCCCTTTCAGGGCGCTGCATTCGCCTGTGAGGTCAGTCCAGATGCCCTTGAGGGCTCAGACTCGTCTGGATCCGGGTCATTTCCTCTTCAAGCAGTTCGAAGAGGGCTGAGATCGTCAGCGAAACGGGTCGTCGGGAACTGAAGCCAAGGACGAGCCGCCGCGTGATCGGCGGATCGAACCGTACGGCATTTAGGATGCCAGACGAAACATCCGCATGTACCATGCCATAGGGCACAATTGTGCAGTAAAGCCCGCGCCGCACCATGTCCTGGATGATCGGGATGCTGTCCAGCTGCATAGCATAGGACGGAGACACTTTGGCGGCTTCGCACCATGGCTGCATCACACGTTCGAACCCTTGGCTGATCACGATTCTGTAGTCGTTCAGTTGTTCCAGCGGGACCGATGGGCAGTCGGCGGGCAAGTGGGCGGGAACACCAACGAGGACCATGTCCTCATCAGTTAGATCGCGTCGCTCAATCGCATAGGCATCGCGGGGGTCGGTCAGGATAGCGACATCGATGCGACCAAGCTCAAGCCAATCGACAAGAAAGACGCTCAGGGCTTCGACGATGCGGATCTTGACCATCGGAAAACGCGCTTGGCAGGTTTCGATGAGATGGGAGGTGATCAGATAGGCGATCGATGGCGGAAGGCCAACGACGACCGAGCCGTTCGGTTCCTTGGCAAGATGCGCGACTTCGCCGCGCATGTTGTCGACTGACCGCATCAAAGCCTCGGCCAGATCGCGAAACCGTTGCCCGGCTTCTGTCACGTGCACCCCTTGAGCCGTACGGAACAGTAACTGAACCCCCAGATCGTCTTCCAGTGCCTTGACCTGGCGGCTCAGGGCTGGTTGCGCGATGTGCAGCTGGCTGGCGGCCCGACCAAAGCTGCCGGCAGAGACCACCCCGAGAAAGTATCTCAACTGACGAAGTTCCATGTGCTCCTTTCAGCATCGGAAGTCTTGATGCAGAAAAGAAAGCTTCACAAACCTTCGATCTCGACCAAGACCCCGAACATATCGGAGGGGTGCAGGAAGGCAATCCGCCTGCCGAAAACGTTTTGAGAGACGGGGGCAAGAATCCGCACGTTTGCGTCGACACAGCTCGAAATTTCGTGGTCAACCTCGTCGACAGCAATCGCAAGGTGATGCAGCCCACCCTTGGGGTTACGTTGCAAGAAGGCCACGACTGCGCTGTCCCCGTTCAGGGGCGACAGGAGCTCAATTCGGGCATTGCCTAGGTCGAACTGAACCAGTCGCACACCCTGCCCCTCGTTCAGCAACACGGGCCCCGGCGGGACACCGAGGCGGGCTGTGAAATGCTCAATGGCCGCCTCGAGATCCGGAACTGCGATGCCGATGTGCGAAAGGGTCGGGGGCGTTCTCATTGGATCATACTCCCGCGGCAGGTGCTGCCCATACCGATGCGGGATTCAGCCCGGCAGCGCGCAGCACTTCTTCGGTGTGCTGGCCGAATGTGGGCGGGGGGCGCCGGATAGAAGGTGCGGTCATGCTCATGTTGAAGGCGGGCGCGACGACGCGCAGCAGCCCTGCCAGCGGGTGGTCAATCTCGGCGATCAGGTCCAGAGCTTCGGTCTGAGGGTCCGACAGCGCGGACTGCACCGAGTTCACGGCCCCGCAGGGCACTCCCACCTTGCGCAGCGCGTTTACCCAAGCGGCGACGGTTCGTCCGGTGACGACCCCTGAGACGGCCGCGTCCACAAAGGCCCGATTCGATACCCGGGCAGAGTTTGTCGCCATTCGCGGATCCTCCACCCATTCGGCGTGTCCGGCCAATGTTGCGAAGCGGGCAAATTGGGCATCGTTTCCAACTGCAAGTGCCAATTCTCCGTCCGCAGCGATGAAGGTCCTGTAGGGCACGATGTTCGGATGGCCATTGCCGAACCGACCCGAGGGGTTGCCGGAAACCAGCGCGTTTGCCGCGACGTTGCACAGAAGTGACACGCCGGTCTGATAGAGTGATACAGATACGCTTTGGCCGAGGCCAGTCACGTTACGTGCATTGAGAGCACCAAGAATAGCGATGGTCGCGTAAAGCCCGGTAGCAATGTCGACGATGGCGACGCCATGCTTGACCGGGCCTTGTTCGAGAGGGCCGGTGATGCTCATCAGGCCGGATTCGGCCTGAAGGATGAAGTCGTAGCCGGGCAGCGCGGCTTTCGGGCCCTTTTGCCCGTAGCCTGTGATCGAGCAGCGCACGACCTTTGGCGCGTTCTGGCGCAGCCAGTCATCGCCAAGTCCCCATTTTTCGAGTGTGCCGAGCTTGTAGTTTTCGACCAGCACGTCGCATTCGCGGATCAGCGACGCCAGGATTGCCCGGCTTTCCTCGGTAGACAGGTCGAGCGTGACGCCGCGCTTGTTGCGATTGACTCCGAGGTAGTATGCGGCTTCCCCCCCGGCGTGGGGCGGACCCCAGCCACGGGTTTCGTCGCCGGACGGGGGCTCCACCTTGATGACGTCGGCCCCCATGTCGCCAAGGATCATCGTGCAAAGCGGCCCGGCAAGCACGCGTGTAAGGTCAAGGACCCGAAGGCCGGAAAGGGCGGTCATTTTGTTGCTCCGCTGGACATCTGGATCAGGGCTGCGGTGGCAGCGTCGGGTACGGGGATGCGTTGGAGCGAGGGAGAATTGGGGAATTCCCACGCGATCCCTTCCAGCGCCTGCTCGGGGGTCAGATCGTCGAAATGCGCCACAAGGACCGGGCGCTTGTCTTTGAACGCGAATACCGCGCGGGCCGTCACGATGACGGCGGGGCCGGCCCCAAGACCGGGGCGACCGCTGTGGATGCCGTGACCGGGACTGGTGATGAAGTCCACCCGTTCGACAAAACGCTTGGGGTCATGCGGCATTAGGATCATCACGCGACGCGCGAGAAGGGCGATGTCATGTGCGCCACCCGATCCGGGCAAGCGCAGTTTTGGCTTGTCATAGGGCCCGATCACGGTGCTGTTCAGGTTGCCCAGACTGTCCACTTCGGCCCCGGACAGGATACCGAGATCAACCCCTCCCCGCTGCAAAAGCGCGAAGACGTCGAGCATATCGCTGATCATCATGGCGCCCTGCGCGACCGAGGGAGAGCCGGTGGAGAGCGGCATGACCTGCGGGTCGGCCCCGATCACGCCGGATTCAAAGACCATCGTCATCGTGTCGTTGCCCAGGCGCCGCGCCAGCATAGCCGCCTGACAAGGTGCACCGATCCCGACAAAGACCGTTTCGCCACGGGCGATTTGACATGCGCCGAGGTACCCCATGCGCCAGGATGCATCAATGTTGGCAAGGGTGTAGTTATCCACGAATTGGCCCTCAGCTACGCTGCAAATGAGTTAAGGTTGCGGCCACAAAAGCCTCGTGCGTTGCAAAGGCATGAACCGTCTCCTGAAGATAGGAGGCAACCGCAGCGGGTTGCCGCGATAGCTTTTCAAACGCGCGGTAGGCATCATCATCGCGGCCGTAATGGCCATCAACGTATGACGGATACGCGCCGAATGGCGCCAAAGCGATGGCTGTCACCATGTTGGCGGAAAGGACGGTTTGCGACGGGGCGGAAGCAATGACGTCCGAAGGGACGATTTCCTCGACCGTGCAGATCACGCGGGCTGCTGCCTGAGCGCCCTCAACCGTGTCACCGCGAATGCCCCAAAGCTGTACATTGCCCGCCGCATCAGCGCGCTGAGCGTGGATCAGGGCCACGTCCGGGCGTATCGCGGCAATGGCGGAAAGCCTTTCGCCGGTAAACGGGCAAGTGACGGTGGCAAGCCCCGGTGCCCGGCCTGGCATGTCACCGTCAAGCAGGATGCGCGCCGGCAGAAATGGAATCCCGAGCCGCGCGGCGTGCAACCCCAGAAGGAGACCGAAGTTGCTAGTTTCCTCAACCCTCAGGGTGCCTTGGGCGACCGCCTGACGCAAAATGTGGCTGAGGCCGATGCCCGGATTGCCATACCATCCGAACAACACGCGAGACACGCATCCCGCAGCGACAAGGATATCGAAAAGGATATCCGCGCCCGTGCGGCAAAGGGTCAGACGCTGAACCCCTTGCCGCACGATCTCGCGCCCCAGGGCAAATGGCACGCCCTGCCCGAAGCCGCCGACAAAGACCAGATCACCATCCCGGACATTGTTCGCGACGATTTCGTTCAGGCTTGCCACTTTCCCGAGACCTGACACGCCAACGGCCTAGGCGTGCGGGGCTTGGTTGCGGTTGTTTGCCAGATCGTCGAGGTAGGTATCCAGCGCCTCTTTGTTCTTCTCGCGGAACTTCATGAACTGCGGTTTGCGCTTGTCGAGGAAGGCCTGCATGCCTTCAAGGCTTTCATCGGTGCCCCAGATATGAGCCAAGAGTTCCATCCCCTGCTGCCACGATGCGTAAAGCTCGTCGGATTCACTATTGAGGGATTTCTTGGTCGCGCGCAGGGTCTGGCCGCTGTGGCCCTTTATCCTTTCGCACCAGGCGAGAAGTCTCGGAAAGCAGCGCGTCCTTGGCAACGACCTTGTTGATCAGTCCGACCTGCACGGCCTCGGCTGCGGTAAAGGTCCGCGCAAGGAAGATCATCTCGCGCGCGAGACGCTCGCCAAGAATGCGAGGAAGATACTGCGTGGCACCGACCGTGGGGCAGGCCCCGACCTTGGCACCGGTCTGTCCAAAAACAGCGTTTTCCGACGCGATGACGAGATCGCACCACAGGGCCAGTTCGTGACCGCCGCCCATGCACCACCCATTGACCATTGCGATTACGGGGATCGACAGTCCCCGGATCGTCATGGCCAAGCCAAGCATCCGGTCATTCCACATGTGGGCGTTGGCACGGTTCAACTTCATCATGGCGGTGAAGTCGCCGCCGGCCGAGAAGGCTTCAGCACCGGCGCCTGTGACGACAGCGCAAACGATAGTCGGATCTTCACGCGTTGAGGAGAACGCATGGATCATCTCGTCAAGTGTCTGCTCGCGAAAGGCGTTCCGGAAACGGGGGCGGTTGATCGTGACCCAGGCGACGTTGTCCTTTACCTCAAAAAGGATATCCCGATAAGAGCCGGGTGCGGGAGCAGTGATGTGCGGGGCCATAGAAACCATTGGAAACCTCATCGGATTTGAAGACGTGTTGGACGGCCTGAGCCAAGACGAGGACGGTGCCATTGCAAAATGCGCTGATCGTCCATGGTGTAACTATGCCTGTATCCATGAGTAGCCATTGCCGCACAAAGACCGATTTGCAATCAGACCGATGCCGCCGTGGTATGACGGCGCCCGGCGCAACTCATGCCCGTTCGATGATCAACGCGATGCCTTGGCCGACGCCGACACACATGGTGCACAGCGCATATCGGCCGCCAGCACGCTGCAACTGCCACATGGCGGCTGTGACAAGCCTTGCCCCACTCATCCCCAAGGGATGGCCCATGGCGATGGCACCACCGTTCGGATTGACGTGGGCCGCATCATCCGGCAGTCCAAGGTCGCGCAGAACTGCAAGCGCCTGGCTCGCGAAGGCTTCGTTCAACTCGATGACATCCATCTGGGCGATCGAGAAGTCCTGCTTTCTCCAGGACCTTGCGGACCGCCGGTATCGGCCCCACTCCCATGATCCGGGGGCGAACGCCCGCCGCAGCTGCGGCGACAATCCGTGCCTTGGGTTGCAGGCCGTGGCGATCTGCGGTCTCAGCGCTGGCAATGAGGAGTGCTGCAGCCCCGTCGTTCACGCCCGAGGCGTTGCCCGCGGTCACAGGAAGGTCGCGTCGGTTTATTCCGGAAAGACGCGCCAATGCTGCAAGTGTCGTTTCAGGGCGCGGATGTTCGTCCGTGTCGAAGACCCGGGTCGAGCCGTCTCTCTGCAGCAAGTGGACCGGGACCATTTCCTCGGCAAAGGCACCGGCCTGCACCGCGGCGGACCAGCGAGCTTGGCTTCGCAGCGCAAAGGCATCCTGATCAGACCGGCTGACCCCATAATCCTGTGCAACATTGTCAGCGGTTTCTGGCATGGAGTCGGTGCCGTAGAGGTCGCGCATCATGGGGTTGACGAAGCGCCAGCCGATGGTGGTGTCATGAATCTCAGCAGTGCGGGCAAAGGCGCGGTCGGCTTTCGGCATGACGAAGGGCGCTCTCGTCATGCTTTCAACACCACCGGCAATCATCAGATCGCAGTCTCCCGACCGGATGCTCCGCGCTGCAAGCGAGACCGCGTCCAATCCAGATCCGCAGAGGCGGTTTACCGTCGTCCCGGGCACCCCAACGGGCAATCCCGCCAGCAGGGCAGACATGCGTGCCACGTTGCGGTTGTCCTCTCCGGCCTGATTTGCACATCCAAGGATCACGTCGTCCACTGCGGACCAGTCCAGACCGGCGTTCCGGGCCATCAGCGCAGCAATCGGAATGGCGCCGAGATCGTCGGCGCGGATACCGGACAGCGCCCCTGCATACCGACCGATTGGCGTTCGGACGGCGTCGCAGATGAAAGCATTGATCATGGTGGGCTCCCTGTGCAGAAGTTGTGATTTGACCTAAGGATACGTGCAACACTGGTAGTATCCCTCGTTTGGGTTCTTTGCTCCGGCCCCAGTTGCTTTTCGGCAGCTTTTTGATTTGACTTAAGTCAACTGACGCCGGGGATCACCAAACCTTTTTGGCATGGCCGGCCAGATCAACTTGGTAACTGGTCATCGGCCTGCGGTCTGACTAGCGTGAACAAGATAGCGTAAGGTGTTCGATGCCTTCGACGCACCACGGCGAAAGGGACTGGCCATGACACCGCAAGCGTCTCCCGACATTGCGCCAGACTGGAATCCGAGGATTGCCATTCTCGGGGTTGGGGCCATCGGATCCAGCGTGGGGGCGGACCTAATCATAGGCGGACATGATGTCACTCTGATCGATGGCTGGCGCGCACACATCGATGTCATTGCCAAGCAGGGCCTGACCGTGCAAACGCCGAAAGACGAGCAGACTATAATGTCGAAGGCCCTGCATACAGATGTGCTAGCGCATAGCATCGAGCCCTTTGATCTGGTGTTTCTGGCGTGCAAGTCGAATGACTCTGATCGGTTGTGCGGGTCGATCGCCCCTCACATCAGGGATGACGGTGTACTGGTCGCCTTGCAGAACGGCATGAACGATGACGCCATTGCGAACCTTCTTGGAAAGGGGCGCAACCTGGGCGCCGTAGTCGAGCTGTCGGCCGAGGTCTTTACCCCTGGCGTCATCAAGCGAAACACGCCCGTGGATCGGACCTGGTTCGCCCTCGGCGAACTTGACGGGCAAAAAACTGCGCGGCTGGAGGCCATCCGCAGCATCCTCAGCGCTGCGGGAAGCGTCGAGTTGCGGGACGACATCCGCAGCACGAAATGGACCAAGGTTCTGGCCAATTCGATGACGATGGGGCCGTTCGGTCTGTTGGGGCTTTACAACCACGCGGCCCGCGACATCCCAGGCATGTTTGACGTGTCGCTCAACTTGGGGCTGGAGACGCTGACCGTTGGTTTGGCCGAGGGGTTCACGGTCCAACCGATCTTTGGTCTGACGGCCGCTGATGTCGCTGGCCCCCCGCGTGACGCGCTGGTCAGGATCATGACGACCCTGCTAGAACATGTCTCTGCCGGACGCACCGCGCCGATCCACGACCACCTGAAAGGGCGGCACAGCGAGATTGCCTATATCAATGGTGCGGTGTGCCGCATGGGCGCGCGTCACGGCATCCCCACGCCTTTTAACAACGCCGTGGTAGAGCTGGATCGGCGTATCAACGCCGGGGCGCTTGCCATGAGCTCGGCAAATTTCGACCTGTTGAGGCAGCTGGCCACCAGCTGACATGGTCGGGTGGGCGGTCAGGCCGGCCCACCCTTTTCAGCCTCGTAATCCTGCAATGCTCTGCGGCGCAAGGCGGCATCACGGCTTGCCAGCTTGTAGGTGCCATAAGCACCGAAGCAGAGCAGGAACAGGGCGACGGACAGGAAAAGGGCCGTCCATGGCCGGGACACGAATACCCAGACATCGCCCTGCATCAGCATCAGGCCGGCCCGAAGGTTCGTCTCCAGCCCTCCACCAAGCACTGCACCAATGGCTGCACCTGCGACCGAATAGCCGTAACGCATCATGAAGTAACCCGCCGTTCCAAAAAGGATCAGCAGGAACACATCGAACGAGGAACGCTGCACACTGAACGTGCCAAGCATAGTCAGCAATAGAGCGGTGGTCAGCACCAATGAGCGATCAATCGTGACCAGTTTCAGCAGAAGCCGTGCGATGAACCAGCCGATACAGGCCAGAACCAATGTCGCGGCCAGCAAGCCCGCCACCGAGGCGTAGAGAAGTTCCGGCGCGTCGCGGATTAAGAGCGGACCGGGGACGAAACCATGCATCAAGAGCGCGCCGAACAGCACGACCATCGATCCGCTGCCGGGAATGCCAAGACCGAAGGTGGGCACCAGTTCGCCCGCCTGGTCCGCAGCCTGGGCCGCTTCGTTCGCGGCAATGCCCTCAACGCTGCCGCGCCCGAACTCCTCCGGGTGCTTGGACAGAAGGCGTGCCTGTTGATAGGACATCACCGCAGCTGCCGAGCCGCTCAGTCCCGGAATGGCCCCTATGAATGACCCGATGGTCGTGCCCAGAAGCACATTCGGTAGAACACGGCGAAAGACCGACCTGGGCGGGAACTTGGCTGTGTAGTTTCTGGCCCCGGCGTCCCAATCATACCTTTGACGCATTGATCGGAAGATCTCGCTGATGGCGAGAAGGCCCACCACCACTGGGACGATTTCGATGCCGCCGCGAAGTTCGGGAATGCCGAAGTCAAAGCGGGTGACCGCGCTGACCGGGTCACGCCCGACCATGCCGATTGTCAGCCCGAGAGCCGAGGACGCGAGGCCTTTGATGATATTTTCGCTCGTCAGAGCAACGAGCGCGGTGGCGCCGAGCAGGTACAGCGCAAAAAGCTCGGGCGACAGAAAGACGTAGGTCAGGCTGGCCAGGGGCACGACCATCGCGACGAAGAACAGTGTAGAGATGAACTGCCCTGTTACCGAGGCGAAATAGGTGACGCCGAGCGCCAGCCCGCTCTTGCCCTGCTTGTGCAGGGCGTGGCCGTCGATGGCGGTCAGGACGGCAGAGGGCGTTCCGGGCAATCCGATGAGAATGGCAGGGATGGAGTTACCGAAGGCGACGCCTACGTTGATCGCGACCAGAAAGGCGACGGCGTGGGTCGGCTCCATTCCGATGGTGAAGGGCACCATGACGCTGATGGCGATGACCGACGTAAGACCCGGCATCGCGCCGGCCGAACAGCCCCAGAGGACCCCGAGGCACACCAGTATCAGGATGAGCGGGTCAGCAATCATCACTGACGCATGGCCGATCGTGCTTAGAAACATGTCCATCTGGTATCTCTTCCGTGGGGTCGCGAATGTGACGTGGCGAGCAGACCCAGCCTTTGGTCAACCGGGTGGGGCGGCATCACCGAACAAGGCTTTCGCCGGATTGCGGCAGGTGATGGCGGCGATGTCGTCCTTTGATAGGTAACTTTGCGTGCCCAGCCATTTCACCGGATCGCGCAGGCCCATGTCGGCAGGGAAGTCCGTGCCGAGCAGCAAGCGGTCCAGACCGACAAGACCTATCGCCTGTTCCAGTCCGCTGTCGCTGTGGGTGATGCAGTCGTAATAGAACCTTCCAAGGTATTCCGAGGGCAGGTTCTTCGCCGTGGCCCGCACTTCGGGGCGGGATCTATATCCATGGTCGAAACGCCCAATGGCAAAAGGAAGATACCCCCCGGCATGCGCAAGGCAGATCTTGAGGTTGGCAAGACGGTCGAGCACACCGCCAAGGATGAGGGACCCCGCGGCAATGGTCGTCTCCAGCGGGTTTCCGATCAGATTGACCATGTGATAACGCGGGAACGGGTCACGGATCCGGCTATTGAACGGGTGCATCAGGATGAAGGCACCAAGCGCATCCGCCGCCTCGAGAATTGGAAACAAGCTGGGATCGTCCCAATTGGTGCCGTTGACATGCGACCCCGCAATGAAGCCGCGCAGTCCGAGTGTCGTGACGGCCCGCTCCAGTTCGCGCACCGAAGCTGCGGTATCCTGCAGCGGAAGCGAGGCCAGTCCGGCGAATCTATCGGGTGTCTGTCGAACCGCCTCGGCAATTTCGTCGTTAACCTCCGTCGAGCAAGCGATGGCCAGCTCCGCCGGAAGATGATCGCGAAGCAGTTGCGGATTCAGGGACAGGACCTGAAGCGCAATCCCTTCACGATCCATCGTTTCAAGGCGCCGCAGGTGGGGGTGCCAATACTCCACCGCGCCAAGGCTGCTGACACGATCGCCGGTTAGCAGGCCGGGTGTGCCGCTCGCCAGCTTTGTGATGGTCGTGCCGAACCAGTCACGACCGGCGTGGTGCGCCCGCACCGCGGCCTCTGGCAGGATGTGGGAATGGATGTCAATCACAGTCATTTAAGTCTCCGGCGGCCTTGTCATGCGACAAATTTGAAATTCAGGGCGTCAGCCCTAGCGAGCGCGCCAGCGACGTGAGCGGGCCGAGTGGAAGGATGACCGCAAGCATCTGCGAGAAGATCAGCCAGCTCAGGACAGTGAATCCTGCTGTAAACCCGTATTTCTTTATGGGGCTGCTCACCCCCATGAGCGTCAAGACGCCTATGACAAGGAGGGGCGTGACGATCAGATAGCCAAGAGGTCGAAGGCCGATGACCCAGCCCAGGCATAGTCCGATGACGGCGAAGCTGCGGATTGGGGAGGATGCCACAGGGATGTCATCCTCCTTGCCCTCTGATATCGTCAAGTTGCCTGGGAAGTTATGCCAGGTCAGAAGACGGCGTGTGGCATTGATCGCTCCGGCCAGGACCATCATCCCACCGGTGATGTATGGAAGCCCGCGTGACGTGACGGGATCGGGAAAGGATCCGAGCCTGAAATGCGTGGCGAGAAAGATGATGTAGCTACCCAAGGCCATCACGAAGAAGCAGATTGCTAGGTCTACCCGCTTGTTCATCAGTACTTGCAGATTCTCGGGCGTCATGTCGGGCTTGAACGGGCCGCTGTCCTGTTTGTCGCTCGCTGCAGCGTCTGACATGCCATGTTCCTTCGACAATGGAAGTCGCCCGCCAGAACCCGGCGGGCGAAGCGATGTCACTGGTCTTCAATGTGCATTCCGAGTGCGCGAATGACGGGATCCACGTAGCCCAAAATATCCATCTTGAGCTGGTTCGAGTCCTCGGGTCCAAGCACCATGATCGTGTTCGCCGGGACGGTCTGTTCCCGAGCACGGTGAATGTCGGATTCTGCAGCCGCCTTGAACAGCTTGTAAAGCCAGTCGATGTTCTCTTTCGGCACAGCGGTTGGAACGACAAGTGCCTCGATTATGCCGAAAGGCGCATCGGGCAGACCCGCAGCCTTTCCGGAAACCACGTTGGCATCGGCATCCCACGGAGCAGGAACCTTGTCGCCGGTCACGAGCAAGACATCTACTCGTTCGGCCTGGAATGCCTGCAGGGCGACCGGGGCCTGAGCGAGGCCGAAGTCCCCTTCTCCCGCGCCGATCGCTGCCGCTTGGGCATTGTTGTCCGGGGCCGGTATCTTGGTCACTACCATGCCCATCTGCTGCATGATCCATTCCATCGCGATATCGTTGCCGCTACCGATCTGGTTTGAGATGTATTTCAGCTCTCCGGGGTTGGCCTTGGCATATTCGACCAGGCTCGCGAAGGTCTTACCCCAGGGCGCATCCTTTCGCTGGATCAAGATATAGGGGATGCGTTCCGTGCTGACGACGATGTTCAGATCGTTGATATCGAGGCCGGTTTCTTCGGTGATCGGTTCAAGCAGCAGGTCCATGGTGGCACCAGGCACGGTGACGATGATGGGATAATACCCGTCATCACCGCCATCTCGTGTCGAGACATCGCGGATGGTGTAGAACGAGCCGAAGCTGGGAGAGGGCTCATCCGATACCAGCACTTCGACGGGCGAGATGTCACGCAGCGCCTTTTGCAGTGACCGGGCATACATACCGTCGCGCGACCCGGCGTCGTCGACGTTGATGATGGTGATCGGACGGTTTGGGAACCCGCTGGCGAGCGGTTGCAGCACACCGTCCACGAACTCTCCAGGCTCGGCGTTGGCCGACGTGCCACAAAGCAGGGACAAACCTAATGCCCCGACGGCTGTAACAAATCCTCTCAGTCTGGATGAAGCCATTTCTATACCTCCCATGTTTCAGAACGCCTACTGGTGACGCCAGAAGCCGAAAAAAACAGTCCGACGCCGTCAGTCCCTGGATCGGGTGCTTGGAGCGGTTGACAGCCGGCTCGTCCGGCACTCAATCGTCTCTTGCGGACAACTCCTATGCTCACACTAAGCCGCTGGAACTACCGCTCGGAAAGGCTGAATTGCAATCGGACCCATGCCAGAAAGGCATTGTTGCCGCGTCCTACGTTGAGAGAAGATGGGAGGCGACTCTTACGGATCCGCGACGGAGGGGACAGACTAATGCGAATTCGATCCATTACCCCCCTTTTGGTGCGGCTGCCGCTGAAGCAGGCAATCAAGATGGCAGGAATCGAAATTTCGCATGCCGAAAACCTGCTGGTCCGGATGACCGATGACCGTGGAACCGTCGGCTGGGGGGAGGCGGCTTCGGCTCCAACCATGACGGGCGATCTGCCCGCCGGGATGGTGGCTGTTGTGCAGTATCTGCGAGCAGCCATTGAGGGCACCGAGGTTAACGATCCCGTTCAGCTTGACGCGCATCTCGACGAACTGATCCATGGTAATCGAGCGGCGAAATCGGCGATCAATATGGCGCTGTTCGATCTCTTGGGGCGGCGAGAGAAGCGGACCGTGGCCGACCTTCTGGGCGGCGCGGTTAGGCGCGATACGCCGGCGCTTTGGATCCTTGGCGGTACCGGCGATGAATTGGCCGAAGCGCGCGCCCGCGCAGATGAGGGTTTTGTTGCATTCAAGGTAAAGGTCGGAGTCGCGGGGCCCGGAGGCCGGGTCGTGCGGGATCTTGATCGTTGTGCACAGGTGCGGTCTTCGGTCGGGAAAGATGCCCGCGTTTCGGCGGATGCCAATCAGGGATACAGCCGCAGCGAAGCCTTGAAATTTGCCGCCGGCGCCAAGGCGGCGGGGCTGGATTTCCTAGAGCAACCGGTGCACGGCACCGATCTGGCGGCCATGCAGGCCATCACTGCGGCATCAACCGTTCCCGTAGGTGCGGACGAGGGGATTCATTCCGTTGCCGATTTGGTCCGGCATCACGAATTGGGCGCCGCGAACGGCGCCAGTCTCAAGGTCCTGAAGCTGGGCAGTCTGGGGCGGGTGCTTCAGGCCGGGCAATCCGCGAACCTCATGGGGCTTCATGTAAATCTTGCCGGAAAGATTGCCGAATTGAGCATTGCCAGTGCAGCAATCGCCCAGCTTTCTGCCGCGCTTCCTCAGATCGACTGGGATGCAAGTGTGACAAATCAGTATCTTGCCGCAGACGTCGCGCGCAATCCGGTTCGGATAGTGCACGGCCGCTTGTCCGCATCGAAGGAACCCGGCCTTGGCATTGAGGTGGACGAAGGGCTGCTGGAACAGTTCGTGGTGAAGTGAGAACCGGTCGACGTAGATGTTTCGGCACCTGGCGCGCAAGGGGTATCCGCTACGCACTGACCCGGATGGAACGCCTGCGCCCCAAACTCGACCACAGCATCCTCGAGTTGGATAACAACGGGGCCGAACGCGGCATGCGCGCCATTGCCCCTCGGGTGGACGAACTACCGCTTCGTCGGCTCCGAAGCAGGCGGCAAGGCGGCCGCCATCGCCTACACCCTGATCGAAACGGCCAAACTCAACGCCGTCGACCCCTACGCCTAGCTCGCCGATACCTCGCCCGCATCCGGACTACAAAATCACCAAGGTCGATGAACTGCTGCCCAGTCGCTGGAACAGATATCGGTCACGCCGGACGGTTGCGTCGCATCCATGTTGCACGGAGGAATTGGGACTGCCCGCAAGCGTTTGTAATGTTTGGGGAACGTGTTGTTCTGTGTTGCAATGTAAAGGGCGCCCTGTGGGGCGCCTTGGATTTATAGAAGTCTTCGATATATAAATAGAATTTTTGGTTACGGGGACAGGATTTGAACCTTTGACCTCCAGGTTATGTGCCAATCCACATTGCATTCAGCGGTGTGTGGATTTCGCGATCAAGGCTCTAGACTTAGAGCAAATGGACGCCGTCGGGCTCATAT
Source organism: uncultured Alphaproteobacteria bacterium (assembly GCA_963822435.1). Taxonomy (GTDB): domain Bacteria; phylum Pseudomonadota; class Alphaproteobacteria; order Rhodobacterales; family Rhodobacteraceae; genus JAUYQR01. Next base: position 19,739 of record CAWGHN010000003.1, read on the forward strand.
AGCCAAAATCTATTCGTCTGAACCTCCTGCCTTATCCCTCACGTTCCCCACTTTCTTCCTCATCGATCCAGCCGCCGGCGGCGTTGTCGGCGGGGACGAGTGGCGGCCAGCTCTTCCCGAGATCGCGCATTTCGGCACGGAGTTTGGCATCGATGTCCACGGGGTAGAGGTCTTCTGGTAAAACGGTGCGGAAGCGCGCAATAGTGGAGCTTGCAACGTCAATGGAGCGTTCAAGGTCCTCTCGTTCTTCTGGATCCTCCTCTATGACCAAAGCATCCTTGCAAATTTCGCGCAACATCACGAGGCGGCGCAGTTCGCCATAGGCTTGATCAAAGAAACTCTTTTCTTCACGGGTTTTGGGGCCGCGGACGGCGACAGTGCCGCGGTTCAGATCGAACTGGATATGATCGGGGTGCGGCAAGGGTGGTGGAAGATGCGTGATTCCGGCGCGATCCCGCCGCTGCAGTTCTGCGTCCCATTCGATCTTGTAGTCGAGAGCGGTCGAGAACCAAGCGTCATGCAGCGCCTTGTTGCTGGTCTCGACACCTGACAACAGCTCGGCGAAGAGCCGCTGCGAGCGATGCTGACCTTTCACTGCGTTGACGGCCAATGACCGCAGCACGGCCCGGGCGATCGGCACCGTGATATTGCGCGTGCCATCCCGGACGGTGATGGTGCGATAGGCTTCTTCCAGGATGATGTTCTTCATCCGCTCTTCGTTCAAGGCTGGCAGCTTGTTCCTGGCCCCCTTGGGCCGCCCACGTGGATTGCCCGATTGACCCTTCCGGAACCGGGTATCTTCGGGAGGTTTGCCATAGCCCACCTGGTATCCTGCGCCAGCAATCAGTGGGCCCGGTTTGCCCGGGCCCAGGGCGCGCGATCCGGGCTTGCCTGACCCCGATTGGTCACGCGCCGTCATTGCGCGGCGACCAGCATCGCGGTGTCAAGCCGTGGCCAGCCACAGATCACCTGCTCTGCTGCGTCCTTGGCTAGCCCTTCCCACCGGGTCAGGATCCGGTCACAATAGATCGGATCCAGTTCGACGACCCTGGCCTGGCGCCCGGTCTTGTCCGCTGCAATCAGGGTGGACCCTGACCCGCCAAACACATCCAGCACGATCTCACCGCGCCCCGAGACATCCTTGATGGCGTCCACAATCATCTGCACCGGCTTCACGGTCGGGTGCAGGTGCAGCTCCTCCATCCGCCCAGCCCGCATCGTGTTGACCCCACGGTAGTTCCAGACATTGGTCCGGTACCGGCCATGCTGTCCCAACTCGAAACTGTTCAGATGCGGTGCTGTGCCCTTCTTGAACACGAAGATCAATTCATGGCGTGAGCGGTAAAACGTCCCCATGCCGCCATTGTCCTTGGCCCAGACAACGAGGTTCTTCAACTCGTCATAAACCGCATGGCCGGCCGCCAGCATTTCGCCCATATGGCGCCAGTCCATGCACAGAAAGTGGATCGAGCCATCCATGCTGTGATACGCCATGTTGCGGAAGGCGTCAGTCAGGAACGTCGTAAACTCCGGCGCTGTCATCTCGCCGGAGGCCATGGCGAACTCCCGATGCTTCACCTTGCCCGACCCGCCGACATGGCCGTCGATCTTCACATTGTAGGGCGGATCGGAGAAGATCATCCGGGCCAACTCCCCGTCCATCAAGCCAGAGACGACCAGGGGATCAAGGGCATCGCCGCAGGCCAGGCGATGAGGCCCCAGCTGCCAGACGTCGCCAAGGTTGACACGGCGTGGCGCGATCTCGGGCAGGATGTCATCGTCCGGATCGCCCGGCTCTTCGGGTGACAGGCCTTCGATCAGACTGTCGATCTCAGCGACTTCAAATCCGATCACCCCGATGTCGAACCCGATATTCTCGTTGGCGAGCAAACCCTGAAGCTCCCGGGCCAGCATCTCCTCATCCCAGCCGGCATTCAGCGCGAGTTTGTTGTCGGCAATGACATAGGCGCGCTTTTCGGCCTCTGTCATGTGTTCGATGCGGATGCAGGGGACAGTTTCCAGCCCGAGGCTCTTGGCGGCCTCAACCCGGCCATGACCGGCGAGGATGGTGGTCGTCTGGTCGATCAGCACCGGGTTGGTGAAGCCGAACTTCCGGATAGACTCCGCGATCTGGCGGAGCTGCTTCTTGGAGTGCGTGCGGGCGTTCTTCGCCCAAGGCCGCAGATCGCCGGGGGCGAGGTGTTCGATGGTGTTGGGCATATGGTCTCCCTTCAGGACAAGCGGGGGCGAGTTTGCTCAGGCGCTCGCCTTCGTAAGATGTGTCTTACGACTTGCTTTGTCAATGATAGGCGCATACCATCGGCAGATAAATCAAACGAACTCCGCTGGAGCGTGTCCGGCCATGGGCCTCAACGAACGCCTGTTTGAACTGCGCCAACGCTCCAAAGCATCCCTGCAAGTGGTGGCGGATGCCGTCGGGGTCTCGAAGGCGCATATCTGGGAGCTGGAGAAGGGCCGGACCGCCAATCCTTCCTTCGAACTGGTGCAGAAGTTGGCCAGCTATTTTGGCGTGACCACAGATGCATTGATCGGCACTGACGAGGTCCCGCATCCGGACGACCAGCAGATCGAGCGCATCCACCGCGATCTAAAGAGCCTCACGTCGCGCGACCGGGCAATCATCGAGGCAATGGTGAAGTCGATGCAGTCGACCACCAGCGCACAGGAGTAGCTTCCCTGCAGCTCGACCGCATCGATCTTGCCGACATCCATGATCCGCAGCGCCTGGCAAGGGCGCTCCATCGGCAGATCGGTTCCCTGTCTTCTGCAGTCCCCATCGACGAGATCGCCATCGGCTTGGGGATCTCGGAGATCAAGCGGGAGGTCCTCGACGGTTGCGAAGGCGTCCTACTCACCGACCGGGTCCGAAGCCAAGGCAGGATCCTCGTCAACTGTAGGCGTGGGGCACAGGCCGCGCGATTTCAGCATCGCTCATGAGTTGGGGCATTTCCTCTTGGAGCGGCACGTGCTCGGGCTTGCGGGCATATTCAGCTGTAGCCTTGACGATTTCCGCGAGACCCGAACGGCAAAGGTGCATGAACGTCAGGAGGCGGAGGCCAATGCCTTCGCCATTGGTCTCCTCGTCCCCGACGATCAGTTGGCGCCCTACCTGCAGGAACAGCCGGAGATTGCCACGGTGGTGGCGCTGCGGTCTCAGCTGGACATCAGTGCAGAAGCTGCGGCGCGCTGTATTGTGGATCGCCATTCAGAACCCATTGCTGCGATACTGACGTTAAACGGGAAGATCCGCTACGCGGTGCGCGGCAAGACCTTCCCGTGGATCGACCGAAGTGCTGGACAGATCGTGTCTTCTCTGAGCCTCACGGGCCGCGCCTTGACTAAAGGCGCATCCGGCGTCACGCGCATGCAGGAAGTGCCAGCCGCATCCTGGACGAGCGCGGACATACAAGAGCTCTTTGAACAAGTCCGGGTTGGCAAAGAGGGCCATGCCCTGACCCTTCTTTGGGCCACCTTGCCGGATGCGGACCGAGACGACGGCGCCGACGACTGACGCTCCGTGGGCGCCAAACTGATCTCATTCCCGAGATAAATCAGTGGACTTCGTCGTTGACCAGAGCGTTGCTGCGCGCCATGCCCGGCACCGTCCGGGCTCCGATCGGTACCAGGGCGCGGTACTTCGCCCGCCCGGTTGTACCGGAGCATATCATGACCAAAGCCAAGTCCACCGACCGCCCCGCCAACGCGGGGGCTCAACCCAAGACCGACGCAGCCACCTCCGAGACCAAGGCCAAGCGTCCGCGCGGCAAGGCCGCGCAGGCGGATAAGGGAAGCGCCACGGCGACAGCTGCTGTCGCGCCGATCGAGCGTCCGGCCGAGACCACGATCACGCACGCGATCCCCGACGCGACCTCGAAGCCGCCGCGCCAGACCAAGGCGGCACTCCTTCGCGCCCGGCTCGCCGGACCCGGCGGCGTGTCTCTTGCCACCCTGATCGAAGCGACCGGATGGCAGGCGCATACCCTGCGGGCCTACCTCAGCGGCTTGCGCAAGGAAGGCCTGACGCTGACCCGTCGGCGGGAGGCCGACGACACCATCTACGCGATAGAGCCGGACGGATCGTGGGCATCAGGAGCGGCGAAGGATAGCACTCCCGGCGACCCGCCAAAGGCAGCAGCGGGATCGATGGCCGACACACCCTCTGAAGCCGTCCCAGCGGTTCAGGGCAGTGGTCATAGTGTTAATGATGCAGATTCCGCACCTGCCACCAGCGAGAGCAACGCATGACCACGCTCTCTGATCTCGACTCCATGGACCGTTCGGGTCTGGCCAGTCTCTGGTCAGACCTGATCGGCGGCGCGGTGCCTGCCTGCATGAGCCAGCCGATGCAGCGCCGGTTCCTGGCCTTTGAGCTTCAGGCCAAGCTGGAGGGCGGCTTGCCCGCCGCCCTTCGCGCCCGGATCGATCGCATCGCGGCAGGCGAGGAGCGCAAGGCCTCGCCCACGCTGCAGCCCGGTGCCCGGCTCCTGCGCGAGTGGAACGGCACCACCCATGTCGTCGATGTCCTGCCCGAGGGGTTTATGTGGAACGGTGCTCCGCATCGCTCGCTCTCCGCCATTGCCCGCGCCATCACCGGCGCGCGCTGGTCAGGGCCGCGGTTTTTCGGGTTGGTCAGCGCGGCGGAGGGTGCCGGCAAAGGCGCGAAGGGCAAGGCTCGGGCAGGCAAAACGCAAAGGTGTGCGCCCGGCAAGTCAAAGCGAGAGCGTGCCGCATGACCCAGAAGCCGGTGATCCGCTGCGCGATCTACACCCGCAAATCGACGGACGAGGGTCTGGATCAGGCCTTCAACTCGCTCGATGCGCAGTATGAGGCCTGTGCCGCCTACGTCGCAAGCCAGCGTCACGAAGGCTGGAAGCTCGTCCCAGACCGCTTCGATGATGGTGGGTTGTCGGGCGGCACCCTTGAGCGTCCTGCCCTGCAGCGGCTTCTGGCCGAGATCGACGCCGGGCGCATCGGCATGGTCGTGGTCTACAAGATCGACCGGCTGACCCGGTCGCTCGTCGACTTCGGTCGCCTCGTCGAGCGGCTCGATGCCAAGGGTTGTTCCTTCGTCTCGGTGACCCAAGCCTTCAACACCGCGACCTCAATGGGACGGCTCACCCTGAACGTGCTTCTGTCCTTCGCCCAGTTTGAGCGCGAGGTCACCGCCGAGCGCATCCGCGACAAGATCGCGGCCTCGAAGAAGAAGGGGCTCTGGATGGGCGGCGCCTTGCCTCTCGGCTACGATCGCCATCCCGATCCGCAGCGCCGGGAACTGGTGGTCAATCCAACCGAGGCAGAAGTGGTCAAGATGCTGTTCCGGCTCTACGCCGATCTCGGCAACCTGCGGCTCGTGGAGGTCGAGGCGGAACGGCGCGGGCTCCGACCAAGGACTCTGGTCTCGCGGACCGGTCGCGTCCGGGGCCGCTCTCCCTTTGCGCGCGGCCAGTTGCATCACCTCTTGACCAACCCGGTCTACATCGGGCGCATCCGGCACAAGGACCAGACCTATCCCGGCCAGCATCCGGCGATCATCGAAGATGCACTCTGGCAGGAGGTTCAGGACAAACTCATCGCCGCCTCTGCGCGCCCCCGGGGACGGAGTGATGCGACCACCGATCCGCGGGTCCTGACCAGAAAGCTCCGCGACGAGACCGGTGATCTTCTGACCCCGACCCACACCCTGAAAGCCGGCCGGCGCTTTGCGTACTATGTCTCGAACCGGCTGATCGCAGGTGGAAGGGATCCCTCCGGCTGGCGTCTGCCCGCCGAGGCGCTGGAGACCACGCTCCGGCAGATCGTGGTCGGGCATCTGCGGCGAGCCGCCATGGGCCATGCGTTGCTGCAACGCCCCGAGGCGAATGGTGCCGCCGAGCTGGTGCGCCGCGCGACAGTGCTGGCGGACCGGGTGGAAAGCGATGCGGCCCTTCTCGGCAGGATCATTGCAGCGGGAACTCTGGCACCGGGCAAGCTACAGCTTGAGCTTGATCCGGGCGTGATTGAAGCGGCGCTGGAGGTGCCGGTGACATCCCTGTCAGAGCGGCTCCTGCGATTCAGCTGCGCCTTTGCCCTGCGCCGCCGCGGCGTCGAGACCAGGATCATCGCGGGCGAGGCCGTGCCCGCACCCGACGAGGTCCTTCAGCGCACTCTGGCAGAAGCGCATCTCTGGGCACGGGCCTTGCGCGGCGGCACCTCCCTCACCGAGATCGCCCGCGCGACCGGACGCTCCGAGCCCTACATCCGCACTCGAATCCCACTGGCCTTCCTGGCCCCGAAGCTGCAGGCCGCGATCCTCGACGGGCGGCAGCCAGTGCATCTCTCCGTGGCGCAGCTGATCCGCGACGACATCCCGATGGACTGGAATGAACAGGCGCGGCTCTTCCAGATCGGGTGACGCCGGGCCAGCGAAGCAGGCATCTTGGGACGTAGCTACCACTCTCTGACAGCTTCGCGAACCGGCCTTCTGCCCTTCCCTGTTCTTCCCAATTCTTTCCCTGTTCTGCCGAATTTTATTCCCTGATCCACTGATTTAAATTCCCTGTTCCTGAGGAGCAGGGAAATCGGCCGCAACCCACGGAAAAAACGCGATAATTCCGCGTACAAAATTCCTAAACTGGCGCTGGAAAACCGAAATTCCCTGATAATTCCCTGTTCTTTGCGCGCGGGCAAACCGAACGGGACGCGCGGCCTGCGGAGACGCGAGGCGGATTTGCAGCGAAAGCACAGGGGTCGGAGCGTCTCCGTCGGGGAACCGACCGCCTAACCCCCGGAAACGCGGGAGAATACCGGCGCACTCGGAAAAATTGTTCAATATCAATATGTTATGGCGGAGGCGGTGGGATTCGAACCCACGAAGGGGTCTCCCCCTTGCTCAGTTAGCAACCGAGTGCTTTCGGCCTCTCAGCCACGCCTCCGACGGAGACCATTTAGCCGCGCCGCGTCGAAGGGGCAAGCGGAAAGCTGGACGGCTGGCAATCATCCGATGATGAACGCAGGCGCTGATGTGGGTCCGGCGGCCAACACCCCCTGCGACACGGCACAACCGCATCCCCCCAACGTCGGCTCATACCGTTGCCAAGACCTTAACAAGCCCGTTAAGCCATTGAAATAAAACGGTGCGCCAAACGGTCCCACGGTGGGACAGGGTCAGCCGCTGAACAGGAAATGCAGCACGTCCCCGTCCTTGACCTCATAGGTCTTGCCCTCGACGCGGAACTTGCCCGCCTCCTTGGCCCCCGTCTCGCCATTGCCCGCGACATAGTCGGCATAGGCAATCGTCTCGGCCCGGATGAAACCCTTTTCGAAATCGCCGTGAATGACCCCCGCCGCTTGCGGTGCCAGCGTCCCCGCCGGGATCGTCCAGGCCCGCGCCTCCTTCGGCCCCACGGTGAAATAGGTCTGCAGGCCCAAAAGCGCGTAGCCCGCCTTGATCAGCCGGTCGAGCCCGGCCTCGTGCAGCCCCATCTCCTCCAGAAACATCGCCGCCTCTTCGGCATCAAGCTGGCTGATCTCTTCCTCGATCCGCGCCGAGATCACCACCGACGCCGCCCCCTGCCGTGCGGCCATATCCGCCACCCGCGCCGACTGGCTGTTGCCGCTGGCCGCCGTGGCCTCCTCGACGTTGCAGACAAACAGCACCGGCTTTGCGGTCAACAGCTGCAGCATCCGCCACTGCTTCTGGTCCTCCGCCGCGACCTTCACGGTCCGCGCCGGCTGCCCCGCCTCCAGCGCCGCAAGCGCCGCGCGCAACAGCCGGTCCTGATCCAGCGTGTCCTGATCCCCGCCGCGCAGCTTCTTGGCCAGCGCAGTCAACCGCCGCTCCACCGACTCAAGGTCAGCCAGCATCAGCTCGGTCTCGATCGTCTCGGCATCGGCAACCGGGTCGATCCGGCCCTCGACATGGGTGATGTCGCCATCTTCAAAGCAGCGCAGCACATGGGCAATCGCATCACATTCGCGGATGTTGGCCAGGAACTGGTTGCCCAACCCCTCGCCCTTCGACGCGCCGCGCACCAGCCCTGCAATATCGACAAAGGTCATCCGTGTCGGGATGATCTGCTTTGATCCCGCAATCGCGGCCAGCTTGTCCAGCCGCGCATCCGGCACCGCCACCTCGCCCACGTTGGGTTCGATCGTGCAGAATGGAAAGTTCGCCGCCTGCGCCGCCGCCGTCCGGGTCAGCGCGTTGAAGAGGGTGGACTTGCCCACGTTCGGCAGACCCACGATACCCATCTTGAAACCCATCAGACCCTCCTTTGGCGACCGCCCGCTTCTAGGCGCGGGGCGGCCAAGGATCAAGCCGTGCCGGCCTGCCGATGGGCATTGATTTTCCCGCCCGCGCCGTGCACACCCGGTCAGGATTTTGCGGGGGACAGCCATGACACGGATCGACGACACTTTCGCGCGGCTGAAGGCAGAGCGGAAGAAGGCCTTCGTCGCCTACATCATGGGCGGCGATCCCGATGTCGCCGCCTCGCTTGCGATCATGAAAGGTCTGCCGGCCGCCGGTGTCGACGTGATCGAACTTGGCATGCCCTTCACCGACCCGATGGCCGATGGCCCGACCATTCAGCTTGCCGGCCAGCGGTCGCTGGAAGGCGGCATGACGATGGACAAGACGCTTCAGATGGTGCGCGATTTTCGCGCCGGAGACAGCTCCACCCCCATCGTCCTGATGGGCTACTACAACCCGATCTATTCGCGCGGCGTCGACCGCTTCCTGGCCGAGGCGAAGGCCGCCGGCATCGACGGCCTGATCGTCGTCGACCTGCCGCCCGAAGAAGATGACGAGCTGTGCATCCCCGCGCAGGCCGCCGGTCTGAACTTCATCCGCCTAGCCACCCCCACGACCGACGCCAAGCGCCTGCCGAAGGTGCTGCAAAACACCTCCGGCTTTGTCTATTACGTCTCGGTCACGGGCATCACCGGCGCCGCCGCCGCCGTGGCAACCGACGTCGCACCGGAAGTCGCCCGCATCAAGGCTTCGACCGATCTGCCGATCATCGTCGGCTTCGGCATCTCTACCCCCGATCAGGCGAAAGCCATCGCCAGCGTGGCCGACGGCTGCGTCGTAGGCTCGGCCATCGTCAAGGACATCGGCGCGAAAAAGCCGGTGGCCGAGGTGCTGGCGAATGTGGCCGCGCTCGCCAAGGGCGCCCATTCCGCCTAACGGTTCGGCGCGGGGTCTTCGTCGCGCATCGCATCCATGATGCGGCGCAGATCACCCAGCATGGGCAAGGCCTCGCCGACACGCGCCGCCGGAAACCGCGCCGCAATCGCGGCCATATCCGGCACCATCCCGGTCAGCGCCGCTTGCCGGAACGCGCGCCCGTCTTCGGTGATCCACACGCATTTCGACCGCCCGTCGCGCGCATTTGCCGCCATCCGCACCAGACCGTGCCGTTCCAGAACCGCAAGGCTGTGCGTCATCGAGGTCTTTGGCACCTGAAACGCCCGCGCCAACTCCAAGGGCGTGCGGCCATCCTTCACCCGGATCAGATGGTTCAGCACGGTGAATTGCGACAGGGTGAACCCCTCTGGCAACCGCGCCTCGAACAAGGCGCGGCTCAGCTGAGCAAGGATGCCCACCTCGGTGAAGAACTGAAAGAAGGTCTCCTCGGGCGTCGGGTCAGGCATTCACGATCTTCGCCTCCAGCGGCCAGCGCGGGCTTGGGCCCACGCTCGGACCATATCCGATCCGCGCCAACATCTGAACCGTGCCGCCGGCCGGTGCAAGCCTGGCGTGCAAATCGGCATAAAGCGCGGCCATCTCGGGATATTCCTGCAAGGCCTGGCTCAACGGCTGGAACGCCACCCCCACCCCCGTCGCCGCCAGATTTACCCGCAGCCAATCCGCTCCCGTGGCGATCTGGTCGGCGCGGGTATTGCCTGCCGTCACCAGCCAGACATGCCCCATCGCCGTATCGGTGTTGGCGTAAACCGCATCCAGCCCTGCCTTGTAGGCCTGCGACCCGGTATCCAAGACGACATCACGGGTGAAAAGCCCGGTCGCCCCCATCACCTCGAACAGCGGGCCGGTAAAGTCGATCCCGTCCGGGCTGGCATCCACCTCGGCCCGCCCGATGCGAAACAGATCAACCGACTCCCTGTAGGTGTGCGGCGTCTCGATCTCGATCCGCAGCGCCTCTCGGGTCAAGGCGCGCCACTTTGCCACCTCGGTCAAATCCACCGTGCCGCCAAAGCGGGCGTGGGTCGCCACGGCCAAGGCCTGCAACACGTCCGCAGGCAGCGGACGGCTGGTGTCATAGGGCTCCTTGGTCGACCGCCGATCCAGCACCTGCGCAAACAAGGGGTCCGGCGTCACGGTGGGATCGGCGTCGAACACAGCGCGCGCCACCGGGCGTGCATCAAGGCCCGCCGCGTCCTCGCCGTCCGGGAACGGCGTGATCGTCACCCGCTGGCCGTCATGGCTCGCCGCCATCCGCATCAGCTCCAGAAAGCAGCCAAGTCCGATCGTGATCTGGCGGCTGGTGGGGTCGGTGTGCGGCAAGACCTTCGCCCTATCCACATACAGCGTCACAACACCCGGCTCCGCCAGATCCACCAGCCACGGCTGGCGATTGTGCGGGTTCGGCGCCAACAGCGCATAGGACAGCGCCTTCCGGCGCGGCTCGGTTTCCCGCCCTGCCGTCTCCCACGGCAACCCCGCCGTGCGCGGCACGCGGGAAGCGATGGCACCAAGCGAGGCAGTCGCAGCGAAAATCACGCCCCCACCGATCAGGGCAAGGGTCTTGCGGCGGGACAGTGTCATTGGAAACCTCCAGATTAATACGATATCGCATCATATAATGCGATATCGAACTATATGCAACCCCGCTCCGCCATTGCACGAGCCCCCCCGAATTGGTAACCACAGATGACCAATCCGCAGAGGTTCCCATGCCCGTCATCGCCTGCATCGACGACCTGAAGCAGCTTTACCGCCGCCGCACGCCAAAGATGTTCTACGATTACGCCGAAAGCGGCAGCTACACCGAACAGACTTTTCGCGAAAACACCTCCGATTTCGCCAAGATCCGCCTGCGCCAACGCGTCGCGCGCGATCTGTCGGGCCGGGTGCTGGAAACCACGATGATCGGCCAGAAGATCACCATGCCCGTGGCCCTCGCCCCCGTCGGCTCCACCGGGATGCAGTCGCCGGACGGCGAGATCAAGGCCGCCCGCGCCGCCGCGAAGTTCGGGGTGCCCTACACCCTTTCCACGATGTCGATCTGTTCCATCGAGGATGTTGCGGCGGCCAGCCCGACACCCTTCTGGTTCCAGCTTTACGTGATGCGCGACGAAGATTTCGTCGACGCCATCATCGAACGCGCCCGAAAGGCGAAATGCTCGGCGCTGGTTCTGACGCTCGACCTCCAAATCCTCGGACAGCGCCACAAGGATGTCAGGAACGGCCTCTCCAGCCCGCCGAAACTGACCATCCCCAACCTGATCAACATCGCCACCAAACCCGCCTGGGCAATGGGCATGCTGCAAACCCCGCGCCGCCAGTTCCGCAACATTGTCGGCCACGTCAAGAACGTCGAAAAACTCTCCGACCTGACCGCCTGGGCCAACGAACAGTTCGACCCCAAGCTCGACTGGTCCAAGGTCCGCCGCATCCGCGATCAATGGGGCGGCAAGTTTATCCTGAAGGGCATCCTCGACGCCGACGACGCGCGCATGGCCGCCGATTTCGGGGCCGATGCGATTGTCGTCTCGAACCACGGCGGGCGGCAGTTGGATGGTGCGGTTTCGTCGATCTCCATGCTCCCCTCCATCGTCCGCGCCGTCGGCGACCGGGTCGAGGTGCATGTCGACGGCGGCATCCGCTCGGGTCAGGATGTGCTGAAGGCCGTCGCGATGGGGGCCAAATCCACCTACATCGGCCGCTCCTACGTCTACGGACTTGGCGCGATGGGCGAGGCGGGCGTGACCAAGGCGCTGGAGATCATCCAGAAGGAGCTCGACATCTCGATGGCGCTGTGCGGCGAGCGCGACGTGAAAAACCTCGGCCCCCACAACCTGCTGATCCCCAAGGATTTCGAAGGCGACTGGGTGGCGTGACCACCACAGTGTCGGGCGCGCTTGCCTTTTGATCAAATTATCGCGCATAAACGTGGCGCAACCACGGAAGTCGCACCATGCCTGCCGAACTGATCGCCGGAGTCCCCTCGGACCGCCTTGCGGCCTTCGCCGCCCGTGAAGCCCGCCGCTTCGCTGCCAGCCGCCCCGTCTCGGCCAAGGCGATGGCGAAGGGCGCGGGCCACTACCTTTCCGGCGTGCCGATGCACTGGATGACCGACTGGCCGATGCCGCACCTGCCCCTCGTGGCAAAGGCGAAGGGCGCACGCCTGACCGATATCGACGGCTACGGCATCGACGATTTCTGCCTTGGCGACACCGGCTCGATGTTCGGCCACTCCCCCGCCCCCGTGGCAAAAGCCATCCGCCATCAGGCGCGGCGCGGGCTGACCTACATGCTCCCGTCCGAAGCGGCGTTGGAGGCCGGGCGTCTTCTGACCGAAACCTTCGGCGATTTCCGCTGGCAGATCGCCACCACCGCCACCGACGCCAACCGCTTCGCCCTGCGCGTCGCCCGCGCCGTCACCGGGCGGCCAAAGGTGCTGGTGTTCAACGGCTGCTATCACGGCACCGTCGACGACACGATGGTCACGCTGGAAAACGGCCAGACTGTCACCCGCCCCGGCCTGATGGGCCAGGTGACCGACCTTGCCCAAACCGCCGTCTGCTGCGAATTCAACGACCTCGCCGGCGTCGAAGCCGCCCTCGCCAAAGGCGACGTGGCCGCCATCCTGACCGAACCGGTGATGACCAACTCCTGCATGGTCCTGCCCGCCCCCGGCTTTCTCGAAGGTCTCCGCACCCTGGCCACCAAGTCAGGCGCCCTTCTCATCATCGACGAAACCCACACCATCTCCACCGGGCGCGGCGGCTACACCCGCGTGCATGGCCTGGCACCCGATATCTTCGTCGTCGGCAAATGCGTCGCAGGCGGCATGCCCACCGCCGTCTGGGGCCTCAGCCCCGCCGTGGCCGACCGCTACCACACGGCCAACGCCAACCGCGCGCCCGGCCATTCCGGCATGGGCACCACCCTTTCCGCCAACCCGATGCAGTTCGCCTGCCTGCAGGCGACGCTGGCCGAGGTGATGACACCCGAAAACTACGCCCGCATGGAACAGGGGGCCGCCCGCCTTGCCGCTGGCCTCTCTGATGCCATCGCCCGCCACCACGCGCCGTGGCATGTTGTCCGCGTCGGCGCGCGTGTTGAATTCATCTGCGCCCCCGGCCCCTTGAAGAACGGTGCCGAGGCCGCCCTCGCCCACCAGCCCGCCGTCGAAGGCGCGGTGCATGTCGGCCTTCTGAACCGTGGCTCGCTGATCGCGCCTTTCCACAACATGATGCTGGTCAGCCCCGCCACCAAACATGGCCAGATCGACCGCCTGATCGCCAGCTTCGACGAAATCCTGACCGACCTCTTTGCGCAAAGCCAGCCATGACCCAGACCAGCCCCTCCGGTTCCACCGTTGCCGAAGCCGAAGCCTTCCTCGCCACCCACCCCGAGATCGAGGCTTTTGACATTATCCTGCACGACGCCAACGGCATCGGGCGCGGAAAGATCATCCGCCGGCATGAGCTTTTGTCCTTTTACAACAATGGCCGCCACCTGCCGATCTCGATCCTCGGCCTCGACATCTGCGGCGAGGACGTCCACGAGACCGGCCTGATCTGGGATCAGGGCGACGGCGACCTGCGCGCCTGGCCCATTCCCGGCACTCTGAAACCGCTGCACAACACCCAACCGCCGCGCGGCGAAGTGTTCATGTCGATGTATTCCCTCGACGGCATCCCGATGACCTCCGACCCCCGCCACGCCCTGCAACGTCAGGTCGACGCGCTGGCTGCCGACGGCCTCTCCCCCTCCGGCGCGTTCGAGCTTGAATTCTTCCTCCTCGCCCCCGAACGCGACCAGAACGGCAAGATGCAACCCGCCCGCGACGTGCTGGATGGCCGCCGCTCGAACAAGACCGAGGTCTATTCCGTCGATCACCTGCACGGCATGTTGCCCCTGTTCTCCGACGTCTACGCCGGGGCCGAAAAGGCCGGGATCAAGGCCGAAACCCTGATTTCCGAATACGCCCCCGGCCAATACGAACTGACGCTGCATTACCGCACCGATGTGATGCAGGCCGCCGATGACCTGATGCGCCTCAAGCGCATCGTCCGCGCGCAGGCTCGCGCGCATGGCGTCGTCGCCTGTTTCATGGCCAAGCCGAACGAAGATTACGCCGGCTCCGGCATGCACTTCCACGTCTCGATGATGGACAAGGCCGGCAAGAACGTCTTTGTCGAAGACAAGGAAGGCATCTGGAACCCGACCATCCTCCACGCCCTCGGTGGCCTGAAAACCACGATGGGCGAATCCATGCTGGTCTTCGCCCCCCACGCCAATTCATGGCGCCGCTTCGCCAGCCAGTCCTACGCCCCCGTCAGCCCGACATGGGGCGTCAACAACCGCTCGGTGGCCCTGCGCATCCCGGCCGGTGACATCAAGGCCCGCCGCATCGAACACCGCCCCGCCGGCGTCGACGCGAACCCCTACCTCGTCGCCGCCACCGTTCTGGCCGGCATCCGCCACGGCATGAAAAACCGCATCGACCCCGGCCCGGAAACCACTGGCAACGGCTACGAAGACACCGGGGACCATGTCATCCCCGTCGACTGGCGCTCCGCGATCGAGGCCGCCAAAGCCTCCGCATTCCTGAAGGACGCCCTGGGCGAAGACATGCACCGCACCTTCACCGCGATCAAGGCCGCCGAATACGCCCGCGTCATGCGCACCGTGTCCGAGGTCGACTTCGACCTCTACCTTCACACGGTCTGATTCAAGCGGGCTGACGCCAGCGGCACTCCACCGCGCACACCTCGCGCCCCGCTGAAATCGCCGCTGCGATCAGCCCCGGCACGCGCGGGTCCAACCCCAGGGGCGGCAACACCCGTCCCTGAAACCCGGCCTCCGCCAGCGCCGCCGGAATATCCTGCGTCACATGCCCGCCCTGGGCCGCAAAGAACGGCAGGCACACCGCCCCCGGCCCGAACCCCGTCAGGCTGGAAAGCTGCGGCATCTGGTCGATGAACCCAACTTCCACCCGCCCCGCCCTGCCCCCCGCAATCACCCCCGCCACATGCCGCGCAATGTCTGACGGCACCGAAGACTTGAACGACCCGTGCGCCGCCAAAATCACATCGCCTCCGCCCGCCTCGGCCACCACCGCCCGCGCCAGATCATGCACCGCCGCGTCGCACCCGAACGGCTCCAACACCCGCCAACCCGCAATCCCCGCCTCGGCCAGCCGCGCCGGGATCGCCACCCGCGTGAACCAGCCCCCCGCCATGAACATCGGAAACACCACCCCCGGTGCCATAGCCCCCGCGGCAGCCGCCAGCGCCCCCGGTTCGGCCAGCGTCGCCGCCCGCACGTCCCACCCCGGCAGCAAATCCGCCACCTTCTGCGCCAAGGCGGCAAGCTCCGCCGCGGCGGGCGCAGGGTCGGACGGCTGGCCGTGGGCCACGATCAATGCGGTTCGGTTCATGCCCCGAACTTGACGCACCCCGGCCCCGCGTCAACCCCCGCCGATCACCAGCCCCGGCAAGGTCGCCTCCGTCACCGTCGCGCGGCAATGCTCGACAAAGGCCCGGATCGTCAGCGCCGACTGCGCTCCTTCGGCCAACACGAGCCCCAGCGCCAAGGGCTCCGGCCCCCGCAGCGGCACGAAACTCAAGGGCGTGCCATCCGGTGCCGCAGCCGAAGCGGGCCGGATATTGGCGATGGAATAGCCAAACCCGTTCGCCACCATCGACCGCACCACCCCCAGATCCCGCGTCCGCTCCACGATCTTCGGGCGCACGCCTGTGGGCCGGAAAAGATCCAGGAAATAGTCCGTTGAAAACGGCAGATCGAGCAGGATCATCGGCAACGGTGCCAGGTCCGCCGGCGTCACGAACCCACGACCCGCAAGGCGGTGGCCAAAGGGCAGCACGGCATGCGGCGCCAGTCGCAGCAGCGGCACGAAACTCAGATCCGGCGGAATATCCAGCTCATAGGTCAGCGCCACATCCAGCCGCGCGGCCCGCACGCCGGCAAAGATCTCCGCCTGATCCAGCTCGAACTGCTGAAACTCCACCTCCGGATGCAGATCGCAAAAACTGCGCCGCACACGCGGCAACACCATCTGCGCGAAGGTGACAAGACACCCCACCGCCACCCGCCCCCGCACTTGGCCCGTGATGCTGTTTGCCAGATCACCAAGCCGCCCCGCCGCCGCCAGCACCGCCCGCGCTTCGGCCACGAACTGCCGCCCCCCTTGCGTCAGCGCCAAGCCCTGCGCGTGCCGGCGGATGAACAGTTGCAACCCGAACTGCTGTTCCAGTTGCGCAATCGCCGCCGAAATCGACGGGGACGAGACATTCACCCGCTCCGCCGCGACCGCGATCGACCCTGCCTCGCCCACCGCAACAAGGTATTCCAACTGCCGCAGGGTAAAGCGCAGCGGCATCGGCTATTCGTCGCCCGGCACGCCGTAGGATGGTGCCGCGCGCGGATCATGCGCGCGCTGGATGTAGGCGGCCATCTGCGGCGCATAAACCTGCCACGCCCGCGCCACCGCTTCGATCGGCCGGGCATCATCCGACCAGTCGCAGCGCAGGGAAGCGACCGGCCAGCTTTCCCGGTCCACCATCAAAAGCCCCGCCGAATGCACGGGCCCCGCCTCGCCCCCCGCATCGCGCCCCGCCAGCAGCGCAGCAATCAGCCGGTCGCCAAGATCACCCACCGCCGCCTCGAACCCGCTGACCATTGCGTCCGGCACGTCCGGGTTGGCCAGAAGGTTCCCCGCCGCGATCACCCCCTCGCCGCGCGCATACCCCCAGACCCCAAGCGTATGGGCCCCGGAATGAAACCCCGTCCCTCCGGCTGCATCCACCGCCAGCACCTGCCGGTAGTCGACGAACCGCGCCTCCGCCACCACCCGCGCCATCGCCGCCTCGGCGCTCATGCCCTCGCCCATCAGATCCAGCATCCGCGCCCCAAGGCCCGGATCGGTGATGTTCTGGCTCGCCGCCACCCCCACCCCCGCCCGCGCATGCGCACAGCGCGCCGCAACAGCAGGCGAGGACGAGGCAATCACCATGCCGAAACGACCGGTCTCAGCGCAGCGGGCAAGAAGCGAAAACGTCATGGATGGTCTCCTGTATCTGGCCCCGGTCTCGCGTCGCCCCCCCGGACTCCCCGCCTCCCCCCCGGTCCACCGGAGAGTATTTCAGAAAGGCGCCACTCGGAAGGCAGCTTCCTCTTTGCAAAAATATCCCACGGGGGTCCGGGGGTGTGAAACCCCCGGTGCTCGGGTTCAGTCTGGAATGACGGCGGTCGCGTCGATCTCCACCAGCCAGTCCGGTCGGGCCAGCGCCACCACCGTCAGCCCGGTGCAGACCGGATGCACGCCTCGAATATACTCGCCCATCGTGCGGTAGACCGGTTCGCGGTGCCGCACGTCGGTCAGATAGACCACGAGCTTGGTCAGATGCTCCATCCGCCCGCCGCATTCCTCGATCAACTGCCTGATGTTCTGCATCACCTTGTGGGTCTGCTCCACCGGGTCATGGCTCCCGATGTTCTGCGCGGTATCAAGGTCTTGCGGGCATTGGCCGCGCAAGAAGATCATCGTGCCGCGCGCGATCACGGCCTGCGCCAGATCGTTGTCTAGTTTCTGTTCCGGGTAGGTGTCGCGCGTGTTGAACGGGCGGATGCGGGTATGGGCCATGCGGGGTTCCTGTCAGGCGGTTGCGGGGGCGTAGCTCAGATAGCCCCGCAGTTTCTGGATATGGTCGGCGACGTGCTTGGCATCATGCCACACGCCCCAGATGAAGGCCGAGCCGCGCCGCGCCTGCCACGGCAAGCCAAGGAAATAAAGCCCAGGCTCCGCCGACACACCACGCTGGTGGCGCGGGCGGCCCGTGGCGTCCAGCACATCAAGCTTCAGCCAGCTGAAATCAAAGTCATACCCCGTGGCCCAGATGATCGAGGTGATCCCTTCGGCCTTCAGGTCCAGCGACAGAATCGGCCGCGTCACGCACTCAGGATCGGGCAGCATCACCCGCGCCTCCGGATCGTCCGGCAGATCCACCCCATTGCGCCGCGCCCAGGCGTCCGCTTCGTCCAGCACCGCAAGGTAATCGGCATCGCCCTTGGCGATATTGGCCCCAAGGTCGCCCGCAAAACTCATCACCCCGCCTGCAAACCCCGTCGCCCGCCCGACCAGCCGCATCCCCTCCTGCGCAAAGCGGCGGAAGTCGACCGTCCTGCCACCCCCGGCCCCGCTGACCGCAATCGTCACATGCTCGCTCGTCGGCGGCGCCTCGGCGTCCCACTTGTTCAGAACCCCCAGCCACCAGACGAAATCCCGCCCCCGGTAGCGCCGCGGCGGCCGCCCGTGCGGCCCGACCGACAGCGTCACCGCCCGCCCCGCCTGCCGCAACTCGTCCGCGATCTGCGCGCCCGACGACCCCGCGCCCACCACCAGCACCCCGCCCGGCGGCAGTTGCCCGGGGTTGCGATAGCTGGCCGAGTGGATCTGCATCACCCCGGCACTTTCCGGCACCATCGCGGGCATCAACGGCCGCTGGAACGGCCCGGTCGCCGAAATCACATAGCGTGCCTCGATCGGCCCCTGCCGAGGTTTCCACCCGGAACCCCGGCCCCTCCGGGTTGCGGCTGACCGAGGTCACCTCCACCCCGCAGCGCACCGGGGCCGCGATCTTGGTGGCATAGGCCTCGAAATACTCCGCCACCCGGTCCTTGCCCGGAAACGCCTCCGGGTCGCCTGAAAACTCCAGCCCCGGAAACCGGTCGTGCCACGCGGGCCCGTTCATCACCAGACTGTCCCAGCGCCCGGTGCGCCAGCGTTCGGCAATCCGGTCGCGCTCCAGCACCAGATGCGGAATGCCTGCGCGCCCCAGATGTTCGCTGGCCGCAACCCCGGCCTGCCCTGCGCCGACGACCAGCGCCTCGATCTTTTCCATGCTGCTTACTGCCCGACCCGTGCCGCAATCCACTGCGCGAACTCGAAGTTCGGCCGCTCCAGGTGGCTGAGAGCCCCCGGCCCCGACAGCCCCGCCGAAAGACCCTGATACACCTTCTCGACGCAGCCCTTGTCCTCGATGTTCACGTCATCCAGCAGCGCTTTCACCGTCGCCAGATGGCTTTGCGCATCCGGGTCGGCGCACCAATCCGCGCTCATGCCTCCGCCATACAGCACATTCACATGCCCCGGTCCGTCCGGCGTCAGGCACAGATACCAGAAGTATCCCGGCGTGAGGGTGATCAGCAGTGCGGGATACACCGACAACAGCCATGTGATCCGCCGCTGATCCCCCGTCAACGTGGTGTTCGACGGATGCGCCAGCGACAAGGGGATCGTGTCGTTCTTCATGATGTAGTGATAGTTGAATGACGCAAAGCCCTCCGGGCAGGTCATCTTCATCAGATCCACCGATCCGCCGATGGTGCCACTATGGCAAACCGGCAAATGGTAGCTTTCCATGAAATTCTCGGCCAGCACCTTCCAGTTCGTCGCCCAGCGAAACTCCTCGCGGAAGGTCTCGCGGTAGCTGGCCATGTCCAGATAGCCGACCAGGTTTTCCACATCTTTCAACTGTTCCACCGGGTCGGGCGCTCCCTCGTTCAGCGTGACCATGATCCAGCCCAGCCAGTTTTCCACCCGGACCGTCGGCAGCGCGATCTTGTCCTTGCAGAACCCTTCGTTCAGCCCCATCGCCGGTGCGCCCCGCAGGGTGCCGTCAAGATTATACGTCCAGGCGTGGTACGGGCAGACGATCGACCGCACATTCCCCCGCCCCTCAAGCAAAGTGCTCATCCGGTGCCGGCAGACGTTCGACATGCCGCGCAGCGCGCCATCCTTGTCGCGCAAGATGATGATCGGCTCGCCTGCGATCTTCATCGTCAGGTAATCGCCCGCGTTCGGCAACGCCTCGGCACGCCCCGCGCACAACCACTCCTTCGCAAAGATCTGCCGCACCTCGGCGTCGGCAAACTCCGGCGAGGTGTAGACCGATTTCGGCATCGCCCGCGCCTGATTGAACGGCACCGCGACGTTGGCGCGCAACTCGTCCAGAGGCGTCATCGGCGTGATCGTGTCATGGCGTGTCATCGCGTGGCCTTTCGCTTGCAACCCACCCAGTTTGCGGCATTTCTGCTTCGGAAAAAAGCAAGAATATGCGCAGCACGGATTAGTCTTATCCTAACCGAAATGCCGCCGCACAGCCGCCGCGAACGCCTCGGCCAGAACCGGGTTGGCCTCGGGTCCGTAATGCACACCGTCGATGGGTGACACCGTCACCAACTCCCCCGCATCCATGAACGCCACCCCCGTCCGGTCGGCCACCGCTTTGATCCGGCTCGCCAGCAGACGCGATTTCGCCGCCCCGCCCGCGAACATCTCGGCCAGACAGCCCGCCTCCTCCACCGGCGGTGGCGCCACCAGCAGGATACCCGGCGCCGCCCCGTCCGGCCCCGCGCCAAACGCCCGGATGAACCCGATGATCCGCTCCAGCCCCAGCGCGATATCGCCCGCGTTCACCGAAAACCGTGGCTTCAGGTCGTTCGTCCCCAGCATGATCAGCACCGCATCCAGGGGCCGGTGCGTCTCCAACAGTGCCGGCAGCACCGTCATCCCGTTGCGATGCGCGCCCTCTATCGGGTCGTCATGCACCGTCGTCCGCCCCGGATGGCCTTCGTTGATCACCTCCCAATCGGGCAACAGCCGCGCCAGCCGCCCCGCCCACCGCTCCTCCAGCGGGTAGCGCCCGGAAAACCCAAGGTGCGGCGCGGGCATCGACCCGTGGGTGTTGCTGTCACCGAAAAGCAGTAGACTGCGCATGGTATCCTCCCCTTTTCGGGCAGTTGGACAGCCGCCCCGCACGGCGTCAACCCTTGCATCGCAGGGCTGGAAATGATTGACGTACCTCACCCCTCTGCGGATAGTCGGGTGAAGGCAGGCGAGGGTCCGGTGCGTCCAACGGTCAACGATATCGCGCGAGAAGCGGGCGTCAGTCTGGCCACGGTTGACCGGGTTCTGAACGACCGCCCCGGTGTCCGCGACAAGACGATCCGCGCCGTGACCGAGGCGATCGAAAAGCTTGGCTACGTCCGCGATCTGGCCGCCGCCAACCTCGCACGCAGCCGCAGCTATCCTTTTGCGATCATGCTGCCCGACACGGAAAGCCAATTTGTTCAGACACTTGCCGATGCCCTGGACGTAGCAGGCAAGCAAGCTGCCACCTCACGCGTCGAGGTTCGCCTCCACCGCTTCCCCGCCGAAGACCCGCACGCCCTCGCCGCCATGCTCGCCCGCCTTCCCGACCAGGACTACGCAGGTGTCGCCCTGATGGCCCCCGAAACCCCGATCCTGCGCGATGCCGTCCGCTCGCTTCGCGCCAGGGGATTGCCCGTCGTGGCGCTGGTCTCCGATCTGCCCAACACCGACCGCGACCATTTCATCGGCATCGACAACCGCGCCGCAGGCCGCACCGCCGGCGTCCTGATGGGCCGCTTCCTCGGTGGCGGACCCGGTCAGGTCATGGTCCTTGGTCAATCCCTCCTCGCGCGCGACACCATCGAACGCCGTCGCGGCTTTGACGAGGTGATGCTGCGCGACTTCCCCCGGATCGAGCCGCTGCAAACCCTCGAATCGCACGGCTCGCGCCAGACCCTGCGCCAGATCGTAGCCGAAATGCTGACAAATGCCCCGCGGGTGCGTGGCATCTACGCAATGGGCGACGGCCACCGCGCCCTCACCCAAACCCTTGGTGAGCTTGGCCTTTCCGGCAAACTCACCGTGATCTGCCACGAACTCACCCCCCACGCCCGCGCGGCCCTTGAAACCGGCCAGATATCCGCTGTCATCACCCAGAACCTCGGCCACCTTGCCCGCAGCACCCTGCGCGTGCTGCGCGCCAAGGCCGACCGCGCGCCGCTTGACGAAGGTCAGGAACAGATTCGCATCGAGATTGTCCTGCGCGAGAACCTCCCACCGCGACCCGAAGCCGCCCAAAACACCGCCGTCTGACCCGCCGTCTGACGCGCCGCACGACCCTGCCCAAATCGCTTTGGAACAGCCCGTTGCGCAAAAATGAGGAACGTACCTCAAAATTACTTTACACCTCGCCCGCCCCGCGCTTATGGTCACCGCAATCGAAAGAAGGCCCGGCATCGGCACGGGTCCATCCATCAACCCCGGGAGGAATGACATGAAAGCCAGATACCTTGCCGCCGCGGCGGCGCTTGCCCTAGTTGCGGGCACATCCGCCAAGGCCGAAGACCTCACTCTCTGCTGGGCCGCATGGGACCCGGCAAACGCCCTCGTCGAACTCAGCAAGGATTTCGAGGCGCAGTCTGGCCACAAGATGAACTTCGAATTCGTGCCGTGGCCCAACTTCGCTGACCGTATGCTGAACGAACTGAACTCGGGCGGCAAACTGTGCGACCTGATGATCGGCGACAGCCAGTGGATCGGCGCGGGTGCCGAATCCGGCCACTACGTCAAGCTCAATGATTTCTTCGATGCCAACGGCATCTCGATGGATGCCTTCGTCCCGGCCACCGTGACCGGCTATTCCGAATGGCCGAAAGGCACACCGAACTACTGGTCGCTGCCCGCCTTCGGTGACGTGGTCGGCTGGACCTACCGCAAGGACTGGTTCGAGCGCCCGGAAATCGCCGCCGCCTTCAAGGAAAAATACGGCCGCGACCTCGTCGCCCCGCAGACCTTCGCCGAGTTGAAGGACATCGCCGAATTCTTCCAGGGCCGCGACATCGACGGCAAGACCGTCTACGGCGCCTCGATCTACACCGAGCGCGGCTCCGAAGGCATCACGATGGGCGTGATGGACGTGCTCTATTCCTACGGCTTCAAATACGAAAACCCCGACAAGCCCTACGACATGGCGGGCTTCGTCAACTCTCCCGGTGCCGTCGCAGGCCTCGAATTCTACAAGTCGCTTTACGATTGCTGCACGCCCCCCGGCCTGTCGAACGCCTATATGGGCGAAGGCATCGACGCGTACAAATCCGGTCAGGTCGCGATGCAGATGAACTTCGCCTTCACCTGGCCGGGGTTCGAGGTTGATCCCAACGTCGGTGGCGGCAAGACCGGCTACCTCGTCAACCCCGCCGGCCCCGATGGCCAGCGCTTCGCCCAGCTTGGCGGTCAGGGCATCTCGGTCGTATCCTACTCCGAAAAGCAGGACGCAGCGCTTGAATACATCAAGTGGTTCGCCCAGCCCGAGGTGCAGGCGAAATGGTGGTCGATGGGCGGCTTCTCCTGCCTGCGCGCCGTGGTCGAAGACCCCGGTTTCGCCGCCAGCCAGCCCTACGCACAGACCTTCCTCGACTCGATGGCCATCGTGAAGGATTTCTGGGCTGAACCCAGCTACGCAACCCTGCTGTCCGACAGCCAGAAACGTTTCCACGACTATGTCGTCGCCGGCCAGGGCACCGCACAAGAGGCGCTCGACGGCCTCGTCCAGGACTGGACCACCACCTTCGAGGACGAAGGCAAGCTCTAAACCTTCGGGGCGGGGGACCCCCCCGCCCCACCCTCCGCCACCCGGCGCCCCCTCCCCGACCGTTACCCGCCCACACCGCCCGTTTCGGCGTAGACTGCCGCATGCTCCCCCAGCCTCGAAGGCCGATTCCAATGCCTGATTCGCCCGCAGACCGCCTTGCCCGCGCCACGCACCCCACCCTCGCCCGCAAGGTGCGCGGCCTGTCAGACCGCACCATCGCCTGGATCTTCGTGGCACCCACCATCCTCCTCCTTCTCGCGATCAACATCTTCCCGTTGATCTGGACGATCCGGCTTTCCTTCACCAACTTCCGCGCCAACCGCCCGAACGAGCCCGTCGAATGGGTCGGCCTGCGCAACTACGAACGCATCCTGACCGACCCCGACATCTGGCAAACGATGCAGGCGACGGCGCATTTTCTGTTCTGGACGCTGTTCTTTCAGGTACTGATCGGCTTCACCCTCGCCTGGCTGATCAACCGCAAGTTCCGCGGCAACGACCTGATGACCACGCTGATCGTGATCCCGATGATGCTGTCGCCCGCCGTCGTCGGCAACTTCTGGACCTTCCTCTACCAACCGCAGATCGGCCTCATCAACTACGCGGTCGAATTCGTCACCGGCATCCCGGCCTCCTCGTTCACCATGCTCGGCTCGGTCAGCCTCGCGCCCTGGGCCATCGTCATCGTCGACACCTGGATGTGGACGCCCTTCGTGATGCTGATCTGCCTCGCCGGCCTGCGCTCGATCCCCGATTACATCTATGAGGCGGCCGAGGTCGACCGCGCCTCCAAGTGGCGCCAGTTCTGGACGATGACCATCCCGATGGTGCTGCCGTTCCTGATGCTCGCCGTCCTCTTTCGCGGCATCGAGAACTTCAAGATGTTCGACCTCGTCGTGCTGCTGACAGGCGGCGGTCCCGGCGACACCACGCTCCTCTCCTCGATCGAGCTTAAACGCGAGGCCTTCGAGAAATGGCGCACCGGCTACTCCTCGGCCTACGCGATCATCCTCTTCGTCACGGTGTTCGGCCTCGCCTCGATCTACGTGAAAGCCCTGAACAAGGTCAAAGAAAGATGAGCGCCTATTCCGTCACCGAGCCGTCGAAAGCCTCGAAATGGGTCGCGGGCGTCCTCGTCACCGCCTACATGGTCATCACCCTTCTTCCGCTCGCCTGGATCATCTCCACCGGCTTCAAGACCGGGCCGGACAGCATCAGCTACCCGCCGAAGGTGATCTTCTCGCCCTCGATCGAAGGCTACGTCAACCTCTTCACCGACCGCACCCGCGCCACGCCCGAACAACTCGCGACCATGCCCCCGCCCGACACTTTCGTGGACGAAATCGTCCAGCGCCGGGGCGAGGTGATCACCGGCCCCTCGCGCTTCGGCGAACGCTTCCTGAACTCCATCATCATCGGCTTCGGCTCGACCGCGCTCAGCATTTTCCTCGGCACGCTCGCGGCCTACGCGTTCAGCCGCTTCAAGGTGCCGCTGAAGGACGACCTGCTGTTCTTCATCCTCTCCACCCGGATGATGCCGCCCATCGCCGTCGCGATCCCGATCTTCCTGATGTACCGCCAGCTTGGCCTTTCGGACACGCACCTCGGCATGATCCTCCTTTACACCGGAGTGAACATCTCCCTCGCCGTCTGGCTCCTGAAAGGCTTCATCGACGAGATTCCCCGCGAATACGAAGAGGCGGCCCTGATCGACGGCTACACCCGGTTCCAGGCCTTCCGCAAAGTCGTGCTGCCACAGGCCGCCACCGGCATCGCCTCGACCGCGATCTTCTGCCTGATCTTTGCGTGGAACGAATACGCCTTCGCCGTCCTCCTCACCTCCGGCAATGCCCAGACCGCGCCCCCCTTCATCCCCACGATCATCGGCGTCGGCGGCCAGGACTGGCCCGCCGTGGCCGCCGGGGCGACGCTGTTCCTGTTGCCGGTGATGATCTTCACCATCCTGCTGCGCAAGCACCTGCTGCGGGGCATCACCTTCGGGGCGGTGCGCAAATGACCACACATGGTTTCATCTGTCGGAAAATATCCCCGCCGGAGGCTCCTGCCGCCGGGCGGGGGAGCCTCCGGCGGGGATATTTGAAGACAGATGAAAGGGTTGGCCGATGCGCGCGTTCCTGACCGGACTTCTCTCCTTCCGCCGTGGCCCGTGGGAGAACCTCGCCACGGTGTTGATCGGCCTTGGCGTCGTGATGCTGATGCAACCCTTCGCGCTCTGGGCCTTCACCTGGAGCTTCGTCGTCACTCTGATCGGCACCGTGATGTTCATCATCACCAGCCACTTCCCGGAATAGTCATGGCCGAGATTGTCATTCGAAACCTGCGCAAGGAATTCGGCGCCTTCACCGCGGTGAAAGGCTCCAGCTTCACCATCAGGGACGGCGAGTTCTTCATGCTCCTTGGCCCGTCCGGCTGCGGCAAGACCACCACCTTGCGCATGATCGCCGGGCTGGAATTGCCGACCTCGGGCCAGATCCTGATCGACGGCGAGGATGTGTCGCAGCGCCCCGCCAGCCAGCGCGACATCGCGATGGTGTTCCAGATGTTCGCGCTTTACCCACATCTGAATGTCCGCAAGAACATCTCCTACCCGCTTGTCAGTCAGGGCATGGCGCGCGCCCAGGTGCAGGCCAAGGTGGCCGAGGTCGCGCGTATTCTCGGCATCGAAAGCATTCTTGACAAGCCCGTGGGCGGCCTTTCGGGCGGCGACCGCCAGCGCGTGGCGCTTGGCCGCGCCATCGTGCGCCAACCGAAGGCCTTCATGATGGACGAGCCCTTGGGCGCGCTCGATGCCGAATTCCGCGAACACATGTCCGAGGAGTTGCGCGCCCTCCATGACCGGATGAAGGCCACCACCGTCTACGTCACCCATGACCAGCTTGAGGCGATGCAGATGGGCGACAAGATCGTGGTGATGAACCACGGTGTCGTCGAACAGTTCGGCACCCCGCAGGATATCTACGACCACCCCGCCACGCTGTTCGTTGCCGATTTCATCGGCAGCCCGTCGATGAACTTCCTTGCCTTCGACGGCCACGCCGCTGCCGGGGCGACCAGCGTGACCCTTGGCGACACCGCGATGGCCCTGCCCGAGTTGCAAGAGGCGGCCTCCGGCAGCCTCGTCCTCGGCGTCCGCCCCGAGCATGTCGCCCTGACCGACGCCAGCCCCTACCGTGGCCGCGTGATCGCCACCGAATACCTCGGCACCACGCAGATCGTCACCCTCACCACTCCGCACGGCCAGATCAAGGCGCGCACAGCCGCCAGCCAGATCGCCCATCCCGGCGAGACGGTTGGCCTGGCACTCACCCCCCGCACCCTGTCGCTCTTCGATGCCACCACCGGCCGCGCCTTGCGCTCCGCCGCCAACGCCGGGGTCCATCATGGCTGACGTCACCCTCTCGCACCTGTCGAAGTCCTTCGGCACGACCGACGCCCTCACCGACGTGTCGATGGACATCCCCGACGGCGCCTTCGTCGTCCTCCTCGGCCCCACCGGTGCGGGCAAGACCACCACGCTGCGCCTGATCGCCGGCCTCGACCGCCCCGACACCGGCGACATCCAGATCGGCGGCGCATCGGTGTTGAAGGACACCCCCGCCCAGCGCGACGTGGCGATGGTGTTCCAGCAATACTCGCTCTACCCCCACCTCACCGTGCGCGACAACCTCGCCTTCCCCCTGCGCTCGCCGATCATCGCGATGCCCGAAGCCCAGATCGCCACCGAAGTCCGGAAGGTGGCCGAGGTGCTGCGCATCGCCCACAAGCTGGACAACAAGGCCACCAACCTGTCGGGCGGCGAGATGCAGCGCGTCTCGATCGGCCGCGCCCTCGTCCGTCGTCCGCGCATCTACCTGATGGACGAACCCCTGTCCTCGCTCGACGCGAAACTCCGCGCCGACCTCCGGATCGAACTCAAACGCATCCACGCCGAACTGGGCGCCACCTTCCTCTACGTCACCCACGACCAGATCGAGGCGATGACGATGGCCACCCATGTCGGCGTTCTTGACCGTGGCCGCCTTGTGCAATACGGCCCCCCCCGCGAGATTTACGAAAACCCGGTCTCCACCTACGTCGCCTCCCGCCTCGGCCAGCCCCGCATCAACCTTCTGCCCGCCGCCACCTTCCCCGGCGCGCCGCCGAACGCCACCCAGATCGGCCTGCGCCCCGAACACATCGCGCAAGGCGAAGGCCAGCCCGCCACCGTCCGCCGGGTGGAGCATCTGGGCGACCAGACCCGCCTCCACCTGACGCTTGGCCCCCACGACCTGATCACCCTGTCCGACGCCCACACCCCCCTTCGCCCCGGCGACACGCTGCCCATCCAGCCCCGCAATCCGCTCTGGTTCGATGCCAGCGGCAACCGTATCTGAGGACCACCCCCATGAAACAGTTCATGAATTCCAAGGACACCCTGGTCACCGAGGCGATTGACGGCCTGCTCAGAACCTCCGCCGGCAAGCTCGCCCGCCTCGACGGCTACCCCCACATCAAGGTCGTCACCCGCACCGACTGGGACCGTTCACGCGTCGCCCTCGTCTCCGGCGGCGGCTCCGGCCACGAACCCTCGCATGCCGGTTTCGTCGGCCAGGGAATGCTCACCGCCGCCGTCTGCGGCGATGTCTTCGCCTCGCCATCCGTCGACGCCGTCCTGGCCGGCATCCTCGCCGTCACCGGCAAACCCGGCTGCCTCCTGATCGTGAAAAACTACACCGGCGACCGCCTCAACTTCGGCCTTGCCGCCGAACGCGCCCGCGCCTTTGGCCTCAAGGTCTCCATGGTCATCGTCGATGACGACATCGCCCTTCCCGACCTTCCGCAAGCCCGCGGCGTCGCCGGAACCCTCTTCGTCCACAAGATCGCCGGAGCAATGGCCGAATCCGGCGCCGACCTCGACACCATCACCGCCGCCGCCACCGCCACCATTCACGGCGCGGTCTCCATCGGCATGTCGCTCGACACCTGCACCGTCCCCGGCTCACCCAAGGAAGACCGCATCAGCGCGGGCAAGGCCGAACTTGGCCTCGGCATCCACGGCGAGGCTGGCATCGAACAGGTCGATTTCACCGGCGCGCGCTCGGCCATGCAGAGGATCGCCGAAAAACTCCTGCCCCACATGGGCGGCGGAGACCACGTCGCCCTCCTCAACAACCTCGGCGGCACCACGCCCCTCGAAATGAGCATCCTCACCGAAGAACTCGCCCGCTCCCCCCTTGGTGCCCGCACCAAATGGATCATCGGCCCCGCCGCGATGATGACCTCGCTCGACATGCACGGCTTTTCCGTCTCGCTCCTGCCGGTCGACGACGCCCGCCTCACAGCGCTCAAAGCCCCCGCCGCCCCGCACGCCTGGCCCGGCCTCGCGCCCTTGGGCGACGTCGCCGTGAAGCCCCTGCCCGACGGCCTTGCCCCCCTGCAACCCGTCCCCTCCGCCCACCCCGCCCGCCGCGCGCTGATCGACCGCTGCTGCCAGGCACTCGTCGCGATCGAGGCTGACCTCAACCTCCTCGACGCGAAATCCGGCGACGGTGACACCGGCTCCACCCTCGCCGGTGCCGCCCGCGCCCTTCACGCCGCCCTCGACCGCCTGCCCTTGGCCGACCCGACCCAGCTTTACCGCGCCATCGGGGTGGAACTCAGCCAGACGATGGGCGGCTCCTCAGGCGTCCTCCTCGCCATCTTCTTCGCCGCCGCGGGCGATGCGTCAGCCTCCGGCAAATCCTGGATCGGCGCCCTCACCGCCGGCCTCGACCGCGTGATGCAGGTAGGAGGCGCCGCCCCCGGCCACCGCACCATGATCGACGCCCTGGCCCCCGCCCTCGCCGCCCTCCCGCAAGGAGTCCAAGCCGCCGCCGCCAAAGCCGCGCGCGAGGGCGCCAACGCCACCGCCCAAATGACCCGCGCCAAAGCCGGGCGCGCCAGCTACCTCGCCGCCGACAAGCTCAAGGGGCACAATGATCCGGGGGCAGAAGGGGTGGCGCGGTTGTTGGAGGATTTGGCGCAGGGGTAGCCGTCGGCGCCGGGCAAACGTCGCCTCGCCGCAATCTGGCTGGCCGTCAGCGCTACGGCTCCTTGACGGGAACGGAACCCACGCTTGCCGCGTTTGCTTGATGCTCCTTCAAGCGAGGCGGCCGTGCGCGTTTTCATCCTTCCGCTTCTCTTCATGTCAACAGCCCTTCCCGTATTTTCCGGGGAGTGTGCGTCACTCGTGCCGTCGGTCTGCGCAAAGACTGTCGATCAGCCGACGCCAGGTCGCAAAGTGATCAAACTGAAACCAAGCGAGACGCCCTACAAGGTCGGCGATACCTTTCCCGTCTGGACCCGCTCGCTTCTCATGGACCCGGCGCGCTATAATCTGAAGCCTTCGGACGGCAGCTGGCACTATTATGCCATGGGCGGAGTCGTTTACCGGGTCGAAAACCTGTCGGGTCGGGTGCTGGAACTGATCCGAACTCCGCTGACGGCGCATCTGCGCTGACGGTGTGCTCCTTTTCAAAACTGGCGCGTACTGCGCCGCCATCTTCCCCCTGCCCGCTCGCTCTTCGGGAACCGCGCCTGTCCCAAGTGCCGCTTTTCCGTCCTGCCGCCCCGCGTGAAAACGCCATTCCCTCAGTCCGGCCACGTCACCGTGGGCCTGTCGCACAATCGGTTCAGCCCACCGTTTCCCCTTCCCCTGTCCCCAAATATCCCACGGGAGGTCCGGAGGGTGTGAAACCCTCCGGGGCCAAGCCCCAAGCCCACCGCCAAACCCAAAGCGCCTCCCTCCCCCTTCGTGGGAAAGGGCTGGGGTGGGGGGGCACCCTAACCCCTACCACTCGGTTAACACCGCCGCCCAACCCCTTGATATCCCTCACTCCCCCAAACCGTCCCACCGTGGGACACGCCCTCACGGCATCACCTCGAACCGGTCCACATCGACCATCCCCATATCGGTGATCTTCAGATGCGGAATGACCGGCAGGCACAAGAACGCCAGCTGCAGGAACGGCTCCTCCAGAACCACCCCCAGCGACCTCGCGGCGGCCCTCAACAACACCAGCTTCTCCCGCACCTCCTCGAAGCGTCAGCAGGCTCATCAACCCCGCCACCGGCAGCGCCAGCTCCGCCAGCACCCGGCCCCCCTCGACCACCACGAACCCGCCCTCGATCTCGCCCAGCCGGCTCACCGCCAGCGCCATGTCCTCATGTCCAACCCCCACCACCGCGATGTTGTGATGGTCATGGCAAACCGTCGACGCAATCGCCCCCCGCTCCAACCCGAACCCCTTCACAAAGCCCGTCGCGATGTTGCCGTTCACCCCATGCCGCTCCACCACCGCGATCTTCACCAGGTCGCGGGCCACATCCGGCCGCTTGTCGCCATCCACCGGGGCCAGATCAAACGTCAGATGCTCGGTGATGATTTTCCCCGGCAGGATGCCGATCACCGGCGTCTCCACCCGGTTTCCCCCGGTGCGGAAACTCCCCGCCGTCACTGGCTGCGCCTTGACCGACCGCCGCGCCACCGGCTGCGTCCGCCCCCGCGCCGCAAAGGCGGCCTCATCCGCCACCACCCCCCGCGCCAGCACCAACGACGCATGGCACCCCTCAAGGCTGTCGATCACCGCGATATCCGCCCGCTTGCCCGGCGCGATCAGCCCGCGGTCCTTCAACCCGAACGCCTCCGCCGCACTCAAACTGGCCGCCCGATACACTGCCAGGGTCGGCGCCCCCAAGGCAATCGCCGTGCGGATCATGTGGTCCAGATGCCCATGCTCACCGATGTCCAAGGGGTTCCGGTCATCCGTGCAAAGACAGATGTAGGGCGAGAACCGCTCGGTGATCAGCCCCGCCAGCGCGTGCAAGTCCTTCGACACCGACCCCTCGCGGATCAAGACCCGCATCCCCTTGCGCAGCTTCTCCAACCCCTCGTCGTACGTTGTCGCCTCATGCTCCGTCCGGATGCCCGCGCTGATGTAGCCGTTCAGGTCATTGCCGCGCAGCAAGGGCGCGTGCCCGTCGATATGCCGGCCGGCAAACGCTTCCAGCTTCGCCAGACACCCTGCGTCCTTCCTCAGAACGCCCGGATAATTCATGAACTCCGCCAGCCCGATCACGCCCGGATGGTCCATCAGCGGCACCAGATCGCCCACCTCCAGCCGCGCGCCCGTCGTCTCCATATGGGTCGACGGCACGCAGGACGACAGGTTCACCCGAATATCCATCAGCGTCTGCGCCGCACTTTCCAGAAAATACCGGATGCCCGGCACCCCGCAGACATTGGCAATCTCGTGCGGGTCGCAGATCGCCGTCGTCACCCCGCGCGGCGTCACACAGCGGTCAAACTCGTGCGGCGTGACCAGCGAGCTTTCAATGTGCAGATGCGTGTCGATGAACCCTGGCACCAGGATCTTGCCCGACACATCCAGCACCCGCGCCCCGGAATACTCGCCGAACACCCCTACGATGGTGTCGCCGCAAATCGCCACGTCGGTTTCCACCAGATCGCCGGTGATCAGGTCGAACACCCGCCCGCCCTTCAACACCGCGTCGGCTGGCGCCACCCCGCGCCCCTGATCAATTCTATCGGCAATCGTACGATGAGGCATGGCATTCTCCTTTCAGGTAGGGAAGCTTAAGCGCAACCGCCCGTCCAGACCGAAACCACACCGAAAGCACCCCATGCGCCCTTTGCGCGGCATCGCCTTCAAACTTGCCTCCGTCCTTGTCTTCATCGTGATGGCCTCGCTGATCAAGGCAACAGCGCAGCACGTTCCGGCCGGTCAGGCGGTCTTTTTCCGCTCCGCCTTCGCCATCCCGGTGATTGTCGCCTGGCTGGTGTGGCGGGGCGAGCTTGCCACCGGCCTCAGGGCAAACGCGCCGATGGGCCACCTCTGGCGCGGCGTCGTCGGCACGCTGGCGATGGGCCTCGGCTTCGCTGGCCTTGCCTACCTGCCCCTGCCCGAGGTTACCGCCATCGGCTATGCGGCCCCGCTCCTGACCGTGGTTTTTGCCGCGATGTTTCTGGGTGAAGAGGTGCGCGCCTTCCGCATCTCGGCTGTAGCACTGGGCATGACGGGCGTGCTCATCGTCCTCGCCCCGCGCCTTTCGATCAGCCCCGACAAGGCCGGCACCACCGAGGCGTTCGGCGCGATGCTGGTCCTTGGCGGTGCGGTGTTCGCAGCCCTTGCCCAGGTTTTCGTCCGCAAGCTCGTGAACACCGAAAAGACCGCCGCCATCGTCTTTTACTTCTCGCTCACCGCCACCGCGCTTTCGCTCATCACCCTGCCCTTCGGCTGGGTCTGGCCCACGCCGACGGAAACCGCCCTTCTCGTCACCGCAGGCCTCCTCGGTGGCCTTGGCCAGATTCTCCTGACCTCCAGCTACCGCGAGGCCGACGCCTCGCTGGTCGCCCCCTTCGACTACGCTTCGATGATCTTCGCGCTTCTGATCGGCTACTTCGCCTTCGCCGAAATCCCGACCTGGACCATGCTCGGCGGTGCTGCCCTCATCGTCACCGCAGGCGTCCTGATCATCTGGCGCGAACGCCAGCTCGGCCTCGAACGTGCAAAGCAGCGCAAGGCGATGACCCCCTGACCCATCTTCCTCTTTGCACAAATATCCCACGGGCGGTCCGGAGGGTGTGAAACCCTCCGGGGTCAGCCCCAAGCGCACGGTCAGCCGTCGCGCGCCCCGGCGTTCTGGTCGATCAGATACCGCTGCGACAGTGGGATCGCCGCCGCGCCCAGCGCCCGCGCCTCCGCTCCGACCGTGCCTTCCCGGATCACCGGCGGCTCGATTCCCGACAGGTCCAGCCGGTACAGCGCGGCTTCCGTCCGGCGCACCACTTCGGCCCTGATGTCCACCGGCATCCACCCGTCGATCAGCACCGCCTCCATCTCCAAAAGCGCCGCCGCGCTCATCGTGGCGCTGGCCAGCCCTTCGGCCGCGGCCTCGATCCAGGTGTCCAGGATCGCATCGCTGATCTCCCAGCGGTCGGGGCGTTCCCACAACTGGTCCGACGGCTCACCCGCCCGCTCCATCGCCTCGGCCAGCACCGACATCGACGCCACCGTCAACAGCCGCCGCATCCGTCCGTCCGGCCCCGGCACCGGCATCGGACCGACACCCGCCGCGTTGCCGTGCCGCCCGGTGTAAAGCTGCCCGTTCAGCACCAATCCACCGCCGATGAAATAGCCAAAGTAGAAATACAGAAAATCCTTCGGCCGCTCGCCGGTGCCGAACACCAGTTCCGCCCCGCAGGCCGCCGTCGCGTCGTTCTGCAGGTAAACCGGCATCCCCGCCAGCGCCGCCAGTTCCGCCTGCACGTCGCGGTCGCGCCAGGCGTCCATCTCGGCTTGCGGGGCGCCGATGTAATCGACCCAGTTCCACAGCTGGAACGGCATCGCCACGCCAAGGCCCCCAACCCGGTCGCGCTGGCCAGCGGGCAGGGTGGCGATCAACGCGGGCAATGCCTCGGCCACGAAGGCCACCACCGCACCCGGCGTCGGATAGCGGTAAACCTTGCGCCGCGCCCCTCGCACCCGACCGAGGAAATCCACCAGCGCCAGATCCGCCGACCGCCGCCCGATCTTCAGCCCCAGGAAATACGCCCCGTCCGGCGCCAGCGACATCGGCACCGAGGGCTGGCCGATCCGCCCCCGCACCGGCTCGCCGCGCAGCAAAAGCCCGTCCTGCTCCAGACTGCGCATGATCACCGAAACCGTCTGCGCCGACAGGCCGGAAATCCGCGCAATGTCGGATTTTGCCAGCGATCCCTGCTGGCGCACAAGGCTCAGCACCAGCCGCTCGTTGTGCGCCCGCATCCCCGACTGATTCGACCCGCGCAGCGATGACGCCTCGGCCAATGACCGTGCGTCCGCTGCGCTGTCCACCAGATGCTTCACGATTCCCCCCGCGTTCCAAAAGGCAGAGTGCGTAAGAAAAAGGCACCCTGTCAATAATAAATCAGAGTGATTTAATTATCTTGACGCATGTGCCGGAATCGGGTCAACTCCCCCTCGCCGCAGCGCCTTTGGCACCTGCGACGGAATCACAGCCGGGCAGCAAGCCCGTCACTTTTGGGAGGACTACCAATGAAACTGACCAAGCTTCTGCTCGGCGCCGGTGCGCTGGCTTTGCTGGCTGGCACCGCTTCTGCCGCCGATCTGGCCTGCCTCATCACCAAGAACAACACCAACCCCTTCTTCGTGAAAATGAAGGAAGGCGCCGAGGCTGCCGCCACCGCAGCCGGCCTCGATTTCCAGGCCTATGCCGGTGAAAAGGACGGCGACGCCGCTCCGCAGATCACCGCCATCGAAAACTGCATCGCCGCCGGCGCCAAGGGTATCCTGATCACCCCGTCGAACGACAGCGTTGGCCCGGCCCTCAAGGACGCCCGCGCTGCCGGCATCCTGGTCATCGCCCTCGACACCCCGCTGGCTGACACCGAAGCGCAGGACATCACCTTCGCGACCGACAACTTCGAAGCTGGCCTGCTGATCGGCAAATGGGCCGCAGCGACCCTGGGCGCCGAGGCTGCCAACGCCAAGATCGCGATGCTCGACATCAACAAGGACAACATCTCGGTCGACGTCCAGCGCGACACCGGCTTCCTCGTCGGCTTCGGCATCGACGTTCCGGACCTGACCGTGATGGGCTCGGAAACCGATCCGCGCGTGATCGGCCACGAATCCTCGGACGCAAACCCCGAAGGCGGTCTGCGCGCGATGGAAACCCTGCTGGCCAAAGACCCCGACATCAACGTGGTCTACACCATCAACGAACCGGCGGCCGAAGGTGCCTACCAGGCGCTCAAGAACGCCGGCAAGGAAGGCCAGGCGATCATCGTTTCGGTTGACGGCGGCTGCCCCGGCGTGGCTTCGGTCAAATCCGGCGTGATCGGCGCCACCTCGCAGCAGTATCCGCTGCTGATGGCCTCCAAGGGCATCGAGGCGATCGTCGCCTACGCCAAGGACGGCACCAAGCCGACCGTCACCGAAGGCCTGACCTTCTTCAACACCGGCGTGAACCTCGTCACCGACAAGCCGGTTGATGGTGTCCCGTCGATCGACACCACCAAAGGCACCGAGCTTTGCTGGGGCTAAGCCTCCATCAGGTTTGAGTTGATTAAAGGAAGGGCGGCTTTACAGTCGCCCTTCTTCTTAAGCGGTGCCTGAAACGGCATCGGCGTCATCCGGGGGGGAAGACTGCACATGAGTAGCGACGCACCGACCAAGACAATCTCCGATTACGAAGCGACCCTGGCCAAGGCCGATACCGCCGTCGCCAGCTTCGAGAGGGATGACAAGACGTTCATCCACAAGCTGCGCAACTTCCTGCGCCGCAACCCGACCATGATCCCGGCGCTGGTGTTGCTGCTGTCGATCGCGGCCTTCAGCATCATCGCCCCGCGCTTCCTTGGCGTCGGCGCCCTGTCGACCGTGCTGAAGCAGGTCACCGTGACCGGCTTTGTCGCTCTCGCCCAGACCCTCATCATCCTGACCGCAGGCATCGACCTGTCGGTTGGCGCCATTCTGGTTCTCAGCTCGCTCGTGATGGGCAACCTCGCGGTGTTCGCGGGCTTGCCAGTGGGCCTCGCCATCCTGATCGGCGTGTTTGTCGGCGGCGTCATGGGCCTCGTGAACGGCCTTCTCGTCACCAAGATGCGCCTGCCGCCGTTCATCGTGACGCTTGGCACCCTGTCGATCTTTGAATCGGTCAAGCTGTGGTATTCGCAATCCGAATCCATCCGCAACGTCGACATCGAGGCGAACGCCCCCTTCCTGCTGATCTTCGGCAAGGGCATCAACTTCGGTGGTGCCAGCATCAGCTACGGCGGCATCGCGTTGCTCGTTCTGGCTGCGATCCTGTGGTATGTCCTGAACCACA
Source organism: uncultured Alphaproteobacteria bacterium (assembly GCA_963822435.1). Lineage (GTDB taxonomy): Bacteria > Pseudomonadota > Alphaproteobacteria > Rhodobacterales > Rhodobacteraceae > JAUYQR01. The sequence goes on from CAWGHN010000003.1 coordinate 56,312, forward strand.
CCGCCTGGGGCCGGCACGTCCACGCCATCGGTGATGACCCCGATGCCGCCATGCTGTCCGGCATCAAGGTCGACCGAACGCTCGTCTCGGTCTACACCGTCGCCGGCCTGATCTGCGGCTTCGCCGCCTGGATCGCCGTTGGCCGCGTCGGCTCCGTCTCGCCCATCGCGTTTTCCGACGTGAACCTTGCGTCCATCACCGCTGTGGTGATCGGCGGCACCTCGCTCTTTGGCGGGCGCGGCTCGATCATCGGCTCGGTCCTTGGCGCGATGATCGTGGGCGTCTTCATCACCGGCCTCTCGCTCGCGGGGGTCGACGACTACTGGCAGAAGTTCGCGGCGGGCTGCCTTGTCATCATCGCCGTGTCGCTTGACCAATGGCTGCGGAGGGCTTCGCAATGAGCGTGACACCGATCCTTCAGGCAAAAGGCCTGATGAAGCGCTACGGCACCGTGGTCGCCATGAGCGGCGCCGACTTCGAACTGATGCCGGGCGAGATCATCGCCGTCATCGGCGACAACGGCGCCGGCAAATCCACCCTGATCAAGGCGCTGTCGGGCGCAGTCGTGCCCGACCACGGCGAGATTCTGCTCGATGGCAAGCCGGTCAACTTCCGCAGCCCCGAGGACGCCCGCGCCCTTGGCATCGAAACCGTCTACCAGAACCTCGCCATGTCGCCGGCCCTCTCGATTGCCGACAACATGTTTCTCGGCCGCGAATGGCGCCAGCCCGGCATCATGGGATCGGTCTTTCGCAAGATGGACCGCGCGCGGATGGAGAAATTCGCCCGCGACAAGCTCACCGAACTGGGCCTGATGACCATCCAGGACATTACCCAGCCGGTTGAAACCCTGTCGGGCGGCCAGCGCCAAGGCGTCGCTGTGGCCCGTGCCGCCGCCTTCGGATCAAAGGTCGTGATCCTTGACGAGCCCACCGCCGCCCTTGGCGTCAAGGAAAGCCGCCGTGTGCTGGAACTGATCCGCGATGTCCGCGCGCGCGGCATCCCGATCATCCTGATCAGCCACAACATGCCGCATGTGTTCGAGGTCGCTGACCGCATCCACATCCACCGGCTTGGCCGCAGGCTCTGCGTGATCAAGCCGTCGGATTACTCGATGTCCGACGCCGTCGCCTTCATGACAGGGGCAAAACTGCCCGAGGGCGTCGCTGAAGCGGTGTGACAAGACAGCGAACCGCACTCCCGTGTGCGGTTCGCGTCCTGCGGCCTTGAACCCGGCGCAAGAGTGGATAGGTTACGCCAAACCCGCCGCGATGCATTCTGCGCGCCAGACCGCCAGGCCACGACGAGGAAGCCGCCCAGATGTCACTCGCGCTGATCGCGGTACTTCCCTTCCTTGGCGCCCTCCTCCCCGGCCTGATGATCCGCCTGGGCCGCAATGCCTGCGCGCTTGTCACGGGCCTCGTCACCGCGACAGCCCTCCTCCTCCTCGCCCTCCACGCCCCCGCCGTCCTCCGCGGCGAGGTGGTGCAGACCCGCATCGACTGGCTTCCCGGCCTCGGCCTCAACGCCAACTTCTTCCTCGACGGCCTTGGCCTTCTCTTCGCCGGGCTGATCCTTGGCATCGGCCTTCTGATCATCCTCTACGCCCGCTTCTATCTCGCGGCGCGCGATCCGATGGGCCAGTTCTACACCTATCTCCTCCTCTTTCAGGGCGCGATGGTTGGCATCGTGCTGTCCGACAATATCCTCCTCCTCCTGATCTTCTGGGAACTGACCTCGCTCTCGTCCTTCCTGCTGATCGGCTACTGGAAGCACCTGCCCGAAGGCCGCCAGGGCGCGCGCATGGCACTCGCTGTCACCGGCGGCGGCGGTCTCGCGATGATCGCGGGGATGTTGATCCTCGGCCACATCGTCGGCAGCTACGACCTGACCGTGATCTTGCAAAACAAGGCGCTGATCCAGGCCTCGCCGCTTTACCTTCCCGCCCTGATCCTGATCCTCCTCGGTGCCTTCACCAAATCGGCGCAGTTTCCGTTCCACTTCTGGCTGCCGCACGCGATGGCCGCCCCCACGCCCGTCTCGGCCTACCTCCACTCGGCCACGATGGTGAAGGCGGGCCTCTTTCTGATGGCGCGCATGTGGCCCGTGCTGGCCGGCACGCCCGAGTGGTTCTGGATCGTCGCCACCACCGGCCTTGTCACGATGGTGATGGCCGCCAAGATCGCGCTCTTCAAGGATGACCTTAAGGCGCTTCTTGCCTTCTCCACCGTCAGCCACCTTGGCCTCATCACCATGCTTCTGGGCTTTGGCACCAAGGCCGCAGCCACGGTCGCCGTCTTTCACATCATAAACCACGCCACCTTCAAGGCCGCCCTTTTCATGGTGGCCGGTATCGTCGACCACGCGGCCCATACCCGCGACCTGAAGCGCCTCGGCGGCCTGCGCATCCTGATGCCGATCACCTTCACCATCGCCCTTCTCGCCGCGCTGTCGATGGCCGGCATCCCGCCGCTCAACGGGTTCCTCTCCAAGGAACTGATGCTGGGCGAGGCCGCGACGACCGTCTGGCTCACGCCTTGGGCGATGGGCCTCCTTGCCACCATCGGCGCGCTTTTCTCTGTCGCCTACAGCTTTCGGTTTCTCGCCCACGGCTTCCTCGGCCCGGTGCGCAAGGATTACCCCCACCGACCGCACGACCCCGGCATCGGCCTCTGGGCCGCGCCCGCGTTGCTCGCCAGCCTTGTCGTCCTGATCGGCCTTGTCCCCATGCTGACCGCAAGCTGGCTGGTGAACGCGGCCGCCAGCGCGGTGACGGGCGAGGCGGTCGCCGTCAAGATCAGCCACTGGCACGGGCTGGAAGCCCCCTCCCTCTGGATGTCGCTTGCCGCCATCGGTGGCGGCCTCGCGCTCCTCGGCCTGCATCCCCGCCTCATGGCGCTTTGGAACGCCACCCCCCGCCCCGACGCCAAGCGCCTCTTCGACGCCCTGATCGAACCTCTCGCCGTCGCGGCGCGTGACATGACCGCCATTCTGCACAACGGCTCGCTCACCCGCGCCATCGCCATCGCAACCCTCGCCATCGCCGCCGCCAGCGCCTACGCCTTCGCCACCGGCAGCCATCTGCCCGGCACCCGTGCGGCCTTGCCGATGCTCCCCGTCCCCGTCATCGCCTGGGCCATCCTCATCATCGCCGCTCTCGCCACCGTGGTCATGCACCGCGACCGCGTCGTGGCCCTCCTCCTCACCGGTATCGTCGGCCTTGTCATCTCCATCGGTTTCGCGTGGTTCTCCGCCCCGGATCTCGCCCTCACCCAGATCACGGTCGAGGTGGTGACGGTCATTCTGATGCTCCTCGCCCTCAACTTCCTGCCGAAAACCACCCCCGTCGAAAGCACCGCGCCCCGCCGTGCGCGCGACGCGGCCATCGCGGCCATCGCGGGCGCGGGCATCGGCAGCCTCGCTTTCGCCCTGATGACCCGCACCCCCGCGTTCGAGCCGATCTCGGCCTTCCACCTCGCGCAATCGAAGCCCGGCGCGGGCGGCACGAACGCGGTCAACACCATCATCGTCGACTTCCGCGGCTATGATACCTACGGCGAAATCATCGTCCTCGGCATCGCCGCCCTCGTGATCTTCGCCCTGTCCGAGGCGCTGTTGCGCAGCCCCACCGTCTCGGCCCGGCTCCGCACCATCGGCCCCGGCGCCAATGACGCGGGCGACCGCCACCCGATGATGCTGGCCATCGCCGCCCGCGTGCTTTTGCCGCTTGCGATGATGGTCGGCGTCTACCTTTACCTGCGCGGCCACAACCTGCCCGGCGGCGGCTTTGTCGCGGGCCTCGTCTTCGCCATCGCCTACCTCACGCAATACCTCGCCTCGGGCTATGTCTGGAGCCACCGCCGCCAGCGCTATGACCACCACATCCTGATCGGCGCGGGCGTCCTTGTGGCCTCACTCGCCGGCGTCGGCGCTTGGGTCATGGGCTTGCCCTTCCTCACCTCCGGCTACGATTACGTCACGATCTGGCCACTCGAGACGTTCGAACTTGCCACCGCCGCGATCTTCGACCTTGGTGTGTTCCTCTGCGTCCTCGGCGCGGTGATGCTGGCCTTGGCCTCGCTCTCCCGCATGGCCCTGCGCGCCGGCGAAAAGGTGAACCCTGACGCCTTCGACATCGACCCAAGCCGAGAGGCCCGCTGATGGAACTGCTCGTCGCCTCCGCCATCGGCCTGCTGACCTCGGTCGGCATTTACCTCATGCTGCGCCTGCGCACTTTTCCGGTGATCCTCGGCCTCACCTTCCTCAGCTACGCGGTCAACATCTTCATCTTCGCCGCCGGCCGCCTTGCGGTGAACCAGCCCCCGATCATCGCCAAGGGCGCCACCTACGCCGATCCGCTGCCGCAGGCGCTGGTGCTGACCGCCATCGTGATCTCCTTCGGCATGACCGCCGTGATCGTCATCATGTCGCTCGGCGGATACCTCGAATCCGGCCACGACCGGGTCGACATGGACGGTGAGCCATGACCCACTGGATCATCGCCCCTGTCGTCCTGCCCGCGCTGGTCGCGGCAATCATGGTCATCGCACTTCGCCAGAACCTCGCGCTGCAACGCGCGGCCTCCATCGTCAGCATCCTCGCCCTCAACGCCACAGCCATAGCCCTTCTGGCCTCGGCCACCCAGACCGGCCCCGAGGCGTATTTCCTCGGCAACTGGCCTGCCCCCTTCGGCATCGTCCTGGTCCTCGACCGGCTCTCGGCAATGATGGTGCTCCTCCTCACCGGCCTCGCCTTGCCTGTGGCCCTCTACGCCATAGGTTCCGGCTGGGATACGAAAGGCGCGCATTTCCACCCGCTCCTCCAGTTCCTCCTGATGGGCATCGCTGGCGCCTTCCTGACCGGCGACGCCTTCAACCTTTTCGTGTTCTTCGAGGTGCTGCTGATCGCCTCCTACGGCCTGATGATCCACGGCGGCACCCGTGACCGCACCCGCGCCGGCATCCAGTACATCGCCTTCAACCTCGTCGGCTCCGCGCTGTTCCTGATCGCCCTCGCCACGGTCTACGCCGTCACCGGCACGCTCAACATGGCCGACCTTGCGCAGAAACTCCCCACCCTGCCCGATGGCGACACCGCTCTGATCCGCGTCGCCGCCGTCATGCTGATTCTGGTCTTTGCCATCAAGGGCGCGCTGGTGCCGCTGCAATTCTGGCTGCCCGGCACCTACGCCAACGCTCCCGGCGTGGTCGCGGCCATGTTCGCCGTGATGACCAAGGTCGGCGCCTACGCCACCTTGCGCTTCGGCACGCTGATCTTTCCCACCACCCTGCCCGCCACCGGCCCCCTGATTGCCGAAATGCTGCTGCCCGCAGCCCTCCTTACCCTCGCCATCGGCGCCATCGGCATCCTTGGCGCCACCACCCTGCCCCGCCTTGTGGCCATGGCCGCCATCGCCTCGATGGGCACCGCCTTCCTTGCCATCGCGGCCTTCACCCCCGCCACCACCTCGGCCGCGCTTTACTACATCCTGCACTCCACCCTCGCCACCGCCGCCCTCTTCCTTGTGGCCGATCTCGTCACCCGCCGCCGCACCGATGGCACGCTCACCGCCCCGGCCCTCACCGCACAATCTCCCATCGCCCAATCCGGCCTGATCGGCGCGCTTTTCATGGCCGCCGCCATCGCCATCGCCGGCATGCCGCCGCTCTCCGGCTTCATCGGCAAACTGCTGATCCTCGACGCCTGGCGCGATCACGCCGCAACGGTCTGGACCGCGATCCTCGTCTCCAGTTTCCTGACGATCCTCGGCCTCTCGCGCGCGGGCTCCACCCTCTTCTGGAAATCCCACGCCACGCCGGGTGACGCGCCTGACGCAAAGCCCGAACCCCTCGCCTTCACCGCCGTCTTCGCCCTCCTCGCCGCCCTCGCCGCCCTGACCATCCTCGCCGGCCCCGTCACCCGCTGGCTCGATGCCACGGCGGCCAGCCTCTACGACCCCGCCCCCTACATCGCCGCCACCCAGCTTTATCAGGATCGCGCCGATGCTCCGTAAACTCCTGCCGCACCCCTACCTGTCGTTGACGCTGGTCGTCGTGTGGATGCTTCTGGTCAACCAGTTCAAGATCGGCAGCCTCGTCATGGCCGCCATCCTTGCCCTCATCATCCCGCACCTCACCTCGGCCTGGTGGCCCGACCGCCCGCCAATGCGCCGCCCGCTCAGCCTCTTTGCCTACGCGCTCCTCGTCTTGTGGGATGTCATCGTCGCCAACTTCCAGGTCGCGCGCATCGTCCTCTTCATGCCGAACGCCAAGATCCGCTCCGCCTGGATCACCGTCCCCCTCGACCTGAAAACACCCGAGGCGATCACCCTTCTCGCCGGCACCATCACCATGACCCCCGGCACCCTCACCGCCGACATGAGCACCTGCGGCCGCGCGCTCCTGATCCACGCGCTCCACGCCCCCGACCCCGACGCCGTGCGCGATGACATCAAATCCCGCTACGAGGCCCGCCTGAAAAGGATATTCGAATGATCCTGCCCTACGCCCTCGACTTCGCCATCGGCGCCTTCGGCCTGTGCCTCGTGCTGAACCTGATCCGCCTCTTCACCGCCGCCACGCTCACCGACCGCATCCTCGCCGTCGACACCATGACAGTGAACGCCATCGCCCTGGTCGTCCTTGCCAGCGTCCGCAGCGGCTCGAACCTGCTGTTCGAGGTGGCCCTTCTCCTTGCCCTCACCGGCTTCATCGGCACCGTCGCCTACTGCAAATACCTTTTGCGGGGGAGCATCATCGAATGACCCCCGCGCTGGACATCCTCATCGCCGCCTTCCTCGTCGCCGGGGGCATCTTCGGGCTGATCGGCAGCTACGGCCTGCTGAAACTGCGCGACCCGATGCAACGCCTGCACGCGCCGACCAAGGCCACCACCATCGGCGTTGGCACCGCCCTCGTCGCCTCCGCCTTCCACCTCGCGCTGCAAGGCCAGGGGGTTAGCTGGCACGAATTGCTGATCGCCGGCTTCCTGCTGCTCACCGCCCCCGTCTCGGCCCTGTTTCTCGCCAAGACCCACCTCTTCCGCACCATCCCGAAATCCGACCTTCCCGATCCCGGCACCGGCATGCCGTGGGCCACGCATGACGCCGCCTGGCCCGCAAAACCGGATCGCATCAATCCGCCCTCTTGACCAAACGGTCAGAATTTCCGCCCCGTCACCCTTGCGGCACACCGGGCCGCATGGCATCGTCGCGCCATCCGACAGGGCGGAGGACCGTTTGGAAACGCTGACACCTTTGAAAGACCTCCTGCCGCAGGTCACTCACACCCGCAACCCCGGCATGCCGCTCGACCTCGACTGGGTCGCGTCGGTGCAGGCCAACACCTCCGCCATCGAACGCCGCGCCGCCACGATCTCGGGCCGCCGCTCGGTGAAAAAGGACTATCAGGCCGCCTGGCTTTTGAAGGCGATCTCGCTCATCGACCTCACCACCCTTGCCGGTGACGATACCGAAGGCCGCGTCAAGCGCCTCTGCGCCAAGGCCCGCCAGCCCGTAGCGCCCTGGATGCTGGAGAAACTCGGCCTGCCCCACCTCACCACCGGCGCCGTCTGCGTCTACCACGAGATGGTCGAAACCGCCGTCCGCGCCCTCGAAGGCACCTCGATCCCCGTCGCGGCCGTCTCCACCGGCTTCCCCGCCGGCCTCTCGCCCTACAAACTCCGCATCGCTGAAATCGGTGAAAGCGTCCGCGCCGGGGCAAAGGAAATCGACATCGTCATCTCCCGCCGCCACGTCCTCACGCAGAACTGGCAGGCTCTCTATGACGAGATGCGCGACATGCGCGCCGCCTGCGGGGACGCCCACGTCAAGGCGATCCTCGCCACAGGCGAACTTGGCACGCTGCGCAACGTCGCCCGCGCCAGCCTCATCTGCATGATGGCCGGCGCCGATTTCATCAAGACCTCCACCGGCAAGGAACCGGTCAACGCCACCCTCCCCGTCACCCTGACGATGATCCGCTGCATCCGCGACTATGAAGACCGCACCGGCATCAAGGTCGGCTACAAACCCGCCGGCGGCATCGCCAAGGCCAAGGACGCCCTCACCTATCTCGCCCTCATCAAGGACGAGCTTGGCCACCCTTGGCTGCAACCCGACCTCTTCCGCTTCGGCGCCTCCTCCCTCCTCGGCGACATCGAACGCCAGCTTGAACACCACCTCACCGGCCACTACTCCGCCGGCTTCCGCCACGCGATGGGCTGATCCCATGCCCGGCCCCGCACCAACGCCCGCAACCCACGCCCCCCTCCCCCCTTGTGGGGGAGGGATGGGGTGGGGGGGCCACCAGCCGTTCATCGAAGTGACCACGAGGCACCAGCCATGACCATCAAGGAAATCTTCGACAGCATGGCCTACGGCCCCGCCCCGGAATCCGCCACCGAAGCCCTCGCCTGGATCGCCAAACACAATGGCACCTTCGGCCACTGGATCGACGGCGCCTTCACCAAACCGGGCAACACCTTCACCACCGCCAACCCGGCCACCGGCGAACCCCTCGCGCAAGTCACCCAAGGCACCGAAGCCGACATCGCCGCCGCCGTCAAAGCCGCCCGCCGCGCCCAGCCAGCTTGGGCCAAACTTCCCGCCCACAGCCGCGCCAAATACCTCTACGCACTCGCCCGCCTGACGCAAAAGCACGCCCGCCTCCTCGCCGTCCTTGAAACCCTCGACAACGGCAAGCCGATCCGCGAGTCGCCGCGACATCGACATCCCCCTCGTCGCCCGCCACTTTTCCTACCACGCCGGCCTCGCCCAGCTCCTCCCCTCCGAACACCCCGACCTCCAACCCTTGGGCGTTTGCGGAGCCGTCATCCCCTGGAACTTCCCGCTCCTCATGCTCGCCTGGAAGGTCGCCCCGGCGCTGGCCGCCGGCAACACCATCGTCCTCAAACCCGCCGAATACACCCCCCTCACCGCCCTCCTCTTCGCCGAAATCAGCCGCGAGGCGGGCCTGCCCAAAGGTGTCCTCAACATCGTCACCGGCGACGGCACCACCGGGGCCGCGCTGGTAGACGCCGAGGTAAACAAGATCGCCTTCACCGGCTCCACCTCGGTCGGCAAACGCATCCGCGCCGCCACGGCAGGCAGCGGCAAGGCCCTCACCCTGGAACTCGGCGGCAAATCCCCCTACATCGTCTTCGACGACGCCGACCTTGATTCCGCCGTCGAGGGCCTTGTGGATGCCATCTGGTTCAACCAGGGCCAGGTCTGCTGCGCCGGCTCCCGCCTCCTCGTGCAGGAAGGTGTCGCCCACCGCTTCCACACCAAACTCAAACGCCGGATGGACGGCCTTCGCATCGGCGATCCCTTGGACAAGGCCATCGACATCGGCGCCATCGTCGATCCGGTCCAGTTGCAATCCATCACCGACATGGTCGCCGCCAACACCGAAGGCGAAACCTACCGCGCCGCCGCCGCGCTGCCCACCGGCTGCTTCTACCCGCCGACGCTCATCACCGGGCTCTCCGCCGCCTCCACCCTGATGCAGGAAGAAATCTTCGGCCCCGTCCTCGTCTCGATGACCTTCCGCACGCCGGAAGAAGCGGTCGCCCTCGCCAACAACACCCGCTACGGCCTCGCCGCAACGGTCTGGTCTGAAAACATCAACCTCGCCCTCGACATCGCCCCAAAGCTGAAGGCCGGCATCGTCTGGGTCAACGCCACCAACCTCTTCGACGCCGCCGCAGGCTTTGGAGGCGTGCGCGAATCCGGCTTTGGCCGCGAAGGCGGCTGGGAAGGGCTGATGGCCTACCTCAAACCCACCGCCAAACCCGTCGCCCTGAAACCCGTGACGCCCGCCCCCGAACCCGCCAGCCCCGAAGCTCCCGCCCTCGACCGCACAGCGAAACTCTACATCGGCGGCAAGCAGGCCCGCCCCGATGGCGGCTATTCCCAACCGATCTACAGCCCCCGCGGCAAACTTCTCGGCCACACCGGCATCGGCAACCGCAAGGATATCCGCAACGCAGTCGAGGCCGCCCACGCCGCCAAAGGCTGGGGCAAGGCCACCGGCCACAACCGCGCGCAGATCCTCTACTACATCGCCGAAAACCTCTCCGCCCGCGCCGAGGAATTTGGCCAACGCCTGAAAGACCTCACCGGCTACAACGGCACGGCTGAAGTCGAGGCGTCGATCCAGCGCCTCTTCACCTACGCCGCATGGTCCGACAAATTCGACGGTGCCGCGAAATCCGTCCCGATCCGTGGCATCGCGCTTGCGATGAACGAACCCGTCGGCGTGATCGGCGCGCTTTGCCCGGATGAAGCCCCGCTCCTCGGCCTCGTCTCCGTCATGGCCCCCGCCATCGCGATGGGCAACACCTGTGTCCTCGTCCCCTCCGCCGCCTACCCCCTCGCCGCAACCGATTTCTATCAGGTGCTCGACACCTCCGACCTCCCCGCAGGCGTCGTCAACATCGTCACCGGCCCGCCCGCAGACCTTGCGAAATCCCTCGCCGGGCATATGGACGTTGACGCGGTGTGGAGCTTCTCCTCCCAGAACCTCGCCACCCTGATCGAACGCGAAGCCGCCCTGAACGTCAAACGCACATGGGTCAACAACGGCCACGCCCGCACCTGGATCGGGCCCGCCGGCGAAGGCCGCGAGTTCCTTCGCCACGCCACCGAAGTCAAAACCATCTGGGTGCCCTATGGCGAATGAACCTACCCGCATCGTCGTCTCCAGCGACCACGCCGCGATTCCACTCCGCCAGGCCATCGCCGCACATCTTGCAGCCAAGGGCTACGCCGTCACCGACATTGGCCCGACCACGCCCGAAAGCACCCACTACCCCCTGCACGGCAAGGCCGCCGCCGAACGTGTCGCGTCCGGCGAGTGCCAGCTCGGCATCATCGTCTGCGGCACCGGCCAAGGCATCATGATGGCGGCGAACAAGGTGAAAGGCATCCGTTGCGGCGTCTGCTCCGACACCTTCTCCGCCAAGATGATCCGTCAGCACAACGACGCCAACATGCTGTCGCTTGGCGCGCGGGTGGTGGGTGAAGGCCTCGCGCTTGAAATCGTCGACGCCTTCCTCGGGGCCCGTTTCGAAGGCGGCCGCCACGCCACCCGCGTCGACATGATCGAAGCGCCCTAGACCGATTCGCCCATCAAGGTTAACGCCCGGCCCACCGCCCGAACGTATGGCCGCTTGCCAGACGTTTGCCATACGCCTGCCATACCGTTAACCTTTCCGAAATCAGGCAAATTACCGCAGCGTTCCCAAGCCCTTAGGCCCGCCCCGCCGACCCGCTCAGCGTGCGGGGGTCAATCCCCATCCGCCGCAGCGCCGCCGCCCACTTGCCGCCGTCATCGCGCGAAAACACCAGCCCGGCTTCCGGCTCTCCGGTCAGCCAGTCGTTGCGGATGATCTCCGCCTCCAACTGCCCCGGCCCCCACCCGGCATAGCCCAAGGCAAGGATCGCCGCCTCCGGCCCCTCGCCCTTCGCCAGCGCCTCCAGCACGTCCATCGTCGCCGTCATCTCGAACCCGCCCGGCACCGACATCGAACTGCCACCCTGCGGTCGCCAGTCGCCCGAATGCAGCACGAACCCCCGCCCCCGCTCCACCGGACCACCGACATGCACGCGAATGTCGCGCCCCTCGGGGGCCATAGGAATGTTCAACTGTTCCAACAGCTTGGCAAAGCTCAGATCGACCGCAGGCTTGTTGATCACGATGCCCATCGCGCCCTCCGGCGAATGGGCGCAGATAAGGATCACGCTGCGCTCGAAGCGGGGGTCGCCCATCCCCGGCATCGCGATCAGGATCTTGCCAGCCAGTTCCATGCGGCACCCTCCGTGTCGCCCTAAGCATGGCGCTGCCGGACGGCGGCCTCAACCCCTGATCTCGCATCTGGCATGCGCCGGTCACGCCTCGTCGCCGCAAAGTGATTTCAACTGGCGCCGCAAGCCTCTATCTTCGCCACATGACCCGCACCTGGCTGATCGTCGCCCCGCTCCTCGCCCTCGCAGGCCCCGCCCTCGCCACCACGCAGGACGACGTTCTTGTCGGCGCCATCCTGCCCGGCTGGCAGATGCCCGACGGCAGCCACATGGCCGGCCTCCAGCTAACCCTAGCGCCTGGTTGGAAAACTTATTGGCGCAGCCCCGGCGACGCGGGCATCCCACCCGCGTTCGACTGGTCCGAATCTGAAAACGTCCGTGCCGTCCGCATCCACTGGCCCGCCCCCAGCGTGTTCCTGACCAACGGGCTGCAGAGCATCGGCTACCACGACAAGGTCACCTTGCCGGTCGAGGTTACGGCCATCGACCCGGCTCTCCCGATGCGCCTTTCAGCCACCGTAGAGCTTGGCGTCTGCGACGAGATCTGCCTGCCAGCCAGCCTTACCCTGACCACCGATTTGATCGCCCCCGGTGCCAGCGACACGACGATCAAGGCCGCCCTGGCCCGCCGCCCCGCCACCGCCACCGAGGCTGGCGTCACCTCCGTCAATTGCACCGTCGACCCGATCGCCGATGGCCTGCGGATCACCGCATCCATCGCCATGCCGCGCAGCGGTGGTCCGGAAACCGTCGCCTTCGAAACCGCCGACCCCACCGTCTGGATTGCGCAAAGCACGGCATCTCGGGACGGTAACCGATTGACGGCAATGACAGAAATGGTTCCGCAATCTGGCGCACCCTTTGCGCTTGACCGGTCCGAGGTGATCGTAACCATCCTGTCAGATGACGGCGCGGTGGAAATCCGCGGCTGCCCCGCTCCCTGAAGCGGCGCGGGCGATGGCGCCGCACCCGCCATCATTTCCGGCGGCGGTGTTCGTCCAGCCTTGGAAAAATCTCGACGAAGTTGCAAGGCTTGTGCCGGAAATCCAGTTGCCAGCGCAAAATCTCGTCCCACGCATCGCGGCAGGCACCGGGACTGCCCGGCAGCGCGAACAGATACGTCCCGCCGGCAACCCCGCCACAGGCCCGGCTCTGCACCGCCGACGTGCCGATCTTCTGCATCGAGACGATGGTGAACACCGTCCCGAACGCCTCGATCTCCTTCTCATAAACGTCGCGGTGCGCCTCAACCGTCACGTCCCGCCCGGTCAAACCGGTGCCGCCCGTGGTCAGGATGACATCCACCGCCGGATCGGCAATCCACGCCCTCAGCCGCGCGGCAATCTCGGCCCGGTCGTCCTGCACGATGCCGCGCGCCGCCAGCACATGCCCCGCGCCCAGAAGCCGCTCCACCAGCGTATCGCCCGACGTGTCATCCGCTGCCGTGCGCGTGTCGCTGACCGTCAGCACCGCGATGCGGACCGGGATGAACTCCTTCGTCTCGTCGATCCTCGACATGACCTACCCCCGCTCCATCAGCGCCAACCGCAGCGCCAAAAGCCCGAACACCCCCGCGCTCGCCCGCCCCAGCCAGCGCGCCAGCCGCTCCGACCGGGCCAGCCGCTGGCCGATGCTGCCGGCAAAACCGCCGACCAGCCCGTTTACCAGAAACCCGCCCATCGAGAACGCCAGCCCAAGGATCAGGAACTGCGGCAGAACCGGACGCGCAGGGTCGACGAACTGCGGCAGGAACGCAAGGATGAACAGGATAACTTTCGGATTCAACAGGTTGACCAGCAGCGCCTCACCAAAGATGCGCGCGGCCGGGCGCGGCGCCACAGTCGCCGCCGTCAGCGCCCCCTGCCCACGCAGCGCCGAAATGGCCAGCCACATCAGGTATCCGACCCCCACCCAGCGGATCACATCGAACGCCAAGGGATGCGCCGCGATCAGCGCGCCAAGGCCCAGACCGGCGATCAGCGTATGCACCATGCCGCCGACCGCGATGCCAAAATTCGCCGCCATCGCCGCGCGCCGCCCGCCCTTCAACCCTTGCCCAAGGCAGAACATCATGTCCGCCCCCGGCGTCAGATTCAGCGCCAGCCCCGCCGGGATGAACGCCAGCAGCGTCAGCGGATCAACCGGCAGCGCCATCCCGCAACCTCGCCTGCAATGCCAGAAGGTCCGCCCAAGCCTCGCGTTTGGCCGCCGGGTTGCGCAACAGATACGCCGGGTGTGTCATCGGCAAGAGCGGTTTTCCGAAGGCGGTTTGCCAGCCCCCCCGCGCCCGCAAAATTCCCTTTGCCCCGGTCAGCGCAAACAACGGCGTGTTGCCCATCACCACGATCACCTCAGGGTCGACCAGCGCGATGTGCCGCTCCACAAAAGGGCGCATCATCGCGATTTCGGTGGCCTCGGGGTCGCGGTTGGCGGGCGGTCGCCACGGCATGACGTTGGTGATGTAGACCGCTGCCGCCGGATCGGGTGCGGTGCGCGAAAGGCCAATCGCGGCAAACATGCGGTCCAGCAACTGCCCCGCACGCCCGACGAAGGGCCGGCCCTCGCGGTCCTCCTCGCTGCCCGGCGCTTCGCCAAGGATCAGCACCCGCGCCCCGGGGTTGCCATCGGCAAAGACAAGGCTCCGCGCGCCGCGCTTCAACTCGCAATGGTCATAGGCCGCCAGCGCCGCCTGCAACTCCTTCAGCGTCGTCGCGGCCGCGGCCATCGCCACCGCAACCGCAACCGGGTCCTGACCAACCGCCAGTTGGGCGGGGGCCGCAGGTACCACCGGGACGGTCGCCCGCACCGGATCAACCATCTCATAACGGTTCACCGGCGCATCGCCCAACGGCTCGGTCGCCCCGAGATCAACCTGCCACGCCAGCGCCGCCAGCGCCGCGTGCCAGTCATCCGCGATGATATCGGCCCCGATTCCCATGCCACCACCCTATTGCCATGTCAGCCGCGCCGCCAGAACCGCCAGCGCCGAACTGTGGCATTGCCCCGCCCCCCCCGCTTTGGCATAAGCGCCCCATCCCGGCAGGAGAAACCCATGACCTTTCGCGCGCGCCACCTTCTGGGCATCGAACATCTGGCGCCGCAGGAAATCGTCACGGTCCTTGATCTGGCCGACCGCTACGTCGACCTGAACCGTCGCACCGTCAAGCAATCCGACGTGCTTGCGGGCATGACGCAAATCAACATGTTCTTTGAAAACTCCACCCGGACGCAGGCCAGTTTCGAACTGGCCGGCAAGCGGCTTGGGGCCGATGTGATGAACATGTCGGTGGCCTCGTCCTCGGTGAAAAAGGGCGAGACGTTGATCGACACCGCGATGACGCTGAACGCGATGCATCCCGACCTTCTGGTGGTGCGGCACAGCTCGTCCGGCGCCGTCAACCTTCTGGCATCAAAGGTGAATTGCGCTGTTCTCAATGCGGGCGACGGGCGGCACGAACACCCGACGCAGGCGCTGCTCGATGCCCTGACCATCCGCCGCGCGAAGGGCCGCATCCAGCGCCTGACCGTGGCGATCTGCGGCGACATCGCGCACAGCCGCGTCGCCCGGTCGAATCTGATCCTGCTCGGCAAGATGGAAAACCGCCTGCGGCTGATCGCGCCGCCCACGCTGATGCCTTCGGGCGTCGAGGATTTCGGCTGCGAACTTTTCGACGACATGCGCAAGGGTCTGGAAGGCGCCGACGTCGTGATGATGCTGCGCCTGCAGAACGAACGCATGGACGGCGGCTTCATCCCTTCCAGCCGCGAATATTACCACCGCTACGGCCTTGATGCCGAAAAGCTCAGCCACGCCAAACCTGATGCCATCGTCATGCACCCCGGCCCGATGAACCGCGGGGTCGAGATCGACGGCGATCTGGCCGACGACATCAACCGCAGCGTCATTCAGGAACAGGTCGAGATGGGCGTTGCCGTCCGCATGGCCTGCATGGATCTTCTGGCGCGCAACCTGCGCGCCGAACGCGGACGCAAGGCGGTTGGGGTGATGGTCTGAGCGACCCGTGGTCCCCCTACCTCCGCCCCGGCGAAACGCTCCTGTGGGAAGGCGCGCCGGTGCCCGGCTTGCACGAGCGCGGCAAGGCCTTGTTCCTGATGATCTTTGGCGTCCCGTTCGTGATGATCGGCGTCGGGCTTTTCATCTTCGCAGTCCAGCAGCTCAGCCGGGCCGGCAGCATATCGGATGCGGGTCTTGCGCTTTTCGTCATGGCATTCAGTCTGCCTTTCGGGGGGCTGGGCGGGTTCCTGGTTTTTGGCCCTCTGGTCGAGGCCCGCAGCGCCCGCCATGTTCGCTACGCGTTGACCGACCGCGCGGCCTATGTCGCCCGATCAGCCCCGTTTGCCAGCCTGAAGGTGTATCCGATCTTGCCCTCCAGCGCACTGGAACTGGAGCTCGGGAAGCGCGCCTTTACGGTTTGGCTGCATGTCCGCAAGGAACGCTCTTCGGATGGCGACCAGGAAACCGTCAGGGCGGGCTTTGAAAACATCGCCGAGGGTGAGAAAGTCTATCACCTGATCCGCGACCTGCAGAGAAAGACCGACACATGACCCCCGACCCCGACCGCAAGCCGACCAAGCAGGAAATGCGTCAGTCCGGAATGGTCGCCACCGCCGTTCTCGCGTTCCTCGCCATTTTCACCGTCGTCCTCGTCTGGATCGCCTGATGGCGCGGATCGAACCCGACAGCGTCATGGGCCACCCGCTGCCCCTTGCCGAAGGCGAGCGCATCGTCACCGAATTTCGTCCCGACCGCGCCGTCTACTGGCGCAGCCATCTGGTGATGGCGGTGATCCTCGGCGCGCTCGCCGGGGCGGTGCTTGTGTGGCAAGCCAATCCCTACCCGGTGATGGGGCCGATCGGCGCGGTCATCGCCATCGCCGCCCGCGCGGCCTTCGTGCAGTCCGAAGCGATGGCCGAGGTCTGGCGCCTGACCGACCGCCGCCTGCTTGGCCCCGCCAGCCGCGCGATCCCTCTGGCGCAAATCCAGACCGCGCGGCCGTTTCTTGGCGCGGTTCAGCTCATGACCCGGGCGGGCGACAAGCACCTGATCAAGTATCAGGCCGACCCGGCTGCCACCACCGACCGCCTGATTGCAGCCGGGGCGCAGGCATGATGCTTTTCGGCTTTCCAGACCGGCACGATTTGACTAATCGCCAAGTGCGGCAGGCAGAGGGCAAGCAGACGTGACCATCCATCTATCGAACGCCCGCCTGATCAACCCCGAGGCGCTGACCGACGCGCCCGGCAACCTGACCATCGCCAAGGGCGTGATCAGCGCGATCAATGCCCCTGCTCCGAAGGGGGCCAAGATCATCGACTGCGGCGGCATGTGCCTTGCCCCCGGCATTGTCGACATCGGCGTCAAGATCGGCGAGCCGGGCGAACGGCACAAGGAATCCTTCCGCTCCGCCGGGATGGCGGCGGCGGCGGGCGGCGTGACCACGATCATCGCACGCCCCGACACCACCCCCGCCATCGACACGCCCGAAGCACTGGAATTCGTCACCCGCCGCGCCTCGGAAAGCCCGGTCCGCATCCGCCACATGGCCGCCCTGACCAAAGGCCGCGACGGGCGCGAGATGACCGAGATCAGCTTTCTGCTGGACGCCGGGGCCATCGCGTTTACCGACGCGGCCCGCGTCAGCACCGATTCCAAGGCGCTGTCCCGTGCCATGACCTATGCCCGCAGTCTTGGCGCGCTGATCATCGGCCACCCGCAAGACCCGAACCTGTCGGCCGGCGCTTCGGCCACCAGCGGCAAGTTCGCCAGCCTGCGCGGCATCCCCGCTGTGTCTCCGATGGCCGAACGCATGGGCCTTGAACGCGACCTGGCACTCGTGGAACTGACCGGCGCGCGTTACCACGCCGACCAGATCACCACCGCCCGCGCCCTGCCCCCGCTTGCCCGCGCCAAGGAGGCGGGGCTGGACGTCAGCGCCGGCACCTCGATCCACCACCTGACCCTGAACGAACTGGACGTTGGCGACTATCGCACCTTCTTCAAGTTCACTCCACCGCTGCGGTCAGAGGACGACCGCCTCGCAATGGTCGAAGCGGTTGCAACCGGTCTGATCGACGTGATCTCGTCGATGCACACCCCCGCTGACGAGGAATCGAAACGCCTGCCCTTCGAGGAAGCAGCCTCCGGTGCCGTCGCCCTCGAAACCTTCCTGCCGGCCGCCATGCGCGTCTACCACGCGGGCGC
The DNA here is from genome assembly GCA_963822435.1 of uncultured Alphaproteobacteria bacterium. Lineage (GTDB taxonomy): Bacteria > Pseudomonadota > Alphaproteobacteria > Rhodobacterales > Rhodobacteraceae > JAUYQR01. The sequence continues at coordinate 74,341 of CAWGHN010000003.1, forward strand.
GATCGACCTGCCGACCCTGATCCGCGCGATGACGCTCAATCCCGCCCGCCGCCTTGGGCTGCCGCAAGGCCGCCTGTCGGTCGGAGCACCGGCGGACCTTGTGCTGTTCGATCCCGATGCACCCTTCCTGATGGACCGCTTCAGCCTACGCTCCAAATCCAAGAACACCCCGTTTGACGGCGCGCGGATGGAGGGTAAGGTGCTGAGAACCTTCGTCGGTGGGACGCAGGTCTACGCCGCAGAAAGCTGAGCCATGCCCCCGATCACCACCGACCCGACGCTGCTGGCGATCACCGCGCTCCTCGCCTACCTCCTCGGCTCGGTTCCGTTCGGCATCGTCATCACCCGCGCACTGGGCCTTGGCGACCTGCGACAGATCGGGTCTGGCAACATCGGTGCCACCAACGTGCTGCGCACCGGCAACAAGGGTGCCGCACTCGCCACCCTGCTCCTCGACGCTGCCAAGGGCGGCGTTGCGGTCCTTGTCGCGCGCGCGCTTGTGGGGGGCGAGGATGCAGCGCAGCTCGCCGGTCTGGCGGCCTTTCTTGGCCACCTCTTCCCCGTCTGGCTGCGCTTCAAGGGTGGCAAAGGGGTGGCGACGTTCCTTGGCACGCTCCTTGCGCTAGCCTGGCCCGTTGGGCTTGCCGCCTGTGCCACCTGGGCCGTCGCCGCCCTGATCTCCCGCACGTCGTCCATCGCCGCACTGTTGGCGGCGGGCCTGACGCCAATTTGGCTGATCTACTTCAATCAAGGCCAGTTGCTTGTCTTGACCTTCGTGCTGACCGTGCTGGTCTACATCCGCCACACCGAAAACCTGAAGCGGATCAAGGCGGGGACCGAACCGAAGATCGGCCAGAAAAAGGCCTGAGCCTCAGAAACTCGACGCTTCGTAGATCGGCGTCAGATCGCCACCCCATGCGCCGTGGTAAAGCTGCAACCAGCGGTCGGCCTGCACCTCGCCGGTCGCCACATGCTCGACCAAGGGCGCCAGATGCCGCTCCTCGCCCAAGCCCCGCGCGGCAAGCCCCGCCTGCGACAAGGCCACGGATGCGCGCGCCAGATCGAGCAACTTCACGCCGCCCGCCTCGCCCTGCAACCCCGCGACCGAGGCCGCGACGCGCAGCCCTTCGCGTGTTTCGGTATCCAGCCCCTTGACCAGATCCCACGCCGCATCCAGCGCGCCCTGGTCATACATCAGCCCCACCCAGAACGCGGGCAGGCCAACCACATGGGCAAAATCGCCGCAATCGGCACCGCGCATCTCGATGTATTTCTTCACCCGCGCTTCGGGGAATACGGTGGTCATGTGATCGGCAAAATCGCTGAGCGTCGGCTTTTCGCCCGGCAGCGCCGGCAGCTTGCCGGCAAGGAAATCGCGGAACGACTGGCCCAGCGCGTTGATGTATTTTCCGTCGCGGTAGACGAAATACATCGGCACATCCAACACCCAGTCGATATAGCGCTGGAACCCCATGCCGTCTTCGAACGCAAACGGCAGCATCCCGGTGCGACTGTCGTCCAACCCGCGCCAGATCCGGCTGCGCCAGCTTTTGTGGCCGTTCACCTTGCCATCAAAGAACGGGCTGCTGGCGAACAGCGCCGTCGCAACCGGCTGCAACGCCAGCGCCACGCGCAGCTTCTTCACCATGTCGGCTTCGGACGCGTAGTCGAGGTTCACCTGCACCGTCGAGGTGCGGTACATCATCTGCGTGCCATGCGTGCCGACGCGGCCCATGTAATCGGTCATCAGCCGATAGCGGCCCTTCGGCATCACCGGCATGTCTGCGTGGCTCCAGACCGGTGCGGCCCCGATGCCCATGAACTTGATGCCCAAGGGATCGGCGATGGACTTCACCTCGTCCAGATGCTCGCGTGTCTCCGCCTCGATGTCGTGGATGGAAACCAGCGGCGCGCCCGACAGTTCGAACTGCCCGCCCGGTTCCAGACTGATGTTGGCCCCGTTTCGCGTCATGCCGATGACATTTTCGCCCTCGCGTACCGGCTCCCAGCCGTAGCGCGTGGCCAATTCGTCAAACAGCACCGAAATCGACCGCGCCCCGGCATAGGGCAACGGCGCGCGGGTGTCGGTCAGCCAGCCGAATTTTTCATGCTCGGTCCCGATGCGCCACTGGTCCTTCGGCTTCGACCCCGAGGCCATGTAATCGGCCAACTGGGCAAAACTTTCGATCGGGCCACCGCCGGACTGAGGTATCGACATGGAAAAGGCTCCGGGGTGCGTGCGCGTCGTGGGGTTCGCGGGTTCAGGCCGCAAGACCTGTCTCGCCCGCGCGCCCAAGTCAAGGCCCGCCGAAGCGGTGGTAGTGTCTCAGTTTGAAATCCGGCGCGATTGACAGGGGTATCGCCCAGCGCCACGGCTTCCTATATGCTTAGCGTGAAGCATGCGGAGGAAGTCATGGGTCAAGAGAAAGAACGGCGCTTGATCGCAGAGGAGGCGCGCGAGGCGGCTGCCAAGCGAGACGGCAGGAACTGCGCTTATTGCAGCGCGGTGATCCCTTACGGCGTGAATATTGGTCAACACGGTGAATGCCCCGCATGTGCTGGCTCATTGAGGGACGACGACTGATGCCTAAAGGTCCGAACGGAGAGAAGCGCCCCGCAGACGCGGTTGGGCTGGCGGTGCTGATCGGCAAGATCGCAACGGGCGAAGTGGACGACGCCGCGCCCGATGACGGCAAGGACAAAGCCGCGCAGGCGATGGGCCGCAAGGGTGGCGCGGCCCGCGCGTCCAGCATGACACCGGAGCGGCGGGCCGAGATTGCAAAGGCTGCGGCAGCAAAGCGTTGGGCCAAGGAATAGTTTTTGGAATATTTTTCTTGCTTTTTGTCGTCCCCGGCGTCATTGTTGAGCAAAGAGGAGATGAAAATGCCTGAACGCCCTATGGACGAGATTCTTGCCTCTCTTGGCGATGATCTCATTTTGGAGTTTGACGCCATCGCAAGGGCGGCACATGGCCGGTTCCGCGCATACGCTCCCGCTGACCTCATTGAACTGGACTCGCGCGCGCAGGCGGCTTGCACGTATTCGCACATGCTGGCTGAGGCATACCGGCGTTTTGATGGCCGTTCCGGTGTTCGCGCGCTTGATATACGGAACTTGAAAGTCTGGCACTTCGAGGAAGCTGGTGTGGTCGTCCGATTGAAAAAAATGGACGAAGATGGGCGGTCCCGAAACTACCCGACCAAGCAGGCGAAGGCGTTCGATGGTCAGATGGAGTTGCCCGGCTTGCCGTCGCCCCCGATCCGGCTTACAGCGGGTTATCTGCTGGACGCCACTGGAACTGAGTTGATCCGGTCCCAAATTTCGTTGCCGATTGGGCGAGAAATTGAGTGGTGTGTAGCCGTTGTCCCCGAAACCAAACGGACAGAGGCTGACCGCGTATGGGAAGATGTCACCCGTCAGGCCCGCGCTGCCTTGTAATTGTGGCGAAATGGAAAAGTTCAATCACTACATGATGACGCTCGCGCGTGAGTCCAGGGGATTCACGCAGTCTGAATTGGCTGACAAGATCGGCGTCGGCCAAGGAACCCTGTCAAAGTTTGAGACGGGCTTTGCAGACCCGTCTGGTGAATTTGTTGCGGAACTCTCTTCTGCGCTCGGATTCTTGCCTGCGTTTTTTTACGAGCCTGGGCGGCCCTATGGTCTGCCGCCATTCCATTTTAGACGCAGGAAGAAGCTTCCGGCGAAGGCGTTGGGAAGGATCGTTGCGGAGATGAATATCCGCAGGCTTCACATATCTAAACTGTTGGTTTCGTTTTCCGGCAAGTCCAACCGGTTCATTCCTGAAATTGATCCCGACGAGTATCGCGGGAAAAGCAAATCCAAGCTTACTCCTGACGATGCCGCGCGGGTTGTTCGTGAAATGTGGATGCTCCCTTCTGGGCCTATTCCCAACATGGTAGAGCTCTTGGAGGACAATGGCGGGCTGGTTGTTCCGTGTGACTTCGGGACGGACCTGATCGACGCGATGAGCCAGAGGATCGAGGGATTGCCAGTTCTGTTTTTCGTCAACGTAAACGCGCCAGCAGATCGACTTCGCCACACGCTTGCCCACGAACTTGGGCACATGGTTCTACATACGGTCCATGTCAAAACAGACGAAGAGATGGAGGACGAGGCTGATGAGTTTGCCGGTTCGTTCTTGTTGCCGGAAAGCGAGATAAGGCCTCAACTTCGTCGCTTTGATCTTCGCCAGCTTGCGAACTTGAAAATTTACTGGAAGGTCTCGATGGCCGCACTTGCGGTTCGCGCTGACCGGCTGAACTTGATCACCCCATATCAGAGCAAGATGTTCTGGATTGAAATGAGCAAGCTTGGGTATCGAAAACGTGAGCCGAACGAGCCGCCCAAAGAGCATCCGTCACTTTTGCGTCAGATGATTTCTTACCATCTCAGGAAACTTGGGTATTCAGTTTCCGAACTGGCAACACTCTTGCACGTCACTGAGGCTGAGTTTCAAGAGATGTATCGTCAAGAAATTCTTGGCGAGCCGCAGTCACCCGGAGGTGGGAGGCCAGGGCTTCGCCTTGTAAATTGAAGTGAAGTCTTTGCTTGACGCTAAGCATAAAAGTTCATATCTTACTGGTATGAACAAACTCGACATCAAAACCCGCGTCACCATCCTCAACATGCTCGTTGAGGGGTCGTCCATGCGCTCGATCAGCCGCATCACCGGAGTTTCCATCAACACTGTGACCAAACTGCTTGAGGATGCTGGGAAGGCCTGCGCTGCTTACCATGACGTGACCGTGCGCAACGTGAAGGCGCAGCAGGTTCAGTGCGATGAAATCTGGTCATTCGTCTACGCCAAGGACAAGAACGTTGCGGAAGCCAAAGCCGCCCCCAATGGCGCTGGTGATGTTTGGACGTGGACCGCGATTGACCGCGACAGCAAAATGATCCTGGCCTTTGAAGTTGGCGACCGTTCGGCAGAAACCGCGCGCGAGTTTATGTTTGATCTGGCCGACCGTCTGGCAAACCGCGTCCAGTTGACCACGGACGGCCACGGCGCTTACCTCAAGGCCGTTGGCGATGCCTTCGCGGCAGACATCGACTACGCCATGCTGATCAAGCTGTATGGTGAACCCATGGGAGCTAAAGGCCATGAGCGCAAGTATTCCCCCGCCGAATGCACAGGCGCGAAGAAAGAGCCGATCTTCGGCAAGCCTGATCCGGCCATGATCAGCACCAGCCATGTTGAACGCCAGAACCTGACCATGCGGATGGGTATGCGCCGCTTCACCCGCCTGACCAACGGCTTCAGCAAGAAGGTGGAAAACCACCTGCACATGTTGTCGCTCTACTTCGTGCATTACAACTTCGTGCGGATGCACAAGACGCTCAAGATGACCCCCGCGATGGCGGCTGGCGTGACCAACACGATGAATGACATGGCTTGGCTGGTGGGGGTCATTGACGCAGCAGCACCAGCACCGAAGCCACGGGGACCATACAAGAAGCGGGGGGGCGAATAACCCCCAAGCACAACCCCTTGACTCAAGGCAAGTGATTCTAGACAAAAGAAAAGCCAGAAGGTGTGCAACCACCCTCTGGCCTGTTCAAACCCGCCGTTGGCTGGCGGTTGCTGTGATCACCTCTTGGTCATGCCATGGGGGGACTCGACAGTCAAGCGTCCAGTCAGCGGCTTCTCAAAAGGAGCCTGATATGGCTACACGGAAACCCCGGCTGACCCACGCAGACGCAATCGCAGTTTGGTTGATGCGATGGGCCGGGACATACCAGCACGACATCGCAGCTCACTTCGGCGTCAACCAGGGAAGGATCAGTGAAATCCTGACCGGCAAACGTTGGCCCGAAAGTCAGAGCGCGGCGCGCAGCGTGGCTTGATAACGGACGGGGCGGCTTCGGTCGCCCCTTTCATTTTCTTATTTCAAACTGAGACACTACCGAAGCGGTCATAGCTGCGCGTCAGCGCACCACAACTCCGCGCTCGGATCGCCGCCAGACCTGCCGCACCTCGGTGTCAAGCGCCAGCGCAGTGCCGGTCCCCTGCCGTTCCGACCGAACCGCAGCCACCAGTGCGGCGGTGTCCATTCCCGGCAACGCGGCAAACGCGTCGAACAGCCGCTCCGCGCCTGCGGCCTCGACCGGGATCAGGATCGCCTGCCCGTCGGCCTGCTTCAGCCGCCAGACCCGCCGCCCTCGCAAGGTCAAAAGCCGGATGTCCACCAGTTCGGGAATCCCCACCGACCCCCCCACTGTCGGCCCGAAATAGCTGATCTGCCCTTCCAGCACCTCGACCACACCCGGCGCGTCGCCCGGCTGGTCAAAGCGCAGCCGCCTGATCGCCAGCACCACCCAGCTTGCCCCCAGAACCACAAGCAGCCCGCCAAGCGGCACCAGAAGATATCCCCCAAGCCAGACCAGCCAAACGCCGACTGCCGTTACCGCCGCACCGATGATCGCCTCGCGCCAGCGCGCGGCAAGGTCGATCACATCCTGGCGCACGAAGCTCACCGCCAGTCTCCATGCGCGGTCTGCCACAGCGTGATCGCGGCCACCGCCGCCGTATCCGCCCGCAGGATGCGCGGCCCAAGGCTTAGCACCCGCACCCGTTCCATCCCGCGCAATCGGGTGGCTTCGGCATCGGCAAAGCCACCCTCGGGCCCGATCAGGATCGCCGCCCGCCCCGGTGCGCCTCCAACCATCGGCGGGGTGCCGGCCGCCGCCTCATCGCACCAAAACAGCGTGCGCTCCGCCGGAAACTCGGCGAGCACGCGGTCCAAAGGCTGCAACTCGGCCACTTCGGGCACATAGGTCGCGCCACATTGTTCGGCGGCCTCCACCGCATGGGCCTGCAAGCGGTCTTGCCGGATGCGTTCGGAATTCGTGTGTCGCGTCTGCACCGGCATGATCCGGCGCACGCCCAGTTCCACCGCCTTTTCCACGATGAAATCGGTCCGTGCCTTCTTGATCGGCGCGAACATCAGCCACAGGTCCGGCGGCATCACCTGCGCCCGCGTCTGCGCATCGCACACCGCTACAGCGCCGCGCTTGCCCGCCTCGGCCAGCGCCGCGCGCCATTCGCCATCTTTCCCGTTGAACAAAAGCACCGCCGCGCCGACGCCCAACCGCATCACCCCGGTCAGGTAATGCGTCTGGTCCGGCGACAACCGCACCGCTTGCCCCGGACCAAGGGGCTGCTCTACATAAAGCCTGATCTTTGCCTCTGACATGAGCCCAAGCCTATGCCCCAACCGCCGCGAACGCCAGAGGCCGCCCCCCTGGAGGAATTGATCGGCACCGTCGCCGACGCGCCCCCGGGCAACTGGGTGGATCGCCACGCCCCGTTCGCCGCACGCCCCTACTTGCGCCTCAGCCGGGCCGACCGGCCAATCGGCACCTGGCTTTTGCTGATCCCCTGTCTCTGGGCCATCACCCTAGCCGCCGGGATCGACGGGTTCCGCGCGTGGGACGCGTGGCTTGCGGTTTCCTGCGGGATCGGCGCGTTCCTGATGCGCGGCGCAGGCTGCACCTGGAACGACATCACCGACCGCGACATCGACGCGGCCGTCACCCGCACCCGCAGCCGTCCAATCCCGTCGGGCCAGGTCACGGTACGGCAGGCGCTGGTCTGGATGGTCGTGCAGGCGCTTCTCGCCGCGCTGATCCTGTTTTCCTACAATGGCCTCGCCATCGCACTTGGCATCGCTTCGCTTGGCCTCGTGGCGATCTACCCCTTCGCCAAGCGCTTCACCTGGTGGCCGCAAGCCTTCCTCGGCCTTGCCTTCAACTGGGGTGCCCTTCTGGCCTGGGCGGCCCATTCCGGCACCGTGCCAGCCGCCGCCGTGGCGCTTTACGCGGCAGGCATTGCCTGGACGCTGTATTACGACACCATCTATGCGCATCAGGACCGCGAGGATGATGCCCTAGTCGGCGTCAAATCCACCGCGCGCCTGTTCGGCACCGACACCTGCCGCTGGCTGGCGATCTTCTTCGCGCTTACCATCACCCTTTTCGCCCTCGCCGTGATCCTTGCACTTGCACCGTCCGGACGCGCGCTGCCCCTTCTCATCGCCCTTGCGGGCGTCTGGGCGATGGGCTGGCACATGGTCTGGCAGATGCGCCAGCTTGACATCGACGACCCGGCCTCCTGCCTTGCCGTGTTCCGCGCCAATCGCGACGCCGGACTGGTCCCTGTGCTGTTTCTTGCCGCCGCCGCCTGGCTTTGATTGAACCCGCCGCGCCAAACCCCTAGGAAGCAGCGGGGATACCAAGCGCCCCGAGTCTCGGAAAAGTCACCACGTTGCAACGTCGCCTGAAAGCCCTTTCCCCCACTGCCCTTGCTCTACTGGCCTTCGTGCTGGCAGCAATGGTCATGGTCGGTGTTGCCGCTGCCGCCGCCCTTGTGATCGAGAGGCGCTCAGACCATGTGATCAGCACGCGCCTTGCCGAAGAACGCCTTGACTGGATCAGCGTCGACACGGATGGCCTGCAAGTCATCCTGACCGGAACCGCCCCGAACGAGGCCGCCCGCTTCCGCGCCGTGAACATCGTCGGTTCCATCGTCGACGCCTCGCGCATCCGCGACGGGCTGGAGGTGACGCCCGCCTCGGCCATCGCCGCCCCCCGCTTTTCGGTTGAAATGCTGCGCAATGACGATGGCATCCAGCTCATCGGCCTGATGCCCGAAGACGCGGGCGAGGGCGGCATCGGAGAGGTGCAGCTTTCCGATAGCGCCGCCGCGTTGACCCCCGGCAGCGAAATCGTCAACATGCTTGAAACCGCAGCCTACCCCGCACCCGAAACCTGGAACAGCGCACTAAGCTTCGGGATCCAGGCGCTGCAGCGGCTGGAACGGTCAAAGATCTCGGTTGCCGCAGACCGCATCGAAATCACCGCCATTTCCGACAGCGAGGCTGAAAAGCGCCGTCTGGAAATCGACCTGCGCGCGATCGCGCCTGAGGGCGTGGAGCTGGCCCTGAAGATCACCGCCCCGCGCCCGGTCATCACCCCGTTTACCCTGCGCTTCATCATCGATGCCGACGGCGCGCGCTTCGACAGTTGCTCCGCCGATACCGAACGCGCCCGCACCTCCATCCTTGCCGCCGCCACCGCCGCAGGTGTCACTAACGCGCCCCTTTGCACCATCGGTCTTGGCGTGCCGACCCCGCGCTGGGCCGACGCCGTAACGCAAGCGATCGCCGCTGTCGCAACTTTGGGCGAAGGTTCGATCACTTTCTCGGACGCCGATGTCACCCTCCTTGCCGGCTCCGGCGTCAGCCAGGCCACCTTTGACCGGGTCGTCGGCGAACTGGAAACCGGCCTGCCGGACGTGTTCTCGCTGACCTCAACGCTGGAAAAGACCGAATCCGCCAGTCAGGGCCCGGCCGAATTTACAGCCAACTTGTCTGACGCGGGCAAGGTGGAACTGCGCGGCCGTCTGACCGACGAGATGCAGCGCAAGGCCGTCGACGCCTTTGCCCGCGCGGCCTTTGGCGCCGAGGCTGTCTACACCGCAACCCGACTTGACGAAACGCTGCCCGACGGCTGGGCCGTCCGTGTGCTGGCCGGGCTGGAGGCGCTGGCGCAGGTTGAAAATGGCAGCCTTCTGGTTCGCTCCGATCTGGTCGAGGTGACCGGCGTCACCGGCTCGCAAAGCGCGCGCTCGCGCATCACCCAGATTCTCTCCGGCAAGCTCGGGCAGGGCGAGACCTTCCGCGTCAACGTCCGCTACGACGAGGCGCTTGATCCGATCGCCTCGATCCCGACGCCCGAAGAATGCGCCGCCGATGTGAACGCGGTGATCGCCCGCACCAAGATCACTTTCACGCCGGCCTCTGCCGAAATCGCCTCGACAGCCCGCCCGGTGCTGGATTCGCTGGCCGAAATCCTCGTCAACTGCCCGCCGATGACGATGGAAATCGGCGGCTACACCGATGCGCAAGGCTCCGAAGGCGGCAATCAGGCGCTCAGCCAGGCTCGTGCCGAGGCGGTTCTGGTCGCGCTGCAAGGCCGCCGCATCGATGTGTCGGGCATTACCGCCGTCGGCTACGGCGAAACCAACCCGATCGCCGACAACACCACTGAAGCCGGGCGCGAAGCCAATCGCCGGATCGAATTTGTCCTGAAAGGTTCGCACACCGCCGCCGCCTCTGCCGACGCCCCCGCCTCCACGCCGGAGCCGCCCGGCACCGAAGGCGGCCCTGATTTTTCTGGCGATAGCAGTCCGTCCGTGGCACCTACCGAAAAGACCATCCGACCGCTGCCGCGCCCGGCGGATGCCGAGGCCCAGGAAGACCCATGAACCGCACCGAATTCGTCATCGCGACCGCCATCATCCTTCTGGTTTCCTTCGCGATGGGCTGGTTCACCCACTGGCTTTTGCACCGCTTCACCCGTGTTGCCGGCGGCGACATGGCCGAAATGGACAAGCTGGCCCAATCCCTTCACGAAGCCGAGGAATTGCGCGATCAGGCGCTGGTCTACCTCGAACAACGCGAGGGCGAACTGATGACCCACATCAACCAGACCGAGGCTGAACTGCGTGCCGCGATGGAAGGCCTTCGCGACGCCCGCCACGAGGCCGAGGAAATGCGCGCCTATATCGAACGGATGCAGGCGAACGGCTGATTGCTTGGCGGAAAACCGGTCCAGACCGCCTTTCATTTGATCAAATCCTGGCCTGATCCGCCCGCGCGAACTGGACAATCCGGCGCCAAAGTGGCACGCCTTTTCCCAACGCATATGGAGGCCCCCATGCTCGATTCCGTAACCGACCTCGCCTCGCTTTTGAAAGACCCCTCGCTTCTGGTGACCAAGGCGTACATCGCCGGCGAATGGATCGATGCCGCCGATGGCAGCACATTCCCCGTTACCAACCCGGCCCGTGGCGATGTCATCTGTCACGTCCCGAACCTTGGCCGCGCCGAAGCCGCGCGCGCCATCACGGCCGCCCACACCGCGCACCGCGAATGGGCCGCCCGAACCGCCAAGGAACGCGCACAGGTGATGCGCAAGTGGTTCGACCTTTGCATGGCCGCGCAAGATGACCTCGCCGCCATCCTGACCGCCGAAATGGGCAAACCCCTCGCCGAAGCGAAGGGCGAAATCGCTTATGGCTCGTCCTACATCGAATTCTTTGGCGAAGAAGCCAAGCGCACCTACGGCGACATCATTCCCGGTCACATGCGCGACAAGCGCATTCAGGTCATCAAGCAGCCGATCGGCGTCGCCGCCTCCATCACGCCGTGGAACTTCCCCAACGCGATGATCGCCCGAAAGGTCGCCCCGGCCCTTGCCGCCGGCTGCGGCTTTGTCGCCCGCCCCGCCGCCGAAACCCCGCTTTCGGCGCTTGCTCTTGCCGTGCTGGCCGAACGCGCCGGCGTGCCGGCTGGCCTTTTTTCCGTCATCACCTCGAAACGCTCCTCTGACATCGGCAAGGAATTCTGCGAGAACCCGCTGGTCCGCAAGCTGACCTTCACCGGCTCGACCGAAGTGGGCCGCATCCTTCTGAAACAGGCCGCGGATCAGGTGCTGAAGTGCTCGATGGAGCTTGGCGGCAACGCCCCGTTCATCGTGTTTGACGACGCCGACCTCGACGCCGCCGTCGAAGGCGCGATGATCTCCAAGTTCCGCAACAACGGCCAGACCTGCGTCTGCGCCAACCGCATTTACGTTCAGGCCGGGGTCTACGACGCCTTCGCCGAAAAGCTGTCGAAAGCCGTGGCGAAACTCAACATCGGTGACGGCCTGACCGCTGGCACCACCACCGGCCCCCTGATCAACGAAAGCGCGGTGGAAAAGGTCGAGGAACACATCGCCGACGTTCTCGCCGGCGGCGGCACCGTCGTCACCGGCGGCAAGCGTCACGCGCTTGGCGGCACATTCTTCCAGCCCACCGTTGTCACCGGCGTCACGCCCATGATGAAGGTCGCGAACGAGGAAACCTTTGGCCCCCTCGCCCCCCTCTTCAAGTTCGACACCGAAGAGGAAGTGATTGCCCGCGCCAACGACACCATCTTCGGCCTCGCCTCCTACTTCTACGCCCGCGACATCGGCCGCATCACCCGCGTGCAAGAGGCGCTGGAATACGGCATGGTCGGCGTCAACACCGGCCTCATCTCCAACGAGATGGCACCCTTCGGCGGCGTCAAGCAGTCCGGCCTTGGCCGCGAAGGCTCGCGCCACGGCATCGACGATTACATGGAGCTGAAATACATCTGCCTCTCGATCTGAGGCATACCGGACTATATCCTGAAAGGGGCGGCCAATGCCGCCCCTTCGCATGAGAGGGCTTGCACCATGACCACCGAATACGTCCCCCCAAAGGTCTGGACATGGGACAAGGAAAACGGCGGCCAGTTCGCCAACATCAACCGCCCCATCGCCGGCGCGACGCATGACAAGGCGCTGCCCGTGGGCCAGCACCCCTTGCAGCTTTACTCCCTCGCCACACCGAATGGCGTGAAGGTGACCGTGATGCTGGAGGAGCTTCTGTCCCTCGGCCACAGCGGTGCCGAATATGACGCCTGGTTGATCGACATCAGCAAGGGCGACCAGTTCGGATCGGGCTTCGTCGCCGTGAACCCGAATTCCAAGATCCCGGCGATGATGGACCACTCCGTCTCGCCCCCGCAGCGCATCTTTGAATCCGGCGCGATCCTTCTTTACCTCGCCGAAAAATTCGGCGCGCTGGTCCCGCAAGACCACGCCGGTCGCACCGAATGCCTGTCGTGGCTCTTCTGGCAGATGGGCTGCGCGCCCTACCTCGGCGGCGGCTTTGGGCATTTCTACGCCTACGCGCCGTCGAAGATGGAATACCCGATCAACCGCTTTGCCATGGAAACCAAGCGCCAGCTTGATGTGCTGGACCGCGAGCTTGCCATCAAACCTTTCATTGCAGGCGACAGCTACTCCATCGCCGACATCGCAATCTGGGCGTGGTATGGCAACCTCGTCCTTGGCCGCGCCTACAATGCTGCCGAGTTCCTTGAGGTGACCAGCTACAAAAACCTTCTCGCATGGGCGCAAAAGATCGACGCCCGCCCCGCCGTGATCCGTGGCCGCGCCGTCAACCGCACCTGGGGCGAGGCGAACGAACAGGTGCCCGAACGCCACTCCGCCGCCGATTTCGACGGCTTGGGCACATGACCCGCGTCGCCCTTGTCACCGGTGCCGCCGGCGGCATGGGCCGCGCCATCACCGACCGGTTGCTGGCGGACGGCCTCCACGTCATCGGCGTCGACATTGACGGGCCGGCCTTGCTGGCAATGGCCGTCGACCGCGACGCCTTTACGCCCGAGGCCGTTGACCTCACCGATCCCGACGCCATCGCTGACCTCTTCGACCGCGTCACCGCCGCACACGGCGGCCTCGACGCGCTGGTGAACAACGCTGGCACCTGCTTCATGTCCGATTTCCCCGACATTCCGGCGCAGGAACTTGACCGCCAGATGGCGATCAACTTCTCCTCCGCGTTCCATTGCTGCCAAGGCGCGGTCAAGGCGATGCTGGGCCGCCCCGGCGTGCGCAAGATCGTCAACATCTCCTCCAATGGTGCCTACAACTTCGAGGTGTTCGACCCCCCGCACTACCGCGCCTCCAAGGCCGCGATGGATACGCTGACCAAAGACCTCGCCCGCCGCTATGCGCGCGACAAGATCGCGGTGAACTCCATCGCCCCCGCGATGACCGAAACACCACTCTTCAACGTGCTGACCGAGGATGTGCTGGCCCGCGCGATATCGGCCATGCCGCACGGCCACGCCATGCAACCGTCAGAAATCGCCGCCTGGGTCGGCTTCCTGATCTCGCCCGCAGGCGACGTGTCCTCCGGCAACATCATCATCCTCAACCAGGGGCGCGATGTTCGGTGATGGTCCGGTTCGAAAGGCGCCCATGAAGGTCACCATTCACAAACTCTTCGATTACCTGCTTGAAACCACCGCCGCCGAGCCGCCCGAATGCTTCATCGGCTTTTCCCTCGCGCGATCTCCCCGCCTGAAGGATTTCCTCGCCGACCTCGACCCCGACCTCTCGCTCGACTGGAACGGCCAAAGTTTCCTTGGCCTCCCCGCCCTCCGCCAGCGCGTCCTCGATCAGGCGACGTTGGCGCTGCATCCCGACAGCGTCCTCATCACCGCCGGAGCAGCCGAAGCGAACTACCTTCTCTTGCGCCAACTTCTTGAGGCCGGTGACGAGGTCATCACCGACAGCCCCGGCTGGCCGCAGGTCGGCGTCATGGCCCGCGCCATCGGCGCCACCCTGCGCCAAGTTCCGCGCGACGAAGCGAACCGCTGGCATCTCGACCCGGCCGCGATTGCCGCCGCCGTTACGCCCGCAACCAAGCTCATCTTCCTGACCAACCCGAACAACCCGACCGGCACGCTGATTCCGCCCGAAGACCTTGCCGCCATAGCCCGCATCGCCGAAGCCCACGGCCTCTGGCTGATCGTCGACGAGGTTTACGCCGGCCTGGAATGGTCTGCACCGCGCCCGCCCTCCATCGCCGGCCTCACCCCACGCGGCATCACCACCGGTTCGGTGTCAAAGGCGCTTGGGCTGCAAGGCCTCCGCACCGGCTGGATCATCGCGCAAGACGCAGGTGTGATCCGCGATGCGATGATCCTGCGCGAAAACGCGTCCGAAATCATGAACACCCTCGGCGAACACATCGCCGAAATCGCCCTTCGCCCCGCGCGCCTGACAGCCTCGCTGGCAAACGCTCGGTCTGAGGCCACCGCCACCCTCGCCCAGCTTGACCAGTTCGTTGCGAGCGAACCCCGCCTGTCGTGGCAAAAACCGCAAGCCGGCCTGATCGGCCTCGCCCGCCTTGACCGGATCGACAGCGAATCCCTCGCCCGGCGCCTGCTTGCCGCGCCCTACCGAACCTTCCTTCTGCCCGGCAGCGCCTACGGCCTGCCCCGCCACATCCGCCTTGGCGTCGGTGGCGGCCCCGAGACGCGCCTCAACGAAGGTTTATCCCGGCTTTCCGCACTGCTGGCAGGTTGGGCAGACTGAGCTAAACCACTGAATATAAATGCGTTATCCCATAACATCGCGCTGATTTTGCCTAGCGCGGCAAAACGGCCCATGTGTTTCCCATCGCCCCGCCAAACCAACGAACCCGGCAGGGCCAACCGAAAGGAAACGACATGCTGCCCACTGTCATGACCGCAAAATCAACGATGATGGCCGCCCTTGCCGCGCTCTCCATCGTCGCTGTCCCCGCCGCCCCTGCCCATGCCTGGGGCGACAGGGAGCAAGGCTTTGTCGCTGGCGTGGCGACGGCCGTGATTGTCGACGAACTCCTGAAGCAAAACCGCCAGGCCCGCGCCTATCGCCGTGCGCCAGCGGTCGCCGCGCCCACCTACGCCGCGCCCACCTACTTTGTCGAACCGCGCGCAACCCACTCGGCATCCACCTCGATCTACCGCACGCCCGCCGCGCAAGCGTTCAACAGCTACTCCCGCGCCGAGCGCCAGGCGATCCAGCGCGCGCTGCGGTCGTGGGGGTATTACCGTGGCGGGCTTGACGGCGCGTTCGGCCCCGCCACCTACACCGCAATCACCGCCTATGCCCGCGACGAAGGTGTCACGGCCAACCTGCGCAACACCAGCAGCGCATACGCGGTCTACGATGGCCTGATCTTCTGATCCGCGCAAAGGTCAGGCTGACGACCCTCCTCCCCCGTTTCGGCCGGGGAGGAGGCATTCATTGCATTTTGCCGCCGCGCTGATTCCACATAGCCCATTCCACTCAAATCAATTTTCCCCCCTTCTTCCCAAGGATTGCCCCGTGGCCCGCGTCTCACCTAACGTGATGCTGATGGACACGCCCGACGAAACCCTTGCCTCCGCTGCCGCCCAAGGCGACCGCACGGCCTTTGCCGTCCTGATCGGGCGGCATTACGACAGGGTCTTCGGCCTCGCCTTCCGCCTCACCGGCAATCGCGCCGAGGCCGAGGATCTGGCGCAGGACATCTGCGCCGCCTTACCCGCAAAGCTGCGCCACTGGCGCGGCGAGGCGCGCTTTACCACCTGGCTTTACCGCGTCGTCGTCAATGCCACCCACGACCTGCGCCGCCGCCAGGCCACCCGCACCCGCGCCGCTGCCGGCTGGGGTGACTGGGAACTTGCCCGCCAGGACGAGATCGCAACCCAAGCCGCCACGATGGATTGGTTGACCGAGGCGATGACCCGCCTGACACCCGAACTGCGTGACACCGTGGCCCTTGTTCTGGGCGAAGAGATGACCCAAGCCGAGGCCGGTCAGGTGCTTGGCCTGTCCGAAGGCACCGTCGCCTGGCGAATGAGCGAAGTGAAAAAACGCCTCAGGGCCATGGCAAAGGAGGACGCGAAATGACCGACAACCTTCACGACCTAAAATCCGCCCTGCGCGCGCTGCCCGCCGCCGACCCTGCTGCCAAGGCCCGTGCGATGACGCTGGCGATGGAAAATTTCGACCGGCTCCAAGGATCGACCGATCCCGCCCGTTCCAGTGACGACCGCCATCCTCAGGCGGCCCCCCTGAACGGAGTGCGTCGCATGTTGACCTACCTCACCTCCCGCCCTGCCTTTGCCGCGACCACCTCGGTCGCCGCCCTTGTGATCGGCGTCTCGGTCCTGCTGCCCGTGGCCGATCTGCGCATCGCCCCGCCTTCACCGCAGCCGGAACCCACCGCAACCGCCGCGCCGAAAGCCTTGCCCGCTGCCCCGGCTGACAGCCTCGCCCGCAAGGAAGCGCCGCCCGCCGATGTCGCGGCCTCCTCCATCGCCGAAGCTGCTCCGGAAGCGCACGCGCTTGCAGCAGCCCCCGCGCCCGAGGCGGAAATTGCCCTTTCCGACGAGGCTGGCACCAGCGAGGGCGCCGCCGATACCGGCTATCTGGCCGCCGAACCGTCCGCATCGGTCGTCGCACAAGACCGCGCCGCACTTCTTCCGGAAGGCACCGAGGCCTATGCCAACGCCCCGGCAAACCCGGTCAGGATCACAGCCGAAGACCCGGTTTCCACCTTCTCGATCGACGTCGACACCGCGTCCTACGCCGTCATCCGGTCTTCGCTCGGCCTCGGGCAGTTGCCCGCATCCGAACAGGTGCGGGTGGAGGAAATGGTCAACTACTTCCCCTACGCCTACCCCGCGCCCGCCCCGTCCCAGGGCTTCCGCCCGACCGTCAGCGTGATGCCCACGCCCTGGAACCCGGGCACCCGCCTTGTCACGATCGGCCTGCAAGGCGCGCTGCCGGCCATCGCCGACCGCCCGGCCCTGAACCTCGTTTTCCTGATCGACACGTCCGGGTCGATGGAGGACCCGATGAAACTTGGCCTCCTCAAACAATCACTGACCATGATGCTGGCCGAGTTGCGCCCCGAAGACCGCATCGCCATCGTCACCTATGCCGGCAGCGCAGGCGAGGTGTTGCCACCCACCCCCGCCTCCGACCACGACGCGATCCTCGCCGCGCTCGACACGCTCGCCGCCGGAGGCTCCACCGCCGGGGCCGAGGGGCTGGAACTCGCCTACCGCATCGCCGAAGGCATGGGCCGCGACGGTGCCGTTTCCCGAATCCTGCTGGCCACGGACGGCGATTTCAACGTGGGCGTCAGCGATCCCGAAGGGCTGGAAGCCTACGTTGCCAAAAAACGCGACGGCGGCACCTACCTGTCCGTCCTCGGCTTTGGTCGCGGCAACCTTGACGATGCGGTGATGCAGTCCCTCGCCCAGAACGGCAACGGCACCGCCGCCTACATCGACACCCTCGCCGAGGCGCGCAAAGTGCTGGTGGATCAGTTGACCGGCGCGCTCTTCCCCATCGCCGACGATGTCAAGATCCAGGTCGAATGGAACCCCGCCACCGTCGCGGAATATCGCCTGATCGGCTATGAAACCCGCGCCCTGCGACGCGAGGATTTCAATAACGACGCGGTGGACGCAGGCGAAATCGGAGCGGGCACGCAGGTGACCGCGATCTACGAGGTCACCGCACCCGGCTCCGACGCGCTGCTGAACGACCCGATGCGCTATGGCACCGCTGCGGCGCCGGTTGGTGCTGACGAACTCGGCCACCTGAAGCTGCGCTGGAAGGCGCCCGGCACCGACACATCGACCCTGATCGAAACCCCGATCACCGGCACCGAACCCGCCACCGCAGACACCCGCTTCGCCGCCGCCATCGCAGGCTTTGGACAGATCCTGCAAGGCTCGGTCTACCTGAACGGCTGGGGCTGGGACGAGGCCATAGCACTTGCCCTGTCGGCCGGTGGCGCCGACGAATTCGGCTACCGGATCGAGGCGATCAACCTGATGCGCCTTGCCCAAGGCCTCGACAACTGAAGCGCATTAAAACAAGGGCGCGCCCCACGGCGCGCCCTTCTTCCATTCCGACCGCAAAGCTCAGTTGACCGTTTCGGCCTTCGCTTCCAGAACCGGCGTCGAACCGCCCGCACGGGCAATCTCGATCCGGCGCGGCTTCAGCGCCTCGGGCGTCTCACGCACCAGATCGACATGCAGCATCCCGTGCTCATGCACGGCTCCGGTCACGCGCACATGATCGGCCAGCGCAAAGCGGCGGTCAAAGGCGCGGGTGGCAATACCACGATGCAGGAAAGTGCGCTCACCCTCTTCGGCGGTCTTGCGGGCAGTCACATGCAGCGCGCCGTCACGAACCTCGACCGACAGGTCTTCGGGCGTGAACCCGGCCACGGCAATCGAGATGCGGTAGGCATCATCTGCGGTTTTTTCAATGTTGTAAGGCGGATAGGTCGGTTGCGACACGTCGCTCGACAAAACACGGTCCATCAGATCAGCGATCCGATCAAACCCGACAGTGGCACGGTACAGCGGTGCGAAGTCATAGCTGCGCATGGTCATCCTCCAAAAAGCGATGCTCGATGCCCGCCCCTGAACGGGGCCGGACAAGTGTTACCGGGCCCGTCATGGCACCCGGATGACCCTCAGGTAGGCAATCGAAATTCGGGTTTCAAGACCCGGACCGCGGGTCTCAGGGCTTCACAAACCGCGCCCCGATGTCACGATCCTCGCCGTCGCCACCCAGCTTTCGCACGGCAGGCGCCGCCGTCTGCGCATCGCTCAACACCTTGCCGTCCCGCAGCATGGCCTTCAGTTCGGTCACCACACCCGGCAATTCCATGCCAATAGCCATCTTCGGCCCGCCCTCGGCCGACCCCGAGGATATGATCGACACGATCCGCGCCCGTCCCATCGAACGGTCCAGCACCGGCGCCCCCGAAGACCCGAAACTGACGTCGCAATCCAGCGCGATCAGCCCCTCACGCTTGCCCAGCACCGAACAGACGCGTTGCCACGACAGCGCATCCTCGCGCCCCTCGGCATAGGACACCACGCTGACCTCGGTGCCTTCTCCAGGGCTTTGCACCACGAAAGGTGCCGCCACCGCCGCCGGAATCGGCGCGGCAAGCTGCAACAGCGCCACGTCGCGGCGCATCTCCTCGGGCGGCAATGGTCCCACCCCGGTATAGCCTTCCGGCACCACAGTGCGCACCACGGCAAACTCCGCCAGCGCCACCCCCTCCGTCAGCCCGGCGCGGAATGTAAGCCGTTCTGCCGCGATCGGGGTGCCATCGCGCTCCAGCACGCAATGCCCGGCCGTCAGCACAAGGTCCGTCGCGATCAGCGCCCCGGTGCAGAACCCGCCGCCGGCAATGTCGACGCGCCCGACCGCTTCCCAGCCCAAAAGCTGGTCACGCCGCGTCAGACGGTCAAGTCCGGTCTGATCCTGCGCGGCGGCAGGGCATGACACTGCCACCAGCATCGCCAACAAGACTGCAATCTGTCTCATGGCTTTACGAACTTTGCCCCGCCGTCGTCCCCGCCCGAAAGGACGCGGACACCCGCTATTCCTGGCCGCGGATCGGCGTGGCTGGCGGCCAAGGCTGCCCGCAACACCCGCAGGGGCGCCGCCAGTGCCACCGCCAGCGCAACCTTCCGCCCCCCGATCTCGGCCTTGGCCGAAATCACCGAAACCACTTTTGCCACCCCGTCGTGAATGGCGAACACCGGCGCGCCAGACGATCCGAAATCCACGTTGCACGACAGGATCAGCGTCGTGTCACGCTCGGCCAGCACTTCGCAGACTTCCTGAAAGGTCGGCACTTCCGATCGGTCCTGCGCATAGGACACCACGCCGACACGATCACCCTCGACCGGGGCCACATCCGTCTCGAACGGCACCAGCGACGGCAGCCGGATCGCTTGGTTCAACTCCAGAAGCGCCAGGTCCGAACTGACCCGCTCCAGCTTGTCCACGCCATCATAGCTGTAGTCCGGATGCGGCACCGCCCGCCGCACGCTGCGGTAGGCCACGGCCCGCCCATTGCGCCAGCCGGCATAGAACTGGATGTCCTCCGGCCGCATCGGCGCACCGGTTTCCTTGTCGAACAGGCAATGCGCCGCCGTCAGCACCAGCTTCGGTTCGATCAGTGTCCCGGTGCAGAACCCGCGGTCGCCAAGGATCAGTTTTCCCACCGCATCCCAGCCGCGCGAATCATCCGCCGTCTGCATTCCGAACATTGTCGCGTCTTGCGCAACAGTGACCTGGGCAAGGGCAGAAAACAGCAGGGCAATAGCCAGTCGGAGCATCAATTTCCTCGCGGCGATGAAGGTGCCCCCCGCAACTTGAGCGGTTTTGCCA
The DNA here is from genome assembly GCA_963822435.1 of uncultured Alphaproteobacteria bacterium. Taxonomy (GTDB): domain Bacteria; phylum Pseudomonadota; class Alphaproteobacteria; order Rhodobacterales; family Rhodobacteraceae; genus JAUYQR01. The sequence goes on from CAWGHN010000003.1 coordinate 94,993, forward strand.
GACGCCGCAAGCGCGGTTTTCGCCGTTCAGGCCGTCGTCAGCGCCCTCGGCATCGGCCCGCCTGTGGCCCAGTCCAGAAGCTCCACCGTATGCACCACCGGCACACCCGTCGCGGCCCCGATCTGCATCATGCAGCCGATGTTTCCGGCGGCGATCACGTCCGGTTTCCGCGCCTCCAGCGTCTCCACCTTGCGCGCCCGCAACTGCGCGGAAATCTCTGGCTGCAGCAGGTTGTAGGTGCCGGCCGATCCGCAGCACAGATGGCTGTCCACAGGCTCCACCACCTCGAATCCCACCCGTTTCAGCAAATCCTTCGGCGCGGCCTTGATCTGCTGGCCATGTTGCAGACTGCACGCCGCATGATAGGCCACCCGCAGCCCCTTTGCCGCACCGGCGGGCACGCCCAGCTTCACAAGAACTTCGCTCACGTCCATCGCCAACCCGGCCACGGTCGCCGCTTCCGCCGCCAGGGCATCGTTGCGGAACATGTGGCCATAATCCTTGACCGTCGTGCCACACCCGCTGGTGTTGATCACAATGGCGTCCAATCCTGCGGCCGCGCTCTCGGCCATGAACGCCCGGATGTTCGCCGCCGCCGACCGATGCGCCAGATCGGCCTTGCCCATGTGATGCGTCAGCGCCCCACAGCACCCCTGCCCCTTGGCCACCACCACCTCGCACCCAAGCCGCCGCAACAGCCGGATCGTGGCATCGTTGATGTCGGTGTTCAGCGCCTTCTGCGCGCATCCGGTCATCAAGGCCACCCGCATCCGACGTTCGCCGAGCGCCGGAAACACCTGCGCATCGTCATTCCGGCTGACCGGAGGGATCTGCGTCGGCGCCATTGCCAGCATCGCCTTCAACCGCCGGTCCGGCACCAGAAACGTGAACGGCTTGGCGATCTTCGCCCCCAGCAGCGCCAGCCTGAACCGCGTCGGATAGGGGATCACCCGTGCCAGCACCGCCCGCAACACACGGTCCATCAATGGCCGCCTGTAGGTCGCCTCGATGTAGTCCCGCGCATGATCCACCAGATGCATGTAATGCACCCCCGACGGGCAGGTCGTCATGCAGGCCAGGCAACTCAGGCAGCGGTCGATGTGCTTGACCGTCTGCGCGTCCGCCGGACGCCCCTTTTCCAGCATGTCCTTGATCAGGTAGATCCGCCCGCGCGGGCTGTCCAGCTCGTCGCCAAGCACCTGATATGTCGGGCAGGTCGCTGTGCAGAACCCGCAATGCACGCAGGTCCGCAAGATCTCGTTCGACCGGGCGATGGCAGGCTCGCGCAATTGTTCGGGGGTGAAAACTGTCTGCATCAGCCCATTATCCCCTGATTGAACACACCCTTCGGATCGAACCTCGCCCTCAACCCCGCCGTCACCCGCGCCAAGGCGGGTGCCTCGGGCTGGAACACCGGACCTTCGCCCGCGCCCCGCGCCCGAGTGGCATGGCCGCCCGGCAAGGCGGCCCGCACCACCGCCCCGGGTGTTCTGTCCTCAAGCAGCAACCACAGCAGCCCACCTGCCCAGTCCATCACCACATCCCGCACGACAGGCGCCAACGCTTCCAGCACCAATGGCGCGTCCGATGGCTTCACCGACACCCGCCACACCGCGCCCTCGCGCCCGGCAAAGCCGCTCACGTCCCGGATCGCGCGCCAATGCCCGGCACTTTCGACCCGGCTCCACCCCGCCCCCAGCCGCGCCAGCAATTCCGCCGCCCGATAGTCCACCGATCCAGCCAGCCCCTCCACCCGAACCACGGCCCCGTCCGCGGGCGTCCATGCCGCGCCCGACACGTCGAACGGCGAGCCCATCGCCACCGCCAGCGCCGTCACCGCCTGCCGCGCATCAAGACCCTCGCACCGCAGCGTCGCCTCCGCCTCGGGCACCGCCTGCACCTTGAAACTCACTTCGGTCAGCACCCCCAACGTGCCATGCGACCCCGCCATCAGCTTCACCAGATCATAGCCGGTGACATTCTTCATCACCCGGCCACCGTTCTTGATGACCGCTCCCGTCCCATCGACAAACCGCACGCCCAACAGACTGTCGCGGCACGCGCCCACTTGCACCCGGCGTGGCCCGCTCGCATTCGCCGCCACCACGCCGCCGATCGTCGACACCCCTTCGCGACCCAGCAGGCCGCGCAGATCCGGCACCTCGAAGGCCAGCCGCTGCCGCTCGACCGCCAGCACCGCCTCGACCTCCGCCACCGGCGTGCCCGCCTTCGCCACCAGCGTCAGCGCGCCCGGCTCATACAGGACCACACCCGACAGCCCGACCCGTTTCCAGCACGTCCCCGGCCGCCTCGCCAATCCGCCGCGTCCCGCCGCCGCGCAGCACCACCGGCGCCGTCGCAGCGGTCACGATCTCAGCCAGTTCCGTCTCGGTCGTGGGCCGCATGGTCTTGCTCTTTTCAAAAATACCCCGGGGGTCCGGGGGCCTGTCCCCGGTCCGCCGCATCACGCCGCGCGTCGGTCGGCGGTCACGGCCAACGGAAACACCTTCGCCGGATTGAGCAGCCATTTCGGGTCGAACACATCCTTCACCCTCAGCTGCGCCTCCATGTCCTCGGGCGCGAACTGCACCCCCATCAGGTCGCGCTTCTCGATCCCCACGCCATGCTCGCCGGTCAGGCAGCCACCCACCTCGACGCACAGCTTCAGAACCTCCGCCCCGAACCGCTCGCAGGTCTCCAGATCGCCGGGCTTGTTGGCATCATACAGGATCAACGGGTGCATGTTGCCGTCGCCCGCGTGGAACACATTGCCCACCGCCAGCCCGAACTCCACGCTCATCTCGCCGATCCGACGCAGCACGTAAGGCAAGCTTGACACCGGGATCGTGCCGTCCAGGCACATGTAGTCCGAAATCCGCCCGATCGCGCTGAACGCTGATTTCCGGCCCAGCCAGATCCGTTTCGCCTGCGCCTCATCCGCCGCTTCGATCACCGCCACCGGGTCATGCCGCGCGGCAATCGCCTTGATCAGCGCCAGTTGCTCGTCGATCTCGGCGTCAGACCCCTCGACCTCGATGATGAGCAGCGCCTCGCAATCGGGATACCCCGCCTGCGCGAAATCCTCACAGACCCGGATCAGCATCCGGTCCATGAACTCGATCGCCACCGGCAACACACCCGCCTTGATGATGTCGGCAACACACGCGCCCGCCACTTCGTTCGACGCAAACCCCATCAGAACCGGGCGTGCGCCCTCGGGCTTTGGCAGGATGCGCAAGGTGGCTTCCGTCACCACGCCCAACTGCCCCTCCGACCCGCAGACCACACCCAGCACATCAAGGCCCCCTGCATCCGCCCAAGGCCCGCCGATTTCCAGCACCGTGCCGTCCATCTGCACCAGCGTCACCCCCAGAAGGTTGTTCGTCGTCACCCCATACTTCAGGCAATGCGCCCCACCCGAGTTCATCGCGATATTGCCGGCAATCGCGCAGGCCAACTGGCTAGATGGATCGGGCGCATAAAAGAACCCCTCGGCCTCGACCGCGCCCGTCACGCTCAGGTTCGTGCGCCCAGACTGCACCCGCACAAAGCGATTGTCGTAATCCGTCTCCAGCACCGCATTCATCCGCGCCACGCCAAGGATCACGCAATCCGCCGTCGGCAGCGCCCCGCCGGCCAGCGACGTGCCAGACCCCCGCGGCACCACCGGCACGCCCTCTTCCCAGCAGACCCGCAACACCGCCGAAACCTCTGCCGTCGTCCGTGGCAACACCGCCGCCATCGGCGGGCAGCGATAGGCGCTCAGCGCATCGCATTCATAAACCCTCACCTCGGCGGGTTCGTCGATTACCGCATCGGCGGGCAACACCGCGCGCAACCGCGCCACGATCCGGCCTTTGCGCGCAAGGATGGCGGCGTCCGGCACCGGCATGTCCATGATCATCTCCCCCTTCGATTGGTAAACAAATATAACCAATTTTGAAAGATGACAAGCGCGATCACCAGACCTAGGCTGCGACGCATGGACATCATAGCCCACCTAGGCCCGTTCTCACTTTACGATGCGCTGGCCCTCGCCTTTGTTGTGCTGACATGGCTTGCCACCGGCTGGCTCAGCGAACACCCGCCCGCCTCGCGCCCCTCCGTCTCGCTCTTGATGGAGGATTACCGCCGCGACTGGATGGACGCCTTCGTCACCCGCCAGCCCCGCATCTTCGACGCGACCGTGATCGAAAGCCTGCGCCAAGGCACCGCCTTTTTCGCCTCGGCCTCGCTCATCGCCATCGGCGGCGGGCTGGCGATGATCGGCAATGTCGGCTCCGTCACCGATCTGACCGGCGCGCTCAGCGTCGAGGCGAACCCCAGCGCGGTGCCGCTGAAGGTTCTGCTTGTCGTGGCGTTCCTGTCGAACGCTTTGTTGAAATTCGTCTGGTCGAACCGGCTCTTTGGCTATTGCTCGGTGATGATGGCCGCCGTGCCGAACGACCCCGACCATGTCCACGCGTATGTCCGCGCGGCCCAGGCGGCCGAAATCAACATCACCGCCGCCCGCAGCTTCAACCGTGGCCTGCGCTCGATCTACTTCGCGCTGGCTGCCCTTGGCTGGCTTCTTGGCCCCATTGGCCTTGCGCTCGCCGCGCTCGCCGCTGGCTTCGTCCTGATGCGCCGCGAATTCGCCTCCCATTCGCGCGTGGTGATCCTGCAACGCCCGCCAGGTTGATCAGGACCGCCGCGCACCCTTGCGCCCTTCGATCAGCCAGGCCGCAATCGCCAGCGCCGCCGCCAGCAGCAGATAGGCCCAGCCCGGCAACAGGGCGGCCACGTTCACATCCGCCGTCAGATACGCCTCGCGCGGGGTGACCCCAATCCAGCCACGCCCCACCGCGGGCCGACCATCGCGCACCTCGCGGATATCGGGCAAGCCATCCTCGATCCGCGTCACTCCGCCATTCGTCGGTGCCGCCAACGGCCCCAGCAGGTCACCGGTCGCAATCGTATCAACGAACTCGCGCGGCGACGAAGGTCCAACCGCGATGACCCGGGTCAGATCCCCCTGCTCCAGCCGGTAAAGCCCCAGCATCGGCGCGTCCCAGACCGCCTCATACTTGCCCGGCCCCAACGCCGGCATTGGCAGCACCACCTCGGTTCCGTCCGGCGCGGTGATGGTCAGGTCGCCCGGAGGCTCCTCGGCCAAGGATCGCCGGGTGATGGTCAACTGCTGCCCGTCCGCCGTGGCGGTCAGCGTCTCCTCCTCCAGTTCCGGCTCCTTCAGCATCCAGTGCGCCAGCCGCCGCAGCAGTTCCAACTGCGGCCCGCCGCCCTCATACCCCCGGCCCCACAGCCAGGCGTGGTCCGATGCCAGCACCGCCACACGCCCCTTCTCGACTCGGTTCAGCACCAGCAGCGGCCGGTCGTCCGGCCCCGACATCAACGCCTGCCCCGCCGTCTGCACCACTTCGACCAACCGGAACCAGCGTCCCCAGCCACCTTCCGGCGCCAGCGCCTCCAGCCCCTCGGTCACCGGATGCCGCCGCCCAAGATCGGTCAACGCCGGGCGGAAGCCTTCCTCGATCACCTGCGCCGTCGGTTCCACCGGCAGAATCTCCGCCATGGGAGAGCGGTAGAGGCTGTCCACCGCCCCGAACTCCGGCCCCGCGGCCACCAGGACCGTGCCGCCATTCTTTACATACTGCACCACGTTCTCGATGTAGGACATCGGCAGGATGCCCCGCATCCGGTAGCGGTCAAAGATGATCAGATCGAATTCCTCGATCTTTTCGATGAACAATTCCCGCGTCGGAAACGCGATCAGCGACAGCTCGTCCACCGGAATTCCGTCCTGCTTTTCCGGCGGACGCAGAATGGTGAAATGCACCAGATCCACCGAGGCATCCGATTTCAAGAGGTTGCGCCAGACCCGCTCGCCCGCGTGCGGCTCGCCCGATACCAGAAGCACCCGCAGTCGGTCGCGCACCCCGTTGATCTGCACCACGGCGGCATTGTTGCGGTCGGTCAACTCGCCATCGGCACCCGCGACCGAAAACTGCAACACGTTCATCCCGCCATGCGGCAGCGTTACCGGCAGGTCCAGCGCCTGCCCCACCGGCACGGTGTAGGTCGCCGGCTCCTCGGCATCGACGGTGATTGTCAACTCCGCCTCCGCCCCGACGGACGCTGGCACCGCCCCCAGATCCTCGATCTTCAGCGTCAGCATGAACTCCTCGCCCATGATCGCGAACGCGGGCGCGTTCTCCACCACCAGCCGGCGATCCCAATCCGTCTCGGCACCCGTCAGCAGCACCTGCAACGGCGCGGGCAGGTTCGGCACCAGCCCAAGGTCATGCACGACCCCGTCGGTGATCACAATCGCCCCCGCCACCCGCGCGCGCGGCTCCTCGGCCAAGGCCTCGGACAGTGCCGTCATCGCCAGCGTTCCGGCATCGTCCTCGCCGTCACCCAACCGGCGCACGCGCAGCTCGGTGTTGGGCAACGCCGCCACCTCTGCCTCCACCCGCGCAATCGCCGCTTCGGTCTGCGCCGCGCGCTCGCCCAAGCCCTGCGACGCGCTGTCATCGACCACAAGAAGGACGATGTCGTTCAGGGGCGACCGCTCTTCCTCCTGCAACGCCGGGTTGGCCAGCGCCACCAGCACCACACCCAGCGCCAGACCGCGCAGCCACCACCCCGTCAGCCCGCGCCACAGCGCCACCGCCAGCAGCACCACCGCCAGCGCGCCCAGGCTGGCTATCACCAGCCACGGCACCAACGGATCAAAGATCAAGCTCTGCGTCATTGTCCCAGCCTTTCCAGCAGGGCAGGCACATGCACCTGATCCGACTTATAATTCCCGGTCAGCACATGCATGATCAGGTTGATGCCAAAGCGGTAGGCCATCTCGCGCTGCCGCTCCCCGGCAAAGCCGCGACCGACCGGCAGCAACGGCGCGCCCGACTCGTCGGTGGCCCAAGCGGCGGCCCAATCGTTGCCGCCAATCACCACTGGTGTCACACCATCGTTCAGGTTGCGAAACGGCATCCCGTCCGCCGCTTCTTCCGCCGCCGCAGGCGCCGCCTCCACCCAGAGCGACCCCTGCGCGTGGCGGCCCGGAAACTCCTGCAACAGGTAGAAGGTGCGCGTCAGCACATGGTCGCCCGGAATCTGTTCCAGCGGCGGAATGTCCAGCCCCGCCGCGATCGTCTGCAACGCCTGCCCCTCCGGCGTCGTGCCGCCAAAGCCCGCCACGTCCGCATCGCGCGTGTCAAAAAGGATCATCCCACCGGTCCGCAGATAGTCGTTCAGCTTGTCATAGGCCGCGCCCGATGGTGCCGCCTGCCCCGCCACGACCGGCCAGTACAGAAACGGAAAGAACGCCAGTTCGTCCCGCTCCAGATCAACCCCAACCGGCAACGCAGGTTCGATCGTCGTGCGTTCCCACAGCCGGTCGCCAAGCCCGCGCAGCCCCGCCTCGGCCAGCCCGTCAACCTCGGCATTGCCGGTCAGCACATGCGCCAGAACCACCTCGGTCGTGGCGCGCAGCGCGAAATCGTCATCCGGGCCCGCCTCCTGCGCCCGCACGTGCGGCGCAAAACTGCCCACCATCACCGCCACCGCCAGCATCGCCGCCCGCCGCCCAAGCCCGCTCAACCGCCCGGCCACCCAAAGCGCGGCCAGAATGTCCAGCAGCATCAACCCCAGCGCCCCAGACAGGAACCCCGCCTTCAGCGACTGCGCGGTCTGCCCCTCCAGCCCCTCGATCACAGTCCCCGCGGGCCACTCCGCCGCCAGCAACTGCGTTTCGGCCCCGATCACGTTCAGCGCCACGCGCCGGTCCGGCCCGGCATAAAGCCCCGGCGGCAACGCGGCCGCCGGGCCACTGGCAATCGCCGCAGCCAGATCAGCCCCCTCGACCCCCGCCACCTCACCGGCGTCGGACAACTGCCCATAGGCATCCAGCACCACCTCCGGCACCCAGACCTGCCCCGCCAGATCGGCAGCTTCCGGCATCGCCGGGCGCGTCGAAACCGCCAGCCGCTCCAGCATCGACACGAACAGGCCCGACAAGGGCAGCGTCGACCACTCCGCATTCGCCGTCACATGCACCAGCACCACCTGCCCGTCGCCCACCACCTTGCGCGTGACAAGGGGCGTGCCGTCTTCCAGTGCCGCAATCGTGCGCTCACTCAACTCCGGGTCGGGTTGTGCCAGAACCTGCGCCTTCACCGTCACATCCGAAGGTGTCGGCAAGCCAAAGAACGGCGAGCCTTCCACGAACGGCGCCAGCGCCTTCGGTTCGCCCCAGCTCATCGCCCCGCCCACCGTGCGCCCGCCCTCACGCAGCCGCACCGGCATCAGCGGGTCTTCCGTCATCCGGCTCACGTCACTGGCAGCCAGCCTCGGCCCGGCAAAGCGCAGCAGCAGCCCACCCTTCTCCAGCCAGTCCAGCGTCGCGTCCGTCTCGGCCTGCGTCAGCCGCGCCACATCGGCCAGGATCACCACATCCGGGTTGGCCAGCAGCACATCCGTCAAACTGCCATCGACCAGTTCCGCCACCGGCTCCAGCGCCTGCCGCAGGTAATGCGTCGGCGACAACAGTTGCAGCGCCTCCTGATCCGGCCCAGCCCCGATGATCGCCACCTTGCGCCGCTTCAGGCTGTCATCCGTCAGGCTGACCGCGCCCGCCGACCGCACGCCTTCAATGTCAAACCGGGTGATCCGGTTGCGCAGTTCCGGCGGCAGGTTCAGGGTGGCCTCGGCCCGCGCCTCGCCCGCACCGAACGGCAGCACCGCCCGCGCCAACTCGCGTTCGATCCCCGCCGGGTCCGGCCCCCGCGCCACCACGTCAACCGACACCGCATCCGCCGCAGGCAACCGGCTGACCGCCACCGCCACCGCGCCATCCTCGAATGCCGCCGGATGCAGAGCCAGCAAGGGTCGCGGGCTTTCAATCACCCTCACCGGCCCTCGCGCCGACAGTTCCGCCAGCAAATCCCCGCGCCCATCATGCGCCAGCCCGTCCGACAGCCACACGCTTTCAAACCCGCCCTGCGGCAGATTCCCGGCCCACTCCGCCAGCCCGGCAGGCGCCCAGGGCTGCGGCTGCAATCCCGCTACCCGGCCCGCCCACACATCCGCCGTCTGAAACTCCACCTCGGTTGGCGCATCGCTCAGTCGCACCACCGCAACCGTGCGCCCCTCGCGCCCCGCCTCCTCGACCAGCGCTGCCGCCCGGTCCATCCGGCGCGGCCAGTCCCGCGCGTCGGCCCATGACCCATCGACCAGCACCAGCAATGGCCCGCCCTGCGTCGCCCGCACATCAGGGTTCAGCACCGGCCCCGCAAACCCCACGATCGCCGCCGCCACCGCCAGCATCCGCAACAAGAGCAGCCACCACGGCGTCTTGTCCGCCTCATTCTCGTCGTCCTTCAGGCCCAGCAGCAGCGCCACGCCCGGAAACCGTCGCCGGATCGGTGCCGGCGGCACGGCGCGCAGCAAAAGCCACAGGATCGGCAGCGCGATCAGCCCGGCCAGCAGCCAGGGCACCGCAAATCCAACCGGGCCGATCATGAACATCAGCGGCCCCCCTGCAACGCGCCATAAGCCCACAAAAGCGCCGACTGCGCCGGTTGCCCGGTGTGATGCGTGGTGAAATGCCAACCGACGGCGCGCGCCAGCGTCGACAACCGATCCTTCCGCTCCGCCAGCCGCGCCAGATACCGCGCGCGCAGATCGCCCGCCTGCTGCGTCTCAAACCGCACCGACCCGCCCATCGATTCAAAGATCGTGCGGCCCGCAAACGGAAACTCCTCCTCCGCCGGGTCAAGGATCTGCATCAAGACGCCCTTCACCCCCCGGTCCGCCGCCCGCGCAAGCCCCGCCTCGACCCCCGCCAGATCGCCGAGAAAATCCGACAGGAACACCGCCCGCCCGTGGCTGACCATCCCCTCCGTCTCCGGTGCGCCGAAATCCTCGCCGTCCTCAGCCCCCGACAACCGCGCCGCCAGCCGCAACATCTGCGACCGCCCGGCCCGGGGCGCGGCCATCCCCGCCAACCCGACCCGCTCGCCACCGCGCAACAGCAAGACCGCCAGCGCCAGCGCCAGCAGCTTCGCCCGGTCGCCCTTCGCGGCCCGGCCCTTGTCGCCCGAAAAACTCATCGACTTCGACGGGTCGACCCACAGCGTCACCGACTGCGCCGCCTGCCATTCCCGTTCCCGCACGAAATGCGCGTCCGACCGGGCCGAGCGACGCCAGTCGATCATCCGCGCGCTATCGCCCTGATGCGCCGGACGATATTGCCAGAATTCGTCGCCCAAACCCGCCCGCCTGCGGCCATGCTCGCCCAGCATCACCGTCGCCGCCAGCATCTCGGCCTCGGCCAACAGGGGCGGCAACGCCTGCCCCAAGGCCTCGGCCCGCGCGCGCAGGTCGGCGTTCACGTTGGCGGCGGCTGCACTCACGCGGCGGCCTCAAGCCCCAGAACCCGTCCCGTCACGCGGTTGATGATCCCCGCCAGAGTCTCGCCCCGCGCCCGCGCCGCAAACGACAGCGCCATCCGGTGCACCAGCACCGCCTGCGCCATCGCCGCCACATCGCTGACCGAAGGCGCCAACCGCCCATCCAGCAGCGCCCGCGCCCGCACCGTCAGCATCAAGGCCTGCGCCGCGCGCGGCCCCGGCCCCCATGACAGGCTGTCGGCCAGATCACGCCCCTCGGCCTCACCCGGACGGCAGGCGCGCACCAGATCAAGGATCGCCTCCACCACCTTGTCCCCGACCGGCATCCGCCGGATCACCGACTGCGCCGCAATCAGCCCCTCGGCGGTGAACACCTGATGGCTCTCCGCCTCCTCGGCCCCAGTGGTGGCAATCAGGATGTCCCGCTCGGTCGCCCGCGTCGGATACTCCACGTCCACCTGCACCAAAAACCGGTCCAACTGCGCTTCGGGCAACGGATAGGTCCCCTCCTGCTCGATCGGGTTCTGCGTCGCCAGCACATGGAACGGGCGGCCCAACGGCCGGTGCTGCCCGGCAATCGTCACTTCCTTTTCCTGCATCGCCTGCAGCAGCGCCGACTGCGTTCGGGGCGAGGCCCGGTTGATCTCGTCCGCCATCAGCAACTGGCAAAAGATCGGGCCCTCGATAAACCGGAACGCCCGCCCGCCTTCGGCATTGTCCAGCACCTCCGATCCCAGAATATCTGCCGGCATCAGGTCCGGCGTGAACTGCACCCGGTTCGCCTTCAGCCCCATCACGGTGCCAAGCGTGTCCACAAGCCGCGTCTTGCCCAATCCCGGCAACCCCACCAGCAGCGCATGACCGCCACACAGCATCGACGCCAGCACAAGGTCCACGACCTTTTCCTGGCCGATGAACCGCTGGTTGATCGACGCCTTGGCCTGCCCAAGTGTTGCGCCCAGCGCTTCGATCTCGGCAACCAGCGCGTTCGTATCGGCCATGACAATGCTCCGTCCGGGGTTATATGAAGGCATTAGACCCAAACTTAGCCCGCGGCACAAACGGCAAAAGGCAAACTGGCACAAATGATCGTGAAACCACCCTCGGCCGACAGTCTCGCCGCCTCGGCCAAGGCCGCAGGCACCAAGGGTCCGCCCCCGGTGGATAAATGGAACCCGCCGTTCTGCGGCGATCTCGATATCCGCATCGCCCGCGACGGGACCTGGTATTACCTCGGCACGCCCATCGGCCGCGCGCCCCTCGTCAAGCTCTTCTCCTCGATCCTGAAACGCGAGGGCGACGCCTACTTCCTCGTCACCCCCGTCGAAAAGGTCGGCATCAAGGTCGACGACGCCCCCCTCCTCGCCACCGATTTCGAGGCCACCGGCAAGGGCCGCGATCAGACCTTGCGTTTCTTCACGAAAACCGAAGATGAAGTCACCGCCGGCCCCGACCATCCGATCCGCGTTACCCGTGACCCCGACACCGGAGAACCCGCACCCTACATCCTGATCCGCCGCAATCTGGAGGCGCTGATCGACCGGAAATCCTTCTACAGACTGGTTGATCTGGGCGTGAACGAGCAATATGGCGGGCAGTCGTGGTTTGGTCTATGGTCGGGCGGTCAGTTCTTCCCGGTCATCCCTGCTTCCGAATTGCCCTAACGAGTCTCAGCCCCCAATGCCCCGTTTCGCCGCGAACCTGACGCTTCTGTTTACCGAAGTGCCGATGCTCGATCGCCCCGACTGGGCGGCGCGCTGCGGTTTCGACGGGGTCGAAGTGCTGTTTCCCTACGACATCTCGATGACCGAATGGGAAAAGGCCCTGAACGGCGCGCCCGTGGCCCTGATCAACACGCCCCCCGGCGATTGGGCCTCTGGTGATCGTGGCTTCGCCGCCGTGCCGGGGATGGAGCTGCAGTTCCGCGACAGCTTCCTGCGCGCCGCCGAATACGCCACCCGCCTCGGTGCCGCGCGCCTGCATGTCATGGCGGGCGTCGCCAAAGGCCCGCTGGCCGAACAGTGCTACACCGAAAACCTCGCCTGGGCCGCCGCCGAAGCCCCCGGCCTGACCCTGACGCTGGAACCCCTGAACCCGGATGACATGCCCGGCTACTTCCTGAACGATTACGATCAGGCCGCCCGCATCATCGACGATCTCGGCCAGACCCGCATCGGCATCCAGTTCGACCTGTGGCACGCCGCCCGCCTGCACGGCGATGCCCACGCCGTCTGGGATACCCACCGCCACCGCATCAACCACGTCCAGATCGCAGGCTTCCCCGCCCGCAACGAACCCGGCGGCGGCGGCTTCTCGCTCCCCGACCTCTGCGACGACATCGACGCCAACTCCCCAGACCTCTGGGTCTCCGCCGAATACCGCCCCGCCAAAGGCACCGCCCAGGGCCTCGGCTGGCTGACCGCGATGAAGGCCCGCAGCGCGCTCATCGGCGACTAAGGCTTGCCGCCCCCCCGCCTCACCCGCTAAATAGCCGCGACCCGAACCGCAGGACCCCGACAATGCCCACCCCAGCGCCAGAAACCCAGACCGTCACCACCTGGAAGGTCGCCTGCGACGGTGGCGAGGGTGCGCTTGGCCATCCCCGCGTCTGGCTGACGATCCCCGCCGACACCGGCTATGTCGAATGTGGCTACTGCGACAAACGCTACGTCATCGACCGCGACCACGCGCACGACGACCACTAAGCGTCGTCCCTCCCTCACCAGCCTACGGCCAAGGCAACACCGCTTTCTCCGCCGCCACCCCGCCAATCCGGGTGGCCCATCGCCACGCTTTCTGGCATTACTCAGGCCGTCACAGCGGGGAAGCACACATGGCATTCGGCAAGGGGCACAACCTTCACCTGATCGACGGCTCGGCCTACATCTTTCGCGCCTACCACGCGCTGCCGCCCCTCACCCGCAAATCCGACGGCCTGCCCGTCGGTGCCGTCGCCGGTTTCTGCAACATCCTGTGGAACGAGATCTGCAAGGATCACGGCGTCAACGGTGCCACCCACATCGCGGTAATCTTCGACCATTCCGCCACCACCTTCAGGAACGCCCTCTACCCCGCCTACAAGGCCAACCGCCCCGACCTGCCCGAAGACCTGCGCCCGCAGTTTCCCCTCACCCGCGAAGCCACCCGCGCCTTCAACGTCGCCTGCATCGAAACCGAAGGGTATGAGGCCGACGACATCATCGCCACCCTCGCCCGCCACGCCGTCGCGGCGGGCGGTCAGGCCACCATCATCTCCTCCGACAAGGACCTGATGCAACTCGTCGGCCCCTCGGTCATGATGTGCGACCCGATGAAGGACAAGATGATCGGCCCCGACGAGGTGTTCGAGAAATTCGGCGTCGATCCCGCCCGCGTCATCGACGTGCAGGCGCTCGCGGGCGATTCGGTCGACAACATACCCGGCGCACCCGGCATCGGCATCAAGACCGCCGCCCTCCTCATTCAGGAATACGGCGATCTCGAAACCCTCCTCGCCCGCGCCGGCGAGATCAAGCAACCAAAACGCCGCGAGTGCCTTCTGGAAAACGCCGACCAGATCCGCCTCTCGAAGCAACTCGTCACCCTCAAGGACGACACCCCCCTCGACGTCAGCCTCGATGACCTCGAAGTGAAACTCCCCGCCCCCGACGCGATCATGGAATTCCTCAACCGCATGGAATTCCGCACCCTCACCCGCCGCGTCGCGGAAAAGCTGAAGATCACGCCCCCCGCGCCGGTCGATCTCGCCCCCGCGGCCCCCCTCAGCGACGACTCCGCCCCGGCAGCCGAGCCCGCCGCACAGGTCTTCAACCTCGACGCCTACGAATGCGTCCGCGACATGGACGCGCTGAACCGCTGGATCGCCCGCATCCGCGACCGTGGCCACGTCGCCATCGACACCGAAACCACGTCACTTGACGAAATGCTGGCCGAACTTGTCGGCATCTCGCTCTCCGTCGATGCTGGCATGGCCTGCTACATCCCGCTTGGCCACCGGCAAGGCGGCGGCGACCTTTTCGGCTCTTCCGACCTCGTCGAAGGCCAGATCCCGCTGGCCGACGCCATCGCCGCCCTGAAACCCATTCTGGAAGACCCCGCGATCCTCAAAATCGGCCAGAACGTGAAATACGACTGGAAGATCCTCGCCCGGCAAGGCATCCGCATGACGCCGTTCGACGACACGATGCTCATGTCCTACGTGATGCACGCAGGCCTCAACACCCACGGCATGGACGCGCTTTCCGACCGTTACCTTGGCTACCAGCCGGTCTCGATCAAGACTCTGCTCGGCACCGGCAAAAGCCAGATCACCTTCGACCGCGTCGCCATCGACGACGCCGTGCGCTACGCCGCCGAAGACGCCGACGTCACGCTCCGCCTCTGGCAGCTCTTCAAGCCGCAACTGCACAAGGCCCGTGTAACCACCGTCTATGAAACCCTCGAACGCCCCCTCGTCCCGGTTCTGGCCGACATGGAAATGGCGGGCGTGAAGGTCGACCGCGAAACCCTGCGGATGATGTCCAACGCCTTCGCCCAGAAACTTGTCCAGCTTGAGGAGGAGATCCACTCCCTCGCCGGCGAGAAATTCAACGTAGGCTCCCCGAAACAACTGGGCGAGATCCTCTTCGACCGCCTGCAAATCCCCGGCGGCACCCAAGGCAAGACCGGCGCCTACAACACCGGCGCCGACATCCTCGAAGACATCACCACGATGGAAGACAGCCACCCGCAAGGCGCCACCCTCGCCGCCCGCATCCTCGATTGGCGCCAGATCGCCAAGCTGAAATCCACCTACACCGACACCCTGCAACACGCGATCAACCCTGATACCGGCCGCGTCCACACCTGCTACTCCATCGCCGGCGCCTCCACCGGCCGCCTCGCCTCCACCGACCCGAACCTGCAAAACATCCCGATCCGCACCGAAGAAGGCCGCCGCATCCGCGAGGCGTTCATCGCGCCGGAAGGCCGCACGCTCGTGTCGCTCGACTACTCCCAGATCGAACTCAGAATCCTCGCACACATCGCCGACATTCCCGAACTTCGCCGCGCCTTCGAAGACGGCATCGACATCCACGCCCTCACCGCGTCCGAGATGTTCAACGTCCCCCTCGACCAGATGACCTCCGACATCCGCCGCAAGGCCAAGGCGATCAACTTCGGCGTGATCTACGGCATCTCGGGCTTCGGCCTCGCCCGCAATCTGCGCATCCCGCGTGCCGAGGCGCAGGGCTTCATCGACCGCTACTTCGAACGCTTCCCCGGCATCAAGACCTACATGTCCGATACTGTCAAATTCGCCCAGTCCAACGGCTACGTGCAGACCCTCTTTGGTCGGAAAATCAACACACCCGAAATCAACGCCCGCGGCCCCGCCGCCGGCTTTGCCAAACGCGCCGCAATCAACGCGCCCATTCAGGGCACCGCCGCCGACGTGATCCGCCGCGCGATGATCCGGATGCCCGACGCGATCCGTGGCCTCGACGCCAAGATGCTCCTGCAAGTCCACGACGAGTTGCTGTTCGAGGTGGCCGAGGCCGACGCCCCGCGCCTGATCCCCATTGCCAAAGACATCATGGAAACCGCCGCGCACCCCGCCGTCGCCCTGAACGTCCATCTCGCGGTTGAGGCCGGCACCGGCACAAGCTGGGCCAAGGCGCACTGACGCCGCGTCAGCAGGGTGTCACCCCGCAACCAAGGGCGCCTTGGAGAACCCGCTTCTCTTTGCGCACCGATCTTTGGAACAGACAATCACGACAAATCCGGTAGATTTATGAAAACAGCGAATCTGACGGAGCACTGCCATGACCAAGACGCTGATCGTTCCCAGCTTCGATGGCGTGCATCCGCACCATCACCGGGCTGACTTCCAGCCGCACGCCCGGATGGCCGACCGTTCGCACAACGACCACGCCGAAAGGATCGCACCATGAACCGCATCTTCCGCAAGCCCGCCCCCGGCGTTCCCGGCTACGCAGCCCTCGCGCTGTTCGTGGTGGCCTACCTGGGCGCGGCAGCCCTGATCATTGCTCCCGGCGCCCTTCTTCCCGGCGCGCCTGCGCAACACCAGAGCCAACCCTGAGACCCACACCAAGTCCGCGACAAGCCCCTTGCGGTGCCACGCCATGCCGCAAGCTCACCGCTCGATGCGGCACTGATAGCAGGTATTCCGGGCGGACCGGACATGCAGATACCGCACCCGTGGATCGGCAAACAGTTCCGCCGCCCGCGCCACGATTGCCCCCGTCGCCACCACTCCGCCAGTGCCATAAACGATCCGATCCTCCGCACCGTAGCCCCTGACGATATACTCGGGCGAAGCCAGCATCGCAGGCACCGCTTCCCCACCCCCCGCCGCGCAGGGGGCCGCGCACAGAAAGATCGGTCCGATCTCGGCATAGGGCTGTGGCGCGGGAAACGGGCGGTGCGCCAGCACCAGCATCTCTGCCCCCTCAGCAATCAGGCCCAGACAATGCCGGCACGGATTGCCCGCCCCGACAGCCACCTGCCGCTCCGGCACCTGCCCGTTGGCATCGGGCGCACCGGCCCGATACGCTGCCACCACATCTGTCGGTATCGCCACAAACCGCATGTCATCCTCCGTGCGCTTGCACGAAAGGTGCCCCACCTTGACCGACGGATCGACCCGATCCTTGCGCCTTCAGTCGCGCTCGACCAGCCGGCCCAGCACCCGCCCGCCCAGAATATGCAGATGGTAATGCGGCACCTCCTGCATCCCATGCGCGCCCGCATTGGTGATCGCGCGATAGCCATCCGGCCCCGCCAAGCCCAATATCTCGCAAACCTTCGCCACCGTGCGGTGAAAATCCACCATCTCCTCTGCCGATGCCTCGGCGGCGAAATGGTCAAACGTCACATACGCCCCCTTCGGCACCGCCAGCACATGCACCGGCGCCTGTGGGTGGATGTCGTGGAACACCAGCGTGTGCGGCGTCTCCATCACCGTCTTGTTCGGAATCTCGCCGCGCAGGATGCGGGCGAAGATGTTGGTCGGATCATAGGTATATGCCATCGGTCTCAATCCACGAAAAGGTAATCGGTCGCTGCGATCTCGCGCGCCTTCTCGACCGGAATGTCCAGAAATTCCGCCAGCGGCAAGGTGTTTTCATCCACGCTCGCCCCTTGCCTGATCCGCGCATACCCCGGCAGGTTCAGGTCGCGAATGCGCTCGCTTTCAAACTTCACGTCATAGCGGATCGTCGGCAACAGCCGGTCGATGGTGGCCCGCGGCGTGCGCTCGCTTGCCAGCCCCACCCGCGCCGCATGGCCGATCAGGTAATCGTCGGTGAACTCGCATTCGATCTCCAGGATACGCACCGTGGCGCGGTCGCTGTGGAAATCCTGCATCAACTCGGTGTTGGCCGGGTCGACGCACAAGACCAGCCGGTCGGTCTGCCAGTAATCAAACAGCATCCGCACCAGCGCCCGCCGATGCCGCAGCCGCTTTTCCAGCGTGGTCTGGATTCCGCCAAGGTCCGGCAACGCCGTGTCCGCCTCGTTGAACAGGTAGTCGACCGCCGGCAGGTTGGTCACGCTGCGCACCCGGTCGACCAGCCGCTTGGCGACATGCCATTTCTTGCACGTCACCATCATCAGCGTCCGGTCCCGCCCGATCGTCGTCTCCGCCTCCCAGAACCGAGGCGCGAAACGGCGCCCGATCCGGCCCCGCCCGGTCAGGAACTGAAACTGCCGCTTGCCCTCACCCGAGGTGCGAAAGGTCAGCCCGGTTTCGGCATAAAGCTCTCCCAGCCGCTGCTTCAACCGCCTGGCGTCGGCGCTGATCTTGCGCGCAAACAGGAAATCCTGCGTCAGCAGCATGTCATGGTGATCGTCATAGAACGTCACCGGCATCCCATAATCGCTGAACAACAGGAACGTCAGCGTCCGCGACCGGATTTCCCGGTCCGGCACCAGATGCCGCACGATGGTCTGAAAGAACGTCTCGTCCGGAATCCACGTCGTCGCGAAAAACCGCACCACATCGCGCCGCTTGTCGCAAAACGCCAGCACCGCCTCCACCGTGCGCCGCCGCAGGCACCACCACTGGCTGCCGATCTGGATGCGCAGATCCGCCGGCACCTTGCGCGCCAACCCCAGCGACGCCTGCAACTGCATCGAACGGTAGAACCACGCCTTGCGACCGCGCTCGTTGAACCAGTGGCGATAGATCAGCCGTTCTTCCTTGATCCCGGTCTTGATCCAGTCGCTGTCAAAGAAATCAAAGGCTTCGATATAATCCGCCTCGTCGCTCTCCAGAAATCCGCGCACATACTCCGCCGTCTTGATCGGCATGCAGTCGCCCGACAGCATGTAGAAATGCGTGGCCTGCGGAAACGCCGCAACCGCTGCCCGCACCGCCTCAAGCGTGGCCGCCACAAGGCTCCACTCGCCCCAGCCGCACTTCACCCGCCGCCGCGCAAACGCGACCGAAGGGTTCCCCGACAGCGCCGCACGGATGCGGTCATGGTCGCGTGCACTGGCGCGCGCATCGAAATGAATGGCAACAAAGTCACCCGCCGCCGTCAGGCGAACAGCCTGCGCGATGATCCCCTCGGGGTCTTTGTGACACAGCAGGATATAGGCGATCTTCGTCATGCCGGTCGGCGGTTTCCCCAAAGTCTCATGGACTGTTGCACTAAACTGATCCACCTTGCGTTGAAAATACAGAATTTCTTTGCTTTTCGGGGTAATTCTGTTTCAACGGCGCAACGCATGGTTACAGGCTGGTAGGGGTTTTGGCATGGGGTTTCCCGGCACCTGGATGACGGAAAGCGAAAGCGTCGTCTACCGCGTCGTGCCGAAATGTGCCTGCTCGACCATTGGCCAGATCATGTTCTACTCCGATCACGGCCGCTTCTACGACGGTGACATCCACGACGCCACCGCCGGGATGCACAAATGGGCGATGGAGGGCAGCCAGCATAAGATCGAACGCAACGTGCGTGGCCACCGATCCTACGCCTTCACCTGCGTGCGCAACCCCTACACCCGCATCCTCAGTTCGTTCTTCGACAAGATCTGCGGCATCCAAAGGAACGGCAAACGCTACCGTGGCAACCTCGTGCCCCTCCTCATGCAGAAATACGGGATCGAGGTCGGGGGTGAGGACGGCAAGCAGGACTTCGACCAGATCGCCAGCTTCCGCCGATTCCTTCTGTTCGCCCGCGACACCATCCGCTTCAAAAAACCGATGGAGCCTGACATCCACTGGTCCGCGATGGCGGGCCATGTCTCGACCTTCATCGTCAACGGCGGGCGCTACAACCACATCTTCTTCACCGAAGATTTCAACACCGGCATGCAGGCCGTGCTCGACAACATCACCGTCACGCACCCCGTCGACCTCAAGGCAATCCCCCGCTTCAACGAAAGCGAAGGCCACGGTCCCGCCCGCGCCCACCCGGTCGAGGCGTATTTCGACGATCTCTCGATGCACCTGATGTGGGAAATCTACAAACGCGACTTCCAGCTTTTCCGCTACGATTTCGACAATCCGGGGAACAAGCTGCCGAAAGGCCCGGTTGATCTTGACGAGGTTCACGCCAAACTGGGGGATTAAGATGGAAACCGTCTCCGGCGGCTGCCTTTGTGGCGCGCTCCGTGTCACCGCAACGGGAACTCCCTGGCGCGTCGGCATCTGCCACTGCCTCGACTGCCGCAGGAACCACGGCGCACCCTTCCACGCCTCGGCGATCTTCCCCGCCGACGCAGTGACCATCACCGGTATCTGGCACAGCTTTCAGGACCGGTCGTTCTGCCCCGCCTGCGGCTCCCCGGTCTTTGCCCGGATCGGCGACGAGATCGGGATCAACCTCGGCTCCTTCGACGAACCAAACCAGTTCCGCCCGACTTACGAACTGTGGACCATCCGCCGCGAAGCCTGGCTCCCACCCTTTCCGGGCCTCAAGTCCTACCGAAAGAACCGCGAAAACCCGGCCCGCACCGAACCCTGACCCTCACACCGGATCGTCCACCCCCACACTCCGGAACCAGCGCACGATCGCCGCCCGCTCCTCCGGCTCCATGTAGCTCAGGTTCGCCGGTGGCATCGCATGGGTCACCCCCGCCTGCAGATAGATCCGCCGTGCCTCATGCGCGATCTGCGCCTCCGTCTCCAGCACCACCCCCTTCGGCGGCCAGTAGACCCCCTCATACCCCGGCTCCGCCGCATGGCACATCGAACAGCGCCCCTGCACGATGCCCACCACCTCGCTGAACCCCTCCGCACTCGCCAGCCGCAGCGCCTCGCCGCGCAAACTGGCCTCGCCAGCCGCCACCCGCATCGGCGCCGTCGACAACCACGCGATGATCAGAAACAGGATCACCGTCACCCCCCAGGTCCAGTGCGGATTGCCTTTGCGCGCGTGCTTGGTGTTGAACCAGTGCCGGATCGTGACGCCCATCAGGAACACGAGGCTCGCGATGATCCAATTGTATTCGCGTCGCGAAAACAAGCGGATAGTGGTTCGACAGCATCAGGAACACGACCGGCAGCGTCAGGTAGTTGTTGTGCGTGCTGCGCTGCTTGGCGATCTTGCCATATTTCGCGTCCGGCACCCGCCCCGCCTTCAGGTCGGCCACCACGATCCGCTGGTTCGGCATGATCACCATGAACACGTTGGCGCTCATGATCGTCGCGGTGAACGCGCCCAGATGCAAAAGCGCCGCCCGCCCGGAAAAGACCTGCGTGTAAAACCACGCCATCCCCACCAGCACCCCAAACAGTGCCACCATCAGCACCGTCTGGTTCGCGTTCACGAACACCCGGCACAACGTCGTGTAGGCCACCCAGCCAAACGCCAGCGACGCAAGCGAGATCGCCACCGCCTGCCAGACCTCCAGTTCCATCACCGCCGGATCAATCAGGAACATCTCCGCGCCGAGGTAATACACCAGCACCAGCATCGCGAACCCCGAAAGCCAGGTCGCATAGCTCTCCCATTTGAACCAGGTCAGGTGCTCCGGCATCATCTCCGGCGCCACGAGGTATTTGTTGATGTGGTAGAACCCCCCGCCATGCACCTGCCATTCCTCGCCATAGGCAAGTGGCGGCAGGCTGGGCGTCTTGCGCAAGCCAAGGTCCAACGCGATGAAATAGAACGAAGATCCGATCCACGCGATCGCCGTGATCACATGCGTCCAGCGCGCCGCGATCTCGATCCATTCCCACAGAACCACCCAGTCATACATCGCGCCGCTCCCCGTATGTCCCGAAACGCTATACTGCCGGGAACTCTTCTGTTAATCCATCTAAACGCCGCATCACTTTCAACCCGTAACGAACAATCGCCCATGTCCTACGTGAACAACATCCGCATGTTCGTCCGCGTCTACGATCTGGGCAGCATGTCCGCCGCCGCGCGCGATCAACGCACGTCGCCCGCCGTGGCCTCCGCCCGCATCTCGGAACTGGAAAAGCACCTCGGCGTGCGGCTCTTCAACCGCACCACCCGCTCGCTGCAACCCACCGAGAACGGCCGCATCTTCTACGATGGCGCTCGCCGCGTGCTCGAGGCGATCGACGATGCCGAAGCTGCGGTGATGGATGTCACGCAAAACCCGCGCGGCACGATCTTCATTTCGGCACCCCTCGGCGTTGGCCGGCGCTTCATCGCGCCCCACGTCCCGGCCTTCAAGGATCTCTACCCCCTGATCGACGTCCGCCTGCGGCTGTCCGACCGCATCATCGACGTGGTCGCCGAAGGCATCGACGTCGCCTTCCACCTCGGCCTCCTCGACGACAGCACCCTCAAGGTGAAAACCATCGCCGATTGCCCCCGCCTCCTCTGCGCCGCCCCCGCCTACATCGCGCGGCGCGGCATGCCCGAGGACGGCACCGCGCTTGTCCGCGACAAGCACGATTGCCTGAACCTGCGCTTCCCCGGCGCCAAGGAATTCCAGTGGGCGCTCGCCACCCCCGAAGGCCCGCGCCGGTTCGAAATCTCCGGCCCCTTCGAATCCGACGACGGCGACGTGCTCACCGGCTGGGCGCTCGACGGTCGCGGCATCGTGCTGAAACCTGTGTTCGAGGTGGCCGACCACCTGCGCGCAGGCCGCCTCGTCCCCGTCGCCACCGCCACGCCCCCCTTGCCAACCCAGCTTTCCTCGCTCAGCCAGCATCGCCGCCTGAAAGACCCAAAGGTCCGCCTCTTTACCGATTACATGGCCACCCGCATCCGCGACGAACTGCGCCGCGCCACCGAAGGCACCTGAAAAAGGCGGGACCCGAAGCCTCGCCTTTCATCTGTCCACAAGTATCCTCAGGGGGTGAGCCCGGCACGGGCGAGGGGGCGGAACGCCCCCTGCCACACTTACTGCACACGCTGCCCGTTGACGGTGATCTCGCCCCCGGCCTTCGCCTCGATCTTCGAGGTCAGCTCGTCCGGGTTCGCCCCCGGCGACATGAACCCGCCCATCATCATCCGCACGCCCATCGCGTCTTCCTCGGTGATGATGCCCGTCGCGATCAGCCCGTCGATCAGCGCATTGCCCCCGGTCAGCGTCACGTTCGCCTCACCAATCGGCATTGGCGCGCCGCCCGAATTGTCAAACGTAAACGCCCCCACCCCGGCAAACGCCGCCCCCGCGATCTTCAGCGTCAGGTCGCGGATATCCAGCGTCTCCGGCGCGGGCGGCGTGACTTCGGTCATCCCGGCCTCTTCCGCCGCCAGCAGCGCGATGAAATCGACCTTCGCCTTGCCCGCCACGTCGATCGACAGGTCGGCCGGGTCGCGCTTCAACGCGGCTCCGGGGTCCAGCAGCGCCCAGGTCTCCTCGTTCACCGTCACGCCACTCAGCTTCAACGTCAGCCCGTAATCCCCCGCCGTCTCTGCCGCCATCACCGGCGCGGTCATGCCCACCTCCACCGGCCCGATGCTAACCTTTACCGGCACCGGAACCGCGTTCGACGTCAGGTCGACCGCCAGCCCCTCTCCGGTTGACCGCACGCTGAACCGGTCCTTGTTGAACTCCCCCGTGCCCTCTCCCGGTCCGGCGTTGAAGGTCATCTGATACGGGAAGATCTGGTCCTCCTGGCTTGCCGTGCCGCTTGATGCGCCCTGCTTGGTCGTGATCGTGACAGCCATCCCCTCTTCCAGCGCCTTGCCAAAATCGGCTGACGAGGCAATCGCCAGCAGCGAGACCGTCATGGGCAGCGTCACGGCAGCACTCATCGCCACATCCGCCGTCTCGCTGATCGAGGCGGTCGTCATCTTCAACCCCGGGTCGCCCGAATTGATGTCATAGGCAATCTTCGACGCCGCCAGCGCAAAGCCGAACGCGCGGTTCGCGCCGGGTGTGTCGCTGTAGCTGCCCGCCAGATCGGTGAACCCCACCGTCCCTTTGGATGTGGCCTCGCCCGCATCGGTCCCGTCAAATGACGTCGCCGGATAGCTCGACGTGAACGCCACGTTCAGCGACGCCGCCGCATAGTCATAGACCAGCGCCCCCGCCTCGCCCTCGCGCGCGGTCATCACCAGCCCGTCATGCGTCAGCTTGACCGATCCCGCCGTGCCCTCGCCGGCCATGTCGGCGCCAATGTCAGCCCCCGGCGCAATCAGCACCGATCCGTCCGACTGCTCGGTCATGACCATGTCCGAAATCGTCAGCCCGGCACTGCCCTCGGGCGCGATCTTCACGCCGTTCAGCGTCAGCACTCCGCCATCGCTGTTCTCGGTCGCCGCCGATACCGTCAGCCCCGCCAACGCGCCCGCATTCTTCCACGATTGCCAGACCTGATCGGCGGTCAACGCCGCCTCGGCCGTGCCGCCCATCAGCATGACCAGCGCGGGCGCAGTCAAATACGTTGTCATCCGAAACATGCGGCTCTCCTGACCGTTTAAAACCAGTCCCAGAAAACTCCGTTCTCTGCGCCACCGCAAGGGCTGGAATCGTGACCTTTTCGTGTCGTCACGACCCCCGGTAGGTCGAATAGGCATGGCCCGAAATCAGCAGCGGCACATGATAGTGCTGCCCTGCATCCGCCACCCCGAACCGGATCGGGATCTCGTCCAGAAACAGCACCTCGCCGGCCGCCTGCCCCGTGTCGCGCAGATAAGCCCCCGCCGCGAACACCAGCTCATAGCGGCCCACCGTCAGCGCCGCCCCCTCCAGCATCGGCGCATCCGTCCGCCCGTCGCCGTTCGTCACCGTCTCGGCGATCTTCCGGTGGCTCTGCCCGCTGATCCGATACAAGGTGATCTTCACCCCCGCCGCAGGCTTGCCCCGCGCGGTATCCAGCACATGCGTCGTCAAACGTCCCATCTCACGCCTCCGTCCGGGGTCTTTGTCGGCACTAAGCCACGAATTCGCGCAACAAGCGACCAGTCAACCCCGTCATAGCACCTTCAGCCAAATCTTGATAAACCGCCCACTCATTATGCCCTAGGCTCGAATAACGCGACAGGAGACCGCCATGAACCGCTACCCCCGTGATTTTCGCGGCTACGGCCCCAACCCGCCCGATGCCAGATGGCCCGGCGGCGCCAAGGTCGCGATAAGCCTTGTCCTGAACTACGAAGAGGGTGGCGAAAACAACATCCTGCACGGCGACGGCCAGTCTGAGGCCTTTCTGTCCGACATCGCCGGCGCGCAGCCCTGGCCCGGCCAGCGCCACTGGAACATGGAATCGCTTTATGACTATGGCGCCCGCGCCGGTTTCTGGCGCCTGCACCGCCTGTTCACCGAACGCCAGCTTCCCGTCACCATCTACGGCGTCACCTCCGCCCTCGCCCGCAACCCCGAACAGCTTGCCGCCATGCAGGACGCCGGGTGGGAGGTCGCCAGCCACGGCCTGAAGTGGATCGACCACCGCGACATGCCCGAGGCCGAAGAACGCGCCCAGATCGCCGAGTCCATCCGCCTGCACACCGAACTGACGGGCACCCCGCCGCGCGGCTGGTATACCGGCCGCTCCTCTCTCAACACCGTCCGCCTCACCGCCGAAACCGGCCAGTTCGACTGGATCTCCGACACCTACGACGACGACCTGCCCTACTGGCTGGAGGTCGGCGACCGCGACCAGTTGATCCTGCCCTACACGCTCGAAGCCAACGACATGCGCTTCGCCACCGCACCGGGCTACACCACCGGCGAACAGTTCTTCCAATACCTGAAAGACACCTACGACACGCTCCACGCCGAAGGCAGCGCAGGCCGCCCCAAGATGTTCTCCATCGGCCTTCACTGCCGCCTGATCGGCCGCCCCGGCAAGATCGCGGGCCTCATTCGCTTCCTCGACCACGTCGCGGCCAAAGGCGGCGCATGGTTCGCCGCCCGCCGCGACATCGCCGCGCATTGGGCCATCACCCACCCCCACCGCCGCATCGAACGCCCCAGCGCAATGAGCCTCGCGCGTTTCACCGAACGCTTCGGCGCCGTCTACGAACACTCCCCCTGGGTCGCCACCCGCGCCCACGCTCTCGAACTTGGCCCCGCCCACGACAGCGCCACGGGCCTCGCAAACGCCCTCGCCCGCGTCTTCCGCACCGCCTCGCCGGACGAACGCCTCGCCGTCCTCAAGGCCCACCCCGATCTCGCCGGAAAACTCGCCGCCGCCAAGCGCCTCACCCCGGAAAGCACCGCCGAACAGGCCAGCGCCGCGCTCGACGCCCTGACCGACACCGAGCGCGCCGCCTTCCAGCGCCTCAACACCGCCTACACCACCAAACACGGCTTCCCGTTCATCATCGCCGTCCGCGACAACACCAAGACCACCATCCTTGCGGCCTTCCAGACCCGCCTCGCCAACGACACCGCCACCGAATTCACCACCGCCTGCGCCCAGGTGGAGCGCATCGCCACCCTGCGCCTGAAGGACCAACTGCCATGACCGGCTACTATTCTCCCACGGGCGGCCTGCCGTCCCAGACGCAACTGATGACCGCCCGCGCCGTCTTCACCACCGCTTACGCCTTCATCCCCAAAGGCTGCTTTTCCGACATCGTCACCAGCTACCTTCCGGGCTGGACGAAAACCAAACTCTGGCTCATCGCCCGCCCCCTCACCGGCTTTTCCGAAACCTTCAGCCAATATGTGATGGAGGTTGCCTCCGGCGGCGGCTCCGACGCCCCCGATGCCGAACAAGGCGCCGAACACTGGCTCTTCTTCACCGATGGCCTCGCCACCCTGACGATCGGCGGCGAGGGGTACGAGATGGACGCAGGCGCCTACGCCTATATCCCCCCCGGCACGCCATGGGCGCTCCACGCCGAAGGCGGCACTCCCGCCCGCTTCCACTGGCTGCGCAAGCTTTACGAACCCGCCCCCGGCGTGCCGCTCCCCGACCGCATCGTCATCAACGAACGCGACCTCACCCCCATCGCCATGCCCGACACGGGCGGCGCCTGGGCCACCACCCGCTTCACCGATCCGGCCGATCTGCGCCACGACGCCCATGTGAACATCGTCACCCTGCAACCCGGCGGCCGCATCCCGTTCGAGGAAACCCATGTGATGGAACACGGCCTTTTCGTCCTCGAAGGCCGCGCCGCCTACAAACTCAACCAGGACTGGGTCGAGGTCGAGGCCGGCGATTTCATGTGGCTCCGCGCCTACTGCCCGCAAGCCTGCATCGCCGCCGGCCCCGGTCCGTTCCGCTACCTGCTCTACAAGGACGTCAACCGCCACGCACGCCTCCGCGGCCCCGGCGCCTTCGGCCCGCCAAGATGATTTCATCTGTCCACAAATATCCCACGGGGAGCGCGAGGGGTGTGAAACCCCTCGCTTTTGAACAGCGGAGCGCGAGGGGTATGAAACCCCTCGCATCCCCGCCAGCCACAGGTGCTGCGGCATGATCCTCCACCCCGAACCCCTCACCGCCGCAGCCTTCGCCCCCTTCGGCGACGTCCTCGACGCCACCGGCGACCACCGCCTGATCAACGCGGGCCTCTGCCAGCGCCACCACGACCGCGCGGCCCTCGATTTCGGCCCCGAACCGGGCCGCGCCGGCATTTCGATCTTCCGCGCCGCCCCCCGCGCGCTGCCCTACACCTTCGACCTCATCGAACGTCACCCCGAGGGCAGCCAGGCCTTCCTGCCGATGACCGCCGATCCCTTCCTCGTCATCGTGGCGCCCAGTCCGCAGGCAGCCCCCCGCGCGTTTCTGACAAATGGTGCGCAAGGGATAAACCTGCACCGCGGCACATGGCACGGCGTCTTGACCCCGCTCGCCGCGCCCGGCCTCTTTGCGGTGATGGACCGCATCGGCCCGACGCCCAACCTCGAAGAATACCGTTACGCCCAACCGTGGACGGTGCTTGCGCCCTGACCGGCGCGCCCTAACCGGATCGCACCCTTGGGGCAGTGCGAAGACGGCGCGAACATAAACGCCCCGAGGGACAAGGAAATACACCCATGACACCCACTCATCCGGTGGACGAGGTTCTCGCTCCGCCAAAGCTGTTCACACTCGGCCTGCAGCATGTGCTGGTGATGTATGCCGGTGCCGTCGCGGTGCCGCTCATTGTCGGCCGCGCGCTCAAACTGGAACCCGCCGATGTGGCCTTCCTGATCTCGGCCGACCTCTTCGTCTGCGGCCTCGTCACGCTGATCCAGTCGATGGGCGCGACCCAGTGGTTCGGCATCAAGCTGCCCGTCATGATGGGCGTCACCTTCGCCGCCGTCGGCCCGATGGTCGCGATGGCCAACGCCACCCCCGGTGCCGAGGGCGCGCGCGCCATCTTCGGCGCGATCATGGCTGCAGGCGTGATCTCGATCCTGATCGCCCCCCTCGTCTCGCGCCTCCTGCGCTTCTTCCCGCCCGTTGTCACCGGCACCATCATCCTCGTGATCGGCGTCAGCCTGATGCGCATCGGCATCAACTGGATCTTCGGCAACCCCGTCGGACCGACCGCCCCGCAGATCGTCGACCCCGCCCACGCCGAATGGCTGAAGGCCGTGACCGACGCCGCGGCCGCTGGCACCGCAGGCATCCCGGACATCCCGCCCGGCCTCGCCCTCGCGGCCAAGGTCAACAACCCCGCCTACGCACCCTTGGGCAACATCCTCGTGTCCGCCATCGTGCTGATCTCGATCCTCCTGATCGCGCGCTTCGGCCGTGGCTTCATCGCCAACATCTCGGTCCTCCTCGGCATCGTCATCGGCGCGGTGATCGCCTTCGCCATCGGTGCCATGTCCTTCGGCAAGGTGGCCGAGGCGTCGTGGTTCGGCCTGATCACGCCGTTCCACTTCGGCACACCGACCTTCGATCTCGTGATGATCGTGACCATGACCCTCGTGATGATCGTGGTGATGATCGAAAGCACAGGCATGTTCCTCGCCCTTGGCGACATGACCGGCAAACCTGTCACCCAGCCGATGCTCTCCGCAGGCCTCCGCACCGACGGCCTCGGCACCCTGATCGGCGGCATCTTCAACACCTTTCCCTACACCTCGTTCAGCCAGAACGTCGGCCTCGTCGGCGTGACAGGCATCAAAAGCCGCTTCGTCTGCGTTGCGGGCGGCATCATCCTGATCGTCCTCGGCCTCGTGCCGAAGATGGGCGCGCTGGTGGAATCCGTCCCGACGATGGTGCTTGGGGGCGCTGGTCTCGTGATGTTCGGCATGGTTGCCGCCACCGGCATCCGTATCCTCGCCGGCGTCAACTTCGCCACCAACCGCAACAACCTCTTCATCGTGGCGGTCTCGCTCGGCTTCGGAATGATCCCGCTCATCGCGCCGAACTTCAAGCAGTGGATGCCCCACGACATCCACCCGCTGATCGAAAGCGGCATCCTCCTCGCCTCGGTCGCCGCCGTCCTCCTGAACGCCTTTTTCAACGGCGCCAAGGGCTCGGTCGCCGAAGCCAAGGGCGCGGCAATGGCCGCCGACCACTGACGCGACGGCCCTCCCCGCCAAGGGGAGGGCGACACCCGCAAATGCAAAACGGGGGCAGCTTGCACTACCCCCGTTTCAAATTTCAGATCGCTGGAATGGCTTACGCCAGAGCGAGGTTCACAGCCGATTCGCGACCGTCACGGCCGGATTCGATGTCGAACGTCACGGCTTGGCCGTCGTTCAGCTGACGGATGCCAGCGCGCTCAAGAGCGGTGACGTGGACGAACACGTCCTTGCCGCCCGATTCCGGAGCGATAAAACCGAAACCTTTGGTGGCGTTGAACCATTTCACGGTGCCTTTGGCCATCGTGATGTCTCCTTCTAGTATCGCCACCCGCAGCATGCGGTGGCCCGGCTAAGTCCCCTCAAGATCGAGTAGTCTGAAGCCGCGAAGGAAACAGAGGTCGATAGAAAGTGTTCGCACAGGCCACATGCACCTTTTTCGCCGAAAATACAAGGCCTGCGGCAAAACAATCCCCCAAGGCGCAAAACTCTGGCGCGATTTCGCCGCAACTGTCAGTCTCGCCTGACAACATGACCGTTCCTGCAAGGTGCCCATGCTCGCCCGATCCGGCCTTTCCGCGCCCGCACTTTCCGGCGCCCCACGCCCCGGCCTCTGCACCGATTGCGGCGTCTCGCGCATGGCCGACCCCCGCGCCTGCGGTCGCGCCTGCCAGTTCATCGCCCCCGACTACCCCGCCCTCGAACGCAGCGCCCACGGCCGCGAAGCCGACCCCGCCTTGGGCGACGAGGCGTTCTTCGGCGTCACCCTCACCATGCAGCGCGCTCGGCTTTCCCCCCCGGCCCCCGGCGCGCAATGGACCGGCATCACCACCACCCTCGCCGCCACCCTTCTCGAAACCGGCGCGGTCGATGCCGTCCTTACCGTCGCCCCAGACCCGTCCGACACATGGAAACCCCTGCCCGTCATCATCACCGATGCAGCCGCAATGGCCGAGGCGCGGGGCATGCGCATGGGCTACGCCCCGACCGTGGCCCTTCTGGAACCCGCCCGCGCCGCCGGCCACAAACGCATCGCCTTCATCGGCATCCCCTGTCAGGTCTACGCCCTGCGCGCCCTCGAAAAGACCCTCGGCTTTGACGCCATCCACGTCATCGGCACCCCTTGCTCCGACAACACCACCACCGAAAACTTCCACACCTTCCTCAACCTTCTCGATCCCTACCCCGACACCGTCAGCTACCTCGAATTTCGCACCGACTTCCGCGTCGAGCTTCGCTTCACCGATGGCCGCCCCACGAAACTGATCCCCTTC
Organism: uncultured Alphaproteobacteria bacterium; assembly: GCA_963822435.1. GTDB lineage: Bacteria > Pseudomonadota > Alphaproteobacteria > Rhodobacterales > Rhodobacteraceae > JAUYQR01. Next base: position 125,540 of record CAWGHN010000003.1, read on the forward strand.
CTGCAACTCCCGATCAGCCAGCTTCCCCCCGATTTCTTCCCCCTCACCTGCAAGACCTGCGTCGATTACACCAACCGCCTCGCCGACATCACCGTGGGCTACATGGGCGGCGACGGCGACCAATGGCTCATCACCCGCAACCAGCGTGGCGCAGACCTCCTCGAACTCATCGAACCCCGCCTCACCACCCGGCCCCTCACCTCCTCCGGCAAGCGCGATGGGGCGGTGCGCGGCTTCATGGAAAACACCGCCCGCGCCGCCGGCGGCCTGCCGCTGCGCCGGATGCCGAACTGGCTCCGCCCCCTGGTCGGTCGCCTGCAACGCTTCACCGGCCCCAAGGGCCTCGAATTCGCCCGCACGAGAGTCGAGATGAAGGCCATCGAAACCATCCTCCACCTCCGCCGCGCCCACCCCGCCCGCATGAAGAACATGGTCCCCGCCCATGTCTGGCGGGTTGCCGCGCGCTACGGCCTGATCCCCGGCAAAGACGAAACCCGCTAGGACCGAAGGCGTATGTCCCTCCGCACCCGCCTGCGCACCCTCTACGAAGGCCAGACCGACGCCGCCGACCGGTTCCGCTACGGCCTGCTCGCCTTCGACCTCTTGACCATCGCCTTCCTGATCGGCACCTCGTTCATCGCTCGTGGCGCCAAGACCGAGACCATCGACGCCATCATCGGCGTCGTCTACCTCGTTGATGTCGCCGCGCGGCTCTGGATCTCGCCGCGCCCGTTGAAGGATCTCCTCACCCCCTACGGTCTTGCCGACATCGCGGTCGTGGTCTCGCTCCTCGCGCCCCTCTACGGCGAAGGTCTGGCCTTCCTCCGGGTCCTGCGCCTCTACCGCACGCTCCACTCGCCGCAGACGCTGCGCCAGCTCAGGCAGGACTGGGCGTTCTTCCATGAGAACCAAAGCACCGTGCGCGCCGCCCTCAACCTCCTGATCTTCGTCTTCCTGATGACCGCACTGGTCTACGAACTGCAAAGCCCGGTGAACCCCAAGATCGCCACCTACCTCGACGCGCTCTACTTCACCGTCACCACCCTCACCACCACCGGCTTCGGCGACGTCACCCTCGTGGGTGAAAGCGGCAAGCTTCTCGCCGTGATCATCATGATCTTCGGCATCTCCCTTTTCCTGCGCCTGATCCAGGTCATGCTGCGCCCAAGCAAGGTCGACCACAAATGCCCGACCTGCGGCCTGCGCCGCCACGACCACGACGCCGTGCATTGCAAGGCCTGCGGCACCATCCTCAACATCGAAGATGACGGCGCCGTCTGAAATCCCGCGGCACAATGGCGCCGACATGCCCCGAACAGCCACGCGGCACGATGGCCGTCGTCACACGCAGACCGGTATCGGCACCGGCCAGCCGGCACCACAACCGCCCCCCGGTCGCCTCACCCTTGCGCCGGCCCGCCTCCGCCTTGATCCGCCATCAAGCGCCGCTGCCCGAACTCGGCGCCACACCAGCCCCCCGAACTTCCTCTTTGCCCAAATATCCCACGGGAGGTCTGGAGGGTGTGAAACCCTCCAGTCCCGCACCCTGCCACCCGCCCCGCCCCCACAAAGTTGGCTAACAACCCCTTACCGCAGCCCGCAACGCCATGATCTTGCTGGCCTTGCAAAATGTCCCACCGTGGGACACGCCCGTCCCACCCCTTGCCACCGCCCTTGAAACCCCCAACACTGGGCCCCATGATCGCCCCGTTCCCCTCGCCATGAAGCCCCTCGACAACCGGGCCTGGCTCCTTCTCGTTCCCGCCGGTGCGGTCATGGCCTTCGTCGGCCTGATCCCCCTCGTCTCGGTGCTGAACTTCTCCTTCCACGACATCTTCTCGCTCGAACAGGCCTACTGGATCGGCACCGAATGGTATGCCGACCTCGTCGCCTCGCCGCGCTTCCACGCCAGCCTCGCCCGCAGCCTCCTCTTCTCCGCCACCGTCCTCGCCGTGCAGATCCCCCTCGGCATTGCCATCGCGGTCCTCATCGCCGGATCGGGCCGCGCCGGCACCGCCATCCTCCTCCTCGTCGCCGTCCCTCTCGTGGTGCCGTGGAACATGATCCCGATGATGTGGCTCAGTCTGATCAACCCCGACACCGGCCCCCTCGGCCGCGCGATGGTCGCCCAAGGCATCGACTTCGACTACAAGTTCACCGCGCTCCACACCTGGGCGCTCCTCGTCGTGATGGACACCTGGCACTGGACGGGTCTCGTCGTGATCCTCGCCACCGCCGCCCTCTCCGGCATCCCCCGCCCTTACTACCAGGCCGCCGCGATCGACGGCGCCTCCCGCCTCGCCGTCTTCCGCCACATCGAACTGCCGCGCATCACCACCGCGCTCGGCATCGTGTTCCTGCTGCGCTTCGTCGACAGCCTGATGATCTACACCGAGGCCTTCACGATCAACGCCGGCGGCCCCGATGGCGCCACCACCTTCCTCGCCCTTGAACTGGGCGAAGAGATCAAGGGCTTCACCTACGGCGCCGCCGCCGCCCGCTCGATCGTGTACTTCCTGATCGTCATCACCGTGGTCTGGGCCTTCCTGACAATCACGCGCCACCGCGCCCGCGACCCCGGTGCCACCACATGATCCTCGTCCGCACCCTCGCCATCGCGGCCCTCGCGGCCTTCATCCTCCTGCCGTTCGCGCAGACCGTGGTCCTCAGTTTCACCGCCACGCTCGACCATCCCGGCGTCACCGTGGGCGACTGGAGCCTCGTCAACTACCGCAACATCTTCGCCAGCCCGACCCTGACCGCCTCGATCACCAACTCCCTCGTCTACGTCCTTCTGAACGTCGCGCTCTGCCTTGCCGCTGGCCTGCCCGCCGCCTACGCCTTCTCGCGTTACCGCTTCACCGGCGACCGCCACGTCCTCTTCCTGCTCCTCGCCTTCCGCGTCACGCCCCCGGTCGTCCTGTCCCTCCCGATCTTCATCCTCTTCGCGCAGGCCGGCCTCGTGAACTCGCCCGTGGGCATCGCGCTCGTCCACTGTCTCTTCAACCTGCCCATCGCGATCTGGATTCTGGAAAGCTTCATCTCCGCCGTCCCCCGCGAATATGATGAAACCGCGTTCCTCGACGGCCACACCCTGCCGTCCTACTTCATCGGTCACCTGATCCCGGCCATCGCCCCCGGAATCGGCGTGACAGCCTTCTTCTGCTTCATCTTTTCATGGGTGGAGGTGGTGTTCGCCCGCATCCTCACCGTGACCGGCGGAAAACCGATCACCATGGCGATCAACGCGCTTTTCACGTTTCAGACCGACATCGGCCTCGTCATGGCAATGACCGTGTTTTCCCTGATCCCCGGCCTTGCGATGATCTGGTTCGTGCGCAACCACATCGCCCGCGGCTTCGTGATCCGCACCTGACCGCGTCAGGCCATCAACCGCGCCACATCCAGCATCCGGTTGGAAAAGCCCCATTCGTTGTCGTACCAGCCAAACACCCGGATCAGCCGCGCGGGCATCACCCGCGTCTCGGGGCAGGCCATCACGATGCTTTCCTTCCGCGCCCGCAAATCGGTTGACACCAGCGCCCTGTCCGTCGCGCCAATCACCCCGCCCGCCGCCCGAAACGCCACATTCAGCGCCTCGACCGAGGCCTCACGCTCGGTGACAACCGTCAAATCCACGCAAGACACCGAGGCCACCGGCACTCGCACCGCCGACCCGCCGATCCGCCCCGCGATCTCCGGCAGCACCACGTCCAGCAACCGCTGGGCCGAGGTCGTCGTCGGCACCATCGACAAGGCCGCCGCGCGGCTTCGCGCAAACTCCGCCGCCGGCGCATCGACCGTGGGCTGCGACCCTGTATAGCAGTGGATCGTGGTCATCGACCCCGTCACCACGCCCCACCCCTCGTGCAAAAGCCGCACCAGCGGCGCCAGCGCGTTCGTCGTGCAGGATGCGTTCGACACGATCGGGTGGCGACCCAGCGCCGCCTCGTTCGCCCCCAGCACCACCGTCACATCCGCCGCCGACGAGGGGCCAGAGATCAGCACCCGCCGCGCCCCCGCGATCAGCCCGCGCTCCGCCACCTCGCGCCGGTCGGCCCGCCCGGTGCATTCCATCACCACATCGACGCCCGAAAGATCGAGGCCCGAGATATCCGCCGTCCGGTGCAGCGGAATGGCCCGGCCATCCACCACCAGCGCGCCATCCGCCAGCGCCACCTGTCCCGGCCAGGGCCCGAACACGCTGTCATATTCAAAAAGATAGGCGCACATTTCGGGCGCGGCGATGTCATTTATCCCGACGACCTCGATCCCCGGCGCCGCGCCCTTGGCCCAGGCCCGCAGCACCGACCGCCCGATCCGCCCGAACCCGTTGATAAAGACGCGCATCGCTTGGCCCCCCGATCCTCGCGCCAACTCAGACCATGACCCGAGCCCGCGTTCAACAGCGCGCCGCGTTGAATCTTGTGCCCGTTACAAGCCCTTAGACCTCGACGCGGATGCCCTGCCCGCGCTCCTCGGCGCGTTTCACGGCCACCCCTGCCACCGCCAGATCCTGCAACCCGACTCCGGTGCCATCGAAAAGCGTGATTTCCGCGTCAGACACCCGCCCCGGATGCGCCCCGGTCAGCACATCGCCCAAAGGCGTGATAGCCGTCGCATCCAAGAGCCCCGCCGCCACCGCATGCTGCGCCTCACCCAGACTGACCGACTGCGCGATCTCGTCGGCAAACACCGAGGCGCGCCCAAGAAGCGTTGGCTCCACCTCCTGCTTGCCCACCGTGTCGGTCCCCATGCAGGCCAGATGCGTGCCGTCCGCGACATGGGCGCTCATCAAACTCGCCGCCGGGCTTGAGGTGATGGTGATGATCACATCCGCCTCCACCATCCGTTCCAGCCCGACCGCCTCAAACGGCAAGCCAAGCTCCGCCGCAATCGCCCCCAGCTTCGGCAGCATGTCGGCATGCAGGTTCCACGCGATCACCTTGTCGAACTGCCGCACCCGGGCCGCCGCCCGCAACTGAAACCCCGCCTGATGCCCCGCACCCACCATCCCCAGCACCCGCGCATCCTTCCGCGCCAGCCGGTCGATCGAAATCGCCGACGCCGCCGCGGTGCGCAAAGCCGTCAACAGCCCGCCCCCCACCATCGCCGTCGGCCGCCCCGTCTCCGGGTCGAACAGGAACACCGTCGACTGGTGGTTGATGATCCCGCGCGCCGCGTTGCCGGGAAAATATCCCCCCGCCTTCACGCCAAGCTGCCCACCCGCCCGGTCCAGGCCCGACTTGAAGCCATACTGCCGCCCCTCGCCCAGCGCCTCGCGCACCACCGGAAAGTTGTAGGCCTCCCCGCGCGCCATCGCCGCAAACGTCGCCTTCACCGCCGCAAACGCATCATCAGGCGACACCAGATCCGCAATCAGCCCCTCGGGTACGATCAGCATCCCACCACCGCTTTCATCTGTCCGAAAATATCCCCGCCGGAGGCTCCCGGCGGGTCCGTTTGCCATACGCCTGCCATACACTTGCCAGACGCTGTGCAGACAGCGTCAATACGCCTTGCCGCGTGCCGAAACCGGCCACACCACTTCGACCTTGCCACCCCGCACACCGACATACCAGTCATGCACATTGCAGGTCGGATCACAGTGTCCCGGCACCAGCTTCAGCTTGTCGTTGACCTTCAGAACACCTTGCGGATCGTCCACAACCCCATGTTCGTCCGAGCATTTGACGTATTTCACATCCGTCCGCCCATAGATCACCGGCAGCCCCGAATCCACCGACTGCGCCTTCAACCCGGCATCGACAATCGCCTTGTCGGCCTTGGCATGGCTCATCACGCTCGTCAGGATGAACAGCGCATTCTCCCATTCTCCCTGGTCGATCCGCTTGCCGTTCTCATCCAGAATCCGGCCATAGTCCGCATCCATGAACGCATAGCTGCCACACTGCAACTCGTTGTAAACGCCCGAATTGCTCTCGAAGTAATAGCTCCCCGTGCCGCCGCCGCCAACGATGTCGCAGGCGATCCCTTCGGCCTTCAGCGCATCCACGGCGTCCTTGACCTGAGCCACCGCAAGGTCGATCTTCGCCTTCCGGTCGGCATAGCTGTCCATATGCTGCATCGCGCCCTGATAGGCCTGGATACCCGCGAATTTCAGCCCCGGCGCCGCAGCAATCGCCTTCGCCAGCGCCACAACCTCCGGCGTCGTCTTCACCCCGCAGCGCCCGGCGCCGCAGTCGATTTCCACCAGACATTCGATCGTCGTCCCGTGGCGAAGGGCCGCTGCTGACAGGTCCGCCACGTTGTCCAGCATGTCCACGCAGCAGATCGTCCGCGCGCCCAGCTTCGGCAACCGCGCCAGCCGGTCGATCTTGGCCAGATCGCGCACCTGATTGCTGACCAGCACATCCTTGATCCCGCCCCGCGCAAAGACCTCGGCCTCGCTGACCTTCTGGCAGCAAACGCCCACCGACCCGCCCAGTTTTTCCTGCAAAAGCGCCACATCCACAGACTTGTGCATCTTGCCATGCACCCGGTGCCGCATCCCGTGGGCGCGGGCATAATCGCCCATTTTCTTGATGTTACGCTCCAGCGCGTCCAGATCCAGCACCAGGCACGGCGTCTGGATGTCCGTCTCGTCCATCCCCGGCAGGGCGGGGATGTCATAGCCGACCTCAAGACCCGCAAAGTTCGAATGGCTGTTCATGATGTTACCCTTTCATCCAAGGCAAAGTATCCAGATCGACGTTTCCGCCGGTGATGATGACGCCGACGCGGCGGCCACGAAAGACCTCCGGGTTGGCCAGAATGGTCGCCAGCGGCACGGCGCAGCTGGCCTCAATGATGATCTTCATCCGCTTCCACGTCAGCTTCATCGCGTCGATGATCTCGTCTTCGGTCGCGGTGAAAACGTCTTTCACATGATGGCTGACAAAGTGCCATGTCAGGTCCTTCAGCGGCACCTTCAACCCATCGGCCACCGTCTCCGGCGCGTCGTCGGCGATGATGTGACCGGCCTTGAAGCTGCGGAAGGCGTCGTCGGCATTCTTCGGTTCGGCGGCATAGACTTCAACCCCCGGCGCGGTCGCGGAAACCGTCAGGCAAGTGCCTGAAATCATGCCACCTCCACCAATAGGCGCGATGATCGCATCCAGCCCAGGCACCTGTTCCATCAACTCGCGCGAACAGGTCGCCTGCCCGGCAATCACCCGCGGATCGTTGTAAGGATGCACGAAATCCGCCCCGGTCCGGGCCTGAACTTCGGCAAACACCGCCTCACGGGAACTGGTGGAGGGCTCACACTCCACGATCACCCCGCCATAGCCCCTGACGGCGTCCTTCTTCGCCTGCGGCGCGGTGCGCGGCATCACGACGTTGCACGGGATCCCCCGCCGCCCCGCCGCATAGGACAGGCTGAGCGCATGGTTGCCGCTTGAATGGGTCGCCACGCCTTTGGCAAGCTGGTCGTCCCGCAACCCGAACACCGCATTCGACGCGCCGCGGACCTTGAACGCGCCCGCCTTTTGGAAGTTCTCGCACTTGAAGAACAGCTCCGCCCCGGTCAGCTCGTTGAAGTAAGTCGACGTTAACACTGGGGTGCGATGAATGTAGGGACGAATGCGATCATGTGCCGCGATCACGTCATCGAAGGTTGGAATAACCAAAGGTGCCAAATCGTTCATCTTACGCTGCGGCTTTCGCCGCCTCCCTCGCCCCGTTGCGGTAATACTCCTGCGCTGCGGCAACACCTGAACCGAGGGTGATTGGCCAGCCCAGATCGGCCATGCACATCTCGACCGTCGCCAGACCCGACAGCATCATCACGTCCGTCAGGCTGCCAAGATGGCCGATGCGGAACACCTTGCCCGCAACCTCGCCCAAGCCCACGCCAAACGCGACGCCGTATTTCGATGCGGCCAGTTGCACCAGGTCCGTACCGTTGCAGCCCGCAGGCACGACAACAGCCGTCACGGTATCCGAGTAAAGCTCCGGCGAGGCCGCACAGGGCGTCATGCCCCACGCCGCAATCGCCCGACGGACCCCTTCGGCAATGCGCGCATGGCGGGCATAGACCGCCTCCAGCCCTTCGTCCTCCAAAAGCTGCACCGAATGTGCGAGCCCGTTGATCAGCCCCACCGGCGGCGTGTAGGGAAACCCACCCGCCGCGTAGGACTTCAACATATCCCTGAAATCAAAGAAGGTTCTCGGCAGCTTTGCCGTCTCCATCGCCGCAATCGCCTTTGGGCTGACCCCAAGGATCGCAAGCCCCGCAGGCAGCATAAAACCCTTCTGGCTGCCTGCCACCGCGATATCCACGCCCCACCCAGCCATATCAAACGGCATCGACCCGATGGAAGAAACCCCATCCACGAAGAACAGCGCCGGATGGTCGCCCATCGCCCGGCGGATGCCGCCGATGTCCGATTTCACGCCCGTCGCCGTCTCGTTGTGCGTCGCCAGCACCGCCTTGATCTTGTGATCAGCATCTGCCCTCAACGCCTCAGCAATCTCGCCCAAAGGCGCGCCCTGCCCCCACGGCGTCTCGATGATCTGAACCTTCAACCCATGCCGCTGGCACATGTCGATCCAGCGGTGCGAAAACATCCCGAACCGCGCCGCAAGCACCGTGTCGCCCGGCGACAGCGTGTTGGAAATCGCCGCTTCCCAACCGCCCGTGCCCGTCGACGGCAGGATAATCACCTCGCCATCGGCCATGCCCAGCACCTGTTTCACACCCGCAACCGCCGGCTTGAACACCCGGGCAAATGCGGGCGAGCGGTGGTCGATCGTCGGCATATCGCAGGCCTTACGGACACTCTCGGGAATGTTCGTCGGGCCTGGGATGAAAACAGGATTTTGGTAGGACATGGCGGTTCTCCACTTCGGGACAGCTTCTTTCTACGCCACGCATCCTGTATCTCCTATTTTTTCGAAAATGTTTTTCATTCAGATCGGTCTGTGATATTTCTCAAACATTACAGACGCTAGCCGTTTTTCAGCCGGCCTCTGGCCCGTAACGTGAGGCGAAAAATGTCGGTCAAACCGCGCGGTCGACCCAAGGCATTCAACGACAAGACCGACCAGAACACCGTGCAGGCGCTTGACCGTGCGCTTGGGCTTTTAGAACACCTCGCGCAAGGGCCGGGCCGCACGCTCAGTGAATTGGCCGAAGAAACCGGCCAAGCCGTCGCTACCGTGTTCCGCGCGCTCGTCACGCTGCAAAGCCACGGCATGGTCGAGGTGGAAGAACCGGGTCAGGTCTGGCACATCGGTGCCGGGGCGTTTCGCGTCGGTACCGCTTTCCTGCGTCGCACAAAGGTGGTCGAACGCGCCCGCCAGCCGATGGACCAGCTTATGCGCGACACAGGCGAAACCGCAAACCTTGGCATGGAGGTGCGTGGCGAGGTGCTGTTTCTGGCGCAGGTCGAAACGCACGAGGCGATCCGCGCCTTCTTTCCGCCCGGCACCAAGGGGCCGATGCATTCCTCCGGCATCGGCAAGGCGCTTTTGGCATGGTATCCGGAAGACCGCGCAAGAGAAATCATCGCGCGCCAAGGCTTGCCCAAGTTCACCACCTTGACGCTGACCAGCGAAACCGCGCTACTGCGCGACCTTGCCCGCACCCGCGAGCGCGGCTTTGCCATCGACGATCAGGAACGCGCCGAAGGCATGCGCTGCGTCGCGGCCCCGATCTTCAACGCCTATGGCGAGCCGGTGGCGGGTCTGTCAGTATCCGGCCCCGCCTTCCGCATGGGCCTGGCCGACGCTACCCGCATCGGTGCGCTGGTCCGCGCCGCCGCCGATCAGGTGACCGAGGCTACGGGCGGCGGCAGGCCTTAACGGCCCCAGCCGCCGCCACCGGGCGTCAGCCTCTCGAACTCCGCTCCGGCGGACAGGTTGTGTTCATCGTTGCCGCGCAGCCCTTCCACACGACCATCCGGCCAGATCACCCGGTTTTCGCCCACCGCCCCCGGCCCGCCACCGTCACCGCCGAACGGCGGGATGATCCGGCTACCGCAAAGAGTGATCACCGTCACCGGCTCTAGAAACCGCAACCGCCGGATCGCGCCATTGCCATCAGGCCACCGCCGGCCACCGACATGAAGAGGGTGTTGAAAACCTCCAGCAGCACCGGATCGGCCGTGGTTCCCGACGCAGGTGTGCGGGTGACCGCTCCGGTTCGCGTCAGCATCAGATTGCCATGCGGATCGACCTGGCCAACCCAGCCCGGTTGAACGACGATGGTCCCGGTCGCTTCACGGATCACCGCTGGCCCCTCGATACGGGTGTCGGTTCCGCAGTCTTGCCGGTCAAAGAGTGGCACGCGCCCAAACGCTCCTCCGGTCCAGACCCAGAGGTGATCCACCGGTTCTGGCGTGGCCCGGCCGACAGAATACTGCGGCATGTCCGAGCCACCGCCGATCGCCTCGACTGAAAGGCTTTCAAACAAGATCGCGCGTTCGGGCGATGTGAAGGCGGTCCGCAGGAACCTCTCGGCAACCATTTCCGGCGCGGCAAGCTGCCCCGTTTCGGCCGCGATGTCCGCCGCCAGTCGGGCAAAAAGCGTGCGCACCACGTCGACGTCCAGCGCCTTATTGCCGTTCGGCCCGAAGACAGACGGAAAATGCGCCGGAGAAAGCCGCCCGAGCATCACGTTGCAGTCGGTGGTGGTCAAAGGCCCGCCGCGCCGATAGCTGGCCAGTCCCGGCTCAGCCCCCGCACTTTTCGGGCCAACCTGAAAGCGCCCGTCGCGAAACGCACAGATCGAGCCGCCCCCGGCCGCAACCGTGTGGAAGTCCATCATGGGCGCACGCATCCGCAGACTCACCACTTTGGTCTCGAACGAATGTTCATAATCACAGGCATAGTGGCTGACGTCGGTTGACGTGCCCCCTATGTGGAACCCGATCAGCCGACGGTGACCCGCCGCCTCGGCAACCCGTACCATCCCGACGATACCTCCTGCCGGGCCTGGCAGGATGGCGTCCTTGCCGCGAAACCGCCCCGCCTCGGTCAGCTCGCCATTCGACTGCATGAACAGCAGCCGTGCTGTCGCCCGCCTGACGTTGCCCCATGTCCAGTGCCGCCTCGACCTGCGCCACATACCGCCCCAACACGGGCGACAGATACGCATCGACCACCGTTGTGTCGCCGCGAGGAACCAGCTTTGCCAGTCGGCTTACTTGATGCGACAGCGACACCTGGCTGTAGCCGATCTCGGCTGCTATCTCGCCAACCGGCAGTTCATGGGCGGGATTGACGTGACCATGCATCAGCGCCACCGCCACCGCACGGATGCCCGCCGCATGGGCATCGGCAAGGGCGCGCCGGACGGCGCCTTCGTCAAGAGGGCGCGCCTCCTCGCCGTCGGCATCCAGTCGGCCAGGAACGTCCTCGACCCGTTCGTAAAGCAGGTCAGGCCGCCAGATATGCCAGTCGAACAACGCAGGCCGCGCTTGGGTGCCAATCCGCAACAGATCACGGAACCCTTCGGTGATCAGCAACAAAACCCGCTCACCCTTTCGTTCCAGAAGAGCCTCGGTCGCGACCGTGGTGCTCATCTTGACCGGAGCGATTGTTCCGGTGGCAATCGGCTCGTCACCACGCAGGCCAAGGCAGTCGCGGATGCCAGCGACAGCCGCATCGGCATAGTCCTCGGGGTTTTCCGAAAGCCGCTTGCGCGTCAGCAGTCGACCATCCGGGTCACGCGCAACAATGTCGGTGATCATGCCGCCGCGGTCGATCCAGAATTCCTATGCCATCCGCGCACCCTGGGTCATCTCGCAGAGCGGTCCTCCGTTTCCCAAATCCAGTCGTGGCAAAGCCAGTTGAACATTGGCTCGCCGCCGCTGCCAATGTCTGTGGCCCCGTCATGGACATTTGTGCGCCCACCCGTCAGGGGGCCTTCATCACGCAAGGGCAGATCGGCAACAAGGCCGATCGCAAGCACAGCCTTGCGGAAATCCACCCCCGCCCTGCCCGGATCAGCATCCAGCGAAACAAGGATCTGGCGCCCATCAACAGCGACATCGACAACCTGCCGCTCGGTGCCACCTTCCTGCATCCAACGAAACCCGAAGGTGCTGTTCACGGTGCGCGATACGGTTTCGGTATCAATGGCTAGCGGGCTTCCATCCCCCCCTGCCACTGTCAGTGTAATCGCCTGTGCCTTTCGGGTATAGCCGGTAACATGCAGGGGCAACCATTCGCGTCCCGAAAGTGTCTGCCGGATCGCGCGGCCATGATAATCACCAAGCAGGCGTGACGCCGCAGCAACAAGATGCACCGGATCGCCTCGCCCCTTGACCGTTGACCGACGCGGCAGGAAATACTTTGGCCCGACACAGAAGATGCGGCCCGGATGTGCCAACGCAGTATGCAGTTGCGCCAGTGCGGCAGGAACGGCGTTGCGGTGCAGCCTGTCGTCAGGGCGCAAGGCCACTCTGGCCTGATCGACAAACATCCAGACCGGAGCGTCCAGTTCGGTGATCAGGCTGAAATCCTCGGTCATGGCCTTTTGCAGCAACTGAAGTCGTTCGCCGTAAAGGCGCCAGTCATCAGGCTGAAGCGCCTCGCCGTGGATGAAGGACATGATCGGCTGGCGTATGGTACAGCCGTGGACATCGCAGAACTGCCGCGTGCGTGCCAAGGCCCGCAAGATCCCGGCATATTGAATGCCACTGGACGCACTGATCCGTCGGGGCAGCAGCTTTCGCATCGCCACGCCCCCGCGCCCATGGTTGGTCGCGACCACCCCGACATCGGTCGGCAAGCCCGCCAAAAGCCCGGCAACGGCAGCCGAAACCGGACTTTCTCCGGGTCCTTCCTTCAGATCGTCCAGCCGATCAAGGTCGCTTTGCGGAAAGTGGCACGGACCAAAGTCATGCTGCTCGCGGCCCGGACGTTCCGACACAGACATCTGCGCGCCTGCGCCGGGGTTGGCAAATGTAAGCGCCCGACCGGGCGCAATCGGTGCGTCAGTCAGTGGCGCATCATGACCGATGCTAAGCGCAAGGGATTGCCCATACATGATGTAGGGCTGCACCTGCCGGATCGAGGCAGCCATCGACCAGCGGTATTGCGTGTCGATGTCTTCGATCTGCTCGCCGTCCGCGGCCAGATCATGCGCCACCCGCAGCTTTGAGGCGTTCACGTCGACCACTCGCATCGGGTAGAACATCGGCTGGCCAAACTCGGGCCACGCGATCCGGATCGTCTTGCCCTCGGTCCGCCGCAACGCCACGCGCCCGCCAGGCAAGGTCACCGGGGTCAGCGCCTGCGCGCCGGTTGGTTCCGGATCATCACCGCTCATGCTTGCTTCCCACACTCACGGAAGCGCAAATCCCATGCTCTGGCACAACTGCTCCGGTGTCGTCGTCGCCTCGAGCATCTTGCGGATGCCCGGTCCGTCGGTGAACGGAAATGCGACTGCAATCGCCTCGTCACACCGCGGCGGAGAGGCGATTCCGGTGGCAAGGTCCGGGTTGTTTCGGGTCATGCGCTCTACCAGCCGCCGATCACTGCCAGAGTGGACGATTGCGCCGTAACCAAGCGTGTTGTTGACGCTGTGCTGGGTAAAATGAAACCCGGTGAAGGTCGGGTCGACATAGCTTGGCACATGATTGCCCATGTCGCGGTGCTGCATATGCAGGGGCGAACGCATGACACCAGGCCCGGCAATGCGCGCAAGCCCCTGCGCATGATAGGAAATCGAGCGGAACCCGTGTTTCGCCTGCGATCCGTCAAGAAAGCCTACGATGCCTGACGGATAGCAGACCAGACCGCCGGTATCGACACGATCCGCATCGCGCTTCAGCCGGGCAATGTAGCTGGACGGAACGGCATCGTCATCGTCCAGACGGAAATGTGCCGACTGGATGGTTCCGTCTGCCGTGGTTTCACGCATGAATGGGCCAATCAACTTGGCGTAATCGCGGGACATCGTGCGGTTTAGGCGGACAAAGGGATAGGCCGCCACAACGCGGTCAAGCCGCAGTTGAAACACCTCGGGCATATCTTCGGACACGGTCACGAGCAGCGTAAAATCCTGATCGGTCTGCGCGCCAAGGCTGGGAAGCATCAGATGCTCGAACAGATGAAACCGGATGGCCATCCGCAAAGGATGCCACAGCCGAAGGTGAGCATCCTCGATACCCGTCAGTTCACGTCCGGTGTCGGAGATTCCAAACCAGGAAAAACGGCAATGGCCGTAAATCTGCATTCCCCTCGCTCCACTGCTCTGACGCCCGCCCGGTTCGAAAACCGCCTTGCTTGACACGTCGCAGATATGGGCATGGTGCGCAAGAATTCGCAGGCCGCGCTGGCAAGCTCCGAGGCTTGAAACATCGCAGCCATCGGTGCATTTATCGCCTCGTCATACCGACACCGGGAGCAGCGATGCACGATTTCAGCGGTGTCTTGCCGACCGAATTGCCCGACGCGCGGATCGAACGGGTCGACGGGGCAATCATGCGCCCGCCGCGTGAAGGTGATATGAGCGGCCTGCATCAGGTCTGTGGCGTGTTCCGCCCCGATGGAACGCTGGTGGAACTCTCAAAGACGTTGTCGATCGGCGGCTATCTTTCGCCACCACCGCCGGTTCCCGAAACGCCGTCGGTCCAGCGTGATGGTGCTTGGGTGTTCGGCGGGCAGCTCTACCATCATTTCGGTCACGGGCTAATCTATTCGGCGTCGCGGCTCTGGGCCATCCGTCGCCTGCTGCAGGACGGCGTGCCGCTGAAGGGCATCCTGTTTCACGAACGCCATTCAAGCGAACCAAAGGGTGATACGGCGATTCCGCGCAACTTGCGTCAGACACTTGATGTGTTTCAACCGGAACTACCCGTGGCCACCACTGGAACCACCGAACGGGTCGAAACGCTTTACGTGCCACAGCAGGGCATGTCGACGCATCCGACCCTGTTCCTTGGGCTTGACGAGCAGCGCCGCTTCATGCGCGACAACGCCGCCCGGATCGAGCCGAACGCGCCCCCCCGCGACATCTACATCTCCCGCACCCGCATTGGCTGGAAAGGAAACCACCTTTTCGAGTCCGAGATCGAACGCGCACTGGCTTTGGCGGGATATCACGTCTTCCACCCGCAACAGGCCTCGCTGGCCGAACAGATTGCGACATATCGTTCGGCCCGCCGCCTGATCGCCGTTGACGGGTCGGCGCTGCATGTCGCGGCGACGGCGATACCCGCCAGTGCAAGGGTGGCCATCATCTCTCGCCGCGAGTTCTATGCATGGGCGCTGGCCGACCAATTGCGTGCCTTTTCAGGATGCGACGCGCGGGTGATCGAAGCGCACCGCGACATGTACGTTGCCTCTCGTGGTTTGGGTCGAAAATCCTCCTGGTTCGGCGCACAGGTCACGACGGATTTCGCCATTCTAGGAGTGGAATTGGTGCGCCAAGGGTTCCTCGAAACTGTTCCCGAGTGGCAAGTTCCGACGGAGGTGGACCTTTCCGCCCGGCTTGCCGCAGCCAAGGCAAAGCTGGGGGACGATCTGGTCAGGGTGCCAGATGCGTTGCGGCCGAAGGAGCCGTTTTACAAGGCGCATCAGAAAGCTGTGCCGCCTTGACCGTGTCACGGGGGGGGGGCGGCGAGGGTTGGCTTCGCCATCCGATCTGCATTAGAACCGGATTGTAAGTGGTGTGCCGGTTTCCTCCCGTTCCCCGAGACGTCCGACACCTTCACGGAGCCTGAAATGCCCTGCCCCTGCAAACGGCCCGGTGCCGACCATCCCTCGCAAGCATGTCCGCAAGGGCCGATCACAGCACAGGCCGCATTGGGTGATTTCCGGTCCGGCGACATACCGGATGGGCGCGGATGAAGGAATCGAAGGCTGGCCCGAACATGCGGCAGGCTATGGCCGCGCTTAGATCGTGTGAGGTTTTCGCCAGCCTCGACACCGCTTCGCTGACGGCCTTGTCAAAGCTCTCGGTCTGGCGCGAATGGCCGGCCGGGGCGGCGGTATTCATGCGCGGCGATGCGGGAAGCCATATGATTTTGGTTGTGTCAGGCCGACTGCGCCTTTCCCTTGTCAGCGCAGCCGGCCGCGAAATCCTGCTGGGCACTGTCGGCCCGACAGGCGTCGTCGGGGAGGTGGCGCTGATCGACGGCCACCCCCGCTCGGCCGATGCCACGGCGATGGAACCAACCCTTGGCCTGGTGATCTGGCGGGACGCATTCCTTGCGGCGATGGACGAAGACCCGCGTCTTGGTCTGGAAATGTCGCGCTACCTTTGCTCGCTCTTGCGCGCCACCAACTTTCAGATGGAATCCATAGCGCTGCATGACCTGCGCTCGCGGCTTGTCCGCTTTGTGCTGCTTGGGTTGAAGCAAGCCCACGGCGATGCGCTTCCTGCGCGCTGCGAATTGCGTGTCCGGCTCAATCAGGCAGAGTTGTCTGCGATGCTGGGGGCAAGCCGGCCCAAACTGAACCGCGCCCTGCACGATCTTTTCGATGAGGGTGCCCTGCGCCGCGACGGCGACCTGCTGATCTGCGAGACCGCCCAACTGCTGCGTATCGCCGAAGAGTCTGGCGCGGTTGAAATCTGATCAGAAAAATTCACCGCGTTCCCCAGGGAACAGCGCCCAGACAGCAGTTGCGCCAATCTGATCCTCACAGGCCCTGAACCAAGTGGGCGGCGGAGGACGCGGAAATGATGAACGTGGGTATTGCGCAGATGATGGTGGGCCTGGTTGAATCAGGCCGCATCTTACCCCTTGAAGCGACCGAAGCAGATCACGGAAGCAGCGCGCCTGATCGCAAGACCCGGCTGCACCGCTACCTTGAACCGCTGCGTGTCGCGCTGGAAACTTTCAAGCAAGGCCGCCTGCTGCAGCGTGAGGTAGTTCGCCTTGAAGCCCTGTCCCCGCATCTGCTCGACGACATCGGTCTCGGCCAAACCCCCGAGACGACGCCGATCAAATGGCAACCAGCACCTGCAAGCGCCGCAGTTTCGGTGGATGTGCCTGTCGCCACGGTGGCTCCTGTCGTCTCTCCACCGATCATCATTTTGAACCCCGCAGGATTCAATCGGCCGGTGGACGGGATTTTCGGCAAATCCGAACAGCCACGCAAAGGAATCGGCCGGGTCCATCTGGCCATGACCTCTGTGCCCGCCCACACCTCCAGCCATGCGTGAAGGGCGACCAACAAAGATTTGAATTTTACGAAAGGTAGGCACGAACCTCCATCGCGCCGTCATCCGGTAGCTCTCCCTGTCAATCGGTCTCACTTCCCCAACGATTGACGCAGCAACTGAAAGGCGGTTCGCGCAAAACGGCAGCAATGCCGTCTAGCAAGTGGCAGCTTCGTCAAAGTTTTTAGATCCAATTCTTTTCGGAGGCCGGGCTCAATTATCAAATTGCCCGGCTTCTTTCATTCTTCAAAAAGACCAAAACACAGGGCATTTCCTGCAAAGTCCATCCAGCAATAAAACGATTGAAGCCTCTCCGTCTGACCATCGCAACACTCCGAGAGGTGACCACCGGTTCCGGTTCGGCAACGCAAGCCTGTCAACCGGTGGATTGCCGGATCAAGAGTTCCGGCGAAATAGCGATGCGTGCGGGCTTGTTCTGGCGACCATTCAGCACATCGAGGATAAGCTCGGCTGTGCGCACGCCGATGTCGCGGGGGAAGGGATTGATCGTGGTCAGCGCAGGGACGGCGATGCCGGCGATCTCGTAATCTCCGAAGCCGGCGATCCCTAGCCGTCCCGGAACGTCGACGTCGCGTCTTTGGCATTCGGTCAGGGCTCCAAAGGCTGACAGGTCGGAAACGCAGATGACCGCTTGGGTATCTGGCAAGGTTTCAAGCAGGCGGCCCATCGCATCGGCCCCTTCCCGCATCGAGATGGGAGGCGCGCCTGCGGCGATCAGTCGGGTCGCGTCCAGCCCGTGCGCCTGCATGGCCGCGATGAACCCGGCGCGGCGGTCTGCGCCGCGGGTGTCACGGGTCGTATCGCCGCCGATGAAGGCGATGCGCGTCAGGCCCCGGACCACGAAGTGATCCACCATGCCGCGCACGGCACATGCGTTGGAAAAGCCGACGACATGGCCGATGGGATCGACCGGAAGATCCCAGGTCTCGATCACCGGGATGCCGGCGTTTTCCAGCATCCGCCGGGCACGCGGAGTATGACGGCCACCGGTCACGACGATCGCCTCGGGGCGGCGGCGCAGGAACTGTTCGATCAGGCGCTCTTCCTCGGCCATGTCATAGTCGGTGTAGCCCAGCAGGATCTGCAACCCGCGCGGCTTCAGCCCCTCGGACAATCCGCGGACGGTTTCGGCGAAGTTGGCGTTGTTGATCGAGGGGATGGTAACGGCAATGAAATCCGTCCGCTGCGAGCGCAAGGAAGAGGCCGTGCTGTCGAACACATAGCCAAGGTCGTCTGCCGCCTTCAGGATGGCATCGCGGGTGGCCTCGCTGACGGAACTGTCGGTCTTGAAGGCCCGACTGACCGTCATGGGCGAGACCCCGGCAAGACGGGCGACATCGGCCATAGTCGGGGACTTGCGGGCGGTGTTCATGGGGCCTTGGTATCGTTACCGCACATGGAAATCCAGCTTTGCGGGGTCAGGTTGGATCAAAGCTCAGAGCGGTGGTGACGTGGTGATGGATGCGCCCGGTAAAGAAGCGTGACAGAACCCCCTCGGTTGCGGCGCGGCCTTCCTTGCGGATCGGGTGTTCAAGGAAGGCGTCTACCGTCGCGCGGTCCGGCCAGTCGATGGCAAGGATCAGCGGAAACTCGGGCGCGCCTTCGTCACGGTCGTCGGCGAAGGTGACGTTGATGGCCAGCGCGCCGGGAAATCGACGCCAGACGGGCAGGATTTCGGCCAGAACGGCGGCGCGGAAGGCTTGGGTCTGGCCGGGGTTGATGGTGCCTTCGAACAGGGCGTAGCGGGTGATCATTGGGGAAGGTCCTTTCGCGGTCCTTAGATGCTTTTCTTGGCAGAGAAGAATTCCATCAACGCGGCCTGATCCTCGCCCCCAAGTCCGGCCGAGGTCAGCATCCGGTGAACCTCGGCGCAAAGGGCGGTCAGGGGCATCGGCGTGTGGGTCAGGCGGGCAAGGTCGGCGGCGCCGTTCAGGTCTTTGACCATGTTGTCGATGCGCCCGGTGCGGCGATAGTCGCGGGCGGTGAAACGGGGCATGTATTCCTGCAGGATGGCGCTGTCAGCGCGGCCACCCTTGAGGGCCTGGGGTATCATGGTGGCGTCTACCCCGGCAGCCTCGGCCAAGGCGGTCGCCTCGGCCACGGCAAGGAAGCCCAACCCGCAGAGGACCTGGTTGATCAGCTTGGTGGTCTGGCCAGCACCGGGGCCGCCCATGCGGGTCTGGTTCGAGGCGACGTGCGATAGGATGCCTTGAGCGGCGGCCACATCCTCGGGCGCACCACCCTGCATGAGGGTCAACTCGCCCGTCGCAGCCTTTGGGATGCCGCCGGACAGGGGGCTGTCCACCCAATGCAGGCCCCTTGCGGCAGCATCGGCGGCAAGCGCCTTGGTCGCCTCGGGGTCGATCGAGGACATGTCGATGATCAGAGTGCCGGGGGCGGCGCCTTCGGCAACGCCGCCGGGGCCGAAGACGGCGGCGCGGACGATATGGGGGGCGTTCAGCGACAGGATGACTGCGCGGACGCCGGTTGCCGCGGCGGCGGCAGACGGGGCGGCGATGGCCCCGGCGGCCACCAAAGGCGCGACTTTGGCGGGGTCGAGGTCAAAGACGGCGAGCCGCACTCCGGTTGCCACCAGACGTGCGCCAATCGCGCCGCCCATGGCGCCTGCACCAATCAGGGCGATCTTGTCGGTCATTAGGTCAGCCCTTCAGCGGCAGCGGTAATGATGGCATCCAGCGGCTGGTCGATGTCGATGGCCAGCGCCTCATCGGGGCCCGGAACCTCGAGGGCGGCGAACTGGCTGTCGAGCAGGCTTGTCGGCATGTAGTGGCCGGTGCGGGTGGCCATGCGCCCGGCGATCACCTCGCGGCGGCCGGTCAGGTGGATGAACCGCACGGGCACGCCCGCACCGGCGCGCAGACGGTCGCGGTAGGCCCGGCGCAGGGCTGAGCAACCGACGATCACGGGGGCCTCGGTCGCAAGAACCCCGGCCACCCTGTCAAGCCAGGGCCAGCGGTCATCATCGGTAAGGGGCACACCGGCGCGCATCTTCTCGACATTCGCGGGTGGATGCAGGTCGTCGCCATCGCGGTAGGGAATGCCAAGGCGCGCGGCCAACCCCTCGCCGACCGAGGACTTGCCGCAACCCGACACGCCCATGATGACGATGCGATAGGTCATAGCGACGCCGTGATGCCGCCATCGACATAGAGGATGTGGCCGTTGACGAAGCTGGCGGCGTCCGAAGCAAGGAAGATGCAGGCGCCCTGCAACTCCTCCACTCGGCCCCAGCGACCAGCCGGGGTGCGCTTTTCCAGCCAGGCCGAGAAGGTCGGGTCGGCCACCAGCGCGGCGTTCAGCGGCGTGTCAAAGTAGCCGGGCGCAATGGCGTTGCAGTTCAGCCCGTACTTCGCCCAGTCGGTCGCCATGCCCTTGGTCAGGTTGCCGACGGCCCCTTTCGTCGCCGTGTAGGGCGCGATGGAGGGGCGGGCGAGGGCGGTCTGCACCGAGCCGATGTTGATGATCTTGCCGCGCCCCCGTGCGATCATATGGCGCGCGACGGCCTGTCCGACATGGAAGACGCTAGCGATGTTGGTCTGCAAGAGCCGCTCGAACGCGTCGGCGGGGAAATCCTCCAAAGGCGCGCGGTGCTGCATGCCGGCGTTGTTCACCAGAATGTCGATGGGCTTGCCCGCCGCCTCGAACGCATCCACGGCGGCGCGGACGCCTTCGTGGTTGGTCGCGTCAAAGACCAGCGTCTCGGCCCCTGGGATGCGCGCGGCGGCGGCGGCAAGCTTGGCCGTGTCCCGGCCGTTCAGAACCACTTGCGCGCCTGCTGCCGCCAGACCTTCGGCCAAGGCAAAGCCGATGCCCTGCGAAGACCCGGTGACCAGTGCCCGCCGCCCGGTCAGATCGAAAAGCCGGTTTCCCAAGATCTGGTTCCTTTCACTTCGCTCTCGACAAGAGCGGATTCCATTGTTTATGTTATCGTTAACATCACCTGTCAAGCCGGGATCGGAATTCACGAATGGCCAAGCCCCATGTCCTGCAAGTCGGCCCCTACCCCGAGTGGGATCAGGTGCCGCTGGATGAAGCCTATACTGTGCATCGCTGGTGGGAAGCTGCGGACAAGGACGCCTTTCTGGCCAAGGTTGGCCCAGAGGTCGAGGCGATTGCCACGCGTGGCGACCTTGGGGCGTCGGAGGCGATGATTGCGGCCTGTCCCAAGCTGAAGATGATCAGCGTCTTCGGGGTGGGGTATGACGCGGTCCATCTGGCAAGCTGCAAGGCACGGGCGATCAGGGTCAGCAACACCCCGGACGTTTTGACCGAGGATGTGGCCGATATTGCCGTGGCGATGCTTCTGGCACTGGTCCGGCGCACCGGGCCTGCGGAAGCCTGGGTGCGTTCGGGCGATTGGGCGGCGAAGGGAATGTTTCCGCTGACGCGAAAGGTCTCGGGCACGCGGGCGGGGATTCTGGGGCTGGGGCGGATCGGAGCGGCGATTGCGCGGCGGTTGCAGGGGTTCGGTATGGACATCGCCTATTCCGCAAGAGGGCCGAAACCAGGGGCCGAGGGTTGGACATTTGTTCCCGACGCGGTGGCGCTGGCCGAACGGTCGGACCATCTTTTCGTGGCGCTGGCGGCGACCCCCGAGACCCGGCACATCGTCAACGCCCGCGTGTTGCAGGCGCTGGGGCCGGAGGGGACGGTTATCAACATCAGCCGGGCCGCGAATGTAGACGAGGAAGCTTTGTTGGATGCGCTTGAGGGCGGCAGGATCGCTGGTGCCGCGCTTGACGTTTTCGAGGGCGAGCCGAACCTGAACCCGCGCTTCCTGGCGGCACCGAATGTGCTGTTGCAGCCGCACCACGGCTCTGGCACCGTCGATACCCGCAAGGCGATGGGCAAACTTATGCGCGACAACCTGACGGCGCATTTCGCAGGACAGCCGCTGCTGACGCCGGTGCTGTGATGCGGGCGATTGTCATTCACGCAGCCAAGGACTTGCGGATCGAGGATCGGGCTGAGGGGGCCGTGGGTCTGGGGCAGTTGCGCCTGCGGCTGGCGACGGGCGGTGTCTGCGGGTCGGACCTGCACTACTACAATCACGGGGGGTTCGGCGCTGTCAGGCTGAAGGAACCGATGATCCTTGGGCATGAGGTTTCGGCCTATGTCGAGGATGCGGGCGACACGGCGTTCCACCAGGGGCAGCTTGTCGCGGTCTCGCCCAGCCGTCCTTGCGGCGGGTGCAAGTTCTGCCAGGAAGGCCTGCCGAACCAATGCCTGAACATGCGATTCTACGGCTCTGCGATGCCCTTCCCGCATATTCAGGGCGCGTTTCGCGAAAGCCTTGTCGCCGATGCCAGCCAGTGCGTCGATGCGACCGGCCTTACCCCGGGCGAGGCGGCGATGGGCGAGCCCCTGGCCGTCACGCTGCACGCCACCCGCCGTGCGGGCGAGATGCTGGGCAAGCGCGTGCTAGTCACCGGCTGCGGGCCGATTGGCGTGCTGTCGATCCTTGCCGCCCGGCGGGCCGGAGCTGCCGAGATCGTGGCGACCGACCTGTCGGATTTCACCCTGTCGATGGCGCGCAAGGTGGGCGCGGACCGGGTGATCAACACCGGCTCTGACCCCGAGGCGCTGGCTGCCTATGGTGCGGAAAAGGGGTACTTCGATGTTCTCTATGAATGCACCGGGGTCGCGGCAGCGCTTGCTGGCGGGATCACGGCCTTGCGTCCGCGCGGGGTGATCCTGCAACTTGGACTTGGTGGCGACATGACCCTGCCGATGATGGCGATCACCGCAAAAGAGCTGGAGCTGCGCGGGTCGTTCCGGTTCCACCCGGAATTCGCCGTGGGCGTCGGGTTGATGCAGAAAGGGTTGATCGACGTGAAACCGCTGATCACCCACACAGTCGCACTAGATCAAGCCGAGACGGCGTTCCGGCTTGCCAGCGACCGAAGCCAGGCGATGAAAGCGCAGATCGTGTTTTCAGGCTAGGGTTGGGCGGTCGCGCCGATGGCGGCAAGGGCGGCCTCGGCCACCTCGACGTCCTGTGCGCCAGAGCCGGAGCCGACGCCGATGCCGCCAAGGAGGACGCCGTTTCGCCAGATCGGCAACCCGCCGGGCAGGCCGGTCATCGTGCCTTCGGTCGCGGCAGCAATTGCCGGGCGGACGGCCTCGGCCAGCGCGGAGGATGGCTTGCCGGTCGAAGCCGCCGTCTGCGCCTTGGCCCGGGCCGAGCGCATCGACAGGACCCTTGCCCCGGTCATTCGAAGCGCGGCGAGATCGACCGCAGACGGGTCGACGATCACGATGCATTGCGGCTGGCCCATCGCCCAAGCCTTGTCTGCCGCGGCGTGGAGCATGGCCAGAAGGGCGGCGTCTGTCAGTCGTTCGGTCGGGACAGTGACCTGCATGAGTGGGGCCTTTCGGTTTGACGGCTATATTTGGTAACGATAACAAATAGCAGAAGGGCGCTGTCATGTCTTTCTCCGAAATCCATGATCCGGCGCTCGGGGCCCATGTGCTGGGCAATGCCCAGGTCAAGCGGCTGGCGACCGGGTTCGACCAGATCGAGGGGCCGGTTGGTTCGGTGATCTTGGGTGCCTGCTGAGCTCGGGCATTCCGAACAACCGCATCCTGTGCGGGACGGAAGGGGGCGTCAGCACCTTTCGTGCCCCTTCCAACTGTGCAAACGGCCACACCCATGACCGGCAAGGCCGTCTGATCTGCTGCGAATATGGAACTCGGCGAGTTACGCGGACAGAATGGGACGGGACGTTTACGGTGTTCGCCACAACCGCAAGCCGCTCAACAGCCCGAATGGCGTGATCGCGGCGCGTGATGGCAGCCTTTGGTTCAGCGATCCGCACTATGGGATCAGGACGGATTGCAAAGGGCTTCGTGCCTCGCAGGAACTGCCCTGTGCAGTCTATTGAGTTGACCCGGCGGGCGCCGTGGAAGCGATGGTCTTAAACATCACCTGCCCGAACGGTCTGGCCTTCAGCCCTGACGAGTCGCGGCTTTATGTAGCCGATACAGGCCGAATGCATCATGCTGACCCCCAGCACATCCGCGTCTAAGACATGGTTCAGGGGCGGCCGGTTAACGGGGGGGCAATTTTCACACCATCAGTCCGGGGCGTGCTGACGCTATCCGGGTGGATGCGGATGGCAACCTGTGGTCATTCGCCGCTGACGAGGTGAATTGCATTGCCCCGGACGGTTATCTCACGGGCAAGATCCTGGTGCGGGAACTGGTGTGGAACCTGTGCTTTGGCAGGCGGGCCAAGCATCGGCTGCTCATTACTGTAACGACCAGCATCTATTCGGTGATCGTGATCCCAAGGGCGCGCCGTGGCCGTGAGGGGTCAGCCGGTCTCGCCCGGTTCCAGTCGCGTGGGCACGACGGTCACATCCTGACCCGGCTCGCCTTTCAGGCGGGCGACCAACGCCTCGGCAGCGGCCTTGCCGATGGCGGTAGTCGGCACTACGGTAGTCGTCAGCCGGCGGGGAAGTATCGAGGCCGCCTCCATCCCGCCCCACCCGGCGATGCCGATGTCTTCGGGCACCCGAAGCCCGCAGGACTGGGCATAGGCCATGCCGCCGATCGCCATCTCGTCATTGTGGAAGTAGACGACATCCAGCGCGGGCTGGCGGCTGAGCAGTGTTTCCAGGCCGTAATAGCCAGCGTAGAAGCCGGGGGTGTCATGCAGGATCTCACGGGCGACCAGGGGATGCCCGGCGCGGGAGAGGGTGGCATCGAATCCTTCAAGCCGGGCAGCGCCCATCACGTCGGCCCGGGCCAAAGCGCCGACAAAGCCTGCCCGCCGCCGTCCGCGCCGCAGCAGGAATTGCCCCATTTCCGCACCGCAATCGAAATGCGAAAAACCGACCGACATGTCGATCGGGCTTGTCGTCAGGTCCCAGATCTCGACCACCGGGGCTGCCGCGCTGCGGAGCAGATCGACGGTCCCGGGCGTATGGTTGCGCCCGGACAGAATCAGGCCCGCAGGGCGCCAGGCAATGACCTGGCGGATCCAGGCCTCTTCCTCATCGGCGGAGTGGTTGTTAGCGCCGATCATGAGCTGATAGCCCAATCGCGACAGGGCCCGGTCGACCCCGTCCAGCACATGACCGAACAGGCCCGAAGTCAGCCTTGGCACGCACATGCCGACCAGCGTTCCGGACTGGTCGGCCCCAAAGGCCGCGGCAAGCCGGTTCGGCACATACCCCAGTCTTTTCGCGACCTTAACCACACGGTCCCGCGTGTCATCCGAAAAGCCGGTTCCGCCGCGCAGGACGCGGCTGACCGTCATCTTCGACACCCCTGCCGCCTTGGCGATGTCCTCCAGATTGGCTTTCATTGACGTGCTCCGCCGGGAGTGCTGACTGTCATGTTATCGATAACTTTCTTCTTGACATGACCGGGGTGCAGGACCACCCTAGGCTACGTTACCGGTAAACCTGACGCAAGATCAGCCACACCGCAACGCCAGGGAGGATCTACAAATGCACCCGTCGGCTGACGGCCTTTTCTTTGACCGCATCGTCAAATCTTTTGGCGGCACACAGGCGTTGAAGGGGGTGTCTCTGACGGTTGGCCGGGGCGAGATCGTGGCCCTTCTGGGCGAAAATGGTGCGGGCAAATCCACTCTTATCAAGGTTCTGGGCGGCATCCATCGGCCCGACGAAGGCGGCGTTCGGATCGACGGCGTGTCTTATGCCCACGAGGCGGGCAAAGCGGGCGGGCAGAAGGTTGCCTTCATTCACCAGGACCTTGGCCTGATCGAATGGATGAGCGTGGCCGAGAATATCGCGCTGGCCTTGGGCTATGTCCGGAAGGGTCGCAGGATTGATTGGCCCGCGACGGAGGCGGCGGCGGATGCCGCGCTGAAGCTGGTCGAGGCCGAGTTTTTGTCGACCGCCCGCGTCTCCAGCCTGACCCGGACCGAAAAATCGCTTGTCGCCATCGCGCGCGCTCTGGCAGCCAGCAGTGACTTTCTGGTGCTGGATGAGCCGACCGCCAGCCTGCCCGCCGACGAGGTAGAGCGGCTGTTCGCGGCGCTGCGTCCCTTGAAGGCCAAGGGCGTCGGGATGATCTACGTCAGCCACCGGCTGGACGAGATTTTCCGCATTGCCGACCGGGTGGCCGTGTTGCGCGACGGGCAAATGGTCGGGCTCCGCCCGATTGACCACACCACGCCCGAGGAGCTTGTCAGCTTGATCGTTGGTCGCAAGGCGCGGGAAATCGCACGGCCTGCAGTTCTGGATGGCCCGGCGATCCTGACGGTCACTGGCCTGGCGACCCCGGCAGTAGGACCGGTAGACTTCGCAATCCGCCGGGGAGAGTTGCTGGGCCTCGCCGGTCTGCGCGGCGCAGGGCATGAAGACATTGGCCGGGCGCTGTTCGGCGTCATCCCCCATGCCGGCAAGGTAAGTCTTGATGGCAAGGCGCCCGATCTGACCACGACCCAGTCCGCGATGCGCTCCGGCATCGGTCTGGTCGCGCGGGATCGGATCGGCGAAAGCGTGGCGCCAGGCCTGGCGATCCGCGAGAACGCCTTCCTAAATCCCTCGGCGACCGGGCGTGGCATGCTGTCCGTCATGTCGTCGCGCCAGGAAGAGGCAATGTCCGAAGTGATCGGCCGCCGTGTCGGCCTGTCGCCGAATGATCCCACGCTTGCAATAGAGGCGCTGTCGGGCGGCAACCAGCAGAAGGTCGTCGTGGGGCGCTGGCTGGACTCGGGCCGCAGGCTCTTGATCACCGAAGATCCGACATCTGGTGTCGATGTCGGCGCCAAGGCCGAGATTTATCACCTGCTTTACGAGGCGCTTGCCAGCGGCATGGGTGTCCTTGTCGTGTCGACCGACTTCGAGGAAATCGCCGCGATCTGCCACCGTGCCATCGTGTTCAGCCGGGGCCTGCCCGTGGCCGAACTCAGCGGCGTCGAGCTTTCCACTGAATCGCTGATCCAGGCCGCTTCGGCCGGTGAAGCCGCCTGAGGGACTGTCATGCCGGGAATTGAATCGAACGCTGTCGAGCCGACAAAAGACGAGCTTCGGGGCCTCGGCCCGGTGCAAAAGGCGCTGCGCCTGGCGCCGACCTACGGGTTGGTCATCCTGATGGTCGGGCTGATCATCATGTTCTCGATCCTTCTGCCGAACACCTTTCCGACAGTGCTGAACCTGCGCTCGATCCTAAGCGACAAGGCGATCATCGCGCTCCTTGCGCTGGCGGCAATGATCCCCATGGTGGCGGGGCGGATCGACCTGACCGTGGGCTATGCGATCGTGCTGTGGCACATCCTGGCGATCAGCCTGCAAACGGTCTACGGCCTGCCCTGGCCCGTCGCGGTCGGGATTGTGCTGATCCTTGGCATCATCACCGGGGCGCTGAACGGCCTGCTGGTCGAGGTGGCGCGGATCGACAGCTTCATTGCGACACTCGGCACCGGAACCGTGCTTTACGCGCTGGCCCTGTGGCACACCGGCGGGCGGCAGATGGTCGGCGTATTGCCCGACGCATTCCTCGCCATCAACGGCACCTTCGTCTTCGGCCTGCCGATCACCGCCTATTACGTGATGGCGATCACCTTGGCCCTGTGGGTGATCCTGGAATACACGCCGACGGGTCGCTACCTTTACGCCATCGGCGCCAACCAACGCGCGGCTGAGCTGAACGGCATTCCCACCCGCAAGTTCGTGATCGGGGCCTTCGTCTCCTCGGGCCTGCTGACCGCGCTGGCGGGGGTCCTGCTGGCGTCGAAACTGCGGATCGGGCAGGCCTCTGTGGGCCTCGAATTCCTGCTGCCCGCGCTGGTCGGGGCCTTCCTGGGGTCAACGACGATCAAGCCGGGGCGCGTTAACGTGTGGGGCACCGTCGTCGGGGTGATGATCCTCGCGGTCGGTATTTCAGGCATCCAGCAGTTCGGTGGCAGCTTTTGGGTCGAACCGATGTTCAACGGTACCACGCTTCTGATCGCAATCGGCATTGCCGGTTACGCGCAGCGCAAGAAGGGCGCGAAATCCAAATAACCAGCATCTAGGGAGGAACCACCATGCTGAAACGGACCCTGCTTAAAACACTTATGGCCGGCACAATTCTGGCCACGACCGGCCTGTCAGCCTTCGCCCAAGAGGCCTTTGATGGCCCGACGACCGGTCCGAAGGCGGCCGAGGGCAAGACCATCGTCGTCCTTGCCGCCGACCTGAAGAACGGCGGCATCCTTGGCGTCACCAGCGGCATCGAAGAAGCTGCCGCCAAGATCGGCTGGGAGGTCAAGGTGCTTGATGGCGCAGGCTCGGTGCAAAGCCGTTCCGCCGCCGTAGGCCAGGCGCTTGCACTGAACCCTGCGGGCCTCGTAATCAACGGCTTCGACGCGGCCGAACAGCAGGCTGCGCTGGAAGGCGTCACGGCGGCGGGCATTCCGATCGTCTCATGGCACTCGGGCCCGAAGATCGGCTGCGACGCGCCAGGCGGCATCTTCGCGAACGTATCCACCGATGCAATGCAGGTTTCGGAGGTGGCGGCGAAATGGGCGCTTGATGATGCGGGCGGCAAGCCCGGTGTCGTGATCTTCACTGACAGCACCTACCAAATTGCCATCGACAAGGCTGACCGAATGAAGAAGGTGATCGAAGAGGCGGGCGGCACGGTTCTGGAATATGTCGACACACCCATCGCTGAAACCTCCACCCGGATGGGCCCGCTGACGACCACGCTGCTGCAACAGCATGGTGCCGCTTGGACCCACTCGCTGGCTATCAACGACCTCTACTTCGACTTCATGGGGCCATCGCTGGCCGCTGCGGGAATCGACGGCAAGGGCGCGCCCAAGGCCGGATCTGCAGGTGACGGATCTGAGGCCGCCTTCCAGCGCATCCGCACCGGTCAATACCAGGCCGTCACCGTTGCCGAGCCGCTGAACCTGCAGGGCTGGCAATTGGTGGACGAGCTGAACCGCGCCATTTCGGGCGAGGCCTGCTCAGGCTACATCACCGCGCCTGCGCTGGTGACCGAGGAAGGTCTTGCAACGACCGAGGGCAATACCTTCGACCCGAACAACGGCTACCGCGAGGCTTATGCTGCTATCTGGGGCAAGTAGGCCTCATGCAACACTTGGGGTGCTGCGAGATGTTCGTGGCACCCTTCGTTTTCTCGGACGCCCAGACCCGCCCCGGTTCCAGCCACAAGCTTCGATGCTGATATGCTCCTTTTGCTTGCGCAATGCCGGAATCGCGACCGCTTCCCGAAGGTTTCCCGAGCCTGACAAGAGAAAGCACTGGTGCCCGTAAAGCATCGGCTTCGCTACGTGCAGAGACGAATCCTGGAAGAACCCGACTGGCAGCTTCGGGCCGAAAGCAAACAGTCCGCTCTTGCGGACATAGTGAGAGAGACGCAAACCGGCCTCCGATGGAATCTTTTTGTCGAAGACGACCTTAAGCCTATGCACCGATCCGGGCCGACCCAACTCGGTCAGACGGCAGGTGCGAGCATTGCTAGCTAGACTAACTGTCAGTCGACTTCCGGTAACTTGTGGGCCTCGACTGAGCTTTGAAAACCGCGGCGGCGATGCTGTAAGCAGTCATATCATGCCGCTCGGCCGTGTCCTTTGAGACATAGAGTCTGCTAAATGCCCAGATCGGCTCTGATGAATGCGTGGCAACCGACTGAGTGTTTCTTGCCGCTGGGACAGACTTCAGCTGAGAGTCTTGTGCTGGAAAACGGAAGATTTGAGGCTGACTTGTGTTGCGTCGTCCCGGCTGCGGCGACAGAGCTGCAGTGCAATTCTTGCCGCCGACCAAAATAACCGTTCCGCCTTTGCTTTCGCTGCGGAAAACGTTCCTCAAACAAAAACCTGTCGGCAAGCGTTTCTGAGAAGTGGGCCTCTAGAATAGGCAGGACCGCAAGAAACAAAGAATGTCCAACAAGATCAGAAGTGAATGGCGGACCCGGAGCGATTCGAACGCCCGACCCTCAGATTCGTAGTCTGATGCTCTATCCAGCTGAGCTACGGGTCCGCAAGCCCCGGCGATGTAGCCCCCCGCCGTCGGCAATGCAAGCGTGAAATCACTGGTCGCATCAAAGCTCTGCGCCGGCTGTCTGCTTGGGCAGGTGGATCATGAATTCGGTCCCCTCCGCGTCACTCCTCGCCAGTTCAAGCCGGCCGCCGTGGCCGCGGACCAGTTCGGCCGCAATGGCAAGCCCAAGGCCAGTGCCGCCTTTGCGCGCACCGCCCTGAAAGGCAGCGAACAGGTGTTCGCGGGCACGTGCCGGCAGGCCCGGCCCCGTGTCACCCACCCGGATCCACCACTCCGCCTCATCCTCGCCAGCCGAGATTTCGATGGTTCCGGGTTGCCCCTTGGCGTCGATCGCCTGACGCGCGTTGCGGATCAGGTTTGCCAGCACGCGATACAGTTGTTCTTCGTCTGCGCGGATCGTCAGGCCTTGTGGGACGTCGATGAGACAGGTCACCTGCCCTTCCACTCCAAGCCCCTCGCCCTCTGCGACTTCTTCGGCCAGTTTCGCAAACGACAGGCGTCGCAGTTGCGGCGGCGGCTCCTCGGCCTTGCCGAAGGCCAGCGTCGCCTCGCACAGAGAAACCGCCCTGCTGATCGACCCGACCAGCTTTGGCGCAGCTCGCGCAACCGCCGGATCGGCGCTGCCTTCAATACGGTCGGCGAACAATTGCGCGGTGGTCAGGATGTTGCGCAGATCATGGCTGATCTTGGCGACGGCGCCACCAAGTTGCGCCAGCCGTTCCTTTTGCCGCAGGGCCCCGGTCAATTGCGTCTGCATGGATTGCAGTGCCTCTTCCGCAACCCGCAATTCCTCGACATCCGCAGTGGGCTCAATCACCCGGCGCGCATCCTCGGGTGCCTCGGCGTAGGCCTGCATGTGCCGCACAACCCGCCGAATCGGCACCACGATCAAGCGCTGCACCGCAAGGAAAAGCAGGAACGCGGTGACGATCGAGATCAGGGCCGAAAGAACAAGGATGCGCAGGCCATAGTCGATCATCGCTTCGCGCAGCGGTCTGGTCTCCATCGTGATTTCGATCAGGCTGCCCGCTTCCTGAACCGGGTTGCCAATTACCCGCACAACCCGGTTTTGCGGATCGACCAGCACACCTGCCGCATCACGGATCAGTTCCCACGGGCCAGCCATGCGCAAATCAAAGGTGTTGTAGACCTCGCCCGGCAACGGTGAGGACAAAATCAGCTGGCGCACTTCGTCGCGTCTTAGCACCACGTTGAACACCTCGGCATTGGCCAGCAGTTCCCGCTCCAGCTCTGGCGTGATCATGTCGGCCGTCGCCAACTGTGTCAGGGCAGCGATCTGCGCTTGCTTCAGCCGCTGCAGCAGGAAATCAGCGCGAAACCGCGCAATCGACGGGACGAAGATTAGGACTTCCGCCAACATCACGAAGATGACGGTCAGAAGCAGAAACCGCCCCGACAGGGTCTTGAGGAACCGGCTCCGCTTCACCTTGTCTCAGTCCCCCCGGGTTGCTTTTGGGTTCAGGGAACGAACCGCTGCACAAACCGCACCAGACGCTTCAAAGCAGCATTATCAAAGAGTTTCGGGGAAAAATAGGCTCCTGCGGCACGTTTCGACACTTCGCCCAGCGTGGGATAGGGGGCTACCATCGCCGCAATCGCCGACATCTTCAGTTTCGCCGAAATCGCAAGCGCCCAAAGGGCAATCAATTCGCCCGCCTGAGCCCCGACAATCGAGGCACCTACTGGCCGTCCCTTCACAACCATCACCTTGAGCAGTCCCTTGCCTTTGGCCTCGGTGATTGCCCGGTCATTATGGGCAAATTCGGCTCTGACGACCATAACCGAAGCACCGTAGGCTTCGCGAGCCTCGGCTTCGGTCAAGCCGACCTGAGCCAGTTCGGGGTCGGAGTAGGTTGCCCGCGGCATTGCGCGCATGCTGGACTTGGCTGGCAAGCCGAGCACAGCCTGACGCACCACGATGCCCGCGTGATACCCTGCAACGTGGGTGAACTGAAGGCCACCAGCGGCATCGCCCACCGCAAAGACCCTGCGGTTTGATGACCGCAGCCGCGCGTCGACAGTGACCCCCTTGGGAGTATACCGAACCCCGGCCGCCTCAAGCCCCATCTTGTCAAGGGCGACCTTGCGGCCGACCGCCATCAACAGATGGCTGCCACGCACTGTCGTGCCGTCCGCCAGCGCCACCTCAACAGCGCCCGCAACGCCGGAAAGCCGCACCACCTGCTGCCCTTCACGCAAGACAATGCCCTCCGACCTCAGCGCCTCCAGCACCACTGCGGCCAATTCGGGGTCCTCGCGCCCCAGCGCCCTGGCCCCTTCGATCACTGTCACCGCGGACCCAAGCCGTCGATGCGCCTGTGCCATTTCCACACCGATCGGCCCACCGCCAATCACGATCAGATGCTCGGGTCGCTCACGCAGGGCAAAGATCGTCTCGTTGGTAAACCACGGCACCTTATCTGCCCCCGCGATCGGCGGCACGAAGGGACGCGAGCCTGTGGCGATCACGAAGCGTCGCCCGCGGATATTGTAGCCGCCCGCTTCCACCTCGCGCGGGCCGACAAATCGGCCAAATGCACGAATCACGCGGACCCCCAACCCCTCGAACCGCTCTTGGCTGTCGACCGGGGCGATCTGCGCTATCACCGCAGCGATGTGGTCCTTCACCCCGCCAAAGTCAACGTCGGGTTCCATACCTGCCACGCCGCGAAACCCGCGCCGCTGCGCCTCGGCTGCCTTGGCCGCGGCGATCAACGCCTTCGACGGCACGCATCCGGCGTTCAGGCAATCCCCGCCCATCTCGCCCGCCTCGATCAGCACGACCCGCGCGCCCATCTGAACCGCGCCCGCCGCCACGGATAGCCCGCCCGATCCTGCGCCAATCACACAGATGTCTGTCTCGATCCGCTCCATCTTAGCGCCCGTTCCGCAAGGTCTTGACCACCAGCGGTAAGGCCGCCAGAGCCGCCAGCCCCAGAATCGGCAACAGGACCGGTGACGTGAAGATCACTCCCAGATCCGGTGTGTCACCCCGCGCGAAGACATCCCCAAGGCCCGCACCAACCGACGTGTAGACCACAGCCCCGGGTATAATGCCGACAAATGTCGTCACCGCAAACCGCCACAGGGATGTTCCGACGAAGGCCGGGATAAGATTGGCCACGAAAAACGGAACCGCCGGCACCAGCCGCATCAGCAGAAGCACCGACCATTCGTTTTCGCGCAAACCCGCTTGAAGGCGCGCGGCAGCGCCGCCGCCAGCAGCCACACGCTGCGCAACCCCTTGTCCAAAGCCTGCGCGAGCGGCCAGGAACACAAACACTGCGCCAGTGGTGGCAGCAACCACGTTGAAGAGCGCCCCGGGAAACACGCCGAACAGGAAGCCACCAGTCAGCGTGGCAACGGTTGCCCCCGGAAGGCTTAGCCCCACAAGCGCCGCATATCCCGCAACGAAGCCCAGAACAGCCAGCCCATAATGCGCATCCCGGTAGGCCAGAAGTGCCTCACGGTGCTGCGCAAGCGCTGCAAAGCTCAGGTCATCTCGCAGCAATACCAGTCCCGCCACCGCGCTCGCCAGAATCACAAGGATCGGCAATTTGCGCAACCAACCGGGTCTGGTGTTCTTTGGGCGGCTGGCCGGGGCTGCATTGTGCGGTGCGGGCTTTATCATCATGGCATCCTCTTCGGGCGGCAACATGGCCGGTCAGGGCGCTGAAAGACACCCGCCTCACGCGGCCTTGATGCCAAGCAACGGTTTCACAGCCGCATTGAAACAAAACTGCCGGTTGGCTGGCGAAATGTTGCAGGAAATCCGGTCAGCGCGCGTTGACTTGGGGACGAAGCGCCCGTAAAGGACGGGCTTCAAGTTATCCGCCCTCGAATCCTTGGGGTTCGGGCACCGTCTGATGGAGAGCCGCGATGAAGCGCACCTTTCAACCTTCGAACCTGGTTCGCAAGCGCCGCCACGGGTTCCGCGCCCGCATGGCCACCAAAAACGGCCGTCTCGTGCTTGCTGCGCGCCGCGCCAAGGGCCGTCACAAGCTTTCCGCCTGATCGTTCCCCTTCGGGGGTTTACGGGGTCTCGACATGACACCGCCGGAGGACAAGGGCCAAGGCTTAACAGCCGCAGCGCCCGAAGCGCCCCCGGCGGTTTCACTTTGCGTGATGAAAAAACGGGCGGACTATCTAAAGGCCGCTTCGGCAAGACGGCAGGGCACAGCAGGTTTCCTTTTGCAGGCCCGCGACCGGGGCGACGATAGTCAGGCAATCCGGGTCGGCTTCACGGCCTCCAAGAAGATCGGCAATGCCGTGCTGCGCAACCGCGCCAAGCGTCGGCTTCGCGCGATGGCACACGAGACGCTGCCCAACCTTGGTCGACCGGGATGGGATTACGTGCTCGTGGCCCGGCCCATCGCGACGGTTACGCGCGTCTATGCCGACCTCATGGCTGATCTGGAAGCCGCAATTACTTCCGTCCACCGGACCAAGCCATGACGCCGCTCGCACATATCTTGGCGCTTCCCGTCCGTGCCTACCGCTTGATCCTGTCGCCCTGGGTAGGTCACGGCTGTCGCTTCCAGCCCACCTGCTCGGTCTACGCACTTGAAGCGCTTGAGCGCCACGGCGGGCTTAAGGGGGGCTATCTGACACTGAACCGGATTTGCCGCTGCCACCCTTGGGGCGGGTCCGGCTACGACCCGGTTCCGGGTTCAGACCGGGAGTTCGACAAGACCCTCTGACCGGCGAGCCCCACTGCTGGGGCAACAGACCGGTCATATCATCGCTTTGGAATTACACCATCGTGGCGATGATGGCCCTCAGCGTCTCGATCCCCTCGCCCTTTTCGGAACTGGTGACTACGATCTCGGGATACGCAGCCGGATGTTTGCCCAGCGCTCCTTTGACCTGTTCGATCACCGCTTCAAGCTCTGCCCGACTGATCTTGTCGATCTTTGTAAGCACCGCCTGATAGGTCACCGCCGACCTATCCAGCAGCTTCAGAATCTCTTCGTCAACGGCCTTCACGCCGTGGCGCGCATCAATCAGCACGAACGCCCGACGCAATGTCTGCCGCCCTGCAAGATACTGGCGCAACAATGCCTGCCATTTCGCCACAATCGCAACCGGTGCCTCTGCATAACCATATCCCGGAAGGTCTACGATATAGCGCGTCTCACCCAACGCGAAGTAGTTGATCTCTTGCGTCCGCCCCGGCGTGTTCGACGCCCGCGCCAGTGTCTTGCGACCTGTCAGGGCGTTTATCAGGCTCGATTTGCCGACATTCGACCGCCCCGCAAAGCAAACCTCAAGGCGGTCCGCAGGCGGTAGACCAGACATCGCCACGACGCCCTTCACAAAGGTGACTGGCCCCGCGAACATCAACCGACCGACCTCCCGGTCTTCGTCGGTTGGATCGGGCGCGAGGGAAAACACCATGCTCATGTCTGCACCTCATCGCCCCGCCCAACGCGCCCACCTTCGATGACCCGGGCAAAGACGCCAAAGTCTGCATGACCGTAGGCCGCATTTAGCGCCGCCATGGCATCAACATCCTGCACACCGGTATCAGGATTGGCACCTGTTGCACGGCAGCGACCAATAGGTTCCTCGATCAGCAGGCGCACATCGCCAAGCGCGATCTCGTGCCCTACCAAGTCCAGTTCGGCCATAGGCTCCCAGCCATCGACCCAAATGTTTCCGCGCCAGCGGTGCATCGACAAGGGCTGCCCCGTCCGCCGCGAAAGGTCCGCCAGTGAGGACAGGCTGTTGATCGAGATGAACGGTTGCTCCTGATCAGTCAAGGCCTGACCCGGAACCCGAACCACCCGTGCCGGATCAGGCCGATTTGCAGGCCATAAAGGCCGCAACCACTCCATCAGCCGGGCAGCATCTGCCGCATCGTCTGGCCGGAATGTGGCTTGTGCGCGCCTTGGATGCGCAAGCGTCACCTCGCTTTTGTCAGCGTCAGATGAGACGCACGACACAGCCATCAGATCAGCCGAACCCCACCCCCGCAGAAACTGCAGCTTGGGCGCCC
This sequence comes from uncultured Alphaproteobacteria bacterium, assembly GCA_963822435.1. Lineage (GTDB taxonomy): Bacteria > Pseudomonadota > Alphaproteobacteria > Rhodobacterales > Rhodobacteraceae > JAUYQR01. The sequence goes on from CAWGHN010000003.1 coordinate 161,709, forward strand.
AGGCCGGTGGTTCGGACAACCGGGCGGCAGCATGGGCCACTGCCCAGACACGGTCGAACGGAAACGCGGCACCTTTGGTCAAGCGCACCTCCGCCACCTCCTCAAACCCGGCGGACTTGATTGGGTGTCGCACAAGATGCGCAACGCGTGCCGTCATTTCCTGGCCTTCGGCCCGGGTTTGGTTGTGCTTGCGGGCTTGGATACGCTCGTCGGCTTGGTCGGACTGTTCGCCGCAGCCACCGCAGGTTTCTTGCGAAAGCCCGAGCGGATATTGCCGAACAGGTCAGGTTTGTGACCGTGGCTGCGCATGATCAGGTATTGCTGGGTGAAGGTGATCGTATTGTTGGTGATCCAGTACACCACAAGTCCGCTCGCAAATCCGCCTAGCATGAACATGAAAACCCAGGGCATCCAGGCAAATATCTGCTGCTGAACGGGATCAGTGGGCGCTGGATTCAGCTTTTGCTGAAGCCACATCGTGATGCCAAGAAGAATCGGCAGAATACCGATGAAGACAAGGTGAAGCATCGACCCCATCGGCGGAGCGTCCCAGGGCAAAAGCCCGAAGAAGTTGAACAGCGACGAGCTGTCAGGCGCGCTCAGATCGTTCAGCCAGCCGAAGAAAGGCGCGTGCCGAAGTTCGATGGTAACGAAGATCACCTTATAAAGGCTGAAGAAGATCGGGATCTGGATCAGGATCGGAAGGCAGCCCGCTGCCGGGTTGACCTTCTTGTCCTTGTAAAGTTGCATCATCTCTCGCTGCAACTTTTGCTTGTCGTCGCCGGCGCGCTCTTTCAGCGCCTCCATCTCGGGTTGAAGTTCCTTCATGCGCGCCATCGAGACGTAAGATTTGTACGCCAACGGCAGCACGAGCACCTTGAGCACAAAGGTCAGCGCAATGATCGCCAGACCCATGTTGCCGATGATCCCGTGCAGCCAATGCAGCACCGCGAAGATCGGCTTGGTGAAAAAGAAGAACAGGCCCCAATCGATGCTGTCGATAAAGCCCGGAATTCCCGCTTCGTTCTGATAGTTGCGAATGGTTTCCCATTCTTTCGCGCCTGCAAAAAGACGGGACGTCGTCGTGCTCTTGCCACCCGCAGGCACAACGATGGTTTCCTGACGGATTTCGGTTTGGTAGATATCCGATGCCGTGACGTGCTTTGCCACTGCGGTGAACGGCTTTCCCTGTTCAGGGATAAGGATGGTCATCCAGTAATGATCGGTAAAGCCGATCCAGCCGTCAGTGGCTGCCTGTTCCTTGATGGCCTTGCCAAGTTCGGGCGCATCATCATCCAGTTGGGCGAAGGTGTCGCAAGAAAGCCAGGTTGAACCCGTATAATCCCGCTCACAAAGCTCGCCGTCGACGCGGCTGACTGCGCCCTCGTGGGCCACGAAGATATGCTGGAGGTCGTTCGGCACTCCGTGCCGCGCAATCACCCCATAGGGCTGCAAGCTGACCTCGGCTGCCGATGTATTCTCGACCGTTTCGCTAACGGTGAACATATAATCATCATCAACGGAGATTTCGCGCGTGAATGTCAGCCCCTTGCCGTTATCCCAACGAAGGGCGACCGGCTGTCCTGGCGACAATGTGCTGCCTGAGGCAAGTTTCCACTCAGTGTTTGCACCGGGGACATCACCGAAGGACAGCGAACCACCTGGAACCCATCCGTAAAGCGCATAATACGCCTGTTTTTCTCCGCCAACCGGAGACAGGAGCCTAACAGTCTCCGCGTCTGGCTTGATCGTCTCGCGGTAGGCTTTCAGCTTTAGATCATCGATCCGCCCGCCCAGCATGGAAATCGAGCCGGACAGTTTGGGCGTGTCGATCGTCAACCGCGGCGCTTCGGGAACTGCTTCGGCAGGTTCGGCCTGTCCGGCAGTAGCTGTTGTCTGGGCCGGCGTCGCAACGGCATCGGCGGACGTGACCTCGGTGGGGGCTGGCGGAGCAACAGGCGCCTCGGGTGGCGGGAACAGCACGAACCAGACGAGGATGACAAGGAAGCTCAGCGCCGTTGCCAGCAGCAGATTCTTGTTGTTGTTTTCTTCCATTGGCCACCACCTTGCCGCATGCGCGCATCAGCGTGCTTCAACGACAGGGTGGCCCAAAGGTCAAGCGGTTTTGCCTTGTCCGGCACGCTAGAGGGCGATCAATTCTTGGGGTTCAGTTTCTAGTCCGGGGTTTTCGGGAGATCGGGCGCAACCTTGGACAAGGACAAGCGCTTAACGTGCGCGACTGGCGAGCAAGGGCGGCAAGCAAGCGCGTATCGCCATTCGCTCCAACCAAGCGGAAGCTTCTTCTATCGGCATCGGACGGGCAACGGCGTAGCCTTGCACATGGCCGCAGCCAAGTTGAGCAAGCATCGCATGTTCAGCAGCCGTCTCCACGCCCTCGGCCACTGTTTCAAGACCCAGCCGTTCAGCCAACGACAGTACAGCCGCAATCATCTTCTGTTGCTCACGGTCCACATCCACGCCCGTCACGAAGCTTCGGTCGATTTTCAGGCGTCGCAAGGCGAAACGGCGGATACTGGTGATCGACGCGTGTCCGGACCCGAAATCGTCAAGGTCCACTCCGCAGCCCAGTGCAGCCAGCGCAGCGATGTTGACGGTGATCGTATCGCTTTGCGATGTTGCAACGACGGTTTCCAACACTTCGATCGTCAGGCGATCAGCGGTCAGGTCAAAACGGTCAAGCTCCCATTTCAGCCGCTCGGGCAGATGCGGGTCGCCCAGTTCTGCTGACGAAAAATTGACCGAGATGGTCGGGACGACAATGCCCGCCCGGTCCCATGACGACAATGCCAGCAACGCCTCTCGCAACATCACCCGGCTCAATTGCGCGCTAAGGCCGTTCGCCTCGATCGTTGGCAAGAAATCGCTGGGCGTCAGGCAGCCACGGTGTGGGTGGTGCCAGCGCGCCAGCGCCTCCATGCCAGACACTTCGCCGGTGTCAGTTGAAAGCTGCGGCTGGAAATATGCCTTGATCTGACCTTCGGCAAGCGCCTGCTCCATCCCGTCGCGCAAGGCGTCGCGGCTTGCCTTGGCGCGGGCCATATCAAGAGAAAACGCCCGGATCGCGCCCGGCCCGTGACGACGCGCCTCGTCCACAGCGATTTGCGCGGCATCCAGCATCGACCGGCCGGTTGCTTCCGGCGCACGCCTTCCCTGGCAGAACCCGATGGAACAACTTACATGCACCGTCCCGACGCGCAAGTCGATCGGCTGTTGGACAACACCCTGAATCCGCGCTGCAATCTGGATCATCGTCTCCACATCCAGCCGAAAGACGGGGGCAAGCATGACGGCAAGGCTGCCATCCTCCAGGACCGTCAAGCTATCTCCAAAGCGCATCGCACCGCGAATTCTGTCGTTGCAGCGTGCGAGGATTTCAGTTTGCGTGCTACGGCCGTGCCGTTCGATCAGCCCCGCCGGATCGTCGAACTGGATCACGAAACAACCCGTAGTCCTTCCAAGACCCTCCTTGTCGGCCAACACTTTGTCCAACTCTGCAACAAGACCGCGACTGCGACGACCGCCCAGTGCAACAGTCAACCCCGCCACAAGAACGACGGCTGGCACCACCAGCGCGGTCAACAGCATTGCCCCTTCGCCGCCATACCAGAAGGCACCAAGTGTAAGGGCTGGCACGAATACCAGAAACTCGGCCCGACCAAAGCCGGCAAGCAGACGCATAAGGGTGGTCTTCATCTTGTTCCATCCCGAAACCGGCGGGCGACATGCCTGCACCCTGCCCGTCAGAAATGGAAGATGTTCATGAGAAGTTCCTTAACGTTCAGCCGCAAGTTGCGTCAAATTCTCTGAATTCACCGCGGCTGAGAAAGCCCGGCAAAACCGAACAGCGCCGGATCGGCGCGCATACCGGTTGCAGAGGCCTCACAATCCGTTTCGCCCACGATAGAAAGCAGCCGATACACTGCGGAATCGCCGTCCTCCTTCAACAATTTCGGCGCCCTATCCGTCGGCCACCGGCGCCGTGGAAAGGTTCAGGAAGAAGGTTTCCAGACTGTTGTCGGGGTGATGGCCCAGGACCACCTGCCAGCGTTGTTTGCATTTAAAGACCCTTGCACCACCCGCAACACATCCGAAGCCAGGTGGCGCGCGTATATCAGGCAAAGGAGTCCGCCATGCGCATTCTCGCCCTCGCTACATTCACGGTTCTCGCGGCTTGCACTGGAAAGCCGTCATTCAACGACCCGGCCCTCAGCGACCGAAAGCTGAACCTCGAGGAGTTCTTTGACGGCACCCTGGTCGCCAAAGGTCAGTTCCAGGATGTCTTTGGCACCGTGCGCCGCCGGTTTGACGTGACGATCACGGGCGACTGGAACGGAGAGCGCCTCCGCCTGGTCGAAGATTTCGTCTACGAGGACGGCTCGACCGAACAGCGCGTGTGGACACTGGTCAAGACCGGCGACGACACCTGGCGCGGCACCGCCCCCGGAGTGGTGGGCGAAGCTGTGGGCCGCGAGGATGGCGACCGGTTCAACTGGCGCTACACCATCGACCTGCCCGTGCCGTCGACAGACGGGCCGAGCGATACCGTCCGCGTAACCTTTGATGACTGGATGTGGCTTCTGTCCGACGATCGGCTGTTGAACCGTGCCTACATGCAGCGCTTCGGGGTCGATGCCGGCGACGTGACGATCAGCTTTGAAAAGCTGAACTGAAACTAGCGGGGCTCAGACGTGCTGAGCCCCGTTCACCTCGATCTCGGCGCCCGAGATATAACTCGACTGGTCCGAACAAAGAAACCAGATCACATCCGCCACTTCCTTCGGCTGGCCCAGCCTTTGCATGGGCAGCCTTTCGACGATCTTGTCCGTCCCCGGTGACAGGATGGCCGTCTCAACTTCGCCCGGTGCAATGGCGTTCACCCGCACACCCAGCGGTCCGAAATCATGCGCCATCTCGCGCGTCAGCGCGGCAAGCGCCGCTTTCGACGTGGCATAGGCCGCCCCGGCGAAGGGGTGCACCCGCACCCCTGCAATTGACGTCACATTGACGATCGACCCCTTGGTCGCCGCAAGTTCGGCTTGCAGACCCCGCGCCAGAATAACGCTGGAAAAGAAGTTCACATGAAACACATGGCCCCACGTCCGCAGGTCGGTATCCAGCGTGCTCAAACGCTTGCCGCCTTCGCCTTTCGGGCTGATCCCGGCATTGTTCACCAGCGCATGCACGCGACCGTTCACCTTGGCCTTTATCGTCTCGATCGCCTCGATGGTCTTTTTCGGGTCGGCAAGGTCGATCTGAATGTGATTGTCCTCGCCCCCGGGCCACGGGCAGCGCGGATCGAACGGCTGACGTGAACATGTCAGCACCCGCCAGCCTTCCGCCGAGAACCGCTTGACCGTGGCGTGACCGATCCCCCGGCTGGCCCCCGTCAGGACGAGCGTTTTCTGTTCCGCCATAACAGCCTCCTCGCGCCGGGTGTTCCCCCTCCTAAGCCTAATTCGCCACGCTGCCAAGGTCTTGAAACTGCTAAGAACTCCGCGCCGCCCCTGACAGGCCCAATCTTTTCAACCGCTTGCATCCCGCTGTCGCAGATTGTCCTTTCTCTTCCTCCCAATCCCTTGCGTTTTCTTTCCGTTTGCCCAAAGGTGCCGGCCATTCCGGAGGCCGCCATGAAACAGCAGACCCTGACCATGCAAGACGCACTCAACACTGCCAAGATGCTGTCCGAAGCCCTGCCCTACCTGCAGCGCTATGCCGATGCGGTCGTTGTGGTGAAGTTTGGCGGAAATGCGATGGGCGATGATGCGGCGATGGCCGAATTTGCCCGCGACATTGTGTTGATGCGGCAAGTCGGAGTGAACCCCGTCGTGGTCCACGGGGGTGGCCCCATGATCAACGAGATGCTGGAAAAGCTGGGCATCAAGTCCGAATTCGTCCGCGGCAAGCGCGTCACCGACAAGGCCACCGTTCAGGTCGTCGAAATGATCCTGTCCGGCCTGGTTAACAAGCGCATTGTCCAAGCTATCATGGATGCCGGTGGCCGCGCGGTGGGCATCTCGGGCAAAGACGACGACCTGATGGTCTGCGAGGCTGACGATCCAGAGCTTGGCTTCGTGGGCCGCCCGGTCGAGATGAACGTGCAAGTCCTGCGTGACCTTTACGCCGCCGGGATCATCCCGGTCGTTGCCCCCGTGGCGACCGGGATGGCCGACAATGAAACCTTCAACGTCAACGGCGATACCGCAGCCGGCGCGATCGCTGGCGCGCTGCAAGCCGACCGCCTGCTCCTGCTCACGGACGTTGCTGGCGTGAAGAACGCCGACGGGCAGGTAATGACCCAGATAACCCCCGACGAAATCCGCAAGATGACCGCCGATGGCGTGATTGCCGGTGGCATGATCCCGAAAACCGAAACCGCCCTCAAGGCTATCGAAGAAGGCGTCCGCGCGGTGACCATACTTGATGGGCGTATACCGAACGCCTGCCTGCTTGAACTTTTCACCGACCACGGTGCCGGTAGCCAGATCCGCGCCACCGAGCCCCGCGTAAAACCCCGCGTTCGCCGCTAACAATCGAAGGCGAGCCCGCCTAGCTTAATGGCACTAGGCCAATGGAGCCTGCCAATGCCGAACGAAGCCCTTATCCGACTGTCCGCTTTCGCCACGCTTTTCGTGATTTTCGCGGCTCTAGAAAGCCTCGCTCCGCGCCGCGCCCGCACGGTGCCACGCCGCAGCCGCTGGGGCACCAACCTCGCCATCGCCGTCATCGACAGCGTAGTGTTGCGCGCAATGGCCGTCGCGCTGCCGTTCCTTGCCATTGGTGCCGCAGTTGATGCCTGGCAAAACGGTTGGGGGCTTTTCAACACCCTTTCCTGGCCCTTCTGGACCGAGGCGCTGCTATCGATAATGATCCTCGACTTCGCGATCTGGGCGCAGCACCTCGTCACCCACAAGGTGCCGCTGTTCTGGCGCTTTCACCGGGTCCACCACGCTGACCGCGATTTCGACGTGACCACGGCCGTCCGTTTTCATCCGGTCGAGATTGCCGCCTCGATGGGGCTGAAGATCGGTCTCGTCTACTTGATCGGCCCGCCTGCTCTGGCAGTGCTGGCTTTCGAGATCATCCTTAACGGGACCGCTCTTTTCAATCACGCGAACTTGCGCCTGCCCCGCTGGCTGGACGCGGTCCTGCGGCTGGTCATCGTGACCCCCGACATGCACCGCATCCACCACTCTGTGAGACGCGACGAGCATGACAGCAACTACGGCTTTGCCCTGTCGGTCTGGGACCGGATTTTCCGTACCTATCGTGCGAAGCCAGAGGCGGGGCATGACGGAATGGTGCTGGGGCTGGAATGGCAGGACGAACGACCGACAAGATTGGGGTGGAGCCTGTGGTTGCCGTTCCGCTGACGCTGCCGGCTATCGAAGCGCGTTTGGCGGACCATCGGCTTGCTGTCCTTGGTGGCTTTGCCTGCGAGGACGATGACACTCTGCCGGGCGGGACGCGCACCCTGCTGTTGGTCGGGCCGGGTGGGGCGGACTACTGGCCGCATGTCAGCAGCCAGCCGGAGTGGGACGGCGCGGCTGATCCGGTGGACCGCTGGTCGCGCCGGGTGATTGGGCGGCTGGCCTGTGATCTGGGAGCAAAGGCTCTCTTTCCCTTTGGCGGGCCGCCGTGGCACCCGTTCTATCGTTGGGCGCTAAAGACCGGTCAGGTGTGGGACAGCCCAGTGCGGCTGTTGGTGCATGCCGAGCAGGGTCTGATGGTCAGCTTTCGCGGGGCGCTGGCATTGAAGGAAGCGCTGGACCTTCCGCCGGCATCGGCAAGGCCCTGTGACGGGTGCCCGGCACCTTGCCTGACCGCCTGCCCGGCAAGCGCCCTGACCGGAGCGGGGTACGACGTGCCGGCGTGTCACGCCTTTCTTGAGACGGTGGAGGGGACGGATTGCCTTGATCGGGGCTGCGCGGTGCGGCGTGCTTGCCCGGTGTCGCAGACCTATGCAAGGATGTCCGAACAGTCGGCCTATCACATGAGGCAATTCCACAAATGAAGCGGTTGATCCTGACGCGGCATGCGAAATCTTCCTGGGATGATCCGCTCACCCCTGACCATGACCGACCCCTGAACGAGCGGGGCAAGGCGGCGGCGGCAGACCTCGGGCAGTGGCTGGCGAGCCGGGGGTATGTGCCGGATGAGGTCTTGTGTTCCGATGCAGTGCGGACGCGGAAGACCTTTTCCGGGATCGCCCCCGCCCTACCCGGCGCGCCGGTGCTGGAATTGAAGCCGGCGCTGTATCATGCGGGGCCGGATGTGATGATGGCCGTCCTTCAGCATGCAGTGGGGGAGACGGTGATGATGATCGGGCATAACCCCGGCATCGCGGAATTTGCCCATCGGCTGGTGGCCCATACTCCGGTCAGCCCGGAGTTTACCCGATATCCGACCGGGGCGACGCTGGTGGTGGATTTTCTGGTCGACGCTTGGGCCGAGGTGCGCTTTGGGCAGGGGGTGACGGTCGATTTCGTGGTTCCACGCGAGATCGTGGCCTAGCCTGTCCCACCGTGGGACACGTTATGGAATTGAATAATTTCAATGGCTTGCACGCCGCCATTAGCATCTTGTTAACGAATGTGAGCGACCGCCGCCGTAGAATGGCTGCTTGCGGAGCGGCCCCCGTTCAGGCATTTCGGCGCAAAGCGATCGGAAGGACATATCATGGACTACGGCAAATCGGGCAACCCCAAGGGTGGCAAGCACGAACCGAAAAACAAGGAAGGCAAAAACCAGACCGCCGCCGAAGCAGCAGAGGCGGCGAAGAAGGCGAAGTCTGAACTGCTGGAGCGGATGAAGGCGGCAGCCGAGGCGAAGAAGAACGGCTGACCAGCCCAACACGCGACCGGATCACTTCGCTCGCCGGTCGCCCACGGCGTTGAGCCAGGCTGCGATGATCGGTGCGCCGCAAAGACCGCACCAGACCGCCATTTTCACCATCTCTTCCGCAACCTGAAGCCGCGTCTCAGCGAAGAAAAGCTGTGGCGCGACGCCGGCAAAGGCAACTGACACGGTGACGACATAGGCCCAGAGCATCCGCTTGCGGGGCCGAAGCGACCGGTCGGGCGTCGTGGTGGCGAAATGCACGCACACGAGGACGAGTGGCCCAACAAAGGCGAACAGCCCGAAGACGTTGGAGATGTGCTGCCCATGCGCAAGCGGCTCGCCCAGCATGAAGGCCGAACCGATCACGAAATAGAGCGCAAGGAAGCCCGCCACTGCCATCGCTAAAGCGAACAGCAGCAGGCGGGCCATGCCGTGTCAGTGACCGAGTATCTGGCTGAGGAACAGCTTTGTCCGGTCTGACTGCGGATTGTTGAAAAATTCCTTCGGGGCGTTCTGTTCGACGATCTGGCCCTGATCCATGAAGATCACGCGGTTCGCAACGGCTTGGGCAAAGCCCATCTCGTGCGTCACGCAGATCATTGTCATGCCTTCTTCGGCAAGCTGGATCATGGTGTCGAGCACCTCCTTGATCATCTCGGGATCGAGCGCGGAGGTGGGTTCATCAAAGAGCATGATGCGCGGTTTCATGCAGAGCGAGCGAGCGATGGCGACGCGCTGCTGCTGACCGCCCGAAAGCTGGCCGGGGTATTTGTGCGCCTGTTCCGGGATCTTGACCTTTTGCAGGAAATACATCGCGGTTTCCTCGGCCTCGCGCTTGGGCACCTTGCGGACCCAGATCGGCGCGAGCGTCAGGTTTTCGAGGATGGTCAGGTGCGGAAAGAGGTTGAAATGCTGGAACACCATCCCGACCTCGGAGCGGACCTTGTCGATGTTCTTGATGTCTGAGGTCAGTTCGGTGCCATCGACGACGATGTGGCCCTGCTGGTGTTCCTCGAGCCGGTTGATGCAGCGGATGAGCGTGGATTTGCCAGACCCGGATGGGCCGCAGACCACGATCCGTTCGCCACGCATCACCGTCATGTTGATGTCGCGCAGCACATGGAACGTGCCGTACCACTTGTTCATCCCTTGAATCTGGATGGCGACCTCGTCCGAGACCTGCATTTTTGCGATAGCTTCAGCCATGATGTGTCCCTTACCGATGGTCGGTCTTCAGCTTGCGCTCAAGGTACATGGAGTACCGCGACATGCCGAAGCAGATGAGAAAGAAGATGACGCCGACGAAAATGTAGGGCTCCCAGTAGATGCCCTTCCAGTTGATGTCGGCGCGAACGATGGTGGTGACGCCCCTGAGTGGATCGAGGAGGCCCACGAAGGACACCAGCGTGGTATCCTTGAAGAGGCCGATGAAGGTGGAGACGATGCCGGGGATCGAGATTTTGAGCGCCTGCGGCATGACGATCAACCGCTGCGCCTGCCAGTAGTTCAGACCAAGCGCATCCGACGCCTCATACTGCCCGCGCGGCAGGGCGGCGAGGCCACCCCGGATCACCTCGGCCAGATAGGCGGCGGAGAAGAGCGTGGCGAGAATGATAACGCGCAGGATGAGGTCGAAGTTGGTCTGCGGCGGCAGAAAGTATTGCAGCAAGAGCGAAGCGGTGAAGAGAAGCGTGATCAGCGGCACGCCGCGGATGAATTCGATGAACCCGACAGAGAGAGTTTTCACCAGGAACATGTCGGACTGGCGGCCCAAGGCCAGGATCACACCGATCGGCAGCGAGAACGAGATCGAAGTGATGCCGATGACGAAGGCCAGAAGGAAGCCCCCGAACTGGTCGGAGTTGACCGCCGGGAGGCCCCAGCCGGTGACCGTCTGCAGCGCGCTGGAGAGGAGTGAGGTCAGCGGGTAAGGGCCGAGGAACAACAGCGCCACGGCGGCGACGGCCAAGAGCGTGGCAAGGATCGACCCGATTCTGGGTTGCAGCGCCATCACCAGCCACGCGGCAGCGGCAAGCCCGAGAAGCACTGAAATCGGCCCCGCAATCGGCCCGCCCCACAAGAGGAAGAAGGCGACGAACGGGTAGACAAGGGTCACGAGGATCAACTTTTTGGGCATCACCCAGGCAAGCGCGAACAGCGCCGCCATCAGCACGATGGTGAAGAGGTCGACCGTGCCGGGCGAGGACAGGCCGATCATTGCCAGCACGGTGAGGACGCCCGATACAGCGACCATGATCGCGCCCTTTCGGTCGTTCCAGTAAAGCACCGGCGCAAGGGCGACGAACAGGAGGCCAAAGGCGAGGACGGGACGCCAGTAGGAATCCTGCGGGTAAAAGCCGAACAGGAACTGATGCCAGCGTGCCTTGATCAGCGCCCAGCAGGCTCCGGTGGTGCCCCCGTTGTCGGCGATGATCTGGCGGCATTCGGACAGCGAGTTGGCGTTCCAGACCCCGTTCAAGAGCCACGGCAGCGAGGCCGACACGAGGTAATAAAGCGCGCCGATGCCAAGCAGCGTGAGGATGGTGTTGAAGGCGCCGGAAAACAGGTTTTCGCGCATCCACTTGACCGCGCCGCGCTCGGTGACGGGCGCAAGCTGCGGGTCCAGCATCTGATGGCGGACAAACACGGTCTGGCTGTCGGTGTCGCTCATCTCAGCGCTCCTTCAGTTTCACGGAGGCGTTGAAGGCGTTCATCACCGACGAGATGATCAGGCTGAGGGTAAGGTAGATCAGCATCATCAGGAGCATGCACTCCAACTCGCGGCCGGTCTGGTTGAGGGTGATGCCACCAAGCGTGCCGCGCAGGTCGAGGTAGCTGACCGCGATGCCAAGCGAGGTGTTCTTGGTGAGGTTCAGGTATTGGCTGATCAGCGGCGGGATGATGACGCGCAAGGCCTGCGGCAGGATGATCAGGCTCATCGTGCGGTTCGGGCGCATGCCGAGGGCGAAGGCGGCCTCGGTCTGGCCACGGCTGATCGCCATGATGCCGGCGCGCACGATTTCGGCGATGAAGGCGCCGGTGTAGAGCGAGAGGGCGATCAGGAGGGCGGTGAAGGAATGTGCGACCGCAATGCCGCCCTGGAAGTTGAAGCCCTTCAGCACCGGGTATTCGAGGTGGAGGCCAAGTGCCCAAAGAAGGAGGCTGACCGGAACGAACAGGATCAGAAGGCTTTTCCACCAGGTCGTGGGCCGGACCCCGGTGTCTTCCTGCACGGCGCGGACGCGGCGGAGGAAGGCCCGGTTGGCGAGGACTGACGCGATGATGACGGCAAGCGTGGCGAGGACGGAGAAGTTGATCGGCACGCCAAACACTTCGAACCCGCCGAGCGGGCGGTCCAGAAGCGGCGCTGGGATGTTGGAGCCGCGGTTGGTGATGGCGACCGAATCCCACAGGTTCATGTGGGCTGCCGGTGCCGTACCTGCGGCGGCCATTTCGTCGGTGATGCGGAAATCCTTGGGCGCGGGGCGGGTCTCGGAGAATACCACGTAGACAAGGATGATCCACAGCAGCAGCGGGACGTTACGGAACGCTTCGACGTAGACGGTCATCAGGCGCGAGACGAGCCAGTTCTTCGACAGGCGCAGCACGCCGACGACAACGCCGATGATGGTGGCGAAGATGCAGCCGAAGAAGGCGACGACGAGGGTGTTCAACAGCCCGATGATCGCCGCGCGACCGTGGGTCATGTCGTTGTTCCACGGGATCAACTGCTGGTCGATATCGTAGCCAGCGCGGTTCCACAGGAAGCTGAAGTTGATGTCCTTGTCCTTGGCGGCAAGGTTCTGGATCGTGTTGTCCACCAACCAGCCGAGGAACAACAGGAACAGGATCAGCACGATCACCTGGATCGTGATCGCCCGGAACCGCGTGTCATAGATGAGCATGGAAAGCCGGAAGCCAGTGTCCGGCGTATCGGTGGCCAGCGCCATTCTAGTACCCCCTGCCTCGACCCGTTTTCCGGCTTTTGCCGGTTATGGCGCGGAACGCATCCCGCGTGGACCAAGAACGATATTCATGAAGAAGGGCGCGCGGAGTGATCCGCGCGCCCGGTTCAGATCAGATCAACGCACCGGCGGAGCGTACTGCAGGCCGCCTTGGGTCCACAGTGCGTTCAGGCCGCGTGCCAGACCGATCGGGGTGGCGGTGCCGATGTTGGCTTCGAAGATCTCGCCATAGTTGCCGTTGGCGGCAATGGCGTTCTTGGCCCAGTTGTTGTCGAGACCCATCATCGCACCCATCTCGCCCTCAAGGCCGAGGAGACGACGCACTTCCGGGTCGGTCGAGGTGGAAGCGACTTCTTCGATGTTGGCCTTGGTGATGCCCTTCTCTTCCGCGATCACGAGCGAGAAATAGACCCAACGCACGATATCGCCCCACTGGTTGTCGCCGTGGCGAACGACCGGGCCGAGCGGCTCTTTCGAGATGATCTCGGGAAGGATGATGTGGTTTTCGGCGTCAGCCAGCGTTGCGCGCGACGCGGCAAGGCCCGAAGCGTCGGTGGTGTAGGCGTCGCAAGCGCCGGCGACATACTGGCGCTGGGCTTCGCTGTCGTCGGCCACGGTGACCGGCGTGTAGGTGATGTTGTTGGCCTTGAAGAAGTCAGCCAGGTTAAGTTCGGTCGTGGTGCCGGTCTGGATGCAGACGGTGGCGCCATCAAGTTCCTTGGCGGACGAAACGCCGAGGTCTTTCTTCACCATGAAGCCCTGGCCGTCGTAGTAGTTCACGGCGACGAAGTCGAACTTCAGGTCGTTGTCCCGGCTGTAGGTCCAGGTCGAGTTGCGGACGAGGACGTCCACTTCGCCCGAAGCCAGTGCGGTGAAGCGGGTTTCGCCCGTGGTCGGGACGAATTTCACTTTCGACGCATCGCCGAAGATAGCTGCGGCCAGCGCCTTGCAAAGCGCCGCATCGAAGCCCTGGTATTCGCCGTTGGCATCCGGCGCGCCGAAACCGGTCAGGCCGGTATTCGAACCGCAGATCAGCTCGCCCCGCGCCTTGACGTCGTCAAGCGTCGCAGCGGACGCCATGCCAGAAACCAGCGCAGCGGCGGCGAAGGTGCCGAGCAATACGGATTTTTTCATTCTTACCTCATCCTGAGTTGACCGTTCTTTTTGAACGGCGCTTTTGGTGCCCCGCACACAAGCTGCGGGGGCGAAACTGTAGGAGGTGAGCCTCTCCCAGTGGGTGCAGTTTCGTCTAAAGCGCTTTGAAAGGTCAAGCTAAACGCTGATCATTCAAGAAAATGACCGGATTTCCGAGGGTTGGATGAAGCCATTCGCGGATCGGCGGAACTCTGCCCAAGGTTTAGGCAGTATTGTTACCGGCACAATGCGTAGAATCGGTGGGCCTGCAGAAAATCGCGGTGCTTGCGTTCGGCCAAGGCGCTGGCCTCGTCGTCATCGCCCCAAAGCTCGGCCTGCCACTGTTCGTCGATCCGGCTGAGCGCCCAAGCCTCGTTCGGGTCCAGCCGACCGTGGATGACGGCGAGGGCAAGGACCAGCGAGCCGGAAATCGCGACAAGGTCATGAAACCCAGCAAGCTGGAATGGGGTCAGGCGCGCGATTTCCGCCCGCAGGATCGCGGCACTGGTGGTCGGCTGGGCCACCGGAATCACCCCACTGGTCACGTTCAGCGGTGCGCCAAACGTATCGGCAGCCCATGCCAGCAACGGGTCCCACGCGGTGGCCTGACGCGCAATCAGCGGGCCGGGATCAGTGGCGCGGTAGCACAGAAGGTCGGTGTCGCCATAGGCGGCCAGCATGTCGACGACCGCGTCGAACTGCCGGGCGATGTTGTCGATGGCGGAATTCGCAGCGCGGGTGCAGGGCATGGTGGCCGGGTTGACTGCGCCCGTCTGGGCCTGCCATTCGGCGGCAATCGCCTGCGCAATTGCCAGCGTGGGCAGGACCATCGGTGCCTTCAGCGGCGTGCGGACCGGGCGGGCATCAAGGCGCACGGTGAAGCCGCCGTCACAGGGTTCTGCAACCGCGTCGGTCCAGAAACGTTTGGGTGCCCAGCCGCTCATCGCTGTTACCGGATGGCCTCGAACGGGTCGGCGGGAACGTCGGATTCCTTCCAGTCCATCAGCTTCCAGGTGCGGGCCATGTGTTCGGGCAAGGGCGCCTCGAAGGTCAGAACCTTCTTGGTGATGGGGTGTTCGATCGTCAAGCTGCGGGCATGAAGGTGCAGCTTTTTCGACAGATCGCCGCCGATCGACGCACCCCATCCGTCGCCCGCGTTTTCCTGTTCGGAACCACCATACTTGCCGTCGCCAAGGATCGGGTGGCCGATTTCGGCCATGTGCGCGCGAAGCTGGTGGGTGCGGCCGGTGACGGGTTCAAGCGCCATCCACGACAGGCGGGTGCCAAGGAACCACAGGGTGAAGTAGTCGGTCTGGGCGCGCTTTGCCTCGGGGTGTTCGGCGATCTTGGCGGGGTGGACGCAGATCATCTTCTCGCCCTCGCCGCCGCGGCCACGACCGGGGGCCTTCATCAGCGCGAACTTGATCGAGCCTTGCCGGGGGTGCGGCACACCTGCGACGACGGCCCAGTAGATCTTGCGCGCGGCCCGGTGGCGCAAGGCCTCGGACAGCGCGCGAGCGACGCGGTCGGTGCGGGCCAGCATCAAGACGCCGGAGGTATCCTTGTCGAGCCGGTGAACCAGTTTTGGGCGGTCCTTGTAGCCGAATTTCAACGCCTCGGTAAGCCCGTCGACGTGACGGTCGCCCTGACCGGAGCCGCCTTGCGACGGCAGGCCGGGGGGTTTGTTCAGGATGATGATGTGTTCATCTTTCCACAGCACGGCGGCCTGGATCATCTTTTCGTCGGCGGCCGACACGCTGCCTGCGCGCGGGCGGCTTGGGGCCTCGGCATCCGGCAGGGGCGGCACGCGGATCATCTGGCCGGGGGCGATGCGGTCAGACGCTTTGGCGCGTGCTGAATCGACGCGGACCTGACCGGTGCGGCACATCTTTTCGACGGCGCCTTGCGTGACCTGCGGGAAGCGGCGCTTGAACCACTTGTCGAGGCGCTGTTCGCCTTCGTCCTCGGACACGGTGTAGGTCTTGACGCCGCTCATGCCAGCCCCCGCGCGATGGCCGCGCCAAGGGCGACGGCGGCGAGGGACAACAGGACCGACCCGGCGACATAGGCGCCGGCGTGCAGAACCTGACCGGCCTCGACCAGCTTCAGCGTGTCGAGCGAGAAGGCGGAGAACGTGGTGAAGCCGCCAAGGACGCCCGTCATCAGGAAGGCCTGCCATTCGCCGCGCCCCGCGAGCAGGACAAAGAGCGCACCGATCAGCAGGCTGCCAAGCACGTTTACCACAGCAACACCAAGCGGCGCACCAATGGCGGAAACCGAGAGATGGCGCAGGACTGCACCAAGAGCGCCGCCGAGCGCGATGAGGGGAAAGGTCAGGGACATGCCCGGTCTTTGCGGCGGGCGGGCGGGAATGTCAATGAGAAGGCGCAAGACCGGGGCCGCGCGCCAAACATCCGTCACGCGGAGTTAGCGCCTAGCCGCCCTGCCGTTTCGCCCGCAGCTTGGCAAAATAGTCGACACGCTTTTTCAACTCGCGTTCAAAACCGCGCTCGGGCGGCAGGTAATAGACCGGGCGCTTCATGCTTTCGGGGAAATAGTCCTGCCCGGAGAAACCATCTTCGGCGTCATGGTCGTAGGCATAACCGGTGCCATAGCCGATGTCCTTCATCAGCTTGGTGGGCGCGTTCAGGATATGTTTCGGTGGCGGCAGGCTGCCGGTGTCACGCGCCGCGGCGCGGGCAGACTTGTAGGCGGTGTAGACCGCGTTCGATTTTGGGGCGAGGGCGAGGTAGACCACCGCCTGCGCCAATGCCAGTTCGCCTTCGGGGCTGCCGAGGCGTTCGTAGGTCTGCCAGCCGTCAAGGCACACCGCCTGCGCCTGCGGATCGGCAAGGCCGATATCCTCGACCGCCATCCGGGTGATGCGGCGGGCAAGAAAGCGCGGGTCTTCACCGCCTTCCAGCATCCGGGCGAACCAGTAGAGCGCGGCGTCGGGGTCAGAGCCGCGCACCGATTTATGGAGCGCAGAGATCAGGTTGTAATGTTCCTCACCCGACTTGTCGTATTTCGCGGCGCGGCGCATCAGGCGCGTGGAAAGCTGGTCGCGCGATAGTTTGGTGTCGGACTTCCAGCCTGCGACCTGCTCGATGAGGTTCAAAAGTGCGCGGCCATCACCGTCGGCCATTTCCAGCAATGCCTCGCGCGCCGGGCCATCAAGCGGCAGCGCGCGGCCAATATCCTGTTCGGCACGCTGGGCCAGACGCTCCAGATCGGCAAGGCTGAGCCGTTCAAGCACAATGACCTGAGCGCGGCTGAGAAGGGCTGCGTTCAATTCAAACGAGGGGTTTTCCGTGGTGGCCCCGACAAGGAGGATGGTGCCATCTTCCATGTAAGGCAGAAAGCCGTCCTGCTGCGCCTTGTTGAATCGATGGATCTCGTCAACGAAAAGCAGCGTGCCCTGCCCGTTCTGCCGCCTGATCTTGGCGGTTTCGAAAACTTTGCGCAAATCCGGCACGCCGGTGAAGATCGCGGAAATCTGGACAAAGGCCAGATCCGTCTCGTCCGCCAGCAGGCGTGCGATCGTGGTCTTGCCGACGCCGGGAGGCCCCCACAGGACCAGCGACGACAAGGTTCCGGCGGCCAGCATGGCGCCAAGCGGGCCGTCCGGCGACAGGACATGCGCCTGCCCGATCACCTCTGCCAGCTTGCGCGGGCGAAGCCGGTCGGCCAAGGGCCGCGGACCGGGCGTTGAAGAGGGTGCCACGCTGTCGAAGAGATCTGCCATGCGCCAAGTTTATGCCGCGCGAACGCAAAGCGTAAGGCGAAACCGAAGACGGCTTCGACGTCAGCCCGGTGAGCGCCCCGCGAGAGTGAGGGCTACCCGTAGGGTCAGTGCAGCTTGCTGGACATATTGATGGTGACGCAAACGCATTCGACGCCATCGAAATCAAGAAGCGGTCCGGCCGGTTCACATTCCAGCCCGACCCGGCGACCAAGGCGGCGCGAGCTTTCGGGAATCAGGCCGAGCACCGTAGTGGCACCAAGCGCGCGGGCGGAAATAACCATCTCGTGGCGCAATTGAAGTTGCACGCGCAGACGCATGCTTGCGGGCACCGAATCTGAAACAAACACGCGGCTGCTTTCCCAAATATGGCTGGCAACCGGAGCCTCAAAATTAAGCAGGTTGGTGGGAATGCTTTCCAGCAATCCCTTTTGCGCATCGCGAATCATGTAGGAATAAATCCCGCAGCGGTGCGTCGTGGGCGTCAGACGGATTCCGGCAAGGACCTCTCCGTTCTGATGCACGGCAAGCCAACGGCTGGCCGGAGTGTCATACTGGTCAAACTCCATCCCGTTGGCTTCGGGCAGATTCCACCTGTTTTGCTGAATGAAAGCGCGATGGCGTGCGCGAAACATGTTCGCAAACAACTCTCCATGCTTGTGGAGGTTATCATACGACAGCGTTGTCACTTCCATTCCCAGTCCCCTTCCGGCCCCTGCACTCCAAGTGAGTCGCAGGCCGTATCTTCATAGTAAACGATATTCTCGCGCTTTTCTAAGAGCTTCTGACGTTGTCCTCGCTTCAAGTCGGATGCGAGCAGAATTCAGGCGCGCTTTGAAGGCACTTTCGGAGATTCCGAGCTTGGCCGCAGCAGCGGTGTGACGATCTCCGTTCGCAATACACTCCAACGCCTCGATCTGGGCTTTGGTCAGTTCCGAGGGCGGTTTGGCGGCAATGTGCAGTCGTGCCGTGATATCCGCGAGGACATCCATTTCCTCGTCAGTGAACTCACGTTCGGAATGGCAGATACCTGCCATGGACCGGGATGTGATCGGACCATAGGACGAGACCGCGCCAAACTTCATTCCGTATCCGGCGGCCTTTTTCAGCAGGCCGAACGGGTCTGGCAAGGGTATCTCGCTCCACCGGCGGGTGCCCGTTGTTCCAATTCCCCAAAATACCAACGGATCGCGCAGATAATACGAGTTCGCGTTGTAGTATTCGACCCACTTTGGCGGGTATTTGGAATAGTAGACCAGCGGCGTGGCAAACCGGATATGCAAACCCACGGCGTAGCCTTGAGGGGCCAGCTGATCCAACTCTTTATACAATTCAGACAACCGCTTTCCCTGCATCATCAACCTTGAGAGTCCCGTGATTCAGGCCATTGCAACCTTATGCTGTATATGAAGTCGGTCCGGTTCGTTAGCAAGGCCGGGGCGGTGCGAAACAGTGGCAAGAAAAAGAAGTTTTGTGTCGCCCAAAAACACGAAAGCCCGCGCGAGGCGGGCCTTCGATCTCAATAAGGAGTGTCGGACGGTCAGCTTGCTGCCAGATCTTCCGCTGCAACGCGCGCGTGGTCGGCGGCGCCCTTCGCAGAAGTGTCACGATCAACGAACTCGATGATCGCCATCGGAGCCATGTCGCCGTAACGGAAGCCGGCTTTCAGGACACGGACATAGCCGCCCTGCCGGTCTTTGTAGCGCGGGCCGAGAATCTCGAACAGGCGCGCGGTGTGCATGTCCTGCTTGAGCTGGGCATGGGCCTGGCGGCGGGCGTGCAGATCGCCGCGCTTGGCCAGCGTGATCAGCTTTTCGATGATCGGGCGCAGTTCCTTGGCCTTGGGCAGCGTGGTCTTGATCTGTTCGTGTTCGATAAGCGAGCCAGCCATGTTCGCGAACATCGCCTTGCGGTGTTCGTGGGTCCGGTTCAGCTTGCGGTAGCCGCTAGAGTGACGCATTGGAATCTCCTATCGCGTGTTTTGCTTTGTCCGGCGGGGCCTCGTGCGGCCCCGCTCACCTTGGGGTTTCTTCAACCCGTGCTTTTCCCCGGCAGTCCGGGCATTTTTGGCAATCTTTAGAACTGGTCTTCGAAACGCTTGGCCAGATCTTCGATGTTTTCCGGCGGCCAATCCTCGACGTCCATGCCAAGGTGCAGCCCCATGCCAGACAGCACTTCCTTGATCTCGTTCAAGGATTTGCGGCCGAAGTTCGGGGTGCGCAGCATTTCGGCTTCGGTTTTCTGGATCAGATCGCCGATGTAGACGATGTTGTCGTTCTTCAGGCAGTTTGCCGAACGGACCGAAAGTTCCAGCTCGTCCACCTTCTTGAGGAGCAGCGGGTTGAACTCGAGACCGGCATCGACTTCGCCCAGCTTGGCCGATTCAGGTTCGTCGAAGTTGACGAAGATCGACAGTTGATCCTGCAGGATGCGGGCGGCATAGGCCACGGCGTCATCCGGGGTCAGGCTGCCATCGGTTTCGATCTTCATGGTCAGCTTGTCATAATCAAGCACCTGGCCCTCGCGGGTGGGCGTGACTTCGTAGCTGACCTTCTTCACCGGCGAATAGATCGCGTCGATCGGGATCAGGCCGATCGGTGCGTCCTCGGGGCGGTTCTTGTCGGCCGCGACATAGCCCTTGCCGGTGTTGACCGTCAGTTCCATGAACACGTCGGCGCCGTCGTCAAGGTGGCAGATCACGTGATCCTTGTTCAGAATCTCGATCCCGTTCGATTCCGAGATGTCGCCGGCGGTCACAACGCCCGGACCCTTGGCCGAGATCGACAGGCGCTTCGGCCCTTCGACTTCCATCTTGATGCTGACACCTTTGAGGTTCAGCACGATGTCGGTGACGTCTTCACGCACGCCGGCAACGGACGAAAATTCGTGCAACACGTTGTCGATCTGGATCGACGTGATGGCCGCGCCTTGCAGCGAGCTCATCAGCACCCGGCGCAGCGCGTTGCCGAGGGTGAGGCCGAAGCCCCGCTCCAGCGGTTCGGCGATCACCGTCGCGGTGCGGGCGGCATCTGCCCCCGCCTTCACGACAAGCTGCGTCGGCTTGATGAGTTCCTGCCAGTTTTTATGGATCATGCTGAAGCCCCTATACTTGTCCCGTGCCGATGTCCGAAGCAGCGGGACGCCCGAGGATCGAAAACAACGAAAACCGGGCCGCGAGGTTGCCCCCGCGACCCGGCAGAAATCTGTGCGTCAGACGCGGCGGCGCTTTGGCGGACGGCAGCCATTGTGCGCAAGCGGCGTCACGTCGCGGATGGACGTGATGTTGAAGCCGACAGCAGCCAGCGCACGCAGCGCGGACTCGCGGCCCGAACCCGGACCCTGCACTTCGACTTCGAGCGTTTTCACGCCGTGTTCCTGCGCCTTCTTGCCGGCGTCTTCGGCAGCCATCTGAGCGGCATAGGGCGTCGACTTGCGCGAACCCTTGAAGCCCATCGTCCCCGAAGAGGACCATGCGATGGCGTTGCCCTGAACGTCGGAGATCAGGATTTTGGTGTTGTTGAACGAAGAGTTCACATGAGCCACGCCAGCGGCGATGTTCTTGCGTTCTTTTTTCTTCGTGCGGGATGCTTTGGTATCGCGTGCCATTCTGTGCGCCCCTTATTTCTTCTTGCCGGCAATGGCCTTCGCGGGGCCTTTGCGGGTGCGGGCGTTGGTGTGGGTGCGCTGGCCGCGGACCGGCAGGCCCTTGCGGTGACGCAGGCCACGGTAGCAACCAAGGTCCATCAGACGCTTGATGTTCATGGTGGTTTCGCGACGCAGGTCACCTTCGACGGTCAGGTTCGCGTCGATGTATTCGCGGATCGCCAGCACTTCGCTATCGCTGAGCTGGTTGATGCGGCGGGCGCGGTCGATGTTCAGCGCGGCGCAGATGTTTTCTGCGATGTGCGGACCGATACCGGTGATGTAGGTGAGCGCGATCGGAACCCGTTTCGCGGTCGGAATGTTGACGCCAGCAATACGTGCCAAACGTGTCGTCCTTCTAGGTTGCGGTTCCGTAGTGCCAGAACCTTTTTTCACAACAACGACAGGGGTATTCCCCTGACGATCCGAACTTCCAATAAGGAAGGCCCGCTTGGCGATTCCACCGCGGGACGCCGTGCATTAGGGGCTTTTCCACGGGCCGTCAAGGCCGCGAAGACAGATATTCAGGCTTTGTCAAGAACCGATGCGATCGCAGTGGCAACGGTCTCTACATCGGCCAGCCCATCAACAGCGGAAAGCTGCCCCTTGGCGTAGTAATAGCCGATCAGGGGCGAGGTTTTCTTGTAATATTCCATCAGCCGGGTCTTGAGCGCGTCTTCGTTGTCATCAGCACGTCGGCGCAGATCGTGACTGCCGCAGGCGTCGCAGACACCGGCAACCTTGGGCGGGTGCGTGACGTCGTGATAGACGGCACCGCAGTTGCCGCAGGTGCTGCGCCCGGTGATACGCGCAACAAGGGCGGCGTCATCAACCTGCATCTCGATCACGGCATCAAGACCCTGCCCCTTGGCGGCCAGCAGGACGCCAAGCGCATCGGCCTGTGGCAGCGTGCGCGGGAAGCCGTCGAAAATGAAACCGCCCCTGGAGCCTTTGGCGATCTTTTCCCCGATCAGGCCGATCACGATGTCATCGGTCACCAGTTGGCCGCGTTCCATCACCTCGGCCACGCGGCGGCCCATGTCGGTACCCGAGGTCTTGGCCTCGCGCAGCATGTCACCGGTCGAAAGCTGCACCATGCCGCGCGCATCGACGAGCCGCTTGGCTTGCGTGCCTTTGCCGGCCCCAGGCGGGCCGAGAAGGATGATGTTGGCCATGCCGTTACCGACGAGCGGGGGCTTTGGGCGCACCGGTCCGCTTGCGACCGCGCAGTTGCGACTTTTCGATCAGGCCTTCGTATTGGTGGGCCAGAAGGTGCGACTGGATCTGCTGGATGGTGTCCATCGTCACCGACACCACGATCAGCACCGAGGTGCCGCCGAAGTAGAACGGGATGCCGACGCGGCTGATCAGAACCTCGGGCAGCAGGCAGACGACCGCCAGATAGGCCGAGCCAAGCACGAGCACGCGGTTGACCACGTATTCCAGATATTCCTCGGTTTTCTTGCCGGGGCGGATACCGGGAACAAAACCGTTCTGGTTTTTGAGGTTGTCGGCTACGTCATCCACCTTGAACGACACGTTCAGGGTATAAAAGTAGCTGAAGAACACGATCATCGCGGCAAGAAACAACAGGTGCAGCGGCTGGCCGTACCCAAGGTTGGCGGCAAGCCACGACATCACGGGGTTGGTGGAACCGCCAGCAAAGGTGCTGACTGTGGTCGGCAGAAGCAGGATCGACGAGGCAAAGATCGCCGGGATCACGCCGGCCGGGTTCACCTTGATCGGCAGGTGCGAGGAGCCGGCGTCGTAGACCTTCATACCCACCTGGCGGCGGGGGTACTGGATGTTGATCTTGCGCAGGGCGCGCTCCATGAACACCACGAAGGTGATGACCACGATGACCATCAGGATCACGCCAAGGATTACTGGGGTCGACAGCGCGCCCGAGCGGCCTTGCGCAAAGAACTGCGCCAAGGCAGCCGGGATTTCCGCAACGATACCAACGAAGATGATGAGCGAGATGCCGTTGCCGATGCCGCGGGCAGTGATCTGCTCGCCCAGCCACATCAGGAACATGGTGCCACCGACCAGCGTGATGACGCAGGAGGCGATGAAGAAGGGGCCCGGCGTATGGGCCAGACCGCCGGCCTGAAGGGACACGGCGATGCCGTAGCCCTGGAACAGGGCCAGCGCGACGGTGCCGTAGCGGGTATACTGGTTCAGCTTTTTGCGGCCCTGTTCGCCTTCCTTGCGGAGGTTCTTCCAGGGTTCGTACATGGTGCCCAGAAGCTGCACGATGATCGAGGCCGAGATGTAGGGCATGATGCCAAGCGCGAATATGCCCATCCGGCTGATTGCGCCGCCGGTGAACAGGTTGAGCATGCCGCCCAGCCCCTGCCCCGCCTGCGCCATGAACTCGCGCAAGGCCTGCCCGTCGATGCCCGGAACGGGAATATAGGTGCCAAGCCGGTAGACGATCAGAAGGCCGATGGTGAAGAAGATCCGCTGGCGCAGGTCGGTCGCCTTGCCAAACGCCCCCCAGCTGAGGTTAGCGGCCATCTGTTCTGCGGCTGATGCCATGTCCGGTCTCTTTCATGCGCAGCGCCGCCAAACCGTTCTCCGGTCGGCGGCGCGGGAAAACTTAGGCGTTGATGTAAGCGACCTCGGGGCCGCTCACAACACCTTATTGAGCTTTGCGCTTCGACTTTCCGAACGGCTCGAGGGTCGGAGCGACCGTCAGGGTGCCGCCTGCCGCGGCAACAGCCTCGACCGCCGCCGCCGAAGCGCCGGTGACGACGAGGGTGACCTTGGTCGTGATCGCGCCCTTGTTCAGGATGCGGATGCCGTCACGCTTGGCCGTGGTGAGGCCAGCAGCGATCAGCACGTCCTCGGTGATTTCGGCCTTGGCATCCAGCTTGCCGAGGCCGATGAATTTCTCGATCAGGCCCAGGTTGATGACGGCGTATTCCTTGCGGTTCGGCTTGTTGAAGCCGCGCTTCGGCAGGCGCCGATACAGCGGCATCTGGCCGCCTTCGTAGCCGCCGATGGCGACGCCCGAACGGGATTTCTGACCCTTGATACCACGGCCAGCGGTCTTGCCCTTGCCCGAACCGGGGCCACGGGCCACACGCTTTTGCTTTTTGGCAGCGCCGGGGTTGTCGGCGAGTTCATGCAGTTTCATGTCGCAATCTCCTTTGCCGGAGGGCCCCTGCCTGCGACGGACGGGGGCAACGCGGCGTTTCTTGTTGATTCTCGTGGCCGATAGCGGACCACCGCGGGGCATTACCTCAGCCTGCACGCGATGGCAAGGGGAACGGGCGTCCCACCGTGGGACACCCTACCGAAGTTATATATTTCAATGGCTTGAGAGCCACACTAAGACTTTGTTAACCCGCCCGAACCCGTCAGTGAGCGGCGGGCCACACAAACTCAGGCCGCAGGCTGTCATAGACCGGGCGACCGTCGTGCGGCTTTTCGTAGCCTTTGGTTTCATCCCAGAAGGCGTGGTAGGTGGCCTTTGGGAACGTGGCGTCGTCGTAGCCCATGACATTCGGCACGGCGACGCGGATGCGGTGCTGCTTGTCATCCAGCATCAGGACCGCGCCGCAATCGGCGCAAAGGCAGATTTCCAGCGGGCCGTCCGGATTTTGCGCGTTGAACGGCACGCGCTTGATCTTTTCGGGGTGATCGACGCTGACATCACCGTGGTTGAAGAAGGCGACATGGGTGTGCTGCTGCCCGGTGACGGATTTGCAGACGTTGCAGTGACATTCATGGTTGTCGATGGGTTCGGCGGCGGCTGTGACATGCACATGCGCGCAGCCCCCCGCGTAGGTCGCGGCCATTTTCAATCCTCCCTGGCGACTCCTGTCCGTGGCGGACAGCCGAGTCGCGGCAAAGCGTAGCATTGAACGGCGGGATCGCGAAATTTCCCCAGATGATTGACAGCCGGCCAAGCGTGCAGGACGCTTGACGCAGCCATGCGGGAGAAGACGATGGGAGAGTGGCACACCGGGAACCCGGTTTTCGTGACCTATGTGATCGCGGCGGCGCTGACCGTTCTGAAGGTGATGGGTCAGGGCTGGATGACGGTTTACCGGATGACGCGGATCGGCGGCGGCTATGCGGCGCCCGAGGATCTGCGACCGGGGTTGATCAACAAGGCGCCCGATCCGTCGCAACTGGAGGTGAACGATTACGTCGACCGGTCACGCCGGATGCACCGCAACGATCTGGAGAACATTCCGGCGTTCTGGGCAGCGGGGCTGGTCTTTGTGGCCGTGGCCCCGCCGCTGTGGCTGGCGCAGGGGCTTATGTATGGGTTTGTGGCAGCGCGGGCGGCCCATGCGGCGGCCTACGCGACAGCGCAGTCGCACGAGGTGCGGGCGACATTTTACACGGTGGGGTCGCTGATCGTGATGGCGATGGCGATTTATGCGCTGGCGGCGGTGGTGCAATGAACAACGCCCCCGCGGTTCCGCGAGGGCGTCTTTAAGATCACGTCAGCCCAGAGGCCGGAGTTAGCCGCGCTCTTCGATGATCTGCACGAGGTGGCTGATCTTGTTGACCATGCCGCGCACGGAAGGCGTGTCTTCCAACTCGCGGGTGCGGTTCATCTTGTTCAGGCCAAGACCCTTGAGGGTGGCGGTCTGGATTGCCGGGCGGCGGGCGGCGGAAGCCACCTGCTTGACCACGATGGTTTTCTTTCCGTCTGCCATGATCAAGCCTCCACGACTTCTGCTTCGGGCTTCTTCAGGATCTCGGCCACTTTCTTGCCGCGGCGTGCCGCGACCTGACGAGGGCTGGTTTCCTTTTTCAGACCGTCAATGGTGGCCCGAATCATGTTGTAGGGGTTCGAGGAACCGATCGCCTTGGCGACCACGTCCTGAAGGCCCAGCATTTCGAAGACAGCGCGCATCGGGCCGCCGGCGATGATGCCGGTACCTGCAACAGCGGTGCGCATCACGACCTTGCCAGCGCCGTGGCGGCCTTCCATGTCGTGGTGGAGCGTGCGGCCGTCACGCAGGGCGACACGGATCATCTGGCGCTTGGCCTGTTCGGTGGCCTTGCGGATCGCCTCCGGCACTTCCTTGGCCTTGCCCTTGCCGAAGCCTACGCGACCACGCTGGTCGCCGACAACGACGAGTGCTGCAAAGCCGAAGCGCTTGCCACCCTTGACGGTTTTCGAGACGCGGTTGATCGCGACCAGACGGTCGGCGAACTCCGGGGTTTCCTCGGGACGGTTGTCGCGGCGGTCGTTGCCCCCACGATTGTCCCGGCGGTTATCACGTTCTGCCATAAGGCAATCCTTCGATGGTGGCGCAGCAAGCGCGCCGTTGTGGCCAATCCTGGTGGGTGCATGGCTGGCATGGCCCCCGGATCATCGGGGGGACGCGCCCGAAAGGGACGCCCCCCACTTTTGATTTAGAACTTCAGTCCGCCTTCACGGGCAGCATCGGCCAAAGCCTTGATCTTGCCGTGGAAGAGGAAACCGCCGCGGTCGAAGTAGCATTCCTCGACCCCGGCCTTCTTTGCCCGCTCGGCGATGGCCGAACCGATCTTTGCCGCCGCTTCGACGTTGTTCTTGCCGACGACGCCGAACTCTTTCTCCAAGGAGGAGGCCGAGGCGACCGTCACGCCCTTCACATCGTCGATCAGCTGCACGCTGATGTTCTTCGAGGACCGGTGCACCGACAGGCGCAGCCGACCATGCGAAGTCGCCTTGATCTTGTTCCGGACGCGCAAGCGGCGCTTGAGGAACAGCTCTCTCTTGTTGTTTGCCATTTCTCTGAGCCCTTACTTCTTCTTGCCTTCCTTGCGGAACACGAATTCACCCTTGTAGCGGATGCCCTTGCCCTTGTAGGGCTCCGGCTTTTTCCACTCGCGGATGTTCGCGGCGACCTGACCAACAAGCTGCTGGTCAATGCCTTCCACAATGATTTCGGTGTTCTTCGGCGAGGTGATCGTCACCCCCGCCGGGATGGCGAAGTTCACTTCGTGGCTGTAACCCAGCGACAGTTTCAGCACGTTGCCGGCCATCGCGGCGCGGTAACCCACGCCCTGGATTTCCATTTCCTTCTTGAAGCCGGTCGACACGCCGTCGACCAGATTCTGCACCATCGAGCGGCTCATGCCCCACTGCTGGCGGGCGCGCTTTGACAGGCCGCGCGGGGTTACCTTTACGGTATCCCCTTCGACCGTCAGGGTCACGTCGTCGCCTGCGGTGAAGCTGCGGGTGCCTTTCGGCCCCTTCACTTCGATGGTCTGACCCGAGATCGAGGCGCTGACGCCTTTGACCAGGGTTACGGGTTTCTTGCCGATACGAGACATTCCACCCTCCTCAGAATACGGTGCAAAGCACTTCGCCGCCAACATTGGCAGTGCGTGCGCTTGCATCCGACATGACGCCCTTCGGCGTCGACACGATGGAGACACCGAGGCCGTTGCGGACCGTCGGGATATCCTTGACGCTCATGTACACGCGGCGGCCCGGCTTGGACACGCGCTTCAGCTCGCGGATCACGGGGGTGCCTTCGTAGTACTTGAGGCTGATGACCAGTTCGCCCTGACCGTTGTCGGACGGGTTCTTTTCATAGCCGCGGATGTAGCCTTCGGACGCAAGCACATCCAGCACCCAGGCGCGCAGCTTGGAAGCCGGCGTCGAGACGGTGGACTTGCCGCGCATCTGGGCGTTGCGGATACGCGTGAGCATATCGCCGAGAGGATCGTTCATGGACATGTGTCTCCTCCCTTACCAGCTGGACTTTACCATGCCAGGGATCTGGCCGAACGAGGCGAGATCACGCAGCATGATGCGGCTGAGTTTGAGCTTGCGATAGAACGCATGCGGACGGCCCGTCAGCTGGCAGCGGTTGTGCAGCCGGGTGGCGGACGAGTTGCGGGGCAGCTCGGCCAGTTTGATCGAGGCCTTGAAGCGCTCTTCAACCGGTTTCGCCTGATCGTTGATCACCGACTTGAGGGCGGCCCGCTTGGAAGCATGTTGCTTCACCAGCTTGGCGCGCTTCACTTCGCGGTTCACCATGGATTTCTTGGCCATTACTCTTTCCCTCGCACGGTGTCGGTGAAGGGCATGTTGAAGTGGATCAACAGGGCCTTCGCCTCGGCGTCAGTCTTTGCGGTGGTGCAGATGATGATGTCCATGCCGAGCACTTCGTCGACCTTGTCGAAGTCGATTTCGGGGAACACGATCTGCTCTTTCAGGCCCATGGCATAGTTGCCGCGGCCGTCAAACGAGGTGGGCTTCACGCCGCGGAAGTCGCGGACGCGGGGCAGTGCGATGGTGATCAGACGGTCGAAGAATTCGTACATCCGGTCGCCGCGCAGCGTGACCTTGCAGCCAAGCGGCATCTGTTCACGAACGCGGAACCCGGCGATCGAGTTCTTGGCGTGCGTGATGACAGCTTTCTGGCCGGCGATCAGGGTCAGCTCTTCAGCCGCCTGCTTGACCTTCTTGGTGTCCTTGACCGCTTCGCCAACGCCCATGTTCAGGACGATCTTGTCCAGACGCGGGAGTTGCATCGCGTTCTTGTAGCCGAACTCTGCCATCAGGGCCGGACGAATCCGGGTCTGATAGTCAGCCTTCAGGCGCGGGGTGTACTTGGCCGTATCCAACATCAGATCGCCTCCCCGGTCGATTTGGCGAAGCGCACCTTCTTGTCGCCGTCCATGCGGAAGCCGACGCGGGTGGGTTTGCCGTTCTTGTCAACAATGGCAAGGTTCGACAGGTCGATCGGCATCGCCTTGGCGATGCGGCCGCCCTGCGACGCCGCCGATTGCTTGGTGTGACGGATGGCAACATTGACGCCATCGACGACGGCCTTGTTGTCCTTCGGGCTGACGGCGGAAATCTCGCCGGTCTTGCCCTTGTCACGGCCGGTGAGCACCATCACGGTGTCACCCTTCTTGAGCTTGGCGGCCATCAGAGCACCTCCGGAGCCAGCGAGATGATTTTCATGAAGTTCTTCGCGCGAAGCTCACGCACCACCGGCCCGAAGATGCGCGTGCCGACCGGTTCACCCTGGTTGTTCAGGATGACGGCGGCGTTGCGGTCAAAACGGATCGTGGTGCCGTCTTCACGGCGAACTTCCTTGGCGGTGCGGACGACAACGGCCTTGCGGACGTCGCCCTTTTTGACACGGCCTTTCGGAATGGCTTCCTTGACCGACACCACGATGATGTCGCCCACAGAAGCATAGCGGCGATGCGAGCCACCCAGAACCTTGATGCACTGAACCCGGCGAGCGCCTGAGTTGTCAGCAACATCCAGATTGGTCTGCATCTGGATCATTTGGTTTCTCCCGACCTTTGGGGACCATTCCCCAGGGTTTCGATGAAGTCAGACGAAAGGTGTTTACGCCGTGGCGTCGACAACCACCGTCCAACGTTTGGTTTTCGAGATCGGAGCACATTCCTCGATGCGGACGGTGTCGCCGGTCTTGTAGGTGTTCAGCGCGTCGTGAGCCCGATACTTCTTGGACTTGCGGACGGTCTTTTGCAGCAGCGGGTGCTTGAAGCGGCGCTCGACCAGAACGGTGATCGTCTGCTCGTTCTTGTCGGAGGTCACGACACCCTGGAGAATACGTTTCGGCATGGTGTGCTCCTCTTATTTCGCGGCGTCAGTAGCTTTTTGGACAAGCACCGTCTTGATGCGGGCAACGTCACGCTTGACGTTGCGCATGCGCGCGGTGTTTTCCAGCTGGTTGGTCGCGGCCTGGAAGCGCAGGTTGAACGCTTCCTTCTTGAGCTGAACCAGGCTGTCGCGCAACTGGTCCGGCGTTTTCGTACGCAGTTCGTCGGCTTTCATGCCGTTTCCTTTTCCACAATCACCAGACGGCCCCTTGTGAGGTTACCGTTGACCTGGCGGATCAATGACAAACCAACGAATCCGGGAGCCCCGGAATCGCTGGATGGCGTCGTATAGGGGGGAAGGGCGTGGGGGGCAAGGGGGAAGTTGGGGGGCTCGTACTACTAGTGATCGAAGCTAACTCTTAAAATTATGCCAGCCTGAACCGCCGCACTTTGCGCAAGAAACCTTGAAGTTACCCGATCCACCACACTTCTTGCAGCTTGATGAATAGTCACCCGTTCCATCGCAACTCCGGCACGGAACAACCGAAGCGTTCCTAAAGATACCTGTCTCATTGCATCTCGGCACGGCCTCCCCCGATACTTGCCAGTTCCTTCGCAGGTCGAGCAACGTCTCTCAGGCAAGTTAAATGCACCAGTTCCCTCGCATTTGCCGCAACTACCAGTGTAAGTGCCGGAGCCACTGCATACTTTGCAAGTCAGGGTGATCGAACCAGCGCCCTCGCATTTGAAGCATGTACCGTAGCTATTGACGGGGCTGATAAAATTCTTGAAACCAGTGGATGTCTTCGATTGGTCGCGATCGACGCGCGCATGCCAAATTTCCTTCGGGCACGGTTCTTGGCAGACTTACTTATGGCCGATCCGACAAGGAAAAGACCCAACCCTTTCAACCAGCTCGAGGTTAAGCCTCGCCAAGGGCGCACCCTACCCCAACTTCTCCGCAATCCACATCTTGATCAGCGACTGCCGCGTGACGCCCAGGCGCCCGGCTTCCTTGTCGAGGTCTCGCACCATCCAGGCCGGGAAGTCCACGTTCACCCGCCGGGGTTCCTGATTGGGGCGGCGGGCTTTGGACCAGTCGAAATACTCACTGACGTCTTCACCATTGTCGAACTTCTCGTCCAACTCTGCCGCCGTAATGGCCTTGGGTGCCTTTGTGGCCTCAGTTGCCTTCATAGTAGTCCACCTCTTCTTTCCGTGCCCGCCGAACCGAGATGATCCGGATTGCCTCGCCGCGCAGAGTGCAGATCGCGGTCCAGTGCCTGCCATCAATCCGCCCAATTGCGAGGAAACGCTCCTCATCGGTCATGCGAGACTTCGACCAGACAATTTCAAGCCCACCATCCACCCACAACGCCTGCGCCTCGACAAAGTCGATGCCGTGCTTGTCCTTGTTGGCGGCGCTTTTGGCCGGGTCGAACTCGAACTTCATGGGGCAATATAGGATAGAAACTATACCATTTCAAGAATAGTCACGCCCAGCCATAGTTGAAGCTGACCGAGATGCGTTCATCTTCGGCCATGTTCATCGGCACCTCGTGGCGGAGCCAGCTTTCCCACAGCAGGACGTCGCCGACGGCGGGGGTGATGTAGACGAAGCTTTGCAGCTCTCGCGCGGCTTTTTTTGAGCGCAGGGGGGCGGTCATCATCATCGGCAGGCGCGGGTCTTCGAGTTTGAGGGCCGAGGTGCCTTCGGGCATCGCGACATAGGTGGTGCCGGAGATCACCGAATGGGGGTGGATGTGGCTGGCGTGCATGCCGCCTTCGCCGAGGATGTTGATCCAGAGCGAGTCGCATTTCAGGCGTCTGTCGCCAAGGTCGAAGCCAAGGTCCTTGCAGAAGGCGGCAACATGCTTGTCGAGCGCCTTTTCCAGCGCCCCGAAGATCGGGAAGCGCCAGGGCAGGTCGTTCAGCGAGGAATAGGAGGTGTAGCCGGGGTAGCCGTTCTTTTCGCACCACGCCTGCCCGGCCTCGTCATCCTCGGCGATGGCGAGGCAGGAGGAATGAAGCTCGTCGTAGTTGACCGGCTTTTTCGCCAGTTCATTCAACTGCGGCGCGGTAGAGGCGGGTGACGAAAAGTGAGGAGATGTCGGCCATTGGCGTGTCCCTATGGTGCGCCCTGCCCTGCCGGACGGTGGGGGGCGGTTAGCAAAAGGCCCCCGCCGTTTCCAGCGGGGGCATTTTTCTGATGCGGGTGACGGCCCGCGAATTTCGGGGAAATTCGCGATACCGCACCGGCTTTGCCTAGCGGCAACGCCTTACCAGTCTTCCTTCGCGACGACGCGGGTGGTGACCGGAAGTTTCATCGCGCCGAGGCGCAGAGCCTCACGCGCGATGACTTCGGAGACGCCGTCGATCTCGAACATGATGCGGCCGGGTTTCACCTTGGCGGCCCAGTAGTCGGTAGAGCCTTTGCCTTTACCCATACGCACTTCGACGGGCTTGGCCGACACCGGAACGTCCGGGAAAATCCGGATCCAGACCCGGCCCTGACGCTTCATGTGACGGGTGATCGCGCGGCGGGCCGCTTCGATCTGGCGCGCGGTGACACGCTCCGGCTCGGTCGCTTTCAGGGCGAAGGAGCCGAAGTTCAGAAGGAACCCGCCTTTTGCTTCGCCGTGAATCCGGCCCTTGTGCATCTTGCGGAATTTGGTGCGCTTTGGTTGCAGCATCTAATTTACTCCTTACGCGCGTTCGCGGTCGCGCCGGGGTGCGCGCGGGGCGGCACCTTCCTGCGCTTCGGCGAGGCGGCGGTCATGCGCTTGCGGATCATGCTCGAGGATCTCGCCTTTGAAGATCCAGACCTTCACCCCGATGATCCCGTAGGGGGTCGTGGCTTCGGACAGGGC
Source organism: uncultured Alphaproteobacteria bacterium (assembly GCA_963822435.1). Taxonomy (GTDB): domain Bacteria; phylum Pseudomonadota; class Alphaproteobacteria; order Rhodobacterales; family Rhodobacteraceae; genus JAUYQR01. The sequence goes on from CAWGHN010000003.1 coordinate 194,471, forward strand.
ATAGTCGATGTCGGCGCGCAGGGTGTGCAGCGGCACGCGACCTTCGCGGTACCATTCGGTCCGGGCGATTTCGGCACCGCCAAGACGGCCGGCGACGTTCACGCGGATGCCGAGAGCACCGATGCGCATGGCGTTCTGCACGCCACGCTTCATGGCGCGGCGGAAGGACACCCGACGCTCCATCTGCTGGGCGATCGATTCAGCCACCAGTTGCGCGTCCAGTTCGGGCTTGCGCACCTCGACGATGTTGAGGTGCAGTTCCGACTTGGTGAACACGGTCAGCTTCTTGCGAAGCGTCTCGATATCCGCGCCCTTCTTGCCGATGATCACGCCCGGACGTGCGGTGTGAATGGTCACACGGCACTTCTTGTGCGGGCGTTCGATGATGACGCGGCTGATGCCGGCCTGCTTCAGCTCCTTGTGGATGAACTCGCGCATGCGGAGGTCTTCCAGGAGGAGATTGCCGTAGTCTTTCGATTCAGCGAACCAGCGGCTGTCCCAGGTGCGGTTGACCTGAAGGCGCATACCGATCGGATTGACCTTCTGACCCATTATGCAGTCTCCCCGGCTTGACGGACCTTGATGGTGATCTCAGAGAACGGCTTCATGATCTTGCCGAACCGGCCACGAGCCCGCGGACGGCCCCGCTTCATCACCAGGTTCTTGCCGACCCAGGCCTCGGCGACGATCAGGCTGTCGACGTCGAGGTTGTGGTTGTTTTCCGCGTTCGCGATGGCCGACTGCAGGCACTTCTTCACGTCACCCGCGATGCGGCGCTTGGAGAAGGTGAGGTCGGCCAGAGCCTTGTCCACCTTCTTGCCCCGGATCAGACCGGCGACGAGGTTCAGTTTCTGCGGCGAGGTGCGAAGCATGCGGGCGATTGCCATTGCTTCGTTGTCCGCCACGCGACGGGGGTTCTTTTCCGATCCCATGGCTTATTTCCTCTTCGCTTTCTTGTCGGCGGCGTGACCGTAATAGGTCCGCGTCGGCGAATATTCACCGAACTTCTGGCCGATCATTTCCTCGGTCACGTTGACCGGGATGTGCTTCTTGCCGTTGTAGACCGCAAAGGTCAGACCAACGAACTGCGGCAGGATGGTGGAACGACGCGACCAGATCTTGATCACTTCGGCTTTGCCACCGGCCTTTGCCTTTTCGGCCTTCTTCAGGACGTAACCGTCGACGAAGGGGCCCTTCCAGATTGAACGTGCCATGGATTAGCGCCCTTTCTTCGCGTGACGCGAGCGGACAATCATGCTGTCCGACGACTTCGGCTTGCGGGTCTTGTTGCCCTTGGTGCCCTTGCCCCACGGCGTAACCGGGTGACGGCCACCCGAGGTCCGGCCTTCACCACCACCATGCGGGTGGTCGATCGGGTTCATGGCAACACCGCGGACCGTCGGACGCACGCCCTTGTGGCGCATACGACCGGCTTTGCCGAAGTTCTGGTTGGAGTTGTCGGGGTTCGACACGGCACCGATGGTGGCCATGCATTCCTGACGGACCATGCGCAGTTCGCCCGACGACAGGCGGATCTGAGCGTAAGAGCCGTCACGACCGACGAATTGCGCGTAGGTGCCGGCCGCACGGGCCAGTTGGCCGCCCTTGCCGGGCTTCAGTTCGACGTTGTGCACGATGGCACCGATCGGCATGCCCGAGAACGGCATGGCGTTGCCCGGCTTCACGTCGGTCTTGGCGCCAGCGATCACGCTGTCGCCAACGGCCAGGCGCTGCGGTGCCAGGATGTAGGCCAGTTCACCGTCCTGATACTTGACCAGCGCGATGAAGGCGGTGCGGTTCGGATCGTATTCGATCCGCTCGACGACCGCCGGAATGTCATACTTGCGACGCTTGAAATCGACGACACGGTAAAGACGCTTGGCGCCCCCACCCTTGTGCCACATCGTGATACGTCCGGTGTTGTTCCGGCCACCAGTCTTGATCAAACCCTCGGTAAGGGCTTTGACCGGACGGCCTTTCCACAGCTCCGAACGGTCGATCAGTACCAGCCCTCGCTGGCCAGGCGTCGTCGGCTTATACGACTTAAGTGCCATGTTTTCTGTCTTCCGTTTGCTTCAGGGCTCCGAAGAACCCAGGGTGAAGGGCGCCGAAGCTCCCCAGTTTTGCAGGCCGAAACGGGCCTGCGCTTCGTAAAAACCACGGCCCCGGATCACCGGGGCCGCAGGATTCGCGGGCTTCTAGCAGAGGCCCGGATCAAAGACCAGTCGAGACGTCGATCGTGTTGCCCTCTTCAAGCATCACATACGCCTTCTTCTTGTCAGACCGCTCGCCGGCGCGACCGCGGAAACGCTTGGCCTTGCCTTTGGTGATGGTCGTGTTGACGGCCTTCACCTTGACACCAAAGATCGCCTCGACGGCTTCCTTGATCTGCGGCTTGGTTGCGTCCATCGCGACCTGGAACACCACGCCACCAGCCTCGGAGGCCATGGTGGCCTTTTCGGTGATGATCGGTTTGCGGATCACGTCGTAATGCTCGGGCTTCACAGCCACAGTGCTTTTCGGTGCTTTGCTCATTTGAGGCGAGCCTCCAGGGCTTCGAGACCAGCCTTGGTGATGACCAGGGTGTCCCGCTTCAGGATGTCATAGACGTTGGCGCCCATCGTCGGCAGCACGTCGATGCCTTCGATGTTGCGGGCGGCGAGGGCGAAGTTGCCGTCGACCGACGCGCCGTCGATGATGAGGACGCGCTTCCAGCCAAGCTCCGACTTCATCTTTGCCAGCGAACCGGTCTTGGCCTCGGCGAGGGTCGCCGCGTCAAGGATCACCAACTCGCCCGCCTTGGCCTTGGCCGACAGCGCGTGCCGCAGCCCGAGGGCGCGGAACTTCTTCGGCAGGTCATGGGCGTGGCTGCGCGGGGTCGGGCCCTTCACGACACCACCGTGCCGGAAGATCGGCGCCTTCTTGGACCCGTGGCGTGCGCCGCCGGTGCCCTTCTGGCGATAGATCTTCTTGGTCGAGTAGGACACCTCGGCCCGGGTCAGCGTCGAGTGGGTGCCGGCCTGGGCTTTCGCCCGCTGCCAGCGCACCACGCGGTGCAGGATGTCGGCGCGCGGGTCGAGCCCGAACAGCGCCTCGTCCAGGTCGATGGAACCGGCTTTGCCGCCATCAAGCTTGATCACGTCGAGTTTCATGCTTCACCCCCTTCGGCGGCGACAGGTGCAGCGGTTTGAGCCGCACGCACAGCAGCCGGAACCGGCAGGCCAACAGGCGCGGCTTTCTTGACCGCATCCTTGATGGTGACCCAGCCGCCCTTCGATCCGGGGACAGCGCCCTTGATCATGATCAGGCCACGGTCGGCATCAGTACGCACGACCTGCAGGTTCTGCGTGGTCGAACGCACAGCGCCCATGTGACCGGCCATCTTCTTGCCCTTGAACACCTTGCCGGGGTCCTGGCACTGGCCCGTGGAGCCGTGCGAACGGTGCGAGACCGACACACCGTGCGACGCCCGCAGGCCGCCGAAGTTGTGCCGCTTCATTGCGCCCTGGAAACCTTTACCAATCGAGGTGCCCGCCACGTCGACGAACTGGCCGGCGAGGTAATGGTCGGCGGTGATTTCAGCGCCCACGTCGATCAGGCAATCCGGGGTGACCCGGAATTCCGCGATCTTGCGCTTCGGAGCCACGTTCGCTTTCGCGAAATGGCCACGCTGCGCGGCGGTGGTCCGCTTGGCTTTCGCCACGCCGGCACCCAGCTGGACGGCGGTGTAGCCATCCTTGTCGGCGGTGCGTTGGGCGACGACCTGAAGGCTGTCAAGCTGCAGCACCGTGACCGGAACCTGCTTGCCATCCGCGAGGAACAGCCGGGTCATGCCCAGCTTTTTTGCAATAACGCCAGAGCGCATGGTTTCCGCTCCTTATACTTTGATTTCGACGTCGACGCCGGCAGCAAGGTCGAGCTTCATCAGCGCGTCCACAGTCTGCGGGGTCGGATCGACGATGTCGAGAAGGCGCTTGTGCGTGCGGATTTCCCACTGGTCGCGCGACTTCTTGTCGATGTGCGGACCACGGAGAACCGTGAACTTCTCGATCTTGTTCGGCAGCGGGATCGGGCCGCGCACTTGCGCGCCGGTCCGCTTGGCGGTGTTCACGATTTCCTGGGTGCTGGCGTCCAGAACGCGGTAATCGAAGGCTTTGAGCCGGATGCGGATGGTCTGACCTTGCATCACTTTTTTCCTTTTAGAACATCGGCGTGGGCTTGGGACCGACCCGAGAGGTTCTGTTTCGTTGGTTCGAAGGGCGGGCTTCTACAGCCCACCCTTCGTTAGTGCAATACGCCGTTTACGCGATGATCTTGGACACCACGCCTGCACCGACGGTGCGGCCGCCTTCGCGGATGGCGAAGCGCAGCTTTTCTTCCATGGCGATCGGCGCGATCAGTTCGACGTTGAACTTCAGGTTGTCGCCCGGCATCACCATTTCGGTGCCTTCCGGCAGCTGCACGGTCCCGGTCACGTCCGTCGTGCGGAAGTAGAACTGCGGGCGGTAGTTCGCGAAGAACGGCGTGTGACGGCCACCCTCTTCCTTGGTCAGGATGTAGGCTTCGGCTTCGAACTTGGTGTGCGGGTTCACCGACTTCGGCTTGCACAGCACCTGGCCACGTTCCACGCCCTCACGGTCGATGCCGCGCAGCAGGACGCCGACGTTGTCGCCCGCCTCACCACGGTCGAGGAGCTTGCGGAACATCTCGACGCCGGTGCAGACCGACTTCTTGGTGTCGCGGATGCCGACGATCTCGATCTCGTCGCCAACGTTGATCACGCCACGCTCGATACGCCCCGTGACAACCGTGCCACGGCCCGAGATCGAGAACACGTCTTCGATCGGCATCAGGAACGGCTGGTCGATGGCACGTGCGGGCGTCGGGATGTAGTCGTCAACGGCCTTCATCAGCGCGCGGATCGAGGATTCACCGATCTCCGGACGCTCGCCGATCATCGCCTGGTGGGCCGAGCCCTTGATGATCGGAATGTCGTCGCCGGGGTATTCGTAGGACGAAAACAGCTCGCGCAGTTCCATCTCCACCAGTTCGATCAGCTCTTCGTCATCCACAAGGTCGACCTTGTTCATGTAGCACACCATGTAGGGGATACCCACCTGGCGGCCCAAGAGGATGTGCTCGCGCGTCTGCGGCATCGGGCCGTCCGAGGCCGCGCAGACCAGGATCGCGCCGTCCATCTGGGCGGCACCGGTGATCATGTTCTTGACGTAGTCGGCGTGGCCGGGGCAGTCGACGTGGGCGTAGTGACGGGCCTCGGTCTCGTATTCCACATGCGCGGTCGAGATCGTGATGCCACGAGCCCGCTCTTCCGGCGCGCCGTCGATCTGGTCATAGGCGCGGAATTCACCGAAATACTTGGTGATCGCAGCCGTCAGCGTCGTCTTGCCGTGGTCAACGTGGCCGATCGTGCCAATGTTGACGTGCGGTTTGTTGCGTTCAAACTTTGCCTTTGCCATGATGGCCTCCTGATTGGTGCGGTGCGCGAAGGCACCTTACGGGATGGTAGGATGGGCTATCCGCCCACCCCGCTTATGCGTATTTCTTCTGGATCTCGTCCGAGATGTTCTGCGGCACCGCATCGTAGTGGTCGAACTGCATGGTGAACACCGCACGACCCGAGGTCATCGACCGCAGCGTGTTGATGTAGCCGAACATGTTCGCCAGCGGAACCATCGCCGTGATGACGTTCGCGTTGCCGCGGCTGTCCTGGCCCTGCACCATGCCCCGACGCGAGGTCAGGTCGCCGATCACGCCGCCGGTATATTCCTCCGGCGTCACGACTTCGACTTTCATGATCGGTTCCAGAAGCTTGGCCCCGGCCTTCTTCATGCCGTCGCGCATCGCGGCACGGGCCGCGATTTCGAAGGCCAGAACGCTGGAGTCAACGTCATGGTAGGCACCGTCGATCAGCGACACCTTGAAGTCGATCACCGGGAAGCCCGCCAGCGGACCGGAGTCCATGACCGACTTGATCCCTTTTTCGACGCCGGGGATGTATTCCTTCGGCACCGCGCCACCGACGATCTTGGATTCGAAGGAATAGCCTTCGCCCGGTTCCGTCGGGGTGATGATCAGCTTGATGCGGGCGAATTGGCCCGTACCGCCGGTCTGCTTCTTGTGGGTGTAGTCGATCTCGGCCTCGCGGCTGATCGTTTCGCGGTAAGCCACCTGCGGAGCACCGATGTTCGCCTCGACCTTGAACTCGCGACGCATGCGGTCGACGAGGATATCGAGGTGAAGTTCGCCCATGCCCTTCATGATGGTCTGACCGGATTCGATATCGGTCTCCACCCGGAAGGACGGGTCTTCGGCCGCCAGACGGGCCAAAGCGATGCCCATCTTTTCCTGGTCGGCCTTCGACTTCGGTTCGACCGCGATTTCGATCACCGGCTGCGGGAAGGTCATGGTTTCCAGAACCACCGGTTTGGCCGGATCACACAGCGTGTCACCCGTGGTGGTTTCCTTCAGACCCGCCAGCGCCATGATGTCGCCTGCAAACGCCTCGGAGATTTCCTCCTGCTTGTTGGCGTGCATCATCACCATGCGGCCGATACGTTCCTTGCGACCCTTGGTCGAGTTCAGGAGCGCGTCGCCCTTCTTCACCTGACCGGAGTAGATCCGGGTGAAGGTCAGCGTGCCCATGAAGGGGTCGTTCATGATTTTGAACGCAAGGCCCGAGAAGGGCTGCGCGTCGTCGGCCGACCGCTCGATGGTGCGGGTTTCCGTCTCGTCGCCCGGCGCGAAGCCGAGGTAGGGCGGAACGTCCAGCGGATCGGGCAGAAAGTCGATGACGGCGTTCAGCATCGGCTGCACGCCCTTGTTCTTGAAGGCAGAGCCCGCAAGGATCGGAACGAAGTCGATCGCCAGCGTGCCCTTGCGGATCAGCTTGCGCAGGGTCGCCTCGTCCGGCTCGTTGCCTTCGAGATAGGCTTCCATCGCGGCATCGTCCTGTTCGACCGCGAGTTCCAGCATGTTGTAGCGCCACTTGTCGGCCTCTGCCTTCAGCTCGGCGACGGATCGGCTGCCGGACCCAGGAGGCGCCAAGGTCTTCGCCCTGATACACCCACTCTTCCATGGTGATCAGGTCGATGATGCCTTCGAGCTTGTCTTCAGCGCCGATCGGCAACTGGATCGGCATCGGGGTCGCCCCGGTGCGGTCGCGGATCATCTTGACGCAGTTCATGAAGTCGGCGCCGGTCTTGTCCATCTTGTTGACGAACACGATCCGGGGAACCTTGTAGCGGTCAGCCTGACGCCACACGGTTTCGGTCTGCGGTTCCACACCGGCGTTGCCGTCGAGCAGCACCACGGCACCGTCAAGCACAGCCAGCGACCGTTCGACTTCGATGGTGAAGTCGACGTGGCCGGGGGTGTCGATGATGTTGAAGCGGTACTTGTCGTTCGACGACAGGTCATCGCTGTCGATCTGGCGCTGCCAGAACGTCGTGGTCGCAGCGGAGGTGATCGTGATGCCCCGCTCCTGCTCCTGCTCCATCCAGTCCATCGTCGCGGCACCATCGTGCACTTCGCCGATCTTGTGGGTCTTGCCGGTGTAGTAAAGGATGCGTTCGGTCGTCGTGGTCTTGCCCGCGTCGATGTGGGCAATGATCCCGAAGTTCCGGTAACGGTTCAGCGCATATTCGCGTGCCATGGTCTGCCCTTACCAGCGATAATGGCTGAACGCTTTGTTTGCGTCGGCCATCTTGTGGGTGTCTTCGCGCTTCTTCACGGCGGTGCCGCGGTTCTGCACGGCATCCGACAGCTCGGCTGCCAGACGCTCTTCCATCGTGTGTTCGTTGCGCTTGCGGGCCGCGATGATCAGCCAGCGGATGGCCAGAGCTTCGCGACGCTCGGTGCGCACTTCGACGGGGACCTGGTAGGTCGCACCACCGACGCGGCGCGAGCGCACTTCGACGGAGGGTTTGACGTTTTCCAGTGCCTCGTGGAACGCTTCGACGGCCGGGCGCTTCAGGCGGGTCTGGACGCGCTCCAGCGCGCCATAGACGATCCCTTCAGCGACGGATTTCTTGCCGTCGAGCATAAGGTTGTTCATGAACTTGGTCAGAACCCGGTCGCCATACTTGGCGTCGGGAAGGATCTCGCGTTTTTCAGCGGCGTGACGACGTGACATGCTCTATCTCCTCACTTCGGCCGCTTGGCGCCGTATTTCGACCGGCGCTGACGCCGTTCCTTGACGCCCTGGGTATCCAGAACACCGCGCAGGATGTGGTAACGCACGCCGGGAAGGTCCTTCACGCGGCCGCCACGGATCAGGACGACGGAGTGTTCCTGAAGGTTGTGCTTTTCACCGGGAATGTAGCTGATGACCTCGAAGCCATTGGTCAGGCGCACCTTGGCGACTTTCCGCATGGCCGAGTTCGGCTTTTTCGGCGTCGTGGTGTAGACGCGGGTGCAGACACCACGCTTCTGCGGGCAGGATTCCAAGTGCTGCGACTTGGACTTTCGGACGTTCGCTTCCCGGGGTTTCCGGATAAGCTGTTGGATCGTCGGCATTCACGTTTCCCCGTGTTGCTCTGTCAATACTCGCACCCGGACCCGGGCACGCTGCTTCTCGACGGCACCTTGCGCGAATCGCAAAATGCCAACACCGCATCCGCCCCCTGCGCTTGGGGGCGACGCGGTGGAATTTCAGAGGATCGGGGCAGTTTCGGCCCGGATCATGACCACTTCAATCTTTGAACCCTTGCGGCGCGGACCGTTGATCCACCTCTTGGGTAGGCGGGCGTATAGGGGGAGTCGCAGGGGTTGTCAACACAACGGCCGGGGGTCCGAAAACCACCCTCGCCAGCACCATTGCGACCGGCGCTTCACGGGACAGACACGGTCGATGGAAGTCATTGTTTCGATTGCGGGAACAGTCACCACAACCGGGCGTTGAAGTGGCGAATTTGTGTTTTTTTCTTGTCTAACGCCCGTTGAAATCGTATCTTGCGAACAGTGTAACTTCTTCTTTGGTGTCAAATGAAAAAAGCCCTCTCTCGCATTGTTTTGACCGGTTCGCTTTTTATCGCGACTTCGGCCCCGCTTCTGGCACAAGCCTATGGTACGTATCGTCCGCGTCCGGGCGCACGCCCTGTCCACGCGTCCGTCCAGTCGGTTCCCGAAATCGACGCCTCTGCTGGCCTTCTGGCACTTGCAGCAGTTCTGGCGATCATGGCGTTCGCATGGGAACGGCGTCGCCGCTCGGTCTGACGACCGCGCCGCGTTTTTGACAAGGCCCCGCTTTGCGGGGTCTTTTCATTTAGATCAGGCTCCAATCCTGCTGCGCGATGGCCGCTGCCGCCACGACAGCGTTGGCGACGATGTGCGCCCAGACAGCATCCGCCACCCGACCGCGCCGCAACATGACCAGCGCAAAGACCACACCGGCCAGCCCCGCCTCCAGCCAGCGGCCGTGCAGCGCCGCGAAGGCGAGGCTCGAAACCGCAATCGCCGCACCGCGGCGCCAGAGCTGCGGACCGTCAAGCCGGGTAAGGACGTAGCCACGCAAGAACAACTCCTCCACGATCGGGACGAAGCTCACTGTTCCAACCACCCGCGCCAAGGCCCAGACGGCAAAAACACCCGGTGACAACAGCGCCAACGCTTCGGCCAAGGCGGGGTCGGCCGCAGGCGCCAGCACCACCCACAGCACGCCCACCACCAGACCGGCGCCAAGCGACGGAAGATCGGTCCGCCAGGTCATCGCACGCAGCGCTGGCCGGAAAAAAAGCAGCGCCAGCCCCAGCGCCACCGCAACAAGCGGCGCGCCAAGGCCGGGAACCGTAAAGAGCGCCGACACCAGCGTGCCAGCCACCATGAACACGAAGAACGGCAGGATCATCGCGGCGGCAGCGTCGCTGCGCAAAGGCAGACCAACCGGCCGGGTGCCTGCGCGGTGCAGCCAGGCGACCGATTGGACAAACGTCACCAGACCGAAGGCCAGCAAGGTGAACAGAAGCCAACCGGCGTAGGAGTGAAAGCCGTTCACCGCGACCTCGGGCGAGACATACGCCCCGATCAGGATCAGGACGCTGATCCGCAGCACGTTCAAGAGCCAACTAAGCAGCAGACCAAGCGGCAGGATCACCAGAAAGAACCGCCCCACGCGGATGTCGGCGCGGAAAATGAAGGCGTAAAAGCCAACGAAGGCCGTCACCAGCGCGAAGCCTTCGACGCCGGAACACTGGGGCGCGACGCTGACAAAGAATTCCCCAAGGCCGATCACATAGTCTTCGGGGTAGATCTCGACCGTGTCCGAGACCATTTGCAGGACCCCGGCAACCGCCGAAAAGGTGAGCGTGGTCATCGCCTGCCAATCCCAGATCGGCAGAATCCGGTTGGCAATGTCTGGCACCAGTGCGGCGATGGCCAGAATGGGCAGCGAGCTGTGGCTGTGGGTCCAGAGAAGATCCTTCCAGGCCGACCAGGGCGCCAGCCACAACAGCCCTCCGGCCATGGCCAGAGCCGCGCCGATGCCCCACGGCACCAGTGCCGCCTGAAACACCGGCGACAGTTCGCCCCCCCAGCCCATCACCAACGGCACCAGCATCAACACCAGCCCAAGGACATGGGTGATGCGGGCGGGCCGGTTGTCATGACCATCGCAGGACGCAAGGAACCCGGCAAAACTGCCGGGCCGCGAGCGGATGAGAAGGGTCAGGACGGCCAGCACGACAAGCGCGCGGGTGACCAGACTGCGCAGAAAGTCGCAGGTTCCCTGCGCATCGGTGCGGGCACATTCGATATCGGCGAGAAATTGGTAAAGCAGCGCTAGGCCGACAAGCTCTGCCGCAAACAGCGCGCCCAGTGTGGCTGCCCGGCCAAGCCATCGAACACTATGTCCCGCCGGGTCTGCCGACATCACCAGATACTCCCCAAAATGCAGCGCCTACTTTGCCAATTTGCCTTGCGCTGGCAAGCAGTCCCTACGCCGCAGCCAGCGCCCTGCGCTTGCGTTCGCGCCAAAAGGTAAAGATTCCGGTCGCAACCACCAGCGCCGCGCCAAAAAGGGTCAGCCTATCGGGCAATTGCCCAAAGGCCAGCCAGCCAAGCACGATGGCCCAAAGAAGCGCCATGTAGCGAAACGGAGCAACGAAGCCGATTTCGCCCACGCGCATCGTCATCACCGAGGTCAGGTATCCGACGATCAGCGCGGCGGAAGCGCCGGCGATCATCAGAAGGTCATGCGAGGTGACCGGCTGCCAGCCTTCAACAGCGGTGCCGACGAAGCCGAGAAACAAGACCGTGACGGCGGCGGTCAAGGCCACGGTGGCGGAAGGGAGCGCCTGGCTCATCTGCCGCGTTGCAAGATCGCGGGCGACCACGCAAAGGACCGCGCCGAGGCCCATCAACGACCAGATATCAAAGCCTTGCGGGCCGGGACGGATGATGATGAGCACACCGACAAAGCCGATCAGGATCGCGGTCAACCGACGCCAGCCGATGCTTTCTTTCAAGAACACCGCCGCGGCGAGGGTCACCGCAAGCGGCAGCGCCTGCATGATCGCCGACAGGTTGGCGAGCGGCATGTGGATGAGTGCTGCAAGGAACAGCAGCGTTCCCATCACTTCGGCGACCGAACGAAGCGCGAGAAACCCCCAGTCGCGACGCGGAATTGCGAGGCTGAGCCCGCCCATCCGCCAGCCGATCAGCACCAGCGCCACCGAAGCAAAGATGCCGCGCAGCCCGATGGCCTGAAACAGCGGGACCGATTGCATGGCGACCTTCATGGCCGTGTCGTTCAAGGTAAAGGCCGCCATCGCGATGTTCATCAGGATCGCGCCGCGGGCATTGTCGGAAAGTTGCATCAAAACCTGCCTGTTGCCGCTTGGATAGGCATAATTTGCGGCGATGGAAAGCGGTGCTGGCGCCAAATCGGGTGCAGGGCAGGCTTGCCAAAAGAAAAACCGCCGCCCTTTCGGGCAGCGGTTTTCCAAAGTTTCGTGTCAGATCAATCGCGGCTTTCGACCGTGTCGAGCAGGCCATGATCTCGGCCGTGATCGACCGTGTCGGTCGGGGCTGCAAGGGCCGCGGCATGTTCTGCCTCGGACTTGCGTGCCTCGATCACGGTCTGGTCGCGATCTGCGGCGATCTTTTTGACGCGGCTTGTGGCCCCGCCGGTGCCTGCCGGGATCAACCGGCCGACGATGACGTTTTCTTTCAGGCCGACAAGCTTGTCGCGCTTGCCCTGCACCGAAGCCTCGGTGAGAACCCGCGTGGTTTCCTGGAACGACGCGGCCGAGATGAACGACCGGGTCTGCAAGCTGGCCTTGGTGATCCCCAGAAGGATCGCCTCGGCGGTGGCTTCGCGCAGGCCGCGGTTGCGGGCCTTGGCGTTTTCTTCTTCCAGTTCCTGCTTGTCGACGTGTTCGCCCTTGAGCAGCGTGGTTTCGCCCGAGTCCAGAATCTCGAATTTCTGGAGCATCTGGCGAACGATCACCTCGATGTGCTTGTCGTTGATCTTCACGCCCTGCAGGCGATAGACGTCCTGCACTTCGTCGATCATGTAGTTCGCAAGCGCTTCGACGCCCAGAATCCGCAGGATGTCGTGCGGGGCCGGGTTACCGTCCATGATGTAGTCACCCTTCTGGACGAAGTCGCCTTCCTGAACCGGAATGTGCTTGCCCTTGGGGATCATGTATTCGACGGCGGTCAACGTCTCATCAACCGGTTCAACGGTGATGCGGCGCTTGTTCTTGTAGTCTTTGCCGAAGCGGACGTAGCCGTCCATTTCCGCGATGATCGCGTGATCTTTCGGACGACGCGCTTCGAAGAGTTCGGCCACACGCGGCAGACCACCGGTGATGTCCTTCGTCTTGGCACCCTCGCGCGGGATACGTGCCACCACGTCGCCGGGCCGCAGTTCCTGACCGTCTTCGACGGACAGGATCGCGTCCACCGACATGGAATAGCTGATCGGCGCGCCACCATCGTTGCGGACCGGGTCGCCGGTAGCGGGGTCCATCACGATGATTTCCGGCTTGAGATCGCCGCCCTTCGGCACCGAACGCCAGTCGGAGACGATCCTCTGCGTCATGCCGGTGGCTTCGTCGGTGTCTTCGCGCACCGAGATGCCCGAAACGAGATCCTTGAACCGTGCCACGCCGGTCTTTTCGGCGATGATCGGCAGGGTGTAGGGATCCCATTCGAAGAGCTTGGTGCCGCGTTTCACCTGCTGGCCGTCCTTGACGTGGATCTTGGTGCCGTAGGTCAGCTTGTGCGCCGCGCGTTCCTGCCCCGCATCGTCGATGATCGCTATCGACATGCTGCGGCCCACGACGATCTGTTCGCCGTTGACGTTGGACAGCAGGTTCGCGTTGCGGAACTCGATCCGGCCTTCCTGGCTTGCTTCGAGGAACGACTGCTGGCCGCCCTGCGCCACGCCGCCGATGTGGAACGTCCGCATCGTCAGCTGGGTGCCGGGTTCACCGATCGACTGCGCGGCGATGATGCCGACAGCTTCACCGATGTTGACCAGCGTGCCGCGGGCAAGGTCACGCCCGTAGCACATGGCGCAAACGCCTTCCTCGGCCTCGCAGGTCAGCGGGCTGCGGATGCGGATGGTGGCCACGCCGCAGGTGTTGATCAGGTCGGCACGGCGTTCGTCGATCAGTTCGCCCTTGGCGACGACAAGGTCTTCCGTTCCCGGATAGAAGATGTCGTCTGCCGTGACGCGGCCCAACACGCGTTCGCCCATCGGCACGATGACTTCGCCATCGTTGACGGCCGCCGACGCGGTGATCGCGTTTTCGGTGCCGCAGTCGTGGCTGCGCACGATGCAGTCTTGCGCCACGTCGACCAGACGGCGGGTCAGGTAACCCGAGTTTGCCGTCTTGAGCGCGGTGTCGGACAGACCTTTCCGCGCGCCGTGGGTCGAGTTGAAGTATTCAAGAACGGTCAGACCTTCCTTGAAGTTCGAGATGATCGGCGTTTCGATGATCTCGCCCGAGGGTTTGGCCATCAGGCCGCGCATCCCGCCAAGCTGCTTCATCTGGATGACCGAGCCACGCGCACCGGAGTGGGCCATCATGTAGACCGAGTTCGGTTCCTTTTCGGCGCCGTTGGCGTCGAAATGGGTGGCCGAAATGGTCGCCATCATGGCTTCGGTGACCTTGTCGTTGCACTTGGTCCAGGCGTCGACGACCTTGTTGTACTTTTCGCCCTGAGTGATCAGGCCGTCCATGTACTGAAGTTCAAAGCCGGTGACCTGCTCACGCGTCTCGTTGACGATATCCCACTTGGTGTCCGGCACGACCATGTCGTCCTTGCCGAACGAGATGCCGGCGCGGAACGCCTCGCGGAAGCCGAGGGTCATGATCTGGTCGCAGAAGATCACCGATTCCTTCTGGCCGCAGTAGCGGTAGACGGTGTCAATGACGGTCTGCACGTCTTTCTTGCGCAGAAGACGGTTCACCAGATCGAAGGGTGCCTTGGCGTTCAAAGGCATGATGTTGCCAAGCCGCAGACGGCCGGGCGTGGTGTCGAACCGTTTCCAGACGACGTTTCCTTCTTCGTCAACCTGTTTGAGGCGGGCCTTGATCCGGGCGTGCAGGTGAACGGCGCCCGCAGCCAAAGCATGCTCCACCTCTTCAATGTCGGCAAAGGCCATGCCTTCGCCAACCATGCCTTTGCGTTCCATCGTGACGTAGTAGATGCCAAGCACCATGTCCTGCGACGGAACGATGATCGGCGCGCCGTTGGCGGGCGACAGAACGTTGTTCGTCGACATCATCAGGACGCGCGCTTCAAGCTGGGCTTCCAGCGAAAGCGGAACGTGGACGGCCATCTGGTCACCGTCGAAGTCGGCGTTGAAGGCCGAGCAGACGAGCGGGTGCAGCTGGATCGCCTTGCCTTCGATCAGGATCGGCTCGAACGCCTGGATGCCCAGACGGTGCAGCGTCGGCGCGCGGTTCAGAAGAACCGGGTGTTCACGGATCACTTCGTCAAGGATATCCCAAACCTCGGGACGTTCCTTTTCGACCAGCTTCTTGGCCTGTTTGACGGTCGAGGACAGACCCTTGGCTTCAAGCCGCGAGTAGATGAACGGCTTGAAGAGTTCGAGCGCCATCTTCTTCGGCAACCCGCACTGGTGCAGTTTCAGTTCCGGCCCGGTTACGATGACCGAACGACCCGAGAAGTCGACCCGCTTGCCCAGAAGGTTCTGGCGGAAGCGGCCCTGCTTGCCCTTCAGCATGTCCGACAGCGATTTCAGCGGGCGCTTGTTGGTGCCCGTGATCACGCGGCCACGACGGCCGTTGTCGAAGAGGGCATCGACAGCTTCCTGCAGCATCCGCTTTTCGTTCCGTACGATGATGTCCGGGGCGCGAAGCTCGATCAGGCGCTTCAGGCGGTTGTTGCGGTTGATAACGCGACGATAGAGGTCATTCAGGTCGGACGTGGCAAAGCGGCCGCCGTCCAGCGGGACCAGCGGGCGCAGTTCCGGCGGGATGACCGGCAGGACGGTCAGGACCATCCATTCCGGGCGGTTGCCGGATTCGAGGAACGACTCGACGATCTTCAGACGCTTGATGATCTTTTTCGGCTTCAGCTCGCCCGTGGCTTCCTTCAGCTCGTCACGAAGCTGGTCGGCGACGGCCTGAAGGTCGATCGCTTGCAGCATTTCGCGGATCGCTTCGGCGCCGATGTTGGCGGTGAAGGCGTCGGCGCCATACTGGTCCTGCGCGTCGAGGAATTCCTCTTCGGTCATCAACTGGCCGTAGGTCAGGTCGGTCAGGCCCGGCTCGATTACGACGTAGTTTTCGAAGTAGAGGATGCGTTCCAGATCGCGCAGGGTCATGTCGAGCATGAGGCCGATCCGGCTGGGCAGCGACTTCAGGAACCAGATGTGCGCGACGGGGGCGGCGAGCTCGATGTGGCCCATGCGCTCGCGGCGCACTTTTTGCAGCGTGACTTCAACGCCGCACTTTTCGCAGACGACGCCGCGATACTTCATGCGCTTGTATTTGCCGCAGAGGCATTCGTAATCCTTGATCGGGCCAAAGATACGCGCGCAGAAGAGGCCGTCACGTTCCGGTTTGAACGTGCGGTAGTTGATGGTTTCCGGTTTCTTGATCTCGCCGAAGGACCACGACAGGATCCGCTCTGGCGAGGCCAGGCTGATCTTGATTTCATCGAAGGTCTTGACGGGCGCAACCGGGTTGAACGGGTTGGTCGAGAGTTCCTGGTTCATTGTCTATTCCCTAATGGCGGGCTGCGGTCAGAGGGGTGGGAGCCGGTTTCCGTGCAGAAACCGGCCCGGAATTTGCACAAATTCCGGTCACTCCTCCTCCGCATCCAGGAGTTCCATGTTGAGGCCGAGGCCCCGCACTTCCTTGACGAGGACGTTGAACGATTCCGGCACGCCGGCTTCGAAGTTGTCCTCGCCCTTGACGATCGACTCGTAGACCTTGGTCCGGCCTGCCACGTCGTCCGACTTCACCGTCAGCATTTCCTGCAGGGTGTAGGCGGCGCCGTAGGCTTCCAGGGCCCAGACCTCCATCTCGCCGAGACGCTGGCCACCGAACTGCGCCTTACCACCCAGCGGCTGCTGCGTGACGAGGCTGTACGGGCCGGTCGAACGGGCGTGCAGCTTGTCATCCACGAGGTGGTGGAGCTTCAGCATGTACTTCACGCCGACGGTCACCTTGCGGGTGAACTGTTCGCCGGAACGGCCGTCGAACACCACCGACTGGCCCGAGGTGTCAAAGCCCGCGCGGGTCAGCGCGTCGTTGACGTCGGCTTCCTTGGCACCGTCGAAGACCGGGGTCGCGATTGGCACGCCCTTGGTCACGTTGCCGGCCAGTTCGAGGAATTCCTCCTCGGTCCGCTCGGCAAAGGCTTCCTCGTAGGTCTCGTCGCCGTAGGCCAGACGCACGGCTTCACGCACGGGCGTCATGTCGCCGGAGCGGCGATACTGCTTCAGCGCTTCGTCGATGTTCATGCCCAGACCGCGCGCGGCCCAACCCATGTGGGTTTCAAGGATCTGACCGACGTTCATCCGGCTTGGAACGCCCAAGGGGTTCAGAACAAGGTCGACTGGGGTGCCATCGGCAAGGAACGGCATGTCTTCCATCGGCACAACCTTGGAAATAACGCCCTTGTTGCCGTGACGGCCAGCCATCTTGTCGCCCGGTTGCAGCTTGCGCTTCACCGCGACGAACACCTTGACCATCTTCATCACACCCGGAGGCAGATCGTCGCCGCGGCGGACCTTTTCGACCTTGTCGTCGAACCGCAGATCCAAAGCGCGCTTCTGCGCTTCGAACTGGTCGTGCAGCGCCTCGACATCCTTGGCGTCGTTCTCTTCACCAAGCGCCAGTTGCCACCACTGGCCGCGCGACAGCGTGCCCAGAAGGTCGTCGTCGATGGTCGATCCGGCGCGGATGCCTTTCGGCCCCTTGACGGCGGACTTGCCCATGATCAGCGACTTCAGGCGCGCGTAGATGTTGCGTTCCAGGATCGCGAGTTCGTCGTCGCGGTCGCGGGCGAGGCGTTCGACTTCCTCACGCTCGATCTGCAGGGCGCGTTCGTCCTTGTCGACGCCGTGGCGGTTGAAGACGCGGACTTCGACGATGGTTCCGAACGCACCGGGCGGCAGCCGCAGCGAGGTATCGCGAACGTCAGACGCCTTTTCACCGAAGATGGCGCGGAGCAGTTTTTCTTCCGGCGTCATCGGGCTTTCGCCCTTGGGGGTGATCTTGCCCACGAGGATGTCACCCGGCTGCACTTCGGCGCCGATGTAGACGATGCCCGCTTCGTCGAGGTTGCGAAGCGCTTCCTCGCCGACGTTCGGGATGTCGCGGGTGATCTCTTCCGGCCCAAGCTTGGTGTCACGGGCGGCGACTTCGTATTCCTCGATGTGGATCGAGGTGAAGACGTCGTCCCGCAGGATGCGTTCGGAAATCAGGATCGAGTCTTCGTAGTTGTAGCCGTTCCACGGCATGAACGCGACGACGACGTTCCGGCCAAGGGCCAGTTCGCCCATGTCGGTGCAGGGGCCGTCCGCCACCACTTCGCCGCGCATCACGGTGTCACCCACCTTCACCAGCGGGCGCTGGTTGATGCAGGACGACTGGTTCGACCGCTTGAACTTGCGCAGACGGTAGATGTCGACGCCGGGTTCACCCGGTTCCAGCATTTCCGTGGCGCGGACAACGATACGGGTCGCGTCGACCTGGTCGATCACGCCGGCGCGGCGGGCCATGATGGCAGCACCTGAGTCACGGGCAACCACGGCTTCGATACCGGTGCCCACGAAGGGCGCATCGGATTGCAGCAAAGGCACGGCCTGACGCTGCATGTTCGAGCCCATGAGGGCGCGGTTGGCGTCGTCGTTTTCAAGGAACGGGATCAGCGAGGCTGCGACCGACACAAGCTGTTTCGGCGAAACGTCGATCAGGTCAACGGCATCCGGCGGGTTCAGCATGAATTCCCCTGCCTTCCGGCTGGAGATCAGGTCGTCGGTGAAACGGCCTTCGGCATCCTGACCAGCGTTCGCCTGAGCAACGGTGTGGCGCATCTCCTCGGTTGCCGACATGTAGATGACCTCGTCGGTCACTTTGCCGTCGATCACCTTGCGGTACGGGGTTTCGATGAAGCCGTACTTGTTCACGCGGGCGAAGGTCGCAAGCGAGTTGATCAGACCGATGTTCTGGCCTTCCGGCGTCTCGATCGGGCACATCCGGCCATAGTGGGTCGGGTGGACGTCGCGGACTTCAAAGCCGGCACGCTCACGGGTCAGACCGCCCGGCCCGAGGGCGGAGAGGCGGCGCTTGTGCGTGACTTCGGACAGCGGGTTGGTCTGGTCCATGAACTGCGACAGCTGCGAGGAGCCGAAGAATTCACGCACCGCAGCGGCGGCGGGTTTCGCGTTGATCAGGTCTTGCGGCATGATCGTGTCGATTTCGACGGACGACATGCGTTCCTTGATCGCGCGTTCCATCCGCAGAAGGCCGACGCGGTACTGGTTTTCCATCAATTCGCCGACCGAGCGCACACGGCGGTTGCCGAGGTGGTCGATGTCGTCGATCTCGCCCTTGCCATCGCGAAGTTCGGTCAGGGCCTTGATGCAGGCGACGATGTCTTCGCGGCTGAGGGTGCGGAAAGTGTCCGGTGCGGCCAGATCGAGGCGCATGTTCATCTTCACGCGGCCAACGGCCGACAGGTCATAGCGCTCGCTGTCGAAAAAGAGCGTGTCAAACAGCTGCGACGCAGCTTCGACGGTCGGCGGTTCGCCGGGACGCATCACGCGGTAGATGTCCATGAGCGCGGTGTCGCGGCCCATGTTCTTGTCGACCGCCATGGTGTTGCGCAGGTAGGGGCCGACGTTGACGTTGTCGATGTCCAGCACCGGAATGTCGGTGATGCCCTGATCGAGCAAGAGCTTCAACGAGCCGCCCTTGACGCCGCCGTCGCGGTCGTATTCCATCGTCAGCTCGTCGCCGGCTTCGACCCAGATCTCGCCGGTTTCTTCGTTGATGATGTCTTTCGCCACATAGCGCCCGACGATCTGGTCGAACGGCAGCAGAAGCTCGGTCACCTTGCCCGATTTGATCAGGTCGTTGGCCATGCGCGGCGTCATCTTGTCGCCGGCCTTGCAGATCACGTCACCGGTCGCGGCATCGACGATGTCGAACTGCGGGCGGGTGCCACGCACACGTTCGGGGAAGAACTTGGTGACCCAGCCCTTGTTCTTGACGTGCTTGTACATGACGGTTTCATAGTAGGCATCCATGATGCCTTCCTGATCCATCCCAAGCGCGTACAGAAGCGTGGTGACCGGCAGCTTGCGGCGACGGTCGATGCGGGCAAAGACCACGTCCTTGGCATCGAACTCGAAATCGAGCCACGAACCGCGGTAGGGAATGATCCGGCAGGCGAACAGCAGCTTGCCCGAGGAGTGCGTCTTGCCCTTGTCGTGGTCGAAGAACACACCGGGCGAGCGGTGCATCTGGCTGACGATCACGCGTTCGGTGCCGTTCACGATGAACGTGCCGTTCGACGTCATCAGGGGCATGTCGCCCATGTAGACATCCTGTTCCTTGATGTCCTTGACCGACCGGGCCCCGGTGGTTTCATCAACATCGAACACGATCAGACGCAGGGTCACCTTCAAGGGTGCCGCATAGGTCATGTCGCGCTGCTGGCATTCGTCAACGTCGTACTTGGGCTTTTCCAGTTCGTATTTCACGAACTCCAAGACGGCGGTTTCGTTGAAATCCTTGATCGGGAACACCGACTGGAAGGTGCCCTGGATCCCCTCGCCGTCAAGCGGCTTGTCACTGTCGCCGGAGCGCAGGAAGAGATCGTAGGAGGATTTCTGAACCTCGATCAGGTTCGGCATCTCCAGAACTTCACGGATTTTGCCGAAGTAGCGGCGGATGCGTTTCTGGCCAACATAAGCTTGCGCCATGTTTTTCGTCACCTTTCATCATTTCGCTGGCGCGCCACCCGTCGGGCCACGGGCGCACACCGCATGCGAAGCAGGGAATGTGGGTTCTATTCATGCCTCCCGTCCCGTGAGGAGGCTCCCGAACCCGCACCGCGCCTGGGGAGGGGCTTTCGCAAAAGCCGCTTCCAAGACACGTTAGGCTGGGCCCGAAAAACTTCGGACCCAGCCTGAAATCATGGTGGAGGTCGCCCTCCGACCCCGATTACTTCAGCTCGACCTTGGCGCCAGCCTCTTCGAGCTTCTTCTTCATGGTCTCGGCGTCGGCTTTGGTTGCGCCTTCCTTGACCTTGCCGCCAGCCTCGACGAGGTCTTTGGCTTCCTTCAGGCCGAGGCCGGTGATGGTGCGGACTTCCTTGATCACGTTGATCTTGTTCGGGCCAGCATCCGTCAGCACGACGTCGAATTCGGTCTGCTCTTCTGCCGGAGCGGCAGCAGCAGCAGCCGGACCAGCCGCCATCATGACGGCGCCACCGGCGGCCGGCTCGATGCCATACTTGTCCTTCAGGATGGTTTTCAGTTCTTGTGCCTGGAGAAGGGTCAGACCAACGATCTCTTCGGCGAGTTTGTTCAGATCAGCCATTTTTTCATTTCCGTTCGTTTAAGATGGGTTCCAACGGCGTGGGATCAACCACGCGGGCAAAAGATCAGGCAGCCGCCTTTTCTTCGATGGTCGACAGGATGCTCGCGATGTTCGAAGCAGGCGCACCAATGGCCCCGGCGATGGCAGACGCAGGCGAACCGATGCACGCGACGATCTGAGCGATAAGCTCTTCACGCGACGGCATGGAAGCCACGGCCTTGATACCAGCCTGGTCCAGAACCGTGTCGCCCATTGCCCCACCGATGATGACGAACTTGTCGTTCGTCTTGGCGTAGGCCTCGCAGACCTTGGCCGCAGCCACTGGGTCTTCCGAGTAGGACAACATGGTCATGCCCGTGAGAAGGTCACCCATCTTTGCAGCGGGCTTCCCTTCAAGGGCGATCTTGGCGAGCGTGTTCTTGGCAACGCGAACGGACCCACCTACGTCACGCATCTTTGCGCGCAGGTCCTGCATCTGTGCAACCGTCATTCCCGCGTAGTGTGCAACCACCACGACGCCAGAGCTTGCGAAGATCTGGCCGAGTTCATCGACCACTTTCTCTTTCTGGGCTCTATCCACAGTTTCACTCCAAGGTTGGGGGTTTCCCCCCGGCTCATGTAAGCCCCCCTTCGCAGGGAGGCGGTCGGGTCCGTGATCGGGCTCGCCACCAAGATCGCCGGTAAAGGCGACAATCCTTCGTTCCCCATCTCAGGCAGGACATTAAGGCGTTTGCGCGCCACCCACCGTCTCGGACAGAACCGGGCCAGTTACGGCCCGGCAGACCCTTTCCTTTCGGATCGGGATTTCATCTGGCGGGGTCGCGCCCCGCCAAGGGTCAGTTCGCCGTGGCCGACGAGATGTCGACCGAAACGCCCGGGCCCATCGTGGACGACAGCGACACCTTCTTGACGTAGGTGCCCTTTGCCCCGGCAGGACGGGCCTTGCTGACCGCGTCGACAAAGGCGCGGATGTTCTGCGCCAGCTTGTCTTCGGTGAACGAGACCTTGCCGATGCCGGCATGGATGACGCCGGCCTTTTCGACCTTGAACTGCACTTCGCCGCCCTTGGCTGCTTCGACGGCGGTTTTCACGTCCATCGTCACGGTGCCGACCTTCGGGTTCGGCATCAGGTTGCGCGGGCCGAGGATCTTGCCGAGACGGCCCACCAGCGGCATCATGTCCGGCGTCGCGATGCAACGGTCGAACTCGATCTTGCCGGACTGGATGGTTTCCATCAGGTCTTCGGCGCCAACAATGTCAGCACCAGCGGCCTTGGCTTCGTCAGCCTTGGCGCCACGGGCGAACACGGCGACGCGGACGGTCTTGCCGGTGCCGTTCGGCAACTGGACCACACCACGAACCATCTGGTCGGCGTGGCGCGGATCGACGCCGAGGTTCATCGCGATTTCCAGCGTCTCGTCGAACTTGGCCGAAGCCGCACCCTTGATCAGCTTCACGGCGTCTTCGACGGTGATGTTGGTCTTGCCGGCGAAGGCTTCAACCGCCTTGGCGGTGCGTTTTGCAAGCTTTGCCATGATCTCAGCCCTTCACTTCGATGCCGCACGACCGTGCCGAGCCAAGGATGATGTTCATCGCGGCTTCGACCGAATTCGCGTTGAGGTCTTTCATCTTGGTTTCGGCGATCTTGCGCAGTTGGGCGGCAGTGATCGAACCGGCAACGGCGTGGCCCGGCTTGACCGAACCCTTGGTGCGGTTGCGCTTGCCGACCGACGGCAGACCGGCAGCCTGCTTGATCAGGAACGCAGCAGGAGCGGTCTTGAACTCCAGGCTGAACGACTTGTCCTGATAGTAGGTGATGATCACGGGCGTGGGCGTGCCGGGAGTGATGTCGGCGGTCTTCGCGTTGAATTCCTTCACGAAGGCCATGATGTTCAGGCCGCGCTGACCCAGAGCGGGGCCAACTGGCGGGGACGGGTTCGCTTGGCCCGCTTTGACTTGCAGCTTGAGGCTGCCGATGATCTTCTTGGCCATCTGGCCTTCTCCTTTGTCACTGCGTCCGCCCGGAATTGGGAGAGACGCGGTTTAGTGGTCAGGTCCGTCACGTCCCTTTCGGGCCGCGCTCGCCTCCCACGCGTTCCTCAGTTCCCTTTCGAGACCTGAGTGAATTCCAGTTCGACGGGCGTCGCCCGGCCGAAGATCGACACGGTGACCTTCAGGCGGTTGTGCGCCTCGTCCACATCCTCGACCATGCCCGAGAAGCCCTCGAACGGGCCGTCAGTCACTTGCACGGTTTCACCGATGTCGAAACGGATCAGGTTGCGCGGGGCTTCCAGACCTTCTTCGACGCGGTTCAGGATCGCGTTCACCTCGGCGTCGCGCATCGGCATCGGCTTGCCTTGCGGGCCAAGAAAACCGGTGACGCGGTTGATCGACGAAATCAGGTGATAGCCCTTGTTCGACATTTCCATGTGAACCAGCACATAGCCCGGCATGAAGCGACGCTCGGAGGTCACTTTCTTGCCGCGACGCATCTCGATCACTTCTTCGGTCGGGACCAGCACCTCGTCGATCTCCTCCTCGAGACCGGCATCGGCGACGGCGGTCTTGATCTGTTCGGCGATCTTCTTCTCGAAGTTCGAGAGAACGCTCACCGAATACCAGCGCTTCGCCATCGTCTTTGTCTTCCTATCTTTCGGGGCCACTTTACCGGGCCCGCATTTGCTGATCCCGGAACAAAAAACAGCGCGCACCTCGAATCGATGCGCGCCGGTGTCCCTTTGGTTGAGGGGGGCTTACCGTCAGCCCGCCGTCAATTCAAGAGGCTTCCGGCCGAAAACCGGTCACGACCCGACGATTGCGGTCAGCCCGGTGCGGATCGCGAGGTCGATCAGGCTGAAGAAGGTCGCACAGAGGGCGGCCATGATGAACACCATGATCGTGGTCAGCACCACCTCGCGGCGCGAGGGCCAGACGACCTTGGCAACCTCGGAGCGGACCTGTTGGATAAACTGGAGCGGGTTCGTGGTGGCCATGACAGGGGTTCCGGCAATGAGGGACAGGGGCGGAGATACGGCGGATGGGGCGAGAATTCAAGAGACAGGGGGCATGGCGGTGGGAAAAGCCGGTGTCCCACGGTGGGACCACCTGCCACCACACATGAAATCAATGGCTTGGCCAGCCGAAGTTGCGAATCGTTAACCTTTTGACGCCCCCTGCCCGTCTTGGGCGCCGGCAGACGCGGGGCCGGGACGGGTTGGTCCGGGCGAAAGGAGGCTTTGCCCGCCAATCCGGCGGGGGTGAGGCAGGCGGGGGCAAGGCAGGCGGGGGCAAGGCAGGCGGGCGCTGCTTTGGAGCAAAGCGCAACGCGGGTCAGGGCCGCTGGCGGCCTTGGAGGTGTCATGTTCGGGAAGTGGCAGGGGCAGAAGGTTTCGAACCCTCGACCTACGGTTTTGGAGACCGTCGCTCTACCAGCTGAGCTATACCCCTACGCGGGGCATCGGTTACGGCAGGTGCAGGGCGAGGTCAAGGGATTCTCGCACCGGATGCGGCAGTTGCGGGGGGTGAGAGTTTCGGACCGTGGCTGCGGCCCGGCAAACGGCGGTCGTGCGCTTTGATCAGGCGCTGCGTGGCCGCGACAGAAGGCGCGCGGGCAAGCCGCGCGCGCGGGCCTGCGGGATCGAGACCGTAAAGCCATCGGAAAACCGACAGCAAAAAGCTGACCCTGCGAGCAGGATCAGCTGGATGGAGCTATACCGAATGCCCGACAGACCATGAGCAGACAGAGCAGGTCTGCGAGCCGGGTTTCCGCCTGACGCGGCGACCGATCAGAACTTGCGGATCAGCGCCATACGCAGCGAGGTGCCATAGTAGGAGGAGTCGTAGAATTCCTGGCTGTTGCGGTCGAAGCTGTCGTAGATCACTTCGCCGCGCGCGGTCAGGCCACCGCCGAAATCGCGGCTGAGACCAAGGCCCGCCGTGGCGCCGTAGGTCCGGGCAGATTCGACCGAAGTGGGGCTGTCGGCGTAATCGCCCAGCATCACGCCCACACCAAGCGACCCGAAGACTTCGGTTCCAGCACCGACCGGCACGCCGTAGACACCAACCAAGCGCACGGTGGCCTTGTGTTCGCACAGGTAAGGACCGTTCGCGCCATCCGTCGAGCAGACGGCACCGAAGGTGGATTCTTTCGTTTCAGAGCCGAACGAAAGATCGGCGTTGGTTTCCCAGCCCCAGAAGCCGGTGCCGGCCGCAAAGCGCTGACCGATGATCAGGGAGAGCATTCCGGCATCAAGATCGGATGAGTTGCCGAATTCGGACTGTGACGTGCCGGACGTGTAGGCAAGACCGCCCCCGAAGTAGAACTCCTGCGCCGAAGCAACAGAACCTGCGGTCGCTGCGAAAGCTGCGACGACGATCGAAAGGAGGCGTGCCATGTTTTTCTACCTGACATTAAAGCGTTACGTTGTGTGAATGCTTACGCTCACGGCCCGAATCACGCCAGATAGCCACACAGGTAAGGGTTGCGCGTTGCAGGGACGCAACACCCATGCGGCGGAAAGGAAAGGCGCGCCGGACGAGCCGGCGCGCCAGGGCTTTTGAGGATCCGGCGGTCAGATCGTGCCAGCCGCCATTTCCGACGCGATGTGGTCGGCCTGGCGGATCGCCAGCGCCACGATCGTCAGCGTCGGGTTTTCTGCCGCGCCGGTGGTGAACTGCGAGCCATCCGAGATGAACAGGTTGGCGATGTCATGGGTCTGGCCCCACTTGTTGCACACCCCGTCCTCGGGACGTTCCGACATGCGGTTGGTGCCGAGGTTGTGGGTCGAGGGGTAAGGCGGCGTCGGGAAGGCGCGGGTCGCGCCGACCGCCTCGTACATCGCGATGCCGCGGCTGTAGGCATGGTTGCGCATCGCCACATCGTTCGGGTGATCGGAGTAGTTGACGTTCGGCGCGGGCAGACCGAACTGGTCCTTGGCGTCGGGCGACAGGGTGATGCGGTTGGTGGCTTGCGGGATATCCTCGCCCACGATCCACATGCCGGCCATGTTCTCATAGTGGTCAAGCGCGGTGGTGAACCCCCTGCCCCAGCCGCCGGGGTTGAGGAAGGCCGCCATGAACGGCAGGCCGAGCGAGAGCGTTTCCAGTTCATACCCGCCGACAAAGCCACGCGACGGGTCATGCCGCGCCTCGTCCTGCACGATACCGGCCATCGTGGTGCCGCGCCACATCCGCACCGGTTTGTCGAAGATCGCGTAGACCGATCCGGTGACATGCCGCATGTAGTTGCGCCCGACCTGATCGGAGGAGTTGGCGAGGCCATTGGGGAACATCGCCGAGGCCGAGTTCAGCAAAAGGCGCGGGCTTTCGATGGTGTTGCCGGCGACGCAGACGATGCGGGCGGCCTGCATCTGCAGGGTGCCGTCCTTGTCGAAGTATTCGACGCCGGTGACCTTGCCTTCGTCATTGTGCAGGATGCGGGCCGCGTGGCAGCGGTCGCGCACCTCAAGGTTGCCGGTTGCCTCGCCCGCGGGGATGTCGGTGTAGGCGGCGGACCATTTCGCGCCCCACTTGCAGCCTTGGAAACAGAAGCCGGTTTGCTGGCAGGCCATCCGGCCATCGTAATCGGCCGAGTTGATCGCCATGCGGCCGGTGTGCACCTCGTTGTAGCCAAGCGCCTTGGCGCCCTTTTCAAACACCTTGAAGTTGTTGTTGCCGGGCAGGCCGGCGCGGTCACCGGTGCGGGTGACGCCAAGCTTGGTTTCGGCCTTTTCATACCACGGCGCCATTTCGGCCCCGTCGATCGGCCAGTCGAGGAGGTTGGCGCCTTCGACCGGACCGTAGGTGGAAAGTGCTTTCCATTCGTGATCCTGAAACCGGATCGAGGCGCCGGCCCAATGCGTGGTGGTGCCGCCCACGGCCTTGACGATCCAGGCGGGCAGGCCCGAGAAATCCTTGGCCACGCGCCAGTCGCCGCTGGTGGTGCGGGTATCAAGCCAGGCAAGCTGGCCGAAGCTTTCCCATTCGTCGTTGATGTAGTCTTCCGGCAGGTAGCGCCCGCCCGCCTCCAGTGCCACGACCTTGACGCCCTTCTGGGCCAGTTCGTTGGCCAGAACGCCACCACCAGCCCCGGTGCCGATGATGACGACGACGGAATCGTCTTTCAGATCAAACGTTGCCATGTTCCGCCCCCCTCAGAGCCAGTTGATGTCGTCAAAGCCGCGGTCGATGTAACCGCCCTTGGAGAAGCTTTCCCCCTCGTAGCCGAAGATCGGCCAGACCTCTTTCTGGTTGTAAAGCCCGGTCACAAGGCCAGCGCGGACGGTCTGGAAGAACGGCGTCGTCTCGATGGATTGCAGGACCTTGACGCGGTCCTCCTCCCAGCCGATTGACAGGTAATCGGCATGACCAAGGGCTTTGGCGGCGGCATCGAGTTCGGCGATGCCGGTGGCGACGAGGTCCTTCTTGGCTTCGGCGTCGTAGCCTTTGACGGCGACGGCGTAATACGGGTCAGGCACCTGGTCGTGCGGGTAGATGTCGCGGGCCATTTGCAACAAGGTCGCCATCTGGGCCGGCGTGATCACCGACACCTCAAGCGCCCAGGCGGCGTTCGGGGCGGCGATGAAGCCTGCCCCGGTGATGGTCAGCGCCCCGGCCGCAACTGCCCTCCCAAGCAGCGCGCGGCGGGTGAGACCCGTCTTGTTCAGTCTTTCCATGGTTTCCTCCCTATGGATTTCGGCGTGGCGATTTTGGCGTGGGGTGTCAGAGGTAGCGGCCACCCCGCTGCAGGACTTCGATCTGGTAGCCATCCGGATCGGCGATGAAGAAGAAGCGGGCGATGACGCTGCCCGCCGGGGCGAAGTCGACGATCTTGCGGGGGGCAAGGCCAGCGGCCGTCATGCGGGCATGTTCGGCGGCGACATCGTCGACCGACACGGCAAGGTGGCCATAACCGTCACCGAGCGCATAGGGTTCGGTGCGGCCCTTGTTGACGGTCAGTTCCACCTCGAAGGTGGTTTCGGGGTTCGCGAGGTAGATCAGGGTGAATGCGTCGAAATCCAGACGGTCCGCGATCGTCAGGCCAAAGGCGGCTTCGTAGAACGCAAGCGAGCGTCCCTCATCCAGCACGCGCACCATTGAATGAATTGCCTTGGCCATTGCCCCTCCTCAAAACCGGCAGTCGATTTTGGTAAGGTTAGCGGACCAATTTTGCAGGCGGGTAGTAGCGGATTACTACAGGGCGGTTTTTACCTATTCGGCCGCATAGCGCCGGGTGGGCTGCGGCAACTGGTCAAGTTCACCAAGGTAAAGCGTGCAGGCGCAGCGCAGGAGCGAGGTGAAATTCGTCGCTTCGCCGTGCTGTTCCAGGACTTCGGAGTGCAGTTTCGACAGGAAGGCCGGCGTCTGCGTGCCATCCTTTTCGGCCATCTGGTCAACGATGCCCCAGAACGCGCGTTCCAGCCGGATGCTGGTGGACTGTCCGTTCAGCCGCAAGCGGCGGGTGACGTATTCATAGCGGGCCGGATCCTGCCCGGCGAACATCTGGCACATCGCTGGAATCCCCAAGTCGTCAAGTGTTAACGTTGGGGCGGATCGCGACGGGCGTCAATTCACGAATTCAGGCACAGGAAAAAGGCCGCCCTTTGGGGGGCGGCCTTTCCGGGTCACGGTTCAAGATCGAGGGATCAGGCGATGATCTTGGACACCACGCCTGCACCGACGGTGCGGCCGCCTTCGCGGATGGCGAAGCGCAGCTTTTCTTCCATGGCGATCGGCGCGATCAGTTCGACGTTGAACTTCAGGTTGTCGCCCGGCATCACCATTTCGGTGCCTTCCGGCAGCTGCACGGTCCCGGTCACGTCCGTCGTGCGGAAGTAGAACTGCGGGCGGTAGTTCGCGAAGAACGGCGTGTGACGGCCACCCTCTTCCTTGGTCAGGATGTAGGCTTCGGCTTCGAACTTGGTGTGCGGGTTCACCGACTTCGGCTTGCACAGCACCTGGCCACGTTCCACGCCCTCACGGTCGATGCCGCGCAGCAGGACGCCGACGTTGTCGCCCGCCTCACCACGGTCGAGGAGCTTGCGGAACATCTCGACGCCGGTGCAGACCGACTTCTTGGTGTCGCGGATGCCGACGATCTCGATCTCGTCGCCAACGTTGATCACGCCACGCTCGATACGCCCCGTGACAACCGTGCCACGGCCCGAGATCGAGAACACGTCTTCGATCGGCATCAGGAACGGCTGGTCGATGGCACGTGCGGGCGTCGGGATGTAGTCGTCAACGGCCTTCATCAGCGCGCGGATCGAGGATTCACCGATCTCCGGACGCTCGCCGATCATCGCCTGGTGGGCCGAGCCCTTGATGATCGGAATGTCGTCGCCGGGGTATTCGTAGGACGAAAACAGCTCGCGCAGTTCCATCTCCACCAGTTCGATCAGCTCTTCGTCATCCACAAGGTCGACCTTGTTCATGTAGCACACCATGTAGGGGATACCCACCTGGCGGCCCAAGAGGATGTGCTCGCGCGTCTGCGGCATCGGGCCGTCCGAGGCCGCGCAGACCAGGATCGCGCCGTCCATCTGGGCGGCACCGGTGATCATGTTCTTGACGTAGTCGGCGTGGCCGGGGCAGTCGACGTGGGCGTAGTGACGGGCCTCGGTCTCGTATTCCACATGCGCGGTCGAGATCGTGATGCCACGAGCCCGCTCTTCCGGCGCGCCGTCGATCTGGTCATAGGCGCGGAATTCACCGAAATACTTGGTGATCGCAGCCGTCAGCGTCGTCTTGCCGTGGTCAACGTGGCCGATCGTGCCAATGTTGACGTGCGGTTTGTTGCGTTCAAACTTTGCCTTTGCCATGCGATATCCGCCCTTGTCCTGAAGGGGCCCAGCGGCCCTTTGCTGTCACGCGCGGCGAATTAGCGTTTCAGGCGCAGAAGTTCAAGCCTCAGTTATCTGTCGGGCGGGCCGGCGGCTTTGGCGGCAAGGGCGGCAGGCCGAACCATTCGGGGTTTTCCGCAAGCCAGGTCTCGACCTTCTTGACCGCGTTGTAGGCAAGTGCGTCCATCTGCTGTTCGCGGGTGCGGGTAAGGCCGGTGCCGATGACGGTGTCGCCCGACAGGCTTTCAAAGACGGTGAATTGGCGGCCTTCCTCGTTCAGCTTTTTCTGCGCCGCGTCGTCCCAGATGTTGGCGGTGATCACGAGCACGGATTTGGGGGCGGCAACCACCGGGATGCCGGGCGGAGCGAGGGCGTAGCCGTCAACCGAGATGCCGATGTTGTAAAGTTTGGTACCTTCGTAGCGGCCAAAGCGGTCTTGCACCGCCTTTTTCATCACGGTTTCCCATTCCTCGGGCGTCGCCTTGCGCGAGATCGGCACCATCTCGACCTTGTCGGCAAAGACGATGTTCAGGCCGAGGGCGAAATCGCCAAGCGGAACCGGCGGTTCGGCCAGATCGCTTTTGCCGCAGGCGGCAAGGGCGAGGACGAGGCAGAGGGCCTTGAGGCGGCGGATCGGCATGGCGGCTCCGGGTAAAGGGCAGGTCAGGGATAGCGGCTTGGCCGATGCGGCGCAACCGTGCGGGCCGTGACAGACGGAAACGTTACGGCAGGCTAACGGTTCCCCGGTCAGGTGAACCGGTTGTCGCGGGGAAAGCCGCGCGGGGCCATCTTGCCGGCACTGGCGCGGGCGCCCTGCCATTCGCCAAGCACGGTTTCGGTGCGCGTGCGACCGGCGGGGTCTTTCCACGTCAGTCCATCGGCGAGGGTGAAGGTGATGGCGTCTGACAGGCCGCCGTCCTTGTACTTTTGCAACCGCACGCCCTTGCCCTTGGCCATTTCCGGCAGTTCGGCGAGCGGGAAAACCAGCAGCTTGCGGTTTTCGCCCACCACCGCGACGGTATCGCCCCGAACCGCGATGCAGACGGCGGTGCGGGTGCCGTCGCGCACGGTCAACACCTGTTTTCCGGCCTTGGTCTGGGCGAGAAGCTCTTCGGAGGGCACCACGAAACCATCGCCCGCAGTCGAGGCGACGAGGTATTTCACGCCCGCACGGTAGATGATGAGGTCGCAGATTTCGGTGTCGTTCGGCAGGTCGACCATCAGGCGGACCGGTTCGCCCATGCCGCGCCCGCCCGGCAGATTTGCGCCGATCAGGGTGTAGAACCGGCCGTTGGCGGCAACAAGCAGGATCTTGTCGGTGGTCTCGGCATGGAAGGCGAAGCGGGGGCCGTCGCCGTCCTTAAATTTCTGTTCGGCGGCAAGGTCGGCGTGGCCTTTCAGCGCGCGAATCCAGCCCATCTTGGAGCAGATGACGGTGATCGGCTCGCGGTCGATCATCGCCTCGTAGGGCACATCGGGGGTTTCGGTCGCGTCGGCAAACGCGGTGCGGCGGGCGCCGATCACAGAGTCCTTGCCAAAGACCTTGCGGATGTCTTCAAGTTCGACGCCGATCTGCTTCCATTGCAGCCGATCGCTTTCCAGAAGGTCGGCGAGCCCGGCGCGTTCCTTCATCAAGGCGTCGCGTTCGGCGCGAAGTTCCAGTTCCTCCAGCCGCCGGAGGGAGCGGAGGCGCATGTTGAGGATGGCTTCGGCCTGCACCTCGGACAACTCGCCCTCGCCCGGCAGTGGCGGCTTGTAGTCATTCTCGGACGTGGCCCGGATGTGCGATTTCGACCAATCCTCGGCCATCAGGGCGGCTTTGGGGTCTGTATCGTAGCGGATAATGTCAATCACCCGGTCGAGGTTCAGGTAGGTGATGATGAAGCCTTCGAGGATCTCCAGCCGGTGGTCGATCTTTTCGACGCGGTGGGTGGAGCGGCGCTTCAAAACGTCGCGGCGGTGGTCGAGGAAGGCGCGGAGGACTTCCTTGAGCGAGCAGACCTTGGGCACGCGGCCGTCGATCAGCACGTTCATGTTGAGCGAAAAACGGATTTCGAGATCGGAGTTGCGGAAGAGGCTGCCCATCAGCACTTCGGGGTCAACCGTGCGGGCCCGGGGTTCGAGGATCAGGCGGACGTCATCGGCAGATTCGTCGCGGACATCGGCGAGGAGCGGAACCTTCTTGATCTGGATGAGCTCGGCCAGCTTTTCGATCAGCTTGGATTTCTGCACCTGATACGGGATTTCGGTGACGACGATCTGCCAGGTGCCGCGGCCGAGGTCTTCAACCTCCCACTTGGCGCGCAGGCGGAAGCTGCCGCGGCCGGTGGCGTAGGCGTCAAGGATGTTGTCGCGCGGTTCGACGATGACGCCGCCGGTCGGGAAATCGGGACCGGGGATCAGGGCGACGAGCGCCTCGGTCGGTGGTTTCCGGGTCGCGCAGCAGGGCGTGGCAGCCTTGGATCAGTTCATCAAGGTTGTGCGGCGGGATGTTGGTGGCCATGCCCACGGCGATGCCGGAGGAGCCGTTGGCCAAGAGGTTCGGGAAGGCCGCGGGCATGACCACCGGTTCTTCCAGCGTGCCGTCATAGTTCGGTCGGAAGTCGACGGCGTTTTCGGCGAGGCCCTCCATCAGGGTTTCGGCAATCGCGGTCAGGCGGGCTTCGGTGTAGCGGCTGGCGGCGGGGTTGTCGCCGTCGATGTTGCCGAAGTTGCCCTGCCCGTCGACCAGCGGGTAGCGGACGTTGAAATCCTGCGCGAGCCGCGCCATCGCGTCGTAGATCGCGGCGTCGCCGTGCGGATGGTAGTTGCCCATCACGTCGCCAGAGATCTTGGCCGATTTGCGGAAAGCCGAGGTCGCAGTCAGGCGAAGTTCGCGCATCGCGAAAAGGATTCGCCGGTGAACCGGCTTCAAACCGTCGCGCGCATCGGGCAGCGCGCGGTGCATGATGGTCGACAAGGCATAGGTCAGATACCGCTCTCCGATCGCGCGAGAGAGAGGTTCGGAGGTGGTCATCGCCTCGATCTTGGGGTCTTCGTCGTCTGTCGCCATGCATGTTGTGTATGTCGGGTTGGAATTTTGGTCCAGTGGCGATGCGAAGGGAAACGTCGGGTGAAACACGCAAGCGGAGTCTTTTTGAGTCAAACCACGGAACTTATGTGGTAAACCGCAGTTTCGTTAACCTGTGCCTGGTGGGAAATTCATGTTTCGTCTGACCGCTCTGCTTCTTGTCGGGATGTTTCTGGCCCTGTTGATCGCAGGCGAGGATCGCGGGCAACTGCGCCCCGGGCTGGCGCGTGCGGCGCTGGAGCCGAAGGTGGACCCCGTCGCAAAGGCCGAACCGGACGCGGTGGTTCGCGTGGTCGAAGCGCCGGTGATCGCAAAGACGGCCACCGCCAAGACGGCAACAGCCTCCACCGCAGCCAAGCCAGTGGCCGTGGCCGCCGCGGCACCTGAACCGGCGCGCGCGGTTGTGCAGGAGGTGGAGGAAGTGTTTACCCTGTCGAACCTGCCGACCGAGGAAATCCCGGCTGCGGAGACTGCGCCGGAAACTGCGCCGGAAATGGTATCGGGCGTCGAAGGCCAGATCATGTATGTCACCGCCAATTCGGTGAACGTGCGCGAAGGGCCATCCACCGACGCGCCGGTGCTGGGCAAGCTCGGATCAGGCGAAGCAGCGCTGGTGGTCAGCGACGTGGACGGCGAATGGGCGCGGATCGTGATTCAGGGCGACGGCATGGAAGGCTTTGTCGCGATGCGGTTTCTGAGCGCCGAATCCCCTTGACGACCCCGGCTTTGTTTGCAAGCCGACCGTTTTGCGCCTAAGCATCCGCCACCCTGCGGGAGCATAGCATGGCGGCGAAATCCATACTGATCACCGGCTGTTCCTCGGGCATCGGGCTTGATGCGGCGCGCACGTTGCACAAGCGCGGCTGGCAGGTGTTCGCCACCTGCCGCAGCGAGGCGGATTGCGACCGGTTGCGGGGTGAGGGGCTGGACAGTTTCCGGCTGGATTACGCGGATGAGGCCAGTCTGGCCGAGGCGGTGGATTTGATTCTGGCGCGCACCGGTGGCACGCTGGACGCGCTTTTCAACAACGGGGCCTTCGCCTGCCCCGGTGCGGTGGAAGACCTGCCGCGCGGCGCGCTGCGCGAGATCTTCGAGGTCAATCTGTTCGGCTACCACGACCTGACGCGGCGGTTGATCCCGGTGATGCGGCGACAAGGGCACGGGCGGATCATCAACTGTTCGTCGGTGTTGGGGCTGGTTGGCGCGCGGTGGCGCGGGGCCTATGTCGCGACCAAGTTCGCGATGGAGGGGCTGTCGGACGTGCTGCGGATCGAGATGCGCGGCACCGGGATCGACGTGATCCTGATCGAGCCGGGGCCGATTTCCACCAAGATCCGCGAAAACGCGATTCCGCATTTCGAGCGGTGGATCGATTGGCGGGCCTCGGCCCGGTCGGCGGACTACGCGGCGTTGCGGGGGCGGCTTTACGGCCCGAAAACCAAGCCGGACGCCTTTGAACTGCCCGCCTCGGCGGTGACGGCAAAGCTGGTCCGCGCGCTGGAAGACCGCCGCCCGAAGCCGCGCTATTATGTGACGACGCCGACCTATCTGATGGGATTTGCCCGGCGTATCCTGCCGACCCGGGCGCTTGACTGGATGATTGCCAAGGGCTGATACCGAATTCCGTTCGCTTTTGCCAAGGCCGCCCCTACATCTGCGTTTCGCAAGGAGAGACCCATGTTCTCAGACCCGCTGTTTCTGTTCGCCACCGTCGCCTGCATCGTGGTGCTGGGTATATTGCTCTTTGGTATTGGCAGCTTTGCCAAGGGCGGCGAGTTCAACCGCAAAAATGCCAACAAGATCATGCGCTGGCGGCTTGGGGCGCAATTCGTGGCGGTGATCCTGATCGTGGGATTTGCCTGGCTGCGCAGCCGCGGCTGATAAACAGGGGAAGTTGATGGTCGTTCTGTCGAAGATCTACACCAAGACCGGCGATGCCGGGGAGACCGCGCTGGGCAATGGCGCACGGGTGGCAAAGCATTCGCTGCGTGTGTCGGCCTATGGCACGGTGGACGAGACGAACGCGACCGTCGGTCTGGCGCGCCAGCATTCGACGGGTGAGATGGATGCGGCGCTGAAGCGTATCTCGAACGACCTTTTCGATCTGGGGGCCGATCTTTGCACGCCCGACCGTCATATGGATGCCACGCGCGAATACCCGGCGCTGAGGATCATCGAGCCGCAGGTCTTGCGGCTGGAAACGGAAATCGACGCGATGAACACCAAGCTGACGCCGCTGCGCAGTTTCATCCTGCCGGGTGGCAGCGCGCTGGCCGCACACCTGCACCTGTGCCGCACCGTCTGCCGCCGCGCTGAACGGCTGGTGGTCGAAACCGCGACGATGGAGGATGTGAACCCCGAGGCGGTGAAGTATCTCAACCGGCTGTCGGACTGGTTCTTTGTGGCAGGCCGCATCGCCAACAACGACGGCAAGGATGACGTGCTGTGGGTGCCGGGCCTGACGCGCTGAGGCGCGTGATCGCCCCTGCCGATCAAAACGCGGCGTCGCGTCGCGCAAACCTGTCGTATTTGCTCTGTCGCAACGGGTTTCGCTGCGGTAACACGCGGCCAGAGAGCTTGACGGGGCTTCTCTGCCCCCTTGATGGAGATCAACGCCGATGAAGGTCCTGGTGCCTGTGAAGCGCGTGATCGACTACAACGTGAAGGTCCGCGTCAAAGCGGACGGATCGGGTGTCGATCTGGCCAACGTGAAGATGTCGATGAACCCCTTCGACGAGATTGCCGTGGAAGAGGCGATCCGGCTGAAGGAAAAGGGTCTGGCGACCGAGGTTGTCGTGGTGTCGATCGGCGTGAAGCAAAGCCAGGAAACCCTGCGCAACGCGCTGGCGATGGGCGCGGACCGGGCGATCCTGATCGAAGCGACCGACAATGTGCACACCGACATTGAGCCTTTGGCGGTGGCAAAGCTGTTGGCAGCCGTGGTGCGCGAGGAACAGGCCCGGGTCTGGTGTTGTGCGGCAAGCAGGCGATCGACAACGACATGAACGCGACCGGGCAGATGCTGTCGGCGCTTTTGGGCTGGAGCCAGGCGACATTCGCCAGCGAGATTGCCATCGAGGGCGACAAGGCCACCGTCACGCGCGAGGTTGACGGCGGGTTGCAGACGATCACGGTGAAGCTGCCGACGATCATCAGCGTCGATTTGCGCCTGAACGAGCCGCGTTATGCGAGCTTGCCGAACATCATGAAGGCCAAGGCCAAGCCTTTGGCCGCCAAGACCCCGGCGGACTACGGCGTGGACGTGAGCCCGCGCCTCTCGGTCCTCAAGACGGTGGAACCTGCGGGTCGCAAGGCGGGCGTTCGGGTGGCCTCGGTTGACGAGCTGATCGCGAAACTCAAAGACGAAGCGGGGGTGATCTGATGGCCGTTCTTCTTTTGGCGGATGTGATCGAGGGCGCTTTGGCGACCGATCAGGTGGCAAAGACGCTGACGGCGGTGAAATCGCTTGGCCCGGTGACGGTTCTGGTGGCGGGCACCGGTGGCGATGCGGCGGCGGCCGAGGCGGCAACGCTGGCCGGCGTGGCCAAGGTGCTGTTTGCCGACGACCACGCCTATTGCCACGCGATGGCGGAACCGACGGCGGCGCTGATCGTCAGCATGGCGGGCGATTACAGCCATATCGTTGCGGCCTCGGGTGCGTTTTCCAAATCGGTGCTGCCGCGGGTGGCGGCGATGCTGGACGTGATGGTGATTTCCGAAGTGCTGGCGGTGATCGACGCCGACACGTTCGAGCGCCCGATCTATGCCGGCAACGCGATCCAGACGGTGAAATCGTCGGACGCAAAGAAGGTGCTGACGGTGCGGACCGCGACCTTCGATGCGGCTGGCAAGGGCGGTTCGGCCCCGGTCGAGAAGGTGGCGGCAAGCGTGGATGGCGGGCTTTCGGCCTGGGTCGAGGACAAGGTTGCGTCGAGCGACCGGCCCGAACTGACCAGCGCCGGGATCGTCGTGTCGGGTGGCCGGGGTGTCGGCAGCCAGGCGGATTTTGCGCTGATCGAAAAGCTGGCCGACAAGCTGGGTGCTGCTGTGGGAGCCAGCCGCGCGGCGGTGGATTCTGGCTATGCGCCGAACGACTGGCAGGTTGGGCAGACCGGCAAGGTCGTGGCACCGGATCTGTATGTGGCCGTCGGCATCTCGGGTGCGATCCAGCATCTGGCGGGGATGAAGGACAGCAAGATCATCGTCGCGATCAACAAGGACGAGGAAGCGCCGATCTTCCAGGTCGCAGACTATGGTCTTGTGGGCGACCTGTTCACGCTGGTGCCGGAACTGACCGAAAAGCTCTGATCGCCTGATCGGGTGCTATTTTGTGAAGGGGCCGCGTTTTGCGGCCCCTTTCGCATTGCCCGGATGATCTGCCTGTCCTTGCGCCGGGCCACGGGCTTGCGGCATAAGCGGGAAGCATCAAGGAGGCGTCGCGATGGAAATCAGGCAGGTGGGCGTGGTCGGCGCGGGGCAGATGGGCAACGGCATCGCCCATGTCTTTGCGCTGGCGGGCTTTGACGTGCTGATGACGGACATTTCCGAGGACGGCCTCGCAAAAGCCATCGCCACCATCGACAAGAATATCGAACGCCAGGTGACGCGCGGCAAGGTGCTGCCGGCCGACAAGCGCGCCGCGATGGAGCGGATCAAGACCACGCTGAAGCTGGCCGATCTGGGCCAGTGCGACCTGATCATCGAGGCCGCGACGGAGCGGGAAACGGTGAAGCAGGCGATCTTCGAGGACCTGCTGCCACACCTGAAGCCGACAACGATCCTGACGTCGAACACCTCGTCGATCTCGATCACCCGGCTGGCCAGCCGCACCGACCGGCCGGAAAAGTTCATGGGCTTCCACTTCATGAACCCGGTGCCGGTGATGCAGCTGGTCGAGCTGATCCGCGGCATCGCGACCGATCAGGAGACCTGGGAAACCCTGCACGAGGTGGTGCGAAAGCTGGGCAAGACCGCCTCAAGCTCCGAGGACTTCCCGGCCTTCATCGTCAACCGCATCCTGATGCCGATGATCAACGAGGCGGTTTATACGCTCTATGAGGGTGTGGGGTCGGTGAAGTCGATCGACGAGTCGATGAAGCTGGGCGCGAACCACCCGATGGGGCCGCTGGAGCTGGCGGATTTCATCGGGCTGGATACGTGTCTGGCGATCATGAACGTGCTGCATGAGGGGCTGGCGGATACGAAGTACCGGCCCTGCCCCTTGCTGACGAAGTATGTCGAGGCCGGGTGGCTGGGCCGCAAGACGCAGCGGGGGTTTTACGACTATCGCGGCGAGGTGCCGGTGCCGACACGGTGAGCCTTCGGTCAGAAAGGGAGCTGTACCGGTCGCCACGTCTCACCACCTTCACGCACGATCTTGATGCGCAACAGATGCGAAATCGAGAATGTTGACTGGAAATCATCCAACAGCTTCGACGGGGTCAGGCCGGAAAGCGCCGGATCACCAATCCAGCCAGAAGCAAGATCAAGACAGAAGTCGTTGAAAAGTCGGCCACGGGTGGGTCTGGGGGGCTGCCGCCCACCGGCGACGCTGTGCATGTCCGACACAAGCAACCAGTTCTGACTGAGCCAACCGCTCTGTCTGAACCAGTCGAAGCTCCCTTCGTCGGACAGAAAGACCAACCGACCGCTGGGCGTCGCCAGCGTTACAAGTCGACACAGCTCCTGAAGATCGTGCCACATGAAATCA
Organism: uncultured Alphaproteobacteria bacterium; assembly: GCA_963822435.1. Classification (GTDB taxonomy): domain Bacteria; phylum Pseudomonadota; class Alphaproteobacteria; order Rhodobacterales; family Rhodobacteraceae; genus JAUYQR01. Next base: position 233,144 of record CAWGHN010000003.1, read on the forward strand.
GACATGCGAGCTGATCGCGGGATGGTTCGGAACACGAGCGGCACGCCATACCCGCACTGCATGTCTTCCGTGTCGAACCAGATCTGCAACAGCAGGTCTATCGCAGGCCCGCCCGCCATTCCGCTGCGCGCGACGTAGTAAAGTTCGGTTTCGACCCGGTGCGTCACAATGAAGGGCAAAGGCGGATTCTGGCCATCGATGCCGGGTATTGCCGTGATACGAACGTCTTTCAGCGCCGACGCGACAAGGCTGGCCCAATCGCCCGCAAAATCATGCACCTCTCCAGCTTTTTGCCGGTCACGGACCCACTGGAACGCGGTCTTGAAGGCGAGATGAAGCCTGTCGATGTAGAGGTCGTCGTGCTCGTCGTCCATTCGCTCTGCCGGAATGATCTTCAGCGCCCCAGCGACAGCGTGTGCGCCCTGAGCCATGCGAGGAACCCGCGCGGGTTGCCCTCCCATTTCTTCAGCTCTTCGGCCGGGATCGGGTGGCCGATGTAGGGGCGCTGCGGTTTGAAGAGGCTGCGCTTGATTTCATACAGCAGCAGGCCCTGACGCACGGTATCGGAGAGCTTGTTGGCAATCAGGAAGGCGCGGGAGTTCTGGCCGGGAAAGTAGATCGGCAGGATCGTGGCACCGGAGGATCGGACGATCTTGTGGGTAAAGACGTTCCACTCGGCTTCCACCGCCGGCCCCCACCAGCCTTCGGACATGGCGACCTTGCCGGCGGGGAACAGGATGATGACGCCCCCGGCCTTGAGGTGCTTCATCGTCTCGTCCCGCATCTGGAGGCCAAGTTCGCGGGCGTTGTCCTCATGCGGGAAGGGCACGGGGATCATGAACTCCTCGACCTCGGGGATGCCAGTCAGAAGCGAGCGGGTCAGGATCTTGAAGTCGGACCGGACGCGGTTGATCATTTCGGCCATCACCATGCCGTCGACCAGGCCGGAGGGGTGGTTGGCGACGACGACGACCGGGCCGGTCGGGGGGATGCGGGCAATCTCTTCGGGCGGGGTGTCGATTCGGATGCCCATGTGGCGGATCGCCTTGGGCCAGAACGGCGCGCCGAACGGAGCGCCGGATTTCTCGAAGCTGCGGATCAGGCGAAGAAGCTGCACCTTGGCGGTCAGCCATTCGATGGTGCGGATCGTGCCGGCCTTGAACGGATTCGGGAAGGTTCCGGCATAGCTGAGCCGGCGCATGTCATAGGGTTTGTCGGCCTTGGCTGCACCGGCGGTCTTGTGAAGCGGTTTCCCCGCCTGTCCGATCTCCGACTGGTTCGTCACGAAGCGACTGCCTTCATCATCAGCGTGCTTCAATACTCCTCACCGAAGCGGGTAGCAACCAGCGCCTCCAGCGCATCGGCAAGCTTCCCCGCCTCGGTGCCCGACGTGCGCACCTCGATCGAGCTGCCGCGCGAGGCTGCCAGCATCAAAAGCCCCATGATGCTGTCGCCCGAGACGACGAGCCCGTCCTTTGTGACCTCGGCGCTGGCGTCATGCGCTTCGACCACTTCGACGAACTTGGCGCTGGCACGGGCGTGCAGACCCTTTTCGTTGATGATGTTGAAGGTCCGGGTGGTCATGTCAGGCTCCTCCACCCAGATCGAGGGAGTTGATGTATTTGCGCCCCGCATCCAGCGCCGCAGCGACCGCATCGGCCACGGAAAGATCGCGCGATTTGGCCAGTTTGATCAGCATTGGCAGATTCGCGCCATAGAGGATTCGCCGCCCCGACGTGGCACAGGCCGGCAGCGACAGGTTCGAGGGCGAGCCGCCGAACATGTCGGTCACCAGCACCACGCCCTGCCCCATGTCGACCGCATCTGCGGCGTCACAGATTTCCATCTGCTTGGCACTGCGGTCATGGTCATCTTCGATGGCAATGGCGCGGACACCGTCCTGCTTGCCGACCACATGCTCCACCGCCAAGAGATACTCTCGCGCAAGCCCGCCATGAGCGACGATCACGATACCGATCAAGCGTCTGCCACCTTCAATGCGTCGGGCTGGCCGGAGGCCGCCCTGCGTTCGAGTTCCCGGTGACGTTTTGACACCGGCCAGCCGGCTTCCGCAAGCGCATTGCCGACAAGTTCCGCTACGGCGACCGACCTGTGTTGCCCTCCGGTACAGCCAAAGCCGATGGAAAGGTGGGCCTTGCCCTCGTCCTGATGGGCCGGAAGCAGAAACAGGATGAGGTCGGACAACTTGGCGTAGAACGCGGCAAAGCGCGGATCAGAGCGGACATAGGCTTCGACCGCCGGATCGCGGCCATCAAGCGGGCGAAGCGCGGGCGACCAGTGGGGATTCGTCAGGAACCGGCAATCGAAGATCATGTCGACGCCGCGCGGCACGCCACGCTTGTAGCTGAAAGACTGCACCGAAACCGCAAGGCGGCCCGAGGTGCCAGCATCGAACCAGCGGGCGATGTCGGCCTTCAGATCGTGGGGCGACAGATCGGTGGTGTCGATCAGGTGATCGGCGCGGACGCGGATCGGGGCCAGCAGGTCAATCTCGCGTGCGATGCCGAGGGCGGGGGTTTCGGCGGGGGCAAGCGGGTGACGGCGGCGGGTTTCGGAAAACCGGCGGATCAGCTCGCCTGGCGCGCAGTCGAGATACAGCACTTCCAGCGCCACGCGCGGATCGCGGGTCAGCGTGTCGATCAGTTCGATCAGTGCTGTGGCGTTAAAGTCGCGATTGCGGACATCAAGGCCCAGTGCCATCGGGCGGCCGAGCGGCGGGCCTTCCAGCAGGCGTGGCACCAGCGTCAGGGGGATGTTGTCGATGCCCTCGTAGCCGAGGTCTTCAAGGACATGGATGGCCGTTGACCGCCCGGCGCCCGAGGGGCCGGTGATCAGCACGAGCCGGTGGTCAGGGCTGGGATCAGCCGTCATCGGGGCAACTCGGGTCTGGCGTCAGGCATGGCGGCCATGACGGAGGTAAAGCATCAGTGCATCGGGAAAATGGGCATGGGGCGTTGCGAGGACAAGGGGAAGCGACACGCTGAGGATCGTGATGCGGCGGTCGGGCGGCAGGCGGTCGGTTTCGGTCTGCGCCAGGTCGACGACAAGCGCCACATCGGCGGTGGGGGCCGGGTCGCTGCGCAAAAGGCCGACGCCGCGCGCCTCGATCAGGCCACGCAGCGCGGGCGGGCAGCGGGCGACGAGGCTGTCGCCTTGGCGCGCAAGTTCGGTGCGGTCATCGGCGACGAGGCAGGCGCCAAGCGACAGAAGGCGCAGCGCAAGCGAGGACTTGCCCGCGCCGGATGGCCCCAGGATCAGGAGGCCACGCCCATTCAGCGCGACCGTGCTGGCGTGAAGCACCGTCCGGTCGCCCGCATCGGTCACACCGGCAGGCCGATGACGAAGCGCGCACCCAAGGGCGGAGAGGTGGGGTCGGCAGCGGTCGGGCGGATGTTTTCGGCCCAGATCACGCCACCATGCGCCTCGATGATCTGTTTGGAGATCGCGAGGCCAAGGCCGGAGTGGTTGCCGAAATCGCCCTTGGGGCGTTCGGAATAGAAGCGCTTGAAGATCTTGGTCAGCGCCTCTTCGGGGATGCCGGGGCCGGTGTCTTCGACCACCACCAGCACGCGGTTTTCGCGGCGGCGCGCCCAGACGCGGACGGCGTCACCGTCTTCGCAGAAGGAGATCGCGTTGGTGACGAGGTTGACGAACACCTGCGCCAGACGCGCCTCGAGCCCGTGGGTGTTGATCGGTTCGGAGGGCAGGTCGATGATGAAATCGACGCCCTTTTCGCCGGCCTGCTGCGACAGGTATTGGCAAAGGTTGGTGAGGGTCTTGATCAGGTTGAACTCCTCCTCCTCCTCTTTCACCAGTTCGCTGTCGAGGCGGGAGGCGTTGGAGATGTCGCTGACCAGACGGTCGAGGCGGCGGACATCATGGTCGATCACGTCGAGAAGGGTTTCGCGCTGCGCCTCTTTCTTGACGAAACGCAGCGAGCCTACGGCCGAGCGCAAGGACGCGAGCGGGTTCTTGATTTCATGCGCCACGTCGGCGGCGAATTGTTCGTTGGCGTCGATCCGGTCGTAAAGCGCGGTCACCATGCCGCGCATCGCGACGGACAGCCGTCCGATTTCGTCGGGGCGGGCGGCAAGGTCGGGGATGCGCACGCGGCTTGGGGCGACGCGGCGGGCGTCGCGGTTGCGCCCGATCTCGGCAGCGGCGGCCAGGTCAGACAGGGGGTTGGAGATGGTCGAGGCCAGCATCAGGCTGAGGCCGACCGAAACGATCAGCGCGAGGACGAAGATCTGCAGGATCTGTTCGCGCTCATAGCGTACCAGACGGTCGATCTCGGTCGAGCTTGAGGTGATGGCGACCACGCCGATCACCTCGCCGCCAAGCGAGATCGGCGCGGCGGCGGCGAAGATCGCGTTGCCGTCGGGGTCGGTCACGGTGCGCACGGTGGTGTTGCCGGAGATCGCAACCGGCACCAGGGCGGCGGCGACCACGGCGGCATCGACGGTTTCGGTCAGCACCGGGTTGCCCTGCCGCAGGATTGCGGTCACCCCGCCCCATGCGCCATCGAGAAAATCGGTGATGAAGGTGGGGCGGCCCGGATCGGTGACGATCGTTTCGGTTCCCTGTCCAACCTTGGAGCCAAGGAGCCGCGCGCTGGGATCAAACACGAACAGCTCGGACGAGGGATCGACGCGGAACTGTTCCAGCGTGGCGCGGAAATCAACCGAGGCGGCCCCGGCACCAAGCTGCGCCTGATAGACCGCCGCCACCAGTTCGGCCTGCCGGATCATGCCCTGTTCGCGTTGCAGCACAAGGCTGTCGCGGAACGGGTTCATGAAGAGGACGCCCACAACCATCATGACCAGCGCCATCAGGTTGAACACGATGATCTTGCGCGCCAGAGGCGAGCGGTTGAGTTGCGCAATCGCGCCGCGACCGCGGCCGTCCTTCAGCCGTTCGACGGTCGCGTCGGGAGAGACCCAGTCTTCCCCCAACAACACGTCGCCGGATCGTTTCGGTCGAAATTCCTCCATCGCAATCCGAGGTGCCGCCGTCATGGTTTCAGGTCATCATTCTTCGTTGTAGCGGTAACCGATGCCGTAAAGCGTCTCGATCGCGGTAAAGTTGTCATCAACCGAACGCATCTTCTTGCGCAGCCGCTTGATGTGGCTGTCGATGGTGCGGTCGTCGACGTAGACCTGATCGTCATAGGCCACGTCCATAAGCTGATCACGCGATTTCACGAAGCCGGGGCGCTGTGCCAAAGCCTGCAACAGCAGGAATTCGGTCACGGTCAGCGACACCTCCATCCCCTTCCAGGTGACGGAGTGGCGCAGCGGATCCATCCGCAGGGCACCGCGTTCCATCATCTTGGTTTCTTCGGTGGTGCCAACCTCGCTGGTCGAGATCGCCTCCTGGCGGCGCAGGAGCGCGCGGATGCGTTCGACCAGAAGCCGCTGCGAGAACGGCTTTTTCACGTAGTCGTCGGCCCCCATGCGCAGACCGAGAACTTCGTCGATCTCGTCATCCTTGGAGGTCAGGAAGATCACCGGGATCGAGGTTTTCTGCCGCATCCGCTGCAACAGATCCATCCCGTCCATGCGCGGCATCTTGATATCCAGCACCGCCATGTCGGGCATGCGGCGATTGAACGCTTCCAGCGCGGACTGACCGTCGTTGTAGGTTTCCACCTCGAACCCTTCGGCTTCAAGGGTCATTGCCACCGACGTCAGGATATTCCTGTCATCGTCCACAAGGGCGATACGCGACATGTCCGATAATCCCTCTAACTGCCACAGCTCTATGATTATTTTTTTTACATTGTCCGTTGTCCGGCAGGAATATTCAACAGGAAAGCGAATCACCCGCGCCGCACGCGGAGTTTCGTGACAAAAAACCGCCGAAGTCGCTGCAATTTCGCAACGCTGCCGACAATTTGGCAACGCGGCCCGCACCGCGGCAAACTTGGTTGCGCTAACGTCGGGATGGTTGCGCTAACGGCCGATAAGGCGGCTGTTCCCATTTGAAAACATCATGTTAAACCGAGGGAGCAACTTGTCGACGTACGGGTTGTCACAGGTGCCCCTTGGCCCGGGCGCAGATTTATGACCGATTTGATCCCCATCGGAGCTTGCAGGATGAAACATACCCCGACGACCGTATTCACCACACTCGACGCACAGGGCATCAGGGGGGCGGCGCGGGTGCATTACAATTTCACCGAGCCGGCGCTGGTTGAAGCGGCGGTCGCGCGTGGCGAGGGGCGGTTGGGCCGTGGCGGCGCGTTTCTTTGTGCCACCGGGCAATTCACCGGACGGTCGCCGAAGGACAAATTCGTGGTGCGCACCCCGGCCACGGAAAACACGATCTGGTGGGACAACAATGCCGCGATGTCGCCAGAGCATTTTGCGCGGCTGAAGGCGGACATGCTGGCGCATGTTCAGGGGCGCGAGGTGTTCGTGCAGGATCTTTATGCCGGGGCCGACGCGGTGCACCGGCTGGATGTGCGGGTGGTGACGGAGCTGGCCTGGCATGGCCTGTTCATCCGCCACCTGCTGCGCCGCCCGTCGCGCGAGGAACTGGCGGGCTTCGTGCCGGAATGGACGGTGATCAATTGCCCGTCGTTCAAGGCAGACCCTGCCCGGCATGGCAGCCGGACGGAAACCGTGATCGCGCTGAACTTTGATGAAAAGTGCGTGCTGATCGCCAACACCGCCTATGCCGGGGAAAACAAGAAGGCCGTGTTCACCGTGCTGAACTACCTGCTGCCGGAAATGGGCGTGATGCCGATGCATTGCAGCGCCAACCATGCGGTCGGCAACCCGGTCGATGCGGCGGTGTTCTTCGGGCTTTCGGGCACCGGCAAGACCACGCTTTCCGCCTCGCCCGACCGCACGCTGATCGGCGATGATGAACATGGCTGGTCGGACCGGGGCATCTTCAACTTTGAAGGGGGTTGCTACGCCAAGACCATCGACCTGTCGCCTGAAGCCGAGCCGGAGATCTATGCCACGACGCACCGCTTTGGCACGGTGGTCGAGAACATGGTCTACCACCCCGAAACGCTAGTGCTGGACTTTTCGAACCGCAGCCTCACGGAAAACACCCGTTGCGCCTATCCGCTTGAGGCAATTTCGAACGCCAGCGTCACGGGGCTTGGTGGCCATCCGCGCCATGTGGTGATGCTGACTTGCGACGCGTTCGGAGTGATGCCGCCGATCGCGCGGCTGACCCCGGCGCAGGCGATGTATCATTTCCTGTCGGGCTTCACCTCGAAGGCCGCGGGCACCGAGCGCGGGATCACCGAGCCTCAGCCGACGTTTTCCACCTGTTTCGGCGCGCCGTTCATGCCGCGCCGGCCCGAGGTTTACGGCAAGCTGTTGCAGGCCAAGATCGCCAAGCATGGCGCGTCGTGCTGGCTGGTGAACACGGGCTGGACGGGCGGGGCTTACGGCACCGGCAAACGGATGCCGATCAAGGCAACGCGAGCGCTGTTGGCGGCGGCACTGGACGGGTCGCTGAACGGGGTGCCGTTCCGGCGCGACCCGGTCTTCGGGTTCGAGGTGCCGGTCGCGGTGCCGGGGGTTGATACCGCCCTTCTGACGCCGCGCGACACATGGACCGATCCGGCTGCTTACGACGCGCAGGCGAAAAAGCTGGTGGGCATGTTTGCCGACAATTTTGGCCAGTACGTCCCGTTCATCGACGCCGACGTCAAGGCCGCCGCAATCCGCTGAGGCGGGAAACAGACAGACGGCGTGCAGGCTTTCAGGCCATGTCCCGGCCCCCTGCATGCCGTTTCATGCGGTCAGGCGAAGATCACCTGGCGCACGAGGTTCAACCCGGTGACGATCAGCAACCCTTGGGTCCAGCGCCGGAAGCGCACCTGATCAAGCCTGTCTTGCACCGCGTAGCCGACCTTCAGCCCGATCAATGCCGGGATCGACAGCGCCGCCGAGAAGGCGAGCGAGGGGCCGTTCGCGACCCCTGTGCCAAGGTGCGCGGCCAGAAGGGCCACCGCGCCGATCAGGAACACCACGCCTTGCGCGCGGATCGCCTCGATCTTCGTGGCACCGGTGGAGAGAAGGTAGATCAGCAAGGGCGGCCCCCAGATGCCGGACACGCCGCCGTAAAGCCCGCCGATCACGCCCAGACCCCATTCGGCGCGGGTCTGGTGATGCAGGCGGATCGCAAGGCTGAAGCCCGCCAGTTGCAGCGCCGCAAAGATGGTGATCGGCAGGCCGAGCAGCAGCAGGAACGCATCGCGTGGGATCAGGGCCGCGAAGGGGGCCGAGACGGCGATGAAGACCACCGTACCGATCAGAAAGCGGCGATAGGTGAAGGCGGTGTCCCTGGCGGCAGGAACACCCTGCCGGAAGGCCTGCGACAGGTTGGTGAAAAGCGTGGGCAGGATCAGCCCGGCCAGCGCAACGTCGGGCGGCAGGAAGGACGAGAACGCCGAAATCATGATCATTGGCATGGCAAAACCGACCGCACCCTTCACAAAGCCCGCAAATCCGGCCACCGCCAGCGCCGTCAGAAAGGCAGAGGCCGAAAGACCAGCCATCAGAACATCCATCGCGTCATCCGTCTTGGGTGCGACCTTTGTGACGGATGCCGTGGCGGAGCGGAAGGTGGCGGGGCGACAAATTCCTCTGCGACACTTTAATGCGTGACAGAGATTTTTCACGAAACGATATTGCTCTGCGGATGCGAAGGCACTAGGTCTTTGCAGGTGCAGAATCCCGTAGATGACCGGAGCGCAAAGATGCCGCATGATGGCCAGACCATGACCCAATCCGCCACCCTGACCGACCTTCTGGCCCTGACCGCCACCGCGCTGCCCGAGGTGGAGGCGCTGCTGGTATCGGCGCGTGAATTCGTCCGGGGCGAGGTGACGGTAGCGGGCAAGGTGTCGCCCGCCTTGATGGAGGAGCATCAGGGCGCGGCGCACGCGATGGCGTGGCTTGCGACCTATGTCGAGGCGCTGCGCCAGATGCAGGCCTGGGCCGGGCGGATCGAGGCCGAGGGCAAGTTCGGGCCGATGGAGCGGCTGATCCTGCAGATCGGGTTTGGGGAATACCTGAACCAGATCGCGGGCGGCATCCCGATGAGTCAGGGCGAGATTGCGCGGCTGGCCGACATGGGCGTGACGTGGCAACCGGGCGAGGCGGCGCGGGCCTTGATGGCGGGTGGCAACACCAATGCGGCGCGGCTGGAGCTGGTGGCGCTGATGCGCGACAACCACGGGCGCGCGACGTTTGGCGTGACCGGGCTGGACGATGAGCTGGAAATGATCCGCGACCAGTTCCGCCGCTTTGCCGATGACGAGGTGATCCCCCGTGCGCAGGGCTGGCATCTGCGCGACGAACTGATCCCGATGGAGGTGATCGACAAGCTGGCCGGGATGGGCGTCTTTGGCCTGACGATCCCGGAGGCTTATGGCGGGTTCGGGCTGTCGAAAGCGTCGATGGTGGTGGTGAGCGAGGAGTTGTCGCGCGGGTATATCGGCGTGGGCAGTCTTGGCACACGGACCGAGATTGCGGCGGAGTTGATCCTGTGCGGCGGGACGGAGGCGCAGAAGGAACAGTGGCTGCCGAAGCTGGCGAGCGGGGAGATACTGCCGACGGCGGTGTTCACCGAGCCGAACACCGGGTCTGACCTTGGGTCTTTGCGGACACGGGCGGCGAAGGTGGGTGGCGACTGGCAGATCACCGGCAACAAGACATGGATCACCCATGCCGCGCGCACCCATGTGATGACGGTGCTGGCACGGTCGGTTCCTGGCACCTCGGATTACCGGGGGCTGAGCATGTTTCTGGCGGAAAAGACGCCGGGGACGGATGAAACCCCGTTCGTCGATCAGGGCCTGTCGGGCGGCGAGATCGAGGTTCTGGGCTACCGGGGGATGAAGGAATACACCGTCAACTTCGACAGCTTTGCGGTGAAGGGCGAGAACCTTCTGGGCGGGGTGGAAGGTCAGGGCTTCAAGCAACTGATGCAGACCTTCGAAAGCGCCCGTATCCAGACCGCCGCGCGCGCGGTGGGCGTGGCGCAATCGGCGCTGGAGACGGGGATGCAATATGCGACCGACCGTCAGCAGTTCGGCAAGCCGCTGATCGCGTTTCCGCGCGTGGCGGGGAAGCTGGCGATGATGGCGGTGGAGATCATGGTGGCCCGGCAGCTGACCTATTTCAGCGCCTGGCAGAAGGACCATGACAAACGCTGCGATCTTGAGGCCGGGATGGCGAAATTGCTGGGCGCGCGGGTGGCCTGGGCTGCGGCGGACAATGCCTTGCAGATCCACGGCGGCAACGGATTTGCGCTGGAATACCGGATCAGCCGCATCCTGTGTGACGCGCGCATCCTGAACATCTTTGAGGGTGCCGCCGAAATTCAGGCGCAGGTCATTGCGCGGCGTCTGCTGGACTGAACTTTGCTTGATTTGCGGTCGGGTGCGGCAGAGACTTGACGGCATAAGGGTTTGTCGAGGCTGGCTATGGCGGAACTGGTTCTGCTGACCGGCGTGTCCGGGTTCATTGCGAAACATGTGGCGCTGCGGCTGTTGAACGCAGGCCATGACGTGCGGGGCACGCTGCGGCGGCTGGACCGGGCGGATGAGGTGCGCACCGCCCTCGCGCCGCACCTTGGCGACCGTGCCGGCGCCTTGAGTTTCGTGCAGGCCGATCTGGAGGCCGATGCCGGCTGGACCGAGGCGATGGCGGGCGTGACGGCGGTGATCCACACCGCATCGCCCTTTCCGATTGCCCAACCCAAGGACGCGAACCTGCTGATCCGCCCTGCGGTGGAAGGCACCCGCCGGGTGCTGAAGGCGGCACATGCGGCTGGTATAAAGCGGGTGGTGATGACCTCGTCCACCGTGGCGGTGATCAACGATAGCAAGCCGAACACCTTGCAGGACGAGGCCGACTGGTGCGACGTGACCCTGCCCGAGACGACGGCCTATGCCAAGTCAAAGACCCTCGCCGAGCGGTCAGCTTGGGAATACGCGCGGGCGAGCGGACTTGCGCTGACCACGATCAACCCCGGTCTGGTGCTGGGCCCGCCCTTGGACGAACATTATGGCACGTCGCTGCAACTGGTGGAGCGGATCCTGAAGGGCCGCGACCCGATGCTGCCCGCGATCGGGTTTCCGATCGTCGATGTGCGCGACGTGGCCGAGATGCACCTGCGCGCGCTGCAACGGTCAGCCACCGAGGGCAGGCGCTATATTGCGGCCTCTGGCACGCTGGCGATGGTCGACATGGGGCTTGTGCTGAAGGCGGCCTATCCGGTGCGCAGGATTCCGACGCGGGTGGCGCCGACCGTGGTGTTGCGCGTGTTGGCACTGGTTGATCCAGGCGTGCGGACCATCCTGCCGAAGCTTGGCCATCTGGACCGCGTGTCGAACGCCCGCGCGGTGCAGGAAATGGGCATGGAATTCGTCGCCCCGAAAGCCGCCCTTCTGGCCAGCGCAGACTGGCTGGTCAAGCATGGGCGGGTGTGGGCCTAAGCCTCGGCCCCGCCACGCGACGGCCGCAGGGTGCCAAGCCGGGGGTGCAACTGCCCGGCAACCGCCCATGACGCCAGAAGCCCCAGTCCAGCGGCCAGAAACACCCCCGGCAGCGGTGCGATCCACAGCACCAGCCACGCCGCACCGGGCGTCACGATGCCTGACACGTCGCGAAAGCTGGAATAGACGGCCGACATCTCGGTCCGCTCCGACGGTTTCACCGACATCAGGAACGGCAGCCCGCCGACCACATCCAGCGCCACCAGAAACAGCGACGCGGCCATCATCATCACGACCGCCGCCCAAGGCAGGAAGGACGACAGCGCCGAGGCACAGAAAAGGGCGCCACAGATCCCGAAGGCCAGCCGCACCGACCGGCGCACTGACAGGCGGCGCACCACGCGGTTCAGCGCGGGAGCCGCGAAAAGAAGGGCGTTGGTGCAAGACAGGGCGATGCCGCCGACCTTGTCGCCCAGCCCCGCCTCGATGCAGAAGATCGGCAGGTAGACGACATAGACCCACCAGCCGCAACTGCGCGTCACCGCGAACATCCAGCCCGCGATCAGCCGGGGCTGGCTGAAGAATCGCCCAAGATAGGCCACCGGATTGACCGCCTGACGCTTGGCGCGGGTGATCTGCTTGCCGTTGCCCAGCCGCAGCACCCAGAACGACACCAGAAGGATCGCCGCGAACAGCCCCGCCACCAGAAACGGCGCGGGCGCCCAGTAGTGGTAAAGGCTGACCCCCGCCATCGGCCCCAGCGTCCATGCGGTGGCGGCATAGGCCATCTGGGTGGATTGGCTGCGGCCAAGGTTGGCGCGGTCGACGTAATCCAGCACATAGGCGTTCAGGCAGACAAAGATCGTCACCGTCGCCATCGCATTGGCCATCAGCGCCAAAGGCACCGACCAACCCGTGCCGATGGCCCCAAGCGTCATGCCGATCAGATACAGCACCACACCCCCGGTATAGGCCCAGCGCCGCGGGATCAGCCGCGTGGCCCATGGCACCATCAGGCCCCAGAACAGCGCCACGATGCCCGAGATGAAGAACACGATCGAGGTCGATTGCGCATCGCCCAGCGCGTCATACACGACCAACGGCATGGTCGAGATCAGCATCCCGCGCACCGCAGCATCAAGACCGGCAAGCAGGGCGAAATTTTCGATACGGGGCGTCGGGCTGTGCGTCAGCGCGAGGGGCAGGTAGCGGGTGACCATGATGCCCCATTGGCACGGCGCGCGCGGGTTCCGTCTGTCACGGGTGCGACACTTTGCGTCGTTTCAAGCGGAGCGAGCCAGAAGGTCCATCAGCCGCGACCGCGCCTCGGGCAAGGGGCGGTCTTGCAGCACCACGGCAAGCTCGCGGGCAAGGAAATGGGTGGTGATCGCCAGCCCGGCGCGCACCGCCGCCGCGTCCATTGCGCCGTCGCCGGCCAGCCCCTGCGGCAGCGGGAGCAGCCGGTCGGCCCATTCCCCCGCGCCCGCGACAGACACCGCCCTGCCGGAGCGCGGGCTGACATAGGCCAATCCTTCACTGGCCCCGGTGACGGCGCAGCGATTGAGATCAAGGCCGAAGCCAAGCTCTTCCAAAAGGCAGATTTCCCAGCGCAGATAAGTGGCAGGCCACCCCTCGCCGTCCAGCGCGTCGAGGAGCGTCATGGTCCGCGACCACAGAGCCGGATGCGCCTCGCGTTCCGGCAGGGCAGCGCGCAACAACGCACAGACCGAGGTCAGCCCTGCCAGTGCCAGACGGTCCGACAGCACGCCGGCGCGGGATTTCAACGGCTCGACCGTGAAGGCACCGATGTGGTCATCTAGCCGCGCCCGCCACGTCACGGCCAGTTGGCTGCCGGGTTGCAGGGTGGCGGCCATCTTGCGCGACGCACCGCCGCGCACCACGCCGGCGTGCCTGCCATGAGCCTTGGTGAACACCTCGATGATCGCGGCACTTTCGCCATGCGGTCGCATGACCAAAAGCGCGCCTTCGTCCCGCCATTCCATGCCACACAGTATCACGGGCCGGATGGTCGGCCACAAGGGTGGTTGATCCGCGCCAGACCGGCACTATCCTTGCCCGATGCAACGCCGTCACCCCCCGTTTTCACCCGCGGCCCGGCTTTTGGCGCTTGGCGTGTCTGGCGTGGCGCTGGTGGCACTGGTGGCGCAGTTCCGGGTGTCGCAAGGCTTGCTGGGTGAAGCGCCCGCCCGCCATGTGCTGTGGCTGATGGCGGGATATTTCACCATCCTCACCAACCTTGGTGCAAGCTTTCTGATGGCCGGCGTCGCGGCGGGGGTGCGCCCCGGCGCGCGCGGGTTTGCCGCCCTTGTGGTGGCCATCGTCATGGTGGGTCTGGTCTACCATCTGGTGCTGGCCCGGCTTTGGCAGCCGCAGGGATTGGCGTGGTGGGCCGATCAGGGGCTGCACAGCGCGGTGCCGCTGCTGACACTGGGGTGGTGGTTGGCCTTTGCGCAGGCAGGGCTGACCCGGCGTGACCTGCCGGCGCTGCTGATCTGGCCTGCCGCCTACGCGGCCTATGCGCTGTTGCGCGGCCACCTTACGGGCTTCTGGCCCTACCCGTTTCTGGATGCAGATGCGCTGGGCTGGCTGCGGGTGGCAGTCAACACCGCCGGGCTGGTGGCCGGCTTCGCGCTGCTTGGCACAGGTCTGATTGCCCTGTCGCGCCGATCAGTCCGATAGCCCGTCCTCCTCCAGCAGCGTGCGGCCGGCCCGATCTTCCAGCTCGATCAGCCACAGGTCGGGGTCGCGGGCGCGCTGGCGGGTCAGCATGGCGTCAACCTCGGCCTCCGGGCCTTCGGCCATCAGCATCCAGGCGCGCGCCCCGCTCATCAGGTCTGACCGCCGCTCGTAGGCGCGGGCCGTGCCGTCAAGACATGCCACCTTCACCACCACCGCACCGGCCTGAGCATCACCCCTGGCGGTGACATAGGCGGGGATGTCGGCCAGCCGCAGTCGGGTCAGATAGGCCGACACCCAGATTCCCGAGGCCAGACGCGCGCTCATGCAAATTGCTCTTTTCCAAAATACTCCCGCCGGAGGCTCCGCCGCTGCCTCCAGCGCCCCGCTTCAAGGATCGGTGCCTCAGGCATCGCCATCCTTGAAATCAAGGCCCATCTCGGAATAGCGCTCGGGCTCGTCCAGCCAGTTCGGGCGCACCTTCACCTGCAGGAACAGATGCACCGTGCGGCCGAGGAATTCCGAGATTTCCGCCCGCGCGGCCTGTCCGATCGCCTTGATCGTCTCGCCCTTGTTGCCAAGCACGATGCCCTTGTGGCCGTCGCGCGCGACATACACGATCTGGTCGATGCGGGTGGTGCCGTCGGGCTTGTCTTCCCACTTTTCCGTCTCGACCGTCAGCTGGTAGGGCAGTTCCTCGTGCAGGCGCAGGGTCAGCTTTTCGCGCGTCATCTCGGCGGCGATCATCCGCATCGGCAGGTCGGCGATCTGGTCTTCGGGGTAGAACCACGGGCCTTCGGGCACTTCGGCCGCCAGCCATTCGCGCAGGTCGGTGACGCCGTAACCCTTTTCGGCGCTGATCATGAAGGTCTTCTTGAACGGATAGGCGCCGTTCAACTGTTCGGCCATCGCCAACAGGGTTTCCGCCTTTACCCGGTCGATCTTGTTGATCGCCAGCGCCACCGGCTGATCCTGCGGCATCTCGTTGGCCAGCCGGTCGATGATCGCCTGCACGCCTTCGGTCAACCCGCGCGTCGCCTCGACCAACAGCACGATCACATCGGCATCCGACGCCCCGCCCCAGGCCGCCTTGACCATCGCGCGGTCAAGCCTGCGGCGCGGACGAAAGAGGCCCGGCGTGTCGACGAACACGATCTGCGCCTGACCTTCCATGCAGACGCCACGGATGCGGGTGCGGGTGGTCTGAACCTTGTGCGTGACGATGGAAATCTTGGCCCCGACCATCCGGTTCATCAGGGTGGACTTGCCGGCATTCGGCTCGCCGATCAGGGCCACAAAGCCCGCGCGGGTGGTGTCGGTCATGTCTCGTCCTCCAGCCGGGCCAGCAGCGACTTCGCGGCTTGCTGTTCGGCGATGCGTTTCGATCCGGCTTGCGCCTCGGCGCGGGCGCCGCTTTCCAGGGTCACGGCAACCGTGAACAGGGGTTGATGATCCGGGCCGGTGCGGCCGGCTTCGGTATAGGTGGGCGGCGGCATGCCACGGGCCTGCGCCCATTCCTGCAGCGCGGTCTTGGCGTCGCGGGCGTCGCTGTCGACCGCGCCGATCCGGCCACCCCACAGGCGCAAGACCAGCGCCTTTGCCGCCTCGAAACCGCCATCAAGGTAGACCGCGGCGATCACCGCTTCCAGCGCGTCGCCCAGCAGCGCCTCCTTGCGCCGACCGCCCGACAGCATTTCCGAGCGGCCAAGTTTCAGCACCTCACCGAGACCCAAGGTGCGCGCCACATCGGCGCAGGTTTCCTTGCGCACCAGCGCGTTGAAGCGCGGCGCAAGCTGGCCTTCGCTGGCAGCCGGGTCGGCGTCCAGCAACGCCTCGGCCATCACAAGGCCAAGGACGCGGTCGCCAAGGAATTCGAGCCGCTGGTTGTCGGGCCGGGTCGACGACGAGATCGAGGCGTGCGTCACCGCGCGCAAAAGGTGGTCGGGCGTACGGAACGTGTATCCCAGACGGCCCTCGAGGGCCTTGAGATCCGCCGAAAGCCTCACTCAATCGCCTTGAAGAAGCGGTCCGACCGCCACGTCCAGAAATACAGCATCCGGGTGCCGGCCGAAGAAAAGATCACCCGGTCGGCGCGGCCGATCAGGTTTTCCGCCGGCACGAAACCGACGCCGCCGGCGCGCTGGTTGAAGCGGCTGTCCATGCTGTTGTCGCGGTTGTCGCCCATGAAGAAGTATTGCCCGTCCGGCACGGTGAACACGTCGGTGTTGTCACCACCGCCGTTGGTGTCGATGTTCAGGATGTTGTGCTTTTGCCCTTCGGGAAGGGTTTCGATGAACCGGCTGCGGGTGCAGATGCCACCGTCGCCCACGGCCCCGTTTTCGCAGCGCGGGCGGCTGCGCATCGGGCCTTGCGGTTCGTTGATTTCCTCGAACACGCCGGCGGGTTCCTGCGGAGCCTCGACCCCGTTGATGAAGAGGACGCCGTTCTTCATCTGGATCGTGTCGCCAGGCAGGCCGATCAGTCGCTTGATGAAATCGGTGCCGTTCACCGGGTGGCGGAACACCACGACATCGCCGCGCTCAGGATCGGAGCCAAGGATGCGGCCGGTGATCGGGCACAGGCCGAAGGGGCAGGAATAGCGCGAATAGCCGTAAGCCATCTTGTTGACGAACAGGAAGTCGCCGATCAGCAGCGTGTCCTTCATCGATTCGGACGGAATCCAGAAGGGCTGGAAGAACAGGGTTCGGAACACGCCTGCGATGATCAGTGCCCAGAAGACGGTCTTGATCGTTTCGACGATGCCGCCGTCGGATTTGCTTGCTGATGCCATGCTGCCCTGCCTGCCGGATTTCGCGCTACATGCGCGCGGGGCACGCGCGAGTCAAGCGCGGGCCGGATTATCGGGCGCGGGCCGGATTATCGGGGGGCTGCACCCGAAGCCGTGATGGCCCCGACCAGCGGTCGCGCCTCGATCACCACGAAGGCCTGCGCCCACGGGTGGTCGTCGGTCAAGGTGAGGTGGATCAGCGCCTCATGGCCCTCTGGCGTCAACTCGCGCAGGCGTTCCGCGGCCCAGCCGGTGACATGCATCACCGGTTGGCCGGACCGCAGGTTCGTCACCGCCATGTCCTTCCAGCCGATCCCCATGCGCAGCCCGGTGCCCAGCGCCTTGGAACAGGCCTCCTTGGCGGCCCAGCGTTTGGCGTAGGTGGCCGCCACGGCGCGCGGGCGGCTTTCAGCCTTGGCCTGTTCATGATCGGTGAACACCCGGTCGCGGAAACGGTCGCCAAAACGGGCCAGCGTTGCCTCGATCCGTTCGATGTTGGCAAGGTCGCTGCCAATGCCTAGGATCATGCCCGTGCCACATCCATCCGGCGGCGCATTTCCTCGATCGCGGGGCCAAGGCCGCGGAAGATCGCCTCGCCGATCAGGAAGTGGCCGATGTTCAGTTCGGCGACCTCGGGGATTGCGGCGATGGGGCCGACGTTGTCGTAGGTGAGGCCGTGGCCGGCGTGAACCTCAAGCCCGGCGGCGGCGGCAAGGCGTGCGCCTTCGCGCAGGAAGCCAAGCTCGCGTTCGGCAAGGTCGGGGTGGCCGTCAGCCAGCAGGTCGGCGTAAAGCCCGGTGTGCAGTTCGACGACCGCGGCGCCGATGCGGGCGGAGGCTTCGATCTGGCGGGCGTCATGGCTGATGAACATGCTGACGCGGCAGCCCGCCTCGGTCAGCGGCGCGATGAAGGCGGCAAGGCGGGTCTTGTCGCCGGCGACGTCAAGGCCACCTTCGGTTGTCCGTTCTTCGCGCTTTTCGGGCACAAGGCAGACGGCGTGGGGTTTGTGGCGCAGCGCCAGCGCCTGCATTTCCGCTGTGGCGGCACATTCGAAATTGAGCGGCACGGTAATCGCGGCGATCAGCGCGTTGATATCGGCGTCGCGGATATGGCGGCGGTCTTCGCGCAGGTGGGCGGTGATGCCGTCAGCCCCGGCCGCTTCGGCCAGAAGGGCCGCGCGCAAGGGGTCAGGCCAGGCGGTGCCACGCGCGTTGCGCACGGTGGCCACATGGTCGATGTTGACGCCAAGGCGAAGATGCCGGGGGGCGGGGCTGCGGCCGCGCGGAGAGTTTGCCATCGAGGATCTTTCTGCGTCTTGAATTCAGGCCGATATTACGGCGTTCCGGGGCCGTCGTCACCCTCGCCGCCGTCGTCACGCTGGGCCTCACGTTCGGCTTTGCGCTTCAGCTTGGCCGCGGCGGTCGCGACGGTTTCGCGCAAGGACCTGCGGCGTTCGCTGCGTTCCTTGGCCTTGGCGGCGCGGGCCTTCTGATAGGCTTCGACGAGCGGAATGGTGACATAGTAGGCCGCGCTGCTGATCAGGATGCCCGGTCCCAGCGCACCGATGAAATAGGGCAGGTAAATTTCGTTCCAGAATTCGAAAAGCCCGCCCCAGCGCGCCTTTTCCGGTCCGAAAAGCGCACGGAAGTTGTACCACAGATCCTGGCCGGCGTTGGAGAACGCGCCGAGGATGTAATCGGCGTTCAACGGCGCTTCGATCCCCATGATCCAGTGGCCAAGGGTCATTGCCAGAACGGCGAAGAACGGCGTGGTGACAGGGTTGGTGTTGAACGTGGCCAGAAGCGAGGCCAGCACGTTGCCGCGGATCAGCCTGGCCGCGCCCCATGCCGCGAGGAACTGTAACCCCGGCAATGGCAGAAACCCGATCAGCGAGCCTGCGAACACGCCACGGGCAACGCGGTGCGGTTGGTCAGGCAGCCGGCGCATCCGGTAGACGACATAGCGGATCGCACGCCTGAAGCCGCCGCGGGGATAGACCTGCTCTCGCAGCCAAGGGCCCCAGCCCAACGGTTTTCTGCGCTTGAAGACCAACTTTCGCCCTTCCCGTCCGGGATTTGCCCCCGGTTCTCAAGCCCTAGGGCCTGCGTGTCAAATCCCTGTGACGCGAGATCTGCGCCACATCCGTTTCCGCCTCGAGTGCGGTCATCACCATGTGCAGATGTTCCACATCGCGCAGGTCTACGTCGATAACAAGGCGATAAAAGTCCGGTTTTCTGTCCGTGAACCTGAGGTCGGAGATATTGGCCTTCTGCTCTCCGATCAAGGTGCAGATACGGCCAAGGACACCCGCGTCATTGGAAATCGTGATTTCCAACGTGATCGTGTAGACCGGCGCGTGGCGGCCGGAATGCCATTGCAGGTCGACCCAGCGGGCGGTCTGATCCTCGAATTCCTCCAGCGCGGGGCAGTCGATAGCGTGAACCACGACGCCTTGCCCCCGGTAGGTAATGCCGACGATGCGTTCACCCGGCACCGGCTGGCAGCACTGCGCGCGCTTGAAGGTCTGGTCGGCGGTCAGGCCGACGACCGGGCGCTTGGCATCCACCTCTTCCGACGTGGCTTGGGCAAGGTCGGGATAGAGCGTCTCGACCACGCGCCGGGCTGTCAGTTCCGCAGAACCCAGCCGCGCCAGCAGATCGTTTTCGTCGGTCAGGCCCAGCATCTTGGCCGCCGTGCGCAGCGCCTTGTCGGTCGCTTTCTTGCCGACATGGTCGAACGCGGCGCGGGCAAGTTCCTGACCAAGCTTGACGAAACGGCCCCGGTCCTCTTCGCGCAAGCTGCGCCGGATCGCGGCCTTGGCGCGGCCGGTGGTCACAATGTCGATCCACGATGATTGCGGGCGCTGGCCTTCGGCGGTGATGATCTCGACCGACTGGCCGTTCTTCAGCCGCGTCCACAAGGGCACGCGGATACCGTCGATCTTGGCCGACACGCAGGAGTTTCCGATCCGGGTGTGGATCGCATAGGCGTAATCGAGCGGTGTCGCGCCACGGGGCAACTGGATCACGTCCCCTTTCGGGGTGAAGCAGAACACCTGATCGGAATACATCTCGAGCTTGACGTTTTCGAGGAATTCGTCGGTGTCGCCCGCATCCAGCCGTTCGGTCAGCGCCGCGATCCACTTGGCGGGATCGACGGCAAAGGGGTTCTTTGCGCGCACCCCTTCGCGATAGGACCAGTGTGCCGCAACGCCGGCTTCGGCCACTTCGTGCATCTCGCGGGTGCGGATCTGCACTTCGACACGCTTGCCGTCGCGGCCCGAGACAGTGGTGTGGATCGAGCGGTAGCCGTTGTTCTTTGGCTGGCTGATGTAATCCTTGAACCGCCCCGGCACCGCGCGCCAGCGTTGGTGGATGACGCCGAGGATACGGTAGCAGTCGGCAACGCTGCCGCAGATCACGCGAAAGCCGTAGATGTCGGACAGACGTGAAAAGGCCAGATCCTTTTCCTGCATCTTGCGCCAGATCGAATAGGGCTTTTTCGCGCGGCCGAACACGTCAGCCTCGATCTGCGCCTTTTCCAGTTCGTGCCGGATGTCGCCGGTGATCTTGTGGACGACGTCGCCCGCCTCGCGCTGAAGGGTCAGGAAACGGCGGATGATGGAATTGCGCGCCTCGGGGTTCAGGACCTTGAAGGACAGATCCTCCAACTCCTCGCGCATCCACTGCATGCCCATGCGGCCTGCCAGCGGGGCGAAGATCTCCATCGTTTCGCGGGCCTTCTGGGCCTGTTTTTCCGGCTTCATCGAACGGATGGTGCGCATGTTGTGCAGCCGGTCGCCCAGCTTGACGAGGATGACGCGCAAATCCTTGGACATCGCCATGAACAGCTTGCGGAAGTTTTCCGCCTGCTGGTTTTCGGTCGACGACAGTTGCAGGTTGGTCAGCTTGGTCACGCCATCGACCAGTTCCGCCACCTCCTCGCCAAACAGCGAGGTGATTTCGGTGTAGGTCGATCGGGTATCCTCGATCGTGTCGTGCAAAAGCGCGGTGATGATCGTCGCGTCATCCAGCCGTTGTTCCGTCAGGATCGCGGCGACGGCAACAGGATGGGTGAAGTAGGGTTCGCCCGATTTTCGCATCTGGCCGTCGTGCATGCGAAACCCGTAGGCATACGCCTTGCGGATCTGGTCGGCATTGCACCGCGGGTTGTAGTTGCGGACAAGGGCGATGAGGTCTTCGACGTCGATCATCAGCGCCCTGCCTTGCGGGTGTAAGCCCGTGTCAGATATCGCCCTGCGCTTCCATCAGCGCGCGCAACAGCTTTTCTTCCGACATGTCGTCGACCATCGGACGGTCCATATCGCCGCCCATCAGAAGCGCCATCTGGTCTTCCTCGGGTTCGTCGACTTCGATCTGGGTCTGGTGGCTTTCGATCATCCGCTCGCGCAGGCTGTCGGCAAGCTGGGTTTCCTCGGCGATCTCGCGCAGCGAGACGACGGGGTTCTTGTCATTGTCCCGCTCGACCGTGATCGGCGAGCCGGCCTGGATCTCACGCGCACGGTGAGCGGCAAGCATCACCAGTTCGAACCGGTTCGGAACCTTGTCGACGCAATCTTCGACCGTTACGCGGGCCATGGCAAACTCCAGTTCGGGTGGCTCATTGGAAGTGGCCTATGTAGTCGCTGCATTATTTCTTGACAAGCGTTGAATCGGGCCGATTCACAGCGCTACGACGGCATCCTTGTCAGACTGTGGCAGCGCGGCCAGCATCTGCGTCACGGTCTGGCCGGTGCGTGGATGCACCCAATCGGGCGCGACATCAGCCAAGGGAACCAGCACGAAGGCGCGGTCCTGCATCCGTGGGTGCGGCAGGATCAACTGGTCGGGTGTGGTGCCGATCTGCTGGTCGGCAGGCAACAGACGCCAGCGGTCCTGGGTCTGGGCGTCGGGCAAGACCGAATCACCCACCGCCAACAGGTCGATGTCCAGCGTGCGCATCCCCCAGCGCTGCACACGCGTGCGACCGAACCGCGCCTCGACCGCGTGAAACCGCGCTAGAACCGAGGAAAGAAGCGTGGCCGCATCCGCGCCCTTGATCCCCGGAAAGGCAACCACAGCGGCGGCGTTCACGTAATCCGGCCCTGCGCCGGCCGGAAAGCACGGAGTGGCGAAAAGCCGGCTCATCGCCATCACGTCAACCCCGTCCGCCGCGAGTTCCGCTACGGCGCGCTTCAGGCTTTCGGCGGGCATTTGCCCATCGAACGGCAGGTTTGCGCCAAATGCAACCAGAGCGTGTATTTTCATGGCCTTTTTCTCAGGGTTTATTGTAGGCTTGACTTGCAATGGGGAGTTTCGAACAGATATTCCGACAGCGTTGTCCAGCGAATTTCGATATATTAAACGCAGATCATAAAGAAGTTCGATTGGTGCGATGGGTTTTGAGGGGACACTGAATGTTTTACAAGGACGAACGGCTCGCGCTGTTCATCGACGGATCAAATCTTTACGCAGCCGCAAAGGCGCTGGGATTTGACATCGACTACAAGCTGCTGCGGATGGAATTTATCCGTCGCGGCAAGATGTTGCGCGCTTTCTACTACACTGCGCTGTTGGAAAACGACGATTATTCGCCGATCCGGCCGCTGGTCGACTGGCTGCATTACAACGGCTTCACCATGCGCACCAAGCCGGCAAAGGAATACACCGACAGCCAGGGACGGCGGAAGGTGAAGGGCAACATGGACATCGAGCTGTGCGTCGATGCGATGGAACTTGCCAACCGGGTCGACCATATCGTGCTGTTTTCCGGCGACGGCGATTTCCGGCCGCTGGTGGAAAGCCTGCAACGGCAGGGGGTTCGGGTGTCGGTCGTGTCGACGATCCGCAGCCAGCCGCCGATGATTGCCGACGAATTGCGCCGTCAGGCCGACAACTTCATCGAGTTGGACGAGCTGCGCGACGTGATCGGCCGCCCGCCGCGTGAACCGCGCCCCGCGGCAAACGAAGCCGAGGCCGTTGACGTCAAGTGATGGGCGCCAATGACGCGCGCCGGGTGACGACGGCGCGCGCGGGTCGGTGCAGAACTTGTATCCTGCACAGTCACCGCTTTTGGCGGCCTCGCGGATGATCGCTCTTTTCGGGCTGTTCGCTGCAGCCTTTCTGGCGGCCACCCCGGTTCCGTTTCAGTCGGAGGTGGTGTTTCTGGCGCTGCTTGCCGCGGGCTGGGGGGCGCTGGGGCTGGTCATCGTCGCCTCGGTCGGAAATGTGCTGGGGTCCTGCGTCACCTACGCACTTGGCCGCGTGCTGGCCGGGTTTCAGGATCACCGCTGGTTTCCGCTGACCCCTGTGCAGATGGACCGGGCAAGCGGCTGGTTCCGGCGCTGGGGCGTGTGGGTGCTGCTGCTGAGTTGGGCGCCCGGTGGAGACCTTGCGGTTGCAATGGCCGGAGTGCTGCGGGTGCCGGTCTGGCAGTTCCTGATCCTGGTCACGATCGCCAAGACCGTGCGGTATTGCGTCGTTGCCTATGCCGGTGTCGCCGTGATGGCTTGACCGCCGCAACCGTGCTACCGCGGTGCGATGAACAGCAACATATACACCCGCGTCTCGAAATCGGTGTCGCATCTGACCGGACGGCCAGGCACCTTTGTGCTGGCGGTGCTGGTCATTGTGCTTTGGGTGGTGACGGGGCCGCTGTTCGGATTCTCCGATACGTGGCAGTTGGTCATCAACACGGGCACCACCATCGTAACCTTCCTGATGGTTTTCCTGATCCAGAACACGCAAAACCGCGACACCATCGCCATCCAGTTGAAGCTGGACGAGTTGATCCGCGCAACCAAGGGCGCACACAACGCGCTTTTGGACCTTGAAGAGCTTGACGAACGCGCGCTGGAAGACTTTCGCGCCCGGTTCGAGGCGCTGGCCAGGCAGGCGCGGCAAGATCGGCTTGAAGGCGGGGTCGATACCGACACGCCTGACACCTGACGGTTCAGCCGGACAAAGCCTCTTTCACCGCAGCGAGGAACGTCAGGCCGGGGTCGAACCGCCCTTCGGCCAGAAACCGCAGCGTCTGGCGGATGACCACCGGATTGCGCATCATGAAGGTATGGGTCACAGGAAGCGCGATATGGTCGGCCATGCCCTCAAGCCGGGTGCTTTGCACGGTGACCTTGCCGTCATTCGCCCCCGGCAGCAGCGCTGAATAGACCGGGTTCAGCGACCGCGTTCCCGCGATGATGCCAACCGGGTAATCGGCCGCTGGCAGCGCTTTCGGCCAGGACAGCGGGCCGGTGCCAAGGCTGGCCCCTGCAGCACCGTTGACCCAGTGAAACACCGGGTTGTCGCCCAGCGCATCCACCAGTTCCGACCCGTGGTTCGGCGGGGCCAGCATCACCACACGCCCCATGCGCGCCGGACGGTTCTGCGCAAGCCACGCGCGCAGCAGGATGCCGCCCATCGAATGGGTGACGAAATGCACTCGCCCCGGCCCGGCCCTTGCCACCGCTGCCCCCACCTCGCGCGCAAGGTCATCGGGCAAGGCCTTGGTCGAGGGGTAGGACCAGTTCACCACCCGGTATCCCGCCGCCGTCAGCGCCCGTGCCAGCGGTGCAAGCGAGGCCTGGCTGCGCGCAAGGCCGTGCAGCAGAACGACCGCATCGCCCTTGTCAGTGGTCACCGCGTCCCTGCCGATGCCTTCGGCAACGGTGGTCAGGCGGCGGGTCATGGCGCGCAGCGGTGTCATGTGGCCACAGTCTGCTCAGCTGTCGCCGCCGACAAGGCCGGAGTTCCTTGCGCTGGACAAATCCGACGTCACGTCACACCCTTGGGCGCATGACCCGCCGTCCGCCCCGCATCGCCGCCCGCGCGCTGATCCTTGATCGGGACCGGCTCTTGCTGGTCAACGCCTATCCGGGCGGGACATCGGACCTGTGGTGCGCGCCGGGGGGCGGGGTCGAAGCGGGGCAATCTTTGCCCGACAACCTTGCCCGCGAGTTGCATGAGGAAACCGGGCTGACGGTTACGGTGGACGAACCGGTGCTGGTCAACGAATTCCACGACCCGGCCAGCGGCTTTCACCAGATCGAAATCTTCTTTCGCTGCCGGATCACCGGCGGCGCGCTGGCCCCCGGCTGGACCGACCCCGAGGGCATCGTCACCGAGCGGCAGTTTTTCAGCCGGAGCGCGTTGGAATTGGGCCGGGTGCGGTTCAAACCCGACAGCCTGATCGACGCGGCCTGGGGCAGCACCCTGCGCTATGACCCGCTGGAGGTGATCGTGCGATGAGCCGCGCCTTCGTCAAGGAAAGCACGGGCGAGCTTGACCCCCTGCCCGACCTGCCGATCAGCCTGCATCCCAACTACGTCACCCCGCGCGGGCTGGCCGCGTTGAGGGACCGGCTTTTGGCACGGCAGGCCGATCTTCAGGCCTTGCGCGCCCGGGCAGAGCGGCTGGACAAGCTGCCAGAAGCTGCCGCCGAGCGCGACATCCGGTATCTGGAGGCGCGGTTGCGCAGTGCAAGCGTGATCGACCCCGCCGGACAGGACGCCCGTACCGTAGGCTTCGGCCATGTGGTCACCGTCGCGGACGAGGCGGGCGCAACCGCGCGCTACGAGATCACCGGTGAAGATGAGGCCGACGCAAGGGTCGGGCGCATCGCGCCGCAGTCGCCTCTGGCGCGCGCCCTGATCGGGGCCGAGGTTGGCGACGAGGTGGTGTGGCGCAAGCCCAGCGGCAGCGTGCGGCTGACGGTCGTGATGATCGGTCTGCCATGATCCGCCCGCTGACCCGTGCCGACGATGCAGCGATCCTGGCGCTGCTGCAAGCCTCGGCCGATTACATCCGGCTGGAGCGGGACGAGGCGCCAAGCGACGCTCTGGTGGAAGAGTTCTTCACCGACGCGCCGCCGGGGCTTTCGGCTGATGATGGATATCGGGCCGGGCTGTTCGACGGGACAGACCTGCTCGCGCTGGCGGAAATGTCGTTCGGCTACCCGCAGGCGGGTGACAGCTATCTTGGCCTGCTGATGGTGCGCGCAACGGCGCGCGGGCATGGCGCGGGCGCGCAGTTGCTGCGCCACCTTGAAGGCGTGGCGCGGGCGCAGGGCGCGCGTCAGATGTTTCTGGCCGTCCTTGACGCCAACCCGCGTGGCCGCGCCTTCTGGCACCGCGAGGGGTTTCGCGACACCGGCTTTACGGGGCAGGTGACGCTGGGCTGCAAGACCCAGGCGGTTCAGCGGCTGGTCAAACCGCTCTGACGGATGCCAAGGATCACGCCGCCCAATACCAGCGCGGCGGCAAGGGCAAAGCGCAGCCCGATGCCTTCGCCCAGCATGGCAAGCCCGCCCAAGGCGGCAATCAATGGCACGGTCAGTTGCGCCAGCCCGGCCCGCGCCGCGCCGAGGTCGGGCAGGATTGCGTACCAAAGCGCATAGCCCAGGGCCGAAGTCATCGCTCCCGACAGGGCGGCTAGGCCGATCCCGGCAAGGCTCCACTGGCCCGGCAGGGCCAGGGCGAGGCCAAGAATTAGCGGCACCGACAGCACGAAATTCGCGGTCGTCGCGGCCAGTGCATCGGGCGCCACCCGCCCGGCCAGCGAATAGATGCCCCAGCCGATCCCGGCGGCCAGCATCATCAGCGCGTGGGCAAGGCTTGGGGCTGCGGCAGCGGGTGCCAGCAGAACCACCAACCCGGCGAACGCGACACCGGCCCCGGCCCAGCGGCGCGGCGGCACCGCCTCGCCAGCCACCAGCGCGCCCGCGAACATGGTGATCTGCACCGCGCCGAACAGGATCAGCGCCCCGGTTCCCGCGCCCAGCGCCAAATAGGCCAGCGAAAACCCGATCAGGTAGATTGACAGTCCGGCGACCCCGGCAAGCCGCCCCTTCCAGCGTGGCCACTGGCGGCGCGACACGCCGAACAGCAGCAGCAGCACCACCGCCCCCGCCACCACCCGGATCGCCGCAAAGCCCATCGGGTCGATCAGCCCGCCACCCACGGCCATCCGGTTCAGGATCGAATTGCCCGCGAAGGCCAGCATGGTCAGCGCCGTCAGCAGGCCAAGCCGGGTTGTTGCGCCAATGACGCGGGTCAGTTCAGCACCGGCGCGGGGAAATGCCCGGTCCACCAGGCGTGGTCGCTGGTAAAGCGGATGGCGACCTGCACCAGCCCCGCCACCACGCCAAGGCTGCCCAGCACCATCGCCCCAAGTTTGCGTGCCGAAGGGTCGGCGTGTCGTTCGGCGGCCAGCAGCACGGCGAGGATCAGGGTCATCGCCACATCAAGGCCCATGATGACCAGATGGTAGGGCGCGGGCGGGAATTCCCCCGCAGGCACGGTCAGCGCGCTTGCCGCCCCCCAGACCAGCACCGCCGCCATCAGGGTGATAACGACGGCGTTGTTTCGTGCCTGTGTCACCGCCATCTGCGCCCTCCCCGGCGAAGTCTTGCCCGGCAAGCTAGCCGCCACCTGCCGCTTGCGCAAAGAAAAAGGGCGCACCGAAGTGCGCCCTTTCCCAATCATACCCCGAGGGGTCAGATCACATCATGCCGTCCATGCCGCCCATGCCGCCCATGCCGCCGCCACCACCGGCGTTGCCCTTGGGCTCCGGACGATCAGCGATCATGGCTTCGGTGGTGATCAGGAGCGAGGCGACCGAAGCCGCATCTTCCAGCGCGGTGCGCGTGACTTTGGCCGGGTCGATCACGCCGAACTTGAACATGTCGCCATATTCTTCGGTTTGAGCGTTGAAGCCGAAAGTCACATCGTTCGACTCGCGCACCTTGCCAGCCACGACGGCGCCGTCGACGCCAGCGTTTTCAGCGATCTGGCGCAGCGGTGCTTCCAGCGCGCGGCGCACGATGGCGATACCGGCGTTCTGGTCGGAGTTCGCACCGGTCAGGCCGTCCAGCGATTTGCCAGCCTGAACCAGAGCCACGCCGCCACCGACGACGATGCCTTCCTGAACGGCCGCGCGGGTCGCGTTCAGGGCGTCATCAACGCGGTCCTTGCGCTCTTTCACTTCGACTTCGGTCATGCCGCCGACCTTGATCACGGCAACACCGCCGGCCAGCTTGGCCACACGCTCTTGCAGTTTCTCGCGGTCGTAGTCCGAGGTGGTTTCCTCGATCTGGGTGCGGATCTGGGACACACGGGCCTCGATTTCGGCCTTGTTGCCAGCGCCGTCGATGATCGTGGTGTTGTCTTTGGTGATCGCGACCTTCTTGGCCTTGCCAAGCATGTCGATGGTCACCGATTCCAGCTTCATGCCCAGGTCTTCGCTGATCACCTGACCACCGGTCAGGATGGCGATGTCCTGCAGCATCGCCTTGCGACGATCACCGAAGCCCGGAGCCTTGACGGCAGCGATCTTCAGGCCGCCACGCAGCTTGTTGACCACAAGCGTGGCCAGAGCCTCGCCTTCGACGTCTTCCGAGATGATCAGGAGCGGGCGCTGCGACTGAATCACGGCCTCCAGCAGCGGGACCATCGGCTGCAGCGACGACAGCTTCTTCTCGTGCAGCAGGATCAGGCAGTCTTCCAGATCTGCAACCATCTTGTCGGCGTTGGTCACGAAGTAGGGCGACAGGTAGCCACGGTCGAACTGCATGCCTTCGACGACGGTGGTTTCCGTTTCAAGGCCCTTGTTCTCTTCGACGGTGATGACACCCTCGTTGCCGACCTTCTGCATCGCTTCCGCGATCTGACGGCCGATTTCGGCTTCGCCGTTGGCCGAGATGGTGCCAACCTGAGCAACTTCGGCGCTGTCCTTGACGGGGCGCGAGGCGGCCTTGATCGCAGCCACGACCTTGATCACGGCCAAGTCGATGCCGCGCTTGAGGTCCATCGGGTTCATGCCGGCGGCAACGGCCTTGAGGCCGTCCTTGATGATGGCTTGTGCCAGCACGGTCGCGGTGGTGGTGCCGTCGCCGGCTTCGTCGTTGGTGCGGGAAGCGACTTCCTTCACCATCTGGGCGCCCATGTTCTCGAACTTGTCTGCCAGTTCGATTTCCTTGGCGACGGTGACGCCGTCCTTGGTGATGCGGGGCGAACCGAACGACTTGTCGATCACCACGTTGCGGCCTTTCGGGCCGAGGGTCACTTTGACAGCGTCGGCGAGGATGTTGACGCCGCGCAGCATGCGGTCGCGGGCATCGGTGTCGAATTTAACGTCTTTAGCAGCCATTTGATAAGCTCCTTGAATGGGTTAGCGGGAAACGGGACGATCTCAGGCGATGATGCCGAGAATGTCGCTTTCCTTCATGATCAGCAGGTCTTCACCGTCCAGTTTGACTTCGGTGCCGGACCATTTGCCAAACAGGATGCGGTCGCCAGCCTTGACGGACGGTGCGATCAGCTCGCCCGAGTCCTTGCGCGCGCCTTCGCCGACCGAGATGATCTCGCCCTCTGCGGGCTTTTCTTTCGCGGAATCCGGAATGATCAGGCCGCCCTTGGTCTTGTCTTCGCCTTCGATGCGACGGACAAGCACGCGGTCATGCAGCGGTTTGAAAGCCATCTGGGTGTACTCCCTTGAGTTTCCAGGTTGTGATCTCTTAGCACTCACAGGACATGAGTGCTAACGGCGCTTGAGGTAGGCGATGCGCAGCCCGCTGTCAACACCGTGACCTTGGAGAAACCGCGTTTTCACCTTGCCTTTGCCGGTGGCGATGGCAACGTCAGGCCGCAACCGTTTTCTGAAGGTCACATGCCGCGAATCCTAGCCTTTGCCGCCGCACTTTTTCTTGCCGTATCTCCGGTTTCGGCCCAATGCGCCGGTGAAAACCTGCTGGCCACAATGCCTGCCGAAGACCGCGCCGTGCTTGAGGCGGCCGCCGCCAGCGCGCCTTACTCCAGCGGCAATTTCTGGCGCGCAACCCGTGGCGACGAGGTCATCACCCTGATCGGCACCTATCATTTCGACGATCCGCGGCACCAAGCGACGCTTGAGGCGATCACACCCCTGATCGAAACCGCGACCACCGTTCTGGTCGAGGCCGGACCGGAGGAGGAAGCCGCCCTTCTGGACATGATGGCGCGCGACCCGTCCCTGATGACGATCACCGAGGGCCCGACACTTCTGGAACAGATGTCACCCGAGGCTTGGGCGCTGCTGTCGGACGCGATGTCAAAGCGCGGAATTCCGGCGTTCATGGTAGCCAAGCTGCGGCCTTGGTATGTCAATGTCCTGCTGGCCGTTCCGCCCTGTGCGATTGCCGAAATGGCCGACCCCAAGGGCCTTGACGGCATGGTGATCGACACCGCCGCGGCCAAGGGCGTGCCCGTAAAGGCGCTGGAGCCGTTCGATACCGTGTTCGACATTTTCGGCGCGATGACCGAAGCCGAACAGATCACCATGATCGAGGCGACCCTGCTGCTGGAGGAACGCTCGGCCGATTTCTTCGTGACGCTGGCGGACGCCTACTTTGCCGGGGAAAGCCGGATGGTGTGGGAACTGATGCGCAAGGTGTCTTACGAACAGGCCATCGTGCCGCGCGCCAAGGTCGATGCCGAATTCGCCAAGATGGAGGAGGTGTTGGTTGCAGGCCGGAACCGGGCGTGGATTCCAGTGCTGGAACAGGCCGCAACGGGTGGACCGGTGCTGGCGGCCTTCGGCGCGCTGCACCTGCCCGGCGATACCGGCGTGCTGGCGCTGCTGGAGGCCGAAGGGTTCAGCATCGAGCCACTGCCGCTATGACCGTTGCACGGCTTCACGGCCACCGCGCCAAACGCCTTTATGTGCTGGATTTTGGCCTGTTCGACGTGCGCAATGGCGAACGGATCATTGGCATTGCTGGCTATCTTGTGGAAACCGACCGGCGCGCGCGCGTGCTGGTCGACACCGGCTTTCCGCCCGCCTACGCAACAGACCCCGGCATCGCCGACCGTGACGGGTTGCCCCGCTTTGGCCGCCTGATCGACTATTCGCCGCACCAGACCGCCGAAGGCCAGCTTGCCGTTCTGGGCCTGACGCCTGCCGACATCGACCTTCTGGTTCTCAGCCACGGGCATATCGACCATGTGGGATCGCTGCCGCTGTTTACCTGCCCGGTGGTTATGACCGCCCGCGAGCGCGCCGACCCGGCACCCAGCTATTTCGGCACCGCCCGCCCGGTGGCGTGGCCCGACACGGACTATCACCTGATCGACGCGGATACCGACCTTTGCGACGGGCTGACGCTGATCCCCACCCCCGGCCACACGGCAGGGCATCTGTCGGCCCTTGTCACCCTGCCCGACACCGGCCCGGTAATCCTTGCGATCGACGCGCTGAACCGGATTTCAGAGCCTGCCGAACGCTTCGCCGACTCTGCCGATCCCGTCACCTCGCAAATCTCGGCCGACCGACTTTTCGCACTGCAACGCGAGACAGGCGCGATGCTGATCTACGGACACGAGCCGTCGCAATGGCCGGGATTGCGCAAGGCGCCGGCGTTTTACGGCTGAGCGTGAGGGTGGCGTGACAATACCCGCCGCCTCGCCTATACCCCGCGGCAAATCCCACGCTTGAAGGTTTGCCCGCATGTCCACGCTTGTTTTCGGCCACAAATCCCCCGACACCGATGCCACCATGTCTGCCATCGTCTGGGCCTGGTATCTGACCAACCTGCGCGGCGGCGATGCCAAGCCCGCCCTTCTGGGCGAGCCGAACACCGAAGCCGCCTTTGTGCTGAAACACTGGGGCTTTGAAAAACCGCAGATCATCGCAGATGTGGAGGCGGGGCAGAACGTGGTGATCGTCGACACCAACAACCCCGCCGAACTGCCGCCCTCGATCAACGAGGCCAACATCATGGCGATCATCGACCATCACATGCTGGTCGGTGGGCTGAAGACCAAGACCCCGATCAACGTGGTGATGCGCCCGCTGGCCTGCACCGCCACCGTGATGCACGACATCATGGGCGACGACGTGGCAAACCTGCCGCGCGAGGTGAAGGGCGCGATGCTGTCGTGCATCGTGTCGGACACGCTGGAATTCCGCTCGCCCACCACGACCGACCATGACCGCGCCGTGGCCGAGGCGCTGGCCGCCGACATCGGCGTGGCGATCCCCGATCTGGCGGCCAAGATGTTCGAGGCGAAGTCGGACGTGTCAGCGTTTTCAGACGCGGAACTGCTGCGGATGGATTCGAAGGAATACACCGTCGCGGGCAAGGAACTGCGCGTCTCGGTGCTGGAAACCACCGCGCCCAAGGTCGTGCTGGACCGCAAGGCCAGCCTGATGGCCGCGATGGCGGCGGTAGCGAAAGAAGATGGCGCGGATCAAGTTCTGTTGTTCGTGGTTGATATCCTGAACGAAGAAGCCACGCTTCTGGTGCCGAACGACCTGGTCAAGCAAATGGCCGAAGCCTCGTTCGGGGCCAAGGTTACCGGTGACACCGTGGTGCTACCGGGCATCATGAGCCGCAAGAAACAGATCATCCCGGCGCTGAAACTCTGACCCTGAAGGACCGCCTGTTGACCGAAATCATCGCCCGCCTTTCTGACGTCGGCTCTCGCTATGACGCGGTGTTCTGCGACCTGTGGGGGTGCCTGCACAACGGCAAGGCAGCCTATCCCGAGGCCGTCGCGGCGTTGCAGGCGTTTCGGGCACAGGGTGGCGCGGTGGTGCTTCTGACCAACGCGCCGCGCCCGAACGCCAGCGTCGCGCGCCAGATCGACGCGCTTGGCGTGCCGCGCGATGCGTGGGACCTGATCGTGTCATCGGGCGATGCGGCGCAGATGGGGATGCTGTCGGGCGCGGTTGGCCGCCGGGTGCATCACATCGGCGCGGTGAAGGACGAGGTATTCTTCACCGACTTCGCCGATGACCTTGCCGCCTATGCCGCCACGCAACCCCCGATCACCCGCGTGCCCTTGGCCGAGGCGGAGGGGGTCGTCTGCACCGGTCTGGCCAACGATCTGACCGAAACCCCCGACGACTATCGCGCCCAACTGCTGCTGGCCAAGACGATGGGCCTGCCAATGCTGTGCGCCAACCCCGATATCGTCGTCGACCTTGGCGACAAGCGGCTTTACTGCGCCGGCGCTTTGGCCGAGGCCTATGAGGCGATGGGCGGCACCGCACTTTACTTCGGCAAGCCGCATCCGCCGATCTATGATCTGGCGCGGCGCAGGCTGGCCGCGCTGACCGGCCAGGACGACGCGCAGATCCTGTGCATCGGCGATGGCATCGGCACCGATGTGCAGGGCGGGGTGTCCGAGGGGCTGGACACGCTGTTCGTCACCGGCGGGCTGGCCGCCGACCAGTTCGGCCCGGATGCGGCAAACCCCGATGCGGCCCTTCTGTTGCCGTGGCTTGAGGCACGCGAACTGTCGGCCAGCTTTGCCATCGGTTTTCTGCGCTGATTCACCCGGTTCGCTTTTGCCCCGACCCCGGAGGGTTTCACACCCTCCGGACCTCCCGTGGGATATTTCCGCAAAGAGGAAGTTGGCAAGGTAAGAAAGTTTCGATTTATCGAAGCAAAACAGACATAAGTTGCGCAAAGGATTTGCGCCGCGCTGCGGCGTGCGCTAGCGTTGATCGACCCGAGGGGGATTCGCATTATGCTGGACAACATGCCGCGCGGCACGATCTGCATCGAAGACATCGAAATCGGCATGACGCGCCACCTGACGAAGACTGTGACCGACCGCGACATCCAGCTGTTTGCCGAAGTGTCGACCGACCACAATCCGGTGCATCTGGACGAGGCCTATGCGCAGGACACCATCTTTGCCGGCCGCATTGCGCATGGGATGCTGACTGCGGGCCTGATTTCGGCGGTGATCGGTGAACAATTGCCGGGCCACGGCACGGTCTACCTGGGCCAATCGCTGCGCTTCTTGGCGCCCGTCCGCCCCGGTGATACCGTGCGCGCCGAGGTGACCGTGACGGCGATTGACCATGCCAAACGGCGGGTCACCCTTGAAACCCACTGCGCAGTCGGTAAAACCGTGGTCCTGAAGGGTGAGGCGCTGGTTCTGGCGCCAAGCCGCAAGTTCGACTAAGGGGCTGGGCCCCCAGACCGGGGCGGAATGCAGCATCACCATCATTGGACAGGGCTTCCCGAAGCCGCCCGCGGCGCGTCGGTTGCGATGGGCAACTTCGACGGGCTGCATCTTGGCCACCGGTCGGTGATCGACCTTGCGCGCGGGCCTGCCGCGTTGGGCATCGTGACGTTCGAACCGCATCCGCGCGAATACTTCGCCCCCGACGCCCCACCCTTCCGCCTGATGAATGCCGAGGCGCGGGCGAACCGGCTGGCCAAACTTGGGGTGGATCAGCTTTACCAACTGCCGTTTGATGCCACGCTTGCTGGCCTGACGCCGGAAGAGTTCGCGCGGGACGTGCTGGCCGATGGGCTTGGCGTGAGCCATGTCGTCGTCGGCGCGGATTTCTGTTTCGGCAAGGGTCGCAAAGGCCGCGCCGCCGATCTGGCCGCCCTCGGGCAGACGCTGGGCTTTCGCACCACAATCGCGCCCCTGATCCGGCAGGGCGAGCGTGAGATTTCGTCCACCGCGATCCGTGCCGCGCTGACCGAAGGCCGCCCGCGCGACGCCGCCGCCATGCTGGGCCACTGGCACCGGATCGAGGGCGAGGTGCTGCACGGCGAAAAGCGCGGGCGCGCGTTGGGCTATCCGACCGCGAACATGAGCCTTGCCGGGCTGCACCTGCCGCGCTTTGGCGTTTATGCCGTGCTGGTCGATATCCTGACCGGCCCGCAAGCGGGCAGCTATCACGGGGCTGCCAGTCTGGGCGTGCGGCCGATGTTCGGGGTGAATACGCCGAACCTTGAGACCTATCTGCTGGATTTCAAGGGCGACCTTTATGGCCAGCACCTGTCGGTCGCGCTGGTCGAATTTCTGCGGCCGGAGTTGAAGTTCGATGGCCTGCCCGGCCTCATTACCCAGATGGCGGCGGATTGTGACCGGGCGCGGGCGATCCTGAGCGCGCTTTGACCCCTTCCCTTTTCCCAGCCCAGAAGGCACCTTCGCCCGATGGAAAAACTGCGCCACCGGTTCTGGGAAACCATCCCGTTGAAGAAGATGACCCCCGCCGAATGGGAAGCGGTCTGTGACGGCTGCGGCAAATGCTGCCTCAACAAGCTGGAATTTGAAGACACCGGCGAGGTTGCCTTCACCCGCGTCGCCTGCCGTCTGCTCGACGGCGACGCCTGCCGCTGCACTAAATATGAAACCCGGCGGCAATATGTGCCGGAATGTGTGTTCCTGACGCCCAAGACACTGGAAAGGGTGGCCTACTGGCTGCCGCAGAGTTGCGCCTACAAGCGCCTGTACCAGAACCAGCCGCTTCCCGACTGGCACCCTCTGCTGACCGGCGATCCCGAAAGCACGCATGCCTCGGGCAATTCGGTGCGCGGTTGGACGGTGTCGGAGTTCACAGTGCCGGAAGAAGACTGGGAAGACTATATCATCGAGGAAACGCCCTGAATGTTCTTTGCTTCTGACAACACCTCGGGTGCCGCACCCGAGGTCATGGCCGCGCTTGACCGGGTGAACGAGGGTTACGACACCTCCTATGGTGCCGATGCTGCGATGGCGCGCGTGACGAAACTGGTGCGCGATGTGCTGGAGGCGCCGGAGGCTGCGGTCTATCTTGTAGCAACCGGCACGGCCGCAAACGCGCTGGCGATCGCCACGCATTGCCCGCCGTGGGCCGCTGTCTTCTGCCACCACCTCGCCCATATTGCCGAGGACGAGTGCGGCGCGCCCGAGTTCTATTCCGGCGCGAAGCTGGCGCTGGTGCCGGGCGCACATGGCAAGATGACACCTGAAACGCTGGCCGAGGTGTTGGGTCGCACCGGAGAAAGCGGCGTGCATGGCGTGCAGAAGGGGATGCTGTCGATCACCAACGTGACCGAGGCCGGCACTGTCTATACGCCCGCCGAAGTGGCCGCATTGACCGCTCTGGCAAAGGCCAAAGGGCTGCCCTGCCACATGGACGGCGCGCGGTTTGCCAACGCTTTGGCCGCGACCGGGGCCACCCCGGCCGAGATGACGTGGAAGGCGGGGATCGACGTGCTGTCCTTTGGCGGCACCAAGAACGGCTGCATCGGCGTCGAGGCGGTGGTAATGTTCGACCCGGCGAAAGCGTGGGAGTTCGAGCTGCGCCGCAAGCGGGGCGGGCATCTTTTCTCCAAGCATCGCTTCCTGTCGGCACAGTTCGAGGCCTATCTGACCGACGGCCTGTGGCTGCGCCTCGCTGCCCATGCCAACGCGATGGGCAAGCGGTTGGCCGATGGGCTTGGCCGGATCAATTCCGTCAGCCAGCGCCACGCGGTTGACGCCAACATGATGTTCCCCGAATGGTCGCCCGGCACCCACGCCCGCCTGCAAGCTGCCGGGGCACGGTATTACGCGTGGAATTCCTCACCCGAGCGCGAGGCCGCGCGGCTGGTCGCATCCTGGAACACGACCGAAGATCACGTCGACCGCTTCCTCGCCGCCTTCTAGCTGGCGTCGAGGTGCATCTGCACCGACCGTGCCACCACCTGCGGATGGGTGATCGGCACCATGTGGCCCGCCCCCGGCACGATCAGCCGGGTGGCTTTGGGCAGCCGCGCGCACAGCGCCGACTGCACCGCGTCGATGATCGGCGGGCTGTCGCCACCTTCGACCATCAGCACCGGCACCCGCAAAGCTTCCAGCCGACCGGGCACCAGCAAGCCTGCGGCATCGTCCAGCAGCACCGGGTTCTGCGCCGCGATGTGGTGGATTCGGGCGAGGATGTAGCTGCGTTGCCGGTCTGGCAGATCGGCAAAGGGTTCGCCGGTGCCCCAGGCCGCATGGAACACCGACGCGGCCTCGTCACGCCGGCCTTCGGCCATCAGGCGGGCGACGGTTTCATGCTCGGCGCGGAACGGCGCATAGGCTGAGCCGCCCTTGGCGGCGGCAAAGATCACAGGCTCGACCAGCATCAGGCTGCGGACAAGGTCGGGCCGCGTAAGCGCAATGCGAAGGGCGACCGTCGCGCCGAAGGAATGGCCGAAAAGATCGATCGGCCCCGCCTTGGCCAGCTTTTCAACCCAGGCAATCGACAGGCGCGTGGTCAGGCCGTGAATCTCCTCCACCCCGTCCCAGTCGGCAGCGCGGCCATGCCCCGGCTGATCCAGCGCGGTCACCGTCACGCCAGACAACCGCTCCACCAGCCCCGACCAGACACCGGAATGGGCCAGCGAACAATGCAGCGCCAGAACCGGGCGCGCGGCGCCGCAGTCCCACACCCGAAACGCGGGCTGTTCGACGACAGGGATAAGATCTTCGGGCACTCACAACTTTCCGGCAAGATACAGGTCCAGGTCTTCGAGCCTGTCCTGTCCCCAGAACGTCTCGTCGCCCACGATGTAGAACGGCACGCCGAATACACCGCGCGACACCGCCTCTTCAAGATTATTCGCATAGGTTTCGGCGGCCGCCAGCATGTAGCGGTCTGCGATGCCGGGATCAAAGCCATGCGCGGCAAGTATGTCCTTCACCACCTCATCCTCGGCAATGTTGCGCCCCTCGGCCCAGACGGCGCGCGGAAAGGCCTGCACCAACCCCGCAAGATCACCACCCCCGGCCTTGGCCGCCGCGATGATGGCATAGCTGGCCGGGGCCGGGTTCACCGGAAAGTACGGCGCCGGCATCAGAATCGGCACGCCTTGCTTCTTTGCCCCCCGCCTAAGCTCCTGCAAACGGTAGGCCTTTCGGCTTTCATGCCGCTCGGTCAGCAACTGCCCGCCAGTGCGCGGGAAGAGGGCGGGCGCATCAATCGGGATGTACCGGATGGTGGCCCCGTGCCGCGCCGCCACCGCTTCCAGCCGCGCGCCGGCAAGGTAGGTGAACGGCGACATCGGTGCGAAAAAGTAGTCAATCTGCGTCATTCGCCATTCCTTTGCCCACGCACCGTTTGCAAGACCCTAACCCGGTGATAAGCGGTGTCAACGCACGCGAATCCGCCGTTTCCGGAGCCATCAATGCCAGCCATCACCGAACCGAAGCTGATCGCCGGGAACGCCAACCAAAGCCTCGCCAAATCCATCGCCCGCCGCATGTCGATGCACCGCGGCATGAGCGTCAATCTGGTCGATGCCCGCGTCGAACGCTTCAACGATCAGGAAATCTTCGTCGAGGTGTTCGAAAATGTCCGTGGCGAAGACATGTACATCATCCAGTCCACCTCGAACCCGGCGAACGACAACCTGATGGAGCTTCTGATCATGACCGACGCGCTGCGCCGGTCGTCGGCCAGCCGCATCACCGCCGTGATCCCCTATTTCGGCTACGCCCGGCAAGACCGCCGCGCCAAGGCCCGCACGCCCATCACCGCGAAACTGGTGGCCAACATGATCACCGAGGCGGGCGTTGACCGCGTGCTGACGCTGGACCTGCACGCCGCGCAGATTCAGGGCTTTTTCGACATTCCGGTGGACAATCTCTATGCCTCGCCGGTCTTTGCCTTGGATATCGAACACCACTTCCGCGGCCAGATGGACGACCTGATGGTCGTATCGCCCGACGTCGGCGGCGTTGCCCGTGCGCGCGAACTGGCCAAGCGCATCAATGCCCCCCTCGCCATCGTCGACAAGCGCCGCGAAAAGGCCGGTGAAGTGGCCGAGATGATCGTGATCGGCAGCGTTGTCGGCAAGAAATGCATCATCGTCGACGACATCTGCGACACCGCCGGCACGCTGTGCAAGGCCGCCGAAGTGCTGATGGAACAGGGCGCGACCGAGGTTCACAGCTACATCACCCACGGTGTGCTGTCCGGCCCGGCGGTCGAACGGGTGCAGAATTCGGTGATGAAATCGCTGGTCATCACCGACAGCATCGAGCCGACCGAGGCGGTGAAAGCCGCCAAGAACATCCGCATCGTTCCCACCGCGCCGATCTTCGCGCAGGCGATCCTGAACATCTGGGGCGGCATGTCGGTATCCTCCTTGTTCGAGACGGACACGCTGGTGCCGATTTACGAAGGCCTTTACCAGCGCAGCTAAGCCGGATTTGCACCGATTTCGCCACGAAAGCGGCACAATGGCCCTTTAGGTGGCTGATTGTCGCAGCGCTTGCGGGAATCGAAAGGCAATCAAGACGATGGCTGGAACCGGTGAAATTCTGACCTCACGCCGCAGAACCTTGCATCTTTTGCCGCCCGAACACCTGATGTTGGGCATCATCGTGGGGTTTGGTCTTGTCGCCGTCGCGCTGGTCTTTGCAACCGGGCGCATCGTGAACTGGCCACCCTTCCTCATCGGCTTTTTCGCGACCCTCGGCCTTGTCGGCATTGGAGGCTACATACGCGCGGTAAAGGACACACAGCGCATCGCGCTGGCCGTCATCGGCGTCGGGGTGTTCATGGGCTTTACGGCGGTGTCGACGGTGTTCATCTTCGCCCTGTTTCCCTTGCCGAACCCGCTGATCGACCAACAGTTGATCGCGCTGGACGCGCAGCTTGGCTATCACTGGCCCGGTTTCGTTGCCGGTCTGGCCGAATATCCGTGGTTTGCCCGTGGTCTGGGCTACCTCTATCACACCTCACTGCCGCAGATCGTGCTCCTTATCATCGTGCTGGGCGCGTTGGGGCACGACATGGCCTTGCACCGTTTGCTGCTGGTGGGCATCGTCACCCTGATCATTACGGTAGCGATCTGGTGGCTGTGGCCCAGCGTCGGCCCCTCGGCTTACCAGACCATCCCGAAGCCGATCCTTGCTGCCACCGGGCTCTATTATGACGATGCCTACGGTGCCTACCTCAAGCAACTGGTCGAGGTCGGCCCCGGGCGCATCAGCCCCGAGGTGATTACCGGCGTCGTCGCCTTTCCGTCCTACCACATGATCATGGCCTGCATGGTGGTCTGGTTCAGTCGCGCAACCGTGCTGTTCCTGCCCGCGCTGGTCGCCAATTTGGCCATGATCCCGGCGACACTGTCGCACGGCGGGCATCACCTGATCGACCTTGCCGCCGGCATCGTGGTCTTTGCCGCGTGCCTCGCCGTGGTGCACCGCGTGATCCGCAGCCCTGCAAGCGTCTAAACCACATCCCATTCGTCATCGTCCCGCACTGGGCCAAGCGCCATCCAGTCGGCGCGGATGCGTGCAACGCGCGTGTCGTTCCACGTCCGGAACACGATCTCAAAGCCGCTGTCGGTGATGTTCTCGGCCGAGATATCGGCGCGCGAGTTTGTCTTGTGATCCATGTCCCACATCGAGATACTGACCGTCACCATCGGCGCTGCGGCAAAGGGTTCGGAAAAGGTCTGCGCCTGCCGCACCTCGCGCGGGCCGTCACCGGCCCACATCTCGCCGTCATTGGCAAAATCGGAAAACAGCACCCGCGTGCCTTGTTCGATACCGATCTTCCCCGAAAGCCGCTTCATGCACCACCCACTGAACACGCCCCTTGCATGATGCCGGATTTCCGCAGGATTGGCTTGGAAAAATGCAAAAGGCCCCGCGCTTTGGCGAGGCCTTTCGACATCTTGCAACCGGGTCAGAGGGCGACCGCGGCCCGCATTGCATTGAGATCGGCCACCGCCTTGTCGGCGCTGTCCTTGTCCGGGTTGACCGCCGCCGCCTCACAAGCGTCAGCCACCAGCGCATCCAGCGCAGCCGGCGTCAGCTCATCCACCGGCACCGCGCGTTCGGCCAGAACCGAAACGCCGGTGGCGGTGATCTCGGCAAAGCCGCCGGTCACGACATAGGCCCGCGCGCCATCAGCCGCGATGACCCGCAGGATGCCGGGGCGCAGCGTGGTGATGGTTGGGGCGTGCCCCTCCATCGCCGTCAGATCGCCCATCGCTCCGGGGATCTGCACCTCCGACGCCTGAACCGAGGCCAGCCGCCGTTCCGGACTGACCAGGTCGAATTGCACGGATCCTGCCATATCGCGCCCCTTATGCCGCTGCCGCAGCGAGTTTCGCGGCCTTGGCTTTCACTTCTTCGATGTCGCCGACCATGTAGAAGGCGGCTTCCGGCAGGTGGTCATATTCACCGGCAACCACGGCCTTGAACGAGGCGATGGTCTTTTCCAGCGGCACCTGCACGCCCGGCGAACCGGTGAACACCTGCGCCACGTCGAACGGCTGGCTAAGGAAGCGCTGGATCTTCCGGGCGCGGGCCACTGTCAGCTTGTCCTCTTCGCTCAGTTCGTCCATCCCGAGGATGGCGATGATGTCCTGCAGCGACTTGTAGCGCTGAAGCATCCCTTGCACCGAACGGGCGACGTCATAGTGTTCCTGCCCCACGACCAGCGGGTCGAGGATACGGCTGGTCGAGTCCAGCGGGTCCACGGCCGGGTAGATGCCGAGTTCCGAGATCGCGCGCGACAGAACGGTCGTGGCGTCAAGGTGGGCGAACGACGTGGCGGGCGCCGGATCGGTAAGGTCGTCGGCCGGAACGTAGATCGCCTGAACCGAGGTGATCGAACCCGCCTTCGTCGAGGTGATGCGTTCCTGCAAGGCACCCATGTCGGTCGCCAGCGTCGGCTGGTAGCCCACGGCCGAAGGGATACGGCCAAGCAGGGCCGACACTTCCGAACCGGCCTGGGTAAAGCGGAAGATGTTGTCCACGAAGAACAGCACGTCCGTCCCCGACTGGTCGCGGAACTGTTCGGCGATGGTCAGGCCGGTCAGCGCCACACGCGCACGCGCGCCCGGCGGTTCGTTCATCTGGCCATAAACCAGCGCCACTTTGGACTTGGTCAGGTCGTCGATGTTGATAACGCCGGATTCGATGAATTCGTGGTAAAGGTCGTTGCCCTCACGCGTCCGTTCACCCACGCCCGCGAACACCGAATAGCCCGAGTGCACCTTGGCGACGTTGTTGATCAGTTCCTGGATCAGAACCGTCTTGCCCACGCCTGCACCGCCGAAAAGGCCGATCTTTCCACCGCGCGAGTAAGGCGCCAGAAGGTCGATCACCTTGATCCCGGTCACCAGGATCAGCGCGTCTGTCGCCTGGTCTGCAAACGACGGGGCCGGCTGGTGGATCGCGCGACGCTCGGTGTGTGCGACCGGGCCTTTTTCGTCGATCGGCTCGCCGATCACGTTGATGATGCGGCCCAGCGTGCCGTCACCCACCGGAACCGAGATCGGAGCGCCAAGGTCCGTCACCGGAGCGCCACGGACCAGACCTTCGGTTGCGTCCATGGCGATGGTCCGCACCGTGCTTTCGCCCAGGTGCTGCGCCACTTCCAGAACCAGACGCTTGCCGTTGTTCGTCGTTTCCAGCGCGTTCAGAATCGCGGGAAGCGCGCCTTCGAACTGCACGTCCACCACGGCGCCGATCACCTGGGTGACCTTGCCTGCCGCGGCAGCTGCTTTCGGTGCTTTTGCCATGTCGTTTCTCCGGTTAACTTACAGCGCCTCGGCGCCGGAAATGATTTCGATAAGCTCTTTGGTGATCGCGGCCTGACGGCTCCGGTTGTACTGGATCGTCAGCTTGTTGATCATGTCGCCGGCGTTGCGCGTGGCGTTGTCCATTGCGGACATCCGCGCACCCTGTTCGCTGGCGCCGTTTTCCAGAAGGGCCGTGAAGATCTGCGTCGCGACGCCGCGCGGCAGCAGGTCGGCAAGGATCGCCTCTTCCGACGGTTCGTAGTCGTAAAGCGCGTTCGCCGCCCCGCCTTCGAACTTGGCCGGGATTACCTGCAACGCCGTCGGGATCTGGCTGATCACCGACTGGAAGCGGTTGTAGAAGATCGTCACCACGTCGCACTCGCCCGCCTCGAAGGCGGCCAGCACTTCGC
Source organism: uncultured Alphaproteobacteria bacterium (assembly GCA_963822435.1). Lineage (GTDB taxonomy): Bacteria > Pseudomonadota > Alphaproteobacteria > Rhodobacterales > Rhodobacteraceae > JAUYQR01. Next base: position 275,808 of record CAWGHN010000003.1, read on the forward strand.
GCGCGATGCCTTGCGCGTTGGCATAGCCCACACGCTTGACATCACCCATATCGACGTGGCCCACGAAATGCGCGCTGTAATCACGGCGCAGCTGTTCGCGGCCCTTCTTGCCGACGGTCAGGATCTTGACGGTCTTGCCAGCGGCCAGCAGCTCGGCCGCCTTGACCCGCGCAAGACGCACGATGGTCGAGTTGAAGCCGCCGCAAAGGCCGCGTTCCGACGTCATCACCACCAGAAGATGCACCTGATTCTTGCCGTTTCCGGCCAGAAGTTTCGGCGCACTTTCGGTCTGGCCGATCCCCGTTGCCAAGGACGACATGACAGCCGTCATCCGTTCGGCATAGGGGCGTGCAGCCTCCGCCGCTTCCTGCGCACGGCGCAGTTTTGCGGCGGCGACCATCTGCATCGCCTTCGTGATCTTCCGCGTGTTCTTGACGCTGGCGATCCGGTTCTTGAGGGCCTTCAAGCTGGGCATATGGGTGCTCCCGGGCCCGACTTACGCGAAGTCTTTGGCGAAGGCGTCAAGCTCGGCACGAATGGCTTTCTCCAGATCGCCCGACACCTTGCGGTCGTTCTTGGTGATGTCGGCCAGCAGCGCCTTGCCGGTGGTGCGCAAGTGCTTCAGCAGCCCCTGTTCAAACCGGCCCACATCCTTCACCGCGATCTTGTCAAGGTAGCCCGACGTGCCCGCATAGATGATGCAGACAATCTCGGCGTTGGTCAGCGGTGCGTACTGCGCCTGCTTCATCAGTTCCGTCAGACGCGCGCCACGGTTCAGCAACTGCTGGGTCGAGGCGTCAAGGTCGGAACCGAACTGCGCAAACGCCGCCATTTCGCGGTACTGCGCCAGTTCCAGCTTCACCTTGCCGGCAACCGACTTCATCGCGCTGGTCTGTGCGGACGAACCCACGCGGCTCACCGACAGACCGGTGTTCACTGCCGGACGGACGCCCTGATAGAACAGTTCGGTTTCCAGGAAGATCTGCCCGTCGGTGATCGAGATCACGTTCGTCGGAATGTAGGCCGACACGTCGCCGGCCTGCGTCTCGATGATCGGCAGCGCCGTCAAGGAGCCCGAGCCGAAATCTTCGCTCATCTTCGCAGACCGCTCCAAGAGGCGCGAGTGCAGATAGAACACGTCGCCCGGATAGGCTTCACGCCCCGGCGGACGGCGCAGCAGCAGCGACATCTGGCGGTAGGCCACGGCCTGCTTGGACAGGTCATCATAGATGATCAGCGCGTGGCGGCCGTTGTCGCGGAAGAATTCCGCCATCGCGGTCGCCGAATAGGGCGCCAGGAACTGCATCGGCGCAGGGTCCGAGGCGGTTGCGGCGACGACGATCGTGTAGGCAATCGCGCCGGTCTCTTCCAGCTTCTTCACCAGCTGCGCCACGGTCGAACGCTTCTGACCGATGGCGACATAGATGCAGTACAGCTTCTTGCCTTCGTCGTCGCCAGCGGCCTCGTTGTAGGCTTTCTGGTTCAGGATGGTGTCCAGCGCCACGGCGGTCTTGCCGGTCTGGCGGTCGCCGATGATCAGTTCGCGCTGGCCACGGCCAACCGGGATCATTGCGTCGATGGCCTTCAGGCCGGTCGCCATCGGCTCATGCACCGATTTGCGCGGAATGATGCCCGGTGCCTTCACGTCGGCGATGCGCCGCTCGGTCGCGGCAATCGCGCCCTTGCCGTCGATCGGGTTGCCCAGCGCGTCGACGACACGACCCAGCAGCGCGTTTCCGGCCGGCACGTCCACGATGGACTTGGTGCGCTTGACGGTGTCGCCTTCCTTGATGTCCTGGTCCGAACCGAAGATCACGATACCGACGTTGTCGACTTCCAGGTTCAGCGCCATCCCGCGGATACCGCCGGGGAATTCGACCATCTCGCCGGCCTGCACGTTGTCGAGGCCGTGGACACGGGCAATCCCGTCACCGACCGACAGCACGCGGCCAACTTCGGCCACTTCGGCGTCCTTGCCGAAGTTCTTGATCTGCTCTTTGAGGATCGCGGAGATCTCGGCAGCTTGAATTCCCATCACCCAACCTCTTTCATTGCATTCTGGAGTGCAGCGAGCTTCGCCTTGACCGATGTGTCGATCATGGTCGAGCCCAGCTTGACGACTAGTCCACCGATGAGGGTCTCATCGACGGTGGTTTTCAGTTTCACGGTCTTGCCGACGCGCGCCTTCAGCGTTTCGGCCAGTTTCTTCGCCTGTGCCGCCGACAATGCGGTGGCCGACGTGACCTCGGCCGTCATCTCGCCCTTTTCGGCAGCGATGCGGTCGGTCAGATTGTTCAAAAGCTGCGGCAGCACGAACAGGCGCCGCTTTTCCGACATCAGCGCCAGCGTGTTCGCCATCAGCGACGACAGGCCCATCTTGGCCCCCACGGCTGCAATCACGCGGCCCTGATCGTCACGGCTGACCATCGGAGAGGAGATTGCGGCCGCCAGTTCAGGGCTGATCCGAAGCGCCTCGGCCAAAGCCGTGGTATCGGCTTCCAGCGCCGTCAACGCGCCCTCTTCCTTCGCCAGCTCGAACAGAGCCGTGGCGTAGCGTGTGGCAATCCCCAGGGAAATCGAAGCTGGTTCGGACACGTCAACCCTTCCGCTGTTTCTGGCCGCCGCCCGCCGGGCAACTGGCCGCTGTGCAGCACCCGCCGTGAACCGTGGTTCATGGCCTGCGCCTACTCGTCGCGGGCGTCCTTAGCAGAGGCTTTCTTACCCCGCAACCGGGTTGCTCGCCGTTTCGTGAGTGATCTTGTCGCGTAGTCGGGTGGTAGCGTTCACAGTGCGCTTCGGCTTGCCCGCCACGGCCCGAAACCGGCCCGCCGCAAACCCGTCTATTTCCGGTTCATCGCTGGTTCGGGGTTGCCTTTGGCCACCCCTTCCAGCACCCGAAGCGGGCTGCGCACCGCTGCACCCAGACCACCCCGCGTTGGCGCATACACCTGTTTCGACGCCTCTACCATCAAAACCCCACCGGCCAGCCACGGCACCTTGCGCCCGACCGATTCCCAGAAATCCGCCGTCCGCAGCCAGAACCGCGCGGTCGAAGGCGGCGCGAACAGCACCGACTGGCTGCGCTCGGGGGTAAAGTTGTGGCGCTTCAACTGCGCCTCAAGCTGCGCCACCGAATAGGGCCGCCCAAACCCGAACGGCGTCACGTCGCGCCGTGACCAAAGGCCGATCCGGTTCGGCACGATGAACAGCGCGCGCCCCCCCGGCCCCAGCACCCGCGCCGCCTCGCCCAGCACGGCCGAAGGGTTCTCCGATGTCTCCAGACCGTGCAACAGCACCAGCCGGTCCACCAGTCCGGTCGGCAGCGGCCAATGCGTCTCCTCGCACAGGACACTGACGTTCTCCATGCCTGCGGGCCAGGGCATCACGCCCTGCGGCCCCGGCATCAGCCCGATCACCCGCCGCGCATCGACAAGGTAGGGGCGCAGAAGCGGCACCGCAAACCCGAACCCCGCCACCGTATGCCCCGCCGCGGGTGGCCAATGCTTGACCACCTGCTCGCGGATCGCGCGCTGCGCCACGCGGCCAAGGGCCGTGCGATAGTAGAAGTTTCTCAGATCAAGCACATCGAGATGCATTGCAGGTGGCGTCCCACGGCGTCAGGGTAGCGGTACCATACCCTGACCACGGCTTTGCCGCCATGCCCCAAGACACCCCTGAATTGATCCTGCCAATCCGCCATTCGCTGTGCGAATGTGGCGCGCTGCGGCTGACGGTGCGCGGCCACCCGGTGCATGTCCACGCCTGCACCTGCACCCGCTGCCAGCGCGCTTCTGGCTCGGCCATGACGATGTCGGCATGGTTCCCCGAAGCCGCCGTCACGATCGAGGGCGACTATATGACCTGGCACTACACCGGAAACGCCGACCCCGCGCTGATGGCCGGCTTTTGCCGTGTCTGCGGCACAGGCCGCTTCTTTCGAACCGGCGCCTACCTGCCCGGCACCATCGCCATCGCCACCGGCAACTTCGCCGACCCCGCCTTCCCAGCGCCCAACCACATCCACTGGTGGCCCGACCGCCCGCTGTGGCTGGGCGCACCACACGGACCCACCACCTTATCCGGAAACTGATCCATGACCCTCGAACTTGTCACGATCCCCTGCCTGTCGGACAACTACGCCTACCTGATCCACGACGCAGGCACCGGCCAGACTGGCTGCATCGACGTGCCGGATGCCGCCCCGATCCTCGCCGCCCTCAATGCCCGCGGGTGGGAGCTTTCGGACATCCTGATCACCCACCACCACCCCGACCACATCCAGGGCGTCGAAACCCTCCGCGCCGCGACCGGCGCGATGGTTCTTGGCGCTGCCGCCGATGCGCACCGCCTGCCGCCCCTCGACCTTGCGCTGACCGAGGCCAGCACCTTCTCCATCGGGCCGGAGTTTGCCCGCATCATCGACGTGCCGGGCCATACCGTCGGCCACATCGCGTTTCACTTCCCGCAAAGCCGCCTCGCCTTCACCGCCGACAGCCTGATGGCCGGCGGCTGCGGGCGCCTCTTTGAAGGCACGCCCGTGCAGATGTGGCAAAGCCTGCAAAAGCTCGCCGCCCTGCCGCCCGACACACTGATCTGTTCGGGTCACGAATACACCGCCGCGAACCTGCGTTTCGCCGCAACCCTTGAACCCGGCAATCCCGATCTTATGTCTCGCATCGACCGGGTCACGACCGCGCGCCGCGAAGGCCGCCCCACCGTTCCGGTGCCGCTGTCGGAAGAATTGGCCACCAACCCTTTCCTGCGGGCCGATCAGCCCCAGATGAAACAGGCGGTTGGCCTTCCGGGCGCCGATGCTGCCACGGTTTTCGCCGAAATCCGTGCCAGAAAAGACAAGTTCTGAGGGCCTGATATCACAAATGATGTGAGACCGGTCACGAAAGGCCCCCGGAACGCAGATTGCGCTTGAAGTGCGGAAAATAAAACCGAACTTTAAGACTATGAGGCCACGGTTGGAACGGGCCCAACGCCCCTCCGACCCGCAGGACAGGAGCACCGAACGTGCCTTCTTTTTCGACCACACTCGAGCAAGCCATCCACGGCGCGCTGGCCCTGGCCAACGCCCGCCGCCACGAACTCGCAACGCTGGAGCATCTGCTTCTGGCGCTGATCGACGAACCCGACGCCTCCCGCGTGATGAAGGCCTGCTCGGTGGATCTCGATGAACTCAGGAAAACCCTCACCGATTTCGTCGACGACGATCTTTCCACCCTCGTCACCGATGTCGAAGGGTCCGAGGCGGTTCCCACCGCCGCCTTCCAGCGCGTCATCCAGCGCGCGGCGATCCACGTCCAGTCCTCCGGCCGCACCGAAGTGACCGGCGCAAATGTCCTGGTCGCGATCTTCGCGGAACGCGAATCCAACGCCGCCTACTTCCTGCAAGAACAGGACATGACCCGTTACGACGCGGTCAACTTCATCGCGCATGGCGTGGCGAAAGACCCGTCCTACGGCGAACCACGCCCCGTGCAAGGCTCCGACGAACAGGAAACCCCCAAGGCCGAGGCCGGCGAGGCGAAGGAATCCGCCCTGTCGAAATACTGCGTCGATCTGAACGTGAAAGCCCGCAAGGGCGACGTCGACCCCCTCATTGGCCGCGAGGCCGAGGTGGAGCGGGCAATTCAGGTTCTGTGCCGCCGCCGCAAGAACAACCCCCTGCTGGTGGGCGACCCCGGCGTGGGCAAGACCGCCATCGCCGAAGGCCTCGCCCGCAAGATCGTCAACGGTGAGACGCCCGAGGTTCTGGCGAAGGCCACGATCTATTCGCTCGACATGGGCGCGCTGCTGGCCGGCACCCGCTACCGTGGCGACTTTGAAGAACGCCTGAAGGCCGTGGTGAAAGAGATGGAGGATCACCCCGACGCGATCCTCTTCATCGACGAGATTCACACCGTGATCGGCGCAGGTGCCACCAGTGGCGGCGCGATGGATGCCTCGAACCTGCTGAAGCCCGCACTTCAGGGCGGCAAACTGCGCTGCATGGGCTCCACCACCTACAAGGAGTTCCGTCAGCATTTCGAAAAGGACCGCGCCCTTTCCCGTCGCTTCCAGAAGATCGACGTGAACGAGCCTTCCGTGCCGGATGCGATCAAGATCCTGATGGGCCTCAAACCGCACTTCGAGGAACACCACGACCTGAAATACACCAACGACGCGATAAAGTCGGCGGTGGAACTGGCCGCGCGCTACATCCACGACCGCAAACTGCCGGACAGCGCCATCGACGTGATCGACGAAGCCGGTGCCGCACAGCACCTGCTGTCGGGCCTCAAGCGCCGCAAAAGCCTTGGCGTGAAAGAGATCGAGGCTGTCGTCGCCAAGATCGCCCGCATCCCGCCGAAGACCGTGTCGAAGGACGATGCCGAAACCCTGCGCGACCTTGAGAAGACGCTGAAGCGCGTCGTCTTCGGGCAGGACAAGGCAGTCGAGGCGCTCTGTTCCGCGATCAAGCTGGCCCGCGCGGGCTTGCGTGAACCCGAAAAGCCCATCGGCAACTACCTCTTTGCCGGACCTACGGGCGTCGGCAAGACCGAGGTGGCCAAACAGCTTGCATCGTCCCTCGGCGTGGAACTGATCCGCTTCGACATGTCGGAATACATGGAGAAACACGCCGTTTCCCGCCTGATCGGCGCGCCTCCGGGCTATGTCGGCTTTGACCAGGGCGGCATGCTGACGGACGGCGTCGACCAGCACCCGCATTGCGTCCTTCTCCTCGACGAAATGGAAAAGGCCCACCCGGATGTCTACAACATTCTTCTACAGGTGATGGACCACGGCAAGCTGACCGACCACAACGGCCGGACGGTGGATTTCCGCAACGTGATCCTGATCATGACGTCGAACGCCGGCGCGCGTGAGCAAAGCCAATCCGCCATCGGTTTTGGCCGCGAACGCCGCACCGGCGAGGATACCGCCGCGATCGAACGCACGTTCACGCCGGAATTCCGCAACCGTCTGGACGCCGTGATCAACTTCGCCCCGCTTGGCCGCGAGGTGATCCTGCAGGTCGTCGAAAAGTTCGTGCTGCAGCTTGAGGCTCAACTGATGGATCGCAACGTCCACATCGAACTCAGCCCCGAAGCCGCGCTCTGGCTTGGCGACAAGGGCTATGACGACAAGATGGGTGCCCGCCCGCTGGGCCGCGTGATCCAGGAACACATCAAGAAGCCGCTGGCCGAAGAACTTCTGTTCGGCAAGTTGGTAAAAGGCGGTGTGGTCAAGGTGGTGGTCAAGGACGACGCCATCGTGCTGGACATCGAAGAACCGGCGAAACCCCGGCTTACCGGCCAGAAGCCACCGCTCCTGACCGCTGAATGACCGCAAGACCCCCGCTCCGGCGGGGGTTTTTCTTTGCCGGGTGTCGCAGCGAAAATGGCCCCTGCCTTTGATGTCGCTCAACTCCATCAAACTGCAGGCACCACCCGCGCCCGCAGAACCGCGCAACTTGCCGGTGGCCTCGGCCCGATCCGGTCGCTAAGGTCGTCCGGCGGTCGGCCATTCCGGGCGCGTTGCCCGCGAAAGGCCCTTGATACCGATGATCCAGCTAACCTACGCCTCGCGCCCTTTCGGTTTCGATACGGCCATGCTCGCAGGCATCCTGCTCGATGCGCGCCGCTGCAACACGCGTGACGGGATCACCGGCCTGCTGATTTGCCGCGCCGACCTTTACCTTCAGCTTCTTGAAGGGCCGGAAGCCGCCGTCGACGCTGCCTATCGCCGCATTGCCGCCGACGACCGCCACATGGATCTCTCCCTGCTGACCCGTCGCTCTGTCACCCATCGGCTTTTCCCGCGTTGGGCGATGCGCGACGATCCGGCGCGAAGCTGGCTCTGGACCAAGGTCGAGGTTGACGATGGCGCCCTGAACCGCGCCTCCGAAGACGAAATCCTTGCCGTTTTCGAACGCATCGCCGGCGAAGAGTGACGCCCTAGCGTTCCGTCAGCTTCAACTCGATCCGCCGGTTCAACGCACGGCTCGCCTCGTCATCACCCGGCGCCACCGGACGGTATTCGCCAAAGCCGGTCGCCGCCATCCGTTCCGGCGGAAAGCCCAACTCGTCCTGCATATAGCGCACCACCGACAAGGCGCGTGCCTGGCTCAATTCCCAGTTGTCGCGAAAGCCTCGTGTCCCCGCCACCGGCACATTGTCGGTGTGCCCGTCAACGCGGATGATCCAGTCGATGCCGTCCGGGATCTGCCCCCGAACCTCATCCAGAATCTGCACCACGCCCGCAATCTGCTCGCGCCCTTCCGGCGCAAGGTCTGCCGAGCCCTGATTGAACAGCACTTCGCTCGAAAACACGAAGCGGTCGCCAACCACCCGCACGCCTTGTCGGCCTTCCAGCAAAGTAGACAACTGGCCAAAGAATTCCGATCGGAACCGCGCCAGATCCTTGTTCTCGGCTGCCAGCCGCGCCGCCTCGGCGGCTTCAAGTTCGGCGCGCTGACGCTGCTCTGACGCGACCTGGGCCAAGGCCGAATTCAGCCGTGCGCCCAGATTATCAAGCTGCACCTTCGCCGCCGCGTCCTTCGCGGCGGCTTCGTCCAAGACCGATTGCAACGCCCCAAGCTGTCCGCGCAAGGCCGCGACCTGCTGGTTCAGCAACTCCACCTGCCGCGCCGCCGCAAGCGTCTTTTCCTGTTCCGCCAGCAGCGCCGTCTTGGCCGCCGAAAGTGCCGCACTTTCCCCCGTGGCAGCCTTCGCCGCCTCGGTCCGCGCTGCTGCCAGCAGGGTCAGCGTATCCTCAGCGCGCTTGCGTTCCGCTTCCAGCGCCAGCGTCATCGCGGTCAGTTCGGTATCCGCCCCCGCCAGTTTTTCGCGCAACGCCGCCAGCGCCGCCGCATCGGTCAGCCGCGCCGCCTCGGCCTCGCTCAAAGCCTCTTTCGCCGCTGCCGCCTCGGCTGCACGCCCGGCATCTTTGGTGCGCAAATCCGCAACCAAGGCCTCCAGCGCCTCGCGCCGTGCCGCCGCCAGCCGCGCCGCCTCGGCGTTTGCGTCCACCTCGTCGCGCGCCTTGGCCAAGGCCAGCGTCAGCGCCTCGCTGTCGGTGATCAGCTTGGCCTTCGCCGCTTCCAGATCGGCCACCGATGCGGTCAGCGCCGACGCCTCGCCCCGCGCCGCATCCCGCTCGGCCAGAAGGGTCGCCACCTGCGCCTCAAAGCTGGTAATCTTGCCTTGCGCTGCCGTCAGTTCCGCCGACCGCGCCTCCAACTGCCCGGTCAGCGACGCGATCAGCGACGATTGCCGCTCGCCCTCGGCCGCCGCCGCCGCCAGCCCTGCCTGCAACCGCCCGACCTCGCCCTCCAGCGCGGTCGCCCGCGTGCGCTCCAGCCCCAAGGCATCGGCCAATTGCGCCACCTGAGCATTCAAGGCGTCCAGTTCGGTGCCTTGCGTGGTGATCTGGTCGCGCAGCACCGATTGCATGATGGTAAAGATCGTCAGCACGAACATCAGCACCATCAACAGCGTCGTGACCGCGTCCACGAACCCCGGCCAGATCATGGATGAATCCCGGCGCCGCGGCGAAGCCATGGCTTAACTCCGCGCCGGCGTGGTGCGACCAAGCTGCCGGATCGCCGAGGTCAGCGCCGAAATGTCGCCCTTCAGGTCGGCAACCGTTTCCTGCCGCCCCGCCGACATCTCTTCCAGTATCCGCAACAGCTGCACGTCGATCGACCGCAACCGCATCCGGCTTTCCGCGTCGGAATGCGCACCACCCTCAGCCCCCGCCAGCGCCGCGATCAGCCGCTCCTGCCCGTCGGCAATACGGCGCAACGTCTCGGCCTGCCCCGCCTCCGCTTCCATCCGCCGGCTGAGCCCCTGCACCGCCTCGGCCAGTTCCGCCATCCGTGCATCGGCCATCGCCCGGCTGACGTCGGATTGTGCATATAGGATCTGCAACTGCTCCATCTGCCCGGCCATATGGTCCATCACCATCGCCAGCGCGTTCTGGTCCGTCGCCTCGCCCTCGCTGGCAAAGCCCAACCGGGTGATCGACGACAACCACTCCTCAAGCTCACGCGAAAACCGGTTCTGCCCATGCCCGGCAAACAGCTCCAGCAAGCCCAGAACCAGCGACCCGGCCAGACCCAAAAGCGACGATGAAAACGCCGTCCCCATCCCGCCAAGCTGGCTTTCCAACCCGCCCATCAGCTTGGAAAACACATCCAGCCCGCTTTCGCCTTCCTGCGGCGCCAGCGACCGGATCGTCTCCACCACCGCCGGAACGGTTGTGGCCAAACCCCAGAACGTGCCCAAAAGCCCCAGGAAAACCAGAAGGTTGATCAGATACCGCGTGATATCGCGCGCTTCTTCGATCCGCTGCTCCACCGATTCCTGAATCGACCGGGACGAGGCCGTGGTGATCGACACGCGCGCGCCCCGCGTGCGCAACAGCGCCGCCAGCGGTGCCAGCAGGCGGGGTGGCCGGTCATCCTCCGTGCCCGGCGTGCCGCGCACGAAATTCTCGATCCAGTAGACCGATTGCGCCAGAATCCAGACCTGCCAGAAACAGGTGATCACCCCGATGAAGAACACCGCCGCGATCAGCCCGTTCAACAGCGGGTTGGTCGCAAGAATTTCGGTGATCTGGGCAAGGATGAGCCATGCCCCCACCCCGACAGCGATGCAGACCAGAAGCATGGTCGTGATCGCGCGAATGGGCTGGCTGAAGGTCGTCGTGGCCTCGGCGTCTCGTCTGTCCATCGGCAACGTGCCTGCCCTCTTCATCTGCTCACCATCGAGTTTATCAGGAACCCCGCCCCTGCCAAGCAAAAGCGGCGTCAGACCAGTTTTCGTACCCTCTCGGCCAGCCAATCAAGGTCGGCGTCGGCGATGCCAAGCTCGGCCAGATGCGCGGTCGTGGCCCAAAGATAATCCCGGTTCGGGCCGCGCCCTCCGACCGCGCGGGCAATGATCCTTGCCTGTTCTTCCAGCGCCAGCCCGCCGCAATACTGCACATGATCGGGGTCGATCACATAGGCCAGCGCTTCGACCGCCCCTGCGTCTGTCGCGACCGGCAGCACAGTCTCAAGGTAGGCCGAAGAAATCAGTTCCCGCTCGCGCAATCCTGCCACCGTCGTCGCCTCGGCCCCCGGCGCCACGCGAAACGCCACGCCGTCGCAAAACGCGGCCTCCGCCCGGTCCAGCGCCAGCACCAGACCGGGGTCGTCCACCGTGCCGCGATGGTGGATCGACCGCATGCAAAAGCTGCGCTGCCAGCCCCGCACCCGCGCGATCCGCCGCTCGGCCACCGGAAAACCGGGGTCCCAGATCAGCGAGCCGTAGCCAAACACCCACAGTTGCGTGTCCATTCCGCTCCCCGCTGGCAAGTGACGCATCGGCCCTATAAACATGCGCCAACGGGCAATGAAAAGGTGTCGCATGCGCAAACTGACCTGGCTTCTGATCGCGCTCACCATCCTGTGGTCGGGCGGCTGGTTCTGGGGCTCGTCAAAGGTGCGCGAAGGCATCGACCAGTGGTTTGCCGCCCAGACTGCGCAAGGTTACATCGCGCAGAACGCAGGTTTCTCGGTCCTCGGATATCCGAACCGGCTGGATGTTACCCTCGACGCTCCGAAGTTTGCAGACCCCAGCACCGGTTTCGGCTGGGAGGGCCAGTTCCTGCAGGTCTTCACCATGACGTGGAAACCCTGGCACATCATCGCAGCCCTGCCGCCGCAGCAGACGATCCGCACCCCTGATCAGGATATCGGCATCACCGCCACCAGTCTGCGCGCCAGCGCCCGCGCCCTGCCGCAGATGATCCTGCCGCTGGATGAAGCGATCCTCGAAGGCACCACGATCGAGGCCACCTCCACCCAAGGCTGGACCGTGGCGCTTGGCTCCCTTCTGCTGGCTATCCGCTCCGACCACACCGGGACGAACGCCTATGATGTCGCGCTGACCGGAACCGATCTGGAACCCGACAAGGCGTTTCTCACGGCGCTTTCGCCCGACGCCGGGCTGCCGCCGCGGATCGCCAGCCTACGCGCCGACCTGAAGGCACAGTTGACCGCCCCGCTTGACCGCACCGCCGCCGACACCAACCCCCGCCTTACCGGCCTTGCCGTGAACGAGGTGGCCGTGACCTGGGGCGACCTGACGGTCTTCGCAAAGGGCACAATTGAACCCGACGCCGAGGGTTATGCCGCAGGCAAGATCGACATCGCCGTAACGAACTGGCAGCGCCTCGTGCCGATCCTGATCGCGGCAGGCGTGGTCAAGCCCGAGGTAGCGCCCACCGTCAGCAACATGCTCAAAGCAATGGCCGAACAGAACGGCTCGCCCTTCGTGCTCGAATTGCCGCTGACACTGGCGTCAGGCCGCATGTCGCTTGGCCCCCTGCCGCTTGGCCAGGCACCTTTGATGGCAGCGGTCACGAACTGAGCGTTAGCGGCAGTAGGCACCGCCGCTGCGGTCAGACGTGTCGAAGTGCAGATGGTCCTCGTGAAACCCGTCCGACCCCGGCCCGAGGGTGGTTTTGAAGATGCCGCAGGCGCCCTTGTGGACCTTGCGCATGGTGCGGTCAAACCCGCCCGCCACCACCTCCGCCCGACCGTTCGACACCACGAAGGCCGAGATATCAATCGCCTTGCCCTTGCCATGCTCGCTGATCTTCGCGCCGCGAATGTTGTTGCGGCTGCGGCAGATATAATGCGCGGCGATCCGTAGTTCGACCACACGGTCGCGGTAAGCGGGCTGCAACACGTCCGATACCCAGGTGTTCAGCGCCCGCGCGGTATCGCAGTCGATCGTTGCACCCTGGCTCAGCCGGACCCCGGAAACCGAGGTCACACGCACCGCCTCTGGAACCCCGCAGCCCTTCACCTTTGATTTGATCGGCGCGATTTCCTCGCCCTTGATCGCGGCAACCCCGCAGACCGATCCGGCCAGACTGGCAGCCTCGCGCTTCTTGCGCCGCTGCTCGCGCTTGGTCAGCGGCGGCTCGGCGGCAACCGGTTCAGGCTCCACCGCCGTGGCAGACAGGTCCAGCCCTTGCGCAACGCCCGCCCCCTGCGCCGCCGCCACCTTTGCGGCCAGTGACCCCGGTCGCGGCATCGGCCGCAACGACCGTTCCAACGCGTCCCCTGGCGCGGCTTCGGCCACCGCCAGACCAACAGCTTCGGTATAGGCCGGGTTCGGCAAAGGCCGTGGTGACCGGTCAACAGTCTGTCCCCGAGCCGCCGGCGCCAGCACCAGCAGCAGCAGCAACGTCAGCGCCGCGACAGCCCCGCGCAAGGCTTCACGTCCGCTTGGCATCGGCGGCACGGCCAAAGTCGGGCGCGGCAGTGTCCTGCCCGGCCTCGATGATCCCGCGCCGGATCGCCCTCGTCCGGGTGAAATAGGCGTGCAGATGGTCGCCGTCTCCCAACCGGATCGCCCGCTGCAACGCGAACAATTCCTCAGTGAAGCGGCCAAGAATGTCCAGCACGGCGTCCTTATTGGTCAGGAACACGTCGCGCCACATCGTTGGGTCGCTGGCCGCGATCCGGGTGAAATCGCGAAACCCGGTGGCGGAGTATTTGATGACTTCGCTGTTCGACACCCGCCGCAGGTCATCGGCGACACCCACCATCGTGTAGGCAATCAGATGCGGCGTGTGGCTGACGACGGCCAGCACCAGATCATGGTGCGGCGGGTCCATCGTATCGACATTGGCGCCCATCGCGGCCAACAGCCGCGTCAACCGCTCCAACGCCGCCGCATCAGTGTCGACCAACGGCGTCAGCAACCACCAGCGGTTCTGAAACAGCGTCGCAAACCCTGACCGCGGCCCGGAATACTCGGTCCCCGCCATCGGATGACCGGGGATGAAATGCACGCCCGCAGGGATATGCGGCGCCACCGCCGCGATGACAGCCTGCTTGACCGACCCCACGTCCGTGACCGTAGCACCCGCCGCCAGATGCGGCCCGATCTCGGCGGCAATCGCCTCCATCGCGCCCACCGGCACGCACAGCACCACAAGGTCCGCCCCTGCCACCGCCTCGGCGGCGGTCTCGGTCACCCGGTCGCAGAACAACTCGCGCGCCACCCCCCGCGTCTCGGCCGACCGCGCATAGCCCACAATCTCGCCCGCCAGCCCACCGGCCCGCATCGCATGCGCCATGGATGAGGCGATCAGACCAAGGCCGATCAGGGCGACGCGCTGATAGATCATCGCACGCCCTTGAACTGCGCCACCGCATGCGCCACGCGGCGGCACGATGCCTCGTCGCCGATGGTGATGCGCAGGCAATGCGGCAGCTTGTAGCCAGCCACCCGCCGCACGATCAGCCCCTGCTCTTGCAAAAAGGCGTCACAGGCCTCGGCTTCGTCCTGGCCCGAAAACCGCGCCAGCACGAAATTTGCCATCGACGTGTCCGAGGGCACGCCCAGTTCAGCCAGCGCCACCGCCAGCCACGACCGCAGCCGCGCGTTCTCGTTTCGGCATTTCGCGACAAAGTCCTGATCCCTGACCGCCGCCTCCGCCACGTCCAGTTGCGCGGTCGACAGGTTGAACGGCCCCCGCACCCGGTTCAGCACGTCGATGATGTGCTTCGGCCCGTAGCCCCAGCCGATCCGCAGCCCGCCAAGCCCGTAAACCTTGGAAAACGTCCGCGTCATCACCACGTTGTCGCGCGCATCCACCAAGGCGGCGCCGCCGTCGTAGCCTTCGACATATTCCGCATAGGCCCCGTCCAGCACCAGGATCGCCTGCGCCGGCAAGCCGGCCGCCAGCCGCGCCACCTCCGCCGCCGAAACCATCGTGCCGGTGGGGTTGTTCGGATTGGCCAGAAACACCAGCTTTGTGCGCCGGTTGCAGGCCGCAAGAATCGCGTCCACGTCGGCTGTCCGCTCGCGCTCGGGCACCTCGACCGGGGTCGCCCCTGCCGCCAAGGCGTAAATGCGGTACATCAGAAAGCCATGCTCGGTGTAGACCACCTCGTCCTTCGGCCCGGCATAGGCCTGACAGAGGAAGTTGATCACCTCGTCCGATCCGGCACCACAAATCACGCGCGCGGCGTCCAGCCCATGCACCTCGGCAATTGCTGTGCGCAAGCTGACATGGTTAGTCGACGGATACCGGTGCAGCGAATGCACCGAGCGCTGGAACGCCTCCTTCGCCCGGTCCGACGCGCCGAACGGATTTTCGTTCGACGACAGCTTCACCGCATTGGCCACGCCCGCCACATGCGACTTGCCGCCCTCGTAAAGGGCGATGTCAAGAATGCCAGGCTGCGGTCGGATCTGGTCGGTCATGGTCTCCCCCGAAACTCGAGGCGTTCTTAGCCGCCCCGTGCCCACAAGGCCAGAGACTTCCGCCCTACCCACCCGTGACTTATTGCGCGCCTTGCGGCGCCAACGCACCGACCGGACGGAAACGTGCGCCCGTCAGGGCGCTCCGTCTGGTCAGTCGGCCAGAAAGTTCACGAACTGCCACGGATCGCTGTCGTCACGGTCCTCGGCAAAGCGGTTGATCCGGTGATCAAGCGGCGTCCAGTCGGTGTAGTGACATTCAATCTGCCCAAGGTAGGGCCGCTGCACCGCAAGGCAGCGCGCATGGTCCATCTCGTCGGCCTCGACAAAGCCCGCGCGCGGATTTTCCGCCACCCAGACCATCGCCGCCAGCACCGCGCTTGTGACCTGCATGCCCGTTGCGTTCTGGTAGGGCGCCAGCTCCCGCGCCTCGGCGCACGACAGACGCGAGCCATACCACATCGCGCCCTTGGCATGGCCGTAAAGGAACACGCCAAGATCGTCGCCACCCGCAACAATCTCGTCTGCGGTCAGGATATGTTTCTTCTCCGGCAACAAACCTGAGCCATTGATTTCGTGCAGCGACAAGATCGCGTCGGCGCAGGGGTGGTAGGCGTAGTGGCAGGTGGGGCGGTAGACCGCCTGCGGCCCGTCCCAGACGGTGTAGTAATCCGGGATCGACAGCGCCTCGTTATGTGTCACGACAAATCCGAATTGCGGGCCGACGCCGGGGCACCAGGACCGCACCCGCGTATCGGCGCCGGGGCGGTCGATCCAGATCGCATAGCCCGCGCCGAAATCGAAGGCATGGCCGTTGCGCGGCAGCCGCTTTTCATGCGTGCCCCAGCCCAGTTCCGCCGGCTGGTAACCTTCGGACAACAGCCCGTCGACCGACCAGGTGTTGACGAACACCCCCGGCGGCCGCGCCCGCTCCGAGATCTGGGTGTCGCGTTCGGCCACATGCACGCCCTTGACGCCAAGCGTCATTGCCAGCCGCGCCCAATCGTCACGACTGGCAGGCGCTGCCGGTATCCCGGTATCCGCCGCCAGCCGCAGCAGCGCCTCTTTCAACAGCCACGACACCATCCCCGGATTGGCACCGCAGCACGACACCGCCGTAGGCCCGCCGTCAAACTCCTTGCCCAGCGCCCGCACCTTTTCACGCAGGGGATAATTCGTCCGCTCGGCGTTCGGCAAGGTCGAGCCGAAGTAGAACCCCGGCCAAGGCTCCACCACGGTGTCGATGTATTGCACGCCAAGCTTCTGGCACAGCAGCATCAGCTCGATCGAGTCCACGTCGACCGACAGGTTCACCACCATGCCCTTGCCGTCCGGGAACAGCCCGGTCAGCACCTCGGTGAAGTTGTCAGGCACCAGTGCCAATTGCAGATGCCGCAGCCCGCGCTCCGCCAGCAGACCGCCAAACTCGCCCGACGGTTCGATAATCGTGAAGGCATCTCGGTCAAACGCGATGTGCCGTTCGATCAGCGGCAGCACCCCGCGCCCGATTGACCCGAAACCGATCATCACCAAAGGCCCGTCAATGCGGGCGTGAACCTCGTAGCTCATTGCTGTTCCTTCAGCCTTTGTAGGATCTGGCCTGCAGAAAATCCATCAGCGCCATCAGCACGCCCGAGACCACAAAGGTCAGGTGGATGATCACCAGCCACATCATCTCGGATTGCCCGAACATCACCGCAGAATCGATGTCGCGGATTTCCATGAATTTCTTCAGCAGATGAATCCCCGAAATCGCCACGATAGACGCGATCAGCTTCATCTTCAGCCCGCTGAAATCGACCTTGCCCATCCATTCCGGCCGGTCCGCACCGGCATCGAAATCAAACTTCGACACAAAATTCTCGTAGCCGGAAAACAGCACGATCAGCAAAAGGTTCGCCGCCAGCGTCAGGTCGATCAGCGTCAGCGCAGCGAGGATGGTATCCTCCGCCGTCATCTCCATCAGCTTTGGCACATAGTAGAACAGCTCGCGCACGAAGATGAACGACATCATCGCCAGCGCCACGACCAGCCCAAGATACATCGGCGCCATCAACCAGCGGCTGGCGAAAAGCCCCTGCTCGAAGCGCGTTTCAAGATTCGGCTTGTCCGTCATGTCACTCATCCCTCAAACAAAGGGCCGCCCCCGTGCCCTCACCCCACATAGCGCAGGAAAGCGAACCGATCAGCCCCCATTCACCACGCGCTCTCAAATCAAAAGGGCCGCACCTCGCGGCACGGCCCCCTGCAATCACTGTCCCGCGAACGGTTAGTTCTTCGCGTAGTATTCGACGACCAGGTTCGGCTCCATCTTCACGGCGTAAGGCACATCGCCCAGCGCCGGAGTGCGGACGAACTTCACGATCATCTTGTTGTGGTCGACTTCCAGGTAATCGGGAACGTCACGCTCGGTCAGCGCGATGGCTTCCAGGATCAGGCCCATCTGCTTGGACTTCTGGCGAACCTCGATGATGTCGCCTTCCGACACACGGTAAGACGCGATGTTGACGCGCTTGCCGTTCACCGTGACGTGGCCGTGGTTCACGAACTGACGTGCCGACCAGATCGTCGGCACCAGCTTGGCGCGGAACACCACCGCGTCCAGACGACGCTCCAGCAGGCCGATCAGCATCTCGCCGGTGTCGCCCTTCACGCGCTCCGCTTCGCCATAGATCTTGCGGAACTGCTTTTCGGTCAGGTCGCCGTAATAGCCCTTCAGCTTCTGCTTGGCGCGCAGCTGCGTGCCAAAGTCGGACAGCTTGTTCTTGCGGCGCTGGCCGTGCTGGCCGGGGCCGTATTCACGCTTGTTCACCGGGGATTTCGGACGGCCCCAGATGTTCTCGCCCATCCGGCGGTCAAGTTTGTATTTGGCAGAGGTGCGTTTGGTCACCGCTGATCTCCTTCAATTGTTGCTCTTTCGGCTTGTCCGAAAAGCGGTTCCCACTTTACGGGCCTCAGAGTGGTCACGAAGGGCGTTGTCCTTTGCCCCGGACTTGATCCGGGGCCGACAGGTCATTCCTTGCGGAAGCCACCAACACCAATGAAAAGCCCCGGAATCGCTTCCGGGACTGGAGCGGCTTATACAGGCGCTCCGGGTGGTGTCAACCAGCGCAGGTCACGCCGCCAGATCGTGCCGCAGGATCGCGGCCTCGGCCGATGTCAGGCTGCGCCGGGCATAAGGGCCATAGCCTTCCGGGTCTGCCTCCAGCTCCGGCATGACATGGGCCAGCCGCTCGCGGTCGGCCAGGGTCATGGTCGCAAGGTCCATCCCCGCGGGGTGGAAACTTTCGGTGGCCAGCCCGTTGGCAAAGACGATGCTGTGCCGCTCCAGCAGCAGATGCACATAGCGCACGCCTTCGGGTGCCAGATCCACCCGCACCGCGCGGCCGTCGACCATGTCGGCCGCCGCCACCAGCGCCTCGTCGGTGTTGAACAAGGCCCGCAACGGCGCGGTCGCCAGAACCATCCGGTGCTGTGGCGACACCGTCAGCGCGCCGTCCGGCCGGCCGATCCCGAAGGCCCCTGCCTGAAACCTGATCGGGCGCAGCCGAGGTGCCGCGCGCAGACAGTCTGCCGTCAGGTCACGCTGACCGATCCACAACACCGGCAGCGCGCCATCATCCGCCGTCTGCACCAGATCACCGGGGCGCAGGGTTTCGATCAGGCGCGCTCCTCCGAGCGTCATCAGCCGCGCGCCGGGGGTAAAGCAGATCACCCCCCGATCCTGCGCCAGCCCCGCCTTGGGGTCGACCCTGACCCGCGTGATCCGCAAGATCCGGTTGCGCGGGGGCAACTCGCCCTGAAACAGCACCATCCGCGCGCCCGTCTCGCCGGAATGCAGGATGCGAACGTGATAGCGGCGCGGGCCATCGCTGACCACAAAACCCTCGTCCGGCGTGATCGGCTCATCGCGCGTGACCGGATCGTCTTTCACCGTTTCCGCCTCGTGCCCCAGCATCCGCCGCACCGCGCGTGCCGCTCTGTGGCGCAGCGCCGTCATCGCCTCTGCCCCCAGCAACAGCGGCACGTCTGGCCCGTCAAGCCGCGCCGCCTGCCCGGTCCAGCTCCAGGTTGCTCCCGGCACCAGCCCATGCACCGCACCAGCAGGCATCCCGCCGATTTCCGTTTGCCGCCATGAAATTACGAACGTCGCCTCTGCGCCGGTCCCCATTGCCTGTCTGCCTGCTCTTTTCTTGCTTTTATATGCAAGGATTAGCAGATGAGGCCGCTTCTGCCTATAGCCGCGTTGTCAGCCCAGCGGTTCTTTGTGCGCCCGCGACAGCCGTCCACAACCCGCCTGCATTTTTGGCGTTCCCTAGGGAACAGCGCCCGTTTCCTGCGCATCGCACAACAGGCGATCAGCCGCACACCACGGGCAATGAAGGCGCGACATGACCGTCCAACTGACGATGCTGAACCGGCAGATCGCGCAACGGATCAGTGGACCCGGCGGTCTTTACAACCTTGGCAACGGGCTTGGCCTTGCGGGCGGGTTGGCGCTGCACGTCGCAGCAGCCACTGCCGTCGCCGGCGCAGGCCCTGGCTACGGCGCATCGGCTGTGGTCGATTACTTCGTCGGCAGCCTTGGCGCGACCGCGATCACCCTCGCCATGCTGATCTTCTTCTGGAGCGGCGAACGCTACCACCGTGCCTGGGCCAACGGTGCCCCGCCCGATGCAGGGCAGAACCGGCTGGGCGACCTTTCTTCCGGCTGGGGCGCGCTGGCGCTGGCACTTGGCCTCTTTCTCCTCGGCCAACCCGAACTTGCAGCAACCTCCGGCCTTCTTCACGCCGCCGGAAAATTCGGCAGCGCCCTGCCGCCCAACATGCAGGCACGTCTGCCTGTGGGGCCGAACGCCTTCCGCCTGACCGTGGTGGCCAGCCGGATCCCCGCCCTCGTCGCAGTCCTGATCGAGGCGCAAAAGGCCATAGCCGGCGGCCCCGCCCAACCACTTGCCGCAAGCGCGCTTCTGGTGCTGTGCTATCTTCTGTGGCTCAAGGCCGACGTGGCACTGCTGCGCAGCTAGGCGTCACGCCGAACCCTGCCGAAACCGCACATTCGGCAGTCCGGCGTGACGCGAGGTGCACCAATCATCCCCTCGGCCGAAAGCGGCAGTCACACGCGTTACGCCGGGATATACGCCGCGTCCGGCCCGAAGGTGTTGGCGATTTCTGCAACCAGGTCAGCCGGGAAGCCACCTTCTTTGGCGTGCCGGTAGATCGCCTCCGCGCTGTCGGCCTCATGCACGCAATACAGCTTGTCACCCGCGGCATAGGTATGATGCCAGACATAAGGCACCCCCAGCCCGGCAACCACGGCATTTGACTTGGCCGCGATGTCGCAAAGCTCGCTACGGGTCAGTTTGGAAGCGCCGGGAATGTTTCTTTCGACGATGAACTTGGGCATTCCGTCCTCCCTGAGGTTAGGTGCCCCGAGTCTACGCCCGATAGCTTCAGTCAGCCAGTTCACAATCTGTAGCGCCCCGACCCGGCGCGCCTGCACCGCTCACCCACACTTCGAATGGCCGCAGTTGCCGCAGGTCATGCAGCCTTCGACCATCCGCATCTCATAGGCGCCACAGCTGGAACAGGCCGGACCGCGCGGTGCCTCACCCACTACCATCAACTCGGCCTTCGGGTCGGACTTCAATCCCAACCCCTCGCCCGCGATGAACCCGATTTCGATCAGATGCCGCTCGATCACCCCGCCGATCGCCGCAAGAATCGAGGGGATGTATTTCCCCTCCATCCACGCCCCGCCGCGCGGATCGAACACCGCCTTCAACTCCTCCACGACAAAGGAAATATCCCCCCCGCGCCGGAACACCGCCGAGATCATCCGCGTCAACGCCACGGTCCAGGCGAAATGCTCCATGTTCTTGGAATTGATGAATACCTCGAACGGCCGCCGATGCCCCGCGATCACAATGTCATTGATGGTGATGTAAAGCGCATGCTCCGACCCCGGCCACTTCACCTTGTAGGTCTGCCCCTCCAGCGCCCCCGGCCGTTCCAGCGGATCGCTCAGATACACAACCTCACCCTGCGTCACCGGCACCGGCTTCGCCTCGGCCTTCTCGCTTACCGTCAGCACCGACCCCGTCACCTCGTTCGGCCGGTACGTCGTGCAGCCCTTGCAACCCTGATCCCAGGCGGCCATGTAGACCTCCTTGAACTCATCGAAACTGATGTCCGCCGGGCAGTTGATCGTCTTTGAGATGCTGCTGTCCACCCACTTCTGCGCCGCGGCCTGCATCCGCACATGATCCAAGGGCGGCAAGGTCTGAGCGTTCACGAAATGCGCCGGCAGCGCCGCCTCGCCGAACGTCTCCCGCCACAGCCGCACCGCGTAATCGACAACCTCTTCCTCGGTCCGGCTGCCGTCCTTCTGCAACACCTTGCGCGTGTAGGCATAGGCGAACACCGGCTCGATCCCGCTCGACACGTTCCCCGCATACAGGGAAATCGTCCCCGTCGGCGCAATGCTGGTCAACAGCGCATTCCTGATCCCGTGCTTGCCAATCGCGGCTCGCACGTCCGCGTCCATCCCCAGCATTGTCCCCGACGCCAAATATTTCTCAGCGTCAAACAGCGGGAACGCCCCCTTCTCCTTCGCCAGATCAACCGACGCCAGATAAGCTGACCGCGCAATCGCGTGCATCCAGTCCTCCGTCAGCGCCGCCGCCTCGACCGAGCCATAGCGTTCTCCCAGCATCAGCAGCGCATCCGCCAGCCCCGTCACGCCCAACCCGATCCGCCGCTTCGCCCGCGCCTCGGCCTCCTGCTGCGGCAAAGGAAACCGGCTCGCCGTCACCACGTTGTCCATCATCCGCACAGCCACCCGCACCAACCGGTCGAGCGCACCCATGTCCAACGCCGCCCCCGCCCCGAACGCATCCGTCACCAGCGCGGCCAGGTTGATCGACCCCAACAGGCACGCGCCATAGGGCGGCAACGGCTGCTCGCCACACGGGTTCGTCGCGGCAATCGTCTCGACATAACTCAGGTTGTTCGCCGCGTTGATCCGGTCGATGAAGATCACCCCCGGCTCCGCGAAATCATAGGTGTTGCGCATGATCCGGTTCCACAGATCGCGCGCCTCGACCGTCCGGTACACCCGCCCGTCGAACACCAGTTCCCACGGCCCGTCCGCCTTTACCGCCGCCATGAACGCATCGGTCACCAGCACGGAAAGGTTGAACATCCGCAGCCGCGCCGGGTCTTTCTTCGCTTCGATGAAAGCCTCGATGTCCGGATGGTCACAGCGCATCGTCGCCATCATGGCACCCCGGCGCGATCCTGCCGACATGATCGTGCGGCACATCGCATCCCACACATCCATGAAGCTCAAGGGGCCAGAGGCGTCGGCCGCCACCCCCTTCACTTCTGCCCCGCGCGGCCGGATCGTGCTGAAATCATAGCCGATTCCGCCGCCCTGCTGCATCGTCAGCGCGGCCTCCTTCAGCCCGTCGAAGATGCCGCCCATGCTGTCGGGGATGGTCCCCATGACAAAGCAGTTGAAGAGGGTGACACTCCGCCCCGTCCCGGCCCCCGCCGTGATCCGCCCCGCCGGCAGGTATTTGAAATCCTCCAGCGCGGCGTAGAACTCCGCCTCCCATTTCACTGGATCGGCCTCCACCTCCGCCAAAGCCCGCGCAATCCGCCGCCACGTATCCTCCACCGTGCCGTCAATCGCTGTGCCGTCAGCATCCTTGAAGCGATACTTCATGTCCCAGATGGCTTCGGCAATGGGCGCTGAGAATCGCGACATGGGGCGATGTGTCCTTGGGCTTGTGGATAAGTCAGGGCGAGACCACAAGATACACCACCCCATGCCTCAAGCGCAACAGAGGGCGGCGCCGTCCCTCGGGCGGGCGCACCAACGCCCGGTGAAAGTGTTTTATGGCTTCGCCCCTCCCACCGGCGTTCGGGTAACCAACGCTGCAAAGGCGCCCTCCCGGGGGGGGGGGGGAGGGCGCGGCCCGGCAGGCTTCGCCCGTGATCCGGGCCAAGAAAGGAAACCCGACTAGCCCCGGCTTGCACTCCCCCGCCGCCCCGCTATGTTCGCCCGATGCCCGTGAACATCCTGAAACTCTGCGTCGGTGCCGACAGCATCGAAGACCTCGCCGATTGGCAATCCAGCCAGCGCCACCGCTGGCCCCCCGGTCGCGCCATCCACGTCACCCGCATGTTCCCCAAACGCGAAGCCGATATCCTTGACGGCGGCTCGCTCTACTGGGTCATCAAGGGCATCATCCTCTGCCGCCAGCGCATCCTCGGCCTCGAACAGATCACCGAAGGCGACGGCATCACCCGCTGCGCCATGATCCTCGACGCCGACATCATCCGGACCGAAGCCGCCCCGCGGCGCCCCTTCCAAGGCTGGCGCTACCTCGACCCCTCGGACAGCCCGCGCGATCTCGTCAAGGGTCGCGAACGCGAAGACCCCCTCCCCCCGGCCCTCGCCCAGGCGCTCGCGGACATCGGCCTGCGCTGACCCAACCATCCCGTCGGCGCGCCCGGCATCCTCGGCGGAACGCTCCGCGGGGAGTATTTGTAAAAAAGGGCAAATCCCTTGCTCTTTTCCGGAAATACTCTCGGGGGGTGCGGGGGGCAGACAGCCCCCCGTGCAACGCTGGCGGCGCACCCTTCCCTTCCCGGTAAAAACCCGCCATCACTCGCGCATGCCGCGTCCCTTGCTCCTTGCCGCCCCGGCCATCTTCCTTGTCCTCTGGTCGGCCGGCTTTGCCATCGCTAAACTCGGCCTCGAACACGCGCAACCGCTGACCCTCCTCGCGCTGCGCTACAGCTGCGTGCTCGTCCTGATGATCCCGCTCGCGCTGATCCTGCGCCCGCCGATGCCGAAAACGCCGCGCGCCTGGGCCGATATCGCCATCGTCGGCTTCCTGATTCAGGTGGTTTATTTTGGCCTGTGCTACGTCGCGTTCAAATCCGGCGTCTCGGCGGGCGGCGTCGCGATTATCGTCTGCCTGCAACCGATTCTCGTCGCTCTCGCCGCCCCCCGCTTTGTGGGCGAGGCGACGTCGCCGCGCGGCTGGCTCGGCCTCGCCCTTGGCCTTGCCGGGGCGGCGCTGGTAATCTTCGGCCGCTCCAGCATTGCCGCCGAAGACCTGTTCGGCGTCGCCTGCACCGTGCTTGCGCTGTTCGGCATCACCGCCGGCACGCTGTGGGAAAAGCGCTTCGGCGTAACGCACCACCCCGTCACCTCGAACCTGATCCAGTATGCCACCGGCGCCGCCTTCACCCTGCCCGCCGCTTGGGCGACCGAAAACATGGCCGTCACCTGGAACGCCGAGTTTGCTGCCGCCCTCGCCTACCTCGTGATCGGCAACTCGCTTCTGGCCATGACACTCCTCCTCGCGATGATCCGCGCCGGGCAGGTGGCCCGCGTTTCCGCGCTTTTCTATCTGGTCCCGGCGCTTTCCGCCCTTTTCGCCTGGCCCTTGCTGGGCGAGGCGATGCCCCCCTTGGCTTGGGCCGGGCTGGCCCTCGCAGGCCTTGGCGTGGCCATCGTCAGCAAGGCCAAAACCTAACGCGGGGTTAAACGCGCTTCGTAACCATTTGTTTTCATTAATCCGGAAAAGTGTCCCACGGTGGGACAGCCGTCACACCCCAAGCCGCCCCAGCAACGGCCCAAGGTCCTCCCCCGACCCCTTCGCCCGAAACAGCACCGCCTCCGACCGCAAGATCAGCCCGTCCGACAGCACCTTCAAATGGTTCGCCCTCAAGGTCTCCCCAGACGAGGTGATATCTGCAATCGCCTCGGCCGTCAGGTTCTTCACCGTCCCCTCCGTGGCCCCAAGGCTACCCACCAGCTGATAATCCGCGACCCCGTTTTCGGTCAGAAATTCCCGCACCAACCGGTGATACTTGGTCGCGATCCGCAGCCGAAACCCATGCGTCGCCCGAAACGCCGCCGCCGCCGCATCCAGATCATCCAGCGTGTCCACGTCCACCCAGACCGACGGCACCGCCAGGATCAGATCCGCCTGCCCGAACCCAAGCGGCGCCACCTCGGCCACGACAGCAGACCAGTCCGCCAACTCCTCGCGCACCAGGTCCGTCCCGGTCACACCCAGATCAATCCGCCCCGCCTCCAGCTCACGCGGCACCTCCGAGGCGGCCAGCAACAGCAGCTCCACCCCCTCCATCCCCTCGACCGCGCCGGAATATTCCCGCTCCGCGCCGGTCCGCCGCATCGCAAGCCCCCGCGCCCCGAACCAGGCGAAGGTCTCTGTCATCAGACGGCCCTTCGACGGCACCCCGATCTTGATCATGCCGCCCCCCGCAACCGCACCACCAGCCCCGGCCGGATCACGCCACCCACCGCCGGGATCGACGCCCCGGCCCCAAGGACGGCAGTCAACGCATCATAGCGCCCGCCCGACGCAACCGGCGGCAGCGCTGGGTCCGCCGCATGAAAGCTGAACACGAACCCGTCGTAGTATTCCAGCGAAGTCCGCCCGTGGCTCGCCTCGAACGGCAGCCGGTCAACATCCACCCCCCGCGCTGCCAAGGCCTCCAGCCTCAATGCGAACCGGTCCACTGCCGGGCCGATTGCCGGCAACATCGGCATGATGCCCCGCAGATGTGCCAATGCCGCTGCTGCGGGCGCCTCCAGCGTCAACAGGTCATACAGCATCGCCGCTTCCGGTGCCGAGATCGGCCTGGCCCCGGCATCCTCCAGCAAATTCTCAGCCCGCGCGGCGATTTCCTTGGCCGAGCGCAGCCCGACGAACGTCCCAGCCTCTGCGATCAGCGCCTCGGGCGAGCCTCTCGCCAGCCGCTCCAACAAGGCCGACCGCGCGGCAGGCACCGGCGCCCGTCCGGCGAAGCGGTCCAAGAGCGCGCGAAACCGCTTCGGACGCCAGATGTGCCGCAACAGTGCCGCCCGCCGCCGCGGCGTCGTCTCCAGCCCGCGCACCGCCGCCATGAGGATGCCAATGTCGCCCGTCGCCGGCCGCAAGCCCAGGTCAGCGAGCATCGACTGGAACAGCGCGAAGACCTCGGCATCCGCCGATTCCGGCGCGGTCCGGTCAAACACCTCGAAGCCAACCTGCAAGTATTCCGGCGCACGCTCCGACACGCGATCCTGCTTGCGAAACACCTCGCCCAGGTAGCAGTACCGCGCCGGCTCCGCCCCATGCGCCATATGCGCCTGCACGACCGGCACCGTAAAATCCGGCCGCAGCATCATCTCGCCGCGCGCCGGGTCTTGCGTCACATAGGCCCGCGCCCGGATATCCTCGCCATAGAGATCAAGGAGCGTTTCTGCGGGCAAAAGGATATCCGCCTCCACCGGCACCGCCCCCGCGGCGACAAAGACGGCATGCAACCGCTCGGCCTCGGCCCGGATCGCCGCCTTCGGCGTCATTGCGCCAGCATCTTTCGCACGGCAGCCACCAGACTTTCGCGCAGGACCTCGACCTGTGCAGGGCGATCCTTCCATTCCTCCAACGTGGCGCTTTCAGCAATCTTGGCGCCAAGGATCAGGTCCTTCAGGATCACCGTGCCCGCCGCCACTTCGTTGCCGCCCTGGATCACCGCGATGGGGGACTGACGCTTGTCGGCATACTTCAACTGGTTGCCAAAGTTCTTCGGATTGCCAAGGTAGACCTCTGCCCGGATACCGGCCTGCCGCAGATCACCGACCATCGCCATGTAATCGGCCATCCGCTCGCGGTCCATCACCGTCACCACGACTGGCCCCGCCTCGTCGCTCTGCACGCGACCCTTGGCCCGCAACGCAGCGAGAAGCCGGTCCACTCCGATGGAAACGCCGGTTGCAGGCACGTCCTGCCCGGTGAACCGCTTTACCAGCCCGTCATATCGACCGCCGCCCGCGACCGAGCCGAACTGCCGCTTGCGGCCTTTTTCATCAAGGATCTCGAAGGTCAGCTCCGCCTCATAGACCGGCCCCGTGTAATAGCCGAGGCCGCGCACGACGCCAGGGTCGATCACGATGCGGTCGGGGCCGTAGCCCTGCGCCGCCAGAAGGTCGGCTATCGACTCCAACTCGGCCACGCCTTCCGACCCGATGGCCGAGGCTCCCACCAACTCTCGCAGACGGGCCACTGTTTCGACCCCGGTGCCACGTTTTGCGGCCATGAAGCCCATCACGACCTCTGCCTGCTCGTGGCCAAGCCCTGCACCCTTGGTGAAATCCCCGCTGTCGTCCTTGCGGCCTTCGCCGAGGAGGGCGCGCACGCCGGCGTCGCCAAGCCGGTCGATCTTGTCGATGGCGCGCAGGACGATGCCGCGTTCGGTGTCTTTGTCGTCGCCGGAAAGGCCCGCGACCTCCATCACGCCGTTCAGGACCTTGCGGTTGTTGACACGCACCACGTAGTCACCGCGGGGAATGCCTACGGTTTCCAAGGCATCGGCCAGCATGGCGCAGATTTCGGCGTCAGCGGCGAGGGAGGCGCTGCCTACCGTGTCGGCGTCGCACTGGTAGAACTGGCGGAAGCGGCCCGGACCCGGCTTCTCGTTCCGCCAGACCGGGCCCATCGCGTAGCGGCGGTAGGGGCTGGGCAGGTCGTTGCGGTACTGGGCGGCGACGCGGGCCAAGGGGGCGGTGAGGTCGTAGCGCAGCGCGAGCCAGTCCTGATCCTCGTCCTGCCAGGCGAACACGCCTTCGTTCGGGCGGTCGACGTCGGGGAGGAACTTGCCGAGGGCTTCGACGGTTTCGACGGCGCTGGTTTCCAGAGGGTCGAAGCCGTAGCGGTGGTAGACCTCGGCGATGGCGTCGAGCATGGCCTTGCGGGCGGTGACCTCGGCGCCGAAATAATCGCGGAAACCCTTGGGGGTCTCGGCCCTCGGGCGGCGGGGGGATTTGTCGTTTGCCATCGGTGGGGCCCTTCGCCTATCGTCGCGGCCCCCGTGTATCGAATGGCCGGGGGGGCGGCAAGCGGGGGTGAGGGATGGACCGGACCGAGGCACTGGAGGAAAGGATCGCCCACCTGATGCGGGCGGTGGAGGATCTGTCGGATGTGGTGGCCGGTCAGGGGCGAGAGATTGACCGGCTGACCCGGCTGGCGGCGATGCTGGCGGAAAGGGAAGCGGAGCGGGAGGCGGGCTTCGGGGAGGCCCCGGCGGCCAACGTGAGACCGCCGCATTGGTGAGGAGAGGCTTTGGGGGAAGCCGGGGCCGTTCGGCCAGCCGCCCTGTCCCACCGTGGGACACTCGGGTGGGGTGTGGGATATCAAGGGGTTAGGGGGTTGGGTTAAGGATTTGTTAAGGCTTCCTCGTTAGGAATAAAGCTAGGGTCAGGACCCATTGATCATCCGCTCTTGGCGTGATTCAGCCTCCGCAAGGAGACTGACCGATGAGCAACCTTTTTTGGCTGACGGACGCGCAGATGGCGCGGCTGCAGCCCTTCTTTCCCAAGAGCCACGGCAAGCCGCGGGTCGACGACCGGCGGGTGTTGAGCGGCATAATCTTCATCAATCGCAATGGCTTGCGCTGGTGCGATGCGCCGAAGGAATATGGCCCGCCGAAGACCCTCTACAACCGTTGGAAGCGGTGGAGCGACAAGGGTGTCTTCGCCCGAATGATGGATGGCCTGACCGCCGAGGCAGCCGTTCCGAAGACGGTGATGATCGACGCGACCTACCTGAAGGCACACCGCACGGCGACCAGCCTGCGGTCGAAAAAGGGGGGCCCGGCGACCAGAGGGGCCGTCTGATCGGCCGAACCAAGGGCGGCATGAACACCAAGTTGCATGCCGTCACCGACGCCGAGGGCCGCCCGATCCGCTTCTTCATGACCGCCGGCCAGGTCAGCGACTACACCGGTGCGGCGGCCCTGCTGGGCAGCCTGCCAAAGGCGGAGTGGTTGCTGGCCGACCGTGGCTATGACGCTGACTGGTTCAGGGAAGCGTTGAAAGACAAGGGGATAAAGCCCTGCATTCCCGGCAGGAAGTCGCGCGGCAAACCCATCAAGCATGACAAGCGCCGCTACAAACGACGCAACAGGATCGAGATCATGTTCGGGCGGCTCAAGGACTGGCGGCGGGTCGCAACACGCTACGACAGATGCCCGAAGGTCTTCCTCTCCGCCGTCGCCCTCGCCGCAACAGTCATGTTCTGGCTATGATGCGAGAACGAGTCCTGACCCTAAGTTTGCAAAGGATAGTGACAGCACGGTAGATGAACTATTTTTGGAGTAAATCTGAACCGCTTCAGCTTTGCTGAAACCAGCGTTCGATTTCGTCCATCACGTCATCGTCCAGACCTCCCCGTTTCGCCTCTGGCCCCGTGAACCGCAGCACCCAGCCTTCGCGGCAGGCTTCCCTTCGGATCGTCAGGCCTTGACGCAACTGCAACAGTTTGCGGGGGCGGCCGGGGAGGGCTTCGGGGTCGGGTTTCTCGCCCAGGATCGGCAGCAGGCTTGACCATTGCAGATCAAGCGCGTGACCGGCGAGGGGGGTGAGGGTGGCGCGGATCAGGTCCTCCATATCGCCCCGGAGGGCGGCGGCGAGGCGTTCCATGGCGCGAGTCGACAGCCGTTCGGGCGTGGTGAGGAGGCCGGTCAGCGCCTCCACCACCATCGCGAAGGCGCGCAGGCGCGTGCGGGCCTGACGGGCGAGGGCCGGGTAGAGGGCGGCCACGGCGGCGTCGGGGGTGGGGAAGTGGCCCTCCTCGACGCTCGCCATGATGAGCGCGCCTTTTTCCCACGGGGTGACGGGGGCGCGGATCTCGTTTTCCGTCACCATCGCGGCCATGGCGGCGGGGAGCGAGGCGGGGGTGCGGAGGAAGGCGGGGATGGTGGCGAGGCCGAGGGCGCGGGCGGCGGTGAGGCGGCGGAGGCCGGAGATGAGGCCGTAGAGGTGGCCCTCACGCTCCGTTGTCAGGCGCCAGACCTCGATCGGCGTGCGGAGGCCGTCGAGGAGGATCGAGGTTTGGAGTTCGGTGAGGGCCGTGGGGTCGAGGGTGGTGCGGTCGCGCAGGAGGGCGTGGGGGTCGATCTCGGTGAGGGGGATGTGGATGAGGGGGTCCATCGGCGTGCTCCTTTTCGGCGAGGAGACGCGGGGGGCGTTAAGGGCGGGTGAGGCGGGCGGGCGCTACACCTCCTCCACCATCACGACGCCCTGGATCGCCTTGATGGCGGCGCGGATCTGGGGGGTGACGGGGTAGGTCTGCGGGAGGGGGATGTCGGCCTCGTGGCCCGCGTCGAAATGGGCGGTGAGGGTGAGGCGGGCGCGGGTGCGGCCTTCGAGTTTCGGGAGGAGGGTGAGGAGGGACTGGATCGCGGAGGGCTGGTTGATGTGGATGCGGAGGTCTTGTGCCCCGGCCTGATCGGCGACGGCGTCGATGGCCTGGACGTGGTTGGCGAGGAGTTTCAGGGTGTCGCCCTCCAGCTCGGCCTTGACGGTGAGGACGACGTTGCGGCCGGGTTCGAGAAGGTCGCGGGAGGCCTCGAGCGTGTCGGAGAACACGGTGACTTCGTAAAGCCCGGTCGGGTCGGAGAGGGAGACGAAGGCGAAACGGTTGCCCTTGGCGGATTTGCGTTCCTGCCGGGCGGAGACGGAGCCGGCGAGTTTGGCGATGAGGGGGGCGCGTTCGGCTTTGGCGGTGAGCTCGGTGAGGGTGTCGACGCCCTTGCGTTTCAGCGCGGACATGTAGTCGTCAAGCGGGTGGCCGGAGAGGTAGAAGCCGATCGCCTGATGTTCCTGGGTGAGGCGTTCGATGGCGAGCCAGTCGTCGCGGAACGGAAGTCGGGGTTCGGGGATGTCGGCGCCCGCCTCGCCGAAGAGGGAGACCTGGGTGGAGGACTTCGCCTCGTGGATCGCGGCGGAGTAGGCGACGAGGGGGTCGAGGGCCTCGAACACGCGGGCGCGGTTGGGGTCGAGCTGGTCGAAGGCACCGGCGCGGGCGAGCATTTCGAGCGGGCGCTTGCCGATGCGCTTGAGGTCCACGCGGCGGGCGAAATCGAAGAGGGTGGCGAAGGGTTTGTCGGCGCGGGCTTGCACGATCAACTGCATCGCGTCGACGCCGACGTTTTTCAAGGCACCGAGGCCGTAGACGAGGGCACCGTCGCGCACGGTGAAGGTGGCGAGGGAGGCGTTGACGCAGGGCGCGATGGTCTTGATGCCCAGCTTGTCGACCTCGCGCTTGTAGACGGCAAGCTTGTCGGTGAGGTGGAGGTCGCAGTTCATCACGGCGGCCATGAATTCGGCTGGATAGTTCGCCTTGAGGTAGGCGGTCTGGTAGCTGACCACGGCGTAGGCGGCGGCGTGGGATTTGTTGAAACCGTAGTTGGCGAATTTCTCCAGAAGGTCGAACACTTCGCCAGCCTTCCTGGCGTCGATGTTGTGGGTGGCCTTGGCGCCTTCGATGAATTTCGGGCGTTCCTTGGCCATCTCCTCGGCGATCTTCTTGCCCATCGCGCGGCGCAGAAGGTCGGCACCGCCAAGGGAATAGCCCGCCATGACCTGCGCGATCTGCATCACCTGTTCTTGGTAAACGATGATGCCCTGGGTCTCGGCGAGGATGTGGTCAATGGTGGGATGGATCGATTCAAGGTCGCGCAGGCCGTTCTTGACCTCGCAATAGGCGGGGATGTTTTCCATCGGGCCGGGGCGGTAGAGCGCCACCAAAGCCACGATATCCTCGATGCAGGTCGGCTTCATGCGCCGAAGCGCGTCCATCATGCCGGAGCTTTCCACCTGAAACACGGCGACGGTCTTGGCGGCGGCGTAAAGCTCGTAACTGGGCTTGTCGTCGAGAGGGATCAGATTGATGTCAAACTTGATGCCACGCAGCGCCAGAAGGTCCATCGCGTTCTGGATCACGGTCAGGGTCTTGAGGCCCAGAAAGTCGAACTTCACCAGACCGGCGGCTTCGACCCATTTCATGTTGAACTGGGTCGCGGGCATGTCGGAGCGCGGGTCTTGGTAAAGCGGCACCAACTGGTCAAGCGGGCGGTCGCCGATCACGACACCGGCGGCGTGGGTGGAGGCGTTGCGATAGAGGCCTTCGATCTGGGCGGCATAGTCGAGAAGGCGGCCCACCACCTCTTCCTTCGCGGCTTCGCGCAGGCGCGGTTCATCGGCCAAGGCCTTGGTGATCGACACCGGCTTCACGCCTTCGACCGGGATCATCTTCGACAGCCGGTCCACCTGCCCGTAGGACATCTGCAAGACGCGGCCCACGTCGCGCACGGCGGCCTTGGAGAGCAAGGCGCCGAAGGTGATGATCTGGCCCACCTTGTCGCGGCCATAGCGGTCTTGCACGTAACGGATCACCTCTTCGCGGCGGTCCATGCAGAAGTCGATGTCGAAGTCGGGCATCGAGACGCGTTCGGGGTTCAGGAAGCGTTCAAACAGCAAGGCGTAGCGCAAAGGGTCGAGGTCGGTGATGGTGAGGGCGTAGGCGACGAGGCTGCCCGCGCCCGACCCCCGGCCCGGACCGACGGGAATGTTGTGATCCTTGGCCCATTTGATGAAGTCGGCCACGATCAGGAAATAACCGGGGAAACCCATCTTTTCGATGATGCCCAGTTCGAAATCGAGCCGGGCCTGATACTCCTCGCGCGTGGCCGAGGGGGTGATGACGGCAAGCCGCGCGTTCAGCCCTTCGTTGGCCTGACGGCGCAACTCGTTGACCTCGTCATCGGCGAATTTCGGCAGGATCGGCGCGCGCTTCTTGGCGGCAAAGGCGCAGCGGCGGGCAATCTCCACCGTGTTTTCCAGCGCCTCGGGCAGATCGGCAAAAAGCGCGCACATTTCGGCTTCGGTCTTGAAATAGTGCTGCGGGGTCAGGCGGCGGCGGGGCTGCTGCTGATCGACATAGGCGCCTTCGGCGATGCAGATCAGGGCATCGTGCGCCTGATACATCTCGGCCTTGATGAAGTAGACATCGTTGGTGGCGACCAGCGGCAAGCCGAATTCGTAAGCGAGTTCGACCGCGCCGCGTTCGGCCAGCGCCTCGGCCTCGGGCAACTGCCCGCCGGGGCCGGGGTGGCGCTGCAATTCGACGTAAAGCCGGTTCGGGTAGATCGCAGCCAGACGCTGCAACAGGGCGCGGGCCTTCGGCATTTGCCCGGCGGAAAGGAGGCGGCCAAGCGGGCCATCCGGGCCGCCGGTCAGGCACAGGAGGCCGCCCGACTGCGCGGCCAGTTCATCGAGGGTGACCTGCGGCAGCGCGCCGGTGCCGACGACCGTGCCGTCGATGTACAGCCGGGTGTTGAGACGCATCAGGTTCTGGTAGCCAGCCTCGTCCTGCGCCAGCAGAACCACAGGAGCCGGGGCGCGCGGGCGTTCGCCGGGTTGCGCGGGATCATAGGCGACCGAGATCTGGCAGCCGACAATGGGCTGCACCCCTGCCCCGGCGGCGGTGACGGAAAACTCCAACGCGGCGAACATGTTGTTGGTGTCGGTCACCGCGACGGCGGGCATCGCTTGCGTCTTGCACAGGTCGACCAGCTTCTTCACCGGGACCGCGCCTTCCAGAAGCGAATGTTCGGTATGGACGCGGAGGTGGATGAATCGGGTCTGGGACATGGGCCAAAGGTAGCGAAGTGCTGTGCCGGGGGAAAGGTCTGCCCGTTCTTTCGGCTATGGGCGAAACTGCTTCCAAGAATTCAAAGAAGGTATGTCTTGCCATGTGGCAACCTTCCGCGCTTCATGGTCATTATAAAAGAAGGGGCAAGAAAGCCCTTGGGGTGTGTGCCAGCCTTACGCCGCATCGGGCGGGCACACGGGTTGCCTCGACCGGGGAGACCGCGGCGGATTTTGACATGACGGAGATTTCGTTTCTCCTGAACGGCGCGCCTGTGACGGTCGCGGATCAGCCGCCGACGCGGACGCTCCTCGATTGGCTGCGCGAGGTGCGCGGCCTGACCGGCACCAAGGAAGGCTGCAACGAAGGCGACTGCGGCGCCTGCACGGTGATGGTCACCGATGCGGAGGGGTCACGGGCGCTGAACGCCTGCATCCTGTTTCTGGCCCAGTTGCATGGCAGGGCGGTGCGCACGGTGGAAGGCATCGCCGGGCCGGATGGCAGCTTGCATCCGGTGCAGCAGGCGATGATCACCCATCACGGCAGCCAGTGCGGCTTCTGCACGCCGGGGTTCATCGTGTCGATGGCGGTGGGCCACGCGCAGGGCCGCCGCGACCATGACGACGTGCTGGCCGGCAACCTGTGCCGCTGCACCGGCTATGCCCCGATCATCCGCGCCGCCGAAGCTGCGCAAGCCGCGCCGGTGCCGGCGTGGATGCACGCGGACACCTCCTTCCTCTTTGCGGAAATATCCCCGGGGTCCGGGGGCGGCGCCCCCGGCGCTTTCCACCCGCGCGACAGCGACGCGTTGGCAGAATGGTATCTGGCGAACCCTGAGGCCGTGCTGATCGCCGGGGCGACGGATGTGGGGCTTTGGGTGACGAAACAGTTGCGCGACCTGACGCCGGTCGCGTTCCTGAACGGCGTGCGCGACTTGCAGGCCATCGAGGAACAGGGCGGGCAGTTGCACATCGGGGCGGGGGTCACGATCTCGGCCTTGCTGGAGGCGGTGAAGGAGCGCCTGCCGTCCTTTGGCGAGCTTTTGCGCCGCTACGCCAGTGTGCAGGTTCGCAACGCGGCGACGATCGGCGGCAACATCGCCAACGGCTCGCCCATTGGTGACGGGCCGCCTGCGCTGATCGCGCTGGGCGCGACGCTGCATCTGCGGCGGGGCGACGCAATGCGGTCGATGGCGCTGGAGAAATTCTTTCTGGAATACCGCAAGCAGGACCGGCTTCCGGGCGAGTTTGTGGCGGGGGTTTCGGTGCCGGGGTCGGCGCCGAACTTGCGCTGCTACAAGCTGTCGAAGCGGTTCGATCAGGATATCTCGGCGGTCTGCGGCTGTTTCAACGTGACGGTCGAGGCGGGTGTGGTGACCGGAGCGCGGATCGCGTTCGGGGGCATGGCGGGAGTGCCGAAGCGGGCGGCGGCCGCGGAGGCGGCGCTGGTGGGGCGGGCGTGGAGCCTTGCGACGGTTGAGGCGGCGGCCGTGGCGATGGCGGGGGATTTCACGCCCTTGAGCGACATGCGGGCCTCGGCGGGCTACCGGATGGAGACCGCGCAGAACATGATGATCCGGTATTTCCATGATCTGAACGGCGTGCCCGTGTCCGTGCTGGAGGTGACGCCATGAGCATGGGCAAACCCCTGCCGCATGACGCGGCCCCGCTGCATGTGACGGGTCAGGCGCGGTATGTGGATGACATCCCGCTGCCGGGCAACGCGCTGCATCTGGCCTTCGGCCTGTCGACCGTGGCACACGGCGAGATCACCGGGATCGATCTTTCTGCGGTACGGGCCGCACCGGGCGTGGCGGCGGTGCTGAGTGCGGATGATCTGCCGGACATGCCGGATTGCTCGCCCTCGGCGCATGACGAGCCGCTGCTGGCCGTCAAGACGGTGCATTACGTGGGCCAGCCGGTCTTTCTTGTGATCGCCGACAGCCACCTTGCGGCGCGCAAGGCAGCGCGGTTGGGGAAAGTCACCTACCGCGAATTGCCGGCGCTGTTGACGGTGGATGACGCGCTGGCGGCGGGGAGCCGGTTCGAGCAGGGGCCGGTGGTCTGGGCCAAGGGCGATGCGGGCCGCGCGATTGCCGGGGCGGTGCATGTGGTCGAAGGCAGCTTCGAGGTGGGCGGGCAGGAGCATTTCTATCTGGAAGGTCAGGTGGCCGCCGCGCTGCCGCAAGAGGGCGGCGACATGATCGTTCACTCCTCCACCCAGCATCCGACGGAAGTGCAGCACAAGGTGGCCCATGCGCTGCACCTGCCGATGAGCGCGGTGCGCGTCGAAGTGCGGCGGATGGGCGGCGGCTTTGGTGGCAAGGAAAGCCAGGGCAATGCGCTGGCCATCGCCTGCGCGCTGGCCGCACGGCTGACCGGGCGGCCAGCCCGGATGCGCTATGACCGCGACGACGACATGGTGATCACCGGCAAGCGGCACGACCTGCGGATCACCTACCGCGCCGGGGTGGACGCCGAGGGGCGGGTGCTGGGGCTGGAATTCCAGCATCTGTTTCGCTGCGGCTGGTCGCAGGATCTGAGCCTGCCGGTGGCCGACCGGGCGATGCTGCATGCCGACAACTGCTATCACCTGCCGCATATCCGGATTGAATCGCACCGGCTGAAGACCAACACCCAAAGCGCCACCGCGTTTCGCGGCTTTGGCGGGCCGCAGGGCATGGTCGGCATCGAGCGGGTGATGGACCATGTGGCGCATGTGGTCGGGCGCGATGCCTTGGCGGTGCGGAAGGCAAACTTCTACCGCGCGGCGGCGGCGGAGGCCGGGGGCGCTTCGCCCCCCGGACCCCCAGAGGATATTTCCGGACAGATGAAAGGTGGGGCGCGCGAAACCGACTTGACTTCACGCGGGGCGGCGGCGCCGGTCGCGTCGCATCACCTGGCGCCGGACGGTCCGGTACAGACGACGCCCTATCACATGCCGGTGGAGGATTTCATCGGGCATGAGTTGGTGGCGGAATTGGAGCGGACTTCGGATTATGCGGCGCGGAAGGCGGCGATTGCGGCGTGGAACGCGAACAGCCCGATCCTGAAGCGCGGGATCGCGCTGACGCCGGTGAAGTTCGGAATCTCGTTCACGCTCACATGGCTCAATCAGGCGGGGGCCCTGGTGCATGTCTATCAGGACGGGTCGATCCATCTGAACCACGGCGGCACCGAGATGGGACAGGGGTTGTTCCAGAAGGTGGCACAGGTGACGGCGGGGGTGTTCGGGGTGGACGCATCGTTGGTGAAGATCACCGCGACCGATACCGCGAAGGTGCCGAATACGTCTGCGACGGCCGCGAGTTCGGGGGCGGACCTGAACGGCATGGCGGCGAAGGCGGCGGCAGAGACCATTCGCGGACGGCTGGCGGAATTCATTGCCGAAAAGCATCAGGTGAAGCCTGCATCGGTGCGGTTTATCGACGGGCAGGTGCGCGTGGCGGGCGAGATTTACGGCTGGAGCCAAGTGGTGGCCTGGGCCTATCAGGCGCGGGTGTCGCTCTCGTCGACCGGGTTCTATGCCACGCCGAAGATCGTGTGGGACCGGGTGCGCGGGACCGGGCGACCGTTTTACTACTTCGCCTACGGCGCGGCGGTGACGGAGGTGGTGATCGACCGGCTGACCGGCGAGAACCGGATTTTGCGGGCGGATGTGCTGCACGACACGGGAACCAGTCTGAACCCCGCTTTGGATATCGGGCAGGTCGAGGGCGCCTATGTGCAGGGCGCGGGCTGGCTGACCACGGAGGAGCTGGTCTGGGACGGCAAGGGGCGTTTGGCGACCCACGCGCCATCGACCTACAAGATCCCGGCCTGTTCGGACCGACCGCGGGTGTTCAACGTGGCCTTGTGGGGCAAGCCCAACCGCGAGGATGCGGTGGGCAAGTCGAAGGCGGTGGGGGAGCCGCCGTTCATGTTGGGGATTTCCGCGCTGATGGCGCTGTCGGATGCGGTGGCGGCGTGCGGCGACGGGTCGGTCTATCCCGGCCTGGATGCGCCGGCGACGGCGGAGCGGGTGCTGGCGGCGGTGCGGAGGCAGCATGTTTGATCTGGGTGCCTTGCAAACGGCGATCGACGCGCAGGGGCCGGTGGCGCGGGTGGTGATCGCGGCGCATGATGGGTCGAGCCCCCGCGAGGTGGGGGCGGCGATGCTGGTCTGGGAAGACGGTCAGGCCGGGACGATTGGCGGCGGGGCGCTGGAGTGGCAGGCGTTGGCGCGGGCGCGGGCGATGTTGGCCCTGGGCGGGGCGCGGGTCGACCGGCAGGCGCTGGGGCCGGCCTTGGGGCAGTGTTGCGGCGGGGCTGTAACGCTGTGGACGGAGGTTTACGACGCGGCGCCTGTGGCGGAGGCGGGGGTTGTGGCCCGCGGGCCGGGGGAGATGCCGCTGGCGGTTGCCCGGATGTTGGCGCGGGCGCGGGGTGAGGGCATGGTGCCTGCGCCGGGGCTGGTGCAGGGGTGGCTCATAGAGCCGGCGGTGGAACCGAAGCGGGCGCTGTGGGTCTGGGGCGCGGGGCATGTGGGACGCGCGCTGGTGGCGGTGCTGGCCCCCCTCCCCGGCCTTGCGATCACCTGGGTCGATGTGGCGGCGGAGCGATTTCCCGATGTGGTGCCCGAGGGCGTGACGGTGTTGCCGGTGGCGGTGCCGGAGGCGGCGGTCGGGCTGGCGCCGGTAGAGGCGGAGCATCTGGTCCTGACCTATTCGCATGCCGTCGATCTGGCGCTGTGTGATGCGCTGTTGCGGCGGGGGTTTGGGGCGCTGGGGCTGATCGGGTCGGCGACGAAATGGGCGCGGTTCCGGGCGCGGCTGGCGGCACTGGGGCATGGGGCTGAGGCGGTAGGGCGGATCGACTGCCCGATCGGCAACCCCGCGCTTGGCAAGCATCCGCAGGCGATTGCGGTGGGTGTGGCGGCGGAACTGCTGGCGAGACGGGTAACCCTTCGGCGAAAGATCAAGGCATGAGCGGAAAGCTTCTTTTGAGCGTCGAGGGGGTGACGAAAGCCTATCCCGGCGTGGTGGCGAACAGCGACGTGTCGTTCCAGATCAGCGAGGGCGAGGTTCACGCGCTGCTGGGGGAAAACGGCGCGGGGAAATCGACGCTGGTGAAGATGATCTACGGGCTGGTGAAGCCGGACAGCGGGCGGATGGTGCTGCGGGGCGCACCCTATGCGCCGGGCAAGCCGGGGCAGGCACGCGCCTTGGGCGTGGCGATGGTGTTTCAGCACTTCAGCCTGTTCGAGGCGCTGAACGTGGCGGAGAACGTGGCGCTGGGCATGGAGAACCCGCCGCCGATGAAGGCGTTGGCGGGGCGGATCAAGGCGGTGAGCGAGGACTACGGCTTGCCTCTGGACCCGGCGCGGATGGTGGGCGACCTGTCGGCGGGCGAGCGGCAACGGGTGGAGATCATTCGCTGCCTGTTGCAGGATCCGAAGCTGTTGATCATGGACGAGCCGACATCGGTGCTGACGCCGCAGGAGGTGGAGATCCTGTTCAAGACGCTGCGGCAACTGGCGTCGGAGGGGACGGCTATCCTGTACATCAGCCACAAGCTGGAGGAGATCCGGAGCCTTTGCGACGAGGCGACGATCCTGCGGCGCGGCAAGGTGGTGGCGACCTGCACCCCGCGCGAACGGACGGCGCGCGAGATGGCGGAACTGATGGTCGGCGCGGTGCTGACGCCGCCGGCGCGGGCCGGGAAGGCGAAGGGCGAGGTCGCGCTTGAGGTGACCGGGCTGTCGGTCAATTCGCCGATCCCCTTCGGGACGTCGTTGAAGAACGTGGGGTTTGCGGTCCGGAAAGGCGAAGTGCTGGGCATCGCCGGGGTCGCGGGCAACGGGCAGGATGAGCTGCTGCTGGCGCTGTCGGGCGAGGTGAAGACCGCGCCGGAGGCGGTGCGGATCGACGGGGTGGCGATGGGCGGCAAGGGGCCGAACGACCGGCGGCGCGCGGGGCTGGTGGCGGCACCGGAGGAGCGGCTGGGCCATGCGGCGGCGCCGGACATGAGCCTTGTCGAGAACGCGCTGCTGTCGGGCGTAGTCAGGAAGGGGCTGACAAAACGCGGCTTCATCGACTGGGCGGCAACGGAGACGTTCGCGGCCGGGATCGTCAAGGAGTTCGACGTGAGGACGCCGGGCACCCATGTGGCGGCGCGGGCGCTGTCGGGCGGCAATCTGCAGAAATTCGTCATCGGGCGCGAGTTGAGCCAGACGCCTTTGGTGATCGTGATCAACCAGCCGACGTGGGGGGTCGACGCGGCGGCGGCGGCGGCAATCCGGCAGGCCATTCTGGACCGGGCGGCGGGGGGGGCGGCGGTGGTGGTGATCAGCCAGGATCTGGATGAACTGCTGGAAATCGCCGACAATTTCGCAGCACTTAACGGCGGGCGGCTGACGCCGACACGGCCGGTGCAAGGGCTGACGGTGGACGAGATCGGCCTGATGATGGGCGGCACGCACGGCATGGAGGTGGCGCATCATGGGCAGTGACGCGGGCGTGGCGGTGATGGCTGCCCCCCTCCCCCATCCCCTCCCCACGAGGGGGAGGGGAGGCGCCGGGCCGGCGAGGTTGCGCATGGTGACCGGCGTTGCAGGGGGGCTGTCTGCCCCCCTTACCCCCCGAGGATATTTTGGCAAAGAGGAAGGCGCATGTTGAGGTTGGAAAAACGACCCTCGCCTTCGGCTTTCTGGCAGAAGGCCTCGCCGTTTCTGGCGGTGATCCTGACGATGATTGCGGGCGGGATCATGTTCGCGCTTTTGGGCAAGAACCCGGTCGAGGCGATACGGACGATCTTCTGGGACCCGTTGTTCGGCGAGTTCGCGTTCTACTTTCGCGGCCAGCTTCTGGTGAAGGCGGGGCCCTTGATCCTGATTGCGCTGGGGCTGTCGCTGGGGTTTCGGGCGGGCATCTGGAACATCGGGGCCGAGGGGCAATACATCATGGGGGCGATCATCGGCGCGGCGGTGGGGCTGGCGCTTTACCCCACGGAAAACCGGATGATCTATCCGGTGATGGTGATTGCGGGCGCGTTCGGCGGCTGGGCCTGGGCGATGATCCCGGCGATCCTGAAGACGCGGTTCAACACCAACGAGATCCTCGTGTCGCTGCTGCTGGTCTATGTGGCGCAGACGATCTTGGCGAAGGCGGCGACCGGGTTCCTGCGCAACCCCGAAGGTGCGGGCTTTCCCGGCAGCCGCAACTTTTCCAGCTATCCGGCGGCGTCGAACCCGGAGCTGATTGCCGGGACGGGGATGCATTGGGGCGTGGTGGCGGCCTTCATCGCGGTGATCGGGGCCTATGTGCTGTTGCAGCGCCATCTGCTGGGGTTTCACATCAAGCTGGCAGGGCAAGCGCCGCGCGCCGCGCGCTTTGCCGGAGTAGCGCCGAACCGGCTGGTGGTCTTGTGCATGGGGATTTCGGGCGCGCTGGCGGGGCTGGCGGGGCTTTTTGAGGTGACCGGGCCGGCCGGGCAGATCACCATCGATTTCAACGTGGGCTACGGGTTTACCGCGATCATCGTGGCGTTCCTTGGCCGGTTGAACCCGATTGGCATCCTTCTGGCCGGGGTTTTGATGGCGCTGACCTATATCGGCGGCGAGATGGCCTCGACCAACCTTGGCTTGCCCTCAGCGGCGATCCAGGCGTTCCAGGGGATGCTGTTGTTCTTTCTGTTGGCCAGCGACGTGCTGACCAATTTCCGGGTCCGGCTTTCAACCAAGGCGGTGGCGTGATGTTTGGCAGTATTGATCCGGCCTTGCTTCTGGCCTCGGTGATCGTGGCCTCGGTTCCGATCATCCTGGCGGCGATTGGTGAGTTGGTGGTGGAAAAGGCGGGTGTCCTGAACCTTGGGGTCGAGGGCATGATGATCATGGGCGCAATCTGCGGCTTTGTGGCTGCGGTGGAGACGGGGAGCCCGGTTCTGGGGTTTGTCGGCGGGGCGCTGGGCGCGGCGGCGCTGGCCTTGGTGTTCGCGGTGCTGACGCAATACCTGTTGACCAACCAGGTAGCGACGGGCCTTGCGCTGACGTTGTTCGGCCTTGGCCTGTCGTCGCTGATCGGGCAGGGGTATGTCGGGATCAAGCCGCCGGTGACGGAGGATGTGCCGTTCGGGCCGTTGGCGGACATACCGTTCGTTGGCCGGGTCTTGTTCAGCCACGACTGGGTGGCCTACCTGTCGGTTGCGGTGGTGGCGGCGGTGTGGTGGGTGCTGCGGTCGACAAGGACCGGTTTGGTGCTGCGTGCGGTGGGCGAAAGCCATGATGCGGCACATGCGCTGGGCTACAAGGTGACGCGCATCCGGATGCTGGCGATCCTGTTCGGGGGGGCGATGGCGGGATTGGGTGGGGCCTACATCAGCCTGGTGCGGGTGCCGCAATGGACCGACGGGATCACGGCGGGGGCCGGGTGGATTGCGCTGGCGATCGTGGTCTTTGCGTCATGGAAGCCGTGGCGCGTGCTGCTGGGCGCCTATCTTTTCGGCGGCATCACGGTTCTGCAACTGAACCTTCAGGCGGCAGGGTCGGCTATCCCGGTCGAATACTTGTCGATGGCGCCCTATCTGATAACCATCCTGGTGTTGGTCATCATGTCGTCTGGTCGCGGCAAGGCATCGCTGAACGCGCCGGCCAGTCTTGGCCAGAATTTCCACGCCTCGCGCTGAGGCACAACACGCCGAAGGTGCATTGAGCCTTCGCACAATGGGGAGACTACGAATGAAGCGCAGAACTTTGCTTGCCACCGCGGCCCTTGGCCTGTCAGTGGCCTTTGGCGGCACCGCGATGGCGCAGGACAAGACGAAGGCCTGCTTCGTCTATGTCGGCCCGATCGGGGATGGTGGCTGGACCTACCAGCACCATCAGGGCGCGCTGGCCGTGCAGGCGGAATACGGCGACAAGGTCGAGGTTCAGTGGCAGGAAAACGTGCCGGAGGGCGCGGATGCCGAGCGGGTGCTGACGCAGATGGCGCTTGGTGGCTGCAACATCATCTTCACCACCTCGTTCGGCTACATGGACGCGACGAACGCAGTGGCCGCGAAGTTCCCGGACGTGAAGTTCGAACATGCGACGGGCTACAAGCGCGACAGCGCCAACGTCAGCACCTACAACGCG
Organism: uncultured Alphaproteobacteria bacterium; assembly: GCA_963822435.1. GTDB lineage: Bacteria > Pseudomonadota > Alphaproteobacteria > Rhodobacterales > Rhodobacteraceae > JAUYQR01. Next base: position 318,697 of record CAWGHN010000003.1, read on the forward strand.
CGCTTCTACGAAGGGCGTGCGGTGCAGGGCCACATCGCGGGCAAGATGACCAAGACGAACAAGATCGGCTACATCGCGTCGTTCCCGATTCCCGAAGTGATCATGGGGATCAACAGCTATTACCTGCACGCCAAGAAGGCGAACCCGAATGTCGAGCTGTCGGTGATCTGGGCCTACACCTGGTTTGACCCGGCGAAAGAGGCGGATGCGGCCAAGGCGCTGATCGAGCAGGGCGTCGACGTGATCGCCAGCCACACCGATTCGACCGCGCCTCTGGCCGAAGCGGCCAAGACGCCGGGTGTGATCGGGTTCGGGCAAGCCTCGGACATGGAAGCCTACAAGCCCTCGCCACGGGTGTCGTCGATCATCGACAACTGGGCGCCCTATTACATCAAGCGCGTTGGCGCATTGATGGACGGGACGTATGAACAGGCCGACGCCTGGGAAGGCATCGCCGGCGGCGAAGTGGAGATCGGCGAGATCACCGACGCCGTTCCGGCCGACGTGAAGGCCGAAGCCGAGGCGCTGCGCGACAGCATCGCGGCGGGGACGTATCATCCGTTCACCGGGCCGATCAAGAAGCAGGACGGGTCGGACTGGCTGGCCGAGGGTGCGACTGCGCCAGACGGCGATCTGCTGGGGATGGCGTTCTTTGTGGAAGGCATCACCGGCGAAATCCCGAAGTGACGCTGGCCGCATGAGGCGACAGGATGGCCGCCGTGGCGACACGGCGGCTATCTTTTTTGCGGCGCTGTGGCATGGTGGCGTGACGCTTGATCCCTTGCCCAAAAGCGGAAGGACGGCAGATGACCACGCCTTCACCACAGCGCACGTCGGATATGAATGGCCGCCTGTGGGGCGCACGGGCGCGCGACTGGGCCGAGGTTCAGGAAGGCCAGTTCGCCGGGGGTTATGACCATGTGCTGGCCAGCGCCGGTGTCGGGCCCGGCACGCGGCTTCTGGATGCGGGGTGCGGGGCCGGCATGGCGGCCCGGCGCGCCGCCGATCTTGGCGCGATCATCGCTGGAATCGACGCGGCGCCCCTGCTTTTGGACATTGCACGCGAGCGCTGCCCGGACGGCGACTTTCGCGAAGGCGATCTTGAAGACCTGCCGCATGCCGACGACAGCTTTGACGTGGTGACGGGTTTCAACGCCTTTCAGTTTGCCGCGAACCCGGTCGCCGCGCTGACCGAGGCGCGGCGGGTAACCCGCCCCGGCGGCATCGTTGCGGTGATGACATGGGGCCGCCCGGACGGCATGGAGGCGGCCTCGGTGGTGGCGGCACTGCGCCCGTTGCTGCCCGCCCCGCCGCCCGGCGCACCCGGACCTTTTGCGCTGTCCGACCCCGACCGGCTTTCCGGCTTTGTCGCCGATGCGGGCCTTGTGCCCCGCGAGGTGATCGAGGGTGACATCTTCTGGGCCTATCCTGACGCGGCGACCGCGTTGCGCGGGCTGAATTCGAGCGGTGTTGCGATCCGCGCGGCGGGCCTTGTTGGCGAGGCGGCCGTGTCGGCGGCCCATATGGCGGCGCTGGCGCCGTTCCGGCAGGCCGACGGAAGTTTCCGGATCGGTGCGCGCTACATGGCGGTGCTGGCGCTGGCGTGACCAACGGGCGTGACCAACTGGCGTGACCAACTGGGCGCCCTGCCCCTTTCCCTTGGCCAACCGGCGTGGCAATGTCCGCCGTATGATGCATGATTTCCTGATTATCGGCGGCGGCATTGCCGGCGTTTCGGCGGCAGCACGTCTGTCGGGCCTTGGGTCTGTCCTTGTTCTGGAGGCGGAGGCGGCACTGGCGCACCACGCCTCGGGGCGGTCGGCGGCGTTGTTCGAGCCGCGCTACGGTGCGCCCGCCGTGGTCGGGCTGTCGATGGCATCGGCCGCCTTTTTCGAGGCAGCGCCGGGGGTGCTGAGCCCGCGCGGGCTAATGCTGGTGGCCAAGGCCGAAGCGCGCGAGGCGTTCGAGCATGACGTGGTGGCGATGGAGTTCACGCCGATTTCGGTGGAGGAGGCGCGCGGGATCATCCCGATCTTGAACCCAGACACCGTGGCGCTGGCCGGTCATGCAACCCATGCGCAGGACATCGACACCGACCTGTTGATCCAGGGCTTCGCGCGCGAGGCGAAGGCCAACGGGGCCGAGATCGTGACACGGGCGCGCGTTACCGCCATTCACCGCGAGGGCGCGGGCTGGCGGGTGGAGACGAGCGAGGGCAGTTTTGCCGCGCGAATGATCGTCAATGCGGCCGGGGCGTGGGTGGACCAGATCGCGGTGATGGCCGGGGTGCAACCTTTGGGGTTTACGCCCTACCGTCGGTCAATGGCGCGGATACCAGCGCCGGGCGGGCATGACGTGAGCCGCTGGCCGATGCTGTTCGGCCCCGGCGAGGATTGGTATGCCAAGCCCGACGCAGGTGCGCTGATCGTCAGCCCAGCCGAGGAGCACCTGATGGAGCCGCATGACGCCTGGGCCGATGACATGGTGCTGGCCGAAGGGCTGGCGCGGTATGAGGAAATGGTGACGGAGCCGGTGACGCGGCTGATCTCCAACTGGGCCGGGTTGCGCACCTTCAGCCCGGACCGGGTGCTGGTGATCGGGCGCGACCTGCGCGAGCCGTCGTTCTTCTGGCTGGCGGGGCAAGGCGGATACGGCTTTCAATCCTGCCCGGCGGCAAGCCAGTTGGCAGCCGATCTGATCGGGGACCGCAGCCCGCAGATCGACGCGGATCTGGTGGCGCAGTTGTCGCCGGCGCGCTTCGGCTGAGTTCTGCTTACGGGCTGCTCGCTTCGCTGCGTCGGGGGCTGACAGGCGGGGTGGTTTCAGACACCATCGCGGCCATGTTGAAACCCATGCTGGCCCTTGGCCTTTGCCTTGCCCTGATCGGCTGCGGCGGCGGCAGACCCGAGCGGTCTGCCCCTGTTGGCGGCGATCTTACCGTGATGTCATCGAACTTCACCGATGCCGATCCGACCGATTGGACGGGCCGCGCACCGGAGCGGTATCCGGTGCATGGCATTGATCTGTCGCGGTTCCAGACAGGCGTGGACTGGCCGACCGCGCGGGCGAACGGGGTGAACTTTGCCTTCATCAAGGCCACCGAGGGCGGTGATCTGATGGACCCGATGTTCGACAGCCACTGGCGCGGCGCAGGCGCGGCCGGGGTGAAGCGCGGGGCGTATCACTTCTTCTACCATTGCCGTCCGGCGGCGGAACAGGCGCGCTGGTATATCCGCAATGTGCCGCGAACGCCGGGCGCCCTGCCCCCGGTTCTGGACATGGAGTGGACGCCGACCTCGCCCACCTGCACCCTCCGCCGTGATGGTGCGACGATCCGGGAGGAGGCGCGGATCTTCACCGATATCGTCGCGCGCCATTACGGTCAGCGCCCGCTGATCTACACCACGGTGGATTTCTACGAGGACAACGAGTTGTGGCGGCTGTCGGGGGTGGAATTCTGGCTGCGGTCGGTCGCGGCGCATCCGAACGACCGCTATGACGGGCAAAGCTGGAGCTTCTGGCAATACACCTCGACCGGGTTGGTGCCGGGGATTGCCGGACGGGTCGATGTGAACGTGTTTGCCGGGTCGAAGGCCGCATGGGCCGAGTGGGTGGGCGCGCGGGCGCTTTAGGCTGGCTGCAATCGGTCAAACACTGCGACCTACGATTCAAGCCTGCCCTCCCAGTAGAGCGACCAGCGCTTGCGCGATCTGGGAGAAAGCCAATCTACAGCGCCGATGTTGTTGGGCGCAAACCGTGCGAAATCCTTTTGCGTAAAATCAAACCGCGTGCGGCATCCGAAGGCCAGCAAATCCAATGCCGTTTCGGAGTACACATTTGCCAGCGCTTGATCGTCACGCGTGTCAAATGCTTGGGCGTAGTGACTATATGCGTGGCCGTAGGTGGCGTTACCACCACGCTGCATCGTCTTGAAGCGTCCAAGCACCCGAGATTTTATTCCTAGATGCGGAGATATCTGAGTATCCGGCAGATTTTCCACCAGTTTTTGAAAGGCAATGGCGTCGCGCTTTGGATACGCCTTCTGGAATTGGTAGTGATAATAGCCACTGCTGCGTCCGAGATAGTGGTCGACGACATCGGAGCAAAAGGAGACCGTCGTCTTTTCACGAAACACTATCGTTGCGGCCAATTGTTCGGCTGTGAAGACTGGATCGACCGCGCGCAATGCCGTCATCACCGCGATCACGTCATCCAGCAGATTTGCATCCGCCGGATCGATGCCGATGATGCCTGAGTTGTTCATCCTCGTGTTCAGGCTCAGGTCGTATCCGCAAACACCATCCGGCAAGGCCTTTACAGTATTGGCCCAGCTATCCTGCATATCCTCGCCAAGTGCCGCTTCATCGGAAGACAACGCGGGTCGGCCCGGCCTACCTTCGCCAAGTGCGCCTTCATCGCAAAACAACGCGGTTCGGCCAGGCCCCACGCGATCGAACAGAATTCGCGGATCTTTCAGAAAGAAAGTATCAGTATCAACGAACGCAAGCTTTTCCTTGAGAACCGTCAGCGCGTATTGGACGACAAACGGCTTGAGGGCATGGTTGTACTTTCCATTGAGCTGCCACCTGAAGATCTGCTCCTCGGTTATCAGTATGTGCTCGACACCGAGGTCGGGGCGCCGGTTTCCCTGGTCAGTGACAAGAACGATGCGAAGATCAGACGGCTTGTGTGCCAAGTGGTGCAGCGCCGACGCAACGCTGAAGGTAAGTTCCGAGTGATAACGATCATCCGTCCCGTACAGGAGATAGAGAAGCACTGGCATAATTAACCCTTCCACCGAAGTCACCAAAGCGACCAAACAATACCGTGGGTTTGTCTTTTGACAAACTCCAAAGAACCCGGGTTGGGTTGAGCTGGGCACCACCACTCATCCGCGGGCAACCATCAGACAGAAGGTTCACCCCGGTGCCTCCAGCGGCGCCAGAGGAGGCTCGCCTTGCGGCGGACCCGGATCATTGCGGCGGCGATCGGGGCACGCATGAACGGCAAGTCTACCGCGAGGAGCAGGAGGCCGAGGGGCAGCATCCAGATGCCGAGAACCGGCAGGAAAGATACGAAACCCCCGGCGATCATCAGAAGGGCGAGCGGGATGCGCAGGAGTTTCAGCCGATCGCTGCGCAGCGCCTTGATCGGGCCGCGCAGCGCCGGGACGAGGCGGGAGATCGCCTCGAATTGACGGCGGAAGCGGCGGTCTCGCTTGTGTTTGGTGTCCATGCCATCCCCTTGTCCGGCCTCAGGTGGGGCCGGGCCGGGGTGGCATCAAGCGGGCCGCCGGTCAGCCATCCACACGGATGCGCGCGTTCGTGGGATCGAAGGGGCTGTCTTCGACAACCACGGCGTCCCATTCCTTGAGCAACATCTTGACCTTCAGCTTCGTTCCGACCTCGGCCAGATCGGGGCGGACGTAGCCCATGCCGATCTGCTTGCCGAAGGCCACGGAATAGCCGCCCGAGGTGAGGCGGCCGATCTTCTCGCCGTTCAGGAGGAGGGCCTCTTTGCCCCACGGATCAGCGTCGGCGGGGCCGTCGATCAGGAGGGTGCAGCATTTGGAGCGGATGCCGGTGGCCAGCATCGCGTCCTTGCCCTGGAAATCCTTGGAGAGATCGACAAAGCGGTCGAGCGCGGCCTCCAGCGGCGTTGCATCGCGGCCAAGTTCGTTGCCGAAGGCGCGGTAGGATTTTTCCTGCCGGAGCCAGTTTTGCGCGCGGGCGCCCACGAGCTTCATCCCGTGCTTTTCGCCAGCGGCAAGAAGCTGGTCCCAGAGGTAGCGCTGCATCTCGATCGGGTGATGAAGTTCCCAGCCAAGTTCGCCGGTGTAGGCGACGCGGATCGCGTTTACAGGGCACATGCCAAGTTCGAGCTTGCGGGCGGAGAGCCAGGGGAAGCGCTTGTTGGACAGAACCGTGTCAGGATCGGCGTCCTTGACGATTTCGCGCAGGATGCGCCGTGCGTTCGGGCCTGCAAGGGCGAAGACGCCCCATTGCGTGGTGACATCGTGGATGTCGATGTATCCGCCGCCACGGCCCATGAAATCTTCGGCGGATTGGCGCAGGTAATCGGCGTCATAGGCCGTCCATGCCCCGGCGGAGACGAGGTAGTAGTCGTTCTCGCCGTTGCGGACGATGGTGTATTCGGTGCGCGTGGTGCCGTGTGGGGTGAGGGCGTAGGTCAGGTTGATGCGGCCGACCTTGGGCAGCGCGTTGCAGGTGAACCAGTCGAGGAAGGCGGTCGCACCGGGGCCGCGCACGATGTGCTTGGTGAAGGCGGTGGCGTCGATCAGGCCGGCGGTTTCGCGGATGGCCTTTGCCTCGGAGGCGGCATAGGGCCACCACGCGCCGCGACGGAAGCTGCGGCTGTCGTGGTCGAAGGTTTCGGGGGCGTCTTTCGGGCCGTAGTAGATCGGGCGTTCCCAGCCGTTCACCTGGCCAAACTGCGCGCCGAGCGCCTTTTGGCGGTCGTAGACGGGGGCGGTGCGCAAGGGGCGGCAGGCTTCGCGTTCCTCATCGGGGTGATGCAGAATGAAGACGTGGTTGTAGCATTCCTCGTTCTTGCGCGCGGCGTATTCGGTGGTCATCCAACTGCCGTAGCGCTTGGGGTCAAGCGAGGCCATGTCGATCTCGGCCTCGCCTTGGGTCATCAGTTGGGCGAGGTAGTAGCCGGTGCCGCCGGCGGCGGTGATGCCGAAGCTGAACCCCTCGGCCAGCCACATGTTGCGCAGGCCGGGCGCCGGGCCGACAAGGGGGTTGCCGTCCGGGGTGTAGCAGATCGGGCCGTTGAAATCGTCTTTCAAACCAACGGTTTCCGAGGATGGCAGCCGGTGGATCATCGACATGTATTCCGCCTCGATCCGTTCCAGATCGAGCGGGAAGAGATCGGCGCGGAAACTTTCCGGCACCTCGTAGGGGAAGCGGGCGGGGGCGCCGTATTCGTAGGGGCCAAGAATCCAGCCGCCGCGTTCCTCGCGGACATACCATTTGGCGTCGGCGTCGCGCAGGACCGGGTGCTGCGGGTTGGTCTTGCGCCATTCCACCAGCGCGGGGTCGGGTTCGGTGACGATATACTGGTGTTCGACCGGGATCGCGGGGATCTTGATGCCCAGAAGGCGGGCGGTGCGCTGGGCATGGTTGCCGGTGGCGGTCACGACATGTTCGGCGGTGATCTCGAACTTGTCATCCGATGGCACGAGGCGGCCGCCGGTTTCGACCATGCGGGTGCAGGACACGATCCATTCGCTGCCGGTCCAGCGGTAGCCATCGACCTGCACCTTGCGCTCGAAGGTGCAGCCGAAGGCGCGGGCGCCCTTGGCCATCGCCTGGGTCACGTCGGCCGGGTTGATGTAGCCGTCTTGCGGATGGTACAGCGCGCCGACGAGGTCATCGGTGCGCAGCAGGGGCCAGCGGTCCTTCATTTCCTTCGGGCTAAGGAATTCATGATAGACCCCGGCGGTTTCGGCGACCGAGGAGTAGAGCATGTATTCATCCATGCGTTCCTGCCGCTGGGCCATGCGCAGGTTGCCGACAACGTAGAAACCGGGGTTGAGGCCGGTTTCAGCCTCCAGCCCCTTGTAGAAATCGACGCTGTATTTGTGGATGTGGGTCGTGGCGTAGGACATGTTGAACAGGGGCAGCAGCCCCGCCGCGTGCCATGTGGAGCCTGCGGTCAATTCGTCGCGTTCGACGAGCATGGTGTCCCAGCCCGCCTTGGCGAGGTGATAGGCGATCCCGGTGCCCACCGCGCCGCCACCGACGACCAATGCTTTGACATGCGTTTTCATTTGACGGACTCCCGGACAAGCTTTGCCCCTATCTGCCAGACGGGCGGCAAACCGGGCAAGTCCACCCGACCTTTGGCGTCAGAAAACGACATCGCGTTGTCTTTGCGCGGCGTGGGGCGCGGCGTGGGGCGCGGCGTGGGGCGCGGCGTGGGGGGTTATTCGCCTTCGGCGGGGGCTGGGGCGACCGAGCAGAACTTGCCGCCCGCCCGTTCGCCGCATCCCGCAGCGGCGGCCTTGCCTTGCAATTCAAGCCGGCCTTCGCCTTTCAGCACGCTGGCGTCGGTGGTGGCGTCTGCCTTGGGCGGCGCGTCGCCTTGCGCTTCGGCGGCCTTGGCTTCGGCTTCGGCGGCTTGCAGGTCGGCGGCGCGTTCGGCGGCCTCGGCCTCGGCGCGGGCGGCGCGGTCAGCCTCGAACGCCTCGCGGGTGGCTGGGTCGAGTGCGGAGGCCAGCACGATCACCGGCACGTCACCAAGCCCTGCGACCTTGTCGACGACCGAGGCATTCATCGCCTTGACATGCAGCGTCTGGAAGAACGGCACCAGATCGTCGTCGCCCATCCGCTGCGAGGCAAGGACGCGGATCTGGATCTGCGCGCCGACATCGGCCAGGAAATAGCGCGCGCGCATGCCCTTTGGCAGCAGGTCTTCGGTCACATCCAGGCCACGCACCGTCATGAACGGGGTGGGTCGGAACATGGCGCCCTGCATTTGCAGTTCGTAACGCTGCTGCATCGCCGTGAAGCTGGTGAAGATCGAGTTGGGGTAGCGCACGGCCTGAAAGATCACCCGGCGTTCACCGCGCTCGTAGGTAAGTGCCGCCTGATCCACACCGGAGCCTGACGCCTCGGTGGCCACGGCGGCGATGTATGTCGCGGCGGCATTGGTTTCGGCGGACTTTGACTTTGCGAGGAACGGTTCGGTGTCTTCGGGCACGGCGGGGCGCACGGTCCAGCCTTCGGGGGCGGCGGGCAGCATCCGGGCAAGATCGGTGGGCAGACCCGAGGCGGAGGAGGCGCTGGAGCCGATGCCGGTCAGCCGTTCGGTAAAGCCACCGAGGTATGCGCCGACGGTCAGGCCCTGGCCGTCGGCGGTGCCTGCGTTACGCTTTGCCGAGGTGAAATCGACGTAGAGAAAGCCGCCGATGCCAAGAGTTGCCATGCAGAGAAAGCCGATCAAGCGAAGCACGGGATGCCCACCTTTTGTTGCTGTGACCCGCCGTCTAGCGACAGATTCGGGCAACCTTCGGGCAACGCTCGGACAATTTCCCGTCTGGTGCGCATTTGTCTCAGCCCCGCATCCGGCCAAGGCTGGCGCTGGCGGCAAAAAGGACGGCGGCGGCGACGATGATCGACGGGCCGGCGGGCGTGTCTTGCCAGAGCGAGAGCGCAAGACCCGCTACGGCCGCCGCAGCGCCGATGATGCTGGCCATCAGGGCCATCGCTTCGGGGTTGCGGGCAAGGCCGCGGGCGGCGGCGGCGGGGATGATGAGGAGCGCGGCAATCAAAAGCGCGCCGACAACCTTGAGCGACACCGCGACCACGACGGCAAGGGCAAGGACCAGCACCATGCGTTCCCGTTCCGGGCGGATGCCGGCGGCGTGGGCGAGGTCTTCGCTGAGGGTGGCGGTCAAAAGCCGCTGCCAGCGCCAGGCGATCAGCGCGGCGACGGCCAGCGCGCCGCCCCAGACGAGCATGAGGTCAGCGCGGCTGACGGCGAGGATGTCGCCGAACAGGTAGGCGGACAGGTCGGTCCGCACTCCGGGAAAGAAGCTGACGGCGACGAGGCCGAAGGCCAGCGCGGAATGGGCCAGCACGCCCAGCGTGGTGTCCATCGCCCAACCGCGCGCGGCGAGGGTGGCGACGGTGACGGCCATCGCAAGGGCAACGACAAGGGTTCCGGCGAGGATCGGCAGGTCGGTCGCGAGGGCCAGGGCCACGCCAAGGATCGCGGCGTGGGCGGTGGCATCGCCGAAATAGGCCATCCGCCGCCAGACGACGAAGGCACCAAGCGGGCCGGTGGCAAGCGACAGGCCGACCCCGGCAAGGCCGGCGCGGACGAGGAAATCGTCAAGCATGGTCATGCTCGTGGCGGTCGTGGGTATGATCGTGGGTGTGGTCATGGTCGTGGACGTGCTGGTAAAGCGCCAGCGCGCCTTGGGTGCCAAGACCGAAAAGCGCGCGGTATTCCGGGGCGTTGGACACGACGCGGGGCGTGCCTTCGCAGCAGATGTGACCGTTGAGGCAGATCACCCGGTCGCTGGCGGCCATGACGACATGCAGATCGTGGCTGACCATCAGGACGGCGGCGCCGGTTTCCTGCCGGACGGCCTCGATCAAACGGTAAAAGCCCGCCTCGCCGGGTTGGTCGAGGCCTTGGGTCGGCTCGTCCAGCACCAGAAGCTGCGGGTTGGACAGAAGCGCGCGGGCCAGAAGCGCGCGCTGCATCTGGCCGCCGGAAAGTTCAGTCATCTGGCGCGCGCCAAAGCCGGTCATGCCGACGCGATCGAGCGCGGCTTCGGCCGCGCTGTCTGCCACGCGCTGTGGCAGGGACAGGAAACGTCGCACGGTCAGTGGCATCGAGCGGTCGATGTGCAGACGCTGCGGGACGTAGCCGAGACGCAGGCCATCAGCCCGCGTGACGCGGCCTTCGGCCACCGGGACAATGCCCAGAAGCGCGCGGAGAAGGGTGGATTTGCCCGACCCGTTCGGTCCGAGAATCGTCACGATTTCGCCGGGGGCAATCGACAGCGTCACGTCGTGCAAAACCTCTGCCTCGCCGTAGCGAACGCAGATGTGGTCAGCGGCGATCAGGCTCATGCCGCCACCCGGCAGGCAGGACAAAGGCCGATCGCCTCGACGGTGGAGCCTTCGATGGCGAAGCCAAGGCCTTTGGCGGCGGTATCGAGCGCCTTGCGCACCGGCGCGGACTCGGCCTCGGCCACGGTGGAGCAGGTGCGGCAGATCAGGAACACGGGCTGGTGCGCCGCGCCGGGGTGCATGCAGGCAGTGAACGCGTTCAGTCGCTGGATGCGGTGGGCAAGGCCTTGATCCACAAGGAAATCCAGCGCGCGGTAGACCACGGGCGGCTGGTTGCCGAAGCCTTCGGCGGCCAGCCGGTTCAGCACATCATAGGCACCAAGCGCGCGATGTTCCTCCAACAAGATCTCCAGCACGCGGCGGCGCACCGGGGTCATCCGCGCTCCAGCCTCGGCGCAGATCGCGTCGGCGCGCGACAGGGCACCAGACGCGCAGTGGGCGTGGTCGTGATGCGCAAAGGCCAAATCGGCGTTGGGTTCGGGGGTCGGCATTTTCGCGCCTTGACTTGTTATAATATTACATTCAATAGGCGATCCAGAAGCAAAGGGAAAGCCCGGATCATGCGTTATATCATTACGGCCCTGATGGCCAGCACCGCCCTGCCCGCACTGGCCGGGGTGCCAAGCGTGGTGACCGACATCCCGCCCGTCCATGCGTTGGTTTCGCAGGTGATGGGCGATCTTGGCAGCCCGGTTCTGTTGCTGGCGAAAGGGTCGGACGAGCATGATTTCCAGCTGCGCCCAAGTCAGGCGGGTCAGGTGGCGGATGCGGCATTGGTGGTCTGGATCGGGCCGGAATTGACGCCGTGGCTGGAGACGGCGCTGCAGAACCGACCCGAGGGCGCCGCCGCGCTGGCGCTTTTCGATGCAGAGGGGACGGTGAAGATCGGGTATGGCAAGGCGGAAGAAGACCATGCGAGCCATGTGGATGAGCATGACCACGGTGCCTATGACCCGCACGCATGGCTGGACCCGGACAATGCGAAGGTCTGGCTTGGGCTGATCGCGGCGGAGCTTTCGCGGATCGATCCTGACAATGCGGCGACCTATGCGGTCAATGCGGCCACGGCGACGGCAGGGATAATGGCACTGGATGCGGACCTGAGCGCACGGCTGGCGCCAGTGAAGGACCGCGCCTTCGTGACCTTTCACGATGCCTATGGCTATTTCACCGCCCACTACGGGCTTGCGAGCGCGGGCAGCATTGCCCTTGGCGATGCGGCTGACCCCGGCGCGGCGCGATTGAGCGAGATCCGCGCGACGCTGGAGGCCGGGTCGGTCGCGTGCATCTTCCCTGAGGTCCAGCATGATCCAGCGCTGGTGGTGCAGGTGGCCGACGGCACAGGCGCGGTGATCGGGGGCGCGCTTGACCCGGTCGGGTCGTTGCTGGAACCGGGAGTTGCGGCCTATGCCGCGCTGTTGACCGGGATTGCCGAAACGCTCGTCGGTTGCAAGGCGCCCTGAGCGGGCGTCAGACCAAACCTTCCTTGCGGAAGAGCGCCTTCAGGTCTGCCTCTGGCCGCGCGCCGAAATGGCTGATGACCTCGGCGGCGGCGACGCAGCCCATGCGGCCGGAGGTGGCGAGGCTTTGGCCGGTGGCCATGCCGTAAAGGAAGCCGGCGGCAAACTGGTCACCTGCCCCGGTGGCATCGACGGGAACCACGCGGCGGACGGGAACGACCACCTGTTCGTCGCCGCGCGCCACGATCACGTCATGCCCCGACCGGGTGCAGACCACGAGGCCGGCATCGGCGGCGGCCTGTTCGAGGGCTGCGGACAGGTCGGTCTGATAAAGCGAGGCCCATTCGTGTTCGTTGCCGATCACGTAGTCGAGCGATTTGACCAGACGGCGGAAATCCTCACGGTGCCGATCAACACAGAACGGGTCGGAGAGCGCGATGCCCGCCTTGCCGCCTTTGGCGTGGCAGAGTTCGACCGCGCGTTCGAAGGCCTGTTTGCCCTTTGGCTTGTCGTAGAGGTAGCCTTCGAGAAACAATATCTCGGCGCTGCCCGCCACCGATGCGGACACGTCATCGGGGCCAAGTTCGGAGGAAATGCCGAGGTAGGTGTTCATCGACCGCTCGCCATCCGGGCTGACGAAGATCATCGAGCGCGAGGTGGGCAATTCGCCACCGGGCACGGGTGGGTTGACGAAATCGGTGCCCTCATCCGCCATCGCCTTGGCGTAGAAGCGGCCCAGGGCATCGTCATGCACACGCCCGATGAAGGCCGTGGTCAGGCCAAGGTTGCCAAGGCCCGCGAGGGTGTTGGCGACCGACCCGCCGGGGGCCTGCTGGCGGTTGGTCATCGCGCCATAGAGAAGCTCGCCGCGTTCGCGTTCGACCAGTTGCATGATGCCCTTCTGGATTCCCATCAGGTCCAGAAAGCTGTCGTCGGCGGTGGAGAACACGTCCACGATGGCGTTGCCGATGCCGACGATCTGATAGGTTTTCATGCAGTCTTGTCCTCGTATAGGCACCAGTCCCGGATCGGGCAGATGCCGCATTTGGGTGTGCGCGCGACGCAGATATACCGCCCGTGCAGGATGAGCCAGTGGTGTGCGTGGCGCTGGAATTCAACGGGCACATTGTCTTCGATGGCGCGTTCGACGGCCAGTTCATCCCGACCGGGGCAGATGCCGGTGCGGTTGCCGACGCGGAAGATGTGGGTATCCACAGCCTGCGCCGGATAGCCATGCCACATGTTGAGAACCACGTTCGCGGTCTTGCGCCCGACGCCGGGCAGGGATTGCAGGGCAGCACGCGAGGTGGGGACCTGGCCGTGGTAGAGGTCGATCAGGATGCGGCTGAGCTTGATGACGTTCCTGGCCTTGTTGCGGTAAAGGCCGATGGTCTTGATCATCTCGGTCAGGCGTTCTTCGCCCAGGGCGAGCATCTTTTCCGGGGTGTCGGCGATCTGGAACAGCGCGCGGGTTGCCTTGTTCACGCCAACATCGGTGGCTTGGGCCGAGAGGGCGACCGCAACAAGAAGGGTAAAGTCGTTGACGTGTTCAAGTTCGCCCTTCGGCTCGGGTTCCACCTCGCTGAAGCGGGTGAAGACGGCGCGCATCGCGGCGTAGGGAAGCTGCTTGACCATAGCTTCTTCTGCCAGCCGAACCGTATCAGCGCAAGGATGCGCAACATCCGGGTCGCGGTGGTGGAGTGGGTTGCCTAAGGTAGTGGCCAAGGAGACCGCCATGACCGACCAAGCCCCCGCCTACCATTACGCCGTCATCGCCCGCGCGCTGAAGATCATCGACGCTGGGGGGCCGGGGCTGACGCTGGAGGGGCTTGCGGCCGAGATGGGGATGAGCCCGGCGCATTTTCAGCGGACGTTTTCGGCATGGGTCGGGGTCAGCCCGAAGAAGTACCAGCAGTATCTGGCGATCGGTCACGCGCGCGCTTTGCTGGCCCAGCGGCACACCACGCTGTCGGCGGCGCTGGAGGTGGGGCTGTCCGGCACCGGGCGGCTGCATGACCTGTTCCTGACATGGGAGGCGATGGCGCCCGGCGATTATGCGCGGGGCGGCGCGGGGCTGGAAATCCGCTGGGGCTGGTTCGACAGCCCGTTTGGCCCGGCGCTTGTGATGGCAACGGACAAAGGCATCTGCGGGATCGGCTTTGCCGACGAGATCGATGCGGAAGCGGCGATGGAGGATCTGGTCCGCCGCTGGCCGAAGGCGGCCTATGTGGAGGACCGTCTGGCGATAGCGCCCATGGTGGACGCGGCCTTTGGCGGGCGCGACACAGCGCTGCATCTGATCGGCGCGCCGTTTCAGGTGAAGGTGTGGGAAGCGCTGCTGGCGATACCGTCGGGGCATGTGACGACCTATGCAGATATTGCGGGGGCCATCGGCCACCCCGCCGCACACCGGGCCGTCGGGACGGCGGTGGGGCGCAATCCGATTTCGTTCCTGATCCCGTGCCACCGGGCGCTGCGGCGCGACGGCGGGCTTGGTGGCTATCATTGGGGCCTGGAGCGCAAGCGCGCGATGCTGGCGTGGGAAGCGGCGCGCAGCGAAGGCTGATGCGCGAAAGCCTGCCGAAGTGGCAGGGGGCTGTAAGTCATCCTCCGCCTTTGCTATAAGATGCGCACGAGCCCGGTGCACGGGCCGACCCATCACCCTGAGGCGAGAGCAACATGTTCAAGACCCCCCTTATCCTGGCGACTGCGAGCGTGCTGGCGCTGACCGCCTGCGTCGATCCGAATGCCTACCCCAACGACCCGAACGCACGGTCGCGCAACGGCGCGATTCTGGGCGGCCTCACCGGAGCGGTGCTTGCCGGCACCTCGGGCGGCGATGACCGACTGGCCAAGGCCGCTGTCGGCGGCATTGTCGGTGCGGCCCTTGGCGGCGCGGTCGGTGCGTCGCTTGACCAGCAGGCCGCCGAACTGCGCGGTTCGCTGAATTCCAACATCTCGGTCACCAACACCGGGCAATACCTGGTCGTGAACATGCCACAGGACGTGCTGTTTGCCACCGACAGTGCCACGCTGCGCCCCGACCTGACGCGCGACATCAAGGCCGTGGCGTCAAGCCTGCTGCGTTACCCCAACAGCACGATCGAGGTGATCGGCCACACCGACAACACCGGTTCGGCCGCCTACAACCAGGACCTGTCGCAGCGTCGCGCCGTGTCTGTTGCCAACATCCTGCGCGAAAGCGGCGTACCGAACGGCCGCGTGACCGCCTTTGGTCGCGGCGAAGACGCCCCGATCGCGTCGAACATGACGCCCGAAGGCCGTGCGCAGAACCGCCGCGTCGAGATCATCATTCGCCCGACCGCATAAGGTTGGCGTCATCCTTGGAAAGGGCCGGGAACGCTCCCGGCCCTTTTTCATTGAGATTTGCCCGAACTGGTCATAATTTCAAACCAATCGGGGGGGTGGTATGCCATTTTTGAAGGTTCAGACGGAAAAGCTGTCGCACTCCGTGGTCCGCCAGATTGAACAGCTTATCCTGCGCGGCATCCTGCGCCCCGGCGAACGGTTGCCGTCGGAGCGTGACATGGCCGACAAGCTGGGCGTGTCGCGGCCCAGCCTGCGTGATGCGATTGCCGACCTGTGCGAACGTGGGCTGCTGGTCACCCGCCCCGGCGCGGGGGTGTTCGTGGCGGATGTGCTGGGGTCGGCGTTTTCGGAAGCGTTGATCGAGTTGTTTTCGACCCATGAGGAAGCGGTGTTCGACTACATCTCGTTTCGGCGCGACATGGAGGGGCTGGCAGCCGAGCGGGCGGCGCGGCTGGGGTCGGAAACCGATCTGAAGGTGATCGCCACGATCTTTGCCAAGATGGAGGCCGCGCACCAGAAGCGCGACCCGTCAGACGAAGCGCAACTGGATGCGGAGTTCCACATGGCGATCATCGAGGCCAGCCATAACGTCATCATGCTGCACATGCTGCGGTCGATGTTCGATCTGTTGCGGCAGGGCGTATTTTACAATCGGCAGGTGATGTTCCGAAACCGGATGACGCGGGACCAGTTGCTGGATCAGCACCGCGCCATCAATGCGGCGCTGCAATCGCGCGACCCGGTGGCGGCGAAGGCGGCGGTGACGGCGCATCTGGATTACGTGGAACAGTCATTCACCGACCAGATCAGGGCGGAAAAGCACGAGGCGATTGCGCGCCAGCGATTCGAGCACGAACAGATGCGTTGACGGTGGCCATAAAGAAACCCGGGAGCCTTGCGGTCCCGGGTCTGGATCGTGGCGATGCTGACCGGTCAGTGGAGCTTGGCATCCACCTGGGCAATGGCCGCGTCGATCGACGCCTTGGCGGCGTCTGCGGTCATCTGGCGCGCAAGCACGTCGCCTGCCGCCGCGACGGCAAGGTTGACGGCCTGTTCCCGCACCTGACGGACAGCCGCGGTTTCAGCCGAGGCGATCTGATCGGTCGCGGCCGCAAGACGCCGGGCGATGGAGACCTTGAGGTCTTCCTTGGCCTGGGCTGCGGCGGCAAGCGCCTCTTCCCGGGCAGAGGAAACGATGCGGTCTGCCTGTTCCTGCACTTCTTTCTGACGCCGCTCATAGGTGGCGAGGATCGTCTTCGCCTCCTCGCGCAGGGCGCGGGCCTCATCCAGTTCGGCCTTGATCTGCACGGCGCGGGCGTCCAGCATCCCAGTCAGCTTGCCCGGCACCTTGAGGTAGACGAGCAGGGCGACGAAGGCGAGAAAGCCCAGAAGAACCACGAAGTTGGTGTTCTGCAGCGAAACGAACGGGCCGGTCGCCGCAAGCGCGGGCGAAGCGGTCAGCGCCAGAAGAATGGTAAGCCGTTTCATCGCCTTATCCTTTCAGCCGGGCAGTAACCGCTGCGGCCACCGTTTTCGCATCTGCCGCGCCACCAAGCGCTGCGACGAGTTCGTTCGCCGTGTCGCGCGCCACTTCGGTGATCGCGGCCACCGCACCTTCGCGGATCTCGGCGATGGTCTTTTCCGACTCCGCAGCTTTCGCGGCGATTTCGGCGTCTGCCCGTGCGGTTGCGGAATCCAGGTCCTTCTGGATGTCGGCCTTGGCCGCAGCGACGATCTTGGCCGCTTCGGTGCGGGCCGAGGCAAGCGCGTCGTTATACGCCTTTTCGGCCGCGACCGCCTTGAGCTTCAACTCTTCGGCAGCGGCGAGGTCGTTGGTGATGGTGCCCTTGCGCTCGGCCAGAACCGCGCCGATGCGCGGCAGGGCGATGCGCGACAGCACCAGGTAGATCACGACCAGCGTGACCAGAAGCCAGAAGATCTGGTTCGGCCAGGTGGAGAAATCAAGCTGGGGCATGCCCACAGCCTTTCCCGCCTCGCCTTGCGCCTCGGTAGCCATGTCGTCGTCTCCTCAAGCCCGGGGAACCGGGGCCAGTCGTGCGACTGGCCCGAAAGTCAGGTCCGAAGGATCAGACGGCGAACATCAGCAGGAGGGCGATCAGGAAGGAGAAGATGCCCAGAGCTTCGGCGAACGCGATGCCGACGAAGAGGTTGGCCATCTGGCCGGGGGCTGCCGACGGGTTGCGCAAGGCACCCGACAGGAAGTTGCCGGCAATGTGGCCCACGCCGATGCCAGCGCCACCGAGACCGATCGTAGCCAGACCGGCGCCGATGAACTTGCCCATTTCTGCGATATCGCCTTCCATTTGGTAGCTCCTTTTTGGAATTGGCTAGAGTTTGAGTTCAGACCTTAGTGGTGTGCTTCGCCGACGGCGTCGCGCAGATACACGCAGGTCAGAATGGTGAAAACGTAGGCCTGGACCGCTGCAACCAGCACTTCCAGACCGTAGATGGCCATGATCGCGGCGATCGGAACGACCGAGGCGACACCCATCGCCCCCGCGAAACCGGCGAACACCTTGATGACGGCGTGGCCTGCCATCAGGTTGCCGCCAAGACGAATGGAGTGCGACAGCGGGCGCACGAAGTAGGAGATGATCTCGATCACCGCAAGGATCGGGCGCAGCGCCAGCGGTGCCGACGACACCCAGAACATCGCGAGGAAACCGGGGCCCTTGCGGATGAAACCGACGATGGTGACCGTGAAGAACACCAAAAGCGCCAGCGTCGCGGTGACGGCAATGTGCGAGGTGGTGGTGAACGAGGTCGGGATCAGACCCAGCATGTTCGACAGGAACACGAACATGAAGAGCGTCATGATATAGGGAAAGAATTTCAGCGCGTCGTGGCCGGCGACTTCTTCGACCATGTTGTGGATGAAGCCGTAGAACATTTCAGCCACCGACTGGCCCCGCGACGGCACGATGGCCCGGCGGCGGGTCGACAGCACCAGAAGTGCGATCATGGCCAGGATGGCGATGCCCATCCAGAGCGTGACGTTGGTGGGCGTATACCAAAAGACCGGGCCGTCGCCAAACAGCGGCTTGACGATGAACTGCTCCATCGGATGGATCTGCAGCCCGCCCGTTGCTTCCTCGCCCGTCGTCGCCATGCGTCAGTACCCTTTTTTCTCGGCCTTGTCGGCCGCCGTCTTTGCCAGTTGCCTTGCCGAACCGAGCATCGTCTTGACGCCCGCCGCAAAGCCCAAGAGCGAGAAGATGATCAGGAAGATCGGCAGCGTGCCAAACAGCACATCAAGCCCGTAACCGATGCCCATCCCCAGCAGCATGCCGGTTACAAGCTCGATCACCATCCTCCAGGCCACCTCGCCCTGCGAGAAACCCTTGACCGTGTTGGTCTTCGGCGGCGGTTCCTGACCCTTCACCTTCTTCAAACGCTCTTCTAGCGCGCGCAGACGGTCTGGATCGGGATCGGACGACATGTCGAAGCCCCTTCACGTTCGCGGCGGAACCTACGGAGGAGGGCTGTCCGAGTCAAGCAAAGAGAGGGCGACCTGAGTTTAGGGTATATTACTGGATTTGCTGTATTTTTTCACGCGTCTGCGATCCGTGCAACAAACGCGCCATTCGACCCATATTCAACCATCCGGTTGACGATCATCCCATCAGGCGGGATAGAGAGAACATGACCGCCAGCCTTGATACCGTCTTTGCCGCCCTCGCTGACCCAACGCGGCGCGCTATTCTGGCGATGCTGCTGGAGGATGACATGGCGGTCACCGATGTCGCCGAGCCGTTCAAGATGAGCCTTGCGGCGATTTCCAAGCACCTGGCGGTGCTGTCGGAGGCGGGGTTGGTCAGCCGTGAACGGCGCGGGCGCGTGATCTGGTGCAAGCTGGAGCCGGATGCGTTGAAGGCAGCGTCGATCTGGATGCAGGGTTTCGGCCAATTCGAGGCGGTTGATCTGGACGATTTCGAGCGCTTTCTAGCGGCCGAGCTTTCGGACCCCGAAACCGTCGAACCGCCGCAGGTTTGACCAGATTTTGTCACACCTGTTGAGAAAGTCCTGCAATTCGGCCGTTTCCGGGGGATTTAAGGGGGAATTGGCCCCCTGAGCCGGAAACAGTTTGTTGAATCAACCCAATAAACCGTCCCGGATTCAACCTTAACGTGCCTTAGAACGGCCCCGCTTGGTGGTGACATTGATCCCAACGAACCAGAAGGGACACACCATGCAAAAGACCGTTGAACTCCTCCAGAAGATCGGCCTGATCCGGGCGAAATCGGCTTCGGACGCTGGTGACAGCACCTTTGAGAAGCGCATGAAGAAGATCGACCGCGCCCGTCAGATGGCGACGAACGGCAGCATGATCTTCAAAAATCGGCCTGCACACGCGAAAGCCTGAGGCCCGAGACGAGGTCGCGCAGTTCCTGTCGGGCAGCGATGTTCGACAGGTTCAGCTGATCGACCCCGGTATCGCGCAGGTCCAGCAGGGTGAGCCCGCGCGGAAACAGTTCGCGAAAGATCACCCGCTCCGAAAACCCCGGCACAACCCGAAACCCGATGCGGCGCGACAGGTCTTCCAGCGCAGCGCCCACCTTTTTCTTGTTGTGCATCTGCTGGGCACCCAGCCGGTTGCGCACCACCACCCAGTCGATCGGCTTCAGCCCCGCCTGCGCCCGCAACTGCCGCGCCCCCCAGACCATTTCGGCATAGATCGACGGGCCAAGCACCTTGCCCGTTTCGGCATCGACGCGGGCCAGAAGGTCGAAATCCACGAAGCTGTCGTTCAGGGGCGTGATCAGCGTATCGGCCAGCGAATGTGCCACCTGGCTGAGCCGGGTATGGCTGCCGGGGCAATCGATGATGATGAAGTCCATCTCCGGGTCCATCGCGGCGACGGCTGCGGTCAGGCGCTGGTCAAAGGAGTTTTCCGTGCTTCCGGCCGCCGCGGCGTCGGGAAGCGGACGGTAGTCGGGTGTCGGCAGATCAATTCCGGTGCGGGCCAGAAAGGCGCGGCGGTTCTCGATGTAGCGCCCGAAGGTGCGCTGCCTGAGATCCAGATCAAGCGCGCCCACCCGATGGCCCATGCGCGCCAGCGCCGTCGCCACATGCATGCAGGTGGTCGATTTGCCCGACCCGCCCTTTTCGTTGCCCACTACGATGATATGCGCCACGCCACACCCACTCAGACCCTGCCCGTTTGCCCGCCGGTCTTATCGCGGTCCTGTCAGACTGTGCAAGCACGCTTGGGGGGTAGCGCAATGCAAGACGCCGCCCGAGGGGGGCGGCGTCGAGGCTTTTGCCGCAGGCGTGGCTTAGAAGCCGAGGCCGGCGTATTTGTTCTTGAACTTCGACACGCGGCCGCCGGTATCCAGCAGCTTGGCGTTGCCGCCGGTCCATGCCGGGTGTGCCAGCGGGTCGATGTCGAGCGCCATCTGGTCGCCTTCCTTGCCCCAGGTCGATTTGGTCTGGAACATGGTGCCATCGGTCATCTTGACGTTGATGGTGTGGTAGTCGGGGTGAATGCCCTGTTTCATGACGGCGATCCTTATTCGGCTTTGGCTTTGTAAGCGGAATCTTCGGCGATACGGGCCGATTTGCCGCGGCGGGCGCGCAGGTAGTAAAGTTTCGCGCGACGGACCTTGCCGCGACGCACAACCTCGATCGAGTCGATGTTGGTCGAATAGAGCGGGAACACACGCTCCACGCCTTCGCCGAACGAGATCTTGCGAACGGTGAAGCTGGCCGAAATGGTCGCGCCGCCCTTGCGGCCGATGCAGACGCCTTCGTAGGCCTGCACGCGCGAACGGGTGCCTTCGGTCACTTTGTAGCCGACTTTGAGGGTATCACCGGCCTTGAAATCCGGGATGGTCTTGCCGAGGGCAGCAATCTGCTCCGCCTCGATCTGGGCGATCAGGTTCATCGCATATAACTCCGTTGCGCGGTTTTCCCGCTGGTATGATGCCGCCTCAGAGCTCTCGGTCTTCATTCGGGTCCCTACCGTGCGCCGCACAGTAAGCCCGCCAGAGATCAGGCCTGCGTTCCTTAGTCAGCCTTTCGGCCATGGCCTTGCGCCAGGAGGCGATGTTCGCGTGATGTCCGGATTGAAGCACTTCCGGTATCTCGCGGCCTTGCCAGACGGTTGGCCGAGTGTAGTGCGGAAACTCCAAAAGCCCCTCCGAGAAGGATTCCTCCTCGGTGGATTGGTGATTCCCAAGCACGCGGGGTATAAGGCGGACCGTCGCATCAATCAAGGCGGTTGCGGCGATCTCGCCGCCGGTCAGGACGAAATCGCCAAGGCTGATCTCTTCGATCTGGTGATGATCGAGCACGCGCTGGTCGACGCCCTCGAAACGGCCACACAGAAGGGTGATGCCGTCGGCATCGGCAAGGCGGCGGGCGGTGGCCTGATCGAAGGGCTTGCCGCGCGGCGAGAGGTAGATGACCGGCCAGCGGGCGCGGTCCGGCGAGGTACCTTCGGCGGCTTGAGTGAGGGCTTCGTCCACCACATCCGCGCGCAGGACCATGCCCGCACCGCCACCTGCGGGCGTGTCATCGACGTTCAGGTGCTTGCCTTTGCCCAAGGGGCGCAGGTCGATGGTTTCCAGCCGCCAGAGGCCGTAATCGAGCGCCTTTCCAGTGAGCGAGAGGCCGAGGATGCCGGGGAAAGCGTCAGGGAACAGCGTGATGATCCTGGCGGTCCACGCGCCTTTGACCACGCGGTCCTCTTCCATCAGGTCGCGCGGCTTGAGGCTGGGCCGCAGCGACAGGCGGCCGTGGCTTTTGGAGGGTGTGGACGGGTCTGACATGGGCGGCAGGTCTATCCGCAAAGCCCCGGGTTGAGAAGGGGCAGTTCCGCCGCCCGATCAGACCGGACTGGGCGCGCCATGCCGGGTATCGGCCCGCATCTCTGGGTCGGAGGTGCCAGACTTTGCCATCGCGGTTTCCACCGAGCGGGCCAGCGCCACCAGCCCGTCGCTGAGATCAACCCACATGTAGCGCGGCACGTCGCTGTCCGGCCCGGCTTCCAGCACGGTCTCGGCCGCCTGCCGCAGGGTCGCGGGTGACGGAAGCCCCGAAGCCCGGTCAGGGAACGCCGCCACCAGCGCAAGCGCGCGGGGCAGGAACAGGCGCAGCAGATCGGCATTGCCATCCGACAGATCGAACGCGACCGACAGGGCATTTGGCACACGACCGGGGGCGACAATCTCGGGTTCGGTGGCCCAGATGATCGTTGCGCGGCGCAGGGCGGCATGGCCACGTTCGCTGTTGGTCAGGGCGGAGGCAAGGGCCGCGAGGCGATGCTGAATGCCGGGGCCGGAAAGCACATCTTCCAGCCGCTCGCGCAGTTTTGCACCGTCGACGTCCTCGGCCAGGGTCAGAAGCGGCACGATCGCGGCAAGCGCCTTGGCCTCGGCGTAGGAGCCTCCGGCGGCCTCGGCGTCTTCATCAAGAAACACCCCTGCGGCCGCCGCGTCGCGGGCATCCCACACGATGCGCGACAAGAAGATCCCCGCGATGGAAACACACAGCGGGACCAGCGGATTCAACGCAAGCTCCAGCCCCGCAAGACCGACGAAGCCACGGCCAAGTCCCAGCAGAACCGTGACCAGCAGCACCTGTGACAAAATCTGCGTCAGTGCGGCGCCAAGTGCACGACCGGTGCGCCATTCGGCGGCGCTGGTCGGCCATTGTTCCGGCCGCACCGTCATCAGCCACAGCACGAACACCGAAACGAAGGGCGCCACCATCCCCCAGCCAAGCCCCGCCATCCCGGCCGACAAGGGGCCGAGATACAGGACGACATTCGCCACTTTCAGAAAGCGCAGCCGGGCATACATGGCAATCTCCTCACTGGTCTCAGCGGGCAGCGCAGGCCACCAACCGCCGTGAGGGCTATTCCAGCCCGTCCGGCAGATCGGCAATCAAACGTCCAGCCGCTAGATCGACAGTCGGGACAATCGCCATGGTAAACGGCAAAAGCAGGGCGGATTTGTGCCCCTCGGCGGCGATTTCAAGGATATCTCCGGCGCCGTGGTTGTGAACGGCCGTGACCTTGCCGATCAGCGCGCCGCCGGGATCGCGCACTTCAAGTCCGATCAGATCGGCGTGGTAGTATTCATCGTCGGGCAACGAGGGCAGCTTTTCGCGGGCGACATAAAGGCTGGTGCCGCGCAGCGCGTCGGCCTGCTCCTTGGTCGAGACGCCGGCGATGCGCGCACCAAGACCGCCGGCAACCGGACGGGTCAGGGTGACGCGGAACTGGCGCGCGCCATCTTCGGTGCAGAGCGGGCCGTAGCTGGCGATGTCTTCTGGCTGGGTGCAGAAAGATTTCAGGCGCACCTCGCCCTGCACGCCGAAAGCACCGGCGATGGCACCCACGCAGATAAGCTCGCTCATTCTCGGCCTCCGATGCAGATGCCACGGTCGTTGATCGCGCCGCCGGCGTTGGAGCAGGCGGACGCGTCGCCAAGCCGGGCGAACTGGATACCGGCCCAGAACGACCCGGCGCACAGCGCCAGCGTGACCGTCCGGCGCACAAGGCCAAGTCCGGGGATCATCGCGTCGATGCCTTCAGTTGTGCTGCGCCCCGGATGAGAGGCGCAGCAAGGACTTGATAATACAGAGTATTATTCCGCAGCCGGTTCAGCCGCACGGGCGGCTTTCTTGGCGGCGCGCTCGGCCATCGCCTTGCCCGGCTTGGCCGAGTTCGGGTTGTTGCGGGCGGCCTTCGGGCGGGCGCCGGCGGCTTCGAGCATGCGGGCGATGCGGTCGGTCGGCTGGGCGCCCTGGCTCAGCCAGTGCTGCACACGCTCGAGGTTCATCACGACGCGCTTTTCATCGTCCTTGGCCAGAAGCGGGTTGTAGGTGCCCAGCTTTTCCAGAAAGCGGCCATCGCGCGGCATGCGGCTGTCGGTCGCGACGATGGAATAGAACGGGCGCTTCTTCGAGCCGCCACGGGCCAGACGGATTTTCATCGACATGGGGTAGTCTCCTTTGGTTTTCGGATCACGGCTGCGCCAGACACGCAGCCAAGGGTTTGTTATTTCTGTAGTTTCTCGTGATGCCTGATGACTTCGGAGATGATGAAGGTCAGGAATTTCTTGGCGAGGTCGGGGTCGAGATCGGCCTCTTGCGACAGTTGCTCCAGCCGGCGCATCTGCCGCGCCTCGCGGTCGGGGTCGGACGGCGGCAGGTCGTGCTCGGCCTTGAGCCGGCCCACCGCCTGCGTGCGCTTGAAGCGTTCGGCCAGCGTGTAGACGAGGATCGCATCCAGCCGGTCGATGGATTCGCGGTGGGTGCGCAACAGGTCGGCAGCACGGGTTGTGGTATCCATCAATCCCCCAATTCCGACGTCTGCTTTGCGTCGGCTGTGCGTATGGCAAGTGTATGGCAGGTGTCTGGCGTGGCACCCTGCCCGGATGGGTGCGGATGGCGGTAGACGAGGTCGGCCGGATCCAGCCGCGCCGCCGCATCATCACGCACCGCGCCGAGGCGTTCGGCCAGCGCGATGGAGCGGGCGTTGCCGGGATCAATGTAGCTGACCGCCGTGGGCCAGCCGAGAGTTTCAAAGACATGCAGGCGGGCTGCCGTGGCGGCTTCGAACATGATGCCACGGCCTTCGGCGGCAGACGACCACAGGCTCCATGCCAGTTCGGGTTCGGGCCAGTCGATCGGGTGCCAGGGGCCGCACATGCCGAGGGGGGTCGGGTCGCCCTTGGCTTCAATGATGAAGAGGCCGTAGCCGCGCAGCACCCACATGCCGACAAGGTGGCCCATCGCGCGCCACGCCTTGGCCTCGTCGAGATCGTCGGGCCGGATGAAGGTCGAACGGTCGGAGGCCATGAAGGCCCGCCAATGCGGCCAGTCGGTCGCCACCGGCGCGCGCAACACCAGTCGTTCCGTTTCCAGAACGGGCGTGTTGGCCAGCGTGGGGGTGGCGGGACGGATCATCTTTTCTTCATCAGCCCCGACAGGCCCGAGGGCAGCGACATGCCGCGCGGCAGGCCCATGTTGGCAAGACCACCCATGCCCTGCTTCATGCCCTTGGCGGCTTCTTCCAACTGTTCCGGCGTCATCTTCGACGGGTCGGGCATGCCACCCTTGCTCATGAAGGATTTGAGCGCCTGCTTCATCATGCCGCCCTTGCCCATCTTCTTCATCATGTCGGCCATCTGCTTGTGCTGTTTCAGCAGGCGGTTGAGATCGGCCACATCAAGGCCCGCACCGGCGGCGATGCGCTTCTTGCGGCTGGCGGCCAGAAGGTCGGGGTTGGCGCGTTCCTTCTTGGTCATCGACAGGATCAGCGCGATCTGGCGTTTCAGCATCTTGTCGTCGATGCCTGCCGCTTCGGCCTGCGCCTGCATCTTGCCCATGCCGGGCATCATGCCCATCAGGCCCTGCATGCCACCCATCTTGACCATCTGTTCAAGCTGCATCCTGAGGTCGTTCATGTTGAACAGACCCTTGGCAAAGCGCTTGGCCATGCGTTCGGCCTGTTCGGCTTCGAACGTCTCTTGCGCCTTTTCGACGAGGGCGACGATATCGCCCATGCCAAGGATGCGGCCGGCGACGCGGTCGGGATCGAAGGTTTCGATCGCGTCCATCTTTTCGCCAAGGCCGACGAAGCGGATCGGTTTGCCGGTGACGGCACGCATGGAAAGCGCCGCACCGCCGCGGCCGTCGCCGTCCATCCGGGTGAGGACAACGCCGGTGATGCCGACCTTGCCATCGAACTCGGTCGCGACGTTGACGGCGTCTTGTCCGGTCAGGCCGTCGACAACCAGCAGGGTTTCGCGCGGTTGTGCGATGTCGCGGACCGATTGCACCTCGTCCATCAGGACTTCGTCGATGTGCAGGCGCCCGGCAGTGTCGAGGAACAGGACGTCATAGCCGCCGAAGTTGGCTTGGGTCTTGGCGCGCTTGGCGATCTGGACGGCGGTTTCGCCCTTGACGATGGGCAGGCTGTCGACGCCGATCTGGCCCGCGAGGATGGCAAGCTGTTCCATCGCGGCGGGGCGGTTGGTGTCGAGCGAGGCGAGGAGAACCTTCTTGCCCTGCTTTTCCTTCAGCCGCTTGGCCAGTTTCGCGGTGGTGGTGGTCTTGCCCGACCCTTGCAGACCGACCATCAGGATGACGCTCGGCGGGTTGTCGATCTTCAGCGCATCGGCGGGGCCGTCGCCAGCGAGGACGTGGATCAGTTCGTCATGGACGATCTTGACGACCATCTGGCCGGGGGTGATGGATTTCGTGACCGCAGAGCCAGTGGCCTTGTCCTGCACCCGCTTGATGAAATCGCGCGCGACGGGGAGGGAAACGTCGGCTTCCAAGAGGGCCACGCGCACTTCGCGCAGCGCGGTGATCACGTCGGCTTCGGACAGCGCGCCCTGTTTCGTCAGGCGGTCGAAGACGCCACCAAGGCGTTCTGACAGGCTTTCGAACATCGCTCTCTCCTACGGTTGCGTGACCCCGATATGGGAGCCTCGGGCGAAAAACCAAAGGACCAATGCAGGACTGCACCCGTGGGCGCGACGCGCTGACGGATGGCGATCCCGGGCATGGCCCTTGGGACCGGAAGCAAATGCCTCCGGGGAATTGGGGTGGCGGATACGCCGGATGGGGGGATTAGTCAAGCCGTGGGGCGGTCAGGTGACCGCGGGCAGGTCTGCCAGCCCCTTGATCTGCGCCAGTTCGCCGATCAGCGCATCGAGCCCTGGGCGGATGATCCACGGAAACTCTGCCGCAAGGGCCGCGTCAACCTCGGCTGCGTGCTTTGCCGCCGAAGGGCCGAACCGATCCTGCCGGTGGCGTTTGAGAAAGCCGTTCTGGCGGAACCGGGTGTCGTTGTCGAAGTGCATGGCGCGGATGTAGGCGGGAAAGCCGGGGTCGGACAGCACCGGATATTGCAGCCAGAGTTTCTGGTGCATCATCGCGAACGGCGGGCGCAGGAATTCGGCGTCCGAGATCCATGCCAGGCCCAGCGCGGTCAGATACTGGTTGATCATGATTGACGCGCCGTCGGTACCGTCGGGCGACGTGGGGAACAGCAGGACGCCCTTGGGAAAGCTGAAGTGCATGCGGGGCGGCATGTCGCGCGCGGCCAGACGCAGGCGGGCGATGAAGCTGCAGGCCAGCGCATCATCGTCATCCAGCCGGAAATGCAGCGGCTGGGCGCTGCGGTCGGGGCCAAGCGCGTCTTCCATGTGGCGCAGGTAGGCATAGATGCTGCGCCGGGTGCGGGAAAACACCACCGTCGCCTGCGGCAGCCGCGAGGCGACCAGCCAGAGGCGTTCCTTGAAGGCATCCGGCATCACGTCGGAGGACATCACGAGGATGCGGAAATCCTGATCGGTCTGCGCCATGAGGCTGGGCAGGGTCAGGTTTTCGAAAAGGTGGAAGCGGCGCGCAATGCGGGTTTCATCGTAAAGGGTGGCGAGAGCCGTGTCCTCGGCATCGGGTTGCAGGCGGGTGTCGGTGAGGCCGTAGTAGGAAAACCGGATGTGGCCGATGATCGGACGTTGATCTGACACGAGCCACCTTTCACCAATTCACCCCTGGTGCCGATAAAGCGGGTAGCGGGCCGTCAGGTCAACTGCCCGGTTCGGAAACCTGGCGGTTGGTGCGGCAGGCCAGCATGTCGATGGCCAGCGTGGCTGCGGCGAGGCCGGCCACAGGCACACCGGTAGAGGCGGGGCCTGGGCGTGGGAAGCGGGCGTGGCGGACGGCGAGGTTGGCGTGCAGATCGTCGGGCCCGGGGCCACCTGCGTAATGCGTGGTGGCCTTGAGCATGGTCAGCGAGGGCAGCGAGGGCAGCGCCAGCGCGTCCATCGCCGCATCGGCAGCCTTGGCGAGGTTGGTCAGGGCGGCGGTGGCCGACAGCCACGCGAACGGGCCGGCGCTGCGCAGGATGGCGCCGCCCTCGGTGCGCAGGGTGCTTACCGGGCCGTGAGCAAAGGTCAGCACCGCCGACAGGCCCGAACCTTGGGGCAGCAGGACGCGGGCGGCGGGATCGGGGGTCCAGACATCGGGCGGTGGCGTGTCGCCAAACCAGTGCGCGGAAAGGAGGTGGGAGGCATCAAGGCTTGCGGCAGACAACACCGTGTCAGCGGACGCCGCATCCGGCGCTGCAAGATGCGCCAACCGCAGCGGCCCACCGTCGATCAGCGCCACCTCTGCACCGAGGCGGCGAAACGCGGTCACGCGTGGCGTGCCGGCGATGGCGTAGAGGTCAACCTCGATCCTCATGCCGGGGTAGTAGAAATGCGGCAAGCGGACCGGGGCGAGCACGGCAGAAGGAAAGGCGTCACCCAGAACCGCCAGCATCGCCGCCGTCTGCGCGCCGGCATCGGCGGTGTGATAGACCACCAGAAGGGCCGCCTGATGCCCCGGCGGAAGATGCGCCAGCACACCTTGCGTGGAGGCCGCCACCCGCCGTGCCTGTGCCACCGGATCGTCCGGATCAAGCACGCGGCCTTCGACATCAAGCGGGCATTGGCCGCAGCTTGCCGCAAACCCTCCGCCCTGCCCCAGCGTTGCCACGGCAAGCGAACAGGCAACCGGCACCGGCATCGACCACATCAGCCCCATCGGAAGGTGCAGGACGCCGGGTGTCTGGTCTGCTGCGGGCATTCGGCTGGTTTCCTGATGGCTGGGCTTCAGGCAGTCTGGGTTCCAGCGCGTGCGGGCGTCAAGAGGCGGCCCACGCCACTTACCCCTTGCAAACCCGCACATAACTTTTCTTCATGTGCGCAATCGCACATCGCCGCGACTGGCTTGGGGAGACTGGCATGGACAATTGGGACGAGATCCGCACCGCGTTTCAGGTGGCGCGGTTGGGCACGGTTTCGGGCGCGGCCGACGTGCTGGGCGTGCATCATGCCACGGTGATCCGGCATATCGATTCGCTGGAAAAGCGGCTTTCGGCCAAGCTGTTCCAACGCCATGCCCGCGGCTACACCCCGACCGAGGCCGGGCGCGACCTTCTGGCCGTGGCGCAGACCACCGAAGAACAGTTCGCGCACTTGTCGTCCCGCATCAAGGGCCAGGGCGAGACGGTCGCGGGGGAGCTTGTCGTCACCTCGATCTCGGGGGTTGCAGATCTGCTGACGCCGGTGATGGTGTCGTTTCAAAAAAAATACCCCGGCGTGATGGTGCGGTTCCTGACCGACATGCGGGTGTTCCGGCTGGATTATGGCGAGGCGCATGTCGCGATCCGGGCGGGTGCCGGGCCGGAGGAGCCCGACAACGTGGTGCAACCGCTGGTGCGGGTGCGCACGGCGCTTTATGCCGCGAAATCCTACGCCGACGAACATGGCCTGCCGACCAGCGAGGCCGAGTTTGCCGGGCACCGGTTCGTCTGCACCGACGCCGAGGCGACGCGGGCGCCGTTCTACCGCTGGCTGCGCGCCTCGGTGCAGCCCGAGCAGATCACCTATGCGGCGTCGGAACCTGCGGCGCTGGAGGCCGCGGTGCGGATGGGCGCGGGGATCGGGTTCGTGATGGCATTCCGTGCCGCCGAAGACCCCGATCTGATCGAGGTTCTGCCCGCCCGCCCGGAATGGGAATCGCCGCTGCGCATTGTCACGCATGTCGACCTGCACCGCACCCGCAAGGTGCAGGCTTTTCTTGCGCATCTGAAGGACGCGGCCAAGGACTGGAAACTGTGCAGTTGACCGAGGCGCAGCGAGGCCACTTGGCGATGCTGGCGTTTTCGGCGCTGGTGGCGGGGTCGTTCTCGCTTGGCGCGCTGGCGGCACCGTTTGTCGACCCGGCGGCGCTGTCGGCGCTGCGGTTTTTCATTGCGGCCGTTCTGGTGGGGGTGGCTGCGGCGGCCACCACCGGGCTGCCGCGCCGGGCCTTTGCGGCACCGTGGCGGTATCTGCTGCTGGGCGCGCTGCTGGCCGCCTATTTCGTGCTGATGTTCGAGGGTCTGCGCACGGCGGCACCGGTATCGGCGGCAGCGGTGTTTACCCTGACGCCGGTGATGGCGGCGGGGTTCGGCTGGCTGTTCCTGCGCCAGCGGATGACCGGACGGATGGCACTGGCGCTGGCGATCGGGGCGGCGGGCGCGCTGGTGGTGATCTTTCGCGGCCGTTTGAGTGCGATGCTGGGGCTGAATGTCGGGGTAGGAGAAGTCACCTATTTCTGGGGATGCGTTGCCCATGCCGCCTATGCGCCCTTGGTGCGCAAGCTGAACCGGGGCGAACCGGCGATCGTGTTCACCTTCGGGATGATGGTGGCGGGGACGGCGCTGCTGACGGTCTGGGCCTGGCCTGCGATACGGGCGACGGACTGGGCGGCTTTGCCCGCGATCGTTTGGATCACGCTGGCCTATGTCGCCGTCGCCGCCTCGGCTGTGACGTTTGTCTTGTTGCAATACGCCACGCTGCGGCTGCCGGCGGCCAAGGTGATGGCCTATACCTATCTGGTGCCGGCCTGGGTGATCCTGTGGGAAATCTCGCTGCACGGCGACTGGCCGCCGGGGATCGTGCTGGCCGGGGTTGCGATGACCGGGCTGGGGCTGTGGCTGTTGCTGAAGGAGTGATCATTCCGCCGCGACGGGCTGCGCCGCCGGGGCGCGCCGTGCCGCTGCCGGGCCGATCAGGTGATCCATCCGCTGGGCCACGCGGGCCAGATGGCGGGCGCGGCTTTCGGAGGTGGAACTGTCCATCAGGTAATGCGCGGCAAAGGCCACCCGCTTGCCGGGTTTGCACAGATACCCCACGCCGCGCATCAGGGTGCGCTTGCCCGGTGCGCCGATCAGCGCGGTCAGCCAGCGGCTGGCCCCGCAGGTGGTAAAGATGCCAAGCCGGGTGATGTGGCGCAGACCGGGGCGGATCGTGCGGTTCTGCGCGTCGGGCATGTGAAAGGCGACATCGGGCAGCATCACCCGGTCAAGCCAGCCCTTGAGCATCGCCGGCAAGCCATACCACCACGTCGGGTAGACGAAGATCAGCGTGTCGCACCAGCGCAGGTCGGCCACGTCGGACGCGACGCAGGCGGTGTTTGTCGGGCAATCGAGGTAGCCGTGCCATTCCGGCGCGGTCAGCACCGGCTGGAAGCCCTTGGCGTAAAGGTCGCTGACCCTGACTTCGGCCCCTGCGGCCTGCAATTTGGTGACAACGACATCCCGCACCGCCGCGTTGAAGCTGTCGGGGCGAGGATGGCAGTACACGACGAGTGCGCGCATGAACGATGACCGGGTTCGACCGCCATGCCGCAGGATAGCGGCATGAAAGTGCAGCGATGCTGCCCTGCCGCAAATCGTAGCATGGCGCAGCGCGGGCGCTCAACAGTTTTGCGAGGTCAGACGCGGAACCGGATGAGGCCGTCGGTCAGGTAAGCGTCGGCGAGGTCAAGACTGCCTGCGGTGTAGGCAGGGCCGCCCAATGCGGCGGCGGTGTCGCTGTCGGCGCGGGTGGCAAGCCATGCGCCAAGGAGGAGGCGGCGCAGGAGGATCATCGCGGGGATCATCGCGCGGTCGGCAGCGTCAAGGCTGCCCGCGCGGCCGTAGCCCTCGCACCACGCGGCGGCGAGGCCGGGGATGCGGGGGTCGGTTTCATAGAACGACACGGCGGCGGCCAGGTCGTAGACCCACCAGCCAAAGCCGCAATCGTCGAAGTCGATGGCCCAGAGCCCGAGGTCGTCCCGCATCAGGTTGGCAAGGCGGAGGTCGGCGTGGATCAGGCCGAACACGTCAGGCCCGGTGCCATAGGCGGCAAGATCGGCGGAAAGCTGGCCCACGGCGCGTGACAGGAGCGCCCGGCCCTGCGGGGTCAGACCCTCGGCCTGCCACCAATGGCCCCAGTGTGGGGTGGGGCCGAGGATCGTATCGGCATCCCACCGCTTGCGGGTGAAACCGGGGGGCGGCGCCCAGCGGCGGGCATGGCCGTGCAGGCGGGCGGTGATCTCGCCCAAAGGCGCGAACCAGTGGGCAAGGTCATCGCCGGGGTTCAGTTCGGCGCCCTGGATCGGGGCAAAACCGACAAGGTGGCGGTCGCCGGCGTGGCCGACGACATCGCCGCCAAGGTCAGCAACGGGGCGCACCACGCGCAGGCCGGGTTCGCCTTGCAGCGCGGCAAGCCATGCCAGTTCCGAGGCGATCTCGGCCCTGGTGTGATAGCCTTTGCGGTGCAGGCGGAAAATCAGCGCCTCGCCCGCGCGCCAGGTTTCGTTTTCGGACCGGTTCAGCAGGGTGAGCGGCGTGTCGGGCGGCAGGCCATAGCGGGCCAACGCGGGGCGCAGATCGTCAACGCTCATCGCCGCGCCGCATCAGGTAGATGTCCATGATCCAGCCGTGTTCGGCACGAAGCCGGGCGCGGGTGTCTATGATCCGGGCTGCGACGTCGGTCAGGGGACCGTGGATCAGCGCCTGCTGCGGCATCCCGACATAGGCGCCCCACCAGATCGTCACGCCGTGGGGATTAACGGCCTGAAACGCGCCGCCGCTGTCCAGCATCACGGCGACGCTGTTCGCCGCAGGGGGCCAGCCCTCGTCGCGCAGGCGGCGGCCTGTGGTGATGACGACCGGAGCGGCCAGCGTGTTGAGGGGGATGGCGTGCGCCGCCGTCAGCACCTGCAGGCTGGTGATGCCGGGAATGACTTCGGTGGTCAGGCCGGGCAGCCGCGCGGCGATGCGCAGCGTGCTGTCATAAAGCGACGGGTCGCCCCAGACCATCAGCGCGACCCGCCCGCCCTGCGGCAGATGCGCGTCGATGGCGGCCTGCCAGACAGCGGCGATGGCGTCGTGCCACTCGTTCACCGCACCCAGATAGTCGGCCTGGTCGGCGCGCTTTGGCACGTCGTATTCCGCCACTGTCACCGGGGCGGTGACGACGGCACCGACGATCTGGCGGCGCAGGTCGGCAAGATCGGACTTGTCGTCGCCCTTGCGCGGCAGAAGGATCAGGTCGGCGCGGTTCAGGGCCTTGACCGCCTGAGCCGTCAGGTGGTCCGGGTTGCCGGTGCCGATGCCGATCAGCGACAGCGTGGTCATGGCAGGCCGTCCGGGTCGGCCAGCGGGCCAAAGAGGATCAGGCCGGGAAGCGCGCCCGGTTCGCCCGACAGCCGTTCGGCAAGGCTGGCGATGGTGCCACGAGTCAGAGACTGCTCCGGCTGGCTGACCGCCTCGGCCAGCAGCGCGGGGGTGTCGGGCGACAGGCCGTGGGCGACGAGCGCCTTGGCCAGTGCGGGGAAGGTGCGCTTGCCCATGAACACCACGGTTGTGGCCATCGGATCGGCCAGTGCGGCGATGTTCAGTCCCGGCGGCAACTGGCCGGAGGTATCGGCGGCGGTGATGTACTGCACGCGCTGCGACACCAGACGGCGGGTCAGCGGGATGCCTGCCGCCGCCGCCGCAGCCGAGGCGGAGGTGACGCCGGGAATGATCTCGCAGCCGATGCCGGCGGCGTGGACGGCGGCAAGCTCCTCTTCCAGCCGGCCGAAGATGCCGCTGTCGCCGGATTTGAGCCGCACCACCCGCGCGCCGGTCAGCGCATAGTCGACCAGCAGGCGGCTGACGTGATCCTGCTTTGGCGAGGCGCGGCCTGCGCGTTTGCCGACACCGACGAGGTCTGCGCCGGGCCGCGCGAGCGCAAGGATCGGGCCGGAGGAAAGGTCGTCATACAGGATCGCATCCGCCGCGCCGATGCGCTGAACGGCGCGGACGGTCAGAAGGTCGGGGTCGCCCGGACCTGCGGAAACGAAGGAGACAAATCCGGTCATGACGCCTCGGCGATCAGGTGGAAATAGGTGCCGGTCGACCGCCCGCCGCCCGGTTGCAGGCGGTATGAGCCGGTTTCGGGGACGCTGGCCCCGGTGGCGTCTGTGACAAGGGCGAGGGCGGGGTCGGGTTGGTCGATGATGGTGGAGTAATGGAATTCGTGCCCGCGCAAGCGGCTTGCCGGGGCCTGGCCGGGGGTCGGGGCAAGAAGCCTGGCCTGCCGGTAGCCAAGGTGCATCTTGCGGCTGGCGTAGGAGGTGACGAGGCCCAGGAGGCCGGCCATGCGGTGCCGGGTGCCATCCTTGTCGATCAGCGCCGCACCCATCGCCATGTAGCCGCCGCACTCGCCGTGGACGGGGCGGGTGTCGGCGAAGGCGCGCAGCCCGGTGTGAAAACTTTCGGCGGCGGCCAGCCGCCCGGCATGAAGTTCGGGGTAGCCGCCGGGCAGCCAGCAGGTATCGGCGGAAGGGTCGGGCGGCTGATCTGCAAGGGGCGAGAACGGCAGGATTTCGGCCCCGGCCTTGCGCCAGCCATCAAGGAGATGCGGGTAGACGAAGGAAAACGCGGCGTCGCGGGCAAGGGCGATGCGCTGGCCGGGTGGGCGGATACGCGCGGTGCCAGCGCTTGCGGTTTGGGCGGTCTGCCCGGGGTGGGCGGCGGCTGCGGCAAGAAGC
Source organism: uncultured Alphaproteobacteria bacterium (assembly GCA_963822435.1). Classification (GTDB taxonomy): domain Bacteria; phylum Pseudomonadota; class Alphaproteobacteria; order Rhodobacterales; family Rhodobacteraceae; genus JAUYQR01. Next base: position 353,474 of record CAWGHN010000003.1, read on the forward strand.
GCGTCCAGATCCAGCCGCGCGCGCACCAAGGCGGCGGCCTGGGTGATCAGCGCCTCAAGGGCCGGGTGTTCTTCGGCCTGAACCAGCCCGAGGTGGCGTTCGGGAACCGCGATGCTGGCCTGTTTCGGCAGCGCGCCAAAGACGGTGATGCCCGCCTCGGCCATGCCGACGCGCACCAGCGCCTCGTGCCTTGGGCTGGCGACGCGGTTCAGGACGACCCCGGCGATGTCAACGCCCGCGCGGAACCCGGCCAGCCCGCGCGCAATGGCGCCCGCCGTCTGCGCTTGCCCCGACACGTCGATCACCAGAACCACCGGCCAGCCCATGAGTGCGGCAACATCCGCGCTGGCACCGGTGCCCGCCTCGCCCGGTTTGGCCACGCCGTCGAAAAGCCCCATCGAGCCTTCGGCCAGCACAAGGTCGGCTCCCGGTGCGTCAGCCAGCCCGGCGATCATCGCCGGCGACATCGCCCAACTGTCGAGGTTGCGCGAGGGCTGGCCGGAGGCCGCTGTGTGAAACGCGGGGTCGATGTAATCCGGCCCGCTTTTCAACGGCTGCACCCTGAGGCCCCGGTCCCGCAGCGCGCGCAGAAGGCCCAGCATCAGCGTGGTCTTGCCGCTGCCCGACGACGGGGCGGAGATGAGGAGGCCGGGCGTCATGAGCCGGTGCCGGGAAAGCGCGGGTCGGTGCCCACGGGGCGGTAGCGGCGGTCGTAGTCGCCGGCGTAAAGCCGGCTTTCCTCGAACCCTTCGGCGGCCAGCGCGGGGCCGATCAGGATCAGGGCGGTCCGCTCCACCTCGGCGGGCACGGCGGCGACCAGGGTGCCAAGCGTGGCGCGGATGATCCGCTCGTCCGGCCAGCTTGCGCGCCAGACCACGGCGACCGGGCAATCGAGGCCGTAGTGCGGGGCAAGGTCGGCCACCACCTTGTCCAGAAGATGGATCGACAGGTGCAGCGCCAGCGTCGCCCCGGTGGCCCCGAACGCGGCCAGTGTTTCGCGGGGCGGCATCCTGGTGGCGCGGCCTTCGGTGCGGGTGAGGACAACCGATTGCGCGAAGCCCGGCAGGGTCAGTTCGGCCCCGAGCGTGGCCGCGGCGGCGGCAAACGACGGCACGCCGGGCGTCACGTCGTATGGGATGCCCAGGTCACGCAAGCGGCGCAACTGTTCGCCCATCGCCGACCAGACCGACAGATCGCCCGAGTGCAGCCGCGCGATGTCGTGCCCCTGCGCATCGACGCTGGCGATTTCGGCGATGATCTCGTCAAGGCTCATCGGCGCGGTGTTGACGATGCGGCACCCGGGCGGGCAATGGCCGAGGATCGCTTGGGGGATCAGCGAGCCCGCGTAAAGGCAGACCGGCGAGGCGGCGATCAGGTCGCGGCCGCGCAGCGTCAGAAGGTCGGGTGCGCCCGGGCCTGCGCCGATGAAGTGAACGGTCATGGCTTGGGCCCTTCGGCAATGGCGGCGGTGGCGGTTCCGTCTGCGGACTGCGCGCGTGGGGCGACAAGCCGCGCGCCCGGCCCCGCTGCGGCCAGTGCCGCCGCTTCGGCCAGCGACCCGGTGCCGTAAAGCGCTGTCACCCGCGCGGAGTGCGTGGTGACCGCCTGCCCCGGCAGATCGGCGGGCGGCACGGCGACCAGCGGCAGCCCGAGGCTGCGGGCAAAGCTGCGCAAGCCTTCGGCCTTGTCGGCGGCGGTGGCAAGTGTCGTCACGCCGTCCGCGCCGCCTGCCCGGATCAGCGCGTCGCGCAGCGCCGCCTCGGTCGCGCCTTTGCGAAAGCCGAACCCCGCCACCCTCATCGCACCACGCTCCACTGCACGATGGGCATCGCCGCCCGCCAGCCGCGCTTGGTGCCCAAGGGCGCGGCCTCGGCCAGTTCGATGCGCAACACCTCGCCGCCGTGGCGGGCCGACCAATCAAGCAGCAAGGCCTCGGTCTCCAGCGTCACGGCATTGGCGACAAGCCGCGTGCCGGCGGGCAGCAGCGCCCAAAGCCGCACCAGAAGCGGCTCGGACGCGCCGCCACCGATGAACACCGCATCCGGGCGCGGCAGGGTTTCAAGACCTTCGGGCGCGGTATGGCGTGCGAGGCTGTAGCGATGACCGAGACCGAACCGTTCGGCATTGGCGATGGCACGGGCGGCGCGGGTGGCATCGGCCTCGACCGCATGGCACTGCGCGGCCCCGGCCAACAGCCATTCGATCCCGACAGAGCCGGAGCCTGCGCCGATATCCCACAACACCTCGCCCGCCCGCGGGGCAAGCGCCGAAAGCGTCAGCGCACGCACCGGGCGCTTGGTGATCTGGCCGTCGTGCTGGAAAAGTGCGTCCGGCAGGCCCGAGGCGCGCGGATTCCCCGCCCCGACCGCGTCAATCGCCACGGCCACGGGGGCGGCGATGTCGGTGAGGTCCATCGCTTGCGCGGTCGTCTGGCGCACCCGTTCGCGCGGGCCGCCGAGCGCCTCCAGCACCACCAGCGTTGACCCGCCAAAGCCGGTTTCGGTCAGATATGCGGCCAGATCGCCGACCGCCGCACCGTCACGCAGCAGGCAGATCGCGCGCACCCCCCGGCCAAGAACCGGGGCCAGACGGGCCAGGGGGGCGGCGTGCAGGCCAAGGCACAGCACCTCTTCCAGCCGCCAGCCAAGGCGGTTTGCGGCCTGCGCGAAGGTGGAGGGCGCGGGATGCGACACCCATTCGCCCGGCACCAGATGCGGCACCAGCGACCCGCCCGCGCCAAACCAGAACGGATCGCCCGACACCAGCACCGCCACCCGCCGCCCGCGTTCGGCCAGCACCGGGGCTGTATCGAACGGCACCGACCAAGGCCGCCCCTGAACCCCGGCAAGGGCCAGATGGCGCGGCCCGCCAAACACCACTTCGGCCGCTGCCAGCGCGTCACGGCTTGCGGGCGACAGGCCTGCCGGTCCATCCTCGCCCAGACCGATGATGGTCAGCCAGGGGTCAGCCATGACACGCATCCTTCTGCTCGGCGGCACCACCGAAGCGGGCCATCTGGCGCGCGCCATAGCCGAGGCGGGCCTGCCGGGCGTCTATTCCTACGCGGGCCGGACGGACGCTCCGCTGGATCAGCCGATCCCGATGCGGGTTGGCGGCTTTGGCGGCGTGGAGGGTCTTTGCGCCTATCTCAAGGCCGAGGATATCAGCCATGTGATCGACGCCACCCACCCCTTCGCCGCCCAGATGAGCGGCAACGCCGTTGCCGCCTGCGCCGCAACGGGAACGCCCCTGATCGCCCTCGAACGCGCCCCCTGGGTGGCGGGCGAAGGCGACCGCTGGAGCCATGTGGCCGACATTCCCGCCGCCGTTGCGGCCCTTGCCGGCCCGCCGCGCCGCGTGTTCCTTGCCATCGGGCGGCAGCATCTGGACCCTTTTGCCGCCCAACCGCAGCATCACTACCTTCTGCGCCTTGTCGATGCGCCGACCGGCCCGCTGCCACTGCCGCAGGCCGAGGTGATCGTGGCGCGCGGGCCGTTCGATGTGGCGGGCGATACAGCGCTTTTGCGCCAGCACCGGACCGAGTTGATCGTGGCCAAGAACGCCGGTGGCAAGGGCGCGGTCGCCAAGATCGCCGCCGCCCGTGCTTTGGGCCTGCCGATCCTGATGATTGACCGGCCCATCCTTCCGAAACGGCAGGTGGTCAGCACGGTCAAGGCGACGATGGACTGGCTGCATCAGACGGCCCGCCTTGGCGTATAGACCCAGCGCCCGACCCGACGCGTGGCGGAATTGCCGACGATCACGACGGTGCGCATGTCGGCCATCTCGGGCGTGGCTTCAGCCAGCGTGACGGTGTTGATCGCCTGGTCCGGGGTGGAAACGGCGCGGGCGAACAGGATCAGGCGGTCCGGCCCGCACGCGTTGCGCAGCACATCCAGCGCCTTGGCAAAGGTGTCGGGCCGGCTTGCCGAGCGGGGGTTGTAAAACGCCATCGCGAAATCCGCCTCTGCGGCATGGCGCAGGCGGGCCTCGATCACCGCCCAGGGTTTCAGGTTGTCCGACAGGTTGATGCAGCAGAAATCATGGCCCAGGGGCGCGCCTGCCGCGGCCGCCGCAGCCAGCATCGCGGTGATCCCCGGCAAAACCCGCACATCGAGGCCATGCCACTCCGGCGCGCCCTCCAGCGCCTCGAACACCGCCGAGGCCATCGCGAACACACCCGGATCACCGGAGGACACGATCACCACCTGCCGCCCCGCCGCGGCCATCGCAAGGGCGGCGCGGGCGCGGTCCATCTCTACACGGTTGTCGGACGGGTGCAGGGTCAGGCCCTGCCGCGGTGCCACGCGCGCGACGTAGGGAATGTAGCCGACAACGTCGGTTGCCTCGGCCAACGCGGCGGAAACCTCCGGCGTGACCATCGCCTCATCGCCCGGACCTAGCCCGGCTATGACAAGGCTGCCGTTCATGCAGCTTCTTCTTTGCAACGATATCCCATCGGGGCGTGAGCTGGTTTCGCCCTTGGTTCTACAAACCAATCCATTGGGGAGGGTGAAACCCCCGGCGTTGCCAAAAGGCGCACCGCTTCCCTCATTCCGGAATCTCCGGCCGCCGACCGTGGCCATGCACCAGCACGATCGCGAAATAGGGGCAGTCGGCTGCGTCCACGTCAACCAGCCGTGCGATGCGCTGGTTGGGCATCGTGCCGCGTTCCACCAGCCATGCCGCATCCAGCCGCCCGGCACGTTCCAGCGCGCGGCGCACGCGCGGCAGGTTGCGCCCGGTCTTCATCACCACCAGAGCATCGGCCATGGTCATGTGCTGCACCAGATCATCTTCCGGCAATGTGCCCATCAGCACCGTCAGCACATCGTCGCCCCAGGTGATCGGGGTGTCGGTTGCGGTCCAGCAGCCGGTCATGCCGGTGATGCCGGGGATCACCTCCACCGGCACGCGGCCCTGCAACCGGCTGTGCAGATGCATGAACGAGCCGTAGAAGAACGGATCGCCCTCGCACAGCACCAGCACATCGTCGGTCTGGCACAGGGTTTCCAGCCGGTCGGCCCAGTCATCGTAGAACCGGGCCAGGGCGCCGTTGTATTCCGGGCTGTCGAAGGGCAGTTCGGTCGTGACCGGATATTCCATCGGGTATTCCGCGACGCCCGCCGCCAGGATCCCCTCGACGATCCGCCGCGCCTGCCCCGGCCTGCCGGCCTTGCGGAAATAGGCCACATGGCGCGCAGCCCCAATTGCGCGGGCCGCGCGCAGGCTCATCAGGTCGGGGTCGCCGGGGCCGAGGCCCGCACATATCACCTTGCCGATCGCGGGGCCCATGGTCATTCCTTCCGGCTTGCCAACGCATTGATCGCGGCGACGGTGATCGCGCTGCCACCAAGCCGCCCCGCGACGATCAGGCTTGGCACCGGGGGTGCCTCGATCAACGCAGCTTTCGATTCCGCCGCCCCGACGAACCCGACCGGGCAGCCGATGATCGCGGCGGGGCGCGGGCAAGTCGGGTCTTCCAGCATGTTCAAAAGGTGGAAAAGCGCGGTTGGCGCATTGCCGATGGCAACCACCGCCCCGGCAAGAAGCGGGCGCCACAGCTCTACCGCCGCCGCCGACCGGGTGTTGCCGATTTTTGCAGCCAGCGCCGGAACGGAGGGGTCTTGCAGGGTGCAGATGATCTCGTTGTTGGCCGGCAGGCGCCTGCGGGTAATGCCTTCGCTGACCATGCGCACATCGCACAGGATCGGCGCGCCGCCCTCAAGTGCTGCGCGGGCGGCAATCGCCATGCCGGGGCTGAAGCGGATATGCGGCGCCAGATCGACCATTCCTGCGGCGTGGATCATGCGGACGGCGACGACCTCTTCTTCCGGCGTGAAGCGCGCCAGATCGGCCTCGGCGCGGATCATCGCGAAGGACTGGACGTAGATCGCAGCGCCATCGGTTTCATAAAGGTGGGGCATGGGGGGCCTTCAGAAGATCAGGTAGGTCGGCTGGCAACAGGCCGGATTGCATCGGGGTATCGGACGCGGTTCCGCCGCGCACAAGTCCGAAACCCTGTGGCGAAGCGATCAGCGTCAGGTCGGCAGGCCCCGGATGGGCGCAGCCCTTGGCGCAGCCGGAGACATGCAGCACGCTGCGCGCAGGCACCAGCGCGGCAAGGCTGCGGGCGAGGGGTCGCGTTTCGCCCAGCGCCTGCGGACAGCCCGGCGCGCCAGTGCAGGCGGTGACGCGGAGCAGAGGGTCTGCCGGGTCGGTGACAAGACCGGCAAGCGCGGGGATTTGCGTGGCCCCTGCGAGGAACAGCATCCGCCACGGCGTCGGTCGGATCTCATGGCCAAGGGCGGCGAGACCGATCAGCGTTTCTGCCTGCATCTGTCCGAAGGCCAGCGCGACCAGAACTCCCTCGGGGTGAAGGCCGGGCGCGGGCGGCGGCAGGGGTGCGGCGGGGGGCGTATTGCAGCCGGGTGGCACGACGCCTCGACCGATCAGCGCAGCCATCCGGCCGCGGCCATCGGTCACGCCGCCCATTGCCACGAACCATTGCGCAAGGCTGACCGCATCCCGCGCCAGATCGTTCACGACGCGGCCCAGGGCGTGACCGTCAGGGCGCAGGATCAGCCGCCCATCCACAGCGCGTTCCACCCGAATATCGGCGGCCGCGCCCGACAGCACCGGGCGCGGCCCGCAATCAAGCGCGAAGCCGAACTTGCCGGGCAGGCGCGGCATCTGTGCCAGCGCCGCCGTCAACGCAGCGGTCAGGGCATCACTGTCGGACGACGCTGGGCGGAACGGCGTCACGATCAGGTTGCGAAGCTGTTCGGTTTCGATATCGGGGTCGATCAGGCCGTGGGCGTGCAGATCCGCGATCAGCGGGCCATGCGAGGCTTCGGTGACGCCGCGCAGTTGCAGGTTGGCGCGGGCCGACAGGTCGATGATGCCGTTGCCATGCGCCAGCGCCGCACGCGCGATGGCATCGGCCTGCGCGGGGGACAGCCGCCCGCCGGGGGGGCGCACCCGCACGATCAACCCATCGCCCGAGGCCATCGGGCGCAAGGCACCGGGGCACCAGCCCTTGACCTGCCACGCGCTCATGCCAGCACCGCCGCGATGGAATTGCGCCGGGTCAGCCACAGTCCGGCATCGCGCAGGCGTCGGAACAGGTCTTCCATTGCCGCAAATGCGGCCGGGTTTTCGCGGGCGAGGAAGGCGCGCACGTCGTCACGGCCCAGCGTCGCCTCGTGGTAAAGGTCGAACAGATGTGGCGGCACCACCTGGGCCAGATGCGCGAAGGCGGCCATGTGGTCGAGCGTGGCGGCGATTTCCGCGGCGCCCCGGTAGCCGTGGTTCATCATGCCCGAAGCCCAAAGGGGGTTGGCCGCGCGGGCGCGCACCACGCGTGCGATTTCCTCGGTCAGGGTGCGGGCGCGGGGGGTGTCCGGGCGCGTGGCGTCAAGGTGATAAAGCGTCGGCGCCTGCCCGCCAAGCCGCGCCACGGCAGCGGCAAAGCCAGCCTCGTGCGCGGCGTAATCGGCGGCCATCAGCACGTCGGTTTCCGGCAGGTCTTGCGGGTGGACGAAGGCATCCGCCGCCTTGACACGCGCCTCGATCCCTTCGCGGTTCAGGGTGGATTGGCCGTCGGTGCCGATTGACCAGGCCGACGCGCGCAGCCATGCCTCGCCCGCCTCGGCCCGCGCGGCGTCGGTGAAGGTGTCGGCAGCGGTGCCCATGCCAAGCCCGTATTGCCCCGGCGCGGGGCCAAAGACGCGGGCAGCACGGGCGACATAGGGGTTGTCCTCGGCGGCCTCGTCGCGCAGGGACAGCGCCTCGGCCCCCGCCTCGAACAGTTGCGCAAGGCCGGGGAACACGTCGCGGAAAAGGCCCGACACCCGCAGCGTCACGTCGATACGGGGCCGCCCGAGCAGCGCCAGCGGGACGATCTCGAACCCCGACACGCGGGCCGAGCCTTCATCCCAACGGGGGCTAAGGCCGGCGAGGTGCAGCGCCATCGCGAACTCCTCGCCCGCCGTGCGCATGGTGGCCGAGCCCCAGAGATCGACCACCAGCCCGCGCGGATAATCGCCGTGGTCTTGCAGGTGGCGGCGGACCAGTTCCTCGGCCAGCTTGACGCCCTGCGCGTGGGCATTGCGCGATGGCACGGCGCGGGGGTCGACACTGTAGAGGTTGCGCCCGGTCGGCAGCACATCCGACCGCCCGCGATAGGGAGAGCCTGCCGGACCTGGTGCCACACGGCGGCCTGCAAGGGCGGCCAGCATGCCGTCGCGTTCGCCCACGCCCTGCCCCAGAACGTGCAGCCCGTGGCCGAACTGGCTTTCCTTGATGTCGCAGACAAAGCGGTCGATCCGGGTGATCGCCTCGGCAGGCGTGGCATCGGGCGGCAGGCCCAGATCGTCGGCCACGCCCGAGGCGCACGCCTCGTCGCGGATCGCGGCGACAAGACGGTTGCGGCGGGCGGGATCGAGGCCGTCAGCGGTGGAATACTCGTCGAGCAGGCGTTCCAGCCGACCCATGCCTTCGGGCAGCGAGGCGGCGACCATCGGCGGCGGCAGGTGGCCAAGGGTCAGCGCGCCGATGCGGCGTTTGGCCTGAGCCGCCTCGCCGGGGTCGTTGACAATGAAGGGGTAGATCACCGGCAGCGCGCCGATCAGCGCCTCGGGCCAGCAGGCGTCCGACAAGGCGACCGATTTCCCCGGCAGCCATTCCAGCGTGCCATGCGCGCCCATGTGGACGATCGCGTGCAGGCCCTGCGACCGCAGCCAGAGGTAGAAGGCGACGTAGCCGTGGCGCGGCGTGCGGGAGACGTCGTGGTAATCGTCATCGCGACGGGCAAGATCACCGCGTTCGGGTTGCAACGCGATGAGGAGGCGGCCCCGGCGGGTGGCGGCGAAGTGGAAGGCGCCGTCGCGGCAGGCGGGGTCGGCCTCCGGCTCGCCCCAGGCTGCCAGCGCGGTGCGCAGCGACTCAGGCAAGGTTGCGAGGGCAGTTCGATACACGGCCAGCGGCCAGTGGATCGTTTCACACAAGGCCTCCGGCAAAGATGCACCCGCCGGCGCGTCATAGCCATCCGCCGCAAGGGTGGACATTAGCGCCTCGGTCGAGGCCAGCGCATCAAGGCCGACGGCATGGGCTATCTGGTGCGCACGACCGGGATAGGTGGACAGGACCACGGCCAGCTTGCGGTCGGCGGCAGGGGTGGCGGCAAGACTGTGCCACGCCCGGACGCGGTCGACCACCGCCGCGATCCGGCCCGCCTCGGCCCGGTGGCCAAAACGGGAAAACTGCAGGTCGGGGTCGCGCTTGCCGGGGCTTTTGAAACTGACGATGCCCGCAAAAAGCCGCCCGTCCACCTCGGGCAGCACGACGTGCATGGCAAGGTCGGCGGGGGACAGTCCACGGTCAGACGCCGCCCAGTCACGCTTGCGCGCGGTGGAGAGCGCCACCTGAAACGCCGGGCAATCGGCTCCGTCGAAGGGGGTGCGGCCATCCTCGCCCTGCGCGGAAAACGCAGTGGCGTTGACGATGGCCACAGGCGGATGTGCCGCGATGTGGGCACGCAGCCAATCGCCAACGCCCGGTGCTTTCAGGCTGGGCGCAAAGGCGCCGTAGGCCGAAAACCCGGCCTCGCGCAGCGCGGTGATCAGCGCATCAACCGGCGCGGTATCGCCGGCGGTCAGGTAAGAGCGGTAAAACGCCACCAGAACTGGACGATCACCGCCGGGCGCTGCGACAACCCCGCGCGCGGGGTCGTAAAAGCCCATGTCGGGCACCGATTTGTCGCCAACGACCGGCCCGGCATAAAGCCCCGCCGCCAGCGCCAGTTGCGCCAGCGCCGCTTGCGCCGCGACCGCGCCGCCGGCATCGCACAGGTCTTGCAGCCGGCGCAGCGTCGACACCGGCAGGGTTGACAGGGCATCCAGCCGCGCATCGGGCCTGCCATCGGCGGGCAGCACGGCGAGCGCGATGGACTTGCGCCGCGCCAGATCCTGCAGGGCGGCCAGACCGTAAGACCAATAGGCCTCGCCGCCGATCAGCCGCACGAGAATGGCCTTGGCGCCATGCAGCGTCTTTTCGACATAGGTGTCGACCGAAAGGGGATGCTTCAGCGCGATGATGTTGCCCAGCCGCACAGAAGGCAAGCTGGCGCGACCGCGTTGCCAGCCCGCCGCGAAAGCGCCCAGGTCACTGTCGGAAAACGACAGCACCACCAGATCGGCCGGGTCTTGCCCGAGATCGAACGGGGTTTCCGTTTCCTCCAGCCCGTGGCTTTCGCGGAACACGACGTGCATCGTTCAGCGCCCCCTTGGGCCTGTGCAGTGCAGCCCCCCCCACCCCAGCCCTCCCCCACAAAGGGGGGCGGGAGGCGCCATACAGCGAACCAGGGTGGAAAGCTCGTTCATCTCAGGCACCAAGGACCTTGCGGATCGCCGCTTCGTCGATGTCGTCATGTTCGGCGATCACCACCAGCTGCGACCGGCGCGGCGTGCTGCCCCACGGGCGGTCATACTGCATCCGCACCCGGCCACCGACCGCCTGCACCAGCATCCGCATCGGCTTGCCCGCCACCGCGACATGGCCCTTCACCCGCAGGATCTGCTGCTCTTCGGCCAGCCGCACGATGGCGGCGGCCAGCGCCTCGGGATCGGCCACCTCGGGCAGGTCGACGACGATGGTGTCGAAGTCGTCATGTTCGTGGCCGTCCTCGCCGTCATGATGCGAGGGCCGCGCCGCCAGATCATCCTCGGCCGCGGCATTGAGGCCAAGGATCAGGCGCGGGTCGATCACGCCTTCGGTCATCGACAGCATCGGCACCGTGCGGGTCATTTCGGCCGAAATCACCGCGCGCGCGGCGGCCAGCCCGGCCTCGCCGGCGAGATCGGCCTTCGACAGAAGGATCAGGTCGGCGCAGAGGATCTGATCCTCGAACACCTCCGACAGCGGCGTCTCATGGTCAAGCGAGGGGTCGGCGGCACGCTGGGCATCCACCGCTGCCACATCGGGCGCGAACCGGCCCGCCGCCACGGCCTCGGCATCGGCGAGCGCGATGACACCGTCCACCGTGATCCGGCTGCGGATCGCGGGCCAGTCGAACGCCTTGAGCAAGGGCTTCGGCAGTGCCAGACCAGAGGTTTCGATCAGGATGTGGTCGGGGCGGACGGGCATCGCCATCAGCGCCTCGATCGTGGGGATGAAATCATCGGCGACGGTGCAACAGATGCATCCGTTGGCAAGTTCCACGATGTTTTCGACGGGGCAATTGTCATCGGCGCAGGATTTCAGGATGTCGCCGTCGACGCCCACGGTGCCAAATTCGTTGACGAGGATCGCGAGGCGCTTGCCCTGCGGGTTCTGCATCAGGTGGCGGATCAGAGTGGTCTTGCCCGCGCCCAGAAAGCCGGTGATTACGGTGACGGGAATTTTGGTCAGGTCGGTCATTCGGCGGCCTCTTGCAGGGGAAATTGCGGCGGTACGCGGGCGATGCTTTGCTTGCGGAAGAGGACGGGCCGCTCGCGCCATGGCACGATGCCGTCGGTGGTGGCGGCGTATTTCGCAGCCCCGTCCAGAATGTCGGCGGCGTTCTCGGGGCCAAGGCGACCGTAGACGTAGGACCACGCGCCCGGCATCGACAGCGACACCGCGCAGCCGGTGTTGCAGGCCGACAGACACTCGACCCCAACGATGCGAACACCGTCGGGCGCCCCGGCGGCCACGAGCGCGCGGTGCAGATCGGCGCCGGGCGCGGACATGCCTTCGGGCACGGGCTCGCCCCGCTTGCAGGTTGTGCAGACATAAAGCGTGGCAGTCATGCCCAATCCTCAATCGCCTCGGGGATGCGCCAGAGAAGGATGCGGCATCGCACCCGTCTGCCGGTCGCGGAACACCCCGTCCGCCGGTTCAGTCACATGTGCTGGCAGGTCTCCCGGCTTGCGGATTGAGGGCGGTTGCCCAACGGCCCCTCGCCTTCCCACGCTTGCGCGCAGTGGCGTCAGGGACCTTTCCGGTCACGGTCGCGGGGGCGGCTGCGCTTTGGGACTTTCGCCCCTGTCGCATTCCCTCTTCGCCTGTCATAGACAGGAACCAACACGCCTTTCACCTGCGCCATGACCGCCATCCTTGTCAAGGACACGACCGACCATGACCGACACCGAACCGACACCCGGCACCGAAACGGACCCAGCCGCCGACCTTGCACGCCACGCCTTGAAGATGGCCAAGAAGAAGGCCGCGCGCGACAAGATCATGGCGGGCAAAGCGGGCGAGAAAGGGCTGATCATCGTCCACACCGGGGCGGGCAAGGGGAAATCGTCCAGCGGCTTCGGAATGATCCTGCGCTGCGTGGCGCATGGCATGCCCTCGGCGGTGGTGCAGTTCATCAAGGGCGCCTGGGACACCGGCGAGCGGCGGCTGCTGACCACGCACTTTGCCGACTTGTGCGAGTTCCACGCGATGGGCGAGGGCTTCACCTGGGAGACGCAGGACAAGGCGCGCGATATTTCAGCGGCGCGGGCGGGGTGGGAAAAGGCCAAAGAGCTGATCCGCAACCCCGAAATCCGCATGGTCTTGCTGGACGAAATCAACATCGCCTTGCGCTATGACTATCTGGATATCGACGAGGTTCTGGCCTTCCTCGCGGCGGAAAAACCGCCGCTGACCCATGTGGTGCTGACCGGGCGCAACGCATCCGAGAAGCTGGTCGAGGCGGCGGACCTTGTGACCGAGATGACGCTGGTGAAGCACCCGTTCCGGGCGGGCATCAAGGCGCAAGCCGGCGTCGAGTTCTGACGCCTTTGCCAAAAAAGGGTGCCGCCGTCGGGGGCATCGAGCCCCGCTCGGACGGCTGCTGCCGCGTGATGCTGTGATGCGGTCAGCTTGACGCCCAGCGCGGAAAGGGGGGGGCTGTCCGCCCCCCACGCCAGACGCGTGCCGCGCCTGCCTCCCCCCGAGGATATTTCCGCAAAGAGGAAGGGTGCAAGCGCAAGGGGTTGGACACCCCGCCCGCCAGATAGTTCCGGGTGCGAGGTGCCTTCCCCTTTGACGGTCATCGGCGTCCCCGCCTGTACCGCAAAGACAGGGTGACCGTTCCGGGTAAACCGCGCGTTAACGGCGATCGCCCTTTCTCGGCTTCCTCTTTGCGAAAATATCCTCCGGGGGTCCGGGGGTGGAAAACCCCCGGCGCCGGGCCGAGGCTCAACCCCTTGTGGCCACGGACAGCAACGCCGCGCAATCGACATGGCGCTCCAGATGGTCGGCCAAGGCATCCAGCGTCGCCTCGACCGTATCGTCATAGCGGCCTGTCCCGGCCTTTGCCCCGAGACCGCCCAGAAACGCAGCCAGAAACGCGGCCCGAAACCCGTCGGCCGCGAACATGCCGTGCAGATAGCTGCCCATCACCCGGCCATCCGGCCGCATCGCCCCTTCTGGCGCACCCGAGACGTGGAAGAGCGGCCTTGCACAATCCAGTCCGCCCGTCCGCCCGATGTGGATTTCATACCCCCGCACTGCCTGCCCCGACGCGGCATGAACGGCGGCCGTCTCGGTGACCCGCTTGTCGGCCGTCATCACCGTTTCAACGTCGAGAAGGCCAAGCCCGGCCACCGAACCGGCGGGACCCTCGATGCCGTGCGGATCGGAAATCACCCGGCCAAGCATCTGATAGCCGCCGCAAAGCCCCAGCACCCGCGCGCCCCGGCGCAGGGCGGCGGCAAGGTCGATATCCCAGCCTTGGGCGCGCAGGAAGGCGAGGTCGGCGATGGTGGCCTTGCTGCCCGGCAAGATGATCAGGTCGGCCTCCACCGGCAGGGGCTGGCCGGGTGGAACCATCCGCAGGGTCACTCCCGGTTCCTGCGCCAGAGGATCGAGGTCGTCGAAATTGGCGATGCGCGACAGGTGCGGCACCGCGATCAGGAAATCACCGGTCCCCCGTGTGCCGCCCAGATCGGCGGCATCCTCGGCAGGCAGGCGGTGGGCGTCGGCAAACCACGGCACCACGCCGAAACCTGGCCAGCCGGTGCGGTCCTTGATGAATTGGTAGCCGTCGTCAAAGAGGCGCGGGTCGCCGCGGAACTTGTTGACAAGAAAGCCGCGGATCATCGCGGCATCGGCCGGGTCGATGACGCTTTGCGTGCCGACCAGTTGCGCGATCACCCCGCCGCGGTCGATGTCACCGACCAGCACCACGGGGACCCCCGCCGCGCGGGCAAAGCCCATGTTGGCGATATCGCCCGACCGCAGGTTCACCTCGGCCGGGCTGCCCGCGCCTTCGACGATCACGAGATCCGCCTCGGCCTGCACGCGGGCGAAACTGTCCAGGACCGGCGCCATCAGGTCAGGCTTCATCCGGGCGTAATCGCGCGCCTTCACCGTGGCCCAGCGCTGGCCCTGCACGATGACCTGACTGCCGGTTTCGGATTCGGGTTTCAGCAGGACCGGGTTCATGTGGACCGAAGGCGCCACCCCCGCTGCCCGCGCCTGCAAGGCCTGCGCGCGACCGATCTCACCGCCCGCCGCGACGGCGGCGTTGTTCGACATGTTCTGCGGTTTGAACGGCCGCACAGACAGCCCCTGCCGCGCGAACACGCGGCAAAGCCCGGCCACCAGCAGCGACTTGCCGACGTTGGACCCCGCACCCTGGATCATAAGCGTTGCTGTCATGTCCGCCGCGCCATGAGCCAGACGAAGAACACGCCGCCCACAAGCCCCGTTACAATGCCAATCGGCATATCCTCGGGCGCCATCACCACCCGCGCCACGGTATCCGCCCAGACCAGGAACACCGCGCCGAAGAGGGCCGATAGGGGCAGCACCCGCGCGTTGTCGCCTCCGACGATCAGCCGCACCAGATGCGGCATCATCAGCCCGACAAAGCCGATGATGCCCGAAAACGCCACCATCACCCCGGTGATCAGCGCCCCCGCGACAAACACCGACAGCCGGAACCGCGCGACCGGAATCCCGAGGCTCGCCGCCGTCTCGTCGCCAAGGCTCATCGCGTTGAGCGCCCCGGCGCGCGACCAGAGCCAGAGGCCCGCCGGGATCAGGACAAGGGTGGGAAACATCAGGTGCGACCATTGCGCAAGACCAAGCCCGCCCAGCATCCAGAACACCACCGTATGCGTGGCCTTCGGATCGCCAAGGAAAATCAGGATGTTCGCCCCCGCCATGATGATGAAGCTGACCGCGACGCCTGCCAGCACCAGCCGGTCCGCCGTGGTAGCCCCCGCAAGCTGCGCGACGGCCAGCACCATCAGCGTGGCGGCCAGCGCGCCCCCGAACGCCATCAGCGGCACGGTCAGCACGCCAAGGAACAGCCCGGTGTGCAGCAAGGCCGCAATCGCCCCAAACGCGCCACCCGAGGAAATGCCCAGCAGATGCGGGTCCGCCAGCGGGTTGCGCGTGACCGATTGCAGCGCCGCGCCGGTCAGCCCCAGCCCCGCCCCGACCAAGGCCGCCAGCACGGCGCGCGGAAAGCGGATATCCCAGACAATCGCCTCGCGCCCCGCCGTCCAGTCCGCCACCATCCAGCCCGGCGCAAGGTGATGCAGCATCACCCCCCAGACCGTGCCAAGCGGCACCGACACCGCGCCCACCGACACCGCCACAATGATCGACAGCACGAGTGCGGCAAGCGCCACCAGCGCCAGCCCGACGCGCCGCGACTGCCGCATCAGGCGGGCCGGGCGGGCGGTGCTGGCAACAAGGTCGCTCACTTGGCCCAGAACCCGGCGACCAGCTTTTCCACCGCGCGGATGTTGCGTGGCCCCGGCGTCGCCTCGACGTATTCCAGCACCACATAGCGGTCGTTCTTTACCGCATCCATGCCTGCGAAAGCCGGGTTTTCTTCAAGAAACGCGATCTTCTGCTCGGCGGTCACGTCGCCGTAGTTGACGATCACGATCACCTGCGGATTGCGCTCCACCACCGGCTCCCAGGCCACGGCGGCCCAGCTTTTCTCCAGATCGTCCATGATGTTCACGCCACCCGCCGCCTCGATCAGCGCTGTGGGGATCGCGTATTTGCCGGCGGTGAAGGGGCTTTCCTCGCCGCTGTCATAGACGAACACCCTGAGCGGCGCTGACCGGTCCACCCCCGCCGTCACCTGTGCCAAACGCGCCTTGTAACCCGCCACCAGCGCCTCGGCCTTTTGCGACACGCCGAAGATCGTGCCAAGGTTCAACAGGTCCGCATACATGTCATCCATCGTCGACCGCGCCTTCGGCCCGACAAAGATGCAGCTTTCGGTCAGCTCGTAGGTCGTGATCCCGAACGGGTCCAGCGTCTCGGGCGTGACCTCGCCGCCGACCTTCATGCCGTAGTTCCAGCCGGCAAAGAAGAAGTCCGCCTCGGCCCCGACCAGCACCTCTTTCGACGGATACTGCGCCGACAGTTCCGGCAGTTCGGCGACGCCTTCGCGCGCCTCGGGGTCCAGCGTCTTCCAGCCGGAAATGCCGGTATAGCCCACCATCCGGTCGCGCAGGCCCAGAACCAGCATCATCTCGGTCAGGTTGACGTCGTTGGAGATCGCCCGCTTTGGAGCCGCATCGAACGTCACCTCGCGGTCGCAGCTTTTCACGGTCACGGGGAAGGCGGCGGCCACGTTGGCCGACAACAGCAGGGTCAGAATGGCGAGTTTCATCAGGAGCCTTGAAGTTGAAAGGAAAAGCGTGGCGCAGGTCCGGACCGGTCCACCCGCGCCGTGACGTTGAAGGCCGAAGCGATGTTGTCTTCCGACAAGGCCATCAGCGGGGCGGCATCGGCCAGCACCCCGCCATCGGACAGGATCATCACCCGGTCGGCAAATTCTGCCGCCAGCGTCAGGTCATGCAGCGTGGTGACGATCGCCAGCCCCAGCCCGCGCAACAGCGACAGCAGTTCAAGCTGGTGGCGGATGTCGAGGTGATTGGTCGGCTCGTCCAGGATCAGCACGCGCGGCTCTTGCGCCAGCGCCCGCGCCACCATCACCCGCTGCCGCTCACCGCCTGACAGGGTGCCAAAGCGGCGGTCGGCAAAGGCGCCAAGATCCAGCCGGGCGAGCGCCGCCTCCACCACCTCGGCGTCACGCGCGCCTGCGCCATAGCCCATCCGGTGCGGCAGGCGGCCCAGCGCCACGATCTGCCGGGCGGTCAGCGCGAAATCCGTCGGCTGCTCCTGCAACACCGCAGCGACGACGCGCGCCACCTCCTGCGCCGATCGCGCCCAAAGATCGCGGCCGTCCAGCAGCACCACCCCCGCGCGCGGCGCGTGATAGCGGTAAAGCAGCCGCAAGAGCGTGGATTTGCCGGCCCCGTTGGCACCACAGATCGCCAGCACCTCACCCGACCCAAGCCGAAAGCTGATGTCGCGCAGGATGTCGGGCCCGCGCTTCGGCCCCCAATGCACGCCCCGCGCCTCAAGCACAGGTGCGCCGCTGCCAGCCGCCAGATGCGAGGCCAAAGCCTGCGCAGACATGTTCATCGCATACCTTTCCCAGGACACCCCGCCCGGCGCGTTTCAAGTTCCGATGGCAGGTCTCCTGACTTGCGGGTCGTTGCTTGCCTGAACCTTCCCGGCCAATCGGGCCAGTGGCACTTCAGGTTCGCTCGCCGCTCACAGTTGCGGGGGCAGTCACGGGTTTGGCGGCTGATGCCTACACCTCACCGTATTCCCTTTTCACCCGGCCGCGCGTGGTTTGGCCGGGAACCATCCTCACCAACATCCGGCCAATCGCCCTGCCGGTCAAGCCCGCAAGCGACATGCGGCCCCGCTGGCGCGACCCGGAGCGTCAGCGCCGCATCTGCGCCCCCATCACCAATGCCATCAGCGTCATCACCGCCGTCACCCCGCCGATCAGCCAGAAGAACCCGACCTCGCCCATCCCGGCCATTAACGGTGCCACGGCCAGCGGCGAAAAGATGCCCCCCACCAGGCCCGCCGCGATGATCGTGGGCGGCACGCGGATGTCTTCGCCCATCTTCTGACTGGCGGTCACATAGTAGCCGGGAAAGAACAGTCCCGCCGCAGCACCCATCGCCACGAAGAACACGGAAGGCGACACCAGCGCCGCACCGAAGGCACAGATCGCCGCCACCGCCATCGACCCGGTGAACAGCACAAAGGCCGGCACCCGATGCGCGGTGAAGATCAGGACCGTCCGCGCCAGCAGGAACACCACGAAAAACGCACTCAAAAGCTGCGCCGCCGTCGCCTCGGCCACCCCCGCCGCGATCAGCGCGGTCGGGCCAAGACCAACCAGACAGGCCTCCAGCCCGATCGCCACCGCACCAAACGCCAGGATCGGCAGGTGCGGACGAAACGGTCTGACCGCGCCGGCAGGCACTGGCGCCGCCCGCCCCGCCGCACCCGCCGCCAGCCAGATCGCGGCAATGACCAGCGCGGTCATGCCGAACGACCAGCGCGGGTCGCTGCCCAGCGCCACGAAGATCAGTGGCGCCGCAATCGCGCCCACCCCGAAGGTCGCGTTCAAAAGGCTCAGCATCGACGGCCCGCGCTCGCCGAACGCGGTCAGGACGCGCGGGTTGAAGACAGCCGTCGCCATGCCGTAGCCCACGCCGAACACTGCCGCCGCAAAGACCGTCAGCCACCACCCCGCCAGCGCCGCGATGCCCGCCGCCCCCAGCGCCATGAAGGCAAGCGAATGGCGCGGCGTGATCCCCGCGCCACGCAGAAACATGATCGCCACGCCGACAAAACACCCCACCCAGTGCGCCGAGATCAGAACCCCCGCCTCGGCCACCGTCACGCCGAACTGGCGCGAGAAAGCGGGCAGCGCCGGGCCATACAGCGATTGCCCCGCCCCCATCACGACAAAGGTCGCGACCCCCGCGAACAACAGCCCGGCATGGGTCCTGATCAGGTGTCTCAATCCGCTTCTCCCGCTGATCCGCCCGTGTCCCCCGCCCCGCCCGCCCTGTCAACGCCCGCCACGCCCGCCGCATGCAAAGCCGCCCCACGGCGGGCAGCATGGCCACAACATCGGCACAGGCCCGCGGCGCGGGTGCTGTCGCGCGAAACCGGCACGACCCGCAGGGGTTCGAGAGGGTGGACAGTGAGCGAGGCACTCACCGGGCAAGCCATCGAAGGCGCCACATGGGACAGACACCGCACCGGCGATTGCGCGGCCGGTCAGCCCTCGCGCGCCCGCTCGCGTTTCAGCTTTTCCATCTTTCGGGTGATCATCTGGCGCTTCAACGGGCCGAGGTAATCAATGAACAGCTTGCCATCCAGATGGTCGATCTCGTGCTGCACGCAGGTGGCCCAAAGCCCCGCAAACTGCCGGTCCTGCTGGGCGCCCTCAAGGTCGGTCCAGCGCACCCGCACTTCGGCAGGGCGCTTCACATCGGCATACTGGTCAGGGATCGACAGGCACCCCTCCTCGTAAATCGTCTGGTCCTCCGACGCCCAATCGACAACCGGATTGATCAGCACCATCGGCTCCGCCGGCCCGTCCTTGATGCAGTCCATCACCAGCAGGCGCTTCATCACGCCGACTTGCGGTGCCGCCAGACCGATGCCCGGCGCGTCATACATCGTCTCCAGCATATCCGCCGCAAGCCTGCGGACCTCGTCGGTAATTTCGCCGACAGGCTCGCAGCGCTTCTTGAGACGCGGATCGGGATGGATCAGGATAGATCGGATCATCCTGGCGATTTACGAAAGCAACCGCCGCGACGCAAGAGCCGCACGCAGAAAGAAGCGAAGGGAGCGTGACCCACGAATGTTCCGATATAATCCAAAATTCTGGAACAATGTAACGATTTTTGCCAGAATTTCGGTATGCCTTCCCGATTAACTTATGTTAATTGGAACAAACACCCATCCACACGAAAGCCCGACATGACCTTCGATACCCCGATCTCCCGCAAAGGCACCCATTGCGTCAAATGGGACATGATGGAAACCCTCTATGGCGTCGCCCCCGACGAAGGCATCGCCATGTGGGTCGCCGACATGGAGTTTCGCCCGCCGCAGGTCGTGCAGCAGGCGCTCGAGGCGATGCTGGCCCACGGTGTCTACGGCTATTTCGGTGACGAGTCCAAGTACCTTGACGCGATCCGCTGGTGGATGCGCACCCGTCACGGCTGGGACGTGGCGCGCGACCAGATCTTCACCACCCACGGCCTCGTCAACGGCACCGCCATGTGCATCGACGCCTTTACCAAGCCGGGAGATGGCATCGTGCTGATGACCCCGGTCTACCACGCCTTCGCCCGCGTCATCAAAGCCGCCGACCGCCATGTCGTGGAATGCCCGCTGACCAATACGGGCGGCCACCTGACGATGGATTTCGCCGCCTGGGATGCGCAGATGACTGGCGCGGAAAGGCTCATGATCCTCTGCTCGCCGCACAACCCCGGCGGCCGGGTCTGGACGCCCGAAGAACTGCGCGGCGTCGCCGATTTCTGCAAGCGCCACGACCTGATCCTGGTGTCCGACGAAATCCACCACGATATCGTCTATCCCGGCCAGCACCACACCGTCATGCCGCTGGCTGCCCCCGACATCGCCGGCCGGCTGGTGATGATGACCGCCACCACCAAGACCTTCAACATCGCCGGCGCCCATTCCGGCAACGTCATCATCACCGACCCCACGCTGCACGCGCGCTTTGCCAAGCGGATGAACGCGATGGGCATTTCGCCCAACTCGTTCGGGATGCACATGGCGACCGCCGCCTATTCGCCCGAAGGGGCCGCCTGGGTCGATGACCTGATGCGCTACCTCGACGGCAACCGCCGCCTGTTCGACGACGGTGTGAACGCGATCCCCGGCGTCCGCTCGATGCCGCTCGAAGCGACCTACCTCGCCTGGGTCGATTTCTCCGGCACCGGCATGGCCCCCGCAGAATTCATCGCCCGCGTCGAAAAGACCGCAAAGATCGCCACCAACCACGGCACCAGCTTCGGCAAGGGCGGCGAGGCGTTCCTGCGCTTCAACCTCGCCTGCCCGCGCGCGCAAGTGGCCGAAGCGGTCAGCCGCCTGCAAAAGGCCTTCGCCGACCTGCAATGAGGCGGCCTTTCGCGCTGATCCTCATGACCGCGGCGCTGGGCCTCGCCCTCGCCGCGGTGTGGATGCAGCCCAGGCCGCCCGCACCGCCCGTGCCACATTAGCCAATCATCGGCCAGATCACCCACATCCTGATGGAAAAATCTGCCCGCCGGATGCAGCCTTTTCCGAACGGCCAGCCTGTCGGCAGCTATGGTATCGCCCTCGGCTTTTCGCCCGCACACGGCAGACCGCGCCCGTGCCGCCGCTCCGCTCGACGGTGGTCAAAGCCGCGTCAGATACCCGACCGGCGCATTCTCGTCGCGCCAGAAGTCCAACGCTGCCTTGCCCGTCACCGCGGTCGCGCGCTTGAAGTCGCAGACCAGCTCACCATTCTCCATGCTCGACGCGACGATCAGGCACTGAAACACATGCCGCGATCCATCATAGACATCGACCAACCCGCGCAGCGCACGCGGCGAGACATCGGCATCCAGCGCGAAACCGTCATGCCAGAACCGCAGCACCGGAAACATCACCTCGCCAACCTGAACCCGCAGCCGCGACTTGCGCTTCGCTTCGCGCTTTCTCGCCGCTTCCAGCCCGTCACGCACCTCTTTCGGCAGAAATTCCAACATGGCAGCCTCACTCATACCCCGGGGGACAGTCTGAACCCGATCCGCAATAAATCAAGCTGGCACAAAGCTATTACCCGATTGTAAAGCCCAGATGTCAGCGTTCGGTTCCCGCGTCACACGGCCCGGTTGCGACAGCCCCGCCACAGTCGCGCAAGTGGCCATTGCCGCGCTTCCGGTCACCGCGCACTTGCGAATCACCCCGCCGCCGGGAATAGCCCGCACATGATCCTGATAACCGCCATGCTCCTCGACGCAGCCTTCGGTGAACCGAAGGCGATCTGGGACCGCATCCCCCACCCCGCCGTGCTGATGGGCCGCCTGATCGCCGCCCTCGATACCCGGTTCAACCGCGGCGAAAACCGCCGCCTCAAAGGCACGCTCGCCACCGTGGCCCTCGGCCTTGGCGCGCTCGTCACCGGCTGGCTGATCCACGCCCTGCCCGACCACGGGGTGATCGAGACGCTTGTCGTTGCCATCCTCCTTGCGCAGAAAAGCCTCGTCGACCATGTCCGCGCGGTGGCCACAGCCCTGCGCCGCTCGCTGCCCGAAGGTCGCGCCGCCGTGGCCATGATCGTCGGCCGCGACACCGCCGAAATGACCGAACCCGACGTGGCCCGCGCCGCCATCGAAAGTGCCGCGGAAAACCTGTCCGACGGCGTCATCGCGCCGATCTTCTGGTATCTCCTCGCGGGCCTCCCCGGCCTTCTGCTCTACAAGCTCGCCAACACCGCCGACAGCATGATCGGCCACCTCACCCCGCGCCACGCCGCGTTCGGCTGGGCCTCGGCGCGGTTCGACGATCTGTTGAACCTGATCCCCGCCCGCCTGACCGCGCTTTTGATCGCGCTTACCCACGGTTGGGTGGACCCGACCCCGATCCTGCGCGACGCGCCCCTGCATCGCAGCCCGAACGCGGGCTGGCCCGAGGCCGCCATCGCCCCGGTGCTGAACGTCGCCCTCTCCGGCCCGCGCAGCTACAATGGGGTGCGCAAACACTACCCCTGGGTCTGGCCCGAAGGCCGCCGCGACCCCGGCCCCGATGACATCGACGCCACCTGTGCTGCGCTGTGGCGCACCTGGGCTGCGATGCTGGCGATTGCCGTCGTCGTCGCCCTCTTCTAGGCTCCGGTCATGTTCAAGGCAGCCGTCCTGACCCTCGCCCTTGCCACCCCCGCCGCTGCCGCGCCCTGCGGCGGTGACTTCACCGATTTTCTCGCCGCGATGAAGGCCGAAGCGATCGCCGCCGGCACCCCGCCCGACGCCGCCGACGCCTTCTTTGCCGGCGCGCGGCAAGACCCCAGGGTTCTGAAGGCCGACCGCAGCCAAGGCGTGTTCCGCAAGACCTTTCTCGACTTTTCGCAAAGCCTGATCTCCAAGCGCCGCCTCACCACCGCCCGCGCCAAATCCGATGAGCTTGACCCCGTCTTCACCCGCGCCGAGGCCGAGTACGGCACCAGTCGCGGCATCCTTCTGGCCTTTTGGGCGTTCGAGACCGATTTCGGGCAGGTGCAGGGCGAATTCAACACACGAAACGCCCTTCTCACCCTCGCCCACGATTGTCGCCGCCCCGACATCTTCCAGCCGCAGGTGCTGGCCGCCGCCCAACTGCACGCCCTGAACGAATTTGATCTCGACACCACCGGCGCCTGGGCGGGCGAGATCGGTATGGTGCAGATGCTGCCGAAAGACATTCTGGAACGCGGCGTCGATGGCGATGGCGACGGGCTTGTGACACTGAAGACTTCGCCCGCCGACGCGATCCTGTCGGGCGCGCGGATGCTGCAACACCACGGCTGGCGCGCGGGCGAACCCTGGTTGACCGAGGTTACCCTGCCCGAAAGTTTCGACTGGTCTCTGACCGGACTTGATACCGAACGGCCGACCGAGGCCTGGGCCGCCCTTGGCGTCACCCCACGCGAAGGCGCGCTTCCGGCAAACCTGTCAGCCTCGGTCCTGTTGCCGCAGGGCCGCAAGGGACCGGCCTTCCTCGTCTACCCGAATTACCGTGTGCTTTTTGAATGGAACAAAAGCTTCATCTACGTCACCACCGCCGCCTACTTCGCCACCCGCATCGAAGGCGCGCCGCCCTATGCCGCAGGTGACCCCGATCCGGCACTTGGGCCGGATGAGATGATCGCCTTGCAGGAAAAACTGAACCGCCTTGGCCATGATGTCGGCCAGATCGACGGCATCCTCGGTGCCGGAACCCGCGCGGCGGTGCAACGCGAACAGCGCCGCCTCGTCCTGCCCGCCGACGGCTGGCCCGACCGTGCGCTTCTGGACGCGCTTTGATGGCGACATGGGCCGTCGTCGCGACCGTGAAGGCGCCTGAAGACAAGGTGCTGGCCTTCGCAGCCCACCACCTGTCGCTGGGCGCCCAACACATCCACCTTTATTTCGACGACCCCGACGACCCTGCCTCCGATGCCGTCGCAGCCCTGCCCGAAACCCCCCGCGCACGGATCACCGTCACCCGCTGCACCGCAGACCATTGGGCCGCGATGGGCAACCGGCAGGATCGGCACCAGAACCGGCAGGCCCGCAACGCCCGCGACGCCTATGCCCGCTGCGCCAGCGAATGGGTCGCCCATGTCGACGTGGACGAATTCATCCTGCCCTCGCGCCCGGTGGCCGCAGTGCTTGACGCGGCGCAACCAACCGACCTTGTCGTCCGGATGGAACCGTTCGAGGCGATGCACGACCCCGCGCTGCCCGACGACATCTACACCGCGCGCCTGTTTCGCGGCCCGATCAAGCATGATTTCTGGCGGCTGCGTAACCCCGCACTGGGCAAGTACAAGAAGATCATGCGTGACGGCATGCTCAGCCACAGCGTCGGCAAGGCGTTCTTCCGCACGGGTGTGCCGGGCCTGTCCCCGCGCCTGCACGGCGGCATGTTGAAAGGCACCCGCATCCGCGCGCCCGAATTCCAGCCCGACCTGCGGCTTTTGCACTTTCACGCGCAGGACATGCAGGTCTGGCTTGACGCTCTGCCCTTCAGGCTGACGCGGGGCGCCTACCAGTACAACCCGCCGCTGCAGGCCTATCTGGCCGCCGCCACAGATCAGGAACGCGCGGCTTTCTACCGCACCACGCAGACCCTGCACCCCGACATCGCCGACATCATGCTGGAGGTTGGCCTTGCCGTCGAAGCGAACCTCGACCTCCGTGCCAAGGTCGCAGCCCTCAAGGACACACCCCTGCCATGACCCCGACCGCCGACGCGCTTGCCAAAGCCCTGCCGCATGTCCGCGCTGCGCCGCGCGACGCAGGCCCGGTCACCTGCCTTTGCACCCGGCCCGCCCGCAACCAGCGCGCCTTTCCCAACCACCTGACCCTGACCCGCGCCGAAGGCATCCCCGGCGACCGATGGCTGACCGACCCATGGCTGCGGCGGCCGGACGGCAGCCCCGACCCGCGCATCCAGGTTTCCGTCTTGGCCAGCCGCGTGCTTGATCTTGTCTGGCACCCCACCGACACGTCGCCCCATCCCGGCGATCCGATCGCGGCGGATTTCGATCTGTCCGAAGCGAACCTGCCTGACGGCAGCCTGCTGGCTGCGGGCACCGCCGTTCTGCGAGTCTCTGCCGTCTTCAACGACGGCTGCGTGAAATGGAAAGCCCGCTACGGCAGCGCCGCGAAGGACTGGATCGTGGCCCCCGGACACCCGACCCTGCGCCTGCGCGGCATCCTCTGCTCGGTGGAACGCGATGGCATTGTCCGGCTGGGTGACACCATCCGCAAGATCAGCGGCTGAATGTCACGCCCGAGACATAGCGCCACGTCCCTGCGCCTTCGCGTTTCGTCAGGTCCTGTGCCCACATGGCAAGAAAGGCGACGGTGATCACAGCAATCGCGGTTTGCATCTTCAGACCTCGGTCTCGTGAATGTTCACGTCCCGTTCTGCCTGATTCCAGTTAACGACGGGTTATCCACGCGGCCCGATCACGCCACCAGCGCTTCGGCCTTCTTCAGATCGACGCTGACCAGCTGGCTCACACCCTGTTCCTGCATCGTCACGCCAAAAAGGCGGTCCATCCGCGCCATCGTCACCGCGTGGTGCGTGATGATCAAAAACCGCGTCTCGGTCCGCCGCGTCATCTCGTCCAGCAAATCGCAGAACCGCGTCACGTTCGCGTCGTCCAAGGGCGCATCCACCTCGTCCAGCACGCAGATCGGCGCGGGGTTCGCCAGGAACACGCCGAAGATCAGCGCCAGCGCGGTCAGCGTCTGCTCACCGCCCGACAACAGGCTCAAAACGGCAAGCTTCTTGCCCGGCGGCTGGCACATGATCTCCAGCCCCGCTTCCAAAGGATCGTCGCTTTCCACCAGCACCAGCCGTGCCTCGCCGCCCCCGAACAGATGCGTGAACAAGGTCGAGAAATTGGCGTTGACCTGCTCGAACGCCGTCAGCAGCCGCTCGCGGCCCTCCTTGTTCAGCCCGGCTATCCCGGCGCGCAGCTTTTTCACCGCCTCTTCCAGATCGCCCTTCTCGGTCGCAAGCGCGGTGTATTCGGCCTCGACCGTCTTGGCATCTTCCTCGGCCCGCAGGTTCACCGCGCCCAAGGCCTCGCGCTGGCGTTTCAGTCGGCCGACCTCCGTCTCCAGATGATCCGCCGCCGGCATCTTGTCCGGATCGGTCCGCAACGATGCCAGCAACTCGTCCGGCGTCCGGTCGTCCGCCTCGCGGATGCGCTCTGCCGCCAGCGTCACTCCCTCGCGCGCCGCATCAAGCCGCGCTTCGGCCCGCGCCCGCTCTTCCCGCGCCTCACCCGCCGCGCGCTCCGCCTCGCGCTCGGCCAGTTGCGCCTCGCGCAAGCTCGTTTCCGCCGCCACCAGCGCCTCTGCCGCCACCCGCCGCCGCGCCTCTGCCGCCTCCATCGCCTCGACCAGCTCGTCGCGCTTGGCGGCAATCTCCTCGGGTGCCAGCGTCGCCTCGGCCAACTCCTCCTCGGTCTCGGCCCGCCGCTCGGTCAGTTCGGTGATCCGACGCTCCGCCGTCTCCAGCCGGTGCTTCCAGCCCGACAGCTCCTTCACCGCCTCCTGCCGCCGCCGCACCCGCGCCTCGCCCTCGCGGCGCAACTCGTCCTGCGCCGACCGGCGGCTCATCATCGCGATGCGCGCGGCCTCAACGGTGAAGCGCGCCGCTTCAACCGCCCCCCGCGCCGCGTCCAGATCGCCAAGCTCGGCCACCGCCGCCTCGGCCTCGCGCAAGCGGGACCGCGCCGCCATAGCTTCATCCTCAAACCGCGCAACCGCCAGCCGCGCCGCCTCGACCTTGCCCCCGGCAATCGACCGATCCGCCTCGGCCCGCGCCGCAGCCCGGTTCGCCTCGGTTACGCGCTGATCGGCGGCCCGCCGCGCATCCCGTGCGCGCTGGTCGCTTGCCGCCAGCTCCGCCAGCCGCGCCTGCAACGACTCATGCGCCTGACGTGCCCCCTCGGCCCGCGCCGCCACATCCTCCAGATCGCGCTTCAACTGCACCAGCCGGTTCAACTGCTGCAACCGCAGCGCGGCGGCAGACGGCGCATCCTCCGCCCCGGCCCGGAACCCGTCCCAACGCCAAAGGTCGCCCTCAACGCTGACCAATCGCTGCCCCGGCCTGAGGTCGCCTTGAAGCGCAAACCCCTGCTCTCGGCTCACAAGGCCAATCTGGCTCAGCCTCCGCGCCAGAACCGCCGGCCCCTGCACTTCCGATGCCAGCGGCACGGCCCCCTTCGGCAGCGCCTGCGCGTCGGCATAAGGCTCCAGCCGCGCCCAGCCCGACCGCGCGCCGCCCTCCACCTCGGGGCTGCGCAGATCATCGGCCAAAGCCGCGCCCAGGGCCTTTTCAAACCCCGGCGTCACCACCAGCTTGTCCAACAGCTGATGCCCCGCCTGCGCCTCACGCTCCACCAGCCGCGCCAGCGCCGCCACCTCGGCGCGCAAAGCATTCGCCTCGCCCTCCGCCGATGACCGCGCCGCCCGCGCCTCGGCCTCGCGGCCCTGCGTTTCCGCCCGTGCCACCTCTGCCGCTTCCAAGGCGACCTCGGTCGCCTCGGCCTCCTCGGCGGCCACCGCCTGCGCCTCCTCGGCCGCCTCGTACGCCTCAGACGCCGCCACCAGCGCCTCGCCCGCCACGTCCACCGTCTCGCGCGCCCGCGCCGCCTCGCCCTCGGCCCGCTCCAGCGTGGCGCGCGTATCGCCCAGCATCCGCTGCGCCGACTGATGCCGCGCCGCCAGCCGCGCGGCATCCTCGGTCGCCTCCGACAGCACGGTTTCCCGGTCGGTCAGGATCGCGCCCGCCTCGCGCGCGGCCTCCATCGCTTCGGCCAGCTTGTCGTCATGCCCCTCATGGGCGCGGGCCAACTGCTCCACCTCCCACTCCAGCCGCACGATCACCTCGCCCGCGTCACGGTTCAGCCCCGCCTCGCGTTCCATATCCCGCGTCAGCTGATCGACCCGGCCCCGCAGCGTGTCGATCATCGCCAAGGCGCGCGCTTCCTGATCGCCCAACGCATCGCGCTGCAAGGCCAGCCGTTGCAGGATGGCGCTGGCAATCGCCTCCTCCTCGCGCTTCGGCGGCAGCGTATCCTCCGCAGCTTCACGAGCCTTCCCAGCCGCCCGCGCCGCCGCCTCCGCCTGCCCCGCCGCGATCAGCCGCTCGCGCAAAGCCCCCTCGGCCACACTTCGCGCCTCATCCGCCTCGCGCCAGCGCCGCCACAACAACATTCCCTCGGCCAGCCGCAACTCCTCGCCGATCTCGCGGTAGCGCGCCGCCTGCTTGGCCTGCCGCACCAGAACGCTCAACTGTTGCGCCAACTGTTCCAGCACATCGTCGACGCGCAGCAAATTCTGCTCCGTCCCCGCCAGCTTCAGCTCCGCCTCATGCCGCCGCGCGTAAAGGCCCGAGATCCCCGCCGCCTCCTCCAATATCCGCCGCCGTGCCTTTGGCTTGGCGTTGATCAGCTCCGATATCTGCCCCTGCCGCACCAGCGCCGGGCTGGCCGACCCGGTCGAGGCATCGGCAAACAGCATCTGCACATCGCGCGCCCGCACGTCCTTGGTGTTCGCCCGGTAGGCAGACCCCGCATCCCGCGTGATCCGCCGCACGATCTCGATCTGGTCGGCGTCGTTGAACCCCGCAGGCGCCAGCCGGTCCACATTGTCGATCACCAGCGCCACTTCCGCGAAATGCCGCGCGCCCCGCGTCGCGGCCCCGTTGAAGATCACGTCCTCCATCCCGCCGCCGCGCATCGCCGTGGGGCGGTTCTCGCCCATCACCCAGCGCAGCGCTTCCAGCAGGTTCGACTTGCCGCAGCCGTTCGGCCCGACCACGCCCGTCAAACCCTCATGGATCACCAGATCCGTGGGGTCGACAAAGCTTTTGAAGCCGTTGAGCCGTAGTTTCGTAAGCCGCAAGGTCGCCTCATGAGTCGCGAAACCGCATCGTCCCGTCGCCGCGCGCGTTAGTCAACCTCGCGCCCCATCATCTTGACCATTGGTGGCGGTTATCCCCAACATCTTGCGAAAACCCGCCTTTCCGCAGCCGAAACCCCTCGCCCGGCCCGCGAGCCCCGAATCGCCCCGCCACAATCAGCGCCCGCCAACCGCCCGCTGCCCCGGTTTTGCCGCATTCCAGCCGGTTTACTGCCAACCTTACAACCAAAGCGGGCAATTTTCACCGTTCCAGTGGATGCGCCCTTAAGGATTACGGCCTTAATATGGTGTTAATGGGCCTGAACTGCTTGCAGCGGGGGGTGCCAGGACTGGACGGGATTTCTGCCAGATCAACCTAGTGGAGTGTAACATGACCAATTTCCTGAAGACCACCTTCGCCCGCTTTGCCAAAGACGAAAAGGGCGTGACCCTCGTCGAATACGGCATCGCGCTTGTGCTCGCCGTGACCGTTGGCGTTGGCGCGCTGACCACGCTTGCGACCGACGTGGACGCTCAGATGGGCGAAGCCAGCGACGTGCTGAACTAAGACTACAAAGTGGGGTGCTGGTATTTCCCGGCACCCCAACAAATCACTTTCAGATCCTAACGCCAGAATTTTTCGGCCTTAGCGACAGGGATACCGAACATGCGCATTACCTCCCTCCTGACATTTCGCGGCCGGTCTCGCTGTCGCGGGCGGTTCTGCTTACATGGCGCGGGATGTCCTCGAGGCCAAATATGCACGGGTCGCAGCGGAAACCTGCTCCAACGACCTCGTGAAGGTCGTCGTCGCGACCGCAGACATCGCGTTCGGTCAGGTGATCGACACGTCGAAACTGCAAACCCAGGATTGGCCCGCTTCGGCCCTGCCGATCGGCAGTTTCAAGGATTTCACCGACCTGCTTCCGGCAACCGGCACCGAACCGCGTCGTGCCAAGACCGCCATCGCCAAGGGCGAAATCGTGCTGGCCTCCAAGATTTCCAACTTTGGCGAAAAGGTCACCATCGTCCAGTCGCTCAGCCCCAACAGCCGCGCCATTGCAATCGAGGTGACCGCCGAAACCGGCGTCGGCGGCTTTGTCACCCCCGGTGACAAGGTCGACGTGATCCTGACCTACGGCCGCGATGCCGACCTCAAGACCGTGACCATCATCCAGAACGTCCGCGTCATCGGTGTCGACCAGCAGGCCAACGCCGATCAGGAAGCACCGGAAATCGCCCGCACCGTCACGCTGGAAGCCAGCGCCGAAGACAGCCAGAAACTTGCCCTCGCGCAAAAGGCCGGCACGCTCAGCCTCGCACTCCGCACCATCGAGAACGATGACGAACAGGTGCTGGAATCGATCAGCCTGCGCGATGTGCTGCGCGAGCCCGAGCCAGAGGAAACCGTCGCCCCGGCGCAGGTTACCGTGCGCACCGTCACCGTCCGTCGCGGCGTCGAAGCCACCGAAGACGAAGTGAACTGAGGCAGGGGCAAAGGGTGGGGGCAACACATGGCACGGGAACCGGCAACGACCCTCGCGCATGACGAGCGGGGCACGATCCTTGTCCTCTGGGGCATCCTCCTCGGCGTGGTCCTCGGCTTCGTCGCCCTCTCCTTCGACCTCGGCCGCGCCAGCATCACCCGCTCCGAACTTCAGTCCTTCGCCGACAGCGTCGCCCTCGCCGCCGCGGGCGAACTTGACGGCACACCCGACAGCATCACCCGCGCCAGGGCTGCCGCCGCCCTGATCCTCGATCAGCAAAGTTTCGGCAACACCGAGCGCAGCCTTCAGGGCGCGGTCGATTACACCCTCACCTTCCTCCGCTCGCTGCCCGCCAGCGACGCCTCCGCGATGACAGACGTGACCACCGACCCGGCACACGCCGCCTTTGTCCGCGTCTCGGCCACACCTACCGTCGTCGAAAGCACCTTCGGCGCGGCCTTCGCCGCACTCACCGGGCAACCGGACCGCGACTACACCCTTGGCGCCAATGCAGTTGCGGGCTTGTCGATCCTCGCCTGCGACGTGCAGCCGATGATGTTCTGCCTGCCCAGCCCCACCTACAGGGCCGAAGACAACATCGGCGACATGATCAAACTGCGTGCCGGCGGCTCCGGCGCGGCCTGGGCGCCCGGCGACTTCGGCTTTCTCGATCCGCGGGGGATCGAGGTCGATCCCAGCGGTCCCTGCGCCGGAGAGAACGGCGCAGGCCTGCTGCGCTGCCTGATCGGCGCGGTCGACAACATCACCCAATGCTTCGACCAGCGCGGCGTGGATATCGAGCCGGGCCAGAAAAACGGCCTTGAAAACTCGATCTTCAACGTCCGCTTCGACATCTACAACCAGGCAATGAGCAACGCGCGCTACCGGAACAGTGCAAGCTACGCGCCCGCTCCGAACGTGATCAAAGGCCTTGTCCCCAATGGCAACGGCAGCTGCGTCGCCAACAATCCGGCCGTGTCCCCCAACACCGTCGCCCTGCCGCGCGACACCTGCTTCAACACTGGCACCTGCACCCGTTTTGGGGACGGCGTCTGGTCGCGGACCACTTACGTCAGCACCAACTACGGCACGGCAGACCCGCACCCTGGCGCCCGCACGCGCTACCAGTATTACCTTGCCGAACTGGCACGCGCTGGCGCCGGCAACATCCTGACCGGTCGCCGCGAAACCGGTCGCCCGATGTGTTCTGGCGCCGCCCCCGCCGGCCCTGACCGCCGCATCATCACCGTTGCCGGCATCGACTGCGCGGAAAACGCCATCCGCGGTGCCGCCAGCAACGTGCCCGTCAAGGAATTCTTCAAGATCTTCCTGACCGAGCCGGTCGACTCGGGCAACAACATCTGGGGCGAGATCGTGGGTTCGGCCAGCGAAGATGGCACCGGCGCAGTCGGCACCGGCGGCATCGTTCGCGACGTCGTGCAGTTGTATCGGTGATCGCCATGCAGCGCGCCCTTCCCCGTCTGACCCGCTCGCTCCGCAGCTTCGCCCGCGACACGTCCGGCGCGCAGCTTGTCGAATTCGCGCTGGTCCTGCCGCTGATGCTTCTGGTCTTCGCCGTCATCATCGAAGGCGGCCGGATGATGTGGTCCTACCAGACCGTCGTCGCCGGCGTCCGCGACGCCTCGCGTTTTCTTGCCCGGGTCACCGACCGCAACATCTGCGACACCCCGACAACGGTGACGGGCTTTGATGCGACGCTCCTCGCCTTCGTGCGCACCGCGAACGACGGCAGCACCATCTTTCCAAGCGGCGTGGCCGTGACCGGCGTCAGCTCGTCGCTGCAATGCTTCACCGGCACCTACCGCTCGGATGAAGCTCCGATCGTCACCGTCCGGGCCGCCGTTCAGATCACCTTCCCCTTCGCCGGCCTCTTCACCCTCGTCGGGGGCAGCCAGCCGACGCTGGTCACCAGCGTGTCGGACCAAAGCCGGGTGTACGGATCATGACCCGCCACCATTTCACTCGCGGCCCCACGCGACGTCCCGCCGATTTCCTGCGCGACGAAACCGGCGCCACGCTGGTCGAGTTCGCGATGGTCATCAGCCTTTTCCTCTTGATCTTCTTCGGCCTGATCGACTTTGGTCGGCTCGCCTACCACCTCGTCACTTCGCAGCGCGCCATGCAGGCCGCGGCCCGCATCGCCGCCGTGCGCCCCGCCGCCTGCCCCGGTGTGCCGGACGTCATCGCGCGTCTGTCGTCGGCCACCACCACGGCCGATTACGGCACCAGTTGCGGCGCCGCAGGCGGGCCATATTGCGTCAACCCCGGCCCGATCACCTGCGCCGGCGTCGCCACCAACCCGACCGCTTCCGAAGTCTGGTCGCAGGTCCGCTATGCGCTGCCCGGCACGGCAACCATCGCCAACCTGCGCTTCACCTACAGCTACGATGCCCGCATGGGCTTTCTCGGCGGGCCCTATGTGCCGATCGTGACCGTGCAACTGCAAAACGTCAGGTTCGAGTTCGTGACCCCGCTGTCGGCACTGGCTGCCGTTGCAGGGGCGGCACCCGGCGGAACGGTCGGCACGGCGATCACCCTGCCGGGTATGAGCGTATCGTTGCCGGGTGAAGACCTGGCACAAGGCGGCAACGGCTAGGCCGCAAAGGAATTTGGAAGGCAAGATGGGAAAGACCGACAAAGATATCGTCCTGATTTCGCAGGACAGCGCCTTCAGCGACAGGATCGGCGCGCTGGTCAGACGCCAGCCGGGGTTTGCGCTTCAAGCGTGCAATGCGACACTCTCCACGATGAACGGCAAGGCGGTCGAACTTGCCAGGACCTCCGAACTCATCATCTTTCAGGCGTCAACCAACACCGCCAGTGATATCGAGGCGCTGAAGGGCATCGCCAAAAGCGGCAGCGCGGCGCGTATCCTTGCGGTCAGCGACAGCACCGTTCCCTTCGGCCTCGCCCACAGCCTGCTGCAGGTCGGCGCCACCGAGGTTGTGCCCGACACCGTCGCCGATGCCGAACTCAGCCGCATCGTCAACCGCCTGTCGATGCCGCGCCGGCTGACGCTGACCACGCCTGACCTGCGCGAAGGGCAAGTCATCGCCGTGTCGAAGGCACGCGGCGGCATCGGGGCCACCACGCTCGCCGTCAACCTTGCCGATCATCTGGTCGGCCAGAAGAAACGCTTCGGCAAATCCGAAACCCGCAAGGTTGTGCTGGTTGACCTCGATCTTCAGTTCGGCGCCGTTGCGGGCTTCCTTGATCTTCAGCCGAACGACGCGCTGTACAGCCTTGCCAAAGACCGGATCGACCCCGACAGTGTCTTTCTGGAACAGGCCGTCGTGAAAACCGCCTCGGGCCTTGCGGTCATCGCCGCACCCGACGGGTTCATGCCGCTGAACGCGCTGCAACCCGACCAGATCCGCGCCCTGATCTACCGGCTTCAGCAAAGCTACGATTTCGTCATCGTCGATCTGCCGCACGCGATGGTCGATTGGCTGACCCCGGTGCTGGAGGCTGCCCATACCGTGCTGATCGTCAGCGGCACCTCGGTGCCCTTCGTGCAGCAGACCCGGCGCCTGATCGACTTCTTCAAGGACCAGAACCCGTCTCTCAACATCGAGGTCGTGGTCGGCCAGGAAAAGAAACCGCTTTTGAAATCGCGCCGCCACACCGAGGCGGCCAAGGCGTTGGAAACCGAATTCCGGCACTGGCTGCCGCCAGATGCGAAGGCCGCCGAAGAAGCGATGGATCGGGGCCGCCCCCTGTCACAGACGGCCTCCGGCTCTGCACTGAACAAGGAAATCGCACAGATTTCCGCGCGCATCCTCTCCGCGGTGGCCAGCAACCGCGACCCCAAGAACCTCAAGGCCGAACGGCGGGAAAGATAGATCATGTTCAAGGATTTCGTAGATTTGACCCGTCGCGGTGCCAAGCATGACAAGGTCCTGCCCTTTGTCGGCGGCAAAGTCAGCCAGCCACAACTGCCCGTCGTTCTGGTGCCCGAAGACCGCGAGCTTCAGGCCTCGCTGGAACTGAAAAGCCGCCTGCACGAGGTGCTGCTGGAACGCCTCAACCTTGCCGCCATCGACAAGGTCGAACCCGAAGAACTGCGCCGCGAGGTGTCTGCCCTTGTGAACGACGAACTGCGCGACAGCGGCAAACCGCTCCGCGCCGAGGAATTCCGCAAGCTGGTCAGCGAACTCATGGACGAGGTTCTGGGCCTTGGCCCGCTGGAACCCCTGATGGCCGACCCCACCATCAACGACATCCTCGTCAATGGCCACAGCAACGTCTTCGTCGAACGCAACGGCGTTCTGGAACGGGCCCGTGCCCGGTTCCGCGACGAACGCCACCTCTTGCGGATCATCGAAAAGATCGTCTCGCGCGTCGGTCGGCGCGTCGATGAAAGCAGCCCCTGGGTGGATGCGCGCCTCGAAGACGGCAGTCGCGTCAACGCGATCATCCGGCCCTGCGCCATCGACGGCCCAAGCCTGTCGATCCGCAAATTTGCCCGCAACCCGCTGACCCTGGCCCGCATGGTTGAGATCGGCACCATCACCGAACCCGCCGCGCGCTTTCTTCAGGCGCTGGTCGCGGCACGGATGAACATCCTGATCTCGGGCGGCACCGGTTCCGGCAAGACCACGCTTCTGAACGCGATCTCCGCCGCGATCGACGACCGCTCGCGCATCGTCACCATCGAGGACGCGGCCGAACTGCAACTGCAGCAGGCCCATGTCGTGCGCCTCGAAACCCGCCCGCCAAACCCCAACGGCCAAGGCGCGGTGATCCAGCGCGACCTCGTGCGCAACGCGCTCCGGATGCGTCCCGACCGCATCATCGTGGGCGAGGTGCGCGGCGCCGAAGCCTTCGACATGCTGCAGGCGATGAACACCGGCCACGACGGCTCGATGACCACGATCCACGCCAACTCGGCCCGCGATGCCCTGGGCCGGGTGGAACAGATGGTCACCATGATCGGCCTCGACCTGCCGCTGTCGGCGGTGCGCGCTCAGGTCGCCTCCGGCATCCAGATCGTGCTGCAGGTCGCCCGCATGTCCGACGGCACCCGCCGCCTGCTCAGCATCAGCGAAATCACCGGCCTCGAAGGCTCGGTCATCACCATGCAGGACATTTTCGTGTTCCGCCGCCTTGGCCGCAGCGAAGACGGTGCCATCCTTGGTGAATTCGTGCCCACCGGCATCCGCCCGCACTGCGCCGACGCGCTTGCCAACGCCGGTGTGCATTTCGACCCCGCCGACTTCATCAGAAGGAGCTGACCCCCCGTGTCCGTGCTCTCCGCCTTTCTGACCGAACAGAACATCATGCTGCTGGTCTATTGCGGCATCGCGCTTGGCGTTCTTCTGGCCTTCACCGCGCTCAGCTCGTTTCTGAACAGCCGCGAAACGACCGGCGAAGTGCGCTCGCGCCGCCTGCGCATGATCCGCGAAGGCCGCAGCATCGAAGAACGCCTGTCGCTCCTCAAGCCGCCCTCGTCAGAAGAGGCGACCGGCCAGCCAGCCTTCATGCGCCGCCTTGCCGTCCTTCTGCGCCGCTCCGGCCTGACCCTCACGCCGGGCGCGTTTCTCGGGATCTGCACACTCCTTTCGGTGGCGATGGTCGGGGCGTTGATGCTGACGCCGGTGCCGCTGGTCCTTGCGGCCATTGCCGCGCTGGTGGCGGGGTTCGCCATCCCGGTCATTGCCCTGCGCATCCGGGTCGACCGCCAGACCAGGGCGCTGATCGCCCAACTGCCTGACGCGCTGGAACTGATGGCGCGCGGCCTGCGCGTCGGCCATCCGCTCAATACCTCGATCGGGGCGGTTGCCCAGGAAATGGCCGACCCGATCGGCAGCGAATTCGGCATCATCTACGATCAGGTGAACTACGGCGACGATCTGCCCGAAGCCTTCCGCGATTTCGCCGAACGCGTCGAACTGGAAGACGTCTATTACCTCTCGGCCAGCATCGGCATCCAGCACGGCACCGGCAGCGACCTGTCACGCGTCGTCGAACTTCTGGCCAAGGTGATCCGCGGCCGCATCATGATGCGGCGCAAGATCCGCGCAATCTCGTCCGAAGGCCGCGCCTCTGCCTGGTTCCTGTCGGTGATCCCGATCCTGATGTTCGTCTTCACCTCGATCTCGTCGCCCACCTACTACGGCGGCGTCTACGACGAACCGCTGTTCATCCCGATGGCCAGTGCCGTGGTGATCCTGACGGTTCTGAACGCCATCATCCTGCGCCGCTTGGTCAACTTCCACGTCTGAGTTCACGTCTGATCGGAGACCGTCATGCTCGATTACCTTCAACTCCTGTCGCTCCGCCTCGGCCTTCCGGTCGAGACGCTGCTTGCGGTGGGCGTCGGCATTGGCGTCCTTCTTCTGCTGTTCGGCATCTACGCCGCCCTGAAACGGCCCGATCCCGCCGTGGCGCGCATTGCCGCCATTTCCGGCGCCCGGCGGCTTGAACGGCAGGACCGGCAGTTCTTGATGCCCGCCGACAAAGGCCCCGGCGCCCTGATGAAAGCCTTCATTCCGGGCGAAAAGCAGGAACGCAACACCCTGCAACGGCGACTGGCGCAGGCCGGAATGACCTCGCCGAACGCGCTGCAGATCTACACCATGCTGCGCGTCGCCCTTGGCATCGGGCTGCCGACGCTGTTCGTGATCCTGCTGTTCCTCGCCCGCCTGCCGGAATCCCCCCTGCCCGCTGCCATCGCGACACGGCTGGCAGGGCTTGGCAATCTTGGCACCTACCAGATCCTCGCGGTGCTCATCTGGCTTGGCTACTTCGGCCCGTCGAACTGGCTGAACGGGCGGGTCAAGGCGCGCAAACTGCGGATCGAGGAAAGTTTTCCGAACGCGCTCGACCTGATCCAGATCTCGATCGAGGCGGGCATGGGATTTGATGCCGCCATGACCCGAGTCGGCAACGAACTCAAGCACGCCTCGCCCGAAATCGCCCACGAATTCCTCACCGTGCAGCACCAGGTCCAGGCCGGTCGCCCGCGCGAGGCGGCACTGCGCGACATGGCCGACCGCGTCGGTCTGGAAACCGTCCGCTCCTTCGCCAACGTCGTGCATCAGTCGATGAAATTCGGCACCAGCATGGCGCAGGCGATGACCACCTATTCCGAAGAACTGCGCCAGACCCGCGAACTGCGCGCCCAGGAAATGGCCAACAAGCTGCCCGTCAAGATGTCAGGCGTGATGGCCACGCTGATGCTTCCCGCGCTCGTCATCATGACGATAGGGCCTGTCGTGATTCGGTATCTGGCCAATTTCTGACCCCAACCCGCCTTCAGATCAGCGCAAAACGCAACACAGTCTGTTGCGCTTTTCGGCGTAGTGCTGGTCAGCCGACTGTGAAATCCTCAACAATCGCTGCACTTATCCCCGCTCGGGCCACAAGGTTAACAGAAGGTGAACAGATCGTTTTTGTCTGGTTCATCTTCGCTGGTGCAAGGTTCCAACATAGCGAGTCTGGATATTGTGCCTTGGCTCGTCATTCGCGGTCCACGTTCGTGCTGTGACTGTTGGCAGAATTTATTTGGTGTGCGAGTAGTGATGATACCTTCCGGCAACAGACTTTCCGGCACTCCGGAAAGCAGCCAAATCGCCGAAATTGGCATGATCGGAGCGGTCGCTCAGTGGTGCGAATGCCTGCATGGTAGCCATCCCCTGCTCAAAAGCCTCGCATCCATCGCCAATGGTCTTGATGCCGAAATCATCGCCCTTGTGCGTTACGGTCGTGGCGGTGATGCGGCAGGTCGCACCGTGGCCTGGGACCGCGCCGCCCTCGACGTGCGTGGCGGCCGCCTCGACTGCGGCTTTGCCCGATCGCTGCTGGCCCCGTATTTCGATGCCGCACGCCCCGGCAGTCTCTGGTTCCGCTCGATGAGCGAAGAGGGCAAGTCGCCCGATCTCGTGGATTTTCACGCCGCCCGCCAACTGCGCGAACTGGTGGTCATCCCGCTGGAATCGAACGCCCGCTTCATCGACACGATCGAGGTGCATTTCGACACCCGGCTGCGCGCCCACCAGCAGATCATGCTGAATGCGCTCGGCCCCGTCCTTGCCCGCACATGGCAGAACCGTGCGCAGGGCCTGTTCACCGAATCCCTCCTGCGCCTCGCGCCAACCCCGGTTGCCGTCAGGCTGGCCCCGATCCTCAGCATCGAAAACCCCGCGCGGCTCAGCCGGGCCGAATATCGGGTTGGCCTGATGCTCAGCCGCGGCCTGTCCGTCGACCATGTGAAGGCCGAGCTTGGCATCCGCGACTCCACCCTACGCACCCATCTGGGCAACCTTTACGCCAAGACCGGTTCGTCGAACCTCAGCGAACTGGTCTACCGGCTGACCTCAGGCGCCCCGTTCGGCACCACGCTGGACCCGGTCCGTCTGGCGTGACCGATCCGGCCACCCTGCTGTTGCTGGTGCTGGTGCCAGTGCTGCTGGCCAGCGCGGTCAGCGACCTGCGCTTTCTGACGATCCCGAACCGCCATGTGCTTCTGGGGCTTGGCCTTTTCATCCTCGCCGCGCCCTTCGCCCTGGCATGGCCCGACCTCACACCCCGCCTGATCGCCGCCGCCATCACCTTCGCCATCGGCTTCGTCCTCTTCGCGCTGCGCCTCTTCGGCGGCGGCGATGTCAAGATGATGCCGGTGGTGATGCTGTTCATCCCGTCGCCCGACCTCGTGCTGTATCTGCGCCTCTTCGCCGCGGCGTTGCTGGTGGTCACCCTGTCCGCCCTTGTCTTGCAAAACGCGCCCCTGTTTCGCAATCTCGGCTGGGAAAGCGCGCGCAACCGCCGCCACGTCCCGGTTGGCGTGGCAATCGCCGCCTCCGTCCTCCTCCTCATCGGCCTTCGGGTCTGGCAGGGCTGACCGCTTGCACCCCGCGGTGCGGGCCTGCATCCTGCCCCGATGACCACACCCTACCGCTGCACGGCGCCCTATGACTGGCAGGCGCTTCTCACCCTGATCCAGACCGAATTCGCCGCGATGGACGGGCGCATCGACCCGCCCTCCTCGATGCACCGCCTGACCGCTGCCGCCATCGCCAAACAGGCCGCAACAGCCGAGGTCTGGGCCATCGGCACTCCGCCGGTCGCCTGCGTGTTCCTGACCCCGCGCCCCCACAGTCTTGGCACAGGCAGCCTCTACATCGGCAAACTCGCCGTCGCCCGCAGCCACAGGCGCGGGGGCCTCGCCCGCGCCCTCGTCGCCACCGCCGAGGCGCGCGCCCGCGCTCTTGGCCTGCCGGTGCTGGAATTGCAGACCCGGGTGGAACTCATCGAAAACCACGATACCTTCCGTGCGCTGGGTTTCATCGAGGTCGCGCGCACCGCCCATCCCGGCTCCGACCGCCCCACCACGATCACCTTCCGCCGCCCCGTCCCGTAACCCGAAGGCTTCCCATGCTCACCCTCCTCGGCATCCCCGGCGCCCTCCGCGCCGCCTCCACCAACCGCCTCCTCCTCGCCGAAGCCCGCATGGCCTTCGGCGACGCCACCCAGACCGAGGCCAACCTCCGCCTGCCCCTCTACGACGGCGACCATGAGGACAGCCACGGCATCCCGCCCGAGGTGCAGACCCTCGCCGACCAGATCGGCGCCGCCGATGCCATCGTCATCGCCACGCCCGAATACAACAAGGCGCTCCCCGGCGTCCTGAAGAACGCTCTCGACTGGGTCAGCCGCACCAAGGGCGCCCCGTTCCGCGACAAGCCGGTGGCGATCATCTCGGCCGCCGATGGCCGTGGCGGTGGCGACCGATCGCAGTTTTCGCTCCGCCTTGCCCTCACCCCGTTCCGCCCTCGCCTGCTCAGCGGCCCCGAGGTGCTGGTCGCCGACGGCAGCCACGCCTTCACCCCCGACGGCCGCCTGATCGACGCGCGCTATCAAAAGGCCCTGACCGAGCTGATGCAGGCCCTGCGCGCCGAGGCTTCGCGCCCATGATCCTTCCTCTTTGCAAAAATATCCTCGGGGGTAAGCCCCGGCCCGCCGGGGCGAGGGGGCAGACAGCCCCCTACAGAGACGCGTCCACCCGAAACGCGTCCGGCACGCGGTCGCGTCCCTCCAGCACCAGATCGGCCATCACCTCCGCGACCTTGGGCGCCATCCCGAACCCGATCTTGAACCCCCCGTTCGCCACGAACCGCCCCGCGCGCCCCGGCCACGGCCCCAGCACCGGCGCCCGGCTTCGCGCCCTCGGGCGCACCCCGGCCCACCGTTCCACCACCGCCGCGCCCTCCAGCATCGGCACCGCAGCCACCGCCTGCGCGATCAACACCTCCAGCGCCGCATCGGTCGCCAGATCCTCCCACACGCCCTCGCTGGTCGACCCGATCGCCACCGTCCCGTCCGCATGCGGCACGATGTGCAGCGCATCCGCAAACACCTGCGGCCACCCCGCCGCATCGAACCGCAGCGCCGCCGCCTGTCCCTTGACCCCGCCGCCGACCGGCTTGCCCACCGCACCCGACAGCGCCGCCAGCCCCGCCACCCCGGTCGCATCAACCACCGCCCCCGTCTCCGCCCCCTCCCGCATCACCTCACCGCCCAGCGCCACCACCGCCCCCGCCAGCGCCGCCAAACCCATCCGTGGCGACAGCCGCGCCGTCAGAGTGTCGCGCACCACCAGCCCCGTCGGTGACACCGGCCCCCAGCCCGCAGGCGCAGCCTCCACCCGCCACACCGCCGCATCGCCCCACAGCGCCACCGCCGTCCCCTCGCGCGCCCGCGCCACCTCCACCGCCCGCGCATCGGCCAAGGGCTGCAACCGGCCTGACCGCAGATACCCCGTCGGCAACCCCGACACCTCACCGACCGAGGCCCACCAGCCCTCCGCCATCAGCAAACTTTCCAGCTGAAACTGCTTCTTGCCGTTCCACGCCTCTGGCACATGTGGTGCCAGCGCACCCACCAGCCCGCCCGACGATCCCGCGCCAATCCCGCCAGGGTCAATCACCCGCACCCGCGCCCCGCGCCGCGCGCAGGCAAAGGCGACCGACAGGCCAAAGATCCCCGCCCCCCGAACCGTGACATCAACCGTCACATCCACCCTTGCCATTCCGCCCGCCCTTGCCCATTCACCGGTCAAACCGGGGTAATGCAAATGCCACCACAGCCACAACCCGATCTGGATTGGCGCGACGAGGTGATCCCCGTCTCCCGCACCTTCGACGATCCCTATTTCTCATTGTCCGGCGGCCTCGCCGAAACCCGCCACGTCTTCCTTGCCGGCAATCACCTCCCCACCCGCTTTCGCGACGGCTTCCACATCGCCGAACTGGGCTTCGGCACCGGCCTCAACCTTCTCGCCACCCTCGCAGCCCACACCGGCGACCAGCACCTGCACTACACCAGCTTCGAGGCCTTCCCCCTCGCCGCCCCCGACATGGCCCGCGCCCTCGCCGCCTTCCCCGAGGTCACCCCCCACGCCGAGACCCTCCTCACCCAATGGGCCACCGGCGCCACCACGCTCCACTTCCCGCACCTCACCGCCACGATCATCCTCGGCGACGCCCGCGACACCCTGCCCACATGGGCTGGCCGCGTCGACGCCTGGTTCCTCGACGGCTTCTCCCCCGCGAAAAACCCCGAGCTTTGGTCCCCCGCCCTGATGCACGAGGTCGCCCGCCACACCGTCCCCGGCGGCACCTTCGCCACCTACACCGCCGCAGGCCACGTCCGCCGCGCGCTGGCCGAGGCGGGCTTTGCCGTCACCCGCCAACCCGGCTTTGGCCGCAAGCGTCACATGACGGCCGGCGCTCTGCCCCCAGACCTCCCCCGCGAACTCCCCCTGTAACCCCCGCCGCCATCGTGCTACGGCGCGGCCATGACGTCCCGCACCATGACCACGCCGCAAAACACCATGCTCGGCATCTGGCTGATGATCGCCACGTCGATCGTCTTTGCCGCGCAAGATGGAATTTCGCGCCACCTCGGCGATGCTTACGGCGTGACCATGGTCGTGATGATCCGGTTCTGGTTCTTCGGTCTTTTCGCCGTGGCCCTTGCCGCGCGCAGCCCCGGCGGCATCAGGGCCGCCGCCCGCAGCGCCTACCCCTTGACCCAGATCTTCCGCGGCGTCCTCCTCGTGGTCGAGATTTGCGTCATGGTGGTCGCCTTCGTCCAGCTTGGCCTGATCGAGGCGCACGCCGTCTTCACCAGCTACCCCCTCCTCGTCGCAGCCCTGTCCGGCCCGATCCTGGGTGAAAAGGTCGGCTGGCGGCGCTGGACCGCCATCCTGGTCGGCTTTGTCGGCATCCTCATCATCCTGAAACCCAGCGCGGGCGTGTTCTCGCCCTGGGCGCTGGTGCCGCTTCTGGCCGCCACCATGTTCGCCGTCTACGGCCTCCTCACCCGCTTTGTCGCGCGCAAGGACAGCGCGTCGGTCAGCTTCTTCTGGACGGGCGTCGCTGGCGCCCTCGCAATGACGCCGATCGGCCTGTGGAACTGGACACCGATGACACCCACCGATTGGGGCTGGATGGGCCTTCTGTGCTGCACCGCCGTGACCGGACACTGGCTTCTCATCAAGGCATATGCCGTGGCCGAGGCGTCGGCCATCCAACCCTTCGCCTACCTGCAACTGGTGTTCGCCGCGATGGTCGGGCTTTTCGTGTTCAACGAGGTGTTGCGCCTGAACGTTGCCATCGGCGCCGTCATCGTTGTTGCCGCCGGTGTCTTTACCCTCTGGCGTCAGCGCGTGCGGGAAAAGGCGGCCCTGCGCGAAGGGCTGGGCAGGACCGCCTGACGCTCATCGCCGCGGGGCCACCCCGGCCCCTGCCACACCCCCGTTGCCCCGCCCCCGCCATGCGCGTAAAACCCGAACCAGCAACAGGAGCCCACCCCATGCCCGCACCGAAACCCGTCGTCCTTTGCATCCTCGACGGCTGGGGCATCGGTGACAATCCGGCGGTGTCGGCCCCGGCGCAGGCCAACGTCCCGACCTTCAACCACCTCTGGGCCACGAAGGCGCACGCCACGCTCATCACCCACGGCCCCGATGTGGGTCTGCCCACCGGCCAGATGGGCAACTCCGAGGTCGGCCACACCAACATCGGCGCGGGCCGCGTCGTCGCGATGGATCTTGGTGCCATCGACCTTGCCGTAGAAGACGGCAGCTTCGCCCAGAACCCCGAAGTCACCGCGTTCGCCGCCAAGGTCCGCGCGCAGGGCGGCACCGCGCACCTGATGGGCGTTGTGTCGAACGGCGGCGTGCATGGCCACATCAGCCACATCGTCGCCGCCTGCAACGCCATAACCGCCCAAGGCGTGCCGGTGGCGCTCCACGCGATCACCGATGGCCGCGACGTCGCCCCCTCCTCCGCCGCCAGCTTCATGGCGCAACTGACCGCCGCGCTGCCGAAAGGCGCTCGCGTGGCCACCGTCATCGGCCGCTATTGGGCGATGGACCGTGACAATCGCTGGGACCGCGTCGCCCGCGCCTACGCCGCTGTGGTCCGCGCCACCGGCGAGGCCGCCCCCGATGCCGCCACCGCCGTGATCCATTCCTACGCCAAGGGCGAAACCGACGAATTCCTCGCCCCGACCGTGATCGACGGCTACCACGGCGCAAAGGACGGCGACGGCATCTTCTGCCTGAACTTCCGCGCCGACCGCGCCCGCGAAATCCTCGCTGCCTTGGGCGACCCCGCCTTCACCGCCTTCGACACCGGCCCCCGACCCCTGTGGTCCGCGATGCTTGGCATGGTCGAATACTCCACCGCCCACAACGCCTACATGGCCACCGCCTTCCCCAAGCGCGTGCTGGTCAACACCCTCGGCGAATGGGTCTCCGCCCACGGCCGCACCCAGTTCCGCCTCGCCGAGACCGAGAAATACCCCCACGTCACCTTCTTTCTGAACGGCGGCCGCGAAACCCCCTACCCCGGCGAAGACCGCGCCATGCCGCTGTCCCCCAAGGTCGCCACCTACGACCTGCAACCGGAAATGAGCGCGCCCGAGGTCTCCGACACACTCGTCGCCGC
Organism: uncultured Alphaproteobacteria bacterium; assembly: GCA_963822435.1. GTDB lineage: Bacteria > Pseudomonadota > Alphaproteobacteria > Rhodobacterales > Rhodobacteraceae > JAUYQR01. Next base: position 397,934 of record CAWGHN010000003.1, read on the forward strand.
CATCAACCACGGCTATGACCTGATCGTCGTCAACTTCGCCAACCCCGACATGGTCGGCCACACCGGCAGCCTCCCCGCCGCGATCAAGGCCTGCGAGGCGGTGGACGCAGGCCTCGCCCGCGCCCTCACCGCCCTTGAGGCGCGCGGCGGCGCCATGCTGATCTGCGCCGACCACGGCAACTGCGAATTGATGGTCGATCCCGTCACCGGCGGCCCCCACACCGCCCACACCACCAACCCTGTGCCAGTGATCCTCGTCGGCGGCCCGCAGGGCGCCACCCTGCGCGATGGCCGCCTGTCCGATCTTGCGCCCACGCTTTTGCAACTGATGGGCCTGCCGCAACCGGCCGAAATGACCGGGACCAGCCTCATCGCATGATCCGCGCCGCACTCGTCCTTCTTCTCCTCGCGGCCCCGCTGCGCGCCGAAACCGTGGCCGAACAGGCCGCGGCGGCGGCGGCAGACCTGCAAGCTGCCGTCACCGCGCTTGATCAGGCGACCGAGGCGCGCGACCGCGTCACCGCCCTCAGCCAGACGATCCGCGCCTACGAACAGGGCCTTGCCGCACTTCGTACCGCACTGCGCGAAGCCCGCCTGCGCGAAGCCACCCTCACCCTGCAATTCGACACGCAAAGCGCCCGCATCGCCCAGCTTCTTGCCGTGCTGGCGGGCATGGAACAAAACCCGGCCCCCCTCCTTCTCCTGCATCCCGACGGTCCCTTGGGCACCGCCCGCTCCGGCATGATGCTGGCCGACGTAACCCCCGCCCTGCAAGCCGAAGCACAGACGTTGAAGGCCGAACTGGCCGAACTGAACCAGCTTCGCACCCTTCAGCTTTCCGCCGGCGATACGCTGTCCCAAGGCCTCGCCGCCGCGCAGCAGGCCCGCAGCGTGCTGTCGCAGGCGATCTCCGACCGCACCGAACTTCCCAAACGCTTCACCGACGACCCCGAGGTGCTGCGCGGCCTGCTGGAAAGTGCCGACACGCTGGACGCTTTCGCCGAAGGCCTCGCCCTTAATGTCGACGACCGGCAGGACCAGACCTTCTCCGCCGCCAAGGGCACCCTTCCCCTCCCCGTCCTCGGCACCCTGATCCGCCGCGCCGACGAGGCCGACGCCGCCGGCACCCGCCGCCCCGGCATCGCGCTGGCCACGCAACCCCGCGCGCTTGTCACCGCGCCCTGGCCCTCCACCATCCGCTATCGCGGCCCGCTGCTCGACTACGGAAACGTGATGATCATCGAACCCGGAGACGGCTATCTACTCGTGCTGGCCGGGCTCGATACCGTCTACGGCGAAGTGGGAGAGGTCGTGGCCCAGGGCGCACCTCTCGGCCTCATGGGCGGGACCGAAGCTGGTGCCAGTGAATTTACCACCGTGTCGGCAGATGGCTCTGGCCCTCGCGACACGGAAACGCTTTATATGGAACTCAGACAGGGCGCCCGGCCCGTGAACCCGGAAGACTGGTTCGCCGCGACCGCCCGCAAAGGAGACTGAGACGAGCATGAAGAAATTCGTGATGGCCGCCCTCGGCGGAACCGTGGCAGGCGCGCTTTTGACCACTCAGGTCGCAGGCCCGCTGATCGCGCAGGAAGCCGCCAAGGACAGCTCGGTCTACGAACAGCTCGACCTTTTCGGCGACATCTTCGAACGCATCCGCGCGCAATATGTCGAACCGGTGGAAACCGAAGCGCTGGTCGAGGCCGCGATCAACGGGATGCTCACCTCGCTTGATCCGCACTCCAGCTACCTGTCGGCGAAGGATTTCGACGACATGCAGGTGCAGACCCGCGGCGAATTCGGCGGCCTCGGCATCGAGGTGACGCAGGAAGAAGGCTTCATCAAGGTGATCTCTCCGATGGACGGCACCCCCGCCGCCAAGGCCGGGATTCAGGCCGGCGATTTCATCACCCACGTCAACGGCGAATCTGTCCTCGGTCTGGTGCTGGATGACGCTGTTGCCATGATGCGCGGCCCGATCGGGTCTGAAATCATCATCACTGTGGTCCGCGAAGGCACGCCCGAACCGTTCGACGTGTCGATCATCCGCGACACCATCAAACTCTCCGCCGTGCGCGGCCGCACCGTCGGCAACACGGTCGTGCTGCGCATCACCACCTTCAACGACCAGACCACTCCCGGCATGACCGACGCGCTGAAAAAGGGCATCGAAGAACTGGGCGGCATCGACAAGCTGGATGGCGTGGTCATCGACCTGCGCAACAACCCCGGCGGCCTTTTGAACGAGGCGATCAGCGTTTCCGACGCCTTCCTTGACAAGGGCGAGATCGTGTCCACCCGCGGTCGCGATCCGGCCAGTGGCGAACGCTACAACGCCCAGGCCGGTGACCTGATCAACGGCAAGCCGATCGTGCTTTTGATCAACGGCGGCTCGGCCTCGGCATCGGAAATCGTGGCTGGCGCGCTGCAAGACCACCGCCGCGCCATCGTCGTCGGCACCAAAAGCTTCGGCAAGGGCTCGGTGCAGACGCTGATACCCCTGCGGGGCGACGGTGCCATGCGCCTGACCACCGCGCGCTACTATACGCCCTCGGGCCGCTCGATCCAGGCCCTCGGCATTTCGCCCGACATCGTCGTCAACCAGCCCGCCGTCGAACCGCCCGTCGAAGGCGCCGATGAAAAAGGCCCGGCCTCGGCCGTTGGAGCCCGCACCGAGGCCAGCCTGCGCGGCGCGATCTCGAACGACTCGATGACCGATGACGAAAAGCGTCTCTACGAGGAAGAACTGGCCCGCGCCGAGGAATCGGCCAAGCTGCGCGACGAGGATTACCAACTTGCCTACGCCGTCGACATCCTCAAGGGCCTGACCGCCATCGCCCCCGAACCCACGCCCTGACCCATGCCCCACCCCTCCCCCTCGTGGGGAGGGCCTGACCCATCCGCCTCCCCTCCCCCTCGTGGAGAGGGGTTGGGGGCGGGGGGGGTGCGATCCCTTCCGCGCCGGACAGGTCGGGAACCGGGGCTGGGGCTTGCCATCCGGGCGGCAATCCTGCCAGACACTTGCCATACGCTTGCCATACGCAAGCCAGACCCGCACAAACCGGCAATCAGGCACCCCGAAATGACCCAAACCGACAGCCTTCCCTACCGCCCCTGCGTTGGCGTCATGCTGATCAATGCCGACGGTTTGATCTTCGCCGGCCAACGCCTCGACAGCCCCTCCCCTGCCTGGCAAATGCCGCAAGGTGGCATCGACGACGGCGAAAAACCGAAAGCCGCCGCCCTGCGCGAGCTGTGGGAAGAAACCGGCATCAACGCCGATCTCGTTGAAAGCATTGCCAAAACTCACGGCTGGGTGACCTACGACCTCCCGCCCGAGCTTTTGGGCCGCGTCTGGGGCGGCAAGTATCGCGGCCAGAAACAGAAGTGGTTCCTGTTCCGCTTCCTCGGCCAAGACAGCGACGTGAAGATCGACACCGACCACCCTGAATTTTCAAGCTGGCGCTGGATTCCCGCCGACCAGATGATCGCCGAGATCGTCCCCTTCAAGCGCGCCGTCTATGAAGAGGTAGTGCGCAGCTTTCGCGCCTATCTGGCGTAGGATTCGCCAACGTTTCAAGGCGCTTACCCCGCCGCCCGTGAAGGTCTTGCGAGCCGGCGCGAAACAAAAAGGCGGTCCACCGGGCCGCCCTTTTTCCGTCCAGCCAACACCGCTCACCGCAGCCGCGCACCATCGGCGGCGAACACCATCGCGTCCTTCCCGTCGAACGTGATGCCCACCTTGTCGCCGATCCCGACGCCAACCTGATCGTGGCTTTCGATCACCAGCTTTTCGCCAGTGGGCGCCGTGACATGCACGAAACTGACCCCGCCCAGCGCCTCGGTCATCTCGACCCGGTAATCCGATCCTGAGGTGATCTTCAGGTGCTGTGGCCGCAGCCCCACGCTGACCTCGGCCCCCGCACCCGGCAGAGCCACGCCCGTGGCAACCGCGCCGCCAAGCCCTTTCGCCGCCACCGACCCCGGCCCCGCCACGGTCCCCACGACGAAATTCATTGCCGGGCTGCCGATGAACCCGGCTACAAACTTGTTATCGGGATCGTTGTAGAGGTCCAGCGGCTTGCCAACCTGCTCCACCCGCCCCTTGCGCAAGACCACGATCTTATCGGCCAGCGTCATCGCCTCAACCTGATCATGTGTCACATAGATCATCGTGGCACCGATTTCGCGGTGCAGACGGGCGATTTCCACGCGCATTTCCACCCGCAGCTCGGCGTCAAGATTCGACAGCGGCTCGTCGAACAGGAACACGTCCGGCCCCCGCACGATCGCGCGGCCAATCGCCACCCGCTGCCGCTGCCCACCAGACAGGGCCTTCGGTTTGCGCGACAGATATTCGTCCAGCTTCAGGATGCGGCTGGCCTCCGCGACCTTGCGCGCGATCTCTGCCTTCGGATGCCCGGTCATCTTCAAACCGAAGCCCATGTTTTCGGCCACGGTCATGTGCGGATAGAGCGCATAGGTCTGGAACACCATCGCCACGCCCCGCTCGCTCGGATCAGCCTCGGTCACGTCGCGCGACCCGATGCGGATCGACCCGCCGCTGGTTTCCTCCAGCCCCGCGACCATCCTCAGCAGCGTGGATTTTCCGCAGCCCGACGGGCCGACAAAGACGCAGAACTCGCCGTCCTTCACGTCCAGATCAATCCCGTGGATGACCTGCACGTCCCCATACCGCTTCACCACGTTCTTCAGCGTGACGCCCGTCATGATGGTCCCTCCCCTTATCCCTGTTCCGGAAAACGCCAGCTTTCCGCCTCGGCGGAAATGCGGGCCGCGATGTCCTTGGTCAGCCCTGCCCGCGCCTCCAACGCGGCCAGGGTTGTCCGCGCCGTGGTCGAGGTTACCGAAAGTGCCCCGATCACACGTCCCGCGCGGCTAAGAATCGGCACCGCGCAGCAGATGATTCCCGGCTCGTGCTCTTCGCGGTCGAAGGCGTAACCCCGTGCCCGAATCGCCTTCAGTTCCGCCCGCAGCTTGGCCGGGCTGTCCAGCGTGTGTTCGGTATGCCGGTGAAACGACTGACGCGCCAAGGCCGCCTCCAGCGCCTCTTCGGGCAGGTGGGCCAGCATCGCCTTGCCAACCCCCGTGCAATAGGCCGGCCCCACCTTTCCAGCCTGCGCGAACATTTCCACCGGCCGGGCTGCGTTGCGTTTGTCGACATACAGCACCTGCCCCAGATCCATCTGCGCCAGATGGATCGTCTCGCCGGTTTTCTCTGCCAATTCATCCAGATACGGCCGAGCAATCGGCGCCAACGACGACTGCGCCCAAGCCGCATGTGCCAACCTTACCAGCCGCACGCCCAACGCATAGGTGCCCCTGTCCGGATCATGCGCCAGCATCCCCTGATGTGTCAGCGTCTGCAGGAACCGATACAGCGTCGCCTTCGGAAACGCGCCTTCGGTCAACAGCTCGCTGAACCGCACCGGACGGCCGTGGCTGGCAACCATGTCCAAGACGTCCAGCGCCTTGCCGACAGTTCCGTCTGCGTGCCCTTCCGCGCCCATGCTTGCTCCGATGAGGTCCGTAGTTGACAGGCATAAGGATAGCGGACATAGTTTTCAATATTCAAGACTAAGTTTCACATAATGGAACCAAAAGGGAGGAAACCATGGTCCATAAGAAAGCGGGCGCGCTTGCCGTGATGGCAGCGTTGCTCATGTCGACGTCTGCGATGGCGCAAGACAAGCGCGTCGTCACCTGGAACGCGGACTATGATCCGATCCCGCTGGCCGCAGCCGAAGCAATGATCACTGATTTCGAGGCCGCGAACCCCGAGATTGACGTTCAACTGACCAACTTCGACCACGAAGCCTACAAGAACGCGATCCGCAACTTCCTCACCGCCGACCCGCCGGATCTGGCGAACTGGTATGCCGCAAACCGGATGCGTCCGTTTGTGGAAGCTGGTCTTTTTGCTGACATTTCGGACGTTTGGACCGCCAATGGCCTGAATGACGCGCTCTCGGCGTCGCTCCCGTCCATGACCATCGACGGCAAGCAGTGGGGCATCCCCTACACGTACTATCAGTGGGGCATCTACTACAACCGCGACGCCTACAAAGCCGCGGGTGTGGACCTGCCGGCTGAAGGTGGCGTGACCTGGGACCAGTTCCTTGCCAACTGCGAAAAGTTCAAGGCCGCCTCGATCGACTGCGTGACAACTGGCTCCAGCGCTCTGTGGCCTGTTGCGGGGATCTTCGACTACCTCTCCTTGCGCACCAACGGCTACCAGTTCCACAGCGACCTCGCCGCCGGCAAGATCTCGTGGACCTCGCCCGAAGCGCGCGCGGTCTTCGAAAACTTCGGAAAGCTGCAGCCCTACGTCACCGAAAACCATGCCGCGATCGACTGGCAGGACGCGGCGGCGATCTTCGTGCAGGGCAAGGCTGCAAACTACGTGATGGGTAACTTCGCTGTCGGCGTTTTCAAGGAAGGCGGGATGACCAACGACAACCTCGGCTTCATGGTGTTCCCGGAAATCACCGCTGGCGTTGCGCGGGCCGAAGAAGCCCCGACCGACACGATCCACCTGACGAGCGGAGCCAAGAACCCGGATGATGCAAAGGCGTTCCTGGCTTACATGGCCTCGCCCGACGCGCAGTCCAAGTGGAACACAGCCGTTGGCCAGCTCCCGACCAACAAGAACGCAACCGTCCCGGCGGACGATCCGTTCCTGACGGCAGGCTTCCAGGCGCTCTCCACCTCGACAGGCGGCATCGCCCAGTTCTGGGACCGCGACGCGGACGCCGAATATGCCAAGGCCGGCATGGAAGGCTTCCAGCGGTTCCTGGTGCAGCCCGAGGCGCTGGAAGAGATCCTGGCGCAACTGGAAGCGACGCGCACGCGCCTCTTCCCGCAGTGATCTGACAACGCGGGCGTTCCCTTCCAAGGGGGCGCCCGTCTTCTGGTTTCGGAGGGCGATTCATGTCACAGGCGGCAGAAGCAGGCGCGGTGGTCCCGGCACGGCGGACATCAAAGCGCTGGAACCAGCGAACCCTGGCACCCTGGCTGTTCCTCGCGCCCGGGCTTTTCATGTTCACCGTCTATGTTCTCTGGCCGATCCTCCAGAGCATCACCCTGTCGTTCTACGACTGGAACGGGCTGTACAACAAGGATGGCCAGTTCACCGGCACCTTCGTAGGCGTTGCCAACTATGCCGAGCTGATGACCGACCCGGCCTTCGAGACCTCGCTGTGGAACAACCTCAAATGGCTGGTCCTTTACATGGCGGCCCTGCCGATCGGCCTTTTCATCGCGATTTTCCTGAACCAGACCGTGCGTGGCATCCGGCTTTACAAGTCGCTGTTCTTCTTTCCCTTCGTGATCAGCCAGGTCGTCGTCGGCCTGATCTTCGCATGGTTCTATGCGCCAAACTTCGGCCTCTTCTACCTGTTGACGGAAACCATCACCGGCAAGGGAACCGCCATCCTCGCCAACCCCGACCTGGTGACCTACGGCATCATCGCCGCCGGGCTCTGGCCCCAGATCGCTTATGTGATGATCCTCTACCTTACCGGCCTGAACAACGTTGCCCCCGACCAGATCGAGGCCGCGCGGCTTGACGGCGCAAAGGGCTGGCGGATGCTGTGGTATGTGGTGCTGCCACAACTGCGCCCGGCAACCTTCATCGCGGTCATCGTCACGGTCATCGGCGCGCTGCGCAGCTTCGACCTTGTGTCGATCATGACCTCGGGCGGACCTTTCGGATCATCCCGCGTCCTGTCCTACTACATGTATGAAATGGCGCTCGGCGAATTCGGGTTCCGCATGGGCTACGGCGCCGCCATCGCGGTCGTGCTGTTTGCCATCATGATGATCTTCATCTCGGGCTTCATCTGGAAGATGTGGCGCGACGAGACCGAACGTTAAGGGAGGCTGCCGCACATGTTCCCCCGCCCCATCCAGCAGTCCGGCACAGGCGCGCAGTGGCTTTACACGTTCGCCTTGCCCGTGGCTCTGGTCATCTGGCTGTTCCCGCTGCTTGGCGTGGCGCTGACCTCGCTGCGCCCGGCGTCCGACCTTGCGCAGGGCAACTACTTCGGGATGCCATCCGGCATCGCGTGGGAAAATTACGTCTACATCTTCACCGAAACCCCGATCGGGCAATACATGGTCAACTCGCTCTGGGTGACAATCCCGACAGTCATCGGTGCCGTGACCCTGTCGCTGATGACCGGCTTTGCGCTTGCGGTCTACGGCTTTCGCGGCAACATCCTCGTGTTCTTCATGTTCGTCGCAGGCAACTTCGTGCCGTTTCAGATCCTGATGGTTCCGGTGCGCGACATGACGCTGCAACTTGGCATGTATGACACCTGGTATGGCCTCGCCCTCTTTCACATCGCGTTCCAGACCGGGTTCTGCACCCTCTTCATGCGCAACTTCATCAAGGCCCTGCCTTTTGAACTGATCGAAGCTGCAAGGGTCGAAGGCGTGGCGGAATGGCGCATCTTCTGGTTCATCGTCCTGCCCCTGATGCGTCCTGCCATCGCCGCGCTCAGCGTGCTGGTGTTCACCTTCATCTGGAACGACTTTTTCTGGGCCACCGTTCTCACCCAAGGCGTCGACAGCCAGCCGATCACGGCGGGCCTGTCGTCCCTCAACGGCCAGTGGATCGCACAGTGGCACCTTGTGTCGGCCGGCTCGATCCTTGCGGCCCTGCCCCCCGTCGCGATGTTCTTCCTGATGCAGAAGCACTTCATCGCCGGCCTCACCCTCGGCGCGGTCAAGTAACATGGAATGGCGCATTGATGCAGGGGGCCAGACCCTGGCCCTGGCCACCTCGGGCGGCATCCCCGAGGTCATCTACTGGGGCGCAACCCTTCCCGCCACCGAAGACCTGTCGCAACTGGCAGCGTCGGCCCTGAACGACATCACCGGCGGGATGCTCGACAAACTGCCCGCCCTGTCGCTCAGCCCCGAACCCGGCCGCGCCTTTCAGGGCCAGCCGGGGCATTTGCTGTCCGAAGCTGACGGCACCCCCCTGAACCCCGCCTTCAGTTTCACCCACGCCGACGAAACCCCCGGCCACCTCGCTTTGTACGTCCGCGGCGACGGCATCACCCTCGCCCACCACATCACCGCCCACCCGACCGGCGTCCTTACCCTCAAGACCACGCTCACCTCCGACCGCCCGATCCGCGTCCACTGGCTCGCCGCCCCGGTCCTGCCTGCGCCGCAAACCGGCCAGATGATCGACGTCCACGGCAAATGGACCCGCGAGTTCCACCTCACCCACACCGACTGGACCCCCGGCATCCGCCTGCGCGAGGCGCGGACCGGCCGCTCCGGCCACGAACACCCGCCCTATCTGATCCTTGCCGAGGCAGGCTGCACCAACAGCCAAGGCACCGCCGCCGCCCTTCACTACGCATGGTCCGGCGGGCACCGCATGGTGGCCGAGGAACTGCCCGACGGTCGCCGCCAGATTCAGTTCGGCGCCCCGATCGGTGCCGAAACCGAATCCGGCACGCACTTCGAAACCGCCGATCTCATCGCCGTCCACTCCATCACCGGCCTGAACGGCGTCGCCGCCGCGTTCCAGCACGACATCCGCGACCGCGTGGTGCGGTGGCCGAACCCAACCCGCCCCCGCCCCGTGCACTACAACTGCTGGGAGGCAGTCTACTTCCGCCATTCCCTGCCCGAGCTTGCCGAAATCGCCACCCGCGCCGCCGCCCTTGGTGCCGAACGCTTCGTCCTTGACGACGGCTGGTTCGGCGGCCAACGAAACGGGCGCGACGACGACACCACCTCGCTTGGCGACTGGACGATGGATCGTCGCAAATGGCCCGATGGCCTGCACCCCCTGATCGCCCACATCCACGCGCTCGGCATGACCTTCGGCCTCTGGTTCGAGCCCGAGATGGTCAACCCCGACAGCGACCTCTTCCGCGCCCACCCCGACTGGATGCTCGGCCCGCGCGACCAGACCACCGGCCGCAATCAGATGGTCCTCGACCTCGCCAACCCGGCCGTCCGCGACAACCTTTTCGCGCAGGTCTCCGCGATCCTGACCGAATATCCGATCGACTACATCAAGTGGGATCACAACCGCCTGCTGCCCCTGGTCGATACCGCCCAGACCCATGGCATCTACGACCTCCTCTCCCGCCTCCGCACTGCCCACCCGCAGGTCGAGATCGAATCCTGCGCCAGCGGTGGTGGCCGCATTGATGCAGGCATCCTTGCCCACACCCACCGCGTCTGGCTGTCCGACAGCAACGACGCGCTCGAACGCTTGCGGATGCAGCACGACGCGGCCCTTTTCCTGCCCGCCGCGATCACCGGCTCTCATGTCGGCCCGCGCCACTGCCACACCTCGGGGCGCGAATTGTCCATGTCGTTCCGCGCCTGGGTCGCAGCAGGGCGCCATATGGGCTTCGAGATGGACCTGCGCGAACTGACCGAGGCCGAGGCAGTTACCCTTGGCCGCGTCACGGCCTGGTGGAAGGCCAACCGTGATTGGATGCTGTCCGGCACCATCCACCGGCTGGGTGCGGCAGACCCCGCCGTCACCGCCGAAATCCAGATCGCACAGGACGGCAACCGCTTCGTCCTCTTCGCCGGACAGGCGGAAACCAGCGCCCAGATCCTGCCGCGCCCGCTTGCCCTCACCGGGCTGGAACCCGACGCCCGCTACCGGGTTACCCTTATCAACCCCGAGGATGCGCCCCGCCAGTCGCGCGGGCCGAACGCGCTCAAATCCGCGCCGCTCACCCTGACAGGCCGCGCCCTGATGACACGGGGGCTCTTGCTCCCGGTCGCATGGCCCGCCACGATGTGGGTCATCGAAGGAAGGAAACTGGATGACTGATCTGCCCACATTTCCCGATCTGAAAGGGCAGTCCGTCTTCGTCACCGGCGGCGGCTCGGGCATTGGTGCAGCCCTGACCGAAGGCTTCCTGCGCCAAGGCTGCAAGGTCGCCTTTTGCCAACGTTCCGACGCCACCGCCTTTTGTGACGCGATGGAGGCGAAGACCGCCAACCGCCCCCTGTTCCTGCCTTGCGACCTCACGCTGGTTGATCAGCTGCAACTGACGCTCTCCACCGCCGCCCGCGTCCACGGCCCAATCACCGTGCTTGTGAACAACGCCGCCGACGACAAGCGGGTAGAGACGGCAAAGATCGACGAGGCGTTCTGGGATTGGTCGATGGCGATCAACCTGCGCTCCTACTTCTTCGCAGCTCAAGCCGTGCTTCCGGGCATGAAAGCCGCAGGCGGCGGGTCGATCATCAACTTCTCCTCGATCAGCTACATGATGGCCGACACCGGCTACGTCCCCTACATCACCGCAAATGCTGGCATCACCGGCATGACCCGCACCCTTGCCCGCGAATTCGGCCCCGACCGCATCCGCGTCAACGCGCTCGCCCCCGGCTGGGTGCTTACGCAAAAGCAGAAAGACCTCTGGGTCACGCCCGAAGCCTTGGCCGCCCACGTCGCACGCCAATCCCTGAAGGACACGCTCGATCCCGATGACATCGTCGGTGGCGTGCTGTTCCTTGCGTCAAACGCCTCCCGCATGATGACCGGTCAGGCAATGGTCATCGACGGCGGCGTGGTGGTGACCGGATGAAAGCTGCATGGATCGCCGTTGACTGGGGCACCTCCAACCTCCGCGCCTGGGCGATGGGGCCGGATGGCTCCGTCCTTGACCACGCGGAATCGCCTGACGGCATGGGCAAACTGGCGCGCGACGCCTTTGAACCCGCACTTCTGCGCCTGATCGACCCTTGGCTTGGGCCGGGCGTCACCCCCGTCATCGCCTGCGGCATGGTCGGCTCGCGCCAAGGCTGGTTCGAGGCGCCCTATCGCACCGCGCCCTGCACGCCCCTTGACCACGCGGCCCTCGTCACCGCCCCCACCTCCGACCCCCGCATCCACGTCCGCCTCGCCCCCGGCCTGCGCCAGATGAAACCGGCCGACGTGATGCGTGGCGAAGAAACCCAGATCGCCGGCGCGCTGGCCCTGTCGCCCGGCTTCGACGGCGTGATGTGCCTGCCCGGCACCCATTCCAAATGGGTCCACCTCAGCGCGGGCGAGGTTGTCAGTTTCCAGACCTACATGACGGGTGAACTGTTCGCGCTCCTCTCCGAACACTCGGTCCTGCGCCACGGCATGGCAGGCGAAGGCTGGGATGACAGCGCCTTCGACGAAGCCCTGTCCGACGCCCTGTCCCGCCCCGAGAAAATCGCCGCGCGCCTTTTCGCCTTGCGTGCCGAAGGCCTCGTTAACGGCCTTTCCCCCGCCGCCGCCCGCGCCCGCCTGTCGGGCCTCTTGATCGGCATCGAACTTGCAGGCGCGCGGCCTTATTGGCTCGGCCAGCCCGTCGCCCTCATCGGCGCGGAAAAGCTGTCCGCCACCTACGCCCGCGCGCTGAAAGCCCAAGGCATCGAGGCCCGCCTCCTGCCCGCCACCACCTGCACGCTGGCGGGCCTCGCCAGCCTCGCCCGTCAACCCGAGGCCACCCGATGAAACACCGCACCATCATCGCCATCCTGCGCGGCCTTACCCCCGACGAGGCCGTCCCGATTGCCGAGGCGCTGATCGCCGCCGGCATCACCCGCCTCGAGGTGCCGTTGAATTCGCCGCATCCGATGACTTCCATCGCCGCAATGGCCCGCGCCTTCGGCCACCACGCCGAAATCGGCGCTGGCACCGTGCTGACGGTGCAGGACGTGGCCGAAGTGGCCGATGCCGGCGGCACCCTCGTCGTTTCACCCAACTGCGACCCCGAGGTGATCGCCGCCACCCGCGCCCGCGGCATGGCCTCCTGGCCCGGCGTCATGACCCCGACCGAATGTTTCGCCGCCCTCAAGGCTGGCGCCACTGGCCTGAAAATCTTCCCCGCCTCTCTTGTCGGCCCCGATGGCCTCAAGGCAATCCGCGCAGTCTTGCCCAAGACCACGCAAATCTACGCCGTCGGCGGCGCGGGTCCCGGCAACTTCTCCCAATGGGTCAACGCTGGCGCCTCCGGCTTCGGCATCGGCACCGCGCTTTACACCCCCGGCACCACCCCTGCCGAGATCACCGCCCGCGCCGCATCTATCGTCGCCGCCCACGACGCCGCCTTCGCATGATCTTCGACAGCCGCCCTTGCACCCTCGGTGAAGGCCCGCTCTGGCACCCCCTCCGCCAGCAGCTTTTCTGGTTCGACATCATCGGCCAGCGCCTCCTCACCCGCACCGCCGAAGGCCCAGCCGAGTGGCCTTTCCCCGAAATGGTGTCTGCCGCCGGCTGGATCGACCGCGACACCCTCTTGATCGGCTCCGAAACGGCACTTCTCCGCTTCGACCTCGACACCGGAACGCAAACCCACCTCATCGCCCTCGAATCCGACAATCCGAAAACCCGCTCCAACGACGGCCGCGCCGATCCGCAGGGCGGCTTCTGGATCGGCACAATGGGCAAGGTCGAAGGCCCCGGCACTCCCGCCATGGGTGCGATCTACCGCTACTACCGGGGCGAGTTGCGCCGCCTTTTCGCCCCCATCGCCATCCCGAACTCCATCTCCTTCCCCCCCGGCGGCGCCTCCGCCTGCTTCACCGAAACCGTCACCGGCCGCGTCCTCCGCGTCGCCCTCGACACCCAAGGCTGGCCCAAGGGCGAACCCGAAACCTTCCTCGACCTCACCGCCCTCGGGCTCCACCCCGACGGAGCGGTCTTCGACTCCGAAGGTATCTTTTGGCTTGCGCAATGGGGCGCCTCGCGCGTCGCGGCCTACGCGCCTGACGGCACCTTCCTCCGCGCCGTGCCGTTCGACGCCCCCCACACCTCCTGCCCGGCTTTCGGCGGCGACACGCTCTACTGCACCACCGCGCTTCACAACATGGACGCCGCCTCGCGCGCCGCCCACCCGAACGCCGGCAAAACCTTCATGGCCAAGGGCATCGCCACGGGCCAATCGGAACATCAGGTCATCCCATGACAAGCACACCGCTCAAGCGCACCCTCGGCGTCTGCTACTACCCCGAGCACTGGCCGGAAACCCAATGGGCCGAAGACGCCGCCCGCATGGCCGCGCTCGGCCTCACCTGGGTCCGCATCGGTGAATTTGCCTGGAGTCGCATGGAACCCACCCCCGGAACCTACCAGTGGGAGTGGCTCGACCGCGCCATCGCCACCCTCGGTCAGGACGGCCTCAGGGTCGTGCTCGGCACCCCCACGGCCACCCCGCCGCGCTGGATGCTCGACCGTCATCCCGACATGCTGGCACTGGACAAGGACGGCAAGCCCCGCGGTTTCGGCTCCCGTCGCCACTACTGCTTCTCGCATCAGGGCTATCGCGCCGAATGTGCCAAGATCGTCACGGCCCTCGCCGAACGCTACGGCCGCAGCCCCTTCGTCGCCGCCTGGCAGACAGACAATGAATACGCCTGCCACGCCACCACGCTCAGCTATTCGGCCGCAGCCCGCAGCGCCTTCCGTGACTGGCTGGCCCGAAAATACCAGTCTCCCGACGCTCTGAACCGGGCCTGGGGCAACGTGTTCTGGTCAATGGAATATAGCGATTTCAATGACATAGGTCTGCCTAACCTGACGGTGACCGAACCCAACCCCTCCCACGTAATGGATTTCCGCCGCTTCGCATCCGACGAGGTTGTCAGCTTCAATCGCCTGCAAACCGACATCATCCGCAAGCACTCCGCCTACCCAATCGCGCACAATTACATGGGCGCGGTCACCGAATTCGACCATTTTGCCACCGGCGCCGATCTCGATATCGCAAGCTGGGACAGCTACCCCTTGGGCTTTCTCTCCGACCGTATCCCCGCGCCGCAGGAACACAAGCGCCGCTTTGTGCGCCAGGGCGACCCTGACTTCCAGGCCTTCCACCACGACCTTTACCGCGCCGTCGGGCGCGGGCGCTGGTGGATCATGGAACAACAACCCGGTCCGGTGAACTGGGCACCCTTCAACCCCGATCCTCTGCCGGGTATGGCCCGCCTCTGGGCATGGGAAGCCTTCGCCCACGGCGCCGAGGCGGTCTGCTATTTCCGCTGGCGTCAGGCCCCCTTCGCGCAGGAACAGATGCACGCGGGCCTCCTGCGCCCCGACAGCGCCCCCGCGCAGGCCTTCGCCGAGGCCGAGCAGGTCGCCGAAGAGCTGAAGCACATGCCCGACGCCGGCACCGCCCGCGCCGACGTTGCCCTGATCTTCGACTACGCCTCTGACTGGGCATGGGAGATCCAGCCTCAGGGCCGCAGCTTCTCCTACCTCTGGCTTGTGTTCGATACCTACCGCGCGCTCCGCCGCCTTGGCCTCAACGTCGACATCCTGCCGCCCGACACCACCGACCTTTCCGCCTACAAACTGGTCCTCGCCCCCGGCGTCTTCACCCTGTCCGACGCACTGAAATCCGCCCTCGCCGCGCACAAAGGCACCGCCATCCTCGGCCCCCGCACCAATTCCAAAACCCCGAACTTCGCCATTCCGGTCCCGCTGCCCCCGGCCCTCCCCGGCCTCGATGCCAAGATCATCCGCGTCGAAAGTCTGCCGCCTGACGTGCCCGTCCCGCTTGCCGGCGGCGGCAATTTCCAGCACTGGCGCGAGAAACTCGAAGGCACCGCCTACGTCACCGAAATGGCAACCGATGGCTGGTCCGCCCTCGTCTCCACCGGCAAACTGCACTACCTGGCCGGCTGGCCAGATGACGAGGCGATGACGCGCCTCATCAACACCGCCTGCGCCACCGAAGGCATCGAGACCGACCCGCTTCCCGAGGGGCTTCGCCGCCGCGACACCGCGACCCATCGCTTCCTCTTCAACTACAACCCGGTCCCGGCAGAATGGGGCGGCGTCACCATCCCGCCCGGCGGCGTCCATTGGACCCCGCTCTGACCGGGCGATCCGCGCCGCCCTGATTTGCTCTTTTCAAAAATATTCCGGGGTCCGGGGCTGGCCCCGGCCGCCCGGCAAAAGCACTACCCTCACCCGCTGATCGCCTCCCCTTTACCCATGGGGTCCCTGGGGGAAGGGGGCGACCTGCTGGCACTCCTCCAGCCGCCGAAACTGCCGTCCCGCGTCGTCAAAATTCCCCCGCGCAAGCCATGCCTCGAACCCCGCCTGCAACGCCGGCCAATCCTTGTCGATCATCGCGAACCACGCCGTGTCGCGGTTCTGCCCCTTCACCACCATGTGCTGGCGAAACACCCCTTCTGCCTGAAAGCCAAAGCGCTGTGCTGCTCGCTTCGACGGCCGGTTCTTGTCATTGCACTTCCACTCGAACCGACGGTAGCCAAGGTCGTCGAACACATGCCGCGCCATCAGGTACAGGGCCTCGGTCGCAGCCGGCTTTCGCGCGATCGTCGGCCCCCAGTAGATGTTTCCGATCTCGATCACCCCGAACGCCTGGTCGATCCGCATCAGCGCCTGCCGTCCGGCCACACGGCCGCTGACCTTGTCGATCACCGCAAAGAACAGGGGGTCGGCGCTTGCCACCACTCGGTCCAGCCAGGCGCGCAGGTCATCGCGGGATGTGGGCGGGGTTTCAAAGAGCCAGGCAAAGCGCGTCTCGGCTTCGGTGTCAGCCACGGTCAACTCGTCATAAAGCCCGTCCAGATGCGCTGTTTCCAACGGCTCGACCCGGACGAAGCGCCCCTCCAGCACCACCCGCTCTGGTCGCGGGCGTGGGGTCCAGTG
This sequence comes from uncultured Alphaproteobacteria bacterium, assembly GCA_963822435.1. Taxonomy (GTDB): domain Bacteria; phylum Pseudomonadota; class Alphaproteobacteria; order Rhodobacterales; family Rhodobacteraceae; genus JAUYQR01. The sequence goes on from CAWGHN010000003.1 coordinate 414,603, forward strand.
AGCTAGGTCTTGCGACATCGGTTTTCTCCGGCAAGGCGTGTCCCACGGTGGGACACTTGTGACACACGAATTAATTCAATGGCTTAGAACATCCGTTAGGGTCTTGTTAAGGCTGCGTGGCCTTCACATCGTCACCCGTCACGGCCAGAAACGCCACCCCGTTCGGTCCCAGCACTAGCCGCCCGTCAACGGGCGCCGCAGCCAATGACGGCCCGACCAGCCCGCCTGTGCCGCTTACGTGCAAACTGACCGCCACGGGCGACAGGTTGAACAGGCACAAGAGGCTCTCTCCCGCCGCCTCGCGCACGAAGCCCAACACCGGCTCTCCCACATCCAGAAACCGCGTCCGCCCAGCACCAAGCGCCTTGGACCCTTTGCGAAACGCAATCACCTCGCGGTAATGTTCCAGCACCGACCCCGCGACCCCTGCCTGCCCCGCCACATGCCGCGCCAGTTGCAGCGGCTTTACCGGCAGCCACGGCTGCACCGTGGAAAACCCGCCATGATCCGACCCATCCCAGACCATCGGCGTTCGCGTGTTGTCGCGCCCCACCGGCTCGGGCCAGAAGGCGATGCCCTGCGGATCGGTCAGTTCATCGAAGGAAAGCTCGGTATCGGTTTGCCCCAACTCCTCGCCCTGCCAAAGGCAGATCGAGCCCTCGAACGACAGCAACAGCGACCCCGCCTGCTTGGCCAGCGCATCCTGACTGGCACCATAGATCGCCCACCGGCTGACATGGCGCACCACGTCATGGTTGGAAAAGGCCCACATCGGCCAGCCGTCTGGCGCGCCGGAAAAGAACTCCGACAGCTTGCCGCGAAAGAACGCCGCCGAATACTCATACCCCATCAGCTCGAAGGAATAGCACTGATGCAGCCGTCCCGGAGCGGTATAATCGCCCATCATCCGGATCGCATGGTGGCTTTCGCCCATCTCGCCCACCGAAGCCGCACCATATTCGTCAAGAAGCGTGCGGATACGTTCCATCCACTCCAGGTTCGCGGGCTGGTTCTTGTCGAAAAGGTGATACTGCATCCCGTAGGGGTTGCCCTCTGCCTCTGGTTTCACCCGAAAGTCCGCCGGGTTGTCGCGCAGCAGGGGATCGTGGAAAAAGTAGTTCACCGTGTCGAAGCGAAACCCGTCCACCCCGCGTTCCAGCCAGAAGCGCAGGTTGCCAAGCGCCCAGTCCTGCACCGCCGGATTGTGATAGTTCAGGTCGGGCTGGCTGGTCAGAAAGTTATGCAGGTAATACTGCTTGCGCCGCGCGTCCCACGCCCAGGCACTGCCGCCAAACACCGAAAGCCAGTTCGACGGCGGGCTGCCATCATGGCGGGGGTCGGCCCAGACATACCAGTCGGCTTTCGGGTTCACCCGGTCGGCCCGGCTTTCGGTGAAGGCGGGGTGCTGGTCGGACGAATGGCTTAACACCTGGTCGATGATGACCTTCAGCCCCAGCCCATGCGCCCGCGCCACCAGCGCGTCGAAATCGGCCAAGGTGCCGAACACCGGGTCGACGTCGCAGTAATCGCTGACGTCATAGCCCATGTCCTTCATCGGGCTGCGGAAGAACGGCGAAAGCCAGACCGCATCAACCCCGAGATCGGTCAGATACGGCAGGCGGCGGGTGATGCCCGGCAGATCCCCGACCCCATCGGCGGTGTCGTCCTGAAACGATCGGGGATAGACCTGATAGGTCACCGAACCACGCCACCAGTCTTGCATCCAAGCCTCCCCGTTCACCTTCGGCGCGCATCGCGGCCCGACCCGGCCTGCAACAGCTATCCTTGCAAAACCGCGCCCGCAATCACGACGATGGCGGCGACAGGGTCCACCCACCCGGATCGGTTGTATCCGGCACAATTCTCCGTTTGACGCGCCCAACCCTTCGGCGCAAGTTCCGCGCCTTGCCGACGGAGACCTGCCAGATGACCAAGACCTCCATGTTCACCCCGGTGCTGGTGGCGGGCTGCGTGATCCTGATGATCTCGTTCGCGATCCGCGCAAGTTTTGGGGTTTTCCAGATTCCCGTGGCGACCGAGTTCGGCTGGCCGCGCGCTGATTTCTCGATGGCAATCGCGATCCAGAACCTGGCCTGGGGCATCGGGCAGCCGATGTTTTCGGCGTTTGGCGAACGGTTTGGCGACCGCAAGACGATTGTCATCGGCGCACTTCTGTATTCGCTTGGCATGGTGCTGTCGGCCTATGCGATCACGCCGGGGCAGCATCAGTCGCTGGCGATCCTTGTGGGCTTTGGCATCGCCGGCACCGGGTTTGGCGTGATCCTGCCGCTGATCGGCCGGGCCGCCAGCCCCGAAAAGCGCAGCCTGACGCTGGGCATCGGGTCGGCGATCGGGTCGGCCGGTCAGGTGATCGGGCCGCCCGCGGCCGAGGCGCTGTTGCAGGTTTACAGCTGGCAAACCGTGTTCCTGATTTTTTCGGTCGTGATCCTGACCACGCTTCTGGCGCTGCCATTCCTGCGCGCGCCCGACAAGACGCAGCGCAAGACAGAACCCGAGGAAAACATGCTGACCGTCGTGTCGCGGGCGTTTCGCGACCCGTCCTATGCGCTGATCTTCCTTGGCTTTTTCTCCTGCGGCTATCAGCTTGGCTTCATCACCGCGCATTTCCCCGCCTTCATCACCGAGGTTTGCGGCCCGATTGACCCTGGCGGGATGCTGGCCGGGATGGGCATCACCACCACCTCCGCCCTCGGTGCGACCGCCATCGCGGTGATCGGCATTGCCAACATCGGCGGGTCGGTCCTGTCAGGTTGGCTGGGTGCGTATTTCCCGAAGAAATACCTGCTGGCGGCGATCTACACCGGGCGGACGGTGGCTTCGGCGATCTTCATCCTGATGCCGATGACGCCGACAACGGTGCTGATCTTTTCCGCCGTCATGGGGTCGCTGTGGCTGGCGACGGTGCCGCTGACCAGCGGGCTCGTCGCACAGATCTACGGGGTGCGCTACATGGGCACGCTGTACGGCTTTGTGTTCTTCAGCCACCAGATCGGCAGCTTCATGGGCGTCTGGCTGGGCGGCAAGTTCTACGACCTGAACGGCGATTACAGCCTTGTGTGGTGGATCGGGGTCGGCGTCGGGGCGTTTTCGGCCATCGTGCATCTGCCGATCCGGGAACGTCCGATGCTGGCGCAGGCCGCCTGAGCGATGCGCGCGGGAATTGCCTCTCTGCTTGTGGCCTATGTGCTGAGCCAGTTCTACCGGGCGTTTCTGGCCGTGCTGTCGCCGGTGCTGCAAACAGACCTTGGCGCCAGCGCGGCCGACCTCGCCTCGGCGTCGGGATGGTGGTTTGTGGCCTTTGCGGCGATGCAACTGCCGATCGGATCGGCGCTGGATCGGTTCGGCCCAAGACGCACCGCCGCCAGCCTGATGGCGGTGGGCGCGGGCGGGGCCGCCCTTTTTGCCACCGCCACCAGTGCCTTGCACCTTAAGGTGGCAATGGCGCTGATCGGGGTGGGTTGCGCGCCGGTGCTGATGGCCAGCTACTTCATCTTTGCCCGCAGCTTTTCGCCCGCCGTGTTCGGCACGCTGGCGGGGGCGACGATCGGGTTTGGCGCGCTTGGCAACATCGCCTCGTCGCTGCCCCTGTCGGCGGCGGTCGAGGCGTTCGGCTGGCGGCCCACGGTGGCGGCGCTTGCGGTGGTCACGGCGCTGACGGCGGCGGCGATGGCGGCACTGGTGCACGATCCCGAACGCGCGCCGTCGCAGGCCAAGGGCTCGCTTCTTGATCTTTTGCGGATGCCGGCAATCTGGCCGATCCTCGCGATGATGACGGTGTGCTACACCCCCATCGCCGGTCTGCGCGGCTTCTGGGTTGGCCCCTATTACACCGACATGCACGGCTTTGACCGGCTGCAGGTGGGCGAGGTTGGCCTGTGGATCGGCATCGCGATGGTCGTTGGAAACTTTGCCTACGGGCCGCTGGACCGGGTGTTCGGGTCGCGCAAGTGGGTGATCTTTGCGGGCAACGCCCTTACCACGCTGTGCCTGTTCGGGCTGTGGTGGTTCGCTGCCGCGCCGCCTGCCGTGGCGACGGGCCTTCTGATCGCAGCCGGGTTCTTTGGTGCCAGCTTTCCGATGGTGATCGCGCATGGCCGGGCTTTCTTTCCGCCACACCTGATGGGGCGTGGCGTGACACTTCTCAACCTCTTTGGCATCGCACCGATCGGGCTGGCGCAATTCGCCACCGGCCGCATCTACACCAATACACCCGAGGCACCTTATCAGGCGGTGTTCCTGTTCTTTGCCGTGACCACCGCCATCAGCCTTTTTGTCTATCTCTGGTCACAAGACCGGACCGACTGACCACACCCCCTTTCCCCCGCCCGGCCCATGCGCTAACAGGCCCCGTCCCCATGCCGGGGGCGCACAAAGGAGAACCCCGATGGGCTACAAGGTCGTCGTCGCGGGTGCCACGGGTAACGTGGGCCGCGAAATGCTGAACATCCTCGCCGAGCGCGAGTTTCCCGTGGACGAGATCGTGGCGCTTGCGTCGCGCAAATCGCTGGGCACTGAGGTCAGCTTTGGCGACAAGACCTTGAAATGCAAGGATCTGGACACATTCGATTTCACCGGATGGGACATTGCGCTGTTTGCCATCGGGTCGGACGCGACCAAGATCTACGCCCCGAAAGCCGCCGCCGCCGGCTGCATCGTGATCGACAATTCGTCGCTTTATCGCTACGACCCCGACGTGCCGCTGATCGTGCCGGAAGTGAACGCGCACGCGATCATGGGCTATGCCAAGAAGAACATCATCGCCAACCCGAACTGTTCGACCGCGCAGATGGTCGTGGCGCTGAAGCCGCTGCATGACCGCGCCACGATCAAGCGCGTCGTGGTGGCCACCTACCAATCCGTGTCGGGTGCCGGCAAGGAAGGCATGGACGAGCTTTGGGATCAGACCAAGGCGGTCTACAACCCGGTGCAGGAAGTGCCGCCGAAGAAGTTTCCAAAGCAGATCGCCTTCAATGTGATTCCGCACATCGACGTTTTCCTGGACAGTGGCGAGACCAAGGAAGAATGGAAGATGGTGGCCGAGACGAAGAAGATCCTCGACCCCAAGATCAAGGTCACGGCCACGTGCGTCCGCGTGCCGGTGTTCGTCGGCCATTCCGAAGCGATCAACATCGAGTTCGAAGAGTTCCTCGACTGGCAGGAAGCGCAGGACATCCTGCGTGAAGCCCCCGGCATCATGCTGATCGACAAGCGTGAACCCGGCGGCTACATCACGCCGATCGAATGTGTGGGCGAGTTTGCCACCTATGTCAGCCGCGTGCGGCAGGACAGCACCATCGACAACGGCCTGTCGCTGTGGTGCGTGTCTGACAACCTGCGCAAGGGCGCGGCGCTGAACGCGGTGCAGATTGCCGAGCTTCTTGGCTCGAAAGTCCTGAAAAAAGGCTGATCCAGCCGCTGACGGTCGCGCCAGCGGCCGTCAGAACCGCTCGGCGCGCAACACTTCGGTATCGGTGATCGACACCACGCCGATGTGACGTTCAACCACCGTGAAGGCCGCCTGCAGAAGCGTATCCAGCCGGTCGGGGCGGATCAGGCAGATCACCGCCACCATCCCGGCCCGGCCCACCTGCCCTTCGCGCGTCCAGCGGCCAGAGCGGCCCGATCCGCCAAGCACCGGCAGCACGGTAAAGCCCGTGACCCCTGCCTTTTCCAGCGCCGCCGTCAGTCGTGTTTCCATCGGCGCTTCGATGATGATTTCAACGCGCTTGGCGGGATGGGTCTGCATCGGTCAGCCTCCGAAGGCTTGGGCTATGGCCACATAGGTCGGGATGCCAAGCGTCAGGTTGAACGGGAAGGTGACGCCCAAGGACAGTGTCAGGTAAAGTGCGGGGTTCGCCTCGGGCAGGGCCACGCGCATCGCCGCCGGCACCGCGATGTAGGAGGCCGAGGCCGCCAGCACCATCATCAGCGCCACGCCGCCGGTCGACAGCCCAAGGCCAATCCCCACCGCCAGACCCGCCACCGCGCCGATCATCGGCATCAGGATACCAAAGGCCAGCGCGCCTGCGGTCAGCACGCCCTTGGCACCTTTCAGCCCGCGCCCCGCAACGAGACCCATATCCAGAAGGAACAGGCACAAGATCCCCTGAAACGGTGCCACGATGAAGGCGTCGATCCGCTCCATCCCCTTGGCTCCGGTGACAAGGCCAATCACGAACGACCCGACCAAAAGCACGATAGACCCGTTCAGCAATATCTCGCGCCATAGATCGGCGTCCATCTTGGCGGCCTGTCCCGACCGCGCCACCAGCCACAGCGCCGACACGATGGCCGGCGCCTCCATCGCCGCAGCCACGGCGACCATGTAGCCTTCGGACGCGATGCCGGACGATTGCAGCACCGAGGTTGCGGTGACGAAGGTGACAATCGAGATCGAGCCGTAATGTGCCGCGACCGCCGCCGCATCGGTGGCCGACAGCCGCGTCAGCACCTTGAGCAGCGCAAAGGCCACAAACGGCAGCCCGAACGACAGCACCACACCGCCAAGGATGGCCAGCCCAAGGCTTGCGTCCAGCCCATGGTCGTTGACCGCCACGCCGCCCTTGAAGCCGATGGCGAACAGAAGGTAGATCGACATCGTCTTGGCGGCGGCTTCCGGGATTGTCAGTTCCGACCGCGCCAGCGACGCCGCCAGACCAAGCGCAAAGCACAGGATCATTGGCGTCAGCAGGTTGGCGGCTGCCAGCGACAGGATGTCCTGCACCCTTACACCGCCACGAAGGCATTGTGCGCCGGGTCGTAATATTCCAGCCCGCCCTCGCCGGTATCGGTCCACAGGCCATGCAGGGTCAGCCGTTCATCCTCGACCGCCTGCTTGACGAAAGGGAAGGTCAAGAGGTTCTCAAGGCTGATCAGCACCGCTTCCTTTTCCAGCGCCGGCAGGATGGTCGCCGGGTCCAGATGCGCCACGCGGGTATAGCCGGGGCGCAGGATATCCATCCAGCGGCCAACGAAGGACGACTTTTCCTCCAGCTCCGGTGCCAGACCCGAACACATGTCGTGGCACCCCTTCACGCCGCCGCAGTTGGAATGGCCCAAGACCACGATATGCGCCACGCCAAGACTGGTGACCGCATATTCCACCGCCGCCGAGGTGCCATGATATTCACCATCGGGGTTGTAAGGTGGCACAAGGTTCGCGACGTTGCGGTGGATGAAGAACTCGCCCTCGTCCGCGCCGAAGATCGAGGTGACGTGGACCCGGCTGTCGCAGCAGGAAATCACCATTGCCCGCGGGTGCTGGCCGGATGCCGCAAGCCTGCGATACCACGCGCGGTTTTCCTGATAGGTGGTGGCGCGCCACCCCTGAAACCGCTGGATCAGGTAGCCGGGCAAGGGACGAACGAACTGCATAAGACGCTTCCTTTGGTCGGACCTTCGCTGTCTAGGCGGCATTTGGCGAAAATTCGAGAGGCAAATTCTGCCGCCGCCGCGCCACCCGCAACGAAATCTTCAGCATGGCGCGCAAAACATGGTGTCGGGTGTTATGGGCAACGGGTGGGGTAACCAGATGAACAAGATAACGGCTCTCAGGCCGCGTGAGGTCGTGCGACAGGACGCCGAACCGATCGCCGCGATCTACCGCAACCTTGGCGCGCCGACGGCCGAACAGATGGTCACGCGCGCGCTGGGCGAACTGGCGCTGACGATGGCGGGGATCGCGGCGCAGGTAAAGGCGCACGACCTGGCCGACCTTGCGCGGCAGTTGACGCGGCTGCGGCGGATGGCGGAAAACCTGGGTCTGACCAGCCTTGGCGCGGTGTCGGACGATGTCCGGATCTGCCTGGAACGGTCGGACAATACCGCCTTTGCCGCCGTCTGGGCGCGGCTGTTGCGGGTGGCGGAACGGTCAATCGCGCATGACGAAGGGGTTGCCGACCTGTCGGTCTGACCGGCCATGCTCACGCGGCGCCATCTGCGCACTGGACCTGCGATGCAGCCGGGCCTAGAACCCTTGCATCCGCAGCAACCAAAAGCCTGTCATGTCACCAGATCAGCTGAAACCGGCCTTTGCCGACCCCAGCGCACCCAGCCTGCCGCTGCACGCCGTGCGCGCCAACGACCTGCCCGCCTTTCTGGCCGGGCCGGGCGCGCGCTGGCAAGGCTGGCTCGGCGCATCGGGGTTTGAGGCCGGCCTCGGCGACGTCCGGCTGCTGCCCGGCGCGGATGCCGCGCTTGCCGGGGCGGTGGTCGGGCTTGGCACCGACATGGCGCGCCGACGCCAGCGCTTTGGTCTGGCCAAGGCCGCAACGGCGCTGCCCGCGGGCAACTGGGCGCTGCACGGCGCGCTTGATCTTGCCGAACGGACCGAGGCCGCCCTTGGCTGGCTGCTGGCGGGTTACCGGTTCGACCGCTATCGCCCCGGACACAAGCCCGCATCGCTGCCGCGCCTGTGCTGCCCGGAAGGCGTCGATGCGGCACGCCTTGTCGCGATGGCCGAAGGCGAGGTCCTGACCCGCGACCTGATCAACACCCCTGCGCTGGACATGGGGCCGGCCGAGCTTGAGACCGCTTTCCTTGCCCTGGCGGACGAATTTTCCTGCTTCACGAACGTGGTGCGCGGCGATGACCTGCTGGCGCAGAACTTTCCGATGATCCATGCCGTGGGCCGCGCCTCGCCCCGCGAACCCCGCCTGCTGGACATGCGCTGGGGCCACGCCGGCCCACGCTTGACGCTGGTCGGCAAGGGCGTGTGCTTCGACACGGGTGGGCTGAACATCAAGCCATCGTCGGGCATGAGCCTGATGAAGAAGGACATGGGCGGCGCCGCGACCGTGCTTGGCCTTGCGCGGATGATCATGGCGCTGAACCTGCCGCTGCGGTTGCGGGTGCTGGTGCCTGCGGTCGAAAACGTGATCTCGGGCAATGCCCAGCGCCCGAAGGACATCCTGACCAGCCGCAAGGGCCTGACGGTCGAGGTGAACGATACCGATGCCGAAGGCCGGCTGGTGCTGGCCGACGCGCTGGCCTACGCCTGCGAGGAGGACGTCGACGCGCTGGTGTCGATGGCCACCCTGACCGGGGCCGCCCGCGTGGCCGTCGGGCCGGATCTGGCCCCCTATTACTGTGACGACGCGGGCATTGTGGCCGCGCTGGAGGCAGGTGCGCTGGCGGGTTTCGATCCGGTCTGGCGCCTGCCGTTCCACGACGCTTACGAAAGCGTCATCGAACCCGGCATCGCCGATCTGGACAACGCCCCCGGCTTTGGCTTTGCCGGGTCGATTACCGCAGCGCTGTTCCTGCGCCGCTTCGTGACGACGGGCCGCTACGTGCATTTCGACATCTACGGTCATGTGCCCACCGACCAGCCTGCGCGACCCAAGGGTGGCGCGGGTCAGGGTGCGCGGGCGGTTCTTGGAGCCTTGCCTGCGATGCTGGGCATCTGACCCGGCGGCGGGACCGGAGGGTTTCACACCCTCCGGACCTCCCGTGGGATATTTTTGCAAAGAGGAAGACAGCATGCCGCCGACCAGTGGAGAGGGACGATGGATCGCCGTCTGACACCGTTTTCCGGCCGTGTTGTGCTGACCGTGTTGCAAGGCCGGATCGACGCTCTGCTGACAGCGGGCGAGGCCGCGCAGGTCGTGGTTCCGCTGGCCGATCTGCGTGCCAAGCCCGGTGGTTCGCGGGACCGGCAGGTACTTCTGGGCGATGCGGTCACGGTGATCGACCGGGAGCAGGGCCATTGCTTTGTGCAGGCGGCGAAGGACGGCTATTGCGGCTGGGTGGATGAGGCTGCGATCGGCGAGGCTGGCCCGCCGACGCATTGGGTGTCGGCTCCCGCCACGCATGTCTACCCCGAGCCGAGGGTGCAGGCGCGCGAGACAATGGCGCTGAGCCTTGGGGCCAGGCTGTGCGTGACCGCCACCCGGGGGGCTTGGGCGGAAACCACGCTTGGCTTCGTGCCGTCAGGCCATGTGCGGCGACTGGGCGATTGGGTGGGTGACCCGGTTGCCGTTGCCGAAAGCCTGCTTGGGACGCCCTATCTGTGGGGGGGCAATTCAAGGGCGGGGCTGGATTGTTCCGGTCTGGCGCAGATTTCGCTGCACGCGGCGGGCCTTGCCTGCCCCGGCGACAGCGACATGCAGCAGGCGCTCGGGACCGCGGTAGACGAAGATCAGCCACTCCGGCGCGGTGATCTTCTGTTCTGGAAGGGGCATGTCGCGCTGGTGACTGCGCCCGACCGGCTGATCCACGCCAATGGTCACAGCATGTCGGTTGCCGAAGAGGGGATCGCCGAAACCGTCGACCGCATCGCGCGCCAGGGCGGCGGGCCGCTCATCGCGCGCCGAAGGCTTTAGTCGACGGCGCGGATCAGCTTGCGTTCAAGCACCCGCAGCACTGACGGCAGATCGTGGCCCCGGCGCAAGACCTGCCCGTCCATCCCGACCACGGCGTAAAGCCCCTGCTTGCCCCGCAACCGGGGCCGCTTTTCGATGCGGTAAAGCGGGTTTTCCGCCGTGCGGCGGAACACCGAGAACACCGCCAGATCACGCAGGCAGGAAATCCCGTAGTCGCGCCACTCACCGGCGGCGACCATCTGGCCGTAAAGCCGCAGGATCAGCCCCAGTTCCTTGCGGTCAAAGCTGACATCTTCATAGAGGCGCTGGCTGGCGGGGAACGGGGTCGGAGCTTCGATGTTCATCGCGAAAGTCTACGCCCTTCCGTTCCCAAATCAAGCGTTACGGGAACCCCGGTGCGGCGCGAAAGGTTCCGGTCTCGATCCCGCGCCAGTTGGTCTGCACCGTGTTCAGCCGCTTGCGGGTTGCGGGATGGTCCGCCTCCAGCACGCCCGCGCGCACCAAAAGCGCGGCAATCGCCGCTTCGGCCGCGCGGGTGCCGCCATCGACGACCTTGAGAGCGATGCCCAACCCCTGCGCGGGCAAAATCGCCACGAACACCGCCTCGGCGCCGGTTTTCAGCGCCACCTTGCCGCCCATCGCCCGCATCAGTTCGGTGCAGGCCCGACCCTCGCCGGCGACGTTTTCGGGGTAGGTCACCATCGCCCGCGTCAACCGGTGCATCGCGCGTTCCCGCGCATCGCCGGTGTCGCGCGCCGAGGCAAACCGTGCCATCGCGCGGGCCAGACCCGTCAACGTCACCGCGAAGTTCGGCGCAGAGCAGCCGTCGAACCCGTAACCCGCCACCGTCTCGCCCGTGACCTCTTCGGTCGCCTCGCGGATCGCGCGCTGCAGCGGGTGGTCGATTTCGACGTATTCCGGCCCGGCCTTCAGGTGCTGCGTCACGGTCAGAAAGCCGCAATGCTTGCCCGAGCAGTTGTTGTGCAACTGGCACGGGCTTTCGTCGTTCTTGATCAGCCGGTTGCGTTCGTCCCGGTCATAGGGCTCGTGCGCGCCGCAGCGCAGATCGGGTTCGGCAAGGCCGATCGCGGCCAGCCAGTCGCCTGCCAGTTTCACATGCCGCGCTTCGCCCTGATGGCTGGCGCAGGCGAAGGCCAGTTGCGCCTCGGTCAGGCCCACGGCATCGGCGGCGCCCGTCTCGATCAGGGGCAGCGCCTGGATCATCTTGCACGACGAGCGTGGAAAGATCACCGCGTCCGGGTTGCCCCACGCCTCGGTCACACCCTTGGCATCGCAGATCACCACGTGGCCCAGATGGCTGCTTTCCAAAATCCCGCCGCGCCAAAGGTCGGCCAAGGGATGAGGGCTGGTCATGGTCATGCTCCGTCACAGATGCGCGATTTTACGCGCAGAGGGGTTTCAAGAATTGGCGTTCTTGGGTTAAGGGTGGGATATCGGGTTGAACTGCTCCGCGCCACAGCAAAAACTCTGTCCATCCCGCAGGTTGGCACGGCAAGGTCGCGGAGCAAGAGGCATAAGACAGCTTGGAGGCTGCGTCAGACATGACTTCCCTTTTCGGTCGCGCCCTTGGGGTCGCAGCATTTTCCCTGATGGCTGGCGGTGCGTTCGCCCAGGAATCCACCAACCGCGTCGCCACGATGACGGATTGGAACGTGTTCACCGAGGAAAGCCCCAAGGAGTGCTGGGGCGTCTCGAAACCAAAGGAAACCATCAACAGCCGTGATGGCCAACCGGTGTCGGTGCGCCGTGGCGACATCCTTCTGTTTGTGACCTTCCGTCCCGGCAAACCGGGCGAGATTTCGTTTACCGGCGGCTACCCCTTTGCAAGCGGGTCCACCGTCGAGGTGGCGATTGACGGCAATCCCTACCAACTGTTCACCGACGGCGAATGGGCCTGGCCGGGAAGCCCGGACGATGACGCAGCCCTTCTGGCCGCGATGAAGAACGGCACCTCGGCCACGCTGACCGCACGTTCGGGCAAAGGCACCGAGACGAAGGACACCTTCAGCCTGCGCGGCTTTACCGCCGCGATGACCGACGCCGAACAGCGCTGCAAGTAACCGCGGCCTGAAACACCCAAGGCGCCCCGTCACCGGGGCGCTTTTGTTTTGCAGGCCGATCCCCTATATCCGCTTCACACATTCCAGATCGCCTGTCGCAAGGCCCGAACGAAAGATCTGCTTCATGACCGCCCCGATTACTCAGGATGTCCTGACCCTGCCGCGCAAGCTGCCGGAAACCGACAAGACCAACATCGTCGGCCTGACGCGCGACGCGTTGCGCGAGGCGTTGATTGCCGCCGGCACGCCGGAAAAGCAGGCCAAGATGCGTCTGGGCCAGCTTTGGCAGTGGGTCTACCATTGGGGCGTGCGCGATTTCGCGGCGATGACCAACCTTGCCAAAGACTACCGCGCGCTTCTGGCCGACCATTTCACCATCGAGTTGCCCGAGGTCGTCACCCGCCAGATTTCGGCGGATGGCACCCGCAAATACCTTGTCCGCATCGCGGGAGGGCATGAGGTCGAGGTGGTCTATATCCCCGAAACCGACCGTGGCACGCTGTGCATCTCCAGCCAGGTCGGCTGCACGCTGACCTGTTCGTTCTGCCACACCGGCACGCAGAAACTGGTGCGCAACCTGACCGCGGGCGAGATCGTGGGACAGGTGATGCTGGCGCGCGATGATCTGGGCGAGTGGCCGGTGCAGGGCGCGCCCAAGGAGGAAACACGCCTGATCTCCAACATCGTGCTGATGGGGATGGGCGAGCCGCTTTACAACTTTGAAAACGTCCGCGACGCGATGAAAGTGGTGATGGACAACGAGGGCATCGCCCTTGGCCGCCGCCGGATCACCCTGTCGACCTCGGGTGTCGTGCCGGAAATCGCCCGCACCGCGACCGAAATCGGCTGCCTCTTGGCCGTCAGCTTTCACGCCACCACCGATGAGGTGCGCGACCAGTTGGTGCCGATCAACAAGCGCTGGAACATCGCGACATTGCTTGAGGCGCTGAAGGCCTATCCGGGCCTGTCGAACAGCGAGCGGATCACCTTTGAATACGTCATGCTGGAAGGCGTGAACGACACCAAGGAAGATGCCTACCGTCTGGTCGAACTGTTGAAGGGCATTCCGGCCAAGGTGAACCTGATCCCGTTCAACGAATGGCCGGGCGCGCCCTACAAGCGGTCGTCGGGCAACCGCATCCACGCCTTTGCCGACATCATCTACAACGCAGGCTACGCCAGCCCGATCCGCACCCCGCGTGGCGAAGATATCATGGCTGCCTGCGGGCAGTTGAAATCCGCCACCGAACGGGCGCGGAAATCAAAGGCGCAGATCGCCGCCGAAGCGGGCCTCTGACCAAAGGAAACGATGGCGCGGCCCGGCATCGCTTCGGGCCGCCGTCTCATGCCCTCGCGTCGGCTTCGGCCTCAATCTCGGGCTCGGCCTTCGCTCCCTCCGGGGCGTTCGGCGCGAAAAGCATCCGGAACAACAGCGGGTTGACGAGGATCGAGATCAGCGCCCCTGCCACGACCAGATCGCGCGCATCGGTCGGAACGATGTCCAGCTTTACGCCCATCACGATCAGGATGAACGAAAACTCGCCAATCTGCGCCAGCGCGGCCGCGATGGTCAGGCCGGTTGTCCGGTCATGCCCGAACGCGCGCACGATGCCGAAGGCCGCCGCACTTTTCACCCCGATGATGATCAGCACCGTCACCATCACCGAAAATGGCTGTTCCCACAGCACGGTCGGGTCAAACAGCATCCCCACCGACACAAAGAACAACACCGCAAAGGCATCGCGGAACGGCAGCGTGTCCTTCAACGCCTGCGCCGACAGGGTCGAGCCGGCCATCACCATCCCGGCAAAGAACGCGCCCAGCGCCAGCGACACGCCGAACACCGCCGCCGCCCCCGCTGCCACGCCCAGCGCAATCGCCAGCACGGCAAGGCGAAAGAGCTCGCGCTGGCCGGTGTTCGCCGCAAACTCCAGCGCCCAGGGAATGACCCGCCGCCCGACGACCAGCATGATCGCCACGAACGCCGCGACCTTCGCAAAGGTCACAAGGATCGTCGCCCCAACAGTGCCAGGCCCATACTGCGCCACCTGCGCCGTCACGGCATCCAGGGGCTGCTCCTGCCCGCCCAACAGCCCGGCCAGAGGCGGGATCAGCACCAGCGCCAGCACCATCACCAGGTCTTCCACGATCAGCCAGCCAACCGCGATGCGGCCCTTTTCGGTGGTGATCAGGTCACGCTCCTGCAAAGCGCGCAGCAGCACGACCGTTGACGCCACCGACAACGCCAGCCCGAACAGCAACCCGCCGCCAATGCCCCAGCCCAACAGCCAGCCAAGCAGCGCCCCCGCCGCCGTCGCCACCGCAATCTGCACCAGGGCCCCCGGCACCGCGATGCCTTTCACCGACATCAGGTCCTTGACCGAAAAGTGCAGCCCCACCCCGAACATCAGCAGGATCACCCCCATCTCGGCCAGTTGCGCCGCGATGTTCTGATCGGCCACATATCCGGGTGTGAACGGCCCGATGATGACCCCCGCCGCAAGATAACCGGCAATCAGCGGCATCCGCAGCCGGTGCGCCACAAGACCAAGCACGAAGGCAATCGCAAGCCCGACGGCCATGGTGGTGATAAGGGGCATGTCGTGGGGCACGTCACCTCCGCGGTCAAAGCGCATTGAATGGGGAATTTAGCCAACATTACGTAACCACTTGATCGCTGCGGTCAACCCGAGGCAAGGCGTTGCGTGGTCACGATTTCCTGCGATTTCGGCAGCAATGTTTCAGGATCGCCGGACCGCCCGCTGTTGACCTTTGCGCTGGCCCTGATAGCCACGGTGAATGGCCCTTCCGCTGCTTTCCAACCGGCGCGCGCGCCACCTGTTTCTGGACCGGCACGCCCTTGCCGAAGCCCCGGTCGGCGCGGCCACCGGGCAGGCGCTGCATGCCCTGATCCAGCGCATCGGTTTCGTGCAGGTCGACAGCATCAACACCGTCGCCCGCGCGCATGACATGATCCTGTTCGCCCGCCGCCAGACCTATCGCCCCGACGCGCTGAAACGCCTGCTGGAACGTGATCGCAGCCTTTGGGAACATTGGACGCACGATGCCTCGATCCTGCCGGTCGGCCTGCACGGCGTCTGGCAGCACCGCTTCCAGCGCGATGCCGAACGGCTGCACCGCAACTGGCGCACGTTCTTCCGCGAAGGGTATGAGGCGCAGTTCGACACGATCCTGAACCGCATCGCCCGCGACGGTCCCGTTGGCACGGCCGATGTTGGCGAAGGCGAGGTGCGCGGCAAGGGCGGCTGGTGGGATTGGCACCCGTCGAAGACCGCGCTCGAATGGCTGTGGCGCACCGGGCAGATCGCTGTCACCCGGCGCGACGGCTTTCGCAAGATCTACGACCTGACCGAGCGTGTGATCCCCGCCCTGCACCGCACGCCGGTTCCTGCCGACATCGTGGTGGACTGGGCCTGCACATCCGCGCTTGACCGCCTTGGCTTTGCCACCCCGGGCGAGCTTGCCGCCTACTGGAACGCCATTTCACCGGAGGAGGCGAAGGCCTGGGCGAAGGCCGCCCTCGCGTCTGGCGACGTGATCGAGGGTGACGTCGAAGGTGCCAACGGCCAGCCGCGCCGCGCTCTGATCCGCCCTGAAACCCTTGCCGAAACCCCACCCGAACCGACCGCCCGCCTGCGCATCCTGTCACCCTTCGACCCCGCCCTGCGCGACCGCGACCGCGCCGAACACCTGTTCGGCTTTCGCTACCGGATCGAGGTTTTCGTCCCCGAACCAAAGCGCATCTACGGCTACTATGTGTTCCCGATCCTTGAAGCCGACCGCCTGATCGGCCGCATCGACGCCAAGGCCCACCGTGACAAGGCCCACCGTGACAAGGCCACCCTGCGCGTCAAGGCGTTCTGGCCCGAACCGGGCATCAGGCTCGGGTCCACTCGCCGCGCGCGGCTGGAGACGGAACTTGACCGCCTCGCCCGGTTTTCAGGCTGCGATCGGGTGGAGTTTTCAGACGGCTGGGAGCGGGGGTAAGCGCCGCGTTCGCAGCCGGGCCGCCCTCATGCCTTTGCGCAAGCGCACTCAGGCATAGCTCTTCAGGCCTTGGGCGATGTCCACATGTTCGGCCGCATCAAGGAAATTCTTGATCTTTTCGCGCTTGTCATAGGCACCCTCCGCATAGGAGGCCAGCGACCGTGCCCGCAACCGCTCGCTTTCACTGGTATAGCCGTCTGGTCCGAGGGCCGTGTCCACCAGGTGCAAAAGCCCCTGCCCGGCCATGAACGCCTTCATCTCGATGTAGATGCGCGGGTCGAACAGGCGCAGCCTGTCGGTCCAGGGTTTCGTGGGCCCGGTGAAATGGATCAGCCGCGGCTGGCGTCCCGCCGTCAGCGGGTAACTCGTCTTGGAAATCTGCCAGTTCCAGCCCGGCGACAGACTGTCCCAGTTGCCTTCGATCGCCCCGTTCAACGCCGACTGGTCGCCATAGCGGCACGCAACCGGGTTTTCGCTGAAGAACCGCAAGGCCGCGCGTGACACGGCGCTGGCGGTCCATACCGGCCCGTTGACGACCATCATGCCCGAGTTGAAATACCGCCCCGCGATCTTCGGGCTTAACCGGCCGACATACGTCTTCTGCTCGCGCAGTCGCGGACGGTCGAACCAATGCGAGCGGTCGCGCACCGCCGCCAACGGACGCTCCGAATCCGCCAGATCAAGCAGGTCACCAAGCGATCCCCAGGCCTGAAAGACATCACCATCCAGATAGATCACCCGCCGATACTGCGCGGCCAGATCCTCCAGCGCGAACAGGCGCAGCATCGCCGCCTTGGGGACATGATTGGCGCAGGCATAGTCGAAATCCTCGGGATACCCGTCCAGCCGATGCAGCGTGACACCTTCGGGAAAGGCCGACAGCAGCGCCTGCGAAACCTCGCCCACCAGATAGGCATGGTGGTCAAGCCGCCCGTCAACGTCGAAGGCCATCGACCGGGCCAGCACAAAGGCGCTTTGCCAGGCCCAGGCTGCATCACAGCAGACGACAACGCACCCATCGCGGGCAATCGCGCCGTTCAGCACGGCTCTTCCCAGCCGTCGATCACGCCCAGCGCCTCTTCCGCCGTCTCGACCATCACGAACAGCTTGAGGTCTTCGGGGCTGATCACTCCGGCTTCGGCCAGATGGCCCCAGTTGATCACCGTCTCCCACCATTCGCGGCCAAACAGCAGGAACGGGATCGCCTTCATCCGCCGGGTCTGGATCAGGGTCAGGCTTTCAAACATCTCGTCCAGCGTGCCAAAGCCGCCCGGAAAGATGCAGACCGCCTTCGCCCGCATCAGGAAATGCATCTTGCGGATCGCGAAGTAATGGAAATTGAACGACAGGTCGGGCGTGACATAGGCGTTCGGCGCCTGCTCGTGCGGCAACACGATGTTCAGCCCGATCGACTGCCCGCCCGCATCCGCCGCGCCCCGGTTGCCCGCCTCCATCACGCCCGGCCCGCCACCGGTGACGATGACGTTCTCGCGGCCATAGCTTTCAAGGCTGCGCTCGGTCATCAGCCGCGCAAACCGCCGCGCTTCCTCATAATACCGCGACAGGGCGGCCAGCATCGGGGTGCGCGCATGGTCGCGGTCTTCGGGGGCCGGAATCCGCGCACCACCGAACAGCACGATGGTGGATTCGATGCCCCGCTCGTCCATGATCAGTTGCGGCTTCAGCAGTTCCAGTTGCAACCGCACCGGGCGCAACTCCTCGCGCGTCATGAAATCGCGGTCCGCAAAGGCCAGCCGATACGCCGGCGCTCGCGTCTGGGGGGTGTCAGGAATACGCTTCGTCGCCGCGATATCCTCGGTGGAATCGCGGAACGGATGGCTGCGGGGTTCGTCTTTCATGGGCTCACTCGGATTGCGCGGGTCTTGGTTCAGCCTTATAGGGTCGGGGCCGTCGTGACCAACCGAAAAGGGTTTTCCCATGTCCAACGCCGCCCTTGAGACCGCCATCGAAGCCGCATGGGAGGCCCGCGACAGCATCACTCCCGCGACGAGGGGCGAGGTCCGCGATGCGATCGAGGCCACACTGACGGCACTCGACAGCGGCGCGCTGCGGGTGGCCGAAAAGCGGGGCAGCGACTGGCATGTGAACCAGTGGGCCAAGAAGGCGGTGCTTCTGTCGTTCCGCCTGACCGACATGCATGAAATCTCTGGCTCGAACGGCGGGTCGAACTGGTGGGACAAGGTGCCGTCGAAATGGCAAGGCTGGACCGAGGCCGACTGGCGCAAGGCCGGTTTCCGCGCCGTCCCCGGCTCGATCGTCCGCCGCTCGGCCTACATTGCCAGGGGCGTGGTGCTGATGCCGTCCTTCGTCAACATCGGGGCCTATGTCGGCGAAGGCTCGATGGTCGACGGCTGGGCCACGGTTGGGTCCTGCGCGCAGATCGGCCGCAACGTCCACCTGTCGGGCGGTGTCGGCATTGGCGGCGTGCTGGAACCCATGCAAGCCGGCCCCACGATCATCGAGGACGATTGCTTCATCGGCGCCCGCTCCGAGGTCGTCGAGGGCTGCATCATCCGCGAAGGATCGGTCCTTGGCATGGGCGTGTTCATCGGCAAATCCACCAAGATCGTCGACCGTGAGACGGGCGAGGTCATGTATGGCGAGGTTCCCGCCGGATCGGTCGTGGTCGCAGGTTCGATGCCGTCGAAGGGGGGCATCAACCTGTACTGCGCCGTCATCGTGAAAAAGGTCGATGCCCAGACCCGGTCGAAAACCTCGATCAACGAACTGCTCCGCGACTGATCGCTCACAGGAGGGTCCATGACCGACGAAGACGCCCCCGCCAAACTGAAACGCCCGCAGCAGGTCTACACTCTGGTGGTCGAGGTGGGCCGCAAGGCCGGGGACGGCCTGCCCGACAAGGCCACCGGCGCCGGGCTTATCATCTATGCCTCGGGCGTGGATGAGGCCGAAGCGGTGCGCGAAACCGTGGCGATCCTCAAGGAAGCCGACCTTGCCCCCCTGGACGTGGCCGGCCACGGCACGCTTGACGAGCGCCTGAAGGCGGGCGACGAGGTGGGCGAGGACGAGCGCGCCCTGATGCAGCGCGCCCTGGACGAAAACTCGGTGATCGTGGCCGAGATGACGCCGTTCTTCGACTGAAAGCCCGTTCCATTCCGGAAAGCCCGATATGACCGATCCCGCAGACCTTACCGCCAAGCTGATCCGCTGCGCTTCGGTGACCCCCTCCGAAGGCGGCGCACTGCAGCTTTTGCACGGCGTGCTGGAAGCCGGCGGCTTCTGCTGCCAGCGCGTTGACCGGGGCGGCATCGCCAACCTCTTTGCCCGGTGGGGTGCCAAGGGGGCCAACAAATCCTTCGGTTTCAACGGCCATACCGACGTGGTCCCTGTTGGCGACGCCGCCGCCTGGACGCATGACCCCTTCGGCGCCGAAATCGTCGACGGCTGGATGTATGGCCGCGGCGCCACCGACATGAAATCCGGCGTCGCGGCTTTCGTCGCCGCCGCCATCGACTTTGTCCGCGACACCCCGCCCGACGGCTCGGTGATCCTGACCATCACCGGCGACGAGGAAGGCGAAGGCAAGGACGGCACGCTCGCCCTTCTGGACTGGATGGCCGCGAACGGCGAACGCATGACGCATTGTCTGGTGGGCGAACCCACCTGCCCCGACGAGATGGGCGAGATGATGAAGATCGGCCGTCGCGGCTCGATGACCGCCTTTTTCACCGCCACCGGCGTGCAGGGCCACTCGGCCTATCCGCACCGCGCGAAGAACCCGCTGACCGCGATGGTTCGTCTGCTGGCGCGGCTGGAAGAAAAGCCGCTGGACGCAGGCACCCCGCATTTCGACCCCTCCACCCTCGCCATCACCACCGTTGACTGCGGCAATCCGGCCAACAACGTGATTCCCGCCCGCGCCACCGCCACCGTCAACATCCGCTTCAACGATCTTCATTCCGGCACCTCGCTGTCCGATTGGCTTTGCAAGGAGGCGCGGGCGGTCGAGGCGGAAACCGGCGTGCAGATCGCGCTCCGCGCCTCGATTTCCGGCGAAAGTTTCCTGACCCCACCGGGCGAGTTTTCCACCCTCATCGCCAAGGCTGTGCAGGCCGAAACCGGGCGCACGCCTACGGCCTCCACCTCGGGCGGCACGTCGGACGCGCGCTTTGTCAAGAACCACTGCCCGGTTGTCGAATTCGGCCTTGTCGGCAAGACCATGCATCAGGTCGACGAACGCGTGCCGGTGGTGCAGATCCACCAGCTCAAGGCCATCTACGGCCGCATCCTGCGCGACTATTTCGCATGATCCACATCGCGCCCACCCGTGACATCGCCGCCTGCCGAGCGCTGCGCCGCGCCGTGTTCATCGAAGAACAGGGCGTCAGCGAAACCATCGAGGTTGACGATCTGGACGATCAGGCGATCCACCTTCTTGCCACCGACAACGGCACGCCCGTCGGCAGCGCCCGCCTCCTTGTTCAGGGCAACATCGGCAAGGTCGGCCGCGTCTGCGTTCTGGCCCATGCGCGCGGCACCGGCCTTGGCGTGGCCCTGATGCGCGCCGCTGTGGACGAGTTCCGCACCATTCCCGGCGTCACCCAGGTAAAGCTTGGCGCGCAGACCCACGCGCTTGCGTTCTACGAACGCCTTGGCTTCACCGCCACCGGGCCGGAATACCTTCAGGCCGACATCCCGCACCGCGACATGATCCTGCTGCTTTGACGGCCCGCGAGGTGGCCTTTGCGCCTTGCCCGTGCTAACTCAGGCGCCATGAACCCAATGCCCACAAAAGACCAGATCCGCGCCTGGATCGCGGAAAACCCCGGCCTCTCGGCCAAGCGCGACATTGCCAAGGCCTTCGGCATCAAGGGCGATGCCCGGATCGACCTGAAGCGCCTGCTGAAAGAGATGGAGGCCGAAGGCTCCGTCGAAAAGACCGCCCGCCGCTTCCACGACAAGGGCAGCCTGCCGCCCGTCGCCGTGCTGATGGTGCTGGCACCCGACACCAATGGCGACCTCTTTGCCCGTCCCTTGGAGGATGGCGCAGACGAGACGACGCGCATCCTCATCATCCCCAAGGCCGGCGACCCGCCCTTGGGCGAAGGTGACCGCATCCTTGCCCGCCTCGCCAAGGTGGACCTTGACGAGTATCAGTATGAGGCCCGCCTGATCCGCCGCATCGGATCGAACCCCTTGAAACTGCTGGGCATCTTCCGCGCCAACGCCGAAGGCGGCCGCATCGTGCCGATCGACAAGGGCGCCGACAAGGAATGGCGCGTCGCCCGCGACATGACGATGTCCGCCCGCGACGGCGAGTTGGTCGAGGCCGAGGCTGTCGGCAACCGCAAGATGGGCCTGCCGCAGGCCCGCATCTCCGCCCGCCTCGGTGATCCCTCCGGCCCCCGCGCCGTCAGCCTGATCGCCATCCACCAGCACGGCATCCCAGACCAGTTCCCCGACGCCGTGATCGCCGAAGCCGATGGCGCCCGGCCCGCCCCCGAAGCGGGCCGCGAAAACCTGCGCGACATCCCGCTCGTCACCATCGACCCCATCGACGCCCGCGACCGCGACGACGCCGTCTACGCCGAACCCGACCGCGAGCCCGGCAACCCCGGCGGCCATATCATCTGGGTCGCCATCGCCGACGTGGCCCATTACGTCACCCCCGGCTCCGCCTTGGACCGCGAGGCGCGCAAGCGCGGCAACTCCACCTACTTCCCCGACCGCGTCGTGCCGATGCTGCCCGATACGTTGTCGGGCGACCTCTGCAGCTTGCACGAACACGTTGACCGCGCCTGCCTCGCCGTCCGGATGCGGATCGACGAAAGCGGCCACAAGATCAGCCACCGCTTCGTGCGCGGCATCATGCGCTCCGCCGGGTCGCTGCATTACGCACAGGTTCAGGCCGCCATCGACGGCACCCCCGACGATGTGACCGGTCCGCTTCTCGACCCGATCCTGCGCCCGCTCTACGCCGCCTACGAGGCGCTCACCAAAGCCCGCGCCCTGCGCCAGCCCTTGGACCTCGACCTCCCCGAACGCAAGATCGTGCTGGATGACGATGGCAAGGTCACCTCCGTTGCCTTCCGTGACCGGCTCGATGCGCACCGGCTGATCGAGGAATTCATGATTGCGGCCAACGTCGCCGCCGCCGAGGAACTGATCCGCCTGAAACGCCCGCTTCTGTTCCGCGTCCACGAAGAACCCTCGATGCTGAAGCTTGACGCGCTGCGCGAGGTGGCCGAGGCGTCGGGCTTCACCCTCGCCAAGGGGCAGGTCTTGAAGACCGCCCACCTCAACCGCCTTCTGGCGCAAGCCGAAGGCACCGAGTTTGACGAGTTGATGAACATCTCCACCCTGCGGTCGATGACGCAGGCCTATTATCACCCGGAAAACTTCGGCCACTTCGGCCTTGCCTTGCAGAACTACGCGCACTTCACCTCACCAATCCGCCGCTATAGCGACCTGATCGTCCACCGCGCCCTGATCGCCGGACACAAGTGGGGCAATGACGGCCTGTCGCAGTGGGATATCGAAAACCTCGAAGAAACCGCGAAACTTATCTCCGATGCCGAACGCCGCAGCATGGCCGCCGAGCGTGACACCACCGACCGTTACCTCGCCGCCTTCCTCGCCGACCGTGTCGGTGCCGAATTCACCGGCCGCATCTCTGGCGTCCAGCGCTTCGGCCTCTTCGTCAAACTCGACGAAACCGGCGCTGACGGGTTGATCCCGATCCGCGCTGTCGGGCGGGAATTCTTCCACTACGACGAGGGCAGCCAGACCCTGATGGGCGCCGACACCGGCGTCATCATCGGCCTCGGGCAAAAGGTCACCGTGCGGCTGGCCGAGGCCACGCCGGTCACTGGCGGGATCACCCTCGACCTCCTGGAAATCGAGGGCAAACCCCTGTCCACCGCCCCGCGCAAGGGTGGCCGCTACGCCCCCCGCAAACCCACCCAAGCCGCTGCCAAACGCCGCGGAGTGGTGCGCAAACGGCGATGAGGCGGCTGGCAGCGATCCTTTCTGCCCTTTTTGCGGTGGCACTTCCGGCCCCTGCCCAGACGATCCTGCCCGACGCCACGATGGAGGCCCCGCCGATGGGAACGCAAACCGGCCTCGACGCCTGGGTTCAGGCCTTCCGTCCGCGCGCCCTTGCCGCCGGCATCCCCGCCGCCACCTTCGACGCCGCCCTGCGCGACGTGGCCTTCAACCCGAAGGTCATCGACCGCGACCGCAACCAGAACGAGTTCACCAAGACGATCTGGGATTACCTTGACACCGCCGTCTCCGACGACCGCATCGCGCTGGGGCAAAAAGCGCTTGCCGCCAACCGCAATCTTCTGGACCGGATCGAGGAAACCTACGGCGTCGACAAGGAAATCGTCACCGCCGTCTGGGGGCTTGAAAGCGCCTATGGCACCTTCCGTGGCGACCTGCCGGTGATCGGGTCGCTTGCCACCCTCGCCTACGATGGCCGCCGCGCCGCGTTTTTCGAAGCCGAGCTGATCGCCGCGCTGCGCATCATCGACGGCGGCCACGTCAGCGATTTTCGCGGCAGTTGGGCCGGGGCCAGCGGCCATACCCAGTTCATGCCGACCTCGTGGGAAAACTTCGCCGTCGATTTCGATGGCGACGGCAAGCGCAATCTGTGGTCCGACGATCCCGCCGATGCGCTGGCCTCCACCGCCGCCTACCTGCGCCACTGGGGCTGGCAGAAGGGCGCGCTCTGGGGGCTGGAGGTGCGCCTGCCCGATGGCTTCGATTACGACCAGACCACCGAAGCGATCAAGAAACCCGTTGCCGACTGGGCCGCGCTTGGCGTCACGCCGATGGCAGGCGGCCCCTTGCCCGATCACGGCCCTGCCTCGATCCTGCTGCCCGGCGGGTCGCGCGGTGCGGCCTTCCTGATCTTTTCGAATTTTCAGGTGATCGAGAAATACAACACCGCCGACGCCTACGTCATCGGCATCGGCCATCTGGCCGACCGTCTGAAAGGTGGCCCCGCCATCGCCGCCACCTGGCCGCGTGATCTGCGCGCCCTTACCCTTCCCGAACGGCGCGAGTTGCAGGAACGCCTCGGCGCTGCCGGCTTCGATCCCGGCGGGGTGGATGGGCGGATGGGGCCAAAGACCATCGCCGCCGTGAAAGCCTTTCAAAAGGCCAACGGTCTGGTGCCTGACGGCTATCCCAGCCTCGATATCCTCACCCGCCTGCGCTGACCCATCGGGCGAGGGCGGGCCCCGCCTTGTGCAGATGCAAAGCTGGCCAAGGCGGCCAATTCATGCAAAAATGTTCCCTCTTTGTTCTAACACCCCGAGTCGCATGTCTTTTGTCGAACTCTCTGCCTTGTCAAACTTCACCTTCCTCACCGGGGCCTCGCACCCCGAGGAATTCGTGCTGCGCGCGGCCGAAATGGGCATGCCCGCCATCGCCATCGCCGACGTCAACTCTGTCGCCGGCATCGTGCGGGGCCATACCAAGGCGCGCGAACTGGCGCGCGACGGCGGGCCTGTCGTCCGGCTGATCCCTGCCGCCCGCATCGTCCTCGACACCGGCTTTCACGTCACCGTCCTGCCGCGTGACCGGGCGGCGTGGGGGCGGCTTTGCCGGCTGATCTCGCTTGGCCGCCTGCGCGCGAAAAAGGGCACCTGCGACCTCGCCCTCCCCGACCTTCTGGAATGGGGCGAGGGGCTGGAGATGCTGCTGATCCCCCCCGATCAGCGCCTGACCCTTGCCGCTGAGGCACCGCGCGCCACCGCCCACTGGCACTCCGCCGCCAAGGCGCTGGTCGCCCGCTTCCCCGGTCAGGTCAGCCTCGCCCTGCCACCCCGCTACGACGGGCAGGACCGCGCCCGCTTTGCCCGTCTTGAAACCCTCGCCGCCAGCTTGGGTATCCCCACCGTCGCCACCGCGATGCCCGCCATGCACCACGGGTCACGCCGCCGCTTGGCCGATGTGCTGACCGCGATCCGCCTTGGCCGCCGCGTCGATCTGCTTGGCCTTCGCGCCCTGCCGAACGGCGAAGGCCGCCTGCGGTCCGAACCCGAAATGCGCCGCCTTTACCGCGGTCACGAACCCGCCCTCGCCCGCGCCACCGAAGTCGCCGCCCGCGCCGCCTTTTCGCTGGACGAGTTGCGCTACCAATACCCGTCCGAAAACGCCGAGGGCGAAACCGCCTCGCAGCGCCTTGCCCGCCTTGCCGAAGCGGGTCTTGACTGGCGCTACCCCGACGGCGCGCCTGACCGGGTGCGCGCCCAGATGGCCCACGAACTCGACCTGATCGCCAAGCTGAAATACGAGCCCTACTTCCTGACCGTCCACGACATCGTGGCCTTCGCCCGCAAGCGCGGCATCCTTTGTCAGGGCCGTGGTTCCGCCGCCAACTCCATCGTCTGCTACGCCCTTGGCGTCACCTCCGTCTCACCCGAAATCGGCACGATGGTGTTTGAACGCTTTGTCAGCGAGGCGCGCAACGAACCGCCCGACATCGACGTCGATTTCGAACATGAACGCCGCGAAGAGGTGATCCAGCACATCTACGACCGCTACGGCCGCCACCGCGCCGGGCTTTGCGCCACCGTGATCCACTACCGCGGCAAGCGTGCCGTGCGCGAGGTTGGTCGCGCGATGGGCCTGTCCGAAGACACCCTCGGCGCCATGTCCAGCCAGATCTGGGGCTGGGGCGGCCCCGGTGCCGTCACCGACACGCGCCTGCGGGAAATCGGCCTCAACCCCAATGACCGTCGCCTGCGTCAGACGATGGCGCTGATCGACGAGATTCAAGGCTTCCCCCGCCACCTGTCGCAGCACGTCGGCGGATTCATCATCACCGAAGGCCGGCTGGACGAACTGGTCCCGATCGAAAATGCCACGATGGAAGACCGCACCGTGATCTGCTGGGACAAGGACGACATCGACACCCTCGGCATCCTCAAGGTCGACATTCTGGCGCTTGGCATGCTCACCTGCATCCGCAAGGCCTTCCAGCTTCTGGAAAAGCACCACCACCAGCGCTTCACCCTCGCCACCCTGCCCCCGGAAGACCCCGCCACCTACCAGATGCTTTGCGAGGCCGACAGCTTGGGCGTGTTTCAGGTCGAATCCCGCGCCCAGATGAACTTCCTGCCCCGGATGAAGCCGCGCTCGTTCTACGACCTCGTGATCCAGGTCGCGATCATCCGCCCCGGCCCCATCCAGGGCGACATGGTCCACCCGTTCCTGCGCCGCCGCAACGGTCAGGAACAGGTCTCGTTCCCCGACGATGCGCTTGGCCGTGTCCTCGGCAAGACCCTCGGCGTGCCGCTCTTTCAGGAACAGGCCATGCAGATCGCCATCATCGGCGCAGGCTTCACGCCAACCGAGGCGGACCGCCTGCGCCGCTCCCTCGCCACCTTCAAGAAACACGGGTCCGTCAGCGAGTTTCACGACCGCTTCCTTGCCGGCATGAAGGCCAACGGCCACGACGACGATTTCGCCCGCCGCTGCTTTGCCCAGATCGAAGGCTTCGGCAGCTACGGCTTTCCCGAAAGCCACGCCGCCTCCTTCGCGCTCCTCGTCTACGCCTCCGCCTGGATCAAACGCCACCACCCCGGCATCTTCGCCTGCGCGCTTCTGAACGCCCAGCCAATGGGCTTTTACGCCCCCGCCCAGATCGTCCGCGACGCCCGCCAACACGGCGTGATCGTGCTGTCACCCTGCATCCAGACCAGCCAGTGGGACAACGTGATGGAGGAAACCGGCACCCCCGGTGGCCCCCTCGCGCTCCGCCTCGGCTTTCGCCAGATCAAGGGCGTGTCCGAGGAAGAGGCGCTCTGGATCACCGCCGCCCGCGGCAACGGCTACCAGCGGGTCGAAGATGTCTGGCGCCGCGCCGGTGTCACCGCCGCCACCATCACGCGGCTGGCCGAAGCCGACGCCTTCGCCAGCCTTGGCATCCCAAGGCGTCAGGCGCTCTGGTCAGCCCAAGCTCTGCAACCCACCCGCCCGCTTCCTCTTTTCGCCGGCGACATGGACGGCGAAGGCATCGTTGAACCCGCCGTCCAGTTCCGCGAAATGACGATGGGCGAGGCGGTGGTCGAAGACTACGTCGCGATGCGCCTCACGCTCCGCGCCCACCCGATGGCGCTGTTGCGGCCCTGGCTGACCGAAGCAAAGCCCGCCGAAACCGCGCCTCGCCCCCCCGCCACCGGTTCCGGTCAGGCCCTCACGGTTGTCCCTGCCTCCGCCGCCTGACCCTCACGCCACACCTGCCCGACCCGCACTCTGTGCAACCCCGTCCGCACCCCACCACCGGCAGTGCGCTCCCTCTCTCGCCGCCACCAACTCTTCCTCGGATTTCCCCTTTTCCAAATATCCCACGGGGGTGTGGGGGTGTGAAACCCCCAGACCACCCGCCCAAACGCGGCGTCAGCCTCCAAACCCGCCGACCCTGTCACCCCCACCCTCGCCTTTCCCCCCTCCACCCGCTAGGGTCCGCGCCATGCCAGCCGCCTCGCCCAAAGCCCGATGATCCCCGATTACCCCCTCGTCCGCGATCTCGTCCTCGTCGGCGGCGGCCATGCCCATGCCCTTGTCCTCAGGATGTGGGCGATGGACCCGCTGCCCGGCACCCGCCTCACCGTGATCAACCCGAACCCCGCCGCACCTTACACCGGCATGCTTCCGGGCCACATCGCCGGTCATTACACCCGCCCCGACCTGATGATCGACCTCGTCCGCCTTGCCCGCTTTGCAAACGCCCGGCTGATTCTCGACACCGCCACCGGCCTCGATCCATCAGCCAAACTCATCCACCTCGCCCACCGCCCCCCCGTCCCCTTTGACGTGGCCTCTCTCGACGTCGGCATCACCACCGATCTGCCCGACGTGCCGGGTGCCGCCACCCACGCGATCCCCGCCAAACCCTTGGGCGATTACGCCGACCGCTGGCAGGCCTTTCTCGACCGCCGCCTCGCTTTCCCGCGCGTCGTGATCCTTGGCGGCGGCATCGGCGGGATCGAACTGGCGATGGCCTCGGCGCACCGCCTGCAAACCGAAGGCACGAGGGCCGACATCACCCTTGTCGACCGCAGCCCCGACCTTCTTGCCGGCCTCTCGCCCCGCGCCCGCAACGCCCTCCTCGCCGCCGCCAAGGCCTTCGGCATCCGCCTCGTCACCGGCACCACCGCCACCGAAATCACCGCCACCTCCGTCACCCTCGCCACCGGCGAAACCATCGGCTCCGACTTCACCATCAGCGTCACCTCAGGTCGCCCGCACCCCTGGTTCGCGGCCACCGGCCTCGCCCTGACCAACGGTTTCCTGACCACCAGCCCCACCCTGCAAACCTCCGACCCCGCGATCTTCGCCGTCGGCGACTGCGCCCACCTGACCGCCAGCCCGCGCCCCAAGGCGGGCGTCTTCGCCGTCCGCGCAGCACCCATCCTGCACCATAACCTCCGCGCTGCCCTGACCGGCACGCCCCTCAAACCCTTCCGCCCGCAATCCGATTACCTGAAGCTCATCTCCACCGGCACCCGCTCCGCCGTCGCCGAACGCGGCGGCCTGTCGCTCTCCGGCCCCTGGCTCTGGCGCCTGAAAGACCGGATCGACCGCAAGTTCATGGCGAAATTCGCCACCTATCCCGCGATGGCCACGCCTGCGCTGCCAACCAACGCCACTCTCGGCCTTGCCGAAGCCCTCGGCGCCCAACCGCTCTGCGCCGGCTGTGGCGCCAAGGTCGGCACCACCGCCCTGCACGCCGCCCTCGCCCCCCTGCCCGCACCAACCCACCCCGAGGTGCTGTCCGGCCCCGGCGACGATGCCGCCATCCTCGCCACCCCCACGGGGGTGCAGGTGATGACCACCGACCACCTGCGCGCCTTCACCCATGACGCCCGCCTGATGGCCCGCATCACCGCCATCCACGCGATGGGCGACATCTGGGCAATGGGCGCCACCCCGCAGGTTGCCCTCGCCCAGATCACCCTGCCCCGCCTCGGCCCTGCCCTGCAAACCCGGATGCTGGCCGAGATCATGCAGGCCGCCTCGGAAACCCTCCATGCCGCAGGCGCAGACATTGTCGGCGGCCACACCGCCCAAGGCGCCGAACTGACCATCGGCTTCACCCTCACCGGAACGGCACCCCGCGCCATCACCAAGGCGGGCGCCAGACCGGGCGATGCGCTGATCCTCACCAAACCCATCGGCTCCGGCACCATTCTCGCCGCCGAAATGGCAATGGCGGAAATCCCCGGCCTCCTCCTTGGCGAAGCCGTCGCCGCCTGTCTCGCGTCGATGCAGCGCCCGCTCGGCCCCGCCGCCCGCATCCTCACCCCGCACGCCCGCGCGATGACCGATGTCACCGGCTTCGGCGTCGCCGGCCACCTGCTCGAAATCCTCGAAGCCTCCGGCACCGCCGCCACCATCAGCCTCGCCAGGGTCCCCCTCCTGCCCGGCGCCGAAGCCCTCGCCGCCGCTGGCCACGCCTCCAGCCTCGCCCCCGACAACCGCGCCGCCGCAAACTGGCGCATGACCGCCCCCGACACCCCGCGCGCACGCCTCCTGCACGATCCGCAGACCGCAGGCGGCCTGCTCGCCGCCGTCCCCGCAGATCGGGCTGCTACCCTCCTCGAAGCCCTCACCACCGCAGGCGAACCCGCCGCGCTGATCGGCCACATCACCACCGGCCCGGCCCATCTGACCGTCACCGATTGACGCCTTCCTCTTTGCAAAAATATCCCCGCGCGGAGCGCACGGAGCCAAGCGGGCCTTGGCCCGCGCCGGCGACCTGAAAGGCTCGCGGCGGAACGCCGCTCCGCAATTTCACCGTCAGACCAGCCCGCGCACCGCCTCAGCCACCCGGTCCGCCAGCACAGGCAGCGCCGCCTCCGACAGATCTTCCGCCGCCACTTCGGCAAACGGCACCGCCATCCGGTCGCGATGCTTGGCGTAGCGCGGGTCGTAATGCAGGGCCATCAACTCCTCGGCCAGCGCGGCAAACTCGCCCGCCCCGGCCAGCCCCTGCCAGCGCGCGATCACCTCCGCCGGGTGCAGCGGGCGCAGCAATTCCACCGTTGCCGCCAACCGCCCCGCATCCGCCGTCAGATCGCCATAAGCCCGCGTCAGATAGGCTGCCCGCGCCGCCACCGGTGCCGCAATCGCCACGCGCGGCGCGGCCACCATCGCCTTCCATATTTCCGGCGGCAACCGCCGCTCGCCGACCTTCGAACTTTCCGCCTCGATCACCACCGGCCGCGACGGGTCCAGCGCCGCGATCGCCATCGCCAGCCCCGCCTCGAACGCCTTCTGGCTCGGCTGCGGCCCCAAGGCCCCGAACAGCGACCCGCGATGCCCCGCCAGCCCCTCAAGGTCGATCACCTGCACCCCGCGCGCCGCCAGCAGTTTCAGCACATCGGTCTTGGCCGACCCGGTATTGCCATCCAGCACCACCACGGGCGACCGCACCGGCGTGTCATAGACCGCCTGCACCACCAGCGACCGCCACGCCTTGTAGCCGCCCGCCAGCGTTTCCACCCGCCAGCCGATCTGCGACAGGATCGTCGCGAACGACCCCGACCGTTGCCCGCCCCGCCAGCAATAGACCAAGGGCCGCCAGCCCCCCGGCCGGTCCGCCAGCGCGCCTTCCAGATGCGCCGCCGCATTGCGCGCCACCAAGGCCGCCCCGAGCTTTCGCGCCGTGAACGGGCTGACCTGCTTGTAAACCGTGCCAACCCGCGCGCGTTCGGCATCATCCAGCACCGGCAGCGAAATCGCCCCCGGCAGGTGATCTTCGGCATATTCCGCAGGCGCGCGCACGTCGATGATGTCATCGAAGCCATGCGCCGCCAGATCGGAAAGTGAGGTCAGGGTAATTGCCATCACGGGTTTCTTACTGCCCCCGGCGGAAAGACGCCAGCCGCACATCCCCGGCTGAAATGCCACACTCGCCAAGCGGTCAATATCAGCGCATCCTGAGCGCATGATCCGGGTGCTGATCCTGCTTTGCCTTGCCCTGCCGGCCTACGCCGCCGAACCCTCGCGGCTGACCGATGCCGCCCGCCACCAGATCGGCGTGACCACGGTCTATGATCCCTCCTACACCCCGCTTGCCTTCCCCGGCGGCGACCTGCCGCGTGACCGCGGGGTTGGCTCCGATGTCGTCGTCCGCGCCCTGCGCGACGGCTGGGGGATCGACCTGCAACTGGCCGTGAACCGCGACATGCAGGCCGCCTTCACCGACTACCCGCCGCTTTGGGGCGCGCGTCACCCTGATCGCAACATCGACCACCGCCGCGTGGCCAACCTGCAAACCCTGTTCGCCCGCCTGGGCACCGCGCTGCCGCTGACCACCGAACCCACGCCCTACCTGCCCGGCGACATCGTCACCTGGTCGCTGCCCGGCAACCTCGCCCACATCGGCATCGTGTCGGACCGCATCACCGCCGACGGCACGCCCCTCATCCTGCACAACATCGGCCATGGCGCGCAGGAGGACAACATTCTCTTCACCTACCCGATGACCGGCCATTACCGCATCGGCAGCGACAGCGTCGCCCGTCTGCGCGACCTGGTCCGCTAGCGCCGCCACACGGGCCGCTTGGCAAGCGAACCGCCCTGCGCCACAGTGCGTGGCATGGACAGTGACCATGACGCCTACAAACCCGCCCAGATCGCCGCGCTGATCGAGGGCGCGGGCGTCGCCAAGGCGCACATGCCTGTCCCGCAAATGACCGTCCTCGCCCTGCTGGCCGGCGCGTTCATCGGTTTCGGCGGGGCGGCCTACCTCATGGTCCTCACCGGCGCTGACCCAACCTTCGGCCCGGTCCGCCTGCTGGGTGGCGTTGCCTTCTCGGTCGGCCTTATTCTGTGCATCGTTGGCGGGGCCGAGCTTTTCACCGGCAATGCCCTGATGGTCATGGCCGCCGTTGATCGCAAGATCACCGGATCGCACCTCTTGCGCAACTGGGCTGTGGTCTATGCCGGAAACCTTGCGGGGGCCGTGGGCCTCGCCGCGGCTTTCTCCCTGACCGGCCTGCTCGACGCACCGTTTGGCGCAACCGCCGCCAAGGTCGCCACCGCAAAGGCCAGCCTCGGCCCGGTCGAGGCTCTGGTCAAGGGTGCGCTGTGCAACGCGCTCGTCTGCCTGGCCGTGTGGCTGTCCTTCTCGGCCCGCGACACCACCGGCCGCATCCTCGCGGTGCTGTGGCCCGTCACCACCTTCGTGCTGCTCGGCCTCGAACACTCCGTCGCCAACATGTTTCTGCTGCCGCTCGGAATGTTCGCCGGCGCCGACATCACGGTTGCCGCCGCCGCCGCATCGCTTTTCTGGGTCACCCTCGGCAACATCATCGGCGGTGCGGGCGGCGTCGCGCTCGCCTACCGCTTTGCCTACAAGGGCGGCACCTA
The DNA here is from genome assembly GCA_963822435.1 of uncultured Alphaproteobacteria bacterium. GTDB lineage: Bacteria > Pseudomonadota > Alphaproteobacteria > Rhodobacterales > Rhodobacteraceae > JAUYQR01. The sequence continues at coordinate 447,409 of CAWGHN010000003.1, forward strand.
GACCCCCGCCTCCAGCCGCCCGACCAGCGCCGCCAGCATCGCCTCGCAGCGCGCCAACTGCTCTGCCGTCACGAATTCGTCGGGCTTGTGGCCCTGCGCCATCGACCCCGGCCCGCAGATCACCGTCGGCACGCCAAGCCGCGCATCAAAGAGCCCGCCTTCGGTGCCGAACGCCACCTTGATCGTCCCGTTTGCCCCGGTCAGCCCCTTGACGAAATTCACCACCGCCGCATCCGTCGCCGTGCCAAGGCCGGGATAGTCCCACAACCGCTCCACCCGAATCGCAGCCTCCGGGAATTCCCCCCTGAGCGGCGCGACAATCGCCTCCGCCAGCCGTTCCAGCCGCGCGATAAGCCCCGCCACATCCTCACCGGCCAGCGACCGGATTTCAAAGTCGATCACCGCATGGTTCGGCACGATGTTGACCTGCACGCCCCCGTTCAGCTTGCCCACATGCAGCGTCGTGTAAGGCACGTCGTAATCGCCGTCGCGCAGCCCCGTTGCCGCGACCTCGGCCTGCAACCCCCGGACCGCGTTCACGAAATCCGCCGCCAGATGCAGCGCGTTCAAGGCCATCGGGGCCAGCGCCGAATGTCCCTCGCGCCCCACGCACGTCGCCCGCAGCGCCACCTTGCCCTTGTGGCCGGTCGCCACCTGCATCCCCGTGGGTTCACCCACGATGCAGAACCGCGGGCGCACCGGCGCCGCCTCCAGCAGGTCGATCAGCGACCGCACGCCCATGCAGCCGATCTCCTCGTCATAAGACAGCGCCAGATGCAAAGGCACGCGCAACGGCCGCCGCGCCGCTTCCAGCATTGCCGCCACCGCGCAGGCGACAAAGCCCTTCATGTCCGCCGTGCCGCGCCCGTAAAGCCGCCCCTCGGCTTCGGTCAGGGCAAAGGGCGGCTTTGTCCACGCCTGCCCCGTCACCGGCACCACATCGGTATGCCCCGACAGCATCACCCCAGCGCCCGCAGGCCCGGTCGAGGCGTAAAGGTTTGCCTTCCCGCCCGCCGCGTCCGGCACCAGCGTCACCGCGATACCGGCATCCTCCAACAGCGCCTTCACATACAGGATCAGCGCCATGTTCGGCTCCGAACTTACCGTGTCAAACGCCACCAGCCGCTCCAGGATCGCCCGCATCTCAGCCCCCTTGTCCGTTCCCTTGGTGCTAGCGCGAAACCGCCCGCCCCGAAAGCCACCTTCCCATCGCCCGCCCCCGGTGCCAGAAAGGGTCAACCCCGACGCCGGACAACCCCATGCGCTTTCTCCTTGCCCTCGTCCTTCTTGCCACGCCCGCCCTCGCCGAAACCTCAGGCCCGGTCGCCGACCTCGTCACCGCGCACCGCCTTTACGCCCAGGCCATGAAGTCCGCCGACACCACCGCGCTTCTGTCCGCCATCCGCCTTGCCCGCCCCATCGCCATTCGCCCCGCCCCCGGCTGGACGGTCGAAGCCTCCGCCCCCCCGCAACCAGACGAGCCGCAAGGCGCGCCCGCGCCCGCCAACCCGGCCAGCCCCGAAACCCTCGCCATCGCCCTCGCCTTCGCCGGCGAAGACCCCACCCTGCAAGACCTCGTCTACGATCTCGATATCCAAAGCCCCGCCCAGCCCACCGCAACCCTCACCGCCGCCACCTCTACCCTCGGCGCGGGCCAGACCGATACCTGGCGCATCGCCCTATTCGGAATGAGCGCGGCCACCCTTGCCGTGATCGGCGATGGCGACACCCCCCTCACTCTGTCCGTCACCGACGAAACCGGCACCCCCATCTGCGCCAGCCCCGCCGCCCCGCTGCCCGATCCCTGCGGCTTCACGCCCCAGCGCAACGGGTTCTTCACGATCACGGTCACCAACCCAGGCACCGTGACGAACAGCTACCAACTTGTCGCCAACTGACTGATATCATGTATTTGCTGCGCAGCATTTTCCCGCGCGCTGCGCAGCACTTGTGCAGACATCCTACGAAAGGGTCCGGTCTGGCGCTCTAGGCGCGCCTTTGGTCCGCCGCCCACAACCACCCTGCCCCGATCACGGAAACCGCCGCCCCCAGCGCCGCCACGGTGCCATATCCCGCCACCAGCGTTCCCGCACCAAAACACAGCGCCGCGATCACGTCCCCCGCCAGGCGCTGCACCGCCATCAGCGATGATCCCGCCCCCGGCCTGTCCGCCAGCAGGTCCTGCAGATACGCGATCGGCACCGTCAGCGTCACCGCCCCGCCAATCGCGGCTGGCAAGACCAGCGCCCAGACCCACGCGCTTGCCGCCAGCACCGGCAGCAACGCCACATGCACCGCATAAAGCGACGCGCCGGCAAAGATCATCGCCGTCCGGTTCCAGCCCTTTGAAATCGACGGCAGGATCAACATGAACGGCACCTCCAGCCCCGCCACCAACCCCACATAAAGCGCAACATCAGCCGTCCCGCGCCCGACCTCCGCCACCATCAACAACGAGATCAGCGCGATGTAGATCGTCCCCGCCGCCGTCACCGCGCCCAGTGCCAGCACCCTGACCGCCAGCGCCGGATGCGCCATTTCGGCCAAGGCCGCGCGAAAGCTCAGCCCGCTGGGCCGGTCCTGCCACGCCGTCGTGCCATCCACCGGCCAATGCCGCGCCACGACGGCCAGCATCCCGCCCGACAACAGCATCCCCACTGGAAAGATGGTGGCCAACGGCAGGCCCTGCGAAAACGCCAGCGACCACAGCGGCAGCACCACCACAAACGGCAGCGCAAACAGCGCCCGGATCACCGCCATGATCCCGTCACGTTCGCCCACCGGGCAGCGCGTTGCAGCCAGCCGGGCCAGCGCGAACACCTGCCCGAACACCGAAGATGACAGCGGCACAAGCACCGCCCCCGCCAGCACGAACACCCAAGGCCCCGGCACCACCGTCATCAGTGCCATCCCGGTCACAAGGCAGGTGACCGACAGCATCGCAATCTGCCGCCGGTTCGCCGTCTGGTCCGCCCGTATCCCCGCCCCCACCGAGGCCGTCACGCTCAGCACCGACGCCAGCGTCAAAAGCACCGCAAACCCGGTGTCGCCAAACCCGTAGGTCTTGACCGCAAGGGTGGAAAAATACGGGCCAAAGCTGCTGACCACAGCCCCGTGCAACGCGATGACAACCCCTGCCGTCCGCAGAGCGGGGTCTTTCAGGACAATCTGGATGGACCGCATGACGCAATGGCTACCGCTTGGCCACGGCAGGCACAAGCCACCCTGCCGTCAGCCCGGAATGACCTTGCCGGGGTTCATCCGCCCCTCCGGATCCAGCGCCGCCTTGATCGCCCGCATCACATCCAGCGCCACGGCATCCTTGCGCCGCGCCATCGAATTCAGCTTGGAAAGCCCCACCCCATGCTCGGCGGAAAAGCTGCCGCCAAGCTCGGCCACCACATCCTCGACCGTCTCCATCACGCGGTCCTTCAGCCTCGCATCATCCCGCGTCGGAAAGGCGGTGAAATGCAGGTTGCCGTCACCGAGATGCGCCACCGTCAGGCTGCGTGCACCGGGGTCCACCGCCTCCAGCCGCCGCAACACCTCGTCCAGAAACACCGCCACCTTGTCGAGCGGCAGACAGACGTCCGTATCCACCGCCGGGGTGATGCCAACCGTGATTTCGGCGGCCGCCTCGCGCCGCGCCCACATCACGCGGCGCTGCGCCTCGTTCTGCGCCACCACCGCGTCGGTGATCAGCCCCGCCTCCAGCATCTCGCTCAAAATGCCTTCCAGCACGCTCACCAGCGGCACCGCACCCGTGTCGTCCGGCGTGGCCTCTGCCGGCGCGGTCGTCGCCGCTTCGATCAGGATCGTCACCTCCGGCACATGGTCGAACGGCCGCCCCAGATCGGGCCGCACCTCGGCCAGCCGCCGCGAATAGGTTGCGGGCATGAACTCGAACGCCTCGACCCGCCCGCCCGTCGCCTCCTGCATCCGGTTCAACAACTGAAGCGCATCGCCCAGCGTCCGCGCCGCGACCGTTGCCGTGGCATGCGCGCGCGGCGCCGGCACCAGCTTCATCACGGCTGCGGTGATGATCCCCAGTGTCCCCTCCGCGCCGATGAAAAGGTTTTTCAGATCATAGCCCGAGTTGTCCTTGTGCAGCGCGCTCATCAGGTTCAGCACCCGCCCATCGGCCAGCACCACCTCCAGCCCAAGGCACAACCCCCGCGTTGATCCATAGCGCAGCACGTTTGACCCGCCCGCGTTGGTGGACAAGACGCCCCCCAGCATCGCCGACCCGCGCGCCCCGAACCACAAGGGGAAATACAGGCCCGCCGCCTCCGCCGCCTCGTGCAGCCGGCTCAGCACCACTCCCGCCTCCGCTACCACGATCCGCGCTTCGGCCCGCACCTCGCGGATGCGGTTCATCCGCTCCAGGCTGACCATCAGCCCGCCCTCGGTCATGGTGCCACCAACCAGCCCGGTGTTCCCGCCAACCGGCACCACCGCCCGCCCCTCGGCCGCCGCCACCCGCAGACAGCCCGCGACCTCCGCTGTCGATCCGGGCCGCACCACCGCAACCGGTGCGCCCTCATACTTCCCCATCCAGTCACGCGCATGGCGCGCCACATCCGCCCCGGTCAGCACATTCGCCGCACCGACCACCAAGCCGAGCTTTTCGATCAACCCGTTCATCTGTCCCAAAATATCCTGCGGGGGTGCGGGGGTGCAAAACCCCCGCTTCGCCGCCAACTTAAAGAACCGCCCGCCGCAATGCCAGCGTCAGCCCGAAACCTGTGCCACCAGCTCCAGCACCTTCGGCCCCAACCCCTCGACGATCAGCTTCACACCCTCCGGGTTCGGATGGATGCCGTCCGCCTGCATGAACGGCGCAAAACTCGCCGGATCGCCTGCGGTGGCCCCCGCCGCCACCAGCCCGCCAAAGAAACTCGCCGCCAGCAACGCGCCATATTTCGCCGCCAGATCCGGATACATCGCGTCGAACGTGGCCTTGTAATCGGGTCCGAAGTTCCCCGGCGCCTGCATGCCCACCAAAAGCACCGGCAGTTTCTGTTCCGCCGCCTTGCGCAAGATCCCCTCAAGGCTCGCCCGCGTCCCCGCCGGATCCAGCCCCCGCAGCATGTCGTTGCCGCCCAGCGTCACGATCAGCGCGTCCACATCCGGCCCCAGCGCCCAGTCCACCCGCGCCAGCCCCCCGGCCGAGGTATCGCCAGACACCCCCGCATTCAGCACCACCACATCCGCGCCCTTGGCGCGCAGCCAGTCCTGCAACTGCGGCACCAGCCCGTCTGCCTGATTTTCCAGCCCGAACCCCGCCGTCAGGCTGTCACCCAATGCCACGATCGTGACAGGCTCGGCGAAAACCGAACTTGACAGTGCAAAGATTGCAACCACAGCATTGCGAACGCACGAAACCACGCCATATGCCTTTCCAGACACGGCCTTAAGGACAGCACCCATGACCGATCCGATCCTCGCGCTCACCGACGCGCGCCTGACGCTCCAAGGCAACGCCGGCCCGGTCGAGATCCTGAAAGGCATCTCCCTCACCATCACACGCGGCGAAACGGTCGGGCTCATCGGGCCATCTGGGTCGGGCAAATCATCGCTCCTCATGCTCATGGGCGGTCTCGAGCGTGCCACCGGCGGCTCGGTCCTTGCCTTGGGCCAGGATCTTACCGCGATGGACGAAGACGCGCTCGCCCGCTTCCGTAGGGGGAATATGGGGGTGGTGTTCCAATCCTTCCACCTCATTCCCACCATGACGGCGCTGGAAAACGTGGCGTTACCGATGGAACTCGCGAATCTGACCGACGCCTACGCCCGCGCCGAGGCGGAACTGGCCTCCGTTGGCCTTGGCCCGCGGATGAACCACTACCCCTCGCAACTGTCGGGCGGGGAACAGCAGCGCGTCGCCCTCGCCCGCGCCGCCGCCCCCCGCCCCGCGATTCTGCTGGCCGATGAACCCACCGGCAACCTCGATGGCGTCAACGGCCAGGCGATCATGGACCTGCTGTTCGGCTTGCGCGACCGCCACGGCGCCACCCTCGTCCTCGTCACCCATGCCCCCGAACTGGCCGACCGCTGCGACCGCGTCATCCGCCTCGCCGATGGCCGCCTTGCCCCCGATCCAAAAGCCGAACCGAAAGCCGGCCTGAAAGCGGCTGCCGAATGAGCCTCGCCCTCCGCATCGCGCGCCGCGAACTTCGGGGCGGCCTGAAGGGCTTTCGCATCTTCCTCCTCTGCCTCGCCTTGGGCGTCGCGGCCATCGCCGCCGTCGGCACCCTGCGCGCCGCCATCCAGTCCGGGCTCGAGGATCAGGGCGCCATCCTTCTGGGCGGCGACGCGCAGATGCAGTTCACCTACCGCTTCGCCGATGCCCAAGAACTGGCCTACATGGACCGCATCGCCACCCGCCGCTCCGAGGTGGTCGATTTCCGCTCGATGGCGGTGATCGAAGGCGACTCGGCGCTGACGCAGATCAAGGCCGTCGACGCCAACTATCCCCTCTACGGCGCCGTCACCCTTGACCCGGCGATCCCCCTTGCCGACGCCCTCGCCACCGCCGACGGCCTCCCCGGCGCGGTCCTTGACCCCGTCCTGATCTCGCGCCTCTCGCTCAAGATCGGCGACACCTTCACCCTCGGCACGCAACAATTCCGCCTGACCGCCGCCCTCCTGCGCGAACCCGACAGCACCGGCGGCTTCACCCTCGGCCCCCGCACCCTCATCCGCACCGAGGCGCTGGCCCAATCCGGCCTCCTCGCCCCCGGTTCGCTCTACGAGACCGAATACCGCCTCGCCCTCCCCCCTGGCACCGATCTTGAAACCCTCAAGACAACCACCGAAAACACCTTCCGCAACAAGGGGATAAGCTGGTCCGACAGCCGCCGCGCCGCGCCCGGCATCGAAAACTTCGTCGACCGGATCGGCAGCTTCCTCGTCCTCGTCGGCCTTGCGGGCCTGGCAGTCGGCGGCGTCGGCATCTCGGCCGCCGTGCGCGCCTACCTTGAAGGCAAGATCCCGACCATCGCCACCCTCAAGACCATCGGGGCCGAAGGCAGCCTGATCTTCCGCATCTACCTTGCCCAGATCCTCGCCCTCGCCCTTGTCGGCACGGCAGCAGGCCTGATCCTCGGCGCGGGCCTCCCCCTCCTCCTCGCCCCGGTGATCGAGGCGCAACTGCCGTTCCCCGCCAACATCACCGTCTCGCCCATGCCGCTGGTGGAGGCCGCGTTCTACGGCCTCGTCACCGCCCTTCTCTTCACCCTCTGGCCACTTGCCCGCACCGAAAACGTCCGCGCTGCCGCCCTTTACCGCGGTGGTGAAGGCCAGCGTGGCCGCCCCCGCACCATCTACATCGCCGCCCTCGTCGGCCTCGCGGTTCTTCTGATCGGCGGTGCAGTCCTTCTCTCCGGCATCCCTGAACTCGCCCTCGGCGCGGCCGGCGGCGTCCTCGGCTCGCTTTTCGTCCTCGCCCTTGCCGCCTGGGGCCTGCGCCGCGTCGCGCGCCGCACCGCCCACCTCGCCCGTGGCCGCGTGCCCCTGCGCCTTGCGCTCGGTTCCATTGGCGGCGCGCGGTCCGAAGCGACAAGCGTGATCCTTTCCCTCGGCCTCGGCCTTTCCGTCCTCGCCGCCGTCGGCCAGATCGACGCAAACCTCCGCACCGCCATCGACCAGGATCTGCCCGAACGCGCGCCCGCCTTCTTCTTCGTCGACATCCAGCCCGACCAGATCGACGCCTTCCGCGCCCGGATGGACGCCGACCCCGCCGTGACCGACATGGAAAGCGCGGCCATGCTGCGCGGCGTCGTGACCATGATCAACGGCAAGCCCGCCACCGAAGTCACCGACCACTGGGTGGTGCGCGGCGACCGTGGCCTGACCTACGCCGCCACCCCGCCCGAAGGCACCAAGATCACCGCTGGCGAATGGTGGCCCGCCGATTACGCAGGCGAGCCGCAGATATCCTTCGCGCAGGAAGAGGCCGACGAGATCGGCCTGAAACTCGGTGACAAGCTGACCGTCAACATCCTCGGCCGCGACATCAACGCCACCATCACCTCGTTCCGCGAGGTTGATTTTTCCTCTGCCGGGATCGGCTTTGTCATCTCGATGAACCCCGCCGCCGTGGCAGGCGCGCCGCACACCTTCATCTCGACCGTCTACGCCCCGCCCGAGGCCGAGGCCGAGATTCTGCGCGACGTCACGAAAACCTGGACCAACATCACCGCAATCCGCATCCGCGAAGCCGTCGACCGTGTGACCGAAGCGCTTGGCGCCATCGCCACAGCCACCGCCTGGGCTGCCGCCGCAACCCTGCTGACCGGCTTCATCGTGCTGATCGGCGCGGCGGCGGCCGGCGAACGCGCCCGTGTCTACGAGGCCGCGATCCTGAAAACCCTCGGCGCGACCCGCGCCCGCATCCTGACCAGCTTTGCGCTGCGCTCCGCCCTGATGGGCGCGGCCGCCGGCACCGTTGCGGTCGTGGCAGGTGCGCTGGCAGGCTGGGCCGTGATGACCTTCGTGATGGACGGCACCTACCGGTTCGAGCCGGTCTCGGCCTTCGCGATCATCGTGGGCGGCATCCTCGCCACCCTCCTCGCCGGCCTCGCCTTCGCCTGGCGCCCGCTTGCGGCGCGCCCGGCCCAGGTGCTGCGCGCGCAGGACTGACCGCGGAAAGCGGGGGTTTCACACCCCCGCACCCCCGTGGGATATTTGCGCAAAGAGGAAGCCAGAAGCCCCGTTGCGCCTAATGCCAGGCAAAGAAGCCCTTTGGCGCGCGGCTCAACAGCTCATCCGCCAGCGTCCGCCCGACCTCGGCCGCCTCCGTCACCGCACCGCGGCGCTCGCCCTCGATCACTTCCGATCCGTCAGGCCGCAGGATCTCGCCTCTCAGCCACAACTGGTCACCCTCGATCACCGCCAGCCCCGCGATCGGCGTCTCGCACGAGCCATCCAGCGTCGCGAGATACCCGCGTTCCGCCGCCAGCCGCACGCCGGTCGGCCCGTCGTGGATAGCAGCCAGCAGCCGCGCCACCCGCGCGTCAGCCGACCGCCGTTCCACCCCGATGGCACCCTGCGCCACCGCCGGCAGCATCTCGGTCACCTCGACCGGTCCGCGCGCCATATGCGTCATCCCAAGCCGGTTCAGCCCCGCCATCGCCAGGAACGTCGCCACCGCGACGCCATCCTCCAGCTTTTTCATCCGGGTCTGCACGTTGCCGCGAAATTCCACCAGCTTCAGGTCCGGCCGGCGCAATCCAAGCTGCGCCCGCCGCCTGAGGCTCGATGACCCGACCACCGCACCAAGCGGCAGATCGCTCAGCGTCGCGACCGTGGGCGACACGAACGCATCCCGCACGTCTTCACGCGCGAGGTAGCAGTCCAGCACCAGCCCCTCCGGCTGCACGGTCGGCATGTCCTTCATCGAATGCACCGCGATGTCGATGCCGCCGGCCAGGAGCGCCTCCTCGATTTCGCGGGTGAACAACCCCTTGCCGCCGATATCCTTCAGCGCCTTGTCCAGGATCTGGTCCCCCAGCACCTTGATCACGCAGATCTCGAACGCATCTTCCGGCAGCGCGAACGCCGCCATCAGACAGCGCCTGACCTCATGCGCCTGCCACAGCGCAAGGGGCGAACCACGGGTTCCGATCTTCAAGGGCTGCGCGGGGTGGGGCAAATCATCGCTCATGGCGACAGGCTTACAACTGTCACCTTGGCCTGACAACTCTTGACAAGCCCGCCCCGCCAGCCGACCCATTGCCAAACCGAAAAAAGGCTGACCATGACCAAAACCATCCTGCGCGCCCTGAAGGGCGAGGTTCTGCCCACCCCGCCGATCTGGATGATGCGTCAGGCCGGCCGCTACCTGCCCGAATACCGCGCCACCCGCGCCAAGGCCGGCGATTTCCTGTCGCTGTGCTACAATCCCGAACTGGCCGCCGAGGTCACGCTGCAACCGATTCGCCGTTACGGGTTCGACGCGGCCATCCTTTTTGCCGATATTCTCCTGCTTCCCCAAGCGCTTGGCCCAAAGCTGTGGTTCGAGACCGGTGAAGGCCCGCGGATGGAAACCACCACCACGATGGGCCAGGTCGCCAACCTGAAACCGACCGAGGCGATCCACGACACCCTGTCGCCGATCTATGAAACCGTCCGCCTCCTTGCTGCCGAACTCCCGCCCGAAACCACGCTGATCGGTTTCGCCGGTGCGCCCTGGACCGTCGCCACCTACATGATCGCGGGCAAGGGATCGAAGGATCAGGCCGCCGCCCACGCGCTGAAAGACTCCGATCGCCCCACCTTCGAGGCGCTGATCGACCGCATCACCGAGGCGACCATCGAATACCTCTCCGCCCAGATCGAGGCCGGGGCCGAGGTCGTCAAACTCTTTGACAGTTGGGCTGGCAGCCTGAAAGGCCAGGATTTCCGCGATTTCGCCACCGCCCCCACCGCCCGCATCATCAGCGCCTTGAAGGCCCGCCACCCCGGCGTGCCGATCATCGCCTTCCCGCGCGAGGCGGGGCAGGGCTACATCGGCTTTGGGCACCAGACCGGGGCCGATTGCGTGGCGATCGACAATTCGGTCAGCCCGGAATGGGCCGCCGCCAACGTGCAGATCGACGGCTGCGTGCAGGGCAACCTTGCGCCCGAACACATGGTGACGGGCGGTCAGGCGCTGGTCGCCGCCACCCAGCATGTCGTGCGCGCATTTTCGAAAGGCCCGCACATCTTCAACCTCGGGCACGGCATCACGCCCGACGCCAACCCCGACAACGTGCAACTGATGATTGATACGGTGCGCGGGGTCTGACCCCCGCGCCCCAGGCCGTCAGAACACCGTCGCGACAGATTCACCCAGCGCCATTGCGCCCGCGTATTGCGCCTGCGGTCCTCGCTGAAGCGCGTGAAACCGCACACCCTGAATGTCGCGAAAGCGCCGCTCCAACCCGGCAGATCGGTAGAACCCCGCGCCGCTTGCCAGTTCCATCGCCAGTTCAACCGCACGGATCGCGTGATCCGCCCCCAGGATCTTGCCCATCAGCACCTGATTGACGGTGTCTGCCGAAGGTGCGTTGCGGTCCACCGCCGCAAGCATTGTCTCGTGCGCCGCTTCGGCACCGCGCAACTGCGTCATCATCTGCCCCGCCAGCGCCCGCGCGTCATGTGTGACCGGCCGCTTCTTGGCCAGCTCCAGCGCGATGTTGCACGCACTGTCCGCCACGCCCAGATAGGCCGCGTAGATCAGCGGGAAGGCGATCGTCGCGATGACCTGAAACAACGGATGCCACTCGCCCGCCTTGCGCTTCAGCGCCACCGCAGCATCCGGCACGAACAAATCGTCCAGCACCACGTCATGCGACCCGGTGCCCCGCATCCCCAGCGTGTGCCAGGTATCCAGGATTTTCACCTCGGGTGCCTTCATCGACGCGCCGAAATGCAGCACGTATTTCTGCCCATCCTCCTCCAGCACCGCGCCGGTCATGAACACATCGCCCGCCGCCGCGCCCGAGGTAAAGATCTTGCGCCCCGAGATGCGATAACCGCCCTCCACCTTTCGCGCCGCGCCCGACCCGTTGATCCAGTCCGACCCACCGCTGGACAGAAGGACGATGTTTTCCGCCGCGATCCGCTTCAGCAACGGCTCCACGGCGGCAACCTTCTGATGTTTCCAGCGCCAGGCCGGGATTGCCACCTGATGCGTGTGCATCGCAAAGGCCAGCGCGGTCGATCCGCAGGCCCGTGCCAGCACCCGCAGCATCGCCGCCAACTCGCGCACCTCTGCGCCACCGCCCCCCAGTTCCCTCGGCACGCCCGCCGCGACCAGCCCCACGCCCTTCAAAAGTGCGTAATTCTCGGCCACAAAGCGGTCTTCGGCATCCGCTTCCGCCGCCCCGGCCGCGATTTGCTCGCTCAGGCCTTCGGCCATCGCGACCGCGTCAAAAACCGCCTCGACCGGTCGTTCTGCTGTCAATGTCATGGCTGCACTCCTTTCTGGAATACCCCCATCTTCCCGCAAACCGCCCCGGCCCGGCCAGTCCATGAACTGTACTAGGGCGCAGGGCGCTGCGGTGGTAGGCTAAGGCATCGCAGAAGGATCTCGCCATGACCGAGTCGTCCAGCTACGGCCAGTTCTGCCCCGTCTCCATGGCCGCCGAAGTGATCTGCTCCCGCTGGACGGTCGTTCTCCTGCGCGAGCTTTTGGCCGGCAGCACCCGCTTCAACGATCTGCGCCGGGGCTTGCCGCGCATGTCGCCGACGCTCTTGTCAAAACGCCTCAAGGAACTGGAACTGGCCGGTGTGGTGCGCACGGTTCCCACCACAGGCGGCCTCTTTGAATACCACCTCACCGAAGCAGGTGAAGATTTGCGGTCCATCATTGTGGGCATCGGCATCTGGGGCCAGCGCTGGGTGGAATCGCGCCTGTCACTGCGCAATCTCGACCCTGCGCTTTTGATGTGGGACATGCGCCGCAACCTTGCCACCGATCCGTTGCCAAAGCGCCGCTGCACGATACAGTTTCTGTATCCGGAACTGGCACCAGCCCAGCGCAACTACTGGCTGGTCGTGGAATCAGGCAGGGTGGACCTGTGCAGTTTCGATCCGGGATACGAGGTCGATCTTCTTGTCACCAGCTCTCTGCGCACCATGACCTCGATCTGGATGGGCGTCGCCCGCCTCAGCGCCGAGGTCCAGGCCGGCAAGGTGCAGCTTGACGGCGACCCCGCCATTGCCCGCGCGATGCAGCACTGGCTGAAGCTGAGCCCCTTCGCGCCGGGTGAACGGCGGGTGGCGTAAGCGGTTAAGAAACCCCTAACCCGCACCGTCAAGCCTTTGATTTCATTGCATCGAAAAGCCTGTCCCACGGTGGGACAGGCCAAAGGACGAGCATGGGGACAAGCTAGTCCTCAGCCTGCCAAAGCGGCCCCAGCATCCCCGCCAGCGCGGCAAAGGCCTCGTCCCGCCCATCGGCCCCCGGCTTGATCTTCACCGCCACCGATGATGCCCAGCCCAAAGCCCCGGCCTTCTCCGGTCGGATGGCGATCATCAACCCCACCGGCCCCGCCACCACCGCCTCGACCGCATCCTCCGCGCCAAAGGCTTCGTCCGTCACCTCGAACCAGACCGGCCCACCCTCCACTGCCTGCCGGAACAGGACATATCCCTCGTCCTCTTCCTCGCCCTCGGCAAAGCCCACGAACAACTGGCCCTCATCCTCGACCACCGACCCATAGGCCGCCGTCACCTCGATATCGGCCATCTCAATACCACTTCGCGATGGGCGGCAGGCTCATCAGCACCGCATTGGCATCATGCCCCGTCTCCAGCCCGAACTTGGTGCCCCGGTCGTAGACAAGGTTGTACTCGGCATAAAGCCCGCGATGCCGCAACTGCTGCTCCCGGTCGTCCTCGCTCCATGCCATTCCCTGCCGCCGCTCGGTCACCGGCACAAAGGCCGGCAGGAACGCACTGCCCACGGCTTGAGTGAACGCGAAATCCGCCTCCCAGTCGCCGGTGTTCAGGTCATCATAGAAGATGCCGCCCACCCCCCGCGCACGCCCCCGGTGCGGCACAAAGAAATACTCATCCGCCCACGCCTTGAACCGGGGGTAATAGTCCGGCGAATGGGCATCACATGCCGCCTGCATCGCCCCGTGAAAATGCGCCGTATCCTCAGCATACTCGATTGCCGGGTTCAGATCCGACCCGCCGCCAAACCACGCGGCCCCCGGCGTCCAGAACATCCGTGTGTTCATATGCACTGCTGGGCTGTGCGGGTTGACCATGTGGGCCACCAGTGAAATCCCGCTCGCCCAGAACCGTGGGTCTTCCGCCATTCCGGGCACCCCACGGGCCGCCATCGCCTTTTGCGCGCGTTCGCCCAGGGTGCCATGCACCTCGGATACGTTGACGCCCACCTTCTCGAACACCCGCCCGCCGCGCATCACGCTCATCAGCCCGCCGCCGCCATCGGCCCGCACCGTCGGCGTCACCTCGAACCGACCGGGAGTGCCGGACCCGAACTCATCTTCCAGCCGTTCGAACTCGGCTACGATCCGGTCGCGCAAAACCCGGAACCATGCGGCGGCACGGGACTTGTGGCTGTCATACGGATCGGTCATCGTCATGTCTCCCAAAGCTGACAGCGCCATGCCTAACACCGTGGCGTAACCCTTTCCAACAGGACATTTGGCCCGCGTGGCCCTTCAGAAAGCGAGTTCACCGATGAAACGCCTTCTTCTTCCCGCCCTTCTGGCCCTCACCGCCTGCGGCACGCCACAAGAACAGTGCATCAACCGCAACACCCGTGACCTACGCACAATTGACCGCCTGATCGCCGAAACCAAAGGCAACCTCGACCGTGGCTACGCCTACGAGGAAGTCACCATCTGGACGCCAAGCTGGGAATATTGCGATCCCCCGCCGGTGGCCGAAGGCGAGCAGCCGCCACCACCGCGCCTGTGTCTGGACCAAGAGCAGGAAACCATCCGCCGCCCCAAGGCCATCGACCTTGCCGCCGAGGCGAAAAAGCTGGACGGACTGCGTGTCAAGCGGGCCCAGCTTGCCCGCGCGGCCGAACCGGTCATCGCCCAATGCCGGGCGCAGTATCCTGAATGATCAGTGCGCGGGCGCGGACACCGCGTCAATCAGGCTGCGCCCGCCATCCACCGTGATCACCTGACCCGTCACGAACCCCGCCGCATCGGACGCAAGAAACTGCACCACCTCGGCCAGCTCTGCGGGTGCCGCAATCCGGCCAAGCGGCGTGCCATCAGCGATGCAGTCGCGATAGTCGGGGTGTTCCTTCAGGCTGGTCTGCAGGCTGGCGCTCATCACGCTGCCAAAGGCAATCGCGTTGACCCGGATGCCCTTTGGCGCAAGCGCCACGGCCATCGACCGCGTCATCTGGTCAATCGCTGCCGACGCGATGGAATATCCCAACAGCTCGGGCCGCGTGTGCTGCGCGGCAATCGACGAGATGTTGATGATCGCCCCCAGCATCGTGCCCGCCTCAAGCTCGGCCCGCTCACCGTGCTGGATCATCCGCTTCGCCGTCATCTGCGACAGCCTCAACGCGGTCAGCAGGTTTTGCTGCAACAGATCCTCGACGCAGTCGCCCTCGGGGTTCAAAAGGTCCGACACCACCATCTTGCGGCTTGCGTTCACCAGGATGTCCACGCGGTCGAACGCATCGAAGGTGGCCGACAGCAGGTTCGCGATGGTCAGCTTTTCGGTCAGATCGCCCGCGAACATCCGTACCGCGCCTTCGGCCCGGGCCTCTTCCCCGACCTCCTCCTCCAGCCGTGCTTCGTCGATGTCGGCGAACATCACATTGGCACCCTTGTCGACCAGATGCCGTGCAATGGCCAGACCAAGGCCGTTCGCGGCTCCGGTCACGATGGCAGTCTTGCCAGAGATGGAAAAGGACATCAGGTCGCTCCGATCGAGGTCAGTTCAGGGTCAGAGTTTTGCGCGTCTGGGCTTGGCCGCGCGGATCACGCGAAACGCGCCGTCACCGCCCGCGTCCTCCACGCTCAGGAACAATTCGGTCAGCACCGCATCATAGGGCAGGTGGCGGTTCGCAACCATCCACAGCACCCCGTCGGGCGCCAGCATCCGCCGCGCGGCGCGGATAAAGGAAACCCCCAACGCCAGATCCGCCGCGCGCGACGTGTGGAAGGGCGGGTTCATCACCACGGTTTCCACCAGATTTTCGGGCCGGAAGGTCGTCGCATCGGCCCAGTGGAACCGCACCCGCTCGTCCGGCAGGTTCACTCGCGCACAGGCGAGTGCGGCCTCATCGGCTTCGACAACTTCCAGCCGTTTCACCCCCTCGCGCGCCAGAATCGCGCGGCCCAGAAAGCCCCAGCCCGCGCCCAGATCGGCCACCTTGGGGCCAAGCTTGGCAGGCAGCGCCACCGCCAGAAGCACCGATCCGCGGTCGGGTGCGTCCGCAGAAAACACGCCCGGCAGCGTCTGGAAACCACCCTCGATCACCGTTGGCCGCGCCGCCCAATCCTCAAGCCCCGGCCCGGCGCGAAACGTCGCCAGCTTGCCATGTGCCTTCGACAGGCTTTCCGACACCGCGACCCGCCCGCGCAGATCCTTCAAGATCGCATCAACTCCGTCGGTCTTTTGCCCATCAACCGCGATCACCCCACCCGGAGCTACCTCTGCCGCCGCCTGCGCGATCAGCGCCCGCGCCTCGGCCTTGGCGCGCGGCAGACAGACCACCGCCGCCGCATAGGGAGGTGCGGGTTCCACCCGATAGCGTTGCGCGAAATGGTCATGGTCCGGCTTGAACCCGGTCAGCACGACAACCCGGTCCTGCGGCAGATGGGACAGATCATCACCGATGCGCGGACGGTAAACCGCAATCAGACCATCGTCCGGCACCGCAAAGGCACCGGTTTCCAGCGCAAGGGAAAGTCGGGCTGACCGCATGGGCAGGCGCCGAAGCGCCCTACACTCCCGCCGGGGAAAAGGCGCGGATCATTCCTTTTCCATCGTGCATTGCAGCGGATGCTGGTGCCGGCGGGCGAAATCCATCACCTGCGCCACTTTGGTTTCCGCCACTTCAAACGAAAACACCCCAACCACCGCCAGCCCCTTCTTGTGGACCGTCAGCATGATATCGAAGGCTTGCGCATGGTTCAGCCCGAAGAACCGCTCCAGCACATGCACGACAAACTCCATCGGCGTGTAGTCATCGTTCAGCAGCATCACCTTGTAGAGTGGCGGCCGCTCGGTCTTGGATTTCGGCTTGGTCAGCAAAGACGTGTCCTGCCCCGGACCATCCGTCTTGTCGGACATCATCAATGGGCGTTGCGACACGGGTCAGTGGCTCCGTCAGGGTGGATTCGGGGATCAAGCGCTTGTGGAGCCAATATAGCCGATTTTGCTGCGGCGGAAAGGGGTCAGGGGCGCGCGGGCCTTGCACCCTGCGCCTGATCCAAGGCAACAAGCTGAAAAGGGGGGACAGCCATGCTCAGCACGATCGGTTTTGATGCGGACGATACGCTGTGGCAGAACGAGACGTTCTTCCGGCTGACGCAGGACCGCTTTGCTGCGCTCCTTGCCAACTACGCCGATGCCGCTCATCTGCACGACCGCCTGCTTGCCGCTGAACGCCGAAATATCGGCCACTACGGTTTCGGCGTGAAGGGCTTTACCCTGTCGATGATCGAGACCGCGATCGAGGTGACGGATGCCCGCGTTCCCGCCTCGGTCATCGCCGAACTGGTCGCCGCCGGGCGTGAGATGCTGGAACACCCGATCGAACTTTTGCCTCACGTTCGCGCCACCGTCGCGGCGCTGGCGCAGGCGTATCGCATTGTCCTGATCACCAAGGGCGACCTTCTGGATCAGGAACGCAAGCTTGCGCAATCCGGCCTTGGCGATCTGTTCGACGCGGTCGAGATCGTGTCGCACAAAACTGCTGCCGCCTACACCACGATCTTCCACCGCCACGGCACCGGCGCCGATCAGGCCATGATGGTCGGCAATTCCTTGAAATCCGATGTCATTCCCGCGCTGGAGGCTGGCAGTTGGGGCGTCTACATCCCGCATGGTCTGACATGGGCGCTGGAAACCGCTGACCTTCCGGCCGACCATCACCGGTTTCACGAACTGACCGACCTCTCGGCGCTTCCCGCGCTTGTGGCTCGCCTCGCTTGAAGGTCTACACCTAGCCTTCAAAGCGCCGACACACCCTACATATGGCCCTCCGTTGCAGACTGCTGCATCCCTGCAACTGAATGAGCTACTCCGGCAAAGTCATTGTAAAATGTGGGTTTTCGGAACCGGGTGGCTGTGCTAGCCTCATCGCGAGGCAGAAAAATCGACACCGGGAATTCGGGTCGGACAGGCAAAGGGACGGCGACGTGGCATCGCTATTCGGGCGGATCATCCGCATTTATCTCGTTGCATTCGCGGCTTTCGCCGTCGTTTTCACATCATCGGCTCAGGCGGCACCCTTCGCAGCCATCGTGATCGACGCCCGCTCCGGCGAGGTGCTGTACGAAAAGAACGCCGACGCGCGGCTGCACCCGGCCTCGCTGACCAAGATGATGACGCTTTACATCGCGTTTCAGGAAATCGAAGCGGGCCGCCTGTCGCTGGATACCAGGGTCACTGTCACGAAATACGCGGCCTCGCAGCCGCCATCGCGGCTGGGCCTGAAGCCGGGCCAGAAGATCGCCCTGCGCTACCTGATCCGTGCCGCGGCCGTAAAATCAGCCAATGACGCCGCGTCGGCCATCGGCGACCACATCGGCGGCGATGCCGAAACCTTCGCCAAACGGATGACGCGCACCGCCAAGCAGCTTGGCATGACCAACACCACCTTCAAGAACGCCAACGGCCTGACCGCCAAGGGCCATCTGTCGTCAGCGCGTGACATGAACACGCTGGGCCGACATCTGTTTTACGATTTCCCGCAGTATTACAACATCTTCTCGCGCCGCACCGCGGATGCCGGGGTCGCCACCGTGCGCAACACGAACTCGCGCTTTCTTGACAGCTACGAAGGCGCTGATGGCATCAAGACCGGCTACACCAACCCCGCGGGTTTCAACCTGACCGCCTCGGCGCAGCGCGGCGGCAAGCGCATCATTGCCACCGTGTTCGGCGGCACCTCGACCGCGCAGCGCAACGCCAAGATGGCCGAACTGATGGATCTGGGCTTCAAGACCGCCAAGAACCGCGTCACCGAACAGCCGCCCGTCGCACCCGAAGCGCCCGCCGACCAGCTGATCGCCAGTGCCGAACCGCAGATCGACGTGCCGGATGCCGAAGGCGGCGCCGCCAAGACCGTCCGCGTCTCGGGCGAGGTGCGCGTGTCGCCCCGGCCCAAGGCGCGTCCCGATGTGCCGGTCGTTCCGGACGCCGTGGCCATTGCACTGGCCGAAAGCATCGAAGGCGCGCTGGTCGAAGCCAATGCCGAACCCGCCCCAGAAGGCACGCTGGATTTCCAGGCCGAAGCCATCGCTTCGGCTCCCGAAGCCATCGAAGAAGGTCCGGCCGACGTGGCGGTCGAAACCGCTGCCGTCTCGGACGACGCGACCGATGAAGCCGTGGCGCTTGCACTTGCCAACACCGCCGAACCCGGCACGCTTGATGCGCAGGCCGCCCAACTGGCCAACGCTACCGAGCCCTTCCTGTTCGCCGAAGCAGCACCGGTCGACGACGCGCTTGCCGGCGTCAAACCAAAAGCACGCCCCGACCGCCCCGCCGACGCCCTCGTTGCCGTGGCACCCGAAGCCGTGGCCGAGGACGTCGTCGTCGCCGAGGCCGAGGCCGAACCGGAACTTGTGGTAACCGACCCCGGCACGCTTCTGACCGAAGAAGGCATCATCGCCGCCGCAGACATGCAGCCCGAAATGCCGCAGCTTATCAAGGACGGCCTGCCCGAAGTCACCGACGTCGAAACCGTGGCCGCCGCCAACGCAAGCCCGCTTGACGCGACCCCCGTGACCGCCCTTGCGGTCGCCACGATCACCACGCGCAAAGCCCCGATCTTCGACAGCGCCGAACCGGCCGAGGTCGAGGTGGCCGCTGCCGAACCGGAGGTCGTGGTCGTGAAATCCACCTCTGGCGGGCGTAACTTCGGCGTCAACGTGGGTGATTTCACTTCGCGCTATGAAGCCGAACGCGCGCTGCTGAAAACCGCGCTTGCCGAAAGCGCCACCCTGAACGAAGGGCTGCGCCGGATCAGCCAGAAAGACGGCGCCTGGCACGCCAACTTCATGGGCCTCACCGAAGAACAGGCGAACCTTGCCTGCCGTCGCCTGAAAGCGCGCGCCGTTCCATGCGAAACGTTGGGAGAAGGCTGATGGTCGCGCTTGTTTTTCCGGCCCTGCCGACCGTCACCCTTCCTGTCACCGGGCGGGCCGAACGCTTTCCGATCCGCCGCGTGTTCTGCGTCGGGCGCAACTACGCCGAACATAGCCGCGAGATGGGCGGCGACCCCGAGGCTGAGCCGCCGTTCTTCTTTACCAAGCCCGCTGATGCGGTGGTGGAATCGGGCAGCCGCATCCCCTATCCGCCCGCAACCTCGAACCTGCACCACGAGGCGGAACTGGTCGTCGCCATCGGCCGCAGCGGCGCGATGCTGACCGAAGCCGAGGCCGAGGCGCTGGTCTGGGGCCACGCCTCGGGCAACGACCTCACCCGCCGCGACCTTCAGGCCGAGGCCAAGGCAACCCGCCGCCCGTGGGATATGTCCAAGGCGTTCGACAAATCCGCCATCGTCGGCAGCATCCGCCCGGGCCCGATCGGCGACGCCGCGATCCGCTGCATCGTCAACGGCACGCAACGCCAGTCGGCACGCTTGTCGGATATGGTCTGGTCGGTTCCCGCGATCATCGCCGCCTTGTCAAAGCTGGTTTCGCTGGCCCCCGGCGACCTGATCTTCACCGGCACCCCGGCAGGCGTCGGCCCGCTGGTGTCCGGTGATATCTGCACGGTCGAAATCGAAGGCCTGCCCCACGCGACGGTCACGATTGCCTGACCGTCCTACGGTTTTGGCCGGTCGTCCCATTCCTTCGTCAGGATGCGGTTCGCATCGCCCTCGGGGTCATCGAACTGCTTGGTCTTCATCGCCCAGAAGAACGCAATCAGCCCGACGCCGCCCAACAGCAGCGACACCGGAATGAGGATGGCCAGAATCTCCATTACTTCAACCGCATCGCGTTCAGCGATACCGTGATCGACGACAACGACATCGCCAGTGCCGCCGCCAACGGCGTTGCCGCCCCCATCAGCGCCAAGGGCACCGCGATCACGTTGTATCCGCCCGAGATGATGAAGTTCTCCACCATCCGCCGCACCGCCTGACGGCTGATCCTGACCGCATCGGCAATCGGCGCCATGTCCTGCCCCAAAAGCACGATATCGGACGCCACGCGCGCCGCATCCAGGGCCGACGCGGGGCTGATCGACACATGCGCCGCCGCCAGCGCGCCGGTGTCATTCAGCCCGTCGCCAACCATCAGAACGCGGCGCCCCTCGGCCGAAAGCGCCGCCACCCGCGCCGCCTTTTCCGCGGGCAGCACACCCGCCGACCACTCCTCGATGCCCAGCCGCCCGGCCAGTTCAGCCACCGCTCCAACCGCATCGCCGGACAAAAGGATGATCCGACGCCCATCCGCGCGCAGCGCCGCCACCGCCGCCTCCGCCCCAGGTCGCAGCGCATCGGCGAAGGTGAAGGAATACACCGTGCCGCCAAGGCTCAGATACGTCGCCGTCACCGCCAGCGGCTCGGCCCCGCACCACTCAGCCCGGCCCAGACGCACGCGCTGGCCCTGCCACATGCCCTCGATCCCATACCCCGGCACCTCGCGCACATCGCTGACCGCCGCGCGCACGCCAGCCACGCCAGCCAATGCCCGCGCCAGGGGATGCGACGACCCCGCCGCCAGCCCAGCGGCCACCGCCACCACGTCGGCAGGCAGCGCGCCAAGGTTCGTGACCTCGGGCGCGCCCATCGTCAGCGTCCCGGTCTTGTCGAACACCACGGTGTCCACCTCGGCCAACCGCTCCAGCGCCGTGCCGTTCTTGATCAAAAGCCCTTTGCGGAACAGCCGCCCGCTGGCCGACGTCACCACCGCCGGCACCGCCAGCCCCAGCGCACAGGGGCAGGTGATGATCAGCACCGCGGCCGAGATGTTGATCGCATAGCGCACATCCCCCCCCGTCGCCCACATCCAGTAGCCGAACGCACTGAACGACAGGATATGCACCAACGGCGAATACAGCTTCGCCGCCCGATCCGCCAAACTCGTGTAGCGCGTCTTGGCCCCTTCCGCGACCGCCACCAGATCGGCCATCCGGTGCAGCGAACTGTCCTTGCCTGCCGCCGTCACCCGCAGCGTCAATGGCCCCGTCAGGTTCACCTCGCCCGCGCTGACCACGGTGCCGACGCCGGCAAACACCGGCAGGCTTTCCCCGGTCAGAAGGCTGCGGTCCACCTCCGATGCGCCCAGTGTCACCACTCCATCGACCGGCATCCGCCCCCCCGGTCGCACCACGACGGTGTCCCCCGCCACCACCGCCGAAATCGCGCGCTCCACCTCGACGCCATCCACCATGACCCAGGCCCGAGGCACTTCCAGCGCCGCCAGCTCCTCCGCCGCCGACCGCGCCACCGCCCGCGTCCGGTGATCGAGATACCGCCCCAGCAGCAGAAAGAACGCCAACATCACCGCCGCGTCGAAATAGGCATGATGCCCCGACATCATCGTCTCGTAGACCGAGATCGACGACGCCAAAATCAGCGCCAGCGAGATCGGCACATCCATCCCCAGCCGCCCCGCGCGCAAAGACGCCCAGGCCGACTTGAAGAACGGCTGTCCGGCAAAGATCACCGTCGGCAGCGCTATCGCCGCCGAAATCCAGTGGAACATGTCGCGCGTCGCAGCCTCGGCCCCCGACCAGACCGCCACCGACAGAAGCATCACGTTCATCATCGAAAAGAACGCGACGCCCAAGCGCATCAGCAGGTCGCGCCCCTGCTTGTCGGTCTCGGTCGTGCTCAACAGGCCGGGGTCCAGTTCGTGCGCCTCCTGCCCTTCGGCCGCCAGCACCGCGATCAGCCCCGCCGCCGTCACTTCCGGCGAGGCATCCACGCTCACCCGCTTGCGCGTCAGGTTCACCCGCGCCGACCGCACCCCCGGCACGGCACCAAGTGCGCCCTCCACCGTGGAAATGCAGGTCGCACAATGCGCCATCGGCAAAGACAGCATGATCCGCGCCTCGGCCGGTGCGGCCATCGCCGCCAGCCGCTCGGCGCTTGGCACCACGGCGCAAGCCGGGCAGGCCGACAGCCGGTTCGCCTCGTCGAAGCTTTCCGCCAGCGCCATCGGCTCAGCCCTTCACATGCAGTTCCGACCGCTGTTCGAACAGCACTCCGTCCAGCGACCGCGCCGTTACCTTGACCATCCACTTGCCGCGCGCCAGCGGAACCTCGGCCACATAGGCGTCACCCAGCGCGGCGAACACCGGCCAGACGTCATCCTTTGCCTCCGTTGTCCGCCCGACCAGCACCTGAAGATCCGTCACCGGCATTGCCACCCCGTTGCGGTCATGAAAGGCCAGCGTCATCCGCCCGCCCTCATACCCCGGCTTCATCTGCCAACCCAGCGCCTCTTGCGCAGCCTTGCGGTCGTTGAAGCCCTGACTTGCCACATAGGAATTGTCGACCTCCAGCCCCGGAAAGGTGCTGACGGCCTTGTAGGCCAACAGCACGTTCACCGCGATGATCACCGAAAACGCCCCCACGGTAATCGCCAGCACATGCCGCCCGGTCAGCTCACTCATCGTCGTCTTCCTTGCCATTGAACACTGTATCGTGGTGAACCCGGTTGGTGGTGCCCTGCTGTTCTACCCAGATCCGAACATCGGTCCGGTCTTCCGTTGCCGCATCTGATCCTGCCGCCGCCGTCAGATACACGCGCTGCGTCATAGTCTCGTTGGCAGGCACGGTGACGGTCAGGCCCTCGGAGCCTTCCAACGATAGCGTCACCACCTCGTCCGACGTGACCGAGATGGTAAACTGCGAATCCGCCCCACCCTTGTTGCGCAGGCGCAGTTCATAGGCGTTGCGGATGCTGCCATCCGACAGGGTCACAAAGGTCGGGTTCCTGACCGGCGTCACGTTCACGTCGATCGGGGATCGCAGGAACAACGCCACGATCAACCCGACCCCGACCCCGGCCCACAGCACGGTATACATCACCGTGCGCGGCCGGAACACATGCGCCCAGACCGATTTTGCAGGCTCACCGGCGCGTTCGCGCACCTCGTCGGTCAGCGCCATGTAGCCGATCAGGTCGCGCGGCTTGCCGATCTTGTCCATCACGTCGTTGCAGGCGTCGATGCACAAGCCGCAGGTGATGCAGGCCATCTGTTGCCCGTCACGGATGTCGATGCCCATCGGGCAGACGTTGACGCAGGCCATGCAGTCGATGCAATCGCCGTTGCCTTCCACGTTCTGCTTGCCCCTCGGCTCGCCCCGCCAGTCGCGGTAACCGATGGTCAGAGAATCCTCATCCAGCATCGCCGCCTGAATGCGCGGCCAGGGGCAGGCGTAGATGCAGATCTGTTCGCGCGCGAACCCGCCGAAGAAGAAGGTCGTGAAGGTCAGGATCAGCATGGTGATGTAGGCCACCGGGTGCGCTTGGCCCGTGACCAGATCCCGCAACAACGTCGGCGCGTCGGTGAAATAGAAAATCCACGCCCCGCCCGTCGCCAGACCGATCACCAGCCAGATCCACCACTTGATGCCGTTCTTGACCAGCTTCTCCCAGTTCCACGGCTGCCGGTGCAGCCGGATGCGGGCGTTGCGGTCGCCCTCGACCCAACGTTCGACAAGGATGAACAGGTCGGTCCACACGGTTTGCGGGCAGGCATAGCCGCACCACACCCGCCCAGCCGCACTCGTGAACAGGAACAACCCCAGCCCGGCCATGATCAACAGCCCCGCCACGAAATAGAATTCATGCGGCCAGATCTCGATCATGAAGAAAAAGAACCGCCGGTTGGCGATATCAACCAGCACCGCCTGATCCGGCAGGTTCGGGCCCCGGTCCCAGCGCAGCCACGGCGTGATGTAATAGATGCCCAGCGTCACCGCCATGATCCACCACTTCAGCGTGCGGAACGCGCCTTTCACACGGCGCGGGAAAACAGGCTCGCGCGCGACGTAAAGGCTGGGGGGATCGGTATCGGGCAGGGTCACGGGAAGGCTCCGGGGGGTTTTCAGACGCACCGGGCGGCATTGACGCCGCCCGCTGCCTCAACTGTGATCAGGGTCAGCTTACTCGCCGCCGCCCTGACTGTGGACATAGAAAGCGACAGCGCGAATCTCATCCTCGCTCAGCCGTCCGTTCCAGTTCGGCATCACGCCGAAACGCGCCTTGGTCACCGTCTCGATGATCTTTTCGCGCGATCCGCCATAAAGCCAGATCGCATCCGACAGCATCGGCGCGCCCTGCGCCCGGTCGCCTGAACCGTCGTCCATGTGACAGGCCGCGCAGTTCTCGGCATAGATCGTGGCCCCGGCAGTCGCCGCAGCCGCGTCATGCTCCTGACCCGAGATTTTCAGCACATAGTCCGTGACCTGCCCGATCTGCGTTGCGTCCAGCAGCTCGTCCACACCGAAGGCGGGCATCTGCGAATAGCGCGCGTCCGGGTCGGTCGTGTTGCGGATGCCGTGGGTGATGGTCAGATGAATATCCTCCATCGTGCCGCCCCACAGCCAGTCGTCGTCGATCAGGCTGGGATAGCCCTTGCCCTCGAACCCTTGCGCGCCGGACCCGTGGCATGTCGTGCAGTTCGTCTTGAACACGGCCGCCCCGGCGTTCGTGGCAAAACTTGCCAGCTCCGGTTTGTCCTTGATGGCGTTCAGGTCGGCGGCCACCAACTGCTGCTTGATGGCTGCGTTCGCCACGTCGAACCGCTCGATCTCGGCCGCCACATCGGCACGGGTCGAAGCTCCAATAACCCCCGGCGTCGCACCGCTGATCAGCGGCCATGCCGGATAGGCCACCGTATAGCCGATGCCCCAGACGATCGTCGCGTAGAACGTCCACACCCACCAGCGTGGCATCGGGTTGTTCAACTCCTCGATGCCATCCCATTGGTGGCCGGTCGTCTCTACCTGCTTCGGCACCTTCTTCACTTGCTTGGCGCACATGGTTTACGCCTCCTTCGAGTTAGGCGAGGGGTTGGCTTCCGCAGGACGGTCGTCGTTGCGGAAGATCGAATTGGCCACGTCCTCGTGGGCTTTGCGACTGCCGGGGCGGAAAGCCCAGAGACACAAGCCAAGAAACCCCAGCGTCATCGCCAGAAGGAACCAGCTGTCCGCCAGATGGCGCAGGAAGGAATAGGTTTCCATCGTTGCCCCCTTACCGGTTCGCCACGGGCGTGAAGGTCGAAAAATCGACCATCGTGCCAAGCACCTGGATATAGGCGATCAGCGCGTCCATCTCGGTCAGCTCCGGCCTGCCGTCAAAGTTGCGCACGTTGATCGGCGTCCCGAAGGCCGCGTCGCCATACCGCTCTTCCAGCCCGCTGGAATCCCCGTTCGGGTCGACCTGCGCCTTGAAGTCCATAACCGCGTTTTCCAGCATCGCATCGGTGTAGGGCACGCCCACCATCGCGTTCGTGGCCATCGTATCCTTGATGTACTTCCCGTCGATCACCCGGTTCGCAAGGAACCCGTAGGGCGGCATCACCGATTCCGGCACCACTGCCTTGGCATAGGTAAAGTGGTCGACATGCCATTCATCCGAATAGCGCCCGCCCACCCGTGCCAGATCCGGCCCGGTGCGTTTCGACCCCCACTGGAACGGATGGTCGTACATCGATTCCGCCGCGAGGCTGTAATGCCCATACCGCTCCACCTCGTCGCGCATCGGGCGGATCATCTGGCTGTGACAGCCATAGCAGCCCTCGCGGATGTAGATGCTGCGGCCCTCAAGCTCGAGCGGAGTGTAGGGGCGCATCCCCTCCACCTTCTCGATCGTGTTTTCCAGGTAGAAAAGCGGCACGATCTGCACGATCCCCCCGATGGTGACGACCAGAAGGCTCAGCACCATCAGAAGTGTCGCATGGGTTTCGATTGCCTTGTGCTTGTCAAGAAAAGCCATTGTCCGTCCCCTTATTCCGCTGGAACGAACGCATGCTGCGTCGCCTTGGAAGGCTGCGCCCGCACTGTCATCCACAAGTTCCAGCACATGATCAGCGCGCCCGCCAGAAACAGGCCACCACCGGCAGCCCGCACCACATACATCGGGAACTTCGCGGCCACCGTGTCGGCAAACGCGTTCACCAGGAACCCGTTCGCATCCACTTCACGCCACATCAAGCCTTCCATGATGCCCGAAACCCACATCGAGGAGGCGTAGAGAACGATCCCGATGGTGGCGAGCCAGAAGTGCCAGCTGACCAGTTTGAGCGAATAGAGCCCCTCGCGGTTCCATAGCCGCGGCACCAGATAGTAAAGCACGCCGAAGGTGATCATCCCGTTCCAGCCCAACGCGCCGGAATGGACGTGACCGATGGTCCAGTCGGTGTAGTGGCTAAGGCTGTTCACCGCCTTGATGCTCATCATCGGGCCTTCAAACGTCGACATGCCGTAAAAGCCGATGCTGACGACCATCATCCGGATGATCGGGTCGGTGCGCAGCTTGTCCCAGGCACCCGACAGCGTCATCAGCCCGTTGATCATGCCACCCCAGGACGGCATCCACAGGATGACCGAGAAGACCATGCCAAGCGTCGAGGCCCAGTCCGGCAGTGCGGTGTAGTGCAGGTGGTGCGGACCGGCCCAGATATAAAGGAAGATCAGCGCCCAGAAGTGGATGATCGACAGTTTATAGCTGTAGACCGGGCGCTCTGCCTGCTTTGGCACAAAGTAGTACATCATGCCCAGAAAGCCCGCGGTCAGGAAGAAGCCCACGGCGTTATGGCCATACCACCACTGCACCATCGCATCCTGCACGCCCGAATAGACCTGCACCTGCGCCGACCCGAAGATCGACACCGGAATCGCGGCGTTGTTCACCAGATGCAGCATCGCCACGGTCAGGATCATCGACAGAAGGAACCAGTTCGCCACGTAGATGTGGGGCTCCTTGCGTTTGAAGAGCGTGCCCATGAAGGCCACCAGAAACGAAACCCAGACCGCCGTGATCAGGATGTCCACGTACCAGACCGGCTCGGCGTATTCCTTGCCCTGCGTCGCACCCAGCACATAGCCCGATGCCGCCAGCACGATCACCAACTGCCAGCCCCAGAACACGAACCAGCCCAAAGACCCGCCAAACAGGCGCGCCGCACTGGTGCGCTGCACGATGTAGAACGCACTCATGATCAGCGCGTTGCCACCAAAGGCAAAGATCACCGCGCTGGTGTGCAGCGGGCGCAACCGGCCAAAGTTGCCGTAGCCCTGCAGGAACTCGAAGTTCAGTTGCGGAAATGCCAGTTGGCTGGCGATCACCACCCCCACCAGAAACCCGACAATGCCCCAGAACGCGGTGGCAATCGCCCCGGCCCGGATCACGCTGTCGAAGTATTCGTTCTGGTTGACCACCCGCACATCGCCGGCGGTCCGCAGCACCCACAGAAACGCGATAGCAGCCGCCAGCATGACGGTGATCGCGTTCACCATATAGGCAAGGTCGTGGGCGTAGTTGGCCGCAATTGCGGCACAGACCGCAACCACTCCCAACCCCGCCAGTTTCAGGTAATCCCACATCTTTCGTGTCCCTTCGTGCAGTCCGCGCCCCGCTCGGGTCTGAAAGACAGACCTCGGCCAAACGTCCTAATGGATGACTTCTGCGCTGCGGCGGGAATCGTCACCTTGATCTGCATCAACTGCCGGGTGCGACGAAATTGACCTTTATCAAGGCCGACCCTCGGAAATGCACGCTAACCTGCACCCAGAACCCCAAAGGAGCCGGAATCATGGCCTACAAATCGCTACTGACCGTTGCCACCTCACCTGACGGGCTTGATGCCTCGGTCACCGCCGCTGCGGCCCTCGCGATCCGCAATGACGCGCACCTTGATGCCCTGGCGCTTGGGGTCGACCGCACGCAGGTCGGATATTCCTACGTAGGCTCAGGGGCCGTCATCATCGCCGCCGCGATGGACCGCGCCGAAGACGATGCCCGCGCCGCCGAAAAGGGCCTGAACGCCGCCATCGCCGCCCAGCCACCCGGCCTGCGCGTCGCGGTGGAAACGGCGGTTTGCCAGCTTGGCGCGCTGACCGATGTCGTCGCCAGCCGCGCGCGCTACGCCGACCTCGTCGTCCTGCCCCGCCCCTACGGCAAGGGCAACGGCGTCGAAGCCGAAGCTGTGGTCGAGGCCGCGCTGTTCAACGGCATGGCCCCCGTGCTGATCGTGCCCGACAAGGGCATGGCCAACACCGATCCGCGCCGCATCGTGCTTGCCTGGAACCAAAGCCGCGAGGCGCTGGTTGCCACTCGCCGCGCCATGCCGTTCCTGAAACGCGCCGACAGCGTGTCCATCGTGGTGATCGACCCGCCCGCCCACGGCCCTGAACGCTCCGATCCCGGCGGACTGCTGTGCCAGTTCCTCGTCCGCCACGGTGTCCACGCCGAGGTCACGGTGTTGGCAAAGACCATGCCCCGCGTGTCCGATATTCTGGCGCGGCACCTGCGCGACATTGACGCTGACCTCTTGGTGATGGGCGCCTACGGCCACTCCCGCCTGCGCGAGGCAATCCTTGGTGGTGCCACCCGCGACATGCTCGAGGCCGCCGAAGTGCCGGTGTTCCTCGCACACTGAACCGCTCGGGGGCGGCACAAAGCCGCCCTTACCCGCCACGCCACGCCTTCAGCGCCGCCTCTATCATCGCGTGAAACCGCGCACGGTCGTGATCGTGTTCCAGCGCGATCAACTGGTCCGCATTGGCCAGCGGGTCCCAGTCCGGGTCCATCGCAAAGGCCCGCGCCAGTGACGCGGCCGCACCCGCCGCGTCACCGCACATCACCTGGCAACAGGCCAGCATCGTCAGCCGCTGCGCCGAATCCTTCGGGAATAGCTGGCATCGCGCCCGGGCCTCGGCATACCGCCCGGCCATGATCAGCGCGAGTGACAGGTTCCGATGATACCACGGCGGATGCAGCGGGTTGATCTCTACCCCGCGGGTCATCAGCGCCACCCCCTCGTCAGGGTTGCCGCGCGCGGTCACGACATGCCCCAGCGCCATCAACAGGTCGGCGTCGCTGGGGTTCAGCTCCAGACCTCGGCGCATGTCCAGTTCGGCCGCCTGAAACTGTCCGCTATAAAGCCGCACGGTTCCCGTCATCCAGTAACAGCGCGAGTCCCCCGGTGACAGCCGCAGCGCATGTTCCGCCCGGGTCAGCGCCCGCGCCTTCACCGGCTCGGGCGCGGCAACGTAGCCACCGATGATCAGTTCTGCCAACGCAAGATAGCAGTGCGCCAGCGCAAACCCCGGGTCCAGCGCCACCGCCGTCTCCAGATGTGCGCGGCCCGCCTCGTTCACCCCCGGCCCATAGCTGCGCAACGCCGCCACCCCGGCCACGAAATGACCAAACGCATCCAGATTGCCCGTCGCCGAAGGCGCTGCGCGCAGCCCGATCCGCTTTTCCACATCATGCATCAGCCGCGACACCACATGGTGCGGCGCGTCCTCCTGCATCAACCGCATGGCTGACCGGCCCAGCGCATAGCTCTGCCCCCAGACCTGCCGCCCGCCCTCTGCCGACATCATCGAAAGCGACAGCTCCGCCACATCGCCCAGGCGGCGCAGGCTCCCCTCGACCACATAATCCGCCCCCAGCCGCGCCGCGACCTCTGCCACCGGCACGACGCCCGGATTGAACTGAAAGGCGGAATGGCGCGCCACCACCGTCACCAGACCATAGCGCGCCAGTCCATGCGTCAACTCCTCGGCCAGACCCAGCGCAAGCGCCATGTCCCCTGCCTGATCTGATCGCGCCTCGAACGGCAACACCGCCACCCGTGGCCCGTGGGTGCCACCCTCCGCCACCACCCGCGGCGCTTCGGCCTGAAACAGATAGCCACGCCGCGCCACTGTCTGCACGTGGCCCGCATCACCGCCCAGCACCCGGCGCAAATCCCGCACCACTTGCGTCAGGCTGTCCTCGGTCACCACAAGCCCCGGCCACAACGCGGCCATCAGCTCGTCCTTGCCCAGAACACGCCCGGCATTGGCAACCAGAAAACACAACAGCGCATAGGTCTTGGCCCGGATATGCACCGGCTGGCCATCGCGCAGCAAAAGCCCGCGCCCCGGCGCAAGCCGGCACGCGCCGATCCTGACCACCCCATCGTCCACCCTGGCGACCCTCGCTTGCGTGCACTCAGCCAGCCACCGGCAAAGGCTGCGGGACGAGGGGCCGGTCTGTCAATCCCGTTGCAGCCTCCGCACCGGCCGGGCAATCCCCGTCAGCCAGGCACCCACCATCCGCAGGGTAGGCACCAGCCAACCCTTGCGCGGCGGTAGGCCCGGCCCTTCGCTCATCGCAGCAGGATCGGCATAGAGACTGAAGGCCGGCACCCCCGCGCCGACGCGCGAAAGCTCGTCCATCAGGTCATGGAAATCGTGCCAACCGCCGGTCTCGGTCCAGTCTGCGACACCGCCGGTGAAATCTTCGGAAACGGGCATGGCGTCCTCACGCTGCTGTTTGCCCGATCAGACTGCACCTGACGCCGCCTCGCGTCCGGTTGCCCGGCTGAAATTTCTCTGAAATCCTGCGGTCAGACCAGCATCCCGCCGTCACTGTCGTCGCCCGCTTCTTCCAGCAGGCGGTCAAGATCCGGGATCATAACATGCCGGTTGCCTTCCAGACTGATGACGCCGTCTTTCTTCAGGGCCGACATCTGCCGGCTGACCGTTTCCAGCGTCAGGCCCAGATAATCCGCCATCTCTTCGCGCGTCAGCGGCAGGTCCACCGACAGCACACCCTTCGGTCGTCGCACCTGCAACGAAGCCTCCCGCCGCGCGATGATGGCAATCAGCGACGCGATCTTTTCCCGCGCGGTCTTGCGGCCAAGCAGCAGCATCCACTCCCGCGCCGCGTCCAGTTCGTCCAGCGTCATCTCCAGCAACCGCTGCGCGATGTGAGGCGTCCTGCTCATCATCTCCTCGAACGGCTTCTTGCGGAAACAGCACATCACCAGGTCGGTCGTCGCCGTCACATCGAACGCGGCAACTGCCCGCCCCGGCCGCCCCACGAAATCCGATGGAAGCAGCAGGCCAACCATCTGCCGACGCCCGTCCTCCATCGTCTGGGTCAGCGCCGCGATCCCGGTCACGACCGAACCGACAAACTCCATCCGGTCACCCGACCAGATCACCGTCTGCCCCGCCTGATAGCTGCGATAGTATTTTATCTGCTCCAGCGCGGCCAATTCATCGCTTTCGCAGCGTGCGCAGACCGCGCGATGCCGGATCGGGCAATCACCGCATTGCTGATGGACAAAATGGTCCTGCATGTCTGGCTCTCTCATGTTGATCTGAGTCAAGGCGTGCGACGGTTGCCTTCTCCTAACTTAATCATATGACACACCGCCCGCAACTCACCCGCCTCGGTCTTTTTGACGCCCGCGTGCCGCGCTACACCTCCTACCCCACCGCGCCGCACTTCGGCAGCACCGTGGCCGAGGCTGATTTTACCACCTGGGTTGGTGAAATCCCGGAAAATTCCGAAATTTCGCTTTATGTGCACGTGCCGTTCTGCCGCAGGCTGTGCTGGTTCTGCGCCTGTCGCACCCAAGGCACCACCTCCGACGAACCGGTCATCGCCTATGTCCAGACGTTGAAAGCGGAACTTGACCTGCTGCGCGCCCACCTGCCGCGCGGCATCAGCCTCAGCCGCCTGCACTGGGGCGGCGGCACACCAACGCTCCTGTCCGCCTGGCTGATACGCGATCTGGCCGACGCCATCTTTACCGTCGCCCCCCTGGCCCCCAATGGTGAGTTTTCGGTCGAGATCGACCCGAACGAGGTTGACGACCCCCGCCTCGACGCGCTTGCCGCCTCGGGCATGAACCGCGCCTCGATCGGGGTGCAGGATTTCGACCCGCTGATCCAGAAGACCATCGGCCGCGAACAAAGCTACGCCCTGACCCGCGACATTGCCGAACGCATCCGCGCCCGTGGCATCACCAGCCTGAATGCAGACATCCTTTATGGCCTGCCGCACCAGACCGGCCCCCGCATCGCGGATTCGGTGCAGAAACTCCTCACCCTCTCGCCCGACCGCGTGGCGCTTTACGGCTATGCCCACGTCCCGTGGATGAGCCGCCGCCAGCAGATGATCCCCTCCGACACCATGCCTACCCCGCAGGAACGCCTGTCGCTCTTTGAAACCGCGCGCCAGTTGTTCCTTTGGGATGGCTACGACGAAATCGGCATCGACCATTTCGCAAAACCGACCGACGGCTTGGCCAAGGCCGCCAAGGCAGGCACCCTTCGCCGCAATTTCCAGGGCTACACCGACGACACCTCGCCCGTGCTGATCGGCCTTGGAGCCTCGTCGATCTCGCGCTTCCCGCAAGGGTTCGCGCAGAACGTCTCGGCTACCGCTGCCTACACCAAGGCGGTGCGCGCAGGCCACTTCCCCACCCACCGCGGCCACCGCTTTGCCGGCGAAGACACCCTTCGCGCCCGCATCATCGAGGCGCTGATGTGTGATTTCCGCGTGTCGCGCGCCGAACTCCTGCGCGATTTCGACACCACGCCCGACCGCATCGAAACCCTGTTCCGCGCCGCCGGGGAAACCTTCGGCGACATGGTCATGATCACGCCCGAAGCCTTCATCATCCCGGAAAAGGCCAAACCGCTGACCCGGATGATCGCCCGCGCCTTCGACGCCTACGACCAGACCAAGGCCTTGCACTCGGCAGCGGTCTAGCGCACCAGCCGCTCAAGCAACGCCACCTGACGCGGCAGGCAGACCGCGCGCAGGTCATACCGTGCCCGCACCGCCGCGCGCGCCGCCGTCCGCATCGCCAGATACGCCTCGGGCCGCGCCAGCGCGTCAGTCAGCGCCGATGACCACCCGGCAATGTCAAAGAAATCGACCAGCCGCCCGGTCACGCCATCCTCGATCACCTCTTCAACCGGCGCGGTGCGTGACCCCACCACGAGCGCGCCCGCCGCCATCGCCTCGACCATCGACCAGCTCAGCACGAAGGGATAGGTCAGGTAAGCATGCACGCGGGACACATGCAGCAGATCGACGTAGCGGTCATAGGCCACGTTTCCCACGAAATGCACGCGGCCAAGGTCCAGCGCACCGCCCACCTCTGCCAGCATCGTCTCGCGCCAGGTGCCGCCGCCCACCGGCTTGGACCCATAGCTGATCTCGTCACCGCCGACGATCACCGCCTGCGCCTCAGGCCGCGCGGCCAGCACCGCCGGCAAGGCCCGCATAAAGGTCCGAAACCCGCGGTACGGCTCCAGATTGCGGTTCACGAAGGTCAAGACCTCGTCCCCCGGCGCCAACACCCGCCCGTTCGGCAAGGTAAACCGCGCCGCAGGGTCAGGGACCAGCCGGTCACAATCCACCCCGTCGAACACCACCTCGATCATCCGGCGCAGCGGGCCGGGATGGCGGCTGGCCTGCCATTCGGTCGGCGACAGCCCGGCATCGGCATGCAGCAGCGCCTGCCCAAGATGCGTCGCCCGGCCTTGCGCGATCATCACCTGATCGAAGCCGACGGGCCCCGCCTCGGGGTCAAACCCCACATCCGCACCCTGACCGGAATAATAGAACTCGGCATAGACCAGCAGCTTCGCTTCCGGCCAGACTTCTTTCAAGAACAGCGTCTCGCCCCAGCCGGAATGGCCAAAGATCACGTCCGGCACATACCCCTCCGCGCGCAACCGCTGCGCCGCGCGCGCCACGATCACCCCCCGGTCGCTCATCGTCGTGTAATTCCGCCCCAGCCGCGTCGCCGCGGGATCAACCGCTTCCGCCTTGAAGGTATAGCGCCACATTGGCACAGCACTTTTCGTCTTGTTCACCACATCGGTCAGCGCCCGCACATCATGGCCCAGCCGCTGCATCTCCGGTGCCAGATTCAGGAACTGGCCGGGGAAATTCTGGTGCACGAAAAGAAGCTTCAAGGTCAGGGTCCGAATGCCGCCGCCATCAAGGCCTTGGTATAAGGGGATTGAGGATCGGTAAACACTGCCCCGCAGTCGCCACTTTCCACCACGTCCCCGGCCTGCATCACCATCACCTTGTGCGCCATCGCCCGGATCACCCGCAAATCGTGGCTGATGAAGATGTAAGCCAGCCCCCACTTGCGCTGCAACTCGCGCAAGAGCACCACGATCTGCACCTGCACCGTCATGTCCAGGGCACTCGTCGGCTCGTCCAGCACCACCAGCTTCGGGCGCAGGATCATCGCCCGCGCAATCGCGATGCGCTGCCGCTGGCCGCCCGAAAACTCGTGCGGATAGCGGGTCATCGCGGCCGGGTCCAACCCCACCTCACCCATGATTTCGGCCACCATCTCGGTCCGGTTGCGCCCCGGTTCCAGCCCATGCACGCCCAAGCCCTCGGCGATGATCTGCTCGGCCGTCAGGCGCGGCGACAGGCTGCCGAACGGGTCTTGGAACACCACCTGCATCTCGCGCCGCAACGCCCGCATCGCGGCACCTTTCCGGTCGCGCAGGTCCTGCCCCAGAAACACCACCGGCCCGGTCGACGGGATCAGCCGCAGGATCGCCAGCGCCAGCGTCGTCTTGCCCGATCCGCTTTCCCCGACGATGCCCAAGGTCTCGCCGCCGCGCACCGACAGGCTGGCGTCGTTGACCGCCTTCACATACCCCACGGTCTTGCGCAGAAAACCCTTCTGAATCGGGAACCACACCCGCAAGTTTTCCGTCCGCACCACCTCGACCGCACCCGCAGGCACCGGCTCCGGCCCGCCCTTCTGTTCGGCGGCCAGCAGTTTCTGCGTGTAGGGATGCTGCGGGTTGGCAAAGATCTCCGCCGTCACCCCCTGCTCCACGATCTCGCCGCCCTGCATCACACAGACCCGGTCGGCAATCCGCCGCACGATGCCAAGGTCATGCGTGATGAACAAAAGGCTAAGGCCTTCCGACCGCTTCAACTCCGCCAGCAGGTCCAGGATCTGCGCCTGAATCGTCACGTCCAGCGCGGTCGTCGGCTCATCCGCCACCAGCAATTCCGGCCCGTTCGCCAAGGCCATCGCGATCATCACCCGCTGCCGCTGCCCGCCCGACAACTGGTGCGGATAGGCCCCAAGCCGGCTTTCCGCATCGCGGATGCCGACCTTGTTCAGCAATTCCACCACCCGCAACCGCGCCGGCTCGCCGGTCAGCCCCTGATGCAGCGCAAGGCTCTCTGCCATCTGCTTTTCGATCGTATGCAAGGGGTTCAGGCTCGTCATCGGCTCCTGAAAGATGAAACTGATGTCGTTGCCGCGAACCTTGCGCAGCGCGCGCTCGCTCTGCCCGACCATCTCGGTGCCGTTGTAGGTGACAGACCCCGAAACCTCCGCGCTGTCCGGCAACAGCCCAACCGTCGACAGCGCCGTGACCGATTTCCCCGACCCGCTTTCACCGACCAGCGCGACCGTCTCGCCCTTGCCGACGGTGAACGACACCGCCTTCACCGCCTCGATCACCCGCCCGTCCTGCCGGAAACTGACCGACAGACCCTTCACCTCCAACACACTCATCGAAAGGTCTTTCGCGGGTCAAAGGCATCGCGCACGCCTTCAAAGATGAACACCAGAAGGCTCAGCATGATGGCGAACGTGAAGAACGCGGTGAAGCCCAGCCACGGCGCCTGCAAATTCTGCTGCGCCTGCCGCGACAACTGCCCCAGGGACGGCGCGCTCGCGGGCAAGCCAAAGCCCAGGTAATCCAGCGTCGCCAGCGCGCCGATCGTGCCGGTAATGATGAACGGCAGGAAGGTCAGCGTTGCGACCATCGCGTTCGGCAGCACATGGCGGAACATGATCTGCGCATCGGTCACGCCAAGCGCCCGCGCCGCCCGCACATACTCGAAATTCCGCGCCCGCAGGAACTCGGCCCTGACCACGCCCACGAGGCCGGTCCAGCCGAACAGCACCATCAGCGCCACCATCAGCCAGAAACTCTTGGACCACACCGCCGTGACGATGATGATCACGTAAAGCGTGGGCACCGAAGACCACAGCTCGATCACCCGCTGGAAGATCAGGTCCGTCAGCCCGCCGAAATACCCCTGCACCGCCCCCGCCGCGACCCCGATGATCGACGTCAGCGCCGTCACCAGCAGCGCAAAGGTGATCGAAAGGCGGAACCCGTAGATCACCCGCGCCAGCACATCGCGGCTGGTGTCATCCGTCCCGAGCAGGTTCTGCTTCGATGGCGGCCCCGGTGCCACGCCCCCGGTATCGACGATGGAGTTGTAGGAATACCGCACCGGCGGCCACAGCATCCACCCGGCCTTCACCGGCTCGCCCAGCACGGTGCCCTTCTCGGTCGCCTCCGCCAGAATCCCCTCAGGATCGTCCCAGCAATCCAGCGACCCCGCCGCCACGATCAAACACTGCACTTCAACCGTGGAATACTTCGCCTCGGTCCGCAGATCGCCGCCGAACGTCTGTTCCGAATAAAACCGGAACGCCGGCATGTAATAGCCACCGTCGTATTTCACCAGCATCGGCTTGTCGTTGGCGATCAGTTCCGCGCACAGCGACAGCCCGTAAAGCACCAGAAATATCCAAAGTGACCAATAGGCCCGCCGGTTCGCGGTAAAGTTCCGCCAGCGCCGCTGGTTCAGGGGCGACACTGCCATCATCCGCGCCTCTCGAAATCAATGCGCGGGTCGACCAGCACGTACATCAGATCCGAGATGATCCCCACGATCAGCCCGATCAACCCGAACGCGAACAGCGTGCCGAAGATCACCGGATAATCCCGCTCCACCGCCGACCGGTAGCCAAGCTGCCCCAGCCCATCCAGCGAGAAGATGAATTCGATGATCAGGCTCGATCCGAAGAACACGCCCAGAAACAGCCCCGGAAATCCGGCGATCACGATCAGCATCGCGTTGCGGAACACATGCCCGTAAAGCACGCGGGCTTCCGACAGCCCCTTGGCCCGCGCCGTCATCACATATTGCTTCTTGATCTCGTCCAGAAAACTGTTCTTCGTCAGCAACGTCAGCGTCGCAAAGGCCGAAATCAGTTGCGCTGTCACCGGCAGCACGATGTGCCACAGGTAATCGGTGATCTTTTGGTACCACGGGAACGTCTCCCACCCGTCGCTGGTCAGCCCGCGCAGCGGGAACCACTGGAAATAACTGCCCCCCGCGAACACCACCATCAACAGGATCGCGAACAGAAACCCCGGTATCGCATAGGCCGCGATGATGATGCCGCTGGTCCAGGTGTCGAAACTCGACCCGTCCCGCACCGCCTTGCGAATGCCCAGCGGGATCGAGATCAGATAGGCGATCAGCGTCGACCACAGCCCCAGCGTGATCGACACCGGCATCTTCTCCAACACCAGATCAACGACTGACGTCGACCGGAAATAGCTCTGGCCGAAATCGAAGGTCAGATAGTTGCCCATCATGATGACGAACCGCTCTGCCGCTGGGATAGCTTCCTTGCGGCACTCCGGCGCGTCCAGTGACGGTGTGCCGGTAAAGCCCTCGTCGCAGACGAACCGCGCAAAGCCGAACTGCACCTCCAGACGCGCCAGAAACTCGGGCGGCAACCCGCGCGCCCCGACGTAACCGCCCTCGCCGCTGGCCGCTTCCTCCGTGACCCCCGCATCCGTCGTCCCGGTCAGCGCCTCGATCGCATCGCCACCGCCTTCCAGCCGCGCCTGTATCTGCTCGATCGGTCCACCCGGAACGAATTGTGTCAGCGCGAAATTGATCAGCATCACGCCGAACAGCGTGGGGATCACCAGAAGCAACCGCCGAAGGATATAGGCGCCCAAGTTCCTGCCCGTTCTATATTATTGCAGCACGCCCTTGGCTTTCAGCGCCTCTGCCTTTTCGGCGTTGTACCACCAGATCGACAGTTCGCCCAGTGCGTAAGGCGGCAGCGTCGCGGGGTGTTCGTACATGTCGAAATAGGCCACCGTGTTGATCTTCTTGTAATAGCGCGGCACCAGAATGAACTCCGACCGCAGCACCCGGTCCAGCGCCCGGATCACATCGGTCAGCTCCTGCCGCGTCGCCGCCCCTTCGGCCAGATCCAGCAACTTGTCCACCGCCGGGTTGGCATAGCCCATCCGGTTGCGGCTGGAATTGTCCTTCGCCGCCGACGCCCACGCCTGCTTCAAGACCCCACCCGGCTCCAGCCCGCCGTTGACCACCGTCGTCGGCAGCGCGTCGAAATCAAAGTTCGGCGGGCTGGCGCGTTCCTGCAACTGCGGATCGTCGATGATGTCAAAGCTTGCATCCACGCCCAGCGCCCGCAGGTTTTCGACATAGGCGCTCATCACCGGCATCAGGTCGGTGCGCGAATGGACCATCTCCATCCGCAGCGTCTCGCCCTTGTCGTTGCGCCGGATGCCGTCCTCGCCCGCCACCCAGCCGGCCTCGTCCAGCAGCGCCGAGGCCTTGCGCAGATTGCGCCGGTCCAGCGCGTTCTCCTCCGACGACACCGGCGCCATCACCGCCTCGTCGGTCAGGATGTTCGGCGGCAACAGCCCCTCATCCACCATCGGCTTCAGGATCGCCACTTCCGCCGGGGTAGGCACCCCCGTCGCCGCCATGTCCGAGTTTTCCCAGATCGAGTTGATCCGGCTGAACAGACCGTAAAACAGCGTCTTGTTCGACCATTCAAAGTTGAACACCAGCCCGATCGCCTCGCGCACGCGCGGGTCCTGAAACTGCGCGCGCCGCAGGTTGAAGATGAAGGCCTG
This sequence comes from uncultured Alphaproteobacteria bacterium, assembly GCA_963822435.1. Taxonomy (GTDB): domain Bacteria; phylum Pseudomonadota; class Alphaproteobacteria; order Rhodobacterales; family Rhodobacteraceae; genus JAUYQR01. Next base: position 486,815 of record CAWGHN010000003.1, read on the forward strand.
CCCGCCCGCGATGTTCCCCGACGGCAGTTCCGCCTTGATCACGTCGCCCGACGCCACCGCCGGAAAGTCATAGGCCGTCGCCCACTGCTTGGCCGAACTTTCGTTGCGGAACGTGTAGACCCCGCCCTTGAACGCTTCCATCGCGGCGTTGTCGTCGCCGAAATACTCGATCCTGATCCGGTCAAAGTTGTTCTGGCCCACGTTCAGCGGGTGCTTTTCGCCCCAGTAATCCTCGTCCCGCTTGTAGATCACCTGCTGGCCGGGCTTGAAGCTTTCCAGCACATAAGGCCCGGTGCCCAGGAACGGCTCAAGGCTCGATTTCTCCAGATCGCGGTTGTTTTCCTCGTAGTGCTTCTTGGAAAAGATCGTCGTGCCGCCCGCCTGCCCTGGCATGTCGCGAAACGGCGTGCCGGGGGTGAAGGTGAACTTGATCCGGTAGGGATCAAGGATCTCCACCTTCTCGAACTTGCCGCCAGCCACGGTGCGGTATTCCGGGATGCCCTTTTCCAGAAACAGATTGTGGCTGAACAACACATCCTCTGCCGTGAACGGCGAGCCGTCCGAGAACGTCACGTCCTTGCGCAGGTTGAAGATCACCCACGACCGGTCCTCGGGGTATTCCATCGTCTCGCACAAAAGGCAGTAAGCCGCGCTCACATCATCCAGCGTGCCGGTCAGGATGGATTCGTAGAAGATCGACGACAGCGCCGCCGCATTCCCGGCAATCGCATAGGGATTGAACGAATCAAAGCTGCCCGGCGACCACTGGCTCATCTCGCCACCCTTGGGCGCGTTCGGGTTCACATACGGCAGGTAGGGAAAATCAGCCGGCAGCGCCAGATCACCAAAGGTCGAAATGCCGTGCGACTTGATCACCGTCTCGGCCCGTGCCGCCATCGTGGTGGCCGCCAGCGCCAGCACCAGCACACCCGCGCCGATCCCCTGCGCCACAGCGCCGCGCCGATTGACCGCTTCCGCCTTCTGCCCTGACCGCATCCGCCACCCTCCCGCAAGAACTCGTTGCCATATTCATTTATCCCAAATCACCGCTTGTCGAGCAGAGATGCCGCAATCGGCCGTGCGCAAATGCGTGATCCCGCTTCGCGCACATGAAAAAGCCGCCCGAAAGGGCGGCTTGGTCATCGCGCAGACGCGGGGTTCACTTCGTGGTGGACAGATAGGCGATCAGGTTCGCCCGGTCCTCCGCCTTGGGCAACCCGGCAAACGACATCTTCGTGCCAGGCATGTAGCCCTTGGGGTTTTCGATGAACGAGTTGATCGCTTCCGGCGTCCACACCTCAGCGGCCAGTGCAAGGTTGGCCTCCGAATAGGAAAAGCCCGGAACCGCCGCATGGTTGCGCCCGACAACGCCGTTCAGGTGCGGCCCGACACCATCGCTGCCGTCCAGCTTGTGGCACGATCCGCATTTCTTGAAGACCGCCTCGCCCGCCGCCGCGTCAGCCGAGGCCAGCAGCGTTGCGAAATCCGGGCCTTCCTCGGCCGCCGCCGCGGGCTCTTCCGCCCCGGTCTCGATCACATACGCCTGCGCGACCTCTTCGCCGTCGCCCTCGCCATGTCCGCCGACGGTGTAAAGCGATGTCGCTGCCCAGCCCGCAAGCAGGAACACCAGCAACGAGCCGCACACCGCGCCCACAGCCTTGGTCATCGTCATCGTGTCGAACATGCGCATCTACCCCGGGTCTTGTTCCGCGCGGTATCTACCCGCTTCCCCCGGGTAGTTTCAAGGTGTAGACGCGCGACCAAACGCCCCTATTCACCGCTTTCGGGCAGGAGAGTCGCAGTTATGACCGGTCGCATCGCCTTTCAGGGGGAACTGGGCGCCTATTCGCACCAGGCCTGCCAGCAATCGCGCCCCGAGATGGAGGCGGTTCCATCGACTACATTCGAGGATGTCGTCGACAAGGTCGCGCGCGGCGAGGTCGATCTCGGCATGCTCGCGGTGGAAAATTCCACCTACGGCCGCGTCGCCGACGTTCACTCGCTCCTGCCGAAGTCCGGCCTCCACATCGTGGGCGAGGCTTTCGTGCGCGTCCACGTCAACCTCCTTGGCGTTCCCGGCGCGAAACTGCACGACATCACCGAAGCCCACGGCCATGTCGTCATCCTGCCGCAATGCGCGGGCTTTCTGCGCGCCCACAACATCAAGGGCAAGGTCTCCTCCGACAACGCCCGCGCCGCCCGCGAGGTGGCCGAGGCCGGCGACCGCACGAAGGCAGCCCTCGCCTCCGAACTCGCCGCGCAAATCTATGGCCTCGACGTGATCGCCCCGCAGATCGAGGATCACGCCAACAACACCACCCGCTTCCTCGTCATGTCGCGCACGCCCGATCATTCGCGGCGCGGCACCGGCAAGATGATCACCACTTTCACCTTTCGCGTCCGCAACATCCCCGCCGCGCTCTACAAGGCGATGGGCGGTTTCGCCACCAACGGCGTCAACATGACAAAGCTGGAAAGCTACATGGTTGGCGGCTCGTTCACCGCCACCGAATTCTACGCCGATATCGAAGGCCACCCCGAAGACCCGAACGTCGCCCTCGCGCTGGAAGAACTGCGCTATTTCACCTCGCAGTCCAACATCCTCGGCGTTTACCCCGCCGACCGCGAGCGGGGCTAACCCTTCGCCCCGGCAAGCTGGCTGCGCTGATAGCGGTCCGCCAGCGCCGCGCCCAACTGCGCCACGCGGCCCTCGAACCGCCGGTCCACCCGCCCCTTCGACAACCTCAACGTGCTGATGAACACCCGCGCCGCCAGCGTCTTCGGCTTCACGTCCACCACCACCCGCACCCGCGTCCTGCGCGGCGACAGGGGCGTCACCTCAAGCTGCGATGCCCCCTCGACCGACGGGCTGTCAATCACGAACGCCGCCACTTCGCCCGGCACCAGCCGCGCCACCTTGATCAGCACGTTGCGCGCCTTGCCCCGGTAGGCAAACCGCACCCGCCACCCCGCCCCCACGGCTTCCGCCTTGGCACCGTTACGCGACACCTCCGCGCCCCGCCGCGTCGCGGCCTCCTCCCAGGCGTTGAAATCGGTGATATAGCGGTAGACCTCGGCCAACGGCACTTCGATATCGGTTTTCGCCGTCAGTCGCATCCACCGCCCCCTTCACCACCCGCCACACCCACCAACCTTGCGGTCAGTCAAGCCGGTCGGCAAGCCAGTTCTCCAGAATGAAATGCGCGATCGCACCCCGCCGCGCCGGCTTTATCACCGGATGCAGGCCCGCCATCACCGCCACCATCTCCTCCCGGCTGACCCACAGCGCATGCTCCAACTCCTGCGGATCCACCGTGATCGTCTCGCTCAGCGCCTCCGCCCGCGCGCCGAACATCAGCGACGCCGGAAACGGCCACGGCTGCGACGCCAGATACCCGACCGCGCCACACAGGATACCCGCCTCCTCGAACACCTCGCGCCGCACCGCCGCCTCCAGCGTCTCCCCGGGCTCCACGAACCCCGCCAGCAGCGAATACATCCCCTCGGGCCACGCCGGGCTGCGGCCCAGCAGCACCGAATTGCCCCGCGTCACCAGCATGATAACCACCGGATCGGTGCGCGGAAAGTGATGCGCCCCGCAGGCGGCGCAGTCGCGCTGCCAGCCGCCCTGCGCCGGCTCTGATCGTGCGCCGCAGGTGGCGCAGAACGCATGGCTGCGGTGCCAATGCAGCACAGCCTTCGCCGTAGCCGCCAATTCGGCATCCCGCGCCGAAAGCTCGGTCATCACCCCGCGCAACTCGGCAAAACCGAACGCCTCGCCCAGTGCGGGGTGGCGCTGCACCGACGGGTCAAAGAACCCCGCCTCCACCGCCTCGGCCCCCGCCTCGGGCGACCAGTCCGAGATATCCGCCGCAAACCGCGCCACACCGTCGTCCAGGCCCAGAAAAACCATTGTCCCGGCATGTGCCAGCACCGGGTGTCCCGCCGGCACCCACCCCGCAGCGCTCCCCGTGATCAACGGCTTGCCGCGCCACACCGGCAGCACACGCCCCCGCTCCAGCCCCGCTGCCAGGGCCTCCGGGTCACGCCTGAGCTCCGCCGCCCGGTTCAACCCCGACCCACCGAAAGTCACGCGCTCCGCAATCCGCATCCGTCCGCCCCCCTGCAAGCCCGCCTAGGTCGCACGCAATCACCCACAAATGCAAACCCCTCCAACCGCCCCGGCCTTGCTCTTTTTCCAAATACTCCGCGGAAGGTCCGGAGGGTGTGAAACCCTCCGGCGGCCAGCCCCGCGCGGGCCGCGCCAGATCGTTCGGTGCCGCAGCCGCTTCGCTTGTTTTCACAACCTGGACGAGAATTCTTCAATTTGCCCCAAGGTGGACACAACTTTTACGGGTTTGTCCGCGATACCTGCCCCAGAGGGTGGTCCTGTTAACGAGTTTCCATAGCTTTCCCATTGGTGTTTTTTGTCCCGAGTGACCGCCTCCTTAACGACTGGCCCCCTTCCCCTTTCTGGGGGGCCGGTCACCCTGCCCGCGCCCCACGCCGCGCCGCAGATCAAGCTGCGCCTGATCGCCACCACCGATCTGCATGCCTGCCTGACCGGCCAGGATTTCCAAGCCAACAGCCCGGCTTCGGGCTTTGGTCTTTACCGCATCGCGCGCCAGATCGCGGCGGCCCGGGCCGAGGTGGCAAACGCGCTGCTCTTCGACAACGGTGATTTCCTGCAAGGCACGGCGCTGGCCGATTACGCCGCCACCGCGCGCCGGCGTGGCCGCCCGCATCCCGTCGTCACCGCCTTCAATGCCCTGCGCTACGACGCAATCACCCTCGGCAATCACGAATTCAACTATGGCCTGCCGTTCCTGCGCGCCTCGCTGGCCAGCGCCCGGTTTCCGGTGGTGTCGGCCAACATTGCCACCCGGCTTGGCAAAAGCCCGGCGCGCGACACCACCCTCGTGCCGCCCTTCACCGTCCTCACCCGCACCGTGACCGATACCGAAGGCCGCACCCACCGCCTGCGCATCGGCGTGATCGGCTTTGCTCCCCCGCAAATCGAGGTCTGGGATCGCGACCACCTCGCCAGCCACATCCGGGTGCGCGACATCCTCGCCTCGGCCCGCGCCTGGCTGCCCCGGCTCAAGGCGCGCGGCGTCGATCTGATCGTGGCGCTGGCCCATTCCGGCATCGGTCCCGCCGATGTGCCCTTTGGCGCCGAAAATGCCGCAACCGCCCTCGCCGCGATGCCCGAGATCGACGCCGTCATCGCCGGCCACAGCCACCTCGCCTTTCCCGGCCCCCAGATCGCCGCCACCCCCGACATCGATCCGCTGACTGGCACGCTCTGCGGCAAGCCCGCCGTGATGCCGGGCCATTCCGGCAGCCATATCGGCCTGATCGACCTGACCCTGACGCCAGCGCGCTGCGGCCCGTCCCGCTGGCTGGTGCGCAGCGCCGCCGCCCGGCTTGAACCAGCCACCGCCCGTAACGGCCGCGCCACCACCGATTTCGGCCGCGCCCTTGCCCCCGATCATCGCGCCGCCCTCGCCTGGTCGCGCCGCGTGATTGGCGCAGCGGCGGTTCCCCTGCACACCCACTTCGCCACCCTCGCGCCCAGCGCCGCGATGGCCCTCATCGCCGAGGCAAAGGCGACGTACGTCCGCCGCGCTCTTGCCGGAACCGAATGGGCCGGCCTGCCGATCCTCGCCGGGGCCGCACCGTTCCGCGCCGGTGGCCGGGGTGGCCCGCACAACTTCACCAACATTCCCGCAGGCCCGCTGCGGATGCGCAGCATCTCCGACCTCTACCTCTTCCCAAACAAGCTCGTCACGCTCCTGATGACCGGTGCCGAAATGTCGGACTGGCTCGAACAATCCGCAGCACTCTTTCGCCGCATCGTGCCCGGCGCAGTGGACGCGCCCTTGCAAGACAGCACGGTTCCCGGCTTCACCTTTGAAACCGTCACCGGCCTCAGCTTTGCAATCGACCTCAGCCAGCCCGCCCGCTTCGATGCCCAGGGCGCGCTTGCCAATCCGTCGGCACACCGCATCGTCGGGCTCAGCCACGAGGGCCGCCTCCTCTGCCCCGACGACCGCTTCCTTCTCGTCACCAACAACCACCGCGCCAGCCGCGCCCACGCCCCGGTCGGTGCCGTATCCCCGCGCTGCATTCTGGCCGACGGGATCAGCGTGCAGACCGTGCTTTGCGACCATATCCGCGCCGCAGGTCGCGTCGGCGCGCCGCCCGGGCGCAGTTGGCGCTTCCTGCCGATGCCCGGCACCACCGTCACCGTGACCGCTGGCCACGGCTCTGCCGCCCACCTCGCCGACATCGCCGCCTATCGCCCGCAGCCGCTCGGACCCTGCGCCAACGGCTTCTCCCACTACCGGCTGCACCTGTGATCGGCTATAGCCGCCGCATCTGGCCGGAGCCTTGCATGTACGACGCCCTTCTCTTCGATCTCGACGGCACCCTGATCGACACCGAAACCATCGCCCTCGCCACCGGCCTCGCCGCGTTCCTCGCGCATGGCCATGACGTGGGCGAGGCGTTCATGCACGGCCTCGTCGGCAAGGATGAACCTACCGCCGCCGACCTGATCCGCGCCGCCCTTCCGGGGGTGGACCTCTCCGCCGTCAACCGCCACTGGCGCGCGGGCTTTAATGCCGGTGTCGACGCCGGCCTCGCCCTCAAACCGGGCGCCGCCGAACTTCTCGCCGCCACCCGCCTGCCCCTCGCCATCGTCACCTCCACCGGCCGCCACGGCGCGCACCGCAAACTGGGCATCGCCGGCATCGCCGACGCCTTCACCCATGTCGTCACCCTCGATGATGTCACCGCCCCGAAACCGGCCCCCGACCCCTACCTCCTTGCCGCCTCCCTCCTCGGCCTGCCCCCCTCGCGCTGCCTTGTGTTCGAAGACAGCGAAACCGGCGCCGAGGCCGCCCACCGCGCCGGCTGCATCGTCGTGCAAGTCCCCGACGTGGTGCCAAGTCAGGGCCGCTGGGCGCACCACCTCGCCCCCGATCTGCTGACCGGCGCCCGCATGGCCGGCCTTCTCTAGCTGGCCCTCACGAAAGGAAACGCGGCTTGACAGGGCCGCTGCCCGCGCCAATACTTCACCAAATGGTAAAGTATGATTCCCCCCAGATCTCTCGCGTCTTCGCCGCCCTCGCCGACCCCACGCGGCGGCACGTCCTGCAACGCCTTGCCGACCACCCTGGCCAGTCGGTCAGCGACCTCGCCCACCCCCTGTCGCTCAAGCTTCCCGGCCTGATGAAACACCTCGACGTCCTGTCCGACGCGGGCCTCATCACACGCACCAAGACCGGCCGCACCGTCACTGTCCACCTCGCCGCCGCCCCGATGCGCGACGCGGTGGAGTGGCTTGAACACTACGAACGCTTCTGGACCACCAGCCTCGACCGCCTGGCCACCTTCGTCGAAAGCCCCCCCGAATGACCGTCAGCCTCACCCTCACCCGCCAGCTGAACGCCCCGCCCGCCCGCGTCTTTGCCGCCCTCACCCAACCCGAACAGATGCTGCAATGGTGGGTGCCCGACGCCGGCACCACCCTCCACGCCTCGGCTGACCTGCGCCCCGGCGGCCGCTACGCCATCGGCTTTCGTCTGGCGGACGGCAGCGAACACCACCCCACCGGCCTTTACCGCGAGGTCATCCCCGACGCGCGCCTCAGCTTCACCTGGGAATGGCCCGGCCGCCCCGAGGCCACCTCCCTCGTCACCCTCCGCCTTACCCCCCGCGATGGCGGCACCCACCTTACCCTCACCCACGAACACCTGCCCGACGACGCCGGCCCCTCCCACGAACGCGGCTGGAGCGGGCTTTTCACCCGCCTCGCCCTTTACCTGAAAGCCACGCCATGACCCTCACCCTCACCACCTATGACTGGGTTCCCGACTGGCCCCGCGGCCATGTCCGCGACCTGCGCATCCGCTGGGCCCTGGAGGAGGCGGGCCTGCCCTACACCATCACCACCACGCCCTTCCACGACCGCGGCGCCGCCCACTACGCAAGCCAACCCTTCGGCCAGGTGCCGTGGCTGACCGACGGCGACCTCACGATCTTCGAATCCGGTGCGATCCTCCTGCACCTGGCCCGGAAAAGCCCCACCCTGATGCCCCCCGACGCCAGATCCCGGGCCAAGGTCACCACCTGGCTCTTCGCCGCCCTGAACTCGATGGAACTGGCAACCGTCCCCTGGTCGATCTTCAAATTCATGAACCAGACCCCCGAAAGCCCCATCGTCGGCTTTTTCGAAGAATGGCTCGCCAGCCGCCTGCAAAACCTCGAATCCGTGCTGGAAAAGACCGAATGGCTCACCGGCTCCTTCACCATCGCCGACATCGCGATGTCCGACGTCCTGCGCCTGATGGACCGGATGGAGGAGCTCACCCCCTACCCCGCCGCCCGCGCCTACGTCACCCGCGCCACGGCCCGCCCCGCGTTCCGCAAAGCCCACGCCGACCAGATCACCCACTTCGCGGCGGCGGATGCGGGACGCCCTGATGCGCCTTAGCGATTGCGTCTGAACCCAACCAGCGGCCGAACTCACCCGTAGTCATCCAGACGCCGACAGTACCACACCCCCCGGCGCGGGTGCCACCGCCGGGGCAAGGGCGGCCACGGCCAGCAAAAGCCCTGACAGCCCGACGAACACCGCCGGGAACCCCACGTACTGCGCCATCACGCCGATCACCGTCGGCGCGATCAGCATCCCGCCAGCGCATGACCGCCCGTCCCAAGCGCCGCTATGCCCGGCCCGCCCAGGGCACCGCCCAGACCCCCCCCAACACTCCAGAACCCGTGGGCCGAAGACAGGATCGCCCGCCCCGTCGCCTGCTCCAACTCGCAGGCATTGGCGTTCGTCGCCACATCCATCATCGCGACGCTGGCCCCCATCGCCGCCATCGCGACCGCAAGCGTCACGACACCCGGCGCAGGTACCGCCGCAGGCAGGGTCAGCGCGCAGCACACCGCCGTGATCCACACCATCGCCCACGACCCGTGCCGCGCCGTCAGCCGCCCCGACAGGCACATCGCCGCCATCGCCCCAAGACCCATCCCCAGGATCAAAAGCCCAAGCTCCGATTCCGTGATGCCATGCCGTGGCAGCAACAACGGAATTTGCGTCGCCCGAGAGCCGAGGATGCAACCGTTCAACAGAAAGAAAGCCCAGACGGAAATGCGCCCTTGGCGCGCCGCAACCGGGTCAAGCGTCATGAAATGATCTCGCGGAAAAAAGGGTCGGACGTATGCTTACTGCTCGCTTCGCAAGGTCATCCGAGTAGCCCGTTTCACCAGGCGTTTTCTTGGCCGGCCGCCACAGCCGGTCCGCCCGCCTGCAAAGGCACCCCACGCCACGCTTTACTTGCAGTTAACGCCTTGCGCGGCATAGACTCTCTGTCAGGGCAGGGAACGGGGCACATGGCAAATCACCGCCGGTAGCGCGACGGCAGACTCTTAAAGCTCCCGCCGTCGTGTCCTCAAACTGCCTTTCGCGCCTTCAAAGCGACCACTTCTGCCTGAGAGTGGTTAGAATACGTGTCCCATGTCGGAGTATACTCGTCAGCTTGATTGCCCCAAACCGTCCATCCAACTCTGGGACCGCGCGCGAACATTTCAAGACGCGGTCCATTGCTGCACCCCTCGATCAGGGTGTACTGCTCGTCTGGCTTTCGGCTATGCTCCCGTTTCTGCGTCGAGATAATGTTCTCTTGGGTCCGGCCCTGTTGGAGAGTGCGTGCATTTTTCCCACGCACGCCGAACAGTAACACTTCGGTCACATTTCGAAAATAGAAGCCTACGCCACGACGATCCGGCCCCCCGTCCTTGCGCACCTTGTACCATATGATGTTGCTTTTGTACGAAAAGCCCCAATGCTCCATCACTTTCAGGCCCTCGGGCAGCAATGCGTTAGGGACCCACAAGTATAAATGCGCTGTATCTGCCACAATCGCCTGCACGGGCAAATCGCAGATTTCGCGCAGAGTCATGGTTGGATAACGCGACAGCCGCTTGTGCTCTGGTGCCATTTTTCCAGTTCGGTTCTGAAACTGCCAAGGCGGGTCAGCGAGGACAGTCCGGAACTTCGTTGTGCCGGCCTTTGCGAGCAGGTCGTCAGCAGCACTTATCATTCCTCATCCTCCACATAGAGTGACTTTTTGATCCCAAAAACCAGCAATGGGCATCCTGCCCCGCCCCCACCTTCAATCCTGGGAAGTAGTTTGGACATATGCGTGGTAGACATTCCGTAGGAAGATCCTCGACCGAGCTTCTTAAAAATATCTTGAAGTTCGTCTGATCGCGTTAGGATGACTCCCACGCTAACCGCACGCAAATCAAAAAGCAGTCGAAAGTTGTTCAGATCACGGTCAAAGAAGGGATCTTTGTTATTCCACTCAACCTCTAGCGCGATGCAATTTTTGAAGCAGTCCACTTTATGCGTTGGTGAATCCAATCGCTTTCCGTCTACCTCAATGGCCGTTTGAAACTGCTTTTCAACCCAACCGCGCTCAAAGAGAAACGTATCAACATACCCCGCGAGCTTCGACTTGTTCCCGCCGCCAACAGATATCCACGACTTTCTAAGCCGTAAAACTTCCAAAAGTCCAAGTAGATCAGACCATTCCTCTGGGTAATCCTGGGCTAGGATTGCGCTTGCGTGTCGCCACTCATAGCACTCGTAGTTATCCCGCACGAAATCAGGGAGCCTATCACTCAACATCTAGTAGCCCTCAAGGTCTGAATAAGCCTATCTGGGCAATCTTGGATGGACAAGAAGAAGATTTCTTTTCCGAGTGTTCCTCATGATCACCGAAGCGGCCTCGGCGGGCCTGCACGAGGAACCCGGCTTCGCCCCCGTCCCCCGCCTCCAGATCGTCACCATCGAACAGGCGATGGCCCTGCGGGAACGCAGCGTCCACCTCCCCGCCCGCCGCGAAGACACCTTCAAGCGCCCCGCGCGCGAAGAAGACACCCGCCGCCAGGGCGCGCTGGACCTTTAGCCCAAGCCCACCCCAAACCTTAAGATCTGGTTAATTTCGAAAAATTATCCTTTCAAATCAACGGTCTAAAAAATGTCCCACGGTGGGACACCCCCTCAGCACACCACCACCTGCGCCGGGTCCAGCAGGAACGGCGCCACGATCCCGCAGGTATCGGCCAGGGGCAGCAGGCTGTCCGGCACCTCCATCCCGATCACCTCCCGCATGAACCGCCCCCGCGCCTCGCACCGCCGCGCCACATTCGGAAACCGCGCCGCCAGATCGGCCCGCAAGCCCGCATCCGCGATCACATACCCATCCTCCATCCGGGTCGATCCATAGACCGCGTGCCCCGGGATCACATCCATCTGCATCGCCATCCCGCTCGCCAAAGCCTCATGCGACCCCTCGTAGATCGGCGACGATACCCATTCGTCCAGCCCGATCAGATGCCCCGGATTAAGCGTCACCCCGAACACCTCGAACGGCAGCGCCGCCTGCATGTGCTTCCACACATACCCCCCCGACACCCCCGGCCGCATCATCGAACACCACTCCGACATCGCGGTCACATAGGGCGCCACGAACGCCTCCAGATAATCCTGCGCCCCGACCGGCAGATCGCCCGGACCCCGCGCCATCCACCCCGCCCGGCAGATGTTGGCCCCCCAATGGCAGACGTTGAAGCCCGCAGGCTCCCCCACCGTCACCCGCCGCCCCGAAGGCCCGCACAGCCCCGGCCGGTCGCCCATCGCAAAGGTGGAATGGCAGCCCAGCGGCAAGCCCCCCACCCGCGCCGCCTCCACCGCCTGAAAATCCGTCATACCCTCGCGCAAGCCAAAGATCATCCGCCGCAAGGCCGCCGCCGCCATGTGGTTGGCAAACTCCAGCCGCGCGATCGCCGCCGCATCCACCCGCGCCCTCAGGCCATGCGAGGGGTGCATCATCAGGTCCGTCGCGTTTTCCACCCGCGCCGCCAGCCGCCGCAATGGATCGGCCAGAAACGCCGGCACATCCAGCGCGGTCGCCGGATCGTCCACCTCATCCGCGCCGAACCACTTCCACCCGACTGCACCCACCGTGTCGTCGGTCGCCAGCATGTCGGCCAGCCACTCCGCCAACCGCCGCCCGCCCCGTGGCTGCGATGGCAACGACAGGCTGGCGCAATGCCCCACCCGCACGACACCCGCCGCCACAAAAGGCGACACCGCAGTATAGGCCAGACACTCGTTCCCCACGATCAGCAGCGCATCGCCCGGCGTCACCACCAGCACCGCTTCCTCGAACCGCGGATCGAACCCCGTCAGCCAATGAATGTTCGCCGCATGCTCCCGGTCGCCGTAGACGACCACCGCATCGAACCCCCGCGCCACCGCCGCTTTCCGCAACGCTGCCAGCCGCCCCTCCGCCTCGGCCAGCGTAAAGGCCGGCGGCAGGTCCGGCGCGCCGTTGTCAGGCCATTCGATGCGGATCAATCGTGCCATCATTTCCTCCACGGTTCCCGGTCAGGCTATTCCACGCGGCCTACCCGAACTACCGTATTCGCAGCCATTGCACCGCCGCTGCCCATGACATATATCAACGCCCGAGAGGTTGGCGCGGGTAAGCGCCTCGCCAACCCGGTCAGGTCCGGAAGGAAGCAGCCGTAACGAGCCCCGCTTGGGTCGTTGTCCAGCCTCTCACCTTTCCCCCTCTTGCAGACCTTTTTTGTTGAGTGCCGTTGTGCACAAGGGGCTAAGCTAACTACGCTGCTACACAACCTGCTACAAAGGGGTGAATCAAGCAGGATGAACTACGTTCAGCAGGTGAGCGGAAAGTGGGTTGTCCGCTTGGTCGTCCCCGAGGAGCTGCGAGGGATTGTCGGACAACGTGAACTGGTGGAGATCGGCCTCCCGAGCGAGGCACGAGCACGTGAAAAGCATGCGTTCAAGGCTATCAACGCCTTTCATGCGAAACTCGACGAAGCGCGCGAAGTCTGGGAGTCTTTGGGAGCAGCGAGCAAGCCGACCCTTTCCAGCGCAGCGAAAGAGCATTACCGGTCGGATCTCTTGCAGGACGGTCTCGAACACGCCACTTTCACAACCGCTGATGCCAGCAATTCGATGACCTTTTTCAGGACCGTCTCCGCGAACAGGCTTCGTCTGCTGGTCGCCGATAATCTTGTTGAGGAAGAAGCCGAGGCTCTGATCGGATACGCCGTAGATACCCTGAGGAGAGAAGGCCGAGCACCCAAAGTGCCGCTGAAGCGCCTGCTCGGAATGCTGGCGGAGATGCAGCTTGAGGCTTTGGAGCGCGTCGAAGAACGTGACCGGGGCCAAGTGAGGGGGTCCGCACCTGCACATCCACTCCTCACGGAGCCTGACCCGGTTCCGAAATCGATGACCGGTGCGCGGCCATTAGGTCATGTTGACAAATGGCGGAGCCAAAGGCGGATCGAGGTGATGTCGATGAAGCCCAGGAAGCTTTTGGCAGTTTTGTCGTAGCGGGTGGCAACGCGACGGGCGTTCTTCAGTTTGTTGAAGCACCTCTCGAGGAGGTTGCGCAGTTTGTAGAGTCTGCGATCCACTGCAAACTGCAGCTTTCGGGATTTCCGCATAGGTATCACTGGCACGACAGTGCGGGCTTCAATGGTTTTGCGAACGTTGTCAGAGTCATAGCCGCGATCCGCCAGCAGGGCGCAGGGTTCGGGCAGGTTGTCGGCCATGGCCAGATCGAAGCCCAGATCGTCCGATGTCTGCCCTGGCGTGATGTCCGACCTCATGAGCAGGCCCGCGCCGTTGACGCGGAGGTGGATCTTGGTCGTGAAGCCACCCCTCGAACGCCCGAAACCCTGTCGCGGAGTCCCCCTTTTGCGCCCGCTGCCTGATGATGGGCGCGAACCACAGCGCTGTCGACCATCTGAAGGGCATCGGGCACGATCCGGCTTTTATTCAGGGCTTCCATGATCTGCTCCCACAACTCCGCCAGGGTCCAGCGCCGGAACTGGCGGTAGACCGATGGCCACTTCCCAAATTCTTCCGGCAGGTCACACCGTTGCGACCCCGTGCGGGCTATCCAGAAAATCCCATCCAGAACAAGGCGATGGTCGGTGGGTTTGCGTCCATTCGGGGCGCGGTCAACAAAGATGAAGCGCTCGTAAAACGCCCTTTCCTCGTCCGACATCAGATCTCGTGCCAAGCTGGTCTCCAGCGCAGATACCAGCTTGCATGAGGTTCAGTGCGCCTGGCGAATCCCTTTTGTTAACACGACCTAGCTTCCTTCGCGGGGCCAGCCATTGGGGCTATCAAACGGAGGCGTCCTTTCAGCACTATTGGGGCGTTGTTGCGTAAGTCACGCTTGACCTCGCTTTATCAGACGACGATGCGCCGAAGCGTTGTCGAGACGATGAACACCAAGAAGCAGAAGATCAAACGCTTCTACTACATCGATATGGCGCGCGCCCTGGACGAGGGCGTTGATCGGATCGACGCCTTCGTAGGAATCCCCGAGAGCAAAATTGAGACGCGGAACTTCGGTAAAGAGGTCGTCCGGGATCTGACAACCGAAGAGGCTGAGTTTGAACAGTGCATGTTCCCGACCAACCGCATTTTCGATTGGAACGACTGGCTGACCAAGTTCGCCGCCTACTGGCAGTACACGCCAGACAAGATGCAGTTCTGGTTCAAATTCCTGAACGAGGTGCTGTCTGCCTTCCACCAGTACCAGATGCCGGTGATCGAACTCGGCAAAAGCACAAGTCGCGAGGCCGTCTGCCTTGTGTTCGAGAAGGTGAACACGGGCGGCAAGAAGCTCGACGCGTTCGAACTTCTGACAGCGATCTACGCGGGTGAGGAAGAAGGGTTCTTGCTGCGCGAGGAATGGACCCAGATCGCCAAGACCCTGAAGGACGCGATTGCCCTCAAGGAACATCCGCTGACGCGGTTGCAGCCGACCGATTTCTTTCAGGCGCTGGCGCTTCTGTTCACCCGGGATCGCCGCCTGAACCATCTGGCGGCGCAGTTGCCCGGCGATGCCCCGGCGATCAGCTGCACTCGCGATACCGTGCTCAGCGTTCCGCTGGGCGCCTACAAGCAGTATGCGGGCGTGCTGGAGGAGGGGTTCAAAAAGGCCGGGAAGTTCCTCTTCGGTCAGAACATCTTCTGGTTCAAGGACGTCCCCTATCAGTCGCAACTGGTGCCGCTGGCAGCCATCCTCACGGAACTTGGCGATCGCTGGACGCAAGAGGCGGTGCGCCAGAAGCTTGCTCAGTGGTACTGGTGCGGTGTTTTCGGGGAGCTCTATGGTGGAGCTATAGAGACACGTTTCGCCAAGGACCTTGCCGATGTCCTCGCCTGGATCGATGGCGGGCCGGAGCCGACAACGGTGAAGGACTCGGCTTTCCGGCCGGAACGCCTCAAGACGATGACCTCACGCCTGTCAGCGGCCTACAAGGGTGTTCATGCCCTGTTGATGCACAAGCAGGCGCGGGATTTCCTGTCCGGGCAAAGCTACAACCAGACCAGCTACTTCGACGAGGCCGTCGACATCCATCACATCTTCCCCCGCGCCTGGTGCCAGAAGAACGGTAACGCCCGGGAGCGGTATGACACCATCATCAACAAGACGCCGCTCAGTTCCAAGACGAACCGGATCGTGGGCGGCGATGCGCCCTCTGTATATCTGGCGCGCCTGCCGAAGCAGGGGGCGGCATCCGACGCCGCCATCGATACCCACCTTGAGAGCCACCTGATCGATCCCCTGCTGCTACGGTCGGATGACTTCGACGGGTTTGTTGGACGGCGTCAGGAGGCGCTGCTGGGGCTGATCGAGACTGCGACAGGGAAGGCGATCTATCGCGGGTCAGCGACGGACGAGCCTGTTGAGGACATGATCGAGGACGAGACTGAGGGGCTTGAGGCGGCAGAATAGACCGCTGATCCTGTCGAGCGCGTTCTTCTGCGGTTTTCGCGCGCTCCTGATCCTGCTTGGCTACTATCCCACTGATCTTGCACGCCGTTTCCGTCCGTTTGTTGACCTATTGTTGACCCGCGGTTTGGACAGCAAAAAGCCCCACCAGATGGCGGTGCGCATGCGCTTGATAACATTGTAAGATTTGGTTGCGGGGACAGGATTTGAACCGGCGGCCTTCAGGTTGTGAGGGTTACCCGTGAGTCTGGAATAACCCCGAGATTTCTGCTTGTTAGCCGACATTCAGGCTCGCAACGTTGGCGTCGTGTCGCACGGAAAAGCCGCAAACTGTTGGAAAGAAACGGGAATCGTATGACTCAGCGACGAATCCCTCCGGTCATTAGTCGTCTCTACAGGGCCGATCAAACCAGCCGCGATCTTGAAGCGTTAATTTACCAATATTTCGTGCACTGCACGAAGGGAGGTGCGGTGACGTGCTGCCATCATAAAGAAGCCCCGGTCCAACCATGCCGGTGTAATAGCCGTTGCAGGCTTGGCGGTTCCCACCCAGACCACTCAGCGTAAGGGCCTCATCACGGCCCAAGCCATCCAACCGGGCGTCCATGACCGCATCAAAGAGCCCGAACTGGCTACGGTCGTATGAATGCACCCAGACATATCGATCATTGAAACAGACAAACTCCAAACTACGGGCAAGGCGAGTCTCACCGTCCTTGGTGAACAAGTCGGCACTGCCTGGTTGCGCAGAGTCGTCCGCGCGCATGATGATCAGCCCATTGGGAAGAACCACCCTATCACGGGTTTGCCGTTCACCAGCAAGAAGGACCAGAAGCACAGTAAGGCAGGCCAGACCAACCGCGGCTGAAATCAACCAACGCGACAGCCTTTGCGATGACCTTGGACCGCGCATCATCCGCCACCCATGGCTGAGTATTCGCTTCGGCCCGCGTCCCTGAAGACTTCAGCTGAAGAAGTTGCTGACCAGCTTCCCGTGATCGCATAGGGCGTCCCGCCTGCCTCGATCCCAAGGCCGAGCGGATCCTCAAAACGTTCGCTAAACTTAAACTCCGTTGAACCACCGACCCGCAGAATGGCACCTCGGCTCTCGACCGGCCCGTTGAACACGCCACGAACGACACCGTCGCCATGCGAGAACTCGACGCTTCCAAAATCATAGACCGCTTGGAAATCATAGGAGAATACACCGCTCTCAGTGTGTCTGGCAGCGTCAGCGATCTGATCCGCAAGCCTGCGAAACGCCCCCTGCACGCCGTCGTTCCACGCATATTGTTCCGCGATTTCCCGCAAATGCCCTATCTCCAGGAGATCGACAGAACGCCCGCCTCCGAAATAGTAATGATTCACGAAGTCGGTATCTGTCCATCGATCAACGCTCGAAGCCAGCCCCGTCGAAAACTCGTGAAAAGCGAGCTCGGTTTCTCCCGGAATGTAGGGAACAGCCTCGCAGCAGCAATTGTAGTCTTCGCCCGGATGGCCGGACGGCGGCGGGTCTGACCAGAAAAAATTCGGCCATCGTTGACGCGATGGGACGTGCGAACCCGCTCGTCGCGCTGTCTTCGCCAGACATACTGGCTGGTGACACCGGACTCCTTGAGCGACAGCGTAATCGGCGTGCCCTTGCGGAGGTAGGCAACGAATGCCGCGCGATAGGCGTCGGAGTGGTACATGTTCATGAGCGGAAACTCGATTGACCGGTGTTTCAGTGTCACGCAATTTATGTAAAATCGAGTTAACGGCCCGTTCGCAAACGTCACACATCCTGACCTGCCCCCCGGAAGTTCCCTCGCTGTGATGTAGGGTCTGCCCAACCTGAAGGTGCAGGCGACATGAGGAAAAGCCGTTTCACTGAAGCGCAGATAATCGGGATGATCAAAGAGCAGGAGGCAGGGCTGCCGACGGCAGAGCTGTGCCGGAAGCATGGGCTGAGCCCAGCAACGCTCTACAAGCTGAAGGCCAAGTATGGCGGGATGGACCTGTCGGACACCAAACGCCTGAAGCAGCTTGAGGACGAGAACGCCAGGCTGAAGCGCCTGGTGGCAGATGTCATGTTCGACAATGTGGTTCTGAAGGACCTGCTGGGAAAGCCCTGACGGCACCGGCCGAGCGGCGGGACGCGGTGCTGCGGGCAATGAAGGGTCATCCGATCTCTCAGCGCCGGGCCTGCGTCCTGATCGGTGTCGATCCCAAGACCGTGCGGCGCGAGCATCCACCCCATAACCCGGCGATCCGTCTGCAAATGAACAAGAGCGCCGAGAAGCGGCGCCGGTTTGGGTATCCGCTGGCCGGTAGGCGCTTGCCTGCAATCGCCGTAAGGCGGCGCATCGGTGTCATGCTGGAACGTGTGGGAATGGGGATGAACGAGAAGAAGCTCATCGGATTTACCGGGAAGAAGGGCTGTCGGTGCGCCGCCGTCGTGGCCGCAAACGGGCGCGCGGCAGCCGGACACCGATGCCGGTGCCGCGGCACCCGACCAGAGTGGCGCGGGAACTCGACGCCCTGGTTCGCATCTATGGCAAACCGGCTTGCATAGTCAGTGACAATGGGACCGAGTTCACCAGCAAGGCGATCCTGAAGTGGGCCAACGACAACAAGGTCGAGTGGCACTATATCGACCCCGGCAAACCGCAGCGGAACGGCTACATCGAGTCCTTCAACGGCAGCCTGCGCGACGAATGTCTCAACGAAGAGATCTTCGACAGCCTGGCCGACGCCCGCAAGACCCTGGCTCTCTGGCGCTACGATTGTAACAACGTCAGGCCGCATTCCTCACTGGGAAACCAGGCCCCAGCAGAAGCGCGTCGGGCGCTTGAGCACTTTGACGGATCCGCGCCCGACGCGCTTGCCACACCCGAAACCGATGCCTGTCAAACCCACGGGCTCTCGTTATGAACCAGGGACGAACGGGGGGCAGGTCAGCCCTAAACCGGTGTCAATGTTCTCGGAGGATTGTCAGAGTTCAGTTGCCGCACGTTCCACAAACCGCTTGACGCGTTCCGCTTCAACCGGGTTCCACCAGACCCCACCGACCTTCAGGGACGATGCAACGATCACGCCGTTGGTGCGCGACAATATGGCGACGACGTTGTCTTCGGTCACACCTGATCCCACCAGAACCGGCAGGTGCGTCGCGGCGGCGACTGCATTGATCTCCTCCGGGCTTGCCGAATGGCCCGTGCGCTGGCCGGTCGCGATTACGCAATCCGCGTCGAAGAAGGCCAGGTCGCGGGTCAACTCTGCGACTGATCGGTCTGCGACAATTGCGTGGCTGCCATGTTTTACATGCGCGTCGGCGAAGATGCGGACGTTCTCCGCGCGCAGCAAGGACCGGTAGCGCAGCGCTTCGCCCGCCCGGCCTTCCATAAACCCCTCATTGGCGACGTAGGCGTTGGCCCATTGGTTGACCCTGACGAAGTCGGCCCCGCCCGCAACTGCGGTGGCAATCGCCGGCAGCGGCGCGTTGGCAAGAACGTTGATGCCAACGGGCACGCCCGTGGCGCGCCGCACACGGTCTGTTACGACCGAGAGGAAAGCCGGCGTCTCGGGGCCGATATCGTCGGGCTTCGAAAATGGGATGTCGCCGTGGTTCTCGACGATCAGCCCGTGCATGCCACCGGCTACCAGTGCCTCTGCGTCGCGGAGGCAGGCGTCATAGAGGCTGTCCATCGTGGCCCCACGATAGCGCGGTGCACCCGGAAAGGGCGGGCAATGGATCATTCCGATCAGGACTTTCTCACGCCCGAAGATTTCGCCTATCGCGCCTGAGGTGCGGTTGGATATGGTTTGCATCAGAAAACCCTTAAGTGGAGAACGGCGACGACATGCGCGCCTTTGTGATTGGCAACGTGGCACTTGATGAGGCCGTGACGGTGGAGGGCCTCCCCGCTTTCGGCGCGTCAATCCACGGGCAGGCGGGCCTGATTGATCTGGGCGGAAAGGGCGCAAACCAGGCAATCATGCTTGCTCGGGCAGGGTTAGCATGTCGATTTTGTGCTGCGGTCGGAGACGACAGCCGCGCCGACGATATCCGCGCGCGGTTGGCCGCCGAAACCCTTGAGGTCAACCTTGTCCGCATCGCCGGGGTCCCCAGCGATTTCTCGATCATCCTGCGGACCCGGTCGGGCGACAATGCGATCATCACGACCAATGCTGCCGCGTCGAAGCTGACAGCCGAAGGCGCGTGCGCAGCGCTTGCCGACGCGACGCCCGGCGATCTGCTGGTCACGCAAGGAAACCTTTCAGAGGAGACTACCGTCGCAATACTTCGGCACGCTCGGCAGACGGGGATGCAGACTGCGCTCAACCCTTCTCCGCTGCGCGCCTTCTTCGGTGCTCTTTGGTCGCTTGTGGACATCGTCTTTGTGAATGAAAGCGAAGCCGCTTCGCTGGGTGGAACCAAGGCGCTGCTGGCCGCTGGCGTGCCACAAGTCGTGCTGACGCTGGGCTCGAAGGGCGCAAGGCTCGTCACGGCAGAGCAGGACATCCTGGTCCCCGCGCGACTTTGCGAAGTTGTGGACACCACTGGGGCGGGCGATTGCTTCATGGCCACCGCACTGGCGTCGGCAGCCCTGCGGGGTGTCGCGCTGGACCCGCGTGCGTTGCGCCATGCGGCGGCAGCGGCTTCGATCACCGTGTCGCGCCCGGGAACCGGAGCCGCGTTCCCGACCCCGGTCGAACTGGCGGAAATCCTGCTGCAACCATGATAGCAGCCGTCAGCCAGGATCATGAGCGAGCCAGCCCAGCAGGTTCTTCCAAAGGCGGCCATAGCCGTCCCAACTGCAAAACGCCGGCGACAGCCAATGCGGTCCGATATCAGATGTCCATGCCGCGGTGCGCCCCTTGCCGAACCCACCGAGGACCAACAAGGGATGGCCGCCCTGGTCTTTTGGAATGCGTGCCAGAACCTCGGCGTCAGCGCGAACCTCAACCTCATTGACGCCAAGGACGAAGGGCCAGGCACCATCCAGCCCCGCCAGCACGGGATGGTCTGGCTGCAGCACTTCGGCCACCGCGCCTTCGGGCATCTCGACCCGGTCGTCCCACGGGTGGCACGTGACCGGCAACACATCCTCGACCGGGGTCTTGCGCCAGCGCGCCTTGCCGTCGATGCCCTGAAAACTGAAGTACCCGCCCACCATCAACAGCCCGCCACCACGTTCCACCCATGCCTTGATCAGCCGCAACCGGTTCGGCACGGTTTGCGATCGGAGCCACACGGCAGGCGGCAGCAGAAACGAGTTGGCGCCGATGTCGGACAGGATGATCACGTCATAGGCGTCCAACCCTTCCAACTCGAAAGGGAATTTCTCCACCGCGTCATGCGCCGTCATGTAGGTCAGTTCGAACTTGGAGCCTTTCAGCGCCTCCACCAGCGGTTCCGCCCCCAGGTGGAACGTCACGCTGCCGAACTGATCGAACCCTTTGTAATGGGTGGCCGAAGAGACCCAGCTTTCACCGACCAGAAGCACCTTGGTTGTCATGGAGTCCTCATTCGTCAGATGGACGCGTCAAAGACGCGCCGTGGATTGGTTGTCATTAAGGCGTCACACGACATTGCATCCATCCCGTGGCGCGCAAGCCTCGGCAGAAAGTGCCGTTGCACGAAGGCATAGCCGTTCCCGCCATAGCGCGTCAGCATCATCTTGATGAACACATCCTGCGACAGCAGCACGCGGTCCAGATGCCCCGCATCGGCCAGCCGCAGGATCGCCCGGGCCACTTCGTCGTCGCCGGGGCATTGCACTTGCTGGTCGGCGTAGAAGTAATCCATCCCAATCATGTCGAATTCCACGAAAGCTCCCCGTTCCGCGATGGTGCGCTGGTAATCCCAGTCGTTGTGTGACGGGTTCATGTGGCACAGCACGGTGTGGGCAAGATCGCCTCCCTCTGCTTCCACGATGTCCAGCACCCGATGGCCAAGGCGGAACCATCCAGGCAAGTGCACCATCAAGGGCAGGCCGGTTCGCACCTGCGCCCGCGCCGCTCCGCGCAGGGATTTCTCTTCATCGGCGGTGAAGTCGGACGACACGCCGATCTCGCCGATCAGGCCGATCTTCGCGTCGGTTCCGTCGGTGCCCTGCAGAGCCTCGGTTACGATCTGGTCGGCGATGTCATCGACTGACAACCGCGCCACCTCGTCCGGCATGGAGGACGCCAGGTAATATCCAGCCCCCATCACGATGTTCAGCCCCGCTTTCCGCCGCGATCCGCCGCAGCTTGACCGGATCACGCCCGATCCCGCGACAGGTCGGGTCCACCACCGTGCGCCCGCCAGCCTTCGCAAAGGCCCCGACCTCCTCGATGCACAGGTCCAGTTCGTCCAGCGCGATGTTGTGCTTGTTCACGAACGGGTCCTGACGCAACTCGGACAGAATCTCGATCCGCACCGGCCCACCAGCCAGATGCTGCCGCTCTGGTTCCTTCGGAGGGTTCCACCAGCAAGAGCAATCATTCTGCAGATGCTCATGCATCAATGTCACGCCCAGATCGGCGCTGGAAATCGGGCCATTCACGGTCATCACCAGACCCGACCCGACATGCCCCTCTGACCGTTCGTCCGTCATTTCGGTTTCCTTCCAAGCCGCAAGCCACCGCTGAAAAGCTTCGTGTTCATCCAGATCGCCAGCAGGATGATCGTCCCCGTTACGATCTGCGTGAAGAACGGCGAGATGTGAACGAGGATCAGCCCGTTACCGATGACAGCAATGGTCATGGTTCCCAGCACCGTGCCAAGCATGCTGGCCTTGCCCCCCATCAACGACGTGCCGCCCAGAACTACGGCGGCGATGACCTGCAATTCGAATCCCACCGCCGCATTCGACGAGCCGGAGCCCAACCGTGCAGCGATCAGAAGGCCTGCCATCGCACAGGCTATGCCCGACACCACATAGACCGATGCCACCGTCCAGAGCGCGGGCATGCCCACGCGACGGGCGGCCTCCATGTTGGAACCGACGGCGACGACCTGCCTCCCATAGCGCGTGCGCAGCATCACGATAAAGCCCAGAATCGCTACTAGGATTGAGATCAGCGCCGGCACCGGGAAGCCTGCGAGGGTCCCACGACCCAGCCAGAAGAAGCCCGGCACGTCCTTGATCGGGATCGAGTAACCCTCGGTCAGATAAAGCGCATAGCCACGCAGGATCGACAGCCCGGCAAGCGTCACGATGAAGGCCGGGATGCCCTGATAGGCGATGAACCAGCCTTGCACCGCTCCGATCACGCCACCCAGCACCAGCATGAGGATAACGACGGTAATCCAGTCCAGCCCCGCCGCCAGTGCTATGGCAGCCACGGCGTTCACGAGGGCAACCGTCGAGCCGACCGACAGATCGATCCCCGCCGTAGTGATCACCAGTGTCATCGCCACCGCCACGATCAGAACAGGGGCGGCTTGGCGGACGATGTTCAGCAGGTTACCTGCGGTCAAAAACGTGGGCGTGAGCACGCTGAAGAGCAGCATGCAGGCCAGAAAGAACACGGCGATCGACAAGACCTGCGCATTCTCTGCAACGAAATCCGCCAGCGGCGACCCCTTTGCGCGTTCCGAATATGCGGACATCAGTGCGACCCTTTCCCGACGATCAGATCGACCAGTTCCTGCAAGTTCGTCTCTCCGATCATCCGTTCGGCAACTTTGGTGCCTTCATACATCACCGCAATCCGGTCGCAGACCCGGAACAGGTCTTGCAGGCGGTGGGTGATCAACACGACACCCACGCCCTTTGCCTTGACCCGGTTGATCAATGCCAGCACCGCCTCCACCTCGGCCACAGCAAGGGCCGAGGTCGGCTCGTCCATGATCAGCACCTTGGGCTGGAAACTGGCCGCCCTGGCGATGGCAATGGCCTGACGCTGGCCGCCCGACAGCTTTTCGACCTTGGCCGTCAGGCGCGGAATGCGGATCTCCAGCGCGTCGAGCATCTGCCGCCCCTCGGTCAGCATTCGCCTTTGATCTAGAAACGGGCCACGCGTCAGTTCACGGCCAAGAAACAGATTGCCCACGACATCCACATGGTCACAGAGGCTGAGGTCCTGAAATACCATCTCAATATGACGCGCGCGCGCATCGGATGGGCCCGAAAAACGGACGGGTTCGCCTTCAACCGTGATTGTCCCGGTGTCCGGTATGTAGGTGCCCGAAATCACCTTCGACACCGTCGATTTGCCTGCGGCGTTGTCGCCGATAAGGCCAAGACACTCTCCCGGCATCACGTCCAGATCAACGCCACGAAGTGCCTGATGCGACCCGAAGGTGAGCGAAATTCCCCGCAACGAGACCAGAGGCACGACGCCCTTGCGATGCGAGAGGGGGTGCTCCCCTCTCGCATCGGACGCTTCGGATGGAAGCGCCGTTTCATTCATTCGAACATGGACCGGAAATCGTCTACGTTCGCCTTGGTGACGATCGTGACGGGGACCGAGATCTTGCGCTCGACCGTGCCGCCTTCGGTGATGGTTTTCAGCGCATCAACCGCAGCGGCACCCATGCCAGCGGGGTCTTGCTGAATGACGGCTTCGACATAGCCCGCATCGATGCCCGCGACGGCTGAGGCCGTCAGGTCCCAGCCGAACACCTTGACGTCAGCCTGCCGCCCCTGGCTTTCCACGGCCGCGACCGCTCCCAGAAGTGCCGGTTCGCCGGTGGCGTAGATCGCCGTCATATCGGGGTTTGCCGTCATCAGATTTTCGGCGGCGGCCAGCGCGGTATCCTGCACGTTCTGGCCGTCGACGGTGCCAGCGATGGTGATGCCCTCGACGCCCGTCAGGACGCCAGTGAACCCATCCATGCGCAGGTTCTGGATGAAGGAGTTGAGCGCCCCCACGATACCAAGCTTGGCACCGCCAGCCCCCTTGGCATACTCCACGAAATAGGCGCCGAGGTCCGCACCAGCCTTGCCGTTGTCAACACCGATCACGGCCGATTGCTTGCCGTCCTCTGGCAGGATCGCATCGATGGCCACGACCGGAATACCCGCTGCCGCCGCCTGATCAACCGCGGGCATGATGCCGTTCACGTCGATAGCGACAATGGCAATGCCATCCACACCTTCCTGGATATAGGTCTCGATCGCGCTGTTCTGGGCTGCCGGATCATTGTTGGCGTTGAAGATCACCAGCTCGACCCCGGCCGCATCCGCCGCCTTCTGTGCGCCTTCGTTCATCTGGTTGAAGAAAAGCGCCTGCTGGTTGATCTGGACAAGGGCGAACTTCTTCTTGTCCTGGGCGAGGCCCGGCAAAGCCGACAGGATTACGGCCGAACCAAGCAGCACCCCAAGTCCTCGACGCGAAAGCGCCGTCATTCTGGTAGCGTTCATTGTAAGTCCCCTATGTTGGACGTTGCGGTTCAAGACCTGATCAGCGGTGCAACGGAGTTCCGCGTGATCAAGGTGACAGGCATGATCTCCTCTGGCGGGAGATTGGTCGGATCGGTCCAGTCGGTATCCAGAAGCAAGGCGAGGGCCCGGATACCCAACGCGCGGACCGGCTGGCGCACCGCTGTCACGGCCGGTGCGAAAAGATGCAGCGGGCCGACATCGTCGAACCCAACAAGGGAAAGATCCTGCGGCACGCGAATGCCTGCGGCATTCAGCACCTCCAGCACCCCGATGGTGATCTCGTCCGAAGTGGCAAAGACTGCGGTGGCGTTCAACTGCGCGCCAAGCATGCGTTTCGCTGCCGATCGCCCAAACTCAGTCGAATACTCGCCTTCGTATCGCTCGATCTGGGCATCGGCTCCCCAGACCTCCATCATGGCGCGCCTGAAGCCGCTAAAGCGGCGCGCGCCGCTCAGCATTGCGTCAAACCCACCGATGAACAGCACGCGGCGATGTCCGGCCTCACCCAGATGACGACCGGCGAGATAACCGCCTTGCTCGTTGTCGCAGAAGAGTTTCGGGACCGACGTTCCCGCCACATCTTCGTCAAGTATGACGACCTGACCGCTGGTGTTGATCGCCGCAGCAAGTGTGCCGTCATCCGGATGGTTCGTGACGAAGATCAAGCCATCCACCTGATTGCGGCGCACCGCTTGCAGGTAGGCCAACTCGCGCTCGCCTCGGTTCAGTGTGGCATGCAGCGTCAATCCCAGCCCACGCCGATCGGCTTCGGCTTCGACCGCAGCCACCAGAGTGGCGAAAAACGGTGTCGCGATATCAGGAATGACAAGCCCGATCGTATCCGACCTTCCCCGGCTCAGCCTGCGTGCGTGAGGGTTGGGCAGGTAGTTCAACTTGAGGATCGCGGCCTCGACAGCCGTCCGCGTGCGTTCCGGCAGATCGAGCGTTCCGTTCAGGAAGCGCGAGACAGTTGTCACGGACACCCCCGCTTCCTGCGCCACATCTCTCAAGCTCGCCACTGACATGGGCCAATCCCGCCAAGTGAATCGGTTTACTAAACCGCTTTACAAGAACAGCACGGGAGAATGTCGTGAGTCAACTGCGTTAGCGGCACGGACAGACCGGTTGAGCCAACCAGAAAAAGGGAGTTGGACGGCCGCACCAGCTAGGTGCGCTTCAAAGCTTGACCATCGCCGGGGCCGGGGCCACCTTGTCTGTCCCGATCAGACAGCCGTGAAAGGAAGCCCCCATGTCCGACAGCTTCGCCCGCTATCCCAGCCTTGCAGGAAAGGTCGTTTACGTGACAGGCGGCGCTTCGGGAATTGGCGCTGAAATCGTGACAGCCTTCGCCAACCAGGGCGCCCAGGTCGGATTTGTCGACCTGGATGCCACCCAAAGCGCGGCCCTCTGCGCGGCTCATTCCAATGTGACACATGAAATCTGCGACCTGCGCGACATAGGTGCCTTGCGCACAGCCTTTGCCGCCTTGAACTCAAGGATCGGTCCGGCGCAAGTTCTGGTCAATAACGCCGCAAGAGACGACCGGCACTCCTGGACCGATGTCACGCCGGACTATTGGGACGACCGGATGAACACCAACCTCCGGCACCAGTTCTTCGCGATTCAGGCCGTGGCCCCTGACATGATCGCGGCGGGGGGCGGGTCGATCATCAACATGGGCTCGAACAGCTGGTTCGAGGCAGGGGGTGGCTTTCCGGCTTATGCAACCGCCAAAGCCGCCGTCCACGGGCTGACCCGCACCATGGCCCGAGACCTCGGCCAGCACCGTATCCGCGTCAATGCCGTCGTCCCCGGATGGGTGATGACGGAGCGTCAGAAGACACTCTGGGCGAAACCGGACGCCATTGCGGCACATTTGCAGCGACAATGTCTGCCAGACCTGATTGATCCGGTCTACATCGCGCGGACGGTGTTGTTTCTTGCCTCGGACGATGCCGCGATGTGCACGGCGAACAGCTACATGGTCGAAGCCGGGTCAATCTGATCGCTGGGCGCCACTTGCACCCGAGGGAACCTGGCGATCGGCATCCGATGGGTCGCAGATCTGTTTGCTTCCTGGTAATCTTGGATAGCAACAGATCACCGAAGATGCGTGGCCTGGGTGTTCGACGATGATCTCTTGATAGGCACCGTTCACAAGTAACCTTCCTGTCCGTAACACACCTTGCAATTGTTCTTGGGTCAAGTTAGCCGTTGCGCAGTCACAAAAAGTGGTTCTTTTGCCACAACACCAGCACCATCTGGCGCTACAAACGACGATGGCGGCCGCTCTTAACGATTTGATTTAAATTAGATATTTTAGTTTCTTGAGTTGTCCGTTCTCTCACCTTGCTGAACCGGAGGATGCCCATGACTGTCGCCGCACCCCTCCGGGCAACCGCGCGCTGAGGTTCCGCCTGGCCACGGTTTCGCCCGAACGGCCGCCCGCCTGTCCGCATCGGACCGGCACTGGGCACAGCATCCGTCTGCAAGGACCGCTTCAGTGACCACGCATCCCACCCTCGCCAGCCTCGGCTGGTCGCAGTTTTTCCTGGCGCAGCTTGACGAAACCGAGCTTTCGCTGACCCCCGTCCGCATCTCGGGCCTGCACCGCGCCCGCATCGACGGGTTGACCACCGATGGCCCCGTCACCCTGCCCTTCACCGGCACCCAGACCGCCGGCGAACTTGCGATCGGCGACTGGGTGCTGTCAGACGGCACCCGTATCATCCGCCGTCTCGACCGCAAGACCGAGGTTGGCCGCCGCGCCGCTGGCACCGGAAACGAACTGCAGCTGATCGCCGCCAACGTCGACACGCTGTTCATCGTCACCTCCTGCAACGCTGATTTCAACCCGGCGCGGCTGGAGCGTTATCTGGCCCTTTCGGCCGAGGCGGGGACGGAATCGGTGATCCTCTTGACCAAGTCCGACACCGCGACCGACGCCGAAGCCTATCGCCAGCGCGCCGAAGTGCTTAGCCGCCACGTCACTGCCGTGGCGCTGGACGCGCGCGATCCCGACATCGCCCGATCCCTTGGCCAATGGTGCCACGAGGGGCAGACCGTCGCCCTGCTGGGTGCGTCGGGCGTTGGCAAGACCACCCTGACGAACACCCTCACCGGCCTCGCCGCCCCGACCGGCGAGATCCGTGAAAGCGACGCGCGCGGGCGGCATACCACCACCAACCGCGCGCTTTACCCGATCACCGGCGGCGGCTGGCTGATCGACACGCCCGGCATGCGCGCCCTTGCCCTGATCGACGCCGGCGCCGGCATCGACGCGGTGTTCGAGGATGTGACCGAGCTTCTGGGCAACTGCCGCTTCCGCGATTGCACCCACCAGTCCGAACCCGGCTGCGGCGTGCGCCAGGCGATCAACGAGGGCAAGCTTGACGAAGACCGCCTGATCCGCTGGCAGAAACTGAAGCTGGAAGACCGCCACAGCACCGAAACCCCGGCCGAAGCCCGCGAACGCGCCCGCCGCTTCGGCAAGCAGGTCAAGACCAGCCTCACCGTCAAATCCCGGCTGGACAAACGGTAGCAATCCACCCCGGCTTGCCCCTCCTTCCGCCGCCGTCTAGACTTCACCCCTCAGGGGAGCCCCATGTCCGACCAACCCGCCTATCAGGTTCTAGCCCGCAAATACCGCCCCCAGACCTTTGCCGATCTGATCGGGCAAGAGGCGATGGTGCGCACCCTGAAGAATGCCTTTGCGGCGGACCGGATCGCCCATGCCTTCGTGATGACCGGCGTGCGCGGTGTGGGAAAGACCACCACCGCCCGGATCATCGCCAAGGGGCTGAACTGCGTCGGCCCTGACGGGACCGGCACCCCCACCACGGAACCCTGCGGCACCTGCGAACCCTGCCGCGCCATCGCCGAAGGCCGCCACGTCGACGTGATGGAGATGGACGCAGCCTCCCGCACTGGCGTCGGCGACATCCGCGAGATCATCGACAGCGTTCACTACCGGGCCGCCTCGGCGCGCTTCAAGGTCTACATCATCGACGAAGTTCACATGCTGTCGACCGCCGCCTTCAACGCGCTTTTGAAGACGCTGGAAGAACCGCCCGCGCATGTGAAGTTCATCTTCGCCACCACGGAAATCCGCAAGGTTCCCGTCACAGTCCTGTCGCGCTGCCAGCGCTTCGATCTGAAACGTATCGAACCAGAGGTGATGATGGCCCACCTGTCGGCCGTCGCCGCCAAGGAAGGCGCCAGCCTCGCGCCTGATGCCCTTGCCCTCATAACCCGCGCCGCCGAAGGCTCGGTCCGCGATGCCATGAGCTTGATGGATCAGGCGATTGCCCACGGCGCAGGCGAAACCAGCGCCGCACAGGTGCGCGCGATGCTGGGTCTGGCCGATCGGGGCCGGGTGCTCGACCTTTTCGATCTGGTGATGAAGGGCGACGCGGCGCAGGCTTTGGCCGAACTTTCCGCGCAATATGCCGATGGTGCCGACCCGATGGCCGTGCTGCGCGATCTGGCGGAAATCACCCACTGGATTTCCGTCATCAAGATCAACCCGGCGGCCGCAGAAGACCCGACCACCCCGCCCGATGAACAGACCCGCGGCCTTGACATGGCCGCACGCCTGCCGATGCGCGCTCTTAGCCGCATGTGGCAGATGCTGCTGAAATCGCTGGAAGAAGTGCCTCTGGCCCCGAACGCCATGATGGCCGCCGAAATGGCGATCATCCGGCTGACCCATGTGGCCGACCTGCCCGATCCCGAAACCTTGATCCGCAAGCTGCAATCGCAGCCGCAGCCTCCCGCCATCGGTGGCGCGCCGGCGGGTGGCAGCGCCGGTGGCACCGTCCACGCCCCCACCATGCGCTTGGCCCCCGCCGCCCCCGCGCGCGGCCCGATCATGCAGGGCGGGCAAGCGGTTGCCCTCGCCACCGATCCGTCGCCGCACTATTCCAGCTTTCCGCAAGTCGTCGATCTGATCCGCGAAAAGCGCGACTTCCTCTTGTTGAAGCAGGTCGAGGATCACGTCCGCCTCGTGCAATACGCCCCCGGCCGGATCGAATTCGAACCCGGCCCCGGCGCGCCCTCTGACCTTGCCTCCCGTCTCAGCCAGCGGCTCCAAGGCTGGACCGGCCTGCGCTGGGGTGTGTCAGTCGTGTCGGGCGGAGGCGCGCCGACCATCGCCGAGGCGCGCGACGAAACCCTGATGGCTGCCAAGGCCGAGGCAAAACGCAACCCTCTGGTGCAGGCGATACTCGCGGCGTTTCCGGGAACGGATGTCGCCGAGGTGCGCACCCCCGAGGCGATGGCCGCCACCGCCGCCGTTGAAGCACTTCCCGAGGTGGAAGATGAATGGGACCCTTTCGAGGACAATTGAGG
The DNA here is from genome assembly GCA_963822435.1 of uncultured Alphaproteobacteria bacterium. Taxonomy (GTDB): domain Bacteria; phylum Pseudomonadota; class Alphaproteobacteria; order Rhodobacterales; family Rhodobacteraceae; genus JAUYQR01. The sequence goes on from CAWGHN010000003.1 coordinate 517,395, forward strand.
TGGACATGCTGAAAGGTTTGGGCGGTCTTGGCGACATGGCCAAGATGATGAAAGCCGCGCAGGACATGCAGGCGAAACTGGCCGAAATGCAGGAAGATCTGGCCCGCACCGTGGTTGTGGGCGAGGCTGGCGCCGGTCTGGTCAAGGCCCGCGCCACAGCCAAGGGCGAGGTCACGGGGCTGGACATCGACCCGTCGATCCTTGTCGCGTCGGAAAAAGAGGTCGTCGAAGACCTGATCCTCGCGGCGATCAAGGACGCACAGCTCAAGGCGCAGACCCGCAGCCAGCAGGAAATGGCCAAGCTGACCGAAGGCCTTGGCCTGCCACCCGGCATGAAGCTGCCGTTCTGACATGGCCGACGACACCGGGATCGAGGCGCTGATCGACCTGATGGCCCGGCTTCCCGGCCTTGGCCCGCGCTCGGCCCGGCGCGCGGTGCTGGTGCTGCTGAAAAAGCGCGCGCAACTGATGGCCCCGCTTGCGCAAGCGATGGCCGAGGTTGCGCTGACCGCCAAGGATTGCCAGACCTGCGGCAATATCGGCACCACCGACATCTGCGCCATCTGCGCCGACCCCCGCCGCGCCACGGGCGAGATCTGCGTTGTCGAAGATGTGGCCGACCTCTGGGCAATGGAACGCGGGCAGGCCTTCAAGGGCCGCTACCACGTTCTTGGTGGCACGCTTTCCGCGCTGGATGCCATCGGCCCGGAAGAACTGCGCATCCCGCGTCTTGCCGCGCGCGTGGCGGATGAGAATGTCCGAGAGGTGATCCTCGCCCTCAACGCCACCGTCGACGGCCAGACCACCGCGCACTACATCGCCGACGTGCTGGCCCCCTCCGGCGTGCAGGTCACGTCCCTTGCCCAAGGCGTCCCCATAGGCGGCGAACTTGACTACCTTGACGACGGCACCATCGGCGCAGCGCTGAAAGCCCGCCGCCGCTTTTGACTGCGCCGCTTCTGACCGCTGGCCTGATTGCAATCGACGGGCCTTCGGCTTATCTCAGAACTTCACCGCAAGGGCAGGGCTTTCTCCGCATGAACTGGATCTCCAACTACGTCCGTCCGAAGATCAACTCGCTCTTTTCGCGCCGCGAAGTGCCCGAGAATCTTTGGACGAAATGCCCCGAATGCGGGACCATGCTGTTTCACCGCGAACTGGCAGCCAACCTGAACGTCTGCTCGAACTGCGATCACCACATGGCGATCACGCCGCGCGAACGGTTCTCGGCCCTGTTCGACGGTGGCATCTTCACCGAAGTGAAGGTGCCGGATGCGGTGCAAGACCCCCTGCACTTCCGCGACCAGAAGAAATATCCCGACCGGATCAAGGCCGCGCAAAAGGCCAGCGGTGAAAAAGACGCAATGCTGGTGGCCGAGGGCGACATGGCCCGCACGCCGATCGTCGCCGCCGCACAGGATTTCAGCTTCATGGCCGGCTCAATGGGCATGAATGTCGGCAACGCCATCATCGCCGGGGCCCAACGCGCGGTGGAACTCCGCCGCCCGCTGATCCTGTTCTCCGCCTCGGGTGGTGCGCGGATGCAGGAAGGCATGCTGTCCCTGATGCAGATGCCGCGCACAACCGTGGCCGTGCAGATGCTGAAAGAGGCCGGCCTGCCCTACATCGTGGTCTTGACCCACCCCACCACCGGCGGCGTGACCGCCAGCTACGCCATGCTGGGCGACGTGCAGATCGCCGAACCGAATGCCCAGATCGGCTTTGCCGGTGCCCGCGTCATCGAACAGACGATCCGCGAGAAACTGCCCGAAGGCTTCCAGCGCGCCGAATACCTGCTGGATCATGGGATGCTTGACCGCGTCGTGCACAGGAAGGCGATGAAGGACGAACTTGCCACCCTCGTCCGCCTGCTCATGGCACTTCCGCCCGGCATCAAGGGCGACCTTCCCGCGCCCACCGAAACGGCGGAGCCCGCAAAGGCGTGACCACCGGTTCCGATGCCATCCTTGAACGGATGATGACGCTGCACCCCAAGGTCATCGACCTGACCCTGGGTCGTGTCGAACGCCTGCTGGCCATCCTCGGCAACCCCGAACGCCGCCTGCCCCCGGTCATCCACATCGCCGGCACCAACGGCAAGGGCTCCACCCAGGCGATGATCCGCGCCGGGCTGGAGGCTGCGGGCGACCGCGTCCACGCCTACACATCGCCCCACCTTGCCCGCTTTCACGAACGCATCCGGCTGGCGGGCGAGCTGATCTCCGAACCCGGGCTCACCGCGCTTCTCGATGAATGTGTCACCGCCAACGGCCCGGACGAGATCACGTTTTTCGAAATCACCACCTGCGCCGCGTTCCTCGCCTTCTCCCGCACCCCGGCGGACTGGACATTGCTGGAGGTCGGCCTTGGCGGCAGGCTTGACGCGACCAACGTCGTCGCAGACCCCCGCCTTACGATCATCACCCCCGTCAGCCTCGACCACCAGTCCTTCCTTGGCGATACCGTCGCCGCCATCGCTGGCGAAAAGGCCGGCATCATCAAGCGCGGCGTCCCGGTCATCGTCGGCCCGCAAACCGACGAAGGTCTCGCCGTGATCGAGGCGAAAGCGGCCCGCTTGGGCGCGCCGATCCTCGCCTTCGGCCAGCACTGGCACGTCTGCGAAGACCGTGGCCGCCTGGTCTTTCAGGATGAAAACGGACTTCTCGACCTGCCGCTGCCAAACCTTCCCGGCCCGCACCAGCTTCAGAACGCCGGTGCCGCCATCGCGGCCCTTCGCGCCCTTGGCCGGGACGAGGCGGCGTGCGAGGCTGCCGTCACCCGCGCCGTCTGGCCCGCCCGGATGCAGCGCCTGCGCCAGGGCCCATTGGTCGACGCTGCCCCGAACGTGGAACTGTGGCTTGACGGCGGCCACAACCCGGCAGGCGGTGAGGCCATCGCCGCCACCCTCGCCCGGATGCCCGCCCGCGAAACCCACCTTATCTGCGGCATGCTGAACACCAAGGACGTGACCGGCTACATGCAGCCCCTCGCCCCCCATGTCGCCCGCCTCCACGCCGTCACCATCCCCGGCGAAAGGAACACCCTTCCCGCCGAAGTCACCCGCGACGCCGCCCGCGCCGCCGGAATCGATGCCACCACCGCCGCCTCCGTCGCCGCCGCACTGGCGGCCATCGCCGCGCGCACCCCCGAGGCCCGCGTCCTGATCTGCGGTTCGCTCTACCTCGCCGGAACGGTGCTGCGCGACAACGGCTGATCGCCATTCATCGGCCCCATTTCGCTGACACGCTCAGGCCGTAAACTGCAGCGGACGCGTCATGATCCAGCCCACAGCGCCCACCCCCAGACCACGCGTTGCGCTGTTGGTCGACGGCGAAAACATCTCGCCCTCGGTCGCCGGCCAGATCATCCTTCGGGCGCTGAACTACGGCGACCTGACCATCCGCCGCGTTTACGGAAACTCCGCCACGCTCGGCGCCTGGAATTCCGCGCCGGGGCTGCGGCTCATCCATTCCGGAATCGGCAAGAACGCCACCGACCTTCTCATGGCCGTCGAAGCGATGGGTTTCATGCTGGGCGGTCAGGCTGACGTCTTGGTTCTCGTCACGTCAGACCGCGATTTCGTCCACCTCGCCACCCATCTGCGCGAAACTGGCCACCGCGTGATCGGGATGGGCGACCAGAAGGCGCCGGAAAGCTTCCGCAAGTCCTGCGTCACCTTTCACGAGTTGAAATATGACAGTGTGCCGCCTGCGCCCGTCCGCGCCCAACCGGCGCATCCAACCACTTTCGACGACAAGATCCGCGCTCTTATCCAGACCGAGGGCGAAGCAGGCTCGGTCTTGATAGCCCGACTTGGCGGGCGCATGCACACCACCCACAAGGTCAATATCAGCGAACTTCCCGAGAAAACCTGGCGCGCCTACCTTCTTGCCCGGCCCCAGCTTTACCACTGTGATGCCAAAGGCCCCGAAGCCCGTGTGCGGCTGAAATCCTAGACGCCATAGCGCGCCAGAAACATGTCCACCGCGCCCTGCACACTGCGCTGCACATCGCTGGGCGTGACCGACATTTCGATCCCGAAGATCAGCTTTTCATGCACGCCCGCCTTGCACAACTGCGCAAACTGGTCGGCCGCCAGATGCAGATCATCAATTCTGAGCGTGCCGTTTTCGACGTAACATCCCAGATGATGCACCAACCGTTCATGAATAAGCCCCGGCCCGTAATCATAGAACTCGCGCCCAAGTCCGGGGAACCGCTCGCCCTCGCCCACCACGATGCGAAACATCCTCTGGCCGAACTCTGACGTCAGAAACCGCACGATCCGCTCTGCCGCGATGGTCAGCGTCACCTGCACAGGAACCTCGCCCCCCACGGCAGCCTGCGCTTCCTCGGCCTGACGTTGGCACTCGCACCGCGCCACCTCCAGAAACAGCAACTGCTTGTCGGGGAAATAGGCGTAGATCGTCGCCTTGCTGACCGCCGCTTCACGCGCGATATCATCAACCGATGCGCGCTCAAACCCGTCGCGCAGAAACACCGTCCGGGCACCTTCCAGCACCTGATCGTATTTCCGCCCGCGACGGGCAACAGGTTGTGCGGCTGCGGTCATCTTTTCCCCCGTCTTCGACCATACGGCAGCCAGGGCAGGTGCGGCAAGCAATCCGGTTGGCCTGGCCGCTCACCGACGGTGCAAGCCCGGCTCATCTGCCGCGCCGCAGCCCTTGCTGTTCGCTGGCTCTCTGCTACATTAGAATCATTCCAAGAAGGATCGTCGCGATGCTCTCGTCCCTCGTTTCCCGGCGCCGTTTTGCCGACCTGTCCGAACAGGAAATTCTTGCGCTCGCGATCTCGTCCGAGGAAGACGACGCCCGGATCTACCGCAGCTATGCCGAACGTCTCCGGGGGGACTACCCGGCCTCCGCCAAGGTGTTCGACGGCATGGCGGTGGAGGAGGACGGCCACCGCCAGCGTCTGATCGACCTTCACCGTGCCCGCTTTGGCGATGTGATCCCACTGATCCGGCGCGAACATGTGGCAGGCTTTTACGCCCGCCGCCCGGTCTGGCTGGCCCAGACCCTCAGCCTTGACACGATCCGGGGCGAGGCGCAGACGATGGAAAAGGCGGCGGGCGATTTCTACCAGCGTGCCGCCGCGCGAACCTCCGATGCGGCCACGCGCAAGTTGCTGGGTGATCTGGCGGCGGCCGAGGCGGGCCATGAACGCCACGCTGAGCATCTGGAAGACAAACACCTGACCGACGAGGCGCGGGGCAGCGAGGATCAGGCCGCCAAGCGGCAGTTCATCCTGACGTGGGTGCAGCCGGGGCTGGCGGGGTTGATGGACGGGTCGGTCTCGACCTTGGCGCCGATCTTTGCGACGGCCTTTGCCACGCAGGATACCTGGACCACCTTTCTTGTCGGCAGCGCCGCCTCGGTCGGGGCCGGCATCTCGATGGGGTTCACCGAGGCGGCGCATGATGACGGCGTCCTCTCCGGGCGGGGCAGCCCGTGGAAGCGGGGGCTGGCGTCGGGCGTGATGACCACGATCGGCGGCATGGGGCACGCCCTGCCCTATCTGATCCCCGATTTCTGGACCGCGACGACGATCGCGATGGTGGTGGTATTCGTGGAACTGTGGGCCATCGCCTGGATCCAGAACCGCTTCATGGAAACCCCGTTCCTGAGGGCTGCCTTGCAGGTGGTTCTGGGCGGCGCGCTGGTCTTTGCGGCGGGGGCGCTGATCGGCGGGGGATAAGGTGTCCCACGGTGGGACACCTTGGCAGATCACTTGAAATCAACAACTTACGGACGGCCGTCTAGGGGTTTATTAATGGTTGCACGACGCGCCTGACCGGGCAGGATGCCTAGCCGTGTTTGACCATCACATGCCGCACGACGGTATAATCCTCCAGCGCATAGGCGCTCATGTCCTTGCCGTAGCCCGACTGCTTCAACCCGCCATGCGGCATCTCGTTGACCAGCATGAAATGCGTGTTGATCCAGGTGCAGCCGTAGCGCAGCCGCGCCGCCGTCGCCATCGCGCGGCCCACATCGCGGGTCCAGACCGAGGACGCGAGACCATAGTCGCTGTCGTTGGCCCAGCCCACCGCCTGATCCACATCTGTGAACGGGGTGATCGACACGACCGGGCCAAACACTTCGCGGCGCACGATCTCGTCCTCCTGCCGCGCACCGGCAACGACGGTGGGGCGGTAATAGAACCCCTCCGTCATCACCTCGCCCCCCGCCGTCACCTCGATATGCGGCAACTCCCGGGCGCGGTTGACGAAGCTGGCCACGCGGTCGCGCTGGCGCAAGGCAGATCAGCGGGCCGATCTCGTTGGTGGTGTCATCCTCGGCCCCGAGGGTGATCGACGACACGGCAGAGGACAGGTCCGCCACCAGCCGGTCATAGACCTTTTTCCCGGCATAAATCCGGCACGCGGCGGTGCAATCCTGGCCTGCGTTGTAATAGCCGAAGGCGCGCAAGCCATCGACGACCTCGGCGACATCCGCATCGTCAAACACCAGAACCGGAGCCTTGCCGCCCAGTTCCAGATGCGTGCGCTTCACCGTCTTGGCGGCGGCATCCAGCATCTTCTTGCCGGTCGCCACATCGCCGGTCAGCGAGATCATGTCCACGCCGGGATGGTTGATAAGGTAGCTGCCGACCGTATGCCCGCGCCCGGTGATCACGGAAACCACGCCTTGCGGCAGTTCGTCCGCCAGAATATGCGCCATCTTCAGCGCGGTCAGCGGCGTCTGTTCCGAGGGCTTGAACACCACCGTATTGCCGCCCCCGATGGAGGGACCCAGCTTCCACGCCATCATCATCAACGGATAATTCCACGGCGCGATGGAGGCGATGACGCCCACCGGATCGCGCCGGATCATCGAGGTGTGGCCCGCCATGTATTCCCCCGCCAAGGCTCCGGTCTGGCAGCGCACGGCCCCGGCGAAAAAACGGTAGCAATCGACGATGGCGGGAAGTTCGTCATTCAGGGCAGCGTTGATCGGCTTGCCGCAGTTCAACGCCTCCAGCCGGGCAAATTCATCGGCCTCGGCCTCGATCCGGTCGGCAATGCGCAAAAGGGCGGCAGAGCGTTCGGCGGGCGTGGTGCGCGACCAGCCCTCGAACGCCTTTCGCGCGGCGGCCACGGCGCGGTCGACCTGCGCGGTCGACGCTTCCGGCACCTCCAAGATCAACCCGCCGGTGCGGGGATTGAGGATCTGCTCGCGCGCCTCTTGCCCCGCCTCGAAGGCGGAGCCGATCAGAAGTGCTGTGTCGATGGTGGTCAGGGTGTCCATCAGGAACTCTCCTTATTTGCCGCCGCCGGCGGTCTCAGACCCGCCGCGGGTGAGGTAGTAGGCGATGAGAATGGGGAAGAAGGTCGCCGCAAACACCACGATGGCGACCACGTTGGTCACCGGGCGCTGGCGCGGGCGGATCAGCTCGTCCAGCATCCAGATCGGCAGGGTTTTCGCGTCAACCCCGGTGCCTGCGGTGAAGGTGGTGACAATCACCTCGTCGAAACTGAGCGCAAACGCCAGCATCCCGCCCGCCAGCAGCGCCGAACCGAGGTTCGGCAACAGGATGTGGCGGAAGGTCTGAAACGCATTGGCGCCAAGGTCGGCCGAGGCCTCCAGCACCCCGCCCGACAGGCGGCGAAACCGGGCCACGGCGTTGTTGTAGACGATGACGATGCAGAAGGTCGCGTGGCCCAGCATGATCGTCCACATCGAAAACGGGATATCCATGATCGAAAACGCCGAGCGCAGCGACATGCCGGTAATGATGCCCGGCAAAGCGATGGGCAGGATGATGAGGAGCGAAATCTGTTCGCGCCCGAAAAACCGCGCCCGCGACATCGCCGCGGCCACCAGCGTGCCAAGGATCATCGCCAGCAGCGTGGCGATGGCCGCGACCTTGAGCGACAGGTAAAGCGGCGGCCAGATATCCGCGCGGTTCCACGCCACGGCGAACCACTGGGTGGTCAGGCCGGGGGGCGGAAACTGGAAGGAGCGTTCTTCGGTGGTGAAGGCGTACAGGAAGATCAGGAGGATCGGCAGGTGCAGGAACAAAAGCCCGCCGATCGCCGCGATCTTCAACCCGATGGAAGCCTCAGAGCGCATCGAACGCCCCCGCACGTTTGGCGAGCATCAGGTAGATCACCATGATGATGATGGGAACAACGGCGAAGGCCGCGGCCAAGGGCACGTTCCCGGCGGTGCCCTGCTGCTGGTAGACCGCAAGCCCGATGAAGCGGGCGGAATTGCCGACGATCTGCGGGATGATGTAATCGCCCATCGTCAGCGAAAAGGTGAAGATCGACCCCGCAATCACCCCCGGCAGGGCGAGGGGCAGGATCACCGTCCGCAAGGTCTGCCGCCGCGTGGCGCCAAGGTCGGCCGAGGCCTCCAGCATCGAGGTCGGCACCCGTTCCAGCGACGCCTGCATCGGCAGGATCATGTACGGGAGCCAGACGTAGACGAAGACAAGGAAGGTGCCGATGTAGCTGGTGGAAAGGGAACTTCCGCCAAGGCCGGGGATCGACAGGAGGCCCGAGATCAGAAAGCCGGTGCCGGTGGCGTCGGTGGCCCAGGTCAGGATGCCTTCCTTCGCGAGGATCAGTTTCCAGGCGTAGACCTTGACCAGATAGCTCGACCACAAGGGCAGCATGACGCCCAGGTAGAAGGCGGCTTTCCAGCGGCCCTTGGCATAGCGGGCGGCGTAATAGGCGATCGGGAAGGCGAGGATGGCGCAGGCGACGGTGACGGCCGCCGCCATCACGATGGTGCGCAGGATGATGTCGAGGTTCTGCGCGCGGAACAGTTCGGCGTAGGTTTTCAGGGTGAATTCCTCTTTCACCACGCCGGAAAACTCGTCGATCGCGTAGAAGGATTGCAGGAGGAGCGCCGCGAGCGAGCCGAGGTAGATCACCCCGAGCCAGAGGAGCGGCGGGGTGATGAGGAGGATGAGGAGGAGGTTGGGCTTGCGCCAGAAAAGCCCGGTCAGGCGGTCTGAAAGCCCGCGGCTGGGAAGGATCGCGGGGGCGGTCATGCGGCGCGCCAGTGGTAGCGGAGGGAGCCTCCGGCGGGGATATTTGGCGACAGATGAAGGGCCTGCGTCATGATGCGGCCATCAGGTGCAGCGCCGAGGGGTCGAAGGCGATGGCAGTGGTCTGGCCTTCGGACGGCAGGGGCTGACCGGCGGGGACGAGGGCCGCAAGTTCGGTGCCGTTCGCGTCAAGGACCACGCGGGTGGCGGAGCCGAGGTAACGCAGGGCCGTGACGGTGCCGGTGACCGGGCCGGTGGCGGCAAGCCGGGTCGCTTCGGGGCGAAGCGAGGCCCATTCGGCCGGGCCGCCGAGCGCGCGCGTCATCTCGGGAGGCAGGACGTTGGAGGAGCCGACGAAATCGGCGACAAAACGGGTGGCGGGGCGGTCGTAGATATCCTGCGGAGTGCCGATCTGGGCGATGCGGCCTTCGTTGAAGACGGCAAGGCTGTCGGCCATCGACAAGGCCTCGTTCTGGTCGTGGGTGACGAAGACGAAGGTGATGCCAAGGCGCTGTTGCAGGGATTTCAACTCGTCCTGCATCGCCTCGCGCAGCTTCAGGTCAAGCGCACCCAAGGGTTCGTCAAGCAAAAGCACCCGCGGTTCGTTGACCAGCGCCCGCGCGAGCGCCACGCGTTGCCGCTGGCCGCCGGACAACTGGCCGGGCTTGCGGTCGCCGTAGCCGTCAAGCTTGACCAGAGCCAGCATCTCGTCGGCCTTGGCATAGCGCGCGGCGCGGGCGACGCCCTTGACCATCAGCCCGTAAGCCACGTTGTCGCGCACGTTCATGTGCGGGAAAAGCGCGTAGTCCTGAAACACCGTATTGACGTTGCGCAGGTGCGGCGGGGTGTTCGACACATCTTCTCCGAAGATGCGGATCTGCCCGCCCGTGGGTTTTTCAAACCCCGAGATCAGCCGCAGGCAGGTGGTCTTGCCAGACCCGGACGGGCCGAGCATCGCAAAGAAGCTGCCCTCGGCAATGGTCAGATCAACACCGTCAACGGCACGGACCTGACCGAAGTGGCGGGAGACGTTCTGGAATTGGACAGCAACGGTCATGCGAATGGATATGCCAATGAAGGGGCCTTCCCCCTTCCCGTCCCTCCCCCGCGAGGGGGGAGGGAGGTGCAGAGGCCAGCCGCAGGTGCAGGGATCAGGACAGAGGGCGGGGCGTTGGTCGCGCGCCCCGCGAAAAGGGCGGCTTACCGCCCGCCGATCACGCCGATGTAATCGGACACCCAGCGGTAGTAGGGCACGCAGGCACCGTCACCCTGGCTGCAGTTCGACACCGGAGTGGTCCAGAACCGGATCTTTTCAAAGTCGTCCATGCCGTTGGTGGTGCAGCCTTCCGCCGTCTGCATCCCGCGCCCATCCGTGCAGGCCGCCGGAACTGCAGGGTTCGCGCCAAACCAGACCGACAGGTCGGATTGCAGGTTCGAGGCCAGCGAATGTTCCATCCAGAGGTAGGAGCAGTTCGGGTTTGCCGACATCCACCGCCATCATCGTCGTGTCGGCCCATCCCGTCGCGCCCTCTTTCGGGATCGTCGAGGCGACCGGCTGCCCGTCGGCCTTCAGCAGGTTCACCTGGAACGGCCAGGAGCCCGAGGCCACCACGCCCTCGTTCTTGAAGTCGTCGATCTGGATGAAGGCATCGTGCCAGTAGCGGCTGACAAGCGTGCGCTGCTGGCGCAGAAGGTCCAGCGCGGCCTTGTACTGGTCTTCGTTCAGCTCGTAGGGCGAGGTGATCCCCAATTCCGGCTTGGTCGACATCAGATACTGCGCCGCATCCGCCACATGGATCGGGCCGTCATAGGCCTGCACGCGGCCCTTGTTCGATTTGCCGTCGGGCAGGGTCATTTCCTCGAACACCACGTTCCACGAGGTCGGCGGTTCCTTGAACACCTCGGTGTTGTACATCAGGACGTTCGGCCCCCACATGTAGGGCACGCCGTAATGCACGCCATCAACGGTGTGCCACGGCGCGTTCTGCAGGCGCTCGTCAACGGTTTTCCACGACGGGATCAGATCGGTGTTGATCGGCTGCACCCGGTCGCCGGCAATCAGGCGCAGGCTGGCGTCACCGGACGCGGTGACAAGGTCGAAGCCGCCTTCGTTCATCAGCGCGACCATCTCGTCCGAGGTGTTCGCCGTCTTGACGTTGACCTTGCAGCCGGACGCCGCCTCGAACTTGGTCACCCAGTCGAACGCCTTGTCGGTTTCGCCACGCTCGATATAGCCGGCCCAGGCGACGATGTTGACCTGACCCTCCGGCGCGCCGATTTCGGTCACTTGCGCCAGCACCGGCGTGACGGCGGTCAGCAGGGCAAGTGTCGTGGTACCGAGGATTCTGAGACGTTGCATTTGGAGGCTCCCGTTGGTTGCCCCTGCGGCTGTCGCAAGGGGTCCGTTTCTCGGACTTGGCGACAGGGTAATGGCTGGCTGCGCTTTCGCAATAACAAAAGGCAGAAGCTACCCATCGGTTTTGCCGATAGGTCGCGCGGGCGGGTTTCGATTCCGCTTGCTGGAATGCAGGGTGCGGATAAGACTGCACTCCGGGTGAGCCTGCCGACAGGCGCCCGCCCGATTGGCCAAGGCAGCAGAGCAGACATGACCGACATCGTGATAGCCTGCGCAAGCCACTCGGACGCCATCCGCAAAGCCAACATCGAACGCTCGCCGCTCTTGGGGCAAGGCATTCCGCTGCATGTCGAACAGAACGCGCCGTCCGCGTCCGTTGCCTACAACAGGGCGCTGGACGCAACGACGGCCGAGCTTGTCGTGTTCGCGCACCACGATGTCTACCTGCCGCAGGGCTGGCAAACCGTTCTGCGGGCGCGCATCGCCGAATTGCCCGAAGATTGGGCGGTGTTCGGAACATTCGGGATCGGCCTTGATGCGGCGACCGTCGGTCCGGTCTGGTCGTCTTCGCTGGGGATGATCGTGGGCCGTGTGCCGATGGCGCCGGTCCGCATCCAGTCGCTGGACGAACTGCTGATCGTGGTGCGCCGGTCGGCGAACCTGCGGTTCGACGAGGCGCTGCCGGGGTGGCACATGTATGGCACCGACATCGTGCAGACCGCCATTGCGGCGGGACGGGGGGCCTATGCCGGCGCCCTGCCCTGCATCCACAACGACCGCTATCACGACGCGCTTGGCCGCGACTTTGACGAGGCGTACCACTTCATGCGGCGCAAATGGGCGGATGTGCTGCCGCTGCGCACCCCGATCACCAAGATCAGCCGCTCTGGGTTGCACCTCATGCGCGACCACTGGCGGAACCGCACATCAAGCGCCTACCGCACGACAATGGCGGTGGGCACCGACCATGACGTCGAAGGGCTGGCCGAACGCTGCGGCTGGTTGCATCTGGGATGACTGCCGCCCTCAGCCCGGCCGCAGCACCGCCGCGCTTTGCGCCGACCGGATGAAGTTGCTGGCCGCGCTGCTGAGGGGCGCACCCTTGCGCCAGGCCAGACCGACTTGCACCGAGGGCAGGTCACCGCCCACATCACGGATCTCGATCCGGTCGCCTTCAAGGCTCCACGGCCGGTAGACGAGGCTTGGCAGGATCGCCAGCCCCGCGCCGGTGGCCACAAGGCTGCGCACCGCCTCGACGCTGCGGGTGCGAAAGGCGATGTGGGGCTTCACCGGCAGGGCGGCGGTCAGGCGGCGGGTGGATTCCTCGATCTCGTCGACCATCAGCTGGATCAGCGGCGACCCGGCCAGTTCCTCCAGCGCGATGCTTTCCTGCTGCGCCAGCGCGTGACCAAGCGGCAGCCACAGCCGGTAGGGCGACACCACCAGCGTCTCGACGTTCAAGGCCATGCGGTCCTTGACGGACGAGGTCAGCAGCACCGCGACGTCCAGCTCGCCCCCGATCAGCAGGTGTTGCAGATATTCGCCATTGTCCTCGATCACGTTGAGATCGACCTGCGGAAACGCGCGGCGGTAGCGTTGCAGGATGTCCGACAGCACATAACCCGCGACAAGGCTGGTCACGCCCAAGGAAAGCCGCCCCGTCGCCGCCTCGGCCTCATCCTGAAAGGTGGACCGGGCTGTTGCCACATCCGACAGGATCTGCCGGGCATGGCGCAGGAACGACGTGCCCTTGTGGGTGATGAGGAGCCCGCGCGCCTGCCGGTCAAACAGCACCACGCCCAGATCATCCTCCAGACTGCGGATCGCCTCGGTCACCGAGGATTGGCTGATCGACAGCCCGCGCGCCGCGCCCGAGACCGAGCCCGCCTCGGCTGCGGCGACAAAGAATTGCAACTGGCGAAGGGTAAAGGCCATGTGCCATGCTTTCCCGGTTCGCCCGCCACGGCAAGGGGGTGCGTTGCGCGCCCGGGTGCCTCTGCGAAGAAGGACGACGATGACCACAGCGACACTTTGGGACGGCAGCACGATCCCGCGGCTTGGCCTTGGCTGCTGGGCCATCGGCGGGCCGTGGATGGCGGGCGGCGAACCTGCGGGCTGGGGCGTGGTCGATGACAGGGAATCGGTCCGCGCCATTCATGCGGCGGTCGCGGCGGGCGTGCGGTTCTTCGACACCGCGCAGGCCTACGGCGCGGGCCATTCCGAACGGGTGCTGGGTCAGGCGCTGCACGGCCGCCCCAACGTGCGCATCGCCACCAAGGTCGGGCTGGCCATCGACGAAGGCCAGCGCGCGCTGATTGGCGTTGACCTGACAGGCATCGCCAACGGCATCGACGCCTCGCTCGCGCGGCTTGGGCGCGACCGGATCGACCTGGCACTTCTGCACATCAACAGCTTGCCGATCCATGCGGCTGAAGGCGTGTTCGATACCTTGGAGGCCCTGCGCGAAGCGGGAAAGATCGACGCCTTCGGCTGGAGCACCGATTTCCCCGACCGCGCGCAGGCCTTTGCCGACCGTCCCGGATTTGTCGCCGTGGAACATGCAATGAACGTGTTCTTCCGCGCCGACGCGCTGATCCCGGTGATCGAGGCGGCGGGGCTTTTGTCGATCAACCGCTCGCCCCTTGCGATGGGGCTGCTGGGCGGGCGCTACTCCGCCGGGCACCGCTTTGGTGCCAACGATGTGCGCAGCCGCAACACCGACTGGATGGATTATTTCAAGGACGGCGTCGCCACGCCCGAAATGCTGGCCCGGCTGGACGCGGTGCGCGACCTCTTGCAGACCGGCGGGCGCACTCTGGCGCAGGGTGCCATCGGCTGGCTGTGGGCGCGCGCGCCCGCCGCCCTGCCGATCCCCGGTTTCCGCACCGTGGCGCAGGTCGAAGACCTTGCCGGAGCCTTGGCGAAAGGCCCGCTGCCCGCAAGCGTGATGACCGAGATCGAGGCGGTGATCGCCCGCGCCCCCGAAGGCCCCCCGCGCGAACGCTGACCAAGGGTCAGACCGAAACCTCGGCCCTGAGCGCGTCTTTCGGCAGATCGTCCTTTCGGCCCTGCAACGCCACCGCGCCGCGCCGGAACACATAGACCTGATCGGCGCGGGCATAGGCGAAATCGAAATACTGTTCCACGAGCACGATCGCCATGTCGCCCTTGGCCTTCAGATAGTCGATCACATGGCCGATCTGCTGGATGATGTTGGGCTGGATGCCCTCGGTCGGCTCGTCCAGAAGCAAGACCTTCGGCTTCATGATCAGCGCGCGGGCGATGGCAAGCTGCTGCTGCTGGCCGCCCGACAGATCGCCACCGCGCCGATGCAGGAAATCCTTCAGGATCGGGAACAGGGTGAACACCTCGTCCGGGATCTGGTGCTGGGCGCGCGGCAGAACGGCAAAGGCGGTTTCAAGGTTTTCGCGCACCGTCAGCAACGGAAAGATCATCCGCCCCTGCGGCACCACCGAAAGCCCGCGCGACGCCATGTCCTGAGGGCGAAGTTTGCCCAGCGCCTCGCCGTTCAGCGTGACGCCGCCGCCCGACCGCATATGGGTGCCCGCGACCGCCTTCAGGAAGCTGGTCTTGCCCACGCCGTTCGGGCCAAGGATGCAGGTCACCTCGCCCGCCCTGGCGGCAAAGTCGATGCCGTAAAGGATCTGACTTCCGCCGTAGTGCAGGGTAAGTGCTTGGGTTTCCAGCATCATCCGCGCCCCAGATAAACGTTGATGACCTGCGCGTTCTGCGTGACGTGGTCGAGCGACCCTTCCGCCAGAACCGACCCTTCGTGCAGCACCGTTACCCGGCAGTTCAGGCGGCGGACGAAATCCATGTCATGTTCCACCACCACGACCGCCCGCGTTTTCGCAAGGCTGACCAGCAGCGTCGTGGTCTGTTCCCGCTCTGCCGGGGTCATCCCGGCGGCGGGTTCGTCCACCAAGAGGAGCTTCGGTTCCTGCGCCAGAAGCATCGCAATTTCCAGCCACTGCTTCTGCCCGTGGGACAACTCGCCCGATTTGCGCGCCAGATGGTCGCCCAGGCCCACCTCTTCGGCCAGCGCCTGCACCCGTGCCATATCCGGTGCCTTGGGTCGCCAGCCAAGCACGCGCCACGGGCTGCGGGGAGCCTTCAGCGCAAGGATCAGGTTGTCGGTGACGGTCTGGTCCTCGAACACTGTGGGGCGCTGGAATTTGCGGCCGATCCCCTCGCGGGCGATCTTTGCCTCGTTCATCCCAAGAAGCGAGATCGAGCGTTCGCCGAAGGTGACGCTGCCCGCGTCGGGCCGGGTCTTGCCGGTGACGATGTCCATGAAGGTGGTCTTGCCCGCGCCGTTCGGCCCGATGATGGCGCGCAGTTCCGCCGGGCCGATGGAAAACGACAGGTTGTTGATCGCGCGAAACCCGTCAAAGCTGACCGACAGGCCCGACACTTCCAGAAGTGCCGTCATTCCTGCGCCTCCCGTTCCTGCAACGACCCGTCGTCCGGGCCGAGGGCCGCGCCCTTGCGGTCGGGCGTGGCGATGCCTTGGAACCGGTCGAACAGCCCGCCGATGCCCTTCGGCGCGAACAGCGTGACGCCGACGAAAGCCGCGCCCAGCAGCACCAGCCACCAGTCGACCCAGTGGATCGTGGCAAAGCCCAAGGGGATCGACGGCACCTGACCCGAGGTGAACCAGCTTGACACCAGCGACACCAGCGCCGCCCCGATCACCGCGCCATAAAGCCGCCCGCGCCCGCCGATGGCGACCCAGACGGCCAGATAGATCGACGCGATGGGTGCCAGTTCGGCGGGGTTGATGATGCCCGCCTGCGGGTAGTAAAGCGCACCGGCGATGGCCGCGATGATCGCGGTGAGGGTAAACAGGAACAGCTTGTAACCCTCGACCGAATAGCCAAGAAACCGCACCCGCGCCTCGTCATCCCGAATGGCACGGATCACCGACCCGAACTTGCCCGACACGACCCAGGCCAGCGTCAGATAGCCCACCCCCAGCGCCAGCGCCGAGGCCCAGAAGAACCACACCGACACCAGATCCTGCGAGGTGTCGCCAAGGCCGGGCAGGTTTTGCAGGCCCGAAAGCCCGTTGTTGCCGCGCAAGCCAGAGTCGTTCTGAAAGAGGTAGAGCGCGAGGGCGAGGGTCATCGCCTGTGTCAGGATCGACAGATAAACCCCGGTCACGCGGCTGCGGAACGCCAGCCACCCGAAGATCAGCGCAAGCAGGCCCGGAACGGCGAGGGCAAGGATCAGCTGTAACGGCAGCGAATGCGCAAAGCTCCAGATCATCGGCAGGTCGGACGATCCCACGACGCCGAAGATCTGCGTGGCGATGCCTTGTCGCACCTCCTCCGGTGTCGCGGGAAGCCCGCCCTGCGCCAGTGCCGCGACGACGATTTCCTCGGTCCGGGCATACATCAGCCACATCCCGATCATGTAGCCACCAAGCGCAAAGAACGCCATGTGGCCAAGCGACAGGATGCCCGCGTAGCCCCAGATCAGATCCATCGCGAGGGCGACGAGGCAGAGGCACAGCGTCTTGCCCAGCGTTTTCACGAAGGAGGTGGAGATGAAGCCCACGCCGTAGGCTTCGGACGCGATGGTGACGATGATCGTGAAGGCGGCAAGCGCCAGAAGGAAGATCAGCACCGAAGGATTACGGGCCAGGAAACTGCGGCGGGCGTTGGCAGCGGGGGGTTTCCCACCCCCCGCACCCCCCGTGGGATATTTGGGGACAGATGAAGGGGAGGACATGGTCAATCTCCTGCCGCGCGGCCACGGAGCGCGATGATGCCGCGCGGGCGGAACTGGATGAAAAGGATGATGAAGAGGATCATGTAGGTTTGGGCGGCAAGCGTGTTCGACGGGTTCAGGAACTCGATCACCTTTTGCAAGCTGCCGATCATGGTGGCGCCTGCAAGCGTGCCCCAGACGTTGCCGACGCCGCCGACGACCACGGTCATGAAGGATTGCACGATGTAGTCGGCACCCATCTCGGAGGTGACCTTGGCGTAAAGCCCGATCGCCACCCCCGCAATGCCCGCGATGCCGGAGCCGAGGCCGAAGGTCAGCATGTTGATCCGGTCGGGGTTGATGCCCATGCTTGCGGCCATGCCTGGGTTTTGCGTGACGGCGCGGACTTCGAGCCCGAGGCGGGTGCGCTTCATCAGGTAAAGGAAGAAGGCGAGGAAAATCAGCGCCAGCACGAAGATCGCAATGCGGATGTAGCTGATGGACACGACGTCGTTGAATTCAAGCGCCCCGTCCAGCCAGCCGGGGGCGGTGAGGGGGCGGGCCTGGGTGCCGAACACGTTCTTCAATATCTGCTGCAAGGCGATGGAGATGCCGAACGTCGCCAGCAGCGTCTCGAGCGGGCGTTTGTACAGGTGGCGGATCACCAGCCGTTCCATCGCCACCCCAGCGGCGAAGGTGACGGCAAAGGCAAGCGGCAGCGCGATCAGGATCGACACCGTGTAGTTCGGCACGAAAAGCTGCACCACAAAGCCGGTGTAGGCGCCGATGGTGATGAATTCGCCATGCGCCATGTTGATCACGCCCATCACGCCGAAGGTGATGGCAAGTCCGATGGCCGCAAGGAAATAGATCGCCGCCAGCGACAGCGCATCAAGGCCGAGGTCGGCGGCCTGCATCGCGGCAACCTTGCGGTCGATGCCTGTCAACGCGGCCACCGCCGCGGTCGTCACCGTGGCGTCCGGCTCGACATAGGCATCAAAGAAGCGGTGCGCGGCCAGGGCGGCGGTCGCCTCGTCATCGGTGGCGGCGGTGGGGACGGTGCCTGCCGCCTCGAGCGCGGTGTAGGCGCGGTCGCGCGCGGCCTGGCTGGCCATCTCGGCCACCGGGATGCCGCCGACAGCGCCCTCCACGATATTGGCCACCAAGGCCGCGCGCTGGCCTTCCAGTGTCAGCCGCGCCGGGGCCATGTCGGCGGCGACCAAAAGGTCATAGGCCTCGGCCTCGGTCAGGTCGCGGCCCGGCATCAGTTCGCGCGCGATATTGCCGGCAGGCTCGCCCGCCACGGCAATGCGGGTGGTGGCGACCAGCGGGTTCAGCGCGGCCCGCACGTCAAGCGAGGTGTCGGACCCAAGGCTTTCGATCGCGGCCACCCGGGCGGCGGGATCGGGGTCGAAGCGCAGGGTCAGGAACCGTTCCAGCCGTTCCTTCTGCGCCTTCAGGGCGGCATCGGATTCGGTGACGAGCGAGGCGCGCAGCGGCTCCAGCGTTTCAGGCTTCGGGTCGCGGGCGATCGAGGTCAGGGCCTGCGCACGCACGCTCGGGTCAGGGTCCGACAGGGTGAACTGCACAAGTGCCGCCGCGATCACACCGCGCACACCGGCGTTGGGTTTAAGCTCGGTCAGATCACCCTTGGCGGCGGTTCCTGCGGCAGCGCCGTCCAGCGCAGTCAGGGTGACGCCGTCGCCGTCTGGCGCGGCCAGAAAGATCGCGCCGTCGGATTTGCGGATCACCAGCCGCTTGTCGGCCCAGGCCGACAGGATGTCATCGGCCATCGCATCGCCACTGGCCGCCAGAGCCGCGATCACCGGGCCGATGGTCTGGCGCGACGGCTTTTCGATCTGCGCGCGGTTGTCGGCCACGATCTGCGCCGCTTCGCCTTCGGCAAATGCGAACGAGGGCAACAGCCAGAGAAGGGCCGCAAACAGAAGGGCGGTCAGGCGCATGGGGCTTCCGGGGCGTTGGAATACGGAATGAAACGCTTCCCTCCCCCCTTTGTGGGGGAGGGAGAGGGTGGGGGGGGCGGCAGGTGGAGGGTGCCCCTCCGCCGCGAGGCGGAAGGGAGGCGCCGCCGGTCCGCGCGGAAACGCCTACCTCAGTAGTTCGACTTCAACTGCACGCAGGTCGAGGTTTCCTTGTTGTACATCCCGCATTTCAGGTCCTTCCAGTCGGCCTCCAGCACCGCCGATTCCGGCAGGAAGTCGGTCCAGGCGTCGCCCGCGACGGGTTCGGTCTGGCTGATGATGTCGAACTGGCCATCGGCGCGGATCTCGCCGATCAGCACCGGCTTCGTGAGGTGGTGGTTCGCCAGCATCTCGGCCATCCCGCCGGTCAGGTTCGGGAACTTCTGGCCGATCATCGCATCCGACACGGCGTCAACCTCGGTGGTGCCGGCCTGCGTGACCGCGTTCACCCACATGTTGAAGCCGATGTAATGTGCTTCCATCGGGTCGTTCGTCACGCGCTTGTCGTCCTTGATGAAGGCCTTCCAGTCCGCGATGAACTTCGCGTTTTCCGGGGTATCGGCCGACATGAAGTAGTTCCAGGCAGCCAGGTGGCCGGCAAGGTTGGTGGTATCCAGACCCGACAGTTCTTCTTCACCAACCGAGAAGGCGACGACCGGCAGCGTGTCGGCAGTGACGCCCGCAGCCGCCAGTTCCTTGTAGAAGCCGATGTTGGCGTCGCCGTTGATGGTCGAGATGACGCCGACCTTCTTGCCGTCGGCGCCCAGCGCCACCACGTCGCCCACGATCTTGGACCAGTCGCTGTGACCAAACGGGGTGTAGTTGACGAAGATGTCTTCCTTCGGGATGCCCTTGCCGATCAGATAGGCCTCGAGGATGTTGTTCGTGGTGCGCGGATAGACGTAGTCGGTGCCCAGCAGCGCGAATTTGGTGACGCCAAGCTCGTTCAGGTAGTAATCCACCGCCGGGATCGCCTGCTGGTTGGGTGCTGCCCCGGTGTAGAACACGTTTTTCGAGGATTCCTCGCCTTCATACTGCACCGGGTAGAACAGCAGGCCGTTCAGCTCTTCGATCACCGGCAGCACCGATTTGCGGCTGACCGACGTCCAGCAGCCGAACATCACGTCAACCTTGGAAACCGTCAGCAACTCGCGCGCCTTTTCGGCGAACAGCGGCCAGTCCGAGGCCGGGTCGACAACCACCGCCTCAAGCTGCTTGCCCAGAAGGCCGCCCTTGGCGTTCTGCGCTTCGATCAGCATCAGCATCGTGTCTTTCAGCGTGGTTTCCGAAATCGCCATCGTGCCGGACAGCGAATGCAGCACCCCGATCTTGATCGTTTCGGCTTGCGCGAAGGCAAAGCGTGGCATCGTCAAAGCGGCAGCCGCTGCGGCGCTGGTCAAAAGCGAGCGTCTTGTCAAATTCATGTCGTGATCCCCTGTCACTCGGCCGCCTCTGGCCCTTCCTTTCCGAGGAAGGTGCGCCATATTGAGACGGCAACCCTGGTTGCACCCGTGCGGTGGTGATGTCCGCCAAGACCTGTCGCCACCGCACACCCCGACCCCCTGAAGGACGCCGTGTGACCAAAACAAAGGCCAGCGCCTGCCCTGCGGCAACGATTGGCGTGTGACCAATGCCAATTGGTTCGCGTTGCAGCCGGTTCTGCCGCTTATCCCGGCGTTTTCACGGGCAGCCGCGTATTAATTGGGCGTCTTGACGCAGCGTCAGCCGGGCGGCCAGCGCCCCGAGGCCAGCGCAACCCAGCCAGCGGGCAGATCACCGGGCGGCGGCGCGTCGTCCTGCCAGAAGTGCAGGCGGACATGGTCGGCCAACGCAGCCGCTTCTGCCAGCGCCGCGACGGTCCAGACCATGTGAAAGCCGTCCTGCAACAGCCCTTCGGCGTAAAACGCGATCTCTTCCGATTCGAGCGCCTCGCTCGGCTCCGCGTCCCAACCCTCCGCCCCGCCCCAGAACACCAGCGCCTCGATCTCGGGCTGCGTCAGCGCCAGTCTGGCCAGCGGGGCCAGAAAGGCTTCGATGGGGGTGGGGTCCGGCTTTGCCATCGCGGTCACGCCTGCAATGCGCCGGGCAGCGCGTCGCACAGCGAGGCCTGCGCGCCATCGACCAGCGCCTGATAGGCGGCCAGCCGGGCCGGCGTGAAATGCTGCGCTTCGGCCAGCAGGTTGACCGTGCCCAGCACCGCGCCGCCGGCATGGACCGGGATGTTGATGCACGACCCCAGCCCAAGCGAAACGATCAACGCGTGGTCAAAGAAATACCGGGCAAATTCGGGCGGTGTGTTCGCCACGAAGGTCTGGCGGTTGACGACCGTCGTCTGATGCCAGCCATCCTGCGTCAGGGGCTTCGTGCCCGACACCGGGTAGTCCACCGGATGCGAGGTATAGACCCGCCGCGCCAGCCCCGCCGCTTGGTCCAGCGCGGTCACCGTGAACAGCCGTGTCCCCATCGCGGCAGCGCGGGCATGAAGGTCGGCGAAGATGGTCAGGACTGCCTCCGTTGGCAAAGCTGCGTGTCGTAACAGCCGCGCGTTGCGGCCATTGTCAGCGCCAATGCCGGGCTGTCAATGCAAAGGCGGCCTAGCGCCGGGTCATCGCGATGCGAATCAGCGCGCGCTCCATCAGCGCCATCCCCGGCGCGCGCGAGGTGGACCGCAGCGTCAGGTCCGTCTCCAGCAGTTGCGCCACCGCGCCTTCCAGCGCCCGCATCCCCCACTGCCCGGCCTGCCGCCCCATCGCGTCCTTCTGCTTGAAGTTCACCCGCGCCCGCTGGATGCCAGCCCCCGGCCCGCCCGGATCAGCCGCCGCCGCATGCAGGATGCGAAAGTGCCGCAGCGCCCCGATGCAGATCGTCACCGGCAGCACGCCCTGCCCCTCCAGCCGCCGGAACAACGGCCCGATCGCCTGCGAGCGCCCCTCGGCCACCGCGTCGATCAGATCGTCCACCTCGGCCTCGATGGTCGCGGGTGCCATCGCCGCCACGTCGGCCGGGGTCAGGGGCGCGGCATCGCCGTATTTGTACAGCGCGATCTTCTCCAGCGTCTGGCGAAAGTCGCCGGGGTCCAGCGCACGGGCCAGCGTGGTGAGGTCAGCCATCGCCTCGCGGTCGATATCGCGCAGACCCGCCTTCTTCAGCGCCTCCTCGATCTCTTCGCGGCTGGGCGGGTCATCGTAAAGCCCGATGCAGACCGCCGCCGGATGCTTGTCAAACAGCACCTTCAGCGCCGATTTCCCGGTCAGCCCGCCGCCCGTGACCACAATCGTCGCATCGCCCGGCTTCCACTCCTTCAACGCCACGCCGATCGGGTCGGCCAGCGTATCGGTCGCATCCTCCACGAACGCCACGCGCGGACCGGGAAAGAACCCCACCGCCTTGATCGCATCCACAAGCAGACTGCCATCCTTGCGCAGATCACCGCCCGACATCCGCGACAGCCGCATCTCGCCCTCGCCCTCCGGCCCGATCAGCGCGGCAATCACCTCTTGCCGCCGCAACGCCACGCGCATCGGATCGGCACCAAAGATCAACAGGCCCGGACGCCCCGGATCAGGCTTGGCGAAATAGCGGCTGGCCTCGACCCCTTTCAGGATCATGGAAAGGCGGCAGAGGCTGCGATCAGCCGCGCGACGATCTGGTCAGCCAGAATCCGCATCAGCCGCAAGGCCGCATCCTCTTCGGCGGCAAGGCCCGCGACCGTCGATCCGGTCGCCGAATAGGCGGTAAAGCTTTGCACCTGCCCGCCCGTCAGCCGCGATCCGGTGGCGGTATCGGTCAGGGTGTAGTCGATCACACCCTTCAGGTTGAAGCGCGTGATCTCGTTTTCGGTGGTGATGCCCACGCCGAACGCCTCGGTGCGGATGGTGTAGGCCAGATCATAGCGGCGGTTGTTCGGCCGCCCCAGCCGCTCTTCCAGCCGTTCGACCAGATCAAAGCTGTTCTTGTCGTAAGGGTCGGCCACCCGAACGGTTTCCACCAGCCTCGTAGCCACCCCGCCCGGCCCGTAAGCCGGCGCAAAGCCGCAGGCCGCCAGCACCAGCGGCGCAAAGATCAAGCTGCGGCGGGAAAGCGCGGCACCCGACGCACGCGCCGCCCTCCCCCCTTCGTGGGGGAGGGATGGGGTGGGGGGGCACCCGGCAGGGGGGCGTATCTCAGACGACGACATTGATGATGCGCCCCGGAACCACGATGATCTTCTTCACCGGCTGCCCGGCAAGGAACTTCACCACAGCTTCATCCGCGAGGGCGATCTTTTCAACCTCTGCGGCGGGCATATCCTTCGGCACGCTGATTTCCGCCCGCCGCTTGCCATTGATCTGGATCGGCAGCGTCACGGTATCGTCGATCAGAAGCGCGGGGTCCGCCTTTGGCCACGGCGCCTGCGCGCACAGCCCGGCACCGCCCTGATAGGTCCAGATCGATTCCGCGATATGCGGCACCATCGGTGACATCAACTGGGCCAGCGTGCGAATCGCGTGCTTCATCGCCGGGGTCGAGGCGTTGGCCTTCGCCAGCGTGTTGGTGAACCCGTAAAGCGAGGCGATGGCCTTGTTGAAGGCAAAGGTCTCGATTCCGCGCGTCACTTCGTCCACTGCCTTGGCGGTGGCGCGCAACAGCGTATCATCCCCCTCGCCCGCATGGTCAGCCGGCATCTCGCCGATCCGGCTGCACAGGGTCCAGACGCGGCTCAGATGCTTGAACGCCGCATCCGCGCCCGAAGATGTCCACTCCACATCCCGCTCTGGCGGGCTGTCCGACATCACGAACCAGCGCGCGGTATCGGCGCCGAACTGCGCGATGATGTT
This sequence comes from uncultured Alphaproteobacteria bacterium, assembly GCA_963822435.1. Taxonomy (GTDB): domain Bacteria; phylum Pseudomonadota; class Alphaproteobacteria; order Rhodobacterales; family Rhodobacteraceae; genus JAUYQR01. The sequence goes on from CAWGHN010000003.1 coordinate 541,304, forward strand.
CATCGGGTCAACAACGTTCTTCTTCGATTTCGACATCTTGGCCGAGGGAATCACCTCGACCGCCGTGCCGTCACGCAGTTTCCCGTCCACCACATCCTCGGGCAGATGATAGACCGGGCGGCCCTGCGCATCGGTGGTCTTGTAGATTTCGTGCGTCACCATGCCTTGCGTGAACAGGGCATTGAACGGCTCGATGGCGCTGGCGGGCAGATGCCCGGTCTTGTGCATCGCGCGGGCAAAGAATCGGGAATAAAGGAGGTGCAGGATCGCGTGTTCGATCCCGCCGATATACTGGTCGACGTTCATCCAGTAGGCGGCATCCTCGGCATCCGTCGGCGCCGTGGCGTGGGGCGAGGTGAAGCGGGCGTAATACCAGGACGAATCGACAAAGGTATCCATCGTGTCCGTCTCGCGCTTGGCCGCCGCACCGCAATTCGGGCAAGCGCAATCGCGCCACGTCGGGTGGCGGTCCAAGGGATTGCCCGGCTTGTCAAAGGTCACATCGTCCGGCAGCCGAACCGGCAGGTTCTCCTTCGCCTCCGGCACCACGCCGCAAGCCTCGCAATGCACCACCGGTATAGGGCAACCCCAATACCGCTGGCGGCTCAGGCCCCAGTCCCGCAGCCGGTAGTTGGTGACGCCCCGCCCGACGCCCCGCGCCTCGCACTCGGCAATCGCGGCGGCCACGGCGGCCTCGCCGGTCTGCGTCGTCTCGCCCGCAAAGCCGCGCACATAGCTGACACGCTCGGATTTCATCGGAACGTATGCCTCGGCCAGCGCCACCTCGTCCTGACCCTCGGCCACGAACACCGGGGCAATCGGCAGGCCATACTTCGTCGCAAACTCGAAATCGCGCTGGTCATGCGCCGGGCAACCAAAGATCGCGCCCGTTCCGTAATCCATCAGGATGAAATTGGCGATGTAGACCGGCAATTGCCATTCGTTGTCAAAGGGATGCAGCACCGTGATCCCGGTATCCATCCCCAGCTTCTCGCCCGTCTCGATGGCCTCGGCACTGGTGCCACCGCGCCGACACTCGGCCACAAAGGCCGCAACCTTCGGGTCATGCCGCTCCAGATGCTTGGCCAAGGGGTGATCCGGGCTGATCGCCGCGAAACTGGCGCCCAGCAGCGTATCCGGCCGCGTCGTATAGACCTCCAGCCGGTCAAACCCCTCCGGCGCGCCATGCGTGGTGAAGGCAAACTGCAACCCGCGCGACTTGCCGATCCAGTTCGCCTGCATCAGGCGCACCTTCTCCGGCCAGTTCGTCAGCCCGTCCAACGCCTCCAGCAACTCGCCCGAATAATCGCTGATCTTGAAGAACCACTGCGTCAACTCGCGCCGCTCGACCAAGGCGCCCGACCGCCAGCCCCGCCCGTCGATCACCTGCTCGTTGGCCAGCACGGTCATGTCGACCGGGTCCCAGTTCACCATCGCGGCCTTGCGGTAGATCAGCCCCGCGGCCAGCATGTCCAGAAACATCGACTGCTGCTGCCCGTAATACTCCGGGTCGCAGGTCGCGAACTCCCGGCTCCAGTCGATGCTCAGTCCGAGGGGCTTCATCTGCCCGCGCATGTCGGCGATGTTCTGATACGTCCAGTCCTTCGGATGCCCGCCCCGCTCCATCGCGGCATTCTCGGCCGGCATCCCGAACGCATCCCACCCCATCGGATGCAGGACCGAATACCCCTTGGCGGCCATGAACCGCGCCACCACATCGCCCATCGTGTAGTTGCGCACATGCCCCATGTGGATGCGCCCCGACGGATAGGGGAACATCTCCAGCACGTAATACTTCGGCTTGGCCGGATCGCGCCGCGCGAGGAACACCCCGGCCTCGTCCCAGGCGTGCTGCCATTTGGGTTCGATCACGGCGGGGTCATAACGCGACATCTTGGTCCTCTTGGCTCGGGTCAGCGCGGAATTAACCGAGGGTCGGGGCGAAGGTCCACCCCTGCTTCCTCTTTGCGGAAATATCCTGCGGGGGTGCGGGGGTGCAAAACCCCCGCGTCGCGCGCTCAGAGCTTGCTGTCGCGGATCCGGATCTGCCGCGCCCGGGTCAGGATCGCATCTTCCACCGCCCGCGCGGTTTCCGGTGCCACCGCAGCGCCACCCTGGCCCTGCAACGCCACCTTCAGGCTGCGCGCATCCAGCGCCGGGTCCTGCACATAGACCGTCGCGCGGTAGGCGCGCCCACCACCCGGCGGCCGGCCATAGCCCGTGACGATCACCCCGGTGAACGGGTCAACCGATTCGATGGGCAGGAAATTCAGCACCTCAAGGCTCGCCTGCCAGATATAGCGGTTCACCTCGACCGTGGTGTTCGGATTGTCGGCGTTCGAGAACAGATCCCAGATCGTCGATCGTTTCTGATCTTCGCCGTTCGCCTTGGCCAACGCGGCCCGCTGGGCATCGGCGGCTTCCTTGCCTCCTCCGCACGAGGACAGCAGCGCAACAAGCCCTGCGGCAAGTGCCATCCGTGCGACGCGCTGCGAGATCATATTGCCACCCTCGACTGTGTCGGCACGTATCTAACCGACGCACCAAGTCGTGCCAAGCGCTTTCACGCCCTGCGTCCCGGGCCTGCCACGCGCGCGCGGCGACGTGCACTATAGCCCGCAACGGAACCCGCCTCAGACCCCGCCTGCGCACCTGTGACTTTGCTGCACCATACCGACATAGGTTTTCCCGCTGGCGGCCCGTTGGCGTTGCAATCTGACCGCTGCCGGTGGAAACAGCATCCATACCCCTGCGGATTCCCCTGCGGTGGGGCTACCTTGAAGAAAGAGGGAAAAAGACATGAAAAAGATTCTTCTCGCAACCACGATGATCGTGGGCACCGCTGGCTTCGCTTCCGCGGAAATCACCTTCTCGGGTTCGGCCGTGATGGGCGTTGGCGACAACGGCACCACCACGCGTTCCATCCTGGAAACCTACCTGACCGCGAACGCTGCAAGCGAAACCGACAGCGGCCTGTCGTTCGGCTTCTCGACCACGATCGCGACCTACAGCACCGACGGCGGCCTGAACGATGACGGCACCTCGGCGTTCATCTCGGGCGCTTTCGGCAAGCTCTCGATGGGTTCGGTTTCCGAAGCTGACGAAGTTGCCACCCTGTCGGACATCGGCGGCCTGTCGGGTCTCGGCGTTGACAACGTCGCTGAAACCTTCACCGGTGACAGCGCTGGCCGTCAGTCGCACGACGTGAACTACACCTACTCGGGTGGCCCGCTGACCCTCGGCGCATCGACCCACATCGGCGCTGCCGGTGAAGGCGACGCTTACGCTGTCGGCGCCAAGTACACCTTCGGCGACGCCTACGTCGGCCTCGGCTACAACGACGACAACACCTCGGCCAACGCTGGTACCGTTGCTTCGGTTTACGCCGGCGGCAAATTCGGCGCCATCGGTGTGAACGCGATGTGGTCGGAGTGGAACCCGGATGCAGCCGGTGCAAACCTGAACGCTTATGGCGTGTACATGACCTACTCGATGGACGCTCTGACCGTTATGGCGGAATACGCTGACAGCGATCTGGCGACCGACGCTGCCTACGGTCTCGGCGCTTCGTACGACCTCGGTGGTGGTGCTTCGGTTGTTGGCGGTGTCGCCAGCGTTGCGAACACGACCGTCTGGGAAGCTGGCGTGAGCATGTCGTTCTAATCCTTCGGGATCAGACGATTTAGGAAAGAGCGGGCCTTGCGCCCGCTCTTTTCTTTTCTGCGCCTGGGGTTACCTTGCTCCCCACAGCCAGGGGGGCGCAGGCATGGCACTTCACGACATCACCGCACGGATGCAGGCGGCCACGCAGGCCGCGGGCCGCGCGCCGGGCGCGGTCACCCTGATCGCCGTGTCCAAGGTGCAGCCGCTTGACCGGGTGGTCGCCGTGCTGGATCAGGGCCACCGCGTGTTCGGTGAAAATTACGTGCAAGAGGCGGCGGCCAAATGGCCCGACCTGCGCGCCCGCTTTGGTGCCGTCAGCGTTCACATGATCGGCCCGTTGCAAACCAACAAGGCCAAGCTGGCGGTTGACCTGTTTGACGCGATCCACACCCTCGATCGGGCGTCGCTGGCGCAGAAACTGGCCAGCCTTGCCCAGGCGCGCGGCACCTGCCCACAGCTTTTCGTGCAGGTGAACACCGGCGCCGAACCGCAAAAGGCCGGCGTCCTGCCCGCCGACCTGCCCGGTTTTCTGGCCGACTGCCGGGCGATGGACCTCGCGCCGCACGGCCTGATGTGCATCCCGCCCGAAGCGGAATCCAGCACCCCGCATTTCGCCATGCTGGCCCGCATGGCCGCCGACCACGGCCTGTCCGGCCTGTCGATGGGCATGAGCAGCGATTTCGAGGCCGCCATCGCCCACGGCGCCACCCACATCCGCGTCGGCTCCGCCATCTTTGGCGCGCGGGATTACGGGACAAACCCTGACAAAGGGTAAACGCGCCCACCAACCCTCTGAAATCATGGAACAAGCCTCCCTGTCCCACCGTGGGACAGGGCCGCCGCCTCAGGCCAGCCAGACCCGCGCATAAGGCGGCAGGGCCACATGGCCATCAAACACCTCAACCGGATGATCCGACAAAAGGTCCTGCATCGCGGTGACCCCCACCCCCCGCACCCACGCCTCCGGCACCCGGCTCCACCCTTCGGTGAAATTGAACAGGCACAGCACCACCCCTGTCGGCGCCGCGCGGACAAAGGCGAACACTCCCGCCACCCCCGCGCTGACCACCCGGACCGGCACCCCGCCATGCAGCGCCGCCACCGCCCGCCGCCGCGCAAGAATGGCCTTCGTCCCCCAGAACACCCGCGCCCCCGGGCTGGCCCCGTCATGCCGATGCCCCGCCACCGCCCAATCCATCGCCGGCCGATGAATCCACCGGCTGTCATGCGCATGCTCCGGCACCTGAAGATATCCGTAGTCATTGGTCAGCGCCAATTCGTCGCCCATGTAGATCAACGGAATCCCGCCATAAGACGCGATCAGCGCATGCCCCATCAGGATGCGCTGCACCGCCGCCTCCACCCCCGCCGCGTCGCCCGCCTCCATCGCCCGCTCCAACCCTGCGAGCGCGGCAAAGCTGCCCGAGATCCGCTTGTCCCCCGTCGCCTCGTTCACCTGGAAAAGCGCGCCCTTGGCAAAGGTGCCGGGGAAACTGCCCTCGTAGAAATCCGACAGGAAGGTGCGGTGCCCATGCCCCGTCGCCCCCACCGCCGCCGCATCCTCATCGGTGATCGCCCAGCCGATATCGTCATGGCAGCGGATATAGGTGGCATAGGTCGCATTGGTCAGCCGGTCGGGGAAATGCGTGCCCAGCACATGCGTCATCAGCCGGGTATCGCGGGTTGCGAGGGCCGACCAGAACTGCACCATCAGGCTGTTGTGGTAGGCAAGGTTGCCTTCGCGCCCGTCATGCATGCCACGCCCGAGGTAGGGCAGCATTTCGGCCGGGGCGACAATCGCCTCCTCCAGATGGATCACCGCCGCCGAGCCAATCCGGCTGCACGCCCGGAGCGCCTGCAACAGCATGTGAACCTCTGGTTCCGACTGGCAGCGCGTGCCCATCCGCTTCCACATGAACGCGACCGCGTCCAGCCGCAGCACATCGACGCCGCGGTTGGCAAGAAACAGCATGATCTCGACGATTTCCAGAAACACCGCCGGGTTGGCCCAGTTCAGATCCCACTGGTGTTCGTTGAACGTGGTCCAGACCCATTTCCCGATCTGCGGATAGTAGGTGAAATTTCCGGGCGCATTGTCGGGGAAAACCTCGACCAGCGATTGCTCGTAGCGGCGCGGCACGTCGGGCGTGTCGAACATCAGGTAATAGTCCTGATACGTCGCGTCGCCCTTGGCCGCCTTCTTGGCCCAGGCGTGTTCCTTTGCGGTGTGGTTCAGCACAAGGTCGATGCAGACCGAAATGCCACGCGCCCGCAGCGCCGAAGTCACCGCCTCGAAATCCTCCATCGTGCCGTAGGCCGGGTTGATCTGGCGGTAGTCCATCACCGAATAGCCGCCGTCGCTGTCACCGGGGCGCGGCTTCAGGCAGGGCATCAGATGCACGTAGGTTATGCCCAGATCTTCAAGGTAATCCAGCTTGTCAAGGATACCGCGCAGCGTGCCGGCAAAGCGGTCGATGTAGAACACATAGCCCGCCATGTCGGGCCGCTGAAACCAGTCGGGTTCCAGATCGCGCTTCAGGTCCAGCGTTTTCAGATCGGCGGGGCGGTCTTTCCAGCCCTTCTTCAGCACCTTCAGAAGAGCGGCGCGAAAGTCGGCGTAGTCCTCAAGGTGGCCATAAAGCGTGTCCAGCATCGGCCACAGATCGGGAGCCGAGCGTGCCAGACGCAGATCGAAAATCGCGTCATCCAGTGTGGACGGCGGTCTGGCCATGCGAGTGTCCTCCCCTTTGACCGGGGCAGATTAGGCGGTCCAAAGCGTTTTGGAAAGGGGTCAGCCCTGAATGATCAGGCGGCTGCGGTGCTTGATCCGCGGCGCGATCCAGCGCAGGTCGGGGGCGTCCAGCGCGACGCAGCCCGCCGTACGGGCCAGTGGCCTGCGCCAGGCGTGAACGAATATTGCTGACCCGCGTCCCGGCACGGCGTCAGGCCAGTTCCAGTCGGTGATCAGGATCAGGTCATACATCGGGTCGGCCCGGCGCAGCCGTTCGTGGCTGAAACGGTGCGGCGCGCGGACCATCAGGTTGTAATCCTCGTCGCGCGGGTCATCGGACCAAAGGTCGGGTGGCCCGATCGGCAGCGCCCAGTCGGCGGGCCGCACCATCCGGTCGGGGCGGTAGAGCATCCCGACGATGCGGTGCGTGCCAAGCGGGGTGGCACCATCGCCCTCGCGCTTTCGCGCTGTCACACCGCCGCGCCCCAGCACGCAAGGAAACCGCCGCCCTTGAAACCGCAAACCCCAGCGCGACACCACCAGATCATCCGGCGTCACGAAAGATGCCCCGATTTCGCCGCCTTGGTCGCCAGATACGCCTTGTTCTCGGGCGTCTGGCCCACATGCAGCGGCACGCGTTCGGTCACGGTCAGGCCGCAGCCCTCCATCATCGCAATCTTGCGAGGGTTGTTCGTCATCAGCCGCACCTGCGAAAACCCCATGCGCCGCAGGATATCGGCACCAATGCGGAAGTCGCGCTCGTCATCCTCGAACCCAAGCCGATGGTTCGCCTCGACCGTATCGAACCCTTGATCCTGCAACGAATATGCGCGCATCTTGTTGGCAAGGCCGATGCCGCGACCTTCCTGGTTCAGATACAACAACACCCCCGAACCCTCGGCGCCCATCTGCCGCAACGCGGCCTTCAGTTGCGGCCCGCAATCACATTTCAGGCTGCCCAGCACGTCGCCGGTGAAGCAGGCCGAATGGATGCGCGCCAGCACCGGCTTGCTGCGGTCGGGCTTGCCGATCTCGATCGCGTAGTGTTCTTCGGTGCCGTCCTCGGGGCGGAAGACATGCACGCGGCCCGCCTCTGCCGCCGCCAGCGGCACCCGCGCCGACACCACCTCGGCCATCGGTGACAGCGCCAGGAGCGCGGGGCCGACCTCCTCCAGCGTCAGCAGCGTCAGGCCGTTGGCCGCCGCCAAAGGCACCGCACCGGCCACCGGCACCACCAGCGCCGCAGGCAACAGATGCGCCGATTTCGCCAAGGCCAGCGCCGCGCGGTGCAGATCGGCCCGCCCGTCGCGCAAGGATTGCAGCGGCCCCTTCATCGGCATCCGCAGATCATCCGCCGGGTCGGCCAGCGCCCGCACCCAGTCCAGCCCCGCATCGGCAGGCAGGGCAATCCGCGCCAGATCACCGTCATAGGCCCGCGCCTTCAACGTCGCGGCCCGCCGCGCGGTGATCGCCAGCACCGGCGCACCGAAGCCGCGCAGATCGGCCAGCCGGGCGGCATCCAGCGCCTCGACCGCCACCACCAGCGCCGCCTCGCCGCCACCCGACAGCACCACCGGCACGCCCATGCGCAGATCGCCCCGCGCGCGGGTCAGCCGTTCGGTGATGCTCAGCGCAAGGGTCATGTGTCTCTCCTGCCCCTTCTCTAGCGGTCGCCCGAAGGAATTGAAACATTCACCGCCAGACCGACACGACCGCGTGAGGAATTGGTAGCAAATCTTGCACGCTTCGTGATCGAAGCGCATCTCACAACGAAGGCAACAGGAGGCTTTGATGGCCCAACTTCGCAAGATCCTTCTCGTGGACGATGACGACGACCTGCGCGAAGCGCTGAGCGAGCAATTGGTGATGACCGAAGATTTCGACGTGTTCGAAGCCCGCACCGGCGCCGAAGGCATGGAAAAGGCCAAGGCCGCGCTTTACGACCTTGTGATCCTTGACGTGGGTCTGCCTGACACCGATGGCCGCGAGCTGTGCCGCCGGATGCGCAAGGGCGGCGTCAAGTGCCCGATCATGATGCTGACCGGCCACGACACCGACAGCGACACCATCCTTGGCCTTGATTCCGGTGCCAACGACTATGTGACCAAGCCGTTCAAGTTTCCGGTGCTGCTGGCCCGCATCCGCGCGCAACTGCGCACCCATGAACAGTCCGAAGACGCCGTGTTCCAGATGGGCCCCTACACCTTCAAGCCGGCGCAGAAGATGCTGATCGACGAGAAGGAAAAGAAGATCCGCCTGACCGAAAAGGAAACCAACATCCTGAAATACCTCTACCGCGCCAGCCAGGGCGTGGTGGCACGGGATGTGCTTTTGCACGAGGTCTGGGGCTACAACGCGGGCGTCACCACCCATACGCTGGAAACCCACATCTACCGCCTGCGCCAGAAGATCGAGCCCGACCCCTCGAACGCACGCATCCTTGTGACCGAAAGCGGAGGGTATCGTCTGGTCGCCTGACGCAAGCAAAGCGGGCAAGGCGGCATGGGGCCGTCTTGCAACAGCCGCAAAATCTTTCGCTTCGGGGCTTATTGTGGCCCGATTCCCTTGTTAACGTTTCTACATGCACAGGTTGTGCAACGAGTTCCCCTTGTCGCGTCGGGGTTATGGCGCGGCATCCTCCCTGTTGGACCTGGCCGGGCTTCTTGCCCGGCCTTTTTTTTGCTTTGCTTGATCCCCGTCAAGTCGCGGTCGCGCAATCCGGCCTAGGTGTTGGTCACCTCCCTGATCACTGGGCCGGGCCAAGCGTCCGGCCTGTTTTTCACCCGCAGGCGCCGCTTCCCAATCTGCCGTCGCTGCGCCATATGTGACAGGCCCAGCCCGGAGCTTGCCCATGCCCTTCACTCTTGCCACCTGGAACATCAATTCGGTCCGCCTGCGCGAGGGTCTGGTTGCCCGCCTGATGGCCGAGGAAAGCCCCGACATCCTGTGCCTGCAGGAATGCAAGAGCCCGGTTGAAAACATCCCGCTCGCGCAGTTTCAGGCGCTTGGCTACCGCTACATCGTGGCACGCGGGCAAAAGGGCTATAATGGCGTTGCGATCCTGTCAAAGCTGCCCATCGTCGATGCGGGCGACAAGGATTTCGCCCAGCTCGGTCACGCCCGCCACGTTTCAGCCCGGCTGGAAAACGGCGTCACCATCCACAACATCTACGTCCCCGCAGGCGGTGACATTCCCGACCGCGAAGTGAATGTGAAGTTTGGCCAGAAGCTCGATTTCCTGACCGAGATGCGCGACTATTTCCACTGGGAACGCCCCGACCGCGCCATTCTGGTGGGCGACCTGAACATCGCCCCGCGCGAAGATGACGTCTGGGATCACAAGGCGCTTCTGAAGATCGTCAGCCATACGCCTGTCGAAGTGGAACAGTTCGGTCAGGTGATGGACGCGGGCGGCTGGCAGGACGTAACGCGCGACCACATCCGCGACGGGCGGCTTTACAGCTGGTGGAGCTACCGCGCCGCCGACTGGCACGCCGCGGACAAGGGCCGTCGGCTGGATCATATCTGGGCCACGCCCGACATTCTGTCCGCCTCGCATTCCAGCCGCATCCTCCGCCCCGTTCGCGGCTGGGAACAGCCGTCCGACCACGTTCCGGTGTTCGCCACGTTCGATCTGTAGCCCGGCTACGGCCCCGCGATCAGCGCCCGCAGCACGGCTTGTGCGTTTTCGCTGTCCCACTCGGCATCGCCGATCAACCGCGCGACCTCTTGCCCCTCGGGGTTGAGGATCACCGTCACCGGCAGGCCCAGCACCCCCATCGCACGGCCAAGCTGCGACTTCGGGTCGCGCAGCACCGGCAGGTTGACCACGGCGGCCTCTTCATAGAACCGCTGGATGCCTTCCACCGCGTTGCGCCCCGTCGCCACCGGCAGCACCGCAATCTCGGGCATCGCCACCTGCAACCGGTCAAGCGAGGGCATCTCCTTGCGGCAGGGCGCGCACCACGTCGCCCAGAAATTCAACACCACCCACTTGCCGCGATAATCAGCCAGCGCATGTTCGCCGTCCGCCGCATCCAGCAGAACCGCCTCGGGCACCGGGGCGGGCGACATGTGGATCGCCAATTTCTTCATGTCGCCATCGCGCAACCCCGCCACATCGGCGTGGGCGGCGTTTGCACCAAAGGCCAAGGCCGTATAAACGACCAGCAGAGTTTTCCGCAGCATCATCCCTCGCAAGGCCGCATCCATGACCGCTTCGCCCGAGACCCCGTCCGCCAACCAGATGTGGGGCGGGCGCTTTGCTGCCGGGCCGGATGCCATCATGCAGGCGATCAACGCCTCCATCGGCTTCGACCAGCGGCTCTACGCGCAGGATATCGCAGGCAGCCGGGCCCATGCGGCGATGCTGGCCGCCACGGGTATCCTGACCAATAGGGATGCCGAAGCGATCGGGAAAGGCCTTCTCACGGTCTTGTCAGAAATCGAGGCCGGGAATTTCCCGTTTCGGGTGGAATTGGAAGACATCCACATGAATGTCGAGGCCCGCCTGAAGGACATCATCGGCGAACCGGCCGGTCGGCTGCACACCGCGCGCAGCCGCAACGATCAGGTCGCCGTCGATTTCCGTCTGTGGGTGCGTGACCAGTGCGATGCCGCGATCACCGGGCTTGATGCCCTGATGCGCGCGTTTCTGGCGCAGGCCGAGGCCGGGGCCGACTGGGTGATGCCGGGCTTCACCCACCTGCAAACCGCGCAGCCGGTGACGTGGGGCCACCACATGCTGGCCTATGTCGAGATGTTCGCCCGCGACCGCTCGCGCTTTGCCGATGCCCGCCGCCGCATGAACGAGTGTCCGCTGGGGGCCGCCGCCCTTGCCGGAACCTCGTTCCCGATCGACCGGCACATGACCGCCGCCGCCCTCGGCTTCGATCGGCCCACCGCCAACAGCCTCGATTCTGTCTCCGACCGCGATTTCGCGCTGGAGTTTCTTGCCGCCTCCAGCATCACCGCCATGCACCTGTCGCGCTTTGCCGAGGAACTGGTGATCTGGTCCTCGGCCCAGTTCCGCTTTGTGCGCCTGTCAGACCGCTGGACCACCGGTTCCAGCATCATGCCGCAGAAAAAGAACCCCGACGCGGCCGAACTTCTGCGCGCGAAGTTGGGGCGCATCCTTGGGGCCACGGTGGCGCTGTTCACCATCATGAAAGGCCTTGCGCTGACCTATTCCAAGGACATGCAGGAAGACAAGGAACAGGTCTTTGACGCCGCCGATACGCTGATGCTGGGCTTGGCCGCCATGACCGGCATGGTCGCCGACATGACCGCCAACCGCGACACCCTGAAAACCGCCGCCGCCAGCGGTTTCTCCACCGCGACCGACCTTGCCGACTGGCTGGTGCGTGAGCTTGGCCTGCCGTTCCGCGAAGCGCACCACGTCACCGGCACGCTGGTCGCACTGGCGGAAAAGGCGGGCGTCGATCTGCCGGACCTGACGCTTGCGCAGATGCACACCGTCCACCCCGGCATCCGCGCCGATGTGTTCGACGTGTTGGGCGTTGAAAATTCCGTCCGCAGCCGCACATCCTATGGCGGCACAGCACCCGATCAGGTGCGCGCCCAGATTGCCCGCTGGCGCGACGCCCTCGCCTGACCCCGTGTCGCGTCTGACCCCGTGTCACGCTCGCCCGTGAAAAGGACACCGACCATGAAACCCGCAGCCCTCGCAGCCCTTCTCCTCCTTGCCGCGTGCAGCGACCCGCGCCTCAACGCCGGCATTTCCATCGGCACGGGTGGCGTTGCCGTCTCGCCATCGGTTTCGGGCGGGCTTGGTGGCGGCCGGTTCAGCTATTCTCCATGAAGGACACCGCGATGAAAACCACCCTGCTGGCCGCCCTTCTGGCCCTTGCCGCCTGCGGTGCCGATGGCCCGCCAGAACCGCCCACCCGCGCCGGCTTGCAGATCACCGGCCAAACCCACATCGGCGTAGCGTCGAAATGAGCCCGCTGCGCCTGGCCTACCTTGCCCTTGCCATCTGGGGCGCGATCCATCCGATGTACTGGTTCGTGACCTACATGAACGAAACCGGCACCGGCCTCTCCGGCCTGATCGACGCCTGGTATGTCAACGCCTCCACCACCGGGCTGACCTGGGATCTGACCATCGCCGCCGTCACGCTGACCGTCTGGATCATCGCCGAAACCACCGCCCGCAAGGCCTGGGTGAACCTGATTGCCATCCCCGCGACCTTCTGCATCGGCGTCAGTTGCGGCCTGCCGCTTTACCTCTTCCTGCGGTCGCGGCCCAATGCGTGAATTGCGCGGCGCGCGGCGTCTGCTATACGCGCCGGGGGTTTAACCGCAGGATCGGGGCCATGGATCATTTCCTTTACCGCAACGGCATTCTCCATGCCGAAGACGTTGCCATCCCCGACATCGCCGCCACCGTCGGCACACCCTTCTACGTCTATTCCACCGCAACCCTGACCCGCCACTACACCCTTTTCACCGAGGCGCTCAGCCCGCTGCCGCACATGGTGTGCTTTGCCATCAAGTCCCTCTCGAACATCGCCGTCCTGAAAACACTGGGCGACCTTGGCGCCGGGATGGATGTGGTGTCGGGCGGCGAATACCTGCGCGCCAAGGCGGCGGGCGTCCCGGGGGACCGCATCGTCTTTTCCGGCGTCGGAAAGACGCGGGACGAGATGCGCTTGGCGCTGACCGGCGGTATCCGCCAGTTCAACGTCGAAAGCGAACCGGAACTGCGCGCACTGTCCGAGGTGGCAACCAGCCTTGGCCTGACCGCGCCGATCACCATCCGCATCAACCCCGACGTAGACGCCAGGACTCATGAGAAGATCGCGACGGGCAAGAAGGAAAACAAGTTCGGCATCCCCATCGCCCGCGCGTCCGAGGTTTACGCCGAAGCCGCCCGCCTTCCCGGCCTGCAGGTCATCGGTATCGACGTCCACATCGGCAGCCAGTTGACCGAGCTTGAGCCCTTTGAACAGGCCTACCTCAAGGTCGCCGACCTTACCCGCCAACTGCGCGCCGAAGGTCACACCATCAGCCGCCTCGACCTTGGTGGCGGGCTTGGCATCCCCTACGAACGCTCCAACACCGCGCCGCCGCTGCCCACCGACTACGGCGCGCTGATCAAGCGCACCGTGGGCGACCTTGGCTGCGAGATCGAGATCGAGCCGGGTCGCTTGATCTCCGGCAATGCGGGCCTCCTCGTCGCCTCGGTGATCTATGTGAAAGAGGGCGAGGGCCGCGATTTCCTGATTCTCGACGCCGCGATGAACGATCTTGTCCGCCCCTCGATGTATGGCGCGCACCATGACATCGTGCCGGTGATCGAACCCGGCGCCGCCACCGAGGCGCAGCCTTTCGATGTGGTCGGTCCGGTCTGCGAAACCGGTGACACCTTCGCCAAGGCCCGCCCGCTGGCACCGCTGCACGAGGGCGATCTTGTCGCCTTCCGGTCCGCCGGGGCTTACGGCGCGGTGATGGCGTCGGAATACAACACCCGTCCCCTGATCCCCGAGGTTCTGGTCCACGGGGATCACTTCGCCGTCATTCGCGCCCGTCCGACCTTTGACGAAATCCTCAATCGCGATACCATCCCCGAATGGCTGTGACGCCCCGTCGCGCCAGAAGGCAGGTTCGATGACCCGACGCAGCACTCCGGCGCCGCTAAAAACCCTCGTCTGGCCGATGCGGCTGACGCTTGTCGGGCTGTGGGCAGAACGGCTGGCGCGGGCGTTCTGGCCGCTGTGGTCGCTGCTGCTGGCCACCGTTGCCGCGCTGACCTTCGGCGTGCAGGACTTTGGCCCGCTGCTTTGGGTGCAGATCGCGGGCGCGGTGATCGCGGTTGCCGCAGTGGCGCTTCTTGCCGTCGGCCTGCGCCGCTTTCACCGCCCGACAACGGGTGACGCGCTGGACCGGCTGGATGCCACGATGCCCGGCCGCCCCATCGCCGCGCTGAGCGACACCCAAGCCATCGGCACCGACGACCCCGCCTCGCTTGCGGTCTGGCAGGCGCACAAGGACCGTATGGCGAAACGCGCGGCGCAGGCCCAACCCGTGCGTCCCGACCTGCGCCTGTCCTCGCGCGACCCGTTCAGCTTGCGCTACGTGGCCCTCACCGCCTTTGTCATGGCCGTTCTCTTCGGATCGTTCTGGCGCGTCACGACTGTCGCGGGCCTCGCCCCCGGTGCGGCCGAAGCGATGCCGTCCGGGCCGGCGTGGGAAGGCTGGGCGCAACCGCCCGCCTACACCGGCAAGCCGACGCTTTACCTCAACGACATCACCGCCCCCACACTTGAATTGCCGACCGGAAGCCGCGTGCAGCTGCGGCTTTACGGCGCCGAAGGCAGCCTGACCGTCGAACAGACCATCGCCGCCGCCGCACCTCCGGCCCCCGCCGCCGAACCCGCCGCCGCCGTGCCGGACGGGATGCAGGGCGTCCACGACCTGACGGTCGCGCAATCCGGCCGCCTTGCCATCGAAGGCCCCTCGGGCCGCGAATGGCAGGTCACCGCCAGGCCCGACGCCGGCCCCAGCATCGCCGTGTCCGGCAACATGGGCCGCGAGGCGGATGGCCGCTTCAAGCAGGGCTTCACCGCCACCGACGATTACGGTGTCGTCGCAGGCCGCGTGACCATCGCCCTCGACCTCGCCGCCGTCGACCGCCGCCACGGCCTGACCGTCGATCCCGAACCGATGGAACCCGTCACCCTCGACCTGCCGATGCCGATGACCGGCAAGCGCACCGAGATGACCGAAATGCTGGTCGACGACCTGTCGAAACACGTCTTCGCCAACCTGCCCGTCACGATGGTCTTTGCCGCCGTCGACGCCGCGGGGCAGGAAGGCCAGTCCGCCCCCTACGCCGTCACCCTGCCCGGCAAGCGCTTCTTCGACCCGCTCGCCGCCGCGCTGATCGAAATGCGCCGCGACATCCTGTGGAACCGCGTCAACGCGCCCCGCGCCGCGCAGATCCTGAAGGCCGTCACCAACAAGCCCGAAGGTTTCATCCGCCACGAACGCGCCTTCCTGCGCCTGCGCGTGTTGATGCGCACCCTTGATGCCGAAAAGGCTGCGCTTTCCACCGAACAGCGCGACGCGCTGGCCGAGGAGTTGTGGCAGATTTCGCTGATGGTCGAGGAGGGCAACCTCCACTCCGCCCTCGAACGCCTGCAACGCGCGCAAGACCGGCTGGACGAGGCCATCAAGAACGGCGCCTCGCCCGAGGAAATCGAACAGCTGATGCGCGAGATGCAGCAGGCGCTGAACGAATACACCCGTGAACTGGCCGAAGAGGCGCAGCGCAACCCCGGCGACCAGCAGCAGTCGGAAATGATGCAGGGCCAGATGATGTCGGCCGATCAGCTTCAGCAGATGATGGACGAACTTCAGCGCCTGATGGAAGAAGGCAAGACCGCCGAGGCCGCCGAACTGATGGAACAACTGCGTCAGTTGATGGAAAACATGCAGGTGGTGCAGGGCCAGGGCGGGCAGGGCCAGGGTCAGGGCAGCCCCGGCCAACAAGCGATGCGCGACCTTGGCGACACGCTGCGCGACCAGCAGGACCTGTCCGACGACGCCTACCGCGACATGCAGCAGGGCGAAGATGGCCAACAGCCCGGCGATCAGCAGCAAGGCGAAAACGGCCAGCAGCCGGGCGAACAGCCGGGCCAGGGGCAAGACGGCCAGCCGGGCGAAGGTCAGGGGCAGGCGCAGGATCAGGGCAGCCTCACCGACCGCCAGCGCGACCTGCGCCAGCGCCTGAACCAGTTGCAGAACGGCCAGCTTCCCGGTGACGGCACCCAGCAGGGCGAAGCGGGGCGCCAGAACCTCGACGACGCCGCCCGCGCGATGGAAGAAGCCGAAGATGCGCTGCGCGACGGCGATCTCGATGGCGCGCTCGACCGTCAGGCCGATGCGCTGCAATCTCTGCGCGACGGGATGCGTGATTTCGGCGAGGCGCTGGCACAAGAACAGCGCGAAAACCGCGACGGTCAGGGCGGTGAAGAGTTTGGCCGCGCCGACCCGAACGGTCGCGATCCCCTCGGCCGCGAGGCTGGCGAAAACTCTGCCCGCATTGGCTCGGATCAGAACATGGTCCAGAACGACCCGAACCGGCGCGCACAGGAATTGCTGGATGAAATCCGCCGCCGCTCGGGTGAACTGACCCGTCCGGGCGAGGAACTGGATTACCTCAAGCGCCTGCTCGAGATGTTCTGACGCCGGTCCGGTGCCGGCAAGGGCATCGGGCCGGTGGCTTCGGAAACACCGCCAGATACCGCGCACGGTTTCCTTCCCCCGCGCCACACCCTAAGCTGACCGCATGACACCCGTCCCCAGCCCCCAGCCCCGCATCGCCGCGCTTGATCTTGCCCGCACGCTGGCCGTGGTGGGCATGGTGATCTTTCATTTCACCTTCGATCTGCAGATGTTCGGCCACGTTGCACCCGGCACCATTCAACTGCCGTTCTGGCACTACTTCGCCCGCCTCATTGCCGGCAGCTTTGTGTTCCTCGCCGGGGTCGGCCTGTGGCTGGCGCATGGGCGGGGCATCCGCTGGCCCGCGTTCTGGCGCCGGTTCCTGATGGTTGCCGGTGCTGCGGCCCTTGTTTCCTTCGCCAGCATCTGGGTCACGCCCGGTGGCTTCATCTGGTTCGGCATCCTGCACGCCATCGCCGCCGCCAGCCTGATCGGCCTTGCGTTCCTGCGGCTTCCCGCCCTCGTCACGCTGGCCGCCGCTGCCCTTGCCTTTACCCTGCCGTGGGTTGCCACCGACGCCCGCTTTGACAGCCTTTGGCTGATCTGGCTGGGGCTGGCCGAAACCCGGCCGTTCATGGCCGATTACGTGCCCTTGTTGCCGTGGCTGGCCCCCTTTCTTGCCGGAATCGCCCTGGGGCGGATCGGCAGCAAATCCGGCCTCTGGGCCCGCCTGACCCGCGCCACCGGCCCAACCTTCCGCAAGCTGACCTTTCCGGGCCGCCACAGCCTGGTGATCTACCTTCTGCATCAGCCGATCATGGTGGCCGGATTTTTCGCCTACGCCTGGATCAGCCGGTAGGAAAAAGGGTCCCGCACTTGCGTGCAGGACCCTACTGGCAGCTAAAATCTTCTCGGACAAATGCCGTGGTAATCGTAAAACCCCGCAGCGGGGCAAATCTGCAAACATGGTCACTCGCTACCCTTTCAGTATAGGATAAAACCCCGTTAACTGCGCCCCCTTGGCGTGTAGACAAGCCGTTTCCATATCCTGACACGGTCTCAACCCAAGGGTGTATTGTCCGCTGCCGGCCCGCGCCCTTTCCCTTTTGCGTCCAGTGCGCTAATCCCTTTCCCGGGCTGCTTTCGGGGACCACACAATGAAATTCACGCTTTCCTGGCTTCGGGACCATCTCGAAACCACCGCCACAATCGACCAGATCACCGAGGCGCTGACCGACCTTGGTCTTGAGGTCGAAGGCGTCGAAGACCCTGCGCGTGTGCTGGGTGCCTTCCGCATCTGCCGCGTGATCGAGGCCGTGCAGCACCCCAACGCCGACCGCCTGCGCCTGTGCCGCGTTGAAACCTACCCCGACGGCCCCGGCGGCCGGATGGAGGAGGTGCAGGTCGTCTGCGGCGCCCCGAACGCCCGCACCGGCCTGGTGGGCGTGTTCGCCCCTGTCGGCACCCATGTCCCCGGCACCGGGGTTGATCTGAAGCCCGGCAACATCCGCGGCGTGGACAGCAACGGGATGCTTTGTTCCGAACGCGAACTGATGCTGTCGGACAACCACGACGGCATCATCGACCTGCCCGCGGACGCCCCCTTGGGCGCGCGCTTCATCGACTGGCGCGGCCTCAATGACCCGATGGTGGAAATCAAGGTCACGCCAAACCGCCCCGACGCGCTTGGCGTGCGCGGCATCGCCCGCGATCTGGCGGCGCGTGGCGTCGGCACCCTGAAACCGCACCGCATCGACCCGGTGAACGGCGCCTTCCCCTCGCCCATCGCCGTCCGCATCGACGACGCGCTGAGGGCCAAGGGCTGCCCGCATTTCGCCGGCCGCCTGATCCGCGGCGTCAAGAACGGCCCCTCACCCGACTGGATGCAGGCCCGCCTCAAGGCCATCGGTCTGCGGCCCATTTCAGCGCTTGTCGACATCACCAACTACGTCACCTTCGGGCTGAACCGCCCGCTGCACGTCTTTGACGCGTCCAAGGTGACAGGCGACCTGCGCGTCCACGCCGCAACGGGCGGCGAGACCCTCCTCGCGCTCGATGGCAAGACCTACACCCTCGCCCCCGGCCAGATGGTCATTTCCGACGATCACGGCCCGGAATCCCTTGCCGGCATCATGGGCGGCGAGGCGACGGGCTGCACCCCCGACACCACCGACGTGTTCCTTGAAAGCGCCTGGTGGGACCCGATCACCATCGCCGCCACCGGCCGCGCGCTGAAGATCAACTCCGACGCCCGCTACCGGTTTGAACGCGGTGTCGACCCCGCCTTCACCCTGCCGGGGCTCGAAGCTGCGACCCGCATGATCCTTGACCTTTGCGGCGGCGAAGCCTCCGACATCGTGCAGGACGGCGCGCCGATCGACACCCGCCGCGCCTACCGCCTGAACCCGGCCCGCGTGATCTCCCTCGTCGGCATGGATATCCCCGAGGCCACCCAGCGCGCCACGCTGGAGGCGCTTGGCTTCACCCTTGACGGCGCGATGGCCACCCCGCCCTCGTGGCGCCCCGACGTTCTGGGCGAGGCAGACCTTGTCGAAGAAGTCGCCCGCATCGCCTCCCTCACGAAGCTAAAGGGCGCCCCGCTCGCCCGCAGCCTGCCCGGCGTGCCAAAGCCGATCCTGACGCCGCTCCAGATGCGCGAACGCAGCACCCGCCGCACGCTGGCAGCCCTCGGCTACAACGAATGCGTCACCTACAGCTTCATCGACCAAGCCTCGGCCACGCTCTTCGGCGGCGGTGCTGATGCCGTGCGTATCGACAACCCGATCTCGTCGGAAATGTCGCACCTGCGCCCCGACCTTCTGCCCGGCCTTCTGCAAGCCGCTGCCCGCAATCAGGCGCGCGGCTTCATGGACCTTGCCCTGTTCGAGATCGGCCCCGCCTTCCACGGCGGCGAACCGGGCGACCAGCACCTGCAAGCGGCTGGCCTTCTGATCGGTCAGGCAGCCCGGCGCGATCCGCACGGCTCGCGCCGCTTGGCCGATGTCTACGACGCCAAAGCCGATGCCGAGGCTGTGCTGGCCGCCCTCGGCGCGCCCGCCCGCACTCAGATCACCCGGTCTGCGGCCGCGTGGTTCCATCCCGGCCGGTCTGGCGTGATCGGCCTTGGCCCGAACGTCATGGCCACCTTCGGCGAGGTCCACCCCCGCATCCTGCAAGCGCTGGATGTGAAAGGCCCCGCCACAGCCTTCACCATCCTCATCGCCAACGTGCCCTATCCCAAGGTGAAAACCCCCACCCGCCCGGCGCTGGTGATTTCCGATCTGCAAGCCGTCGACCGCGACTTCGCCTTCACCGTCGACGCAAAGGTCGAGGCGCTGACCGCCGTCAACGCCGCCCTCGGTGCCGACAAGGCGCTGATCGAAAGCGTCCGCGTGTTCGACCAGTTCACCGGCGACAAGGCCGAGGCGCAGATGGGTGCGGGCAAGAAATCCATCGCCCTCGCCGTCCGCCTGCAACCAAAGGACAAGACCCTGACCGAAGCCGAGATTGAGGCCGTCTCCGCCAAGATCATCGACAAGGTCACCAAGGCCACCGGCGGCAGCCTGCGGGCCTGACCGAAACGTCGCCCCGGCGCAAGGTCGGGGCGAAATCCCTAGGTTAGCGCTTCGCCTTCCAGGTGTTCATCCACGCCCCGAACCGCCCGAAGAACCCCCGTGCTTCCTTGCGCACCGTGTCCACCCGTGCGCCCGCCGCATCGAACGTCTCGCCCACGTCAGCCAGCGCCGGATCAACCATCCGTTCGCGGAATTGCAGCCACATCTTGCGCAGCATAAAGATCACAAAGGCCAGGAACGACAGGATGATGATGTTGACCCACGGGATCAGCGTCACATCCGGCCCTTCGACCCGCGCAATGCTGACCGCATTCGGGAAGATCGAAAAGATCGGCAGCCGCCACCCGTAGTGCGTGATCGCCACCCATTGCGGGTTGGCCTTGTCGGATTTCAGATTCTGCGCCTCGGCCTGCAAAGTGCTGCTGTCCCACTTGAAGTAGGGCGGCCAGAACCAGCCGGTATCCTCGTTGCGGTAGACCATCACCGTGTCGCCATCCGGATAGACCGCGTCGATGAACCGGATGTCACGGATGGTGGCGGTGGTTTCCACCCCCGTCCCGGTATCCTCGATCGCATAGAACATCCAGTTCGCCCCGATCGGCGTGTTCTTGTTGTAGGTGTTGATGATATGCACCACGTCGCGCTGCGGCAGCGTGTAGTGCAGGAACGCCCCGATGATCAGGACGGCGAAGATCCGCAGCCCCCACTTGATCTTGGTCCACATGGCCGTTCCTTTCAGTACCAGTTCACAAAATAGATGGTGGCGACGAAGCCGATGGTCGGAATGATATAGATAAGCCACAGCAGGCGCTTTTTCAGCCCCTTCTCGTAATGCACCATCCCGTCCTCGATGAACGCGCTTCGCTCCGCTTGCGTTGCATCCTCACGCGCGGGGTCGGTGTCCCATTCCTTTTCCAGCTTTTCCCGCCGGACCGACCGCGAATAGATCGCCGTCAGGAAATAGGCGATGGTCAGCCCGACATACAGGATGAACGCCAGCCGCAGCCATCCAAAAATCATCTTCGCCCCCTGTCCCGCAGACTGCGGTCCACCGCGCCCCACGGCCCCACGATATCACGCGCGGGCTTCGGCCCTTCGGCCATCTGCGGCCGCTGCGCCTCGTCCATCGCAGGCTCGGGGCCAAACAGCGCCGCCCGCGCGCCTTCCCTGTCCACCTGATACTCTCGCGCAAGGAAATCCGCGACATAAGTCCTCTTCCGCTCGCTCCACTTGGCATAACTCGCGTAAAACAACTCCTTGTGGACGATGTACATCTGCCGCACGTCCATCGGCGCCAGTTCCGCCAGCAGCATGTTCACCAGATCGCGGTCACGCCCCGCCTTGGCCCTGAGCGTGTAGAAATACGCCGGATGCTCCGAGGTGATCTTCGGCCACGGCCCGCCCCCCTCGACCCAGCGCAACAGCGCCGCCAGCCCCAGAAACTCCTCCGGCAGCGACGACCCAAGGCGGTAGGCGATCTTGCGCAACTCCGTCCGCCGCGCGTCGCCGATCTCAAGGCCCAGCGCGTCCGCCGCCTCGACCAGAATGAAATCCATCTTCTGGCGCAACACCGCCGCCGCATCCATGCCCCGCGCCTGCACGATGGGCTCCACCAGATTGTTCCGCTCCAGCCAGTCGGCGATCTGGTTGCGCAGCGTCAGGTCCATCACAGTCGCAATCGGCACCTCACCGAGGCTCTTCCACGGCAGCGTCGAAATCGCGCCCGGAAACCGCACGTCGCGAAAGATGTAGACCCCGCCGAAATGGCTGGTCCAGAAGTTCGGCTGCTGGAACGTCATCGCAGGCAGGCTGATCGGCACCCGCGTCACATCGCCTGTCTTTTTCGCCAGCCCGATCATCTCGGCAATCAGCACATCGTCGCGCCAGCCGTCCGGCTCGCTGCGAAACCGCGTGATCAGCGCCGCAAGTTTCCCCGCATCCGCCACATGCCCCCCGATGGTATCCGCCTCCACCGTGATCTGCCGGATGTCAAACAGCTTGCCCGGTGTATCCACCGCATAGACCGAATTCTGCAACTCCCCACACACCGCATCCCGCGCGGTAAGCGCAAACAACTGCGCCTCGTTCGTCGCGATGAACTGCTGGAGTATCCCTCGGCTGGTGGAGAACTTGATGTTGAGCAGCGGCGCATCCTTCTGCGCCGTCGTCAGCAAGATGAACTGCCGGTTCGCCCCGTTCGGGTTGAGGTAGAGGTCATCATCCAGCTCATCCCCGATCTCGGGGGAGTAGCCCGACAGGTCGATGTGGAAATCGGTGAGCGCGGTGGTCTTGCCGGAAAGATGCTTGAGCGCCCGATTATACCGCTCGATGAGAGCAGGAGAGGACACCTCGATCAGGTTCCCGAACATCAGGCCGCGTTGGATGAGGCGTTTCATTGATCCCGCTCGAACCTAAAAACGATGGGTGTCCGATGGTCAAACGGATGTCCAACCAGCGACTCCGGTATCCAATATGTCTTGGGGTGGAAGGAGTTTCTACCGAGCTTCTCGAATAGTAACTTGCTCATGAAACTTGCGAAGGACTCCTCTACAGACGCCTTAGCCTCCATGCACCACTGAAGCCAGACCTCAAACTTGATTTGCTTCTCTCGCAACGTCGGATCGGTCTTCCATCGGCGCTGCAATCGTCCGTGAAACATTAGGTATTCACCCAGCGGATAGAAGTTGTTTCCTTGATGCCGATGAAGAACAGCGTCACACAACGCATCGGCGGGCAAGTGGGCTATGTTCTTCTTCGCAGCACTGAAGCTGTAGTGGTGCGCTGCTTCATGGCGAATGTCGTTGGCAGCCTTGTAGCCTTCGGTTGCGGACAGCTTGTCCAGAGCGTCCAATGCATCAGTGGCCAGTTTCTGGAGAAGCGGGTCTCGTGTAAGTGCTTTTTTCCCGGTCAATGAGAGCAGGAACTCTCGGACCTCAAATAGCTTAGAACTCCACGATCTTAGTACGAGAAGCTTCTGAGCCTTTATGATTTCATCGATGATGCGCACGCCAGTGTCTTCAACTGATTGCGCGAGATAGATTCGAGAGAGGATGTTGAGTTCGCTGACTGCGTAGCTCATCAAACCGAGGGCGGCGATGTGATCTTCCGGCAGCTGCCGCAAAGTAGCCAACGGCAAGTGGAACTCGTCAAACTGGACCGCCGCCTTGTTAATCACCCCTTTCCCCCCTCACCATCCACCATCCGCATCCCGATCCGCCGGTTCATGTCCTGCGCCCTGACCAGCCACACGAACCCCAGCACCGGCCCCCACACCATCGCAAACAGCGCCGACCGCCCCAGGAAGAACCCCAACCGTTCCACCGGGGCCGCCAAGACCTGCCCCAAGACCCCCTCGTTGATTGCCGCATACATGGCCATCGCGAGAACGGCCCCCACCGCGAACGCCACCACCGCTGTCATCCCCACCGCCCGCGAAAGCCTCGCCTGCGACAGGTTCCCCCGCCCCGCAAACCACCCCGGCAACCACGCCACCAGCGCGCACAACCCCACCAGCGGCAGGATCGTGTTCCACAGGGTCAATCGCAGCGCCTCGCTCACCCCTTCCCCTCCAGATACCGCCGCTTCGCCTCTTCCGTCCGCCCGAACTCCCGCACCATCGCCTCGATGGCCACCTCATCCGACTTGTCCGCATAGCGGAACTCGCTGTCCGCGTAGCGGTTGATCTCCTGGATCACCATCTCGACCGAGATCGGCGTCATCAGCCCGCGGATCATCGCCAGCTTCTCGTCATAGGGCTTGAACAGGAACAGGTCCGGCTCCGCCATCCATTCATCCGGCAACTCGAAATCCATCGCCCGCACCTTCACCGCGTCAGTGATGTTCTTGATCGCCCGCCCGGTGAACCGCTCGTCCGCCTGCTGGATCGCCTTCAGGTAAGCCCCGATCTTGGCAATCGTATCGAGCGGCCCGATCTCGCCCGCCACCCGGTCCCACACCGTCACCAACCCCGCCTCCTGCGGCCGGGAATGCCCCTCGAAGCTGGCCGCCACCGCCTTCCGGATCTCCTGCGCCGCGAACAACTGATGGTCGCCAACGGGAATCGAATGGTTCTTCCCCAACAACAGGCTCAGGATATCAATGTAATCTTCACGGCTCTGCGGCCCGTCCACCAAAAACCGCGCCCCGGCCCGCTGCCGCAGGGCATCATCCACATTCTCCGGAAAGTTGGAGAACATCCCGAACGTGCAGTTCCCCCGCACCACGGTATTCGCCCCGGCGAACGCCCCCATGAACACCGCCGTCACCTCCTGCTGGCCAGCGGAGGACTGCCGGTCCCCGCGCTTGCCCGCCACCTGATCGATGTCGTCAATGGTGCCAAAGGCAATCACGGTCGGGTCCAGCACATTGTCGATGAACGCCTTGGCATTCTGCCCCGACTTGCCCTGATAGCTGTCGATCTGGTCGATGGAGAAGTTCTGATATCGGAACGGATACCCCGCCACCTTGCAGTAATCGTTCAACAATCCCGCCATCATCTGAATGAGCGTGGTCTTCCCCGTCCCCGGCTTCCCATCCCCCATGAAGGTGAAGATGAACCCACCAAGCTCCGCAAACGGGTTCAGCCGCCGCTCGAAATCATAGGCCATCAGCATCTTCGCCAGCCGCAAGGATTGATACTTGGCGATGTGGTTGCCCACCACCTCCTCGGGCTTCTTGAACTGCATGGTCAACACGCCGCCCTTCGCCGCCCGCGCCGGCTTGAAGCCCGCGATGGTCAGCCCGTCCGCCTCCACCTTCCAACTGCCGCTGGCAAAGGCGCCCATCCGCGCCGCCCCCTCGGCGCGCAAGGCAACCTTCTGCATCAACGCCTCGGCAAAGGCCGCCACCACCGCAACCAGCCGCACCTCGTCCGTGCCAAGCGCGCCGATGTCCTGATCCAGCTCCCAAAGCGCGCCCTGCAACGCCAGCGGCGCGTTGTCCGTCAACACCTCCTCCACCTCGCCGATCTCGACGGTGGCCGCCCCCAGATGCGGCGCCAGCAGAAACGCCGTCGCATTGGCAAAGGTGTGCAGCACCGCCAGCGCCTCGGCCTGCAACCCTTCGGTAAACTCCGCCCGCTTGCCCTCCGGCAACCGCGCCTCTAGATTGGCCTTCTTCAACTCCGCCAGCCCTGACTGCGCCGCCAGCGTCTCCCCCATCGCCAGCGCAATCGCCAGCCCCCGGCGCAGCGCACCCAACACCGCCGCCTGCACCGGCGACACAAGACCATCGCCCAGCCCCTCCACCCGCTCGGCAATCCGCACGCCCCCGGGCCGCGCGGTGGACCGCGTCACCATGCCGGGAATGGTCGACCGGAACCGTGGCCGCGTCCCGATCCCCGCCGACCGCTCCGCCTGCGGCACATCCACCGCCTTCGCCAGCCGCGGCGCGTGATCAAACCCCAGCACCATCCCCAGCGCCGCCTCGTACTGCGCCCGGATCGCGTCTTCCCTCAGTTCCATCGTATCCCGCGTGCTCACCAGCCAACCCTTTCATCTGTCCACAAATATCCCGGGGGTCCGGGGGCTGGCCCCCGGCTACCGCGTCGGAATGATCCGCCCGCCCGCCCCCACGACAAACTTCCGCAAATCCCGGAACCCCGCCGGGTTCTGCTCCACCATCACCTGATAGGGCCGCTCCGGCACGATGATCATCCGTTCGCTCACCGTGGTCCCGTTTTCCGCCCCCAGCAGCGGGTCCAGCCGGTAGACCTGCCGCACGTCGCTGGAAAACCAGCCGTCCTTCACCGTCTCCTCACGGTCGGACACCAGATCCTCCAGCGTCCACACGAGCGCCCAATCCTCGTCATCCGGCGCTCTGGCATCTTCCAGCACCTTCGAGATCGGCCCCGATTGCAGCGTGAACCCCGCCGAGTACATCGGCCCCAGGATCACCCGGCGCAGCCGCACCGGATGCAGATCGTCGAAATCCTTGTCGAACCCGGTGGCGATGGTCAAAAGCTTCAGCCCGCCAAGCGATTGTGCCATCAAGGCCGCCTGCGCCTGCGGCCAACGGTATTCGTCGTTCGGCAAGGGCTTCTTGCCCGCATCCTCCACATCCATCAGATAGACGACCGGCAGGTTCGCCTGCGCATCCCACACCGCCCAATGCACCAGGTAATGCCGCCGCTCGCCGACATTGGCGATCCACTGCGCATCGGGGTCATTGCGGGCCCAGAAGATACCGCCCCGCACCAG
The DNA here is from genome assembly GCA_963822435.1 of uncultured Alphaproteobacteria bacterium. Taxonomy (GTDB): domain Bacteria; phylum Pseudomonadota; class Alphaproteobacteria; order Rhodobacterales; family Rhodobacteraceae; genus JAUYQR01. The sequence continues at coordinate 567,657 of CAWGHN010000003.1, forward strand.
CGCCTCGTAATAATACCGCTGTGACAGCGCGAATTGCAGCGCGGTCGGGATCGTCAGGTCACCCACGATCTGGCGCACCATCCGGTCCTTCACCTCGGCTTCCGACGGCATCCCCGCCAGATGCCGCGCGGCCTGCTGCGCATCGACCGCCATCGTCATCAACTCCTGCGCCACCGGAAACCCGCTTTCATGCCGGTCGATGGTCAGCCGAGGCGCCGCCGCGCCGCGCCCGGTCATCAGGTACTTGTGGCTCAAAGCCTGAAACGTGGTGGCAACGGCGGTCAGGTAGCGGCCAAGCACGCGCGTCTCGGTCCGATTCAGCCGCCCCTCGGCCTCGAACTCCGCCGCCACCTGGCCCAGATGGCCCGAGATGCGGCTGAACTTCGCAAAATAGCGCCGCGCGACAAGGGTGTCGTACAGCTCGGCATGGTCCGAGGTAAGCTGGTCCTTGACCCCGCTTGCCACTTATTCCCCATACGCGTTCTTGTCGTGCTTCTCGACGATCGCGGCAAACCGGCGGGCAAAGCGTTCGTCCGCCTTCGCCTTCTGCTCCAGGATCGCCCTCGCAAACACCATATGGCCCTCATGCGCTTCCAGCATGTCAGCCATCTTGTCATTGGTCGCGGCCCCGATAGCCGCCATAGCCGTCTGGGCCTCCTGGTCGGTCTTCACCCCGATCTCGTTGATCCGGTGCGCCACGTCCTGCTGCTGCGCCGTCTTGAGGCTCGAGGTCAGCGCATCATACAGCACCACCCGCTGCTTGGTGTCCGTCTGCAGCTTGTTGATCAGCACCAGTTGCGTCGCCGCCTGATTCTGCAAGCTGTCGACCCAGGTCTTGCCCTTCTCGATGTAGCGCTCCAGCGTCTGGCTCTTCGCCAGCTTTACCTGCTCGTCCTGCACCAGTGCGTTGTAGCGCGCGTTCAGGTTCGCCAGTTCCGTCTCCAGCTTGGTCCGCGCCGCAGCGTCCTGCTCGACCGCGATTTTGTTTTCCAGCTCGATGATCTTCGGATCGAGCGAGGTCACTTCCCTCCGCACCGCCTCCAGCGCGCCGACGGTGTCCTCGCGTTCGGTCAGGGTAGAGGACAGGTTCGCCTCGACCCGCCCCTTTTGCGTGTTCAACAGGTCAAGCTGCCCCTGCAGCAGCCGAACGATCACGTCGGACTTCGCAATCAGGTCCTGCAACTTGTCATCGACCGAGGCCGCCCGCATCCGCTCCTGCCGCATCGATTCCGCCTTGGCAGACGAAAAGATGCCGATGAAGCTTTCCATGCCGGTCTTCGACCGCATCTCGGCAAACTCGGCCGAAAAGCCCGCCGTCACATCATCGAGGCCCATGATCAGCTCGGCGATATTCGCGTTCATCAGATCGGTGTGCTTGTTCACATCCTCCAGCGTGGCGTTTTCCACGTCCAGCGTCACGCCCTGGTCCAGCTTGGTCCGCGCCGCCTCGATCCGGCTGGTGATCGCGGAAATCTTTGCTTGTGCCTCGGCCACCTGAGCCTGGCTTTCCTTGATCTGCGTCTCGAAATCGGCCATCGCGCCCTCCGTTGAACCTGCCCGCATCACATATGGATGTTACAGGCAATTACATCACCCGGCGCCAAGAATTTCACCAAGCCCCGCGCCGGCCAGTCTTGCCGCTTTTGCCGCAGTCGCCAAGTCCCGTTTCCGGCACCCCGTTTCCGGCATCCCGTTTCCGGCACCCGCCCTGCAATTCCTCTTTGCAAAAATATCCCGGGGTGCGCGAGGGGCTGGCCCCTCGCTCCCGCCGCGGGCATCACACCGGAATGTTGTCGATCAGGCGCACACCGTCGATCCAGGCGGCGGCCAGCATCCGGCGCGGGCGGGTGGGGTCGTCCGATGGCATCAGCGTCTCGGCATCGCGCAGTTCGATGTATTCCACCCGCTCGAACCCCGCCGCGCGCATGGTTTCCGCCGCCTCGCGGATCGCCATCCGGTCGGCGTGGCCAGCGCGGATATCGTCCGCCGCCGCCGTGATCGCGGCGTAAAGCACCGGCGCCTTCACACGCCCTGCCGCCGTAAGACGCACGTTGCGCGAACTCATCGCCAGCCCATCCGGGTCGCGGATCGTCTCGCACCCCACCACGTCCACCGGCACATTCAGATCGCGCACCAGCCGCAGCACCACCTGCAATTGCTGCCAGTCCTTCTGCCCGAAATAGCCCCGGTCGGCCAACGACATCCCGAACAGCTTGGTCACCACTGTAGCCACCCCGTCAAAGTGACCGGGCCGCATGTAGCCTTCCAAAGGCTGTGCAACGCCTTGCATCGTCACGTTGGTGATGAAGCCGTCCGGGTAGACCTCCTCCACCGGCGGAGCAAAGATCGCGTCCACCGGCACCGTTGCAAGCAGGGCCGCATCCGCGTCTTCGCTGCGCGGGTATTTCTTCAGATCCTCGGGGTTGTTGAACTGCTTTGGGTTCACGAAGATCGTCGTCACCACCCGGTCACACTCCCCCCGCGCCCGCCGCGCAAGGCTCAGATGCCCCTCGTGCAGCGCCCCCATCGTCGGCACCACGCCCACCGTTTCGCCCGCCGCCTTCCAGCCGCGCGACGCCGCGCGCAAACTGGCCACCGTCCGGATGATCGGCGTCATGTCTTCACCGCAACCACGTCGGGGAAACTGTGCTCCGCCGCCGGAAACGCACCCGACCGCACCTCGGCCGCATAGGCCGCAATCGCCGCGTCCGCCGCCTTGCCCAACTCGGCATAGCGCTTCACGAACTTCGGTCGGAAATCGGTGAACAGCCCCAGCATGTCATCCACCACCAGCACCTGCCCGTCGCACGCCACCCCCGCGCCGATCCCGATCGTGGGAATCGTCAGGGCCGCCGTGATCCGCCCCGCCAGCCCCTCAGGCACCTTCTCCAGCACCACCGAAAACGCCCCCGCCGCCTCCACGGCCTTGGCGTCGGCCATCACCTTGTCGGCCTCGCCGTCCCGGCCCACCACCTTGTAGCCGCCCAGCGTGTTCACCGACTGCGGTGTCAGCCCCACATGCGCCATCACCGGCACGCCCCGCGCGGTCAGGAAGGCAATCGTCTCGGCCATATGCACCCCGCCCTCCAGCTTGACCGAAGGCGCCCCGGTTTCCGCCATCAGGCGGCTGGCATTGCGAAACGCCTGCGCCGGGCTTTCCTCATAGCTCCCGAACGGCATGTCGATCACCGGCATCGCCTTTTGTGCCCCACGCACCACCGCGCGGCCATGCAGGATCATCATGTCCATCGTCACGCCCAGCGTCGAGGGCAACCCGTGGATCACCATCCCCACCGAATCCCCCACCAGCACCACATCGCAATGCGCATCGACCAGCCGCGCCACCGGCGTCGAATACGCGGTCAGCACCACCAGGGGCACACCACCTTTGCGGGCGCGGATATCGGGGGGCAGCACCGGGCGGACGGGGGAAGTCGCACTCATCGTCATGATCTCCGCGCCGGGCAGCTTTTGTGCAGTTTTCGTCTTGCCTTACATATGGGCACAGGCAACTTCCCGCTGCAACAAATTTGCGCCGCAGTGCAGCGGCCCGCGACGGGTTGACCACACCGCGCGCCTCGTCGTCAACTGACCGAAACGGAGTTGCCAATGCCCCTGATCCAGCGCGTCACCCGTGACGGCACCGTGCCGGAAATCACCCGCCCCGATCCGGCCAAGGTGATCTTCGGCGACCCCGTCCACACCACATGGAGCCTTGAGGAAACCGATGGCCTTTACGCCGGCCTTTGGCAATCAAGCCCCGGAAAATGGCGGATCAGCTATTCCGAATGGGAATATTTCCGCATCCTGTCGGGCTATTCCGTGCTGACCGGCGCGGATGGCAGCGTCATTCAGCTTCACGCCGGCGACAGCATGATCATCCGCCCCGGCTATGAAGGAACGTGGGAGGTGGTGCAGACCACGCTCAAGGATTACGTCATCCGCCTGTAGACGCAGCCACCGTCGACGGCCCCGATGTTCCCGCCGTCACCACCGCGTTTTCCGGCAGCGGCAGCGGGCAGTCATCGGCGGGCAGGCCCCGGCGCTTGCAGGCCGCCAGACGTTTCTTCTCATCCCGCTCACTGGCCTTGGCGATCTTGGCCAGATCCTTTTCCTTCTGCGCGATGGCCTGCGGCGACGCTGGCACCACGCGGCCATAGGCGTCGTCCATCATCGGACCTTCGGCAGCAAGGCTTTCTTCCTGCGACCGCACCTTGACCCGCGTGCCGGTATCGACCCGGCCATAAAGGTCGATCGCATCCTGATTGAACAGCCGGATGCAGCCCGCGCTGGTGGCATGCCCGATCGAGGCGTTGTCGACCGTGCCATGAATCCGGAACATCGTATCCCGGCCGCCCCGGTAAAGATACATCGCCCGCGCGCCCAAGGGATTCTCAAGCCCCCCCGGCAACCCGCCCGCATAGGCCGCGTAAAGGTCAGGCCGGGTGCGGATCATGTTCGCCGTGGGTTGCCATGACGGCCACTCCGACTTGCGCCCGATCACGCCCGAACCCCGGAATGAAAGCCCCTCGCGCCCGACAGCGATGGGGTAGCGGATCGCCTGACCACCCTCCAGCACGTAGTAAAGCTTGCGCGCAAAGGTATCGACCACGATCGTCCCCGGCGCATCGTCGGCGGTATAAGCCACCTCCTCGCGGCGGTTGCCCTCAAAGAGGTATTTCTCCGGCACCGGCTGGATGAAGAACTCGCCGTCCTGCACCCCTTCGTATCCGGGCACTTCAACCTCAGCGGTGGATTGCGTGGGGCTGCCGGCACAGGCGGCCAGCAATGGCAGGGCAAGGATCGCAGCGATCCGGGCAAAGGAGATGTTCACTGGGCAGACTCGAGGTTAGGGGCAACTGCCTCACCTTGCGCCACGCTCGCGCCCGTCCGTCAACCCCTGATGGATCGAAATTTCCTGAATCTTAACAATACCTGAGGCCATAGCCCCGATTCGATTCGATTTCCGCCCCGACCCTGCGCCGCGGCGCGATACGTTGGGCAAATTCCGTGATAATCTTTAGATCTTCCCCCGATCCGGGGCGAGAGGAGCGACCAACATGGCTATCGAAGCACTAATCATCTTCTTGATCATCGGCGCAGTGGCAGGTTGGCTGGCCGGCCTGATCGTCAAAGGCTACGGCTTTGGCCTTGTCGGCAATATCGTTATCGGGATCGTCGGCGCCTTCATCGCAGGCCTCCTTCTTCCCCGCGCAGGGTTCGGCATGGGCGGCGGCATGGGTGGCTCAATCATCTCGGCCACGATCGGCGCGGTTATTCTGCTGCTCCTAATCCGCCTGATCAAACGCGCCTGAAGGGCCGGGCCGGCGCGCATCCGGCCCGAACCCCTCACCCAAGGACTGCGAAACCCGGCGCTAAGCCCCGCCCGGTGGTCAGGCCCTGATGGCGTAGCGGTCGGCTTCTTCGAACACGTCGATGGCCCGCGTCCCCGCAGCGATTGTCCCGCCATGCAGCACGCCTGCGGGAATCGAATAACTGTCGCCCGGACGGTAGGTTCTTGTCTCGCCACCGATGGTAAGCTCGATCGCGCCTTCGACCACGGTGCCCCACTGCGCGCCATGCGCATGCATCGGAAGCGTCATCGCCTTGTGGAACGTAAAGAACACCACCAGCCCCGCATCCGACCGCACGACAGCCGTCGTCACCACATCATCTGGAAATGGCACGTCGATGGCTGGAAGCGCGGCAATGAAATCGGGGTAGGACATGGCCGTCTCCTTCTGCCGCTCAATCGCTGGGTCGGATATCCCCAAGATGAGTGTTCGGCCGATGCCACGTCCAAAGCAAGCCAACAGTTGCGGCTTGCCGGAAAAGAACGCCCGCCCCGCAAAGGGCGGGCGCAGGTCTTACGCCACCACGTTGAACGCGGGGCCGTAGGGGTAATGCGTGATATCTTCCGGCTCGTCCTCGGTCACGACGAAGATGTCATGCTCGCGGTAACCGCCCGCCCCCGGCATCCCTTCCGGAATCGTCAGCATCGGCTCCATGCTGATCACCATCCCCGGCTCCAGCACCGTGTCGATATCCTCGCGCAGCTCCAGCGCCGCCTCGCGGCCATAGTAGTGCGACAGGATGCCGAAGCTGTGCCCGTAACCGAAGGTCCGGTATTGCAGCATCTGCCGCTCGGCCAGGAACTCGTTGATCTTCATGGTGATCTCGGCACACGAGGCACCGGGGCGCAGTAGCTTCATGCCGAACTCATGGCTGTCGATGTTGGTCTGCCAGACCTTCATCGAGGCCGGGTCAACCTCGCCCACGAACAGCGTCCGCTCCAGCGCGGTGTAGTAGCCGCTGATCATCGGAAAGCAGTTGAGGCTGAGAATATCGCCATGCTTCAGCTTGCGGTTCGTCACCGGGTTGTGCGCGCCATCGGTGTTGATCCCCGACTGGAACCAGACCCAGGTGTCGCGGTATTCCGCATCCGGAAAGCGCTTGGCAATCTCGCGCTCCATCGCGTCCCGCCCGGCGATGGAAACCTCCAACTCCGTCGCGCCAACCTTGATCGCCTCGCGAATCGCATAGCCGCCCACGTCGGCCACGTTCGCGCCGTGCTTGATCATGGTGATCTCGGCTGGCGATTTCTTCATCCGCTGGAACATCGTCGCAGGGGCCACATCCATGCCGCGCTTCGGCTTCAGGAACGTGTTCAGCTTCTCCATCCGCTCGACGGTCAGGTGATCCGCCTCGCAGCCGATCGCCTTGCCCTCACCGGTGACCGAAGCCACCGCCCGCCACATGTTGTCGCGCGTCCAGTCGGTGTAGGTGATGTTGTCGGCAATCGACCGGCGCCACGGCTGGCCCGCATCAATGCCCGCCGAAATCGTCACACATTCGGTCTTTGTCACCACGCAGGCGTAGGGCCGCCCGAACGAGCAATACAGAAAGCCCGAGTAATAGGCGACGTTGTGCATCGACGTCAGCACCACCGCGTCCAGCTCGTGCAGTTCCATGATCTCGCGCAGGCCTTCCAGCCGGTCGTGATATTCCTGATCGGCAAACGGCAGCGTGTCCTTCGCTCCACCATTGTGGAAACGGTACATCGCGGGTCGGTTCAGTGTCATGTCAGACCTCCGTCACGGGGATACGCCTCGCGGAACCCCGAAAGGTCCCGGCGTACAGGACGGACGCAAGGTTACCCTTGCAAGCAACGGGGAAGCACCCCCTGCGGCGACGCCATCGCCACGGCTCGCCCCTTCCCTGCCCGAAAACCGCCCGTTTGGCAAGCAAAAGCCGATTTCCCCCCGCCTTGGCTTGCACAGCGCCAAACCCTCCCCATCTAACAGCCAACCGTAAGACAGGAGGACCGCGATGCGCTGCCCGGTAGACAATGAGACCCTCGTGATGGCCGACCGTGGCGGGGTGGAAATCGACTATTGCCCGAAATGCCGCGGCGTCTGGCTGGACCGGGGCGAGCTGGACAAGATCATCGAACGCGCTGCGGGTGACGCCGCTCCGGTGCAATCTGCCGCCAGCGCGCCCCGCCCGGCACCCCAACCGCAGGCCGCTCCGGTCTATCAGCCCGAACCCCCGCGCGCACCGCAGTACCGCGACAGCGACCGCCGCCGGGACTACGACGACGATGACGACCACCGCTACGGCAAGAAGCGCAAGAAAAGCATCTTGGGCGAGATTTTCGACTTCTGATCCCGACGCCTTGCCTTCCCAAGCCCCCGGTTTCAGTCTTGGATGAACCGGGGGTTTTCACATGCGCAACTTCGACTTCTCGACCTGGCAGGGCTTTCTGACCACCATCCTCGGCCTCGCCCTGATCACCCTGATCGGCGTCGGCATCCGCGTCTTGATGATGCTTACCCTGCAGGCCCGCCAGCAGCGGATGAACCGCCAGATCAACGAACGCCTGAAAACCCTGATCGCCGCGTATCGCACCTTGGGCGGCTCGTTCACGGGCGAGCTGACCGTCAGCCCCGCCCACATGCGCGACCTTGCGGCCGAAGCCGACCCCGACGCACCGCCCTCCGACCGCCCCCGCCGCATCCGTGACGCGGTCGAGGCGGCGCTAGCCGACATCCTGCTTCTCGGCACCGAAGACCATGTCCGCCTTGCAGGTGAGGCGGCCGCCGACATGGCCGCAGGCCGCCCGATCCAGACCGCCGAACTGGTGATCGCGCTGCGCGATTTCATCCGTCAGGCGCTGGACCTCGACCCGGTGCCGAAATCCCTCGCCATCCCGGCCCAAGGCCCGACCCGCCCGCAACCCGGCGGCGGCGCACGCGGCGGCAAGGGGGGCGAACGTGGCGCGGGCGGTGGCGGCTCCGGCGGTGGTGGCGGTATGGGCGGCGCAGGCATGGGCGGCGGAACGGGTTACGCCGACCCCACCGATCCCGCCCCCGATCCGCGCATCACACCGACCGCGTGACCCCGCCATCCACCCGCAGGTTCTGCCCGGTGATATACCCCGCCCCGTCCGAGGCAAGGAAACTGACCGTCGCGGCAATCTCCTCCACCCGGCCATAGCGCCCCATCGGTATCCGCGCGCGGAACTCCGCCTTCTCGGGCAAGCTGTCGATGAAGCCCGGCAGGATGTTGTTCATCCGTATCCCCTGGCCCGCATACTTGTCGGCGAAGAGCTTGGTGAACACCGCCAACCCCGCCCGCGCCACCGCCGAGGTCGGGAACATGGGGTCCGGCTCGAACGTGGCAAACGTCGTGATGTTGATGATGCTGCCGCCGGTGCCTTGGGCTTCCATGATCGGCGTTATCAATCGCGTCGGGCGCACCGCCGACAGAAAATAGATGTCGATCCCCTGATGCCAGGTCTCGTCCGAAATCTCCAGCAACGGCGCGCGCGGCCCGTGGCCGGCGCTGTTCACCAAGACGTCGATCCGCCCGAACGTCGCCATCACCTGATCGACCAGCCGCTGCACATCGTCATTCGACTGGTTCGATCCCGTGATACCAACGCCCCCCAGGCTTTCCGCCAGCGCCTGCCCCTTGCCCGACGATGACAGGATGCCCACGGCAAACCCGTCCGCCGCCAGCCGCCGCGCCGCGGCCGCCCCCATCCCCGATCCGCCCGCCGTGATCACCGCAACCTTTTGCATTGCATCCCCCTGTTCCAGACGTTCTGGATCATCCCCGCCCACCTCCAAGTCAAGCGCTTCCCTCCCCGCCTGTGACCACCGGTTCCCAGCCCCAACCTCCGGCGTTCGGCGCTTCCCTCCCCCCTCGTGGGGGAGGGATAGGGTGGGGGGGGCCAGCACACCCCTTGCCGAACTGCCGCAAACCGTCCCTAATCCCGCGGAAAAGGAGCATCCCATGCGCCCCGGCCCCCTGAACCGCATCACCGATGTCCCCGGCATCCGCGTCGGTCACGCCCATGACGCAGCCCTCCGCTCCGGCTGCACCGTCCTCACCGCCGACGCCCCCTTCACCGCCGCCGTCCAAATCATGGGCGGCGCCCCCGGCACGCGTGAGACCGACCTCCTCGCCCCCGACCGCCTGGTGCAAAAGGTCGATGCCCTCGTCCTCTCCGGCGGCTCCGCCTTCGGGCTGGACGCCGCCTCCGGCGTGGCCGATGCCCTGCGCGCCCAAGATCGCGGCTTCCCCGTCGGCCCGGTCCGCGTCCCCATCGTCCCCGCCGCGATCCTGTTCGATCTCTTGAACGGCGGCGACAAGGCGTGGGACCGCAACCCCTACTACGCCCTCGGCCGCGCTGCCCTCACCGCCGCCGCCGCCGATTTCGCCCTCGGAACCGCTGGCGCAGGCTTCGGTGCCACGACCGACCGTCTGAAAGGCGGCCTCGGCTCCGCTTCCGCCGTCCTACCCTCCGGCATCACCGTGGGCGCACTTGTCGCGGTCAATGCGCTCGGCTCCGTCACGGTGGGCGACGGCCCCCACTTCTGGGCCGCCCCGTGGGAGGAAGGCACCGAATTCGGCGGCCTCGGACCCGCTCGCAACCACTCACCCGCCGGCGCCCCCCTGCCCACAAAACGCCGGGGCGAGGCGACAACCATCGCCATCGTCGCCACCGACGCGGCCCTGACGAAGCCGCAAGCCCAGCGCATCGCCACCGCCGCACATGACGGCATGGCCCGCGCCATCCTTCCATCGCACACGCTTCTCGACGGGGATCTCGTCTTTGCCGCCGCTACGGGCGCGCGCCCGCTGTCAGACGAAGCGACCGACAGCTTCCAGATCGGCCACGCCGCCGCCACCTGCCTCGCCCGTGCCATCGCCCGCGCCGTGTTCATGGCAAGCGCAGCCGAAGGCGACCCGCAGCCAACCTACCACGCACGCTTCAGCCGCAGGGGTTAAGGAACCCCTAACGCGCAAAGCTAACAGGTTGATTCTGATAAGTTCGTCCCAATGTCCCACCGTGGGACATCACCACCGCTTCAAGGCTGCCTCGTCGGCATCCTTGGCCGCCACCCACTCGGAACCCACGGCCCCAAGCTCCTTCTTCCAGAACGGCGCGCGGGATTTCAGGTAGTCCATCAGGAACTCCGCCGCCGCAAACGCCTCGCTCCGGTGCCCCGCCGCCGTGGCCACCATCATGATCGCCTCACCCGGCCCCAGCCGCCCGAAGCGGTGGATCACCAAGGCATCGACCAGCGACCACCGCGCCACGGCCTTGTCGACAATCGCCCTGATCGCCTTCTCCGTCATCCCCGGATAATGCTCGATCTCCATCGCCGCCAGCCGCCCGCCTTCGTCGCGCACCAGCCCGGTGAACGAAACCACCGCCCCCGCGCCGCGAACTCCGCTGGAAAACGCCGCCACCTCGCCGCCCAGATCGAACGGCTCCGCCTGCACGCTGATCCGCATGTCTCAGCCCCCGGTCATCGGCGGAAAGAACGCCACTTCCCGCACCCCCGCCAAAGGCGCATCAAAGCTCGACAGTTCCTGATCCAGCGCCACCCGCAACGCCGAGGTATCGGCAAACGCCGCCGCATACCGCTCTTCCCGCGCCCGAAGCTCCGCCACCAGATCGGCCACGGTCGCAGCCCCGGTCTCCACCCGCTCGCGCGGCAGCCCGATCCGTTCCCGGACCCAGGCGAAATACAGGACGTCGATCATGTCTCGTCCCGCAGAAACGGCAGCGACTTCGCGAAATATTCCAACCCGGTCATGATCGTCAAAAGCGCCGCCAGCCACAACAGCCCGATGCCCACAAGGTTCGCATAAGACGCGCAATCCATGTTGCCACAGGTCCGTATCGCCTCCGCCTCGCCCGCCGCAACGGCCGCGATATGCTGCTCGGGCGTCAGCCCCTCCAGTGCCAGGATGTTCAGGTATTCAAGCCCCGTGCCCAGAAACAAGACCGCAATCGCCACCATCTGCGCGGTGGTCTTCCACTTCGCGAGCCTGGTTACTTTCAACAGCCCCGCCTTCGACCCGAGGAATTCGCGCAATCCCCCGACAAACACCTCACGGAACAGGATGATCGTCGCGGGCAGGATCAGCCAGGGGTTCATCCCGTTGTAGCCGGTCAGCACCATCAGCGCGATCACCACCATCGCCTTGTCGGCAATCGGGTCCAGCATTGCACCGAACTTGGACTCCTGCTTCCACAACCGCGCCAGATAGCCGTCGAACCAATCCGTTATCGCCGCGCCCACGAACAGGGTCAGCGCGAACCAGTCCGCCCAGGGACGGTGAAAATACAGGAACATCACCGCCACGCCGGGGGCTGCCAGCAATCGTGCCACGGTCAGGATGTTGGGAATGTTCCAGTTCATCCGCAACTCCTAGCTTACACGGCCCGGTCGGGGAAGAGGCAATGGCGCGCCGTGTCCGAGACCGACGAGCGCCCGCGCTATCCCCGCGCGTGGAAGAAATCATGCACCGTGCGCGCAATTGCCTCCGATATACCGTCCACCGCCTGCAGGTCGCCGATCCCGGCCCGCGCCACGGCCTTGGCGCTGCCAAAGTGCGCCAGCAGCGCGCGCTTGCGGGTGGCGCCGATGCCCGGAATGTCGTCCAGCGGTGTCACCCCGACCGCCTTTGCCCGCTTCGCCCGGTGCGCCCCGATGGCCCAGCGGTGCGCCTCGTCGCGCAGACGCTGCACGAAATACAAGACCGGGTCATTGCGTTGCAGCGCAAAGGGCGGCTCGCCGGGGCGGTGGAATTCTTCCTTGCCGGCGTCGCGGTCGATACCCTTGGCCACACCGATCATGGCGATGTCGTCCACGCCCAGTTCGGCCATGATCCCGGCCACCGCCGACACCTGCCCGGCCCCGCCGTCGATCAGCAACAGGTCCGGCCACATCTCGGTCTTGCGCTCGGGGTCTTCCTTCAGCAGCCGCTCGAAGCGTCGGGTCAGCACCTCTTTCATCATCCCGAAGTCGTCGCTGTTCGCCCCCGCCTCGGACCGGATGTTGAACTTGCGGTATTGCGATTTCAGGAACCCGTCCGCCCCGGCAACGATCATGCCGCCAACGGCATTGGTGCCCTGAATATGGCTGTTGTCGTAAACCTCGATCCGGTTTGGCGGCGCGTCCAGTTCGAACGCCTCGGCCAGCCCGGCCAGCAGTTTGTTCTGGGTGGAGCTTTCCGCCATTCGCCGCGCCAGGCTTTCCCGCGCATTGCGGGCCGCGTTCTCCACCAGCTCGGCCTTCTCGCCCCGCTGCGGCACCAGAAGCTCAACCTTTCGCCCCGCGCGCGCCGCCAACGCCTCGGCCACCAGATCGGGGTTGTCCACCGGATGCGACAGCAGGATCTGCCGTGGCGGCTCCTTGTCGTCGTAAAACTGCGTCAGGAACGCTTCGAGAATCTCCGGCGCTTCGGCCCCCGAACCCGTGCGCGGATAGAAATCCCGGTTGCCCCAGCTTTGGTTGGCCCGGATGAAGAACACCTGCACGCAGGCCTGCCCATGCTCCAGATGCAGCGCCACCACATCGGCCTCGGTCACGCCCTGCGGGTTGATGCCCTGGCTTTGCTGCACCTGCGTCAGCGCCTTGATCCGGTCGCGCAACGCCGCCGCCCGCTCGAATTCCATCGCCGCCGACGCCTCGGCCATCGACTTTGCCAGATCGGCCTGCACCGAGGTGGTCTTGCCCTCCAGAAACCGGGTCGCATCGGACACCAGCCGCCCATAGCCTTCGGCGCTGATCTTGCCCACGCAAGGCGCGGAACACCGCTTGATCTGGTGTTGCAGGCAGGGCCGCGTCCGGCTTTGGAACATGCTGTCGCTGCAATTGCGCAGCAGGAACACCTTCTGCAACTGGTTCAACGTCCGGTTCACCGCGCCCGCACTGGCAAACGGGCCGAAATACGCGCCCTTTTCCGATTTCTTGCCACGGTGCTTCTTGATCTGTGGAAACGGGTGTTCCGCCGAAATCAGGATGTTCGGAAAGCTCTTGTCGTCGCGCAACAGCACGTTGTAGCGCGGCTTCAGTTGCTTGATCAGGTTCTGCTCCAGCAGCAGCGCCTCAAGCTCGGTCCGCGTGGTCAGGAACATCATCGACGCGGTCTCATGGATCATCCGCGCGATCCGCCCCGAATGGCCCGAAGGCCGGGCATAGTTCGACACCCGCGCCTTCAGGTTGCGCGCCTTGCCGACGTAAAGCACCTCGGACGCTGCGTTCAGCATCCGGTAAACCCCGGGCGAGGCGTCCAGCGTCCTCAGATAATCCTGAATGACCTCATGGCCGGTGCGTGGTTTGTCGTTCATCCCGAAGGCCTGTCAGAGTGCGTCGATTCTTCGCCGCGGCTGCACTGAACCACGGGGCTGAGCAAGTGGAAAGCTGTCCACGGTTTCTGTGGACAAGTCTGGGCAGAAGTTTTCGCAAGCGGCCTTTTTCCGTTGTTTTTTGCCCGCTTCGCCGACTTGCCTAAAAATTAGGCATATTTGGAACCCATTGATTTTACTTGTAAGATTTTTCAATCCCCGGCCAAATCCCTGATATCCCACGGCTTTTATGACGGCTCTGTGAACGCTGCGCAAAAAGTGGACAACTTTCGTGACACTCCGCCGCAGGCTATTCGGTTCCCAGCACATCGGGGGTCTGCCACGCCAGATGCTGCCCCCCGTCAATCGCCAGAAATTGCCCGGTAACCGACGGGCTATCGAGGAAAAACCCAAGCGCCGCCGTGATATCCGCAGGGTTCGCCCCGCGCCCCAGCACAGTCGCCGCGCGCTGCTTGGCAAAGTGCGCCTCGCTTTGCCGCGCACCCTTCAAGGTTGGGCCCGGACCGATCCCGTTTACCCGCACATCCGGCGCCAGACCCTGCGCCGCGGTCCGGGTCAGCGCCCACAAGCCCATCTTCGCAATCGTATAGGTCGAAAACTCCGGCGTCAGTTTCAGGATGCGCTGGTCGATCATGTTCACGACCAATCCCTGCGCCAAAGGCTCGCCCGCGTCATCCACCGTCGCCTTCGGGCATTGCCTCGCAAACGCCTGCGTCAGCACATACGGCGCGCGCAGGTTCGATTCCAGATGCCGGTCCCAGCTTTCCCGCGTCGCGGTGTCGATGCGGTCGTATTCAAAGATCGACGCGTTGTTCACCAGCACCGTCAACGGCCCCAGCGCTGCCACCGCCATCGGCACCAGCGCCTGCGTCTCGGCCTCGGTCAGCAGATCGGCGCGCACCGCCACCGCCCGACGCCCCATCGCGCGGATTTCGGCCACCACGGCCTCGGCCGCATCGGCCGAACTTGCGTAATGCACCGCCACGTCATGCCCGCGCCCCGCCAGATACAGCGCCATCGCGCGCCCCAAACGGTGCGCCGCCCCTGTTACCAGCGCCGTCATCGCCGCGCCCTGCACTCACACGGCGCCTTGCCGATCTGTGGCCGTCCGCAGCGCGCACAGGCGGTGGATTTGCGCCGCAGTGGGGAAAGCCTGCTCATCGCGCCGGGAAACAGCGCCTTGCCGATCATGGCCACAATCACCATCGCCAGCAGAAAGACAAAGACGATCTTGACCAGCATTCAAAGACCATACCGCGCCCAAAGCGCGCGTTCTTCGACCGAATTCATCGCATCCTCCACGACCGAAAGGCCGAACCGCTGCGCCAGACTGCGCCGCTGACCGTAAGGCACCAGCCGCACCTTGTCGCCGTAAAGCTCTTTCATCTTCGGAACCAGATGGCCGATTCCGTCCGTCAGCCCCAGATCAACCGATCCCTGCCCCACCCAGATATCAGCGTTGAAAAGGTCCGCTTCCGCCAGCCTTGCCCCGCGCCGCGCCTTCACATGCGCGATGAATGCCTCGTGGATCGGGGTCTGCAACGCGCGCAACCGCTCCACATCCTCATCCTTCTGCGGCAGGAACGGGTCGGCAAAGCTTTTCGACCGCCCCGCCGTGACCACGCGCCGCTCCACCCCCTGCCGCGCCATCAGTTCGGGAAACCCGAATGACGCAAAGATCACCCCGATCGACCCCACCAGCGACGACCGGTCCACCCAGATCCGGTCCGCAGCACAGGCCAGCCAATACCCGCCCGAGGCCGCAACATCCTCCACGAACGCATGCACCTCGACCTTCTTCTCCTCCGCCAGCCGCCGAATGCGCGCCGCGATCAGCGACGATTGCACCGCCGACCCGCCCGGCGAATTGATCACCAGGGCCACCGCGGCAGGTTTGCCCTTGGCAAAGGCGCGCTCGATCAACGGCGCAAGCGCCTGATCGCTCAAGGATCGCGGGCCGCTGCCGATGGTGCCGGAAAGCCGGATCACCGGCACGAAGGCGGGTTTTGGCAGGAAGGGGATGAACCATTTCATCCCGCAGAGGTAGGCCTTCAAGGGCTTGCAGGCAAGGGCGGGCCGGGGCACGCTTGCTGCCATGATCGACAAGCTGGAAATGTTCATCGCGCTGGCCAAGGAACGCCACTTTGGCCGCGCCGCCGAGGTGTGCGGCGTCACCCAACCCTCGCTTTCCGGCGCGATCCGCCAGCTTGAGGAACAGTTGGGCGTCCAGCTTGTCTATCGTGGCAGCCGCTTTCAGGGCCTGACGCCCGAAGGCCAGCGTGTCCTCGACCGCGCCCTCACCATCGTCCGTGACATGCGCGACCTGAAGGACGAGATGCGCACCATCCGTTCGGGCCTGTCCGGCCACCTGCGGATCGGCGTGATCCCCACCGCCCTGCCGATGGTGGCCGACCTCACCGGCCCCTTCACCGCCCGCCACCCGAACGTCAGCGTCGCCATCCTCAGCCGCACCAGCGCCGAAATTCTCGCCGGCATCGAAAGCCTCGATCTGGAGGCCGGCATCACCTACCTCGACAACGAGCCCCTCGGCCGCGTCGCCCAAGTGCCGCTTTACACCGAATTTTACCGCCTGCTCTGCGCTCCCGGCAGCCCCCTCGCCACCCGCCCCCGCGTCACCTGGGCCGAGGTCGCCGCCGTCCCCCTCTGCCTTCTCACCTCCGACAACCAGAACCGCCGGATCGTCAACCAGCACCTCGCCGAGGCGGGCGCGCAGGTCACACCTTCCATCGAATCGAACTCCATCATCGCGCTCATCTCGCACGTCCTGACCGGGCAATGGGCCAGCATCGTGCCAAAGAAACTGGCCGACATGTTCGCGATGGAAGGCCGCGTCGTCTCCATCCCCATCGTGGAACCGGAGGCCGAGCATACCGTCGGCCTCATCGCCGCCCGCCGCGATCCGCAAACCCCGGTGTTGCAGGCCCTGATCGACGACGCCGTGCGCATGGGCGCTTGATAGCTTCAGCCTATCGTTTGACGGTATATCGAGATTGATTTTCCTATCAATCTGCGTATGACCGCCTCAAGCGATGCGAGGAACCCAGATGCTTGATGCTGCCACCGTAACCGACCGGATCGAGCATATTCTCGAGGCACATCAAGGGATGGAAGGCCCGCTCCTTCCCATCCTTCACGCCGTTCAGGCCGAGTTTGGCCACGTTCCGCAAACGGCCCTCCCGGTCATCGCCAAGGCGCTCAATCTCTCCAAGGCCGAAGTGCATGGCGTCGTCACCTTCTACCACGATTTCCGCGAAGCCCCCGCTGGCCGCCACATCCTGAAACTGTGCCGTGCCGAGGCGTGTCAGGCAATGGGTGCCGACCGCGTCGCCGCCCATGCGCAACAGGCACTCGGGGTCGATTGGCACGGCACCACGCCAAACGGCGCGGTCACGCTGGAACCTGTATTCTGCCTTGGCCTTTGCGCGTGCGGCCCCGCCGCCATGCTTGACGGCAAGCCCATCGGCCGCTGCGATGAGGCCCGCGTCGACGCCCTGATCGCCGAGGCCCGCGCATGAAGATCTACATCCCCCTCGACACCGTCGCCATAGCCCTCGGGGCCGACGACATCGCCGCCGCCATCGAGGCGGAAGCCACCCGTCGCGGCGTGCCGGTTGACATCATCCGCAACGGATCGCACGGCATGGTCTGGCTGGAACCGCTGGTCGAGGTCGTCACACCATCGGGCCGCGTAGGCTTTGGCCCCTTTACCCTCGCCGACGTCCCCACCCTGTTCGGTGATCTCGCCGCACATCCCAAAGCCCTCGGCCCGGTTGCCGACCTGCCGTGGATGAAAGGCCAGACCCGCCTGACCTTCGCCCGCGTCGGCATCGTCGACCCACTGTCGCTCACGGACTACGAGGCACTCGGCGGCCTCACCGGCCTCCGCCGCGCGCTCGCCCTGCCGAAAGCCGACATCGTCGCCGAGGTTACCGCCTCGGGCCTGCGTGGCCGTGGCGGCGCGGGCTTCCCAACCGGCATCAAGTGGAAAACCGTGTCCGAGGCTGTGGCCGACCGCAAATACATCGTCTGCAACGCCGATGAGGGCGACAGCGCCACCTTTGCCGACCGGATGCTGATGGAAGGCGACCCCTTTACCCTGATCGAAGGCATGGTCATCGCGGGCCTCGCCACCGGCGCGACCAAGGGATTTGTGTACATCCGTTCGGAATACCCCGTCGCAATCCGCGTGATGGAATCCGCCTGCACCATCGCCCGCGAGGCGGGGGCTCTGGGCGCAAGCGTTCTGGGAACCGGCCCGGCCTTCGACATCGAAATCCGCGTTGGCGCGGGCGCCTATGTCTGCGGCGAGGAAACCTCGCTTCTCAACAGCCTTGAAGGCAAGCGCGGCGTCGTCCGCGCCAAGCCGCCGCTCCCGGCCCTCGAAGGCTTCATGGGCAAGCCGACCGTCGTCAACAACGTGATCTCCCTCGCCACCATCCCGGTGATCTTCGAACGTGGTGCCGCCTTCTACAAGGATTTCGGCCTTGGCCGTTCGCGCGGCACGATCCCCCTCCAGATCGCCGGCAACGTCCGCTTCGGCGGTCTTTACGAGACCGCCTTCGGCCTCACCCTCGGCCAGATTGTTGATGAGATTGCCGGCGGTTGCGCCTCAGGTCGGCCGGTCAAGGCAGTCCAGGTCGGCGGGCCTCTGGGCGCCTACCACCCGCGCTCCGACTTCGCCACACCCTTCGGCTACGAGGAATTCGCAGGTCAGGGCGGCCTGATCGGCCACGCTGGCCTCACCATCTTCGACGACAGCGCCGACATGCTGAAACAGGCCCGCTTCGCGATGGAATTCTGCGCCATCGAGTCTTGCGGCAAATGCACCCCCTGCCGGATCGGCGCGGTGCGAGGTGTGGAAACCATCGACCGCATCGCCAAGGGCGATGCCGCCGCCATCCCGCTTCTGACCGACCTGTGCAACACCATGAAAGCGGGATCGCTCTGCGCCCTTGGCGGCTTCACGCCCTACCCGGTAATGTCCGCCCTCACCCATTTCCCCGATGATTTCGCCCCGATGAAAGAGGCCGCCGAATGAAAGACTTCATCATCCCGGACCGCGATTTCGGCACTCCGGCGGCGAAAAGCAAACAAATGGTCACATTGACCATCGACGGCTTTGACGTCACCGTGCCCGAAGGCACCAGCATCATGCGCGCCGCCGCCGAGGCTGGCATTTCCGTCCCCAAGCTTTGCGCCACCGACAGCATCGACGCCTTCGGGTCCTGCCGCCTCTGCCTCGTGGAAATCGAAGGCCGCAACGGCACCCCGGCCTCTTGCACCACGCCCGTCGCCCCCGGCCTCAAGGTCCACACCCAGAACGCCAAGCTGAAGCAGCTTCGCCGTGGCGTGATGGAATTGTACATCTCCGACCACCCGCTCGATTGCCTCACCTGCTCGGCCAATGGCGATTGCGAGTTGCAGGACATGGCCGGCGCGGTCGGCCTGCGCGACGTGCGGTATGAGGCGGCCCCTCTTGCTGAAATGTCCACCCAC
Source organism: uncultured Alphaproteobacteria bacterium (assembly GCA_963822435.1). Taxonomy (GTDB): domain Bacteria; phylum Pseudomonadota; class Alphaproteobacteria; order Rhodobacterales; family Rhodobacteraceae; genus JAUYQR01. The sequence continues at coordinate 586,846 of CAWGHN010000003.1, forward strand.
TTCCGCGCCAAAAACACCTCCGGCGAAGCCAATCCGCAGTGGATGCCGAAGGACGACAGCAATCCCTATTTCACCTACGACCCGGCGAAATGTATCGTGTGTTCCCGCTGCGTCAGGGCCTGCGAGGAAGTCCAAGGCACCTTCGCCCTGACGATCGAGGGCCGTGGCTGGGACAGCCGGGTGTCCTTCGGCGCGAAAACCGACAACGCTCTCGCCTCCGACTGTGTCTCCTGCGGTGCCTGCGTTCAGGCCTGCCCGACCGCCACCTTGCAGGAAAAGTCGATCATCGACATCGGCACCCCGGAACACAGCGTCATCACCACCTGCGCCTATTGCGGCGTCGGCTGTTCGTTCAAGGCCGAAATGCGCGGCGACGAGCTGGTCCGCATGACCCCCTACAAACACGGCAAGGCCAACCGCGGCCATTCCTGCGTCAAGGGCCGCTTCGCCTATGGCTACGCCAGCCACAAGGAGCGCATCCTGAACCCGATGATCCGCGACAACATCGCCGATCCGTGGAAGGAAGTCTCGTGGCCCGAGGCGATGGAATTTGCCGCCAACCGCATGAAGACGATCCAGGCCAAGCATGGCCGCCAATCCGTGGGCGTAATAACCTCCAGCCGCTGCACCAACGAAGAGGCCTTCCTCGTGCAAAAGCTGACCCGCGCCGTATTCATGAACAACAATACGGATACCTGCGCCCGCGTCTGCCATTCGCCCACCGGCTACGGCCTTGGCCAGACCTTCGGCACCTCGGCCGGCACGCAAGACTTCGATTCCGTCGAACAGACCGACGTTGTCGTGATCATCGGCGCCAACCCGACCGATGGTCACCCGGTCTTCGCCAGCCGCCTGAAAAAGCGCCTGCGCAAGGGCGCGAAATTGATCGTGATCGACCCGCGCCGCATCGACCTTGTCGACGGCCCGCACGTCAAGGCCGCCCACCACCTGCCCGTCCGCCCCGGCACCAACGTCGCAGTCATCACCGCCATCGCCCATACCATCGTGACCGAAGGCCTGTTCAACGAGGCCTTCATCCGCGAACGCTGCGATTGGGACGAATTCCAGGATTACGCCGAATTCGTCAGCCAGCCCAACCATTCGCCCGAAGCGACCGAACTCCTGACCGGCGTAAAGGCTGATGAATTGCGTGCGGCCGCAAGGCTTTACGCGATGGGCGGCAACGGTGCCATCTACTACGGCCTCGGCGTCACCGAACACTCCCAAGGCTCCACCACCGTGATCGGCATCGCCAACCTTGCCATGCTTACCGGAAACATCGGCCGCCCCGGCGTGGGCGTGAATCCGCTGCGTGGCCAGAACAACGTGCAAGGCTCGTGCGACATGGGGTCGTTCCCGCACGAACTGCCAGGCTACCGCCACGTCAAGAACGACGCGGTCCGGTCGGTGTTCGAAGACATGTGGGGCGTGACCATCGACAACGAACCCGGCCTGCGCATCCCGAACATGCTGGACGCCGCCGTCGAAGGCTCGTTCAAGGGCCTTTACTGCCAGGGCGAGGACATCCTGCAATCGGACCCCGACACCAAGCACGTCGCCGCCGGCCTTGCCGCGATGGACTGCGTGATCGTGCAAGACCTGTTCCTGAACGAGACCGCGAACTACGCCCACGTCTTCTTCCCCGGCTCGTCCTTCCTTGAAAAGGACGGAACGTTCACAAACGCCGAACGTCGCATCAACCGCGTGCGCAAGGTCATGGCGCCGCGCAACGGCTATGCCGATTGGGAGGTGACCCAGCTTTTCGCCAACGCGATGGGCGCGAACTGGACCTACACCCACCCGGCACAGATCATGGACGAAATCGCGCTGCTCACCCCCTCCTTCGCCGGGGTCAGCTATGAAAAGCTGGAAACCATGGGCTCCGTCCAATGGCCCTGCAACGAGGCCGCGCCCGAAGGCACGCCCCTCATGCACATTGACGGTTTTGTGCGCGGCCGCGGCAAGTTCATCCGCACCGAATACGTCGCCACCGACGAACGCACCGGCCCGCGCTTCCCGCTTCTCCTGACCACCGGGCGCATCCTCAGCCAGTACAACGTCGGCGCGCAGACGCGCCGCACCGCCAACACCGCCTGGCACGCGGAGGATCTGCTGGAAATCCACCCGCACGACGCCGAAGTGCGCGGCGTCAAGGAAGGCGACTGGGTCCGCCTCGCCTCGCGGTCGGGCGAAACCTCGCTGCGCGCCACGATCACCGACCGCGTCATGCCGGGGGTAATCTACACCACCTTCCACCACCCCGAAACGCAGGCCAACGTCATCACCACCGACTTCTCCGATTGGGCGACGAACTGCCCGGAATACAAGGTCACCGCCGTGCAGGTCAGCCCGTCGAACGGCCCGTCGGAATGGCAGTTGAACTACGCCGAACACGCCGCCCGCGCGCGCCGCATCCTGCCTGCTGCCGAATGATCGGCGCAAGATGATCGGCGCAAGGCCCACTCCTCGACTGGCATTCGGCACCCGGGTAGACCCCGGCAGCCGGATGCTGCCCGAAGAGGTGGCCGTCGCGCTCACGTTCAACGGCACCACGCAAGCCGTGATGATGGCCACCCCCGACGATCTCGAAGACTTCGCCTACGGTTTCGCCTTCACCGAAGGCATCGCCACACAGAACGAGATTCTGTCGGTGGAAATCGAGACCCTGCCCAAGGGCCGCGATGTCCAGATCTGGCTCCACCCCGAGGCCGAAACACGCCTTGCCGCCCGCCGCCGCACCATGACCGGCCCGGTCGGTTGCGGCCTGTGCGGCATCGACAGCATCGACCAGGCGCTGCGCGACGTGCCATACGTTTTGCCATACACGTTCCAGACGTCCGCCAGCCAGGTCATGGCCGCCGTTTCCGCCCTTCCCGGCCAGCAGCGCCTGCACGACGCCACCCGCGCCGTCCACTGCGCCGGATTCTGGGCGGGGGGGCGAATCGCCGTGTCGCGTGAAGATGTAGGTCGCCACAACGCGCTTGATAAACTCGTGGGCGCAATGGTCCGCTCCGGCACTGCGCCCAGCGGCGCGGTGGTCCTGACCAGCCGCGTCTCGATCGACATGGTGCAAAAGGTCGCCATGCTGGGCGCGCCGATGATCATCGCCGTCTCGGCCCCCACCGCCGACGCCGTGACCCTTGCCGACCATGCCGGCATCACGCTCATCGCCCTCGCCCGGCCCGACCGGTTCGAGGTTTTCACCCACACAGATCGCTTGACGGAGGATAGCCATGTCGGCTGAAAAACTGGTTCATATGGCCAACCAGATCGCGCTTTTCATGGAATCAAAGCCCCACGACGAAGGCGTGCAAGGCGTTGCCGCGCATATCAACGACTTCTGGGAACCCCGGATGCGCCGCCAGTTGTTCGACCTGATCGACGCCGGCGGCACTGGCTTGCGCCCCTTGGTGCTGGAGGCCGCAAACGCCATCCACAGGCCCTTGGCGGCCTGATCACTCCTTCAGGACGCTTGCCAGATATTTGCCATACGAGCTTTTGGCAAAAAGCTTGGCCCGCGCCGCAAACCCCTCGCGGTCCAGCCACCCCTGCCGAAAGGCGATCTCGTCGGGCGACCCCACCTGCAAGCCCTGCCGTTCCTCCAGCGTGCGCACGAAATTCCCGGCATCCAGCAGGCTTGCCTGCGTCCCGGTATCCAGCCACGCATACCCCCGCCCCATCCGCTCCACCCGAAGCGAACCTTCGGCCCGGTAGATCTCCAGCAGGTCGGCAATCTCCAACTCACCACGCGGTGACGGCTTCACCTGCGCCGCCAGTTCCGGTGCGCGACCGTCCAGGAAGTAAAGCCCGGTAACGGCGTAATTCGATGGCGGCTTTTCCGGCTTTTCGATGATCGCAGACACGTTCCCCGCTGCATCGAAGGCCACCACGCCATAGCGCTCCGGGTCGGCCACACGGTAACCAAAGACCGTGCCGCCTGAAGGGTGCGCATCAGCCGAGGCCATCGCTTCGGGCAAGCCGTGGCCGAAAAATATGTTGTCGCCCAATACCATAGCCGAAGGCGCACCGGCCAGAAAATCCTTCGCCAACAGATACGCCTGTGCCAGCCCGTCCGGCGAGGGCTGCACGATCCACGTCAGCGAAAGACCCCACTGGCTGCCATCACCAAGCAGTCGCTGAAACTGCGGCTGGTCGTCCGGCGTTGTGATCACCGCAATCTCGCGGATGCCGCCCAGCATCAGCACCGACAGCGGATAGTAGATCATCGGCTTGTCGTAGATCGGCAAAAGCTGCTTCGACACGCCGATGGTGATCGGCCAAAGCCGTGATCCTGTGCCGCCCGCCAGAATGATGCCCTTGCGTTTCATGCGCCAAGCTCCCTCAGGATGTCATCCAGCCCCGCCCGCCAATCGGGCCGCGCAATGCCATATGCCGCCTGCAGCGCGCCGCACTCCAGCCGAGAGTTCAGCGGCCGTTTCGCCGGTGTCGGGTAGGCCGTTGACGGTATGTCGTTCACCGCGCAACCAAGGCCTGCCCGCGCCATGATCTCGCGCGCGAACCCGGCCCAACTGGTATCCGGCACGCCCGCAAAATGATGCGTCCCACCCGGCTCACCGCGCGCCATTGCCCGCGCCGCCACGAACAACGCATCCGCAATCGCCGCAGCCGGAGTCGGCCCGCCGATCTGGTCGGCCACCACGTTCAAACTTTCCCGCTCGCGGCCAAGCCGCAGCATCGTCTTGACGAAATTCGCCCCATGCGCCGACACCACCCACGATGTCCGCAAGATCAAATGCTTGCCGCCCGCCGCCCGAACGCCCACTTCGCCCGCCAGCTTGGTGCGGCCATAGGCCCCCAAAGGCGCTGTCGGATGATCGGGCCGGAACGGCTGATCGCCCGCGCCATCGAACACGTAATCCGTCGACACATGCAGGAACGGCACGCCCTTGGCCGCAGCCGCCCGCGCCATCGCGGCCGGCGCATCGCCGTTTACCACCAGCGCCGCCGCTTCCTCCGCCTCGGCCTTGTCCACCGCCGTCCACGCCGCCGCGTTGATCACCGCGTCGAAAGCGCCCCGGTCGATCGCCAGCGCGCAGGTCGACGGGTCCGACAGATCCGCCCGGTCGCGGCCCAGCGCCGTCACCGTCACGCCCACCGGCGCCCGCCGAAGCAACTCCTGCGCAACCTGCCCGGTCTCGCCAAAGACCAGAACCCTCACGCCTTCACCCCAAGCCGTTGGCCCACGCCCTGCCGCTCCAGCAAGGGCCGCCACCACGCCTCGTTGTCCAGATACCAGCGCACCGTGCGGCGCAGCCCTTCCTCAAGCGTGACCGAAGGCCGCCAGCCCAGTTCATCGCGAATCCGCGACGGATCAATGGCATAGCGTGCGTCATGCCCCGGCCGGTCGGTCACGAAGGCAATCAGCCGGTCATGCGGCGCACCACTTGGGCGCATCTCGTCCAAGAGCGCGCAGATCATTCGCACGATGTCGATATTCCGCGCCTCGTTCTCGCCGCCAATGTTGTAGCTGCGGCCCAGCGTACCCTTTTCCAGCACCGTCAGCAGCGCGTCGGCATGGTCTTCGACATAAAGCCAGTCACGCACGTTCTCGCCCTTGCCATAAACCGGGATCGCCCGGCCATGCAGCGCGTTCAGGATCACCACAGGGATCAGCTTTTCGGGAAAGTGGAACGGCCCGTAGTTGTTGGAACAGTTCGTCATCACCACCGGCAGGCCGTAAGTCTCGGCCCACGCCCGCACCAGATGGTCGCTCGCCGCCTTCGACGCCGAATAGGGGCTGTTCGGCGCATAGGGCGTGTCTTCGGTGAACTGGCCGGTCTCGCCCAAAGTGCCGAACACCTCGTCGGTCGAGATGTGGTGGAACCGAAACCCCGCCGGTTTGCCTTGCGCCGCCCAATACCGCCGCGCGGCCTCCAGCATGTTGAAGGTGCCAGTGATGTTCGTCTCGATGAAATCCGACGGCCCGTCTATGCTGCGGTCGACATGGCTTTCCGCCGCCAGATGCATCACCGCATCCGGGCGGTGCAGATCGAAGATCCGGTCCAGCGCCGCGCGGTCGCGTATGTCTGCCTGCTCAAAGGAATAAAGGTTCGACCGCGCGGCATCGGCCACGTTGTCCTGACAGGCCGCATATGTCAGCGCATCAAGGTTCACCACCTCATACCCGCGCGCCACGGCCAGCCGCACCACGGCAGACCCGATGAACCCGGCCCCGCCAGTCACCAACAGTTTCATGCCTGCCCCCACACGAACGGCGATTTGAAATCGCGCAGCAAGGGCGCCGCCTGATCCTTGGCCGAAAGCACCGGAGCCCCGGCAAGCCCCCAGTCTATGCCGATATCGGGGTCATTCCACCGCACCGCGCCGTCGCAGTCTGGCGCGTAGACATCGGTGCATTTGTATTGCACTTCGGTCATTGGCGCGCGGGTGACGAACCCGTGCAGAAACCCCTTCGGCACCAAAAGCTGTCGCCCGTTCTCCGGCGTCAACTCCACCCCCACCCAACGGCCAAAGTGGGGCGAGCCGACCCGCACATCCACCGCCACATCAAGGATGGCGCCGCGCGAACACCGCACCAGTTTGTCCTGCGCATGTGGCGGAGCCTGAAAGTGCAGCCCGCGCACGGTGCCGACCACCGCCGACATCGAGTGGTTGTCCTGCACCCACGGCAGGTCGAGCCCCGCCTTGGCCATTGTGCCGGCATTCCAGGTTTCCGTGAACCACCCCCGGTCGTCGCCAAAGCGGCGCGGGGTCAGGACAATGACGTCCGGCAATTCGGTCGGTTCAATCTGCATCAAGCATCCACTCGGCAAAACGTGTCGCTTGCCGAAATACCGCAGGACGTGCCGGCTTCACAGTGCAATTTTACCCCAGCCAGGCCTTCAGCATGGCCATGTCCTCGCGCATCACCGAATGGCCCGCTCCGGGATACACCTGCAAAGCAACCTCGGCCCCCATTGCCTCGAACACGGCAACACTGTCCCTGACCCGTTTCAAAGGAATATGCGGGTCGCGCTCGTGCACCGAAACCCACACCTTCGCACCATCCCGCCGGCCCGCGTAGTCGAACCGCTTTTGCCCGTGACCGTATAGCGCGGCGTCGGGCGCCGCATCGCCATCACCGGTGCCCAAAAGACCGCCGGAAAAGCCGAACACCCCGGCCAGACTGTCACCCTCCCGGGCAAACGTCTCCAGCGCCAGCCCCGCACCCTGACTGAACCCACCCAGCCAGATAGAGCCGCGTGGCACGCCTTCGGCCTCAAGCGCCGCCACGCCCTGCATCAGCGCAGCAACGCCCCGCCCCACATAGGGCGCAAGCGCTGCGGCGGGGGCCAGAAACGAGGTCGGCCACCAGCTTTGCCCCGGCGCATCCGGGGCAAGGGCAACCACATCGGTCGCCCCCACAAACTGCATCAGGCCAAGGATATCGGCGCTGCTGCCGCCCCGGCCATGCGCCAGAACGATCCCCGCCCTCGCGCCACTTGCCGGGCCATACCGCCTCACGACGCCACCGTCAGTTTTGGCAACACCTGCTCGATCCGCGTGCGGATCGGCTCGTATTGCGGCGGCAGCATCAGCTTTGTCCCCATCGTGGCCTCGGGTTCATCCACCGCAAAGCCCGGCGGGTCGGTGGCAATCTCAAAAAGCACGCCCCCCGGTTCGCGGAAGTAGATCGCGTTGAAATACTGCCGGTCGATCACATCGGTCGTGCGGTGCCCCACCCGCGCCAGCGCCTCTTGCCAGCCGTGCTGCTCGTCCTGCGTCCGCGCCCGGAACGCGACATGGTGGATCGTGCCTTTCCCCGGCCGCCCGCGCACCACCGCATCGGTGCGGATGATGTCGATGATGTTGCCGCGCTCCGCCCCCGGCGCCTTCAGCCGCAGCCGCTCCACCCCGTTCAGCTTTTCGCTGCCCACAGCCTCATAGCCGAACACGTCGGTCAGGATGCGCGCCGTCTTGTCGGGCTCACGCTCCCACAACGTCACGGAATGGAACCCGTGCATGTCGGTCGCCGTGGCGCTTTCAATCAGTTCCACCGGTGCGTCGTCGGGGTCTTTCACCGTGACGACCCGCTCGCCAAACCGCAACGACGGGGGCGAAACCTCCAGCGCCACCGCCTTCAGATCAGCGATCAACGCGTCAAAGCCCGCTGCAGGAACAGCATAGGCATAGGCCGAAGCCATGCCCGGACCGGCCTGCCCCGGCCCGGCATCCGCGAACGGAAAGAAGGTCAGCACTGTGCCGGGGCTGCCCTTCGGGTCGGCGTAATACAGATGATAGGTGCCGGGATCGTCGAAGTTCACCGTCTTCTTGACCAGCCGCTGCTTCAACGGACCGGTGTAGAAGGCAACGTTGGCTTGCGCCGGGCCGGAAATGGCCGTGACGTGGTGAATGCCGGGAATGCGCGTGGTCATCGCTTGCGTCCTTGTCCTGTGGCGCGCCATGCGCCGCTTGAAGCCAACATAAGCTTGTGCGACCAGATAGAAAGTGCAGCTCATGCGCGACTGACGTGCAAATTCGCACATGTCCAACCCCCCTGTTCCCCGCCTGCGGTTCTGCTAATCCTGTCGCCAAGGCTACGGGGGACCCACATCATGACCCACCTTTGGGTGCGCGCTGAACAGCGCCCGAACGAAGAACGCGTCGGGCTGACGCCGGAAGGCGCCGCCGCGCTAATCAAGGCAGGCATCAAGGTCTCGGTCGAACTGTCGTCGGTCCGCGCCATCCCGATCGACGGCTACCGCGACGCGGGCTGCGAGATCGTGGCCGAAAACCTCTGGCCGCACGCCCCCGCCGATGCGATCATCTTCGGCCTGAAGGAACTTCCCGAAGATGGCACGCCCCTCACCCACCGCCACATCATGTTCGGCCATGCCTACAAGGGCCAGCCTGCCGGGCGCGAACTGCTAAAGCGCTTCAAGGCCGGTGGCGGCACGCTTTACGATCTGGAATACCTCGTAGGCGAAGATGGCCGCCGCGTCGCCGCCTTTGGATACTGGGCAGGCTACGCCGGTGCCGCTGTGTCGCTGAAATGCTGGGCCGCCCAGCAGCGCGGCACCATCGCCGGCCCGGTCCGCAAGGTGCCATCGAAAGCCGCCCTCCTCGACCAGCTTGCCACCGAGCTTGAGGGCCTTGCCCGCCCCCGCGCCATCATCATCGGCGCGCTTGGCCGTGTCGGCACCGGGGCGGCAGACCTTTGCACCGCGATGGGCGTTGCCGTCACCCGCTGGGACATGGCCGAAACCGCATCCGGCGGCCCCTTCCCCGAAGTGCTGCAACACGAGATCTTCCTCAACTGCATCCTCGCCCGCCCCGGCTGCCCGGTGTTCGTTCCGGCCTCGGCCAAGACCGACACGCGCAAACTGACCGTGATCGGCGACATCGCCTGTGATCCGACCTCGGACTTCTCGCCGATCAAGGTCTACGACCGCGCCACCGACTGGGACGCCCCGGCGCTGCGCGTCCATGACACCCCGCCGCTTGACGTGACCGCGATCGACAACCTGCCCTCGCTGATGCCGGTCGAATCGTCACACGACTACGCAGCCCAGCTTCTGCCGTCGCTCCTCACCCTCACGGCGCTGACCGAAGGTGTCTGGGGCCGCGCGAAAGCCGAATTCGACCGTCACATCGCCACCCTCTGAAGGAACACTCCCATGACCATCCACTGGTGCGGCACCGGCCTTTCCTCCGTCCCCGGCCTTCGCCGCCTGATCGTCGAAAGCGGCCAGCCGGTCACGGTCTGGAATCGCACCGTCGAAAAGGCCCGCGCCGAGGTTGGCGATCTGACGAACGACATCCGCGCCTACAGCCTCGATGCGTTGCGCGATGCCCTGCAACCCGGCGATGTGGCCATATCCATGTTGCCCGCCGACCAGCACGTCGCCATCGCCAAGGCCTGCCTGTCAAAAGGCGCGCATTTCGTCTCGTCGTCCTACATCGCGCCGGAAATGCGCGAACTGGACCTGCCCTTCCGCAACGCGGGCCTCGTGTCGGTCAACGAGGTTGGCCTCGACCCCGGCATCGACCACCTGATGGCGCATGACCTTGTCGCCCGCTACCGCGCCTCGCCCGCCTACCACGCCGACAACATCCTCAGCTTCACCTCCTACTGCGGCGGTGTGCCGAAAATCGCCAACGCCTTCCGCTACAAATTCAGCTGGGCCCCCGCTGGCGTCCTCAAGGCGCTCCGCTCACCCTCCCGCTCGCTCCGCCACTTCACCGAACTGCGCGTGGCGCGGCCGTGGGATGCGATCACCCGCTACGACGCGCCCCTGCCGCAGCCCGAAAGCTTCGAGGTCTATCCAAACCGCGACAGCTATCCGTTCATGGAAGACTACCGGTTCGAGCCGCACTGGAAGGTGCGTGATTTCGTCCGTGGCACCATTCGTCTGAACGGCTGGTCCGATGCCTGGGCATCCATCTTCCGCGAGATCGAAGGTCTTGAAGGCAAACCCTTGGCCGACATCAATGCCGCCCTCGAAGCCCGCGCGGCGGCCCTTTTGAAAGACAACTCCTACGCCGAAGGCGAGCCGGACCGCGTGGTCCTATTCGTTTCGCTCAGGGCCGAGCGGGACGGCAAGCCGGTCTACCACGAAACCTGGGCGCTGGATGCCTGGGGCGATGTGCGCGGCACTGCGATGTCGCGCCTCGTCTCGGTCCCGGTGTCGCTGGCGGTCGAGGCGGTGCTGAACCGTGAAATTCCGGCCGGGGTCCACGCCGCCCCACACGACCCGCGTCTGCTGCACCGCTGGCTGGACGAGGTCAGCCACCTTGCCCAGTACATGTCCCGCATCGACCACCTGCGCTGATCGGGGCGCCCCGGCCCCTTTGGCGTGACAGGCCATGCCTGTCACGCTATGCTTTGCCTGACGATCCGGGCCAACCGGACAAAACAGGTGAGGCAGACGTGAGCCGGAAGTCCAGCGCAACCCCCCCGCGCAGCGGGTTTGCCGACCGTTACGCTGCGTTCGCCGCGCGGCGGGCAAAACCCGCTGCGGGCTTCGTGTCGCAGCCCGAACCGCGCAGCATCGGCCTTTATGCCCGCGGCAAGCAGCTTTTGTCCGGCAACATCCTGTTTTCTGGCCACTTCGCCGAAGCCCCCGGCACGCTCCTTTGGGATATCCCCTCACCCGACCCAGCCTTCGATGCTGACGCCCACGGCTTTGCCTGGCTCGATGATCTGGCCGCCCTCGGCAGCCCTGCTGCCCGCAGCCTTGCGCAGGATTGGACCTGGGCCTGGATCGCGCGCTATTCCGCCGGTTTCGGCCCCGGATGGACGCCCGATCTGACCGGCCGCCGCATCATCCGCTGGGTCCATCACGCCACCCTCCTGCTGAACGGCCGCGACAAGGACGCCTCGGTCGCCTACTACCGCTCGCTCTCGCAGCAATCGGCGTTTCTGGCCCGTCGCTGGCAGGCCGCCGCCCCCGGCCTCCCCCGGTTCGAGGCGCTGACCGGTCTGGTCTACGCCGGGATCTCGCTGATCGGGATGGAAAAGCTGATCGCCCCCGCAACCGCCGCTCTCGCCACCGAATGTCGGACCGAGATCGACGCCGAAGGCGGCCTGCCCACCCGAAACCCCGAAGAACTGCTCGAAGTCCTCACCCTCCTCACCTGGTCCGCCACCGCGCTGACCGAGGCGTCGCGCAATGTGCCGCACGATCTGGCCGATGCCATCGCGCGCATCGCGCCCGCCCTGCGCGCGCTGCGCCACGCCGATGGCGATCTCGCCCGCTTCCACGGCGGCGGCAAGGGTGTCGAGGGGCGTCTTGACCAGGCGCTCGCCTCGGCGGGGGTGCGCCCCAGTGCGACACCCGCAATCGCGATGGGCTTCGCGCGGCTGAACGGCCGACGCACCTCGGTGATCGTCGATGCTTCCGCCCCACCCGGTGGTCGCGCCGCAGCCACCGCCCACGCCTCGACCACCGCGTTCGAAATGACCTCGGGCCGACGCGCCGTGATCGTCAACTGCGGCTCCGGCGCGCCCTTTGGCGCGGCTTGGCGGCTGGCCGGACGCGCAACCCCGTCACATTCCGTCCTGTCGATGGATGGCATTTCCTCCTCGCGCTTCAGCCGCCGCGCGGACCCAGAACTGTCCGACCGCGCCGCGATCACCGTGTCGCGCCTGACCGTCGGCATCGAAGGCACCGACCTTTACCTTGCTCACGATGGCTGGCTGAAAAGCCACGGCCTGACCACCAGCCGCGCCCTCACCCTGTCGCAGGACGGCCGCCGCCTGACCGGGGTAGATGCACTCACCGCCCTCACCGCCGATGCCCGCCGCCGGTTCGAGGACATGATGACCGAAACCCGCCTGGACGGTGCGGCCTTCTCGATCCGCTTTCACCTTCACCCCGAGGTGGACGCAGCCCTCGATCTGGGCGGCACCGCCATTTCCCTGGCTTTGCGCAGCGGTGAAATTTGGGTCTTTCGCTACAGCGGAAGCGCAAAATTGTCGCTGCAACCCTCAGTCTACTTCGAAAAGGGCCGTCTTAACCCGCGTCCGGCCACCCAGATCGTGCTTGCCGGCCACGCTCGCGGCTTTGAAACGCGCGTAGGCTGGACCTTGGCGAAAGCGCAGGATACTCCGCTCGCCATCCGGGATCTGGAAAGCAGCGACCCTGAAGGCCAAAGCTGACCTGCCCGCCGCGACAGAACAGGGGCTATCCGCATGACCAACCTCGTTCCCATCGGACGCGCGCTGATTTCCGTGTCCGACAAGACCGGCCTTCTGGACCTTGCCCGCGCGCTGGCCGCGCAGGGGGTGGAACTGATCTCCACCGGCGGCACCTCGGGCATGTTGCGCGCGGCGGGGCTGTCGGTCCGCGATGTGTCCGAGGTAACCGGTTTTCCCGAGATGATGGACGGACGGGTCAAGACGCTGCACCCCAACGTCCACGGCGGCCTGCTGGCCTTGCGCGACGATGACGAACACCTTGTCGCAATGGCCGCCCACGGGATCGAGCCGATCGACCTGCTGATCGTCAACCTCTACCCCTTCGAACAGACCGTGGCGCGCGGTGCCGACCACGCCACCTGCATCGAAAACATCGACATCGGCGGCCCCGCGATGATCCGCGCCGCCGCCAAGAACCACCGCTTTGTCACCGTGGTCACCGATCCGGCGGATTACGACGCCCTTCTTGACCAGATGAAGGCGCATCACGGCGCCACCACGTTGGCCTGTCGCCAAAGGCTTGCCCTTACCGCCTACGCCCGCACCGCCGCCTACGACACCGCCGTCGCCACCTGGCTTGCCGCCGAGATCGCCGAACCGGCCCCGCGCTACCGCAGCTTTGCCGGCAAACTGGCGCAAACCCTGCGCTACGGCGAAAACCCGCACCAGCAGGCCGCCTTCTACACCGATGGCACGCGCCGCCCCGGCGTTGCCACCGCGCGCCAGATGCAGGGCAAGGAGCTGTCCTACAACAACATCAACGACACCGACGCCGCCTATGAACTGGTGGCCGAGTTTTCCGGCTCCGCCCCTGCCTGCGCCATCATCAAACACGCCAACCCCTGCGGCGTGGCGCAGGCCTCCACCCTCGTCGAAGCCTACAAGCGCGCCTACGTGTGCGACCAGACCTCCGCTTTCGGGGGCATCGTCGCGCTGAACCAGCCGCTCGACGCTGAAACCGCCGAAGAGATCGTCAAGATATTCACCGAAGTCGTCATCGCCCCCGGCGCCAGCGACGCAGCGAAAGCGATCTTTGCCAGCAAGAAGAACCTGCGCCTGCTTCTCACGTCCGAATTGCCCGACCCGCTGACGAAATCGCTCGCCTTCAAGCAGGTCGCGGGCGGCTTTCTGGTGCAGGACCGTGACGCAGGCCACATCAACCCTGCCGACCTCAAGGTTGTCACAAGACGTGCACCGTCTGACAAGGAACTGGCCGACCTGATGTTCGCCTGGACCGTCGCCAAGCACGTCAAGTCGAACGCCATCATCTACGTGCGTGACGGTGCCACCGTGGGCATCGGCGCGGGGCAAATGAGCCGCGTCGACAGCACCCGCATCGCCGCGCGCAAGGCGCAGGACATGGCCGAAACCCTCGGCCTGCCCGCCCCCCTGACGCAAGGGTCGGTTGTCGCCTCCGACGCGTTCTTCCCCTTCGCCGACGGGCTGATCACCGCCGCCGAGGCCGGCGCGACCGCGATCATCCAGCCCGGCGGATCAATGCGCGACGACGAGGTGATCGCCGCCGCCAACGAGCGGGGCTTGGCGATGGTGTTCACCAACCAGCGCCATTTTCGGCACTGACATGCGCCGCCTGACCATAACTGCCGTTCTGACCTTCGTGATCGACCAGATCACGAAACTGGCCATCGTGCAGGGCCTCGACCTCATCAACCGGGGCGAGATCGACGTTTTCCCACCCTTCCTCGTATTTCGCATGGCGTGGAACCGCGGGATCAACTTCGGCCTTTTCGCCAACAACGCCGATGTCACCCGTTGGGCGCTGATCGCCATCGCCATCGCCATCTCGGCTTGGGTGCTGTGGTGGATTCGCCGTGACAGCCCCGGACCACGGGCAGAACTTGCCGCGGGCCTTCTGATTGGCGGCGCGCTCGGCAACGTGATCGACCGCATCGTCTATGGCGCGGTGGCGGATTTTCTGAACATGTCCTGCTGCGGCATCGAAAATCCCTATGCTTTCAACGTTGCTGACATTGCCGTCTTCGTCGGCGCCATCGGCCTTGTGATCTTCACCGGTGCACCCGACAAATCGGCAAGACCCCGCAACCCGCGCAGGTAAAGACCCCGTGACGACCGGATTGCTTTAGGCTAAGACGGGAAAAAGACGCAGTGGAGGCAACGATGCAGGCAGCAAGGGGCAAGGCGTTCATCGCGGTTGCGACGCTGCTCGTGCTTGCCGGATGCGCCGGCAATGGCACCCCGCAACTGATGAACCTGCGCACCGGCGACGGCCCGGACGAATTCGCCATTCTGCCATCAAAGCCGCTGACCATGCCCGCAGATCTGTCCACCCTGCCGGAGCCGACCCTGGGTGGCACCAACCGCACCGACGCGCAGCCCTTTGATGACGCAATCGTGGCCCTTGGCGGCACGCCCGGCAGCGCCGGCGGCATCCCGGCTGGCGACAGCGCGCTTTACAACCATGCCGCCCGCTTTGGCGTTGACGGCGGCATCCGTGCCACACTCGCTTCGGAAGACTTGAACTGGCGTCGTGACAACAACGGTCGCATCCTTGAACGGCTGTTCAACGTCAACGTCTACTACAAGGCCTACCGCAAGCAGCGCCTTGACCAGCAGGCCGAACTGGCACGCTGGCGGGCGGCCGGGGTCAAGACCCCCTCTGCCCCACCCCGCAAGCCCGGCGAAGAGTAACAAGCGCGTGGCCCCGGCTTGATTGTGGGCGCCCGGCCTGCAACTCATGCACAGCGCATTGGCGGAGGTTATCCATGCCCAGACGAACCGGCCTTCTGGCCGCTGTTGCCTTCAGCGTCACCTTTGCCGCCCATGCCGAAACCGTAACCAACTTCCAGCTTGAAAACGGCCTTGATGTCGTCGTGATCGAAGATCACCGCGCGCCCGTAGTGGTCAACATGGTATGGTATCGCGTGGGTGCCGCCGACGAACCCGCCGGCCACTCCGGCATCGCTCATTTCCTTGAACACCTGATGTTCAAGGGCACCGAAAAGATCGCCCCCGGCGATTTCTCAGCCATCGTCGAGGCGCAGGGCGGCAACGACAACGCCTTCACCTCTTGGGATTACACCGCCTATTTCCAGCGCGTCGCCGCCGACCGGCTTGACCTGATGATGGAAATGGAAGCCGACCGGATGCGCAACCTGCGCCTGACCGAAGATGACGTCACCACCGAACGTCAGGTCATCCTTGAAGAACGCGCCCAGCGTACCGACAGCAACCCCGGCGCGCTTCTGTCCGAACAGATGCGCGCGGCGCAATTTCTGAACCACCCCTACGGCGTGCCGATCATCGGCTGGCGCCACGAGATGGAGCAGCTCAGCCGTGAAGATGCCCTGTCCTACTACCAACGCTTCTACGCGCCGAACAACGCCACCCTTGTCGTCGCCGGTGACGTGAACCCTGACGCCGTCCGTGCGATGGCCGAAAAGCATTTTGGCCCGCTGAAACCGTCCGAAGGCATCACCCCGCGCGTCCGCCCGCAGGAACCACCGCAGCTTTCGGAACGCCGCCTGTCGCTGGCCGATGAGCGTGTGTCCGAACCCTACGTCATGCGCACCTACCTTGCGCCCGAACGCAATCCCGGCGACCAGAAGGATGCCGCCGCCCTGACCATCCTTGCCGAACTTCTCGGTGGCTCGGGTCAGACCTCGGTGCTGGCGCGTGCGCTGCAATTCGACAGCCAGGTCGCCGTTTATTCCACCGCTTTCTACGACGGAACCGCGATCGACGATGCCACCTTCGGCTTCGTCATCGTGCCGGTTCCCGGCGTCACCCTGCCGGAAGTCGAAGCGGCGATGGACAAGGTCCTCGCAGACTTTCTGGACTCCGGCCCCGACCAAGCCGCCTTTGACCGGATCAAGACCCAGATCCGCGCCAACGAAATCTACGCCAAGGATGACGTGCAAGGCCTTGCCCGCACCTATGGCGAGGAGCTTTCGATCGGCCTGTCGCTTGCCGATATACAGGGCTGGGACGAGGCACTTGGCGCCGTGACGATTGACGATGTCCGCGCTGTCGCGGCCAAGGTGCTCGACCGGCGCACTGCCGTCACGGGCTACCTCACCCGCCCCGAAGACCCGGCCACCCCCGCCGCAGCCGAGGAGGCACAGGAATGATGCTCCGCCTGATCACCGCCCTCCTCTTCCTCGCTCTGCCGGCCCAGGCCGAGATGACCATCAAGGAAGTCACCTCTCCGGGCGGCATCACCGCCTGGCTGGTCGAAGACCACAACATCCCTTTCACCGCGCTGGAGATTCAGTTTCGCGGCGGCACCTCGCTGGACGCGCCCGAAAAGCGCGGCGCAGTCAACCTGATGACCGGCCTTCTGGAAGAGGGCGCCGATGACATGGACAGCCGCGCCTTCGCCGAAGCCCGCGACAGCCTTGCCGCCGAGTTTACCTTCGACCCAGGCACCGATTCCGTCGGTGTCTCGGCCCGGTTCCTCACCGAAAACCGCGACAAGGCCGTATCGCTCCTGCGTTCCGCCCTCGTGAATCCGCGCTTCGATCAAGACGCGGTGGATCGTGTCCGGGGCCAGGTTCTTGCGGGCCTGCGCGCCGATTCCAAAGACCCCGAACGCATCGCCCCGGAAATCTTCGACCGCCTCGCTTTTGGCGACCATCCCTACGCCTCGAATGGCGATGGCACCGTCGAAACCGTCACCGCCCTGACCCGCGACGACATCATAGCCGCTCACAAGGGGGCCTTGGCCCGTGACCGCATCTACGTCGCTGCCGCCGGTGACATCACCGCCGATCAACTTGGCACCCTCCTCGACACCCTTCTTGGCGATCTGCCCGCCGCCGGCGCCGCGCAGCCCGCCGATGCCCCGTATCTGTTGAAACCGGGCGTCACGGTGCAAGATTTCCCCACCCCGCAGTCCACCGTCTACTTCGGCCATCAGGGCATCACCCGCGACGACCCTGATTTCTTTGCCGCTTTCGTCCTGAACGAGGTTCTTGGCGGTGGCCGATTCTCGGCCCGCCTGATGACCGAAGTCCGCGAAAAGCGTGGCCTGACCTACGGCGTCGGCAGCTACCTCGTGCCGATGGATCACGCCGAACTGGTCCTTGGCCAGTTTTCCGCCTCCAACGACAAGGTCGCCGAAGCCATCGAGGTGACCCGCGCCGAATGGGCAAAGATTGCCACTGAAGGCATCACCGACGATGAACTTGCCACCACCAAGACCTATCTGACAGGCTCCTACCCCCTGCGCTTCGACGGCAACGGTCGCATCGCCAACATCCTTGTAGGGATGCAGATGGAAGGCCTTCCCGTCGACTATGCGGTCACTCGCAACGCCAAGATCGAAGCCGTCACGCTAGAGGATGCAAAACGCGTCGCTGCCCGCCTTTTCCAGCCCGACGCGCTGCATTTCGTCGTCGTCGGCCAACCTGTCGGCGTCACCTCGACACCCTAGCCTTCCTGCTTTCCCGACTCGCCCCATCCTGCTACACCTAGCGGCATGACGCTCCACACCCCCAAGATAACGGGCGCTGAAGGCCGCCCGGTCATCCGCCAACTGGACGATGCCGCGATCAACCGCATCGCAGCAGGCGAGGTTGTGGAACGTCCTGCGTCGGCGGTGAAGGAACTGGTCGAAAACGCGCTCGACGCCGGGGCTGCCCGCATCACCGTCGACATTGCCGACGGCGGCAAGACCCTGATCCGCGTCACCGATGACGGGTGCGGCATGACAGCCGATGACCTTCCCCTCGCGCTTTCGCGCCATGCCACCTCCAAGATCGACGGCACCGACCTTTTGAACATCCGCTCCTTCGGCTTTCGCGGCGAGGCGTTGCCCTCGCTCGGTGCCGTAGGCCGCCTCACCATCACCTCACGCGCGGCAGGCCATGACGCCGCGCAGATCACCTGCGACGCGGGCCGCCTCGCAGCGACGCGCCCCGCCGCCCTGACGCGCGGCACCGTCGTCGAACTGCGTGACCTGTTCTACGCCACCCCGGCGCGCCTCAAATTCCTCCGCTCCGACCGCGCCGAAGTGCAGGCCGTGGCCGAGGTGATCCGCCGCCTCGCGATGGCCGAACCGCATACCGGCTTCACCTTGAACGAGGTCAGCGGCGGCGAATCCCGCATCCTCTTCCGCGCCGACCCGCAGCCCTATGGGCCCGACGCCCTCGCCCGCCGCCTCTCTGGCATCCTCGGCCATGATTTCATCGACAACGCCCTCCCGATCAATGCTGAACGTGACGGCCTCCGCCTTACCGGATACGCCGCCCTGCCCACCTACTCGCGCGGTTCCTCGGCTCAGCAGCACGTCTTCGTCAACGGCCGCCCGGTCCTTGACCGGACGCTCCTCGGTGCCCTCCGTGCAGCTTACTTCGATGTCCTCAGCCGCGACCGCCACCCCGCCGCTGTCCTGAACCTGATCGTCGATCCCGCCCGTGTCGACGTGAACGTCCACCCCGCCAAGGCCGAGGTCCGCTTCCGCGAACCCGAGGCTGCCCGGTCGCTCATCATCACCGGCCTGCGCACCGCGCTTTCAGGCGCCGGCCACCGCGCCTCCACTACTATCGCCACTGAAACCCTCGCCGCCTTCCGCCCCGAACCGCCGCACACCCCCAGCCAGCCCACCCTCGCCGCCGCCTTCGCCTTCCAGTCCCCCGGCCCGCGTGCCCCCGGCTTCGCCGAAACCCCCGTCGCCCGGATCGAACCTCAGACCGATATGCAAACCGACGCGCACGGCCCCTTGGGTGCCGCCCGCGCGCAAGTGCATGAAAACTACATCATCGCCCAGACACCCACGGGCATCGTCATCGTCGACCAGCACGCCGCCCACGAACGCCTCGTCTACGAACGCCTGAAGGCCCAGATGTCCGCCACCGGCATCACCGCCCAGGCGCTCCTCATCCCCGAAATCATCGACCTCTCCCCCACCGACGCAGCCCGCCTCCTGGACGCGGCCCCCGCTCTCGCCCGCCTCGGCCTTGCCATTGAGCCCTTCGGTGGCAGCGCCATCTGCATCCGCGAAACCCCCGCCATCCTCGGCCCGGTCAGCGCCGAAGCCCTTGTCCGCGACATCCTCGACGAACTCACCGACGCCGGTGACACAGCCCTCCTGCAAACAAGGATCGACGCCATCCTTTCCCGCATGTCCTGCCACGGCTCGGTCCGCTCCGGTCGCCAGATGCGCGCCGAGGAAATGAACGCCCTCCTGCGCGAGATGGAGGCCACCCCCCTTTCGGGCCAGTGCAACCACGGCCGCCCCACCTATGTCGAACTCAAGCTCCACGATATCGAACGGCTCTTCGGACGCAGATGATCACCCTGTTCGGCCAGACCTTCGCATGGAACGACCCCGAAGCGCTGATCCTCGGCGCCGTCGCCCTCACGCTTCTCGCCTTCCTGATCCTCATTCTGCGCAGCACCCGCAAATCCTCCACCCTCGCCGAACCCCTGATGCGCGAAATCGGCTGGCTCGGCCAACGCGTCCAGCAGCTTGGCGACGGTCAGGAACGCCTCGCGGGTGGCCTCCACCATGTCTCCGAAGCCCAGGCCGTCAGCCAGACCGCCATGCTGCAAGTCATGGAGCAGCGCCTCGCCGAAGTGCAGCGCGCCATGGGCGACAGCTTGCACGGCAGCGCCACCCGCACCGCGCGATCTTTGGGTGAACTGCAACAGCGGCTGGAAACCATCGACAAGGCGCAGGCCAACATCGAAAAGCTGTCGGGCAACGTCCTCTCCCTGCAAGACATCCTGTCCAACAAGCAGACCCGCGGCGCGTTCGGCGAAATCCAGCTCCACGACATCGTGCAAAAGGCGCTGCCGAAAGACGCCTACACCATGCAGGCAACCCTCAGTAACGGCAAACGCGCCGACTGCCTGATCCACCTGCCCAATCCGCCCGGCCCCATCGTCATCGACGCGAAGTTTCCTCTGGAGGCCTACGAGGCGATCCGCCGCGCCGATACCCCCCGCGGCGTGACCGAAGCCGCGCAACAAATGCGCACCGCCGTCCGCGCCCACATCCGCGCGATATCAGAAAAATACATCATCGAAGGCGAAACCGCCGACGGCGCGCTGATGTTCCTGCCCTCCGAAGCGGTCTATGCCGAACTGCACGCCAACTTCCCCGAAATCGTCCGCGAGGGCTTTGCGGTCAAGGTCTGGATCGTCTCGCCCACCACCTGCATGGCCACTCTCAACACCATGCGCGCGGTGCTGAAAGACGCCCGGATGCGCGAACAGGCCGGCGCCATCCGCAAGGAACTGGCGCTCCTTTACGCCGACGTCGACCGCCTCGGCACCCGCGTGGAAAGCCTCGACCGCCACTTCGGCCAAGCCGCGAAGGATATCGAAGACATCAAGGTTTCGTCCGAAAAGGCCGGCAAACGCGCCCGCCGTCTTGACAATTTCGACTTCGAGGAAATCGCCCCGAACGACCCGGCCCCGCTGATCGCCCCCCGCGCCGCAGAATGAGGCGGGCATGATCCACCTGCACCCCGCCGACTACATCCGGCAACCCTGGGCCAACGGCCGCGGCACCACGACCGAGCTTTACCGCATCGAACAGAATGGCACGCTCCTCCTGCGCCTTTCGATGGCCACGGTGACCGAGGACGGCCCCTTTTCGCTCTTTCCAGGCATCGAGCGCAATCTCACCGTCCTCACCGGCCCCGGCTTCACCCTGACGGGCGACACGTTCCGCCTTGACGCGCGCCCCCTGATCCCGATCGCATTCGCGGGCGATGTCGCCGTCGCGGCGACCAACGTCACTGCCCCGTCAACCGATTTCAACGTGATGACCGCCCGTGCCCTGCCCCGGCCAGTGGTTCGCATTGTGTCTCAGGGCAGTCTGCCCGCCATTGCGCAGCGCGCGATCTTCGCGCTCGTCCCGGCATCGGTGAACGGCAAGGCTCTTGCCCGCCACGACCTCGTCCTTACGGACCAAACCGTTGTCCTCAGCGGCCAAGCTTTGGTAATGGACTTCGCCACATCTTGATTAAAATCCGCCTTCCTCTTTGGAAAAATATCCCACGGGAGGTCCGGAGGGTGTGAAACCCTCCGGCGACAGGCAAAATCCGCGCCGATCAGATCCTGAACAACGGCTGCGCCAGCCGTGGCAGGAACTTGCGAAACCGCAAGGGCGCGTCCGTCGCCGCCAGGCAGATGCAGTCCTGCCCCGCCATCGCCACCGGCGTATGTTCAAGGCTCTCGTCGGCAATCTCCAGATCACCCCGGTCGAACCGGTCGTTGGCATCGGCAAAGGCGCCCTGCAATACCAGCGTCAACTCCATCCCTCGGTGGCCATGATCCGGCACCGCCACCCCGGCAGGGATATACAGCAATCGCGCGGACGCATCGCGCCCGGTCGGCAGGATCGCCTGCTTCACGCCCATCCCGATCGAACGCCACTTCACCGCGCTCAGATCACCGCCGACGTAGTCCGCCAAAGGCGCCGGAAAAATCCCCGAAGCCCGCAGCGGCGCGCGTTGGGTTGCCTGAGGCATCCCCTCGATCCGCGCCATCACCGCCTCCAACGCCGCTTCTGCCATCTCGACGTCGCCCTGATCCTCGATCAAGGCCCCGCCCAGCGTGTCGTAGGATGCCAGCCGCGCCCGACATTCGTCGCACAGGGATACATGCGTCGCGACCACAAGGTTGAACGCCTCGGGCAACTGCCCGGCGGCATAGCCCATCAGCAACGGGTCCGACAAATGGTGACGTATCGTCATGTTCACTTCGTCCTTCACATCATCTCGTGCCGCAGCTTGTCCAGCGCCAGCCGGATGCGCGATTTTATCGTCCCAAGTGGCAGGCCCGTCTCTGCGGCAATCTCGCTATGCGACAACTCGCCGTAGAAGGCCCGCTCGATCAGCGACCGCTGCCGTTCCGGCAACCCCGCCAACGCACGGCCCAGCCGCTCCGTCTCTTGCTGGGTTTCCATCACCTCGGCCTGATCAGGCTCGGGCTCAGGTCCCCAGTCCAGTTCCTCCGGCTCCGCCCGCCGCGCCTTCCGCAGCGCGTCGATCCGCCGGTTGCGGGCGATGGTGAACACCCATGTCGCCACGCTTGCCCGCGCCGGATCGAAGAGATGCGCCTTTTGCCACAGCGTCGCCATCACATCCTGCGCACATTCCTCGGCCAGCGTTGCCCCGGCGCCCGACTTCATCAAAAAGCCCTTCACCCGTGGGGCAAAGTGCCGGAACAACGCGGCGAACGCCGCCCTGTCCTGATGGTCGCGCACCCGGATCATCAGGCCCGCCCAATCTGTCTCGTCTCCGTTCGACACCCGCAAACCCTTGTCATGGCGCAGTTTCCCCGCAACACGAAGTTGCGGCTCAGCGGCCTGCCCTACCATAACGTCTTGGCCTGCATCAAACATCATGGCAAATCTACGCACCACGATGCCAACCGGATCACTTTTGCGGAAACTGGATGTCGCAGGCACGGTGTCAACCCTTGACTGTCAGATTTATTTTACACCTGATCCAGTGACGGCTTTTGTCCGTAGAATGTCAAAAGCTCTCAGGGAACTCTGCCACATGCCGTTTGAAACTCCGGGTAACGCCCCTCGCCGCATCGCCGTTATCGGGGGGGGGATATCCGGCATGGCGGCCGCGCACCTGCTGGCCGACACCAACTCTGTCGTCCTGTTCGAGGCCGAGGGCCGCCTTGGCGGCCACGCCCGCACCGTCCTTGCCGGCAAGCGCGGCGATCAGCCGGTCGACACCGGCTTCATCGTGTTCAACCGCGTAAACTATCCCCACCTTGTGCGCCTGTTCGAAAAGCTCGACGTTCCCGTTACCGAAAGCTCGATGTCCTTCGGCGCTTCGATTGACGGCGGCCGCGTCGAATACGGCCTTGCCTCGCTTGATGCCATCTTCGCCCAGCGCCGCAACGCCGCGAACCCGCGCTTCCTGCGCATGATCCGCGACATCCTGCACTTCAACAAAAACGCCGAAGCCGCCGCCACCGACCCCGCCATGACAATCCGCGAGCTTCTGGCTGTCCTTGGCACCGGGTCCTACTTCCGCGATCATTACATCACGCCCTTCTCTGGCGCGATCTGGTCGACACCCACGGCGGGCATCCTCGATTTCCCGGCGCAGGCCCTGGTGCGCTTCTTCCGCAACCACGCGCTCCTTGGCTACGAAGGTCAGCACCAATGGTTCACGGTCAAGGGCGGCTCCATCCAGTATGTCACCCGCCTGCAAACCGCGATGCAGGCCCAAGGCGTCGACATCCGCCTCGCCTCGCCCATCGCTGCGGTCAAGCGTGAGGCAGGCTCCGTTCTGGTCCGCGCCATCGGCGGCGAGTGGGAACTGTTCGACGACGTGATCTTCGCCACCCATTCCGACCAGACGCTGCGCCTGCTGGCCGACCCCACACCAGCGGAAACCGCCGCCCTTTCCGCCGTCCGCTATCAGCCGAACGAGGCGATCCTCCATTCCGACACCTCGCTGATGCCGAAATCGCGCAAGGTATGGTCGTCGTGGTCTTATGTCGAACCCAAGGGCGGCGCCGGGTCAAAGATCGACCTCACCTACTGGATGAACTCGCTGCAACCGATCCCACACGACGATCCCCTGTTCGTCACGCTCAACACCAACCGCGCCATCGACGATCGGCTGGTGCACGATGTGACCACCTTCCACCACCCGGTGTTCGACGTGGCCGCGCTCGCCGCGCAGGATACCATCCGCGCAATGAACGGCACCCATTCCACCTGGTTCTGCGGCGCCTGGATGCGCAACGGCTTTCACGAAGACGGCTTCGCTTCCGCCGTCGACGTGGTCGAGGCGATGGGCCGCCTGCCGATGCTTCAGGCCGCCTGATGCAGGTCGAACGGATCAGGGGAGAGACGTTCCACGGTCGCAAGGGCGCCGTGCAAAACGCCTTCCGCTACTCCGTCGATTACGTTCTGCTCGACCCGGACCGCGCGAAAGGCCCGCGCCTGTTCTCACGCAACGCCCGCAACCTTTTTTCGGTGCATGACACCGATCACGGCGGCAGCCCCGGCCAGGGTCGCGGCACCGCATGGGTGCGCGAAGTGCTGGCCGAACACAGGCTTTCCGGCGATCACCGCATCCTTCTCCTCGCCCAGCCCCGCGTCATGGGCCACGTCTTCAACCCGGTCAGCTTCTGGCTCTGCTACGACCACCTCGGCCACCTCCGCGCCGCGATTGCCGAGGTGACGAACACCTATGGCGACCGCCACTCCTACCTCTGCCACCGCGATGACCGCGCGCCGATCACCCGCGAAGACACGATCCGCGCCCGCAAGATCTTCCACGTCTCGCCGTTCCAGCCCGTCGAAGGCGCCTATGCCTTCCGCTTTGACATCCGCGCAGACCGTATCGGCATCTGGATCGACTACACCACCCAATCGGGCGGCCTGTTCACCAACCTGACCGGCCCGCGCACCCCCCTGACCACCGCCGGCATCCTCGCCACCTGCCTCCGCCGCCCGTTCGGCTCGCGCCGGGTTCTGGCGCTGATCCACTGGCAGGCACTGAAGCTGGCTCTGAAGCGGGTAAAGTTCCACAACCGCCCACTGCCACCAAACGAAGACGTCACAAGATGACGGGCTCTGCGGGCCTGCCGGCGTGGTCGCTGTTCGCGGCCCTGATCGCCGCCGCCGGTCTGCCGATCTACATCCATGCGCCCAAGTTCTACGTCGACAGCTACGGCGTCTCCCTCGCCGCGCTTGGTGTAACTCTTGCGCTCCTGCGCCTCTTTGACGTGGTGCAAGACCCGATCCTCGGCTGGCTGGCCGAGGCTGGCCGTGCCAACCGCGCCCTCTGGGTCGCCCTCGCAACCGCCATCATGGCACTCTCCATGCTCGGCCTCTTCGCCGTCACCCCGCCGATTGCGCCGCTCCTGTGGTTCGCGCTTACCCTCACCGGCCTCTTCTCCGCCTTTTCGTTCCTCACCATCTGCTTTTACGCCGAAGGCGTCGCCAAGGCCGCGACCCTCGGCCCGCAAGGCCACATCCGCCTCGCCGGCTGGCGTGAAGGCGGCTCGCTCCTCGGCGTCTCCCTCGCCGCCGTTGCCCCCGTGGCCCTCGCCAGTGTCACGTCCACACCCTTCGCGCTTTTCGCCGCCCTCTTCACCGCCCTCGCCATCACCGCCACCCTGGCGATGCGCGCGAACTGGGGCATGGGCGCGCGCCTGCCCACCACCAACCCCATTGCCCTCTTCCGCCCCGCCCTGTCCGACCCGCTCGCCCGCCGCCTCCTCCTGATTGCGCTCCTGAACGCCTCCCCCGTCGCCGTCACCTCCACCCTCTTTCTCTTCTTCGTCGAAAGCCGCCTCGCCGCCCCCGGCCTCGAAGGCCCGCTCCTCCTCCTCTTCTTCCTCTCCGCCGCCGCCTCCACCCCGGTCTGGAGCCGTCTTGCCCAGACCTATGGCGCGAAACCCACCCTCCTGGCCGCGATGACCCTTGCCATTCTGGCCTTCCTCTGGACCGCCACCCTCTCCACCGGCGACACCATCGCTTTCGCCATCATCTGTGCGACGTCCGGCGCCGCCCTTGGCGCCGACCTGACCCTCCTCCCCGCCATCTTTGCCCGCCGCCTCGCGCAAATCGGCCAGGGGGGCGAGGCTGCCGCCTTCGGCCTGTGGTCCTTCGTCTCGAAACTCTCCCTCGCCCTCGCCGCTGCCACGATTCTCCCCGCGCTCGACCGCGCCGGCTTCACCCCGGGCGCCCCGAACACCGAATCCGCGCTTTTCACCCTCACATTGATCTATGCGGCATTGCCTTGCGTATTGAAAATGATGGCAATCACGCTTCTTGCCCGAACCACTGTCCCGGACCCCATCGAAGGCACCGCCCAATGACCACCTTCGCCGCCCTTCTGACGGGTGCCCTCCTCGTGCTCGGCGCATTCCTTTTGCGCAGCCGCTACGCCGCCTTCCCTGCCCAACGCTCCACCGATTACGCGCGTGGCCCGCAGTTCGACCTGCGGACCCACCTCTCCGGCCCAATCCTTTGCGAAGGCGTGATCTACGGCCCCACCGGCCGCGTGACCTCGCGCTTCGTGGCCGACATGCACGGCACATGGGATGGCAACACCGGCACGCTGGCCGAAACCTTCCGCTACGACAGCGGCACCGTCCAAGACCGCGCCTGGACCATGCGCCTTGGCAACGACGGCAACATCGCCGCCACCGCCCCCGATGTCGTCGGCACCGGCACCGGCCGCGCCGAAGGTTCCGCCGTGGTGCTGCGCTACCGCATCAAGCTCACGCCCGAAGCCGGCGGTCACGAATTGGACGTGATCGACTGGATGTATCTGATGGACAACGGCACCATCATGAACCGCTCGCAGTTCCGCAAGTTCGGCATCAAGGTCGCCGAGCTTGTCGCCACAATGCGCCGCGTCCCGGCCCCGATGGGCACTCCCGCGGAATGAGAGATTTCAACGGCAAACGCTACTGGCTCGTCGGGGCCTCCGAAGGCCTCGGGCTCGCCCTCGCCCATAAACTCAGCGCCGCCGGGGCCGATCTGATCCTTTCGGCCCGCAACCCCGAAACCCTCGCCGCCGCCGTAGCCAGCCTTCCCGGCAAGGCCACTGCCCTCCCCCTCGACGTCGGTTCGCCCGACAGTGTCACCGCCGCCGCCGCCGCCCTCGGCCCGATTGACGGCGTGGTCTTCCTTGCCGGTGTCTACTGGCCCGTGGACGCCAAGGCCTGGGACGCAACTCAGGTCGAAACCATGTGCGATATCAACTTCACCGGCTGCGCCCGCATCATCGGCGCAGCCCTCCCCGGCATGGTCGCCCGCGGCACGGGCCACGTCGTCATCACCGGCTCGCTCTCGGGCTTCCGCGGCCTGCCCGGCGCCATCGGCTACGCCGCCTCCAAGGCCGGCACGATGGTTCTCGCCGAATCGCTTTACGCCGACCTGCGCCGCACCGGCATCACGGTCCAACTCGCCAACCCCGGCTTCATCAAGACCCGCCTCACCGCCAAGAACGACTTCACCATGCCGTTCATCATGGAACCTGAAGCCGCCGCCGACATCATGTTCCGCCACATGATGACCGACCGCTTCAAGATCAGCTTCCCCACCCTCTTCAGCCTGCTTTTCCGGGGCGGCCAGTTCCTGCCCGACTGGCTCTACTACCGGATGTTCCCGCCGAACCCCTGATTTGCTCTTTTCGCAAATACTCCACGGGAGGTCCGGAGGGTGTGAAACCCTCCGGGGTCAGCCAAGCGCACTCACGCCCGAAGCCGCGCCATGAAGAACCCGTCCATCCCACCACGCTCCGCCCAGTAGTCCGGCCTGAGCCGCAAACCGCCCGCATCGGTCCACCAGCCCGGCTCCACGCCCGCCAACTCCACCCGCTCCACCGCCAGCCCCGGATGCCGCTCCAGCGCCGCCGCAAGCTGCGCCTCGCCCTCCTCCGGCAACAGCGAGCAGGTCGAGAACACCAGCCGCCCGCCCGGCTTCAGCCACCCCAGAGCCCGGTCCAGCAACGCCGCCTGCAACGCCACCAGCCCTGCAACCTCCGACCCGTCCTTCACGAACGGCAGGTCCGGATGCCGCCGGATTGTCCCCGTGGCGGAACACGGCGCATCCAGCAAGATCGCGTCGAACGCCGCCTCCGGCTCCCACTGCAAGGCATCCGCCACCACCAGCGTCGCGGTCAGCCCGGTCCGCGCAAGGTTTTCCGCCACCCGCGCCATCCGCGGTCCGGAAATGTCCAAGGCCACAACCTCGGCCCCCGCATCGGCCAGTTGCATCGTCTTGCCACCCGGCGCCGCGCACAGGTCCAGAACCCGCTCGCCCGGCTTTACGTCCAGCAGCCGCGTTACCAGCGCCGCCGCCGCGTCCTGCACCCACCACGCGCCCTCGGCGAACCCCGGCAGCGCGGTCAATTGCCCGGCCTCGCTCAACCGCAAACTCCCCGTCGGCAACACCTCGCCCTCCGGTGCCACGCGCCCGGTGCGCAGCGTCAGGTCGATCGGCGGATGCCCGGCCTGCACCGCCTCGATCGCCTCAACCACCTCGCGCCCGTGCAGATGCACCAGCGGCTGGCGCAACCAGCGCGGCAACCTCTGCGGCGGCAGCCCGTCCAAGATACCTTCCTCCGGCACCGCCCGCAGCACCGCGTTCACCAACCCCGCCAGATGAACCGTGCGCTTGCCGCGCCGCACCATCTCCACCGCCGCGTTGACCACGCCGTGCGCCGGCGCGCCCATCGCGCGTTCCGTCACCGCCAGCCGCAGCACGTTCATCACCATAAGGGGCGGCGCCTTGCGCAGATGCTTTGCCAAAACCCGGTCCACCGGCTCCAGATGCCGCAGCACATCCGCTGCCAGCCGCATCGCCCGCGCACGGTCGCTGGCCGGCAGCTCTGGCTCCGCCAGATCGGCCAGCATCCGCCCGTCACCCAGCACGGCACCCAGCAGTTCCACTGCCGCCGCCCGTGCGGCCACACCTTCGGCCATGCCGTTCCCCTTGTTCACGTCTGGTTGCGGCGTATATCAGGCTGGATACCGGCACAAGGATTGCCCCGATGGACGACCAAGACTTGCCCCCTGCTGCCAAACGTGCCCTTGCCGAAGCCGATGCCCGCCGCAAGGCGGCTGACGCGCAAGCGGCGCGGCCCACCGAACTTGGGGGCCGCAAAGGCCCCGAGCCCGTCCGCTACGGTGATTGGGAGAAAAAGGGTCTGGCGATAGACTTCTAGCGCAGCTTGAACGACGCGCTGTCACCGTTGCCGCGGTCGACCGTGAACCGCACCTTGTCAGCCCCCTCCGTCTCGACAAGCTGGCAGTCGTAGCCGATCTCCATCCCGCTCCAGTCCATCTCGCGGCAGAAGTATCCGTCCTCCCACGCCCAGGACCCGGTGATGTCCCACCCAAGCGCCCGACCCTTGATCTGCCCATCGGGCAGCACATTGAGCGTCAGGTTGTAAAGCCCGATCCGCAGATCCCGCCCCTCGACCAAAGACAGGAACTCGGTCTTTTCCCGCACTGGCGCGAAATCGTTCGCGGCAACCGGAAGCGCGGCAAGCATGGCAGCAAACGAAAATGCAGAAACACGCAGCATGATGACCCCGATCAGAAATCCGGCGGAAACTGTTTGACCGGATTATACGCCAAGGAATCCTAACCGGATCACAACGCCGTCAAAGCCCCAGCACATCCATCATGTCGTACTGCCCCGGTTTCCTGCCCTGCCCCCAGACCGCCGCCCGCAGCGCCCCGCGCGCAAACACTGTCCGATCGGTCGCGATGTGGCGCAGCACGATCCGCTCGCCATCGGCGGCAAAGATCACGTCATGCTCGCCCACGATATCGCCGCCCCGAATGGCCGAAAACCCGATCGTCCCCCGCTCCCGCGCCCCGGTGATCCCGTCACGCCCTGACACCCGCGCCTCGGCCAAGGCCACGCCCCGCCCCTCCGCCGCCGCCTCACCCAGCATCAGCGCGGTGCCCGAGGGCGCGTCCACTTTCATCCGGTGATGCGCCTCGACGATCTCGATATCCCAGTCCGCATCCAGCGCCTCGGCCACCTTCCGCGTCAGCCGGGTCAGCAGGTTCACCCCCAGCGACATGTTCCCCGCCCGCACGATCACCGCATGGCGGGCCGCCGCCTCGATCCGCGCCAGATGCGCCGCCTCCAGCCCGGTTGTGCCGATCACATGCACCGCCCGCGCCTGCGCCGCGAGTGCCGCAAACTCCACCGTCGCGGCGGGCGAGGTGAAATCCACCACCGCCTGCGCGCGCGCAAAGGCCTCCAACGGATCGTCGGTCACCACCACGCCCAGCGCGGCCCCGCCCATCGCTTCGCCCACATCCCGCCCAACCCACGCATGACCAGCCCGCTCCACGCAAGCGACCAGCCGCGCCTTGTCCGACGCCTGCACCATGCGGATCAGCATTTGCCCCATCCGCCCCGACGCACCCGTGATCACGATCCCCGGCAGTTCACTCATCGCAAGCCCCCCATTTCTCCCGTCCTAGCGCCTTCACGCCCCGCACAAAAGCCCGGCGTTGCGGGCGCGGTCGAAACAGCCTACATGACCCGAATGTCAGCCAAACGCTTCAACACCTCCGGCCCCTCGCAACGCCAGCTTCGTGTCGGCGAACTGATCCGTCGCACGCTGGCCGATGTCCTGAATCGGGGCGAGATTCACGACACCGCCCTCTCGGCCATGTCGATCACCGTGGGCGAGGTGTCCGTCTCCGCCGATCTCAAGATCGCCACCGTCTACGTCATGCCCCTGATGGGCTCTGTCCCGATCGCCGAGGCCGTTGCCGCCCTCGCGCGCAACAAGGGCGAACTGCGCCACCGCATCAGCCAGGAACTCACGCTGAAGCACGCGCCCGACCTGCGCTTCCGCGCCGATGAAACCTTCGACCGGCTCGACGAATCCCGCCGCCTCTTCTCCAACCCCACCGTTCAGCGTGATGTCGCCGCCCCCGAAAGCCTCCCCGATACCACCCCCGACGAGGATGCCTGAATGCTCCTCCGTCTGCTGGGTCTCCTGCTCCTGACCCCCGCGCTTGCCCAGGCTGCAGACTGCCGCGACACCACCTTCGACGGCGCCTCCTACACCCTCTGCGACGTTGCAATCACCGAAGACCTGCGCCTCTTCCACAGTGGCCCCGATGGCCCCTACGGCAGCTTCGCCAACATCAACGGCGCACTTGAGGCCGAAAACCAGACTCTCGGCTTTGCCATGAACGCCGGCATGTATCACCGCGATCTCGCCCCGGTCGGCCTCTACATCGAAGACGGCACCCAGACCGCCCGCCTCGTCACCCGCGACGGCCCCGGCAACTTCGGCCTCCTGCCGAACGGCGTCTTCTGCATCGCCGAAACCTTCCGCGTGATCGAAAGCCGAACCTTCCGCGACGAAGCCCCCGACTGCCGTTTCGCCACCCAGTCCGGCCCGATGCTGGTGCTGAACGGCAAGCTTCACCCCAAGCTCCTGCCCACCAGCGACAGCACCTACATCCGCAACGGCGTCGGCGTCAGCGCCGACGGCACCCGCGCGGTCTTCGCCATCTCCAACGATCCGGTCACCTTTCACAGCTTCGCCCGCCTCTTTCGCGATGAACTCGGCCTCTCCGACGCGCTTTACTTCGATGGCAACATCTCTCGCCTCTATGCCCCCACCCTCAACCGCCATGACGGCGGCTTCCCGATGGGGCCGATCGTCGGAACCGTCGTCCCGAAAGGCTGATCCCGTGGGCCGCACCAAGAAGGGCCGCGCCATCTCCGGCTGGCTGATCGTCGACAAGCCGGCGGGTATCACTTCTACCGCCGTCGTGAACAAGGTGAAATGGGCGCTGTCCGCCCAAAAGGCCGGCCACGCCGGCACCCTCGATCCCGCCGCGACCGGCGTCCTCGCCATCGCCTTGGGCGAAGCGACAAAGACCGTCCCCTACATCACCGACGCGCTGAAATGCTACCGCTTCATGGTCACCTTCGGCGCCACCACCACCACCGACGATGCCGAAGGCGAGGTCACCCAGCGCAGCGATCGCCGCCCCACAGACGCAGAAATCGAAGCCGCCCTTGCCGCCTTCCGGGGCGACATCCAGCAGGTTCCCCCGCAATTCTCCGCCGTGAAGGTCGATGGCGAACGCGCCTACGATCTTGCCCGCGAAGGCGAGGTGATGGATCTTGCCGCCCGCCCGCTCTGGGTCGACAGCCTGATCCTCCTCGCCCGCCCCGACCCGGATCATGCGCTTCTTGAAATGGTCTGCGGCAAGGGCGGCTACGTCCGCTCCATCGCCCGCGACCTTGGTCAGACCCTTGGCTGCCTCGGCCACGTCCAGTGGCTCCGCCGCGAATGGTCCGGCCCGTTCCAGGCCGCCCAGGGCGTCACCCTCGACCAGATCGACGCCGAAGCGAAAACCGACGCCCTCGATGCCCGCCTCCTCCCGCTCGAGCTTGGCCTCGCCGATCTGCCAGAATTTCCCGCCACTCCCGAAGGCGCCGTCCGCCTGCGCAACGGCAACCCCGGCATGGTCATCGCCTCCGCCAGTTGGGGCACCGAAGGCTGGGCCAGCCTGAACGGACAGGCCATCGCGGTCGGCCACTACCGCAGCGGCGAGCTTCACCCAAGCCGGGTCTTCAACCGCTGAACCCCGACATTTCGACTAAAATTCTCTTTCCTCTTTGTAAAAATATCCCACGGGGAGCGCGAGGGGTGTGAAACCCCTCGCTTCTTACCAGCGGCGCGCGAGGGGTGTGAAACCCCTCGCTTCTTACCAGCGGAGCGCGAGGGGTGTGAAACCCCTCGCTTCAACCCCGGCAACAGACGCGGCCCAAAAGCAAAAGGCCCCGCGTTTCCGCAGGGCCTTTTCCAAATCTCGTCTTGGCCTGAACTCAGACCAGCGCCGCTTTCGCCTGACCGGCGATGGCGTTGAACGCCTCCGGCTCATGCACGGCCAGATCGGCCAGAACCTTGCGGTCCACCTCGATCCCGGCTTTCGCCAGACCGTTGATCAGACGCGAATAGGTCATTTCGGCATCGAACAGCCGGACAGCAGCGTTGATCCGCTGGATCCACAGCGCGCGGAAGTTGCGCTTGCGGGTCTTGCGGTCCCGGGTCGCATACTGGTTGGCCTTGTCGACTGCCTGAGTGGCGGTGCGAAAGTTCGTGGAACGTGCGGCATAGTAACCGGCCGCAGCCTTGATTACCTTCTTGTGACGGGCGTGGGTCACCTTGCCGGATTTAACGCGGGACATCGGGTGCTCTCCTTACCGGTCGTAGGGCATGTACTTCTTGACGATCTTGGTGTCCGAGGCGGACAACAGCATCGTGCCGGAAGCATCGCGAATGAATTTCGTCGTGCGCTTGATCATGCCGTGGCGCTTGCCGGCGACGCCGGCTTTCGCCCGACCGGAGGCCGTGAAGCTGAAACGCTTCTTCGCCGCCGACTTGGTCTTCATCTTGGGCATTTCCATCTCCATGGTTTCAGGCACGACTCGGCATGCCACGTGGCCGGCCGTGCGGGATATCGAGCCGCTCCTATAAGGGCGGCGCGCCAAACCTGCAAGGGATCAGTTGATATAGCGCGCCGTGACGTCCAGCATGATGCCCGGCACATCACGAAAAGCATAGCCGCCGGGCTTGGTGGTCACGGCGGTCACCACCAACCCCATCGCAGCGATCAGCAAGATCGCCCCCACCCGCGGCGGCTCGCCTTCGGAAAACGCCGAAAGCAGCGACGGAATGGTGACGATGAACAACGCCACTCCGATCGTCAGGATGAGGTCGGCGTCCATCTGTCCCTCGCGAA
This sequence comes from uncultured Alphaproteobacteria bacterium, assembly GCA_963822435.1. GTDB lineage: Bacteria > Pseudomonadota > Alphaproteobacteria > Rhodobacterales > Rhodobacteraceae > JAUYQR01. Next base: position 620,732 of record CAWGHN010000003.1, read on the forward strand.
AAGACTACGCTGACCTGATGTTACTCGGGGTCGACCCGCGAAATCAACCGTTCATCACAAGGCGCCACGCGCAGGATGTTGGTTGTGCCTTTCACGTTGAACGGCACGCCTGCGGTCACCACGATCTGGTCCTCGTCGGTGGCAAACCCGCCATCCCGCGCCGCCCGGATCGCCGCCAGCACCGCACCCTTGAACCGGTCCTGCGGCTCGGTGATCACGCAATGCGTGCCCCAGGTCAGCGCCATCCGCCGCGCCGTCGACATCAGCGGCGTCAGCGCCAGGATGGCGACATGCGGCCGCTCGCGGGCAACCAGCGCCGCTGTCGTGCCGGTCTGGCTGAAGCAGCAGATCGCCTTGATGTTGGTGGCTTCCGCAATCTCGCGCGCTGCCGCCACGATACCGTCCGCAATCGACTCGCGCCGCACCACCCGGCTCGCCTCGATGACCGACCGGAACGTCGGATCCTTCTCGACGCTCATCGCCACGTCATTCATCGTGCGCACCGCTTCGATGGGATACTTTCCCGCCGCCGATTCCGCCGACAGCATCACCGCATCCGCACCCTCATAGATCGCCGTCGCCACGTCGCTGACCTCGGCCCGCGTCGGCACCGGGCTTTCGATCATCGATTCCAGCATCTGCGTCGCCACGATCACCGGTTTTGCCGCCGCCCGCGCCCCGCGCACCAACCGCTTCTGGATCGGCGGCACCGAGGTCACCGGCAGTTCCACCCCCAGATCGCCCCGCGCCACCATGATCCCGTCCGAAACCTGCAAGATCGCATCGTACGCCTTCACCGCCGCCGGCTTTTCGATCTTCGACATGATCGCCGCCCGCCCCTTGGCCAAAGCCCGCGCTTCCAACACATCCTCCGGCCGCTGCACGAAACTCAGCGCCAGCCAGTCCACGCCCAGCGCGCAGACAAACTCCAGATCGCCCCGATCCTTTTCCGACAGGGCCGCCAACGGCAGCACCACGTCTGGCACGTTCACGCCCTTGCGGTTCGAGATCGTGCCGCCAACCGTCACCGTGCAGTTGGCATAATCCTTGCCGCAATCCTTCACCTGCAGCCGGATCTTGCCGTCGTTCACCAACAGCGACGACCCCGGCTCCAGTGCCGCGAAAATCTCCGGGTGCGGCAGTTGCACCCGCGCCGCATCCCCCGGCACGGACGACAGGTCCATCCGGAACGAAGCCCCTTCGATCAGGTCTTCCTCGCCATTGGCAAAGACCCCGACCCGCAGCTTCGGCCCCTGCAAATCCGCCAGAATCGCGATTGGCCGCCCGGTCTCCGCCTCGACCCGGCGAATGATCTCGTGGCGCTTGCGAATATCCTCATGCACCCCGTGGCTCATGTTCAGCCGGAACACATCCGCCCCGGCCTCGAACAAAGCCTTGATCATCTCATAGTTGCTGGAGGCTGGCCCGAGGGTGGCCACAATCTTCACGTTCCGAAGGCGTCTCATGCCTTTTTCCTTTTCGTCGTGTGCATCTGGTATCGTGGGCCGCTGGCCTTATCGCCCAAACCGGGCCATTCGGCAACCGGGCACTTTTGCCGCATCGCGCTTTGCCCCGGTGGACGTTGCCGCGCCGATCCTCTAGCCCTTGGCCAAGGCTGAACGGGGGGCATTGATGGCGTTTCGCATCGAAGGCAAGGCACGACCCGGCCGCTGGCTCATAACCTGCGACCACGCCTCCAACCATGTGCCGGACTGGATCGGCGGCGGCTCGCTCGGCATCGGCCCCGCAGACATGGCCCGCCACATCGCCTGGGATGTCGGCGCCGCCGGCCTCGCACTCGCCTTGGGCGAACGCCTCGACAGCCCGGTGATCCTGTCGGATTTCTCCCGCCTCGTGATCGACCCGAACCGGGGCGAGGATGACCCGACCCTCGTGATGAAACTTTACGACGGCACCATCATCCCCGCCAACCGCCACATCACCCCCGGCGCCGTCGAAGACCGGCTCGACCGGCTCTACCGCCCCTATCACGACGCCTACGCCCGCCTCGCCGCGCGCCGCGACGACACCGTGATCGTGGCGATCCATTCCTTCACCCCGCGCCTCAACGGTCGCCCGCCCCGGCCCTGGCACGTTGGCGTCCTCTACAGTCACCTCGACGACCGCCTGTCGAAACCCCTGATCGCCCGCCTGATGGCCGAACCGGATCTTTGCATCGGCGACAACGAACCCTACTCCGGCCACCTGCCCGGCGACGCCATCGACCGCCATGCCCTTGCAAAAGGCCGCCTGAACACCTTGATCGAACTCAGGAACGATCTGATCGACACCGGCGTTGGTCAGCACCACTGGGCCGACCGCCTCGCCCCCGTCCTTTCGCAAGTGCTGGAGACCCTGTGATGAACGACACCACCCGCATCGAACTTGAAGCCGCCGCCTTTCGCGCCCTTGTCCATCACCTGATGGAAAAGCGCCCCGATGTGCAGAATATCGACCTGATGAACCTCGGTGGCTTCTGCCGCAACTGCCTGTCGCGCTGGTATCAGGAAGCGGCCAATGCGAAAGGTATCCCGATGACAAAGGACGAGGCTCGCGAAATCGTCTACGGCATGCCCTACGCGGATTGGGTCGCCCAGACCCAGACCGAGGCGGACGCTGTCAAGAAGGCCGCCTTCGACGTGGCCTTTGCCGAAAACGTCGGGCCAAAACCGTGACCGCCTCCGACCGCATCGCCAGTTTCGTGGCCGCGCTGCCGCTGAAACCGGGGATGCGCGTCCTTGAAATCGGCTGTGGCCCCGGCGTCGCCGCACGGTTGGTGGCCGCACGCATCGGGCCGGGCATGGTCCTTGGCATCGACCGCTCTGCCCGCGCCATCTCGCAGGCACAGGCGCGCTCCACTACCGAAATCGCCGCAGGCCTGCTGCGCCTGCGCCACGTCGCCGTCGAAGACCTGCGCCTGCAACCCGAAGACGCGCCCTTCGACCTTGCCTTTGCGATGCGCGTCGGCACGCTTGATGGTCGCCACCCCGAACTTGCCGAACAGGCGCTCGCCCGCATCGCCGCCGCCCTGACCCCAACCGCAAGGCTGTTCATCGACGGCGGCACGCCCGTGCAGGAAATCGCCCTGCCCCGCTGACTTGACGCAAGGTTTATCGCGGCGAGACGGCCAGTCGTGCTACACTTTTCGCCATGCTTCTGATCGCACGCCATGACTATACCCGGGCCGAATGGCTCAGCGACGCCGCCGTTCACGTCTCCGGCGTGGTGTTGGCGCTGGTCGCGGTTCCGGTGCTTGTCTGCCTTGCGGTCATCCTGCGCGGTGACGCTCCGGCGGTCGCGGGAACCACACTCTACGGTGTGGCACTGATCGCGATGCTTCTTTGCTCGGCGCTTTACAACATGACGATTGAAACTCGTCGCCGCGCCTTCTTCCGCCACCTTGACCACACCGCGATCTTCATCAAGATCGCCGCCACCTACACGCCCTTCCTCACGCTGTCGGGCGGTCAGGGCGGCTGGCTCCTGCCCGGTCTCTGGGGGGCGGCGGTGGCAGGATCGGGCATGCGCATCATGGCACCCGACCGTCTGAAACTGGTCGCCGTCGGCCTCGCGCTGGCCATGGGCTGGGCTGGGCTCTTCGCAGGCAGCGATTTCTTCGCCAGCCTGTCGTGGTCGGTCACCCTGCTGATCGTGACGGGCGGCGCGCTCTACACCATTGGCGTTGGTTTCTTTTTGTTTGAACGCCTGCCGTTCCACTACACGATCTGGCACGTCTTCGTGCTGGCCGCCAGCATGGTGTTCTACGCCGCCGTCACCCTGCACCTGATCCAGACCGCCGCCTGAGGTCCGCCCTCTCCGCCGATCACGGGACGCCCCTCTTCTCCCGCTTTCCTCTTTGCAAAAATATCCCACGGGAGGTCTGGAGGGTGTGAAACCCTCCAGTCCCGCCCGACAAAGCATGAGCAACGCCCCCAAGTGCGCCTGCCGCAGCGACGCCGCGGGCCGAGCGGCGACGGGCAACCCACCAACCTGGTTAAGAATTTCCTAATAGAAAATGTAAGCCATTGAAATTATAAGATTTCAAAAATGTCCCACCGTGGGACACGGCCCTCAGATCGCGGCCTTCCGCATCTCGTCCAGATAGATTTCCCGCAGCCGTACCGCCACCGGCCCCGGCTTGCCGGTCCCCACCGCCGCGCCGTCGATCTCGACCACCGGCATCACGAAGATCGACGCCGCCGTGGAAAAAGCTTCATCCGCCGTCTGCGCCTCCGCGATCGTGAAGGCCCGCTCCTCCACCTCGAACTGCGCCTCCGCCGCGAACCGCAGCACCGCCGCCCGCGTGATTCCATGCAGGATGTCTGACCCCAAGGCCCGCGTGATGATCCGGTTGCCCTTCACGATATAGGCGTTGTTCGAGGTCCCCTCCGTCACCGCACCCGCCTCGTCCAGAAACCAGCTGTCATCGACACCGGCCTTCTTCGCCGCCATCTTCCCCATCGAAGGGTAAAGCAGCTGCACCGTCTTGATATCCACCCGGCTCCACCGCAGGTCCGGGATCGAGATCACCTTGAACCCTACCTTCGCCGCCGGCGCATCAGCCAGGTTCGGCACGTTCTGAGTGAACGCCACCACCGTCCCCGGCAGCGAGGGGTCGGGAAACAGGAACGACCGATCCCCCGGATTGCCCCGCGTGACCTGCAGATAGATCATCCCCTGCTCGATCCCGTTGCGCGCCACCAACTCGCGGTGCATCGCCAGCAGCTCCACCTCGTCAAGCGGGCAGGTCATGTCGAGTTCCGCCAACGACCGCGCCAGCCGCTTCGCATGACCCGCGAAGTCGATGAGCTTGCGGTCAAGGACGCTGGTCACCTCATAAACCCCGTCGGCCATCAGGAAGCCGCGGTCAAAGATCGAAACCTTCGCCTCCGCTTCAGGCAGGTAGTCTCCGTTCACATAGACGGTTCGGCTCATGCTTTATCCCCAAAGGTTGACGTCGGGTGGATGCACCCCATCGGCATCATAGTGCAGCGGGTTTTCGCGGTCTTCGGCCAGAAGCAGCGGCGCGTCAAGATCCGTCCACGCCGCCCCCTGCGCCAGAAGCACCGCCGGGGCCATTGCCAGCGACGATCCGACCATGCAGCCGACCATGACCTGAAACCCCATCGACCGCGCCGCATCCCGCATTGCCAACGCCTCGGTCAGCCCCCCGGTCTTGTCGAGCTTCAGGTTCACCACATCATACTTGCCGCGCAGGTCGGCAAGGCTGGCACGGTCGTGGCAGGCTTCGTCGGCACACACCGGAACCGGCCTGGCAATTTCGGTCAGCATTCCGTCCGCCCCGGCGGGAAGGGGCTGTTCCACCAGTTCCACTCCCAGCCGAACCAAGTGCGAAGCAAGATCGGTGTAGACCTCGGGCGTCCAACCTTCATTCGCATCGACGATGATCCGGCAGCGCGGCGCACCGGCGCGGACCGCCTCAAGCCGGGGCATGTCATCGGCTGTCCCAAGCTTGATCTTCAGGATCGGCCGGTGTGCATTCAGGCGGGCCGCCTCTTTCATCTCATCTGGCGGGCCGAGGGAAAGCGTGAACGCGGTCACCACGGGAAGAGGCCGAGGCAAGCCGGCAAGCTCCCAAACGCGCACCCCCGCCTGCTTGGCCTCGAGGTCCCAAAGGGCAGCATCGACGGCGTTGCGCGCCGCGCCGGAGGCAAGAGCGTCCTGAAAATCCTGGCGGGTGATGCTTGGGGGCAAGGCACCGACGGCGGCACGCACGTTGTCGAGCGTTTCGCCGTAGCGGGCATAGGGCACGCATTCACCCCAGCCCGTAACGCCGCCCCGAGTAATGCGCACCGTCAGGACCTGTGCCTCGGTCTTTGTTCCACGGCTGATGGTAAAGGCCTGAGCGAGAGGAAAACGGTCTTCTGTCGCAATGATCATCGAAGCCAGCTTTCACGGTTCGGTAGTGCTGATCTTACCAGATCGAAAACGACGGAAAGATCCCCATCGCCTGAACATGCACCAAGAACCTGGCAAGTGGGATAAAGGTCAGGAAGACCAGCGCATCCATCAGGTTGTGACGCAGGTGGTGGACCGATACAACCACCGTCGCTTCGGTCTTGAAGCCGGAAAGCCGCGGCACGATCATTGGCACCCGGGCCGCATAGGCATCATAGGTGGGACCGAACTGGCCGCGCAGAAAAGCCTCTTCCTTGCGCGCGGTGATCGAGAGAATTGCCAAGGTCATGCCCCCCAACAAGAGGGTCAAGACCACCGATCCAAGCATGAGGCCGAAGCCCAGCACACCAATTGTCGAAAACAGGTAAAGCGGGTGGCGGCAGATCGAATAGGGGCCGTCCTGCATGACAGTCATGTTCTTGTGGCCACCAATGTAGAGTATCGACCAGAAACGCCCAAGAACAGCAGCTACGATAAGCCCGATACCGGCGACATTCATCGTTTCGCGCACAAGCCCGGACCAGGAAGACACCGCGCAGATCGCCAGCGGAAGAGACAGGACGAACGTTGCTCGAAGGATATTGACGCGAATTAGTTGGTTAACCGGTACGGAACGCGACGAACTGGACACGCTAAACTCCCTCATTTTCGGTCGCATGGGCCCGTTTCGCAGCGGTTGGTCAATAGTCTTGTTCGTGGCTGGCCGTTGCTGCGCTTGCGAACGGCATGTTGCACTTGCTTGCGCAATAAACTACCGCTATGGCGCGCCAGTAAGAAATTAAGTTACCAAGAGGACTTCATGAGCTTTCGCCTGCAGCCCGCCACCCCCGCTCGCCCGAATCGGTGTCAGCTTTTTGGCCCCGGTTCGCGCTCTGAGCTTTTTGCCAAGATGGCAGCTTCGTCGGCCGACGTAATCAACCTTGACCTTGAGGATTCGGTGGCGCCAGCCGACAAGGCGCAGGCGCGGGCGAACATCATCCGGGCGATCACTGACATTGACTGGGGGCGCAAGACATTGAGCGTTCGCATCAACGGTCTCGACACCCCTTATTGGTATCGGGATGTGGTCGATCTGTTGGAACAGGCTGGCGAGCGGCTTGACCAGATCATGATCCCGAAGGTCGGCTGTGCAGCTGACGTTTATGCCGTGGACGCCTTGGTCACGGCTTGCGAAGCGGCGGCGGGGCGCAAGAAACGGATCAGCCTTGAAGTCATCATCGAGACCGCTGCCGGGATCACACATGTCGATGAAATCGCAGCCTCTTCACCCCGACTAAAGGCGATGAGCCTTGGGGCAGCAGACTTCGCCGCCAGCATGGGGATGCAAACCACCGGTATCGGCGGGACCCAAGAGAACTACTACATGCATCGCGAAGGGGCAAAGTATTGGTCAGACCCTTGGCATTGGGCGCAGGCGGCCATCGTCGCAGCCTGCCGTACCCACGGCGTTTTGCCAGTTGACGGGCCCTTCGGGGATTTTTCAGACGAGGAAGGGTTCCGCGCCCAAGCGCTGCGGTCGGCGACATTGGGGATGGTCGGCAAGTGGGCAATCCACCCAAGGCAGGTGGCACTTGCAAATGAGGTGTTCACTCCGTCCGACGGCGCAGTAACCGAGGCGCGCGAGATTCTTGCGGCGATGGAGGCCGCCACAGCCGCCGGGCAAGGCGCTGCCGTCTACAGGGGGCGTCTGGTCGACATTGCCAGCATGCGTCAGGCGGAGGTAATCGTGCGGCAAGCTGAAATCATAGCGGGAGCTTGATGAACCGTTGACAAACCGCCCTTGAAACGGGCAGTTTTTTCCCACGACCGCCTGATCACCGGGCAGTCTGCAAAAGGATACCTGAGCCGCGCACCCAAGGGGAGGGGAGGCCCCGCGCGGCGAATGGGAGGATGCACGCCCCGTGGCCCAGCCACGGGGCGGTGCTGTTTGTGGAACTGTGATCCTCCCTTGCTGGAGAGGGGAATGGCGCGGACGCGCCAGACAATTCTTGCCGAGTTGCATCACAGCGGGGCCGGGGGCATATAGGAACGGCCCCCTTAAGGATAACCTTGATGAACTACCTGGAATTCGAAAAGCCCCTCGCCGAAATCGAAGGCAAGGCAGAAGAACTCAGGGCGATGGCCAAAAGCAGCCCCGGCATGGACGTGTCGAAGGAAGCTGAGGCGCTGGATCGCAAGGCCGAAACCGCGCTCCGCGACCTCTACAAGAACCTGACCGCCTGGCAGAAATGCCTTGTTGCCCGGCACCCCGACCGACCGCATTGCAAGGACTATGTGGAGGCGCTGTTCACCGAATTCACCAGTTTGGCAGGGGACCGCGCCTTTGCTGACGACCATGCTGTGATGGGCGGGATCGCGCGGTTCAATGATCAGCCGGTCGTCGTGATCGGCCACGAGAAGGGCAACGATACCAAGACCCGGATAGAGCGAAACTTCGGGATGGCGCGGCCCGAGGGATATCGCAAGGCAATCCGGTTGATGGACCTGGCCGATCGGTTCCGGCTGCCAGTGATCACTCTGGTCGACACGCCCGGTGCCTATCCCGGCAAAGGCGCCGAAGAACGCGGTCAGGCCGAGGCCATCGCGCGCAGCACCGAGAAGTGTCTGGCGATCGGAGTGCCGCTGATTTCGGTAGTCATCGGCGAAGGCGGGTCCGGCGGCGCGGTGGCTTTTGCTACGGCGAACCGCGTAGCGATGCTGGAACATTCGGTCTATTCGGTGATCAGCCCGGAAGGCTGTGCGTCGATCCTGTGGAAGGACGCTGAAAAGATGCGCGAGGCGGCCGAGGCGCTGCGGCTTACCGCTCAGGATTTGCAGAAGCTGGGTGTGATCGACAGGATCATCAAGGAACCGATGGGCGGCGCTCAACGTGCCCCAAAGGATGCGATCGACGCTGTCGGCAAGGCGATCGAGACAATGCTGAAGGAATTGTCAGGCAAGAAGTCCGAAGCCCTTATCCGCGACCGGCGGCAGAAATTTCTCGACATGGGGACAAAGGGGCTGGCTGCGTGACCAACCCCTGGCTTTTGATCGTCATCGCAGGGTTGCTGGAAACCGGCTGGGCGCTTGGGCTGAAGTATTCCGAAGGCTTCTCCAGGCCGCTTCCTTCGACCCTGACCGTGATCGGGGCGTTGGCGAGCTTTTATCTGTTGAGCTTGGCGATGCGGGACATTCCAGTGGGGACGGCCTACGCCGTCTGGGTTGGAATCGGGGCGGTCGGCACAGCGGTCGCGGCGGTTATCCTTTTCGGCGAACCGATCAGCGCACTGCGGACAGCGGGAATCTTGCTGATCATCGGCGGGATCGTGGCGTTGAAGCTGGCGTGATTGCGGCCCGTCGGATGCGCCGCACCCGTGGCAGTGGGTATGGCATCGCGGGATCAGCGGGGTCTGAATCCGGCTTCGGCCATCAGGAGGTCGGAGTGAGTTTCGACAGCGGCTTCAAGTTCGGCCATGAAAACCGGGATCGGCTTGCCGGGCGGGATCGGCGGCAAGAATTCCACGACGGCGAGGCCCGGGTGACGCAGGATGCCGCGCTTGGGCCAGAATACGCCAACATTGGTGGCCACGGGATAGCAGGGCTGGGCAAGTTGTTCGTAAAGCAGCCCGGTGCCCACCTTGTAAGGCTTCACCACACCGGGGGCGACTCGGGTGCCTTGCGGGTAGATGATAAGCTGGCCGGGTTCGGCGGCGCCCTTGGCGACGTCGGCTTTCATCTTGGCGATGGCAGTTCCCCGCTTGCCCCGGTTGACCGGCACACAGCCGATCTTCAGCGCATATTGGCCAAGAAAAGGCGTGTAGATCAGTTCCCGCTTCATGATGAACTTGCCAGCCGGGACGGCGTTGAAGATCAGGATGATGTCGAGAAAGCTTTGGTGCTTTGCGGCGACCACAGCCTCTGCCGCAGGCGGCGTGCCACGCACTTCGCAGCGCAGGCCACATAGCAGACGAAGCGTGAAGATCACCCAGCGGCAGAAGGTCTTGCAAGCCGTCCGCGCGCCGGTGCGCGAAAACAATGCCCAAGGCGCGAAGATCACTGCGATCACGGCCATCGCCACATACATCTGCGCGATGAAGATCAGCGAGAGCAGCCAGCGTAACGTGATCATGTGAGTTCCTTCAGTTTGGCAAATGCGGCGCGGCGAGTGGCCGCAAATGCAACAAGGGCTGCGAGCGGCGGCAGGGCAAACGGCCAAAGCCAGCCCGCCCCGACAAAGCCAAGGCCGGTAAGAAAGCCACCGGCAGCATCTGCGGCTGGCAGAAAGGCCACGCCAATGAGGCCGGCCACCGCACCAATCAACGCGCCGGTGAAGCTGCGCACGGTGAACCGGCGGACAAAGGCACGGGCGATGTAGCTGTCCTTCGCGCCGACAAGGCGAAGAACGCGGATCACTTCGGCGTTGGCCGCAAGTGCGGCGCTGGCGGCAAGGGTGATCATGGCGGCCATCGCAGCACCGATGAGGCCGATGGACAATATGCCCAAAAGACGGATCCGGCCGGCTGCTTCGGCCAACGGGCGACGCCAGCGAGTATGGTCGTCCAGCACAGCGCCGGGAGCTTCGGCGGCGAGACGTTGGCGCAACCCTTCACCATCATACCCGGGATCGGCCTCGACGATTTCGATGAGCCGGGGGATTGGCAGGGCGTCAAGCGGAAGATCGGGGCCGAACCACGGCTCCAGCAGGGCGCGCTGTTCGGCATCGGTCAGCGCGCGCGACGAAGCGACGCCGGGCGTGCTGGCCAGAAGCGTCAGGATCGCGTCGGTCTGCAACTTCATCTGGTCTGGCGGAGCCGAAATGCGGATCGTCGCGGTGCGGGCCAATGCATCGGACCAGCGGTCGGCCAAGCGTCCCGAGGCAAGCGACAGGGCGAGCGCGAAAACGCAAAGGAACGTCATCGCCCCCGCCGTGAAGGTGGTGAGCGTTGCTGTTGGGCCCGACTGCGGCACGATGCTCAGGGCGGGGTTCATGGGGGTTGTGTCCCTGCCGAACCGTGGAAGTGACAGGTTTTGCAGCAATGGGCTCATCAGTTTCACAGATCGGCCCCCGCAAGCTGAACCTTCTGCTTGGCGATGCGCAAGACGCGGGTGGCGACCTGCGATTTCGCCTGACGTATCAGGTTGAGGTCGTGGGTAGCGACGAGGATGGTCTTACCCATGCGGTTCAGTTCGACCAGCAGGGTCAGAATTCGCAGCGACATCTCCCAGTCGACGTTGCCGGTAGGTTCGTCAGCAAGGATAACGTCGGGTCCAACGATAACGGCGCGGGCAAGGGCCGCACGCTGGCGTTCGCCGCCCGACAGTGACGGAGGCAGCGCATTCGCAAGGTGCTTCAGGCCAACCCAGGCAAGAAGGTCGTCAAGATCCTGCGGGTCGCAGTCCCGGCCAGCGACAGTGAAAGGCAGAGCCATGTTGGCAGCCAAGCTTAGGTGATCAAGAAACTTGCAGTCCTGATGCACGATGCCAATCCGGCGGCGGGTTATGGCGACATCATCACGCGTAAGGGTCTGTGCGTCACGGTCGAAGATCGTGACCCCGCCCGCCGTTGGATAAAGCTCGGCATAGGCGAGTTTGAGGAACGTCGATTTTCCCGACCCGGACGGCCCTGTCAGAAAGTGAAACGACCCAGGTGCCAAGCGAACCGACACGTCTGTCAGAAGGTCACCTCCGCCATACCTATAGGCCACGTTTTGAAAGGCAATCACGCATTTCTCCCGGCCCCGGTTGGGGCGCGCATTGTCGGCAAAGAGGGCACGGCGTGCCGCAAGAACTGCGCTTTCCATCGCACAGCGGTGAAGGATTACACAAGAGTCAGACACAAACCCTTGGAGTGGAAAGGAATAGGCGTTACAAACAGCACCGGGGGAGCCGGTTCTATTGGCTTTGAGGGAATGAAATGCGTTTGGTTTGCCCGAATTGCGACGCCAAGTACGAAGTGCCAGACGATGCGATCCCGCAAAGTGGTCGCGATGTGCAATGCGCCAATTGCAACCATGCCTGGTTTCAGATCAAGCCAGGTACGGAACCGGCTGGCGCACGCAAGGCATCGGTTTCGGCCGAACCCCTGACCGAAACACCCGGCGCCGCGGCGGAAGTCAGCATCGCCGCGCCGTCAGCGGCGCCAGCAGAGCCTGACGATTTGGCTGCACCACCAGAGCCAACGGTTGGAGTTGCCGGCAAAGGCTATGCCGTGGACGAATCCGTTCTTGCGATCCTGCGTGAAGAAGCAGAGCGCGAGGCAAAGGCGCGCAGCAGCGAAAGCCGTCCGATCGAAACGCAGACGGACCTTGGCCTCGACACCGCGATCGCGGCAGCCGTTACGACGGCAGCCGTTGCGACGGCGGCAGTTGCGCCCACCGTTGACCGTGCCCCTCAGCCCGACATGACCGAGGAGAGCACACGGCCATCAGCCCGTCGTGACCTGCTGCCGGATGTCGAAGAAATCAACTCTACCCTTCGCCCTTCCGACCGACCCGTCGATCCCGATGCCGAGATCGAGGCGCTGCCGGATCTCATCGCTGGCCGAAACAGCTTTCGTAGCGGCTTTCTGATGATGATGGCGCTGGCGATTGTGGGACTGGTGGCTTATCTCGCTGCTCCGCAACTTGCGCAGCAAGTACCGGCGCTGCAAGGCCCGCTCGCGGCCTACGTTGGCTTCGTCGACACGATGCGATCGCACCTTGACGGTCTGATGCAAACTGCAACGACAGCTATCAATGATGGCGGCTGAGCGCGTCATTTGACGACACTGACGGGTTATTCGTCCTTGCTCCGCCCCGGCGGCACCCTTATCCAATGCCTGCCAGTTCCCGGGGGAGACACCGCTGATGAGCACCAACACACGTTTCGACAAATCCAAACTTCCAAGCCGCCATGTGACTGAAGGCCCGGCGCGCGCCCCGCATCGCAGCTATTTCTACGCGATGGGCATCACGGAAGAAGAGATCCATCAACCTTGGGTTGGCGTGGCGACCTGCTGGAACGAGGCCGCGCCGTGCAACATTGCGCTGAACCGTCAGGCGCAGATCGTGAAGCACGGGGTCAAGAAGGGCGGCGGCACCCCGCGTGAGTTCACGACGATCACCGTGACCGACGGGATCGCGATGGGGCATGAAGGGATGCGGTCCTCGCTCGCCTCGCGCGACGCCATTGCGGATACCGTGGAACTGACGATGCGCGGCCATTGCTATGACGCGATTGTCGGGCTTGCGGGCTGCGACAAGTCCCTGCCGGGGATGATGATGGCGATGGTTCGGCTAAACGTGCCGCGCGTCTTTATCTATGGCGGGTCGATCCTGCCGGGCCGCTACAAGGGCCAGGACATCACCGTGCAAGACATGTTCGAAGCCGTGGGCAAGCATCAGGCCGGGAACCTGTCTGACGCGGAACTTGAGATCATGGAGCGGGTGGCCTGCCCGTCCTCCGGTGCCTGCGGCGCGCAGTACACGGCGAACACGATGGCCTGCGTGTCCGAGGCGATTGGTCTTGCACTGCTGAATTCGTCCAGCGCGCCCGCACCGTATGAAAGCCGTGACCAATATGGCGAGGCGTCGGGCGTTGCGGTGATGCACCTGATCGAAAAGAACATCCGTGCGCGGGATATCGTAACGCGGAAGGCGCTGGAGAACGCAGCACGGGTCGTCGGCTGCACGGGCGGTTCTACCAACGCCGCGCTGCACCTGCCGGCGCTGGCGAATGAGGCAGGGATCGACTTCGATCTGTTCGACGTGGCCGCCTGCATGAAGGACACGCCCTATTTCGTCGACCTGCGCCCCGGCGGCAAATACGTCGCCAAGGACCTGCACGAAGTTGGCGGCGTGGCCGTGGTGATGAAGGAATTGGCGAAGGAAGGCCTGCTGCACCTTGATTGCATGACCGCGAGCGGCAAGACGCTGGGCGAAAGCCTGGACGAAATCCGCGGCGAGGCGGACGGCCGGGTGATCTATCACATCGGTTCACCCATCACAAAGACCGGCGGCGTCGTTGCCTTGCGCGGCAACGTGGCGCCAGATGGGGCCATCGTGAAGGTTGCCGGCATGAGCGAGGCCGAGCAGGTGTTCAGCGGACCGGCACGGGTCTTCGAGTGCGAGGAAGACGCGTTCGAGGCAGTGAAGCAGCGCGCCTACGAGGAAGGCGAAGTGATCGTCATTCGCAACGAAGGCCCAGCAGGTGGACCGGGCATGCGAGAGATGCTGTCGACCACGGCGGCATTGAGCGGCCAGGGCATGGGCAAGAAGGTGGCACTTATCACCGATGGGCGGTTCTCCGGTGCGACCCGGGGCTTCTGCGTGGGCCACGTCGGGCCGGAAGCGGCGCATGGCGGGCCAATTGCCCTGCTGAAGAACGGGGACGTCATCACGCTGAACGCGCTGACGGGCGAGCTGTCGGTGAATGTGTCGGACGAAGAGTTCGCCAAGCGCAAGGCCGAGTGGAAAGGGCCGCGCAAGACGGCCTATACCTCGGGTGCGGTCCACAAGTTCGCCAAACTGGTTGGTGGTGCGCGGTGGGGCGCAGTGACGCATCCCGGCGCCAAGGCGGAGAGCCATGTCTACATGGATCAGTAAGGCCTGCCCGCTCGGGTTTGGCCTGATCCTGCCGCTGGCAGCCTGCGTGGCGATGGAAAGCGGGCCGTCTGGCGCACGGTCGGCAACGATCATGAACGGAGAGATCACGGTGCCCGCGCCGGGTGGTTACTGCGTTGATCGTGCAGCAAGCCAGGCGACGGAGATGGCAGCCGTGATCATCATGGGGCGGTGTTCGGATACGGCCAGTGTGCCGCCCGCTGCAATCACCGCAACCGTTGGTGCTGCGGGGTCTGCTGCCGTACTGACGGCAGGAACTCAATCCCTTGCAGATTATTTCGCAACTGCCGATGGGCGCGCGGCCCTTAGCAGAAGCGGGCAGGCAAGCGCCGTGACGGTTCATGAGATCGGCTCGGCAGACGGGGCAGTCGTGCTTCATCTGACAGACCGGGCCGTGGGGGAATACTGGCGGGCTGTCCTTGGGTTGCGCGGACGGCTTGTGACCCTTGCGGTGACCCCACCGAGTGGCCAACCCTTAAGCGTGGCCGAGGGGCGAGCGCTGCTTCTGAGGGCGATTGCCGGGTTGCGCGCGGCCAATGCCGACAATGCAACCTGAATGGTAGCTGGCAGCATGGTAATGCTGCCTTAAGGTGGCAAGAAACCGGGCAAGGCGGCGAATGAGCGGGCGGATCGGCAATTTTCTGGAACGGCGGCGATTGCGCAAGGTGCAAGAGCGTTGGTCCAATGTGGCCGACGCCGCGCCGACAATGGACCCAGTGGCGCTAAAGGCATGGCAATCGAGGGCCCACACGATGCGCCGCGAGATCAATCGCCTGATACACGCCATCGCAGCCCGGCAGGCCAAGGCCGCTGGCGGAAGGGCAATGCCCGCGGCACCGTTGGGCACCGATTGGTCGTGGAGACCAGACCTCTGGCTGGGTCCGGCGCCAGTACGCTGGTATGAGGCCCGAGAACTGCGCACAGCCCTGAGCAATGAGGTGGAACTTCACCACGACTGCAGCCTGAGGGAAGTTGTCGCCCGACAAACCCGTAGCGACCGCTATGGTCTAGCATTGGATATCTACGGGTTTCTGGGCAGTTTCGTATCGGTGACGCTGATCCTTCCTGATGCTGTGTCTGAAGGCTTCAAGCCAAGACATCTGCTGCGGCTGGAAGCAGTGATCGACTGCGAGAAACCTGTACGGGCGTATGCACGGCTGAACATCAAGCACGGCCCGAATACCGAGCAGTTGGTACAAGAGCTTGCATCTGACGCGCACCATCAGGTGGTGGAATTCGATCTGGCCTATGCGAAGTTCGATGAAAAACGGGTGGAACGCGTGTGGCTGGACATGATTTTTGACCGTCCCGCGATGAATTCAGTAAGGTTGCACGATATCGTTATCAGCCGGAGGCCGCGCGCCGAGTTGTAAGGGGTACCAAACGATGAAGAATGGTCTTTCGCTGACAGGCGGCCGGATTGCTGCGGGCGTCTGGGAAGGCGTGCTCAGCGGCACGCGCGATCCGGTCGCTGCGCTTGAAGTCACGCATCTAGGCAGTCCGATTTCGGGCGTGCAGCAAATCATCGGTCCCGAAGGCGAAATCACGGTTCGCGTGCCGATCCCGCTCGAGGTGTTGAGCGAGGGGGTGCAGACCTTTCTGATCCGCGCGGGGAACAGGACGTTGGCCCAGTTTACAGTGATCGCAGGCGATGTGCTGGAAGACGATCTTCGAAGCGAAATCGACCTGATGCGCGCCGAACTTGAAATCCTGAAGCGGGCCTTCCGGCGCCATTTCGCAGAGTGAAACGTGGCTTCAGCCCCAGGTCGGGTGGAATTTTCCCGTAGGTGAAGCCGTGAATACCTCGCATCCAATAGCAGTTACGCCCACCGAGTGTTCAAATTGCGCCGACAGGGACTTGTCGCGCGTGACTGCCGTCCAGTCGTCGGACAGAACCTTGGTTTCGGGGCGACCCAGATTGACCATCGGTTCGATCGTAAAGAACATGCCTTCTTCAAGAACGGGGCCAAAACCGGCACGGCCATAGTGAAGCACGTTTGGCGGAGCGTGAAATACCCGGCCAAGGCCATGACCGCAGAAATCGCGCACCACGGACATGCGCTGCGATTCGACATACGACTGAATGGCGTGGCCGATATCGCCAAAGGTGTTGCCGGGCTTGACTGCAGCGATGCCGCGCATCAGCCCCTCATGCGTCACCTCGATCAGCCGTTCCGATTTGCGGGCCAGCGCCCCGGCCACATACATCCGGCTGGTGTCACCGAACCACCCGTCAACAATGACGGTCACGTCGATGTTCAGGATATCACCGTCGGCCAGAACCTTTGCCCCCGGGATGCCGTGACATACGACATGGTTCACCGAAATACAGGAGGCGTGCTTGTAGCCCTTGTAGCCGATGGTTGCCGAAGTGACACCGCGACGCGCTATTTCTGCGGTGATGAAATCATCAAGCTCGGCCGTGGTAATACCTGGCACGACCAAAGGCGCTACCGCATCAAGGATTTCCGCAGCCGAGCGGCCAGCAATGCGCATGCCGACAAAATCCGCATCTTCATAGATGCGGATGCCGTCCTTGGTGATACGGGCACGCATTTCGTCCACGACAAGCCTCTTGATTTGACGCCTACATAGGCCGGGACAGCAGAAATGGCCAGAGGCCCGGGCTTTGAAAGCCAGGGAAGCACGGCTATATCCGATAACTGTGAACCGGGCGAGGCAGACAATGGCAAATCCAACGGCAGCGATGCTGGTTATCGGCGATGAAATACTGTCGGGCCGCACCCGCGATTCCAACATGCATTATCTGGCGAACGAACTGACGCGGGTCGGGATCACTCTGGCCGAAGTTAGGGTGGTGCCGGACGACCATGTGGCCATCGTCGCCGGGGTGCGGGCCTTGTCGGCTGCCTATGACCACCTGTTCACCAGCGGTGGGATCGGGCCAACGCATGACGACATAACCGCCGATGCTGTGGCCAACGCCCTGCGGGTAACGATCACGCACCGGGCTGATGCGATGAAGCTGCTGGGTGCGCACTATGAACGCTCCGGCTTGGCTTTCAACGAGGCACGGCAGCGCATGGCGCGGATACCGGATGGCGCGACGCTGATCGAGAACCCCGTGTCGGTGGCCCCCGGTTTCACCGTTGGCAATGTTCATGTTATGGCCGGCGTTCCAAGGATTTTCGAGGCAATGCTGGCGGGCCTTTTGCCGACACTGACCGGAGGCGCACCGCTGTTGAGCCAGTCCCTCCGGGTCGAGCGCGGCGAGGGAGAGATTGCTGGGCCTTTCGGCGCCCTGGCGGCTGAGTTTCCGGACCTGTCAATGGGGTCCTATCCCTTCACGGTTAACGGTGCGCATGGCACGAACCTCGTCATCCGCGGCACCGACCCCGCGCGGGTAGACGAGGCGATGGTTCGCCTTGCACAGCTTTTCGGATGACGCCTGAAACCTTGGCCGAGGTGATGGAGGCAACGTGGCCTGCGGCCCGAACGCACGACATCGGCCCGTTCCGCCTGCGCGAGGGTGCGGGCGGGGGCAAGCGGGTCTCTGCGGCATCTGCAGAGAGGGCCTGGACCGAAGCGGACCTTGCAGCTGCCGAAGCGGCCATGTCCGAGCAATTGTTCCTGATCCGCGCTGGGGACACGGCGCTTGACGCATCGCTTGCGGCGCGCGGATACCGGATCGTTGACCCTGTGATCGCGTATTGCGCGCCTGCGTCAACGCTGGCCGGCGTTCTCGACCCATTGGCGGCTTTCGCACACTGGCCGCCCCTTCAGATTGCATGCAGCCTTTGGGCCGAGGGCGGCATAGGGCCGGAACGACTTGCGGTGATGGCCCGCGTCAAAGGCGCCAAGGCGGCGCTGTTGGCGCGAATGGCCGACAAGCCGGTGGGTGTGGCATTCGTGGCGTTGCACGGGTCGGAAGCGATGCTGCACGCGCTGGAAGTGAGTCACCGGTTCCGCCGCAAGGGAGCAGGGCAGATCCTCTTGAAGGCGGCGGCCAACTGGGCAATGGCCCAAGGCGCTGGCCGACTGTCGCTTGTGGTAACGGAGCGGAACGTTGCCGCGCGGACGATGTATGCTCGTGTCGGGATGGAAGTTGTGGGACAGTATCATTATCGGAAGCGGTAATGCGGATATGCAGGCTATACATTGAAAATAAAAGGTTTTCTTTGCGCTACATTTGTGCTGGCGCTTGTGGGCAGAGCGGCGGCATTGACGCTCGAACTGCCAGCAGCGGTGATGGCAGAAGCACGTCGCAGCGAAGCGCCCGGCAGTTATGCGCTGCCAGTCGGACCATTTGACGGCAAGACGGTTCCAGTTCGAGTGAAGGAGGGCGCGGTAGACCAACGTGCCTACCGGCTTGATACCGCGGGGCTTACGACATTGGCGTTGCTGGAACCGTTGCGCGGTCAGCTTTTGCGCGAGGGGTTCAAGATCGTTCTCGACTGCGACGCCCGCGCGTGTGGCGGGTTCGATTTCCGCTATGGCACCGAGGTGATGCCAGAGCCTGACATGCATGTTGATCTGGGAGATTATCGCTTTCTATCGGCCGAAAAGGAAAGTGAGGCGGTCAGTATCCTTGTCAGTCGATCCGTACTGTCAGGTTTCGTGCAAGTGACACGGGTGGGCAGAATGCCATTGCCTGATGCAGTTTTTCCACCGCCACCGACATCGGCACCGGCTCCCGAAATCGAACTCGGTGGTGCAGCTGCGAAGGACGCTCTGCCACCACCCGGAGACTTGGGTGCGAGGCTTGACAGGAACGGCGCGGTTGCGCTGGACGATCTTGTTTTCGCCAGTGGCGCGGCGGCGCTGGCGGATGGCGACTACGCTTCCATAGCTGCGCTGGCTGCGTGGCTGGCGGCAAACCCTGACAAGACGCTGGCGCTGGTCGGCCATACCGATGCGTCAGGATCGCTGGTGGCCAACATTGCGCTGTCGGAGCGCCGAGCCGACCTGGTGCGGGAAGTGCTGATTGACCGATACGGTGTAGAGGCAGCACGGCTGACGTCGGAAGGGGTGGGCTATCTGGCACCGCGCGCAAGCAACCAGACCGAGGATGGGCGCCAGAAAAACAGAAGGGTCGAGGCCATAGTGACCTCGACCCGGTAGCGGCCCTGGGGGAAGTTCGGGCCGCGACGTGCTGTCACCTCACCAGTTGTCGGGGCCTTTGTCGGCATATCGACGGGCGAGAAAATCAATGAAAGCGCGAACCTTCGGTTGGGTAAAGCGCCCCGGTGGATAGACCGCGTAGATCCCCAGCGATTCCACCGGCAGACCGGGGATCGCCTCTTCCACAAGGCCCTGACGCATCGCATCGGCATATAGAAATGATGGCAGGTATGCGATGCCAAGGCCCGACACGGCGGCGTTCAGCAGCGACTGCCCGTCATTCACCGTCAGCCAGCCCACCGAGCGGACCTGGCGCTTTTCGCCGGAAGGAGCAGTTATCTTCCAGACATTGCCATTGGCCTGGTTGGAATAGTGCAGCAGTTTATGGTCGTTCAGATCGTCGATCTTCATTGGGCGGCCGAACTTCTGGAAATAACTCGGCGCGCCGATCATCCGCTTTGTCGTCTCCGTCAGCTTGCGGGCGCGGAGCGAGCTGTCTTCCAAATCACCCACCCGGATCGCCATGTCGAACCCTTCCGAGATCAGTTCGACATATCGATTGTTCAGCACCATGTTGACGGTGATATCGGGGTATTCGAGCAGAAACTCCCCTAGGATCGGCGACAACAGGTTCACACCAAAGTCAGTGGCGACCGATACCCGCAGAAGGCCCGAGGGCGCAGACTGCATCGACGTGACAAGCGCATCTGCCTCGCCCGCATCGTTCAACACCCGGCGGGCGCGGTCGTAATAGGCAAGGCCGATCTCGGTAGGGCTGACCCGTCGTGTCGTTCGGTTCAGAAGACGTGCCCCCAAGCGCGCCTCCAGTGCCGACACGTGCTTTGACACGGCGGATTTGGAAATGCCCATCTTCTTGGCCGCATCCGTGAAGCCACCTTGGTCCACTACTGTGGCGAAGGCCTCCATCTCGGTTAGTCGGTCCATCTTTGTCCTCTTGGCAGCAGACGTTCTGAAGCTTGATGTTGTTTCGCTTCAAAATCGGGCAGGATAGGGGCGATGCCGCGACCTATCCGGGGTATTGTGTGGGATCGTTGATGGCAGCGAAACGAAACGGACAGCCAGAATTAGGCGATACTCTGCCAAAGCGTGTGCAAAGCAACGGCGGAACAACGGCCAGATCCGGGTAACGGCGGGAAAATGTCCCAGGACCAGTGGGCCACAGGCAGATTCTGGTGACAGGCTTTTTGATTTTGGAGGTAGAGCTGGAATGTTCGCCCGAAAGACGTCAGTCACCTTCCTGCGGCAACAAAAATGTACCGCACAACCGTAGACTGAAAAAGGAGACTTCCATGAAACGCTTCGCATTCGTGCTGGCCCCGCTTGCGTTTGTCGGCGCTGCCTTTGCGCAGGACCTGCCGCAGGTGGAAGACACCGATGCCAATGGGACGTGGTCGCTGGCTGAGCTTCAGGCAGTATGGCCGGAATTGACCGAAGATGCCTTCAAGGGTGTGGATGCCAACGGCGACGGGGCGGTCGATCAAACCGAACTGAAGGCAGCGCTGGACAATGCGGTGCTGACGGCACCGGCCCCCAAAAGCTGACGATATCGCGCGGTCAGAGCCGGGCTGCCAGGCGTGCGCCCTGATCTATGGCGCGCTTCGCGTCGAGCTCTGCCGCAACATCAGCCCCACCTATGACGTGGTGGGGTATGCCGAGGGCAACAAGCTGATCCGACAGCTTGCGGTCCGGTTCCTGCCCCGCGCAAAGAACCACGGCATCGACCGCGAGCGTTTCAGGACGCTCGCGGTTCGCACCGTAGCTGACGGCGAGGCCGTCACGAGTGATGCGTTCGTAATTCACGCCGCCTACCATCTTGACCCCCTTCATCGCAAGGCCCGCCCGGTGGATCCAGCCGGTGGTCTTGCCCAGACGGCGGCCGGGTTTCTCCGCCTTGCGTTGCAGAAGGATGACGTTCCGCGCCGGGGGTGTTGGGGCCGGTCCATTGGGTAAAAGACCGCCACGATCCTGCCAGGGCGCGGAGACGCCCCATTCGGCGCGCCAGAGTTCCGGGTGTTCGGTGGGGCTCCTTCCGGCGTGAACAAGGGTCTCAGCAACGTCAAAGCCAATGCCGCCGGCGCCGATTACTGCGACGCGGTGGCCAACCGGCACGCCATGAAGAACATCAATATAGTTGAGGACCAGGGCGCCCGGGTCAGTTGGTATGCCGGGATCGCGGGGCTTGACCCCAGTTGCGATGACGATTTCATCGAAGGATTGGAGGTCTTGCGGCCTTGCCTCGGCACCAAGACGAAGCGCCACACCAGACCGTTCAAGCATGGTGGAAAACCAGCGCACAAGACCATGAAACTCCTCTTTCCCCGGAACCTGTTTGGCGAGATTGAGTTGGCCGCCAACTTCGTCGGCCTTGTCGAAGAGGGTGACCCGGTGGCCACGCCCGGCAGCCGTGATGGCGGCCATCATCCCCGCCGGGCCGGCACCGACGATTGCGACGCGTTTGGGCGCGACGGCCTGTGTATACACAAGTTCGGTTTCCGCGCAGGCGCGCGGGTTGACAAGGCAAGACGTCAGCTTGCCGGAAAAGGTGTGGTCAAGGCAGGCCTGATTGCAGGCGATACAGGGAGCGATTTCAGCGGCGCGACCTGACGCTGCCTTGGCCACAAAATCAGGGTCAGCAAGAAATGGGCGCGCCATCGACACCAAGTCGGCTTGCCCTGAAGCAAGGATCGCCTCGGCCACCTCGGGCGTGTTGATGCGGTTGGAGGTGATGACGGGGATCGTCACCTCGGGCCGCAACATTGCTGTGAGGTAGGCAAAAGCGGCGCGCGGGACTGATGTGGCGATTGTGGGCACACGCGCCTCATGCCAGCCGATGCCGGTATTGATGAGGGACGCTCCCGCCTGTTCGATCGACTTCGCCAGACTCACGACTTCGTCCCAACTCGAACCGTCGGGGACGAGATCGATCAATGACAGCCGGTAAATCAGGATGAAATCGGAACCTGTAGCGGCGCGGACGCGGCGCACCACTTCGACCGGCAGGCGCATGCGGTTGGCGTAGTCACCTCCCCAGCGGTCGGTGCGGCGGTTGGTGTGGGTGACCAGGAACTGATTCAGAAAGTAGCCTTCCGATCCCATCACCTCCACCCCATCATAACCCGCTTCGCGAGCACGGAAGGCAGCGGTGACAATGTCGCTGATCTGCTTTTCGATGCCTTCCTCGTCGAGCTCCTTCGGCGCAAACGGCGAAATCGGTGATCTGATCGCCGATGGGGCCACACACTCGGGCGAATAGGCGTAGCGGCCAGCGTGCAGGATCTGCATGGCGATCTTGCCTCCATCGGCGTGGACCGCGCTGGTGACACGGGTGTGGTTCGCTATGTCCTGATTGGTGAAAAGCCCAGCCGCGCCGGGAAAGACGCCGCCTTCGCGGTTCGGAGCCATGCCGCCTGTGACGATAAGGCCAACGCCGCCACGAGCACGGGCAGCATAGAATTTTGCGACACGCGCCCAGTCGCCCGTCTCCTCCAGACCCGTGTGCATCGAGCCCATTACCACACGGTTCCTGAGCAGGGTATGGCCAAGGTCAAGCGGAGCGAGGAGGTGGGGGAAAGGCATATGCAGGCTCCAAGTTTGACAGGAGAGTGCAGGGTTTGGGCGGGGAAGTCACCCGGGACGCGGCGTCATGGGCTGGAGCGACAGCGGCTGGCGACAACGATGGCCAATACCAACCCATTGGAACCTATGGAAAGAGGAGATCCTCAGAGCCCTATCAAAGCGGGCAGATCGGTCATTCGTTGAAAAAGAATGGCACCTTCGGCTGTGAGGCCGGGATGGAGACCAAGCGGCGCGTAGCCAAAGCAGCGGATGCCCGCAGCACGGGCAGCGCGAGCGCCGGTCGGGCTGTCTTCGATGACGACGGTCGTTTCCGGGGCAACGTCCAGAGCACGAGAGGCATGGAGGTACACGTCAGGCGCGGGTTTCGGTCGGCCGAGCGCCTGACCCGAATAGGTGTGGCCGTTCAACCTGGAAAGCAAACCGTGCTGGCCGAGGGTGACCTGCATCTTCGGCAAGGTTCCATTGGAGCAGACCGCATAGGGGATGCCGGCGCGGTCAAGCGCATCCAGCACGGTCAGGATACCGGGGATTAGCGGGACACCTTCAGCGAGACGGCAGTTCAGTCGGACGTAGAAATCGGCGACCCAGCCTTCGGGCAAGGTAGCACCTTCGGATCGGGCGCGCAGATACAGATCCTCTGCCGTGGCGCCGATCCAGTTGGTCTCCAGCTCGTGCAGGGTAAGAGGCAGGCCATGGGCCGCGAAATCTGCTTGCAGCATCAGGAAGGTGGGGCCTTCGCTGTCGACGATGACGCCGTCGCAATCGAAGAGGACAGCAGATGGAGTCATGACGATTCTTTCCGAGGTGTGACCTTCAGGATGGTGACAAAGGTGTCTCCATATCTGCGCTGGTCAAGTTCCTCAAAACCTACCGGCACTGCAGGTTTGACGCCTTCCTCCCAGACGATCAGCGCCTCGGGGGAGAGCCAGCCATTGGCTTGGGCAGCCAAAAGGGCGGATTGGCCTAGCGATTTGCCATAGGGCGGGTCAAGAAACACAAGGCTGTGCGGGCTGCCCAGGCCGAGATTGGTGGCGTCGCGTTTCAGGACAGACGTTCGACCCTCGGCGCGCATCAGAGTGATGTTCTGCTTGATCAGGGCAAGCGCGGGGGCGCCGGTTTCGACGAAAGTGGCTTGGGCGGCACCACGGCTGAGCGCCTCCAACCCAAGCGCGCCAGTCCCAGCAAAAAGGTCGAGCACACAGGCACCTGCAACCGGATTCCCATAACCCCCGTTGATGAGAAGGTTGAAGATAGCCTCGCGCACCCGGTCCGACGTCGGTCGAAGGTGGGCGGCGGCATCACCCGCGCCGACCGGGGCTAGGCGCAAGCCGCGCGAAGTGCCGCCGATGATCCTCATCGTTTGAGCAGCGCCTTTAGGTCAGTGGCGGTGTCGGCGATTTCGGCCTTGTCGGGTGATTTCCCAGTCTCGATCAGGCGCTTGCCAACCATATAGGCGCGGGCGTCGTTCATCGCATCTACGGCAAGCAGGCGGTCGCCAGCGTAATACCAGAACGACACGCCATCGCCTTCGCCGAGGCGGGTCACGATCTGGTCATATCCAGTATTCAGACCGGCGATCTGCAGCTTGCAATCATATTGATCGGACCAGAACCACGGCTTCGCCTGATATTCCTCGTTCGCGCCAAGAATGTTGGCGGCGACGGCTTCGGCCATGTCGATGGCATTGCCGACGGATTCCATCCGTAACCGTCCGCCACGCCAGGGGAACGAGGCGCAGTCGCCTGCCGCCCAGATCGCCGGGTCGGAGGTCTGGCCCAATGCGTTGGTGGCGATACCGTTGTCGAGGGTAAGTCCGGCTGCTTCGGCAAGCGCGATACCGGGCAGGATGCCCACACCTGCGATCACGAAATCGGCGGGCAATTCGCGCCCGTCCGTCAGGCGTACGCCACAGACGCGTGTCTCGCCCAAAAGACGGTCGAGGCCGGTAGACTCAAGGATAGTCACGCCACGAGCGGTGTGAAGTGCCCGGAAATAACTGGACGTTTCTGGTGAAGCGACCCGTTGCAGAATGCGCGGGGCCATTTCCAGAACAGTTACGTCAAGGCCAAGCTTGGCAGCCACTGCAGCCGCCTCCAGCCCGATATAGCCACCTCCAACGATCACAAGACGGCGGTCAGGCTGGAATTCAACCTTCATTGCATCGACATCGGCTAGTGTGCGGACGACGTATACACCCGAAAGTGTCCCGCCGACGGCGGCAGGCAGCTTGCGCGCATACGAACCCGTGGTGAGAACCAGCACGTCGTACGGTATGACCTCATCGTCAAGGTTCACGATCTTTGCAATGCGGTCGATGCTTGTGACCGGTCGTCCAAGAAGGAGGGAGATGGCGTTGTCTGCGTAAAACTCGGCCGAGCGGAGCCAGAGACGCTCCTCATCCATCTCGCCCATCAGATAGGCCTTCGACAGAGGCGGGCGCTGATAGGGCGGGGCGGGTTCATCACCGATCAGTGTAAGCGGGCCGGTGTGGCCCAGCGCCCGAAGCTTTGCCACAAGCGCTGCTCCCGCCTGCCCCGCTCCGATCACAACCACCCGCATGTCGCATTTCCTCTGGCCGACCCATCGGGCGGACCCTATATCCCGATGCGAAAGAAACGCAACGCACGAGGACGCATTCATGACGATTTCTGTGGGGGGCAAGCTGCCCGAGGCGACGCTGGTGGAAATGAGCGCAAACGGGCCGGAGACGTTTTCGCTGTCGTCGCGTCTGGCGGGGCGGAAAGTGATCCTGTTCGCGCTTCCAGGGGCGTTTACCGGGCCATGCACGACAGCCCATATCCCAAGTTTCATCCGCACGGCGGATGCGTTCCGCGCCAAAGGTGTCGAAGAGATCATCTGCCTTTCTGTGAATGATCCCTTCGTTCTGAAAGCGTGGGGCGAATCCACGGGCGCGACGAAGGCGGGGATCAGCCTTGTTGGCGATGCCGACGGGTCGTTTACCAGGGGTTTGGGAATGGATTTCACCGCGCCGCATCTGGGGCTGGTCGGGCGCTCAAACCGCTATGCGCTGGTCATCGAGGACGGCGTGATCACCAAAGCCAATATCGACGAGCCGGGAGTGTGCAACATCTCCACCGGCGAGGCGCTGCTGGCGGAGATCTGAGGCATGGCCGAGGTGCTTCGGGCGGGGATGGCCCTGCCCGACGCCACCTTCCTGCAAATGCGGGACGGTGGGATGGTTTCAGTGCCGTTGCGAGAGCTTCTGGCGGGGCGGAGAGTGGTAATTTTTGCCGTTCCCGGAGCGTTCACGCCGACCTGCGACAGTGCCCACATGCCCAGTTTCGTGCGCAATGCGGATGCGCTGCGCGCCAAGGGCGTGGAGGAGATCATCTGCGTTTCGGTCAATGATCCACATGTCATGCGGCGATGGGCCGAAACGACGGGCGCCATCGCCGCGGGAATTCTGGTATTGGCCGACCCGGCTGCTGTCTTCACCAAGCAGATCAGCATGGAGTATTCGGTACTGGAACGTGGGATGCTTGACCGCTCGCGCCGCTATTCGCTGCTTGCGGTGGATGGCTTTGTCGAAGTGCTGAACCTTGAGGAGACCCCAGGCGCTTGCGAGATTTCCGCAGGCAACACCATACTGGATCAAGTCGATCGGTTCATCACCTGAAAAGGAACCGACCTGTCCGGTCATCGGGCAGCGCGCACCTCGCATAGCGATTGCATGGGCTGGCCATGATCTCGCTGCACTTCGGCTTGCCCTGCGAACCTGTCCATCGCTTCGGCGAGTTTGAGGTCAAGGTCGCTCAGGCCGTGGCAATCATGTGTTGTCAGGGTCACATCGACAACGTTGTACACGTTCCGCCATTCCGGGTGGTGGTTCAGCTTTTCCGCCAACAAGGCAGCGCGCGACATGAAGCCCCACGCCTCCGAGAAATTGCGGAACTTCCAGACCTTTCGGATCGCGTCTCGGTCGGGAACAGCGGCCCAGCCGGTTTCGCCCAGACCCGGCAATCCGGCCTTGCGCGCGGTGGTCGTCAGAAGCGTTGCCATGTCTACCCTTTCAGAAAACGCACGTTGGTGAGTGCGGTGGACTGCGCAAGCCTCGGCCATTCTGAGGCGCGACCGGGTTTGCGGACTGGTATGAAACGTCAGTGCTGCCTTCGCAACATCCTATCAATCCTCTGACGCGACACGCCGGAAGGGGCCGTAGGCGGTGAGCACCTCGATTTCCTCATCTATGGCGCGGCGTTCCTCGGCAAGATAGCGGGCAACAGCGTTGCGGAAACCCTCGTCCGCGATCCAGTGCAGTGAGTGCACCGGGGTCGGCAAGTAACCGCGCGCCAGTTTGTGCTCTCCCTGCGCACCGGCCTCAACCCGTTGCAGCCCGTTCTGGATGGCCCATTCGATGGCCTGATAATAGCAAAGTTCAAAATGCAGGCAGGGGTAATCCTCGACTGCGCCCCAGTAGCGGCCGAAAAGCGTGTCGCGCCCGATAAAGTTCAACGCGCCAGCAACAGGACGATCACCGTTGAACGCAAGAACCAGAAGCATGTCATTGCGCATACTTTCGTGGAACTGGGTGAAAGCGCGGCGGGTAAGGTAAGGGGTGCCCCATTTCCGCGCCCCGGTGTCCTGATAGAACTGCCAGAACGCATCCCAGTGCGCAGGTTCAATCTCATCGCCAGTCAGCGCACGGATCGTGAGGCCATGACCGCGGGCAGTGTCACGCTCCTTGCGGATCATCTTACGTTTCCGGCTGGCGAGCTGGGCTAGGAAATCGTCAAACGTTGCGTAGCCTTGGTTCTCCCAGTGGAACTGCTGGGTCACGCGGCGCAGCGTGCCCTCGATGCTGGCAAGGGCCTCGGCCTCGGCGTTTGTGCAGAACGTGACGTGAAGCGATGACAATCGGTTCTGCGCGGTGATCCCGATCGCGGCGCGAAGCAGCGTTTCGGCATGGTTGAGCGGACCGAGGAAGCGGCGACCTGTCGCTGGCGTAAAGGGCACGGCAATCTGTAGCTTGGGATAGTAGCGGCCCCCTGCCCGCTCGTATCCCTGCGCCCAGCCGTGGTCGAAGATGTATTCGCCCTGGCTGTGCGATTTCACGTAAAGCGGCGTAACGGCAACAAGTTGCTCGTCGTGCCTCAGCGCAAGCGGCTTTGCCTGCCAGCCGGTTCCAGCGCCGGTTGAACCCGATCTTTCCAGCGCCAACAGGAAGCGGTGGGTGGTAAAGGGATCAATAGGGCGACCAAAGGCTTGCTCGGGGGCAGCGACAGCATCCCATGCGGCGGCCGAGATTTCGGCAAGGCTGTCATGAAGCGTGATATCGGTCATCATGGCGGCCTTCGTGACTGCGGGCGATGCGGGGTTTTGCAATCCCGCGGCTGCAGGATATCCGGAAAGCGCAAGCTGTGGCAGGTTTCGCTTGGGTCAAGCGATGCGTGGCAGGTAGCCTTCAAAGGTGACATTCTGCGCGATCCGACGGGCAACTGCCTCGGCCTCTGGCGAGCGGATTGTCCAACACAGGATAGCCACGCCTCGCTCTTTGAGTTCATCCACGCGGGTACGGGAAAGATCGACCGCCTCGTGACTGATGAAGCTGGAAAGGGTGCGGTCAAAATCGGGAATTTCGCGGAGGCGCGCACATGTTTCTGGCGGAAGGGGCGACCAATCTGCAGGGTCATAGGCAGACGTCGTAAGACCTCGCGGCAGACCAGGGGCAAAGCGCGCCATATGCGCCACCGAAAACGGATTGAACGACATGACCGCAACCGGTCCTTGGTATAGCGAAAGCAGCGCTGCAATCGCGGCTTCGAACCGGCCATCGGTGTCAGACATCGCCTGCGTCTGGTCCTTGATTTCGATCAGCAGCGGAACTCGGCCAGCGACGAGCGCCAAAATCTGGGCCAACGTCGGAATAGTATCATCGGAATCGCGCAGTTCGATCCGGTTCAATTCTTTGGCGGTATAAGCTGATACAGGGCCGGAGTAGCCGGTCAGACGATCCAGCTCGTCGTCGTGGAAGACCATCGGAACCCCGTCCGAGGAGACCTGAATGTCGATCTCGATCGCATAGCCCGCGACAACGGCCGCGCGGATGGCGCCGACAGAGTTTTCAGGACGACGCTTGGCGCGATCGTGCAAGGCGCGGTGGGCTATGGGCAGGCTGAGAAACCCTGCCGGCAGCGGGACACGCATCAGCGCAATTCGAAGATAGCTTCGATTTCCACCGCAACTCCCAGCGGAAGAGAGGCGGCCGAAACAGCGGAGCGGGCATGGCGACCGGCCTCACCCATAACTGCGACGAGGAAATCGGATGCGCCATTGATGACTTTGGGCTGGTCGGTGAACGCAGGCGTGGAATTGACGAAACCGACCAGCTTCACCGCCTTCGAAACCCGCGAAAAATCACCGTTGCAGGCCTTCTTCAATTGCGCCAGCAACGAGATGGCACAGCGCCTTGCCGCTTCGGCCCCTTGTTCGACCGCCAGATCATCGCCAAGGCGCCCCTTGATCAGGCCGCCCTCGTTCTGGCTGATCTGGCCGGAGATGTGGACAAGGTTTCCTGTGATCACAAAGGGCACATAATTGGCCGCCGGGGCAGGGGCATCGGGGAGGACAACGCCAAGGTCGGCGAGGCGGTGGTCGATTGAGTGCATTTGCGGCTCCTTGCGGCTTTGGCAAAGCTAATCTGATGCGCAAGGTGGGGGCAAGAGCACCGATTGCATGCTTGCAACGCGACAAACAAAACAGCGTCGGGGCCCCATTGAAGCCCACGCGGGTCATGTTTCAAGGAGCGCGCGAGAGAAATAGGCTGCGAACGGCTGCAGCAAATAAGCCATCGGCGTCTGCGCACCAGTTTGAACGAACACGGCAACCGGCATTCCGGGCAACAGCCTGCCCGGAGCAATTCGCTCGAGTTGACCAGGATCGAGCACGATCTCAACCCTGTAGTATTGCAGACCTCCATTTGTGTCTGCCAAAGCATCTGCAGAAATCACGGAAATCTTGCCAGTAAGCCGCGGAGCATCGTGATCGGCCAGAGCCGTGACAGAGATTTCCACCACTTGGTTCAGTCGGACGCTGTCGATATTCGCCGGCGCTATTTTGGCACTGATCACCAGCGCGCGGTCTTGCGGGACAACATAGAGCGCTGGATCGGCCGCTCGCAGCACGGCGCGCGGGGTGGTGACTTGAAGGCCAAGCACCAGGCCATCAACTGGCGCTCGCAGATCAAGTCGAGCGATTCGGCCTTGCAGCGCCCGCTTTTGCTCCGTGAGTTCGATAAAGACAGGGGCGTTTTCGCGCAGTTGGTCGCCGGCCTCCTCGGTGCGCCGAGTGGCGAGGTTGGCGATTTGCATTTCAGCCTCGGTTATCAGACCGAGAACCTGGGCACGGGAGGCTGCAAGATCACCAAGCTGGCCCTCCAACTGGGTGACCGCGCGCTTCAGCGGCAAAAGTGCGCCCTGTGCAACCAATCCTTTGGTGGCAAGGCGTTGCTGGGTCGCAAGTTCTGCCGCCACAAGCGTCGCCTGCTGTCTGATTGCGGTGATCTGAGCAGCAATCCCGGCGGATTGCGCGCGATAGAGGTCAATGCGACGGTCAAGATGCGACGTGGCGTCGATCAGGGCGGCCCGTCTGGCTGCCCAAAGCCGGAGTTGCCCATCAATCTGTGCGGCGACCACGGTGTCATGGTGGGCGCGCGCAAACACTTCTGGTGGAAATGTCGGAGTTGTCAGTCCGTCGCGCTCCGCCACGAGACGCGCATTTTCAGCCGCGAGTTCAATAAGGCGGCCTTCGACAATAGCAAGGTCGGAGTTCAGAGCCGCCCCGTCAAGCCGCAGCAGGACCCGTCCTGCGGTGACGTGATCACCTTCCCGAACGAGGATGTCAGTGACGACGCCCCCGTCAGGGTGCTGCACGATCTGGCGGTTTCGCTCCACTTGCACCCTCCCTTCCGCGATGATCGCTCCGGCGAGGGAGGTTGATACTGACCAGCCGCCAAGGCCCGCAACAAGCCAAAAGATGGCCACAGTCCCAACGATCAGTGGCGTACGGATCGATAGGTCGCTCATGCGGCACCGACGTGCGTAAAAATGCGGGTGATATCGCTGGCATTGCGAACCATGTCGCGCAGGACGCTGTCGCGCGGGCCCATTGCGGCGACAGCGCCATCCTTCAACACCATCAGAAACTCGCAGTCCTGCAACGCTGCCGGGCGGTGAGCCATGACAAGCACGATTGCACCGCTTGCTTTGGCGCTGCGGATGGCTTGACCAAGTGCCATTGATCCTTCGTTGTCGAGGCTAGAATCAGGCTCATCAAGAATCAGCATTACAGGGTCGCCGTAAAGTGCACGGGCCAGACCAATTCGCTGCAACTGGCCGCCTGAAAGCCCGCCCCCCCCAGAGCCCACGATCGTGTCATAGCCTTCCGGAAGCCGAAGAATCATGTCGTGCGCCGCAGCCCGACGTGCCGCTTCCACGATGCGGGAAGGATCAGCGCTGGTGTCGAGCCGCGCTATGTTCTCCGCAACCGTACCTTCGAACAGCGTGATCCTTTGCGGGAGATACCCGATGCAGCGGCCAAGGGTCGTGGGCTCATACTGATCAAGAGTGGCACCGCCAAGGCGGATTTGTCCCGAAACCGGCCTCCAGATTCCGGTCAACGCGTGGGCCAAGGCTGATTTTCCAGCCCCCGAGTTGCCGATGACACCCAATGCTTGTCCGCGGTCCAGGTTTAGGAAAATGCCGCGCAGCACTGGTGTGTATCCACCGGGCGGAACCAATGTTATCCCGGCAACCTCCAACCGCGCCTCAGGTCGCGGCAGCGGCGTGCGCTGTTGATCCGCCGGTGCACTCGAAAGCAATGCGGCAAGTCGAAGCCTGGCTTGCCGGGCGCGGGCGATGGTGCCCCATTGTGCGACAATCATTTCCAGTGGCTGCAACGCACGCCCCATCAGGATGGAGGACGCGATCATCGCACCACCAGACACCTGACCGCCAATGGCCAGATAGGCGGCAAGTCCCAGCATCGCAGACTGAAGAAACAATCGGAAGGTGCGGGTAAAGACCGCCCAGCGGCCCGCGATGTCCGCCGCAGAAAGGCCGTGCTGCTGTGCCAGCCGTCGGTGCGCGTGCCAACGGGTAAGCGCAGCCGGGGCCATGCCAAGCGCATGGACAACATCAAACTCTGTTTTCAGGGCATCACTTTGGCGGTCGGCCGCTTGCGATGCGCGATTGGCCTGAAACAACGGTTCGTCTGTGGCCCGATGGTTCAGCCAGCCCGCCAGCAGCAACAGTGCGCCACCCGACGCGGCCAACCAACCAAGCCATGGATGAAAAACAAAGATCGCACCGATAAAGACCGGCGTCCACGGCGTGTCGAGAACAGCCAAGAAAACCGGAGACGCCCAAAATCGAGCGGTCTCATTGATATCATTCTGCGCGGAATATGCGGCCGCATCGTTACGGACCTCGCGCATCCGTGCAAGCGCTGCCGAAAGCACCCGATCATCCAGCGAGGCCTGCAAACGCACGGCGACGCGCGCTGTTATGCGGGCGCGGGCGTGATCGATGATGCCCATCAAGACGAACAGGCCAGCCGCCAGAATAGAAAGCGCCGCCAACGTTTCCGACGATCTTGAGACGAGCACGCGGTCGTAGATCTGCAGCATGTAGAGCGGTGCCGTCAGCATCAGCAAATTCACAAACACCGAAAAGACGAACGCCACGAACAGGGCTGGGTTCAGAGCCCTTCGCGCTACATCCAGTTCTGCTGTCCCAGCGCACACTCCAGTCGGAAATCCGGCCTTGCCAGACACTGTACGCATTCTACACTTCCGGCGTCATTCTGCCGCCCATCGTATGGCTGCGACATAGGGCGGTTGTGTTGCCGAGGTCACGAACATATGCCATGTCAATTCCTGCCAAGTCCTGCGCCAAGGGCTTTCATTGTTCGGACGTTAGGTACATGGGTCTGAGGATTTCCTTAATTCTGGACAGATTTCCGCGCTGGGCTTTCGCCCTTACCATTTTGGTGGTGGTTTCTGGCTGCGCCGGAAGCCCGGGGCCTGATGGGATAAACGATCCTTACGAGCCGACGAATCGCCAGGTGCATGCCTTCAACCGAAGCGTAGACCGCATCCTCGTCGGCCCTGCCGCAAAGGGATATGGCACGATAGTGCCAATGCCGGCTCAGCGTGTGGTTGGCAACGTAGCCCGCACACTGGACCTTCCGGGCGACATCGCGAACAATCTTTTGCAAGCAAACGTGGCCGACGCGGCAACAAACTCGCTCCGGTTGGCAATGAACCTGACAATGGGCGTGGCCGGCCTCTTCGACGCTGCGACGGCGCTTGGTCTACCATCACAGCCTACGGATTTTGGTGAAACGCTGGCCGTCTGGGGCGTGGGCGAAGGCGTTTACCTCGAAGTGCCGCTGATGGGGCCATCGACGGCGCGCGATGCGGCCGGGTCAGTCGTTGATATCGTTCTCAATCCCACCCGATTGGCGTTTCCAAACCGCGAGGCCAATGCAGCCTCGATCGCCAAGTTGTTCTCACGGCTAGGTGATCGCAATCGCTACGCAGAAACCGTTGAGTCGATACTATATGAAAGCGCAGACAGCTATGCGCAGGCGCGCCTGCTGTTCTTGCAAAACCGCAGGTTCGAATTGGGTCAGCAAGCACCTGGAACCACTGCGCAAGACGATGCGTTCATCGACCCCTATGAGGACCCTTATGACCAATAATCCTTACTCTCCGTCGCGCCGCACCGTTGCGGTCGGGTTGGTTGCAGCCATGGCAGCGGCTGCGCTTCCCCGCACGGCTGCAGCGCTGACGGTCGATCAGGCCAAACAGTTGATCGACAAGGCCGTGGCGGATGTGAACCAGATCATAAACTCCGGCAAGTCGCAGAACGCCATGTATCCTGAGTTCGAGAAGGTGTTCACTCGCTATGCCGACGTCCCCACGATCGCCCGATCAGCGCTGGGACCGGCGGCGCGATCGGCGTCAAAGGGCCAGCTTTCGTCCTTCACCAAGGCTTATCAGGGTTATCTCAGCCGGAAATACGGTCGCCGATTCCGCGAGTTCATCGGTGGAAAGATCGAGGTAAACGACGCCCGCGCGATAAAAAGCTACTATGAAGTGGTCTCGACCGCTTATCTTCAGGGAGAGGCACCGTTTGACCTGCGTTGGCATGTGTCGGACAAATCGGGCAAGAACCTGTTCTTCAACATCATCATCGAGGGCGTCAACATGCTGGCGTCCGAGCGCACCGAGATCGGCGCATTGTTGGACCAGCGCGATGGGGATCTGGATCGCCTGATAAGCGACCTCACAGCCCTGTAGTGAACGCTCAGGCGAAGCCGGCACGGGCTTCTGGATCAGTTGCCCGTGCCTAGAATGTCTTCCAGTATCTGCTCGACGATGTCCTTTTGGCCGCCATCGGTACCGATGTCGGGCATGGGATCAACGTATGCCTCGGGCAGGGCATCTGTGTATTCGGGCTCTTGATAATTCGGATCGGCCGCCACGTACTTTGACGGCGGAATTTCCATTTGCAGCGGCGTGGCAGGCAGGCCTTCGTTGATCCGCACCATGACCTCGTGCCAGATCTCAGCAGGCAACCCTCCGCCGGTGACGCCGGTAAGGGGTGAGTTGTCGTCGTTGCCCATCCAGACGCCGACCACGTAGTCGGCGGTGAAGCCCACAAACCACGCATCTCGGGCGCCCTGGGTGGTGCCGGTCTTGCCGGCAGCGTCCCGGTCATCCAGCCGTGCGCGCTTGCCCGTGCCCGAGATTAGAACCTCGGACATCATGTAGGTCAGCGCACGCGCTGCCGTTTCGGAAATCACCCGCTCGCCGATACCGCCGCCCTTGCCGAACAACACCTCGTCGTCACCCTGAAGCCGCAGTTCGTTCAATCCGTAAGGCGTGACAGCAGAGCCACCGTTCAAGATGCCCGCATAGGCCCCTGTCATTTCGATCAGGGTGGATTCAGAGGCGCCAAGGGCGAGGGCCGGGCCGTCCGCCATATTCGAGGCGATGCCGAATTCCGTA
This sequence comes from uncultured Alphaproteobacteria bacterium, assembly GCA_963822435.1. Lineage (GTDB taxonomy): Bacteria > Pseudomonadota > Alphaproteobacteria > Rhodobacterales > Rhodobacteraceae > JAUYQR01. Next base: position 655,940 of record CAWGHN010000003.1, read on the forward strand.
GCGACCTTGCGCACAAGATCACGTCCAACTGCTTCAGAGACGCGGACGGCAGGGATATTGCGGCTTTCCGCCAAGGCCTGCGTCAGGGTGATGACCCCCTTGTAGTCCTTGTCATAGTTCTGTGGCGTCCACGGCCCTGAACCCGGAATGTTGATGGTAAGCGGAATATCCTCGACATAATCCATTGGCGACCAGCCAAGGTCCATTGCAACGGCATAGGCGAACGGCTTGAAAGCCGAACCGGTCTGGCGCAGTGCTTGCGTGGCACGGTTGAAGTCGCCAGCGTTCGGAAGGTTCCGGCCGCCGACCATGGCGCGCACGGCACCATCCGCACTCATTACCACGATCGCGGCCTGCGCCTTTGATCCAGCCTTGACCTTGGCATCGAAGATGTAGGCCAGCGCGTCTTCCGCTTTCTTTTGTAGCCCCTGGTCAAGGGTGGTTTCGATAATCACGTCTTCCGTCGTGTCGCCCGCCAGAAAATCCGGCGCGGTGTCCATGACCCAGTCGGCGAAGAAGCCGCCGGTCTTCTGCTCGGCCGCCTTTGACAACGAAGCCGGTTTGTCACGCGCCTCATCTGCCTCGGCGGCTGTAAGGTAGCCCTGCTCTTCCATCAGTCCGATCACCACGTTGGCGCGGGCGCGCGCCCGCTCCAGGCTGGCCGTCGGCGCAAAGGTGGACGGTGCTTTCAAAAGACCGGCTAACATCGCGGCTTCGGCAATCGTCACCTTGTTTGCAGACTTTCCGAAGTACCGCTGTGCCGCCGCCTCGAAGCCGCGCGCACCAGCGCCCAGATAGGCTCGGTTGAAGTAGATCGTAAGGATTTCCTCCTTGGAATACTTCGCTTCCATCGCCATTGCGTAGGGCACTTCTTTCAACTTGCGCCAGATACCGCCGCGTCGGCAGTCGGCCTCATATTCCCTTTCCGATTTCCAGGTCGCCGAATTGTAGGGAACCCCAAGGCACAACAGCTTTGCCACCTGCTGGGTGATCGTGGAGCCGCCGTTTCCTTCCAGCGGGCCGCGCCCTTCAGACAGGTTGATGCGGATCGCGCTGGCAATACCCCGCGGGCTGATCCCGAAATGCCAGTAGAAGCGTTTATCCTCCGTCGCCACAACCGCATCGTGAAGATAGGGCGAGACCGTTTCGGCCGTGATCGTGCCGCCGAACGTTTCGCCGCGCCAGGCGAACACCTTGCCGTCGCGGTCAAGCATGGTAACCGATCCACGCGCTCTGGCATCCATAAGATCAGCAACAGGCGGAAGTTGCGCATAGAAATAGAACACGATCCCCGCAAGGATCAATGCACTGACCGCCCCCAGGCGCCAGACAACGGCCCAGACCATCCTCCACAACGCCCGAATCGCGCCGACGATGAGACCATGCTTTCGCTGCGACCTGACCCGTCGCTGTCGGGTAGGTTTGCGGGCCGGGTCGGCGGGCTTGCGCGGCCCGCCGCCACCGGAGGTTGTCTTGGTCGCATAGCGCCTGTCCGCCACCAGAGGCCTGCGCCCGCCGATCTTTCCCGCCATGCTCGCCTGCCCGCCATTTTTTCGCGATCTGATTGATTGCAAGGATACCCGGGAAATTCAGGAAAGCACAGATTGGCCAATCTCGATTCGAATTCGCTTATCGCTTAAAATTTAGTCAATGCCGCATATAAGTGCAAAATTTGTGCAACTGGACATTCCGTCTGGCCGATTCTCGCCGCCGTTTTCTTGTGCTGGCCACCCAATGCCCTGCCTCATTGCTGCGAGAGATCCCGCGCCCTCGGGGGACCGCAACGACAGAAGGGGAAAGAAGTGAAGCTCATTATCGCAGCAATCAAGCCGTTCAAGCTTGAGGAAGTTCGCGAAGCGCTGACCGCCATCGGCGTGCGCGGAATGATGGTGACAGAGATCAAGGGTTTCGGCAGCCAGTCCGGCCACACCGAGATCTATCGTGGCGCCGAATATGCCGTGAACTTTGTACCAAAGGTCCGGCTGGAAATCGTCGTGGCCGACGGCTTGGCCGACCAGGTTGTCAGCACCATCCAGAAGACAGCAAAGACCGACAAGATCGGTGACGGAAAGATTTTCGTCCTCGACGTGCAACATGCCGTGCGGGTGCGCACCGGCGAAACCGATGACGATGCGCTGTGATGCGTGTGGGGCAAGGGGAAACCACTGAAATGAAGAAACTCACGAAATATTCCGGCATAGCCTCTGCGGGAGCCTCGCTTCTCGCCGGTATGCCCGCCTGGGCGCAGGAAGCCGCCGGGCCGATCTTGAACCCGTCGGTCGAACAGATGGCCACCATGGTCAACAAGGGAGACACTACGTGGATGCTGGTCTCGTCAGCGCTCGTGCTGATGATGTCGATCCCCGCGTTGGCGCTGTTCTACGGCGGTCTGGTGCGTACCAAGAACATGCTAAGCTTGCTGATGCAGGTTTTCATGATCGTGTCGATAGCGGCCGTGATGTGGGTGGCCGTGGGATACAGCCTCGCCTTCACGCCGGGGTCGGCTTACGTTGGCGGGTTGTCAAAAGCCTTCCTCGCCGGGGTGTCGACCGGCACGTATGCTGCGACCTTCTCGAACAACGTCTACATCCCCGAATACGCCTTTGTGGTGTTTCAGATGACGTTTGCTTGCATCACGCCTGCACTGATCGTTGGCGCGTTTGCCGAGAGGGTGAAATTCTGGCCGTTGATGACTTTCGTGGTGGGTTGGCTCCTGTTGGCGTACTATCCGATCGCACACATGGTGTGGTTCTGGGCCGGCCCGGACTTCCTGTCGGTGCCAGAGTACGCGGGCGACATGGGACTTCTCTGGGGCTGGGGTGCGCTTGATTTCGCAGGTGGAACGGTAGTTCACATCAACGCCGGCGTCGCAGGCCTGATCGGCTGTATCGTGATCGGCAAGCGCATCGGCTACAACAAGGAACCGATGCCGCCGCACAGCCTGACCTTGACGATGGTCGGCGCTTCACTGCTCTGGGTTGGCTGGTTCGGGTTCAACGCCGGGTCCAACCTGGAAGCGAACGGCCTTGCTGCTTTGGCTTTCCTGAACACTTTTGTTGCAACCGCTGCCGCCACCCTGTCGTGGTGCATCGTCGAACAGATCCGTCACGGCCGTCCGTCGCTTCTGGGCGCGGTGACTGGGGCGGTGGCTGGCCTCGTCGCTATCACCCCGGCGTCCGGCTTTGCGTCGCCGATGGGTGCTGTGATGCTCGGCCTGATTGTCTCACCGGTCTGCTACATCTTCGTGTCGAGCGTGAAAAAAGCGTTCAACTTTGATGACAGCCTCGATGTGTTTGGTGTGCACGGCATTGGCGGTATCATCGGCGCAATCGGCACTGGTATCGTGGCGGACCCAAGCCTGGGCGGTCAGGGCTGGATCGACTACACCGTGTTCCCAGCAGTAGCCGGAGCCTACGACATGGGTGCTCAGGTCTGGACGCAGATCAAGGCCGTGGCCGTAACGGTGGTCTGGACGGCTGTGGTCTCGCTCTTGCTGTTCTATGTGATCAAACTTGTCTTCGGGCTTCGCCCCTCGGCGGATGACGAGCGGCAGGGGCTTGATCAAACCTCGCACGGCGAAAGCGCCTACAACATGTGACTCTTTCGGGGCTTGCCGTTGGCCGGCCCCAATACGTCCTGGCGGGTTCCTCCTCCCCTCGCCAGCTTTCCTGAACGGCTCGTGGGTCCTCCCCCCGCGAGCCGCTTTTCTTTTGCTGAAGCACTGTCAGCCGTCTGGGCAAATTGCTAAGGTCGGCAGCCACGCCGAAAGCCCTGATGATGACCAACCCGCCCGAATCCGCTGCACCGCACCACGATGCTGCGTTGAACGGTGTGGCGTTAGTTGTGGCGGCCACGTTCTTGTTCGGTCTTTCCGATACGGTCAGCAAGCATCTGGCGATGCTGTACGCAGTGCCCCTGTTGCTGGCGGTGCGCTATGGCGTGAACCTGCTGATTTTGGTCGCAGTGATGGTGCCAAGACACGGAACGGTGCTGTGGCGCGCAAACCGTCTCGGGTTGATGCTGTTGCGAGGAGCGTGCCTCGCGGCGGCTTCGCTCAGCATGGTCTTCGCGCTGCGTGTGATGCCGGTTGGCGAAACCGTCGCCATCATCTACATCGCCCCATTTCTTGTGATGCTCGCGGCAGGTCCAATCCTTGGCGAAAAAGTCAGTATGGTGGGTTGGATGGCGGCTGCGTGCAGCTTTGTGGGCGTGCTGGTCATCGCGCGTCCGGGCAGTGGGCTCGACCCGCTAGGCGTAACATGGTGTCTGGTCAACGCGGGTTGCGCAACCGTGTATCATCTCCTGACCCGAATGCTCACGCGGACAGAAACGACAATGGCGATGCTGTTTCATACCGCGCTGGTTGGAACAGTCGTATTCACCGCGTTTCTGCCTTGGTCTTTGAGCGGGGCCATGCCTGACCCTTTCGACGCTGTATTGATGATAGTACTGGGCGTTCTGGGAACCGTGGGGCATCTTCTGTTCACCGCCGCCTACCGCCAAGCTCCCGCCTCGCTTCTGGCGCCGGTGAACTATCTTCACATCGTCTGGGCGGCGATCCTGGGCTGGCTTGTGTTTGCGCATGTACCAGATGGGCTTGCGCTCATAGGCATGGCGATGATCATGGCCTCGGGCGTGGCCGTAGCGGTCCTTGCAAGGCGCTAGGCAAGACTGATCAGGGCGGTTCCCGCCACGGCAAGGATCGCACCAACCCACGCGGCCACAGCGGGCCGTTTTCCCGTTGTGGCCCAAAGCATCGGCAGGATCAGGATCGGCGTGGTCGACGACAAGGTCGAGACTATGCCGACATCCCCGCGCGCAAGCGCCGCCATCAGGAATGACATGCCGATGAACATGCCAAGGACGGCCGATCCGCCGATGTTCACCAGTTCAGACCGGCCAAGCGGCATCGCCCGCCGGGCCATCGGAATCACCATCAAGGCCAGAAAGAACGCAAAGCCTAGGCCGGACCGGATCGCCATGGCCGTCACTGGCTCCACGCCTGCAGCCATCGCCGGACGCGCCAACAGACTGCCCGCCGCCTGCCCTACCGAGGTGATGACACCAAGGGTGATCCCTTGCCAGACTGGCCTGACACTACGCCCGACAACAGGCGCATCGGCCGGGGCGGTTATGGCCAACATAATGCCGAAAAGGATCAGCGCGATACCAGCTCCCTGAGCGATCGATACCGTCTCGCCCAGCGCCAGAAACCCCATCAAAAGCGCGAAAGGCGATGCCAGCGTGAAAAGCAACGCCGAAATGCGCGGCCCGGCAAACATGATGGCACCGAAGTAGGTCAGTGAGGCCAGCATGATGCCAGCTGCCGATGATGCGGCCAGTAATCCAAACTGCCATGCAGCCACTGTCTGCCAACCGCCAAACAGCGCCGAAATGGCAAGAGTCACTCCAAACGCGATCCCCATCTGCCACCGCGCAAGCTGCAGGATGGCAACCCGCCCATTTACCCGGTCGATCAGCATGGCCGACAGGGCAAAGGTCGCGGCCGCGCCAAGGGAAAGGACAATTGCAAGCATGATGTGTCAGTGGCCGGTCACGGCGCTGGCGACTTCATTCGTCCACCGGGGCGCCTGCCCCAATCGGGGCTGACAGCCACATGACTGGCCCGCAACAATTCCCGTCACTGGGTTTGCCACAGCAACCGATGGCCTGTGCCGCCATCACAGCACCGCTGCAATCGCCTTCGCCAGGATCGGCAGCGTCCTGGCATTCAACCCGGCGATATTTATTCGGCTGTCAGACACCATGTAGATGCCATGATCTTTCCGCAGCACTTCCACTTGCGCTTCGGTCAATCCCAGTCGGCTGAACATCCCTCGGTGGCGCGCAACGAAATCAAAGCGGTCGGAATTCGTCGCCTTGCGCAATTCGTCCGCCAGTGTCTGGCGCAGGGTCAGCATGTTCTGCCGCACCTCCTCTAACTCGGCCTTCCACTCTGCCGTCAGTGCCGCATCCTCAAGGATCATCGTCACCAGTCGCGCGCCGTGGTCTGGCGGAAATGAATAGTTCTGACGGTTGAGAAAGGCGAGATTGCCCTGCACCGTGGCCTTACGGTCTGGACTGGTCAGCGCGATCAGCACGCCGGTCCGTTCGCGGTATATGCCAAAGTTCTTTGAGCAGGAGGCGGCGATCAGAACCTCCGGAAAGCGCGCGGCGATCATCCGGGTCGCTGCGGCATCCTCTTCTAGCCCGTCTCCGAAACCTTGGTAGGCAAGGTCGATGAACGGAATGGCACCCCGGTCCGTCAAAAGCCTTGCCACCTGATCCCATTGCCCGGCGTCAAGGTTCGCCCCCGTCGGGTTGTGGCAGCAGCCATGCAAAAGAACCGCGTCGCCCGGCTTCACCTTCGACAGATCTTCCATCAGACCGGCAAAATCGATGCCCCCGGCCACCACGTCAAAGTAGCGGTATTCGGCCATCGGCATCTTCAGATACTTGATGATCGAAGGGTGGTTCGGCCACGTCGGGCTCGACAGCCAGACCGTTGCCCCCGGCGCGGCCAGCCGTATCAGTTCCAGCGCCTGCCGGATCGCCCCGGTGCCCCCCGGCGTAGCCACCGAAGCTGCGCGTTCACCATACCCTGACCCCAGGATCATTGTCACCATTGCGGCGTTGAAGGCAGGTTCCCCCGCAAGGCCGGTGTAGGTTTTCGTGGTTTCGGTTTCCCACAACTTCTTCTCGGCGGCCTTCACGGCGCGCATCACCGGAGTCAACCCGGTCGCATCCTTGTAGACACCGACGCCAAGGTCGATCTTGTCGCCCCTTGGGTCGTCGCGAAACATCGAGATAAGCTGCAGGATCTTGTCCTGTGGCTGCGGGTTCAGGGTTTCAAGCATTGCAGACTCCGGTAAAGCAGGCCTATGCCTGCGGGCCTTCTTCGACCTTCAGGTCGTCATACATGCCCCATTCGGCCCAAGAGCCATCATAGAGCGCGTGGTTGCGGTGACCGATCCGTTCCAGCGCAAGCGACAGGACCGCCGCCGTGACACCCGACCCGCACGAGGTGATCGCAGGCTTGGCAAGGTTTACCCCCGCCGCCTCAAGTACCACCTTCAGCTCGGCCGGCGCTTTCATCGTGCCGTCAGCGTTCAGAACTGTGGCAAATGGCACGTTCTTCGCACCCGGAATGTGGCCCGAACGCAAGCCGGGCCGCGGTTCTGCTGCTTCACCCCGGAAACGCGGGCCAGACCGGGCGTCGATGATCTCTGCTTCACCCAGTTTCGCGGCGTGGGCAACCTGTGTCACGTCCTTGACCAGATGGTTCTGGCGGCTGACGGTGATGTGGCGGTCCTTCACGATGGGTGGCATATCCTCGATCTCACGACCCTCCGCACGCCATTTGGGAAAGCCTCCGTCAAGCACCGCAATATCGGTTTTGCCCATCAGGCGAAACAGCCACCAGACGCGGGCGGCGCTGAACAACCCTGCCCCGTCATAGACCACGACCTGATGGCCATCGCCCACACCCATTGCGCGCATTCGGCTGATGAACTTCTCAGGTGGGGGCGCCATGTGCGGCAATGTCGAGCGCAGGTCAGAAATCTCGTCGATATCGAAGAACCGCGCGCCGGGGATATGGGCCGCTCCATACTCCGCCCTCGCATCGCGCCCGGCATCGGGAAGATACCAACTGGCATCAAGGATGCGCAGGTCCGGGTCACGCAGGTGCCTGGCAAGCCAGTCAGTGGTAACCAGTGTCTTGGGGTCGTCGGCGGGGGAAGGCGTCATGGCAACCTCGCGAAGTATGCCGGGGGTATATCGGCGAGCGGTAGCGCGAAGCAAGCCTGCAAGGGTCGCGGGGCGGCACCTGTCCGCCTCGCTCTGATGTGCTCAGGCCTTAACCAGCATCTTTTTCACGACACCCAGAAGAGCCGTCAGCACGGCACCACTGACACCCCCACCGGCGACCGCCTGGATGATAGCGCCAAGATCAAGCCCCGAAGCGGCGGCCGCCGCATCTGGTGCGGCCCCACCAAGCATTCCCATCAAGATGCCCCCCAGCCCGCCGCCAATACCGCCGACCACGGTGTTGCCCGCTGTACCAAGGCTGAGGTTCTTCAACGCAGCGCCAGCGGCGTTGCCGCCCAGAAGCCCCGCGACAATCTGGATTATCAGTTCCATACCATTACCTTCCCTTGTTCGCCGACGCCTGCACAGGCGACTGACTGTTGGACCGGATTTGTATGCCGGTAAGCGGAAACATGCCAGATCGGCGCTCAACCGGCAACAATTCCGTGTAATGTAAGGAATTAGTTCTGGTTGTTCTGTTTCATCAGGCGCGCTTTCTGGCGATCCCAGTCACGCTTGGCGCTGGTCTCGCGCTTGTCGGCCAGTTTCTTGCCCTTGGCGATGCCCAGCTTCAGCTTCACAATGCCCTTGTCGTTGAAGTACATCTTCATCGGCACGATGGTCATGCCTTCGCGCCCCACGGCGTTCCAGAGGCGGCTGAGTTCCTTGCGCGATACCAGCAGCTTGCGGCGGCGGCGTTCTTCGTGGCCCCAGGTCTTGGCCTGCAGGTAGGGCGCGATGTAGCCGTTGATCAGCCACAGCTCCCCCCCCTCGACGGACGCGTAGCTTTCAGCGATGTTGGAGCCGCCCTGGCGCAGGCTTTTCACTTCCGACCCGAGCAGCATGATGCCAGCCTCCAGATCGGCCTCGATATGATAATCAAAGCGCGCGCGGCGGTTTTCTGCGATGAGTTTCGAGTTGGGATCGGATTTTTCGACCATGATGTGTGTCAGATAAGGACGCGGGAGCGTTGTGTCCAGAAGGGATGACGTGCTGATCCAGATCGTGTTCGGGACCGGGCTATTGCTGGTCAATATCACCGTGGCGGCGGTGGGGGCGTTCTTGCTGGAGGCGGTGTTCCAGCGGGCGCACCCCTGGCTGATTGCCCCGCCGCAACGGCCAAAGCTGCTGCTGCTGCTGATCGGGGTGGGGGTGTGGGTGCTGGCCTTGATCACGGTGGCGGTGTGGGTCTGGGCGTTGGCGCTGTTTCAGTTGGGGGCGTTTGCCACGTTGGAGGAATCGATGTATTTTTCGCTGGTCGCATTTTCGACGCTGGGGCTGGGGGATGTGGTGCCGCCGAAGGAGCTGCGGATCTTTGCCGCGATGGCCTCGGTCAATGGGTTCTTGAGTTTTGGCCTGCTGACAGCCCTGTTGGTCGAGGCCTTGCGGCAGGTGCGGCTGGCCCAGCTGGAGACGCGGCGAAAGTGAGTGTCCCACCGTGGGACATTTTTCAAGCCGTTGATTTCATTATATGAAAAAACGACTTTAACGATTTGTTAGGCCGCGCAGGCTCCAGAGGGCCGGAAGGTGACTGTCCAGTCGACAAGCACCCGGCCCGATTTGCGCTGACTGTGCGAAAGTGGGATCTTGGGCGCGAGATGCAGCACGTTGGGGAGACGCACAAAGGGCGTGCAGACGTGTCCCCCAACGAGCGTGACTCAGCGCTCCTCCACCAAGATCTCCCGCTTGCCCACGTGGTTCGCCTTTGTGACCACGCCCTGATCTTCCATCTGCTCCACCAGCCGGGCGGCCTTGTTGTAGCCGATGCCAAGCTTGCGTTGGATGTAGCTGGTCGAGCATTTGCGGTCTTTTGCCACGATCGCCACGGCCTGATCGTAAAGCGTGTCATCGCCTTCGCTGCCAAGGCCCAGCACAAGGTCGATCTCGTTGTCACGCTCGTCATCCGCACTTTCGACGACGCCGGACATGTAGACGGGCGGGCCGTAGGATTTGAGGTGGTTGACGATTTCCTCGACTTCCTCGTCGGAAACGAAGGGGCCGTGGATGCGGGTGATGCGGGCGCCGTTGCCCATGTAGAGCATGTCGCCCATGCCGAGGAGTTGTTCGGCGCCCTGTTCGCCAAGGATGGTGCGGCTGTCGATCTTGGAGGTGACCTGGAAGGAAATCCGGGTCGGGAAGTTGGCCTTGATCGTGCCGGTGATCACGTCGACCGAGGGGCGCTGGGTGGCCATGATGAGGTGGATGCCGGAGGCCCGCGCCATCTGGGCAAGGCGCTGGATGCAGGCTTCGATTTCCTTGCCGGCGACCATCATCAGGTCGGCCATTTCGTCCACGATCACCACGATGTAGGGAATCGTGACGGGCTGAAATTCCTCGGTCTCGAAGATCGGATCGCCGGTTTCCTCGTCGAATCCGGTCTGGATGGTGCGCTTGAACATCTCGTGCTTGGCAAGCGCCTCGCGGACGCGGCCGTTGTAGCCTTCGATGTTGCGCACGCCCATCTTGGACATCTTGCGGTAACGCTCCTCCATCTCGCCCACGACCCATTTCAGGGCGACGACGGCTTTCTTCGGGTCGGTCACCACGGGGGACAGAAGGTGCGGGATGCCGTCGTAGACGCTGAGTTCCAGCATTTTGGGGTCGATCATGATCATCCGGCATTCGTCGGGGCTGAGTTTATACAGCAGCGACAGGATCATCGTGTTGATCGCGACGGATTTCCCCGAACCGGTGGTGCCGGCGATCAGAAGGTGGGGCATTTTCGCAAGGTTTGCGACGATCGGATCACCGAAGATATCCTTGCCCAAGGCAAGCGGCAAGCGCATCTGGCTGTCGCCAAAGTCGCGGGCGGAGAGGATTTCCTTCAGCACGACCTTTTCGCGCACGGCATTCGGGAGTTCGATGCCGATGACAGTGCGGCCCGGCACGGTGGAAACGCGGGCGGACAGCGCCGACATCGAGCGGGCGATGTCGTCGGCAAGGCCGATCACGCGGCTGGCTTTCAGGCCGGGGGCGGGTTCCAGTTCATACATCGTCACGACCGGGCCGGGGCGGACGGAGGTGATCTCGCCCTTCACGCCGTAATCGTCGAGGACGGATTCCAGCATCCGGGCGTTTTCTTCCAGCGCTTCGTTGGAAAGCTGGGTGCGCTGGACGGTGGCTGGGTTCGACAAAAGGCCAAGCGGCGGCAGTTCGTAGGCCGGGGGCTGATCGTCAAAGCGCAGCGCGGGCTGGGTTTCGGCCAGCGCCTGGCGCGACGGGGCGGCCTTGCGGGTGGGTTGTTGCACCACGGGGCGGCGGTCGGCGTGCAGGTTGCGCTGCGGCAGATCCTCCTCGGCATCCCAGGTGGCGTCCTCCAGGGTGTCGTCCTGCCAGTCGTCCATCACCGGGGCAGGTTCGGCGATGCGCGCGGTTATGGGCGGTTCGACGCGGGGCGCGCGCAGCACGGGGGGTTCCATGCGGCCAGCATCGAAGCGCACGGGTTCGGGGCTGCGCTGCACACGGTTGCGGATCACGTCGGAGATGCGGGCCTTGATACGGTCTTCAGAGGGAAGATCGGCTTGCCACGCGCTGTCGGCCAGTTGCGGTTCGATCAGTTCAGGCTCCGGCTCGACGGCGCGGCGCATGCGGGCCAGGAAACCCAGCTTTTCCTTCGGCAGATCGGCGGGCGGGGCGAAATGGCGCGGTTCGGCGCGCAGGGTGGCGGGCGCGTTCCACGCCGATCCGGCGCGCAGGGGTTCGGGGGCCATCGTGGTGCGGGCGGCAAGCGGGCGGGTGGCGGAGGGCGTGACCGGCGGTTCAGCCAGCGCACGGCTGCGGGCGCGATCTTGCAGGCGGGCGGCGCCGATTACGGCACTCCGTGCGCCGATGCCGGCAGCGGTGCGGAGGGCGGAGTAGATCACGATGGAGCCGACGAGGAGGAAACGCCAGATCGCCTTGAGTTCCGTCAGATCAAAGCCGGTGACGTAAAGGTGCATGGCGAGGACGGCGGCAAAGGCGCAGAATGACAGCAGTTTCAGGCCAAAGCCGGCGCTGCCGGGCATCACGCCGAGGAGTGAGCCAAGGACGGTGTCGCCAAACAACCCGCCAAGGCCGAAGGAATGTGGCCAGTCGGCGCCGGGCACGAGGGTGGCCGCGTAGACCGAGGCGAGGGCGATGGCGATGACGGCAAAGACGACGCGGCTGACGGCACGCTCGCCACCGCGGTGCAGGACGAACCGACCGCCCCAGACGGCGAGGATGGTGGGGATCGCCCAGGCGCCAAGGCCGATGATGATGATCAGCGTCGAAGCGATGGACGCGCCGAGGCGGCCAAGCAGGTTCTGCGCGGGTTCTTCGGTGGCGACCATCCAGCCGGGATCGTCAGGCGAATAGCTGCCCAAGGCCAGCATGAAGGCAAAGCCGATCACCAGAAGTGCGATGCCAAGAAGCTCGCGTCCCCGGCGCTCAAGCATCGCTTGGGTGGTGTGGTCCAGAAGCGGATCGCGCTGCCGTGCCTGATAAGATGCCATTCTTTACGTCCCTTGACCGTAGAGGCAGTCGCGAAGCTGCGTGAGCCCGCGCTGCGTTTCTTCTTTTGGGGCCACGAGGGCGACCCTGATATACCCTTTGCCGGGATTCTGGCCCCCGGCATCGCGTGAGAGGTAAGCGCCGGGCAGCACCCGGACGCCTGTTTCGCGCCAGAGCTTCAGCGCGGCTGCTTCGCCATCCTCGACCGGCAGCCAGAGGAAGAAGCCACCGCCGGGGGGGTGGTAGCCTTGCATCCCGGCGAAAATCTGGTCGGCCGCGTGGAATTTCTGCTGATACAGAGCGCGCGAGGCATCGACGTGCACTTCGTCGCTCCAGGCCGCTTCGGACACGCGCTGGATCGGCAGCGGCAAGGGCGCGCCGGCGAAGGAGCGGAGCTTGCGAATCTCGGCGATGCTTTTCACACCGCCCGCGACGAATCCGGAGCGCAGGCCCGGAAGGTTGGAGCGTTTGGAGAGCGAGTGGAACACCAGCGCCCGCTCGGGGTCGGCGGCGGTGGCTGTCGCCACGGTCAGAAGGCCGGTGGGCGGGGTGTCGCGCCAGATTTCGGAATAGCATTCATCGGCGAAAACGCGGAAATCGTGCTTTTCCGCCAAGGCCAGCAGGTCGGCGAGATAGTCAGCGCTGGCCACCGCACCTTGCGGGTTGGCGGGCGAGCAGATGTAGGCAATCGCGGTGCGGTCGAGGATGTCTTTCGGCAGGCTGGCGTAATCGGGCAGGAAACCGGTCGCGGCGGTGGCGGGCACGTAGACGGGTTCGGCCCCCACGGTCAGCGCGGCGACGGCGTACACCTGATAGAACGGGTTGGGCATCAGGATGACCGGCTTTTGCCCGGCCTTGGTTTCAGGACACAGGGCGATAGCCGCGTTGAACAGGCCCTCGCGGGTGCCGTTCAGGGCCATGATCTGGTCGGGGGACAGTGTCGCGCCGTAGCGCCGCGCGATCCAGCCGGTGATCGCGGCCAGCAGTTCGGGCGTGCCATCGTTCGGCGGGTAGACGGCAAAGCCTGCAAGGTTGGCGGCAAGAATCGGGCCGACAAAGTCGGGCATCGGGTGGCGCGGCTCGCCGATGGTCATGGCAATGGGTTCGCCACCCGGAGGGTGCGCGTCAAGAAGCTTCCGCAAACGCGGAAACGCATAGTCTGGCAGGTTCGAAAACCGCTCAGGAAACGCCATTACTGCCTCAATATCGGGGTCGTAGCGCCCCGTTTGGACCGACGATAGCCAGAGACGGCGCGCGGGTCCAGAAAAACACATCGCCGTGAGCGGGTTAAGCGGTGGAGTTGTGGCTTTTTGGCCCTGCGTTGGAAGGGCAACGGTGCAACGGCACCTTGCCCGAATTGGCCCCCGACACATCGGGTCAGACGGGTGGTCCCCTGGCAGATGGAGTTCGCCCCTTAGCGCAGCGCGCGTTCGGCAGCCGATCCCAACCGCAAAAGCCGGTTTTCCTGCCCCGGTCCAGCCATGAAGCTGATGCCGCAGGACGGCTGCGAAGTGGGCAGCGTCAGCGCGCAAAGACCAAGCATGTTGCCGATACGGGTGTTGCGCAGCGAAAGCAGGTTCTCGGTTACATAATAGTCATTGTCGGTCATCAGCCGGTTCGCGTCGGGCGGCAGGATCGGCGACGTGGGCAGGATCACCGCGTCGAAGGCTGCGGTCCTTTCCAGCCAGGTTGCGCGCACCTGGTTAAGTTTGCGCCAACCGGCGACATAGTCGGTCGCGGTGAACTGCGCGCCGGACCGAAATCGTTCGAGGATGCGGGGGAACATCTTTTCCGGCGCGTGTTCGATCGTGTCGCGCCAGATTCCGTAGGCTTCCGAGGTAATGAGGATACCGGCCAGACCCAGCGCCTCGGCCACTTCGGGGGCGGTGATGCGGTGGATCTCGGCCCCTGCCCGCGCGAGCCGCTGGGTGGCATCGTCGAAGCCCTTGGCGGGACCGTCGCGCAGGTCATCGAGCGCAACAGAGCCAAGGACCGCAAGGCGCATGCCTGACAGGCTGGCCCCGGCCAGGTCGGCAGGTGCCTTGCCGCGAAGGGCTGCGAGGAGAAGGTTGCAATCCTCGACCGAGTGGGCGAGCGGGCCGATGGTGTCGAACAATTCGCACAGCGGCACTGTGCCGGTGAGGGGCAGGCTTCCGACCGTGGTCTTGAGGCCGACAAGATCATTCCACGCCGCCGGAATCCGCACCGAACCGCCGGTGTCAGACCCGATTGCCGCCGGAGCGAGGCCGAAGGCGACCGAAGCCGCGGCACCGGAGGACGAGCCGCCCGGCACGGCGCGGTCATCGTTCAGGCAGGGCGGCGTGGCGGTGACCGGGTTGAGGCCGAGGCCGGAAAAGGCGAGCTCAGCCATGTGCGTCTTGCCGATGCAGACAAGGCCCGCGTGGGTGGCCGTTTCAAGAACGGCAGCGTCGCGGGTGGGGGTGCGGCCTTTCAGCAGGGCCGAGCCTGCCTCGGTAGCGATGCCGGCGGTATCGAACAGGTCTTTCCAGCTGATCGGCACGCCGTCGAGGACGCCACGGCGCAGGCCGGTCTTGGCGCGGCCTGCAGCGGCCATCGCCTCGGCCCGCGCGCGATCCGGCGTGGTGCGAGCATAGATGCGCGGCGCGAGGGGGTGGGTGTCGATGGCGTCGAGGACGGCCTCGGCCAGTTCGACCGGGTGGATGCGGCCCGCGCCGATTTCGCGGCCAAGCTCTGCCGCCGTCATGTGTGCCCAGGTGCCGCCCATCTGATCCCCCATTTGGCGGCGAGGGTAGCGGCAGGCGGGCGCATGGACAATCCCGCGCGGGGAGGCATATCTGACAGCATGACACAGGATGCGGATATCGTGATTGCGGGTGGCGGGCTGAACGGGCCTGCCTTGGCGTTGGCGCTGGCGGGGGCCGGGTTCAAGGTGATGGTGGTCGATGCCCGCCCCGCGCCCTTGCGCGCCGAGGCGGGATTTGACGGGCGGGCCTATGCGCTGGCCATCGCGTCGAAGCGGTTGCTGACGGTGATCGGGGTCTGGGGCCGGGTGGCCGACAAGGCGCAGCCGATCTTGCAGATCAAGGCGTCGGACGGATTGGCGGGGATGGGTGCCTCGCCGTTCTTCCTGACGTTCGATCATGCCGAGATCGAGGAAGGCCCGATGGGCTTTCTGCTGGAGGACCGGTATCTGTATGCGGCGTTCCTTGCCGCGATGGAGGCGTCTTCGGTGACGCTGATGTCCGGCGAGACGGTGGTCGGGCAGGAGGTGACGGCCGAGGGGGTGGCGGTGACGCTGGCTTCGGGCCGGGTGCTGCGCGCGAAGCTGCTGGTCGGGTGCGACGGGCGCGGGTCGGGGGTGGCTGCGCGGGCGGGGATCACGCGGGTCGGCTGGGGCTATGGGCAGACGGCGCTGGTGACGGCGATTGCGCATGACCGGGACCACCGGGGGATCGCGCATCAGTTCTTCATGCCGTCGGGGCCGCTGGCGATTTTGCCGCTGAAGGGCGGGCATCATTCCAGCATCGTGTGGAGCGAGACCGAGGCGGCTGCGGCGGCGATTCAGGCGTTGCCGGATGCGGAATATCTGGAGGCGCTCAGGCCGCGGTTCGGGGATTTCCTTGGCGAGATCACGCTGGCGGGGGCGCGGTTCACCTACCCGCTGTCGCTGTCGCTGGCCGAGCGGTTCGTGGGGCCGCGGGTGGCCCTGGTGGGCGATGCGGCGCATGGGGTGCATCCGATTGCCGGGCAGGGGCTGAACCTTGGGCTGCGGGATGTGGGGGCCTTGGCGGAGGTGCTGGCGGATGCGGCGCGGCGGGGCGAGGATATCGGGGCGCTGACCGTGCTGGAGGGGTATCAGCGGTGGCGGCGGTTCGACGCGACGGCGCTGGCTTTGGGGATGGATGCGGTGAACCGGGTGTTTTCGAATGACAACCCCTTGATGCGGCTGGGGCGGGATCTGGGGCTGGGGATCGTGGGGGCGACGCCGTGGCTGCGGCGGCGGTTCATCCGGCAGGCGGCGGGGCTGACGGGGGTAGTGCCGAGGCTGCTGGAGGGGAAGGCGTTGTGAGCCTGTCCCACGGTGGGACAGGGGTATGGAGTGTGGGATTACAAGGGGTTGCGGCGGAGCGTTAAGGGTTTGGCAGGAATTCGGCCGACTCGGAAACAGCGGGCTTCGGCTGCCCGAGCCTATGGTTTGCGCTGTTCCGTGGCGCTGACTGGGCAAAACCGCGCGCTGCCGTTCGCAATGCCGGGCCTGACCCTGTGGCCGCGAGGGGTTCGGGGTGTCTGCCACCGTTTGACCGCGATTTGTGCCAAGGGAGCCCCCCACCCTCTCCCTCCCCACGAGGGGGAGGGGAGCGCGTTTGGTTGGTGGTTTCCAAGGACGGCGGAGGGTGTTGGGCTGGTGGATTCCTACTCCACCTCGCGCGCCTCGCTGACCAGCATCACGGGGATGCCGTCGCGGATCGGGAAGGCGAGGTGGGCGGCTTTGGAGATCAGCTCCTGCCGCTCGGCGTCGTAGGTGAGGACGGCCTGGGTGACGGGGCAGACGAGGGATTCAAGCATCCGGCGGTCGGCTTTGTCGGGGGTGTCAGTCACTGCATGATCTCTTCATCCGCGCCGCCGCGGAGGGCGAATTCGATCAGGGTGACGAGGGTTTCGCGGCGGGTGTCGAGGGTTGGGGCCTCCAACAGCGCCTGTTTGTCTTCGGGCGAGAAGGGGCAGAGCATGGAGAGGGAGTTGATCAGCATCTCTGGTTCCGCCTCTTTCAGGCTGTCCCAGTCGGTCGAGAGGTTCATCGCGGCGAAGTAGCGGCCGAGCAGGTCCATGAACTGGGGGCGTTTGAAGCCCTTGTCATCCTCGGTCGGGCCGAGGTCGCGGGCGAAGGGCGCCCAGTCGACGAGGCAGCGCCGGTAGGGGGCGAAACCCTGCACCTCTTCGCGCACGCGAAACCGCGAGATGCCGGACAGGGTGACCATGTAGCGGCCATCCTCGGTTTCCGAAAACCCGGTCAGGCGGCCACCGCAGCCGATGGCTTGCAGGCGCTTTTCGCCGACGCGCTTTTCGGAAACGGGCGTTTCCCGCGGCTGGATCATGCCGATCAGGCGATGCTTGGTCTTCATCGCGTCTTCGATCATCGCAAGGTAGCGCGGTTCGAAGATGTGCAGCGGCAGCCGCGTCCGGGGCAGCATGAGCGCGCCCGGAAGCGGGAAGACGGGGATGGTGTCTGGCAGGTCTGCGGCGTTTATCATGGCATGGACCTAGGCCGGATGGGCCATCAGGCAAATATCATCGACGAAAGGCGGCGGCGGCCGTTCAGGACGATGGGATCTTGCGGTTTCAACGCGTCGAAGATGGTGAAAAGCTGGGTCTTGGCAGCGCCATCGTTCCACTCGCGGTCGCGGCGGAAGATTTCCAGAAGTTCGTCCACCGCCTCTTGCGGCTTGCCGGCGGCGAGCAGGGCTGCGGCAAGGTCGAAGCGGGCCTGATGGTTGGCGGGGTCTGCGCTGACGAGGGCGCGCAAGTCAGCCTCCGGCCCGGCGTTGGCGGCCTGTTTGGCCAGTTCGATCTGGGCGCGGGCGGCGTCAAGCTCTTTGGCCTTGGCGATGGCGGCGGGGGCGGCGGCAAGGAACGCCTCGGCCTGATCGAGGTTACCGGCGGCGATGTGGGTGCGCACGAGGCCGGAATAGGCCTGCGGGTTTTCCGGTTCTTCGCCAAGGATGGCGGCAAAGGTTTCGGCGGCATCGACCACGGCACCTTCGGCCAGCATCGCCTCGGCAGCCTCCAGCGCTTCGGCCAGACCGCCGTCACCGGCGAGCGCGGCGGTGCGATCGACGAAGGCCTTGAGTTCCGAGCCGGGGACCGCGCCCTGGAAACCATCGACCGGCTGGCCCTGCCAGAAGGCGTAGACCGTGGGGATCGACTGGATGCGAAGCTGGGCGGCGATGCGCTGGTTCTGATCGACGTCGACCTTGACCATGCGGACCTTGCCGCCCGCAGCCTTGACGGCGGCTTCCAGCATCGGGCCGAGCGTCTTGCAGGGGCCGCACCATGTGGCCCAGAAATCGACGATCACGGGGATGGTTTTCGACGCCTCGATCACGTCGGCCATGAAGGTGGCTTCGGTGACGTCCTTGATCAGGTCGGTTGGCGGTTGCGGTGTGTCGGTCAGACCCAGCATGGCAGCCCTCTTGTCGGTGTTCGGCCCCTTATATGATAGCGCGGCGCGAAAAGGCCAAGGGGTCAGGCGAGGGCGGCGACGCGGGAATGGCTGGGGCAGTGGGTCATGTGGTCATTGACCATGCCGGTGGCCTGCATGAAGGCGTAGGTGATGGTCGGGCCGCAGAAGGTGAAGCCTTCGGCCTTGAGCGCCTTGGACATGGCGAGGGAGTGCGGGGTTTGGGTCGGAATCTGCGCGGCGGAAGTGAAGCGGTTCTGGAGGGGTGCGCCGCCGACGAAGGACCAGAGATAGGGGGAGAACCCCTCGCGGTCTTCGATGCGAAGGTAGGCTTGGGCGGAGCGGATGGTGCCGGCGATCTTGCCGCGGTGGCGGATGATGCCGGGGTTGGCGAGGAGGCGGGTGATCTCGGCCTCGCCCCAGGTGGCGATGGTTTCGGGGTGGAAACCGTGGAACGCGGCGCGGAAGTTTTCGCGTTTGCGCAGGATGGTGATCCACGACAGGCCCGCCTGAAAGCCGTCGAGGATCAGCTTTTCCCACAGCGCGCGGGGGTCGCGTTCCGGCACGCCCCAATCGGTGTCGTGGTAGGTGATGTAGAGCGGATCGGTGCCGCACCAGGCGCAGCGGGCGGGGGTTTGCATGGTCTTCGGTCCGGTTTGGTTAAACTTGGAACAAAATGCGAATGTTAGGGGAGTGTTTACGCATATCCGTCATCCCTGTCGAGGAACGGAAAGGAGGCCGCGCATGAGTTTCATGAAGGACGCCAAGCGCAGCAAGTTCGATGTGGAGCCCGGTCTGGCCAGCCCGCTGGATGTGGCCGCCGGAACGGCGGAACGCGAGACGCTGGCTATGGTCGCGGAGGCGTTGAAGCTGCGTCGGACGCGGCTGGCGTTCCAGCCGGCGGTCTATGCGGCCGATCCGTCGATCATCGGGTTCTACGAAGGGTTCATCCGGCTATTGGACAGCCGCGACCGGGTGATCCCCGCGCGCGAGTTCATGGGCGTGGCGGAGCGGCAGGAACTGGGCCGCGAGATCGACTGCGCGGCGTTGCAGATGGGGCTGATGACATTGCAGCGCAATCCCGGTGTGCGGGTGGCGGTGAACATGTCAGCGCGGTCGGTTGGCTACAAACGCTGGACCACGCTGCTGCGCCAGGCGCTGAAACAGGCCCCGGAACTGGGGGCGAGCCTGATCCTTGAGATCAACGAGGCGTCGGCGATGCAGGTGCCGGACGTGCTGCTGCCGTTCATGGCGGAGATGCGCGAGACCGGGATCATCTTTTCGCTGGACGATTTCGGGGCCGCAGGAACCTCGCTGGCGCTGTTGCGGGATTTCCGCTTCGAGATTGCCAAGATCGACGGCATGTTCATCCGTCATATCGACAGCAATCCCGAAAACCAGCCGGTGGTGCGGTCTGCCATCGCGATTGCGCTCGAGTTGGGGATGTTTCTGGTGGCCGAGGCGGTGGAGACGGACGCCGAGGCGAACTGGCTGCGCGATGCCGGGGTGGGCTGCCTGCAAGGCTATCTGTTCGGCGCGCCGACGGTGACACCGGACTTTGCCGCGTTTCGCAAGGGGCGGACGAAGGCGTAGCCTGAACGGCAGGAGGGTTGGCGGCTGCCTTCCGGTCCGATTCGCGAGTGGCGAGAGCCTGACCGATGGTAGCGATAACCGCACCGGCGGCTGCAGCGCGGGTTTCGGTGAATGGGCAAAACTGCGCATCCCGGCGCGAAACGCAGCGCAAGAATGTTGCGCTTCGTCGGCCTAGCGCGTAGGCCAAGCGTCAGGCGCGGCTGGCATCAGGCCCGGCCGCAAGATCGCCATCGGAGGGAATTTTCATGACCAATGTCGTCATCGTTTCGGCGGGCCGCACCGCTGTGGGCAGCTTTAACGGATCGTTCGCCAACACCCCGGCGCATGATCTGGGCGCGGCCGTGATCGAAGGCGTGATCGACCGCGCCGGAATCGACAAGGCCGAGGTTGACGAGACGATCCTTGGTCAGGTGCTGACCGCAGGCCAGGGCCAGAACCCTGCGCGTCAGGCGCATATCAAGGCCGGTCTGCCGAAAGAGGCAAGCGCCTGGTCGCTGAACCAGGTCTGCGGATCGGGCCTGCGGGCGGTGGCCCTGGGCGCGCAGCATGTGCAACTGGGCGACGCGCGGATTCTGGTGGCCGGCGGGCAGGAGTCGATGAGCCTGTCGCCGCATGTCGCGCACCTGCGCGCCGGGCAGAAGATGGGCGACCTGAACTTTGTCGACAGCATGATCAAGGACGGCTTGTGGGATGCCTTCAACGGCTATCACATGGGCCAGACGGCAGAAAACGTCGCCAACCAATGGCAGATTTCGCGCGACATGCAGGACGAATTTGCGCTGGCGAGCCAGCACAAGGCCGAGGCTGCGCAGAAGGCCGGCAAGTTCAAGGACGAGATCATCGCTTTCACGGTGAAGACCCGCAAGGGCGACATCGTGGTCGATCAGGACGAATACATCCGCCACGGCGCGACGCTGGAAAGCATGACTAAGCTGCGGCCTGCTTTTGTCAAGGACGGGTCGGTCACGGCAGCGAACGCGAGTGGTCTGAATGACGGCGCGGCGGCGGTGCTGCTGATGACCGAGGAAGAGGCGGCAAAGCGCGGGCTGAAGCCGATCGTGCGGATCGCGTCGTATGCGACGGCGGGGCTTGATCCGTCGATCATGGGGGTCGGGCCGATCCATGCCAGCCGCAAGGCCTTGGACAAGGCGGGCTGGAAGGTCGGCGACCTTGATCTGGTTGAGGCGAACGAGGCGTTTGCAGCGCAGGCATGTGCTGTGAACAAGGACATGGGCTGGGACCCGGCGATCGTGAACGTGAACGGCGGCGCGATTGCCATCGGCCACCCGATCGGCGCATCGGGTGCGCGAATCCTGAACACGCTGATCCATGAGATGGCGCGGCGTGATGCCAAGCGCGGGCTGGCCACGCTGTGCATCGGCGGCGGCATGGGCGTTGCCATGTGCCTTGAGCGCGCCTGAGCTTTCAAGCAGATCGACATGGTCAGGCGCGCAATAATCTTGCGCGCCTGATTTCGTTTCAGTAACACTATTTCAAGGCATACAACGGCATACCTGAGGAGGAGAAGGTACATGGCGCGAGTGGCACTGGTGACGGGTGGCTCACGGGGGATCGGGGCGGCGATTTCGGTCGCGTTGAAGGCGGCGGGCTATACCGTGGCGGCCAACTACGCCGGCAATGACGAGGCGGCGGCGGCGTTCACCAAGACAACGGGCATCCCGACCTACAAATGGTCGGTGGCGGAATATGACGCCTGCGCCGCGGGAATTGCATCGGTGGAGGCGGACCTCGGCCCGGTCGACGTGCTGGTGAACAACGCCGGGATCACGCGGGACGCGATGTTCCACAAGATGACGCCGGGCCAGTGGAAAGAGGTGATCGACACCAACCTGACCGGGCTTTTCAACATGACCCACCCGTTGTGGTCGGGGATGCGGGACCGCAAGTTCGGGCGGGTGATCAACATTTCCTCGATCAACGGGCAGAAGGGTCAGGCGGGGCAAGCCAACTATTCGGCGGCGAAATCGGGCGATCTGGGGTTCACCAAGGCCCTGGCGCAGGAAGGCGCGCGGGCCGGGATCACGGTGAACGCAATTTGCCCGGGGTATATCGGCACCGAAATGGTGCGCGCGATCGACGAGAAGGTGCTGAACGAGCGCATCATCCCGCAGATTCCGGTGGGCCGTCTGGGCGAACCGGAGGAAATCGCGCGGATCGTGGTGTTCCTGGCCTCGGATGATGCGGGGTTCATCACCGGATCGACGGTTTCCGCGAACGGCGGGCAGTTCTTCGTCTGACTTGGCCTTGCCCCAACTTTCCGGTTGGGGCAGACCTTGCCCGTCAGGCAAGGATGGGCAAATGACGCGGACGAAAGCGACGACAATCGGATTTACCGCGGTGCTGATGTGGTCGCTGCTGGCGCTGTTCACCATCGGGTCGGCGCCGGTGCCGCCATTTCAGTTGAACGCGATGTGCTTTGCGATTGGCGGGCTGATCGGGCTGGCGTGGACGGCGCGGGCCGGGTTCGCGGTGCTGAAGGCGGTATCGTGGAAGGTCTATGCTTTTGGCACGCTTGGACTTTTTGGCTATCATTTCCTGTATTTCACTGCCTTTCGGCTGGCCCCCACGGCCGAGACGGGGCTGATCGCCTATCTTTGGCCGCTGTTCATCGTGCTGTTGTCCGGGCTTTTGCCGGGAGAGCGGTTGACGGGGCAGCACGTCCTTGGCGCGGTGGTCGCGTTTGCCGGGGCGGCGGTGATCGTGCTGGCGCGGGGAGGTGAGGACGAGGGCTCGGCGCTGGGGTTGGGGCTGGCGTTTTTATGCGCGCTGACCTGGGCTGCGTATTCGGTGGTGTCGCGCGGTCTGGGCGCGGTGCCGACCGAAAGCGTCACGGTGTTTTGCCTGGCGACGGCGGGGCTGTCGGTGCTGGCGCATCTGGCGTTGGAGGAAACGGTGTGGCCTGACGGCGCGCTGGGCTGGGGCGCAGTGCTGGCCTTGGGCGTGGGGCCGGTGGGGGCCGCGTTCTTTACCTGGGATATCGGGATGAAGCGGGGGGATATCCAGCTTTTGGGCGTGGCGTCCTACGCGGCGCCACTGCTGTCGACCTTGGCGCTGGTGGCGGCGGGGATCACAGCGCCGTCATACGCGATCGGAATCGCGGCGGTGCTGATTGCCGGGGGTGCGGCGCTGGCGGCGCGCGCCAGCGCCGGAAAGGGTTAGTGCTGGCTGAGGCGGGTGATTTCTTCCTTGATCCGCAGCTTCTGCTTTTTGAGGTCGGCGATTTTCAGGGCATCTGAGCCGGGGCTGCGTTGGGCCTGTTCG
Source organism: uncultured Alphaproteobacteria bacterium (assembly GCA_963822435.1). Classification (GTDB taxonomy): domain Bacteria; phylum Pseudomonadota; class Alphaproteobacteria; order Rhodobacterales; family Rhodobacteraceae; genus JAUYQR01. Next base: position 679,254 of record CAWGHN010000003.1, read on the forward strand.
ACCATGTCGGAGAGGGTGTCGTGTTTCCTGCGCAGTTCCGTCAGATGCGAAGCCATCGTCATGTTCGTCCTCCTGGGTTGCCCACGGGGGAAGTGCAGCACAAAGGGCGAGTCGTGTCATCTGTTCTTCACAAGGATGTGCAGCGAACTGATTAGAATTCAGCGAAACGCCGCCAAGAGGCCGGCGCCATCCCGCAGGACGGCGTTGGCGTCGGGCGTGTAGCTTTCGCGGTCGCCGTCGTGGGCTGTGCCTTGGTGGATGACGAAGGGGGCAAGCAGGCGGAACCGCGCGCGGCCGCCCTTGCGCGCGTGCAGGAGGATGCGGAGCGCGGGTTTGCCCGCGCGCGGGGCGAGGGGGAGGACGGCGGCGGAGCCAAGTTTTGGGCCAAGCGCGGACAGCAGGTCCGGCAGGGTATCGGCACCGGAAATCATCGTGAGCCAGCCACCGGGGCGCAGGCGGCGGGAGGCGGCTTCGACCCAGAGGGACAGCGGGGTGTCATCAACTTGCATCGCGGTGGCGCGGGACGGCACGGGCGACGGCGTGCCGCCAGGCGGGTAGTAGGGCGGGTTGGCGATGACGTGGTCGAAATCGCGGCGGAGGGTGGCCGGGATCTGGGCAAGATCGCCCTCGACCACAGTCATCGCGATGCCGTTGCGGGCGGCGTTGCGGCGCGCGAGGTCGGCGTAGCCGGGTTGCAGTTCAAGGCCGGTAAGGATGAGGCCGGGGACGCGGTGGCCGAGGCACAGGGACGCAGCCCCTGCCCCGCAGCCGAGATCGAGCACCGACTGGCCCGAAGTGGCCGGGCAGGCGGCGGCCAGCAGCACCGGGTCGGTGGCGGCGCGGTAGCCTTTGACGGGTTGCAAGAGGCGCAGGCGACCGCAGAGGAACTTGTCGTCCGAAAGCTCGCTTTCAGCGAACATTCACTGGCCTGTCGGGATGTCGTTGTCGGCGAGGACGGCGCGCGCGAGGAAGTGGTCGCGGTCGGCCACCATCAGGCGCTGCGGCAGGATGCCGAGGCTTCCGTCAAGGATGCTCATGTGGACGTCCAGCGGAAACACCGCTATACCCTCGCCTTCGAGAAGGGCCGTGGCGAAAGCGATCACCGTAGGGTCGGTCGTGCGCAAAAGTTCTTTCATGACACGGAGTAAACCCCGCCCCGCACGCGGGGGCAAGGGCAGCGGCGAAGGGTGAGGATGGACGGCGCAGTGCAAAAGCCGAAAGGGCCGCAGGACCGGCTGGCCGATTGGCTGGCCGAGGACATGGTTGCCGTGAACCGGCTGATCCGCGAGCGGATGGCATCGGAACATGCGCCGCGCATCCCCGAAGTGACCGCGCATCTGGTGGAGGCGGGCGGCAAGCGGCTTCGGCCCCTGCTGACGCTGGCGGCGGCGCGGATCTGTGGCTACGGCGGGCCGTATCACGTGCATCTGGCGGCTACGGTGGAGTTCATTCACACCGCGACGCTGCTGCATGACGATGTGGTGGACGAAAGCCAGCGGCGGCGCGGGCGGCCGACGGCGAACCTTCTGTGGGACAACAAGTCTTCGGTGCTGGTGGGGGATTACCTGTTTTCCCGCAGTTTCCAGTTGATGGTGGAGACGGGCAGCCTGCGGGTGATGGATATTCTTGCCAACGCGTCGGCCACGATTGCCGAGGGCGAGGTGCTGCAACTGACGGCAGCGCAGGACCTGCGGACGGATGAGCGCATTTATCTGCAGGTGGTGCGCGGCAAGACGGCGGCGCTGTTTTCGGCAGCAACCGAGGTGGGCGGTGTGATTGCAGGGGCCGACGAGGCCGTGGTGCGGGCGCTGTTTGACTATGGCGATGCGTTGGGGATCGCGTTCCAGATTGTCGACGACCTTCTGGATTACGGCGGGACGGATGCGACCATCGGCAAGAACACCGGCGACGATTTCCGCGAACGCAAGCTGACCCTGCCGGTGATCAAGGCGGTGGCGGTTGCCAGTGCCGAGGAGCGCGCCTTCTGGGTGCGGGTGATCGAAAAGGGTGACCAGCGCGACGGCGATCTGGCGCAGGCGCAGGCAATCATGGCGCGGCACGGGGCGATGGCGGCAGCACGGGACGATGCGCTGGCCTGGGTTGCCAAGGCACGGGCGGCGCTGGAGCGGGTGCCGGAGCATCCGCTGCGCGACATGTTGGCGGACCTTGCGGATTACGTGGTCGCACGCGTCAACTGAGCGAACCAAGAATTGAACTCAATGGCTTCACTTTTTGGCCAAAGTTTCCATTTAGGAAATCCGAAGGCGAAACGCGGGGCATGACGCCCTGCTGATCTGCCATCGGATGAGAGCTGAAGCATGAATTCCCTTGTGGCATTGGGCTTTCGCACCCCCGCGACGCATGGCCGGACCATGCGAATCGGTTGCAGTGCTTTACACGTTAAGGTTGTAGTAGCCCGACAGGCCGCAAGACGGCAGCGCGCAGGAGAGCGGTGAGATGAACCTTCTTGAAAAGATGTTGCGTCGCAAATCGAAAAGCCGACCGACCACGCCCTCGCCGTTTCCCGGAACCGAGGCCGAGCAGGCGGAAGCCGCGCGGCAGGCGATGGAGGCCTTGCGGGCAGGTGCCACGGCGACAGTCAATTCGCACCGGTTCCCCAAGCTGTCGGATGCGGTTGGCGCACGCAGCGAGGTTCTAACCAAGACCGTGACGCCGACGCGCGTGAAGGACGGCGGCGCGCCGGTGGTGAACATCTGGGATATCGAGGAGGAGGCGGCAGAGGAACCTGAGCGGTCTGCGCGCCAGCGCAGGGGCCGGGCGACACCGTCTGATGAGCCAGAAGCCGACGTGCCAGTTGCCGAGCCCACGCCGCGCGCCCGCGCCAGCCGGACCAAGACCCGGATGCTGGGATTTGAGCCGGAGGAAACCACGTCGGTCGTGCCGTTGTTCGAGGCCGCGTCGCAGCCGGCGGAGGATCTGGAGCCAGCCGATGGCCCCGAGGTCGTGATGTTCCCGACCGGCTGGCTGGTGGTGAAGGCGGGCGCTGGCCGGGGTGCCAGTTTTCCGCTGAAGCAGGGCCTGTCGATGGTCGGTCGCGGCGTTGACCAGACGGTGCGGCTGGATTTCGGCGACATGACGGTGTCGCGCAGCAATCACGCGGCAATCGCCTATGACGCATCGCAACACCAGTTCTTCATCGGGCATGGCGGCAAGTCGAACCTTGTGCGCCTGAACGGTCGCCCGCTGTTGACCACGGAACCGCTGAAGGATGGCGACGAAATCCAGATCGGAGAGACCACTTTGCTGCTGAAGGTGCTCTGCACGCCTGAATTCAACTGGTCGCGGCAGGGTGGGGGAGATGCGAATGATATGGCGATCGCGTGAGCCTCGCTATGACGTGGCCTCGGCAATAAGTCAGGGCGCGCGGGACTATCAGGAAGATGCGATCACCAGCGATTTTGTGGTCGGGGCGGATGCGGGGTTCGTGGTGCTGTCCGATGGCATGGGCGGGCATGCGGCGGGCGACGTGGCGTCGAAGATCGTGCTGACCGAAGTCTACAGCGAGCTGAAGTTCCAATACGCCGACACGGATGCTTTCGAGGCGCGCGCGCCGGAGATCTTGCGCAACATCGCCGATCACGCCAACGACCGACTGCGCCAACACGCGCGCACCCATCCGGAGACCGCCGGGATGGGGGCGACGCTGGTGGTGCCGGTGATGTTGGAAAACCGGCTTTACTGGATTTCGATCGGCGATTCGCCGTTGTTTTTGTACCGCTCCGGGGTTCTGACGCAGATCAACGAAGATCACTCGATGGCGCCGCAGATTGATTTCATGGTGAAATCCGGGCTGATGGACCCGAAGGTGGGGGCCGATCACCCGGACCGCAACTGCCTGACCTCGGTCTTGATGGGGATGCGGATTCCGCAGATCGACTGCCCCGAAAAGCCGATGGAGATGAAGGCGGGCGACATCGTGATCTGCGCCTCGGACGGGTTGCAGTTTCTGACCAACGACCAGATCGAAAAGCTGGTGGGTCGCACCCGGAAAAAGCGCAGCAGCGAGATTGCGGAAGTTCTGCTGGACGAGATCCGCAAGCTGGACGACCCGGATCAGGACAACGTGTCGTTCTGTGTGATCAAGGTGAACGACGCCTCGGCCAGCGCACGAACGGACCGGGTGAAGCGGGTGTCGAAGGCGATCAGCCGGCCACGGTCGTTGACCACGGTGATGGTGGAGCCTTCGGTGGTGCCGCTGAAACCGGGTCTGGAGCCGGACGACGAGGCGGTTGCAACCGCAAAACGCATCGCGGCGGGCAAGTAACCGATGTCCAGCCTTGAACCAACCCTGTCGATCATCGAACGCCTTGGCCGTGCGCTTGACCGTGGTCAGTTGCCCGCCGGAGGGCCGGCCGAAGCGGCCGAGCGGCTGATTGAACGGCTGGAACGACCGGCGCGGGTGGCGATTCTGGGGATGCCGGGTGCGGGCAAGACGGCGGTGCTGAACCTGCTGGCCGGCGAGACGGTGGTGCCCGAAGATCTGGCCTTGCCGACCGTTCTGGTGCAGCGCGGCGGTGAGGCGCGGATGATCTGCACGCTGGCCGACGGGTCAAGCGAGGTGATCGACGGCACCGATCTGGCCGATACGGTGGAATTGCAGCCCGCGCTGGTGACGCTGGAGTGCGATCTTCCGGCGCTGTCGGTGATCAGCCTGCTGGAAGTGGCGGCTGGCCCGTCCGAACAGGACCAGCGCCGCGCGATGGCCTGGGCGGGCAAGCGGGCGGATATCGTGGTGTGGTGCAGCACGGCCTTCCTGCCGCGCGAGCAGATGCTGTGGGAAGCCCTCCCCGACCAGACCAAAGACAACGGTTTCCTTCTGGTGACAAAGACCGATCTGATCGGCGCACACGAGGCGGTTGCGGGCGTGGTCAAGCGGATCGAGGCGCGTGCGGGGCAGGAGTTCCGTCGCGTGCTGCCGATTTCGGTGCTGGAGGCGGGACGCGCGTTGCTGCCGGATGGCACGGTCGACCGTGAGAAGTTCCGCGACAGTGGCGCATCGGCGGTGATTTCCGCGATCAAGTCGCGGGTGGACATGGCGCGCAAGGCCGATGCGGCCACCGCCGAGGCGCTGTTGCAGCGCCATGCCCGGCCGCCGCAACGAACGCAGCGCCGGGTGGCCGACCCGGTGCCGGTGCTGCCAGCCGGGCCGGTTGCCGTGCCTGAGGCGCTGCCGGAGATCGTGGCACCGACTGCGCCAGCACTGGCCGCGCCAGCACTCGCCACCCCAGCACCCGCCACCCCAGCATCGGCACGGGCCGAAACCCGACCGCTGCTGCGCCGAGTTCTGTCTGCACCGCCGAGCTTTTCGCCACCGGCACATGAGCCACCGACGGTGCCACGATCCGCACTGGAACGCACAGCGCTGCCACGGCTAGAGACTGTCGAGGCGGCGACCGGACCACGCCACCTGCCGCGCCAGCCGAGGCAAACGCCGCTTATTCTGGTGCCTAAGGGTGACAGCGAAGCGATGCGCCCGCGCACCCGGGTGACGGCCCGCCCGTTGCCGCCCGCCGCCACGATGCGCGAGATGATTTCCCCAGCGGACCGGGCAATCGTCGAAGCGGCGGTGGCGGTGATAGCGGACAATGCAGCGCGGATGGTGGACAGGGTTGCCGGGGAAAAGGCGGTGCCGGTGGAGGATATTCTTGACCTGAGCCATGCCACGACCGACGACGTGGCGGCGATTCTGGCAAAGGCCGCTGCCCGCCCGATCCGCCGCATAGCTACCGACCTTGGCGAAATTCAGGATCTGGTGCTGCTGATGAAGCTGGAAAAAGGGCCGGCGCCTGCCGACGATGCGATCACCATGCTTCTGCAAATTCGGCGCGATCTGGAAACATTGATGGCCGCCTAGGGCAGATTGATCTCCGAAGATTCGTCTAAACTCTGCCCAATTGGCACCACTATCCAAACGTATGACTTTGCGGATCGGTATTTGTATCCAGTGGCACAGTTATCCAGGAATTCGAGGGAAAGAATGGGACGAGGCGCAGTCGTGAAGATGGACGCAGTGAACGCAGAGCAGGACGCAAAAGTCGCGCCCGCTGCGGACTCGCCGATTCGGCGAACCTTTCCCGGACTGGCGCGGATCGCCGAAGCGGTGCAGGATTTCGAGGACGTGCTGGGCGATTTCATGAGCCTCGCAGATCCGGAGACGGCGAAAAAACTTGCACGAATTCAACAACAAACGCGGGAAATCGAGCCTTCGGTCACGGTGATCGGGCAGATCAAGGCGGGCAAGACATCGCTGGTGAACGCGATGATTGGCGCGCCGGGATTGCTGCCGACGGACGTGAACCCGTGGACCTCGGTGGTCACGTCGCTGCATATCAACACGCCCAGCCCGGACCCGAACGTAAAGGCGAAGTTCAAGTTCTTCGACGGGGCGGAATGGGACCGGCTGATCAGCAACGGGGGCCGAATCGGCCAGTTGGCGGCACGGGCCGGGGCGGATGACGAGCTGGAAAAGCTGCGCTTGCAGGTTGTGGCGATGCGCGAAAAGGCGCGCGCCCGGCTGGGCCGCAAGTTCGAGATGCTGCTGGGCACCGAACACCGCTATGGCAAGGTCGATGACGCGCTGTTGAAACGCTATGTCTGCGTCGGCGACGAGGAGATCGAGGCCGACGATCAGGGCCGCTTTGTCGACATCACCAAATCGGCAGACCTTTACATCGAGCGGGCGGATATTCCGACCTCGCTTTGTGTGCGCGACACGCCCGGTGTGAACGACACCTTCATGATGCGCGAGCAGATCACGATCAATGCGGTGCGCGACAGCCGGACCTGCATTGTCGTGCTGTCGGCGCATCAGGCGCTGACCACGATGGACATGGCGCTGATCCGCATGATCGCGCACCGCGCATCGCGCGAGATCATCATCTTCGTCAACCGGATCGACGAATTGTCCGACCCGGCAAGTCAGGTCCCGGAAATTCACCGCTCGATTCTTGAGACACTGGCGAAGAACAACGCGCCGGCCAACATCGACATCATCTTTGGCAGCGCGCAATGGGCCAATGCCGTGCTGTCCGGCACGATCGACGAAATGCCGGATGACAGCACCAATGCCGCGATCAACTGGACGCGGTCCGCCTTTGCCGACCGCGTCGATACCTGGACCGCGGGTCATCTGGTCTGGGCCGCTTCGGGCGTGCCGGCGCTGATCGAGGCGCTGGCGCAGCGGATGTTCGAAGGCCCGGTGCTGGAGACGTTGCAGAAATCGGCGCGGCAGGCGATGAACCTGGCGCAGAGCCTGGATGTGGTCGATCAGGTGCGTATTCTGGAGCAGGAAGGCGCGCTGACCCGCAGCATGACGCCGCAAGCGCTGGACGCCGAACTGACCCGGATCGAAAGCGACTGCACCGAGCGGCTTGTGCAGCGCACCAACCTCGCTTGCGCCGATTTCACCAACCGGATTGACCAATCCTACGAGCGGTTCCTGGAACGGGCGACATCATCGTTGATCGAGCATCTGCAGAACAACGGCGAGGATGCGATGTGGCACTACAGCCCGCTTGGGCTTCGGATGCTGCTGAGTTCCAGCTATCAGGTGCTGCTGAAGAAGATGCACGCCATCGCCGCCGAAGTGAACGGCGATGCGGCGCGGCTGGTGGCGGACCTTTACGGGCGCACCTTCTCGATCACGGTCGAGGGGTTCAAGATCGAGGTGCCGGTGGTGACCTACATCCCGCCGCCGATCAACCTTGGCCAGACCATCGCGCTGGACCTGCAGGTGAGCTGGTGGAAAGGCTGGTGGCAGCGCCGGCGCGGCTATCAGGCCTTTGCGGAAGATTTCTACAAGCTGATCCGCGCCGAGACCGATCCGATCATCAATGACCTGAAGACCATTCAGATCGCGCTGTTCCGCGAACGGACGCAAAAGACACTGACCGACTTCCTGCACGAACAGCGGGAGCTGTTGACCAGCGCGCTGGCAAGTTCCGACGTGTCGATTGCCGAAATGAAGGAGCTTTTCGGTGTCAACGCCTGGGAGGACCGTCAGGCGGGCTTGGCCACGGTGATGGACGAGTTGAGTGTGTATGCAGACTGACGTCAGGAAAGAGCAGCAGTGATGGCGAACCACCGCAAACCGCGCCTTGCGATCATGGGCGAATTCAGTTCGGGCAAAAGCACGCTGTGCAATGTGCTTCTGGGCTCGCGTCCCTTGTTGGAGAAGGTGACGGCGACGCAGTTGCCCCCGGTCTGGTTGAGTTACGGGTCGGCACCGGCCTATGTGCAACGTCTGGATGGTGAGCGCGAACCGCTGGACGTGGCCGATCTGGGCGGCGTGTCGCTGGACGGGACGGAACATGTGCGCATCTACCTGAAAAGCGAGATGCTGAAGTATTGCGACCTGATCGACATGCCCGGCATTTCCGACCCGAGCATGGCGCCCGAAGTGTGGGAACGGATGGCGCATCTGGCGGATGGCGTCTTGTGGTGCACCCATGCGACGCAGGCGTGGCGGCAATCGGAGGCCGGCGTCTGGGCGACATTCCCCGAAGAATTGCGCGCCCACAGCATGTTGCTGGTGACGCGCTTTGACAAGATCATCAGCGAAGCCGACCGGCTGCGCGTTCTGAAACGCGTGGCCACCGAAACGCGCGGGCTGTTTGCCGAGTTCTTCCCCATCTCGCTGACACAGGCGATGGCGGCGGGTGATGACCAGAAGGCATGGGTGGCAAGCGGCGGCTATGCCTTTACCAACGCGCTGTTTGATCTGGTCAACCGTCTGGCCGACAGCGACGCGACGCTGACCGACGACGTTCAGGATCAAGATCCGGAGCAACCGGAACCAGCGACCGAAAAGAGCCTTGTGTCCACGCATTTCGACCGGCTGCGTCTGGTGCGGTCCGGCGCCACGGTGCCTGCGGGCGAGCGGGTTCTGCCACGCCGCGTTTCGGCGACCGGCGCCCGCCAGCCCCGCCCCGAAGCGGCGCGGCCGGTTGCGCTTGGTGGCAATGTGGTGGCATTTGCCGAACGGGCCAGCGCCCCGTCGCAAGACGGGGGCGGTGTCACCGGCCCCGCATCGCCCTTGACGCAATCGAAGGGCTGAAGGCCGCAGCCTGAAACGTGAAGGATGGTGCCTGTGGGTGTTCAGGACGCATTGCAATCGGTGGCAGAGGCACATCCGCAGGCGCGGGTGATCGCCTATGCCGATCTTGCGTCACGCATGGTGCTGAGCAGCGCCGGGTCGCAGGACATGACGCAGGAACATCTGGACCAGTTGTGCGCCGATGCCACGGCCAGTTTCGGCGAACCGATGTCGGCGCTGGCCGAACAGGCGTTTGGCACGGCGCACGCGGCGCTGGTCGTGGATGGGGCGGGCGTGAAGCTGTTCCTGCGCGCCGAGGCCGAGACCGACGACGCGATCTGCTGTATCTGCGATCATTCCATTGACCTTGCCGCATTTGTCGCGACACTTCGCAGCACGCTGGACGACATCAGCGGCAATGCGTAACGCCTTTGGGCGCATGGTTCGGCAAGGCAGTTGAAAGACAAGACGACCCCAGTGATGGCCCGGCTTCGGGCGCTGCAGGCTCCGGCGACGTTCGCGCCGGGCGCCTTGCGCGTGATCGGAGGGCCGGGGATGGCCTCGCCTTTGGCCGCGCTGCTGCGCGAGATCAACGAGACGCTGCTGGGCCGGTCCTTGGTGTTTTCGACCGAAGCGGGGGCGTCGCTGTCGCTGGACGTGGCGGGGCGCAGGGTGCTGCGGGTGACGGCGGCAAGCGGGATTGCCGGGGCGGAGGCCTGCCTTGGCGTGCCGGCGCTGGACGATGCCAACCGCGAGGATCTGGCAGGGGTTTTCAGCACACTGGTGGCAGGTGATGCGACCCTGCGGGTGATCGCCGCCCCGCTGGGCCGCAGCGAGGGGCTGAGCGTGGGGCTGCCGGTGGCGCGTCTGGCAGACCATCTGGGCATTGATCTGAACGACGAAATTGCCGATGCGGCGGAGGCGGTCGAGGGTGAGGCTGAGGCCGTGGAAAGCGTGGGCGATGGCGCTGAACCCCACGTCCAAGCCGACCCCGCACCGCCGGGGTTCCTGCCAACCTTCATTGCGCGGATGGGCGACGGGTTGACAGCCTGGCTGATAAGGGCGGGCACCGAAGAACAGGGCCGGTCCGGCCCCGAGGAAATGGTCGCGCCACTGGAGGATTTCCTGAACGACGAGGCCGACGCGCTGATGCAGCAGTTGGACCGGATGACGCAGGCCGCAGGCGAGCCGGTCTGCACCGTGCTGGGCAACGATCTGGTAAGCGGCCACAGCATCCTTTGCCTGCGGGCCGAGGGCGCGGTGTTGCTGGGCGTGGTGGCGGGCGATGCGGCGGGCAAGGTGCTGGCCGCATGGAACGCCGCGCGCGGTTAAGCGACGGCTGTTGGTTGGCGGCGGCGTCCGTCAGCGGCGAAATGGAACAACCGATCTGTGGGCAGCGTCAGGAAAACCGTCTCTGACACGGCGTAATCGTGTTCTCCGAACAGCCGCACGGTCATGAGGCCATGCACGTCGCTGCGCACATAGACCAGCGTTTCGCCGCCAAGTTTCTCGACGTGGCTGACGTGGCCCGAAATGTCGCCGGTCTGGCGTGACAAGCCGATGTGTTCAGGCCGCGCGCCGATCTTGCCGGGTGGGTGGCCAAGCGCTGCGGCGTCAAGGAAGTTCATCTGCGGGCTGCCGATGAAGCCTGCGACGAAGGTGTTGGCGGGGTTGTTGTAAAGCTCCATCGGGGTGCCGACCTGTTCAACCTTGCCCGCGCGCAACACAACGATGCGGTCGGCAAGGGTCATCGCCTCGACCTGATCGTGGGTGACGTAGATCATCGTGGCCTTGAGGTCGCGGTGCAGGCGGGCGATCTCGATCCGGGTGGCCACGCGCAAGGCGGCGTCGAGGTTGGAGAGCGGTTCGTCGAAGAGGAAAAGCTTCGGCGTGCGCACGATGGCGCGTCCGATGGCGACACGCTGACGCTGGCCGCCACTGAGTTCGGCAGGGCGGCGATCCAGAAGCGCGTCAAGCGACAGCATCTTGGCCGCGTGGTCGGTCATCGCGGTGATCTCGGCGCGTGGTTTGCCCGCCTGTTTCAGCGCGAGGCCCATGTTGTCGCGGACCGAAAGGTGCGGGTAAAGCGCGTAGGATTGGAACACCATCGCCAGTTCGCGCTTGGCCGGGGCCACGTCGTTGACCCGCTTGCCATCCAGCAGGATGTCGCCCGAGGTCGCATCCTCCAGCCCCGCGATGATTCGCAGGAGGGTGGATTTGCCGCAGCCCGAGGGGCCGACGAAGACGCAGAACTCGCCCTCTTCCACCGTCAGGTCGATGCCCTTGATGACCTCGGTGGCGCCGAAGCTTTTGGTGACAGCTTTCAGGTCAAGCGCGCCCATGCACCCTCACACTTTCACTGGTTGGCCGGACCGGACGCTTTCGTCGGCGGCGAGGCAGATGGCAAGCGACTGCACCGCATCTTGCAGGTGGCGGGTGAGGTCGAGGTTTTCGGTGATGGCGCGGGCCATGAAAGCCTGCTCGCGTTCGCACAACTCCTGATGGCCGGGTTCATCGGCCATGTTCAGGTCGTGGTCGGGCTGGCCAACGCGGTGGATGCGCAGCATCGAGGTTTTGGTGTGGGTATCAACATCGTCGGAGCGCACACTTTCCGGCATCTTGATCGACACGGCACCATTCGGGCTGACCACGTCTTTCACGAAAAACGCGGTGTCCGACATCATCGGCCCCCAGCCCGCCTCGTACCAGCCAAGCGAGCCGTCATCGAACAGCACCTGGAAATGGCCGTAGTTGTACATGTCGGGCGCGATTTCGTTGGAGAGACGCAGACCCATGCCACGCACCTCCACCGGCTTGGCGTCGGTGATCTGGCACATCACGTCGACGTAATGCACGCCGCAATCGACGATGGGAGAGGTGGTTTGCATCAGCGCCTTGTGCACCTCCCACGTCGCCCCGGTGGACTGCTGGTTGAGGTTCAGGCGGAACACATAGGGCCCGCCCAGCGCGCGCGCCTCCTCGATCAGCCTGATCCAGCTTGGGTGATGCCGCAGGATATACCCGACCACGACCTTCCGCCCGAGCCGCGCCGCCGCGTCTGCCACCCGGCGCGCATCGGCAACGGTGGTGGCGAGGGGTTTTTCCACGAACACATCCGCCCCCGCCTCCATCGCCGCAATGGCGTAATCGGCGTGGCTGTCGGAGTAGGTGGAGACGCAGACAAGGTCGGGTTTCAGGCGTGTCAGAGCCTCATGGAAATCGGGCGTGATGGTGTAACCGGCCAGCGCGGGGTCAAGCGTCGGGGTCGAACGGTTGACAAGGCCAACCAGGTCGAAGGCCGGATCGCGGTGATAGGCAAGCGCGTGGCTGCGGCCCATGTTGCCCAAACCTGCAACCATGACGCGGATCATTTGACGGCTCCTGCAGTGATCCCGCGGATAAGCTGGCGGGAGAAGATAAGATACATGACCAGAACCGGCACGATGGCGAGGCTGAGGGCGGCCAGCACCGCGTTCCAGTTGGTGACGAACTGGCCGATGAAGACCTGCGAGCCAAGGGTGATGGTCTTCACCTCCTCTGCGGGCGCAAGGATCAGGGGGAACCACAGGTCATTCCAGATCGGGATCATGGTGAACACCGCGACCGTGGCCATTGCCGGGCGCACCAGCGGCAGGACGAGCGTGAAGAAGATCGCGTATTCCGAAAGCCCGTCGATGCGGCCCGCGTTCTTCAGATCGTCCGACACGTTGCGCATGAACTCCGACAGGATGAACACCGCCAGCGGCAGGCCCTGCGCGGTGTAGACAAGGATCAGCGCGGTCAGGGTGTTCACAAGGCCCGATGCGACCATCATCTGCAGGATCGCCACGGTGCCAAGCCGGATCGGGATCATGATGCCAAGCGCAAGGTAAAGGCCCATCAGGGTGTTGCCCCTGAACCGGTACTCGCTGAGCGCAAAGGCCGCCATCGCGCCGAAGAGGAGCACGAAGAACAGCGACGCGACCGTGACGATCATCGAGTTCTGGAAGTAGGCGAAGAAATCACCCTGTTTCATCACCGTCTGATAGCCGATCAGGTCGAAATTGCCGGGAACGGGCAGCGCCAGCGGGTCGGCGAAGATCGCCTTGCGCGACTTGAAGCTGTTGATGACGATCACGAACACCGGAAAGAGGGCAATCAGCGTGTAGGTGATCAGTGCGGCGTGGGCCGCGATGGTGCGGGCGGGGGACATGCGGGCGGACATCAGAACTGATACCTTCTGAGCCGGGTCTGGATGCCGAAAAGATAGACGCAGACGCCCAGCAGGATGATCGCGAACATCGCCCCGGCGATGGCCGATCCCATGTAGGGGTCGCCAAGTTGCAACTGGAAGCCAAAGAAGGTGCGATACAGGAACGTGCCAAGGATATCGGTCGAAAAATCCGGCCCGGCCAGCGCGCCTTGGGCGACATAGATCAGGTCGAAGGCGTTGAAGTTGCCCACGAAGGTCAGGATCGAGATGATGCCGATGGCGGGCAGGATCAAGGGCAGCTTGATCTTCCAGAACTGCGACCAGCCGGTGATGCCATCCATCTCGGCCGCCTCAAGCACCTCGTCGGGGATGCTCAGAAGGGCGGCGTAGATCAGCATCATCGGGATGCCGATGAACTGCCAGACCGAGATCAACGCAAGGGTGGTCAGCGCATACTCCTCGCGGCCAAGCCACGGCGCGAACAGGCTTTTGAGCCCGATGAAATCCAGCATCCCGGGCGCGATGCCCCAGATCGGGCTCAGGATCAGCTTCCACACGAAGCCCACGATCACGAAGCTCAGGATCGTCGGGATGAAGATCGCGGTGCGGTAGAAGGCGGCCATGCGCAGGCGCGGCGTCGACAGGATCGCCGCCAGCGCGATGCCGACCGGGTTCTGCACCAGCATGTGGATCAGAAAGAACCAGGCGTTGTTGCCCAGCGCATTCCAGAACTGGTCAGACCAGCGCGGATCACCAAACAGCGTGGCAAAGTTCTGCAGGCCCACGAACACCCGCACATCGCCCGCCTCGTTGAACAGCGACAGGTTGAGCGTACCGAACAGCGGCACGATCATCAGCGCGGTATAGACCAGCACTGCCGGGGCCAGAAACACGGCGATGTGCCAGCGCACGGGCTTTCCAGAAGCCATGTCCCTCCCCTTTCATCTGTCGAAAAATATCCCGCAGGGGTCCGGGGGGCGCGCAAGCCCCCCGGTTCCGACGGGTCAGGTCACTTCTGCGGGTCGTACCAGGACGCGAGGCCTTCCTGCAGGCGCTTGGCCGCAGCCTCTGGCGTCTCGGTCCCCTTGATCACGTTGGCCGACGCGTTCCACGTCTCGTTTTCAAGGTTTGGCGTGCCGCGCGACAGGATCTGGTAGGTGGACCGGATCGTCGACTGGCACTTGCCGCGCCACGACACGAATTCCTGCGCCAGCGGATCGGCCATTTCGACCGGAGTCGAGTTCAGGCTGAAAAACCCCGGCAGGGCATTGGCGTAAAGCGATGCAAATTCGGGCGAGCCGACCCATTCCAGAAACACCTTTGCCTGCTCGGCGTTCGGCGATTTCGCGTTCATGCCGAGGCCGATGTCGGTGTGGTCCGAGATGTAGCAGGTGTCGCCCGCAGCGGCGACCGGCGGCGGGAAGGCACCCATCTTGAAGGTGGCCTGCGTGTTGAAGCCCGAGATTTCCCACGATCCGGCCGGATAGATCGCGGCGCGGCCAAGCGTGAACAGGTTCTGACTGTCCGGGTAGGTCTGCGCCTCGAACCCGTCGCCGAGGTAGTCCTTCCATTTCGCCAGTTCGGTGAACGGGGCCACCCACTGCGGATCGGTCAGCTTCTGTTCGCCCTTGATCAGCGCCAGACGGCCTTCCTCGCCCTTCCAGTAGGTCGGGCCGATGTTGTTGTAGCCCATTGTCGCGGCTTCCCACTGGTCGTTGGTGCCCATCGCCATCGGGATGTAGGTGCCATCGGCCTTGATCTTGTCGAGGGCCGCGTAGAACTCCTCATTCGTCGTCGGCACGGCAATGCCGAGGGCGTCGAAGGCGTCCTTGTTGTAGATGAAGCCGTGGATCACCGATGCCATCGGCACGCAGAAGGTGGCCGCGCCGTCATCGGTCTGCCAGGCTGATTTCGCCACGGGCGAGAAGTTCGCCATCGCGGCAAGTCCCGACAGGTCGGCCAGTTGGCCTGCTTCGTAAAGCGCCAGCGAGGCGTCGAACGGGCGGCAGGTGATCAGATCGCCGGCGCTGCCTGCATCGAGCTTGGAGTTCAGCGCGGCGTTGTATTCGGCCGGCGCGGTTGGCGCGAACACCACCTTGATGCCGGGATTTTGCGCTTCGAACGCCGGGATGATGGTGTCCTGCCAGATGGTCAGGTCATCGTTGCGCCAGCTTTCGATCGTCAGCGTGACGTCCTGGGCCGAGGCCACCCCGCCCAGCAGCGTGCTGGCCAGAAGGGCGAAACGAAAGGTCTTGGTCATTGCAGTCTCCCTGTTATGCGGGCTGTGCCCGATTTCTTTGGTCAAAATGTCAGCAGCGCCGGGCCAAGATGCCCGCCCGATGCGGCAAGCGCCGCGCGGGCGGCTTCGGGGTCGGCGCCCTTGGCGACAAGGATGGCAGGCTTGACGCCACCACCAGCGCGGGCCAGCGCCGCCACCGCCGCGTCACGGTCGACGCCCGCAATGGTGCCGACAATCCGGGCGGCACGGTCGGCAAGTTTGGCGTTGTCGGCGATCACGTTGACCATGTAGCCATCATGCACATGTCCAAGCCGGATGCCTACCAGCACCGACAGCATGTTGAGCGCGACTTTCTGTGCGGTGCCCGCGCCCATCCGGGTGGAACCGGCCACCACCTCTGGCCCGGTGTCCAGAAGCACCGCGATGTCGGCGGCCTTCAGCAGGGGCGAGCCGGGCACATTGGCGATGCCCACGACGCGTGCCCCGACGGCCTGCGCGGCGCGGGTGATTTCCATCGTGTAAGGGGTTGTGCCAGAGGCGGACACGCAGATCACCACATCCCCCGCGCCGATGCGGGCGGCAGCGAAGTCGGCTTGCGCAAGGGCGGGGTCATCCTCGACCGCGCCGGTCATGTGCAACAGCGCCTGCGCGCCGCCGGCGAACATCATCGGGGTCTGCGGCGGCATGATGCCAAAGGTGCCGGCCAGTTCCAGACAATCGGCCAGCGCCATCAACCCCGACGACCCGGCCCCGGCATAGCCCATGCGACCACCCTTGCGCAGCGTGGTGGCAGCAGCCTCGGCCGCCGCCTCGATCGCGCCGAGGGCGGGGCGGACGGCCTGCAACGCGGCCTCTTGCGCCGCCAGAAGCCGCGACAGGGCCACCTCTGCCGCGACCGCGTGCAACCCGTGCGACGATGGATGCTGCGCCTCGGTCGGGCGGTCGAGCATGTGATTCCTCCTGTTGCCATTGACAATGCCAAAATAATACCACTTGTAAAGCATCTTCTTCCAAACAGCATTTATCGGCGGAAATGTTCGCCTCGCAACATACCACTTTCCAAATGGTCTTATTTTGGTATTGTTGTGGTGGAGGATTCGTCATGACCTTGTTCCTGGGCATAGACGGCGGCGGCACAGGCTGCCGCGCTGCGGTCGCGGATGCGGCGGGCCGGGTATTGGGCGAAGGACGTGCGGGGCCGGCCAACATTGCCAGTGACCCCGAGGGCGCGAGGCTGAACATCCTTGCCGCCACGCGTGAGGCGCTTGCGGCAGCGGTGGGCACCGCTTCGGCCGCGACCGAGGAGCCGCGGCTGGCGGCGGGACTGGGGCTTGCCGGTGCAAATGCGGCGGGGGCTGCGGGGCGGTTGAAGCTGGCCCTGCCCTTTGCGCGGACGCGGGTCGAAACCGATGCCATCGCGGCGGTGAAGGGCGCCTTGCGGCAGGGCGACGGGATCGTGGCGGCGCTGGGCACGGGATCGGTCTTTGCGCGCCAGCGGGCCGGGCAGATCCGGCAGATCGGCGGCTGGGGGCTGGCCCTGGGCGACGAGGGCAGCGGTGCGTGGCTGGGCCGGCGCGTGCTGGCGAGGGCGTTGCGGGCGGTTGACGGGTTCGAGCCGATGACGCCGTTCCTGCAGGCGCTGATCGACGAACGCGGAGGCCCCGAAGGCGTGGTCGGCTTTTCGCTGACGGCGCGACCGGCGGATTTCGCGGTGCTGGCGCCACGCATTCTTGCATCAACCGATCTTGCGGCAACGGGGGTCGTCAAGGCGGCCGTCGCCGACGTTGCGGCGGCGATCGACCTGTTGCAGACCGACGGCCCGGTGCCGGTGGTGTTCATCGGCGGGCTGGGTGCAAGTTACGCCGCGCGCTTCGGCGGGCGGTGGCAGGTGATGCCGGCGCTGGGCAGCGCGCTGGACGGGGCGTTGATCCTGGCGCGGGAGGCGGCGTGATGGAGGGGGTGTTTTCGGCGGATGCGCTGACGGGAAGCGGCCCGCTTTACCTGCAACTGCAACGCCGGATCGTCGAGGCGATGAAGGATGGCCGACTGGCCCCCGGCAACAGCCTGCCCGCCGAGCGCGACATCGCCGTGATGACGGGCTTGAGCCGGGTAACGGTCAGGAAGGCGGTCGAGGGGCTGGTGGCCTCGGGGCAACTGGTGCAGCGACGCGGATCGGGCACCTTTGTCGCGGCCAAGGTGGAGCGGCTGGAACAGGCGCTGTCGCTGCTGACCTCGTTCACCGAAGACATGGCGCGGCGTGGCAAATCGGTGGAATCGGTCTGGCTGAGCCGCGCGCTGCATTCCCCCTCGCCCGAGGAAGTGATGGCACTGGGCCTTGGTGCAGGTGACCGGGTGGCGCGGCTGGAGCGGGTGCGGCGGTCTGACGGGGTGCCGCTGGCAATCGAGCGGGCCTCGCTTTCGGCCGAGGTGGTGCCACGGCCAGACCTGGTCGATGCGTCCCTTTATGCCTTGTTAGAGACGTCTGGCAACCGCCCGGTCCGCGCAGTGCAGCGGATTTCGGCGGCCAATCTTGGCGCGCGGGATGCCGAATTGCTGGGTGTGGCGCCGGGGGCCGCGGGCCTGAAGATCGAGCGGATCGGCTATCTGCCCTCGGGCCGGGTGGTGGAATTCACGCGGTCGCTTTACCGCGGCGACGCCTATGATTTTGCGGTGGAGCTGAAGCTTTCGCCCGACAGTGAAAGGAATGACGGATGACCCAATCGCACATGGCACGCGAGGTGGCCGAGATCCCGCAAGCCGCTGCTCGGTTCCTGTCGCAGTCGGCGGATGCTGTGGCCAACGCTGCCGCCGCGATGCGGGCTGCCGATCCGGCATTGTTGGTGACAGTGGCGCGCGGGTCTTCGGATCATGCGGCGACGTATCTGAAATATGCGGTGGAGCTTTTGGCCGGGGTGCCGGTAGCATCGGTCGGGCCGTCGATCGCGTCGATCTACCACCGACCTTTGAAGCTGGGCAAAGCGGCGTGCATCGGTATTTCGCAGTCAGGCCAAAGCCCCGACATCGTGGAGATGATCCGGGCGGCGCGGGCGGGCGGGGCGTTCACCATCGCAATCACCAACCATGCCGACAGCCCGATGGCGCAGGCCTCGGCCGCGTGCCTGCCGTTGCAGGCGGGAGCCGAGCAGAGCGTGGCGGCGACCAAGACCTTCGTGACCTCGGTTCTGGCCGGGCTGGCCCTTTTGGCCGAATGGCAAGAGGATGCGGGCTTGCGGGCTGCGGTGGCCGGGGCGCCGGAGGCTTTTGCGCAGGCGCTGGCGCTGGATTGGAGCGCGCTGGCGGCGCGGCTGGCGCGGGCGCAGTCGCTTTATGTGCTGGGGCGCGGTCCGGCCTTTGCCATCGCCAGCGAAGCGGCGCTGAAGTTCAAGGAAACCTGCGGCCTGCATGCCGAGAGTTTTTCGGCGGCGGAGGTGCTGCATGGCCCGTCGGCCATCGTGCAGGCGCAGTTTCCGGTGCTGGCGCTGGGGGTTGCCGACGCGGCCCTGCCGCAGGTAGAGGCGACGGCGGCGCGGCTGGCAGAGCAAGGGGCCGATGTGTTCCTGACCGGGGGCGAGGCGGCGGGGGCCGTGACGCTGCCCTCGGTCGCGGGGTTGCACCCGTTGCTGGCGCCCCTGGCGCTGAGCGTGGGGTTTTATGCCTTCATCGAGGCTTTGGCGCGGCGGCGTGGCTATGACCCGGACGTGCCGCCACATCTTCGCAAGGTGACGGAGACGGTATGATCGCGGTTCGGTTCACGGGCGCGGCCGTGTTCGACGGCACGCATCTGCATCACGGCGCAAGCCTGACGGTGAAGGCTGGCCGTGTCGCAGAAAGCGAGGGGCCAGCCGAGACGGTGATGCTGGCCGGTGGGATCCTTGCACCGGGGTTGCTGGACTTGCAGGTGAACGGCGGCGGCGGGCGGATGATCGACGCGGCCACCGATGTGGCAACGATCCGCGAGGTTTGCGCGGTTCATGCAAGGTTGGGGGCGACAGGCATCCTTCCGACGCTGATCACCGATACGAAAGCGGCGACACAGGCGGTGATCGCGGCCGGGATTGCTGCCGCGCGCGAAGCTGTGCCGGGGTTTCTGGGCCTGCATCTGGAAGGCCCGCATCTGGACCCGCGCCGCAAGGGCGCGCATGATCCAAGCCTGATCCGCCCGATGGATGACGGTGATCTTGCGGCGCTGCTGGACGCCGCGCGTGCGCTGCCCTCGCTGATGGTGACGGTGGCGCCAGAAGCGGTGACGCTGGACCAGATCGCGCAGTTGCGCGCGGCCGGGGTGATCGTGTCGCTTGGTCATAGCGAGACCGGGTGCAAGCAGGCGCAGGCGGCGATGGCGGCGGGGGCTGGTTGTGCGACGCACCTCTTCAACGCGATGAGCGGCTTGCAGAATCGCGAACCGGGCTTGGTTGGGGCCGTGTTGACCAGCGACATCTTCGCCGGGCTGATCGCGGACGGCATCCATGTCGACCCGGTCGCGATCAGGGTGGCGATGGCGGCCAAGCCGGAGGGGATATTCCTCGTGTCCGACGCGATGGCCGCCGCAGGTTCGGACGCGACCGAGTTCAATCTGGGCGGCCGCCGGATCCTGCGCCGCGACGGAAGGCTGACGCTGGCGGACGGCACGCTGGCCGGTGCCGACCTGAGTCTGCCGCAAGCCCTGAAGGTGGTGGTCGCGGCGGCTGGCGTGGCACCTGCGACCGCGCTGGCGATGGCCACCTCGCGGCCCGCGGCCTGCCTTGGGCGCGAGGCAGACCTGGGCCATCTGCTGCCGGGACGGATGGCCGACATGGTTCACCTTGGCGATGACTGGTCGTTGCAGGGCGTCTGGCGAGCGGGGCAGCGGATCGTCTGACGGTTGCGCCGCAGATCAGGGCGAAACTGCGACACTTGGCTAAAACCCTAAGTGTTAAGGCCGCCTAAAGCCTGAGTTGCTATCCCTTGGTTCGGGTAGTTTTGGGTGTGAAGATGGCAGGGCTTGGGAACGCCGCGCCAGTCATCATCAAACGGAAGAAGATCATCAAGGGCGGCGGGCACCACGGTGGGGCGTGGAAAGTGGCCTATGCCGATTTTGTGACCGCCATGATGGCGTTCTTCCTGCTGATGTGGCTGTTGAACGCGACAACGGAAAAACAGCGCAAGGGAATTTCGGATTATTTCAATCCGACGATCCCAGTGAACCGCATTTCGGGCGGCGGAGACGGCGCCTTTGGCGGCGATTCGGTGTTTTCTGAGGAAACAATGGCGCATAGCGGCACCGGTGCCACGGCAACCAAAAGCGCGGCCTCGGCCACGGCGGCCAACGACGACGGCACCGCTGGCGAAGGCGACGCGCCGTCTGACCTGAAGGACGTGGAACGCGCGCTGCTGGCACGGGGCGGCGAAAGCAACACGATGGAACAGCTTTTGCGTCATGTGATCACCCGCGTCACCGATGAGGGGCTGGTGATCGAGATCTTTGATGTCGAAGGCGCGCCGCTGTTCACCGAGGCCAACGAACCGGAGCCGGTGATCCTGGCGATTGCCGACCTGCTGTCAGAGGTGTTGAACCTGACCACCAACGAAATGGCGGTGAACGGCCACACGCGCGCCTATCCGGTGACACTGGCCGACAACCCGGTCTGGGACATGTCGTCGGCGCGGGCGCAAGCGATGCGGACGCTTCTGGAAGACGCCGGCATTGCACCGGACCGGATGCAGCGGGTGTCAGGATTTGCCGACCGCAAACAGGCAACATCGGACCCCGCCGCGATCCGCAACAACCGGCTTGAGGTGATCCTGCTGCGAAGGGACCGGTGACGCGAAACATAAGATTTGAGACGTTAGGTCTATCTTAAGCCGCCCGGTGCAGCTTTGCCTGATCAGGAGTCGAAGCAGCAGAAAGGCGCTTTTCCCATGACAATTTCCTCCTCGCTCAGCGCGGGCGTGGCCGGGTTGAACGCAAACGCGACCCGCCTCGCCTCGATCTCCGACAATATCGCGAACTCCGGCACGTATGGCTACAAGCGGGCCTCGACCGACTTTACCAGCATGGTCATCACCAGCTCGCGCAATGCCGGCTCGTATTCGGCAGGCGGTGTGCGCGCCACGACCACCCGCCTGATCGAAGAACGGGGCGATCTTGTCGGCACCGGCAACGCGCTGGACATCGCCATCGCCGGGCGCGGGATGCTGCCGGTGATCCAGGACGTGTCGCTGGGCAACGCCACCAGCGACACGGCCCTGTTCATGACCCGGACCGGCAGTTTCCGCACTGACGCGGAAGGTGTGCTGAAAACCGATTCGGGCCTTGTGCTGATGGGTTGGCCCGCCGACGCCGACGGCTCGATCCCGTCCCTGCCGCGCGATACGATGACCGGGCTGGTGCCGATCGTGATCAACACCAACCAGACTGCGGGTGATCCGACGACGGCGATCACGCTTGGCGTCAATCTGCCCGCGACCCAGACGGTTGCAGGCTCTTCCGCCACGCCGCAGCCGCTTGCGGTGGAGTATTTCGGCAACCTCGGCACGTCGGAATCGCTGCAGGTCACGTTCACGCCGATTGTCCCGGCCGTCGGATCGTCGAACCAGTGGACGATGCAGGTGCGCGACTCGGCCTCGGCCAACGCGCTGATCGGCGAATACACCCTGACCTTCGACGATTCGCGGGGCGCCGGGGGCACCCTTGCCTCGGTCACCGTTGTATCGGGCGGAGCCTACAACGCGGCGGATGGCACGCTTGACCTGACCGTCGCGGGTGGCCCGATGAGTGTGGGTGTCGGGCGGTTGGGCGATCCGAACGGCCTGACCCAGCTTTCGGATAATTTCGCACCGGTTTCGATCACCAAGAACGGCTCTCCGGTCGGCAACCTGACCAATGTCGAGGTGGATGAGAAGGGCTTTGTCAACGCCACCTACGACACCGGCTTTACCCGGCGACTGTATCAGATTCCGCTGGTCGACGTGCCCAACCCCAACGGCCTTCTGTCAATGTCGAACCAGACCTATCAGGTGTCGCCGGAGTCGGGGTCGTTCTTCCTGTGGGACGCGGGCAGCGGGCCGACCGGATCGGTGCAGGGCTATTCGCGCGAAGGGTCGAAAACCGACGTTGCGGCCGAACTGACCGCGCTGATCCAGACGCAGCGGGCCTATTCGTCGAACGCCAAGGTGATCCAGACGGTGGACGAGATGTTGCAGGAAACCACGAACATCAAACGCTAGGCCTGAGGCATGAGCATCACCTCCGCCCTGTCGAGCGCCCTGAGCGGCCTGAGCGCCACCTCGCGTCAGGCCGAGGTGCTGTCGTCGAACGTCGCCAACGCGACGACGCCGGGCTATGCCCGACGCGAGGTGCAGTTGGGCGCGGCGGTGCTGGCAGGCACCGGGCAGGGTGTGGCCGTGCTGGGCATCAGCCGCGACGTCGACCAGTTCCTGATCAACGAGCGCCGCTTGTCACAGGCCGGCGACGGCGAGCGCAGCACCACCGCCGCCTTCCTTGGCCGGGTCGAGGATGCGGTTGGCCTGCCCGACGAGCCGGGCTCGATCTCGGCGCGGATCGCGGCGCTGGAACGCGCGTTGATCGAAGCGTCGGGTAGACCGGATGTCGAGGCGCGCCTGGCCTCTGTGGCCGCTTCGGCGCTGTCGCTGGCCGACGGGCTGAACACAGCCTCGCAGGATATGCAGTCGGCCCGCGCCACCGCAGACCGCGACATCGGCACCGAGGTCGACCGGTTGAACGGCGCACTGGGCCAGATCCACGAACTCAATACCGAATTGCGCAGCTTTTCCGCTGCCGGTTATGATGTTTCCGCCCTGCTGGATCAGCGTCAGAAGCTGATCGACGCAGTTGCCCAGATCGTTCCGCTGCGGGAAATGCCGCGTGGACCGAACCAGGTGGCACTTTACACGATGGGCGGCGTCGCGCTGGTTGACGGCACCGCTGCGGTGCTGGGCTTCACGCCCACCAACACCATCACGCCCGACATGACGCAGGCCAGCGGCGCCTTGTCGGGGCTGACGGTGAACGGTCGCCCTGTCGATACCGCAGGGGTTGGCAGCCCGATCCTTGGCGGCAGGCTGGCCGCGCTGTTTGCCGTGCGTGACGATCTGGCGGTATCGGCCCAGGGGCGGCTTGACGCCGTGGCGCGTGATCTGGTCGAGCGGTTTTCACAACCCGGGCTTGACCCGACGCTTGCCCCTGGCGCGCCGGGGCTGTTCACCGACCGGGGCCTGGCGCTGGTGCCAGCGGACGAGGTTGGCCTTGCCGGACGGCTTCGGCTGAACGCTGCGGTCGATCCATCACAGGGCGGCGCGCTCTTTCGGCTGCGTGACGGCCTTGGGGCAGCCACGGCAGGCCCGCCGGGCAACGGCGGTCTGCTGGTTGGCCTTGGACAGGCGCTGTCGGCAGCCCGTCCGCTGGCCTCGGCCGGGTTCACCGCCGGGTCACGCAGTCTTGCCGGGCTGATGGCGGATGTGCTGTCGGACACTGCAACCCGCCGTCTGAATGCCGACAGTCAGGCCACATTTACCGCAGCCCGGCTTTCGGCGCTGTCCGACCTGGAAAAGCAGGACGGCGTCGACACCGATCAGGAGATGCAGATGCTTCTGGTGATCGAAAAGAACTACGCCGCCAACGCCAAGGTCATCCAGACGGTTAGTGACATGATCAACACGCTGATCGGGCTTGGCTCATGAACCGCATCAGCGTCGGCGATGCCAGCCTGACCTCGATCCTGCAACGGCAAGGCGCCGCGCTGAAGGCCGACATGCAGCGCGCCAGCACCGAAGTGGTGACGGGCCGCCAGACCGATACCGCGGCCGCCGTTCGCGGCGACCTGACCACGCTTGCGGCACTGGACGCAAGCCTTGGGCGGTTGGCGGCATACCGGTCAACCGCCGCCGACGCCGGCTTCCTGTCGGGCGCCATGCAGACCACACTTGCCACGCTGACCAGCGTTGCGGGGCCCGCCGCGACCTCGCTGCTCCGCGCGGCCAGCATGACCACGCCGTCGCAAGTCAACACCGCCGCCGCCGAGGCACGCGTGCGGCTGGATACCGCCCTTGGGGCGATCAACACGCAGGTGGCAGGGCGTTCGGTCCTGTCCGGGGTCGAGACCGGGGTTACACCGCTTGGCACGGCAGAGGACTTGCTGACCGCGCTGGAAATCGCTGCGACCGGGGCGACCACGACGGATGCGATCGAGACCGCCGTTCGCGGATGGTTCGCCGACCCCGCGGGCTACGGCACGTTCTACCGCGGCGGGGCGGCGCAGGCGCCGGTCCCGATCGCCCCCGGCGAAAGCGCGGACCTTTCCGTAACCGCGCTGGACCCGGCATTCAGGGATACGCTGGCGGGGCTGGCGATGGCGGCGCTTCTGGACCGGGGCCTGATGAATTCCCAACCCAGCGCCCGCGTCGATCTGGCGAACCGGGCCGGCTTGATGCTTCAAAACAGCGAGGATGTGCGCGTCGGCCTTGCGGCACGGATCGGCATCGTCGAAGCGCAGATCGAAACCGCCAGCACCCGCAACGGCGCCGAAGACAGCGCACTGAAGATCGCGCGCAGCGGTATTGCCGCGGTCGATCCCTATGAGGCCGCCTCGCGCCTTGAAGAACTGCAGGCGGCGCTTGAAGCGCTGTACCTGGTCACCTCCCGCGTGTCGCGGCTTAACCTTGCCGAGTATATCCGATGATCCGTCTGATCCTTGCCTTCCTGTTGTCCGCCAGCATGGCGATGGCCGAGCCGATCCGCATCAAAGATCTGGTGGAGTTCGATGGTGTGCGCGGCAACGATCTGGTCGGCTACGGGCTGGTCGTCGGGCTGAACGGCACCGGCGACGGCATCCGCAACGCACCCTTTACCGAAGAGATCATGGCCAACCTGCTGGAACGCCTTGGCGCGAATGTCACGGGCGAGGAGTTTCGCCCAAAGAACGTGGCGGCGGTGTTCGTGACCGCGGCGCTGCCGGCCTTTGCCCGGTCCGGCGCGCGGATCGACGTGACCGTGTCAGCCATTGGCGATGCCAAAAGCCTGCTCGGCGGCACGTTGATCATGACACCTCTGAACGGGGCTGACGGGCAGATCTATGCCGTGTCGCAAGGCACCATCATCGCCGGTGGGGTGGTCGCGGCGGGCGATGCGGCCCGCGTGGTACAGGGCGTGCCGACCGCCGGGGTCATCCCGTCAGGCGCACGGGTGGAGCGTGAGGTGGAGTTCGATTTCGCCGGGCTGACGGAACTGCGGATGGCCTTGAAAACCGCCGATTTCACCACCGCCGAACGCATCGAACGCGCGGTAAATGCCGAGTTTGGCCGCAGCATCGCCCGGATGCTGGATTCAGGCACCGTCAGCATCGACATTCCGGCGGCAGGGATGCGATCGCCGGCGCATGTGCTCAGCCGGATCGAGGGCATCATGGTCGAGCCGGAAACCCGCGCGCGGGTGGTTGTCGACCAGCGGTCCGGCACCATCGTCATGGGGCAGGATGTGCGGATCAGCCGGGTCGCGGTGGCGCAGGGCAACCTGACCCTGCGGATCGAGGAAAGCCCAATGGTGGTGCAACCGAACCCGTTCAGCGCGGGGGAAACGGTGGTGGTTCCCCGCACGCGCACCGATATCGGCAAGGGCGGCAGCGGTCTGGCCGAGGTGCAGGGCGGCACCAGCCTCGCCGAAGTGGTGGCCGGGCTGAATGCGCTGGGCGTCGCGCCGCACGACATGATCGACATCCTGAAAAGCATCAACGCCGCCGGCGCGCTGCATGCCGAGTTTCTGGTGAACTGAGTCCGGAAGACCCGGATCCGGTCAGCCGCGCGGTGGCTGCACCAGGCCGCGCTGCACCGCCGGGCGGGCAAGAAAGCGGTCAAGATAGGCCGGGACGTGCTTCAGATGATCCCAGCCGGCGATGTCGGCGGCCTTGTAGAAATCACGCAGCGCCCGCAGCCAGGGGGCAATCGCGATGTCGGCAATGGAATACTCGCCAGCGATCCAGTCCTTGCCCGCCAGCGCGCCATCCAGCACCTTGAGCAGGCGCTCCACCTCGGCGCGGTAGCGTTCCTTCGGGCGAGGATCGCTGATCTCTTTCCCGGCGAAGTGGTGAAAATAACCAAGCTGGCCGAACATCGGGCCGATGCCGCCCATCTGGAACATCAGCCATTGCAGAACCTGCCAGCGGCTGGCCTCCGGCATCAGCTTGCCCGATTTTTCGGCGATGTAGATCAGGATCGCCCCGCTTTCAAACAGCGCCAGCGGCACCCTGCCCGGCCCATGCGGATCAATGATCGCGGGAATCTTGTTGTTCGGATTGAGGCTGAGGAATTCGGGGCTGGTCTGGTCGTTCGTGGCAAAGTTGACGAGGTGGGCCTCATAAGGCAGATCCGCCTCTTCCAGCGCGATCGAGACCTTTACGCCATTCGGCGTCGGCAGTGAATAAAGCTGGATCGCATCCGCGTTGCGGGGCGGCCATTTCCGGGTGATCGGATAATCGGCGAGACTTGGCAAATTGCATTCCTCCGACGGGCTTTGGGGCAGGATACGGGAAAATTCCCCGTGCGACAGCGAACTTTGCTGTGCAATAGTCGCCATGGCTATGTGCAGCTACGAAAGACACAACATCCGCCGTCCAGGCAGAGAACGAAGGGAACCGTGCAATGCTTAATGAATTCAAGGCGTTCATCGCCAAAGGGAATGTCGTCGACCTTGCGGTCGGTATCATCATCGGTGCGGCCTTTACGGCCATCGTCAACTCGCTGGTTGGTGATCTGATCAACCCGCTGATCGGTCTTGCGACGGGTGGAGTTGATTTCTCCAACCTGTTCATCGACCTTTCGGGCACCGACCCGGCCTCGCTGGCCGTGGCGAAAGAGGCTGGAGCGCCGGTCTTTGCCTATGGTGCGTTCATCACGGCGGTGATCAACTTTCTGATCATCGCCTGGGTGGTGTTCCTGCTGGTCAAGGCGGTGAACAAGCTGAAAGAGGCGACCGCGCGCAAGGAAGCGGCCGAGGCGGCCGCTGCCGGGCCGACCGAGGTGGACCTGCTGAAGGAAATCCTCGTTCAGTTGAAGAAGTAAGCGGGACACGACAGTGACGAAGGCCCCCGACAGCGTCGGGGGCCTTTTGCGTTCAGATCAAAGCGCCAGCGCGTCGGTCGCCAAGATCACCGGCAGGCCCAGCGCCGCGCCGACGGCGGCATAGGTCAGTTTGCCCTTGTGGGTGTTCAGACCGGCCAGCAAGTGCTTGTCATCGGCGCAGGCCTTCTTCCAGCCCTTGTCGGCCAGCGCCAGCATGAAGGGCATCGTCGCGTTGCCCAAGGCTTGCGTCGAGGTGCGCGCCACCGCGCCGGGCATGTTGGCGACGCAGTAGTGCATGATCCCGTCAACTTCGTAGATCGGATCCTGGTGGGTGGTGGCGCGCGACGTCTCGAAGCAGCCGCCCTGGTCGATGGCGACGTCGACCAGCGCCGCGCCGGGCTTCAGGTCTTTCAGTTGCGCGCGACTGATCAGTTTCGGCGCAGCGGCACCGGGGATCAGCACCGCCCCGATGATGAGGTCGGCCTCGCGCGCCAGTGCGATGGTATTGCCCGCACTGGCATAGGCGTTCTTGAAGTCGCGCCCGAACACGTCATCCAGATAGCGCAAGCGGTTGATGGACCTGTCCAAGACGGTCACGTCCGCACCCATCCCGGCCGCAACCTTGGCCGCGTGGGTGCCGACGACACCGCCGCCGATGACCAGCACCTTTGCCGGCGACACGCCCGGCACCCCGCCCAGCAGGACGCCGCGCCCGCCATTGGCTTTTTGCAGCGTCCACGCCCCGACCTGCGGCGCCAGACGCCCGGCAACCTCGGACATCGGCGCAAGCAGGGGCAGGCCGCCACGGTCATCCGTCACCGTCTCGTAGGCGATGGCGGTGACGCCCGAGGCAAGCAGATCTGCCGTCTGCTCCGGATCGGGCGCGAGGTGGAGGTAGGTAAACAAGACCTGCCCTTCGCGCAGACGCTTGCGCTCCACCGCCTGCGGTTCCTTGACCTTGACGATCATGTCGGCGGCGGCGAAGACCTCTTCGGCGGTGCCGACGATCTTTGCACCCGCCGCCTGATAATCCGCGTCGGAAAAGCCTGCGCCCAGTCCGGCGCTGGTTTCGATGATCACGGAATGGCCATGCGCCACCGCTTCGCGCGCGGCATCCGGGGTCATGCCGACACGGAATTCCTGCGGTTTGATTTCCTTCGGGCAACCGATTTTCATTGCTGTCTCCCTGCGGGCCAAAGCGGCCCTTGTGGGATCAGTGTTTGCCTGTTTTTCCACAAATGCTTTGAATTCTGGGTGACGGGCCGGGCCGCATGGCGTAGATTCTGTCAGGATTTCCGCAGACAGCCGAAGAAACTTGCACCGAACATGGATCTTGACGCAACCGACCGCCGCATCCTGACAGTCCTGCAAAAGGAAGGGCGGATCACCAATGCCGAACTTTCCGAACAGGTGAACCTGTCGCCCTCAGCCTGTCACCGCCGCGTGCAGCGGTTGGAGGAGGAGGGGTATATCGCGGGCTATGTCGCCCTTCTTGACACCCGCAAGATGGGGCGGCTGACCACGGTGTTCGTGGAAATTACCCTGCAAAGCCAGGCCGAAGACCTGCTTGACGCCTTTGAGCGCGAGGTGGCGCGGGTGCCGGATCTGCTGGAGTGTCACCTGATGGCGGGGACGGCGGATTACCTGCTGAAGATCATGGCCGAGGATACCGAGGATTTCGCCCGCATCCACCGCCAGTTCCTCAGCCGACTGCCGGGTGTGCGGCAGATGCAGTCAAGCTTTGCGCTGCGCACGGTGGTGAAGACCACGGCGCTTGCGGTCTGAACGTCACCGGGCTGTTACAAAGTCTTGGCATTTCCCTCCGGCAAACCCGGAGACGCCAGATGACCGCCCCCTTCCACGTCCTGTTCCTGTGCACCGGCAATTCCGCCCGGTCGATCCTTGCCGAAGCGATCATGAACCGCGAAGGCAACGGTCGCTTTATCGGCCATTCTGCCGGATCGCGCCCGACCGGGGCGCCGAACCCGTTCGCCCTGTCGCTGTTGCAGCGCGAGGGGTTCGACAAAAGTTTTGCGCGGTCGAAAAGCTGGGATGAGTTCGGCGCCCCCGGTGCGCCAAAGCTGGATTTCGTGTTCACCGTCTGCGACAGCGCCGCCGCCGAGGAGTGCCCCTATTGGCCGGGCCAGCCGGTCAGCGCGCACTGGGGCCTGCCTGATCCAGCCGCAGTTCAGGGCAGCGATGCGGAAAAGGCGCTGGCCTTTGCCGACACCTACCGCGCGCTGAACCGCCGCATTCAGGCCTTTGCCGCCCTGCCTTTCGCCACGCTGGACGCGCTGACCCTGAAGGCGCGGCTGACCGAGATCGGCCGCAGCGAATGACCGCACGCCGCCTTGTGGCCGAGGCCCTAGGCACCGGGCTTCTGGTTACTGCCGTCGTCGGGTCGGGCATCATGGCCGACCGGCTGACGGCGGATGTGGCGCTGGCGCTGTTGGCCAACACGATTGCCACGGCGGCGGCGCTTTTGGTGCTGATCACGATCTTCGCCCCGGTATCGGGCGCGCATTTCAACCCGGTTGTCACGCTGGTCTTTGCCGTCCGGCAAGAAATTGCACCGATGCTGGCAGTGGCCTTCGTTGCCGCGCAGATCATTGGCGGAGTGGCCGGATCCTTGCTGGCGCACGCCATGTTTGAACTGCCCGTCTTGCAGGTATCGACCACCCTGCGCAGCGGCACCGGCCAGTGGATTGCCGAAGGCGTGGCGACCTTTGGCCTTTTGCTGACGATTCTGGGCGCGATCCATGCGCGCGCCAACGTGGCGCTGATGGTCGCGGCCTATATCGCGGCGGCCTACTGGTTCACCGCGTCGACCAGCTTTGCCAACCCGGCCGTGGCGCTGGCGCGGGCGTTTACCGACACCTTCGCCGGCATCCGGCCGGTTGATCTGCCCGGCTTCTGGCTGGCGCAGATCGCAGGCGCGCTGTTGGCCGCGGGGCTGGCGCGCTGGCTGCTCACCAATGAAAAACCCCCGGCCTGAAGGACGGGGGTTGATCGGGCGGGTATCGCTACCCCAGTGTCGCTGACGTCTTAAAGACCGCCTTCACGCTGAAGCTTCTTCCGGGCGAGTTTCCTCGCGCGGCGCACGGCTTCGGCTTGTTCGCGTGCTTTCTTGACGGAGGGCTTCTCGAAATGCTGCTTGAGCTTCATTTCCCGAAACACCCCTTCGCGCTGAAGTTTCTTCTTCAGGGCACGGAGAGCCTGTTCGACGTTGTTATCGCGGACGCTGACCTGCATGTGGTTGTCACCACCTTCCTAGGTTAAAGTTGCACTGACTTGTGCAGGCCCGCGGCCTATATCAAACAAGGGTGGGCTTGTCCACCGCGCGGCAGGACGGAGGCTGACATGACCGATGCTACCCAAAAGGACCGAATTCTGGACGCGGCGCTGGCGCATGTGCCGTTTGACGGCTGGTCGGAAACCACGTTCCGCGCGGCGATTGCCGATGCCGGCGTAGCCGATGGTCTGGCGCGGGCGCTGTTCCCAAGGGGCGGCGTCGATCTGGCGCTGGCCTACCACGCGCGCGGCGATGCCGAGATGGTGGCACGGCTGGCCGCGATGGACCTGTCGTCGATGCGGTTTCGGGACCGGATCGCGCTGGCGGTGCGGACAAGGCTGGAACTGGCCGACAAGGAGCTGGTGCGCCGGGGCACCACGTTGTTTGCGTTGCCACAGCACGCAGCCGATGGGGCAAAGGCGCTGTGGGGCACGACCGACAAGATCTGGACGGCCTTGGGCGACACCTCCACCGACCTCAACTGGTATACCAAGCGCGGCACGCTGACGGCGGTTTACGGCGCGACGGTGCTCTACTGGCTGGGCGATGGCAGCCTTGACCATCAGGCCAGCTGGGATTTTCTGGACCGCCGCATCGACCAGGTCATGCAATTCGAGAAGTTCAAGGCGGGTCTGGCCGAAAATCCGCTTGGCAAAGCGCTGAAAAACGGGCCTTTCAAGATTCTGGAAAGGGTTCGTGCGCCAAAGATGCCGGATGACCTGCCCGGTCGCCACCTGTTCTGAAAGGCCCGCAATGACCCTGTCGCACAGCATGCTTGCCATGGAAATCTCGGCTCCGGGCGGGCCGGATGTTCTGAAGCCGGTGTCCGTGCCGGTGCCGGTGCCGGGACATGGGCAGATCATCATCCGCGTGGCCTATGCCGGGGTGAACCGGCCCGACGCGCTGCAGCGCGCCGGGGCCTATGCGCCACCGCCCAGCGCCTCGCCGCTGCCGGGACTGGAATGTTCCGGCACGGTGGTGGAGGTGGGGCCGGGCGTCACCCGCTGGCAGATCGGCGACAAGGTCTGCGCGCTGCTGCCGGGCGGCGGGTATGCCGAGTATGTGGCGACACCGGCCGCCCATGCGTTGCCGGTGCCGACAGGCATGTCGATGCGCGATGCCGCCTGCCTGCCGGAAACCTGCTTCACCGTCTGGTCGAACGTGGTGATGCGCGGCGGTCTGACGGCGGGGGAGCGTTTCCTTGTGCATGGCGGCACGTCGGGCATCGGCACCACGGCGATCCAGATTGCCCGCGCGCTGGGGGCGCGTGTCTTCGCCACCGCCGGAACGGATGAAAAGTGCAAGGTCTGCACCGATCTGGGCGCTGAGGTCGCGCTGAACTACCGGACCGGGGATTTCACCGCCGCGCTGAAGGCCGAAGGCGGGGCGAACCTGATTCTCGACATGGTCGGCGGCAGCTATATCGAGCGCAACATCAAGGCGCTGGCGGATGACGGGCGGCTGGTGCAGATCGCCTTTCTGCAAGGTGCCAAGGCCGAGATCAACTTTGCCGAAGTGATGATGCGACGGCTGACGATCACCGGGTCGACGCTGCGCCCGCAGTCCGACCTGGCCAAGGCACGCATCGCCGCCGAGGTTGAGGCGCATGTCTGGCCGATGCTGGCCAGTGGCGCGCTGAATGTGGTGCATGACAGCGAATACGACCTGAACGACGCCCCCGCCGCGCATTGGCGGATCGAAGCGCCCGGCCATGTGGGTAAGATAGTGCTGAAGGTCGAAAACTAGGCAGCACACGGATTTTTGACAGCGCAGATCGGGTTTGGGGCTTTCTTTGCGCGCAACCAGACCGGGCCTTTGTTAGGACTTCTGTCAGGCGGGATCGGATTGTGAATCTGACCTTTGCCGGGCCAAAGTCCCCAGCTTTGCCCCGGCACCGGATATTGATCGAAACTTGCGTGCCTTGTTCGCGATGAATCGTCGTATTTCAGCCTGCGATCCCGCCGGTCTTGCCTAGCGGACAGCCTCCAGCACCGCATCCTTCAGGGTGCAATCGCGGATGACGTCCGCCCCGCAGCGGCGGGGGTCAAGATCGGGCGTCAGACAGATGCGCACCTCTTGAATCAGGCCATCGCTGCAGGTGACCGTGACCTGATCGCGCGTCATGCCGGGGTTTGCCTCCAGAAACGCCGCTTCGATCACCGATGCGGGCAGGGTCAGATCCTTGGACACGCGGCTGAACAGCGGGGGAACGGCAATGCTGTCAAACGCTTGCCGGGCGAGCGCATAGTAATCGGGCGCGGCAAGTCCGGCGCAGCGGCCATGTTTCTTCCACTGGTAGAAAGCAAGGCCCGACCCACCCATGATGTCGGCCATCGCCGCAGTTTCAGCGCGGGTGGGGTCCCGCTGACCCGTGCGGCACCACGACGGCCAGCCATCCTCGTATTGCGGCCAAAGCCCGTGCAGCACAAAGGTCAGCCCACGCCCCGGATCGCATTGCGGATCGTCGCGCGCATCGCCTTCCAGTTCGCACCACGCCGAAGACCACGACAGCGACATCACGTAATAATCGAAGTCGCCCGCCCGCTCGCCCTCGGCAAGGGTTGGTCCGGCCCACAACGCGGTCAAAAGCGCCAACAGCATCCGCCGCATTTTCGCTTCCCCTTTTTTGGCGAAGGCCCTATATGAGCGATGAATTCCCTGAAAACGTGGAACTCGCGGGCCTCGCCCGCCGCCGTTTTCCCGGCCCGGGAGAGATTTGTAAAGGAGAGATCCGATGTCGAAGCCGCTAATGGCCAAAGCCACTGCCGTCTGGCTGGTGGATAACACGACCCTCAGCTTTGCCCAGATCGCCGACTTCTGCGGGATGCACGAGCTTGAGGTGCAGGGCATCGCGGACGGTGACGTGGCCGGTGGCGTCAAGGGTTTCGACCCGATCGCCAACAACCAGCTTGACCCGATCGAGATCGAGCGTGCGCAGAAAGATCCGATCTACCGCATGAAGCTGAAGTTCAACGCCGCCGCCGTGGGCGAGGAAAAGCGCCGTGGGCCCCGCTATACGCCCTTGTCCAAGCGTCAGGACCGCCCCGCCGCCATCTTGTGGCTGGTGAAGTTTCACCCCGAACTGTCGGACGGAGCCATCGGCAAACTGGTCGGCACCACAAAGCCCACCATCCAGTCGATCCGCGAACGCAGCCACTGGAACATCTCGAACATCACGCCGATCGACCCGGTGGCACTTGGGCTTTGCCGCCAGTCGGAGCTGGACGCCGCCGTGCAGGCCGCTGCGCGCAAGAAGGCCTCCGAAGGATCGGTGATGTCGGACGACGAGCGGCGCAAGCTGGTGTCCACCGAACAGTCGCTGGGCATGTCGCCCGAACCCAAGATGCCCGAACCGCTGTCGGGGCTGGAAGTCTTTGGCGACGACGACAAGGACGCGAACACCGATTTCTCGGACGCCGAAAGCTTCTTCAACCTGCCGCAGGGTGACGACGACGAGGATGACGAAGACGACAAGCCCAGCCGCCGCTAAGACTGAGCCGCGCTGAAACGAAAAAACCCCGGTCTTGCGACCGGGGTTTTTCTTTGCTGTGGCAGGGTCAGTTTTGGTCGGTCTTGCCAACCACCGGCGCGTCGTTGCGGCTGCGCCAGAGCGAGTAGACCACGCCGGCGGCAAGGATCGCGAAGGTGATGCCCAGCGACAGGTTCGCAGGAAATTTCTCCAGCCCCAGCGCGTCAGCAACGAAAATCTTCGAGCCGATGAACACCAACAGCAGCGCCAGCGCATACTTCAGGTAGTGGAAGCGGTGCAGCACAGCGGCCAGCGCGAAGTAAAGCGCCCGCAGACCAAGGATCGCGAAGATGTTCGAGGTGTAGACGATGAACGGGTCGGTGGTGATCGCGAACACCGCAGGCACCGAATCTACGGCGAACACCAGGTCGGCGATTTCAACCAGCACCAGCGCCAGAAACAGCGGCGTGGCGAACCAGACGGCCTTGCCCTTGGCGTCCTGCTCTTTCACCCAGAACGCGTTGCCGTGCAGCTTTTCCGTCACGTTCATACGGCGCTTCATGAACTTCAGCACCGGGTTCTGCGAGATGTCGGTTTCCTTGTCATCGGTGAACATCATCTTGATGCCGGTGAAGATCAGGAACACCGCGAAGATGTAGAGAACCCAGGAATACTGCGCCACCAGCGTCGCGCCGAGGCCGATCATGATGCCGCGCAGCACGATCACCCCAAGGATACCCCAGAACAGCACGCGGTGCTGATACATGCGGGGAATGGCGAAGTAGGTGAAGATCAGCGCGATGACGAACACGTTGTCCAGCGCAAGCGTCTTTTCCACCACGAAGGCGGTCAGATACAGCTTCGATTCCTCGAACCCGATCTGCCACCAGACAAAGCCTGAAAAGCCGACGCCCAGCGCGATATACAGCGCCGAAAGCCGCAGGCTTTCGTTCACGCCAATCTCGTGGTCTTTCTTGTTCAGAACGCCAAGGTCAAAGATCAGCAGCGCAATGACGATGCCGACGAACAGCAGCCACATCCAGACGGGCTTGCTGAGAAAATCATTGTAGAGGAAGTCCATTCCACTGTCCCTTTTCATACCACAAAACACAGGACGACAGACGGACGAACGCCGATACCGGGCTGCCATCGAGTGTTTCTCGATGCGGTCCGACATCACGCAGGGCAAATGCCCGACGCCAGAGGGGCCCGGTCCGCTTTCTGAAGTTGGACAACGCAATCGTGATTTCAAGGGGCTTGTCTCGGCTTATTTGGGTGAGTGTGGTCGTCTTGCCGCGCGGCCCTTTACCTCGGTGACGCCGCACCCTATTCGGCGATGAAGCGATCCAGCGAGGAGAGGTCAGACATGCGCACGATTTCCGAAAGCCGGGCCTTCGGTGGCGTTCAGGGCGTCTACGCCCACCAGTCCAATGCCTGCGGTGGCGAGATGACCTTTGGCCTCTATCTGCCCGAACAGGCGGAGGAAGGCCCGGTGCCGCTGTTGTGGTTTCTGTCGGGTCTGACCTGCACGCATGAAAACGCGATGATGAAGGCCGGTGCGCAACGCTGGGCCTCCGAGATGGGGCTGGCAGTCGTCTATCCCGACACCAGCCCGCGCGGCGAAGGCGTGGCCAACCACGAAGCCTTTGATCTGGGTCAGGGTGCGGGGTTTTACGTCAACGCAACGCAAAAGCCCTGGGCGCCGCATTTCCGCATGTGGGATTATGTGACCGAGGAACTGCCACGCCTGTTGTTCAACGCCTTTCCAGTGGCCGAGGCGGCGCAGGCCATCACCGGCCATTCGATGGGCGGCCACGGTGCGCTGACCATCGCGATGAGCTTTCCGGGGCGCTTCCGCTCCGTCTCGGCCTTCGCGCCGATCTGCAACCCGACGGCCAGCGATTGGGGGCGTCCGCAGTTTCTTGCCTATCTCGGCGCGGACGAGGCGACATGGGCGGCACATGATGCGACAAACCTGATGCGCAAGCGGGGCTTTGACGGGCCGATGCTGGTGGATCAGGGCACGGCCGACCAGTTTCTGGACAAGCTGCGACCCGAGGCACTGGCCGAAGCGATGGTCACGGCCCGACAGGGTGGCACGTTCAGGATGCAAAAAGGCTATGACCACAGCTATTTCTTCGTCTCGACCTTCATGGAAGAGCATGTCGCGTTCCACGCTGCGGCGCTGCACGCTTAGTGCGGCGGTGGTGATGGCTTTGGCCGCCCCCGTTTCCGCAAGCCAGACCGATGTCGCGCTGTCGGCGATCAATGGGGCGCGGGCGCAGGCTGGGTGTCCGGCGCTGGTGCTGAACCCGCAGTTGAACGCGGCGGCCAGAACCCACGCGCGGGCGATGGCCGAGCAGGATTTCTTTGGCCATGCCGGGCGCGACGGCAGCCGCCTTGGCAGCCGGATCAAGCGGCAGGGCTACAGCTATCGCTCGGCGGCGGAAAACATCGCGGCGGGGCAGTCTTCGGTGACGCAGGTGGTGCGGGGATGGCTGCAAAGCGCGGGGCACCGGCGCAACATCCTGAACTGCGGGATGCGGGAGACGGGGATTGCGGTGGTCTATGAGGCGGACGACCGGCCCTTGCGCGGCAGCCGCTATCCCTTGCGCTATTATTGGGTGCAGGTCTTTGCCGCGCCATGAGTGACCGGCGCATCTTTATCGACGCCGATGCCTGCCCGGTGAAAGCCGAGGCGGAGCGGGTGGCGACGCGGCTTGGCGTGCGGATGGTGCTGGTGTCGAACGGGGGCATAAGGCCGTCGCAGAACCCTCTGGTCGAAAGCGTGTTCGTGGCCGCCGGGCCGGACGAGGCCGACAAGTGGATCGCCGAGGCTTGCGGGCCGGGTGATGTGGTGGTGACGGGCGATATCCCTCTGGCCGCGAAATGCGTGGCGGCGGGGGCGCGGGTCGTGAAGCACAATGGCGAGGAATTGACCGCCGCGAATGTGGGGATGGCCTTGGCGACGCGGGATCTGATGGCGGACCTGCGGTCGGCTGATCCGTTCCGGCAGGGCGGGGGCAAGATGTTTTCCAAGGCCGACCGAAGCCGGTTTCTGGATGTGCTGGACCGGGTGCTTCGGGCCGGGCGGGGGTAGTGTCCCACCGTGGGACACTTGTCTGACGCTAACGAAAACAACGGCTTGGCAAGACGGCTTTACAGTTTGTTAACTATTTCTTAGGATAGACGCGTGATGTCGCGGCCAGAACAGACGGCCCTCGCGCGGCGCGGTCATCTGGCGGCATGGCACGCAATCCGGCCCTGACGGGCATCCTGTTCGCCGCTGGCGGAACCATCATCTTTTCGGTCAACGACGTGGCGATCAAGTTCCTGTCGGGCGGCTATGCGCTGCATCAGGTGATCCTCATTCGTGCCTTTGTGGCGATGACCTTCATCCTTTGCTTCATCGGTTTCAGCGGCACCGGGTTTCGCCAGTTGCGCACCCGCCGCCCGAAGACGCACCTGTTGCGCGTGGGCATCGTGATGGTGTCGAACGTCACGTTCTTTCTGGGTCTGGCGGCGCTGCCGTTGGCCGATGCGGTGGCGGTGGCCTTTGTCAGCCCGATTGCGATCACCGTGCTGTCAGTGCTGTTCCTGAAGGAAACCGTCGGCCCGCGCCGCTGGGCGGCGGTGATCCTTGGCATGATCGGCGTCATCATCATGCTGCGTCCCGGTGCCGGGGTGATCCAGCCAGCGGCGATCCTGGTGCTGTGTTCGGCCATCCTTTACGCCGCCGGAAACCTGCTGGCGCGGCAGATGGGCGGCACCGAGAGCGCGATGACGCTGGGGTTCTTCGTGCAGGCGGGGTTCATCATCGTCAGCGTGGCGATGGGGCTTTGGGTTGGCGACGGGCATCTGGCGACCGATGACAAGATCTGGGCCTTTCTGTTTCGCCCGTGGATCTGGCCACCCGTTGCCGACTGGCCGATCTTTCTGGCCACCGGGTTGGCGGTGGGCATTGGCGGCATGATGGTAACGCAGGCCTACCGCACGGCGGAAGCCGGGCTGGTCGCACCCTTCGAATACGTGGGGATGCCTGCCGCCATCGTCTGGGGCGCGGTGGTTTTCGGCACTTTTCCCGATCTGACCGCCTGGGCGGGGATTGCGCTCATTTGCGGATCGGGCCTCTATACGCTGTGGCGAGAAACGGCGCGCAAGAAGGAAGCCCATGCAGCCTGAGGCAGTGATCTTCGACATCGGCAACGTGCTGACCCGCTGGCAGCCCGAGGCATTCTACGACCGGGTGATCGGCGAGGACCGCCGCCGCGCGCTGTTTGCCGAGGTCGACCTGCACGCGATGAACGAGATCGTCGATGCGGGCGGCCTCTTTCGCGAAACGATCTATGACTGGGCTGATCGCCACCCCGATTGGGCACCCGAAGTTCGCATGTGGTATGACCGCTGGATCGAGCTTGCCAGCCCGCGCATCGAAGGGTCGATCGCGCTGCTGCGCGCATTGCGGGGAAAAGGCGTGCCGGTGTTCAACCTGACCAACTTTGGCAGTTATTCCTACGAGGAAGCGCGGGGAAAGCTGGATTTCCTGAGCGAGTTTGACCGGGAATATGTCTCGGGCCGGATGGGGGTGACGAAACCCGACCCGCGCATCTATGCGATGGTCGAGGAAGATTGCGGTGTGGCCCCCGAACGGCTGTTGTTCGCCGACGACCGGGCCGACAACATCACGGCCGCGGCGCGGCGCGGCTGGCGCACGCATCAGTTTGAAAGCTGGCAGGGCTGGGCGGCGCGACTGGTCGCCGAGGGGCTGCTGTCCACGGGGGAGGCCGGGCTATGACCATCGAGATGATTCCATTCGCCGCCGAGGCGCATATGACCTGGGCCGGGATGACGGCGGCACTGGAGGCCGGGCATCGCCTGCCGCGCGCCGACATTGCCGACCTGTTGGTCTACCGGGGCGCGGATACGCTTCTGGACCGGGGCGCGTGGATCGACGGCTTGGGCGCACTGGTCAAGATCGGCACCATCGTTCCGGGCAACGCGGCCCGCGGCAAGCCCACGATCAACGGGATCGTCAACCTCTTTGACGATCAGACCGGAGAGTTGACCGCGCTGCTGGATTTCCACCTTGTGACCAAGTGGAAGACCGCCGGCGACAGCCTGCTTTCCGCGTCGCGGCTGGCGCGCAAGGACAGCCGCAACATCCTGCTGGTGGGCGCGGGAACCGTGGCGCGCAACATGGTGGACGCCTATTCCAGCGTCTTTCCGGGCGCCCGCTTTACGGTCTGGAGCCGCACCCGCGCGACAGCCGAGGCGATGGGCCTGCCGGTGGCCGATGATCTGGAGGCCGCGGTGAGGGCGGCCGACATCATCTGCACCGCCACACTGACGGAAACCCCTCTGATCAAGGGCGCATGGCTGCAACCGGGCCAGCACCTTGACCTGATCGGGGCCTACAAGCCTTCGATGCGCGAGGTCGATGATGCCGCGATGGCGCGGGCGCGGATCTTTGTCGACAGCCGGGCGACCACGATCCCCCACATTGGCGAGCTGATCGACCCGCTGAAATCCGGGGCGATCACCGAAGCCGACGTGATCGCCGATTTCTACGACGACACGGGCCTGTTCACCCGCCGCTCGGACGACGAGATCACCATCGCCAAGAACGGCGGCGGCGCGCATCTGGATCTGATGACGGCGACCTACATCGCGGATTGTTGGTCAGCCAAGGGGCAATGAGGCGGGCCGCGCGGCGGTCACACCAGAAGGCGGCGATCCCAGAAGCGCGTTGCAATCGGCGTAGGACACAACCTCTGGCAAGGCCTCTTGCGAGATCCAGCCGGCGCCAACAACGGCGTATCGGCTCATGATGGTCCCATGGGGTCAGGCGGCGCAGCCGTCAGGCTGCCTTGGCGGGTTTCTTGCCCAGAATGATCATCGACAGGATGTCTTCGTCGGTCACCTCATCGACATTCACCGTGCCGACAAGCTGGCCGTTCTTCATCACCGACGCGCGGTCGCAGAGCTTCATCACGTTGTGGATGTCGTGTTCGATCAGGAAGATGCCAAGCCCATGCGCCTTCAGCTCCTGGATCAGTTCCGACACCATCTGCGTCTCGTGCGGGCCGAGGGCGGCGGTGGGTTCGTCCATGATCAGGATCTTGGCGTTGAAATACACCGCCCGCGCGATGGCGACCGACTGGCGCTGACCGCCGGAAAGGGCGGACACCGGCACGTTGAACTTGCGGAAGTTCGGGTTCAGCCGCGCCATGATCTTGCGCGTCTCGGCCTCCATCTTCGATTCGTCGACAAAACCGAAGGCGTTGACCAACTCGCGCCCCAGAAACAGGTTCGAGGCGGCGTCGAGGTTATCGGCCAAAGCCAGCGTCTGGTAGATGGTTTCGATGTTCAGCGCCCGGGCGTCGCGCGGGCTGTTGATGTCGACCTTGTCGCCGTTGATCAGGATCTCGCCCGCGTCGGCCTTGTAGGCACCGGACAGGCACTTGATCAGCGTCGATTTGCCCGCACCGTTGTGGCCCAGAAGGCCGACCACCTCGCCGGGGTAGAGATCGACCGAGACGTGATCGACCGCCTTGATGCCGCCGAAGGAGATCGATATGTCGCGCAGTTCGACCAGAGGGGTTTGTGCGGTGTTGCTCATTTCGTCAGCCCCATGCGCTTGCGATAGATGATGTCGACCCAGACGGCGATGATCAGGACCAGCCCGACGACGACGTTCTGGAACGGCGTGTCCACCCCGACCATCGCCATGCCCGATTGCAGCGACTGCATGATCAGGGCACCAAGGACCGCGCCGTAGATGGTGCCGACGCCGCCAGCCAGCGCGGTGCCGCCGATCACGGCCGCCGCGATGACGCGCAGTTCTTCCAGCATGCCGATGTCGTTGCCGTGGCTTTGCAGGCGGGCCTGGGCGATCAGCGCCGCCAGACCGCACAGAAAGCCCATCAGCGCAAAGATCTTCACGGTCAGCGCGCGGGTGTTGATGCCGGAAAGTTCCGCCGCATCAGGGTTGCCGCCCATCGCAAAGATGTAGCGGCCAAGGCGGGTCTTGCGGGCGGTGATCGTCATGCCCACCGCGACGACGATCAGGATGATGACCGAAATCGGCAGGCCGTGCATGGCGGTGAAGCCTTCGGGCATCACCTCGCCCCGCGCTTCGAACAGGCGCTTCAGCTTGGCTTCCGGAACCGGATAGCGCGAGAGCCACGTGACGAAGAGCATGATCGCGCCAACGACCATCGCCATCATCACGCCTTCGGCCCAGGCGGGTTTCACGATGAAGCCGTGGCTTTGCTTGTTGCGGCGGGCCGACAGCAGGACTGCGACGGCGGCGACCGAGGCGGCCAGCCCAAGCACCATGCTGACCGGCGCACCCAGCACGCCTTCGGTGCCGCCGAACATCAGAAGGTGCGGGTCCGTCAGCGAAACGGACTGGCCGTTGGTGGTGTACCAGTTGATGTTGCGCCAGACGAAAAGCCCGCCCAGCGTGACGATGAACGACGGGATGCGCTGGTAGCCGACCAGCCAGCCGGTGATCGCGCCCATCCCCGTGCCAACCGCAAAGCCAAGGAGGATGGTAACGACCAGAATGACCGGGCTGCCGTATTCCAGCCCCATCAGCGAGGGCAGCCAGGTCGCCTGGCTCATCGCCATGACGGCGGAACACATGGCCAGCATCGACCCGACCGACAGGTCGATCTGGCGCGCGACGATCACGAAGACCATGCCGCAGGCCATGATGGCGACAGGCACGGCCTGCACCGATATGTTGAAGACGTTGCGCGGGCTGACAAAAGTGCCGCCCGTCCAGATGGTAAAGACCAGCGCAATCGCGGCAAAGGCGACCAGCATCCCGAGAAGCCGGACATCAAGTTCCAGCGTGTCGATGATGCCACGCTTTGGCGCGGGTGCAGTGGCAACCTGCCCGGTGTCAGTCATGTCGATCCCTCCTCCCCTCGGGCCGCCGCTTGGGCTGACCCTTCCGCAGTGTGCGGCGTCCCGATGACCGGGACGCCACCTGTTTCAAACCGTCAGCTTACTTGCAGACCGCCACGTCACCGGTGACGCCGGCGCAAAGCACGTCCTTGGCGATCCAGCCTGCGTCCAGAACCACGTTCAGGTTGTCCTTGGTCACCGGAACCGGCTTGAGGAACACCGAGGTCAGTTCCTTTCCGCCCGGCGAGGTGAACTTGGCTGCCCCTTCGACCGCATCCATCGCGGTGCCGCTGGCCAGAGCGACGGCGATTTCACCGGCGGCCTTGCCAAGCGCACGGCTGTCTTTCCAGACCGAAACGGTCTGGGTGCCAAGCGCCACACGGTTCAGCGCGGCCATGTCGCCGTCCTGGCCAGAAACCGGGATACCGGCCATGCCCTGCGCGGTCAGTGCCGCAACCACGCCACCGGCCGTGCCGTCGTTCGAGGCGACCACGGCATCGACGCCATTGTCCGTCTCGGTCAGGATCTGCTCCATGTTCTTCTGGGCGTTGGCGGGCTGCCAGTCTTCGGTGTAGGCCTCGCCGACGATGGTGATGTCACCGGCGTCGATGGCGGCTTGCAGCACTTCCTGCTGGCCGCCACGCAGGAAATCTGCGTTCGGGTCGACGGGCGAGCCCTTGATCATCACGTAGCGGCCTTTGGGCATCGCCGCCAGAACGGCGCGGGCCTGCATGCGGCCAACCTCGACGTTGTCGAAGGTCAGGTAGAAGGCGCGCGGATCGTCGATCATGCGGTCATAGCCGACAACCGGGATACCGGCGTCCTGTGCGGCATCAAGGGCCGGGCCGATCGAGGCGCTGTCTTGCGCCAGGATGATCAGCGCCGAGCAGCCCTGGGTGATCATGCCTTCGATGTCGGCAAGCTGCTTGGTGGCCGAGGTCTGCGCGTCGGCCGAGATGTATTCGGCACCGGCAGCATCCAGCGCGCCCTTGATGGCGGCTTCGTCGGTCTTCCAGCGCTCTTCGCGGAAGTTCGACCAGCTGACGCACACTTTCAGGTCAGCCGCCGAGACGGCCGAGGTCAGGCTCGCAACCGCGACGGATGCAAGCAGAAGGGTCTTGTTCATTCGTATTCCTCCCTTGGAATCACCGGCAGTCTGGCCGGATGGCGACTGTCGCCTGCGGATATCAAATGCCGTTCGCACTATTTTGTCAATTTTTGTTTTTGACAATTTTTCTTGCAATGCAGTATTTCGTTGCTGTTCAAGCCGTAGGCAGCAGCGCGCCGACGTATTCAAGGCTGGCCCGCAGGCGCGACATCAGATCGGGGTCGTTCTGCACGGCCGGACTGAACGGTTCCATCGACACGAAACTCGTGTAGCCCGCGGCGAAAAGCTGGCGCAGTTGGGCGACGTTGCCGACACGGTCGTCGATGAAGATCAGCCCGCGGTCAGGCTCGGTCAGGTCGGACGGGGCAAGGTCGGGGCGAGAGATGCCCGACATGTGCGCCAGCCCGATCCGTTCTGGAAAAAGCTGCGTGTCGCCGCAGCGGAAGAACTGGAACGTGTCGTAGCACAGCTGATAGGCATCCCAACCGTCGATATCGGTCACCGCGGCCACGGCCATGTCCTGCCGTTTCATCGTGGACCCCTTCATGCCCAGGGGTTCGACATAGCCGGTCACGCCGTGCGCTTGCAGGATCGGGCGCAACTGGCGCAGGCCGTCGCGCAGGTTCCGCTCGGCCTCGGCCTCGGTCCAGCCGTGGTCTTCATTGTGAACCGGGCAGAGCACGACACCGGGCGCACCAAGGGCCGCGGCGTAGGCGATGATCGCCTGAGCCTCGGTCGCGCGGTCGGGGGTCCAGTCGTTGAAGCGTTGCAGCGCGTTGACCGAGGCGACCGCAAGCCCCGCTGCCTCCAGCTTGGCCCGCACGTCCGACGCGGGTGTGCCATCGGCACATTCGCGTCCCTCGATATCGTTGCGGATTTCGACCGCATGTACCCCTGCCGCCATCGCAAGCTGGATGAACTCATCCAGCGGCATTTGCGGCGCGCAGGTGCGGTTGAGGGCAAAACGGATCGTCATGGCAGGGGCTTTCTGTTCGGTGTGTCAGGTGTACAGGTGGGGTCGGGCGGCAAGGGACAGCGGCACCTTCGATCCGGTGTGCAGTGCGGTGACGACCTGTTCTGCAACAGCCGTTGCAACATAGCCGTCCCAGGCCGAGGCGCCGACCGGCACCCCCGAGGCGACCGATTGCACCCAAGCCCGCATCTGGATGCGGTAGGCATCGGCAAAACGCGGCACCCAGTTGGCGGGAAAGCCGTGCCCGTGCTGGCGCGCACGGTTGGTCAGAGTGACGGTGGGCGCGGCCATTTCCACCGTGCCGTCGCGCCCGACAAGCTGGGCGTGGACGTGGTAGCCGTAGGCCGCGTTCATGAAAACCTCGGTCGATACGATCTGGCCGGTGTCGGTCTCTAGCGTGATCATCAGGGGGTCGCCGCCCGGTGCAGCAAGGACGGTGGCCGTGGCAAGGTCAGACCCCAGAAGCCAGCGGCTGATGTCGATTTCGTGGACGAAGGAATTGGTCACCGCCATCGGGCCGGTGAACCAGTCCGGGGCGGCGGCGTTGCGGTGGATGTTGTGCAGCAGGACCGGCGCGCCGATGCCCCCCGCCAGCAAGACCGCCCGCATGTCCGCATAGGCCGGATCAAAGCGGCGCATGTAGCCGATCTGCAA
The DNA here is from genome assembly GCA_963822435.1 of uncultured Alphaproteobacteria bacterium. Classification (GTDB taxonomy): domain Bacteria; phylum Pseudomonadota; class Alphaproteobacteria; order Rhodobacterales; family Rhodobacteraceae; genus JAUYQR01. The sequence goes on from CAWGHN010000003.1 coordinate 724,201, forward strand.
AAGCCGCCTGCCGCCTGCCACTTCGGCATCGACGGTCCGCAGCGCCTGGGCAGCCGTAGCCGCCAGCGGCTTTTCGCACAGCGCGGGCTTTCGCTGGGCGATGCAGGCGAGGGCCAGCCCGGCATGGGTAGCATCAGGCGAGGCGATGACCACCGCCTTTACCTCTGGTGCCGCGATCAGGGCCATCGGGTCGGAAAACACCCGCACTCCGGCTGCCAGTGCCCGCGCCCGATCGGCATCGGCATCGCAGACCGCCACAACCTGTGCGCCGCCCGTTTCCTCGCGCAGAAGGCGCAGATGTTCCGCCCCCATCACGCCAAGGCCGATGACCCCGACCGCCAGTGTCATTTCACGTCGATCCAGCGTTCTTCGCGGCTGCTGGTCTGGATGGTTTCGACCAGCGTCTGGATGCGCAGGCCCTTGCGGAAGTTGAAGGGTTCCGGCGCCTTGCCCGCGATGGCGTTGATGTAGCCCGCGACCTCGATCGCCTTCAGGTCATTGAAGCCGATCTGGTGGCCCGCCGCGACACAGAACAGGCCGTAAGGCGCGTGGTCGGGGCTGGCCTCGATCCGCCGGAAGCCCTGACGGCCCTTGGCATCGGCGGTCGAGAAAAAGTTGATGACGTTGAAATGTTCCTGGCTGAAGGCCAAGGCGCCCTTGGTGCCGTAGACCTCGAAGTCGTGCTGCATCTTGCGGCCCGTGGCGATCCAGTTGCCCTCGATGCTGCCGGTGGCACCATTGTCAAAGCGCAGGAAGGCGCGGCCCACGTCATCGACCGTTACCGCCTTGCGCCCGCCGCGCCCGTCGGGACGCTCGGCGATCATCGTCACAAGATCGCCCATCACGCGGGTGATCGGGCCACACAGAAACTCGGCCGTTGCCAGCGCGTGGCTGCCGATGTCGGCCAAGGCGCCACCGCCTGCGGGATCGTGGCGGAAGGTGTAGCTGCCCGAAGGATCGGCCATGTAGTCTTCGCAGTGGATGCCGCGATAGCCGCGGATCTCGCCCAGCTCGCCGCCCGCGATCATGTCGCGGGCAAGGGCCAGCATCGGGTTGCAGAGGTAGTTGAAGCCGACTTGCGTTTTCACGCCCTTGGCCTCGGCGGCCAGAGTCATGTCAAGCGCATCGCCCGCCAAAGGGGCCAGCGGCTTTTCGCAATAGACGTGCTTGCCTGCGTTGATGGCGGCCAGCGACATTTCCTTGTGCAGCGCGTTGGGCGCGGTAATCGACACAAGGTCGATCTCGGGGTTGGCCATGATGGTGCGCCAATCGCTGGTCGCATGGGCAAAGCCAAGCGTCTGGCGCGCGCGTTCGGCGGCCTCATCCGTGATGTCGGCCACGGTGTGCAGTTCAAGGTCGAACGGCAGTTCAAAGACGCGGGGAGCAGAGGCAAAGCCGAAGACATGGGCCTTGCCCATGAAGCCTGTGCCGATCAGGCCGATGCGCAGTTTGGGTTTGGTCATTTCACAAGATCCTTCGCGCCGCGCGTGACGGCGGCATTGACGACAAGCGCCGGATCAAGCCGTCCGGCAAAGAAATCGAGCACGTTCTGCACCGAGGCGACGGCCATGCGTTCGGCCGCCTCGGCCGTCAGTCCCGCCGTGTGGGGGGTCAGGATCACCTGATCGAAGGCCAGCAGCGGGTGGTCCGGGCTGGGCGGTTCGGCATCGAACACATCAAGCGCTGCGGCGGCGATCTGCCCGGACCGCAGCGCATCAACCAAGGCCGCTTCATCAACGATCCCACCCCGCGCGGTGTTCACGATGATCGCGCCCCGCTTCATCAGCGCCAGTTCCACCGCGCCGATGATGGGTTTGTCGGCCTTCGGGATGTGGACCGAGACGACGTCGGCCTCGGCCAAGGCTGCGGCAAGATCATTCGCGCAGGCGATGCTTCCTTCGGGCCAGCCCTTGCTGGCAAGATAGGGATCATGCGCCGAAATCTTCATGCCGAACGCAGCGGCCATCGTCCCCAGATGCCGTCCGATCCGGCCATAGCCGATGATGAGAAGGCTTTTGCCCGACACCTCGCCCTGTTCCAGCCTGTTGCGCCAGCCCCAGGGACCGTTTCGCACGGCGCGGTCGGAACGGATCAACTGCTTGGCGCAGGCGAGGATCTGCATCATCGCATGTTCGGCCACCGACACCGAATTCACATCGCCCACGATGCACAGGGGAATGCCCCGCGCGTTCAGGGCCGCCACATCCACCGCGTCATAGCCGACCCCGTGGCGCGACACGATCTGCAACCGTTCCGCCTTGGCCACGCTGGCAGCCGTCATCGGCTGGGTTCGGATCACCATACCGTCGGCCTGCGCCAGATGGGGCTGGTAGGAGGCCTCAGAGATCTCTTCGACATGGGTGTAGGTCACACCGTCGGTCGCATCCAGAAGGGCAAGTCCCGCCGGATGCAGCTTTCCGGCGATAAGGATATGCGGCATCAGTAACCCCCCTTTTCCGTCTTTCCGGCCACGCCGTCGGTCAGCTTGCGGAACCCCGCAACGGCCGCCCCGGCTGCGGCGGCAAGGAAACGGCTGTCGCCACCCACCGTCGTCATGTTGAAACCCCAGCCGATGGCACGGGCGGCGTAATCCGGCGTGCCGCAATGCAGGGCGGCGCGGATGCCGTGCGTCTTGCAGGCCGCGACGATGGTTTGCTGAGCGGCGATCATCTCGGGTTCCTCGCGGTCGAAACCGGGGGGAAGGCGGCCTTGGGTCAGGGACAGCGTCAGGTCGGCGGGGCCGACATAGATGCCATCCAGACCGGGCGTCGCGGCGATGGCGTCAAGGTTCGCCATACCTTCGGCGGTTTCGATCATCGCGAAGGCCAGCATGTTGTCATTCGCCTCGGTCGCGTAATTGGCTCCGGCGGCAAACGACACGCGCGTCGGGCCAAAGCTGCGTTGGCCAAGCGGGGGATAGCGCAGATAGCTGACAAAGCGCGCGGCTTCCTCGGCCGAATTGACCATCGGGCAGATGATGCCGTAGGCCCCGGCATCCAGCGCCTTCATGATGATGCCGGGTTCGTTCCACGGCACGCGGGCCAGCAATGTCGCGCCGCTGGCCCGCATCGCCTGAAACATCGGCAGCACGTTGGAATAATCCAGCGCCCCGTGCTGCATGTCGATCGTGATACTGTCAAACCCCTGCGCTGCCATGATCTCGGCGGTGAAGGGGTTGCCGATGCTGCACCAGCCGTTGATGGTGGGGCGGCCCTCGGCCCACAGGGCTTTCAGCTTGTTCGGGATCATGCCCACACCATCTGGCTGGATTTCACGTCAAGGTAATCGCGGATGCCTTCGATGCCGCCTTCGCGCCCCATGCCGGAATGGTTGGTGCCGCCGAACGGCGCCTCACTTGCCGCCATCGCGAAGGAGTTGATGCCGACCATGCCCGCCTTCAGCGCGGCAACCGTGCGCCGCGCGCGGGCGGGGCTGGTGGTGAAGGCATAGGCCGACAGGCCCATGTCGCAGGCATTGGCGCGGGCCAGCGCCTCGTCCTCGGTGGCAAATCGGGTGATCGCGGCGATGGGGCCGAAGTTTTCCTCGGCCATCACGGCCATATCGTCGGTGCAGCCGGTCAGCACCGTCGGCGCAAAGAAATGCCCGGCGTTGAAGCCGGCGGGGCGCGCGCCGCCCGTGGCAAGCGTTGCCCCGGCGGCGACGGCCCCGGCGACGATCTTTTCCATTTCGGCCAGACGGCCCGCGTTGATCAGGGGGCCCATCCCCACCGAAGGGTCAAGCCCGTCGCCCAGCTTGATCGCGTTTGCCCGTTTCACGAAGCCATCGACAAAGGCGTCGTGCAGGCTGTCGTGGACATAGAACCGGTCTCCCGTCACGCAAACCTGGCCTGCGTTGGCGAACTTTGTCGACACCGCCACGTTCAGCGCGGCTTCAAGATCAGCGTCGTCATAGATGATGACCGGGGCATTGCCACCAAGCTCCATCGACACCTTCTTCAGCGTGTCGGCGGCGTCGCGGATCATCTGCTGGCCAACGCGGGTGGAGCCGGTCAGGGACACCTTGCGCACCGATTTCGCCGCCATCAAGGGTGTGTAAGTAGCCGCAGTCGGCCCGACAACCAGGTTGACCGCGCCGGCGGGCAGGGAACCCGCGCGGACGCAGTCAACCATCACCATCGCCACACCCGGCGTCTGCGACGACGGGCGGACGATGATGGAACAGCCCGCCGCAAGGGCCGGGGCAACCTTGCGCGCGATCAGGGCCGCCGGGAAATTCCAGGCGGTGAAGGCGGCGACAATGCCGACGGGTTCGTGATGCACCTCGAACCGGCCACCCGGCACGCGGGACTCGACAATCCGGCCGTAGATCCGGCGCGCCTCTTCGGCATACCAGCGGAACTGGTCGATGCTGAGGGCCCATTCCCGGCCCGACTGCGCGATCGGCTTGCCGGTTTCAAGACTGATCATCCGCGCAGCTTCATCGGTGCGGCGCAGCATCTCGTCCGCAATCCGGTGCATCGCATCGGCCCGCTCAAAGCCCGAGGTCGCGGCCCATGCCTTGAGCCCCGAGGCCGCGGCGGCAAGGGCCGCGTCGGTATCGGCGACCGAGGCCACCGGGCACTCGCCCAGCGCCTGTTCGGTGACGGGGCTGAACACGGGCGCGGTGGCGCCGGTGACGCTGGCGCGCCATTCCCCGGCGATGAAAAGTCCGAAACGGGCATACATCAGGCAAACTCCTTCACGGCCACGACACGGCCCTCGGCGATGGATGTCAGCGCCGCCTCGGCCAGCACCAGCGCCAGCCGCCCATCCTCGAACCCGACCGAGGGGGCGCGGCCCGCCTCTACGGCATCGACGAACTCGGATATCTCGGCATCGAAGGCCTCGCGGTAGCGTTCGATGAAGAAGTTCAGCAGCGGCTCGGCGCGGTCGGTGAAATCGGCGGTGTGCAGCGTCATTTCATGCGCCCGGCGGTTCTCCGACAGCGCCATGCCCTTGGTGCCCAGCGCCTCGACCCGCTGGTCATAGCCATAGACCGCCTGGCGTGAGTTGGTGATGATCGCCTGCTTGCCGCTGGCGGTCTTCAGAACCACGGTCACGGTGTCGTAATCGCCCAGCGTGTCCATCAATGCCGGATCAACAAGGCGGGAGCCGGTGGCGAACACCGTCGTCACCTCCTCGCCCAGAATGAAGCGCGCCATATCAAGATCGTGGATCGTCATGTCGCGCAGGATACCGCCCGACACGGCGGTGTAAGCGGGCGGCGGCATCCCCGGATCGCGCGAGGTGATGACGACCTGATGCAGATCACCGATCTCTCCCGCTTCGATGGCGCGGCGCACGGCGGCGTGGCCGGGATCGAAGCGGCGCACGAAACCAAGCTGGATCGCGACCTTGCTGCCTGCAATGGTCTTTGCACAACGGTTCACGCGCTCAAGGCTGAGGTCGATGGGCTTTTCGCACAGGACGGGCTTGCCCGCCGCAACGGCCATTTCCAGAAGGTCGGCATGAGTGTCGGTCGCGGTGGCAATCAGCACGGCGTCGACATCCGGTGATGCCAGGACCGCCTCGACCGAAGCAAACACCGGGGCGCCTGTGCGGGCCGCAACCGCCTGCGCTGCTGGGGCGTGGATGTCGAAAACCCCCGCAAGCGTCGCCCTTGGGTGGGCGGCGATGTTTGCGGCGTGCATAACGCCAATGCGCCCGCAGCCGAGCACGGCGATCCGGATCATGGTTTTCCTCCCGATTCAGTCTTGCAACAGTGATTGCAATATTCATTGCTAAAAACACCTATTGTCAACATGCAATGCGCGATATTATGGTCACGAGCAAGAATGAGGGAGGAGAGGCTATGGAACACTCGACGATTCGCCTGACCATGGCGCAGGCGGTGGTGCGCTGGCTGACAGCGCAGTTCACGGAAATCGACGGCCAGCGGGTGCCGCTGTTCGCGGGTGTCTTCGGCATCTTCGGCCACGGCAACGTCACCTGCCTGTCCGAAGCGCTGGAGGCCGTACAAGACCAGCTTCCCACATGGCGCGGCCAGAACGAACAGTCGATGGCACTGGCCGCCATCGGCTTTGCCAAAGCGAAACGCCGCCGTCAGATCATGATCGCCACCTCGTCCATCGGGCCGGGGGCGTTGAACATGGTGACGGCGGCAGGCACCGCCCACGCCAACCGCCTGCCGGTGCTGCTGATCGCGGGCGACACCTTCAACACCCGCCTGCCCGACCCGGTGCTGCAACAGGTGGAACACTTCAACAACCCGACCGTCACAGTGAACGACGCGTTCAAATCGGTGACCCGCTACTGGGACCGGATCACCCATCCGGCGCAGATCCTGCAATCGCTGCCGCAAGCGGTGGCCGCGATGCTTGATCCGGCCGATTGCGGGCCGGCCTTCATCGGGTTGCCGCAGGATACGCAGGAACTGGCCTTCGACTATCCGGCCGTGTTCTTCGAACCGCATCTCTGGACCATTCCGCGCCCCCGCCCCGACCGCCGCGCCATTGCCGAGGCGGCCGCCCTGCTGAAAACCGCGAAGACGCCGCTGATCATTTCGGGCGGTGGCGTGCGCTATTCGGGCGCAGAGGTTGCCCTGTCGAAATTCGCGGCTGACCGCGGCATTCCGGTGGTCGAGACCATCGCCGGCAAGGGCGCGCTGACGCATCATCACCCGGTTCATGCCGGACCGATCGGCATCATCGGCTCTACCTCGGCCAACGCGCTGGCGGCCGAGGCGGATGTGATCCTGTCGATCGGCACCCGCCTGCAGGATTTCACCACCGGATCCTGGACCGCTTTTGCCAAGGACGCGCGCTTCATCTCGATCAACGCGGCACGGTTCGACGCGATAAAGCACCGTGCGCTGGCCGTTGTCGGCGATGCGCTGGAGGGGATCGACGAGCTGGACGCGGCCCTTGGCGCGTGGAAGGCACCGGCCGGGCATCTGCCCCACGCCAAGGCGCTGTTTCAGGAGTGGGACGCGCTGCTCGATGACCACCAGACCCCGACCAACGCGCCGATCCCGACCTATGCCCAGGTCGTCAACGTGGTGAACGCCGCTGCGGGCGAGAAGGACACGCTGATCGCCGCAGCGGGTGGCATCCCCGGCGAGGTGGCCAAGGGCTGGCGCGTCAAGGCGCCGAACACTTTTGACCTGGAGTTCGGATTTTCCTGCATGGGCTATGAAATTGCCGCCGGATGGGGCTGCGCCATGGCGCAGGACGGCCCCGGCGCGGTTGGTGGCACGCCCATCGTCATGCTGGGCGACGGCACCTACATGATGATGAATTCCGACATCTATTCGACCGTGCTTTCCGGCCACAAGATGATCGTCATCGTCTGCGACAACGGCGGCTATGCCGTGATCTCGCGCCTCCAGCAGTTCAAGGGCGTGCCGGGCTTCAACAACCTTCTGAAGGACTGCCGCATCAAGAACCGCGAGGCGCCGCTGCACGTCGATTTCGTCAAACACGCCGAATCGATGGGGGCCGCAGCGCGCCACTGCGAAAGCCTTGCCGATCTGCAGGCCGCGATGGAATGGGCGCAGGGCAACGACCGCACCACCGTCATTTCCATTGTCACCGATGCGCATGCCTGGGTGCCGGGCGACGCCGACTGGGATGTGGGCGTGCCGGAAATCTCGGACCGTGAAAGCGTGCAGAAGGCCCGCGCCCATCAGGAAGAAATCCGCGCAAAACAGCGTGTTGGAGTGTAAGGACAAATGAAGGCAAGACTTGGCATCGCCCCGATTGCATGGTGGAACGACGATCTCGCGGAACTTTCCGATGACGTGAGCCTGGAGGAATGTCTGCGTCAGGCATCCGTCGCGGGCTTTACCGGGATGGAAACGGGACGCCGCTTTCCGATGGACATGGCCGAACTTGGCCCGATCCTGTCGAAGTTCGGCATCTCGGTCTGCGGCGGCTGGTTTTCCGGCCTGCTCTTGGACGGCGACATCGAGGTTGAGAAAGACCGCATCGCGCAGCAGATGGCGTTCTTCAAGGCGGCCAAGGCTCCGTGCATCGTCTATGGCGAAACCGCGCGGTCGGTGCAGGGGGTGAAGTCCGCGCCCCTCGCCACCAAGCCCAAGCTGACCGAGGCGGAAACCGCCGCCTATGGCCGCAAGATCAGCGACTTTGCCGATTGGTGCGCGGCCAACGGCATGCCGATCAGCTATCATCACCACATGGCCGCCGCGATCGAGACCGAAGCCGAACTTGACCTGTTCATGAAGCACTCGACGGTGCCCTTGCTGTTTGACGCAGGTCACATGGCCTTTGCGGGCGGTGACAACCTGCGCGTCATCGACACTCATTGGAAGCGGATCACCCATGTCCACACCAAGGACATCCGCCGCGCCGTGGTGGATGGGCTGGACCGCAGCCGCGAGTCGTTCCTTGATGCCGTGGTGAAGGGGGCCTTCACCGTTCCCGGCGACGGGTCTCTGGATTTCGAGGCCATCGTCAAGGCGCTGGCGGGCAAGGGCTACGAGGGCTGGTTCGTGGTCGAAGCGGAACAGGACCCGAAGGTTTCGCCGCCACTTGAAATGGCAATCAAGGGCCACAAGGAACTGATGCGCGTCATGGCAGCCGCAGGCTACGAGGTGGTGCAGTGACCGCGTTCTCCGGCAACCGCATGGACGGCAAGATCTGCGTCGTCACCGGGGCGACGCAGGGCCTTGGCCTTGCCATCGCCCGTCGCCTTGCCGCGGCGGGTGCGGCGGGCATCGTCATCACCGGGCGCAACGCCGAACGCGGGGCGCAAGCCGCCCGTGACATTGCCGAAACCCACGGCATCTGGGCGCATTTCCTGCAAGCCGATTTTGGCAAGATCGAAGACTGCCGGATGGTCATCGCGGAAACCGACCGTCTGTTCGGGCGCATCGACGTGCTGGTGAACGCAGGCGCATCAACCGCGCGCGGAACCATCGTCGACACCACACCCGAAACCTTTGACGAACTGTTCACTACCAACGTGCGCGGCCCCTATTTCCTGATGCAGGAGGCGATAAAGCTGATGATCGCCAAGGGCATCGAAGGCGCGATCTGCAACATCGGCTCGATCTCGGCGCTGGCTGGGCAGCCCTTCATCAACGCCTATTGCGCCAGCAAGGGTGCGCTGACGACGCTGACCGCAAACACCGCGTTTTCGGTCATGGCCAACCGCATCCGCGTGAACCAGGTGAACGTCGGCTGGATGGCGTCGGACCACGAGCGCGAGATCCAGGAACAGGGCGGCGACCCCGACTGGGAAGCGAAGGCCGCGGCCAGCCTGCCCTTCGGTCGCCTTGTCGACCCGGCCGAGGCGGCACGGGCGGTGAACTTTCTGGTGTCGGACGATGCGGGGCTGATGACCGGCGCCATCGTGAACTTCGACCAGTCGGTCTGGGGTGCCGTGGCAACGGGAATGCCGGTTCCCGAAGGCCCGATGCGGCTGCCACAATAACTAACGCGGGGCGCGGGGAAACCGCGCCCTATCGCCTCACGGCCCGGTCACCACCGGAATGCGGGGATCGTTGCTGTTCTTTTGCAACCGTGACGCCAGCGCCACGCACAAGGCTTGCGCCAGACACATCGGGGCGGCAAGCGAGCGTGAGAAGGTGTATTCATGCTCTGGCACGGCGAACAGAATCTTGGCCATCTTGGCATAGGGCGACAGCGTGCTGTCGGTGATCGCGACAATGGGAACACCGCGGCCGGCGGTTTCTTCGGCCACGTTCACCACCTCGGTTGCATAAAAGCGGAACGACACGACGAACAGCATGTCGGACGGCCGCGCCACCTTGGCCATATGGGTTGCCAGCCCGCCGCTGGCATCCAAAAGCACGGTGCGCTTGCCCAGCATGGTCAGCACATAGCGCAGCAATTCGACCACCGGCTCGGACCGAAGCTGTCCGATCAGATAGATGGTGTCGGCGGCCTCCATCAATGCCGCCGCCTCGGCCAACTGGCCGGCGTCCATCTGGGCCAGCAAATCCTGCAACGAAGCGACATCCCGCGTCACCAGATCGGCAAGAAAGCCCATCTCGCCCTCACGCGCGCCGCCAAGTTCCGCCTCCAGCGCCCGAACCCGTGCGTCAAACCCCGGCGCGGCAGTCGACAGGCGGCGCTGGAACACCGCCTGAAGTTCCTTGAACCCCTTGTAGCCCAGCGATTGCGCATAGCGCACAAAGCTTGACGCGTGAATCCCGCACTTCTGCCCGATGGCATTGACCGACAGCACCGCCACGTCATTGGGATTCTGCGTGAGGTAAAGCGCGATCCGCTGGTAGGATTTGCTCATGTCCTCATAGCGGTCATGGATCAGCTTGATCAGGTCTTCGTAGCTTTCAGGCGGGCGGTAAGAGGCCATGTGTCACGTCCGGGCTTGCAGGCAAAAGGGGCAGTCCACTGCCCGCCAATGCATCATCCGCAGCAAAATTTGTCAAACGCATTGCAATGCATCGTTCCATGCATTGCAGCCGTTGCAGGCGTCAGCCCCGCGCCGGGCGCCGCAGGATCAGCGCCAGCGGCATGGCCGCAAGCGAGACCCACATCATCAGATAGAAGTCGTCCACATAGGACACCATCGCCGCCTGCACGTTGACCAACCCGTCCATCATCTGCAGCGCCGCCGGATTGCCAATGGCCGCACCGGGGCTGGCCTGCACCAGAAGCGGGTTGAAGGGCTGGATGAAGGCGCCAAGTTCGGCGTGATTGACCTGCATGTTGCGCGTCAACGCAGCCGTCACCAGCGAAATGCCGATCGACGAGCCGATGTTGCGCACAAGGCTGAACAGGCTTGTCGCATCGGCGCGGAACCGTGGCTCCAGCGTGGCGAACGCGATGGTGGACAGCGGCACGAAGACCAGCCCCAGCCCCAGGCCCTGCACAACCCCGCTGCGCACAACCGGCCACGCATCCATCTGCGGGGTAAAGCCCGTCATCTCCCACAGCGACAGCGCGGTCAGCGACAGGCCTGCGATCACCAGCATGCGCGGATCGACCTTGCGCACCAGCCGCCCGACCAGCAACATCGAGATCATCGTCCCCACCCCGCGCGGGGCCATGACCCAGCCGGTCGTGATGATCGGATAACCAAGGATGCGCGACAGCATCGGTGGCAAAAGCGCGAGGCTGGCCAGAAGGATGATGCCGACGATGAAGATGAAGACCAGACCAATGCGGAAGTTCCGGTCACGGAACATCTGCGGTTCAAGGAAGGGATGCTGCTTGGTAAGGATGTGGACCACGAACATCCAGAACCCCGAAATCGAGACGAGCATGTAAAGCCAGGTCTCCATGGCAGAAAACCAGTCCACTTCACCGCCGCGATCCAGCATCAGTTGCAGCGAACCGATCGCCAGCGACAACAGCGCAAAGCCCGCCATGTCGAAGCTGCGCCGTTTGCGCGGCATGCGCGGCAGGTAGGCAAGACAGCCCGCCAGTGCCAGCGCACCGACCGGCAGGTTGATCAGGAACACCCAGCGCCAGTTGTAGCTTTCGGTCAGCCAGCCGCCCAGCGTCGGGCCGATGATCGGGCCGACCATGATCCCCGCGCCCCACATCGCCATCGCCTGCCCTGCCTTTTCGCGCGGGTTGATGTCCAGCAGGAAGGTCTGCGACAACGGCACGATGGCCGCGCCAAACACGCCCTGCATCAGCCGGAAGGCCACCATCGACGGCAGGCTCCAGGCGATGCCGCAGGCCAGTGAGGTGGCGACGAAGCCGACGATGGAGATCAGGAACAGCTCGCGCTTGCCTAAGCGGTCGGCCAGCCAGCCGGTGACCGGCGTCATGATCGCCGAAGCAACGATGTAGCTGGTCAGCACCCAGGTGATCGTGTCCTGCGACGCGCCAAGATCGCCGGTCATCGACGGCAGCGCCACGTTGGCGATGGTGGTGTCCAGCACCTGCATGATGGTGGCAAGCATGATCGACAGGGTGATCAGCCCGCGGTGCTTGACCTCTACCGCCGGGGCGGAATCCGCCCCCTGTGCTGCGGTGGGCAGGCTTTCGGGAATGTCGGACATGCTGCGATCACTTTACCGCAGCCAGTTGCGGCGCCGTCTGACCCGACGTGTCCACCGTGACTTCGGCGCTGACGCCCGAGGCAAAGCCAGCCACCGCCGCAGGATCGTCCAGCCGGATGCGGACCGGCACGCGCTGGGTCACCTTCACCCAGTTGCCGGTCGCGTTCTGCGCCGGCAAAAGCGAAAACTCCGCGCCCGTCCCGGCCCCGATCGCCTCTACCCGGCCGGTAAAGCTGTGGCCCGGCGCGGCATCAAAGACGATCTCGGCGGGTTGTCCGGTCGCCAGATCGGCCAGTTGCGTTTCCTTGAAGTTGGCATCGACCCAGGCCTCGCCGGTTTCCACCAGCGCAAAGACCGGCTGGCCTGCGGACAGCATGACCCCCGGCCGGAACGAGGCGGCCTGATAGATCACCCCATCGGCGGGGGCCGTAACCTTGGTCAGCGAAAGGTTGTAGCGCGCGCGGTCCAGTTCCACCAGCGCGGCGCGAACGGCCGGATGGTCGTCGGTGGCGGCGTCGGGGTCACCACCCAGCGCGGCGCGGGCAGCGCCTGCCGTCAACCGCGCGACATCGGCACGGTCACGGGACTGACGGCTGGCATTGCGCACTTCGTCCAGCTTGCTGGCGGATGCCACGCCCTTGCCCGACAGCGCCTCTTGCCGCACCAGTTCATCCGCCTGATAGCGGGCATCATCGGCGGCAAGCGCTGCCTGCGCCTCGGCCTGCGCGTAGGCGGCCTTGAGCTGGGCCACCTGCAACCGCGCGGCGCTTACGGCGGCTTCGGCCTGCGACACGGCAAGGGCATAGGGTTCGGGATCAACCTGAAACAGCAGGTCTCCGGCCCGGACAGCCTGCAGTTCCTGCACGGTGACCGAAACCACCCGCCCCCCGACCGTTGGCGCCACGGAAATGCGCGGCTGGTGAAGGTTGGCGTTTTCCGTGCTTTCGGACCCGCCGCCCGAAATCCACCAGCCCCCGCCAGCCAGCGCCAGCAGCAGCGGCACAGACAGCATCAGCGCGGTCTTGCGCAGCGGGCGCGTCCTTGGCGCCGGGGTTACCGGCAGGGCAGGCGTGGCGGCGGCCACAGCTTTGGCATCGGCAGGGGTTTGGGCGTTCATGTCACGGTCTCAAGCAATGGTGCGGGGGCATCTGCCGCCTGCAGGTTTGCGGTTATCTTCGTAAGCGCGGCATGAAGCACGCGCCGTTCCTCATCGGCCAGACCGGCCAGCGCCTCGTCGTATAGCGTGTCGGCAATGGCGCGGACGGTCGGTGCAACCTCGCGCGCCTTGTCGGTGGCCACGACGATGCGGGCGCGGCGGTCTTCGGGATGGGCTTCGCGCCGCAGCCAGCCTTGCTGTTCCATGCGGTCAAGCAGGCGAGACACGCTGATCGGTTCCACCCCCACCAGCCCGGCCAGCGCCGCCTGGGTTGAAGGCCCTTCGCGCAAAAGCTGGCCAAGCAGCCGCCACTGTGCCGCGGACAGGCCGTAGACTGCGGTCCGTTGTTCGAACCTGGCCCACAGCCTGCGGCTGATATCCTGAAAAAGTGTTCCGAGTCGGTCGATGCGATAAGTCATAAGCCTACTTATTATAAGCATGTCATCTTTACAATGGCCAGATAAGTGAATTTTGCCGTGGCCTTGCGGCAATGGCATTGGCATCCATGCGAATGGGGGACAGCGCCCGCTGCGGATTCCGGCCTTGGACCACCCGCCAGCCACGCAAAAGCGGCTTCCGCAGCGGAAGTGTCCATTCCTGCAACGCTATCATTCTACGGGATTTTTTATGGTCGGAGCGAGAGGATTCGAACCTCCGACCCCCTGCTCCCGAAGCAGGTGCGCTACCAGACTGCGCTACGCTCCGACCGTGGGCGCGGGGTTAAACGCATCCGCCGCGTTTTGCAAGGGCCAGCGCGCATCTCACCGTTCATCCGCGCTGCGGTCAAAGCGTTTCAACCAACTGGAGATCCGCGGCATCGTGCCATAGTCGAACCGCGTCCGGCTTTCGGTGACCGGCCGGTTCTGGCTGACCGAGGGTGCCTGTTCGCGCAAGACGATGTAGATGCCGGACGCGACGATCACCGCCGTCCCGACCCAGGTGTAGAAATCGACGCTTTCGTCAAAGAAAAGCCAGCCGTAAAGCGCCGCCCAGATGATCTGCGAATACTGCATCGGGGCCACGATCACGGCCGGCGCGATCCGATAGGCCGCGATGATGCCCAAGGCACCCAGCATCCCAAGAAAGGCCATCACCGCCGTCAGTGCCAGATGGTCGATCGGCATCGGCACATAGACGAAGGGCATCACCAGACCCATGACGAAAAAGCTGAGCACCATCGGGTACAGCATCAGCACCACCGAGCGTTCCTCCGACCCGATCTTGCGCACGATGACCGAGGTCAGCGCCCCGGTGATCGCCGCCCCAAGTGCGGCAAGGTGGCCAATGCCAAGGGCATCGCCGCTGCCGGGGCGCAGCACGATGATCACGCCGATCAGACCGACGATCACCGCAACCCCGCGCCGCAGACCGACCTTTTCGCCAAGCATCGGGATCGCCATCAGCGTGATCAGCAGCGGCATGGCAAAGAAGATCGCGTAGCATTGCGCCAAGGGCAGCTTGGAAAACGCAAAGAACCCCATCACCCCGGTGACCATCGCCGCCACCGTGCGCAGCGCGGTCCACCACGGATGGCGGGGGATCAGCGTGCCGTCGCGCCGGTCGCCCATCAGCATCAGCGTGACCAGCGGAAACCCCATCAGGCCGGAAAAGAAGATGATCTGGAACGAGCTGTAGGTTTCGCCCAACAGCTTCACTACCACGTCATGCGTCGCGTAAAAGCCGAAAGCGGCAAGCGAAAACAGCGCCCCGCGAAGGGTGGAGTTCATCTGGGAAGGGTCCGAAAAAGGGGCGGTGTAGGCTCGCCGTTACCAATGGCATTTTTGCGCCAAAGCCCGGCGGGCGCAAGGGTGGCAGCGGGCCTTTCTGCGGCCTTGGTCGCCATTCAGGCGGGTTTGTGTTGCCGCGCCACGATGACCAGACCGGCAAGGATGATGATCGTGGTGCCGATCATGGTTTCCAGGCTCATCACCTCGTCAAACAAAGGCGCGCCGAAGATCGCACCCCAGATGATCTGGCTGTATTGCATCGGGGCCACAACGATACCGGGCGCGCGGCACCCAGCAGCGCCCCCACCAGCGCCACCGCATGGCCCCATTGCAGCGTCGCCGGCCCCGGATCAAGCGCCACCATCCCGCCCGCCAGCGCCGCCACCCCGCGCGCAAGGTCGATGGGTTCGCGCAGCACCCGCGCCGACAGCAGGGTGAAGAAGATCGCATAGGCTTCGGCCAGCGGCAGGCTGGCAAAGGCATAGGTTCCGGCAATGCCGTTCAGCACCACGATCACCGCACGCAGCGCCATCAACCGTGGCCGCTCTGGTCTGAGCGGCCCGCCGACCGGGTCCGCCATCACATGACCTGCGACCAGTGGCACGGTCAGCAGGCCGGCAAAGAAGATGATCTGGAACGGGTCATACCCGCCACCCAGAAACTTGACGCTGATGTCGGTGACGACAAACAGCCCCATCGCCAGCAAGCCAAGGGCAGCGCCCTTCAGGTTTGACGGATGCAGCATGGCGCGGACGTTTTCTGTGTGCCGCGCCCGCCAATGTCAGAGGCTGGCGTCAAGCGCTGCGATCACCGCGTCGCCCATCTGGCTGGTCGACACCGGCACGCCGCCTTCGGGACCCATCAGATCGGCGGTGCGGACCCCGTCAGCCAGCACCTTTTCGACCGCCTGCTCCACCCGCGTCGCGTCTTCGCCCAGATCGAACGAATAGCGCAGCGCCATCGCGAACGACAGGATGCAGGCGATCGGGTTGGCCTTGCCGGTTCCGGCGATGTCGGGGGCCGAACCATGCACCGGCTCGTAAAGCGCCTTCGGGCGGCCGTTTGCCATGGGCAGGCCAAGGCTGGCCGAGGGCAACATGCCAAGCGAGCCGGTCAGCATCGCGGCCATGTCCGACAGCAGATCGCCGAAAAGGTTATCGGTCACGATCACGTCGAACTGCTTGGGCCAGCGGCAAAGCTGCATGGCACCGGCGTCGGCATACATGTGGGTCAGCTCTACATCCGGGTATTCCTTGTCGTGAATCTCCTGCACCACCTCGCGCCAGAGGATGCCGGATTCCATCACGTTGGCCTTCTCCATCGAGCAGACCTTGTTGTTGCGCTTGCGGGCCAGTTCGAAGGCCGACCGGGCGACGCGGGCAATCTCGGATTCCGTGTAGCGCTGGGTGTTGATGCCGACACGCTCGTTGCCTTCGGTGAAGATCCCGCGCGGTTCGCCGAAATACACGCCGGAGGTCAGTTCGCGCACGATGACGATATCAAGGCCCGCGACCACGTCCTTTTTCAGGCTGGAAAAATCGGCCAGCGCGTCAAAGCACTGCGCCGGACGCAGGTTCGAAAACAGGTCCATCTCCTTGCGCAGGCGCAGAAGGCCGCGTTCGGGTTTCACGCTGAAGTCGAGCTTGTCGTATTTCGGGCCGCCCACCGCGCCCAAAAGCACCGCGTCCACCTCTTGCGCCTTTGCCATCGTGGCATCGGTCAGGGGCGTGCCATGCGCGTCATAGGCACAGCCGCCGACAAGGTCTTCGCTGACGTCGAAATGGATGCCCCGCTTGGTGCCGAACCAGCCGATGATCTTTTTCACCTCGGCCATGACTTCGGGGCCGATACCGTCTCCGGCGAGGATAAGAAGGGATGGGTTGGCCACGGGCGTTCTCCTGCGGAAATGACGGGGATCGCGTAGCCCCTTGGCAGGGGGCGGTCAAGCGCAGACGGCTTGGCAGGCGTCTCAGGGCAGGGTCAGATCCACCCAGACGGGCCGGTGGCGCGACGCAGCAGCCAGATCGGCGGCAAGGGGGTCGCTGTCCGGGGGCCACAGAACGCCCGCAGCGGTGACGGTCAGGTTGGCGGCGGGCAACACCAGATCGACGCGGAGCCCGCCGATGTCGGCATAAAGCGCGGTATCCAGCGCCGGGTCGCCGGTGTGGTCAGGCTCCACCCGCCCATGCGTGCCACGCGGGGCAGGGTCTTGCAGGGCGGGGTGGGACAGAAGTGCCGCGATCCCGTCACGCAGGCCGTCACCATCGTTGGGGTCAAGGTTGGCATCGCCCAGCACGACAAAGGGCGCGGCAGGTGCCGCCATCGGCAGCGCGCCGTCCAGCATCAGCCGCCAGAACGCCGCCTCGTCATGGTTGCGCCGACCATTGCGATCATCCGGGCCGTCGAACACCGGAGGCGTGGCGTGCCATGCCAAAAGGCGCAGCGGACCTTGATCGGTCAGCACCGGAACATCCCACAAACCGGTCGTTGCCAGCCGCTGCACGGCGGCAAGATCGGGCGCGTCGGTGCCGAGGGTCTGCGGCAGGTCGCGCCAGAGGTAATCCGAGAAGTCGCGCACCCCGGCCTCGTCCAGCGGCAAGCGCGAGAGGATCGCCATACCGCCATTTCCGGCAAACAACCCGAATCCCTGCGCATCACGCGGGTCACCAATGCGACCGTTGCCATCCACGTCAAAGCCGGTCTGGTCGCCGGTGTTGGGGCGCAGCGCAAAGCGGTGCGGGTAGGGCGCGCCCGCCGTTTCCAACGCCTCGGCCAGCAGGCCCAGCGCCACCATCCCCGCGTCGTAATCGACATCCGTCAAGAGCAGCACATCGGCATCCAAGGCCACCAGCACCCGCACCAGCGCCGCGATCTGCGGATCGTCGCCCGCGACCAGATCCTGCACCAAAAGCCCCGGCCCCTGCCGCGCCAGATCGACGTTGTAGGTGGCAACGCGCAGCGGATCTGCCGCCAAGAGCGTGGGCAGCACGGCCAGCCACAGCGCATAAAGCATCGCGCGCAGGGTCAGGCCTTCGCCATCGCGTCAAGGGCGTCGTCGTCGGTCGGAACAAGGCCGCGTTTCGTGCGGATCATGTCGGCGATCCGCCCCATCGCCACACCCCGCATCAAAAGGCTTGCGGGCAGGAAGGCCCAGGCGGCCATCGTCCAGATCAGGGTCTGCGCCGAGGTCAGGGTCGAGGGCGGCAGCCCGGAACTGGCCAGCGTGACCATCGTGGGAATAAGAAACGGCAGCAGGAACCCGACCGCAAGGTTGAACCGCGCGTCCCGTTCAAGCCGGTCGACCACGTCACCGCCGGCGGTGGGTTCAAACGTCGGCAGGTTGACCCAGACGTTGAAGGCGCTTTTAGTCGATGGCCAGCCGGCAAGTTTCAGCACGATCACAAACACCGCCAGCGACAGGATCGACAGGAAATAGGCCGTGCCCGCGGCGGTACGCACATCCAGCACCTCTGCCGAGGTCGCGGTTTCCGACATCATGTAGGACGCCAGCCGAACCGGCGAATACGGGAAATCCAGCGATTGCCCGATCAGCATCCCCACGGCCCGGAACAGCCGCGTCACGGTGGTGGGGTCTTCGCGGTCAGCCACGATGACCGACAGGGTGATGATGATCGCCAGCAGCATCAGGTAACGGATGCGGTTGAACGGCGCGCCGTCGCGAAATTCGACAAGGCTGGGGTAGACGGCGTTGTATTCCATGAACACCAGCGCCCCGGCGAACAAGGCCATCAGCGCCACGATCTGCTTGGTATCGGTGCCGATGCCCGGCAGGATGACCGAGGGCATCACGATCAGGATCATCACCAGAAACGCGCGCACCGCCGCGCCCGTCGCACGGTTCAGCCATGTCCGGGCGTGACCGTCCATCGACGGGACGATCCGAACCTCAAGCCGGGTACCAAAGAAGTCGCGCACGTTTTTGATCAGTGCCTCAATTTTGCCCAATTAGTTAAGGCCTCCCCGCGAACGCGCAACATTTCTTCAATCGAAACACCAGCTTTATGGCCATTTCAGGGTGGCTATGTTGCATAAATGAAAGATTTCTCGATCACATTCACTATTGCGCGCAACCGCTTACAATATCTTGTGGTTCGCCGGAAAGAAATCCATATCACCGACGCGCACAACCTGGCGGTGAATATTGGCCACGTTCGGCACGAATCCCGGTCGAATTCACCGGTCACAGAACACAAAGGGCGCAGTCGCCCGCACCCTTTGCGTTGATCTGTGGTTCGGTAAAGCCGGTCTCAGGCCCAGGGACGCAGCGTCGCCGCCTTTGCCTCATATGCCGCGATCGACGCGGCCTTTTCCATCGTCAGACCGATGTCATCCAGCCCGTTGATCAGGCAGTGCTTGCGGTGGCTGTCCACCTCGAAGGCAAACACCTTGCCGTCGGATGTGGTGACGGTCTGCGCCGGCAGATCGACGGTGATCCGGGCGTTTGCCCCCTTGCGCGCATCGGCCATCAGCGCCTCGACCACGTCCTGCGGCATCACGATCGGCAGGATGCCGTTCTTGAAGCAGTTGTTGTAGAAGATGTCGGCGAAACTGGTCGAGATCACGCAGCGGATGCCGAAATCCAGCAGCGCCCAGGGCGCGTGTTCGCGCGACGATCCGCAGCCGAAGTTGTCGCCCGCGACAAGGATCTCGGCACTGCGGTAGGCGGGCTGGTTCAGCACGAAATCGGGGATTTCCTTGCCGTCCTGGGTGTAGCGCATCTCGTCGAACAGGTTCACGCCAAGGCCCGACCGCTTGATGGTCTTGAGGAACTGCTTGGGGATGATCATGTCGGTGTCGATGTTGACCAGCGGCATCGGGGCGGCAATGCCGGTCAGGGTGGTGAACTTGTCCATCAGGTTACTCCTTTTTCATCCGCCAGACAGCGGAACGGGTTGCGGGATGGGGCCGACCGGGTTCAGCACCCAGTCATAGATCGCCGAAATCTGGCGTGCCTTCTGGTCCCAGGTAAAGAAACTGGCAACGCGGGCGCGCGCTGCCGCAGAACGGGGTGGCAAGGCGTCTGGCGCGGCAAGGATGGTGCCCAGGCAATCA
Organism: uncultured Alphaproteobacteria bacterium; assembly: GCA_963822435.1. Taxonomy (GTDB): domain Bacteria; phylum Pseudomonadota; class Alphaproteobacteria; order Rhodobacterales; family Rhodobacteraceae; genus JAUYQR01. The sequence continues at coordinate 744,136 of CAWGHN010000003.1, forward strand.
TGCAAACGGGCGATGATCTGGGCACGGTTGCCCATCGCGATCTTGTAGCCGACCGCGTCATCGACCAGTTCCCCCGGCCCCGCGTAATCGCAGATCACCGGAACCACGCCCAGCGCCATCGCCTCCAGCACCACCCCACCGCCGAATTCCCGGATCGAGGGGAAGGTCAGCAGGTTGGCCTGCGACAGGATCTTCTGCACCTCTCGGTGGTCGACCCAGCCATGCAGCCGGACGGCAGCGCCAAGGCCACGCTCTGCGATCATCGCCTGCAGCACCGGCAGCATCGGTCCGTCGCCAAGAATATCCAGCGTCAAACGGCCGGAGCGCAGGTGCGTGTCCGCCGCCTCGATCAGCATGTCGCAGCCCTTGTAGGGCACCAGGCGCCCGACAAAGCAGCCCCGGATCGAGCCCGTGATATCCTGGCGCGAAACGGCGTTGAAGCGTGCCGGATCAATGCCGTTTTCGGGGATCAGCGTGACCTTCGCCTGATGCGCCGCCGGAATCTCGCGCGCGGTGTGGCGCGAACCGGCGATCACGGCAGACGTCGCCCGAAACATCCGGGCGCGCGCCCACGACAGGCGATAAACCCCGCGCAGATACGAAAGCCACTCCCGCTCGCGGCGGCGCTCGGTGTCGAACCCCTTGGGCCAGGGCACCCCGCCATTCAGCGGCCCCATGACAAAAGGCACACCGGCAAGCGCGCATCTTGCGGCGATGCTGCTGGTGGCTGTGGGGGTCAAGGGTGTCACCCGGTGAACGATGTCAAACGCACCTCCCTTGATCCGGTCTCCGAACTCCTGCCAGAGCTTGCGTTCGAAATAGGGGTAGGCCAGCGCCGACGACAGCGCGGTCACCATCGTCCAGCCCTTGCCGCTGCCCATCCGCAAGATTTCGGCCAGTTTGTAGACCGGCCGCGCAACCACCTCGGAGTCGATCGCGGCGAAGTCCGTCCCTTCGATCAGGCCGGCACGCACAAAGGCGTCGCGGTTGCGGATCTGGGTCACGATGAACACGTCATGATGCGCCCTGAGCGCCGTTGCGATGGACCAGCCGACCAGCGGCACAGACACCCATTCCGGATTGGCCGCCTCGGCGATGACAAGCACCCGCAGCCGACGTGCCACACCATCCTGCCCCGGAACAACCGGGGCAAGGGGCTGGCGGGCACCACCGGCGTCGCGCGATGTCATGCGGTCTGCGCCTGACCCATCATCTCGCGCACATCCGTCAGACGGCCGGTGATCGCCGCCGCCGCCGCCATTGCGGGCGACAGCAGGTGCGTGCGCCCGCCACGGCCCTGACGGCCTTCGAAGTTGCGGTTCGACGTGGCCGCACAGCGTTCGCCCGGCGAAAGCTGGTCGGGGTTCATCGCAAGGCACATGGAACAGCCCGCCAGACGCCACTCAAAGCCTGCGTCTAGGAAGATCTGCGCCAGACCTTCTTCTTCCGCCTGTGCGCGCACAAGGCCCGAGCCGGGAACGACCATCGCCCGGATGCCGTCCTTCTTCTTCTTGCCCTTCAGGATCGCGGCCGCAGCCCGCAGGTCTTCGATCCGGCCATTGGTGCATGACCCGATGAACACGGTGTCGATCTCGATCTCGCTCAGCTTCTGGCCGGGTTTCAGGCCCATGTAGTCAAGGCTGCGCTGCACGGCTTCGACCTTGCCGCCGGTGAAATCGGCCGGGTTCGGCACGACGCCGGTGATCGGCAGCACGTCCTCGGGGCGAGGTGCCCCATGTCACGACGGGGGCGATATCCTCGCCCTTGATCGTCACCACCTTGTCGAAATGCGCGCCTTCGTCGGTGTAAAGCGTCTTCCAGTAGGCAAGTGCGGCTTCCCATTTGGCACCTTTCGGCGCATGCGGGCGGCCCATGCAATAGGCAAAGGTCTTTTCGTCGGGCGCGATCAGACCGGCACGGGCGCCACCCTCGATCGCCATGTTGCAGACGGTCATCCGGCCTTCCATCGACAGTTCGCGAATCGCCTGGCCACAGTATTCGATGACATAGCCCGTACCGCCTGCGGTCCCGGTTTCACCGATGACCGAAAGCGTGATGTCCTTGGCCGTCACACCGGGGCGCAACGACCCGGTGATCTCGACCTTCATGTTCTTGGCCTTGCGCTGGATCAGCGTCTGGGTGGCCAGCACATGCTCCACCTCAGACGTGCCGATGCCGTGGGCGAGCGAGCCGAACGCACCATGCGTGGCGGTGTGGCTGTCGCCGCAGACCACGGTCATGCCCGGCAGCGTCCAGCCCTGTTCTGGCCCGACGATGTGGACGATGCCTTGGCGCACATCGGATACCGGGTAGTAGTTGATCCCGAAATCCTTGGCGTTCTGATCCAGCGCCTGAACCTGCACGCGGCTGTCTTCGGTCATCGTGGCGGCATTGGCGCGATCGAGCGTCGTTGGCACGTTGTGGTCCGGCACGGCGATGGTCTTTTCCGGTGCGCGCACGCGGCGCCCGGTCATGCGCAGCCCTTCAAAGGCTTGCGGGCTGGTCACTTCGTGAACCAGATGGCGGTCGATATACAGCAGGCAGGTGCCATCTTCGGCCTGATGGACGACGTGGTCGTCCCAGATCTTGTCATACAGCGTGCGCGGAGCGGTCATGGCTCATCTCATATGTTTGGCGAATGGGGAAAATCGGGGCGACGCAGGAAGGGCGTCAGGCAAGTCGTGCGAGGACAGACCGGTTCAGCGCGGTGAACCGCCACGGCAGGCGATCATGGTCGGCAATATCGAAAAAGCGCGTCATGGGCAGCGAAATACGCCTTTGCCCCTCGCAAAGCAAGGCTTGCGCGCACATCTGAAGGGGTAGGCCATTCACGAAGGAAGCCGATCATGCGCTGGCTCATCGCCCTCGTCCTCACGCTCGGCACGTTCACCGCAGCGGAGGCTGAAATGTACAACGGCAACGAAACCCCGGCCTACACTGTCGAAACGACCGATGGCGCGTTCGAACTTCGCAGCTATCCACCCCATATTGCAGCGGAAGTGACTGTTTCGGGCAGTCGCGATGCCGCGATCAATGCCGGATTCAGGGTGCTGGCGGGCTATATCTTCGGCGGCAACGAGGCGAAGGCCAAGGTCGCGATGACCACGCCTGTCACCCAATCGCAGAAGATAGCGATGACCACCCCGGTCACACAGGCCGAAACCGATCAGGGTTGGACGGTGCAGTTCATGATGCCGTCGGAATACACGCTCGAAACCCTGCCAAAGCCGAAGGACAGCCGCATCCGCATTGTCACGACAGACCCAGTCCGAATGGCCGTGCTGCGGTTCCCTGGCATCCCGACCACCGCCGCGCTTGCAAAGCGGACAGACGAGCTGCGCGATTTGGCAAAGGTGAAGGGGCTTACCGTCTCAGGCGCACCACAGTTCATGTTCTACGACCCGCCGTTCCGGATGCCGTGGAACCGCCGCAACGAAGTGGCGTTTTCCATCAGGTGAGCCACGCCTTGCCAAGCCACCGCGCGAAAGGTAGTGCCCCAGCCTTCGGTCGGTTGAGATTGCGCCCTTTGGGTGGTAGCCTTGGCTGAATTGCTGGCGCGGAAGCCGTTCCGCGCGTTCCATGGAGGACTTTGTCCTGTCTCATTCTGATCCCGCGACCGGGCTTCCGGTCGGCCCGCGCCCGACCAACCCCGCAGAACCGGACTACACTTCCGAACAGGTTCTGGCCGCCGTCCTTGCCTCGGTCGACGACGACAAGGCCGAGGATGTCGTGCAGATCGACCTGCGCGGGCGCTCCGATGTGGCTGATTACATGGTGATCTGCTCGGGCCGGTCGTCGCGGCAGGTGGCCTCGATCTCGGAAAAGCTGGCCGACCGGCTGAAGCAGGAGTTCCGGATTTCCGCCAGGATGGAAGGCAAGGAAACCGGCGACTGGGTGCTGATCGACGCGTCCGATGTCATCGTCCACGTCTTCCGCCCCGAAGTGCGCGACTTCTATCAACTTGAAAAGATGTGGCTTCCCGCAGGGTCCACGCTGGCCGCCAAAGGCTGATGCGGCTGCACCTGTGCGCCGTTGGTCGGCTGCGCGCCGGGCCTGAACGCGTGCTGGTGGATGATTACCTTGCCCGCACCGACCGCACCGGTCGCGCGCTTGGCCTTGGCCCGGTCACTGAACACGAGGTCGAAGACAAGCGCGGCGGTGGCATGGCGGCGGAAGCCGACCTTCTGGCCCGCACCCTGCCCGCCGGGGCGGCGCTGGTGGTTCTGGATGAACGCGGCAAGACCCTGTCCAGCCCCGAGCTTGCCACCCAGCTTGCCCAGTGGCGCGATACCGGGCGGCAGGACGCGGCCTTTGTCATCGGTGGTGCGGATGGCATCGGGCCCGGCCTTCGGGCCCGCGCCGACCTTGCGATCAGCTTTGGCAGGATGGTCTGGCCGCACATGCTGGTGCGCGTGATGCTGGCCGAACAGCTGTACCGCGCCACGACGATTCTCTCCGGCTCGCCCTATCACCGCGTCTGAGCGCGGCTGCGCGTCAGCGTGTAGATGCCCGAAGCCACCACCAGCGCCGCACCGGCCCACGTTGCCGCATCCGGCCGCTCGCCAAAAATCGCCATCGCAAGGATCATCGCGAACACCAGACGGGTGTAGCGAAACGGCGTGACCAGCGACACTTCGCCCGTCCGCATCGCCCCGGTCAGCGCGTGATATCCCAGAATGCCGAACACGCTGCCCCCCGCAAGCAGCGCCAGCCCGTGCAGGTCCGGCACAACCGCCCCGCCGCTCCACGCAAGCAGGATCGCCCCCGCCGTCGCCAGCATGGCAAACCCCAGAATCCCCAACTGCCGGTTCGACAGCCCCTTGGGCGCCGCCCGCGTCGCAAGGTCACGCCCGGCAAAGCCCAACAGGCCCACGACAGCCAGCAGCGACAAGGCCGAGAACCCCTCCACCCCCGGCCGCAGGATGACAAGCACGCCGACAAACCCGACGATCACCGCCAGCCAGCGCTGCCAGCCGACCTTTTCGCCAAAGAAGAGCGCCGCCGCAGCGACCACGACCAGCGGCGTCGCCTGCAGGATCGCCGAAGTGGTGGACAGCGCCGTCAGCGCGATCGACAGCCCGTAAAACAGTCGTCCTACCACCTCGAACGCCGACCGCACCAGCATCGCCGGGGCAACGAAAGCGCGCGGTGCCACCGCCTCGCCCCGCGCCTTGGCCATCAGGGCGAACACCGCCACCCCGACGATCCCCATCAACAGCAGGATCTGGCCCAGAGGCATCACCTTTGCGGCGGCCTTGACGAACACATCCTCCACGGCAAAGCCGGCCATCGAGCCGGTCATGTAAAGCGCGCCGCGATGGTTGTCCGACAGGATCACCGCGCGCCCCAGGTATCCGACAGCCGATACCCTTCGGGCCAGGGATCGGCGGGGTCCAGCATGTGCTGGTGCGTGCCGGTGATCCACGCCCGGCCCGAAATTTCGGGCAGGACCGCCGGCTTGTCACCCACCCGCGCCGCGCCGACGATGCGCCCTTCGAACTGCCCGCCGATCAGCGACCGTGCGCGCAACACCTCGCCCGGTGCGATCTGCCCCTTGGCCGCCATCAGCGCCAGCCGTGCCGAAACCGCCGTGCCCGTGGGCGACCGGTCGATCTTGCCGGGGCGAACGGAAACCGCGTGCTTCGTCTCCCAGCCGTCCGCCACCCGCACCAATGGGCCCGCGAACAGGCAAAACGAGAAATGCCGCCAATCGGGGTTTTCGGGGTGATGAAAGCCAAGCTGCGCGTCCGCCGCCGCTGTGATCTGCACGCCCAGCCTTGCCATCGCATGGGCCTCTTCCGGCGCGTGGGTAAAGCCCAGCGCCTCGGCATCGACCACGACGAAACTGTCGCCGCCATAGGCCGTGTCGACGGTCAGCCGCCCCAGACCCGGCACGTCCAGCGGCAGGCCCAGACGGTCTGCAAAGGACGGCAGGTTGCGCACGAAGATCCGTTCCGCCTTGCCGTCCCGGCACTCTGCCCGCACCGCAACCAACCCCCCCGGCGCTTCCAGCACCAGTTCGGTCACCGGCTCCACCATCGGGATGATCCCGCTGTCCAGCAGCACCGTCGCCACGCAGATCGAGTTCGATCCCGACATCGGCGGGTTATCCTCAGGCTCCATGATGATGAAGCCCATTTGCGCGCGCGGGTCTTTCGGCGGCACCAGCAGGTTCACATGCCGAAACACCCCGCCCCTCGGCTCGTTCAAAACGAAGTGGCGCAAGGTCTGGTCCTGCCACAGCGCCTCGCGCATCGCCCACAGGGTTGCGCCGGAAGGCGGGGCAACGCCACCAACGATCACATCGCCGACCTCACCTTCTGCGTGGGCGGAAATGACGTGGATTACTTTGCTCGTGCGCATCCTGACCTCTCCTTCGGTCCTTCATCTGTCGAGAAATATCCCCGCCGGAGGCTCCGGCATCACCTTCGGGAGCCTCCGGCGGGGATATTTGCAGACAGATGAAACCCCTGTCAGATCAGCCCGGCGTGCGTCATCGCCGCCTTGATCTTTGCCTTGGTGCCGTCGGTCAGCCCGACCAGCGGCAGGCGCACCTCTTCGGAACACAGGCCCAACAGCGAAAGCCCGTATTTCGCGCCGACCAGACCTGGTTCGATGAAGATCGCCTCGTGCAGCGGCATCAGACGGTCTTGATACTCAAGCGCCTTCGCGTAATCCCCGGCCAGAGTCGCCGCCTGAAACTCGGCGCACAGGCGCGGGGCGACGTTTGCGGTCACCGAAATGCAGCCCACACCGCCATGCGCGTTGAAGCCAAGCGCGGTCGCGTCCTCGCCGGAAAGCTGGATGAAATCCGGCCCGCAGGACGCGCGCTGCATCGACACCCGCTCGATCTTGCCGGTCGCGTCCTTGACCCCGATGATCCGCGGCAGTTCGGCCAGCTTGCCCATCGTTTCGGGCGTCATGTCCACCACCGACCGGCCGGGGATGTTGTAGATGATGATCGGCAACCGGCAGCAATCATGCAGCGCCGTGTAATGCGCGATCAGCCCCGCCTGCGTCGGCTTGTTGTAATAGGGCGTCACCACCAGCGCCGCATCCGCGCCCACTTTTTCGGCGTGGCGGATGAGGCTGATCCCCTCCACCGTGTTGTTCGACCCTGCGCCGGCAATCACCGGCACGCGGCCCGCCACGGCGGTGACGACCTCTTCGATGACCTTCTGGTGTTCGGCGTGGCTGAGGGTTGGGCTTTCGCCCGTGGTTCCAACCGGCACGATTCCGGTCGACCCTTCGGCAATGTGCCAGTCGACCAGTTTTTTCAGCGTCACCAGATCGAGCTCGCCGTTCTTGAACGGCGTCACCAGGGCTGGAATGGACCCTCTGATCATGACGCATCTCCCTCATTGGGCCAAAGGGCCCGGTTGCAAACGCCATCGTCTTAGACCGGTCCCCCCGCAAAGCCAAGTCCGCTGCCAACCAAGTCTTGCTCCTAACGCAGTCGTGGGTTGTGGCGGACAAGCGTCTGAGGCAAATTCCGGCGCATGAAAGTTTCACTGAAAATCATGCGCTTCGTCCGGCTGGTTCTGCTGACTGCTGCGGTTCTTCCCGCCTCGCTTGCCCGCGCCGACGAGGTGCAGGCGATGCGCACTGCGCTTGACCTCGCCTCTGGCCGCGATTGGGAGGGGGCCTTGTCCGTGGCCCCGCAGGGCGTGGGCCGCGACGTCATCGAATGGCAGCGCTTGCGCGCAGGCGAGGGGCGGCTGGGCGAGTATGAGGCGTTTCTGGCCAAGCGTCCGGATTGGCCGGGGATGCCGCTTCTCAAGGAAAAGGGCGAGGAGGCGGTGGCGCGGTCCACCGAACCGGCCCGCGTCATCGCCTATTTCGGCACTGACCTGCCGGAAACCGGCATCGGCGCAGTTGCCCTTGTGGCCGCGCTGCAAGCCACCGGCCGCGCCGCCGAGGCCGAGACCGAGGCGATGCGTGCTTGGTCGACCCTGCCCTTCACCCCCGACGAAGAGGCGCGGCTTATCGCGCTGGCCCCCGAAGCGGTCAGCTTTGTTCATGACCTGCGGCTTGACACCCTTCTTTGGCAAGGTCGGCGGTCCGAGGCCGAACGGATGCTGCCCCGTGTATCCGAAGGCCAACAGGCGCTGGCCCGCGCCCGCCTTGCGCTCCGCGCCGAAAGCGCTGGCGTCAGCGGGTTGATCGCCGCCGTGCCGAAGGCGCTGGCGGGTGACCCCGGCCTTGCCTTCGAACGCTTTCAATGGCGGATGAAGAAAGACCTTTATGACGACGCGCTGGCCCTGATCCTTGAACGCTCCGACAGCGCCGAAACCCTGGGCCGGCCCGACATCTGGGCCGACCGTCGCGCCGTGCTGGCCCGCTGGCTGATCCGTCAGGACCGTGCGTCCGAGGCTTACCGCGTCGCCTCGCGCCATCACCTGACCGAAGGCTCTGATTATGCCGATCTGGAGTTTTTGTCGGGCTTCATCGCGCTGCGCAAGCTGAACGACCCCGCCACCGCCCTGAAGCACTTCGCCCACCTCAAGGCCGGAGTCTCTACCCCGATCAGCCTTGCCCGTGCGCTGTACTGGCAGGCCCGCGCCGAAGAGGCCGCCGGGCAGGACGCCACCGCCACCTACCGCGCCGCCGCACAGCACCAGACCGCCTACTACGGCCTTCTCGCCGCCGAACGGCTGGGCCTGTCGCTTGACCCGGCCCTTCTGTCCGACAAGCGCCCGCCGGATTGGCGTCAGGCCGCTTTCGCCCGCTCGTCAGTGCTGGAGGCCGCCTTTCTTTTGCTGAAGGCCGGTGATCTGACTCTGGCCAAGCGCTTCATCCTGCAACTTGGCGAAAACCTGACCGACACCGAGCTTGCACAACTGGCCGACATGGCGCTGGCAATCGAACAACCCCACATCGCCGTCCTCGTCGGCAAGTTTGCCGCCGAACGCGGGCTGATCCTGTCGCGCGCCTACTTCCCGGTGCCGCAGTTCGTGCCCGATGGGCTGAAGGTCAGCCGCGCACTGGCGCTTGCGATTGCGCGGCGCGAAAGCGAGTTCGATCCGGCAGCCCGGTCCTCCGCCGATGCGCGGGGGTTGATGCAGGTCTTGCCCGGCACCGCCAAGCTGATGGCAGCCAAGCTGGGCAAACCGTTCGAGGCCGGGCGGCTGTTTTCCGACCCCGCCTACAACGTGGCGATGGGCGCCGCCTATCTGGCCGAGATGGCCGACGAATTCGGCCCCTCCGTCGCGCTGATCGCATCTGGTTACAACGCAGGCCCCGGCCGCCCGCGCCGCTGGATCACCGAATTCGGAGATCCGCGCCGCCCGGATGTGGACATCGTCGATTGGGTGGAAACCATCCCCTTCGCGGAAACCCGCACCTATGTGATGCGCGTCGTGGAAGGTGTGGTGATCTACCGGGCCAAGCTGAAAGGCGCGGTCGGCCCGGTGCGGATCACGTCCGAGCTGAAAGGCTGACGCTTACGCCGGAACCGGCATGCCCGCGCCCGCCCGCTTGCCGCGACCGGCCTCACGCACGTAGCGCGAATAGCCCAGATCGCCCGCCTCGATCTCGGCCCGCTTGCCGGACATGAGGTCAGCCAGCACCCGCCCCGACCCTGCGGCCATCGTCCAGCCAAGGGTGCCGTGGCCGGTGTTGAGGAACAGGTTGGCAATCGGCGACCGTCCCACCACCGGCGTCCCGTCCGGCGTCATCGGGCGCAACCCGCACCAGAAGCTGGCGCGCGACTGGTCGCCCGCACCGCCGAACAGATCCTCGACCGAATGGGTCAGCGTTGCCTGCCGCTTGGGGCTGAGGCTCATGTCGAACCCTGCGATTTCCGCCATCCCGCCCACGCGGATACGGTCGCCCAGCCGGGTGATCGCGATCTTGTGGGTTTCGTCCATCACGGTGGAGACCGGCGCGCGCGCCTCGTCCACGATCGGCACGGTGATCGAATAGCCTTTCACCGGGTAGACCGGCAGCTTCATCCCGAACGGCGCCACCAGCGCGGGCGAATACGACCCCAGCGCCACCACGAAGGCATCCGCCGTCACGCGACCTTCAGAGGTATGCACCGCCACGATCCGGCCAGCCTCGGCTTCCAGCCGGTCGATCCCCACGCCGTAACGGAAGGTCACGCCCGCCGCTTCGGCCAGCTTCGACAGGCTTTGCGTGAACTTGAAGCAATCGCCGGTCTCGTCACCCGGCAGCCGCAAGCCGCCCGCGATCTTGCCGCGCGACGCGGCCAGCCCCGGCTCGGCCGCGACGCACTGATCAGCGTCCAGCACCTCGAACGGCACACCGTCGGCGCGCAGCACCGCGATGTCCTTTTCCGCCGCCGCCACCTGCTTTTCGGTGCGGAACAACTGCAACGTGCCCTGCGTCCGTTCGTCATAGGAAATGCCCGTCTCGGCGCGCAATTCCATCAGGCAATCGCGGCTGTATTCCGCCAGCCGCACCATCCGGCTCTTGTTCACCGCATAGGCCTCGGAGGTGCAGTTCATCAGCATCCGCGCCATCCACGACAGCTTGGTCAGGTCCAGCTTCGGCTGGATGATCAGCGGCGCGTGCTGCATGAACATCCACTTCAGCGCCTTCACCGGAATACCGGGTGCGGCCCAGGGCGAGGCATAGCCGGGGCTGATCTCGCCCGCATTGGCAAACGAGGTTTCCAAGGCCGGGGCGGGCTGGCGGTCGATCACCATCACCTCATGCCCGGCCTGTGCCAGATACCAGGCCGAGGTTACGCCAATCACGCCCGCGCCAAGAACCACAACTTTCATCTGACCCATCCTGCCAAAAGCCCGCTTGGCAGGAAAATACGCCGAAGCGCAGGAATATCTTGGGTAAGATTGCGGGGTGCAGCAGCATTATACGAATTTTCTTCGGCGTTATCGCCACTAAATCGAAGAAACACCCATCCATGCCCCGATCACGCGAACGAATCCGCGCTGCCGCCAAGGTCACGCACCATCACGCCATCGGCACAACCCCGCGACAATCCCTCGGCCAGGGGTGCAAGCGCGCCACCGCGCCACTATACTGAAGTGCATGAACATACGCACCGCCCTGCTGGCCCCGCTTGCGCTTGCCGTCTTCACCCTTCCGGCCCTGGCCGAGAAGATACCGCTTGGCACGTTGTCCAGCTATCTGAACGGCCTGACGACGGTCGAGGCGGACTTTACCCAGGTGAACTCCGACGGCAGCATCGCCACGGGCAAGATCTACATCAAACGTCCGGGCCGGGTGCGGTTCGAATACGCCCCACCAGACCGCAGCCTCGTGATGGCGGGCGGTCAGCAGGTTGCGATCTTTGACGCGAAATCGAACCAGCCGCCCGAACAATACCCGCTGAAGCGCACGCCCCTGAACCTGATTCTTGCGGAAAACATCGACCTTGGCCGCGCCAAGATGGTCGTCGCACATACCGAGGACGGCACGTCAACCCGGGTCCGCGCGCAAGACCCCGAATACCCGGAGTATGGTTCGATCGAACTGGTGTTCACCGCCGACCCGGTGGAATTGCGCCAATGGATCATCACCGATGACCTGGGCGCGCAGACCACCGTGATCCTTGGCGAGATGAAGAAGGGCGGGCAGCTAGGCGCGTCGCTCTTCGACATCACCACCGAAACGCAGCGGCGCGCGAACTAGGCCTCAGCGGCAGGACTGCAACTGCTGGCGATACATCTCGGACCGCGCGCCAACTTTGGCCGCAACCTCAACCAGCCACGGCTTGGCCAGGTAAGACTGGCTGGCAAAGCCGTTCCGCCCCTCGTGGTAGGCAAGGTATTGCGATTCCGCGTCGCCCTTGGAAATTCCCAGCTTCTGGGTGGATTCGTCCATGTACCAGCCCATGAAATCGGTCGCATCGCGGATGTCGTCCCGCTTGGAGCCGCGTCCGCCCGCAGTTTCCTGATAGTCTTCCCAGGTGCCGTTCAGCGCCTGACTATAGCCGTAGGCCGTGCTTTGCCGCCCCATCGGAATGACGCCCAGCGCAAAGGTGTGCGGCGTTCGCGCGTTGCCGATGAACCGCGATTCCTGATAGATCGTCGCCATCAACACATGCACCGGCACGCCCCAGCGACGTTCCGTCGCTTCCATCGCGCGCAGATATTTCGGACGTTCGCGAATGATCGCGCAGGCGTCGTCCATCTGTCTTGGCGCCGAATAGTTGCCACCCCCGCAAGAGGCCAGAACCAGCAACAACAACGACGCACGGAGAAACCTGCTCATTTGCCCCTCGTGCCTTTATAAGTCTTTTGCCGGCACGATAGTGCATTCGGCCCCCGGTTGAAATGGGGAACTCCCGACCCTCAGATCAGAAAAGCGAGAGTAAGCGGCAGGGTGACCACCGACAGCAGGGTCGATGCGATGACCATTCCCGCCACCGCATCGGCGTCGGCCCCATATTTCGCCGCCAGCATGTAGGATGTCACCGCCACCGGCGTCGACACCTGCAACACCAGCACCGCCAGCGCCACCGGCGGCAATCCCAGCGCCCAGCCGACCCCGGCCGCCACTCCGATACACACCACCGCGCGCAACAGGCTCAGCCACACCGCGCGCCCCAGATGCCCTGCCGACAACCGCGCCACCGCCACCCCCAGCGTGATCAGCATCAGCGGGATCGCGATCTGCCCCAGCAACTCCAGCGACCGGGTCAGCCATTCCGGCGTCTGCCACCCCTGCCACAGAAACAGCGCGCCCAGAAGCGTGGCCCCCACCAGCGGCTCCTTCAGCACCCGCAAGGGCGACCCGCCCCCCGCCACCACCCAAAGCCCGAAGGTGAAGCTCCACACCGCCATCACCGCAAACACCACCACCGCGAAATCAAGCCCGGACTGCCCGAACGCAAAGAACGCCAGCGGCAACCCCACATTCCCCGTGTTGCCAAAGATCAGCGGCGACAGATACGTCCGCCGTTCCAGCCCCAGCGCCGTCGTGACGCCCCAGAACAGCACCGTCAGCACCCCATATGCCGCCATCGACGCCAGCGTCAGGTCGCGCAAAGCCGCCGGTTCGATCTCGGTTTTCATCAGTGCGGTGAAAATAAGCGCGGGAACCGAAAGGGTCATGCACAACCGGGTGATGAACTCCATCCGGTATTCGAACCCGGCCTTGACCCAAAGAAAGCCAATCCCGCCCAGAATAGCGACCGGAGCAACAATCTGCAGCACTGTAAGGATAATGTTCACAGACTGTTTCCCTTGTGTCCTGCCGCGATGATGGACAAGAGACGCCCCCGGGGATTACTGATCATCCTCAGAGGATGCAACGCGATGCTCAAAAGCCACGCCAAATACCACATCGGACAGGTGCTGCGACATCGCAAGCATCCGTTTCGTGGTGTCGTGTTCGACGTCGACGCGATGTTTTCCAACACCGAAGACTGGTACGAAAATATCCCCGAGGATAGCCGCCCGTCGAAGGACCAGCCGTTCTATCATCTTCTGGCCGAAAACGACCAAAGCTACTACGTGGCCTATGTCTCGGAACAGAACCTCGTGCCCGACGAAACCGGCGAACCCGTTGATCACCCCGATCTGGGCGATCTGTTTGGTGATTTCGAAGATGGCCGCTACCCGCTGCAATTCCAGATGAACTGACGGTTACGGGTTGCTAACCCTTCGTCCCTAGGCTGGCCCGATCTTGCAAAGGGACAGCCATGAAACTCAAACCATCCACCGTACAGGGCGTGCTTACCGTAACGGTCCAGGAAAACCGGATCGACGCCGCCAGCGCGCTGCAATTCAAGGAACGCATGCGCGACGTGACACAAGGCACCGCGCATCGGGTGATCCTTGACCTCGGGCAGGTGCAATTCCTCGATTCCAGCGGCTTGGGCGCGGTCGTCGCGGTGATGAAACTCCTCGCCCCGGATCGCAAGCTGGAACTGTCCAACCTGACGCCCACGGTCGAAAAGGTGTTCCGCCTGACCCGCATGGACACGATCTTCACCATCCATCCGCAGGCCGGCATGGCAGGCCAGAATGCGCTCAAGGCCTGACCTGCCCGCAGGACCAGAAGGTCCGCTGACGCTTGCCTTTCCGGGTGACGCGCGTTCGGTGCGCCGCGCCCTGCGTCATGTCATCACCGCAGCACCGCTCTGCACCCTGTCCGATGCCGATCGCGGCACCACCGAACTGGTGCTGGCCGAGGTGTTGAACAACATCGTCGAACACGCCTACGCCGGCTGCAGCGGCCGGATCGCCCTGTCGCTTGATCTTGGCGCCTCCGGCCTTGCCGTTCGCATCACCGACAATGGTCTTGCCATGCCGGGCGGCGCGGTTCCCGCAGGCTTGCTTCCCACCGATCCCGCAGCCACCCTGCCCGAAGGTGGCTTCGGCTGGTTCTTGATCAGATCCCTGACCCGCGACCTTGCCTATGACCGCAAGAATGGGCGGAACCACCTGTCCTTCACCCTGCCGATCGGTTGACTTGTCGGCAATCGCCACTGAAACGCCACGCGTCCGCACGAACGCCGCCACCTCGCCCTCCCACGGTGACACTGCGGTCTGGCACCGCGCCCCGGCGTCCGGTCAAAAGCCCCCTTCACCCCGGGCGCCGGGGCAATTCTTCACCGATCTCCGGCTTGGCTTCCGCCAGCCTGCGTCTTAGGTTGAGCCCGACAAACGGGGAAAACCGATGCGCGATCTTCATCTGCCGGGCCGTTCGGCCGTCTATGCCCAGAATGGCGTCTGCGCCACCTCGCACCCACTGGCCGCACAGGTCGCGATCGAGGTCTTGAAAGCCGGCGGCAACGCGGCTGATGCGGCCATCGCTGGCGCCGTCCTCCTCGGTATCGCCGAACCGCAGATGACCGGCATCGGTGGCGATTGCTTCGTTCTCGTCAAACCCGCCGGTTCGGATGAGGTTGTCGCGCTGAACGGCTCCGGCCGTGCCCCCAAAGGCCTTGATGCCGATGCCCTGCGTGCCGCCGGTCATGCGGCCATGCCGATCCAGTCGATCGAAGCCGTCACCATGCCCGGTGCGATCGACGCCTTTTGCCGCCTGAACGCAGACTACGGCCTGAAATCGCTGGCAGAGGTTCTTGCCCCCGCCATCCACTACGCCGAGGAAGGCATCCCCGTGGCTCCCCGCGTCGCCTTCGACTGGCTCGACGACATGCCTTGCCTGAAAGGCGCGGCGCGCGACTTTTTCACCGTGAACGGCAAGGCCCCGACCATCGGCCAGATCTTCCGCGCCCCCGGTCAGGCCGAGGTGCTGCGCCGCATCGCCCGCGAAGGCCGCGCCGGGTTTTACGACGGCGAAGTGGCCGATGACATGATCACCTCGCTGCAAGCCCTGAGCGGCACCCACACCCACGAAGACCTCGCCGCCACCGTCTGCGATTACACCACGCCCGTTGCCGGCCCCTATCAGGGGATCGAACTGGTCGAACATCCGCCAAACGGGCAGGGCGCCACCGCGATCCTGCTGCTCAACATCCTCAAGCACTTCGACCTGAGGGCGATGGACCCCTTCGGCACCCAGCGCGCGCACATCGAGGCCGAGGCAACCAAGCTTGCCTACGACGCCCGCAACCGCTTCATCGCCGACCCGGATCACACCACGCGCCTCGACCATATGCTGTCGGCGGGCACGGCGGCCAAACTCGCCGCCCTGATCGACCCCAGGCGTGCGATGCCCGCCGCCGCCCCGCTGACCGAGGCGGTCCACCGCGACACGATCTACATCACCGTCGTCGACCGCGACCGCATGGCCGTGTCGCTGATCTATTCGATCTTCTGGGGCTTCGGCTCCGGTCTCGCCTCGTCGAAGTTCGGCATCAACTTCCAGAACCGCGGTGCGGGCTTCACCCTTGCCAAAGGCCACCCGAACGAGGCCGCTGGCGGCAAGCGCCCGATGCACACCATAATTCCCGGCATGTTGCGCAAAGGCGGCCGCGTCATCATGCCCTTCGGCGTGATGGGCGGCGCCTACCAGCCGACGGGGCACGCCCGCTTCGTGACCAACCTCACCGACTATGGCCTCGATCCGCAAACCGCGATCGACGCCCCCCGCTCCTTCTCCAGCGCCGACGGGATGGAGGTGGAGCGTGGCTATTCCGACGCTGTCCGCAGCGATCTTGCCGCGATGGGCCACAAGGTCATCATCCCCGAAACCCCCCTCGGCGGCGCGCAAGCCATCCTGATCGACGGCGACATCCTGATCGGCGCGTCGGACCCACGAAAGGACGGTTGCGCCCTTGGCTACTGATCCCGCATCCATGCCCGACTGGTCCACCCTCACCGCCACCATCCGCGCTCTCACCCACGGGGAAACCGACACCGTCGCCCTGATGGCCACGGTGGCCTGCGAACTGCACCACGCCCACCCCTTCGCGGACTGGACCGGCTTTTACCGCGTCACCGCGCCCGAAACCCTCAAGATCGGCCCCTACCAGGGCGGCCACGGCTGCCTCGTCATCCCGTTTTCGCGCGGCGTCTGCGGCGCCGCCGCCCGCACCGGTCAGGTCCAGAACGTCCCCGACGTCGACGCCTTCCCCGGCCACATCGCCTGCTCGTCCTCGACGAAATCCGAGCTTGTCCTCCCGGTCTGGAACGGCCACGGCCAGCTCCTCGGCGTCCTAGACCTCGACAGCGACACCCCCGCCGCCTTTACCTCCGAAGACGAAGCCGCCCTCACCCCCCTCCTTGCAGAAATCTTCCATAACGCCACCTGACCCGTTGCTTTATCCAAATACTCAACAGGAGGACCGGGGGTTTGACCCCCCCGGCGGCCAGTCACAGGAACCACCCGATGCCAGACATCACACTTCTCGACGGCGGCATGGGCCAGGAACTCATCGCCCGCTCTGGCGATGACCCCACCCCCCTGTGGGCCACCCGCGTGATGCTTGACCACCCCGGCCTCGTCCGCGAGATCCACGCCGACTATTTCGCCGCCGGTGCCACCATCGCCACCACGAACACCTACGCCATCCACCACGACCGCCTCGCTCGCGTCGGCCTCGATCCGATGTTCCACGCCCTCCACCTCCGCGCCCTGGCCGAAGCGCACGAGGCCCGTGCCGCCCATCCCGGCGCCCGCATCGCAGGCTCTCTCGGCCCCCTGACCGCCTCTTACCGTCCCGATCTCACGGAACCCGAAGCCGAAGCCGCCCCCAAATACGCCGAGATCGCCCGCCTCCTCGCCCCCCACGTCGACCTCATCCTGATCGAAACCGCCGCCTCCGTCGAGGCCGCCGAAGGTGCCGTGATCGGCGCGCTTGCCGCCGGCAAACCCGTCTGGCTCTCCATCTCGGTCGATGACCGCGACGGCACGCGCCTTCGCTCCGGCGAACCCGTTGCCCACCTCGCCCGCCTCCTCCACCACCCCATCGCAGCCCTCCTCGCCAACTGCTCGGTGCCAGAGGCGATGGCCGACGCCCTCGCCGCGCTGAAACCCCTCGGCCGGCCCTTCGGCGCCTATGCCAACGGTTTCACCCACATCTCCGGCAACTTCCTGAAAGACGCCCCCACCGTCCGCGAACTCACCCACCGCCACGACCTGACACCCGAAAAATACGCTGACTTCGCAATGGCCTGGGTCGCGCAAGGCGCCACCATCGTCGGCGGCTGCTGCGAGGTTGGCCCCGCCCATATCCGCCACCTCCACGCCCGCCTCACAGCCGAGGGGCACCGCATTGTCTGACCCCTCGCTGATCCCCGATTTCGCCTACGACCCGCCCGATACCCCGCTCGCCTTCCTGCACGAAGACGCGCAGATCCTCGTCATGGACAAACCTGCCGGCCTCCTCTCCGTCCCCGGCAAACTTGCCAACCGCGAAGACAGCCTGCTCACCCGGCTGCAAGCCGCCCGCTGGGACACGCTGCTCGTCCACCGGCTCGATTGCGACACCTCCGGCGTCATCATCTTTGCCCGCACCAAACAGGCGCAAGGCTTTCTGGGCCAGGAGTTCGAGCAACGCCGCGCGCAGAAAACCTATATTGCCCGACTGCACGGCACCCTTGCCCAAGACCGCGGCACCGTTGATCTCCCCTTGGGCAGCGATTGGGACTACCGCCCCCGCCAGAAGGTCACGCCCGATGGCAAGCCCGCGCAAACCGACTGGCAGGTCATCGACCGCAGCGCCACGGAAACCCGCGTCCGCCTGACCCCCCACACCGGGCGCAGCCACCAGCTTCGCGTCCATATGCTGGCCCTCGGCCACCCTATCGTTGGCGATCAGATCTACGCCCCTGACACCTCGCGCGCCTACCCACGCCTGATGCTGCACGCGGAAACGCTTTGCCTGCACCACCCCGCCACCAAAGCCCGTGTCAGCTTCACCGCCCCCGTCCCATTCTGATTTTTGCAGTTCGTTCACAGCTTTGGTGCTTAACTGCCGCATCCAGCAGCCCGAGGCACCCATGCTGACCACCATCTTCACCCTGCGTTACGCCCTTCTCACCTGGCCCGCGATCCTCGCTGCCACCACGGTGGTGTTGATGCAGGTCTACCCCAGTCAGGTCTGGTGGCTCCTGCCCTTCGCCATCCTCTGCGTCGCAAGCGTGCTCCTCGGCATCCACGATCTGCGCCAGACGCGCCACGCGGTGCTGCGCAATTACCCCGTCGCGGCACACCTGCGCTTCCTTCTGGAATCGATCCGGCCCGAGATGCGGCAATACTTCTTCGAAGGCGACAAGGACGGCGCGCCCTTCGCCCGCGACCAGCGCGCCATCGTCTATCAGCGCGCCAAGCGTGATCTCGACAAACGCCCTTTTGGCACCCAGCACGATGTCTACCGCGAACAATACGAATGGCTGCACCACTCCATTGCGCCGCGTCCCGTCGCATCGCTCGACACGCTGCGTGTTTCGGTCGGCGCAACCCGACCGCAGCCCTATTCCGCCAGCCTTCTCAACATCTCCGCCATGAGCTACGGCGCGCTTTCCGCCAACGCGATCCGCGCCTTGAACAAGGGTGCAAAGGCCGGGGGCTTTTTCCACGACACCGGCGAAGGCGGGGTTTCGCCTTACCACCGCGAATTTGGTGGCGATCTGGTGTGGGAAATCGGCTCCGGCTATTTCGGCGCGCGTGCCGCGGACGGGTCGTTCGATCCGGCGAAGTTCGCCGAAACGGCATCAGACCCGCAGATCCGGATGGTCGAACTGAAACTCAGCCAGGGCGCAAAGCCTGGCCACGGCGGCGTCCTTCCGGCGGCCAAGGTAACGGAAGAAATCGCCCGCATCCGTGGCGTCGCGATGGGGCAGGATTGCAATTCCCCGGCCAGCCACTCCTGCTTTTCCACCCCCATCGGCCTTCTGGAACACATCGCCCTGATGCGCGACCTGTCGGGGGGCAAGCCGGCCGGCTTCAAGCTGTGCATCGGCCACCCGTGGGAATTCATGGCGATCTGCAAGGCGATGCTGGAAACCGGCATTACCCCCGATTTCATCGTGGTGGATGGCAAGGAAGGCGGCACCGGCGCCGCGCCTCTGGAATTCATGGACTATGTCGGAATGCCGCTGCGCGATGGCCTTTCCTTCGTCCACAACGCCCTCGTCGGGGTCGGCCTGCGCGACCGTATCCGCATCGGCGCGTCGGGCAAGATCACCTCGGCCTTCGACATCGCCCGCGTGCTGGCCTTGGGGGCCGATTGGTGCAACGCCGCGCGCGGCTTCATGTTCGCCGTCGGCTGCATCCAGGCCCAGTCCTGCCACACCGGCCAATGCCCGACCGGCGTCGCCACGCAAGACCCCTTGCGCCAGCGCGCCATCGTGGTGCCCGACAAGGCCGAACGTGTGGCAAACTTCCACCGCAACACGCTTCATGCCCTCTCCGAACTGGTCGCCGCGGCTGGCCTGTCGCACCCGTCCGACCTGAAACCCCACCACTTCCTGCGCCGCGCCTCCTCCGACAAGGTCATCTCATTGGCCGAGGTTTACGAACACCTCAGTCCGGGACAACTCCTTGCCGACGCCAAAAGCTCGCCCCGCTTCGGCCCCGCATGGGCGCTCTCGACCTCCGCCAGCTTCGCAAGGTTTGGCGGAGGTTGAGCGGCCCAGTCGGCCCCGCTGTCCCGTCTTGCTCACGACCCAACCTTCCCCTTTGCAAAAATATCCCCGCCGGAGGCGGCGGCCGAGCCGGTTGAGCGCGCAGCGCTCAGAGGCGAGACAAAAGTCGTGCGCCGAAGGCGCTCGATGTCAAACATCAGCCACCAAAAGCCTTGCGAAAGCCTTAAGGCACCAGCTAACCCATTGAAAATGTTTAATCTAAAAAATGTCCTACCGTGGGACAGGCTCAAATTCCCATCCCCAGCTTCCGCCCCTCATGAAAGGCATAGGCCGCCAGCCTTGGCGCCGCGCAGTCTCCGATCCGGTGCGTGACCTTGCCCTCGAACCCCTCCGGGAACGGGTCAAACGCCACATTCGTCGTCGCCATCACCAGCCCCGACGCCGCGATCACCTCCTCCTCTCCCGTCAGGAAAGACCGCACTGTCACCCCATTGCCATGCCACCGCACCAGGCAATGCTCGGTCAGCATCCGCACCCCCAAGGCCCCCATCCGCCGCCGCGCCGGCCCATCCGCCGCCGTCCGCGCGATCTCCTTGCCGACGAACGGGTCGGGCGTTACGATCACCACCTTCTTGCCCTGCTCCGCCAGTGCCCAGGCTGTCCCCACCCCGCGCCAATTTCCGCCCTCGTCATAAACAACGACCGCGTCCCCCAGCCGCGCCTCCCGCCGCAGCACCGCCTCCGGCGACCACACGCCCCCCGCATCAATCCCCGGCAACCGCGCCTCTGACGGCAGCCAGCGCTGAAACCCTGTCTCCTCCGGCAACGACCCGGTCGCCAGCACCACAACCTCCGCCGGATGCGCCGCCGCCTCGGCCTCATCCAGGAACGCGTTCAATCGCAGCCGAACGCCAAGACGGTCGAACTGCCGCTCATACCACCCCATCAGATCAAGGATCTGCCCCCGCCGAGGCTGCATCCCGGCCAGCCGGAACTGCCCGCCAACGACCGGCAGCGCCTCCACCAGCTCTACCCGATGCCCCCGCTCCGCCGCGACGCGCGCGGTCTCCAGCCCCGCAGGCCCAGCGCCCACAATAAGCACTTCCTTCGTCACGGGCGCAGGCGTGAACCGATCCCCGCCCCACTCGAACTCTCGCCCGGCGCTCGGATTGATAAGGCAGGAGATCCAGTAGTCCCGTGACCGCCGCCCCCAGCACATCTGGTTGCACGAAATGCAACCCCGCACATCCTCTGCCCGGCCGTCAGACACCTTGCGCGCCAGATGCGGATCGGCAATCTGCCCGCGCACGATCGACACCAGATCCGCCTCGCCCGAAGCGATGATCGTCTCGCCATTCTCCGGTGTCCGGACGCCCGCTTCGGATGTGATCTTCGCATGACGAACAAGCGCCTTCAGTTGCGCGGTCAGGGGGGTGGTCAGCTTTTCGGCGTGGGTGAAGGGCGGGATGATCGCCTCGAACTCAAGGTAGGACCCCGATCCGACGGTCACATAGTCCACATGCCCGGTCCGGTCGTGCAGGTCGATGATCTCGCACAGCGCCTCGGCCCCAAGGGTCACGTCGTAGCTGGTGGAATAGCTGACCGCCAAACCCACGATGAATTCTTCGCCACAGGCCCGCCGCACCCTTTCGATCAACTCACGGGAAAAGCGGGTGCGGTTTTCCAGCGACCCACCCCAGCGGTCGGTTCGCTTGTTCGACCACGGCGTCCAGAACTGGTCGAGAAGCGAATGGTAGGCCGCCCAGACCTCCACTCCCTGAAAGCCCGCCGCCTTGGCGCGCGTCGCTGCGGTGACATGGGCGGCCAGCAGTTCCTCGATCTCGGCCCCCGTCATCGCGTGGCTGCCGTCGCTGTCGTGGTAGGACGGCCCGCCCGACGGCGACCAGTGCGGTGCAAAGCTGAGGTCGGAATCGCCATGCGCGCCGACGTGGTAAAGCTGCTGGATAATGACCGACCCTGCCGCCTTGACCTCATCGGTCAGGGCGCGAAAGGCCGGGATCACCGCGTCGTCGGAATGAAGGAAGTTGCCCCGTGTCAGCACCCCGGTCCGGTGCACAGGCACGGGTTCGGCCACGATCATTGCTGCCCCGCCCAGCGCGCGTTCCAAGAGGTATTTGCCGAAGCGCGGCCCCGGCATCCCCTGATCCGACATGTTTGCCGTGTGCGCGCCAAATACGATGCGGTTGCGCAGAGTATGGTCGCGCAGTTGCAGAGACGACATCAGACGCGGGTGCTGGGTCATGGCTGGCCTTTCGATTGCAAAGCCAGCCTAGGCCCGTCTGCCCACCCTACGTTAGCAAGGCGGGCGACGGTTGGGCGTCTGAAAACGTCAGATCATTCGGCCGCAATGTCGACGCTGGAATCCCAACCCGAGATTGCCTTGACCTCGAGGAACTCTTCGATCCCCCAATGCCCGCCTTCCCGCGCCCGCCCCGAGGCCTTGACGCCACCAAAGGGCGAGCCAGCGGCGCGCGATTTTCCGTTCATCTCGACCATGCCGGACTTCAGGACGCGCGCCAGCCGGTTGCGCCGCGCACCATCTTGGGATTGCACGTAGTTCGTCAGACCGTATGGCGTATCGTTGGCGATGCGGACGGCGTCTTCCTCGGTCTCGAATGGGATGATCGACAGCACAGGGCCAAAGATTTCTTCCTTTTCGATGGTCATGCCGGGCGTCACGTCGGCAAACACGGTCGGGCGGACGTAGAAACCCTTGTTCATGCCTTCCGGCAGGCCAAGTCCACCGGCCACCAGCCGCGCGCCTTCGTCGATGCCCTTCTGGATGTAGCCCTGGATCTGTTCCCACTGGCGCTTGTTGACCACCGGACCGATGTGCTTGCCGGGTTCGCTGGCCGGGCCAACCTTGATCGACGAGGCGACCTCGGCGGCGATTTCCACTGCACGGTCGTAATACGGTCGTTCCACCAGCATCCGGGAGGGCGCGTTGCAGGATTGACCGGAATTGTTCATCAAGTGCCGCACGCCGCGTTCCACCGCGCGCTCATCAGCGTCGGCGAAGATCAGGTTGGCGCCCTTGCCGCCCAGTTCCAGCGTCACGCGCTTCAGCGTCTGCGCCGCAGCGACCGAGATCGCGCGACCGGCGCGGGTGCTGCCGGTGAAGCTGATCATCTCCACGTCCGGGTGCGCCGAAAGCTGACTGCCGACGCCGGGACCGTCCCCGTTGATGAGGTTGAAAACCCCCGGAGGCACCCCCGCATCATGGCAGAATTCTGCAAACAGCATCGATGAAAGGGGCGATTCCTCGGACGGTTTCAGGATGCAGGTGCAACCCGCCAGAAGCGCCGGGATCACCTTGAGCGTCACCTGGTTCATCGGCCAGTTCCACGGTGTGATCAGACCGACGACGCCAATTGGTTCCAGCGCGATGCGGTCGTTCGGGGCGTGGGGACCAAGCGGCTTGATCCATTTGATCTGGTCGAAGGCGGTCAGGAAGTTCTTCAGGTGCCACGGCAGGCAGGGTGCCTGGCTGTCGCGGCTCATGTCGATCGGAGCGCCCATTTCAAGGCTGATCGCGCGGGCCATTTCCTCGGCCCGCTTTTCATACTGGGCGAGGATGCCTTCGACATGGCGCCGCCGTTCCGTCGGAGGTGTCGCCGCCCAAGCCGGAAACGCCGCCTTTGCCGCCGCGACCGCCGCGTTGGTATCGGCCTGGCTGCCAAGCGAGATTACGGCGCAGGCATCCTCGGTTGACGGGTCGATCACGGGGCAATCGCGCGGCACGGAGGGCTGGACCCACGCACCATTGATGTAGAACTCGCGTTTGGAAATCATGCTGCCCTCCTGGCAAGATTTGATCATATTCTGACAGGCCGCAGGGATCGAAGCAAGCCGTCAAGACCGAAGCGGCCGCACCATTGTGATCGTCGCTGAAAAACCAAAAAGATAGCGCAGAAGGCCAAGCCGTTGGGTGCGGGTTGCAACGAAACCCTCGCGCTCATAAAGCTGGCGCGCCCTGACGTTGGTATCGACCACATCAAGCCGCACCGAAGGGTAACCCCGCTCCTGGGCTTCGTCGCAAATCGCCTGCACCAGTGCGGTGCCGACCCCCTGCCCGCGCGCCGACGCCGTGACGCAAAGCCCGTCCATCAGAAAGCGATCATTGTCGACCTCGCGGCTGAGCGCCCACAGCGAAGCGCCGCGCCAGAGACCGCCGAGCTGCCCGTAAACTGCGCGCAGGTCGGCCCATGTTCCTCCGGCAAAGCTACCCTCCACGGTCTTGAACCCTGCAAGTCCCAGAAGCGCCCCTGATGTGTCCAGCGCGATCACGCAATGGTCGCCCCGCATCACGCGGTCAAAGAACGCAAGCGCGCGGTCCTCGGGCCCAAGAACGTGCCCCAGCTTTGCACCGAATGCTTCCCAGTATAGCCGTGCCCCCCGCCAGCGCAGTGCCGCAGGCAGACCCTTCTGCACCGTTACCATACCAATGCCTCCTCAAGCGCCGCGACGTGTCCGGCACCCAGAATCCAGCCCTCCTCGGCCGCAATCTCAGGGGTCTGGAACAAAGGGTCGAGCTGATCACGCTGCGCCAACCGCCACAGCGCGCGCGCCAGAAGCCGCACCTGCGCACGGTCCGGTATGCTGTCGCCCGCCGCGGTGACCGCCCGCGCCAGAAGCGAGGGATAGACCTCGGCGAGTGTCAGCGCACCCCGCGGTTCAAACGGCCAAACGGCGGCGTTAAAGGTGCAGGCAAGACGGTGGACCACGGGAATCCCCAAGAGCGCTTGCGACCCGACCGACCCCGCGCCAAGCAACTGCCAGACAGGCTTTGCCGGAGGGTTTTCAACCTCTACCCGCCGCTTTTCGGCCAGTCGAAGAGCACCGTAATCGACCTCTTTCAGCGACGATAGAAAGGCCACTGGCCGCGTTTTCGGGCATCCCCAGAACGGCCCGTTGAGACCGAGATGCCGGTTGATCCGGGCGGCCACGGCGAAGCGGTTGTTGGCATTGTCGGCCGCGTCCTCGATACGGGCGGCGATCCAGGCGTGAAGGGCACGGGCCGAAGCCGTGCCAGTCAGCCGCTCTGCCAAGCCAACCGGGTATCCCATAGGGAAATCAAAGCCGATCAACTGGTGTCCGCCCTCCTGCAACAACCCTCGCAGCTGGGCTTCGGCATCGGCCCGGCTGCGGTGGTAGGTCTGCACCTCCCGCCCGGCCTCGCAGATACCCACCCAGATTGCATCCTTGCAGGCAGCCTTCGGGCTGCGGCTTGACCGGCCCGACCAATCGACAATGACCACCCGGTCAAACCGCAAGACCCACCTCGCACAGGATGAAGTCTGCCACCGCTTTGGTGTCGTTCAGGTCCAGTACCGGAACCGAAAGGCCGCCCAAGGCCGCGTCTGTCGCAACCGCCCGCACAAGAGGATCACCCGGCTGGATCAGCGCCTGCCCGGTTTCGGCGCGCCACACTTCAACCTTCTGATGGGCGTCACGCTTGTAGCCTTCAACAAGCACCAGATCGACCGGGGCCAGCCGCGCGAGGATAGCGGGCAGTTCTGGTTCCGGCCCGCGATGTTCGACCATTAGCGCAAACCGGTCGGCCGAGGCGAGGACCACCTCGCGCGCGCCGGCCGCGCGGTGCCGGAAACTATCCTTTCCGGGCTGGTCCAGATCGACTGCGTGATGCACATGCTTGACGGTCGAGACCGAACACCCGCGCCCGGAAATCTCGGCCACCAGCCGTTCCATAAGCCCGGTCTTGCCAGAGTTTTTCCAGCCGATAACTCCGTAAACTTTCACCGTCGACCCCCGATCAGCTCCTCGGCGCTGGCCAGATCTTCTGGCCTGTTCACGTTCAAGAACGCCGTTTCATCGACAAATTCCGCTCGCGCCACATCAACTTGTGCACAGAAATCCAGAACCTTTGGCTTGGCCCCAGACGCCAGAAACGCAGCAAGTCTGGCGCGCATATCGACGGGCCAAAGGCCGAAAACAGGGTGTGCACGTCCGTCAGCGCTTGCTATCGCCGCCCCATCGCCGCCCGCCAGCACCAACTGCGGCACCAGATCTCCCGGCAGGAACGGCGCGTCGACGGGAACCGACACCACGGCCGTCGCTCCTGCATCCGCCGCCCAGTTGAGCGCGCCAAGGATACCAGACAGGGGGCCAAGGCGGTCTGCATCGGGTATCACCGGCAGACCAAAGCCATCAAACCGCCTAGCATCGCCATTCGCAGAAATCGCCAACGCTTCAACCTGCGGCGCAAAACGCTCGATCACATGCGCAACCAGCGGCTTTCCCGCCAACGGCACCAGCGCCTTGTCGGCCCCACCCATGCGGCGCGCCTGACCGCCTGCAAGGATGACGCCGAAGATGCGCATCGGCTATCCTTCGACGGGTTGGCCGTTCGCCTGCACCAGAAGAACGCCGTGGTTGTTGTCATCGTCATCATCGGTGATGGTTTTGGTCGTCACGCCGGGCAACTTGCCGAATGCGATCGATAATTGCTTTGGAAACCAAGTTGACGGCAGCCCCTCAAAGCCGGGTACACCGCGCAGGATGCTTGAGGTTGCCTGAGTGCACATTGCCTTTGGAACCGCACCGTAGGCTTTCATCCGTGCCAGAACCAGTTCCGCAACCTCGGGCGAGACGTAGACCTTCTGTTCGACCACACGGAACGTCTTGCGGGCATGATAATCGATATAATAGGCGATCATCTTGTCCGACATGCCGAAATGAACGTCGTTCCGCTCTGGCAGACGGGGATGATACCATGTGCCGGCCGGATCGAACATCACACGCTCGGAGGCGTTCACCAGAATGGCAGAGTGCGCGCCTGAGTTCGAGGTGTTGTTCAGCACCGTGTAGAGCGTGACGTAGGTCGGAGGCCCCGCCACGAAACGGGCGGCCTGAACCTCGGCATCAGACGCCCATTTCGGGTCCGCACCGCAGGCAGCAAGGCCGATAGCGGCCACCAAGCTCAGGACAAGGCGAAACATGGAACCTCCGGGAGGAAAAGGCACAGGCTCAGGCGTTTGCCAAGCCTGCAATGATCAGAATGAGCAGCGAGATCACGACACCCCAGATCGCCATGCGGATGAACCCATTGAAGGTCTTTTCCTGCGCACGGATGTCCATCGAGCCGTGTTTGTAGTCGGATTGCTGATGATCGGCCATGGTTTGGTTCCCAGTTTATTGCGGTCTTTCACGCCCATAGCCGATAAGTGCCGGGCTGTCACGGGGGCAGGGCAACGCGTGCCACGACATTCAGGCCGAGGCGTCGCCCGAATCGCCGCCAAGCCAGCCGGAGGTCAGGTGAAACCCGATACGGCGGGGCGGCTCTTCGTCGTCATCAGCTTTCGGTACCGCGCGCAGCGTGACGGAAAGCTGGGTGACGTGCTGGATGAGTTGCGTCTTTATCCCGGCTTCGTCACGCCCGTAGAAGGTCAGAATGTCAGGGTCGAAGTAGCCCAGACCTTCGATCCGCAGCACGCCGGCCTCATCGCCGGCAAAACCCATCGCAATTTCGTCCTTTGCATCAAGGTCACGCTCGAAGGCGCGGATGTACATCACCAGACGGTCATAGGCCCACTCTGCCGGACTTTTCGGCTTGTCGACGGCCGACGGTTTTGCAGCCGTTTTGGCGGCGGACTTGGCCGCCGTCTTTGCCGTTGCCCTGGTGCCCGCCTTGGCCGATTTCGCCATCGCTCAAACCCTTTCCCAATGCCAGGCGCCGCCCTTGCGGAGCGACCGCCTTACCATGCCACGGCCCAGAAGGCAGTTCAGATGCGCCACCGCTTCGACCAATGCCAACCCCTGCTCGGCTGTGCGGATCTCGCGCTTGAAAAGCGGCAAAAAACACTCTCGCGCGGTGCGCGGCTGGCCCAGATGCTCTACCAGCCGGCCCAGCGCAGAAGTATGGTTTTCGATCATCTGGACAAGGCGAAAGGGTAACCCGGTGAACGGCAGTTTGTGTCCCGGCAAGATCAGTTGGCGATCGTCGGCCAGACCCTGAAAACACTCGCAACTGGTCAGCCACTCGGCCAGGGGGTCGGCATCCGGCTCGGTCGGGTAGACGCCGATGTTGGCAGAAATTCCCGGCAAGAGCTGATCCCCGCCCAACACCAGACCGTCATCCGCCCAAAGCGTTGCATGGTCCGGCGCATGGCCTTGGCCGAACCGGACAGTCCATTCACGGCCCGCTGCCAGCAGGGTCTGACCGTCGACCAGCCGGGTGAACCCAACCGGCATCGGCGCCACCACGTCAGCAAAATTGAACGGACGCTCCGCTGCGCGCCGCGCAAGTTCGGCTTCTGTCACCCCCGCACGGCGATAGAAAGTCATCGCCTCGGCCGAGGGGCGGTCTTGCACGTCGAGGACCAGCATACGCGCGTAAAGCCAGGCTGTGCGCGTTGCCAGAACTTCGGCCCCGCGCGACTGAAACCAACCGACCATTCCCACATGGTCCGGATGATGATGCGTAAGGATCACGCGATTGACCGGTCGCCCCTGCAGAGGTCCTGCCAGAAGCCGCTCCCAGATCGCCACCGTCCGACGCGAGAAAAGCCCGCCATCAACCAGTGTCCAACCATCGCCTTCGTCCAGAGTGTAAATGTTGACATGGTCAAGCGCCATCGGCAGGGGAAGACGCAGCCACAAAACGCCTTCCGCAACCACGACAGCCTCACCTTCTGGCGGAGCGTCGGGAAAAGGGTGACGGACCCCCTCGCTCACGCGGCCAGATCCCCCGCAGACACCGCATAAAGGCCCGCCGCACCCTCGCGCGCCTCGGCCAG
The DNA here is from genome assembly GCA_963822435.1 of uncultured Alphaproteobacteria bacterium. Taxonomy (GTDB): domain Bacteria; phylum Pseudomonadota; class Alphaproteobacteria; order Rhodobacterales; family Rhodobacteraceae; genus JAUYQR01. The sequence goes on from CAWGHN010000003.1 coordinate 772,844, forward strand.
CAGGCCCTCATGCTCTGGCAGCAGCCGTCGGATCATCACCCGCGCCAGAGGCAACCGAGCAGACTCCACAAGCGCCGCCTTCAGATGCATATGCCCCCCCAGCACCCGTGCAAACGCGCGCAGGTAAGGCACCGCGCCGGCAAATCGGTCGTTCATCGCCTGCGCAACCAGCCTTTCCGTCGCGTCGCGCAATGTCTCTGCAGCGGCCCAAACGTCACCCGCCAGATCGGGCAGCGCGCCGCGCGCGACTTCGGCTCCTCGCTGAATTTCGTCGATCATCCGAAACGCCGCCTCGCCGCCATCTGTCATCTTGCGTCCCACCAGATCCATCGCCTGTATTCCGTTGGTGCCTTCATAGATCGCCGTGATGCGAACGTCGCGGAGGAACTGAGCCGCGCCGGTGTCTTCAATGAAGCCCATGCCACCAAACACCTGCACCCCCTGATGCGCAACGGCGGTGCCTACATCGGTGCCATAGGCCTTGGCGATCGGCGTCAGAAGCGCCGCCCGTGCCGCCCACTCCGCCCCGCCCGTTGCCACGGCCATGTCCGTCGCCACCGCGCAGCTCAATGCGATTGCCCGCGCCGCAAACACCTCGGCCCGCATCGAAGCCAGCATCCGGCGCACATCGGCATGGTCGATGATGGCGCCGGGGCCCGGCAGGGGTGTTTCGCCCTGTCGGCGGTCCGATGCATAGGCAAGCGCGTGCTGCAAAGCCGCCTCGGCCACGCCGACGCCCTGCACCGCCACGCCAAGCCGGGCGTTGTTCATCATGGTGAACATCGCGGCCATGCCCCGGTTCGGATTACCCACCAGCCAGCCTTTGGCACCGTCGAACTGCATCACGCAGGTTGGGCTGCCATGAAGGCCGAGCTTGTGTTCGATGCTGACCACCCGAACGCCGTTGCGCGCGCCAGGATTTCCTGCTGGATCTGGCAGAAACTTAGGCACCATGAACAGGCTGATGCCGCGCGTCCCATCGGGCGCGTCCGGCAAACGCGCCAGAACCAGATGGCAGACATTCGTCACCAGATCACTGTCGCCCCAGCTTATGTAGATTTTCTGCCCGGTGACGGCATAGGTTCCGTCGCCCAGGGGCTCCGCCCGCGTGCGCAGGGCCCCCACATCACTGCCCGCCTGCGGCTCGGTCAGGTTCATCGTTCCCGACCATTCACCTGAAATCAGCTTTGGCAGATAGAGGGCCTTGAGGTCATCGCTTGCATGATGCTCCAGAGCCTCGATCTGGCCCTTGGACAGCAGAGGCTTCACCTGCAGCGCAATACAGCCCCCCGCCATCATGTCATCGACCGCTGCCGACAGGGCCATCGGCAAACCCATGCCACCAAAGGCCGGATCCGCCGAAATACCGATCCAGCCGCCTTCGGCAATAGCGCGGTAGCCTGCGTCAAACCCCGGTGACGAGACGACAACCCCGTTTTCCAGCCGCGCACCCATCTTGTCCGAAATGCGGTTCAGCGGTGCCAGCACATCACCGCTGATCCGTGCCGCCTCGCCCAGCACCGCATTCACCAGATCAGGAGTGGCGGCGGCAAACCGCTTGGTCGCGGCTACATCGGCGAACCCCGCCACATGGGTCAGGATGAAACGGCAGTCATTCAGCGGCGCGCGATAGGGCATTGCGTTCTCCGGCGGTGTCGCTTGGCAAAACCGGGCACCTCGCGTATGGACGCACCCTAGGCCCGAACGCTACCCGACCCTTTCCCCCCTTCAAGCCGGACGCTACGTCACACCAGCGATGACCGAACTTCTGGCCCCCACGCCGCACGACATCGACCGCGCCGCCAGACTGTTGCGCGCCGGTCAGCTTGTCGCGTTTCCCACCGAAACAGTCTACGGCCTTGGCGGCGATGCCACCTCCGACCTTGCCGTGGCGCGGATTTTCGACGCGAAGGGCCGGCCGCGCTTCAACCCGCTGATCGTTCACCTTCCCAGCGTAGCGGCTGCTGAAACATATGCCGTCTTCAACGCCGCCGCCCGCGCCCTTGCGGCAGCCTTCTGGCCCGGCCCGCTGACGCTGGTGCTGCCGTTGAAGGAGCCCTCGCGCCTGTCACCGCTGGTCACCGCAGGGCTTGACACCGTGGCAATCCGCATTCCCGCTCACCCTGTGGCCCAAGCGCTGCTTGCGGCCTTTGGTGGCCCGCTTGCAGCACCCTCGGCCAACCCGTCGGGCCGCGTTTCGCCAACCCGCGCAATTCATGTGACAGACGGTCTTGCCGGTCGCATTGCTGCGGTTATCGACGGCGGCCCCTGCGCGGTCGGGGTCGAATCGACCATCGTTGCGCTGGACCCGACACCTGCCATCCTGCGCCCCGGCGGCCTGCCGGTGGAGGCATTGGAAGCCGCTTTGGGCAAACCCCTTCTGGCGGGAGGAAGTGCTGCAAAACCCACGTCCCCCGGCCAGCTTGCGTCGCATTACGCGCCCAGCGCCAGCCTGCGCCTGAACGCAGAAACCGCCCGACAGGGTGAAGTTCTGGTCGGTTTCGGGGTGGTGAAGGCGGATCTTACGCTTTCGGCAACCGGAGATCTGGTCGAGGCGGCGGCGACACTTTTTCACATGCTGCGCGAGGCCGACCTGCGCGCAGGGCCGCATGGGCAGATCGCTTTCGCCCCGGTGCCGGAAACCGGCCTTGGGCGCGCGATCAACGACCGGCTGAGACGCGCCGCCGCCCCTCGCGGGGTGTGACATTTCAAATCGTTCGGAAGACCTGAACCCTCAAAAACCAGAGGTTTTTCAAGGATAGTGGTGCCGCTGAAGAGACTCGAACTCCCGACCCCATCATTACGAATGACGTGCTCTACCAGCTGAGCTACAGCGGCACTTTCTGGTGAACGCCGTCCTATTGCCCCGATTTGGCCGAGTCAACCCCGACCGGCCCCGGTCAGGCACCACGCCGCGCGATCTCGTCCAGATCGACGATCTCAGCCTCGACAGGCGGCTCCACGATCGGCGCTGGCTTTGGTTTCGCCTCCAACAGCGGCATAAGGTCGGCCAATCCCGCAGGGACGGGGGCTGCTTTCGGCGGCTCACGCCAGCTTAGCGTGTCAAAGCCACCGCAGTTGTCGCACACAGGGTGCCAACTGGAATGCACCGCCTGGCATTTGTCGCAGCACCATTGCGGTCCACGTGGCGCGGCAAGCGCCCTGCCAATCAATTCGCGCACCACCGCGTCGTCTGCACCTTCGCCCCGCGCGATGGCGGCCATCAAGGCCAGTGCGCGCTGCGTTGGATGGCGATCCGCCAGATCACCCAACGCGCGCCTTGCGCCGGGAAAATCTTCGGCTGCGACCAGAAGCTCGCCATGCAAAAGCCGCGTCTCATCGGCATCGGGTTGCACCGCCAACAGAAGTCTTGAACCGCTTCAACCGGTCTGGCGGCGCCTCGTCCGGCTCAATCTCGGCAAAGGCGGCTGCAAGGTCGGGGTGCGGCAACACCTCCCATGCTTTCTTCACCACGCGGGCGGCATTCTTCTTGTCGCCCTTCTCGATGTAACCCCGTGCCGCCATTGCCGCAGCAGGGATCAGGTCGGGCGAACGGCGGTTTGCCTCGATCGCAGCCTCGCGCGCCTCGATCGTGGAACTTTCGTTCATCACTGTTGCCGCCTCTTGCAGGGCCAGCACCGCATCGCGGCGCCGAAACACGTCCTTTGGCAAGGCACCGGTCTTCAACTTGGCACCCAGCGTCGCGCGCGCGCCGCTCCAGTCACCGGCCTCGGACTGCAGTTTCAACAGCAAATCCTGCGTCTCGGCGTGTTTCGGGCGCAGCTCGAACGCCTTTTCGGCCAGCTTCAGCGCGGTCTCGGTATCACCCTCGGCCAGCCTTTGCATCAATAGCCCGCGCACCGCCACGAAGCGCGTCTTGTCATCGGCAAGAAGCGTTTTGTAAGCCTCGGTTGCGCGAGTCTTGTCTCCCGCAGCCTCGGCCGCCTGCGCCACCAGAAGCGTTGTGAGCTCGGGCTTGCCCAGCAGCTTTTCCGCCGCCTGCGCCCGGTTCATCGCCAACCGATGCTCGCCCGACGCCAGCGCCATCAACCCCTCGGACAGCGCGCGATAGCCCTTCCGTTCCCGGTTCCGGTCGAAATAGCGCGAAATCGCCGTCTCGTCGCCGTTCAGGAACCGGAGCGTTGCCAACACCAATCCCAGCACCTTGAAGACCAGCCACACCAGCGCAATCAGGACCACTCCGGCGATCACCGCCTGCAGCGGCCCCAGTGTGAATTCCCAGCCAGCAGCCTCGATCCGAATGCCGCCGCTGGTGTCGGCCAGCAGGCCCGCCGCCAAGGTCAGGCCCGCAATCAAAAGGACGAACAGGAGGACTTTAATCAATGACCAGACCATCATTCCCCCTGGGTTTCAGCCGAGGCACGCAGTGCGGCCAACGCCGCCTCGACCTCGGCTCGCGCCTTGGCGCCCGCGCTCCACTCCGCCATTGCGCTGGCAACATCGGCAGGCAGACTGGCAATCTCGGTCAGCGCATCGGCAACGCGCCCGTCTCGCAGCGCCGCTTCGGCACGCGACAGGATCGCTTCGGAATCGGTTCCCGCTTGCGGCGTAAGCGGCCGCGCGCCCGTCTGCGCCTTCAGGAAGTCGGCCAAACGCGCACCCCAGCCGTCTGAGCCGCTGACGTCCCGCGTCTTCGCCAGCGCAGCACGCGCCGCGTCGGGGAAGGTCTCTGTCAACACGGCCAAGGTAGGAACACCCGTCGCTGCGTGCTGCGCAAGCGGTGCCGGGGCAGGTTCCAGCGCCAGTTCCGAAAGCTGCGCATCAAACGGCTCGCCCCGGTCGATCGCGGCACCAAGCGCATCAAGCGCCGCTGCCCGCCGCGCGGCTTCAGCTGCACCAGCGGCCTCTGCCGCCTTTGCCTTGGCTGCCGCTTCGGCATCCGCAAGTCCTGCAAGAGCGGCATCGACCTTCTGCGAAAGCGCCTCAGGGACGGTCGCCATGGTTCCCAATGCGGCAACCTTCGCTTCCAGATCACGGATCGCCGCCTGCACCGCTGGCGCAGACGCGGACCCCGACGCTGGCATCGCCTCGATCTGGGCAAGTCGGCTTTCCAGGGTATCCAGCCGCTGTGCAAGCGGCGCAAGATCGACCGCCTCAGCCGCCGGCGCCTGCAGCAGGGGTTCGACCCTGGCAATGCGGTCCGCCAGCGCCGCCTCGGTTGCTGCAAGCGAGGACGTCAGCCCGGCAATCTCGGCCGCCTGCTGTTCCAGAATGGCCGGGGTTGCTGTGTCAGTCTCCGGCCTTAGCCCCAGCGCATTGAAATGCGACAGCCCGAACCCCAAAGCAGCCGCCAGCGCCCCACCAAGCAGTGGCGCCAAGACTCCGCCGCGCCGGTCAGGGCCAGGCGGTTTTGGAACGTCAGCCTTGACGGGTTCGCCCTTCGGTGACGTATCGGTGGTCGGTTCGCTCAGCCCCGCTGGCAAGGCGTCCGCAGGCGGTGTCTCCAGGTCCGGTGCGGTGTCTGTCTGCATGGTGTCAACCCTTCCACATCGGCAAGGCATACCTAAGCACCCAGCGGGCCGGGGTTCAAGAACCCCTAAGGTCAATCAGCAGGAGTTCGACGGCATCCAGCATCGCGTCGGCATTCGGGGTCGCTGCAACCCGCAGCAGGCGCGCGCCCTTATCTGGTGCCTTCTCTGCCACCGCACCGCTCAGGGCTGCAATCGCAAGGGTGGCCTGCCTGTCCGCAGGCAGCGCCGTTGCCAGCAGCAAAGCGCTTCTGGGCGAGAACAGGGGCACGATCACAGGGCCCGGAGAGCGCAGCATCCCCTCTGCCTCGGTCGAGAAAGGCTGGGCAACTTGATCATAGACCATAACAGAAACAGTCTCTATTCCCGCTGAAGATAGCCGTTTCGCCAAGTCACCACGGGTCTCGCGGCCATGCAGATACAAAAGCGGGCCCTTGATCTGCATGGTCAGTATCAACCGCTGCAAGGCCTCGACATCGCCGTTTGCCGACGTTGCGGTGAACCCCGCCGCGCTGGCTGCAACCGCCGTCCGTGCGCCCACGCAAAGCGCCGTCTTGGGCAAACTCTCCCGCGCCATCTGCCCGGTCGCCTCAATGGCCGCTTCAGACGTGAACACGACAGCTTGATAATCCCGTTGTGCAATCTTGCACGGCACGAAGGCGAGACGCATCAATGGCGAGATGATCACACGAACGGCAGCGCCGAAACGCCCCTCCAGCGCCACGCCGAACCGAAGCGACTGATCCAGAGGCCGGGTCAACATCACCGGAATCGACGGAAGGGCCGTACGTTGCTGGGATTGTTTCGCCATGATCACGGTGTTACCTGCGACCCACACATCCTGCAACGGCAGCCATGACCCGAACCCTGACCCTTCTTGGCATCGAAAGCAGTTGCGACGATACTGCCGCCGCCGTTGTGCGCCATCAACCCGGACAGTCGGCCGAAGTGCTGGCGTCTGATATCGTAGGGCAGACCTCGCTGCATGCGGCCTTTGGCGGAGTGGTGCCGGAAATCGCAGCCCGCGCCCATGTAGAACGGCTTGACGGCTGTATCGAGCGCGCACTGGCCGAGGCGGGCATCACCTTTGCCGATCTGGATGCGATCGCGGTGACCGCCGGGCCCGGGCTTATCGGGGGGGTGTTATCCGGCGCGATGATGGCGAAAGGGCTGGCCGCTGGTTTGGGGCTGCCTCTGGTTGCGGTGAACCATCTGGCAGGGCACGCCCTTACGCCTCGTCTAACCGATGGGATCGCATTCCCATATCTTATGCTGCTCGTTTCGGGCGGACATTGCCAGTACTTGCGCGTGGACGGACCTGACGAGTTTCACCGGCTGGGCGGAACGATAGACGACGCCCCGGGTGAAGCGTTCGACAAGATCGCCAAGCTTCTTGCCCTGCCGCAGCCCGGAGGCCCGTCTGTTGAAGCCGAAGCGGCGCTGGGCAATGTCAGCCGCTTTAATTTTCCGCGTCCTTTGCTTGACCGGCCCGGCTGCGACCTTTCCTTTTCGGGCCTGAAAACCGCAGTTTTAAGGGCGCGCGATGCACTCATCGCCGCAAACGGTGGGATTACCGCCCAGGACCGGCGCGATCTGTGCGCGGGGTTTCAGGCGGCGGTGGCAGATGTGCTTGCCGAAAAGACGCGCCGCGCACTGGCAATGACGGCGCTTGACGGCTCACCCCTTGCCGTTCTTGCCGTGGCAGGCGGCGTTGCCGCAAACAGGGCCATTCGGGCAAGGTTAGAGACTGTTTGCAGCGCCAACGGAGTTCGCTTTCTTGCGCCACCACTCCAGCTTTGCACCGACAATGCGGCGATGATTGCATGGGCAGGGATCGAAAGGTTCCGCTTGGGAATGGTCGACGACGCGACGTTCACCGCCCGTCCCCGCTGGCCGCTTGACATCCGTGTGCCGGGAATGATCGGGTCCGGCAAGAAGGGCGCGAAAGCATGATCGGAATCCTTGGCGCAGGCGCATTCGGCACCGCATTGGCCGTGGCCCTGGCGCAAGGCGGTCGTTCTGTCAGGCTCTGGGCAAGGTCACCCGAGGATGTTGCAAGGATGGCCGCGACCCACCGAAATGACGACCGACTTCCTGGGGTTGTCTTTCCGCCGAAGGTTTCGTTTCACGCAGACGCTGGCAACCTGCGTGAGGCCGAGGCGTTGCTTCTTTGTGTGCCGATGCAAAGCCTCGGCGCTTTTCTGGCGACACACCAGAACCAGTTTGCGCGGCAACCGATGGTCGCTTGTTGCAAGGGTGTTGATCTGGAAACGCTTGGCGGTCCGGTTTCAGTCATGCAAGCAGCGCGCCCGGATGTGGCTGCAGCAATCCTTACCGGGCCCAGCTTTGCCGCCGATATTGCGCGTGGGTTGCCTACGGCGATGACCTTGGCAAGCCGCGACCCGGTGAGTCTCGAACTTCAAGCACTGCTGTCCACGTCTTCCCTCCGGATCTACCGGACGGATGATGTCACGGGTGCGGAACTGGGCGGGGCGCTGAAGAATGTCATTGCCATTGCCGCGGGCGTGGTGATCGGCGCGGGGCTTGGCGACAGCGCAAGGGCCGCACTAATGACGCGAGGCTACGCCGAGATGGTTCGTCTGGCGACGCGGTTGGGTGCGCGGGCAGAGACGCTGGCAGGATTGTCGGGGTTTGGCGATCTGGTTCTGACCTGCACTTCGCCGCAGTCACGCAATTTTCGCCACGGGCACGCGCTGGGTTGCGGGCAGGGGTTCGATCGTGGTGTCACGGTCGAGGGGGTGGCGACAGCGACGGCCGTGGTGCGGTTGGCGCGACAGCTAGGCGTGGAAATGCCGGTGACTGAGATGGTGGATGCCCTTGTCAGCGGCAGGGTCGCGGTGGAAGATGCCATTCCGAACCTGATGACCCGACCCCTGAAACAGGAATGACCCATGCGCTTTGCCCTGATCTGCCGCGACAAGCCCGGAGCCTTGCAGACGCGGCTTGAAAACCGGGCGGCGCATCTTGGGTATATCGAGGCGACCGGGGTGGTGGAGCAGGCGGGGCCGTTTCTGGATGAGGCGGGACAGATGTGCGGCAGTCTGATCATCCTTGGCGTGGGCAGCCGGGCCGAGGCGGAGGCCTGGGCGGCGGGCGATCCTTACGCGAAGGCCGGGCTGTTTTCTGATGTAACGCTCATGGAATGGAAGCGGGTGATCGGGGGATGAACTACTGGCTGCTCAAATCCGAACCGGACGAGTTTGGCTGGCATCATCTGACCGCGAAGGGTGTGGCGGGGGAAGAGTGGACCGGGGTCAGGAACTATCAGGCCCGCAACAATATGCGGGCGATGAAGGTGGGCGATCTGGGGTTCTTCTATCACTCCAATATCGGCAGGGAGATCGTGGGGATCGTGGAGGTTTGCCGGGAGAGCGCGCCGGACAGCACGACGGATGATCCGCGGTGGGAGTGTGTGAGGGTGCGGGCGGTGAGGCCTTTCAAGCGGGCGGTCACGCGGGAGGAATGCAAGGTCGAACCGGGGCTGGAGGCGATGGTTCTGGTGAAGAATACCCGCCTTTCAGTGCAGCCGGTGACGGCTGATGAGTGGGGTATCCTGTGCCGGATGGGCGGCGTGGAACCATAGTGTCCCACGGTGGGACATTTTTGGAAATGTTCGATTTCAATGGCTTGGTCAGGTCATTTACCCTTTCATAACCCTTTCCCGCAAGATTTCGCTACCCCTGAGCCTTGCTTTCGGGCAGCGTGCCGGCACGGAAATCGGGAGGGACCCCAATGGAATTTCTGAATGTCATTGCCGCCGCATTGGCGGCGTTTGCGTTTGGCGCTGTCTGGTATCTGGGCATGTCGACACGCTGGCTGGCGGCGGCAGAGATCACCAACGGGCGGCCAGACATGGCCAAGCGCGGCGGGTCGGGGATTGCGGCCTTTGGGATCGGACTTTTGGCAATGATCCTGGTGGCGGGCATGATGCGGCATCTGCTGGCGGAAGCAGGTGTGACGAGCGTCGGCGGCGGTGCCGTTGCCGGGTTTGGTGTTGGTGCCTTTTTCATCACGCCCTGGGTTGCGATGAATTATGCCTTTGCCAAGCGCAAACCCGAATTGACGGTGATAGACGGCGTCAACAGCGTGGTCGGCTGCACCATCATGGGAGCCGTGCTGAACCTGTTTTGAGGCGAAAAATAGAATGGAGGGCCCCGCACCCCTACGGAACCCTCCATCCACCCCACGTGCTCCCCAAAGCACCACACGTGATCTGATAAGGGTCCCGGGCTACTGCCCTGTCCAAGACGTAATGCCCCGAATCCCCGGCGCGCGGCAAGGATTGAGTAGTGCAGGTTTTCGTCAAATCCGATGCGTTGCGGGTGCCGTGCAGGAAGCCGACCCACCCCATCCCTCCCCCACGAGGGGGGAGGGGGGCGAGGCGCCGCGTGGGGCGCGTTACTTGTAGACGGCTTCCTTGCCGAAATGTTTGACGAGCAGGTAGTAGAACACCGCCCGGAACTTGTTGCGTTCCGATTTGCCGTAGGTGTCGACGGCGGCAAGGATGCCTTCCATCAGGGCTGGCCCGTCTTTCAGGCCCAGCTTCTTGATCAGGAAGTTGGCCTTGATCCGCTCCAGCTCTTCCTTGTCGGACGCGGCGACGGTCTGCGCGTCATTGTCGTAGATCGACGGGCCGCAGCCGATGGTAACCTTGGTCAGCAGCGCCATGTCAGGTGTCATATTGCACTTGGTCTTCAGATCATCGGCATATTTCGCGATGAGATCGTCCCGCTTGCCCATTCTGCGTCTCCCTTGACTGGTGTGAAATGATACGAGGCGAACGCTAGTTGCCAGATCCCTTTAGGGGAAGGGGAATTTCAGGGGGAATGACGCATTGCGCCGGGGATCTGGCGACGGCGGGCATTGTTGCGGCAGGGCCGTGCCAGCGACGCCCCGGCCGGATCAGCCATCGGCCGACCCGCGCCGGGGCACAGGCTATCAATAGCGGTAGTGTTCAGGCTTGAACGGGCCTTCGGGTTTTACGCCGATGTAGGCGGCCTGTTCAGGCTTCAGTTCGGTCAGTTTGACCCCGATCTTTTTCAGGTGCAGGCGTGCGACCTTTTCATCCAGCGCCTTCGGCAGGATGTAGACGCCGGGTTTGTATTCGTCGCCCTTGGTCCATAGCTCGATCTGGGCAAGAACCTGGTTGGTGAACGAGGCCGACATCACGAAGGACGGGTGGCCGGTGGCGTTACCGAGGTTGAGGAGGCGTCCTTCGGACAACAGGATGATGCGGTTGCCCGAGGGCATCTCGATCATGTCGACCTGTTCCTTGATGTTGGTCCACTTGTGGTTGCGCAAGGAGGCGACCTGGATTTCGTTGTCGAAGTGGCCGATGTTGCCGACGATCGCCATGTCCTTCATCGCGCGCAGATGTTCGATGCGGATGACGTCCTTGTTGCCGGTCGTGGTGATGAAGATGTCGGCGGTGGCCATTTCATCTTCCAGAAGGGTGACCTCGTAGCCGTCCATCGCGGCTTGCAGGGCGCAGATCGGATCAACCTCGGTGACCTTGACGCGCGCACCCGCGCCACGGAGCGAGGCGGCGGAGCCTTTGCCCACATCGCCATAGCCGCAGACAACGGCGACCTTGCCGGCCATCATCGTGTCGGTCGCACGGCGGATGCCATCGACCAGCGATTCCTTGCAGCCGTATTTGTTGTCGAACTTCGACTTGGTCACGCTGTCGTTGACGTTGATCGCCGGGAAGGGAAGCTGGCCGTTCTTGTGCAGCTCATACAAGCGGTGGACGCCGGTGGTGGTTTCTTCCGACACGCCCTTGATCGCGGCGCGCGTCTTGGTGAAGAAACCGGGGGTTTCCTTCATCCGCTTGGCGATCTGAAGCTTGATGACCTCTTCTTCCTCGGACTGCGGCACGGGGATGATCTCTTCGCCGGCTTCGGCACGGGCGCCGAGGAGGACGTAAAGCGTGGCATCACCGCCATCGTCGAGGATCATGTTGGCACCTTCGGGGAACATGAACGAGCGGTCGAGGTAATCCCAATGTTCGGTCAGGGTCTGGCCCTTGATGGCGAAAACCGGGGTGCCACCGGCGGCTATGGCGGCGGCGGCATGGTCCTGGGTGGAGAAGATGTTGCAGGACGCCCAGCGCACATCAGCGCCGAGAGCTTTCAGCGTTTCGATCAGCACGGCGGTCTGGATCGTCATGTGCAGAGAGCCGACGATGCGCGCACCCTTCAGGGGTTGGGTCGGGCCGAATTCTTCGCGGCAGGCCATCAGGCCGGGCATTTCGGTTTCGGCGATGGTCAGTTCCTTGCGGCCGAATTCGGCGAGCTTGATGTCCTTGACGATGTAATCCATTGCGTCCTGCTTTTGCTGATGCCTGCAGAGTGCCGCAAGCCGATGAGATATCTGGCGCGGCCATAGCAAATGCGGGCGAACATGACAACGCGGCACGCTTGCCAAGGCGCGCGGGGTGTGAAGACTAAGGTTGCAGGGGTGGGAAACGCGATGGCGGCACGGGCGTGGCAAAGGATGCTGTCGGGGCGGAGGCTGGACCTTCTGGACCCGACGCCGATGGATATCGAAGTGGAGGATATCGCGCACGGGCTGGCGTTCGTGGCGCGGTGGAACGGGCAGACGCGGGGCGACTGGCCCTATTCGGTGGCGGAACATTCGCTGCTGGTTGAGGAGATTTTTTGCCGGGCAAATCCGGGGATTGCGGCGCGCTGGCAGTTGGCGGCGCTGCTGCATGACGCGCCGGAGTATGTGATCGGCGACATGATCAGCCCGGTGAAAGCGGCGGTCGGGCCAGGGTATGGTGAGCTGGATCTGCGGCTGACGGCGGCGATCCATCTGCGGTTCGGGCTGCCGGCGGTGCTGCCGGCGCCGATCAAGAAGGCGATCAAGGCGGCGGACAGGGTTTCGGCCTGGCTGGAGGCGGTGCGGATCGCGGGGTTCGGTGAGGCGGAGGCCGACAAGCTGTTCGGGCGGCCCGGAGCGGAGATCGTGAAGGGGCTGGAGATCAGGTTGCGTCCGCCCGCTGTGGTGCGGGCGGACTATGTGGCCCGGGTCGCACAACAACTCGCGGCGATCATTTGACGGGCTGGCCGGTCAGCGCGTGGCGCTGAACTGCGGCGTCGCGCGGGTCGGCTTCGGTCAGGGTGCGGCGCGGCGCATCGCCCGAAATCGGGCCGAAACGGGTGGCGAGCAGCAGGGCGTCGGCGAGGATATTCAACATTTCATGCCTCTTTCTTTGGCGTTGCGATGCGGCGTTTTGGCATGTTTGCTGAGCATTGACGACTCAGCGATCTTTCAGATGTAATAGGCAGGCTAACATATGGCGATTGATTGGCGCGCGATCCCTTCTCTGACGGCCCTGCGTGCGTTTGCGGCGACAGCAGAGATGCGCAGCTTCAGCCATGCCGCGCGGGCGCTGAACGTAACGCACGCGGCGGTGGCGCAGCAGGTGCGCGCGCTGGAGGAGGAGTTCGGCGTGGCGCTGGTGCAGCGCGATGGGCGCGGGGTCAGCCTGACAGTGGAAGGCACGGCCTTGGCGGCGGCGCTGGCCGAAGGCTTCGCGGCGTTTCAGCGCGGTGCAGAGGCGTTGCGCAGCGGTGGGGCGGACCGCCCGGTGCGGATCACGCTGACAGCGAGTTTCGCGGCGCAGTGGCTGATGCCACGGTTGCGCGATTTCTGGGAAAAGCATCCCGACATCGGCCTGTCGCTGCAACCGGAGAACCGGGTCGTCGATCTGCACCGCGAGGGGATGGATCTTGGCATCCGCTATGGCAATGGGGCGTGGCCAGGGGTGGAGGCGAGCTTTCTGGCCTCGGCCCGGTTGGTTGTGGCGGGGGCGCCTTCCTTTCTGGGCGACAAAACACGCCTTGATACCGAGGAGATGCGGCAAATGGAGTGGATCATTGCGCGCAACTGGCCGGAACAGGACAATTACCTGCGCAGCCTTGGGCTGGAGCCGTCAAAGCTGAGCCAGACCGATTTCGCCAACGAGGAATTGTCGATCGCGGCGGCGCGGCAAGGGTTGGGGCTGGTGGTGGAAAGCTATGCGCTGCTGGCCGATGATGTGGCCGAGGGGCGGCTGCGGGTGGTGCATGAAAGCCGTGACAAGCTGCCGGCCTATTTCGTGGTGGCTTTGCCGGGGCCGCAGCGTGCTGCGACCCGGGCATTTCTGAAATGGTTGAAAGGCCAGGCCTGAAACCGGCTGTCAGACCATCAGATCGTCTGGCTTTTTTCCGGCCGCAAGGGCCGCGACAAACCAGCGCGGCTTGCGGCCACGGCCCGACCACGTATCGGACTTGTCAGAGGGATTCGCATATTTTGCCACCGCCGGAGTGCGCTTGCGCACCGGCGTTGAGCCGGTCAATTCAGCCAGAGAAAACCCCATCGCACGGGCTTTTTCTTCAAGTTCTGCAAGAGCTTGCTTTTTACGGCGGTCTTCAAAGCTGGAAATCGCTTTCGCCACCTGTGATTGTAAATCTTTCAACTCTTTAAGGGACAAGTCGTTCAGATCAATTGCCATGGCAGCATCCCCCGTTAAACATGACTTTCACGTCTACGCTTTGGATAGCCGGATTTCAACTGTGTATGGTTAACGGGGACTGCGCTTCGCAAGGATACGTTGCAGCGTTCGGCGGTGCATATTCAATCGGCGCGCAGTTTCAGAGACGTTCCGATCACACATTTCATAGACGCGCTGGATATGTTCCCAACGCACCCGGTCGGCCGACATGGGGTTTTCGGGTGGCTGCGGCAAAGCCTCGCCTTTTGCGAGAAGCGCATTTGTCACATCATCGGCATCCGCCGGTTTCGACAAATAATCAATGGCGCCGAATTTTACTGCCGCAACCGCGGTTGCAATCGCCCCATAACCGGTCAGCACGACAATCCGGCAATCCGGGCGGGTTTCGCGCAACACCTCGACCACTTCAAGGCCATTGCCGTCTTCCAGCCGAAGATCGACGACTGCGTAGGCGGGCGGTCGCGCCAGCGCAATTGCCCGGCCTTCGGCAACGCTTTCGGCGGTCTCGGGGGTAAAGCCGCGTTTTTCCATGGCCTTGGCAAGACGCTTGACGAAGGGCTCATCGTCATCGACCAGCAGAAGTGTCCGGTCTGCCCCCAGATCAAGTGCCAAATTCTCCCCCATCGTCTAACCCCTTCGCTGGTTCAGCCTTAGCCTTCCGCTTCATCGGCGGCAAGAAAGCAGGCCACGCTTTCGGCCATCTTGTCTGCCGCGATGTCACGCCGGTAGAAATCGGCAAAGCCGCCGTCCGGAAGCATCAGATAGGTCATGGTGCTATGGTCGACGAGGTAAAATTCATCATCAGCGGGCTGTTTGGCGAAATAGGTCTTGTAGGCCTGCGACGCGGCCTTGACCTGATCAAGCGATCCGGTAAGCGCCACCAGCTTTGGGTGCAGGTTGCTGGCATAATCGGCCAAGGATTCGGGGGAGTCACGCTCGGGGTCGATGGAAATGAAAACCGGTGTCACGTCGAAGCCGCGTTCTTCCAGAATATCCACCGCCTCGACATTGCGCGCCATATCGAGCGGGCAGACATCGGGGCAGAACGTGTAGCCGAAATAGACCAGCGCCGGTTTTGCCAGAACCTCTTTTTCGGTGACGGTCTTGCCATCGGTGCCGACCAGCGTGAAAGGCCCGCCGATATCGCCACCCGCAACCTGGCTGGAACGGCATTGCGCGTAGACATCGCCGTTGCGGTTGGACAGGACGAGATAAGCCGATACCCCGAGAAATGCCGCAACCAATGCCGCTGCCAGCCCTGCATAAAACCGTGTCATCGCCGTCTCCGTCCTGATGCCCGGCGCATTGATCCCAAATCGCGGCGGGCTTAACAATAGCGAACGCTTCAAAGGATATGCCAGCGTCATGGTCACCGCCAGTTTCGGCTTTCTTGCCGCGGGAACGCGCAGCAACTGGATCCGCCTGCGGACGCTGATCCTGTTGCGCTGGATGGCGATTGCCGGACAGGTGACGGCGATCACGGTGGCCGACCGGGTTTACGGGCTCGATCTGCCGCTGGGGCTTTGCTATCTGGCGGTGGGTGCGTCGATCATCGCGAACCTGTTTTCGATGTTCCTGTTTCCCGAAAACAAGCGCCTGACCGAGATCGAGGCGCTGATGACCTTGATGTTCGATCTGTCGCAACTGTCGTTTCTGGTGTTCATCACCGGCGGGCTGACCAACCCCTTCGCGCTGTTGGTGTTGGCGCCGGTGACCATTTCGGCAAGCGCGCTGGCGCTGCGCACGACGGTTGTGCTGGGGGCGGTTGCGATCGGCCTTGTCACGCTCGCGGCGTTCTTTCACTGGCCGCTGCGGTTTGAAAGCGGCGGTGTGCTGGAGGTGCCGTGGCTGTTCGAGTTTGGCTTCTGGATGGCGATCGTGATCGGCATCCTGTTCCTCGGGCTGTATTCGCACCGGGTGGCGATGGAGATCCGGTCGATGTCGGACGCGCTTCTGGCGACGCAGATGGCGCTGGCGCGGGAGCAGAAGCTCACCGACCTTGGCGGCGTGGTGGCGGCTGCGGCGCATGAGTTGGGCACGCCCTTGGCGACGATCAAGCTGGTGAGCGCCGAGTTGATGGACGAGCTGCGCGACAGGCCCGATCTTCTGGAGGACGCAAAGCTGATCCGCGATCAGGCCGACCGCTGCCGGGACATCCTGCGCGACATGGGGCGGGTCGGGAAGGACGACCTGCATCTGCGGCAGGCACCGCTTGGTGCAGCCTTGCGCGAGGCGGCCGAGCCGCATATGGCGCGCGGCAAGGCGGTTCTGTTCCAGGTGGGACCAAGCGATGGCAGCTCGGCACGCCAGCCAACCATCCTGCGGCGGCCCGAGATCATCCACGGCCTGCGCAACCTGATACAGAACGCGGTCGATTTTTCGCGCAGCACGGTGTGGGTCGAAGCGGAATGGACCGACCGCGCCGTGACCGTTCGGATCATCGACGATGGCGAAGGCTTTCCGCCGAATGTGATCGGACGGATCGGCGACCCGTTCGTGCGCGCCCGCCGGTCGGACGCCCCGCCATCACGGCGGCCCGAGTACGAGGGGATGGGGCTGGGCCTGTTCATCGCCAAGACGCTGCTGGAACGATCGGGCGCGGAGCTGACCTTTGCCAACGCCACCGATCCGTTCCTGACACCCGAGGAACGACCTGAACGCTGCGGCGCGGTGGTCGAAGCGGTTTGGGTGATGACCGATCTTGCGGCGCCGGCAAACCTGTCGCATGGCGCCAACCAACGGATCGAGATGTAGCACCGGCCCTGTCCCATCTTCAGGTTGATCTACCTTAGGCTTAACCATCGGTTAACCCTTTCCACCCTAGGCTGAATCACGGGACAATTGGTGGGAGGCGCCGGATGCCAGCCGACTGGACATTCGCATTTGGACTGGTGGTGACCGCGACGCTTGTGGCGTTGGGCTGCCTTGTTCTGCTGGCCGCGTTCCAGAACCGCCGCCCGCCCGCCCCGGCCAGCATATTTCGCCCCGACACCGCCGAAACCATCTTTATGTTTGACGGCGAAACCCTGGTCGACGCCACGCCCAGTGCTCGGGCCATGCTGGCGGCCAGTGTCGCGCGGGGCGGCAACTGGCTGCGTTTCCTGTCGCGGATGGGGCCGCTGTTTCCGGAGCTTGAAGCGCGTCTTCTGACCCTGCCGACAGATGGACAGTTCATCATGGCGTCGCGCGACGGCATCCGGCCACCGTTGGTTCTACGGGGTGAGCATCTGGGTGGGCTGACCCGATTGACGCTGGTCAACACCGACGCCGAACAGCGCCGCCCCGGCCGCGACAGCGCGTCAGAGGCCGCGCAGCAACAAGAGGTTTCGGCGCTGCGCAACGTGCTGGCGAACGCCCCCGTGCTGGTCTGGACGGAAAACGCGGCGGGCGAGGTGATCTGGGCAAACCACGCCTACCTGCTGCGCGCCGCCGATCTGCTGGAGCCGGGCAAGGACCTGTCATGGCCGTTGCCCCGGCTGTTCGATCTGGCGGGCTACAACCCGGCGGCAAAGGCCAACCGACAGAAACTGGACCTGAAGGATGGCGCGCAGTGGTTTGATCTGGTGGTCAGCCCGGCGGGCGACGATCGTATCGCCTATGCGCTGCCGTCGAACGCCGCGGTGCAGGCAGAAGGGTCGCTGCGCGATTTCATGCAGACGCTGACCAAGACCTTTGCGCACCTGCCGATTGGCCTTGCGATCTTTGACCGCAACCGGGTGCTGCAACTGTTCAACCCGGCGTTGGTCGATCTGACAACGCTGCCGCCGGATTTCCTGATTGCGCGGCCTACGCTGACCTCGGTTCTGGATGCGATGCGGGATCGGTCGATGATCCCGGAACCGAAGGATTACCGCACCTGGCGCAAGCAGATGATCAAGGTCGAGGAGGATGCGTCATCGGGACTTTACGAGGAGACGTGGAGCCTTCCCGGTGGACAGACCTACCGGGTGATCGGGCGGCCGCACCCGAACGGTGCACTGGCCTTCATGTTCGAGGATATCTCGTCGGAAATGTCGCGCACCCGGCGTTACCGGGCGGACATGGAGCTTGGTCAGGCTGTGATCGACGCGGTGGACGAGGCGGTGGCGGTATTTTCGCAAGGCGGACAACTGGTGATGTCGAACCACGCCTATGCGCAACTGTGGAACCACGACCCGGCGGTGCTTTTGTCGGAAGCCAGCATCGGCACACTGTCAGGGTGGTGGCGCGACCAATCGGCGCCCAGCCTGATCTGGGGCGATGCGATGGAATATGTGGTGACTGCCGGTGATCGTGCCGCCTGGGAAGGCGAGGTTCGGCTGCTGGACGGGCGGCTGGTCGGCTGCCGGTTCCGCCCGATCAACGGGGGCGCGACGCTGGTTACGTTCCGGGTTGTTTCGCATGGCCACATGCCGCTGATGTTGCAGACAAGCGAGCCGTCGCCGCTGTTCGCCTGACCGAAACGGGCTTGCGGTGACGCGGCCGGGCGGTAGACTCGGCGGTATGTCCCTGATCCGCACCGAAGGTTCCGCGCTGACCCTGTTTCTCGCCACGGAAGAGGCCACCACCCGGCTGGCTGAACGGCTTGCGGGGCTGCTGCGGCCGGGCGATACCGTGCTGCTGGAAGGTCCGATCGGGGCCGGCAAGACCCACTTTGCGCGCGCGTTCATCCGTGCGCGGCTGGGGCAGAGCGAGGAGGTGCCCTCGCCCACCTTCACGCTGGTGCAGACTTATGGCCCGCCCGACGCCGCGATTTCAGGTGCAGGCCTTTCAGGGACCGAGATTTGGCACGCCGATCTTTACCGCCTGTCACACCCGGACGAGGTCTGGGAACTTGGCCTGGACGAGGCATTCGCGACGGCGATCTGTCTGGTCGAATGGCCCGACCGGCTGGGCAGCCACCTGCCACGCGATGCGCTGCGGCTGACCCTTTCGGCCGAAGGCGCGGGACGGCGCGCGGTGCTGACGGGCGGGCGGGCGGGCTTGCTGGCGGCGTTGGCCGATGCGTGAGCCCGCGGCGCAGGAGTTTTTGCAATCTGCCGGCTGGGGTGATGCGGCGCGCATTCCGTTGGCAGGAGATGCGTCGGCGCGCAGTTACCAGCGGCTGACGCTGGCAGGGCAGACCGCGATCCTGATGGACAACGCACCGGGTGGCGCGGACGACCCTGCAAGTTTCGTGGCAATTGCACGGCATCTGCGGAGCCTTTCGCTGTCAGCGCCCGACGTGCTGGCCGCTGATTTGAGTATGGGTTTTCTACTGCTGGAAGACCTTGGCGATGCGGTCTTTGCCCGTATTCTGCAAGCAAGCCCCGAGGTGGAGCTGCCGATTTATACCGCGGCGACGGATGTGCTTTTGCACCTGCAGGCGCATCCCGCACCATCAGGCTTGCCCAATCTGGGCGCTGCCGACTGGGCGGACGCGGCGATGCTGGCGCTGGAGTTCTACGCCTTTGCGATCACCGGCGCGCGGCCCGACGCTTCGGCGCTGCGCGGCGCGGTGGGCGAGGCGCTTATGCGTCTGGCCGATGGGCCGCGGGTCTTGATCTTGCGCGATTACCATGCCGAGAATCTGATCTGGCTGCCCGAGCGGGAGGGGATCGCGCGGGTTGGGCTGCTGGACTTCCAGCTTGGTCAGATGGGGCAGCCGGCTTACGATCTGGTGTCGCTGTTGCAGGATGCGCGGCGGGACGTAAGACCAGAGACCGAAGCGGCGCTGATCCGCCACTTCGCGGCGGCAAGCGGGCAGGATGCACACAGCTTTTCCGCCGCCTACGCCGCGGTTGGCGCCCAGCGCGCGCTGCGCATCCTTGGCATCTTTGCGCGGTTGTGTCTGGTGGCCGGGAAGGCGGGGTATGTGCAGCTGATCCCACGCGTCTGGGGCCAGTTGCAACGCAATCTGGCACATCCGACGCTGGCCGGGCTGCGCGCCGTCTGTGATGAGGTTCTACCGACACCCACTCCCGAAGCCCTGTTGCTGATCGAGGCCCAATGCACCCTTGCCCCTACCCGCTGATGATCTTTGCAGCCGGCTTTGGCACCCGTATGCGCGAGCTGACGGTAGATCGACCAAAGCCTTTGATCCCGGTTGCCGGGCGGCCGTTGATCGACCACGCGCTTGAGGTCGCACGACGGGCTGGGGTCGCCCGGCCTGTCGTCAACCTGCACTACCGGGCCGCGCAGATGGCGGCACATCTGCGGGGTGCGGGTGTGGATTTTAGCCTCGAACAAGGCCAAATACTGGAAACTGGGGGTGGTTTGCGAGCGGCGTTGCCAATGTTGGGGCCAGGGCCGGTGATGGTTCTGAACAGCGACGCGATCTGGACCGGGCTCAACCCGCTGACGCAGCTGATGGCGGCCTGGGATGGCGCGCGGATGGACGCGCTGCTGCTGCTGCTGCCGGTGGAAGACGCGGCCGTGCACGGGTCGGTGTCGGATTTCCGTCTGGCGACAGATGGCCGGATCAGCCGGGCGCGGGGGGCGTTGGGGCACGTCTACCTTGGGGCCAGCATGTTGAACCCGGACCGTCTGGCGCATATCCCGGACGAGGTTTTTTCGCTGAACCGCCCGTGGGATGATATCATCGCCGATGGGCGCGCTTACGGTGTGGTGCATCAGGGCGGGTGGTGCGACGTTGGCACGCCCGAAGGGATCGGCGCTGCGGAAGCGCTGTTGAAGGCAGGGACCGATGGCTGATGTTTTCAGGCTGTTTGGCCTGCCACCGGGGGTGGATTTCCCGGCAGAGCTGGTGGCAGGACTGCGATTGCGGATGGCCGGAACACCGCCCGAGGCGATGGCGCGCGTAACGCTGGTGTTGAACACGCAACGGATGCGCCGCCGGGTGACCGAACTCCTGACCGAGGCGGGCTGCGGGTTTCTGCCGCGGCTTTTGCTGGTGACGGAGATCGGAGCGGGGCCGGAGGCGGCTGCCCTCCCAGCCGCGATTTCACCGCTGCAACGGCGGCTGGATCTTGCGGTTCTGCTGGACCGGTTGACACGCAGCGATGCGGCGCTGTTTCCGCAAGGCGCGCTGTTCGATCTGGCCGACAGTCTGGCGTCGTTGATTGACGAGATGCAGGGCGAAGCGGTGCCGCCAGCACGGGTCGCGGCGCTGAACGTGGCGGAACATTCGGCGCATTGGGCGCGGACGCAGGCGTTTCTGGCGATCGTGGCGGAAGCGCTGCAAGGCGACGCGCCGGATGCCGAGGCACGGCAACGGCTGGCGGTCGAGGCGTTGATCGCGCGCTGGCAGGCGTCACCGCCGGAC
This sequence comes from uncultured Alphaproteobacteria bacterium, assembly GCA_963822435.1. Taxonomy (GTDB): domain Bacteria; phylum Pseudomonadota; class Alphaproteobacteria; order Rhodobacterales; family Rhodobacteraceae; genus JAUYQR01. The sequence continues at coordinate 794,097 of CAWGHN010000003.1, forward strand.
GACCCCGTGATCGTGGCGGGGTCGACCGGATCGCGCGGAACGACGGCGCTTTTGATGCAGGCGGTGGCACGGGTGCCAAACGGGGCAGTGGTGCTGCCGGGGTTCGACTTTGACCTGCCCGCCGCAGTGTGGGCGGGCATGGGCGATGCGCTGACAGCGGAAGATCACCCGCAGTTCCGGTTTCGCCGCCTGCTTGACACGCTGGAGCTGGACCCCGCAGCCGTGGGGCGCTGGACAGGGGCGAGCCCGGCAGATGCAGACCGTAACCGTCTGATTTCACTTTCGCTTCGTCCAGCACCCGTGACGGACCAATGGCTGACAGATGGGCCGGACCTGCCCGATCTGGTCGCACCTACGGCCAATGTCACGCTGATTGAAGCCCCATCGGAGCGGGCCGAGGCGATGGCCATCGCCCTGGTCCTGCGCGAAGCGGCTGAAACGGGGACGCGGGCTGCGCTGATCTCGCCCGACCGCAACCTGACGCGACGGGTTGCAGCGGTGTTGGACCGCTGGGGCATCAGGCCGGACGATTCCGCCGGGCATCCGCTTGCGCTGTCGGCACCGGGGCGTTTGCTGCGCCATGTGGCGGACCTGTTCGGGCGCAAACTGACGTCTGAGGCGATGCTGACGCTTTTGAAGCACCCGCTGGCTTTTTCGGGCGCGGGGCGCGGGCGGCATCTGATGCTGACGCGTGAATGGGAGCTGAATATCCGTCGGAATGGCCCGGCTTTTCCGGACGCCAAGACGCTGACGCTGTGGGCGGCGGCGCGCAAGTCTGACCATGCCAACGCCTGGGCCGAGGTGGTTGCAGCGGCACTGGTCGGGCATGAAGCCGTCTCTGACATGGCACTTTCGGCCCATGTGGCGCGGTTGCGGAGTGTGGCCGAGGCACTGGCGCGCGGGTTCGATGCCAAGGGTTCGGGCGAGCTTTGGCAAAAGGAAGCCGGGATCGAAGCGCTTGCCGTGATGACCGAGCTTGAGGGTGTTACCGACCCCGGGTTGCTGCTGTCGCCGGCGCAGTTTGGGGCGCTTATGGCCAATGTCTTGCAGCGCGACGTGCGCGAGGCGGTGTTGGCCCACCCCGGTATCATGATCTGGGGCACGCTGGAGGCCCGCGTGCAAGGGGCGGAGTTGGTGATCCTTGGCGGGTTGAACGAAGGGGTCTGGCCCGCCCAACCGCCGCCCGACCCGTGGCTGAACCGGCAGATGCGCAAGGAGGCCGGGCTGTTGCTGCCCGAGCGCAGGATCGGGCTTTCGGCACATGATTACCAGCAAGCGATTGCGGCGCGGCGCGTGGTCATCACCCGACCACTGCGCAATGCCGATGCCGAAACGGTGCCGTCACGGTGGCTGAATCGGCTGACCAACCTGATGGAAGGGTTGGAGGTGCGCAGCGGAAAGGCCGCGCTGGCGGAAATGCGGGCGAGGGGGGACGACTGGCTGGCGCTGGCGGCTGCGGTCGAGGCGCCGGTGGCCAAAGTGGACCCCGCCCCACGCCCATCGCCCCGCCCGCCGGTTGCAGCACGGCCAACGAAGCTGTCGTTGACGCGGATCGAGACGCTGATCCGCGACCCTTATGCGATCTATGCGGGCTACGTCCTGCGCTTGCGAAAGCTGAACCCGCTGCGGCCGGAGCCGGACCCGAGACTGCGGGGCGAGGTGCTGCACGAGGTGCTGGAGCATTTTGTGAAACGCTGCAAGACCGAGCCACCGACACGAGAGTTGCTGATCGAGATTGCCGACGCTGTGCTGGGGCAGAAGGTCGCGTGGCCTTCGGCGCGGGCGGTGTGGCGCGCAAGGCTGGCCAGAGCGGCGGATGCCTTCATCGCGTTTTCAACCGGCACCGGCGGCATTCCGGTCGAGGTTGAAACGCAAGGGTCGATCACGCTGGCAGAGTTTGATTTCACGCTGTTCGGCACGCCGGACCGGATCGACCTGATGCCGGACGGGACATTGCATCTGATCGACTACAAGACCGGCGCTCCGCCCAGCGAGGAACAGCAAAGGGTATTTGCCAAGCAGCTTCTGCTGGCTGCTGCGATGGCGGAAAACGGGGGCTTTGGCGCGCTGGGTCCGATGCCGGTAAGCAAGATCAGCTATGTCGGAGTGAAGGACGATCTGAAGATTGTCGAGACGGCTCTGGGGTCGGAGGAGGTGGCAGAGGTTTGGGCGGGACTGCACCGTCTGATCGGCGCCTATGCGCGGAAAGGCCAAGGCTACACCTCGCGTCGGGCCATGTTCGAGACTAATTTGGCCTCGGACTACGATCATCTGGCGCGGTTTGGCGAATGGGATCTTTCGAATACACCCAAACCGGAGGACGTGGGATGACGCTGAGCGCAGCCGCCGTGCAGCAGATTGCCGCCGCGGACCCCGGCAAGAACACCTGGCTTTCGGCCAATGCGGGTTCGGGCAAGACACGGGTGCTGACCGACCGGGTCGCGCGGCTGTTGTTGAGCGGGGTTCAGCCACAGCACATCCTGTGTCTGACCTATACCAAGGCGGCGGCGTCCGAGATGCAGAACCGGCTGTTCAAGCGGCTGGGCGCGTGGGCGATGAAGCCGGATGATGCGCTGCGCATGGACTTGCTGGATTTGGGCGAGACAGAGTTGGCGGCGGAGCGCCTTAGCCTTGCGCGACAGTTGTTCGCGAGGGCCATCGAGACGCCGGGTGGGCTGCGGGTGCAGACGATCCACAGCTTTTGCGCCACGGTGTTGCGGCGCTTTCCGCTGGAAGCGGGCGTCGGGCCGGGGTTTCGCGAGTTGGAGGACCGGGCAGCGCGCCTGTTGCGCAGCGAAATCATCGAGGAGATGGCGGAGGGTGTCGCGGCCGCGCAATTTCGGCGCCTGACCGAAGTTTGCGCCACCGAAGATTTCACCAAGCTGATCGAGCAGATCGCGCGGGAGCGAGTCCGCTTCGCGCGACCGCTGGATAGTGCGGCGACACATGCGCTGTTTGGTCTGTCCTATCCGGTGTCGGACGATCATTTTGTCAGACTGGCGTTTCGCGGCGACGAGGCGGCGCTGTTCGAGACGGTGATCGAGGTCTGTCGGCAGGAATCGAAGACGATGGTGGATCTGGCGGCGGCTCTGGGGTCGATCAACGTTGCGGCGCCGGGGGCTGCGGACCTTGCGCTGGCCTGCGATGCGGTGCTGACCAAGGCGGGCAGGGTGCGGGCGAAGTTCCGGACCGTCGGCGCGCGCAAGGCGCTAGGCGACCGGGCGGAGGAGTTTGATGACTTCATGGAGCGGGTCGAAGCCGCGCGCGATGCGATGAAGGCGCGGCGCGCGGCGGAAAAGACGGCGGCGCTGCACGCTTTTGCGCGTGAATTCCTGCCGATCTACGCAGCGCGGAAGCAGAGGCTGGGCGTGCTCGATTTCGACGACCTGATCGAGCGGGCGCGGCTGTTGTTGACCGATCCGTCGATGGCGGCGTGGGTGCTGTTCCGGCTGGATGGCGGGATCGACCATATTCTGGTGGACGAGGCGCAGGACACCAGCCCTGAACAGTGGCAGGTGATCGAAAGCCTTGCTGCCGAAATGATCGCCGGGCTTGGGGCGCAGATGCGGCCACGGACGTTGTTCGTGGTGGGCGACAAGAAGCAGTCGATCTATTCGTTCCAAGGGGCGGACGTCGCAGCATTTGACCAAAAGCGCGAGCTTTTTTCGACGCGCCTTGCTGGCGGAGACAACGGTCTGGCGCGGCTGACGTTGCAACATTCGTTCCGGTCATCACCCGCGATCCTGAGGCTGGTGGACGCGACGTTTACCGGGCCGCTGCAGGCGGCGTTGGGTGGGGAGGCGAGCCATCTGGCATTTCACGAGACGCTGGCCGGACGGGTCGACCTTTGGCCCCCCGTTGAAAAGAACGAGAAGGTGGATGCGGGGGAATGGTTTGATCCGGTCGATCTGGCCGGATCGGAAAATCCACAGGTGCGCCTGGCGGAGAGGATCGCCGACGAGATCGCGCGGATGATCACCTCGGGCGTGCAAATTCCGCTGAACCCGGGCAGGGAGGGCCCGACGGCGCGCCCGGTCCATGAGGGCGATTTCCTGATTCTGGTGCAACGCCGGTCGTTGCTGTTTCAAGAAATGATCCGGGCGTGCAAGGCGCGGGGGCTGGCGATTGCGGGGGCGGACCGGCTGAAGCTGGGGGCCGAGATGGCGGTGAAGGATCTGGCGGCGCTGCTGTCGTTTCTGGACACGCCAGAGGACGACCTTTCACTGGCGGCCGTGTTGCGGTCACCCTTGTGCGGGTGGACAGAAGCGGATCTTTTTAGTCTCTCACATGGCCGAAAAGGCTATTTGTGGGAGGCGCTGCGCGACGATCCTGGCCATCAGGCGACGCGGGAATTTCTGGCTGACATGCGCGATCAGGCAGACTTTCTGCGGCCCTTCGATCTGGTCGAGCGGGCGCTGCAACGGCACGATGGGCGGCGCAAGCTGCTGGCACGGCTGGGGCCGGAAGCGGAGGACGGCATCGACGAGCTGCTGTCGCAGGCGTTGGCGTTCGAGCGGTCGGAAGTGCCGAGCCTGACGGGGTTTCTGGTGTGGCTGGCGACCGACGATGTTGAGGTGAAGCGGCAACTGGACGGCGAGGGGCGGCGCATCCGGGTGATGACGGTGCATGGCGCGAAGGGGCTGGAAGCCCCGATCGTGATTTTGCCCGATACGGCCGACCGCAAGCCACAGGATCGGGACGAGGTTTACCGGCTGGACGACGGACAGGTGGTCTGGAAGGTGCCGGAGACGGAAAGTCCGGCCCCGATTTCAGCCGCGCGGCAGACGCGACTGGAAAAGCGGCAGGAAGAGAGCTTGCGGTTGCTGTATGTGGCGCTGACGCGGGCGCGGTGTTGGCTGATCGTCGCGGCGGCTGGCGATGTGACCAAGGACGATGCGTGGTACAGCCTTGTGTGCGCTGGGGCGGAGGCGTTGAGCATGGCACCGCTGGAAGGTGGCGTGCAGCGCCATGAGTTTGGGGTCTGGCCAGAAAATCGGCCGGCGGCGGCGATCCCGCCAAGGTCGCACGCCATTCCGGGCTGGGCACAGGAGCCTGCGCCAATGCCGCTCAAGGCGCCTGCCGTGCTTTCACCCTCGGACCTTGGTGGAGCAAAGGCGTTGCAGGGCGAGCCGCTGCTGGACGAAGCCTCCGCCAAGGCACGCGGGATTGCGCTGCACCTTTTGCTGGAACGGTTGCCGGTTTTGGACCGCGCCAGTTGGGGCGCGTTCGCCGAGACCACGATCCTTGATGCTGTGCTGCGACACGATGTTCTGGCAGAGGCGGAGATTTTGCTATCTCTGCCAGAGCTTGCGACGGTTTTTGCACCTGACACACTGGCCGAATGTGCCGTGACGGGCGAGTGGACTGGCAGGCGCATGGCGGGGACAATAGACCGTCTGGTTCTGACGCCAGACCGGGCGCTGATCGTGGATTACAAATCCAACGCGGTCGTGCCGAAGCGCCCCGAGGATGTGCCGGACGGGATTCTGCGCCAGCTGGGGGCCTATGCGCATATGCTGGGGCAGATCTACTCGGATCGCCGGATCGAAACCGCGATTCTTTGGACGCGGACAGCGACGTTGATGGAGCTTGATCCCGATATCGTGAGGGCAGCACTGGCGCGCACCACGATCCCTTGACGTTCCCCGCGTCCCTCCCTAACTTTGGAGGCCGAAATTCCCACAGGAGATCCCGATCATGGGCGCTGCAACCGTCGCCGTTACCGACGCCACCTTTGACGCCGAAGTCCGCCAGTCGGACGTGCCGGTGGTGGTGGATTTCTGGGCTGAATGGTGCGGCCCCTGCCGTCAGATCGGCCCCGCGCTGGAAGAGCTGGCTCTGCAATATGCGGGCAAGGTCAAGATCGTGAAGGTGAATGTCGACGAGAACCCGGAAAGCCCCGCCGTTCTTGGTGTGCGCGGTATTCCGGCGCTGTTCATGTTCAAGGACGGGCAGGTCGTGTCGAACAAGGTGGGCGCGGCCCCGAAGGCAGCGCTGGAAACCTGGATCAAATCGGCGATCTGAGGATTGGCTGAGAGGGTATGGGGGCGGTCCGCAGGGGCCGCCCTTTCGTTTTTCGACAAGACAACCGATATTGGCGGAAACGAGAGGGACTTACATGACCGACACCAAGTTTCCCGGCTGGCACGGCACCACAATTCTTGCGGTTCGTCGCGGCGGCGAGGTGGTCGTGGCGGGCGATGGGCAGGTGAGCCTAGGCAACACGGTGATCAAGGGCACCGCGCGCAAGGTGCGGCGTCTGTCGCCGGGCGGGCATGACGTGGTGTGCGGGTTTGCCGGATCGACAGCGGACGCGTTCACCTTGCTGGAACGGCTGGAGAAGAAGCTGGAGGCCGCGCCGGGGCAGTTGGCGCGAGCCTGTGTCGATCTGGCCAAGGATTGGCGGATGGACAAGTATCTGCGCAATCTGGAAGCGATGTTGATTGTGACCGATGGGCGCGATCTTTACGTGATCACTGGTGCCGGCGATGTGCTGGAGCCAGAAAACGATGTGGCGGCAATCGGATCGGGCGGGAACTTCGCGTTGGCGGCTGCGCGGGGGCTGATGGCCACCGACCTTGGTGCCGAGGAGATCGCCCGGAAGGCGATGGCGATTGCGGCCGAGATCTGCGTGTTCACAAACGGCAATCTTACAGTGGAACGGGTCAGGCCCGCCTGACCGCTTTCTTGGCCTGCATGTAGCCGCGCAGAACTGCGTTCATCCGCGTCTGATACCCCGGACCTTGTTCCTTGAAAAATGCCAGAACGTCAGGATCGACCCGCAGCGAGATCGGTATCTTCTGCGGCACAACCTCCTGAACGACGCCAAGCCATTCTGGTTCAGAGTCGTTCAGATCGGGTGGATCGAAGCCTTGCAGAGGTTCGCCAAGAACAAGCGGATCGGTTCCCTCATGCGGCGATCCCGACAGTGCGCGCTTTTCAGCGATGCTCAGGCGTTTGCGGCGTTCTTCTTTCATGGCGGGCTTTCACGACTCGGTATCCCTTGGTAAATCGTTGAAAACATTAATGCAAGATCGTTGATTGACGTGGTGCATATACAGTGAAAGATACAGTATATACCAGATGTAGATACGGAACTCCTCCCTTGGTTTGATCCGGTAAACCCACTATCTGTGACGTGCATTCAGTGGATGGTTCCCAATGACCCCAGATGACATTCGAGCCGCCGTTGCAGCCGGCATCCTGACCGAAGCGCAAGCCGCCTCGGTGGTGGCGCTGGCGCATGACCGGGCGGGCAAGCGGGCGGCGCTTCCGGCTGAGGATGAGCCGTTCGAGTTTTTCCGCGGGTTTTCGGAGATCTTCGTGTCGATCGGTCTGGTCATCCTGCTGTCCGGCATCGCAGCGCTTCTGGGATGGTTCGGTGGCGTGGCCCTGCTGTCGATCCTGCCGCTGATCTGTGCGGGTATCTGCTGGTGGTGGGCGGGATACTTCACGCTGAAGCGGCGGATGAACCTGCCGTCGATGGTGCTGGCGACGGCGTTCGGTGGCGGCATCTATCTGTCGGCCATCACCATTCTGGGGCAGGGCAACGTGAACCTGCGCGGAACGGTGGTTTCCGCTTTCGTGCTGGCGGCGCTGGGCATGGCGGCGTGGTATCGCCGATTTCGGTTGCCGTTTTCGGCGTTCATCCTTGGGCTGTTCGCGTTGGGCGCGATCTACACGCTGACCGCCTCGGTCGATTCGCTGGGCGGCTTTATTTCGGGCAATCGCAACGGGATGGCGGGGTTCTTTGATCTGCGGGAAAGCCCGCAGTTTGCCACCGCGACGCTGGTGTTCGGAATCGTGGCGTTTCTGGCAGGCATGTGGTTTGACACCCGCGACCCGTATCGGCTGGGTCGGCATGCGGCCACGGCCTTCTGGCTGCATATGCTGGCAGCACCGGCGCTGGTGAATACGGTGGCGCTTACTCTTTACAACACTGGCGGAGCGGGCGGAATCGGGCTGCTGGCGATCGCGCTGGTCATCATCACGCTTTTGGCGCTGGTGATCGACCGGCGGTCGTTCCTGACCGCCGCCATCGCCTATATCGCGCTGGTGATCGGCTGGGTGATGGGTGACAGCAGTGATTTCGGATCCTGGACCTTTATCCTGATCGCGCTGGGTGGCCTTATCACCGCAATCGGAACGTGGTGGGTGCCGCTGCGAGCCGCCGTGATGCGCATCCTGCCAGATTTTCCCGGCAAATCCCGCCTGCCCCCTTACGGAAGCACTGAATGACCAATCTGACCCCGCGCGAAATCGTATCGGAGCTTGACCGTTTCATCATTGGCCAGAACGAGGCCAAGCGCGCCGTCGCGGTCGCGCTGAGAAATCGCTGGCGGCGCAAGCGGTTGGGCGACGATCTTCGGGATGAAGTGTATCCGAAGAACATCCTGATGATCGGGCCGACCGGCGTTGGCAAGACCGAGATCAGCCGCCGTCTGGCCAAGCTGGCGAAAGCGCCTTTCCTGAAGATCGAGGCGACGAAGTTTACCGAGGTGGGCTATGTCGGCCGCGACGTCGACAGCATCATCCGCGATCTGGTGGACGTGGCGATCGCCGACACGCGGGCCCAGATGCGCGAGGACGTGAAGGCCAAAGCGCAGAAGATGGCCGAGGACAGGGTGATCGAGGCGCTGGCGGGCAAGGATGCGCGCGACCAAACGCGCGAGATGTTTCGCGCCAAGCTGAAGTCCGGCGTTCTGGACGATACGATGATCGAGATCGACGTTACCGATGCTGCCCCTGCGTTTCCGATGATGATGGGCGGGCAAGGCATGGAACAGATGCAGGGCTTACAGGATATTTTCGGCAAGGCATTTGGTGGAAGATCGACCCGCAAGCGGTTGTCTGTCGCCGATAGTTACGAAGTGCTGATCGGGCAGGAAGCCGACAAGCTGCTGGATGATGAGGTGGTGAAGGCCGTCGCGTTGGAGGCGGTGCAGGAAAACGGCATCGTGTTTCTGGACGAGATCGACAAGATCTGCGCCCGTGCCGACGCGCGCGGAGCCGATGTCAGCCGCGAGGGCGTGCAGCGGGACTTGCTGCCGCTGATCGAAGGCACGACAGTGTCAACGAAGCATGGGCCGGTCAAGACCGACCATATCCTGTTCATTGCTTCGGGCGCGTTCCATATTGCCAAACCTTCGGACCTGTTGCCGGAATTACAGGGGCGGCTGCCGATCCGGGTGGAGCTGCGGCCACTGGTCGAAGCGGATTTCGTGCGGATTCTGACCGAGACAGACAATGCACTGACGCTGCAATACCGCGCACTGATGGCGACCGAAGAGGTTACGGTCATCTTCACGCCGGACGGGATTGCGGCGCTGGCGCGGATTGCGGCGGAGGTCAATCAATCGGTTGAAAACATCGGGGCGCGCAGGCTTTATACGGTGATGGAGCGGGTGTTCGAGGAGCTGTCGTTCACTGCGCCGGACCGTTCGGGGGAAGCTGTGACTGTGGATGGCGCCTTTGTCGAAAAGAATGTCGGCGCGCTGGCCCGATCGTCTGATCTGTCACGGTACGTGCTGTGACAGTGATTGCGCCCTCTGCACCGCGCTGGCCAGTGGATTGGCCGCGGTTTGGCATGGGCGGTGCTGCACTGGGCAACATCTTTGCCGAATATTCCGAGGCCGAGGCGCAGGCGACCTTTGCGGCGGCATGGGATGCCGGGGTGCGCTACTTTGACACCGCGCCATGGTACGGGCATGGGCTTTCGGAGCATCGGCTCGGCACGGCGCTCCGGAATTTCCCACGGGATCAGGTGTTTGTCTCGACCAAAGTCGGGCGTATATACGAGCCCGCCCCGCGCGGCACGGATGCGCGGGTGCAGTGGAAGGGTGGGCTGAATTTTGCGGTGCGCTACGATTATTCGGCCGCAGGGTTCGCGCAGTCGTTCGCGCAAAGCCAATTGCGGCTGGGGCAGCCTTCGGTCGATGCGCTGATCATTCACGATCTGGATCGGGAGTATCAGGGTGCGGCGTTTGATGGGCATATGGCGGCGCTGACGGGGTCTGGGCTGGCGTATCTGCACGGGCTGAAGGCCGGGGGCGTGATTTCGGCCGTCGGCATGGGGATGAACACTCTGGCGGATTTTGCCGCACTTGCCCCGTGGATTGATGTGGATTTCTTTTTGGTAGCAATGCCTTACACCCTGGCTGATCAAGCGGCGCTGCATGGACCGATGGCCGCGTGCATGCGGCGAGGGATCAAGATCGTGCTGGGGGCGCCGTTCGCGTCGGGATTGCTGGCCGCGCCTTCGGCACCCGGCGTGATGTATGCGTATCAGCCCGCATTGCCTGAGATGGTGCGAAAGGCGCAGGCGATGGAGTCGGTGTGTCTGCGGCATGGGGTGCCGCTGGCGGCGGCGGCGTTGCAGTTTCCGTTGCTGCATCCGGCGGTTGTTTCGGTGATTCCCGGCGCGGTCAGCCCAGACCAAGTGCGCGCCAATGCGGCACACGTGGCGCTGACGATCCCGCAGCAGCTTTGGGCCGACATGAAGGCTGCGAACCTGATCGACCCTGACGCCCCGACCGGTGCCTGAGTGAGCGACGATGCCACCACGCCGATGATGGCGCAGTATCTGGACATCAAGGCGCAGAATCCGGGTGCGTTGCTGTTTTACCGGATGGGCGACTTTTACGAGATGTTCTTTGATGATGCTGTCGCCGCTTCGGCCGCGCTGGATATTGCGCTGACCAAGCGGGGGTTTCACCAGGGCGAACCGATCGCGATGTGCGGCGTGCCGGTGCATGCCGCCGAGGGATACCTTCTGACGCTGATTCGCAAAGGCTTTCGCGTGGCGATTGCGGAACAACTGGAGGATCCGGCGGAGGCGAAGAAACGCGGCTACAAGGCAGTGGTGCGGCGCGATGTGGTGCGGCTGGTTACACCAGGCACCCTGACCGAGGATTCGTTGCTGGAGGCACGGCGGCATAACTTTCTGTGCGCCTTTGCCGAGGTGCGCGATCAAGCGGCGCTGGCGTGGGCCGATATCTCGACCGGAGAGTTTCGAGTGATGCCATCAAGCCTGGCCCGGCTTGGCCCCGACCTTGCTCGCCTTGCCCCACGTGAAGTGTTGGTGAGCGAGGCGCGGGAGCGTGATACAGTCTCTAGCATTGCAGAAAGTGGCGCTTCGGTGACGCCGCTGTCACGCGGCAGCTTTGATTCAGCGGGCGCTGAGAAGCGGCTGTGCGAGATGTTTGGCGTGGGATCGCTGGATGCCTTTGGCAGCTTTGACCGAGCCGAGGTTTCGGCGATGGGGGCGCTGATCGACTATCTGCATCTGACGCAACGGGGGCGTTTGCCGCTGATGCGGCCGCCGGTGAAGGAATTGCAGGGCGGCACGCTGCAGATCGACGCGGCGACGCGGCGGAATCTGGAGATCACTTCGGCCCTGTCCGGTGGGCGCGACGGGTCACTGCTTGCGGCGATTGACCGGACAGTAACAGCCGGGGGCGCGCGGCTTTTGGAGCGGCGGCTTTCGGCACCATCGCTGGACCTTGGGTTGATTCATCAGCGGCTGGAAGCGGTGCGGGGGCTTTGCGAAGACGCCCGCTTGCGCGAGGCGTTGCGGGATGCGCTACGCCGGGTGCCGGATATCGACCGAGCGCTGTCACGCATCGCACTGGATCGGGGCGGGCCTCGCGATCTGGGGGCGATCCGGGCGGGGCTGGAGCAGGCAGAGCGGATTGCCGGGCAGTTGGAGGGCGGGCCAGCCTTGCTGGTGGAAGCTGCGGCAGCGCTGCGGGGCCATGAGACGCTGGTTGCGCATCTGGACCGCGCGCTGCTGGCTGAGCTGCCGCTTTTGGCGCGCGATGGCGGGTTCATCGCAACGGGATATGACGCGGAACTGGATGAGACCCGGTCCTTGCGCGACGAGGGGCGCGGCGTAATCGGGCGGATGCAGGCCGAATATGTCGCGCTGACGGGCGTGTCGGGGCTGAAGATCAAGCACAACAACGTATTGGGCTATTTCATCGAGGTCACAACGACGCATGAAGACCGGATGCGGGCGATGCCTGAAACCTTCATTCACCGGCAAACGACGGCTGGACAAGTGCGCTTTACCACCGTGCCGCTGAACGAGATCGAAACCCGCATTCTGAACGCGGGCAATCATGCGATGGAGATTGAAAAACGGCACTATGACGGCCTGAAACGTGAAATCTTGGCGGCGTCTGGGCCGATTGGCCTGGCTGCACGCGCGCTGGCTGAGATTGATCTGGCGGCGGGCTTGGCCGACATGGCAGCGGCGGAAAGCTGGGTTGAGCCGGTGGTCGATGACAGCCGAGCCTTCGTGGTGACCGGCGGGCGGCATCCGGTGGTGGAGCGGGCGCTGAAGCGGCAAGGCGCCGGCCCGTTCGTGGCGAACGATTGCGCGCTGACCGAGGCGGGGACGCCGGCGATCTGGCTTTTGACCGGGCCGAACATGGCGGGTAAATCGACCTTCCTGCGGCAGAACGCGCTGATCGCACTTCTGGCGCAGGCGGGAAGCTTTGTTCCGGCGGCTTCCGCGCGGATCGGGCTGGTCAGCCAGTTGTTTAGCCGGGTGGGTGCCTCGGATGATCTGGCGCGGGGCCGGTCAACCTTCATGGTCGAGATGGTGGAGACGGCGGCGATCCTGAATCAGGCGGATGACCGGGCGCTGGTCATTCTGGACGAGATCGGGCGAGGGACGGCAACCTATGACGGGCTTTCGATTGCCTGGGCAACGCTGGAGCATCTGCACGAGGTGAACCGCTGCCGCGCGCTGTTTGCCACGCATTACCACGAGATGACGGCCTTGGCCGGAAAGCTGGCCGGGGTGGAGAACGCCACGGTCAGCGTGAAGGAGTGGGAAGGCGACGTGATCTTTCTGCACGAGGTCAGGAAGGGCGCAGCGGACCGGTCTTATGGCGTGCAGGTGGCGCGGCTGGCGGGCCTGCCCGCGAGCGTCGTGGAGCGAGCGAAGGTGGTGCTGGAGGCGCTGGAAAAAGGCGAGCGGGAGGGTGGCAAGCAGGCCGCGCTGATCGACGACCTGCCGCTATTTCGTGCGGCACCAATGGTGGCGGCACGGCCAGCCCCGAAGGAAACAGCCGTAGAGGCGCGTTTGCGCGACATTCACCCCGACGAGCTTACGCCCATCGAGGCGCTGCGGCTTGTCTATGAAATCAAGGGCTTGCTATAGTTATTGCGTGTTCGACGACACGCCTACCTGTGCTGGGCGCAGGAGGCGGTCGTGCAGCAGGAAGCCTTCGGTCATCACCTGGATGATCTGGCCCGCCTTGGTGCCCGCGACCGGCGCTTCGAACATCGCCTGATGCATCTGGGGATCGAAGGTTTCGCCAATCTCGGGCGCGATCGGGGTCATGCCGTGGCGGGTCATCACGGTGATAAGCTCACGCAGCGTCAGCTCGACGCCTTCGATCAGGGCCGAGGCGGCGGCGCGCTGGTCGTCGTTGACGGCGTTCAGGGCGCGCTTGAGGTTGTCGAACACGGGCAGAAGGTCGCGGGCAAGACGCGTGCTGCCATACTGTTCCGCTTCGCGGCGATCGCGGTCGGCTCGCTTGCGCGAGTTTTCCGCATCGGCCAGCGCGCGCATGAACTTGTCACGCAGATCGTCACGCTCGGCTTTCAGCGCCTCGATCTCGTCGTTTGCTGCGGTCATATCCGCCTGATCCAGCTCCATCTCTTGCGGAGCGGTTTCGTCCTGCGCCATCTGTTCGTCCTCGTCTTCGTTTCAGCCCTTGCCCCGATCCGAGACAAGGCGGCCCACCAGTTGGGCGGTGTAATCCACAATCGGAACGATCCGGCCATAGTTCAGCCGGGTCGGGCCGATGACGCCCACCGCGCCGATGATTTTCCGATCAGCGTTCATATAGGGAGAAACCACCAGACTTGAACCGGAAAGTGAGAAAAGCTTGTTTTCGGAGCCGATAAAAATGCGCACGCCTTCGCCCGTCTCGGCGAGGCCGAGGAATTCGGCGATGTCGCGCTTGCGTTCAAGGTCGTCAAAAAGGCTGCGAATCCGATCAATCTCGGTCGCGTCGGAAACCCCTTCGATCAGGTTGGAGCGGCCCCGCACCAGAAGGCGTTCGGAACTTTCGCCGGCATTCTCCCAAAGCGCGATGCCGCTTTCGACAAGATCGCGGGCAAGAACGTCGATTTCCTGCCGCCGCTGGGCGATTTCCTTGGCGATGGAGCGGCGCAGATCGGTGAGGGTGCGGCCTTCGGCAAGCGCGTTCAGGAAATTGGCGGCCTCGCGCATCGACGAGGGCGTCTGGCCGGGAGGCGGGGTGAAGATGCGATTTTCGACCTGACCATCTGCAAAGACCAGCACAACCAAGGCGCGGTCCGGCGCGAGGCTGACGAATTCGATATGCCGGATCGGCGCCTCACGCTTGGGCGCAAGCACCAGGCTCGCGCCACGAGTGATACCGGACAGCGCCGCGCCGACCTGATCGAGAAGGGTGGAGACATCAGGATCGTTGCCGCCCATCGTGGCGTCGATCTTTTCCTGATCTTCGGGCGCAACCGAGCCGATTTCCAAGAGGCTGTCGACGAACATCCGCAAGCCAAGCTGTGTTGGCACCCGGCCAGCCGAGATATGCGGGCTGTCGAGCAGGCCGAGGTATTCCAAATCCTGCATCACGTTGCGCACGGTTGCGGCCGAGACCTTTTCTGTCAGGGTGCGCGTCAGGGTGCGCGATCCGACGGGACCGCCGGAACTGAGATATTGCTCGACCACGAGGCGAAACACCTCGCGCGTGCGGTCGTTCATGTCGGACAGGATCGTGCTTGCTTCGGTCATCTCTGGTGCGATCGGGGTTGCATCAATGGTCCTTGCTTGCGTATGTGTCCGCGTCTCATGGAAAGGTCGGCTCATGCGCCCGTCAGGCAGGAAATTAAGTGAACTGCGGCCGGTTTCAATCGAAACCGGCGTGATGAAGCACGCGGAAGGGTCTTGCCTGATCAAAATGGGCGAAACTCATGTGCTGTGTTCGGCCACGATCGAGGACAAGCCGCCGCCGTTTCTGAAGAACACCGGGCAGGGCTGGGTGACAGCGGAATATGGAATGTTGCCGCGCGCCACCAACAGCCGCACCCGGCGCGAGGCAGCTGCCGGAAAACAATCTGGTAGAACACAAGAAATTCAACGTCTTATCGGGCGTTGTCTGCGGGCGGGCGTTGACCGCAACGCACTTGGCGAGCGGCAGATCGTCATCGACTGCGATGTGCTGCAGGCGGATGGCGGCACGCGCTGTGCGTCGATCACTGGCGGATGGGTGGCTTTGCGGCTTGCGGTGCGCAAGCTGATGGCATCTGGCGTGGTGGTCAGCGACCCGATGCTGGACCATATCGCAGCGGTATCTTGTGGCATTTATGCCGGCCAGCCGGTGCTTGATCTGGACTACGCCGAAGATTCGACGGCCGGAACCGATGGCAATTTTGTGCTGACCGGTGCCGGGCGGCTGGTTGAAGTGCAGATGTCGGCCGAAGGTGCCTCGTTCTCGCGGCAAGAGATGTCGGAGTTGCTGGACCTGGCGCAGGCCGGGACTGCTGCGCTGATCGCGGCGCAGAAAGCTGCGCTTGGTCTTTGATGCGCCTCGGGCCGGGTGACAGGCTGGTTCTGGCCACACACAACAAGGGTAAGCTGGAGGAAATCTCGCGGCTGCTGGAGCCATTTGGGGTGAGCGTGGTGAGCGCTGGCGATCTGGGCCTGAGTGAACCGGAAGAAACCGAAGCCACCTTTGTGGGAAACGCCCGGATCAAGGCGCATGCGGCGGCGGCGGCTTCCGGCCTGCCAGCGCTGGCGGACGATTCCGGGCTGTGCGTGGAGGCTTTGGGCGGGGCACCGGGGGTATATACTGCGGATTGGGCCACCACAGAGACTGGTCGCGACTTTGACCAAGGCATGCGGCGGGTGTGGGACGCATTGCGGGTGGCCAAGGCGGCCGAGCCCTGGCGGGCTGCGTTTCACTGCACATTGGTTCTGGCCTGGCCCGATGGATCGGACCGGGTGTTCGAGGGGAGCATGCAAGGGCGGCTGATCTGGCCACCGCGCGGGGACCAGGGGCACGGGTTCGACCCGATGTTCGTGCCGGTTGGGCAAGAAATAACCTGCGGCGAGATGGACCGCTGGGAGAAGAACGAAGTCAGCCACCGGGCCAACGCGTTTCGCAAGCTGGTCACGGAGTGTTTTGCGTGACGCCGGACAGCCCTGGCGGCAAGGATTGGCGCAGCGCGGGCTTCGGGCTGTATCTGCACTGGCCGTTCTGCCAATCAAAATGTCCGTATTGCGATTTCAACAGCCATGTCGCCACCAGCATCGACCACGGCGACTGGCAGACCGCCTACCTGCGCGAGATCGACCGGATCGCCGCGGAAACCAAGGGGCGAGTGCTGAACACGGTGTTCTTCGGTGGGGGGACGCCATCCCTGATGCAGCCGTCGCTGGTGGCGGCGATCTTGGAGCGGATCGGGCAATCGTGGTCACTGGCGAATGATCTGGAAGTGACGCTGGAGGCAAACCCCGGCTCGGTCGAGATCGACCGCTTCGAGGGATATGCGGCGGCGGGGGTTAACCGGGTTTCCTTGGGAATTCAGGCACTTGACGACGGTTCCTTGCGCAGGCTGGGACGGCTTCATTCCAGTAACGAGGCGCGGCGGGCGATTGGCATTGCACAGGATGTATTCGACCGAGTGAGCATCGACCTTATCTATGCCAGGCAAGATCAGAGTCTTGGCGATTGGGAGCGGGAGCTTTCCACAGCGCTTGGTCTGGGAACCGACCACATCTCGCTTTACCAATTGACGATCGAGGATGGCACCGTGTTCCAGCGGATGCATGCCCAGAAGCTGCTTGGCGGGCTGCCGGATGAGGACCTTTCGGCGGATATGTTCGAGCTCACGCAAGGGATGTGCGAAGCTGCCGGGCTGCCGGGATACGAGGTGTCGAACCATGCCAGACCGGGAGCGGAGTCGCGGCACAACCTGATCTACTGGCGCATGGGCGATTATGCCGGAATTGGACCGGGCGCACATGGACGCCTGACATTGGGCGGGGTGCGGCTGGCAACTGAAGCGCCGCGCAGTCCCGGCAGGTGGCTGGAAGATGTATTGGGCGGACGGGCGGGCGAGCTGCCGCGAGCGCGACTGTCGGGCACCGAGCAGGCGGTAGAATACCTGATGATGGCAATGCGCCTGACGGAAGGTGCGTCGCTGGCGTGGTATCGGTCGCTGGCGGGCGAAGATTTAGCCGAAACGGCGGTTGCCGAGTTGGCCGAGCTTGGCCTGATCGACGTTACGGACGAAAGCGTGCGGGCAACAGCTCAAGGTCGCATGATGTTGAACGGGGTCCTTCGTGCGTTGTTGGCGGGGCGTCAATCCGCGCGCTAATAATCGCTCATGTCCGCATCCCTTGGTATCAGGGAGAGGACGCGACACAACATGTCGAGATCGTCAAGAGAGTTGTAACGAATGGTGAGGTGGCCTTTGTCACCCCCGGCTTCGTGCATGATCTGGACCGGCATACGAAGATTGGCCGAAAGGTCAGCCTCAATAGCCAGGGTGTCGGCGTCTTTCTGGATCTGCCGACCGCGAGGCCCCTGCCCGCCCTTCGCCCGTGGAACTGCGGTCGATCGCACCAGCGCTTCGGTTTCGCGCACCGAGAGGCCCTTTCCGACAACGCGCTTTGCCAGATCAAGCGGGCTGGGGCAGCCAATCAGCGCGCGAGCGTGGCCTGCCGTGAGCGTGCCGGCGCGGACCATCGACTGCACCTCGTCCGGCAGCTGGAGAAGACGGAGGAGGTTGGCCACATGGCTGCGGCTGCGGCTGAGAGCTTCAGCCAGTTTTTCCTGCGTATGGCCAAAACGCGTCATCAACTGACGAAACCCCAGGGCCTCCTCGATCGCGTTGAGGTTTTCGCGTTGGATGTTCTCGATGATTGCGATTTCAAGCACTTCACCGTCGGTCAGATCGCGAACGATGACCGGAACTTCGTGGAGTTGCGCAAGCTGGGCGGCCCGCCAGCGCCGCTCGCCGGCGACGATTTCGTATTTTCCCGGCTCGCCTTTTGCGCGCACGATGAGCGGCTGGATCACGCCCTTTTGGCGAATGGAATCGGCAAGACTTTGAAGCTCCTGCTGACCAAAATCTATGCGGGGTTGCTGGGGGTTGGGTTCCAGATTTTCGACTGGTACGCGCTGTTCGGCACGACGGTCGCCGACGACAGTATCCGCGCTGGACAGGTTGACATCCGCCATCAGAGCAGAGAGGCCGCGTCCGAGGCCACGTCTTTCATCTTTTCGCGTCACGGGATCAAGCCTTTGTTATCGAACGATTTTTCTTTTGGTCACCAGCTCTTTCGCCAGCGCACGATACGCAACCGCTCCCTTGGAAGCCGGATCATAGGACAGGACAGGCAGGGCGTGAGACGGAGCCTCGCTGACACGCACGTTGCGCGGAATGGTTGTCTTCATCACCACATCCCCCATGGTGGCCCTAGCGTCCGCCTCTACCTGGGACGTCAGCTTGTTTCGCATGTCATGCATGGTGAGGACAATGCCCTCAATGCGAAGCGCCGGATTGGCGGATCGACGGACGTCACGAATGGTCAGCATGAGTTGCGACAACCCCTCCAAGGCGAAGAACTCACACTGCAGGGGAACGAGAACGGAGTCGGCCGCCACCATTGCGTTGATCGTCAGTAGGCTAAGGGATGGCGGGCAGTCGATCAAAAGATAGTCGAACGCGTATGAGTCCAGATCGGGCTGGCGAAGGGCATCATGCAGCAGAAAGCTCCGCTTTTCATGGGAGACGATCTCAAGATCTGCTGATGACAGATCGGCATTGGCTGGAATGATCCAGACCGAGTCAACGGAGGTTGCTTGCACCACATCTTGGGGGCTTACACCATCAACGATCAAGTCATAGCTAGTGAGTTTCCGGTTTTGAGGAGAAATACCGAGTCCGGTAGATGCATTGCCTTGTGGATCGATGTCGACCAGAAGAACGCGAAAGCCAAGTTCTGCCAGCCCGGCAGCGAGATTGATTGCCGTAGTTGTCTTGCCAACACCACCCTTCTGGTTCGCCAGCGCAATGATGTGAGGGCGGGATCCGTTAATGGTGGGGGACACGGGCAATCTCTCTCAGGACCAGTACGGCGGCTTCATTGTCGGATACGC
Source organism: uncultured Alphaproteobacteria bacterium (assembly GCA_963822435.1). GTDB lineage: Bacteria > Pseudomonadota > Alphaproteobacteria > Rhodobacterales > Rhodobacteraceae > JAUYQR01. The sequence goes on from CAWGHN010000003.1 coordinate 813,263, forward strand.
TTTTCACGGCATCCAGCCTGAAAGACCACCCTTTTCGTGCGTCTTCAACCTCGTCACGCCACGATTTTCCTTTTGGGAAGATCGCTACCCCGTTGGGCTCGAGGTGGCGCTCGGCGATGGGAAGAAGGGAGGACAGCGCCGAGAACGCGCGCGCCGAAAGGATGTCGGCGCCAAGCGATGGCGCGACCTCGGCACGCTGTGAAATGACATCGCATGAAAGTGACAGTTGGCGGGCTGCTTCACGCAGAAACGTAGCCTTGCGTTGATCCGATTCGATGAGCGTTACCTTAAGCGGCGGGTGTTTTTCTCGCGCCAGGATAGCAATGACCAAGCCCGGAAAGCCGGCGCCAGAACCGATGTCTACCCAATTACGGCTGCTGCTTTGAATGAAATGAAAAAGCTGTGCGGAATCAACAATATGACGCTCCCAAAGACCAGTAAGGCTGGAGTGAGATACAAGATTTATGGTTGGGCTCCAGCGGCGGACAATTGCCTCAAGCGACCGTAGTGTCTCGACCGTTTCACGTGAAACATCCACGCCAGCGATCGACAAGGTCGCAGTCAAACCGCCCTCTCCTGGGAAGATCGTCGAACGCGAGACAACAAGAGAAGCAAGGCTGCAGGTGTCATGCCCTCAATTTGTGCGGCCTGATGCAGGTTTTCAGGCCGAATCCTGCCAAGTTTGACCCGAAGCTCTGCGGAAAGACCGGAGATGCTGGCGTAGTCGATATCAGCTGGGAGAAGCTGGTATTCCTGCTGCCTCAGTTGGGTCACCTCCCGCGCCTGCCTCTGTGTGTACTGATCATAGATCGCCTCAATTTGAAGCTGCTCCAGAGTTGCGGCGTCCAGATCTGCGAGCGGTGCGAACAGCCTTGAAAAAACGACAGTGTCGGCGCCGGGAAGGCCGAGTGCAGAATACGCCGTACGTCTTCTGCCGTCGGTTGCCACAGTCAGGCCCGCCTCACCGAGGGAAGCCGGCGACAAGGCAAGGCCGGATAACAGGGCACGCCCCGCAGAAATCTGATCCATCTTAATTGAAAAAGCCCGCGTGCGGGCCGCACCGACGCAACCGGCTGCAATTCCAACCGGGGTCAGTCGTTGATCCGCATTGTCAGCGCGCACCGTAAGGCGAAACTCCGCCCGAGACGTAAACATACGATACGGCTCGGTAACTCCGCGAGAAATCAGGTCGTCGATCATCACACCGATGTAACTGTTCGTGCGACTAAATTCGACGGGTGGCTGATCAAGCGCTGCAGAGGCCGCGTTAAGGCCCGCCACTATCCCTTGGGCAGCCGCCTCTTCATATCCAGTGGTTCCGTTGATTTGACCTGCAAAATACAGCCCCGGCACCGATCTCGTCTCCAGAGACCGGCGAAGCGATCGCGGGTCAAAGAAATCGTACTCGATCGCATAGCCAGGTTGCAGAATTACAGCGTGCTCCAAGCCTTTGATCGTCTGGATATATTCAAGCTGGACATCTGCAGGCAAAGACGTTGACAAGCCGTTTGGATAGACAGTGTCATCATCAAGGCCTTCTGGTTCGAGAAAGACTTGATGGGAGGTCTTTTCGGCGAACCTGACCACCTTGTCTTCGATTGAGGGGCAATATCTCGGGCCCACCCCGTCTATATGGCCCCCGTACATCGCCGATCGTCCAAGATTTTGCCGGACAACGTCATGTGTGGCTTCCGACGTATGAGTTATCCCACACGATATCTGTCGGACCGTCGGCGACTTGGACAGAAACGAAAACATTGCGGGGCTCTCATCGCCCGGTTGGGTTTCCAGGAGATCCCAATTGATCGTCTTTCCATCAAGCCGAGGAGGAGTGCCAGTCTTGAGGCGCCCGCACGGGAGATCAAGTTCGCGTAGTTGCTCTGCGAGCACACGCGAATGTCTGTCGCCCATTCTCCCTCCGGGCGACTTGCGGTCCCCGATATGGATTTCGCCGTTCAGGAAGGTTCCTGCAGTCAGGACAACACACCTGGTTGCAAGTTCACGGCCGTCCGTCAGGGCGATCCCAGTAATTTTACCATCGTGGACCAACAGCCTCGCAACTTCCCCTTCAATGACAGAAAGGCCGGCGTTCTGCGACAGCTCCGCCTGTATCGCCTGGCGATACAGCTTTCGGTCAATTTGAGCGCGCGGCCCCTGAACAGCCGGCCCCTTCCGTCTGTTCAGCAGACGAAATTGAATCCCCGACACATCTGCCATACGCCCCATGATTCCGTCCAAAGCGTCAATCTCGCGCACAAGATGACCCTTCCCGAGCCCACCAATAGCCGGGTTGCATGACATGGCACCTATCGTGGAGCTTTTCATTGTCACCAAAGCAGTAAACGCGCCCATCCGGGCAGACGCTGCAGCGGCTTCGCACCCAGCGTGACCGCCACCGATAACTATGACGTCGTATTGTTTCACGTGAAACCTTCCTACTTTCCGATGCAGAAGCTTGCGAAGATCTCAGCAAGCAAGTCCTCAACTTCGACCCGCCCAACCAAAACGTCCAGCGCGCGGATTGCACGGCGTAACGTCTCTGCCGCCAATTCTGGTCGCGACTCTCTGCTTATCATCTCACTACGAGATTCTTCCAGTGCGACAACCCCCTCTGTCACCGCTATTCGATGCCGCGCCCGCACAAGGACGCCGGCCGATGCAACGCGCGCAGAAAGAACAGCGCCAATCGATTGCACAAGTTCAGCGATGCCAGACCCCGTTCGGCCAGAAATCGCCAACTGCCCCGCTCGCTCTGGCCCAATGTCAGCCTTGGCCCATACCAGCAAGTCACAGGCTTCCCGCTTGACTGAAAGATCGGCGCTTCCGTCTTCTATCAAAAAGACCCGGAGATCAGCCGCCTCGGCTCGAACAACTGCGCGCTCTATGCCGGCACGCTCCAACGGGTCAAGCGTGTCGCGCAATCCTGCCGTATCAAGAACCGTCACAGGTAGTCCGGCAATATCCATCCGGACTTCGATCACGTCGCGAGTGGTGCCGGCGATTTCGGATGTTATGGCGGCCTCCCGTTGAGCCAACCTGTTGAGAAGGGTAGATTTTCCAACGTTTGGCGGACCAACGATTGCAACCTCAAACCCGTCTCTGATCCTTTCTGACGCCGCAATACCGGCTGCTTCCAACGTAAGTTCGCTCAGTAGCCCATCAATCAAGCTCAGCACTTCCGGCGCGACATCCACCGGAACGTCTTCATCCGCGAAGTCTATTGTCGCCTCCAGCAACGCTGCAGCACGCACCAGCCTTGATCGCCAGCTGTTGACGCGCTCCCCGATTGAGCCGGACAGGACCCGAACCGCCTGACGCCGCTGAGCTTCGGTTTCAGCGTCGATCAGATCAGCCAGTCCTTCAACCTGAGTGAGGTCGATAACCCCGTTTTCAAGCGCCCGCCTCGAAAACTCCCCCGGCTCGGCCAGGCGCAGCCCTGTTTGCTCTCCCAGGATCCGCAGCACAGCAGACACTACGGCGGCGCCGCCGTGGACATGCAGCTCTGCAACCATTTCTCCGGTGAAGCTGGCACCTGCTGCAAACAGCAGTACCAGCGCCTCATCGATCAGGTCGCCTTTCCAGACCAAGCGGCGCAATGCGGCAACGCGAACTTCCGGCAGCTTGCCACAAATGGCCGACACCGCTGAATGCGATAGCGGGCCAGACAGCCGGATTACCGCCAACCCAGAACGCCCGCGTGCCGTCGCGGGAGCGAAGATCGTATCCATGGCGGCCGCGCCTCAAAGTCCTGGTTTCGTCAGGAATTCATCGAATCGAAGAAGTCCGAATTGGACTTGGTCTGCTTGAGTTTTCCGATCAGAAATTCGATCGCGTCTGTGGTCCCCATCGGGTTCAAGATACGGCGCAGAACGTAGGTCTTCTGCAGATCTGTCTTGTCGACCAGCAGATCCTCCTTGCGGGTGCCGGACTTCAGTATGTCCATCGCCGGGAACACCCGCTTGTCGGCGACCTTGCGGTCCAGGACGATCTCGCTGTTGCCGGTGCCCTTGAACTCTTCAAAGATGACTTCGTCCATCCTGCTGCCAGTGTCGATCAAAGCCGTGGCGATGATCGTCAGCGACCCGCCCTCTTCAATGTTCCGTGCAGCACCGAAGAAGCGCTTTGGTCGCTGCAGCGCGTTTGCGTCGACGCCGCCGGTCAGAACCTTGCCGCTTGATGGCACAACCGTGTTGAACGCCCTACCAAGTCTTGTGATAGAGTCGAGCAGGATCACCACATCTCGCTTATGTTCCACCAGTCGCTTGGCCTTCTCGATCACCATTTCGGCCACGGCCACATGTCGTGTGGCCGGTTCGTCAAAGGTCGAAGAGACAACCTCACCCTTCACCGAACGCTGCATGTCGGTCACTTCTTCGGGGCGTTCGTCGATCAGAAGAACAATCAGATAGCACTCCGGGTGGTTGGTCGCGATGCTGTGCGCGATATTCTGCAACAACACCGTCTTGCCCGTCCGCGGTGGTGCCACGATCAGACCGCGTTGGCCTTTGCCGATGGGCGCGACCAAGTCGATGATCCGGGCAGAGCGATCCTTGATCGTGGGGTCCTCGACTTCCATCTTCAGCCGCTCATCAGGATAAAGCGGCGTCAGGTTGTCGAAATGCACCTTGTGCCGCGCCTTCTCGGGATCGTCAAAATTGATCCGCGTGACCTTGGTCATGCAGAAATACTTCTCGTTCTCCTTCGGCGCCTGCATCAGACCTTCGATCGTGTCGCCGGTCCGCAAAGAGAACTGGCGCAGGATGTCGGGTGAGACGTAGATGTCGTCAGGACCGGGCAGATAGTTGGCCGATGGGCTGCGCAGAAAACCGAAGCCGTCCTGGAGCACCTCAAGCACGCCATCGCCACCGATTTCCCAACCTTCCTCGGCATGCTCCTTCAGGATCGAGAACATCATCTCGCCCTTGCGCATCGAAGGGGCGTTCTCGATTTCCCACTCTTCTGCCATGGCAAGAAGATCAGCAGGAGTTTTCGCCTTCAGATCGGACAGGTTCAAACGTTCAACGGTCATTGGGGGTACCTTGAGGCGGATCGCCCCATTTCAAGGCAAATCATCGCAGTGCTAGGACGGGAAGCGCATGGGCCGGACGGCCCCGCACGCCGCCTTTACACCGCCGCTCGATACCAAGTCAATCACCCTGCCCGCTCAGAGCGCTGCCCTTGCGCCGTCAAGGCACCAACACCGTTGCGGTTGGGGAAAGAAATACCAGCTCCGTGCTGGCAAAATTCCAAAGGACCGGGTTCTGCGCCAAAAAGGCCGCCCCCAGTCTCAGCGAATCCGAGGCGCCCGAATTGCGAAAATCTTCTGGCCCGCCAGCCTGAACCACACGTACCGGCGTAGGTTCAAAATCCATTCCGCCTACGCGAAGGCCTGACAGGACCATCGTGTCTGACCCTCCTGTCAGACTTCCGGCCGCAATCAGGGTCGCCCTGCTTGCGTCCTGCAGGTAGATGGTCCCGTTGTCACCCGTATCGAACTCCAACAACATTGCCGTCTGACCAACCTCAACCACCGAGGTCGGCAGCGAATCTTCCCAGATAGAAAAGACAATTCGGCCGCGCACATCGGCTGGGGCCAGATCCTGCGGAGCTGCACGCAATAAAATCAGTCTTTTGCGCGGAAAATCAAGCAGGAAGGGGGCTTCCGCCAACGCTGGCGACCCTATGAAACCCATGAACTCTGTGCCGAAACCTTCCTCGACGAATGCGAAATTCCCACTGGTGACGTGGTCTGGCACCGCAAAGGGCAAGCCGCCCACCATCACCACCGGTGCGTCATGCTGCATCACCACGACCGGCTGACCCGAAGCAGCGTTTCCGCGCCCTACCTCCCGCCCCATCGGCAGATCCACTGCGTCGCGATTGAGCATCATGGCCTCTGGCGTGCCGTTGTCGAGCATCATCAGACCGTCCTGCCCGTCAACTGTCACTGCCACCACGGCTCTGCCATCAATCACCTCAATGGCAATGTCGCGGCGATCTTGACCGCTTGGCAAAAGTTGTGCCGAAGCAGAACTGGTCAAAAACATCAATGTTACGGCCAACCTCACCATTTTACGATCACCGCAAAGACGATCAGCAGCATCAACACGGTCGGCACCTCATTCATCACCCTGAAATCACGACCGCTGCGCTTGTTCGTGCCAGCCGCAAAATCCTTGCGCCGTCTCGCCAGCCAAATGTGAAATACCGTCATCGCCAAGACTGCGGCGGCCTTCACCCAAGGCCATATCGCGGACCAGTCCACCACCCCAGGCACAGCGACCATGGCGAGTCCGAAGACCCAGGTTGCGAGCATCGCGGGATTCATGATTCCCCGCAGCAGCCGACGCTCCATCGTCTGGAACATCGCATCGGTTGCCGTGCCACCTTGCACCTGTTCCGCATGATAGACGAACAGCCGTGGAAGATAGAAGATCCCAGCCATCCACGAAATCACCGACGCCACATGAAGCGCCTTGATGACCAGAATCCACTCCGCCAGAAAACCTACCATACAACCCTCTGAGTTTCTTTCTTCCTTCTATAAAGAAGAAAAGAAGTTTGAAATGATGATGATGTAGAGGGTGCGGATAACTGGATAACCCGTTCCATCCCCCAATCGGCCCACAGCCCAAACCGTGTGTGCAACCTGATCACAACCATCCCGGAGATTTCAGAATATATAAAATTACCTAAGTAATTCATATAGTTCACCATGAAAACCCCACCAGGATCCATCCACAGGGGCGACCCCAACGCCTGACGGGATAAGGTGTTGTCCCAAACCTCGTGACAAGCCCATCAACAACCAGATATCTCTGCCCGGAACACAACGGGGTGTTCAGATTGTCCCCAACCTCGGCATCGGGCTCGACTTGCCCTACAGAACAAAGCAGGTTTGCCCACAGCCTTGTCCTTCCTCCTCGCCTCCTCTTCCCCGGTTCGGTTGAACCTGCTGCGTGCGGCGGGTCTTGATGTGGCGGCGATTGCGCCTCGCGTTGACGAGGACTCGGTTCGTGACGCTCTGCTGGCCGAAGGCGCAAAACCACGCGACATCGCGGACACTCTGGCAGAAATGAAGGCGCGCAAGATCGCTGAAAAGTCCCCCACCCAGCTTGTGATCGGCTGCGATCAGGTGCTGGCGCTTGGCGAGCAAGTGTTCGCAAAGCCATCTCACCAAACCGATGCGATAAACCAGTTGCGAAGGCTGCGGGGCAAAACACACCGGCTTTTGTCGGCAATTGTCGTCTACCAGAATGCCGAGCCGGTCTGGCGCCATATCGGCACAGCGGACCTGACAATGGTCGACCTGTCGGACACCTATCTTGCGGATTACGTGGGGCGGAACTGGGACAGCATTCGCTACGCGGTTGGCTGTTACAAGGTGGAGGAAGAGGGCGTGCGACTGTTCTCTGACATCAAAGGCGACTATTTCACGATTCTCGGCCTTCCCTTGCTGCCGCTGTTGGCATGGCTCCGATCTCGCGGCATGATCGCGGTATGACAGACCACCCCCGCATTCCCCTCGCCGGTGTCATTGGCCATCCGGTAGCCCACAGCCGAAGCCCGGCCCTGCATGGCTATTGGCTGCGGCGGTACGGGCTGAAGGGACACTACATACCGATCGACATAGCGCCGAACGACTTGCCCGATCTGATTCGCACCCTGCCACGACTTGGTTTTGTGGGACTTAATGTGACGATTCCCCACAAGGAATCGGTCCTGCATATCGCCGATATCATCACCGACCGCGCCGCATTGATCGGTGCCGCCAACACCTTGATTTTCCGCAAGGACGGGAAGATCCACGCGGACAATACCGACGGTTCCGGGTTCATTGCGAACCTCCGGCAAAACGCACCGCACTGGCAGCCCAATGCTGGCCCTGCGGTTGTCTTCGGCGCTGGGGGTGCCGCGCGCGCGGTCGTCGCCTCTCTGATCGAGGTGGGGGTGCCGGAGATCCGTCTGGCCAATCGGACACGCGCCCGTGCCGATGCGCTGCGGTCGGATTTTGGTGCCAAGGTCATCGTGCACGAATGGACGCAAGCAGCTGCTTTGCTTGGCGAAGCGGTTACAGTGGTCAACACCACCTCCCTTGGCATGACCGGGAAGCCTGAGTTTCGTATGCCGCTGGCGACACTCAACCCTCGAGCGTTGGTGACAGACCTGGTCTACACACCGCTCAAGACCCAATTCCTGATCGAGGCAGAGGCGCTAGGCTGCACGGTTGTCGACGGCCTTGGTATGCTTCTGCATCAGGCCGCCCCCGGTTTTGAACGCTGGTTTGGCCAGCGACCCGAGGTGGACGAGGAAACCCGCCGGGCGGTGCTGTTGGCATGACCTTCCGTCTTGGGCTTACCGGCTCCATCGGCATGGGGAAGACGGCAACTGCCGCACTGTTCGCCGAAGAAGGTATCCCGGTCTGGGATGCTGACGCCGCCGTTCACCGGCTGTACGCCACGGGCGGGGCTGCGGTCGTGGGGATCGCGGCGCTGCACCCTGCGGCTACTGTCAGCGGCGTTGTTGACCGCGCTGTCCTGAAATCCTGGATCGCAAGCGACCCGACTGCCCTTGCTCGCATCGAGGCGGTTGTGCATCCGCTGGTAGCGGCAGATCGCAACGCGTTCCTGGCCAAGGCGGCTGGCGATCTTGTGGTTCTTGATATCCCGCTTCTGTTTGAAAAGGGCACCGACGCCACGCTAGAGGCCACGCTTCTCGTCACGGCGCCCGCCATCCTGCAACGCCAGCGAGTCCTTTCGCGACCCGGCATGACCGAGGCGCAGTTTGACCTGATCCTGTCACGTCAGATGCCGGATGCCGAAAAGCGCGCCCGCGCGACCCACATCCTCGAAACCCTCAGCGAAGCCAGCGCACGGGCTTATGTTCGCGCGCTGATCGCCTTTATCCGGACCACCCATGCGTGAGATCGTTCTGGACACCGAAACCACCGGCCTTGACCCCGCGGAGGGGCATCGCATTGTCGAAATCGGCGCAGTGGAACTGTTCAACCATCTGCCCACTGGTCGCACCTACCACCAATATATCAATCCGGAACGCCCGATGCCGAAGGAGGCGTTCGAGGTGCATGGCCTTGGCGACGAATTCCTGCGCGACAAGCCGTTATTTGCACAGATCGGTTCTGCTTTTCTGGAATTCATCGCTGACGCGCAGCTCGTGATCCACAACGCGGCGTTCGACATGCGCTTCCTGAATTTTGAACTTCAGCGAGCCGGGTTCCCGGTGCTGCCTGCTGCGCGTGCCACGGATACCTTGATGATCTCGCGTCAGAAGTTTCCTGGATCACCGGCGTCGCTGGATGCACTGTGCCGGCGCTTCGGAGTAGATAACTCGGCCCGTGAAAAGCACGGCGCGCTTTTGGACAGCGAGATTCTGGCTGAGGTCTATCTGGAGCTTATTGGCGGCCGCCAGCCTGATTTTGCGTTGAATACCGTGGCGCAGACGCGATCACATGATGATGCCATGAACGGCACTGGGTGGCGCCCACGCCCCCGGCCCGAACCCCTTGCGCCACGCATCACACCAGCGGAAGCCGCAGCGCACGACGCGTTCGTGGCCAAGCTGGGTGATCTGGCAATCTGGACCAAGCGCGTTTGATGCAGAAGAGGAAAAGCCGGTCGCCAAAGACCGGCTGATCGTGTTTTGCGGCTCAGTTCGGTTGCGGAGCGGGAGTAGCGGCCGCCACTTGGGCACGCCGCGCAAGTTCCTGACGATAAAGTGACATGAAATCAACAGTATCGACGTTGAGCGGCGGAAAGCCACCGTCGCGCGTGATGTCAGAGATGATCCGCCGCACAAATGGGAAAAGCAGACGCGGACATTCAATCAGCAGGAACGGATGGAGCTGTTCGTCTGCCACGCCCTCGACATGGAAGGTGCCGCCGTATTCCAGTTCCAGCAGGAACAACGTTTCGTTGTTGACCTTGTTGCGCGAGGTGACCTTGAACTTTGTTACGACATCAAACTGATGGTCCACAGCGCGCTTGCGGGCATCGAGGCTGACCGCAACCTGAATGTCGGGCTGCACTTCGACGCCGGCAAGGCCCTTTTGCACCACGACGTTTTCAAAAGACATGTCGCGGATATACTGTGCCAGTACCTGCATCTTGATCTGCGGTTGCGCCGGGGCTGCCGCGCCGTTTCCGCCGTTGGTTTCCTCGGCCATATTGACGTCTCCTCACTGAAGTTGCCGCGTTCCTAGCAGGTCACGCGCGCGCCCTCAATGCTGCGTCCAACCTGATGGTTTGTCGCGGCGCGGGGGCGCGGGGCCTTCGTCAACCTCGCGCCAGTCGCCTTCGATCACGTCGGTCTGCTGAGGTGGCCTGGTCGAGCCACGCATCGGCACGATCTTCATCCGGCGTGCCGCAAGCCCGATCAGCAGCGTTCGCACCGGTTTGAGCAAGAGCAAAAGCCCAAGGAAGTCAGTCAGAAAGCCGGGCAACAGCAACAAAATTCCCGCCATCACCAACATGGCCCGCTGCGCCAGCGGCGAAAGCGGATCACCCATTGCTGTCATGTCCTGGCGAAGCGTCAACACCCCGTCGGTGGCAACGCGGCGCAGCACAAACAGGCCGAGCCCTGCGGACAGAAGGACCCAAGCCAAAGTCGGCCAAAGCCCGATTGCCCCGCCGAGGGTGACAAAAAGCCCGATTTCGATCAGCGGAACCGCCAGGATCGCCAGAAAAACCCACATCCTAGGCCCCTTCGCTTTCTGTTGGCCCGGCTGGTAGACTTCGACCGCACCCCATCCTACATAAGAGGCCAAGGCGGTTCCGCCAACCCACTCCCTTCGCCCATGCGGGGCTTTCAGAGGTATCCGATGAGTTCTTCCCTGATCCAACTTCTTGTGCTGGCCGGGATCGCTATATTCCTGATCCTCAAGTTGCGCTCGGTGCTTGGTAGCCGCGAGGGGTTTGAAAAACCGCCTATCCCGCTGGACGAAGTGAAGCCCCGCGTGAAGCGAGATTTCGAGGTGATCGAGGGCGGCCCCGACCGAGACATCATTGATCACGTCGCCGATGGCACCACTGCAGCGAAAGCATTGGCCGCAATGAAGATGGCAGAGCCGGGCTTTTCGGTAGGTACCTTCCTGGGCGGTGCGCGCAGCGCTTATGAAATGATCTTGATGGCGTTCGAGAAGGGAGAGCTCGACCGCATTCGCCCGTTCTTGTCTGACGACGTGGAGGCAAGCTTTGCCGAGGCGATCGACCAGCGCGAGAAGGATGGTCTGACAGTCGAAGCGACATTCGTCGGCATGAAAGAACTTGTGCTGCACGATGCGACCTTTGACCGTGACAGCGCCATGGCGGAGATTTCGGTGCGATTTGTCGGCGAACAGACGTATGTGGTGCGCAACAAGGCCGGAGAGATCGTGGAAGGCAGCCCGAAGGAAATCAAGCGCCAGCGCGACGTCTGGACCTTTGCGCGCCGGATGGGTGTGGACGATCCGAACTGGCAGCTTGTCGCTACCGGCGACTGATCCGTTGGGATGCGCGCGCCGGTTCTTAGCCTTTGTCTGCTCGCGGCAATGACGGCGGCGCCCGCAAATGCCCAGGTCCTTGAGTTTGAACAGCTTGACGGCTGGTATGACGATACCCATGCCGATGCACTGGTGGCGTTTTTGCGAACATGTGACTTGATCGACGTGCCCGACTGGCGCCCGATCTGTGCGGTGGCCGCGGACACCCCGCAAGACGACGCGTCGGCACGCAGCTTTTTCGAGCTGTTCTTCAAGCCGGTCATGATCGGCGCTCCGCCCGCGCTTTTTACCGGTTACTTTGAGCCCGAGCTTGATGGATCGTCGGTTCGCACCCCACGATACGCGTATCCGATCTATCGCCGACCGCCGGAACTGGCGGATGGCGTAGCCTACCACACCCGCGCCAGCATCGACGGCGGCGCAATTGCTGGGCGGGGGCTGGAATTGGCCTGGCTTGATGACCCGATCGACGTTTATTTTCTACAAATTCAGGGCTCTGGCAGAATTCGCATGACCGACGGAAATGTCATCAGGGTTGGTTATGCTGGCGCGAACGGGCAACCCTACCGATCCATCGGCAAGGAGATGGTCCGGCGCGGGTCGCATACCATGGATCAGGTTTCGGCGCAGGAAATCCGGGCCTGGGTGCGACGCAATCCAACGGCAGGCCGCGAGTTGATGCATACCAACCCGTCCTACGTTTTTTTCCGCACGATTGGCGACCTTGCCGCTGACCAAGGTCCGATTGGCGCGATGGGCCGGTCAATCACGACGCTGCGCTCGGTTGCCATCGACCCCGCGTTTACGCCGCTTGGTGCGCCGGTCTGGATTGAAAAGGATGGCCGCGAACCGCTTCGCAGATTGATGATGGCACAGGATACCGGCGGGGCGATAAAGGGCACGCAACGCGCCGATATCTTTTACGGCACCGGCGCAAAGGCGGGCGATGCCGCTGGCACCGTCAAAGATCCCGGCCGGATGATCCTTTTGCTGCCAATTGACCGCGCCTACGCGCTTTTGCCGGAGGGCTGATGCGATGGCGCGCCGTCGCACCCTGCAGCCGGAAGAGGAAGAGCTTTGGCGCACCGTGGCGCGCACCGCCAGGCCGCTGCATGAGCACCCGATCTTTCACAAGCCAGAACCGGTTGCCACTCCGGTGCCGCTGTCTCACGCCAAGCCGCGGCTGAACCCGTTTACCCTTGGGGAAAAGGTGCGTCGGGGCGAACAGCACGACCTGGCACCAAGCCTGCCATCGCTGCTGGCCGCTGCACCGCTGCAGATGGACGCCAAGACGCACGGAAAGATGACTCGCGGCAAACTGGCACCCGAAGCGAGGATTGACCTGCACGGAATGACCCTGGCCGAGGCGCACCCCGAACTGCTGCATTTCATTCTGGGCGCGCAATCGGCCGGCCTGCGCCTTGTTCTGGTGATTACCGGCAAAGGCAAACGACGCGATGATCTGGGCCCGATTCCACAGCGGACAGGCGCGCTGCGGCATCAGGTTCCGCAGTGGCTGCGGCTGCCACCGCTTGGGCAGGCCGTGCTTCAGGTCAGTGAGGCCCACCTGAAGCACGGTGGGTCCGGGGCCTATTACGTCTACCTCCGGCGGCGATAACCCGCTGACAGCCCCCATCAGCAATCGCCAGCCCGGTTGCTCTCGCCCCGGCGATCTGTTCCATTTGCCCCCGATCCGAACACAGGAAATGCCTCATGGCCCCGAACGAAAACCAGAAATGGCCACAGCCCGCCGCCCAAGGCGCGCAGCGTAGCGTGCTATCGAACGACCTTGTCATCGAGGGCGACATCACGTCGCTTGGGCCAGTCGACATTCACGGCAAGGTGCAGGGTTCTGTGCGAGCGCCGAACATAGTTATCGTGGCAGATGGCGTGGTCGAGGGATCTGTCACCGCAATCGACCTGACGATTGCCGGAACGCTGACTGGCGAGGCCGAGGCCGAGTCTGCCAATCTTGCCCCACAATCAATGGTGACTGCCGACATCACCCATTCGAAGATAGCGATCGAATCTGGGGCGCGGTTTGAAGGCAGGTTGTTGCGTCGCAAATCGCCACCGCCGTCTGCGCCGCCGGTGCAGCCCGCACCCTGACGCACCGCTTGCCTGCCCGAAGGTTGGGCGGGTGACGATTACCGCACTCGCGCCTCGCCAATCGCCTCGACGGGCGCGAGAACGATTTCGGTCGCATTGCGAACCGTCAGGACCAGCCCCTGCAACAGCCCGACGCGCGCCCTTGCATCCGAGCGGAAGGCAAGGTCAATGCCAAGGATCCCACCGAGCAGGGCCAGCAGAGCGGGTGAGGCGCTGGCGTTGAAGTGGCCATCGCCCACATTGAAGGCGGCCGTATCGTAATATGTCACCTTGAGATCAGCGACCTTGGTAAGATCTGCGAGGTTGCCCAGCCGCTCTTGCGCGCCCGACAGTGTGGCCGATAGGCCAAGGATGCGGTCCCGGCTGCTGCCAAAGATCACGAACGGTTGTGGCAACACACCGATATCCTTCGCTTGCGAGCGGAACACATCAACGTCGAGATCTGGCGAGATCAGTACGATGCCCTTGATCCGCGACAAGCTGCGGGTGTTGCCGCGAAGCGCCAACTGTCGCAAGGTTTCCATCGTCAAGGCACCACCCATCGAATGTGCGACGATGATGACCTCATTTGCGCCTGACGCGATCACCTCGTTCAGCAACTGTTCAAAGCCACTGCGCGCGAACAATGCGGAATCGCGATCGTAAACATAGCCAAGTGCTGAGCCCCGCGATGGCCAGGCATAGTGGATCGCCACACCGGGCACCTTCAGATCGTGGTGCATCTGGGCAACGCGGTAGACGCCCTCGGCCATCGTGTTGTTGAAGCCGTGCACATAAATCACCGCATTTTTCTGTCCGCGCAAATTCATCGCATCACGCAGGGCCTTGCGAAAATCGCTGGCCTTGGCGAAGCGGGTTTCGTTCAAGGTAAGGAAATCGCGGTTGGTGTCGGGTTTGCGGGTCCTTGGTGGCCAGTTCACTTCGCCCGGCTCGCGTTCTGGCGGGATGCCGATGTCATAGCGCACGAAGCTCGCGGTATCCGACCGTTCCCGGGTAAAGCCGCCGTCGCCCAACTGACGCGAGGTGCCCACGAAGATCGTTTCTGGCGCCAGACTGCTGCGATCTTTTGGCGCGGGGGTAAAGTCGCCTCTCGGCGCACAAGCCATCAGCAGCACGAGTCCGAAAAATGCTGCCCTTGAGGTCACGCCGGTCATCCCTTTTTCGCTGAAAGACCAACCTCTTCCTGCAGCACAGCAACGTCAAGCGCCCATGCAGCGGTTCCCTGGTCGTTAACGCCCTACCCCGCAGTTCAGAAGATGGTCGCGCATGCGGATCGTTTCGGTCAGCACATCGTCGAAAAGCGTGTTCATGTAGCCCTGATGCACATACTCGACCGCAAGGTATCCATCATAACCGACATCGCGCAAAAGCCCCACCATTGCGGTAAAGTCCAGCACACCTTCGCCCCATTTCGCCTGTAGCGCGCCGGGGCGGGCCTGGCGCATGTGAACGTGGCCGGCATGGGGGGCCAGAACATCAAGCTCTGACTGGCGAAAGCCCATGCAGACGAAATGCGCGTAGTCTAGCGCGAGCTTGAGGCCCGGCACTTCGCCAAGCATGTCGAGTGTCGTGCTGGGCGAGGCAAGCAAGCCGCCGACATGCGGCTCCACGGTCAGTTGCACGCCATGCGCGTCGGCTACCCGAACCAGCCCGCGCAGCCCCTTCGCCGCCGAGGCAAAGGCGCCAGTGCCGCTGACGCCCGGCAGAACAAATACGGTCGGGCAGCCTGCGGCCTTGGCGAAGGCACAGACCGAGGCAAACTCCATTTCATTGCGGGCTGCGGCGGCCGGGTCCGACACGGCATTTTCGATGATGTCGCGGCCGAAAAGCCAATAGAGGTTGGACGGCGTGATGCCTGAAAGTGAGGCGGCCGCACCGTGGGGATCGGAAGTGATTCGCGCCCGATTCAGCGCGGGGCCGTGCAACAGCCCCAAATCCATTGCATCGAAGCCTAACGCCTGCGCAACATCCCAAGCTTCAATGAGGCTGCAGGCGGGAAACGACCATGATGTGACGGACAGTTTCATCGGGGGCGCCTTTCCAATAAGTGGCCTTACCAGTTTGAAAACTTTTGACCGGGACGGGCGATTATTCAAGCGCTATTGGCATTTCTGTCAGTGCTCTGCCGCAACGCAGCGAGTAATTTGGTTGCAACCGTGAAAGTGGTCAGGCCAATATTGGCGCAGCCGGGGCGGAGGAGACTGTCCGGTTCCAGACACAAAACACGGGAGGACGAGAATTCATGAAGCATCTTACGGTTTCCACATTGGCCCTTTGCGCTGCCCTTTATGGCGTTGCTGCCAATGCGCAGGCGGTCACCGCCGACAAGGGCGGCGCGGCCGACATGGTCCTGCTGCCGAAGTTCCTCGGTATCCTGCCTTTTGATCAGGCAAACCGCGGCGCTGAAGAGGCTCATGCCGAACTCGGCAACACCGGCACGTTGCTTTACACCGGCCCGACGCCCGAAAATTCGGTCGCAGGCCAGATCGAAATTCTGACCACAGCCGGAAGCCAGGGTCAGGATGTGGTGATGTTGTCCAACAACGCTGGCGACCAGATCGGGCCGGCGGCTGAAGCAGCGCAAGCTGCCGGAACCAAAGTCGTGACGTGGGACAGCCCGATCCCGTCGGGACAGGGCGAAACGGTCTTTGTCGCGCAGGTCGATTTCGGCTCCATCGGCGTTGTGATGGCTGACATGGCGCACTCAATCATGGGCGGCGAAGGTGAATTCGCAGTTCTTTCCGCAACACCCGACGCGGCGAACCAGAACGCCTGGATCGCGGCTATGGAAGAGGCACTGAAAGACCCCAAGTATGCCAACATGAAGCTGGTCGACACCGTTTACGGCGATGACCAGTCAGAAGTCAGCTACAACCGCGCGTTGGCGTTGGTGGACAGCCATCCGAACCTGAAACTGATCATGTCGCCAACAACTGTCGGCATTCAGGCGTCGGCCAAGGCGATGCAGGACGAAGGCCTTTGCGACAAGGTCAAGGTTTCCGGTCTTGGCCTGCCGGCGGAGATGGTCAGCTACACGATGAATGGCTGCGCGCCTGAGTTTGCGCTGTGGTCCTTCGTGGATCTTGGATACCTCACCTACTACACGTCCTACATGCTGGCGACCGGCAAGATCAAAGGCGAGATCGGCGAGACCTTCACCGCCGGGCGCATGGGTGACTACACCATCGAGGAGGACCCCGGCCGTGCCGGCGCCAAGCGCATCCTGATGGGGCCGTTCACCGTCTACAACAAGGACAACGTCGAAGCCGAAGCGAAATAACGCCTCGAGGTCGACACAGGCCAGTCCCTCCCGCTCCCCGGGGGGCTGGCCACCCTTACCCTGAAGGTTCCCCAGAATGATCCCCGTTCTTGTCATGCGCGACATTTCCAAAAGCTTTGGCGGAACTACGGCCCTGTCGGCGTTTTCGCTGACGCTCGAGGCGGGGACGATCCACGCGCTGGTGGGCGAGAACGGAGCAGGAAAATCCACGCTTATCAAGACAATGACCGGCATTCACCAGCCGGACGGCGGTGACATCGTGATCGACGGGCGCCCCGTCACATTCCGTGGCACGGCTGATGCGCAGCGGGCAGGCGTCGCGGCGATCTATCAGGAGCCGATGGTGTTTCCCGACTTGTCGGTGGCCGAGAACATCTTCATCAGCCATCAGGACCGGCCAAGATTGATCAACTGGACGGCCATGAACGACGAAGCGGCGGCGATGATCGCCCGTCTGGGCGTAACGCTTGATCCGCGCCGGGCCGCAGCGGAGCTGACGCTTGCCGAACAGCAGACCGTAGAAATTGCTCGGGCGATTTCACTGAACGTCCGGGTGTTGATTATGGACGAACCGTCGGCGTCGCTGTCGGACCATGAGGTGAAACGGTTGTTCGGAATTGCGCGCGCCCTGCGTGATCAGGGTGTCGCGGTGCTGTACATTTCGCATCGGCTGGAGGAGATTTTTGCGCTGGCCGACACCGTCACGGTGATGCGTGACGGAAAGCACATATCGACGCGATCGGTGAAGGACGTAACCCAGGCCTCGATGGTCGCAGAGATGGTCGGGCGTGATATGGCAGGGCGCTTTGCGCGAGAGCCGTCGAGGGACACTGGCGAGCGGCTGTTGAATGTGTCGAACCTTAGCCGAAGCGGTGCTTTCCACGACGTGTCGTTTCACGTCAACCGCGGCGAGATCGTGTGTTTTTCGGGCCTTGTCGGGGCGCGGCGCACGGATGTCGGGCTTGCATTGTTCGGTGTGGAGCCGGCGGATAGCGGCCTGGTTGAGTTGGGCGGGCAGTCCGTGGTGATTGCCAACCCGAAACAGGCACAGGCGCTGGGCATTGCCTATGTATCGGAGGACCGCCGAAAACTTGGATTGGCGATGACCGAGGGCATAGCCGCAAACATTACCCTGCCGATGCTGGGCAAATACGCCGGAGCCTTTGGCTGGCTGGACCGGATGCGCGAACTGGCGGATGCAACGGCGTTTCGCACCCAATTGAACATAAAGGCTGCAAACCTGACAGTTCCGGTCGGCACGCTGTCCGGTGGCAACCAGCAAAAGGTGATGTTGGCGAAGTGGCTGAACACCAAACCGCGCCTGCTGATCGTGGATGAACCAACACGCGGGATCGACGTCGGAGCAAAGGCAGAGGTTCATCAGATTCTTCGCTCGCTGGCGGCCGAGGGCGTGGCGGTTGTCATCATTTCGTCTGATCTGCCTGAGGTGTTATCCTTGGCAGACCGTATTCTGGTGATGCGGGAGGGCCGAATCGTGGGCGAGTTTGCCGGTGACGCGGCGACCGACGAGGCTGTGATGCGATTGGCCGTCGCGGCGGAGGTGGCCTGATGCGCATTTCGCTGGGCACGCTGCGGATTATCGTCCTTCTGGGTGTGTTTGCAGCAACAGTGTTGTTCTTTGCCAGCCAGATTGACGGTTATCTGAATGCGCGCCTGTTCAACCGGATCTCTGGGTCGGTTGCCGTCATCGCGCTGATTTCTGTGGGGCAGGCCTTCGTTGTGCTGACCCGCAACATCGACCTGTCCATCGGATCGGTGGTGGGCTGCACCGCTTATTTCACCGGAGGCATCCTTATGGCCTACCCTGACCTGCCGCCCCTGCTGGTTCCGTTGCTGGCCATGCTGATTGGCGCGATATTCGGGGCGCTGAATGGGTTCCTTGTGGCCCGGTTTCGGCTGCCGTCGATCATCGTGACGTTGGCCACCTTGGCAATCTTTCGGTCGATTCTTGTTCAAAGCTCGGATGGATCGTCGATCACCACGGAACGATTGCCGGTCTGGCTGACGAGTTTTGCCACGCAGAACGCTTTCAGCATCGGTGAGTTGCAGATGCGGTGGATCGTGGCGATATCGGTCGTGGTCGTGCTGGTGGCACATACATTCCTGACACGGTTTCGTGCGGGACGGCAATTCTTTGCGATCGGGTCCAATCCGGATGCCGCAGCCTTTGCGGGCATCAATGCGGAACGGACGATCTTTCTGGCCTTCGTGATCTCGGGGGCGCTGGCGGGGCTTGCCGGGTTCATGTTCCTGGCGCGCTTTGGCAACATTACCGTGGTCGCGGGGCTGGGGCTGGAGTTGAAGTCGGTCGGTGCGGTTGTGGTCGGCGGCGTCAACATCTTTGGCGGCTCGGGGAACGTGCTTGGGGTTCTGATCGGCGCGGCGCTTATAGATGTGATCGACACCTCGCTTGTCCGCTGGGAAGTGGTCAGCGAATTCTGGCGCGAGGCGGTTCTGGGGCTGCTCATCCTGACGGCCGTGGCTGCCGATACCGTGCTGATGCGGCGCTTGCTGAAACGAAAGACCGATGGAGGCCAGCAATGAGACAGTTGCGATCGACGCTTGCCAGTTGGGAAGGGTTTCTGCTGGCGGTTCTGGTGCTGATCTATCTGGTGAATGTGCTGAATTCCGAGGTGTTCCTGACCGTCGGCAACCAGATCAACATGTTCCAGCTATCGGTCGAAAAGATCATCGTGGCGCTGGTGATGACTTTCGTGATCATCAACGGCGAGATTGACTTATCGGTTGCTTCGGTCATGGGCCTGGCCGCCTGTGCCTTTGGCTGGCTGGTGCAGGCCGGAGTTCCGGGCGCAGGGGCTGTCGCCATTGCGATGGCGATCGGGTTTCTGTGCGGTGCGTTCAATGCGTTCTTTATCGTGTGGTTCGGCATCCCGTCGCTGGTCGTTACGCTGGCCACGATGATAGCGTTTCGAGGGTTTGCCCGCGTACTGGTCGAGGATCGTGGAATAAGCGACTTTCCCCTCTGGTTCGACCAGATGGGACAGGGGGGATTCGTCGGCCCGGTTCCCTTCGCAATGGTGATTTTCGCCTCTCTGGCGGTTCTGGCCTATCTGCTGCTTCAACGGACGGCATTCGGACGAAAAGTCTACTTCATCGGTGCCAGCCGGGCTGTTGCCGAGTATTCGGGGTTAGACGTGAAGGTGGTGAAGACCAAGATATTCATCGCCTCGGGGGTCGTGTCTGCACTGGCCGGGCTGTTGTTTGCCGCACGCGTGGGCGCGGTTCGGGGTGACATTGCAAGCGGGTTCGAACTTGACGTGATTACGATGGTGCTGCTTGGCGGGGTCAGCATCTTTGGCGGCGCAGGAACAATGTCAGGCACGATTCTGGCGATTCTCATCGTGCTTTCCATGCGCAACGGCATGGCGTTGCAGAACATCACCGGACATATCCAGACAGGCGTACTGGGAGCGTTGCTGATCTTGTCGGTCATGGTTCCGATTATCCGCCAGACCGGCAGCCGAATGTTGGCGAGGGCACGATGAAGCAACCGAAGCTCCGTCTTGTGGCAACGCTGGCCGACCCGATCAACAAGAAGTCGGTTTCCGAGATGGTGGTTCAGCGGATTCTGGATCTGGTGAAAGCCGGGCATCTTGCGGCCGGTGACAAGCTGCCATCCGAACGCGACCTTGCCGAACAGCTTGATGTCAGCCGCCCGACGGTCCGCGAGGCACTGCGGGCGCTTTCGATCCTTGGCGTTCTTGAGATCCGGCATGGGGGCGGGGTCTATGTCACTGCGCTGAATGCCGAGGAACTGCTGTCGCCGATGGACTTCTTTGTCTCTTTGAACGCGCAGAACATGGCCGAATTGTTCGACGCGCGGATTTATTTTGAACCGATGCTTGCCGGTCTGGCGGCGGAACGCCTGACCGTTACCGCGCTGGAACGGCTGGCGACGTTGGTGGCCGTCCAAATGGCCGACCCGGAAGACGCCGATGTGTTTCACGACACCGATGTGGAGTTTCACAAGACTATTCTGGAGGCATCGGGCAACGATTTCCTATCGCGTTTCGGTAAGCTGCTTCAGGTTCTTGGCGACCAAGGCAGACAGGCGTTTCAGAAGCGAAAGTCGATTCGCCAGCAGTCGATCGAGGACCATCAGGTCATTCTTTCTGCCCTGCAGGCGCATGATCCGGTCGGTGCGCAGCGCGCGATGCGCCAGCACATGATAAATGTCCGCAACGCGCTTCGGGAGGTGACAGGTGCGTAAGGCAAGAATAGCCGTTCTTGGCGCAGGCTGGTGGGGTGCGCATGTCTACATCCCCTCGCTGCTGGCTGATCCGACCGTTGATCTTGTGGCCGTGAACCGCCGCGATCCTGTGGCGCTGAAGGAAATCACCGAGAGGTTCAGCATTGCCAGGGGCTACACGGACTACCGGGAATTGCTGGCAGTGGAAAAACCTGACGGTGCGGTGATTGTGTCGCCCCACACGGTGCACCACGAGCAGGCAATGGCAGCGCTTGACGCTGGCGCACATGTGCTGATCGACAAGCCGATGGCGACCAGCGCAGTGCAGGCGCAGGAAATCGTCTCGAAGGCCGCAGAAAAGGGGTTACAGATCATCATTCCCTACGGCTGGAATTTCAAGGATTTTACCCGGAAAGCTGCCGATCTTATGCGCGCTGGAGAAATTGGCACCATTCGGCACGTAGTATGCCAAATGGCCAGCCCGACCGAAGATCTGTTCGGCGGACAAGGGCTGGTCGAGACGCGCGATCACATGTTCCAGCCGCGCAAGGATACCTGGGCCGATCCGGCCAATGCGGGTGGTTACGGCTGGGGGCAGCTTAGTCATGCGCTGGGCCTGATGTACGCGCTGGTCGATGACGCGCCAGCCGAGGTTTATGCGATTGCGGGCCGATCGCCCGCGGGAGTCGATTGGTATGATGCCGCGACGTTGCGCTTTGCGTCCGGCGCAACGGCGGTCGTTTCAGGTTCTTCGACTGTGCCGAAGCATTGCGGTTATCAGGTCGACGTGCGCGTGTTCGGATCAGATGGGATGCTGCTGATCGACGTAGAGCGCGAGAGGATGGAGGTTCGGCGCAAGGATGGTCGCGACACTGTGCTGGATATTCCGAAAGGGCAGGGTGCTTATGAGTGCATCGAGCCGACACAGCGGCTGGCGCAGATCTGCCTTGGGACGGCCACCCGGAATGAGGCCTCTGGGATGATCGGTCAGCGCGCCGTCGAAACGCTGGACGCCATGTACCGCTCGTTCGCTTCTGGCAAACCGGAGACCGTGTGATGAAATGGCCGACCACCCGCGCCGATATCGTCAAATCAGGGTTCTCTACCCCGCTGGATGCGCCGATGGTGCCGCCTTTCCCGTTCACGTTTCGCGATGCCGAAATCCTGACGTTGACCTATCGTACCGATCCGGAGGCAATCCGCGCGCTGCTGCCGGAACCGCTCGTCTCGACCGGCGATCGGGTAATGATTCACGTCTACAAGATGAATGATACCGATTGGCTTGGCCCTTATCACGAGGTCAACGTGATGGTCGGGGCGACGCTTCCCGGCAAGGCAACGGGCGCCTATTCGCCGTGGCTTTTCCTGTCGTCGGATATTGGCGTGGCGCATGGGCGCGAGCTGCACGGCCAGCCTAAGAAACTGGGCAATCCCAAGCTGGAGTTTCGCGGCGATCTGATTGTCGGCAGCCTTGAAAGAAACGGGATCGACGTGCTGACGGGAACCATGCCCTACAAGCAGACAAAGGCCGAGATCACCGACCTGTCGGTAATCTTTCCTTTCGCCACCAATCTGAACCTGAAGGCCATCGACCATATCGACGGCACCCCGGCGATCCGGCAGTTGACTTCGCGCCAACTGGCCGACGTGCAGGTGACGGAATGCTGGCGCGGCCCCTGCACGGTGGAGCTCTGCCCCAATGCGCAGGCCCCGCTGCACCGCCTGCCGGTCGTTGAGATGCTGGACGGGTTTTACTGGAAAGCCACATTCACCCTCGTGCCGGGCGCGATCCTGCACGACTATCTGACGGAGGTTTGAATGGCATCCTATGCATGGGTTCTGGGCGTTCGCCCCGGCTATGAGGCCGAATACAAGCAGCGCCACGATGAACTTTGGCCTGAAATGGACGCGACGCTTCGCCGGTCTGGCATCAGAAATTACCATATCTTCCGCCACGGCCTGACGCTGTTCGGCTATTTCGAGACGGACGATCTGCAAGCCACGATCAACTACCTGAAAACAGACCCGATCAACGTCAAATGGTCGGAAAGCATGGCCCCGCTCATGCAGATCGACATCGACAGCCGAACCGGCTTTCCCTTTCTCCTTCCCAAGCAATGGAGCCTCGATTGACCCTTTCAGGCAAAACCGCCCTCGTCACAGGCGGCAATCGCGGCATCGGGCTGGCAGCCGTCAGGGCGCTGGCCGAGATGGGCGCCTCAGTCCACTTCACCGCGCGAACTGCCGCTAACATTGCTGCCGCCCAACGTGAGCTTGGGCCAGTCAAGGCCGTTGGTCACCACGCCAACATGACCGACCGCGACGCCATGACCACCGTGCTGGAGAATGGCTTCGACATCCTCGTAAACAACGCCGGGGTCATTGGCCCGATTGGCCGGATGCTGGACGTTTCGCCCGAAGACTGGGGCGCGAACATCGAAACCAACCTGATCGCCGCGTTCCATGCGACGCAAACGGCAATGCGCCATATGGTGGCCAAGGGTGGGGGCACGATCATCAACCTGTCTTCCGGCGCTGCCCACCGCCCGATGGAAGGGTGGAGCGCCTATTGCTGCGGGAAGGCCGGGCTTGCGATGTTGACCCGTGCGATCCATGAGGAATACGCCCCACAAGGTATCCGGGTGTTCGGCTTTGCGCCGGGTGTGGTGGATACCGACATGCAGGGCAGCATCCGGGCTTCGGGAATCAACCCGGTCTCGAAAATTCCGCGTGAAAACCTGGCGCCTGCGGAGGAACCTGCAAAGGCTATTGCATGGCTTTGCACCCCGGCAGCCGATGCGCTGGCCGGACAGGAGGTTGACGTGCGCAACCCTGACCTGCGTAAGTCAGTCGGACTGAGGGCGTTGGAATGAAGCGCGTCGTCGTCACCGATGCCACGTTCCCGAGCGTGATCAAGGAAGAATTGGCTGCCCGTGCCGCAGGGGCTGTTCTTGAGCGCCACGCGTGCAAGACCGCCGACCAGGTCGCCGCAGCGATCAAGGGCGCAGATGTGGCCGTGGTGCAGTTCGCTCCGCTGACCCGCGCTGCCATTGCCGGTATGGCACCGGGTGGAACCGCCATCCGCTACGGTGTGGGTTACAATAACTTTGATGTGGCCGCGCTGAACGATCTTGGAATCAAGGCCGCCTATGTGCCGGATTACTGCACGGCTGAGGTTGCAGATCACACCGCCGCCTCGATCCTTGCGCTCTTGCGCAAGCTTCCCGCGCTGGATGCATCCGTTCGGAAGGGTGACTGGGCCGCCGTTGGCGTCTCCAGGCCGCTGAAAAGTTTTGCTGAAACCACGGTCGGATTTCTTGGTTTCGGTCGTATAGCGCAAGAGGTTGCGACCCGCCTTTCGCCGTTCGGCTTTCAGTTTCTGGCGCATGATCCCTACTTTACCGGCAGCTTTCCGCGGCTGACACTGATCGATTTGCCCACGTTGTTGTCACAATCAGATGCGCTGACCCTTCACGCCCCGGCAACGCCGGAAACCACGGGCATCATAAACGCCGTGACCCTTCGGCAAATGAAGCCCAGCGCTGTTTTAGTGAACACCGCCCGCGGCGACTTGGTTGATGAAGCGGCGTTGGCCAACGCGCTGACGCATGGGGTAATCGGGGGAGCGGCGCTGGATGTGTTCCACACCGAACCCCTGCCCGCCGACAATCCGCTTCGGGCCGCGCCAAACCTTCTGCTTGGCCCGCATGCCGCATGGTATTCCGATGTGGCGGTGGAACGGCTACAAAGCCTTGTCGCCGACGAAATCACCCGCGCGCTGACCGGGCAGGGCGTTCGCAAAGCTGTTCCCGGCTCCACCGCCTGACAAGAAGGAAAGAATATGAAACTCCTCCGCTACGGCCCGCGCGGCCAGGAAAAGCCCGGCATCCTTGACGCCGACGGCCAGATCCGCGACCTCTCCGGTGTTGTTGGGGACATTGCCGGCGATGTGCTGACGCGCTTGCCCGACCTTGCCAAGACCGATGTGAAGACGCTTCCCGTCGTCTCCGGCAACCCGCGGCTTGGCGCCTGCGTGGCCGGAACTGGCAAGTTCATCTGCATTGGCCTGAATTACTCTGACCACGCCGCTGAAACCGGCGCCAAAGTGCCGCCAGAACCGATCATCTTCATGAAGGCCACCTCGGCGATCTGTGGCCCGAACGATCCCATCCTGATCCCCCGCACGTCCGAAAAGACCGACTGGGAGGTTGAGCTGGGCGTTGTCATCGGCAAAGCCGCGAAATACGTCTCGGAAGCCGAAGCGCTGAACCACGTTGCCGGGTATTGCGTGATCAACGACGTGTCAGAACGGGCGTTTCAGACCGAACGCTCCGGCCAGTGGACGAAGGGTAAGTCCTGCGACAATTTTGGCCAGACCGGACCTTGGCTGGTGACGCCCGACGAAGTGGCCGATCCGCAGAATCTTGGCATGTGGCTGACGGTGAATGGCGAAAAGATGCAGAACGGTTCCACCAAGACGATGGTCTACGGTGTGGCGCATTTGGTCAGCTATCTGTCGCAGTTCTTCACGCTGCACCCCGGCGATATCATTTCCACCGGAACGCCGCCCGGCGTCGGGCTTGGCATGAAGCCGCCGCGCTTCCTCAAGGCCGGCGACGTTGTGGAGCTTGGCATTGAAGGCTTGGGTCAGCAGCGCCAAACCTGCGAGCAGGACTGACATGACCATCCGCAGCGTCGAAGCCATTCCGGTCGCCTACCCCGAACCGAATGACCATTCGCGGCTGCGGTCGGTCTGCCTTGTGAAGATCACGACCGAGGATGGGGCGGTAGGCTGGGGCGAATGCTGCACCTACTTCCCCGAAGCCTCTCGGGCTGCCAAGGCGCTGGTGGACGGGCTGGCTGAACTGGTCATTGGCAAGAACGAGCTTCACATCCACACAATCTGGTTGGCGATGAAGGAGCATAGCTGGTGGTACGGCAACGGTTCCGGCATCGCGTCGCTTGCCATTTCCGGCATCGATATCGCCCTGTGGGACTTGAAGGGAAAGGTGCTGAATTGCTCCCTCCTCGACCTTCTCGGCGGCCCAGCGAACGCGCGAATGCCCGCCATCGCCTCGATCCACGGCACCAAGGCCTCGATCTCCGCGATGGCCGAGGACATTCAGGGCTATCTGTCTGGCGGCATGCAGGGCGTAAAGGTTGGCTTCGGCAAGCGCGGTGACGCGCATCTGGGGTATGACCACGACCGCGATGTCGAATTTGTGCGCACCGTCCGCGACACCATCGGCGACAAGCGCCTGATGGTTGATCTAGGCATCAAGAACTTCTGGGATGTGCCCACCGCGATTCAGCGCGCCCGTGCCTTCGAGGACTACCGCGTCCATTGGTTGGAAGAACCGCTGGGCGACTACGATCCAGATGGATACAAAGCCCTGCGCGCCGCGACGTCGTTGAAGATCGCCTATGGTGAAAAGGAATGGAACCACCGAGGGGTGGAGCAGATCGTGACATCGGGCACAGTCGATGTCATCGGGCTTGACCCCGGCCGTATCGAAGGCATCACAGGCTTTCTGAAGGCGGCCGAAGTCTGCCACGCACATCGCAGGCAGGCCAACGCGCACAATTTTTCCACTGCCATTGTCTCTGCCGCAAGCCAAGCGCTCAGCTTCGCTTGCCCCGCCTGCAAGGAACTGGAACTGCAACCCGTCTACGGCCCGGCGCAGGCCGATCTGGTGGACAAACCCGTCTGGCATACCGATGGCTGGATCAACCCGCCGGAAGGCCCGGGCTTGGGTATACAGATCAATGAAGATTTGGTTCGCTCGGCAAGGCTGGACCGATGACCCACCTGGTTTGGGGCCTTTCTGGCAAAACCGTCATCGTTACGGGCGCGACCGGCGCCATCGGTCGCGCCGTAGCTGAAGGCTTTGCCGAAGCAGGAGCCAAAGTCGCGCTGGTCGATCTTGATCAAGCCACCTGCGACGCCACCGCCCGCAGCCTTGGCACAGAACACAAGGGTTATGGCGCCGACCTGCGCCAGATCTCCCGACTGCCTGACCTTGTCAGCAGAGTAGAAGCCGACCTCGGCCTGTCCACCACTCTGGTCAACGTGGCTGGCATCATCCTGCGTACGTCTGACCTTTTCGCAGTCAAGGAAACGGACTGGGACGTGCAGCATGATATCAACCTCAAGGCGCTGTTCTTCCTGACGCAGGCCTTCGCTCGGCGCTTGGCAGACACCAAAACCCCGGGCAGCGTGATCAACTATTCAAGCCAGGGCGCACTTTCGGGCGGTTTCGGCGGGTCGGTCGTCTACAACGCCACCAAGGGCGCGATCACCACCATGACGCGTGGCATGGCGCGAAGCTGGGCGCCGCTGAACATCCGCGTCAACAGTGTCGCCCCCGGTCTGGTGGACACACCCATGATGCACACACCCGGGCAGACCGACTCTGACCGAAAGGCCATGATCCAGCAGATCCCGATGAAACGCCTTGGCCTACCCGAAGATCACGTCGGCGCGACTGTGTTTCTGGCATCGGACATGTCCCGCTACATGACCGGAGCGATGATCAACGTCTCTGGTGGATTCCTGATGTACTGACGCTTCGTTTGATCAACTAACGTCGGCCCTGAAGCGGAACTTTAAGCGCCGCAGCGTGTTTTTGTTCAGGCAGACAGGATCGGATGATATGATGACACTTGTGGCACGCACCCTGATGATTGCGGGTATCACCATCGCTTCGCTGGCCGCGTTGACGATGCTGGGGCGTAAACGCTCCACCGGCACCACGCCGTTTCGGCACGTTCGGCCGTCTGGACCGGAAGCGATGCGCAACCAGCCGGAAGAGTGGGACATCGTGGACGAACAGAGCGACGGATCGTTTCCGGCAAGCGATCCGCCTGGCAATTACTGAAAGCCGGGCTACTACGGTTTGAACGCCTCGGACCCCCAAAGATTGCGCAACCGTTCATCGCGGCCACAGGCCTTGCGGTAGAATTTGTAGGCGTTGGACTGCTTTTTTGGTCCGGCGCGGGTCAGCACGATGTTGGTGCCCTTGTAGTAATTCTGGTGGTAGTCCTCTGCGATCCAGAATTTCCCAGCCTTCTTCACCGGGGTTACGATCTTTTGACCCAAGGCAGCTTCAGCGGCGGCTATCGCCTTCATGGCGTCAGATTTTTGGGCGTCGTCAGCGACGAAAATTGCAGTCCGGTAAGCTGGCCCCCGGTCGCAGAACTGGCCGCCCGCATCGACAACGTCGACAGAACGCAGGAATTTGGAAATAAGCTCGGCATAGGAAATGACCGATGAATCGAAGGTGATTTCGACAGCCTCGTAGTGGCCATCGTGGTTTTCATAGGTTGGATTTTGCAGCGAGCCGCCAGTGTAACCTGAAACGACACCTTTTACCCCGCGAACCGCTTCGAAGTCGGATTCGACACACCAAAAACAGCCCCCTGCGACGATTGCCTTCTCTGTCTGCGCCGATGCTATTCCGGTCATTCCAATAAGAATTGCGACTGCGAATTTCCACATGATCTGTTCCCTATCTTGCAGCGTTACCGTGTGCGACCGCGACGCATCCCGTCCACTCACTGAGGCGTGAGCTCACTGAAGGGTGATCCTGCCCCTTCACCTTCGCAGCATCCCGCCTTACCGTCACGAAAACGGGGGTGCTCATGACCGACAATGTTTCAACGCATCAGGCCGAGGAAGATGCGCGCAACGAGGCCATCCAGATCTGGGTGAATGGCCGGGTCGTACCAAAGGCCGAGGCGATGGTATCGGTTTACGATTCCGGGTTCATGTTGGGCGATGGCGTGTGGGAAGGCATCCGCCTTTACAACAACCGCTGGACGTTTCTTGACGAACATGTCGACCGCCTGTTTGATGCCGCCAAGGCGATCGACCTCGACATCGTCCGCAGCAAGGACGAAGTGATCGCCGCAGTGCTGGAAACGCAGCGGGCGAATGCCATGACCACAGATGCCCATGCCCGTCTGATGGTGACGCGCGGCGTCAAGACGAGGCCGTTCCAACACCCGAAGCTGAGCCAGCGTGGGCCGACGATGGTCATCATCATGGAACACTCGCGCCAGAAATTGCCTCGCCCGATCCGTCTTGCAACTGTTCCGCACCTGCGTGGATTGCCGATGACGCAAGACCCAAAGCTGAACTCCCATTCCAAGCTTAACTGCATTCTGGCCTGCATTGCCGCCGAAAAGGCCGGTGCCGACGAGGCGCTGATGCTGGATGTGCATGGCTTTGTGAACACGACCAACGCCTGCAACTTCTTCATCGTGCGCAAAGGCGAAGTTTGGACCAGCACTGGTGATTACTGCATGAATGGCATCACACGGCAGAAGGTGATCGACCTGTGCAACGCCAACGGCATACCGCTTTATGAGCGGAATTTTTCGCTGGTCGACACCTATTCGGCGGACGAGGCGTTTCTGACAGGTACCTTCGGCGCCCAAACTCCGGTGGGGTCAATTGATGGCCGGATCATCGGGAGCGGCCAGATTGGCCCCATGACCGAACGCCTGCGCGGGCTCTACAAGGCATTGGTGGGGGCATGAAGATCGCCATGTGGTCCGGGCCGCGCAACCTTTCCACCGCGATGATGTACGCTTTTGCCTCGCGCGGGGATTGCGCCGTCAGCGACGAGCCCTTCTACGCAGCCTACCTTGCCGCCACCGGCATAGACCACCCGATGCGGGAAGAGGTCATGGCAGCGCAGCCGACTGACCCGACGGTTGTTGCCCGGCATTGCATCGGGCCGAACCCTGCCGGAAAGCCGCTTTGGTATCAAAAGCATATGACCATGCACATGATCCCGGAGTTTGACCGAGGGTTCATGCGTCAGCTGACGAATGTTTTCCTGATCCGCCATCCGGCGCGGGTCATTGCCAGCTATGCCAGAAAGCGCGAGTTGCCGACTTTGGCCGACATCGGGTTTTTGCAGCAGGCCGAGCTTTTCGATCAGGTTGCAGATGATCTCGGGCGCGCGCCTCTGGTGATATCGGCCGAGGATATCCGTGCGAATCCGAAAGCGGCGCTGGAAAAACTCTGTTTCGCCTTGGGGATAGGTTTTGTTCCGGGAATGGTCGGCTGGCCGAAGGGGCCAAAACCTTATGACGGGGTTTGGGCGCCACATTGGTACAACGCGGTGCATGGCTCGACCGGGTTCGAAGACCCCGAAGGCTCGCTGCCCTACCTTTCGGTTGCCAACGAGCGGTTGGCGCAACAGGCGATGGCGTCGTATGAACATCTGTCGGCCTTCAAGCTTTAGACTTTTTGAAAGCCGCGCCTTGCCAGAGTGCTCGCCCCACTTAGGGGCGCTTCACCCGCGCGTTTCGTGTTGCGATAAGCTTCAGGCGAAGCGCATTCAGCTTGATGAAGCCAGCGGCATCCTTCTGGTCATATGCACCAGCGTCTTCCTCGAAAGTGACGTGCTTTTCCGAATAAAGGCTGTGGTCAGACCAGCGCGCAACCGTGCGCGCCGAGCCCTTGTAGAGTTTGACCCTTACCGTACCGGTCACGTGTTCCTGGCTCTTGTCTATCAAGGCTTGCAGCATTTCACGTTCCGGGCTGAACCAGAAGCCGTTGTAAATAAGTTCCGCATAGCGCGGCATGATGCTGTCCTTGAGGTGCCCGGCACCAGCATCAAGGGTGATCTGCTCAATTCCGCGGTGTGCCTCGAGCAGGATCGTCCCGCCCGGGGTTTCATAAAGCCCACGGGATTTCATGCCGACGAAGCGGTTTTCCACCAGATCAAGAAGGCCGACGCCGTGCTTTCCGCCGACTTCGTTAAGCCGGGTCAGGATTGTCGCCGGGCTTAGGGTCTCGCCGTTGATCGACACCGCGTCGCCACGCTCGAAGCCAATTTCAACGTATTCTGGCGTATCTGGTGCCTTTTCTACCGGCGTGACGCGCTGGTAGACAAATTCTGGTGCTTCTTCTGCGGGATTCTCAAGCACCTTTCCCTCGGATGAGGTGTGCAGAAGGTTGGCGTCGACCGAAAACGGCGCTTCGCCCCGCTTGTCCTTAGCGATCGGAATCTGGTTCGTTTCAGCAAATTCCAACAGCTTCGTGCGGCTTGTCAGATCCCACTCGCGCCATGGCGCGATCACCCGGATCGAAGGGTTGAGGGCGTAGGCCGACAATTCGAACCTGACCTGGTCGTTGCCTTTGCCGGTTGCACCATGGGCGACGGCATCAGCACCCGTCTCGGCGGCAATCCGCACCAGATGCTTTGAAATCAGCGGGCGGGCGATGGACGTGCCGAGCAGATAAAGGCCTTCGTAGAGCGCGTTTGCACGGAACATCGGAAAAACGAAGTCGCGGACGAATTCTTCCCGGACGTCGACGATATGAATATTCTCGGGCTTGATCCCGAGGAGGATTGCCTTTTGGCGCGCCGGTTCCAGTTCTTCGCCCTGCCCGAGGTCAGCGGTGAATGTCACGACCTCACAGCCATATTCGGTCTGCAGCCACTTAAGGATGATCGACGTGTCGAGGCCACCGGAATAGGCAAGCACGACTTTCTTCGGTGCGGACATTGGCGCCTCTTGGGAAAAAGATTTGCGCCGCGTGTATTGCGTTTTTTGCCAACCGGCAAGGGCGAGGGAATGAGTGTAAGGGCGCCCGGATGCCCGCAAAAGTCTTGCGTCGCGGGGGAGGGACAGTAACAAAGGGCGGTGGCCGCGCAGGTAGCCTGATCTACCTTGGGCCCTAAACAACAGCCGAGAGCCAGCCGTGACCCACTTTCCAGATGCTGCACGCAGGGCGACGGAAGCGCTACGTGACCTGTTTCCGCCAACGCCATTGCAGCGGAACGAGCATCTGTCGCAGCGCTACGGAGCGGACATCTGGTTGAAGCGCGAAGATCTGACGCCGGTTCGCAGTTACAAACTTCGCGGAGCGTTCAACGCGATGCGCAAGATCCGCGTCACAAATCCGCAGCAGCGAACATTTGTCTGTGCCAGCGCAGGCAACCACGCTCAGGGTGTTGCGTTCGCTTGCCGGCATTTTGGCGTGAATGGAACGATCTTCATGCCGGTGACCACGCCACAGCAGAAGATCGACAAGACCCTGGCGTTCGGCGGGCAAAATGTTCGGATCGAACTGACCGGCGACTATTTTGATCAGACTCTCGCGGCCGCGCAATCATTCTGCCATGAGGCCAACGCGCATTTCCTGTCGCCGTTTGACGACGCTGACGTGATCGAAGGGCAGGCGAGCGTCGGTGTGGAAATCCTTGAACAAATGCAAGAGCCACCTGATCTTGTCATCCTTCCGGTCGGTGGGGGAGGGTTGTCAGCCGGGGTCACGACTTACCTGCGAGAGGTGGCCCCTTCGGTGGACTTCCGGTTTGTCGAACCCTTGGGCGGCGCAAGCCTGATGGCAGCGCTGCGCGAGGGCGGACCGGTAAAGCTGCCGCGCGTCAACAGTTTCGTTGACGGGGCAGCGGTTGCCAAACTGGGTGACCTGACCTTCCAAAGGCTGGGCTGGGCCAGCCGGGACCAGGTTTTGCTGGCCCCGGAAGACCGGATCTGCGTCACGATGCTTGAGATGCTGAACGTCGAAGGCATCGTGCTTGAGCCTGCCGGCGCACTTTCCGTCGATGTTCTGCCGGAACTTGCCGGCGAAATTAGCGGCAAGAGCGTGGTCTGCGTCACCTCGGGCGGCAACTTTGATTTCGAGCGGCTGCCGGAAGTGAAAGAGCGCGCCCAAAGATACTCTGGTCTCAAGAAGTATTTCATCTTGCGGATGCCGCAACGTCCGGGCGCGCTGAGGGAGTTTCTTTCGATGCTGGGTCCGGATGATGATATTGCCCGTTTTGAATACCTGAAGAAATCGGCCCGCAACTTTGGTTCGGTCCTGATCGGAATCGAGACGCGGCATGCGGAAAACTTCCGTACATTTACCGAGCGTATGGATGCGGCTGATTTGGCATACCGCGATATCACCACGGACGAAGCGCTGGCGGAGTTTCTGATCTAAGCAGCGGACTCCGTCGGAAAGCGGGCGATGAACGCTGACCGCGACACTGCGTAGACGGAACAGAGGAGAACGACGTCGATCCGGGCAGGATCGCCCTTGGTTACGAGCCGCTCGCCGTCCTGGCATAACAGTGCAAGGTCGGCCAAGCCAAGGTTCAGCGCGCTGCCCTTCAGAAAATGCAGCAGTGATCCGATCTGGCCGGGCGGAGCGCCGGCAGACAATAAATCGATCGTCTGGTCGGCTTCCTCCAGAAACATCCCGGCGACCTCCAGAAAGTCATCCGCGCCGATTTCTTCACGAAGCTGCTCTACGCGGTTCCAGTCGATCATCGCCCACTCCACCTTTGCGAAGCCATTTCCGGTGACCCTGCGCAAAGTTCCCTAAAAATCTGTAACCGGTTCTCCCAATTGAATATTCAATCTTAATGTTCATGTTGTGTTAAGGCGCGCCGTTGACCCTCCGCCCAATCGGTGAAGGAGCAACAATTGCTGGCCAATCTGCCAGAAGATATCATGCGCAGATCAGAAAGCGCTTCTGCGCCACCCTTGACCGTGCTTGTCGTGGACGACAGCCGCGCCCAACGCCACATGGTGGCGATGCACCTGCGGCGGTGGGGTTATTCGGTTATCGAAGCGGAGTCAGGCGTGGCAGCGCTGGCCACTTGCGGGGTGGCACAGGTCGACATCGTCATCAGCGACTGGATGATGCCCGGGCTTTCAGGGCTTGAATTTTGCAAGGCGTTTCGCGCGCTCGAGAGGCAGTCTTACGGCTATTTCGTTCTGCTGACCTCAAAATCGGAAAAGACCGAAATCGCAGACGGGCTGGAGGCTGGGGCAGACGATTTTCTGACAAAGCCTCTCAGCAGCAGTGAACTACGCGCCCGGCTTCGTGCGGGCGAGCGGATGCTTTCGATGCAGGCAGAGTTGTTGGCGAAGAACCGCATGATCGTCAGCACACTCGAAGAATTGCAGGCGA
Organism: uncultured Alphaproteobacteria bacterium; assembly: GCA_963822435.1. Lineage (GTDB taxonomy): Bacteria > Pseudomonadota > Alphaproteobacteria > Rhodobacterales > Rhodobacteraceae > JAUYQR01. Next base: position 847,323 of record CAWGHN010000003.1, read on the forward strand.
TCTATGATTCGCTGGACCGCGACCTGATTGAGGCACGCAAGGTTCAGCAAACGCTGATCCGCGACCGCCTACAGGATTTCGGAGCAGCGAAGGTTGCGCTTTTGCTGCGAAACTCGGGCCGGGTTGGCGGTGATCTTGTCGGGTCATTTCGGATCGATTTGCACCGGATTGCGGTCTATGCGATCGACGTATCCGGCCACGGCGTTGCGTCGGCGATGATGACGGCGCGATTGGCGGGCCTGTTGACCGGGTCGACGCCTGACCAGAACCTGGTATTTCAAAAGACCGCAGACGGGGGCATGAAGCATTGGCCCCGGCCTGCGTGATGGACAGGTTCAACCGTCTAATGCTGGATGAAATTCAGGTAGAGCAATACTTTACGATGGCTTACGCAGAGGTTGATTTGCGGGATGGAACCACCCGGGTAGCCCAGGCCGGCCACCCGCATCCCGCGATCTTGCGACGATCCGGCACGGTGGAGTTGGTGGGGAAGGGCGGACTTCCCATAGGTCTTATTCCGTTCGCCGAGTTCGAGGCCGTCACCGTCCAACTTGCGCCGGGTGATCGGCTGATCCTGATCTCGGACGGGGTGACCGAGTGCCCGGGGCTTGATGGGGCCGATTTTGGCGACTCCGGTTTGTCCAAAAGCCTTTCGCGGTCCGCTCATCTGGATGGGCCGGAGATACTGCAAGCCCTCGTCTGGGATCTGATCGAACATTTCGGGGGCGATTCGTTTCCTGACGACGTATCGGGGGTGTCTCTGGAATATTCAGGGTATGGCACGCACCAGTAATGCCCTGTCGCCGGGATTACCTAAAAGGCCAAGAGCCTCGTCCACCGGCAACCAGACAGCGCTGTGGCCCGGCTCGCTGGGCGGACCAAGCCGCAAGATCGGTTTTGCAAGGTAGATCGTGCAGACCTTTTCTGCCCAAAGGTCGTATTCCGGCATGTAGGTGAACCGTCTGAAGGCGCCAATCCGCCTGTGGATGGCGATCTTCCAGCCTGTCTCTTCAATGACTTCGCGGTGCAAGGCTGCGATCGGGTGTTCGCCAGGATCGATGCCCCCGCCAGGCAATTGAAACTCTGGCACCGGAGCCGCTTGATGCGTCACGAGGATGCTGTCGCCCCGCAAAAGCACGGCATAAACACCGGGTCTACGCTTGTAGCGTATGCCTGCCTTCACGGTTTCGCCATATCGTCTGATCATGCTTACCCCTTGGACCGCCGATTGCCCTGCCTATATAGCCGCGATATGCCATGCTGGCACTCTTAGGAAATCCCATGACCATCGGCTCCAAACTCGCCTGGGACGATACTGTCCTGCCATTCCAGCTTGACGTGACCGGCATCCGTGGACGGGTTGCCCGCCTTGATGGCGTTCTGGACCAGGTTCTGGGCCAGCATTCCTATCCTGCTGTGATCGAAGCCTTGGTGGCGGAAGCCGCGTTGCTGACGGCATTGATCGGCCAAGCGGTGAAACTTCGCTGGAAGTTGTCGTTGCAGATTCGCGGCAATGGCCCGGCCCGGCTTATCGCCACCGATTACTATGGTCCCGCCAAGGAAGGCGAGCCCGCCCGAATCCGTGCTTATGCCAGCTATGATGCAGAGCGGCTGGATCTTATGGCAGATCCTTTCAGCCAGATCGGTCAGGGTTACTTCGCGGTCATGCTGGACCAAGGCGAAGGCATGGTTCCCTATCAAGGGTTTACTCCGATTGCGGGCAGCTCCCTTTCGCACTGCGCCGAGACATATTTCGCGCAGTCCGAACAACTGCCGACGCGGTTTTCACTGACCTTCGGACAGGTTCGTGAACCGGGACAGACCGCAAGATGGCGGGCGGGCGGGGTGATGTTGCAGCACATGCCACAGGTCGGCGGATCGGTGGCGGCCGAGGCTGGCTCGGGTGAGGGCGGTCTGCTGACGCACGCGGTTATCCTGGCCGGCGATGCGAGTGAGAATTGGACCCGCGCCAATATCCTGCTTGATACGGTCGAGGACATGGAATTGATCGGGCCGCATGTGGCACCGACCGATTTGCTTGTCAGACTGTTTCACGAAGAGGGGCCGCGCGCGTTCGAGTCGCAGCCGGTGAGGTTTGGCTGTTCCTGCTCACCAGAAAAGGTGCGGCAGACCATGTCGATCTATTCGCAGAAAGATATCGGCAAGATGACCACGGCCGAAGGGATCGTGACGGCGGATTGCCAGTTCTGCGGCGCGCATTACGAGTTTGATCCCAAGAACTCTTGGCTTTGAAGGTACCGATCCGACATGACGGAAACGGCAGAGGCGCGCTTGATCAGAGCATTGTCGCTGCCTGCCGGTCCGTCTTCGGATTTCGACCTGAATGTCGGGATCGCGCGCAGCGCTGTCGGTTTGCGTCCGGCCGCAGTGCTGGTCGCGATCACTGGCGGGAGTTTGCTTTTGACAAAGCGCGCGTCCCACTTGAAGCATCACGCAGGCCAGATCGCCTTCCCGGGCGGGAAGGTAGACGCAGGCGATGCATCGGTGGAGGCAGCCGCTCTGCGGGAGGCCCGAGAAGAAATCGGACTTCCCGAAGCACATGTCGACATATTGGGACAGTTGCCACCGCATGAAACGGTCACAGGCTTTATGGTGACCCCAATTCTGGCCTTTGTCCGATGTGCTTTCCAGCCTGTCCCGGAACCGGGAGAGGTTGACGAAGTGTTTGAAGTTCCGCTCGACCACGTTTTGAACCCCGCGAATTTCGCCATCGAACGCCGGCTTTGGAAGGGAGAGTGGCGCAAGTATTATGCGGTACCCTATGGGCCACATTATATCTGGGGGGCGACGGCCCGTATTCTGCGTGGGCTTGCCGATCGGTGTCAGCGATGAGGATTGACGGCGAATGGTTGAACCATCCGGGCACCCAAGCGCTGTGCGGTTTTCTGGAAATGGCCGGAATGCAGGCGCTTTTCGTGGGTGGTTGCGTTCGCAACGCACTGCTGGGCGAGTCTGTTGCCGATATCGACATCGCCACCGATGCCACGCCGGATATGGTGGTAGACCTTGCAGCGACTAACGGCATGAAGGTTGTCCCGACGGGTCTGAGCCACGGAACCGTCACCGTGATCGCAGGGGGCAAACCACACGAGGTGACCACGCTGCGGCGAGACGTGGCGACAGACGGCCGACACGCCGAGGTAGAGTTTTCTAAGGACGTCGTCGAAGACGCTGGTCGCCGCGATTTCACAATGAATGCGCTTTACGCAAACCGTTTCGGTGAAGTGCTCGACCCGATCGGCGGCCTATCCGACCTGCTGGCACGGCACGTCCGGTTTGTCGGCGATCCAGAGCGCCGGATACGCGAGGATTATCTTCGCATCCTACGATTCTTTCGCTTCCACGCCCAGTACGGCGATGAGACGTCGGGTCTCGACAAGGAGGGCTTGCAGGCTTGTGCCGCGCATGTTGCCGGCCTGGATACGCTTTCGCGCGAACGGGTCGGCGCCGAGATCAGAAAGCTTCTGTCAGCGCGAAACCCCGCGCCAACGCTGCAGGCAATGGCCAAGGCCGGTGTTCTGGGCCGGGTTCTTCCCGACGCCGACCTTGACGCAATTGCAAGACTGGCTGCGCTGGAGGGGGGTGCGCCACCGGATTGGATGCGCCGGCTTGCTTGTCTGGGCGGTGCGGTGGCAGAAGATCTGCGCCTGTCAAAGGCCGAAGGTCGCCGTATCCATGCAATACGCCGTGCTGCCGCATCGGACCGCGGGGCTGCGGCGATCGGCTGGGAGCTTGGGCGCGAGGTTGGCCGCAGTGCTGTTATCGTGCGGGCGGCGAGGTCGGGGCATGGCTTGCCGGCGGGATGGGCGGAGGATGTGGACCGAGGTGCCGCTGCAACCTTTCCGGTCAAGGCGCAGGATCTTCTTCCCCTCGCCGGACGTGATCTTGGCGCGCGGCTCGCCAGCCTCACGGACCTTTGGCTGCGGTCGGATTTGCGGCTGACGCGAAACGAACTTCTTCGCTAGCGGTTTCCCTCGACCGCAACACGGACTATATCCCTCTTTCGACGTGGAAAGAGGCTTCGCACGTGTTCCGGTTTTTCGAAGGCCTCGTTGACCCCTACGGATCATACGAGCAGACGGATACGCCGCCTCGGCGGCTCTGGCCATTTCTGAAACAGTTCATCCGTCCGTTTCGGGGGGTGTTCGCGGCAACGGCTGTCTTGTCGGTCATTGCAGCGTTTTCCGATGTGGCCCTGATCTGGTATGTCGGCCGACTTGTAGACTTGCTGTCTGTAAATGGTCCGCAAGTGGTTTGGCAGACCTACGGAGCCGAGATGCTTCTGGTGGCTGTCGCAGTGCTTGTGCTGCGACCTCTGCTTCTGGTCGGCAATGTCGCCCTGCTTCACAATACGATCCTGCCGAATTTTGGCACGATGATCCGCTGGCGCGCACATGCACATGTCATCCGCCAGCCGGTTGGTTGGTTTGAAAGCGATTTTGCCGGACGTATAGCCAATCGCATCATGCAGACCCCGCCAGCGGCAGGCGACGCCGTGTTCCAGACGTTCGATGCGATGGCCTTTGCCAGCGTGACGGTGGTCGGTGCGGCGATCATGCTGGCGGACGCAGACCCGCGGCTGGTCCTGCCTTTGCTTGTCTGGCTTGTGCTCTATGCGGCCCTGGTGAAGTGGACGGTAAAGCGTGCCGGGCCGGCGTCGAAGGCGTCAAGTGACGCGCGGTCGGCCGTAACCGGAAGGGTAGTGGATGCCTACACCAACATCCATTCCGTCAAGCTCTTTGCCTACCACGACAAGGAGTTGGCCTACGCCAAAGAGGCCATCGAGCATGCCCGCACAACCTTTCAAAAGGAAATGCGCATCGTAACCAAGATGGATCTGGCGCTGACTTTTCTGAACGGGTTCCTGATCGTGTCGGTAACCGGGTGGGCAATCGTGCTTTGGTATCAGGGCACCGCAACGGTCGGGACTGTCGCCGCTGCGACTGCGCTGGTCTTGCGGTTGAACAACATGACGTACTGGATCATGTGGGCGTTTACGTCGCTGGTTCAGGCGCTGGGCGTGGTTCAGGAAGGGATGGAGACGATCACACATCCGATCGGACTGGTCGACCGCCCAGATGCATCCGTGCTTCGCCTGACCGACGGCCGGATCGAAATCGAGACGGTTTCGCACCATTACGGGCGTGGCAGCGGTGGGCTGCAAAATCTGTCGCTTGAGTTGAAACCGGGAGAAAAGCTCGGTGTTGTCGGGCGGTCTGGCGCTGGAAAATCAACACTCGTGAAACTGATGCTTCGGTTCTACGAACCCGAATCGGGGCGCATTCTGATTGATGGACAGGACATATCTCAGGTGTCCCAAGAATCGCTCCGACGGCAGATCGGAATGGTCCAGCAGGATTCAAGCCTGCTGCACCGGTCCGTGCGCGACAACATTCTGTACGGCCGCCCAGATGCCACGGACGACCAGATGATCGCGGCTGCTAAGCAGGCCGAAGCGCACGACTTCATCTTGGGATTGCAGGATTCCGAAGGCCGCACTGGTTATGAAGCGCATGTCGGCGAACGGGGGGTGAAACTGTCGGGCGGGCAGCGCCAGCGGATCTCGTTGGCACGGGTCATCCTGAAAAATGCGCCGATCCTCATTCTGGATGAAGCCACCTCGGCCCTCGATTCAGAAGCGGAGGCGGCAATTCAGGACGCACTTTACGGAGTGATGCGTGGAAAGACCGTCATAGCCATTGCGCACCGCCTGTCGACCCTTGCAGCGATGGATCGCATCGTCGTCGTGGAAGACGGTCAGATCGCGGAATCCGGCACTCATGCTGATCTGCTGCGGCAGAATGGCCTTTACGCGCGCTTCTGGGCACGACAATCGGGCGGCTTCATCGGGCTTGAGGAGGTGGCAGAATGACGCTTCTTGAGAAGATGGGAACGTGGATCGACGCATTCCGCCCGGCAGACGGGCCGCCGCCCCAAACGCTAGCCGCTTTCTTCCGCTGGTGCCTTTCTGGCTCGTGGCCAATGCTATGGCTGGCCGTGGTGTTTTCGTCGCTTGCCGGAGTGACCGAGGTGGTCTCGGCCATCATTATGGGATGGGTCATCGACGCAGCCGTCGAAGCGGGACCGGAAGGTTTCTTTTCCGACCATGCGTGGCTGCTTCTGGCGTGCCTGGGCTTTTATCTTGTCCTGCGCCCACTGGCATTCGGAGTTTCTTCGGCATCGAACAGCGTCGTGATCGGGCCGAATGTTCTGCCTCTGGTCCTCAGCCGTTTGCATCGTTGGACGCTTGGACAGGCTGTGACCTTCTTTGACAACGATTTCGCTGGACGCATCGCGCAAAAGCAGATGCAGGCGGCGCGTGCCGTGACGGATGTGGTAACCGAAGCGATCAACACGGGTGCGTTTGCATTGGCGTCGGTCATCGGATCGGTGCTTTACCTGCTTTCGGTTGACTGGCGGATCGCCGGGGTGCTGGCGCTTTGGCTGGTCGCCTATGTGGCGATGATCCGGTATTTCCTGCCCAAGGTGAAGGACAACTCTGCCGCCCGGGCCTCTGCGCGGGCGATGGTCACCGGGCAGGTGGTCGATACGATCACCAATATCAAGACGGTCAAACTGTTTGCCCATGCCGATTTCGAAGACCGGGTGGCCTTGAAGTCGATGGATGTTTTCCGGGAGCGAAGCCTCGAATTCGGCGTCATCTCAACCTGGTTCCGTCTGGCTTTGATGACACTTGCTGGTGTTCTGCCGGTCGTGTTGATCGGCGGCACCTTGTTGCTTTGGCAGCGTGGGCTGGCAACCGAAGGCGCCATCGCTGCTGCAGGGGCGATCGCTATGCGCATTGCGCAGATGTCGGGCTGGGTCAGCTTCACCCTGATGTCGATTTACACCTCTATCGGCGAGGTCGAGGACGGAATGCACACGCTTGCGGTTCCACACACACTTGCGGATTCGTCAAACGCCAAGGACCTGCCGCGGGTTGCCGGCGAGATTCAGTTTGATCGCGTCAGCTTCGGCTATGGACATGGCCGGGCAGGGGTGACCGAAATTGATCTTTCGGTGCGTGCGGGCGAGAAACTTGGGATCGTTGGCGCCTCGGGTGCCGGTAAGTCCACCCTCGTCTCGCTTCTGCTGCGGCTTTATGACCCGGACGCTGGAACCGTCAGGATTGATGGCACTGACGTTCGCGACGTAACCCAGGAATCTCTTCGCCGTCAGATCGGCATGGTCACCCAGGAAACGGCCATGTTCAACCGTTCGGCACGCGACAATATCCTTTACGGACGACCGGACGCGGCAGAAGCCGAGATTGTCGCCGCCGCAACCGCCGCCGAGGCTGACGACTTCATCGGCAGAATGGCTGACCACAAGGGCCGTCGTGGGTACGATGCGTTTCTTGGCGAACGTGGCGTGAAGCTGTCGGGTGGGCAGCGTCAGCGCATTGCCTTGGCGCGCGCTTTCTTGAAGGACGCCCCAATCCTGGTCCTTGATGAAGCGACTTCGGCGCTTGATTCAGAGGTTGAAGCAAGTATTCAAGACGCACTGTCCAAGGTGATGGAGGGCAAAACCGTTCTTGCCATTGCTCACCGTTTGTCAACGATCGCGGCGATGGACCGGATCATCGTCATGGAACAGGGCAGGATCGTCGAACAGGGCAACCACGCAGCACTCCTTGCCAGAAACGGCCTTTATGCCCGCTACTGGAACCGCCAGTCCGGCGGCTTTTTGGGGACGGACGACGAACAGGAAGCAGCCGAGTGAGAGTCACGATCGACCGCCTGGGTCACCTTGGTGATGGGCTGGCCACAGTGCCGGACGGCACCCTCTATGTGCCTGGCGTTTTGCCCGGAGAGGTGGTGGAGGGCGATCTGAATGGCGACAAGCTGACGAACATGCGGATCGTCACGCCTTCGGCAGATCGCGTAAAAGCGCCCTGTCCTCATGCGCGAACCTGCGGCGGATGCCAGCTTCAGCATGTGGCGGACAGTTTCGTCGAAGCTTGGAAAGCATCCGTCGTGTCGTCAGCCCTTGCCGCACACGGCTTGCCCCGCCCGATCACAGGCGTCGCCACGTCACCGCCGCACTCCCGGCGGCGTGCGGTGTTTTCAGCACGGCGCACAAAATCAGGGGTGTTGATCGGGTTTCACGCCCGCGGCTCGGACACTTTGGTGGCCATCCCTCAGTGCCGTTTGCTACATCCCGACCTGATGGCCGCGGTGACGGGTTTGCAAGATCTTGCGCTGATCGGCGGGTCACGGACGGCCGAGCTTTCCATGACAGTCACCCGTTCAGACGCGGGCCCTGATGTTGCGGTCTCTGGTGGCAAGCCGCTGGACAGCGAGATGCGGATGGCGCTGGCGCGCATCGTCGAAAAGCAACGGTTCGCTCGTCTTACTTGGGACGGAGAAGTGGTTGCCTTGCGGGATTCTCCAATCCAGCGATTTGGCCGCGCAATGGTGACGCCGCCCCCCGGTGCGTTCCTGCAGGCGACGCTGGAAGGCGAGAACGCGCTTCTTGAGGCTGTGCGCGAAGCATTGGGTCCGCAACAGCATGTCGCCGATCTTTTTGCCGGATCGGGTACGTTCACCTTTCCGATTGCCGAATTTGCCGAAGTTCACTGCGTTGAAGGCGACGCAGCAATGATTCAAGCTTTGGACAAGGCGGCACGCAATACCCAAGGCCTGCGCCGGATCACATCCGAGACTCGCGACCTTTTTCGCAGGCCGCTGCAACCTGACGAGCTGACGCGCTTTTCGGGTGTGGTCCTGGACCCACCGCGCGCAGGGTCGGAAGCGCAGAGCCGTTGCATCGCCCATTCGACCGTTCCCGTCGTTGCGATGGTGTCGTGCAACCCGGTAACATTCGCTCGCGATGCCGGCATTCTGGTTTCCACCGGCTACGCGTTGGATTGGGTAAGGGTTGTCGATCAGTTTCGTTGGTCAGCCCATGTCGAACTGGTCGCGCGGTTTTCGCGTCCGCGTTGACAAATCCGTGACCTCGCCAGCAAACTGCCTCGCTAGGCAGGGTCGGTAGAATGCTGTATCCAAAAGAAAAAGAATACAGGCGGAACAGTGATGCGGATTCTTCGTTTAGTCGTCATTTTAGTGATGGCCTTTGGCCTTGTGGCATGTGGGTCGAAGTTCCGGTCGTACAACGGACCAAAGGTGACACAGGTTCAGGTCCACAAGGCCGATCGCAAGATGTATCTGCTGCATAACGACCGTGTGCTCAAAAGCTACGACGTTGCTCTTGGCTTCATGCCCAACGGGCACAAGCAGTTCGAGGGTGATGGAAAGACGCCGGAAGGCGGATACTTCATATCGCATAAGAACCCGAATTCGGAATTCCACCTGTCACTCGGGATTTCTTATCCAAACGAAAACGACGTGGCCTTTGCCGAGTCAGTCGACAAACAGCCCGGCGGCGACATTTTCATTCACGGTGGCCCGAACAAGTCCATCAGCACGCGGGACTGGACAGCCGGTTGCATTGCCGTGTCGGACAACGAAATTGAAGTCGTCTATTCGATGATCGAACCGGGAACGCCCATCTTCATTCTTCCCTGACGGGCCTCAGGCCCCGGTTACGAGCGTCCACCAGATCTTTCCGCCGGCTTCCTGAAACCATGCAAAGCCCAGGGTTCTCGCCGTCGGATCCATGATGATACCGCGGGTATCAGGCTGCGCCATCCAGGTGGAGAGCGTCTCCAACTCGGTCTCGTAGGTTTCGGAGATAAGCTCGCCAACCAGACGCCCGCTGTAACCGGCACGCTGGACCCGGACCAGCGGTGACGACCCGTCCGAGCCGAAGTGCCAAGGCCGGTTTTGCACCGACATGTCACGCGAATGCGTGGCCGCCGCCGCGTTCAGCCGTGTATCATAAGCGAGCGCGGGCAGATTCTTGGCAGCCCGCAAGGTATTGACTGAATCAAGCAAACGGAACGGGATCGCGGCCTGCTCGGTCTCTGTGATACGGTAGACTTGAGGCAGCGGGCGCCCATCCGCGCCAACCGCTGGAAGTCGGCTGGCAGGAGCGCATGCCGCGATAAGAAGGGCCGGAGCCAGCAGAAGCACGGAGCGTCTTTTCATTTATCTCACCAAACCAGCGGCAGCCAAGCGCGACCGTTTCGACCCTCCATACCGAAAGCCGTGGCGGTGTTCAAACCCAAGTCTGCGGATCGGCGAAAGCTGACGGCCGAGTGATTTGCGGCCGGGCGCAAAAAACAGTAAGAGAACGTCGACATAAGAAAGAGCAGGAGAAACCTCCATGGCAAGATCAATCATCAACCGTCGCACTCTTCTGCAGGGAGCGGCTGGCGCTGCGGCGCTCACCGCCCTGCCGGCCCTTGCTCAAGATGGCACGACAGAGTTCCTTCCTGCCGCAAGCACGATCCGCAACAACGTCTCCAGCTTCCGTATGCTGGAGTGGCAGAATTATTTCGACAACACCCGTGGCGGCGCCATCCTGGTCGACATCACGTCGCGCGCCCTGCACTACTGGTCTGAAGATCAATCCATTTACCGGCTCTATCCGACATCGGTGCCACTGTCGGAAGATCTGACACGGCGCGGTAAGACCGAGGTCGTCCAGAAGGTGGTAAACCCGGCTTGGCGCCCCACCGCCTCGATGAAAGAGCGCAATCCGGATTGGCCAGATGTGGTGGAGGGAGGCGCACCGGACAACCCGCTGGGCACCCGCGCACTTTACCTGTCGTGGACCTACTACCGCATTCACGGAACTCACGACACGCGCAAGATCGGTCGCCGTTCGTCGAACGGCTGTATCGGCCTTTACAACGAACACATCGAGGAACTGTACGAGATGGCGCAGGTCGGCACGCAGGTGTTGCTTATTTGACAAAACGACAGCGACGTCCGAACAAAATGAACTTCTGCAATTGCTTTTCGGGACGTCTGCTGGTTACACGTCTTGTATGAGGATAGTCTTGGGAGCGTGTCGCCGCCTCTGAAAACTTCGGTGGCACGCATTAACTGGAGGTTAACATGAAGAAACTTGCGCTCGCTGCCGCGCTGACCGCTGTCGCCACCGCTTCCTTCGCTGGTGGCATGGCTGAGCCTGTTATGGAACCGGAAGTTGTCGAAGCTGCGACCTCGTCGTCGGCTGGCGGCATTGTTGTTCCGCTGCTGCTGCTGCTCGTGATTGCAGCGGCTGCGTCGAACTAATTTTTCGACCAGACCAAGGAAGGGACGGCAGGTTTCCTGCCGTCCTTTTCTTTTGTCATTGCCCGGAAAGCCAGCCGGAAAGATTTTCGTCGATTACCGCTGAAAGCGCTTCAACGTGCGCGGCACTTTCATTCAGACACGGAATATAGGTGAACGATTCGCCGCCCGCGTGCAGAAACGCCTCGCGGATTTCACCATTAATTTCCTCAAGGGTTTCGATGCAGTCGGCTGAAAAGGCCGGTGCCATTATGGCGATCCGTTTCTTTCCCGCTTTCGCCAACTCTGCCACATGTTCCACAGTGTAGGGCTTCAACCACTCCTCCGGCCCGAAGACCGACTGAAAGGTCGTATCGATGGACCCCTTCTCCCAACCCAGTCTTTCGCGCAGCAGACGCGAGGTCTTTGCGCACTGGCAGTGATAGGGGTCGCCCTGCATCAGGTATCGCTTTGGCATCCCGTGATAGCTGGCGACCAGAACTTCAGGCCGGTGGTCCAGGGCTGCGTAGGCGACATTGACTGATTTTGCCAAGGCATCGATGTAAAGCGGATGGTCAAAGTATTCTGCAACCGTCCGCACCGCCGGCTGACGCTTTTCCTTCATCAGCGCACGAAAGAATTGATCGTTCGCAGTTGCCGAAGTGGCACCAGCGTAATGGGGGTACAGCGGAAAGAACAGAATACGTTCACAACCCGCCTCGACCATGGCGCGCACCTTGGACTCGGTGGAAGGATTGCCGTAGCGCATGCAGAAATCGACGACGACGTCTGCGCCGTGCCTCGCCTCCATGACCGCGGCAATCGCCTTGGTCTGGTCTTTTGTGATCGTCAGAAGCGGACTTTCGTTCTTCTCGTGGTTCCAGATCAGCTTGTAGTTGGCGCCTGACGAAAAAGGTCGCTTTGTCAGGATGATAAGCTGCAAAAGCGGCTGCCATTTCCAGCTTGCGTAGTCGACCACCCGCTTGTCGGAAAGGAATTCGTTCAGATATCGCCGCATCGACCAGTAATCATAGTTGTCTGGCGTGCCCAGGTTGGCGAGCAGGACACCGATCTTGGCGCGGCGGACGGGAGGATGATTCGCGGGAGCATGCAGCAAACGACCCTCTCCGGGCCGATCGATCGATGGTTCCTGCAGCTCTGTTTCGGAGTGCGGGGTTTGTCCCGCCTTGGTGTCAAGCATCGCTGTGATCCTGAAAATCGTTACAGCCGGACATAAAGGCTTATGGCCCGGGGTCAACCTTCGTCGGGAAGTCGCCGTTCTTGCGCGTTGAGGGCATCGGCCAGCCGCTGCTGTGCCGATCCTGGGCGAAGCGCCTTTGGCTGGCTTTCGTCGGGGGCCCAGCCAGTCAGGCTTATGATTTCGAAACTTGCTGGAACTCGGCCATCAGCGTCACCGTAGGTCGAGGCATACAGCGCCATTGCTTCGGTGACGATCGACCTCCTGGTCGGGTGCCGCAAACGGCCAGCCAAGGCATTGGTTTCCCCCATTGCGCGCAAGTCGCCAAGGAGGGCGTACGGCGATCCGTAAAGCACCGTCTGCAAAGTGCTGTCGGCCACGGGCATCGCAAATCCGGCGCGGTGCAGCAGATCACCCAGATCGCGGATTTCGGCCATCGGCAACACGCGGGGCGACACACCGCCGGTGATGGAAGCCTCGGCATGAGCCAGACAGGCGCGCAACTGCTGAAGCGTTCTTCCGCCCAGAAACTGCGCGATGAACAGACCGTCGGGTCGCAAAGCCAGCCTGCATTGAACAAGCTGACCAAGCGGGTCATTCGCCCAGTGCAGACTCATGGCGTGGATCACCAGATCGTGCCGTGAACGATCAAGCGACAAGACGTCCTCATCAGGCACAATCGTTGCCTGCGGAAGCGCCTTTTGCCAGAAGTGTGGAAAATCAGTGACGATCACCGGGTCCGTAAAGGTTCTGTTAACTTCGTTCAGTCTTTCCTGAACATCCGCGATCATGGCGGCGTGCAGAAAGCCCGCCCCTTGATGAGCGCCACTTTGAAGCGCTCGTTGCCGGTTGCGCGATAGGGCGACACGGTCGGTAAGTTTGGGGGGCTCTTTCATTGTGTCGAGCTTGGGGGGCTGAAATGGGTTTGCAAGAAGCGCTCCAGGTTCTTTATCCACCCCAATGCATCAGCTGCGGGACCGGTGTCACGTCAGATTTCGGGCTGTGCGGCGATTGCTGGCGTGAAACGTCATTCATAGCGGGTCTTGTTTGTGATTTGTGCGGAGTTCCGCTTCAGGGCGAGGATTCTGATCGCACTGTTCTTTGCGATGACTGCATGACGATTGCACGTCCATGGAGCCAAGGGCGCGCCGCCATGCTTTACAAGGATAACGGGCGGCGCATCGTGCTTGCCTTGAAGCATGGTGACCGGCTTGATCTGGCCCGGCCTGCGGCTTTTTGGATGCAAAAGGCCGCGCGGCCGATGCTCAAGCCGAACATGCTGGTCATTCCTGTTCCCCTGCACTGGTTCCGGCTGTTCAGACGGCGCTACAATCAGGCAGCCGTTTTGTCTGCGGCGGTCGCAAGACTGGCCGGTCTGGAAAGTTGCCCAGACGGACTGATCCGCCGCCGCACCACTGGCAGTCAGGAGGGGCGCAATCGCGATGCTCGTTTTGCCAATCTGCGCGATGCCTTCACAGTGCCGGAAAGGCACCGAAAACTAGTGGAACAACGCGACGTCTTGCTCGTGGACGATGTAATGACCTCTGGTGCGACCTTCGCTGCGGCGACTGAGGCTTTGTTTGCCGCTGGTGCCGCGTCCGTTTCAGTTCTCAGTCTGGCCCGCGTTGCGAAGGACGCCTAAATGCATATAGTCGGGATGGGTCACCCGGAAGGTCGTCATGCCGCAAATCGACATCTACACCACGCCATATTGCCCCTACTGCATTGCCGCTAAGCGGTTACTGGCGAAAAAGGCCGTCACGTTCAACGAGATCGACGTCAGCCGCGACCCCGCCATGCGGCAGGCCATGACAGCCCGGGCGGGCGGTGGGCGGACGGTTCCGCAGATCTTCATCGGCGACCGGCACATCGGCGGCTCTGACGACTTGCACGCGCTTGACCATGCCGGCAAGCTTGACCCGCTTTTGGCCAGCTGATGCGGGCTGGCCTGGTCCAACTCAATGTGACCGATGACCCCGTCGACAATCTTCGGGTGACGCAAGACCTGGTCGATCAGGCAGCATCGGCCGGTGCAGAGTTCGTCCTCACGCCAGAATTGACCAACGGGCTATCGTCGGACAGGGCGCATCAAAGGTCAGTGTTTCGGCACGAAGCACAGGACGAGACGCTCGCCGCTTTGTGCGCGAAAGCCAAGGCGCGTGGAGTCTGGCTGCTCATTGGTTCGCTGGGCTTGTTGACAGAGGATGAAGACGGACGGTTCGCCAACCGGTCGTTTCTGATTAGCCCGGGCGGGAATGTCGCGGCGCGCTACGACAAGATCCATATGTTCGATGTCAATGTGTCAGAAACAGAAGTCTATCGGGAAAGCCAAGGCTATAGGCCGGGCCAAAGGGGCATTATTCACCGCACGCCGTTCGGCACCATTGGCATGACGGTTTGCTACGATTTGCGCTTTCCAGGCCTTTATCGTCGTTTGGCTCAGGCTGGGGCCGACATTCTGACCGTGCCTGCAGCGTTCAACCACATCACCGGCGCGGCGCACTGGGAAATCCTGCTGCGCGCACGCGCGATTGAAACAGGGTGCTTCATCCTTGCGCCGGCCCAGACCGGCTTTCATGCCGAAACCCACGGGAAGGGCCGCCGCACTCATGGTCATTCGCTCGCGGTCGCACCTTGGGGGGAAATACTTGCAGATGCTGGCACTGAAGTCGGCGTTACCCTCGTCGATCTTGATCTGTCGCGCGTGACCGAAGCCCGACGTCGGGTGCCATCGCTGACGCACGACCGGGGCTTTGATGGCCCATGAGCAACGAAAAGACCGAAGACATTGCCGTCGCGCTGTTTGGCGAGCTCTTCATGGCCGACCAGTTGGCCCGAAGCCGGATTTCCAGAGTACTTCCTAAAGGAATGGAACTTTCACATTTTTCGGTTCTCAATCATTTGGCTCGGATCAGCGACGAACGCACCCCGGCGCAACTGGCCCGGTCGTTCCACGTCACCCGGGGGGCCATGACCAACACTCTGGCAAAACTCGAATGGGCCGGTCACATCCATATCCGTCCGGACTGGGAGGACGCTCGCCAGAAGTTTGTCGCCATCAGCCCGTCTGGCAGGTCTGCACGCGATTCAGCGGTTGCCAGCGTCGCACCCTTGATCGGAGACGTTGTTCAGACTTTGGGCCAGGATCGGGTGAAGGGGCTGTTGTCGGTGCTGCGCGAACTGCGCTTGCGGTTGGAAGGCGACGGCACCTGAGCGCCACCATCCCGGCGCTTACATGCGCAGGATGTTGGGGCAATCGGAGGCAAAACTACAATAGGCCTTGCCCATGCACGACACTCTTCCCTAAACTGTCGGCATCTCCCGAACGGCGGACGCTATGCCCCTTTTTAGAAGCTTCGCCATTTCTTCAGTTCTGATCGGGCTGTCGCTGGCCGGATTCCCTGCGGCTGCGGAGATGACCGGGTCGTTGAATATCAACGGAACCACCGGGCTTATCGACATGCCCTCAGGTGACGCGCAGGATGATGCAACATTTGCATTCAGCGCCTCCGTGGTTGGCCCGGTGACGCGCGGAACCATCAGTTTTCAGATCACACCGCGTCTATCAGCAGCGTTTCGATTCCAGAAGTGGAGCAATTGGAACACCCTGTTCCCAGCAGAGGGCGACACCTTCGACGATCGAAGCATGGACCTGCGCTACCAGCTTCTACAGGAAACCCGATATCTGCCATCACTGACGATAGGGCTTCAGGACTTCACTGGAAGGGGCCTGTTCTCATCCGAATACATCGCCGCCACAAAAACTGTTTCTGACACGGTGAAGCTCACCGCAGGCGTCGGATGGGGTCGATTGGGAACCTACGGCGGAAGTACGGCCCCGTTTGGCGCGCGGCCGCCTCTGGGCACTGGGGATGCTGGCACCCCAAATTCACACCAATGGTTCCGTGGCGATGCAGCGGCCTTTGGCGGCATCGAATACAAGATCAACGATCGATGGACCTTTAAGGCAGAGTATTCGTCAGACGCCTATCTTCTGGAAACCGAAGAACGCGGCATCTTGGAACGCAGCAGCCCCTACAACTTCGGCCTCGAATACCAGAAGGGACCATCGGCCCGGTACGGCGTTTATTCCATGCATGGAACCGAGATCGGCCTTGTCTTCCACATGATCCTCGATCCCAAAAAGCGGGCCACCGGCGGCGTGATGGGCGCGTCTCCGGTGCCCGTAAAGTTGCGACCTGCCCGATCCGTCGACCCTGAGGCCTATGACGGACAATGGGTGGAACAAGCGACCGCTGGCCCAATCCTGCGCGACAATCTGGCAAAGCGTCTGGCAATCGATGGCATCGTCGTTCAGGACATTGCCTATTCGTCCGGCGTCGTTCAGGTCCGGATCCGTAACAACCGGATCGACGCGGGTGCGCAGGCCATTGGGCGGACAGCCCGCGCGCTGTCCCACGTGATGCCTGCCTCTGTGCAGATTTTCGAAATCGTCCCCGTTGTGAACGGAGTCGGGGCGTCGAAGGTGACAATCCGTCGCAGCGACCTTGAGGAACTTGAATTCGCAGCTGATAACGCATCGCTTCTTCGGTCGCAAATAGCGATCAGTGATGCTGGACCACTTCCAGACAGCGCTGTCGGCAATGACGAACTTTATCCCAAGTTTAGCTGGAGCCTGAAGCCCGCGCTTCGCATCAGCGAGCCGCTCAGGGGCGATGTGGGCTTGCGACTGAGCGCAAATTACGACGTCCGTCCGGGGCTGGTCTTGTCCGGCTCGATCTACAAGCGGCTGTTCGGCAATGCGGATCGTTCAGGCGATCCTTCTTCCTCCGTTCTTCCACATGTGCGTTCGGATGGGTCACGGTACAGTAGGTTCGGCGACCCGGCGCTGGAGCGGCTGACGCTTGCCTGGTATGCCCGGCCCGCAAAAAATATCTACTCGCGGGTGACCCTTGGCTACCTCGAGCGTATGCATGCTGGCATTTCGGGCGAGCTATTGTGGAAGCCAGTCGAAAGCTCGCTCGCCCTAGGGGTGGAACTCAATTATTCCAGACAGCGCGACACGGACGGTGGCTTCGGGTTCGGCGAATACGATTACGGGATCATGACCGGCCACCTGTCGGCCTATTACGATTTCGGCAACGGCTTTGTTGGAAAGCTTGATGTGGGAAAATATCTTGCCGGAGACGTGGGCGGCACGATTTCGGTAGATCGCGTGTTCGCCAACGGATGGCGGGTTGGTGCCTTTGCAACCCTGACCGACGTGTCTTCCGCCGACTTCGGCGAAGGTGGGTTCGACAAGGGCGTTCGCTTCTCGATTCCGATCAACTGGGCGCTCGGGCAGCAGACGAAGGGTGGGTTCGGATCGACTCTGCGTCCGGCGAACGGTGATGGCGGTGCACGACTTGAAGTCGACGGCCGCCTTTACGACTCGATTCGAGACTATCACTCGGATGCCTTGGACCGCGGCTGGGGAAGGGTCTGGCGTTGAACCTGCCTGCCCGAATTGCCGCGATCTGCATTGCCTCATTGGCCCTTGTTGCCTGTGGAAACGAAAAGTCCGAACCTTCACCGATCGCTTCGGCGATGTCCGGTTTGGCGCGCACCACGATTGCGCGCGTTTCGGGAAAGGGATCATCACCCACCCGGACAGCCAGCGCAGCCCAGACATCGCGGACGGAACTGGAGGCCTACGGCATTTCGATCCTGCGGGTGGTGATCAAGTCACGTGCAGCGGACGCACTGGTCACCGTCACCGACACAAAGGGCGACGTCGTGACATGGTCAACCACGGATGGCACAACGTTCGTTCTGCGCGAAGGCGTGCTTGTGCAGACCAGAGGCATCGGGTCTGATCTCATGTCGGCTGCAGCCCCTTGGGTTGCCGATCTGCGTGCCGAGCCCGGCATCCACAAGCGATCATATTTCTTTTTGGGCGAAGATGACCAAACGAACCGTCGCGACTATGATTGCACGATGTCACGCGCCGGCGGTGAGATCATAGAAGTCTTCGAACGCCAGCACCGCACCATCCACCTCAGGGAAACCTGTGTTCGTGCGGAAGGTAAAATAACCAACGATTTCTGGCTTGAAGGGTCAATTATCCGCAAGTCACGGCAATGGACCAGCCCTGGGACGGGCTACATAGAATTCGAATTGGCAGTTGATTAATAGTCGCGTTCAACGAAGATGCCGATCCCGGTCTCTCCATCGGCACCAAACCTGCCCTTCACCGTGACACCGGGGCGAATGTCCAGGTTAAGGTTGATTTGGCTTTTGCCCTCTTGATCCACCTCGACCTCTGTATATACGTTCTCAGACAAGTACTTTCCGGCCCGTAGCGCCGCAGTGCCATCCTCGCCGGTCGTCAGATCAAGGTCATCCAGTCCGAACCCTTGCCGAAGCCGTCCGATCACGCCAACTCCGCCGCGCCCCGCAAGAACCGCTACGGCATTGGCAAGTTGGGCTGCCTGTAGTGGCGAAATGGTATCAAGCCCCCGGCCAAACAGCAGGCGCGACAGCACCTCTTCCTGCGGCAGATCCGGGTTCGAAGTAAACGCCACCTCAGGCTGGTTGACCGGTCCATTTATGGTGACAAAGCTGACGATCCCGTCGCTTTCCGTGCTGGCCGAAATACTGATATCTGGCAAGAAGTTACCTTGCAGAGCCATACTTGCTTGCGACAGGACCAGACGTTTGCCCAATATGTCCAGACGCCCGCGAATCAGACGGAACTCTCCGGCGGGCACGATCGCATCGGACCTTCCGGTCAATCGCAGGGATCCGCCCAGCTCGGCATCAATGCCTCGACCGCGGATGAACATTCGGTTCGGCGCCAGCAAGTTCACGTCCAGGCTGAACGCGCCAGATCCGCGCACTTGCCGCCTCTCACTTGCCAGACCAATTAGCCCAGCCTTTCTGCGGGTTTCCTGAACCGCAAACGGCTCGGCGCGATGTCGGAGGTCGGGCAATCCCGAAGCACCGCCAAATCCCGAAGAGGGCACACGGATTTCTGTTTCCGACAGGTTGATCGTGCCCGAAATCTGTCCGCCCCCTGAAAGTGGACCCGAAATCTTGAGCGCGCCATCCGCGAACGTTTGATACAGATCGGGGTTCACGAGCCTGACGCGGTTCAGCACGACATCAATATCTGCGACGAACGGGCTTATCAGTTCAAGCGTTCCATCCAGACGTGCCTTGCCACCGGTAGACGGTTCGCTGGTGGCCGATACCCGAGCTGTCCCGCCCACCAGATCGACAATCGCTTCCGTGCGTTCCAGTGCGATGCCCAGATCCGGGTCGGTGATGCGCCCACTGGAAAGGGACAGCCGTCCAGTCAACGACGAAAGCCGCAAGGGGCCGGCGAGTTTCAGATCAAAACGCACCGGCCCCGAGATGGCGCGGGGTTCAAGAATCACATTTGCCAACGCAGATTGTGCTGTGCCGGCAATGACAATATTGGCGTCATCGAAGGTTTGCGACAACCGGCCCATGACCGTGGCATCGGTCTGCCCCGGACCTTTGCCGCGAAGATCCAGCACATACCCCCTGTCATCCTGCTCGGCTGTTCCAGAAAACCTAAGCTCGCCCGGAAAGCCCGGCGCAATAAGCGCAAGGTTGGCAAGCCTTGCGTCAAGCGTGATCTTCCTCTTTGCGCCAGCAACGGCCCCCGTTGCAGCCAGCGAAACTTGCGGGTTGGCAACCTGCGCGTTCTCCACCTGCAAAACACCACCCTTCACCCGAAGGGTTGCTGAAAGCTGACTTTGCCCTTGCAGCAGGCGGTCAAGCTGCTGGTCGCCAATTCCTAGGTTGGACCCGGTCCCATTAACCCGCAAGACACCGACATCCGCCGATCCAGAAAAGGCAGCGTCCATTTCTGCGCGTCCACGATAGCCGGGACCAAGCGCACCAAGGTCGGCAATGATCAGATTGGCGGTCAGGTCCGATGCCTTCGACGACAAGTTCCCGGACGCTTGCACCAGCAGCGATTTAGCGGCCAGATTGAACGACCGCAGGACGGTTCCGTTTTCGTTGCGCAGAAGTGAAAGGGTGGTTGTCGACTGCTCCGCCAGCAATCGGTCAAGCTCGGCAATGCCGATCTCAAGCCCCTTTCCTACGAAAGATCCTTCCACATCGAAAAACCCGGAAAGTCGGCTGGCAGATCCTTTCAGAATAGCCTTGCCAGTTCCGCCAAGGGGCCGCGCAGCAAGCCCACTGAACCTGGAGAAATCGGCAGCGGTAACCTCGATCTCACCAGAGGTCAGAAACGCATCCTTCAGCCCGGCAACCTTCAGGCTGGCCTTGCCCGCGAAACCTTCACCCTCGACCCCAACGATGGGAAGGCTGAGCTCACCTTCGCCCTCAAGCCAGTGCGCAACTACCCGGCCAGTCAGTGTAGAACCAACAGCCTGAGCAAGATCCGAGTCGGTCGGCTGAACATTGTCGGCAGCGAACGTCAGGCTTGCTCCGAAATTGCGTCCGGCCGGCGTCCTGCCAATGCGACCCGATCCCTTGACCGAGAGATGCCCGACAGCAAGGTCCGGCCGTTTCAATCCGCGAACATCGATAGAGCCGGACCAACCCTCGCCGCTGTTGGGGGCAAACTCGACTGAAAGGTTCGCCTCGGCGACCTCGGTCGGCAAACCGCTCAAGGGCAAAAGTACAGGCGCACCATCCGGCGACGCAATCCGTCCCAGCACTGAAACCTGTTGTGGCAAGCCATCTGGCGCAAGCGTGACGGCCCCGGACAGTTGCAGCGACTGTGTGGCCACCTTGAAGGTTTCCAGATCAATCTGTCCGGTGGGCAACCGCGTTGCATCAAGCCGCAGCGCCACTTCGGGACCAAAGAACTCGGCGTAGTCAGGCAGAAACAGCGGGGCAAGATCACCCGAAAGGTCGGCGGACAAACGGTAGGCTTGCCCATCAACGGCGGCAGTCGTGACTGTTCCTGAAAGCCGGTCGACTCCGCTTGTCGCAAGGCGGACATCTGCCGCAAAATCATCGAAAGGGCCGCTGCCTTTCACCGAAAGCTCTGCCTCCGGCGCACCTGGCAAATCCAGCAGGGTTGTCACCAGCCCATTCTGCCCTTCGGCGGCCAACAGGTTCACGCTCAGGTTTTTATCAGCGTTGGAATAGGTTGCATCCAGCGTGATTGTGCCATCCGGCCCGCTGTCGTTGCGAATGAGCGCGAGAGAGGCTTTGCCCTCACCCGCCACCAGCGACAAGGAGGCTTCCAGACTTCCCTCCACCGCTTGTCCGAACAGCGTCGGGTCCAGCACGATCCGGTCTGCGGCAACGCGGCCGATCTCGATGGACACCGGCAACTCTGGAAGGTTGAAACCCTGTGCTTCCGGCGAAAGCGCGCCTGACCCGGCGTTGGGCGCACGCGAGACGATGATTTCCTCTGCCGATAGCTCGCTGACCACCACTTCGCCTGACAGCAGCGCCGAGCGACTCCAATCCAGCTTTATACCGTTTAGTGTGATCCATACGCCGGCATCGTCCGCAATCGTAATGCTTTCGACCGAGGCTACGGAAGACAGCGCCCCTGCAAAGCCGGTGATGCTGACATTGCGGCCAGCACCGGACAGGTTTTCTTCAAGAAACGCTTCAAGATACCCGCCACCATCGTCTTGCGCGTGAACCGGCAATGTCGACAACAACAGGATTGCAAGACCACGGCGCATCAGAACGCCTGCCCCAGGCCGACGTAAATCTGGACGCCGCTCCCCGTCGTTCCCCCGACAGGTGCTGCCACGTCAAGCCGGATCGGCCCAAAGCCTGTGTCATAGCGCAGGCCCAACCCGGCGCCGGAATGCCAGCCACCAACATCATCGAAGAACCCATCCAGGCCGATCTGCCCGGCATCGATGAACCCCACAATTCCGATCCGGTCGGTCACCTTGGCACGGACTTCCGCCGAAGCTCCAAGGAAATAGGTGCCGCCCAGCAGGAACTGAGGCCCAAACCCACGCGCCACAGAAATGCCCAGCGACCGATAGGGTTGCCCGCGCACCGTCCCGCCGCCGCCCGAAAAGAAAAGATCGTCTCGCGGGGTGCCAAGCACCGTCGCACCGAGGATCGCGCCCGCTTGCGCGCGCGCCGCCAGAACAAGGCGGCCGGGTTCGCCGAGGCTGCGGTAAACACGACCGTCCATAGTTAGGCGTGCGCCTGAATCGCTGGTCCCAAAGCCCAGGAACGGCTTCACTTCCGCGTCCAGATAGGTGCCCGCCGTCGGGTTGGTGGCGATGTCACGACGGTCCCATGTCAGGCCAATTGGCAGCGACAGATTCCGGAAACTGAATGATCCGCCGGGATCGCGGCCTTCTTGCGCCTTGTAGGTCAGGCCGGCACGGGCTGTAAGCTGTTCGGAAAAGATGTGCGTGAATGCCAACCCGAATTCTGCAGTATTTGCGTAATAATCGATCTCATCAAGGTGCGAGATGCCGAAAGTCAGGCCGGCAGTGGTGTCCGGCGTGATCGTTGCCGGGCGGTCGAGCGTCAGACCCAGCGAATAGTCTACACCGCTATAGCCGGATCCGATGTTGGTGATCTCGCCCTCAACCTTCAGCCGCTCGCCGCCGCCCATCAGGTTGCGATGCAACCAGTAACCAGTAAGCGCGAGGCCGTCGAGGCTGGCGACTTCGGCGCCAAGCGAAAAGCGCCGGGGTTTCTGCTCCACCAGGGTTGCGTTGATGCCAAGAAGGTCGGGTGCCGTGATGGCTTCGGCTTCGGTCAAAGCTACCGACGAAAAGATGCCTGTCCGCCGCAGTCGCTCGGCAGCACGGTTCAACTCACGCTCGCTGAAAACCTCGCCTTCCGGCAAACCAGCAATCTTGCGAATGCGTTGCGTCCGCATCCGCTCCGCACCTTTGATCGCAAGCGGCCCAAAGCGAAGCTTGGGTCCAGGGTCAAGCCGCAGATCCGCAGCAAGTCGGGCGCTGGGGTGGTCGGCGACCAGATCCTGCCGTGAAAGTCCTGCTTTGGCGTGGCCGATGTTCCGCCATGCCGTGATCGACGTAGAAAGCGCATCCGCGAGCACGCCACTTTCGGCGGCCTCTCCTGGGCCAAAGCCTTGCGGCAGGTCGGTTCCCCGCGCAAGCGGCGCTACGGTCGCGCGCGAAAACCTGAACTGAGGGCCGGGATCGACCATCACGGCGATGCGGTCGATCCGGGCAGGGGCTTCAAACGGCGGGATCGCAGCGGCTTCGCGCCCATCCAGTGTGATGTTGACCACGACGGAATAGTGGCCGCGAGCGTAAAGTGCAGTGACGATACGCGCGTAATCGGCACGAGCGGCTGCGAACAGATCCTGTGGATTGGTCTGATTCTGCGCCTGTTGTGACAGCAGAAGCGAGGCATCGCGGACGGCCTTGGCAAGGTTCTTGTCCGCTCCGGACACAACAAAATCCAGCCGGTCAAGTGCCGCGGCGGGAAAGCCGACAACTGCCGCTGCGAGGGTAAGGGCTGCGACCTGAAGCAGCGAGAGAAAGGGGCGGTTCGCTGCCACGCGGGCCTCATAAATCGTCCGAACCAAACTATCGCAGGTTGCCAAAGCAAGGGCAATGAACCTTCGCGGCATGAACCGGAAAACCGCCGCGACCACCCAGCCATCCCGCGCAAGACAGTCCAAGTCAGCTCCCTGCTCTATCCGCGCCAACAACACGGCCCTTGCAGACTCGGTTCCGCTTCCATATATCGCTTTCAACAGATGCTACGGGGTCCACACTCGCAGCTACCGCAAGAGATGCACGGGCCCTGCGGCCCGTTTTTCAATTTAAGGGGACCGAACATGTCGGACCTGATCGCCAAAACCTCGATCGACCGCCGGTTGGCGGACATCATCGGACCTGTCATCGAAGGGATGGGGTTCGAATTGGTGCGCGTCCGCCTGATGGGCGGCAAGACGCGCATCCTGCAGATCATGGCCGACAAGGCCGAAGGCGGCATCGACGTTGACGAGTGCGGCCAGATTTCAACCGCCGTGTCCGCCGTTCTGGACGTGGAAGATCCGATCGAGGACAATTACGTGCTTGAAGTTTCCAGCCCAGGGATCGACCGTCCGTTGACCCGCCTCAAGGACTTCGAAGTGTGGAAAGGCTGGGAAGCCCGGGTGGAGACGTCCGAATTGATCGACGGTCGGCGCCGGTTCAAGGGTACTCTGGCCGGAACTGAAAGCGACGAGATCCTGATCGAGATCGAGGAAGGCGGCGAAACGCTGACCATCGGCTTGAAGTTCGAGTGGCTTTCGGACGCAAAGCTGATCCTGACCGAAGACCTGATCACCGAGATGCTGCGTCAGCGCAAGGCGCAGGGTGTTGACCCCGACAAGTTCGACAGCATCGAAGACGAGACAGAAACCGAAGACACCGAAGGGGACGACGTTCCCCCAACCAAACACTAAGCGGGAGAGACCTATCATGGCGATTACCTCGGCCAACCAGCTTGAGCTTTTGCAGACCGCTGAAGCGGTGGCGCGCGAAAAGATGATCGACCCCGAACTGGTGGTTCAGGCGATGGAAGACAGCCTCGCCCGGGCTGCGAAATCGCGGTACGGTGCGGAAATGGACATCCGCGTAAAAATCGACCGCAAGACCGGCCGCGCGTCGTTCACGCGGGTTCGCACGGTGGTCGAGGATGACGCGGTGGAAAACCACCACGCTCAAGTGACGGCAAAGCAGGCAAAGACCTGGCTGGCCGACCCCAAGGTGGGCGACGAGATCATCGACGAGGTCCCCCCGGTCGATCTGGGCCGCATCGCCGCGCAGTCAGCCAAGCAGGTGATCCTGCAAAAGGTCCGTGAAGCCGAACGCGACCGCCAGTTCGAAGAATTCAAGGACCGCAAGGGCACCATCATCAACGGCGCCGTCAAGCGCGAGGAATATGGTAACGTCATCGTCGACATCGGCCGTGGCGAAGGCATCCTGCGCCGCAACGAAAAGATCGGCCGCGAAAGCTATCGCATCGGCGACCGCGTGCGCTGCTACATCAAGGACGTGCGCCGCGAGGCCCGCGGCCCGCAGGTGTTCCTGAGCCGGACCGACCCGCAATTCATGGCCGAGCTGTTCAAGATGGAAGTGCCCGAAATCTACGACGGCATTATCGAAATCAAGGCCGTTGCCCGTGACCCGGGCAGCCGCGCCAAGATCGCCGTTATCAGTTACGACAACTCGATCGACCCGGTCGGCGCCTGCGTCGGCATGCGCGGCAGCCGTGTGCAAGCCGTGGTGAACGAACTTCAGGGTGAAAAGATCGACATCATTCCGTGGAACCAGGATCAGGCCACGTTCCTCGTGAACGCGCTGCAACCGGCCGAGGTCTCGAAGGTCGTGATCGACGAAGAAGCGGGCAAGATCGAGGTCGTCGTTCCGGACGAACAGCTTTCCCTCGCAATCGGCCGTCGTGGCCAGAACGTGCGTCTCGCCAGCCAGCTCACTGGTCTTGATATCGACATCATGACCGAAGCCGAGGAAAGCCAGCGCCGTCAGGCCGAGTTCGCCGAGCGCACCAAGCTGTTCATGGACACGCTTGATGTGGACGAGATGATGGCTCAGCTTCTTGTGTCGGAAGGCTTTACCAACCTGGAAGAGGTGGCCTACGTCGATCTGGACGAACTTCTCTCCATCGACGGTTTCGACGAAGGCACGGCCGGTGAACTTCAGGCCCGTGCCCGCGATTATCTGGAGGCAGCCAACGCCAAGGCCATGGAAAACGCCCGCGCCTTGGGTGTCGAGGATAGCCTGGTTGAATTCGATGGCCTCACTCCCCAGATGCTCGAAGCACTGGGCAAGGATGGCATCAGGACGCTGGAAGATTTTGCCACCTGCGCTGACTGGGAACTGGCCGGCGGCTGGACCACCGAGAACGGCGTCCGCAAGAAGGACGAGGGTGTCCTCGAGAAATTCGACATGAGCCTCGAGGAGGCGCAACATCTGGTGATGACCGCACGGGTGATGCTGGGCTGGGTCGACCCCGCCGAGCTGGAAAAATCCGTCGAAGAAGACGCGGAGGCCGAGGTCTGATTCAGACCTCGGAAACCCAAGCGTTGACGCGCGGCGGCCGAGAAAAAGATCAGGACGAACCGGAGCGCAAGTGCATTGCGACCGGGGAAAGCCAGCCAAAAGCCGGGTTGATCCGCTTTTGCCTGGACCCTGAAGGCGTGGTGACGCCGGATATTCTTGGTCGTTTGCCGGGGCGCGGTTTCTATGTCAGCGCCGACCGCGCCGCACTTGAAAAGGCCGCCAAGAAGGGTTTGTTTGCCCGCGCAGCGCGCCAGCCGGTCAAGGTGCCGGATGATCTGGTCGATCTGGTCGAAGATCTTCTGGTACGGCGGGTCGTCGACCTTGTCAGCATGGCCCGCAAGGCCAGTGGCGCGGTCATGGGCTATGAAAAGGTGAAGGACTGGCTGGCCAAGGGCAAGGCGGCGACGCTTTTGCAAGCCAGCGACGGGTCGGAGCGTGGCAAGACCAAGCTCTCTCCACCCGAGCGTGACGGCGGTTTCATTGGAGTTTTGACCGCCGGGGAATTGGGTTTGGCATTCGGACGCGAACGTGCGATACACGCCGCGCTTGCCGCTGGTGGACTCAGAACCCGTGTTGTAGAGGAAGCGGCAAGGCTGGCCGGAGTGCGAGGGCATTCTGGCAGGCAGGACGGCGGCGAGACCGCCATGAAGGATACGTAGGACGCATGAGCGATACAGACGGCAAGAAACCCCTTGGCCTGGGTGGCGTGCCCCGTTCGGGTCAGGTGAAGCAAAGCTTCAGCCACGGCCGGACCAAAAGCGTCGTGGTCGAGACGAAGCGCAAGCGCGTGGTTGTTCCGGCAACAAAGCCCGCAACCCCGGCCGCTGGCACGTCCGGTGTATCGACCAGCTATGGCGACCCATCCAAACGGCCTGCCGGTATCTCTGACGCCGAGATGGAGCGCCGGATGGCTGCTCTTCGCGCCGCCAAGGCACGCGAGGCTGAAGACGCTGTCCGCCGCGCAGAAGAAGACCGTGTCCGCGAGGAAGACCGCGCGCGCCGCCGCGAAGAGATCGAGACGAAAGAGCGTGAAGACCGCGCCCGCGAGGAAGCGCTTCGCCTGAAGGCCGAGGAAGAGGCTCGCGCCGCACGCGAAGAGGCCACTGCCAAAGCTGCGGCGGCTGATGCCCGCAAGGCCGATGTGCTCGGCACCCGGTCGCGCTCCACCACGCCTCCCCCGGCGGCGACCGAGGCTCCGGCCAAAGCCGCGCCCGCGACGGCTACTCCAGGTGGTGATCCGCGTGGTCCAGCGTCTGCCAAGCCCGGCCTTGCCCCGCGCAAGACCGAACGCGAGCGCGACGCGGAACGTGACCGCGGTGCCAAGCGCACCGCAGGTGAAGATGCGCGCCGCACTGGCAAGCTCACGCTGAACGATGCGCTTGCAGGCGATAGCGGGCGGACCCGCAGCCTTGCTGCGATGAAGCGCAAACAGGAAAAAGCCCGCGCCAAGGCGCTCGGCCTTGGTCAGAAGGCCGAAAAGCAGGTGCGCGATGTGCAGCTGCCTGAAACCATCGTGGTCAGCGAACTTGCGAACCGGATGGCCGAGCGCGCTGCTGATGTGGTCAAGGCCCTGATGAAGATGGGCATGATGGTCACGATGAACCAGGCCATCGACGCAGACACCGCCGAACTGGTAATCGAGGAATTCGGTCACAAGGCGGTTCGTGTTTCGGATGCCGACGTCGAACAGGTGATCGACACGGTCCGTGACAGCGACGAAAATCTGGTCCCTCGTCCGCCGATCGTGACGATCATGGGCCACGTCGACCACGGCAAGACCAGCCTTCTGGATGCGATCCGCCATGCCAACGTCGTTTCCGGCGAAGCAGGCGGAATCACCCAACACATCGGCGCTTATCAGGTCACCACGGATACCGGTGCCAAGATCAGCTTCCTCGACACGCCAGGTCACGCGGCCTTCACCTCGATGCGCTCGCGTGGGGCGCAGGTCACGGACATCGTGGTGCTGGTTGTGGCTGCCGACGATGCGGTGATGCCGCAAACGGTTGAAGCGATCGCCCATGCCAAGGCCGCCAAAGTGCCGATGATTGTGGCGATCAACAAGATCGACAAGCACGGCGCCGATCCGCAAAAGGTGCGGACCGACCTTCTGCAGCACGAGGTGGTTGTGGAAGCCATGTCGGGCGATGTGCAAGACGTGGAAGTCTCGGCCAAGACAGGTAAGGGCTTGGATCAACTTCTGGAAGCCATCGCGCTGCAGGCGGAAATCCTTGAACTCCGGGCCAACCCGAAGCGGGCAGCCTCAGGTGCGGTGATTGAGGCCAAGCTGGACGTGGGACGCGGTCCTGTCGCGACGGTGCTGGTTCAGAACGGCACGCTGCGCAAGGGCGACATCTTTGTCGTCGGCGAGCAGTGGGGCAAAGTGCGCGCCCTGATCAACGACAAGGGCGAGACGGTTACCGAAGCCGGGCCGTCTGTTCCGGTGGAAGTTCTGGGCCTTTCTGGAACGCCATCGGCGGGTGACACGCTGAACGTGGTGGAAACCGAAGCGCAGGCGCGTGAGATCGCCACCTACCGCGAGAAGGCCGCGAAGGACAAGCGCGCGGCTGCGGGTGCGGCGACCACGCTGGAACAGCTGATGGCAAAGGCCAAGGCCGACTTGTCGGTATCGGAGCTGCCGATCTTGGTAAAGGCAGACGTGCAGGGGTCAGCCGAGGCCATCGTCCAGGCGATGGAAAAGATCGGCAACGAAGAGGTGCGCGTGCGCGTGCTGCATTCGGGTGTGGGCGCGATCACCGATACGGACGTGGGGCTGGCAGAAGCCAGTGGTGCGCCGATCATCGGGTTCAACGTGCGGGCCAATGCTTCGGCCCGGAACTCGGCGCATCAGAAGGGGGTCGAGATCCGCTACTACTCGATCATCTATGATCTGGTTGATGACATCAAAGCGGCTGCGTCTGGCTTGCTGAAGGCCGAGGTGCGCGAGACGTTCATCGGCTACGCGACGATCAAGGAAGTGTTCAAGGTAACCGGTGTGGGCCAGGTTGCGGGTTGCCTTGTCACCGAAGGGGTGGCGCGGCGGTCGGCGGGCGTGCGTTTGCTGCGTGATAGCGTGGTGATCCATGAGGGCACGCTGAAGACGCTGAAACGCTTCAAGGATGAAGTGAAGGAAGTGCAGTCCGGTCAGGAGTGCGGCATGGCCTTCGAGCGCTACGAAGATATCCGACCGGGGGATGTGATCGAAATCTTTGAGCGGGAAGAGGTTCAGCGGACGCTGGCCTGACCGCAGGAAATGGACCCCACGCCGAGTGTCCCACCGTGGGACATCGGCGCGGGGCCAATCATTTCAACGACTTAGTTGCCCGATTCAGGTTCTGTTAATGCCTTGCGCCCTTGGCGCGGGTCAGAGCCAATCGCGCAGGATCGGGATCAGTGGCAGGTCGGCGGGCGGCATCGGATAGTCGCGCAACGCGGACGGTTTGACCCAGGCGAGATTCTGGCCTTCGCGGCCGTGGACGATGCCTTGCCATTTGCGACAGGCAAAGAGCGGCATCAACAGGTGGAAATCGGGGTAGCTGTGGCTGGCGAAGGTCAGCGGTGCAAGGCAACTGGCCCAGGTGTCGATGCCAAGTTCTTCGTGCAACTCGCGGATCAGGGCGGCTTCGGGGGTTTCGCCGGGTTCGACCTTGCCGCCCGGAAATTCCCACAAGCCCGCCAGCGATTTGCCTTCCGGCCGCTGGGCCAGAAGCACGCGACCGTCGGGGTCGATCAGGGCGACGGCGGAGACGAGGATGACCTTCATGCGATGCTCTTGTTGAAATGCCGGGGGGTTTCACACCCCCCGGACCCCCCGTGGGATACTTGTGCAAAGAGGAAGTTCAGGAGCGGTAGTCGGCGTTGATTTCAACGTAGCGGGAGGTGAGGTCGCAGGTCCAGACGCTGCGCTTTCCTGCGCCGAGACCCATGTCGACGTGGATCAGCAGTTCGGGCCTTTGCATGTAAGCGGCGCCGTCGGCTTCTGTGTAGTCGGGGTTGCGCCAGCCGTTTGCCGCGACGAGGATGTCGCCGAAACGGATGGCGAGGCGGTCGCGATCAGCCTCGGCCCCGGATTTGCCGATGGCGGCGACGATACGGCCCCAGTTCGGGTCTTGCCCGGCGATCGCGGTTTTCACCAGGGGCGAGTTCGCGATGGCGAAGGCGGCTTTCGCCGCATCGGCGTTTGAGGCGGCGCCGGTAACGCGGACCTCGACCAGTTTGGTGGCGCCTTCACCGTCACGCACGACTTGCAGCGCGAGGTCGCGCATCACGCCGTGGAGCGCTGTTTCAAACGCCTTGGCGACCGGGCCTTTCACCTCGGCGGCCACGGATTTCCCGGTGGCGGCAAGAAGAAGCGTGTCGGAGGTGGAGGTGTCGCTGTCGACCGTGATCGAGTTGAAGGTGGCATCGACGTTGCGCGACAGCATCTTTTGCAGGGTGGCGGCAGAGATCCTTGCATCGGTGAAGATGTAGACCAGCATCGTCGCCATATCTGGCGCGATCATGCCGGAGCCCTTTGCGATGCCGGCGATGTGGATCGTGCCGCCTTCGCCCTGCACGGTGGCAGCGGCTCCTTTCGGGAAGGTATCTGTCGTCATCATCGCGTGGGCGGCCATTTCGATGGCGTCTTCGCGCAAGGTAGCGGCAAGGTCGGGGATCTTTGCGGTGATGCGGTCATGCGGCAGCGGTTCACCGATGACACCGGTGGAAGACGAGAACACGCGGGCGGCAGGGATGCCGAGCGCGGCGGCCACGCCGGAGGTGACGGCAGCGACGGCTTCATCGCCGACGCGGCCGGTGAAGGCGTTGGAATTGCCGGAGTTCACCACAATGGCGGCGCCAGAGCCGTCGGTCACCTTCATCGCCAGTTTGGCCTGGCAATCGCGCACGCAGGCCGAGCGGGTGGTGGAGCGGGTGAACACCCCGGCCATCGCAGTGCCGGGGGCGAGGCGGACGAGCATCACGTCCTTGCGGTTCTGGTAGCGAACACCAGCCTCGACGGCGGCAAATTCCACCCCGGCGATGGTGGGGAGGGCGGGAAAGCGGGCCGGGGCCAATGGCGAGACGGGCTTGGCCTTCGTCACCGGAGCGGGCGATGTATCGCCGCCCTCGGTCAGGACGCGCAGTTTCCTTTTCAGCGCCTTGGCCTTGGCCTTCCAGTCAGTCTTGCCCATTCCCCCGCCCCCCTTGGTGCCCCGGATCAGTCAAACAGTTCAGTCGATCAGCGCGGTGTTCTTCAAAAGTGCCGGGTCGATTGCTTCGCCGGGCTTCGTCACGGTCGCGGCGGCGGTCAGTTCATCGACCTTGGCCTTGATCGCGGCGGATTCCAGTTCGGCGGCCAGTTCATCGCGCAGCTCGTCAAGCGTTGGTTTGGCGGCGACACGGGTCTCCTTGACGAGGATCAGGTGATAACCGAAATCCGATTTGATCGGGCCGGTAACCTCGCCAACCTTGGCGGCAATCACGGCATCTTCAAACGGTTTCACCATCATGCCTAGGCCGAACCAGCCAAGATCGCCGCCATTGGCGCCCGAGCCGGTATCGGTGGAATTGGCCTTTGCGACGTCGGCAAAGGCGGCGCCGTCCGCGATTTCCTGTTTCAGGAGGTTTGCCTTTTCCTCGGTCTCGACCAGAATGTGCGAGGCGTTGTATTCGGTCTGGGGCGCGGCATCCTTGAAGCGCGCGTCATAGGCGGCTTGCAGCGCCTCATCGGTAACGGCGGTCTGCACGATGCCCTGGATCGCCACGCCGGAGACGTAGCCGCGACGGTCGTTTTCGATATTGGCGCTGTCGCGGGCCGACAGATCCTTGACCGACTGGGCCAGCGCTTCCTGCTGCACCAGCTGGTCGAGGATGCCCTTGAACAGCACATCGTCGGGCAGCGTCTGGTATTGTTCGGGCAGGGTTTCCTTCAGCGCGATCATGTGGCCGAGCGTGATATTGGTGCCGTTGACGGTGGCGACGACCGTGGCGGCGGTTTCACCTTCGGCCAAGGCGGGGGCTGCAAGGAACACGATTGCGGCAACCGAGGACCAGAATCCTGCGTATTTCATCATTTCACCATCTCCTGATCCGGGCCTTTGGCCGCGCGACGTTGACTATACCCGGCCTACCCCTTAAATCGCGACAGTCGCGTGAGACAGGGCCGACCGGCTTTCTTCTTGGCTCTTCTATGGAAGGCAACGAGGACCGGCAAGTCCGGCAGCCACACGATGACGTAATCATCGTCCCACGGAGAAAACATGCTTGGTCTAGGTGCAATCGCGCGGAAGGTGTTCGGCACGCCGAACGACCGCAAGGTGAAGTCTGTCCGTCCGCTGGTGGCGAGGATCAACGCGCTGGAGCCGGAATACATGGCGCTGAGCGACGACGAGATCATCGGCAAGACCCGGGAGTTTCAAAGGCGCGTGCAGGAGGGCGGTGAAAGCCTGGACGACCTGCTGCCGGAAGCCTTTGCCAACTGCCGCGAGGCCGCGCGGCGGGCGCTGGGCCTGCGGGCGTTCGATGTGCAGCTGAAGGGCGGGATCTTCCTGCATCAGGGCAACATCAGCGAGATGAAGACCGGCGAAGGCAAGACTCTGGTGGCGACGTTTCCGGCCTATCTGAACGCGCTGGCGGGCAAGGGCGTGCATGTTGTCACGGTGAACGATTACCTCGTGCGGCGCGATGCGGCGTGGATGGGCAAGATCCATGCGGCGCTGGGCATGACGACGGGCGTTGTGGTGCCGCATCAGGAAGATGCGGAAAAGCGGGCGGCATACCGGGCCGACATCACCTATGCCACGAACAACGAACTGGGGTTCGATTACCTGCGCGACAACATGAAGTCGTCGATCCCGGATATGGCGCAGCGCGGGCATTTCTACGCCATCGTCGACGAGGTGGACAGCATCCTGATCGACGAGGCACGAACGCCCTTGATCATCTCGGGGCCAAGCCAGGACCGCAGCGACCTTTACCAGAAGGTCGATACGGTCATTCCGTTCCTGACCGACGAGCATTTCAAGGTGGATGAGAAGGCGCGCAACGTGACCTTCACCGAAGAGGGCAACGAGGCGCTGGAGAAGGTGCTGATCGACGCAGGCATCCTGACCGAGGGGCAGAACCTGTATGATCCTGAAAGCACCACTATCGTTCACCACGTCAACCAGGCCTTGCGGGCGCACAAGCTGTTCCACAAGGACCAGCAGTATATCGTGCGTGACGGCGAGGTGATGCTGATCGACGAATTCACCGGCCGGATGATGAAGGGGCGCCGCCTTTCGGACGGCCTGCACCAGGCGATCGAAGCCAAGGAGCATGTGAAGATCCAGCCGGAGAACGTGACGCTGGCCAGCGTGACCTTCCAGAACTACTTCCGCCTTTACGAAAAGCTGGCGGGCATGACCGGCACGGCTTCGACTGAGGCCGAGGAATTCCGTGAGATCTACGGGCTCGGTGTGGTTGAAGTTCCGACCAACCGACCGGTGCAGCGGATTGACGAACACGACCAGGTTTATCGCACCGCGCGCGAGAAATTCGAAGGCATCGTCAAGTCGATCAAGGAAGCCAACGCCAAAGGGCAGCCGATCCTTGTGGGCACCACCTCGATCGAAAAATCCGAGCAATTGTCGGAGCTTTTGAAGAAGGAGGGCATCCCGCACAACGTGTTGAACGCCCGCCAGCACGAGCAGGAAGCCAAGATTGTGGCCGATGCAGGCAAGCTGGGTGCGGTGACGATTGCAACCAACATGGCTGGCCGCGGCACCGACATCCAGCTTGGCGGCAACGTCGAGATGAAGGTTCTGGAGGCGCTGGCCGCAGACCCGCACCTGCACCCCGATGAGGTACGTGCGCGGATTGAAGCGGAACATGCCGACGAGAAGGCCGCCGTTCTGGCGGCGGGCGGACTGTTCGTACTGGCGACGGAACGCCACGAAAGCCGCCGCATCGACAACCAGCTGCGCGGCCGTTCGGGCCGTCAGGGTGACCCCGGGCGGTCGGCGTTCTTCCTGTCGCTGGAAGACGATCTGATGCGCATCTTCGGGTCGGAGCGGCTGGACAAGGTGTTGTCGTCGCTGGGCATGAAGGAAGGTGAAGCGATTGTTCACCCGTGGGTCAACAAGAGCCTTGAGAAGGCGCAGGCCAAGGTTGAGGGGCGCAACTTCGACATTCGCAAGCAATTGCTGAAGTTCGACGACGTGATGAACGACCAGCGCAAGGCGATCTTCAGCCAGCGGCTTGAGATCATGCAGGCGGAAGATGTGTCGGAAATCGCGATGGACATGCGCCATCAGGTGATCGACGACCTTGTCGATGTGCATCTGCCGCCGAAAAGCTACCCTGACCAGTGGGATGCGACCGGTCTGGCCGCCGAACTGCGGGAGAAGATGACGCTGGACCTGCCGGTGGCAGACTGGGCCGCAGAAGAGGGTGTGGATCAGGACGTGATCCGCGAACGAATCTCCGAGGCGTCCGACAGGATGATGGCGGAAAAGACCGAAGCCTTCGGTCAGGCGACGATGGAAAACATCGAAAAGCAGGTGCTGTTGCAGGCCATTGACGGCAAGTGGCGTGACCACCTTTTGCGGCTGGAACACCTGCGGTCTGTCGTTGGGTTCCGTGGCTATGCGCAGCGCGACCCGCTGAACGAATACAAAACCGAAGGCTTCCAACTGTTTGAATCAATGCTGAATTCCTTGCGCCAGCAAGTAACTGAGCAGTTGTCGCGGATCCGCCCGATCACGAAGGAAGAGCAGGAAGCCATGATGCGCCAGATGCTGGCGCAGCAGCAAGCGGCGGCACAGCCGGCGGTTGCGGCAAGCGCGACGGCCCCGGCGCCGGTTGCTCCGGCACCGGCCCTTGCGGAACCGGCTGCGGTGGCTGTGGCAGGGTTCGACGAGGCCGATTCTGCGACCTGGGGAAACCCCGGTCGCAACGACCCTTGCCCTTGCGGATCCGGCGAAAAGTTCAAGCACTGCCACGGCAAACTGGTCTGACGGCTGCGCGAATAAGGTCAAAAAGAGGCAAAGAGCGGCCTCTTTTTGGCATTATCGCGCAATCGGCGGTTCTTTGCTGGAAACATTCCCCCGAAAGGACACGGGATCGCCCGCATTGGCGCCTACCCACGACGAGTACGATTCTATTCGCGGTGGAAGTATGGACGTTAAGCGCAAAGCGATGCGGGCGGGTGCGGTGTTGGCGGTTGCGCTGGCAGCGGGCCACCTTGTTCAGTCGATGAAGCATGGCGTGCCGGGGGCGTCCATCAACGCGGCGACCAGCGGTTCGATTGAACGGACGATCAAAGCGCCCGCCGAAGTGCCCCTGGTGCCCGCCTCGGCATCGCTGACAACGGGGTTTGGCGCGTCGGTTGACGAGGTGACGGAGCTTGCCGCGCTGGCCGGCACGGCGGCACCCGAAGGGTGTGCAGCGAAAATCACGCTTGAGGTTGAGCCCGACGCCATCATCAACGCCGCGATCTCGACGCCCTGTGCCAAGGGCGAGCGGTTGGTGATCCGCCACGCCGGAATGAGCTTTGCCGCGCGCACCTCGGCAGACGGGATGCTGCGGGTTCGGCTGCCGGCATTGGAAACCGAAGCGATCGTTTCGGTGTTTCTGCCGGACAGCGAGGTTCTGGTGGGATCGGTCTATGTGCCTGACGTGGCCAATTTGCAGCGCTTTGGCCTGCAATGGACCGACAGCGATGTCTTCGACCTGCGGATCATGGAAGATGACAAGATTTTTGTCGGCGGGCGCTCCAACAGCGGGCGCGGCGGCGGCACGAAGATCATGGCACTGGGCGACCGGTCGGTTGATCAGCCGATGTTTGCCGAGATCTACACCTATCCGGCCAACCCCGCTGCCAGTGTCGAGGTCGTTGTTGAACTTGCCATCACCTCGGAAACCTGTGGCCGGGTGATTCAGGCAGACTCGATCCTGGCCGAGTATGGGACGGTCACAGTCGAGGCGCGCAAGGTACAACTGCCGGATTGTGGGCAGGCCGGGGACATTCTGGTGTTGAAGAATCTTTCGCCGGACGTGAAGATCGCCGTCTCGAATTGAGGCAGGCGTGTCATGGGTTGGACGATTGGGCGCGCGGCGATTTTCGCCGCGTTTCTTGTTGCTGAAGCGGCCGCCGCGCAGGACGTGACCCTTGTGGCCCGTGAGGGCAGCATCGTGCTGACCGGCACGCTTGTGGGTTTCGACGGCGAGTTCTACCGGATCGACACGTCTTACGGCATGCTGACGGTGGACGGGCAAGGCGTAATCTGCGAAGGCCCCGCCTGCCCGGATCTGATCGCGCCCAAGGCTTTGATCCGGTTCACCGGGTCGCCCGATGCGGGGGCCTCCTTGCTGCCCGCCCTGCTGCAACGCTTTGCCGAGGCGCGCGGGCTTTTGTTCGAGCCGCTGGAGACGGTGGGCTTTGCCGCCGTGATCCGCGACCCGAAAACCGGCAAGGTCTTGGCAGAGTTGAGCTTTACTGCCGCCATGCCGGATCAGGCGACGGCGGCGCTGGGCGACGGGCGCGCCGATCTGATTGTCGGTTCGCGGCCGGAAAAGCCGTTCGGTTCGCGGGCGCTGGCCTATGATGCGCTGGTTCCCGTGGTGGCGACCGACAACCCGACTCCCGAGATTTCGACCGCCGATCTGGCGCGGATCTTGGCGGGCGAGGTGGACAATTGGGCCGAGGTCGGCGGGCCGGACATGCCGATCGTGCTGCACGCACTGGCGCCTGAAACTGATCTGCAACGCGCCCTCACCGACCGGTTGGGCCTGCCGATCGTGGTCGACCAAGCACATCCGGATCTGGCGGAGTTGGCCGAAGCGGTGGCGAAAGACCCTTGGGCGCTGGCGATCACCGGCCGCGCCGAGGTGGGTAGAACACGCATCCTGACGCTGACCGACAGTTGCGGGTTTCCGCTGTTGCCGACACCACTTGCAGTGAAGGCCGAGGATTATCCGCTGTCGCTGCCGATCTTCTTGCTGACGCCGCCGCGCCGCCTGCCGCTGATGGCGCGCGAGTTTCTGGAGTTCGTCGCCTCGCCTGAGGCGCAGTCGGTTGTTGCGACTGCGGGTTATGTAGACCGATCAGCCTCGCGGCAGGCGATGACGGCAGACGGGATGCGGTTGATCAACGCGATTCAGGGGGCGGGCGACGACATCACGCTGGCTGATCTGAAGCGGCTGGTCGGGTTGATGGACGGGGCGGACAGGCTGTCGCTGACCTTTCGGTTCGAGGACGGGTCATCGACACTGGACGCGCAGTCGCAGACGAACCTCAGCGATCTGGCGCAACTGATCGCCTCGGGGCAGTTTCGTAACGAGGAGATGGTGCTGGCGGGGTTTTCCGATGGCTCGGGTGCCGCCGAGGCCAATCTGGCGCTGTCGGTGGAGCGGGCGGCACGGGTGGCGCAGGAATTGGCGGTGGTGGCGCCCGACCTTGGCGCCGATGCCCTGCCGCGCGTGGAAGGCTTTGGCGAAGCGCTGCCGATGGCGTGTGACGAAACGGCGGCAGGGCGGCATTTGAACCGGCGGGTGGAGGTGTGGCTGGTGCCGCGCTTTACAGATACCCCTGCGAGCGGAAACTAAGCTCGCGCGATTTGCCGATGATCAGGTGGTCGTGCAGCGTAAGGCCAAGGGCGTGACATGCTTCAACGATCTGGTTCGTCATCGAAAGGTCGGCGTCTGAGGGCGTGGGGTCGCCCGACGGGTGATTATGCACTAGGATCAGCGCCGAGGCGTTGAGTTCAAGTGCGCGTTTCACCACCTCGCGCGGGTAGACGGGGACGTGATCGACGGTGCCGCGCGCCTGTTCTTCGTCGGCGATCAAAACGTTCTTGCGGTCAAGGAACAGGATGCGGAACTGCTCGGTTTCGCGGTGCGCCATCGTGGTATGGCAATAATCCAGCAGTGCATCCCACGACGACAAGAGCGGACGATGCAGCACGCGGGCGCGCATCAGGCGCTGCGACGCGGCTTCGACCAATTTAAGTTCCAGCACCACGGCATCGCCTACGCCCTTCACCATCGTCAGGCGGGCAGGGGCTGCTGACACCACGCGGTTGAAGTCGCCGAAGGTGTCGAGGAGGAGCCGCGCAAGGGGCTTTACGTCCTGGCGGGGAATGGCGCGGAACAGGACCAGTTCAAGGAGTTCGTAGTCCGGCATCGCCTGTGCGCCCCCTTCCATGAACCGGTCACGGAGGCGTTTGCGGTGATCTGCGATGTACGAGGGAAGACGGTCAGGGACGGCGGCCAGAGTGGCCTCATCCTCGGCCCGGTCGGGCGTGAAAAGCGGCAAGGGGGGTTCATGGAGGGCGCGCGACATGGAGTGACTGTCGCGCGCCTTGGTGAAGAAAGCGTAAACGCCTTAGTTCTTCATTCCGTCCCAAAAGCCCTTCACCTTCGAGAAGAAGGAAGAGCCTTCAGGGTTGTTCTCTTCGCTGAGCTTTTCGAATTCCCGCAGAAGTTCGCGCTGGCGCGAGGTCAGGTTGACCGGGGTTTCGACCGCAAGCTCGATCACCATGTCGCCGGTGCCGCCGCCACGAAGGGCGGGCATGCCCTTGCCGCGCAGGCGCATCTGCTTGCCGGTTTGCGCGCCGGCAGGCACCTTCACGCGGGCCTTGCCGCCGTCGATGGTTGGCACCTCGACCTCGCCGCCGAGGGCAGCAGACGGCATCGAGATCGGCACGCGGCAGAACAGGTGCACGCCGTCACGCTGGAAGATCGCGTGGTCCTTCACTTCGATGAAGATGTAAAGATCGCCGTTCGGCCCGCCGCGAAGGCCAGCCTCGCCTTCGCCGGCAAGGCGGATGCGGGTGCCGGTTTCCACCCCTTGCGGGATGTTCACGGAAAGCGAGCGTTCGCGTTCGGTGCGGCCCTGGCCGCCGCAGGTGCGGCAGGGGTTCTTGATGATCTGACCCATGCCGTTGCACTGCGGGCAGGTGCGTTCGACGGTAAAGAAGCCCTGCTGCGCGCGGACCTTGCCCATGCCCGAACAGGTCGGGCAAGTGACGGGTTCGGCCCCGCCTTCGGCGCCCGATCCGTGGCACACCTCGCACTGCACCGAGGTCGGCACGACGATGGTTTTCTGAACGCCGGCAAAGGCTTCCTCAAGGCTTACGCGCAAGTTGTAGCGCAGGTCGGAGCCACGCTGGGCGCGCGACCGCCCGCCACCACCACCGCCGCGGCCACCCATGAAATCGCCGAACAGATCCTCGAACACGTCGGAAAACGCGCTGGCGAAATCACCCTGCCCATAGGCCGGATTGCCGCGCGGTCCGCCGCCCATGCCACCCTCAAAGGCGGCGTGGCCATAGCGATCATAGGCGGCCTTGCGGTCGGGATCTTTCAGAACATCGTAGGCCTCGCTGATCTCTTTGAACTGAGCCTCGGCCTGTGGATTGTCGGAGTTGCGGTCGGGGTGAAGTTCCTTGGCCTTCTTGCGATAGGCCTTCTTCAGTTCCTCGGCTGAGGACCCCTTGGCGACGCCGAGCACGTCGTAGAAATCGCGTTTTGCCACGGCAAAACCCCCTGCTCAGAACCGGGAGGGGCGGTCTGTTACCAGACCGCCCCGTTTCGGTTCATGCGGCGTCACTTCCGCTTGTTGTTGCCCAGATCCTCGAAGTCGGCGTCGACGATGTCATCGTCATCCACCGGGCGCGGTTCATCCTCGCCGCCGCTGCCACCTTCAGCCTGGCTCGACTTGTAGATCGCCTCGCCCAGTTTCATGGCGGCTTCGGTCAGGTTCTGGATGGCCGAGCGGATCTTGCCGGCATCTTCGCCCTTGAGGGCCTCTTCCAGCGGTGCCATCGCAAACTCGATCGCTTCGACGGTCGACGGATCGACCTTGTCGGAATGGTCGGCGAGCGACTTGCGGGTCGAATGCAGCAGGCTTTCGCCCTGATTGCGGGTTTCGACCAGCTCGCGACGCTCCTTGTCGGCCTCGGCATTCGCTTCGGCGTCGCGGACCATCTTTTCGATCTCGTCATCGGACAAGCCGCCCGAGGCCTGGATCGTGATCGCCTGTTCCTTGTTGGTGCCCTTGTCCTTGGCTTTCACCGACACGATGCCGTTGGCGTCGATGTCGAAGGTCACCTCGATCTGTGGCACGCCACGCGGGGCGGGCGGGATCTGTTCCAGATTGAACTGGCCCAGCATCTTGTTGTCGGCCGCCATTTCGCGTTCGCCCTGGAACACGCGGATCGTCACCGCGTTCTGGTTGTCTTCGGCGGTGGAGAACACCTGGGATTTCTTGGTCGGGATCGTGGTGTTGCGGTCGATCAGGCGGGTGAAGACGCCACCGAGGGTTTCGATGCCCAAGGACAGCGGGGTCACGTCGAGAAGGACGACGTCCTTCACATCGCCTTGCAGAACGCCGGCCTGGATGGCGGCACCGAGGGCCACGACTTCGTCAGGGTTGACGCCCTTGTGGGGTTCCTTGCCGAAGTATTTGGTCACTTCTTCGATGACGCGCGGCATCCGGGTCATGCCGCCGACCAGAACCACCTCGTCGATGTCTTCCTTGCTGACGCCTGCGTCTT
The DNA here is from genome assembly GCA_963822435.1 of uncultured Alphaproteobacteria bacterium. Classification (GTDB taxonomy): domain Bacteria; phylum Pseudomonadota; class Alphaproteobacteria; order Rhodobacterales; family Rhodobacteraceae; genus JAUYQR01. Next base: position 888,160 of record CAWGHN010000003.1, read on the forward strand.
TCAGCGCGGCCATGCAGGGCTTGATCGACTTCTTGATCAGGTCTTCGACAAGGTTTTCCAGCTTTGCGCGGGTGAGTTTCATCACCATGTGCAAGGGCTGGCCGGTGTTGCGGTCCATCGAGATGAAGGGCTGGTTGATCTCGGTCTGGCTGGCCGACGACAGTTCGATCTTGGCCTTCTCCGCCGCTTCCTTCAGGCGCTGGAGCGCCATCTTGTCGTTCGACAGATCGACGCCGTGTTCCTTTTTGAACTCGTCAGCAAGGTAGTTGACGATGCGCATGTCGAAGTCTTCGCCGCCGAGGAACGTGTCGCCGTTGGTGGATTTGACTTCGAAGAGGCCGTCATCGATTTCGAGGATCGTGATGTCGAAAGTGCCGCCGCCAAGGTCATAGACCGCGATGGTCTTGGTCTCTTTCTTATCGAGGCCGTACGCCAGCGCCGCCGCCGTGGGTTCGTTGATGATGCGCAGCACTTCAAGACCGGCGATCTTGCCCGCATCCTTGGTGGCTTGGCGCTGGGCGTCGTTGAAGTAGGCGGGCACGGTGATCACGGCCTGGGTGACGGTTTCACCAAGGTAGGATTCGGCGGTTTCCTTCATCTTTTGCAAAATGAAGGCGGACACCTGACTGGGCGAATACTTTTCGCCGCGGGCTTCGACCCAGGCATCGCCGTTGCCGCCGTTGACGATTTTGTAAGGCATGTTCTTCTGGTCTTTGACGATCACCGGATCGTCATACCGGCGCCCGATCAGGCGCTTGACCGCGAAAATGGTGTTGGAGGCGTTGGTGACGGCCTGCCGCTTGGCGGCCTGCCCGACCAGACGCTCGCTGTCGGTGAAACCGACGATCGACGGTGTCGTGCGCGCGCCTTCGGAGTTTTCGATCACGCGCGGTTGCGCGCCGTCCATGATGGCGACGCAGGAGTTGGTGGTTCCGAGGTCAATACCGATGACTTTGGCCATGTTCGTATCCCTTTTCTTCAGGCGATGTTCCGGACGGGGACCCTTGGTCTTCGGCATCCCGACCCGGCGATTGAACCGACGGGCAGCGCGTGCCCGTCATCGTGCCCGGCGTATATAGGCAGGCATGTTTCGCGCTGCAACGGTTGCTTCACCGGAACACGCGCGATTTTCCGCATGACCGCGTCGTGTCCATCACACACGCCGGGAGAGAACCGTGGGGTCAACGGTTTTTGCCCCAACTGGCCGAGGCGTGCTGGCGGGTAAAGAACTCTGCCATCAGGCCGATCATCATGCAGGTCAGGGCGAAATAGATCGGGTAGTCGATCGACGTGTAGCGCGGCCCATAGTTCAGGAAGATGAAGCCGCGCCCCTGGTCGATGGTATGGAACAGCGGATTCCAGTCGAACATCGAGCGGACCGTGGCGGGCGTGCCGTTTGCCACCAGCATCTTGCCGGACGCGATCATGTTGGCGCGCTGGTAGAGCGAGGTGAGGATGCCCACCACCTCGGGCTGCCAGGGTTTGGCCGACAGGAACACCATGCCGATGCCGATGCCGGCAAACCATGACAGAAGGTGCATCCCCAGCACCCCCACCGGATCGTCGATGGTGATCGGCGTGAAGGCCGTGTGGTAGAAAAACAGGATCACGCCGGCAGCCAGTGTCTGCTGGTAAAGCGCCGAAAGTGCCGCCGCTGCGATCGAAATGATCGGGTTCATCGGACTGTGCATCATCATCGGCGAGGTCGGGCCATCTGCCGAGGCGACTGCGCCGATGGTTTTTACATGCGTCATGAACATGAACACGCCGGACATGACATACAGCATGAAATCGCCGCGGATCGCGATCCTGCGCACACCAAGGATGTGGAACAGCGCGAACATCACCAGGACCATCAACAGCGACTGGAAGATCGACAGCGCCAGACCAAGCACGGCATTGCCGTTGGTCTTGCGCAGGTTGCGGATGGCAACGTGAAAGACAAGTTCCAGGATCTGAAAGCCGGACCTGAGCCGGGACTTCCGCTGGACCTGTGGTCGGAACATCTGCGATTCCCTTTGGTGCCGGGCCTGAATACGCCGGCAAATCTTGCCGTTCCGTTACAGCCGCAGGATAAGGGCGGGAAACGCACAATACAACGACCGCTGGTGAGGCGGCAGGAGAGCCGATGGATTTTGCACAACTTGTGCCGGTGATGCGCCGGCTGGCGCTGGAAGCGGGCGATCGGATCATGGAGGTCTACAACGGGCCGGACTTCGAGGTGAAGGCAAAGGGCGATTCAAGCCCGGTGACCGAAGCCGACGAAGCCGCCGATGCGCTGATCTCGGCCGGGCTGCGCGCGGCGTTTCCTTCGGTGCCGCTGATTACCGAAGAGCAGGCCGACAGCCATGCGTTGCAGGCGCAGACATTTCTGATCGTCGACCCGCTGGACGGAACCAAGGAGTTCGTCCAGCGGCGCGGCGATTTCACCGTGAACATTGCCTATGTCGAGGCGGGCGTCCCATTGCGCGGGGTGGTCTATGCCCCGGCGCAGGGGCGGCTGTTCTACACACTCGCGGATGGCCGGTCGGTCGAGGAGACCGGACCGCTGGCGAAAGACCAAGTCGGGCCATGCCGGGTGATTTCGGTTTCGCGGCCTGACAATGGCGCGGTGCGGGTGGTGGCATCGAAATCGCACCGCGATGCGGCGACCGATGCCTATATCGGGAAGTATGTGGTTGCCGACATGAAAAGCGCGGGCAGCAGCCTGAAGTTCTGCCTGGTGGCGACCGGCGAGGCGGATCTTTACCCGCGCCTCGGACGCACGATGGAATGGGATACGGCGGCGGGTGATGCCGTGTTGCGGGGGGCAGGGGGGCGGGTGGTCGGCTTTGATGGTCACGCATCGCTTGGCTATGGCAAGCCCGGCTGGGACAACCCCTTTTTCATTGCGTATGCGCCAGGCGTGGAGCTGAAGCCATGAGCGTCCTGATCGCGATTCCCGCGCGCTATGCAAGCACCCGCTATCCCGGCAAGCCCTTGGTTTCGTTGCGTGGCCCAGACGGAGGTAAAACCTTGATCCGCCGTAGCTGGGAAGCTGCAAAGGCGGTGCAGGGTGTGGACCGGGTGGTTGTCGCGACCGATGACGCCCGGATCGCGGACCATGCTGCCAGCTTTGGCGCCGAAATCGTGATGACCTCGTCCGATTGCCAGAATGGCACCGAGCGCTGCTGCGAAGTGGCGGCAAAGCTGCCGGGCTACGAGATTGTGGTGAACCTGCAGGGCGATGCGCCGCTGACCCCGGCGTGGTTCGTCGAGGATCTGGTCAAGGGGTTGCGGCTGTCGGCGGATGCTGAGGTGGCGACGCCGGTGCTGCGCTGCGACGGTCGGGCTCTGAACGGCTTTCTGGCGGATCGGCGCGCCGGGCGGGTGGGCGGCACGACGGCGGTATTCGGTGCCGGCGGGCGGGCGCTGTATTTTTCCAAGGAAGTGGTTCCCTTCACCGGCAAGACTTTTGCCGATGACGAGCCGACCCCGGTTTTCCACCACGTCGGTGTCTATGCATACCGGCCCCGAGCGTTGCGGGCCTACGCGGGCTGGCCGGTCGGGCCGTTGGAAACGCTGGAAGGCCTGGAACAGTTGCGATTCCTGGAGCAGGGGCGACAGGTGCTGTGCGTGGAAGTGGCGGCGCGAGGCCGCCAGTTCTGGGAGCTGAACAACCCGTCGGACGTGGCGATCATCGAAGCCATGTTGCTGCGCGAGGCGGAATGAGGACCGGTGTGCAACTTTTTCCCCTGCACGATTGCCCTCAGATGTGCGAACATCACCAAATTAGACGTTAACCTGCCTGCATCTGGACAGAATCATTTGCCATGGTGGCCAAGACCCAAGAATCTGGCTCCGGGAAGATAAAGAGTGAAGTGATGAAGCCAAGGAAAGTTACGAAGGCCGTGTTCCCCGTGGCGGGGCTCGGAACGCGTTTTCTGCCAGCGACGAAGTCGATTCCGAAAGAGATCATGACGCTGGTGGACAGACCGCTTATTCAATACGCGATCGACGAGGCGCGTGCGGCGGGGATCAAGGAATTCATTTTTGTGACTTCGCGCGGCAAATCCGCGCTTGAGGATTATTTCGACCACGCGCCGGAACTGGAAAGCGCGCTGCGGAAATCCGGCAAGGACGACCTGCTGGAAATCCTGAAGGATACCAACATGGACAGCGGCGCCATCGCCTATGTCCGGCAGAACCGCGCGATGGGCCTTGGCCACGCGGTGTGGTGCGCGCGCCGGCTGATCGGGAACGAGCCGTTCGCAGTGTTGCTGCCCGACGACGTGATCGCGGCCGAGCGTCCGTGCCTGCTGCAAATGGTCGAAGCCTATGAAGAAACCGGCGGCTGCATGGTCGCGGCGATGGAAGTCTCGCCCGAAAAGATCTCGTCCTACGGTGTGCTTGATGTGGGGCAGGAGGGCGGCAACGTCATGAAGGTCAAGGGCATGGTCGAAAAGCCCAAGGCCAAGGACGCGCCGTCGAACCTTGCGGTGATCGGGCGCTATATCCTGACGCCGAAAGTGCTGACCAACCTGAACCGCATGAAGCAGGGCGCGGGAGGTGAGATCCAGTTGACCGACGCGATTGCAGAAGAAACCAAGACCAAGGCCGGCGTCTATGCGATGCGTTTCCGCGGGCAGCGTTACGACTGCGGTTCCAAGATCGGTTTCTTGCAGGCAACCGTGGCGTTTGGTCTGGCCCGCCCCGATCTGTGCAACGAATTCGCAAGCTATCTGCACGAGGTGATGGCGATGCAGAAAGCTGCACAGTGAGCCGTGAAACGGCAGGGCAACGGTAGCAGTCAGGCCGCTCAGGCCTGGCGCATCGGCGAATTGCCCGAACCCAAGGTATCGCCGGCGTCGGTGTGGCGGGCTTACAAGCTGCGGCTGCGACGCAGGCGGCTGTTGCTGCGCGCTGTGATGAAGCGAAACGAGCTTTCCGTCGTTGCGGACCGGACCAAGGCGATCCGGCAGGGCGATATCCTGTGCTTCCTGACGATGCGGGACGAAGCCCATCGCCTGCCCTGCTTTCTGTCGCACTACCGCAAGCTGGGCGTGGCGCATTTTCTGGTTGTCGACAACGACAGCAGCGACGGCGGCGCCTTGCTGCTGGCCGATCAGCCGGACGTGTCGCTGTGGCGCACGACGGCAAGCTACAAGGCCTCGCGGTTCGGCGTGGACTGGCTGACCTGGCTTCAAATGCGCCATTCCGATGGGCATTGGGCGCTGACGGTGGATGCGGACGAAATCCTGATCTATCCGCATTGGGAAACCCGCCCGCTGGCGGCGCTGACCAATTGGCTGGAGGCGCAAGGACGCCAGTCGTTCGGGGCGGTCACGATCGACATGTATCCTGAAGGGTCGGTCGCTGACACCGAAGCGACAATTGACTGGCCGTTTACCGAGCTGTGCTGGTTTGACGCGGGAAACTACAGCGTTCAGGTGCAGCCGAAACTGCGCAACCTGTGGATACAAGGCGGCCCGCGTGCGCGCGCGTTCTTCGCCGACGCGCCGCGCAAGGCACCGACCTTGAACAAGACCCCGCTGGTGCGCTGGAACTGGCGATACGTCTACACCAACTCTACCCACGCGCTGCTGCCCCGGCGGCTGAACGAGGTGTATGACACTGGCGGGGGCGAGCTGACCTCGGGTGTGCTTTTGCACAGCAAGTTCCTGCCCTCGATCATCGAGCGCGCCGCGATCGAGAGGGCGCGAAAGGAGCATTTTGCCGATGCCGCGCAATACGAGGCTTACTACGATGGTCTGATCGCCAACCCCGTGCTGCGCTGCGACACCTCCACCCGCTTTGCGGGCTGGCGCCAGTTGGTGGCGCTGGGGTTGATGTCGATGGGCGGCTGGCTATGACCGGGGCGCGTTCGGGCGAAATCCGGGCTGCCAGGCGACCCCCATTGTTTACAATGCGAGAACAGCCTTCTAGGCTTGGCCCGATATGTTATGCCGGGACTGCGAAAGCACCCCGGGTCTTGTCCGGCCGTGATTCGCGAAATTAATCGTCAACACATTGGCAGTAAGGTCTGCGTTGGCGGGCGAAGCATCGGTGAACCGACATGAGCATATTCGAAGCCTACGGAATGCGGTTGCGGCGGCGGCGCTTGCTGGCCCGTGCGTTCCTGAAGCGTCGGCAGCTTGCCACCGTGGCAGATCGGACACGTCACCTGCGGCCAGCGCCGATCCTGCTGTTTTCGGCGGTGCGCAACGAACGCATCCGGTTGCCGTATTTTCTGGAGTATTATCGAAAGCTGGGCGTCGACCACTTCCTGTTCGTCGACAACGGGTCTGATGATGGAAGTGGTGAGTATCTGGCGGCGCAAAACGACGTGTCGCTGTGGTCAACCTTTGCCGGATACAAACAATCCCGCCACGGCATGGACTGGATCATGCACCTCTTGCGCCGCTACGGCACCGGGAACTGGTGCCTGACGGTCGATGTCGACGAGTTTCTGGTCTATCCATTCTCTGAAACGCGGCCGTTGCGCGCGCTGACCGATTGGCTGGACGCATCGCGTGCCCGGACGTTTTCGTCGATGATGCTGGACATGTATCCCAAGGGTGGGATGCAGGAGCAGCCTTACCGCGAGGGGCAAAATCCGTTCGAAATTGCGCAGTTCTTTGACAGCGGCAACTACACGATCACGCGGAACTGGAAATATCGGAACCTGTGGATCCAGGGCGGGCCGCGGGCCCGGATGTTCTTTGGCGAGACACCAGAAATCGCCCCGGCGATGAACAAGATACCGCTGGTGAAGTGGGAGGCTGGCTTCGCCTATGTCAGCTCCACCCATATGATGCTGCCGCGAGGGTTGAACCTTGTCTATGACGAAGGTGGCGGCGAAAAGCCCTCGGGTTGTCTTTTGCACGCAAAATTTCTCAACACGTTTGACGAAAAGGCGCAGGAAGAGGCAATGCGTCGCCAACATTATGCAAACGGTGCCGAGTATGCAGCATATCGTGATTCTGCTGAAATGGATCACGATATGTGGTGCAACTGGAGCGAAAAGTATGTCAACTGGCGCCAGTTGGAGATACTTGGGCTGATGTCGAAGGGAAACTGGGCGTGACGCTTGGCTTTGTCATGTTGTGCCACACCGCGCTGGACCGCGCGGGACAGGCCGCCCGTCATTGGGCGCTGTCTGGCAGCCCGGTCGTGATTCATGTCGACCGTCGCGTTGCCGAGGCCGAGGTGCGCCAGCTTGAGGCGTCGCTGGCCGATCTGGACAACATCCGATTCTCGCGGCGGTATACCTGCGATTGGGGCACCTGGGGCATCGTGCAGGCGACGCAGGCCGCGTCGACGCTGATGCTGGCCGAATTTCCGCAGGTGCGGCATGTGTTCCTTGCGTCTGGGTCATGCTTGCCTCTGCGCCCGGCTGAAGATCTGCGCGCGTTTCTGGACGCGCGGCCACGAACGGATTTCATCGAAAGCGTCACCACGGCCGATGTTGGCTGGACAGTCGGTGGTCTGGACGAGGAACGTTTCACGCTGCGGTTTCCGTTTTCGTGGCGCAACCAGCGCGGGCTGTTCGACCGCTACGTCCGGCTGCAACGGAGGCTTGGCATCCGCCGCAAGATCCCCGAGGGGATCGTGCCCCACATGGGCAGCCAGTGGTGGTGCCTGACGCGGCAGACCCTGTCGGCCATTCTGGAAGCGCCGGATCGCGAGCGGATCGACCGCTATTTCCGGCGCGTATGGATACCCGACGAAAGCTATTTCCAAACGTTGGTGCGCCGCTGCTCGACGCAAGTGGAAAGCCGCTCGCTGACGCTTTCCAAGTTCGATTTCCAGGGTCGGCCGCACATCTTTTACGACGATCACCTGCAGCTTCTGCGCCGGTCGGATTCCTTCGTGGCGCGCAAGATCTGGCCGCAGGCGGACCGGCTTTATGCAACGTTTCTGGCACCCGCGCAGCCAAGAGAGCTGCGCCCCGACCCGAACCACAGCAAGATCGACCGTCTGTTCGCCCGCGCGATGGAGCGGCGTACCAAGGGTCGCGCCGGGCTTTACATGCAAAGCCGGTTCCCGACCGACCGGAAAGGCGGCAACCGCTGCGCCGCGCCCTATTCGGTGTTCCAGGGCTTTTCCGAACTGTTCGAGGATTTTGACCGCTGGGCCGCGAGGGCGCTGGAGTGTCGGGCCCACGGGCATCTTTTTGCCCCCGAAGGCGCGCAGTTCAACGGCGGAGAAGCGGTTTTCAAAGGCGCACTTTCCGCCAACGCGACGTTGCGCGACTACAACCCGCGCAGCTTTCTGACCAACATGATCTGGAACACACGGGGCGAACGGCAGGCCTTTCTGTTCGGTCCGGGCGACGTGCAGGAGATCGCCGGTTTCCTTGCCAACGACCCGAACGCGCATATCTCGCTGATCACGGGCGCCTTTGCGGTGCCGCTGTTCCATTCCAACCGGAATTTCAGCGAAATCCGTGCCGAGGCCGCGCGCCTGCAACGGATCGAGGCAGAGTTTCTGGCCCTGCTGAACCACAGCGACACAAAGGCTCGGGTGAATGTCTGGTCGCTGGCCCAGTTTGTCGACAACCCGATGGAGGCGCTGCAGACCATCATTGATGACAGCAATCCGCGCCCGGCGCACCGGCTGACGGAGGTGCCGCGGATGGTTGACCTGAGCGGATTTGGGCAGTTTTTGCAGAACTTGCGCAATCAGGGCATGCAGCCGGTGCTGATGGGCGATTTCCCGATCCATTCTGAGCCGAAGGCTCCGGGACCTGGCCGCATAAAGCCTTACGCGGTAAAATGAGGCGGGCGGATGCCGCGGTTTGAAAGTTTCGTGCTGTTCGCCGGGATGCGGACGGGTTCGAACTTTCTGGAAGCCAACCTGAATTCCCTTGCTGGCGTGACCAGTTACGGCGAGGCTTTCAATCCCGGGTTCATCGGCAAGAAGGATCAGACCGAGCTTTTGGGCGTGACGCTAGAGGCGCGCGATGCGGACCCGGCCCGGCTTTTGCACCAGATGCGCGCGCGGACCGACGGGCTGTTCGGGTTTCGCTTCTTTCACGACCACGACGAGCGGGTGTTGCAGGCGGTGTTGGCCGACCAAGCCTGTGCCAAGATCATCCTGACGCGCAATCCCGTGGAAAGCTACGTCAGCCTGAAGATCGCGCGTGCGACGGGCCAATGGAAGCTGAACGACGCGAGGCGGCTGAAAACGGCGACGGTTACCTTCGACCCGGCCGAGTTCGAGACGCATCTGACCACCCTGCAATCGTTCCACCTGCGGCTGGTCAAGGCGCTGCAAACCTCGGGTCAGACCGCTTTCTACCTTGATTACGAAGATCTGACCGATCTGGCGGTGCTCAACGGGCTGGCGCGGTTTCTGGGTGTCGATGCGCGGCTGGAGGCGATCGACGACACGCTGAAAAAGCAAAACCCGCAGGATCTGGACGCAAAGGTCACCAATCCCGACGAGATGCACGCGGCGCTGGCGCGGTTGGACCGGTTCAATCTGGCGCGCACTCCGAATTTCGAGCCGCGACGGACAGCGGGAATTCCGGCGGTGGTGGCCGCGGCAGGTGCGCCGCTTGTGTTTTTTCCGGTGCGGTCAGGCCCTGAAAGCACGCTGCGAGATTGGCTTTCTGCGCTGGGTGGGGGCGGGCTGATCGACGGGTTCGGGCACAAGGCGCTGCGCCAGTGGACGCGGGCGAACCCGGGCCATCGCAGTTTTACGGTGGTCCGGCACCCGCTGTTGCGGGCTTACAGTGTCTTTCGCGGGCTGATCCTACCGGGCAAGTTGGCCGAACAGCGGCGCCAACTGGTGCGCCACTACAAGGCCGTTCTGCCCGAACCTGGGGCAGAGTTTGCCGACCCTGATGCCGAGCGCGCGGCTTTTTTGCTGTTTATGCACGTCGCCAGATTGAGCGCTGCGGGCCAGACCGGCGCACGCGTCGATGCGAACCTTGCCAGCCAGACCGCTATCGTGCAGGGCTTTGCCGGGTTTCACCCGGTCGACCTGGTGATCCGAGAGGATCGGCTACAGGCAGGGCTGGATTATCTGGCCGCTGAGGTCGGCAGCGCGGTGCAAATGGTGGCGGTGGACATGGCCTATCGTGACCAATTGGCCCGAATCTATGATCGGTCACTGGAGAAGGTGGCGGCAAATGCCTATCCGCGCGATTACGCGGGTTTCGGCTTTGGTGCGTATCAGCCCTGACCCTATGCGGCCTGCGGCGCGCGGCTTTCAGTCAGGATCGCATGCAGCTTGCCGGGATCGGTATTTGCGCGCAGTTTTGCGACGACCGACTGGTCGCGCATGGTGCGCGACACCAGCGCGAGCGCCTTGAGGTGATCGACACCCGAATCCTTGGGCGCGAACAGCCCGAACACCAGATCGACAGGCTGCCGGTCGACGCTGTCATAATCCAGCGGCTTTTCCAGCCGGATGAACACGCCAACGATCTTCGACAGATCTTCCAGCCGCGCGTGCGGCAGCGCTATGCCGTGGCCCACGCCGGTCGGGCCAAGGCTTTCGCGCTCCTGCAGACCGTCGATGGCCACGGCCGCGTTGAGGCCATAGGCTTGCGAGGCGATTTCGCCCAGTTCCTGAAACAACCGCTTTTTTGACGTGAATTGCCCGACAATCCGAACGGCGCCTGGCATCAGTAGCTTGGATAGTTCCATGAGTGGTCGATGATCCCGCGCCGTCGGAAGCGCCTGTTACCTGCTGTTGCGGGGGTCGATCCAGCCGATGTTTCCGTCATCCCGACGATACACGACGTTCACGCCTCCATGGCCTTCGTTCCGGAATACAAGCATTCGCTGCCCGGCAAGTTCCAACTGCATCACGGCTTCGCCGACGGTGATCGAAGGGATCTTCGTTTCCATCTCGGCGATCACGATGGGCTGGAGCGTATCGGGCTCTGCGTCCTCTGCGTCCTCGGATCCGGCGAGGATATACGTGGCGCTTTCGCTGAATTCAACCGGTGCCGTGCGATGGTTGTGATGGTTGCGGATACGGCGTTTGTAACGGCGCAGCTGCTTGTCCAGCTTTTCGCGGCAGGATTCGAAGGCAGCGTAGATCTCGGGAGCGTGGCCCTTGGCTTGCGCCGTCAGCCCGGTGGAAAGGTGGATCGTCGTCTCGCAGACGTGTTCATGCGCCGAGCGAGAGAATACGACGATACATTCAGTCGGGCGCTGGGCATATTTTTCAATGACTTCGCCTATTTCGGCCTTTACGTGGGTCTGGAGCGCCTCGCCGATGTCGATCTGTTTCCCACTGATCTGGTAGCGCATGGCTTCTCCTTTTCTCATGCCGCCCGCTGCGGTGCCACACATGGCAAGACGCACGGACCTTTCGGGGATGGATCGAGGGAACGTTGCGTCACGCGGCTTTCGCCGAACGGGGGAACCGCTGCACAGGGAAACCGGGTGAGGGCTACGGACGCACGCATCCCGCGTATTTGGCGACAGGCCGGGGCAAGTTGTCAACCGAGTCGATTTGGCCGGGCGCAAAGCCGTTCAAATGATGCGAAAATTCTCGCCCAGATAGACGCGGCGGACGGTTTCATCCCGCACCACCTCGTCCGTGGTGCCGGACATCAGCACCTTGCCGTCGTGCAGGATGTAGGCGCGGTCGACAATGTCGAGTGTTTCGCGGACGTTGTGATCGGTGATCAGCACGCCGATGCCGCGCGATTTCAGATCGTGGACCAGATGGCGGATTTCGCCGACCGCGATCGGATCGACGCCGGCGAAGGGTTCGTCAAGCAGCAGGTATTTCGGATCTGCGGCAAGGCAGCGCGCGATTTCCACTCGGCGGCGTTCGCCACCCGACAAGGCCAGCGCGGGCGTGCGCCGGAGGTGGGTGATCGAGAATTCGCTCAGCAATTCCTCAAGCCGTTCTCGCCGCTTGTGACGGTCCGGCACGGCGATTTCCAGTACGGCAAGGATGTTGTCCTCGACGCTGAGGCCACGGAAGATCGACACTTCCTGCGGCAGGTAGCCGATGCCCATGCGCGCCCGTCGATACATCGGCAGCATGGTGACATCGCGCCCGTCGATCAGAACCTGGCCGCCTTCGGGCGTGATGAGCCCCGCGATGGCGTAAAAGCAGGTGGTCTTGCCAGAGCCGTTGGGGCCAAGCAGGGCCACGACTTCACCGCGTCGCAGGTCCATCGACACGTCGCGGATCACCGGGCGCTTCTTGTAGCTTTTGCGCAAGTTGCGGATCTGTAGACCGGCGTTGCCTTCGGTCACGGTCAGGTTGGGACGGGGTGTCGGCATCAGTTGCCACCCGGCACGAAGGTTGTGGAGACGCGCCCTTCCATCAGGCCTGTGCCGGCCTTGAGGTCGAGCGTCAGCTTTTGCCCGGCTATGGCGGACGCGCCTTGGGTCAAAAGCACATCGCCCGTCATCACCACCATGCCGGTGTCGATTGTATAGACCGCCTCTCTGGCTTCGGCGGCGTCGGCCAGATTGCTTATCGTGACGCCACCCACAGCCAGAAGCTGGTCAATGGCCTTGCCGTCCGCGGCGTATTTGACCCGCACCTCGGCAGCAGTCAGACGCATTTCGCCCTGCCCTACCAGCACGTTGCCGGTAAAGACCGCTGTGCCGTCGGCGTTGTTGACGGAAAGCTGATCGGCCTGCACCTCGACCGGAAGGGTGGTATCCTGCTTCAGCCCGCCGAAAGCGATGGTCGCGTTCTGCGCGACAGACGGGGTGCCAGCCGCGCCGAGTGCGACTGCCAGAACCAGTGCGCGAAAGGAAAATGCCATCTTCAATGCCTTCACGGAGAAGCTGCGCCGCCGGGCAGGTATACCAGCTTCACGGCGCCGTTGAAAACCAGAACGTAGGTGCCAGCGGCGTGATCTGCCTGGCGCAGTGAAAAGTGGTCGGCGGTGATCTTGCCGGCCGGACCAGTAGCGGTGACCGCGCCAGAGCTTTCCAGCGCCGAACGGTCCAGATTGGCCGAAACGCCATCGGTCACGATACGGTAGCCAGCAGAGGTTGTCGCAACCACCCCACCCGTCAGGTGGAGCATGCGGGTGGGGTCGTCGATCACCGCGCTGGCCGCGACAAGTTCGGTTCGCGCGCCATCGGGCGTGTCCAGAGCAAGTGTCATTCCCAAAGCCACCGCGCTGGTGGCAGAGGTTGCTGGCCGCGCCTGATCGGCGGTCAGTGTCAGGGCGCTGCCGTCCGAGGTAAGCCCGGCGTAGGTCGGTGCCGTCATCCGCGGTGTGCGGGCGCGGTCTTCGACGTCCACATCGGCATAGGGGATCGCGTCATCGGGGTCGATCCGGTCGGCAAGCAGGAAGAGCGTCGCAAGAACGGCAAGTGCCGCCAGCGGCAGGGCAACCTTCAGCCAGGCCACGACGCGCGAATGCGTGTCGACGCGGGCCATCACGCCACGCCCGCCCTGAGGCAATCGTGGATATGGACGATTCCGGTCGCGCTGGTGCCGCCTGTGTCGGTGACAAGCAGGCAGGTGATCTTGCGATCGTTCATTGCCGCCAGTGCCTCGCCCGCCAGTGCGTCGGGGCCGATGGTCTTTGGCGAGGCGGTCATCACCTGGCCTGCGGTCATCGACAAAAGTCCGTCCATGTGACGGCGAAGGTCGCCGTCGGTGATGATGCCGACCAGCGCGCCTTCCGGCCCGGTCACGCCCACCACGCCAAAACCGCGCCGGCTGATGACCAGGAGCGCATCGCCCATCGACGTTTCGGCCGACACCAAGGGCGGGTCGTCGTGCATCAGGTCACGCACCTTCAAAAGCCGCGCGCCAAGTTTGCCGCCGGGGTGGAACATGCGGAAATGTTCCGGGGTGAAGGCGCGGTGTTCCATCAGCGCAATCGCCAGCGCATCGCCAAGCGCGAGGGTCATGGTGGTGGACGTGGTCGGAACGATCCCGGTTTCGCAGGCTTCGGGCGCGTCGGGCAGCAGGATCGCCGCATCCGACTGGCGCAGCAACGTGGAACCGGGGCGCCCCGCCACGCCGATCAGCGGAATGCTGAACCGTTTGGCGTGGGCAAGGATGTCGGCCAGTTCCGGCGTCTCGCCCGAGTTCGACAGCACGATCAGCACATCGCCGCGCGCCACCATGCCCAGGTCGCCGTGGCTGGCCTCGGCGGGGTGGACAAAATGTGCTGGCGTTCCGGTGGACGCGAAGGTGGCGGCGATCTTGCGGGCGATGTGGCCGGATTTGCCCATGCCAGACACGATCACCCGCCCGGTCGAGGCGATAAGCAGGTCGACCGCCTGACTGAAGCTGTCGCCCAATCCATCGGCAAGGATATCCAGCGCGTCAGCCTCGCGCCGAATGACGCGGCGGCCGGTGGCGAGGGTGTCAGTGGCTGAAGATGTCATTCAGGTCCCCCCAACCGAGGAGGTCAAGCTCTGCCCGGGTCGGCAGGAAATCAAAGCAGCGCTGCGCCAGATCAAGCCGGTCTTCCCGGATCAGCCGCGCTTCCAGTTCGCGTTTCAGCGCATGAAGGTAAAGCACGTCGGATGCCGCATATTCCTTTTGCGCATCGGTCAGCACGTCGGCCCCCCAGTCGCTGGTCTGCTGCTGTTTGGAGACATCAACGCCGACCAGATCGGCAAGCAGGTATTTCAGCCCGTGCCGGTCGGTGAAGGTGCGCACCAGTTTCGAGGCGATCTTGGTGCACCAGACCGGCTGGGTGGTAACGCCAAAGGCGCGCTTCAGCGCGGCAATGTCGAACCGGCCGAAATGAAAGAGTTTCAGCCTTGCGGGGTCGATCAGCAGGCGTTCAAGGTTCGGCGCGCTGGTCTGGCCCTTTGCGATCTGGACAAGGTGCGCGTCACCGGAACCGTCGGAAAGCTGCACGACGCAAAGCCGGTCGCGGCGCGGGTCAAGGCCCATCGTTTCGGTATCAATCGCCACCACCGGGCCAAGGACAAGACCATCGGGAAGGTCGGAGAGGTGAAGGTGAATGGCCACTGCGCAACTTTCCTGTGGGGATACCCCAGCCGGATTATCGGCCCGATCCCTTCGGGTCAACCACGCGGGGCAGGATCAGCACTCGCGTCAGCGCCGAATGCCCAGAGTGGTGACGATTGCGCCGATCCTTCCCTGCGTTTCCGCTCGACACCGTGTCGCGGGTTTGTTCATGGTAGCGCCGACGCCCCCTGCCGAGGACAAGATCCACCTGATGACCAAGCCGCACATCCTTCAGGTCGGCAGCTATCCCGCAAGCGATCAGGCCGCGCTGGACGCCGTTTTCGACGTGCGCCGGTATTTCGAAGCGGCCGACAAGGCCGCCTTCCTTGCAGCCGAAGGGTCGACGATCCGGGGCGTCGCCACGCGAGGCGATCTGGGGGCGAGCGCCGAGATCATAGCGGCTTGTTCCAGCCTTGAGATCATATCGATTTATGGTGTGGGGTACGATGCGGTGCATCTGCCCTCGGTCCGCGCGCGCGGCATCAAGCTGACGAACACGCCGGATGTGCTGACCGACGATGTTGCCGATCTGGCGGTGGGGATGTTGCTGGCGCTGTCACGCGGCATCGCGCGGGCTGACGGGTTTGTGCGCGACGGGTCGTGGGCGAAGGCGTCGTTTCCCTTGCAGCGCAAGGTTTCGGGCAAGCGGGCGGGGATTCTCGGGCTGGGTCGGATCGGGCATCAGATCGCCCGGCGGCTGGAGGCGTTCGGCATGGAGATCAGCTATTGCAGCCGGCAGCCGAAACCGGAGGCAGGGGCATGGGCCTACGAGGCCGATCCGGTGGCCTTGGCGCGGCGGTCGGATTACTATCTGATCGCCTTGGCCGCGACGCCGGAAACCCGGCATATCGTTGGGCGCGAAGTGATCGCGGCGTTGGGTCCGGCTGGAATGATCGTCAACATCAGCCGCGCTGCCAATCTGGACGAAGCCGCACTTCTGGATGCGCTGGAGACGGGTGCGCTGGGCGGTGCCGCACTGGATGTGTTTGACGGCGAACCGGCACTGAACCCGCGCTTTCTGACCGCGCCGAACCTGCTTTTGCAACCTCATCACGGCACCTGCACGCATGAAACCCGGCAAGCGATGGGGCAGTTGATGCGTGACAACCTGATGGCGCATTTTGCGGGCAGGCCGCTCTTGACCCCCGTGTGACGGCGTTTGCCGCAGGAGGACCAATGTTCTACGAAGCCCATGACCCTCGTTTCGAGCGGTTCGTCATGTTCAACGCCCCAGTGAAACGGCTGGCCACCGGGTTTGACTGGGCCGAGGGGCCGGTCTGGTTTGGCGATGCCAATTGCCTGCTGTTTTCCGACATTCCGAACAACCGCATCATGCGCTGGTCGCCCGATGGCCTGAGTGTCTACCGGCAGCCGTCGAACTTTGCCAACGGCCATACCCGTGACCGCGAGGGGCGGCTGATCTCTTGCCAGCACGGCACCCGGTCGGTGACACGCACCGAGCATGACGGCAGCGTGACGACCCTTGCCGATGGCTATCAGGGCAAGCGGCTGAATTCGCCCAACGATGTTGTGGTGAAATCCGATGGCTCGATCTGGTTCACCGATCCGCATTACGGGATCATGACCGATTACGAAGGCTACAAGGCCGACGAGGAACTGCCGCGCCACGTCTATCGGATCGACCGGGATGGCAGCATCGAGGCTGTGATCACCGACATGATGTGCCCCAACGGGCTGGCGTTTTCGCCTGACGAAAGCCGGCTTTACGTGGCCGACACCGGGCGGATGCATTCGGCCGATCCGCAGCGCATCATGGTGTTCGACATGACCATGGGCCGCCCGACCGAGGGGCGCGTGTTCCATGTCATCAAACCGGGCTGCGCCGATGGCATCCGCTGCGACAGTGACGGCAACCTGTGGTCATCGGCGGGTGACGGGGTGCATTGCATCGCGCCGGACGGCACGCTTCTGGGCCGCATCCTGATACCCGAGATCGTGTCGAACATCTGTTTTGGCGGGCGCGCCAAGCACCAGCTTTTCATCACCGCAACCACCTCGCTTTATTCCGTCATCTTGAACCGCAGGGGCGCACAATGGCCGTGACAGCAGACATCGGGCTGATCGGCCTTGGTACGATGGGGTCGGCGCTGGCGCTGAACATCGCAGAAAATGCGGGCCGGATTGCGGTCTGGAACCGGACCACCGCGACAACCCACGCCTTTCACGAAGCCGCGGGCGCATTGGCCGCGAGCATCACCCCCTGCGAGACGCTTGAGGCGCTGGTCGCCGCGATTCGTCCGCCACGGGCGATCATCCTGATGGTGCCTGCCGGGCAGCCGGTGGACGACCAGCTTGCAGCGCTTGCCCCCTATCTCTCGCCGGATGATCTGGTGATCGATGCGGGCAACGCGAACTTCCATGACACCAATCGGCGCGCGCGGGCGGGGCTGCCATTCCGCTTTCTGGGCATGGGCGTGTCCGGCGGCGAAGAGGGCGCACGGCATGGCCCGGCAATCATGGGCGGCGGCGCAAAGCCGGATTGGGACCGCATCACCCCGATTCTGACCGCGATTGCCGCGTCGTATCAAGGCGCGCCCTGTGCCGACTGGATGGGACCGGAGGGTGCCGGGCATTTCGTCAAGACCGTGCACAACGGCATCGAATACGCCGACATGCAGATGATTGCCGAGGTCTACGGCCTGATGCGCGATGGCCTTGGGCTGCAAGCCCCCGCCATTGCCGAGGCGTTCGGGCAGTGGAACACGGGTCCGTTGCAAAGTTACCTGATCGAGATTTCGGCGCAGGTCGCAGCGGCGACCGATCCGCTGACCGGTGCGGCGATGCTGGATGTGATCCTCGACAAGGCGGGCCAGAAGGGCACCGGCCGTTGGACCGCGATCGAGGCGCAGCACCTGTCGGCGCCGATTCCGGTGATTGAAGCGGCGGTCGCCGCGCGCAACACGTCGGCGCAGCTTGACGAGCGGGTGGCGGGCGAGGCGCTGTTTGGCCCGGGACCACAGGCGGTAACCGAGGGTCTGGGCCTTCCCGACCTGCACGACGCGCTGCTTGCAGGCAAGATCCTGTGCTACGCGCAGGGTTTCAGCATGACCGCCGCCGCAGCGCCGGCCTTCGGCTGGGACCTGCAATTGCCGTCGATCGCCCGGGTCTGGCGGGCCGGTTGCATCATCCGTTCGGCCTTGCTGGATGCGATGGCACGGGCTTTGGCCGAAGATCCCGCGCGCAGCCTGATGCTGGCCCCGGCCTTCGCGGCCGAATTGCAGCGTTGCGTGCCGTCGCTGCGCCGCGTGGTGTCGGTTGCTGCCCTGCAGGGCCATTCGGTGCCAGCGCTGTCAGCGGGCCTTGCGTGGTTCGATGCGATGCGAACCCGTCGCGGCACGGCGAACATGATTCAGGCGCAGCGGGATTTCTTTGGCGCGCACGGCTTTGACCGGCTGGATGGGGCGGATAACCACCATGGCCCGTGGGGGGCATCCGCGTAGCGCAGCAAGCGGAAACGACAAAGCCCCGCAGCGTGCGCTGCGGGGCTTTGTCGTTGGTGCCCAGAAGAGGACTCGAACCTCCACGTCTTGCAACACTGGTACCTGAAACCAGCGCGTCTACCAATTCCGCCATCTGGGCAAGGTAGTGAGCCGCGATTTAAAGGTGCCGTCCCAGAGTGTCAACCGGGAGCGGCGAAAATTCGGAGGCTTTCGGCAGAGCGCGGGCGCGGCCATTTGCAGCTTGTTTGGCTTGGCCGTCGCCGCTATTCACTCTGCCAAAGCGGCAGGGTCAGACACAAGGGGCACGGGCAGTGAGCAAGCTTGTCACCATCTTCGGCGGATCGGGCTTTGTCGGCCGCTATATCGCTCGGCGCATGGCGAAAGAGGGCTGGCGGGTCAGGGTGGCCGTGCGCCACCCGAACGACGCGCTTTTCGTCAAACCCTACGGAACCGTCGGGCAGGTGGAGCCCTTGTTTTGCAACATCCGTGACGATGCGTCGGTTCGCAGGGTGCTGCACGGCGCGGATGCCGTGGTGAACTGCGTCGGCACCTTTGACCGCGGCGGCAAGAACAACTTCGCGGCGGTGCAGGCTGAAGGTGCCGGTCGCATCGCGCGGCTTGCGGCCGAAGAGGCCGTCGGGCGGCTGGTCCACATCTCGGCGATCGGGGCGGATGCGCAGGGGCCGAGCCTTTATTCGAAAAGCAAGGCTGCGGGCGAAAGCGCCGTTCTGGCCGCGTTTCCGGGTGCGGTGATCCTGCGTCCGTCGGTGATCTTCGGAACGGAAGACCAGTTCTTCAACCGCTTCGCCGCCATGTCGCGGCTTGGGCCGCTGCTGCCGATTGCGGGCGGTGAGACACGGTTCCAGCCGGTTTATGTCGACGATGTCGCGCAGGCGGCGGTGAAGGGTGTGCTGGGGCAGGCCAACCCCGGCATCTACGAACTTGGCGGCCCGGATGTGGACAGCTTTGCCGGGCTGATGCGGCGGATGCTGGCGGTTGTCCATCGGCGGCGGCTGGTGGTCAGCATGCCGTTCTGGGTGATGCGGATCGTTGCCTTTGTCTTTGACATGATCAGCACGGTGACACTGGGGCTGATCCCGAACGTGATCATCACGCGCGACCAGCTTTCCAGCCTGACCGTCGACAACGTGGTGCCGGCGGCGGCCAAGGGCTTTGCCGATCTGGGCATCGAGCCGACGGCAATGGCGGCGGTGCTGCCCGAGTATCTGTGGCGGTATCGCCCGTCCGGCCAGTATGCCGCGATCAAGGATTCGGCCAAGAACCTGAAGAAGGCTTGAGGGTCGAACCCTGGCGGGTGCCCGAAATCACGAGGCGCGGCGCAACTGGGCCGGTCGGCAGGTAGGTCATGGAACATTCGACACTGATCGCGGCGGCGCTGGGCATCCTTGAAGGGCTGACCGAGTTTCTGCCGGTATCATCGACCGGGCATCTGTTGCTGGCGGGGCATTTCCTGGGCTTTCAATCCAGCGGCAAGACCTTTGAGGTTGTGATCCAGCTTGGCGCGATTCTGGCGCTGGCGTCGGTTTATGCCGCGTTGCTGACCGGGCTTGTGCTGCGGGCGCGGCACGATCCTGCGGCGCGGCGGTCCATCGTTTCGGTGCTGGTTGCGTTCCTGCCGGCGGTGGTGATCGGGCTGTTGGCCCATGATTTCATCAAGAACGTGTTGTTCGAGACTCCGATGCTGATCGCCGTGATGCTGGTGCTGGGCGGGTTCGTTCTGCTGGTGATCGACCGCATCGCGCCGCCTGCCGTGCATCACGACGCGCTGGGCCTTCCGATGCGGACGTCGCTGACCATCGGGCTGTTCCAGTGCCTTGCCATGGTCCCCGGCGTGAGCCGGTCTGGCGCGACGATCGTGGGGGCCTTGCTGTTCGGAGTGGAAAAGCGGGCTGCGGCGGAGTTTTCATTTCTTCTGTCGCTTCCGACGGTGGGCGCTGCGGTGGCCTATGACCTGTTCGTCAACCGCGCCGCGCTGGATTTCGGGGCTGTGTGGCAGATCGCCGTGGGTTTTGCCGCCGCCTTCTTTACCGCGATTCTGGTGGTGCGCTGGGCGCTTGGGTTCATTGGGCGCAATGGCTATGCGCTATTCGGCTGGTGGCGAATCATCGTCGGCACAGCCGCCGGGACACTGCTTTGGTTGAGGTACTGAGACAGTAGGTAAGAGGTAGTGACCTAAAATCTCGCCATGTGGGTAAAGTTTTGGGTGATGGGCCGAGAAATCTCCAATTTAGGTCAGTATTGCTGCCTTTTCATTCTGACGGTTCGGTTGTAGCAAGGCGCTCCCGACGCAGGTGATGGGAGACGCGGTCTTGGCCACGCAAAAGATGCTGAAGTTCGTGACGGTGCCGAAGGTGATGCCCGAAAAGCGCCCGGCCACCATGCGGTCGCAGGATTTCGACGAGATTTACCGCGAGTACGCCGCCGACAAGGCCGCCGAGCAGGCCGGGCGGTGCAGCCAGTGTGGCGTGCCCTATTGCCAATCGCATTGCCCGCTGCACAACAATATTCCCGATTGGCTGAAGCTGACCGCCGAAGGCCGGCTGCAGGAAGCCTATGAGCTGAGCCAGGCCACCAACACCTTCCCGGAAATCTGCGGCCGCATCTGCCCTCAGGACCGCCTGTGCGAAGGCAATTGCGTGATCGAGCAATCAGGGCATGGCACGGTGACCATTGGTTCGGTCGAGAAATACCTGACCGACAAGGCGTGGGAAATGGGCTGGGTGCAACCGATCCGCCCCCATGCCGAACGCAGCGAAAGCGTGGCGATCATCGGCGCCGGGCCGGGGGGCCTTGCGGCGGCCGACGTGCTGCGCCGGGCGGGCGTGCAGGTGACGGTCTATGACCTCTATGACCGCGCGGGCGGCCTGATGACCTACGGGATTCCGGGGTTCAAGCTGGAAAAGCCGGTCGTGATGCAGCGGATCGAGCAACTGGAATTGGGTGGCGTGCAGTTCGTGCTGAACTGCACCGTGGGCGAGGACATCACCTTTGATGCCATCCGTGGCCGGCACGATGCGGTGCTGATCGCCACAGGCGTCTACAAATCGCGCGACATCGAAGCGCCGGGCGTGGGTGCGCAGGGCGTCGTGAAGGCGCTGGATTACCTGACCGCATCGAACCGCAAAAGCTTTGGCGACGAGGTGCCTGCCTTTGACAGCGGGATGCTGAACGCCAGCGGCAAGCGCGTGGTGGTGATCGGCGGTGGTGACACGGCGATGGACTGCGTGCGCACCGCAATCCGGCAGGGGGCGCTCAGCGTGAAGTGCCTTTACCGGCGCGACCGGGCCAACATGCCGGGCAGCCAGCGCGAAGTGGCCAATGCCGAGGAAGAGGGCGTGGAGTTCGTCTGGCTTTCGGCACCGAAGGGGTTCACCGGCGGGCCGGATGTGGAAGGCGTGATGGTGCAGAAAATGCGCCTTGGCGCACCGGATGCGACCGGCCGCCAAAGCCCCGAGATCATCGAGGGTGCCGACTATGTGGAGCCGGCCGACCTGGTGGTGCAAGCCCTTGGTTTTGAACCCGAAGACCTGCCAGGCCTGTGGAACGTGCCAGAGCTGAAAGTGACCCGCTGGGGCACCATCAAGGCCGACTTCCGCACCCATGAGACCAACCTGCCCGGCGTCTATGCGGCAGGCGACATCGTGCGCGGCGCAAGCCTTGTGGTCTGGGCGATCCGCGATGGGCGCGAGGCGGCGGATGCGATCATGGCCTACCTGAAACAGGCCGAAGCGGTGGCCGCTGAGTGAGGCTGCGAAACGTCTGGCAAGTGTATGGCACACGTATGGCAGCCTTGCCGGGCAATGCGGGACGAAACGTCAGACTATGTGACCCATCATGGGATACGGCGATGCGGAAGGTTCTGATCCTTGCTTGTCTGATGATACCGGCGGCCCCGGCCCTTGCCGGGGCATGGACCGCGCCGGAAGGCTGCGAGGTGTTCATGACCGTGCAGTCGAAAGCCTGCCGGGTATCGCAGTATTACCGTTGCCTGGCGGACCCGCATGGCGACCAGTGGCGGGCCGACTTTGATCAGGAAGGCCCCTATTTCCTGTCCCACATCGACGGCGAGGGGCAGTGGATCGAAAGTTTCGACCTGAACCCGACCAGCCGCCAGACACTTGACCCCAACCCCAGCGACGCGGCCTCGTTCAGCGAGCTTTTGTCCAGCGGCACGGACAGTTTCGCCTTTGGCCTGACGAGCGAGGACGGCACGTCGTCTGGCGTGTCCGGGTTCGACAGGCTGACGGGCAAGACCGTCGTGATCGACGGCATTTCCCTGAGCCAGACCGAGTTCGAGTATACCGAGACCGACCCGATGGGCACCATCCTGCGCCGGTCGCGCGGCAACGAATACATCCACCCCGACTGGCGGCTGTTCTTTGCCGGACCCTCCGAATGGGACCCTGGCGATGGCACCTGGTTGCCGATGGACGGCAGCCCGGTGGAGTTCATCTTTCCGGGCGAGCCCGGATTTCTGAAAACCCAACCGATCTATGACTGCGACGCGATCATGTCGCGTGCCCCCGCACCGAAGGAGAACAGCCATGACAACCTTTGACGCAGCCTGGGTGGCCGCCGAAGAAGCCAAGCGCGAATGGCTGGATGCGAACGGGCTTTACAAGGCTGACGACGAACATTCGTCCTGCGGCGTTGGATTGGTCGTGTCGATCAGTGGCAAGCCAAGCCGCAAGGTGGTGGAAAACGGGATCAACGCGCTGAAGGCCGTGTGGCACCGGGGCGCAGTCGATGCCGATGGCAAGACCGGTGACGGCGCGGGTATCCATGTGCAGATCCCGGTCAAGTTCTTCTATGACCAGATCCGCCGCACCGGGCACGAGCCGGACATGCAGAAACTGGTGGCCGTGGGGCAGGTGTTCCTGCCGCGCACGGATTTCGGCGCGCAGGAACGCTGCCGGACCATCGTGGAAACCGAAGTGCTGCGGATGGGGCATTACATCTACGGCTGGCGGCATGTGCCGGTGAACACCGAAGTGCTGGGCGACAAGGCGAATGCGACGCGGCCTGAGATCGAGCAGATCCTGATCCGCTGCGACAAGGACATCGACGCCGAAGCGTTCGAGCGCGAACTTTACATCATCCGCCGCCGGATCGAGAAGGCGGCCTTGGCCGCGCACATCCAGGGAATGTATCTGTGCAGCCTGTCGTGCCGCAGCATCATCTACAAGGGCATGATGCTGGCCGAACAGGTGGCGGTGTTCTACCCCGACCTGATGGACGAGCGGTTTGAAAGCGCGTTTGCGATCTATCACCAGCGTTACAGCACCAACACCTTCCCGCAGTGGTGGCTGGCCCAACCGTTCCGGATGCTGGCCCATAACGGCGAGATCAACACGCTGAAGGGCAACGTCAACTGGATGCGGAGCCACGAGATCCGCATGGCGTCGAACAACTTTGGCGACGCGGCCGAGGATATCAAGCCGATCATCCCGGCGGGAACCAGCGATTCGGGTGCCTTGGACGCGGTGTTCGAGGTGCTGGTGCGGTCTGGCCGGTCGGCGCCCCTGGCCAAGACGATGCTGGTGCCGGAAGCGTGGTCGAAAGCGACGACCGACATGCCGAAGGCGTGGGCGGACATGTATTCCTACTGCAACTCGGTGATCGAGCCGTGGGACGGGCCTGCTGCGTTGGCGATGACGGATGGGCGCTGGGTCTGCGGCGGGCTTGACCGCAACGGTCTGCGGCCGATGCGCTATGTGGTGACGGGCGACGGGATGCTGATTGCAGGCTCGGAAGCCGGGATGGTGCCGGTGGACGAGGCGACGATCCGCGAAAAGGGCGCGCTTGGGCCGGGGCAGATGATCGCGGTCGATATGGCCGAGGGGCGGCTTTACCACGACGTGGAGATGAAGAACCGCCTCGCCTCGGCGCAGCCCTATGGCGACTGGGTCGGCAAGATCGTCGACCTGAACGCGCTGTTGAAGGACGTGCCGGAGGTGGCGACCTTCACCGGGTCGGAGCTGCGCAAGCGTCAGATCGCGGCGGGCTTCACGATTGAAGAACTGGAGCAGGTGCTGGCCCCGATGGCCGAGGACGGCAAGGAAATGGTCGCCTCGATGGGGGACGACACGCCGGCGGCGGTGCTGTCGTCGATCTACCGGCCCTTGAGCCACTTTTTCCGGCAGAACTTCAGCCAGGTGACGAACCCGCCGATCGACTCGCTTCGTGAGGGGCGGGTGATGTCCTTGAAGACTCGGTTCGGCAACCTGCGCAACGTGCTGGATGAAAACAACAGCCAGACCGAGATTCTGGTGCTGGAAAGCCCGTTCCTTGGCAACGCCGAGTTCGACGTGCTGGTAAAGCGGTTCGGCGATCAGGTGGCGTTCATCGACTGCACTTTCCCGGTGTCGCCGGGGCTGGACGACCTGCGCGTGGGGCTGGAGCGTATCCGGGCGGAAGCCGAGGATGCGGTACGGTCGGGTGCCGGGCAACTGGTGCTGACGGACGAACATCAGGGCACCGACCGGGTGCCGATGCCGATGATTCTGGCGACGAGTGCGGTGCATTCGTGGCTGACGCGCAAGGGGCTGCGGACCTTCTGTTCGATCAACGTGCGGTCGGCGGAATGCATTGATCCGCATTATTTTGCGGTGCTGATCGGGTCTGGGGCGACGACGGTGAACGCCTACCTCGCGCAGGATTCGATTGCCGACCGGATCAACCGGGGTTTGATCGAGGGCAGCCTGACCGATGCGATGCGGCGGTATCGCGACGCCATCGACGCGGGTCTGCTGAAGATCATGTCGAAGATGGGGATCAGCGTGATTTCCTCCTATCGCGGCGGGTTGAACTTTGAAGCGGTGGGTCTGAGCCGTGCGATGGTGGCGGAGTATTTCCCCGGCATGCACAGCCGGATTTCGGGCATCGGCCTGACCGGCATCGAGCAGAAGCTGGAGGAAGTTCACGCGCGCGGCTGGCTGGGCGGCAGCGACGTGTTGCCCATCGGCGGGTTCTACAAGGCGCGGCGGTCGGGCGAAAAGCATGCCTGGGAAGCGCAGACGATGCACATGCTGCAATCCGCCTGCGACCGGGCCAGCTATGACCTGTGGAAGCAGTATTCGGCGGCGATGCGGTCGAACCCGCCGATCCATCTGCGGGACTTGCTGGACATCAAGACGCTGGGCAAGCCGGTGCCGATCGAGGAGGTGGAATCGATCACCTCGATCCGCAAACGGTTCGTGACGCCGGGTATGTCGCTGGGCGCGCTGAGCCCCGAGGCGCACAAGACGCTGAACGTGGCGATGAACCGGATCGGGGCGAAGTCGGACTCGGGCGAGGGTGGCGAGGACCCGGCGCATTTCGTGCCAGAGCCCAACGGGGACAACCCCCGCGCCAAGATCAAGCAGGTTGCGTCGGGGCGCTTTGGCGTGACGGCGGAGTATCTGAACGCCTGCGAGGAGCTGGAGATCAAGGTGGCCCAGGGCGCCAAGCCCGGTGAGGGCGGGCAGCTGCCGGGGATGAAGGTCACGGCTTTGATCGCGCGCCTGCGCCATTCGACGCCGGGGGTGACGCTGATCTCGCCCCCGCCACACCATGATATCTACAGCATCGAGGACCTCGCTCAACTGATCTACGACCTGAAGCAGATCAACCCGCGCGCCAAGGTGACGGTGAAGCTGGTGTCCTCCAGCGGTGTGGGCACGATTGCGGCGGGTGTGGCGAAGGCCAAGGCCGACGTGATCCTGATTTCCGGCCACAACGGCGGCACAGGGGCCAGCCCGGCGACCAGCATCAAGTATGCGGGCCTGCCGTGGGAAATGGGCCTGACCGAGGCGCATCAGGTTCTGTCGATGAACAACCTGCGTGAGCGGGTGACGCTGCGCACCGATGGCGGCTTGCGGACGGGCCGCGATATCGTGATGGCGGCGATGCTGGGGGCCGAGGAATATGGCATCGGCACCGCGGCCCTGATCGCAATGGGCTGCATCATGGTGCGTCAGTGCCAGTCGAACACCTGCCCTGTGGGCGTCTGCACCCAGAACGAGGCGTTGCGCCAGAAGTTCACCGGAAGCGCCGACAAGGTGGTGAACCTGATCACCTTCTACGCGCAGGAAGTGCGGGAAATCCTTGCGTCGATTGGGGCGCGGTCGATGGACGAGATCATCGGACGGGCCGATCTCTTGACGCAGGTCAGCCGTGGTGCGGCGCATCTGGATGACCTTGACCTGAACCCGCTGCTGATCACGGTCGATGGCGCGCAGAAGATCACCTACGACCGGTCAAAGCCGCGCAATGCGGTGCCGGATACGCTGGACGCCGACATCATCCGCGACGGGCATCGCTTCTTCGAGGATGGCGAGAAGATGCAGCTTTCCTATGCGGTCAGGAACACGCTGCGCACCATCGGGACGCGGGCCAGCAGTCACATCGTCAAGAAGTTCGGGATGCGCAATGCGTTGCAGCCCGACCATCTGACGGTGAAGCTGACCGGGTCTTGCGGGCAATCCTTGGGCGCGTTTGCGGTGCGGGGCCTCAAGCTGGAAGTGCAGGGCGATGCCAACGACTATGTCGGCAAGGGCCTGTCGGGCGGCACCATCACGGTCAGGCCGCTGATGTCGTCGCCCCTGAAGGCCGAGGACAACACGATCATCGGCAACACGGTGCTTTACGGCGCGACGGATGGTTTCCTGTTTGCCAGCGGCCGGGCGGGCGAGCGGTTTGGCGTTCGCAACTCGGGCGCGCATGTGGTGGTCGAGGGCTGCGGGTCGAACGGGTGTGAATACATGACCGGCGGTGTTGCGGTGGTGCTTGGGCGGATCGGGGCCAACTTTGGTGCCGGGATGACCGGGGGCATGGCTTACGTCTACGACCCGAAGGGTGTGTCGGAAGATTTCATGAACCTTGAAAGCATCGTCACCTGCGCGGTCGAACACCCGCATTGGGAGTTGCAGTTGAAGGGCCTGATCCAGCGGCATCTGGACGAGACAGCCTCGAAACTTGCCGAACGCATCCTTGCGAACTGGGACAGCGAGCGGCGGAATTTCCTGCAGGTCTGCCCGAAGGAAATGCTGGCGCATCTGGCCTACCCGTTGAGCGACGAGGTTGCGAAAGTTCCGGCGGAATAGGGAAGTTTCCGCCCCCAAACCGCTTTGGATATGCTATAAAGGGCCGTCGCATCCTGCGGCGGCCCTGTGCATTTCATGGAGTGAGCCATGTCCGACCTGATCATCGTAGCCTTCCCCGATGAAGCGACGGCCTTTGCCGCCGGCAAGGCGCTGGTGGCTTTGCAAAAGGAACACCTGATCGAGATGGAGGATGTCGTCGTCGTCACCCGCGATGATACCGGCAAGGTCAGCCTGCACCAATCGGTGAACCTGACCACGGGCGGGGCCATTGGCGGTGGCATCTGGGGCACGCTGATCGGGCTGTTGTTCCTGAACCCGATCGTCGGCGCGGCGGTGGGGGCCGGGGCCGGGGCGCTGGCGGGGAAGTTCACCGATATCGGCATCGACGACCAGTTCCTGCGCGACATTGGCCAGAGCCTGGACAAGGGCGGTGCGGCGGTCGGCCTGTTGATCCGCAAGCTGACGACCGACAAGGTTCTGGAACGGCTGGAGCCCTACCGCGAGAAGGGTCGGGTGCTGCACACCTCGCTGACCCACGAGGCGGAGGCGCGGTTGAAGGAGTTTCTGGAAAAAGTGCCGCCCCTGCACATGCCGCACGACCAGCTTGGCGGCGGGCGCAAATAGGCTCACTTGACGCCGCCGGTCTGGGCGCGTCTATGTTCCGCCCATGACGGAAAAGCCCGCCGAAAAATCCACCCGCGCGCCGCGCAAGCGCAAGCCGAAACCTGCCGAAAGCGCACCGCCGCTGTCGCCCGGGCGGCTGGTTACGCGCTGGGCGCTGCGGGGCTTGGGCGCTGTGGCGGGGGTTTACGGGCTGTTGGTGGTGCTGTTCAGCTTTCTGCCGCCGCCGATAAATCTTTACCAGATGGGCGAGGCGTGGCGGCTGGGCGGGATCGAAAAGGACTGGGTGTCGTGGGAGGAAATCGCCCCGGTGATGGGGCGGTCTGCGGTGGCGGCGGAGGACGCGAATTTCTGCAACCACTGGGGCTTTGACATGGCCGCGATCCGCGCCGCGATTGACGAGGGCGGCGGGCGCGGTGCGTCGACGATCAGCCAGCAGGTGGCCAAGAACGTGTTTCTGTGGCACGGGCGAAGCTGGCTGCGCAAGGCCGCCGAAGCGGTGCTGACGCCGACGGTGGAGCTGTTGTGGTCAAAGCAGCGCATCCTTGAAGTCTATCTGAACGTCGCCGAGTTTGGCGACGGCGTGTTCGGCGTGCAGGCGGCGGCGCAGCATTACTTCGGGGTTGATGCCAAGGATCTGTCGGCGGTGCAGGCGGCCCGTCTGGCGGCGGTGTTGCCCGACCCGAAAGAGCGCAGCGCGTCGAATCCGTCGAGCTTTGTGCGCAAGCGGACCCGTGCAATCATGGCCGGGGCCGATACCATCGCGGCGGACGGTCGTTCCGCCTGTTTCGAAGGCTGAGGCCCGCGCGGGGATTGAATTTCCCGGACCGGCGCGGCAATGAGGGGGAATGCCAGAGGTGCCCGCCCGATGAACCGCCTGTATCACGTTCCCCTCTCGCCGTTCTGCCGCAAGGTGCGGTTGACGCTGGCCGAAAAGAAGATCGAGGTGGAGCTGGTCGAGGAGCGGTATTGGGAACCTTCGCCCGATTTCCTGCGCCGCAATCCGGCGGGCAAGGTGCCGGTGCTGCGGATGGATGGCCGGGTGTTGAGCGAGAGCCAGGCGATCTGCGAATATCTGGAAGAGATTGTACCCGCGCCGGCGCTGTTGCCGCGTGACCCCGATGCGCGCTATGAAGTGCGGCGGCTGTGCGCCTGGTTCGACGACAAGTTCCAGAACGAGGTGACGTCGAAACTGCTGTACGAGCGGGTGAACAAGAAGGTCACCGGGCAGGGCTATCCCGACAGCAAGAACGTCAAGGCCGGGTCGGCGCGGATCAAGTATCACCTTGATTACATGGCGTGGCTGTTGGACCAGAGGCGCTGGCTGGCAGGGGATGTGATGACGCTGGCCGATTTCACCGCGGCGGCGCACCTGAGCTGCCTTGATTACATCAGCGACGTGGATTGGAATCGGCATGCGGTGCTGAAGGACTGGTATGCCAAGATCAAGTCGCGGCCGTGTTTCCGCACGCTCTTGGCGGATCAGGTGTCGGGTTTTCCGCCCGCAGCGCATTATGCGGATCTGGATTTCTGAGCCCGACCCCCGGGGGTTTCACACCCCCGGACCCCCGTGGGATATTTGAGGACAGATGAACGAGGCCTTTAAGCATTCCCTGCAGGCGCGGGCGCTTGTGGAAGGGTTTTCAAAGATCGGCATCTGTCGGCCCGATGCGGTGCCGGGGACGGCGGCGCGGCTGCGGGCGTGGCTGGAGGCCGGGCGGCATGGGCAGATGGGCTGGATGGCCGAGCGCGAAGGCTGGCGCGGGAACGCGGCGGCGCTGTGGCCGGAGGCGCGGTCGGTCGTGATGCTGGCGGAGGCCTATACGCCGGAGGCCAATCCGATGGCGGGGCTGGCGGCACGCGACCGGGGGGTGGTCAGCGTCTACGCGCAGGGCAAGGACTACCATGATCTGGTGAAGCGGCGGTTGAAGCGGCTGGGGCGGTGGCTGCTGGACCAGAATGGTGGCGAGATCAAGGTGTTCGTCGATACCGCACCGGTCATGGAAAAACCCTTGGCGCAGGCGGCGGGGCTGGGCTGGCAGGGCAAGCATACCAACCTTCTGGCACGCGATCTGGGCAACTGGGTGTTTCTGGGCGCAATCTTCACCACGCTGGATCTGGAGCCGGACGCGGCGGAGGTGAGCCATTGCGGCAGTTGCACCGCCTGTCTGGATGTCTGCCCGACGGCGGCGTTTCCGGCACCCTACCAACTGGACGCGCGGCGCTGCATTTCCTACCTGACGATCGAGCACAAAGGCCCGGTGGACCCGGAGTTGCGCGGGCTGATGGGCAACCGGATCTATGGCTGCGACGATTGTCTGGCGGTCTGCCCGTGGAACAAGTTCGCCGTCGCGGCGCGCGAGATCGGCTATCAGCCGAAGGTCGGGTTGCCCGCGCTGGCGGAATTGGCGGCGCTGGATGATGCGGGGTTTCGGGCGCGGTTTGCCGGTAGCCCGATCAAGCGCATCGGGCGGGACCGGTTCGTCCGCAACGTGATGTATGCAATCGGAAATTCGGGGGCGGGCGGCTTGCTACCGGTGGCGCAGCGGTTGACCGACGATCTGGACCCGGCGGTCGCCGACGCTGCGCGCTGGGCGGTTCTGCGCCTGACGGTCGGCAAGGATTGACCGGGACGCGCAGGCGCGGCGGTTCGTGGCAGAAGCGCAGGCCGTGCGGATGTGATAGCATTTCAGGGTGAGTCGAGTGAAAGGACCGAAACATGTCACGTCACGTCGCCGACAAAAGGGCCACCCCGACCGGAGCCCGCGTTCAGCGGTTCTTGCAGATCGCGCGGGCGAGGCGGGAAATCTGGCATCGCAAGCAAGACGAGGCAGGGCCATCGCGGCTGATCCAGTTCCTGCGGATCGCGCGGGGGCGCACGGCCTGAGAGGTTGGCCTTGAGGCAAGCGAACGGCGCCGAACCGAGGGGTTCGACGCCGTTTTCATTTTCGGGCAGGTGTCAGGTTCGGGCAGATCTCAGGCGCGGACGAGCTTTTCGTATTCCAGCGCGACACGCTTGGTCAGATCGCCCACTTCGAAATTGTAGTCGCCGATCTGGCCCACGGGCGTGACTTCGGCGGCGGTGCCGGTCAGCCAGCACTGCTCGAAGCCCTCCAGTTCCTCGGGCATGATGTGGCGTTCGTGGACCTTGATCTGCATGTCTTTCAGCATCCCGATCACGGTCTGGCGGGTGATGCCGTTCAGGAAGGCGTCGGCCTTCGGCGTATGCACTTCGCCGTCCTTGACGAAGAAGATGTTGGCACCCGTCGCCTCGGCCACGTAGCCGCGATAGTCGAACATCATCGCGTCGGAGCAGCCCTTCGCCTCGGCGGCGTGCTTCGACATGGTGCAGATCATGTAAAGACCTGCGGCCTTGGCGGCGTGGGGGATGGTTTCGGGCGACGGGCGCTTCCACTTGGCGATGTCGAGCTTTGCGCCCTTCATCTTGGCGTCGCCGTAATAGCTGCCCCATGTCCAGACGGCGACGGCCATGCGGATCGGGTTGCGCTTGGCCGCGACACCCATATCCTCGCCCACGCCGCGCCAGGCGATGGCACGGATGTAGGCATCGGTCAGGTTGTTGGCCTTGAGCGTGGCTTCCTTGGCGGCGTTGATCTCTGCGACGCTGTAGGGAAGCGGCATGTCGAGAAGTTCGCCGGACATGCGCAGGCGTTCGGAATGTTCGGTCGATTTGAAGATCTTGCCGTTGTAGCAGCGTTCGCCTTCAAAGACGGAGGAGGCGTAGTGCATCGCATGGGTCAGAATGTGAACGTTGGCCGAGCGCCAGTCCACCAGTTTGCCATCCATCCAGATGAACCCGTCACGATCGTCGTAGCCAGCCATCGAAGCCTCCTCGCTTTGCACATGTTGCGCGAGTTAGGTCCGTTTCGGACATATTCTTGCGCCAAATCGTCGGATTGCTACGTCTTGTGACTTGGAATGTCAACAAGGCTGACGTAAATTCACGCAAACGGGAGGCTTGGGATGTCAGACAGTGCGGCGACAAGCGACGGGCTGCTGTTCCTGACGGACGAGCAGTTGCGCAAGGGCATCGAGGCGATGTTTTTTGCCTATCGCGGGTTTACCGCCGACCCGGACCGGATTCTGGAAGGGATGGATTACGGGCGCGCGCATCACCGGGCGATCCACTTCATCCACCGCAGTCCGGGCACCACGGTGTCGAACCTGCTGGCGATTCTGGGGGTGACGAAGCAATCGTTGAACCGGGTGCTGCGCAGCCTGATCGAAGATGGGCTGGTCAGAAGCGACAAGGGGCGCGAGGATGCACGCGAACGACACCTGTTTCTGACCGAGAAGGGGCTGATGCTGGAACGCGAATTGTCGGATGCGCAGCGGGCGCGGATGCGGGCGGCCTACCGCGCGGCGGGGCCACAGGCGGTGCAAGGCTTCCGGCATGTTCTGGAAGCGATGATGGACCCGGAGATGCGGCAACAGTACAACCGTCTGAAAGAGGGCGGAGCATGACCGAAACGCAGGCGCATCTGCTGATCGTCGACGATGACGAACGCATCCGGGGGTTGTTGCAGAAGTTCCTGATCCGCAGTGGCTTTCTGGTCTCGGCGGCGCGGGATGCGGCCCATGCGCGGCGGTTGCTGTCGGGGCTGGAGTTCGACTTGATCGTGCTGGATGTGATGATGCCGGGCGAGGATGGCGTGTCGCTGACCCGTGACCTGCGCAAGCGGATGGCAACCCCGATCCTTCTGTTGACCGCGCGGGGCGAGACGGCGAACCGGATCGAGGGGTTCGAGGCGGGCGCGGATGATTACCTGACCAAGCCGTTCGAGCCGAAGGAGCTGTTGTTGCGGATCAACGCGATCCTGCGCCGGGTGCCACAAGTCAAGGTCGCCGAGCCGGTGCCGAAGATCCTGCATCTGGGATCGGTGCGCTATGATCTGGACCGGGGCGAGATGTGGCGCGGCCAGACGCTAGTGCGGCTGACCGCGACCGAAGCGCAGTTGATGAAGATCTTTGCCGCCCAGCCCGGCAACCCGATCAGCCGCGACCGGCTGGTAGGCGATCTTGGCCGCGATGACGCGGCGCAGGAACGGGCGGTCGACGTGCAGATCACCCGGCTGCGGCGCAAGATCGAGGATGACCCCAAGACACCGCGCTATCTGCAGACGGTG
Source organism: uncultured Alphaproteobacteria bacterium (assembly GCA_963822435.1). Classification (GTDB taxonomy): domain Bacteria; phylum Pseudomonadota; class Alphaproteobacteria; order Rhodobacterales; family Rhodobacteraceae; genus JAUYQR01. Next base: position 921,409 of record CAWGHN010000003.1, read on the forward strand.
CGGGGCGAAGGATACATGCTGCAGCCGGACTGACCGGGTGGCCGGTCAGCCCGCGGTCGATGCAATCGTGGTCAGAACGGAATGCGCAATCCGACTGAGATCACCTGATCGGTCACGTCGAAGTTGAGCGCCTCGACCGGGGTGCCGCCGGCCCCGCTGCCGGGCAGGGGCGTCGTTGTGCCCGAAACCGAACCGAGGTCATAGTAGCGCCAGGTCAGTTCCAGCTTTGCCGGAGCCGAGCCAAGCACGCGGCCGACATCCAGCGCCACGCCCGCGCCAACCGACAAGGCAAGTCCGGTATCGCTGCCGCCTGCAAAGCTGCGGGTGGCGCGGTCTGAATCGGGGTTGATGCGCGTCCAGTCGGCCATCGAATTGTGCGCCACGCCGAGGCCCGCAGTCACGAAAGGCGTGGCACCGCCAATTGCGGCGAAGTCATAGTACCCGTTGGCAAACAGCGCCATCGAACGGACCGAGCCTTCGACGTTCGCATGGGGGCCGGGGTCGGCAGGAACGGTATAGCTCCACGGTCCAGAGAAATCTGCGCTGCCAAAGACGTTCAGCGCCGCTTCCAGACGCCAGCCGTTGCCATAGCTGCGGCCCACGGCCACGGCCCCTGTCACCGCCGGATCAAGGTCGATGTCGAAAAACACCTGCGGGTCGTCGGGATATCCGGGGGGAAGCCAGTTTGCATTCCCGGCACCAGGCTGCGCTGCGCCGATTTCGAAGCGCATGTATGTCCCGCGCGACGCTGCGGCCGCCGCACGATCTGTGGCCGTCGCACGGGCCCCGGTATCGGGTGTGATCGGCAGCGGAGTTCCGGGTTTCGGTTTGCCGTGCCGACCACCGCCGTGTCCCTGACCTTTGCCGCCGCCCCCGACTTCGCCACCCCCGTCTTCGCCGCCCCCGTCTACGTGGCCGCCATCGTCTTGCGCCCATACCGGGGCGGATGTCAGTGCGAAGGGGATGGCGCTTGCCGCCACGGCTCCCAAAAGCCACCTGACGGCGCAAGCCCGCTTGTGTGCGACGTTTGACTGTGTTTCCTGCATGGAAGTCCCTGCCCGTTTCCCAATTCAGTTCCGGCCACTGTCCGACCGATGTGACATGCCCCGACTGCTAAGGTCAGCCGGGGCAAAGGTTTTCCCAGATCGGACGATCAGCCGTGGCCGGCAACCACCGCCACCCAGATCTCGTGTGCCTGATCGGCCAAGGCCACGGCGGCGTCGCCGGTAACGGGGGTGCCGAGGATTGTGGTCACGGCTTCCACCACCAGCGGAGTAGGGCCTTCGCCCTCCTTGTCAGACGCCACGGCGAGGAAGACTGCGATCAGCGTGTCCGGGTCGGTGGCCACGCCCTGCGCCGTCAGGGCAGAGCTGCCATCAAGGGCGTCCTTCAGCAGAGCAAGGTTCTGCAAGGGCGAGTCGATGTAGGCGACGTTGTCGAAGTTGAACGTCAGCTCGTTGATCATGTCATCCGTCGAAAGGTTGTAGAATGCAACCATCTCGGGGGTCAGGGACGCCAGAGCCTCGTTGTAGGCGCGGTCCAGCACCTTATCGGGCGACCGTGCCACATTCAGGCGACCAAGTTCGACTTCGGGAATACCCTCCTGCGCCCAGACCGGCTTGCCACCATCAGCGCCGCCGCTGCCAGCCTTCGGTCCCTGCCCGTCGGAATCTTCGCCGGGGCCGCCCTGCCCTTGGCCCTTACCGCCCTGCCCCTGGCCACCTTGACCCTGGCCACCTTGCCCCTGGGCACCTTGACCTTGCCCACCTTGTCCCTGGCCGCCTTCACCAGCGCCGTCATCCTGCGCCCAAGCGGCCGATATGGCCGAGTTGAAGACATGCGGTCCAACGGCCACCGCCGCGCCGAAAGCAAGCACCGTTGCTGTACCGGCCAGCAGCTTCACGATGGATTTGCGCATTTTTTCACTCATGATTTCATCCTCTGGTTGGTCGGAGACGTCGCCTCCGAGCCCGGAAAACATAATCTGTAAATGGAATGTGAAATTGATCGTGATCAATCAGGCCAAAAAAATTGGCCTTGGTTGCAGATTTTCGGCATGTGAGCGTAGCGGCTGACACAGCGCGACGCCGCAAGGGGAAAGCAAGATGACCTGCATTGTCTATGCACACGCGGACTGCGCCCGGCATGTGACACCACCGGGGCATCCAGAGCGGGTGGAGCGGTTGGCGGCGGTGGACGCGGGTTTGGCCGGGCTGGCGGTGGAGCGGCGCCACTGTCCGATGGGCGACGAGGCGGATGTGCTGCGCTGCCATCCCGCGCGGTATCTGGCCCGTGTAAAGGACGCGGTGCCAGAGGTGGGATGGGCGCAACTGGACGGCGATACCTTTCTGTCGCCGGGATCGTTCGACGCGGCGATGCGGGCGGTGGGCGGGATCTGTGCCGCCGTGGATGCGGTGGTGACGGGCGCGGCGCAGACGGCATTTGTGGCCTGCCGACCACCGGGGCATCATGCAGAACGGCAAACCGCGATGGGGTTTTGCCTGTTCGGCACGGTGGCTATCGGCGCAAAGCGGGCGCTGGATCATCACGGGCTTTCCCGCGTAGCCATCGTCGATTTCGATGTGCATCACGGCAACGGCACGCAGGATCTGCTGTGGGACGAGGCGCGGTGTCTGTTCGCCTCAAGCCACCAGATGCCGCTTTATCCGGGCACCGGACGGGCTGAGGAGAAGGGCGCGCATGGGCAGATCGTGAATGTTCCGTTGCGGGCCGGATCGGGCGGGGCGGCGATGCGGGCGGCCTATGAGCGGCTGGTGTTTCCCGCGCTGGAAGCGTGGCAGCCGGAGTTGCTGCTGATCTCGGCCGGGTTTGATGCCCATGCCGATGACCCGCTGGCGGGGCTGGAATGGCAGGCGGAGGATTATGGCTGGCTGACGGGCCGCCTGTGCGATTTCGCGGGCGGGCGGGTGGTCTCGACACTGGAGGGCGGCTATGATTTGTCTGCGCTGGCGGCTTCGGTCGCGGCGCATGTGCGGGTGCTGGAGGAGCGGGGCCGATGAACGACAAACCGATCGAGGCGATGACTTTCGAAGAGGCGATGATCGCGCTGGAGCAGGTTGTCGGGCAGCTTGAGCGGGGCGATGTGCCGCTGGAACAGTCGATCGCGCTGTATGAGCGGGGCGCGGCCCTGAAGGCGCATTGTGCGGCCAAGCTGAAGGATGCCGAGGAAAAGGTCGAGCTTATCCGCGCGCAGGAAGGCCGCGCCGTCGGCACCACGCCGGTGGAGGGGATGTGACCTTTCCCGAACGGTTGGCGGCCGATGCCGCGCTGATCGGGGCGCGGCTGGACCGGGCGATGGCAGGCATGGGCAACGAGCCCGTCCTTCAGGCCATGCGCTACGCCGTGCAGGGCGGCAAGCGGCTGCGCGGCTTTCTGGTGCTGGAAGGCGCGCGGATGCACGGGCTGACGGATGCGCAGGCGGCAAGTGCGGCGGCGGCGGTGGAGGCGTTGCACGCCTATTCGCTGGTGCATGACGATCTGCCTGCGATGGATGACGACGATCTGCGCCGGGGCCAGCCTACGCTGCATGTGAAGTGGGACGAGGCGACGGCGATTCTGGCCGGCGACGCGTTGCAGACGCTGGCCTTTGAACTGCTTTGTGATCCGGCGCTGGGGTCAGGCGACGTGCGAATTGCTTTGGTGCAAGGCTTGGCGAAGGCGTCGGGGGCCGAGGGCATGGTGTTGGGGCAGGCGCTGGATATTGCCGCCGAAACCGCCGCCGCACCCTTGACGCTGGAGGCGATCATCCGGTTGCAGGCGGGCAAGACCGGCGCGCTGATCGGCTTTGCCGCCGAGGCTGGGGCTATTTTGGCCAAGGCGGACCGCGGGCCGCTGCGCGCCTATGCCACGGCGCTGGGCCTCGCCTTCCAGATTGCCGACGATATCCTTGACGAGACAGGCGATGCGGCCAAGGCCGGAAAGCGGTTGCAGAAAGACGCCGAGGCGGGCAAGGCGACGTTCGTGTCGCTTCTGGGGCTGACGGGAGCGCGGACGAAGGCTGCGGCGTTGGTGGCCGAGGCTTGCGAAGCGCTGGCACCTTATGGCCACCGGGCGAACCTGTTGAAAGATGCGGCGCGGTTCACCATCGCGCGGGAGAGTTGAATGACCGACGTGCCGACACCGCTTCTGGACCGGGTGAAACTGCCCGCCGACCTGAAGGGTCTGACCGACCGCGAGCTGCGCCAATTGGCCGACGAGTTGCGCGCCGAAACGATTGCCGCCGTGTCGATGACCGGCGGGCATCTGGGTGCAGGGCTGGGCGTGGTGGAGCTGACGGTGGCGTTGCACGCGGTCTTTGACACGCCGCGCGACAAGCTGATCTGGGACGTGGGACACCAGTGCTATCCGCACAAGATCCTGACCGGGCGGCGCGACCGGATCAGGACGCTACGGACGGAAGGCGGGCTGTCGGGCTTCACCAAGCGATCGGAAAGCCCCTATGACCCGTTCGGCGCGGCGCATTCGTCAACCTCGATCTCGGCCGCGCTGGGCTTTGCGATGGCGGATGAATTGGGCGGTGATCCGGGTGATGCGATTGCGGTGATCGGTGACGGCGCGATGTCGGGCGGCATGGCGTTCGAAGCGATGAACAACGCCGGCCACTTGGGCAAGCGGCTGTTCGTGATCCTGAACGACAACGAAATGTCGATTGCCCCACCGGTGGGCGCGCTGTCGGCCTATCTTTCGCGGCTTTATGCCGAGGCGCCGATGCAGGATCTGAAGCAGGCGGCGAAGGGCTTCGTCAGCCTGCTGCCGCCGCCGTTTCAGGAAGGGGCCAAGCGCGCGAAGGACATGCTCAAGGGCCTGACGGTCGGCGGCACCCTGTTCGAGGCGCTGGGGTTTTCCTATGTCGGGCCGATCGATGGGCATGACCTGGACGCGCTGCTGCCGGTCTTGCGCACGGTGAAGGCGCGGGCGACCGGGCCGATGCTGATCCATGTGCTGACGAAAAAGGGCAAAGGTTATGCCCCCGCCGAAGCCGCGCGCGACAAGGGCCATGCGACGGGCAAGTTCGATGTGCTGACCGGGGTTCAGGCCAAGGCGGCGTCCAACGCGCCGTCCTACACCAAGGTGTTCGCGCAGACCCTGATCGCCGAGGCCGAGCGGGATGCCAGGATCGTCGCCGTCACGGCGGCGATGCCGGACGGAACCGGGCTGAACCTGTTTGCCGACCGGTTTCCCAAACGCTGTTTCGACGTAGGCATTGCCGAACAGCATGGCGTCACGTTCAGCGCGGGCTTGGCGGCGGGCGGGATGAAGCCGTTTTGCGCGATCTATTCGACGTTCCTCCAGCGCGGTTACGATCAGGTCGTGCATGACGTGGCGATCCAGCGGTTGCCGGTGCGCTTTGCCATCGACCGGGCGGGCTTGGTGGGGGCTGATGGCGCGACGCATGCCGGGGCCTTCGACGTGGCGTTTCTGGCCAACCTGCCGGGGTTCGTGGTGATGGCCGCCGCTGATGAGGCGGAACTGGTGCATATGGTGGCGACCGCCGCCGCGCATGACGCAGGGCCGATCGCCTTCCGCTTTCCGCGCGGCGAGGGCGTGGGCGTGGAAATGCCCGCGCGCGGCGTGCCGCTGGAGATCGGCCGCGGCCGGATCATCCGCGAAGGTTCGCGCGTGGCGATCCTGTCGTTCGGCACGCGGCTTGCAGAGGTGACGAAGGCCGCCGAAAGCCTTGCCGGGCGCGGGGTTTCGGTGACGGTGGCGGATGCGCGGTTCGCCAAGCCCCTGGACCGCGACCTGATCCTGCGGCTGGCGCGCGCACATGAGGCGCTGATCACCGTGGAGGAAGGCGCGATTGGCGGCTTTGGCAGCCATGTGGCGCAGCTTCTGGCCGAAGCGGCGGTGTTCGACCGGGGGCTGAAGTATCGCTCGATGGTCTTGCCGGACGTGTTTATCGACCACGCCAGCCCCGAGGCGATGTACCGCGTGGCCGGGATGGACGCGGCGCATATCGAAGCAAAGGTCTTGGAAACGCTGGGTGTGGCGGTCGTCGGCAAGCGTGCCTGATGCTTAAACGCCTGCCGGGACGAGGTGGTTGTCCCACGCCGGCCCGCCCGTGGCGAGATGCGTAAGCCCCGCCCGATCACAAGCCCAAAGCGCCCCGCCGCCATCGGTGGCGATGAAGCCATTGGCGACCGCAGACACGCCGCAGATGTCGGCGCGGGCATGGGTGGCAAGATGCGTGCCGTCGGCTGCGTGCAACAGAATGACGCCGCCCTTGGGCGAGGTGATGGCGGTCGTGCCATCGGCGGTCATGGCGATACTGCCAGCATAGCCTTTCATTCGGGCAAGCTCGGCCTCGGGCGTGGTGGCGAGGATCGCGTCCTGTCCGGGGGTCCAGCGGCCCAAAAGCGGCACTATCATGGCCGGATCGCCCTCCCACTGCATTGCGAAGGCAACGCTGCCGTCTTGCGAAAGCGCCAAATGCCGGATGGAATTCTGGCGCAGATCGTCGGGCAGTTCGGTCTGCGCCAGCAACGTGCCTTCGGCGGACAGATGGCTCAGATTCGGCCGCATGTCGGGGATGTTCAGCTTGGTGCGGTCGGTCGGATCGGTCTGGATGCCACCATTGGCGACGATCAGGCTGCCATCGGCAAGGCGCTTCAGATCATGCGGGCCGATCCCGCCCGAGGCGAACTCGCCCAGACGCGCGAAGTCGGCGCCGCGCCAGACGCCGATGCGGCCTTCGGACGTGGTGGCGACAACCTCCGAGGTGAAAAGCGTCTCTCCGTTAGCGGAAAACGCGCCGTGGCCGTTGAATTGGCGACCGTCCGGCGGCGTCAGACGGTGGGTTTCCGCACCCGTTGCGCAGTCGATCACCACAGCAAAGGTGCCGGGGCGGCGCGCGAAGGCAACGGCGAGCGGGCGCGAGGGGTGCGCGGCGGCGGCATGACCGCGTGCGGGCAGGGGCAGACGGAAGATGGTCTGGCCCGACGCGCTGAGGCCGTGCAACTGATACCCCTCACCTACCTTCGCGGCGGCAAGAAGATCGGGGCTGCCCGCATCGGCCCAAGACGGCAAGGGCAGGCTCAGGGCGGCCAGGCCGGCCAGAAATCCACGGCGGCTGGTCATGTCAGTCTCCGTCGCCGGCGTTGAAACCAATGCCGACGTCCATCTCGGGCGCCAGTTCCGACAGGATCACTTCCTTGATATGGTCGACCGACTGGCCCAGAATTTCCAGTTTCAGGTGGCCTTGCGGGGTGGCGATGCCCGCAAGGGACGGATCGTCCATCGTTTCGGCCAGCGCGATGGCCTTGTCGAAGGCGGCGATGGTCAGCGGGGCATCTGGCGTCAGCGTTTCGACCATGCCGCGCATCGCTTGAAGGGACATAAGGATGTTGCGCAACGATCGGCCCGAGGCCCGCGCCTCGGCGCGTTCGGGGTGGGGCGCGTCAAACGTGCCAAGCGGGCGGGCGATGCGGTTGTCGGCCAGAAACTCCAGCCCCGAGACGAGTTGAGTGAACAGCACCTGCCGCACTTCCGGGCTGGTCAGGAACGAGGTGTTGCCGGGTTCGCCTGCGGTCAGCACGGTGTCGGCGTAGCCTCCGGTCCAGCCTGTGTTGACCGCAGCGGCGGTGGCGGCAAGGTCGGTGGCGGTGGCGCGGATCAGAGGGCATGGGTCGGCGGGGAGGGGCTCGGCTGGGAAAAGCAGACGCTCCAGCGCCATCAACCCGCGCGCCGCGACGGATTGCTGGTCAAAGGCATCGGGCGCAAGTTGCGCGGGATCTCCGGTCAGCAAGGCCATCTGCGCCTTGGCACCGGACCCCTTGGGGTCCGGCCAGTAATGGATCGCAAGGCGGCGGCCGTCGTCCTCCACCGGACCGAAGTTCAGGTGCTGGATACCCATCCAGGCGTCAAAGGCACTGTTGAAAAGCGGCTCTAACAAGGCTGAATCGCAGGTTTCGGTCGCTGTTTCCGCCAGCTTTGCGGTGGTTTCGGCAAAGGCGGCATAGCCCGGCAGAATATGGTCACGGACCGTTTCGGGATAATCGGCGCGGGCAGCGGTGGCGACAACAGCAAGACCAAGGGCAAGAAGGGTGCGTTTCATCACAGGCTTTCCAGAAAGGTGATCAGGGCATCGCGGTCGGGTTTCGGCAGGGCGGCGGCGGCATCGCGGGCGGCCTGCGCTTCGCCGCCATGCCAGAGGATCGCTTCAAGCACATTTCGGGCGCGGCCATCATGCAGATATTGCGTGTGGCCCGACACCTGCTGCGTCAGACCGATGCCCCACAGCGGCGGCGTCTTCCATTCCGACCCGGTGGCGCGGCCTTCGGGGCGGTTGTCGGCAAGGCCCGGCCCCATGTCGTGCAACAGAAGGTCGGTATAGGGCCAGATCAGTTGGAAACTTTGCTCGGGCTGATCCTTCAGGCGGTTGGTGACGTGCTTTGGCGTGTGGCAACCGGAGCAATTCATCTGGTGGAACAGCTTTTTGCCGCGCAACACCTGAGGGTCGGCCACCTTGCGCCGTTCGGGAACGCCGAGGTTGCGGGAATAGAAAGTCACAAGGTCGAGACTGGCCTGATCGACCTCCAGCCCGTCGCGGACGCCGGGTTCCTGCCCGTGCGGCGCGTCGATGCAGGTGGCTTGCGGGCAATCGCCCCACGGGTCGGGGTGCAATGGTGTCGACAGCCCCATGTCGCCGGAAAACGCCCCCGCAGACTGTTCGCGGATCGTCGGCGCACCGGCCTTGAAGCCAAAGCGGCCGAGCATCGGCACCCCATACTCCACCGACGGCACGATCTGCGCGCGGCCAGAAATGCCGTCGCCGTTGGCGTCGTCGGGGTCTGCCAGCGCAAGGATATCGGCGGCGGGAATCGCTTCCAGAAGCCCAAGGCCGATCATCTGCGGCGCAACGCGGGGCGAGATCTGCAAATCGGGCGACGGCGCGCCATAACCAGCATCCGCGATGCCGTAGCTGGGCGCGCGGAGCGTGACCGTGGTGCCATCGCCCAGCGTCACGGCCAGGTCGGTGTAGCTGACGGTCATCTGCCCTTCGGCGGCGTGACCGGGCGCGGCAAGGTCTTGCAACTGGCCGCCATAAGCCGGGTCAGCTTGCGTCGCCAGCCATTCGGAGATGCCGTCAGGATCGGTGCCGCCGGGCAGCGACAGGCGCAGGAACATCGACACGCGGCCATCTTCGGGCCCTTCGGGCGGGTGGCCGCGACCGTCTTTCAGGTGGCAATCCTGACAGGCGCGGGCGTTGTAAAGCGGGCCAAGACCATCGGAGGCGAGGGTGGAAGCGGGCGAGGCGACCCAGGTCTTGCGAAACAGCGCATTGCCCAGCTTGAAGTCCATCTCATGCTCGAAGGGCATGTTGGCGGACAACTGGCTGAAAGCATCAGTCGTGGCGCTGGCCCGCACGGTGGCGGCCCCGGCCGGCTTTGCCTCGAACGTCTCGGGCGCAGTGAAATCGGTCGGCGGCGCAAGGATCGCTGCCACCCGCGCCGCCTCGGCCGTGGTGCGGGGGATGACGGACAGGTGGCGATCATCAAGTGTCTGCCCAAGGGCGGGCAGGGCAAGAACCGGCAGGATCAGAAGGGCGCGCAACATCGGGTCAGTGTCACAGCTTTTGCAGGCCCGCGCGACCGGCTTCACAAGGGCATTGCGCCGCACCTTCATTGTCAGGCCCACCGTGCTTACTGAAAAATGGCATCGGGGCTGTCGAGGCTTTCGGAGCCTTCGAAATCCGCCTTCGACAGGCCAAGCGCCGTCACCGCGCGCTCGATAGACGCGGTCTGCGTGACCAGCGCCACGACCGCACCCATGATCAGCACGTCGCCCTGCGCGTTGCCAGCGGCCAGCATCTGGTCATAGGCAAGGCCGCCCTCGGCTGCCGTCTTGATCGCAAGAAGGGCGTCGACCGAGGAATCGAGTTCTGCCTTCAACTGCAGGTCCACTGCCGGATCAGCCGCAGCGACAAGGTCGGAAAGCGCCGGGCCAGACAGCACCGTGCCGTCCATACGTGTATAGCTGCCCGTATAGACGTTGCGTATACCTACCCCGTCAAAATAGTGACTGTTGTGGGTATTGTCCGAAAAACAGTCCTGTTCTTCCTCGGGATCGTTCAGCATCAAGCCCAGTTTCATCCTCTCGCCCGCAAGCTCGCCGTAAGACAGGCTGCCCATGCCGGTCAGCATCGCCAGAAGCCCGGTTTGCGGATCGGTGGTGACAACCTTGCGCGCGGCGCCGTCATCGGCCCATTGCGCGACGATGTACTCAAGGTCGGACACCAGAAGATCGGTCGCGGCTTGCAGATAGGCGGCGCGGCGGTCGCAGTTGCCGTTGGTGCAACCGTCGCCCTGGACGAAATCGGTGAAGGGCCGCGCGCCTGCCCCCGGCCCGGTGCCGTTCAGATCCTGCCCCCACAACATGAACTCGATGGCGTGATAGCCCGACGCCACGTTCGCCTCGATCCCGCCCGCTTCGTGCAGCGCGCCCGATATCAGCGCGGGGGTGATGGTCGTTGCGTCCACCTCGGCCCCGGACAGGGTGAATTTCGGCGTGGCGATCACGTTCAGCGTGGCAAGGTCGTTCTCTTCGTTCACCGCGCTGCCGGGCGCGACATAGTCGATCAGCCCTTCGTCCAAGGGCCACGAGTTCACCCGACCTTCCCAATCATCGACAACGGGGTTGGCAAAGCGAAACGCCTCGGTCTGCTGATAGGGTGCGCGGGCGGCGATCCAGGCGGCCCTCGCAGCTTGCAGCGTGGCGTCGGAGGGCGTGGCGATCAGGTCGGCCACCGCCGCTTGCAGCGTCTTGGCGGCGGTCAGGCTGTCGCCGTAGGTGGCGGCGGCCATATCGGCGTAATGCGACAGAACCTCGGCCGGTTCGGCCGCCAGAACGGGCGTGCACAGCGCGGTTGACAGCAGGCTTGCGGCGAACAGACGGATCATCGGTGGTTTCCTTGCGCAGTGATCGGCCGCAGCCGCATGGCGCAAGATTTCCGACAAAAACACTTTGGAGTAAAGCCGATTCTTTTACTTGGGTATCGGCGCGGGGAATTCAACCGCTGTGCAGCGCGTCCATTACCCGAACCAGCGCCTCGCTGATGCCAGGTTCCGACAGGGCATGCCCGGCCAGTCCGACCATCTTGAGGTGGCACTTGTCCCACCCATCAGCCAACTTCCACGCCGAAACCGGCGGGCAGATCATGTCGTAGCGGCCCTGCACGATGGTGCAGGGGATGTGTTCGATCCGGGGCCGTTCGCGCAGAATCCAGCCATCCGATTGCAGAAAGCCACCGTTCTGGAAGTAATGGTTTTCCAGCCGCGAAAAGGCCCGCGCATAATCGGACGGGCTTTCGCCCATCGGCCCTTCGTGGTGGATCGAGGCGAGCGCGTTTTCCCAGTTCGCCCAGATCCTGCCAAACCGGGATTCCTCCATCAGGTTGCCGGAAAAGAGCCGCCTGTTGTAGGCGGCGATCAGGTTGTCACGCTCGGCCAGCGGGATGGCGTTGACGAAACGGCTCCACAGTTCGGGAAAGAAGTTCCCAGCCCCGCCGCCGTAGAACCATTTCAGTTCCGCCTTGGTCATCAGGAACACGCCGCGCAGCACCAGATGCGTCACCCGTTCAGGGTGGCTGATCGCGTAGATCAACGCCAGCGTCGCGCCCCAGCTGCCGCCAAAGGCGACGAACTGTTCAATCCCCAAGGCCTGCCGAATCACCTCGACATCCCGGATCAGATGCCAGGTGGTGTTTTCGATGACGCTGGCATGGGGCCGCGACCGGCCGCAGCCACGCTGGTCAAACAGCACGCTTCGGTAAACCGAAGGGTCGAAATACCGCCGCATCGCGGGCGAACAGCCGCCCCCCGGCCCGCCGTGGAACACGATCACCGGAATTCCGTCGGGCCGCCCGCATTGTTCGACATAGATCCGGTGGCCATCGCCCATGTCGATGACGCGCTGATCGAAGGGATCGATCGGCGGGTAAAGAAATTCGACTGCGCGCTTTTGACCTGATCTTTGATCCATCATCGCCCTATATAGCCCTGCCAGAGCCGCAAGTGAACGGGCAATGAGGAGACCAAGATGCAAGCCACGCAAACCGTCGATCCGGGTGAAGTTGCCAAGTTCGAGGCGATGGCGGCCGAGTGGTGGAACCCCGAGGGCAAGTTCAAGCCGCTGCACATGCTGAACCCCTGCCGGCTGGGCTATATCACCAGCCAGATCGGCGCCGAGTTCGGCCGTGACCTGACCGCGCCGCTGCCGTTCAAGGGCTTGCGGATGCTGGATATCGGCTGCGGTGGCGGGCTTTTGGCCGAACCGATGGCGCGGCTTGGGGCCGATGTCGTGGGGGCGGATGCCGCGCCGCGCAACATCCCCGTGGCGCAACTGCACGCCCAGCAATCGGGCCTGACGATCGACTATCGCCACACCACTGCCGAGGCGCTGGCCGAGGCGGGCGAACAATTCGATGTCGTGCTGAACATGGAAGTGGTCGAACATGTCGCCGACCCGCAAGGCTATCTGACCGCCTGCCAGCAGCTTTTGAAACCCGGCGGGCTGATGGTCTGCTCGACCCTGAACCGCAACGCGAAAAGCTTCATGATGGCGATCATCGGGGCCGAATGGGTGATGCGGTGGCTGCCGAAGGGCACGCATGACTGGCAGAAGTTCATCACGCCGGACGAGCTTTATGCCCTGATCCGGGGCGCTGGCCTGACGCCGGTGGACCGCAAGGGCATGGTGTTCAATCCGGTCGGCTGGTCATGGAGCCTGTCGGACCGCGATCTGAGCTGCAACTACGTCACCGCATCGGTGAAACCGCAGGCCTAGCGAGGCCGGGCCTGCGGCGGGGGTCAGTCGCTGGACGACTTGGCCCAGAGGTTGATGTCCTTTTCCTCGGAAATCGCGTCGATCCGGGCCAGTTCGTCGGGCGTGAAGTCAAGGTTGCGGATCGCCCCGGCGCAATCTTCGACCTGTGCGGCACTTGACGCGCCGATCAGGGCGCTGGTGATGCCGCCGCCGCGCAGAACCCAGGCCAGCGCCATCTGCGCCAGTGTCTGACCGCGGGCCTCGGCCATTGCGTTCAATTTTCTGACCGACCCGACCGCCTTTTCCACCACCGACGGGTCCAGCGATTTGTCCTGCGTGGCGCGGCTGCCTGCCGGAATGCCGTTCAGGTACTTCTTGGTCAGGATGCCTTGCGCCAAGGGGATAAACGCGATGGAGCCGACGCCAAGTTCCTTGAGCGTGTCCTTTAGCCCGTCGGTTTCGACCCAGCGGTTCAGGACGTTGTAGCTGGGTTGGTGAATGACCAGAGGCGTGCCAAGGTCTTTCAGGATGGCGTAGGCCTCGCGGGTGCGCTGGCTGTTGTAGCTGGAGATGCCCACGTAAAGCGCGCGGCCCGACCGCACGATATGATCCAGCGCGCCCATCGTTTCTTCCAGCGGCGTGTCGGGATCGAAGCGGTGCGAATAGAAGATGTCGACGTAATCCAGACCCATTCGCTTCAGGCTCTGGTCGCAGGACGCAATCAGGTATTTGCGGCTGCCCCATTCGCCGTAAGGCCCGTTCCACATGTGGTAGCCAGCCTTCGACGAGACGATCAATTCGTCTCTATGCAGGCGGAAATCGGTCTTCAACAGCTCTCCGAACGCCTCTTCGGCGCTGCCTGCGGGCGGGCCGTAGTTGTTGGCCAGATCGAAGTGTGTGATGCCGTGGTCAAAGGCGGTGCGGCAGATCGCCTGCTTGGTGGCATGGGGCGTGTCGTGGCCAAAGTTGTGCCAAAGCCCAAGCGAGATCGCCGGCAGCTTCAGGCCGGTGGCACCGCAGCGGTTGTAGGTCATCCGGTCATAACGGTCGTCGCGGGGGGAATAGGTCATACGGCAGGTCTCCTTCGCTGGCCAACATTTCACGCCAAGGGGAACGCCGCAAGTTGTGCAGGCGCCTGACCTCGGCCATTGTGGCTGGATGCAAAGCCCTATCGGCACGTCCTGGCAATTCATCGCCGCCGTCTGGAACCGGGTTGCGGAGGGTCACTTCTCGCTGATTGCGGCGGGCGTGGCGTTCTATGCCATGTTTGCCGTGTTCCCCGGGCTGACCGCCACCATCGCAATCTGGAGCATGGTGGCTGATCCCGGCGTGATCGGCGACTATCTGGCGGTGGCCGAACGGTTCTTGCCGCCCGAAGCCGGAACGCTGGTGCATGATCAGGTCGTGGGGCTGATGACCGCGCCGCGTGCGGCGGTGGGCTGGGCGACAGCGATTTCGCTGGCCATCGCAATCTATTCGGCCCGTGCGGGCGTTTCCGCGCTGATTCAGGGGTTGGATGTGGTGCACCGCGCGCGGCCGCGCCGTTGGCTTTGGGGTTGGGCGGTGGATTTCATCCTGACCGGAGCGTTGATCGGCGCGCTCATGGTGGCGCTGGTGACCGTGATGGTGGTGCCGATCCTGCTCAGCTACGTCACCTTCGGCAGTTTCGAGGCGTGGCTGATCCGCGTCCTGCCGTGGGGCGCGATGTTCATCCTGGTGCTGACCTGCCTGTCGATCCTGTATCGTTTCGGCCCAAATGTTCCCGGTGGCTTCCGCAGCCCGTGGATCACCGTCGGCGTGCTGGTCGCCACCATCGCCTGGTCGGGCGTGTCGATCGGGTTTTCGGTCTATCTGGCGAACTTCAACAGCTACAACACGATCTACGGTTCCATCGGGGCGGTGATCATCCTGATGACATGGCTTTACCTCAGCGTCTGGGCCGTGCTGCTGGGCGGCGCGATCAACGCCGAGATCGACGAACGCATGCGCCTGCCGCTGGGGCAACGCTAGAACCGGGCGTCGGGCAAACCGCAGAACGGATCAACCGGGTCGGTGGCAGAACACGGCGCGGCCCCGCGTCAGCAGCGTGTCCCACCCTCGCCCCGCCGTTTCAAGGGTGAACGGCGGGGCGGCAAGGATGCGGTCGATCTGGTCCGTCGGTCAGACGTACCGGTTCCAGAGGTTCTCCAGCCGCTCTTGCCGGCCCGATTTTGGCTGCGGTTCCAGCCCCTCGGCGGTGACACGGGCGGCGGCATCCTCCAGGCTGCCTTTCAGCATCGCCTGCGCCTTGGGGTCGCTCCAGCCGGCGTAGCGGGCCTTCACGGCGGCCTCCATCTCGCCCGATTGCAGCAGCGCGGCGGCGGCTTTCAGCGCGCGGGCGCAGGTGTCCATGCCGCCGACATGCGCAAGGATCAGATCTTCCGGGTCTAGGCTTTGACGCCGCACCTTGGCGTCGAAGTTCACACCGCCTGTGGTGAAGCCGCCCGCCTTGAGGATTTCGTAGAACGCCACGGCCTTTTCGGCGTGGTTGTTCGGGAACTGGTCGGTATCCCAGCCGGACTGATAGTCGTTCCGGTTCATGTCGATCGACCCGAAGATACCAAGCGCGGCGGCCAGCCCGATCTCGTGTTCAAAGCTGTGCCCGGCAAGGATCGCATGGCCCTGTTCGATGTTGACCTGCACTTCCTTCTCCAGTCCGAACTCCTTTAGAAAGCCGTAAACCGTGGCCACGTCGTAGTCATACTGGTGCTTTGAGGGTTCCTGCGGCTTCGGCTCGATCAGAACAGCGCCCTTGAAGCCGATCTTGTGCTTGTAGTCCACGACCTGCTGCAGGAAGCGGCCCGCGTGCGCGCGTTCGGCCTTGAGGTCGGTGTTCAGAAGCGTCTCATACCCCTCGCGCCCGCCCCACAACACGTAGTTCTGCCCGCCCAGCTTGTGCGTCGCGTCCATGTTCGCCTTCACCGTCGCGGCGGCATAGGCGTAGACGTCCGGGTCGGGGTTCGTTGCCGCGCCTGACATGAAGCGGCGGTGCGAAAAGAGGTTCGCCGTGCCCCACAGCAGCTTGGCCTTGTGGCCCTGTTGCTTTTCCCCAAGGTAATCGACGATCTCATCCAGATTGCGCTTCGAGTCCGCGAAGGTTGCCCCTTCGGGCCGCACATCGGCATCGTGGAAGCAGTAGAACGGCTGGCCGAGGATATCGAACATCTCGAACGCAACGTCGGCCTTCATCTTGGCCAAGGCCATCGTGTCACCGAACCACGGGCGCTCGAAGGTCTGCCCGCCAAAAGGGTCACCGCCCGGCCAGGCAAAGCTGTGCCAGTAGGCCACCGCAAAGCGCAGATGGTCTTCCATCCGCTTGCCGAGGACCACCTCGTCGGGGTTATAGTGGCGAAAGGCAAACTCGTTGGTGCTGGCAGCGCCCTCGAATTTGATCGCGGGGATGCCTTTGAAGAAGTCAGTCATGGAAGTGGTCCTTAAGTTAGGCCGCGAATAGCCGATTGGGCGGCGCGGAAACGGGCATGGCCCGCGTCGAAAGCGTCGGAAAGGGAGGCGTCGGGTTCGATGACACGGGCGATCTTTGGCAAGGTGGCAATCTCGGCCCCGGCACCGGTGGCGGCCATCAGGCCAAGCCGCGCCGCGCCGTAAGCCCCGCCGAAATCACCGGCAACCGGCACCTGCAACGGCACGCCAAGCGCCGTGGCGATGGCGGACAGCCAGTAGTCGGAGCGTGAGCCGCCGCCGACGGCGAGGAGGGTGTTCAGCTTGGTCCCCGTCGCGGCCAGCACGTCGCGGCAATCGCGGAACGCAAAGGCAACGCCTTCCAGCACCGCGCGCGTGGCGGCGTTGCGGTCGGTGACATGCTCCAGCCCGGTGAACGCGCCACGCATGGTGGGCGAGTTGATCGGCGTCCGCTCGCCGCCAAGATAGGGCAGGAACACGGTCTTGCGCGGGGCCTGCAGGGGGCCAAGATCGGCGGTCAGCGTTGCCGCATCCTGCCCCACCAGCCGGGCATACCAGTTCAGGGCATCGGTCGCGGCCAGGATCACGCCCATCTGATGCCAGGTATCCGGCACCGCATGGCAGAACGTATGCACGGCGGATGCCGGGTCCGGCTGATAGCCGTCGTTCACCGCGAAAAGCACACCCGAGGTGCCAAGCGACACGAATGCCTCGCCCGCCCGCACGACGCCCACACCCACGCCGGAGGCCGCGTTGTCGCCACCCCCGCCTGCCACGATCACGCCCTTCGGCAGACCCCAGCGCGCCGCAAGCGCAACGCGCATAGTGCCGGAAGGAGCCGAGCCTTCGACAAGGCTCGGCATGTTGGCCCGGCTGAACCCGGTGGCCGTCAGAAGATCATCCGACCAGTCGCGCTTGCCGGTATCGAACCACGCGGTGCCCGAGGCATCCGACATGTCGCCAACATGCTCACCCGTCAGCCACAGCCGCAGATAATCCTTCGGCAGCAGAATCTTGGCGATCTTCTCCCAGATCCGCGGCTCGTGCTTTTGCACCCAAGCCACCTTTGGTGCGGTAAAGCCCGGAAACACGATGTTGCCGATCAGCCGGCGGAACATCGGGTCTTCGTCCATCTCGGCCGCTTCGGCATGAGCGCGGGTGTCGTTCCACAACATGCAGGGCCGCAGCACCTCGTCGCTGGCATCCAGAAGCGTGGCCCCATGCATCTGGCCCGAAAGCCCGATCGCGCGCACGTCGCCAAGACCTTTGGCCGACAACTGGTCCAGCACGGCTTCCGCCGCGGTGATCCAGTCCGAAGGCGCCTGCTCGCTCCACCCGTCGGCGGGGCGGCTGACGGTCAGGGGGGCGGTCGCTTCGGCCACCACCACCTGCGCGTCGTCGATCAGAACCCCCTTCAGCCCGGAGGTTCCAAGATCAAGGCCGATATACATCACGCGGCCTTGGCGGGTTTCTTGCCCAGAATGATCATCGACAGGATGTCTTCGTCGGTCACCTCATCGACATTCACCGTACCGACAAGCTGGCCGTTCTTCATCACCGACGCGCGGTCGCAGAGCTTCATCACGTTGTGGATGTCGTGTTCGATCAGGAAGATGCCAAGCCCTTGCGCCTTAAGCTCCTGGATCAGTTCCGACACCATCTGCGTCTCGTGCGGGCCGAGGGCGGCGGTGGGTTCGTCCATGATCAGGATCTTGGCGTTGAAATACACCGCCCGCGCGATGGCGACCGACTGGCGCTGACCGCCGGAAAGGGCGGACACCGGCACGTTGAACTTGCGGAAGTTCGGGTTCAGCCGCGCCATGATCTTGCGCGTCTCGGCCTCCATCTTCGATTCGTCGACAAAACCGAAGGCGTTGACCAACTCGCGCCCCAGAAACAGGTTCGAGGCGGCGTCGAGGTTATCGGCCAAAGCCAGCGTCTGGTAGATGGTTTCGATGTTCAGCGCCCGGGCGTCGCGCGGGCTGTTGATGTCGACCTTGTCGCCGTTGATCAGGATCTCGCCCGCGTCGGCCTTGTAGGCCCCCGACAGGCACTTGATCAGCGTCGATTTGCCGGCACCGTTGTGGCCCAGCAGGCCGACGACCTCGCCGGGGTAGAGATCGACCGTGACGTGATCGACCGCCTTGATCCCCCCGAAGGAAATCGAGATATCGCGCAACTCGACAAGAGGGGTGCCGCTGTTCGGTTTCTTCATGGTCATTCCCCCCGTCACTTGATGCGTTTGCGGTAGACGATGTCGAGCCACACGGCCAACACCAGCGCGATGCCGATCACGATCCGCTGGTACGAACCGTCACCAAAGCCGATCAGAACCATGCCGGTCTGCAGGCTGGTCAGGATCAGCGCGCCGATGATCGCGCCGTAGATCGTGCCGACGCCGCCCGCGAGCGAGGTGCCGCCGACGACGGCGGCGGCGATGACATACAGCTCGTCAAGGTTGCCCATCGCGTTGGTCGCGCTGTTCTGGCGTGCCGCACCGATCACGGCGGCGATGCCCGCAAGACCGCCCATCAGGGTGAAGATCTTGACTGTCATGGCGCGGGTGTTGATGCCCGACAAGGCCGCGGCCTCGGGGTTGCCGCCGATGGCAAAGACATAGCGACCGAACCGGGTGCGCGTCATCAGGATGGTCATGAAGATGGCCACCGCGATCAGGATCAGCACCGGGTAGGCAAAGCCGTGGCCAAAGCTGGCGCAGACATCGCTGTAGATCGTGTCATTCGACTTGGCGCATTCCGGCAGCTCCTGCCCGATCGCCTCGTAATACTTGGCGATGTTGCCGCGCGGCCAGATGTAGGAATTGACCACCGCTGTTGCGCCGATGATGACGGCGCAGACCAGCCCGATCACGAAGGTTTCCGCCCAGACCGGGCGCAGCGCAAAGCCGTGCGTGCGGCGCGACTTGCGCCCGCCGACAAAGGCCCAGACCACGAACAGACAGGCGATGACGGCAAAGATCCAGCTTCCGGTCCGACCCAGCGCGCCGAACGACCCGCCGCCGATCAGTGCAAAGGTGTCATCCAGCGGTGCGATGGTCTTGCCACCGGCCACAAGGAACGCCGCCCCGCGCCAGACCAAGAGGCCACCCAGCGTGACGATGAACGACGGAATCCCCAGGAACGCGATCAGCACACCCTGAAATGCCCCGATCAGCGCGCCCATCGTGATGCCGAAGATGACGGTGATGATCCAGATCGACGGATGCCCAAGCCCGAGGCTCGGCGTCAGCCACTCCACCTGCAGCAGGCCCATGTACATCCCGACCATGCCCATGATCGACCCGACCGACAGGTCGATGTTGCGGGTGATGATGACCAGCACCATCCCCGTCGCCATGATGCCGATATAGGCGGTCTGAACCGACAGGTTCCAAAGGTTGCGCGGCGTGATGAAGCCGTTCGCATCGGCCTGTGCGGCGCCCAGAAGCATGCTTGGGCGGCCCAAGGCAAAGGTCGAATAGGCCTCGAACGCCACCCAGATCAGGATCAGCGCGCCGACCATGCCCAGAAGGCGAGGGTCGATTTCCGTCGCGCGCAGAAAGCGGCCTATCGGGCCTTCTTGCGCGGGTGCCTGCGGTCGGTGGGTTGTGTCGGTCATATCTCGTCCATGAGCTTGAGAGGCGGCGGTGCTGCACCAAGGCAGCGGCGCACCGATGAGGACGGAAGGGCCAAGGCAAAAGCCTGCGGCCCGTCAGGATAACGAAGAAGGGGCGCCGATCAGATCGGCGCCCCCTTGGTCAGGTCACTGGCAGGCAGCGACGCCTTCCATGGCACCTTCGCAAGCCGCCTCTTTCGAGATGTGGCCCGCGTCGATCGCCAGGTTCAGCGTGTCCTTGGTGATCGGGGTCGGGTTCAGAAGGATCGCGTTCATTTCAACGCCCTTCTCGCCGCCCGAGAACTTGGTCGCACCCGGGATGGCGTCAAGCGCCGTGCCGTCGGCCATTGCCGAGGCGATCTCGCCAGCGGCCTTGCCCAGGTCACGGGCGTTCTTCCAGACCGAAACCGTCTGCGTGCCACGGGCAACGCGGTTGATCGCGGCAAGGTCGCCGTCCTGGCCACCCAGTGGCACGTTCAGGCCCTGCGCGGCCAGCGCAGCAGCAGCACCACCGGCCATGCCGTCGTTCTGGCTCAGAACGGCGTCAACGGCGTTGTTGTTGGCGGTCAGGATCTGCTCCATGTTCTTCTGAGCATTCTCCGGCTTCCAGCCGTCCGAGTTGGCTTCGCCGACGATCTTGATGTCGCCCGAGGCAACAGCCGCGCCGATCACTTCTTCCATGCCCTGACGCAGGAAGCCTACGTTCGGGTCACCCGGGTCGCCCTTGATGATGGCGTAGTTGCCCTTCGGCGCCACCTTGAAGACTTCTTCGGCGATGATCCGGCCAACGCCGACGTTGTCGAACGTCAGGTAGAAGGTGCGGGCGTCTTCGATCAGGCGGTCGTAACCGACGACCGGAATGCCTTCGGCAGCGGCTTTCTCGATGGCCGGCCCGATGGCGTCCTTGTCCCAGGCGTTGATGATCAGCGCGTCAACGCCCTGGGCGATCAGCGCGTCGATGTCCGAAAGCTGCTTTTCAGCCGAGGACTGCGCGTCAGCCGAGACGTACTCGTTGCCAGCCGCTTCGATGGCAGCCTTCATCGCCGCTTCGTCGATCTTCCAGCGCTCTTCCTGGAACTGAGCCCAGGAAACGCCGATCTTCTTGCCTTCAGCCAAAGCAGCCGACGAGAAGCCAGTCACCGCCACGATGGCGGCGAGAATTGCGGTACGCATAAGTATCCTCCCTATGGATATCGGCCAGCGCATGGCCGGCCCGGCAGATTCGCCGGAACGGGCGGAAAAGTGCCGCGAATAATTTCAGTTGTCAAAATAAAAATACCGGTCAATCTTCGACTCGCCCGCAGATTGACCATTTTCTTGCTGCCACGCAGCATTCTGCAGGCGCAAAACGAGAGATTTTACCATTTTTCCTTCGGAGACCAAAGAAATGGCGGCCCGCGCGGTCAGGACAGCAGGATCAGACGGCCGCAAGGGCGTTGGCCCGCTGATTCCCGCCTTTCAGGACACCCAGCGCCCGCTCCGCCAGCAGGTGTTTGAACAGGTGCGCGCGGCGGGACTGATTCCCCGGGTGCAGGTCGCCAAGGATCTGGGCATCAGCCCGGCCACGGTCACGACGCTCACGCTGGAACTGATCGCCGCCGGCCTGATCGAAGAGGTCGCCGCCCCACGCGACGGCGAGGTCGGTCGTGGCCGCCCGGCGGTGGCACTGGGGGTGCGCGCCGACGCGCACCACGTCGCCGGCATGAAACTGTCGGACCGCGAACATACCGCCGTGATCGTCGATTTCGCCGGCAACCTGATTGCCGACGACGTGATCCCGCGCCGCCCCGGCCCGATGTCGGTGGCCGAAATCCTTGACGCCATCGAGGCGCTGCTTACCCGCGTCTGCGCCAAGGCCGGCATGGCGCGCAGCGACCTGTCGGCGGTCGGCATCGGGGTGCCGGGGTTCGTGGATGTGGCCGAAGGCATGGTGCTGTGGTCATCCGTCCTTGCCGATCGTGCGGTGCCGCTGGCCGCCGCTGCCGGGGCGCGGCTGGGCCTGCCCGTTACCGTCGACAATGATGCCAACCTGGTGGCGCTGGCCGAACTGTGGTTCGGCGCGGGGCGGGCGCTGTCGGATTTCGCGGTCGTGACCATCGAACACGGCGTCGGCATGGGCTTTGTGATGAACCACCGCATCTACCGTGGCGCGCAGCGGCTGGGAATGGAACTGGGCCATACGAAGGTGCAGCTTGACGGCGCCCTGTGCCGCTGCGGCCAGCGTGGGTGTCTGGAGGCCTATGTCGCCGACTATGCCCTTGCCCGCGAGGCGACGACCGCGCTGAACTGGGGTCACAAGGAAGGCCAGTCGATCGCCGTTCTTCTGGAAAGCCTTTACGACCACGCCAAGGCCGGCAACGCCACCGCCCGGTCAATCTTTCGCCGCGCCGGGCGCTATCTGGCGGTCGGGCTGTCGAACGTGATCAACCTGTTCGACCCCGCGCTGATCATCCTGTCGGGCGAACGCATGCGCTATGACTACCTTTACGCCGCCGAAACGCTGGCCGAGATGGACAATCTGGCGATCAACACCGGACGCCCCCGCCCGCCGATCGAGATCCACGCCTGGGGGGATCTTCTGTGGGCGCATGGCGCGGCGGCGCTGGCGCTGTCGGCGGTCAGCGAGGCTATACTGGCGCCTGCCCGGGAAATCGCGGCGCAGTAGCCAGTGTGGGACTGGAGGGTTTCACACCCTCCAGACCTCCCGAGGGATATTTCCGAACAGGTGAAGCTGACGGTCGGTCACCAGTTTTCGGCGTCAAGAAGCGCGGCAAGACCCGCCTGATAGCTGGGGTGCAGAAGCCGCACGCCAAGGTCGATGCGGATGCGGTCGTTCCGCACCTTTTTCGATTCGCTGTAAAAGCTGCGCGCCATCGGCGTCATGTCCGCAGTGTCGAAATCCACCGCGGGTGGTTCCGGCAGGCCAAGCAGGCGCGCGGCATAGCCCAGCACGTCTTCCGGCGGGGCCGGGTTGTCATCGCAGACGTTGTAGGCCGTGCCGGGTGCGGGCTTGCGGATCGAGGTTTCCAGGACCAGCGCAATGTCATCGACGTGGCAGCGGCTGAACACCTGCCCCGCCTTGATGATCCGCCGCGCGGTGCCGTCGCGCACCTTTTCGAACGGGCCACGACCGGGGCCATAGATCCCGGCAAGGCGGAAGATGTGGATCGGCAGCCCGGTCGCACGCCACTGGTTTTCGGCCAGCACGCGCCAGCGCCCCCGGTCCGAGTTCGGGGTCAACGGCGTTTCTTCATCAACCCAACCCCCCTGATGGTCGCCGTACACCCCGGTGGTGGAGAGGTAACCCACCCACACGGGCCGCGCAGTCGCCAGCGCCGGGGCCGCCGCAAGGAACGGATCGCCGGCCGCATCCGGGGCGCCTGAGGCGAGGATGTGCGTGGCGCGCGCAAGGGCCGGACCAAGATCGGCAGGCCAGAGCAGCGGTTCCACCCCGTCGCGGCGCATCGCCTCGGCTTTGGCCGGGCTGCGGGTGGTGCCGATCACTGTCCAGCCTTGTGGCCGAAGGCGGCGGGCGAGTGCCTGGGCCGAATAGCCGTGACCAAGGGAGAGAAGCGTTGACATGCCTGCAA
This sequence comes from uncultured Alphaproteobacteria bacterium, assembly GCA_963822435.1. Taxonomy (GTDB): domain Bacteria; phylum Pseudomonadota; class Alphaproteobacteria; order Rhodobacterales; family Rhodobacteraceae; genus JAUYQR01. Next base: position 944,856 of record CAWGHN010000003.1, read on the forward strand.
CTATCAGCGGGTGGCGGGGCGGGCGCAAGGGACTTGCGGCATTGAAGAAGCCGGATCATGCTTGCCCAAAGCGGGGATGGCGATGGCAGATCACAGCTTGAAGGGCGCGCTGGGGTTGACCGGGCCTGAGGCATGTCTGGCCTACTATCGGGACTGGGCTGCCAACTACGACAGCGGCTTTGCCGACGGGATGGAGTATCTGTTGCCCGCCCATGTCGCGGCGGCCTTTCTTGGCGGCGGCGGCTCCGGTCCGGTGCTGGATGTGGGCGCAGGCACCGGCCTGCTGGCCGAACGGCTGCGTGGCATGGGGTTTCACGCGGCCATCGACGGCGTGGACTTTTCGCCCGAAATGCTGGCGCGTGCGGCTGAAAAGCAGGTCTACCGCGCGCTGGAGCAGGCCGACATCACCCGCCCGCTGGCCTTGCCCCGGCAGTATCGCGGCATCGTCAGTTCCGGCACCTTCACCGCCGGGCATGTCGGGCCAGAGGCGCTGCCGAACCTGCTGGACGTGGCCTTGTCCGGCGCACAGGTGGCCCTGTCGGTCAACCGGCGGGTCTGGGCCAGGGCCGGGTTCGACCGCGTCCTTGACGGGCTTTCGCGGGCCGGGCGGATTGCCGACCTGCATCTGATCGAAGTCGAGGTGTATGGTGCCGCCGCCGCCGCCATTGACGCCGATCACGCGGCGGACCGGGCGCTGATCGCCTTGTTCCGGGCGGTGTGACGCGGCCCGGTCATGACGGCGTCACTTGCGAAGCGTTAGGCGTTCGGGCTTATATGCCCGATCAAATCGCAGGACCACCGATGCAGGACGACGCCCAGACCGCCACGCTTTGCCCGCCACCCCGCGCCCCGGTAAGTTTCACCGATGCCAACGCAGCGGTGGCGCTGCTGGAAGAGCTTTACAGCGAGGCGACCGCGTTCCTTGCCCGGCATTTCAGCGAGACCGTCACGAAGGGCCGCCCCGGTGCGCGGATCAGGGCGTTCTATCCCGAAATCCGGCTGACGGTGACCAGCTTCGACAAGATCGACTCGCGGCTGTCCTTTGGCCATGTGTCCAGCCCCGGCACCTATGCCACCACCATCACGCGGCCCGACCTCTTTCGCAACTATCTGGTGCAGCAGATCGAGCTTCTGATCGAAAATCACGGCGTATCGGTAGACATCGGGCCATCGTCGACACCAATTCCGGTGCATTTCGCGGTGGCGGGCAATCCTGACGTGTCGGTGCCGCAGGAAGGCGTGATGGACTTTTCGCTGCGCGACATCTTTGACGTGCCGGACCTTGCCACCACCAACGATGACATCGTGAATGGCATGATGACCCATTATGCCGATGGCTCGGCCCCCTTGGCGCCGTTCACCGCACAGCGCGTGGATTACAGCCTTGCGCGGCTGACGCATTACACCGCCACCGACCCGCGGCATTTCCAGAACCACGTTCTCTTTACCAACTACCAGTTCTACATCGAAGAGTTCGAGGCCTTTGCCCGCACCGCGCTGGCCGATCCCACCAGCGGCTACACCGCCTTTGTCGCCACCGGGAACCAGGAGATCACCACGCCCGAGGGCGTGCTACTGCCCTTGACCAAGCTGCCGCAGATGCCGACCTACCATCTGAAGCGCGCCGACGGGCAGGGCATCACGCTGGTCAACATCGGCGTCGGCCCGTCGAACGCCAAGACCGCCACCGACCACATCGCCGTCTTGCGCCCGCATGCCTGGCTGATGGTGGGGCACTGCGCGGGCCTCAGAAACAGCCAGAGCCTTGGCGATTTCGTCCTCGCCCACGCCTACCTGCGCGACGATCATGTGCTGGACGACGACCTGCCGGTCTGGGTGCCGATCCCCGCGCTGGCCGAAATCCAGATCGCGCTGGAACGCGCCGTGGCTGATGTGACCCAGCTTGAGGGCTACGAGCTGAAACGCATCATGCGCACCGGCACCGTCGCCACCATCGACAACCGCAACTGGGAGCTGCGCGACCAGTCCGGCCCCGTCCGCAGGCTCAGCCAGTCCCGTGCCGTCGCGCTGGATATGGAGTCGGCCACCATCGCTGCCAACGGCTTTCGCTTCCGCGTTCCCTACGGCACGCTTCTGTGCGTTTCCGACAAGCCCTTGCACGGCGAATTGAAGCTGCCCGGCATGGCATCCGAGTTCTACAAGACCCAGGTCAGCCGCCACTTGCAGATCGGCATCCGCGCGATGGAACGGCTGCGCGACACCCCGCTCGGCCGCCTTCACAGCCGCAAGTTGCGCAGTTTCGAAGAAACCGCCTTCCTTTGACCCCGCGAAATGCGCGTTAAATCGGGGGACAGTTTCGGTTCGGGGTTGATTTCGGGCTGGAAACTGTGTGTTTGGGCGGTGGCCTCGTTTACGAGGGGGCCGTTGCCTGCGCTCGCGGGCCGGCTTTTGCAAATATAACCATAAAGGATGATCCAATGTCCAAACCGATGACCAAGACGCAGCTTGTGGCCGCCGTGGCCGACGAAATGGGCGGCGACAAGAAGACCGCGTCTGCCGCACTGGATGCGATCGCCGCCGTCGTGGCGCGTGAAGTGGCCGCTGGCGGCGCGATCACGCTGCCCGGTCTGGGCAAGGTGGCCTGCAAGGCCCGCCCGGAACGTCAGGTGCGCAATCCCGCGACCGGCGAGACGATGATGAAGCCCGCCGACAAGCAGGTGAAGTTCGCCATCGCGAAGTCGCTGAAAGACATCGTCAACGGCTGATCCTTGCCGCGAGGCATCGGACGTGGGAGGGTCGCCTTGGGCGGCCCTTTTGCATGGGTGGGTGGCATGGCGCATGTGACCGGCATCGGCGGCATCTTCTTTCGCGCCCGCGATCCCGAAGCGCTGGCCGCTTGGTATCAGCGCCACCTCGGCATCGGCCCGCCCGGCACCTGGGTGCAAGACGCCGGCCCTACCGTCTTTGCGCCCTTCAAGGCCGATACCGATTACTTCGCCGCCGACAAGGCGTGGATGCTGAACCTGCGGGTCTCCGGCCTGCAAGACCTGCTGACCGCGCTTGCCGCCGCCGGCATCCCCGCCGAAACCCGCGCCGATTGGGACGGAGACGGCAGCTACGGCCATTTTGCCCGCATCCACGATCCCGAAGGCACTCCGATCGAGCTGTGGGAGCCGCCCGCGCCTTGACCCTTCCGGGCAGGGGCGTTAGCCCGAAGGCACAGACCGGCAGGGAACCGACCGGCAAGGAACAGTCATGGACATCCGCGCGATCCTGATGGGCACAGCCTTCGCGCTGATGTGGTCTTCGGCCTTTGCCACCGCGCGGGTGATTGTGGCACACGCCCCGCCCCTTGCCTCGCTGTGTCTGCGCTTCCTGATCTCGGGCCTTCTTGCCGTCGCCATCGCCCGCATGCTCGGCCAGACGTGGCGGCTGACCCGGCCGCAGGCATGGTCTGTCATCGTGTTCGGCCTGTGCCAGAATGCGCTCTACCTTGGCCTCAACTTCGTCGCGATGCAGACGGTCGAGGCGTCGCTGGCCGCGATCATCGCCGCCTCGATGCCCTTGATCGTCGCGGCACTGGGCTGGGTGTTCCTGCGCCAGAAAGTGCCGACGCTGGGCGTCGCCGGCCTTGTCGTCGGCATGGCCGGCGTCGCCCTGATCATGGGCACCCGGATCTCCGGCGGGGCAGACCCGGTCGGGGTCGGCCTTTGCGTGGCCGGGGCGGTGGCACTTGCCGTCGCCACCCTCACCCTGCGCGGGGCGACGGCGGGCGGCAATCTTCTGATGATCGTGGGCCTGCAGATGCTGGTCGGCGCGCTGGTCCTCGGCCTCGTTTCAGCCAGCACAGAGACGCTTTTCATCCGCTGGTCGCCCTCTCTGATCGCCGCCTTTGCCTACCAGATCCTGATCCCCGGCCTGACCGCCACGCTGCTCTGGTTTTCATTGGTCGGCCGGATCGGCACGGTTCGCGCGTCGGCGTTCCACTTCCTCAACCCGTTTTTCGGCGTGTTGATCGCTGCGCTTCTCCTCGGCGAATCCATTCGCGCGCTCGACATGCTGGGCGTCGTCATCGTCATGGCTGGCATCCTTGCCGTGCAACTGGCGCGGATGCAGGGGGCGAAGGCCGAACCTCAGCCCGCCTGACGTCAGGCTGTGGTCTGGCCCGCATTCATGGCCGCATCCGCCTCCAGCGCCCTCTGCCGTGCGGGGCGTGCCATGCAACGGGCCACCCAGTCTCGGATCACGGCGTCATCGGGTGTCAGATCCTTGAACCAGGCATAGGGCGAATGCACCAGAAGGTCGGCGGCGGAATATTGGTCGCCCATCAGCCACGGCCCCTTGTCCAGGGCCGCACGGATGCGCGCCGTCGCCTCCTCCGGTCCGCGAAAGGTTGCGGTCAGCGCCGGGTGCGACAGATTGGCGAACGAATGGATCAGAACCGGCTCTAACACGCCCTGATACCACGTCAGCCAGCTTGCAAAGACGCCCCACTCCGCCGTGCCGGGTTTCGGTGACAGCCCGCTGTCGGGGAATAGCCCGCACAGGTGCAGCATGATCGCGCCGCGTTCGGTGATCACCTGCCCGTCATGCACCAGCGCCGGCACCTTGCCTTCGGGGTGCGGGTTGGCCGGGTCGCGGCGGCCCGACCCATCGAACCGAGCGATGTCAACGATGCGGGTTTCAACCCAGTCCTGTATCCCCATTTCCTCGATCAGCGCCAGAATCCCCGTCGCGCGCGAGTTCGGGGAATGGATGAAGGTCAGCATGGCAAAATCTCCTTTTGCGTTTTCCATGCCCTTAGGAATACTGCACCTCTCCTGCCAGAATCCGTCAGTAGCAATGCCGCGCTCCGATCGCCTTTTTCGTCTTTTGACTGCGCTTCGGATGCTGCCGCAGCCGGTGACGGCCGCGCGTCTGGCCGAAGAAACCGGAGTGTCGGCGCGTACGCTTTACCGTGACATTGATGCCCTGCGCGCGGGCGGCGCCCTGATCGATGGCGCGGCGGGCGTCGGCTACACGCTTACCGAAGACCCCGCCCTGCCGCCGCAGATGTTCACCAGGCTGGAGGTGGAAGCACTGGTTCTGGGGCTGGCCGAGGTGCGGATGGCGGGCGACCCGGCCCTCGCCAAAGCTGCCGAAGCGGCACAGGCCAAGATCGTTGCCACTCTGCCCGAACGGGTGCAGCGGCAGGCCGTCCATTCGGTCTTGCAGACCTACCGCTTTGAAAAACGGCCGCCCGCACCGCCGCATCTGGCCACGGTGCGCGAGGCGGCGTGGGATGAACGCGCGCTCGACATCCGCTACCGCGACAAGGATGGCGCGCTGACCAACCGGCGCATCTGGCCCCTCAGCGTGGTGTTTCTGGACCGCGAGCTGATGTGCCTTGGCTGGTGCGGCCTGCGGCAGGATTTCCGCCGTTTCAAGCTGGGGATGATGGAGACGGTGACGCTCACTGACGAAAGTTTCCGCCCGCGCCGCGTGCCCTTGCTGCGCGAGTTTCTGGCACGGATGCGGGCCGGACCAACCCGCATGCCGCCCGCCTGAAACCGTCTACAAACTCTTAAGGGTGCAACCAAGCCCTTGATTTCGTGGGGTTCGAAAAATGTCCCACCGTGGGACATCACCCGATCCGCCCCCTGACCCCCCCGGTCTGACCCCGATCAAGAAGCAGGTGGTCAAGGATCACGCAAGCCATCATCGCCTCGCCCACCGGCACCGCCCTGATCCCCACGCATGGATCATGCCGCCCCTTCGTGATCAGGTCCGTCTCCGCCCCGCCCGAGGTGATCGTCTGCCTCGACGTCAGGATCGAAGAGGTCGGCTTCACCGAAAACCGGCACACCACCGGCTGCCCGGTCGAGATGCCGCCAAGGATTCCCCCGGCATGGTTCGACAGATACTCCGGCCCCCCCGGCCCCATCCTGATCTCGTCGGCATTCTCCACCCCCGTCAGACTGGCCGCCGCCATCCCCTCGCCGATCTCCACGCCCTTGACCGCGTTGATCGACATCATCGCCGACGCAAGGTCGCTGTCGAGCTTGCCATACAGCGGCGCGCCCAAGCCAGCCGGCACACCCTCCGCCACCACCTCAATGATCGCCCCGACCGAGTTGTGGGATTTCCTCAGCTCGTCCAGATACACCGCCCAATCGGCGGCGGCCTGCGGATCGGGCGTCCAGAACGGGTTGCGCTCGATCTCCGTCGCGTCGAACCGGCTGCGGTCAATCTGGTGCGGCCCCATCTGGACCATGTAGCCGGTGATCTTGACCGATGGCGCGAGGCGTGCCAGCACCTTGCGGGCCACACCCCCCGCCGCCACCCGCGCCGCGGTTTCGCGCGCCGACGACCGCCCGCCGCCGCGATAATCCCGAACTCCGTACTTCTGGTGATAGGTGATGTCCGCATGCCCCGGCCGGAACGATTGCGCGATGTCGCCGTAATCCTTGGACCGCTGGTCGGTGTTTTCGATCATCAGCTGAATCGGGGTGCCGGTGGTCATGCCCTCGAACACGCCCGACAGGATGCGAACCTCGTCCGCCTCTTGCCGCTGGGTGGTGAACTTGTTCTGGCCGGGTTTGCGCCGATCAAGCCAGGGCTGAAGATCGGCTTCGGCAAGCGCGATGCCCGGTGGGCAGCCGTCAACGGTGCAGCCGATGGCCGGCCCGTGGCTTTCGCCCCAGGTGGTGACGCGGAAAAGGTGGCCGAAGGTGTTGAGGCTCATCGTTCGCTCCTTGGCTTCGTGCGAGGCATAAGCGATGCGGAGCGGGGGATAAATGGGAAACTGGTGGTCTGTGGGGCCAAGGTGCGTGCGGTTTCACACCCAGAGGAACCCCGGGGTCAGGAGCCTTGCTTGATCTGGGGGACGAGGTCGTGGGTGGAGGGGACGCCGGCGATGCGAAGGACGGAAAGGCCGAGGGTGATGTCGACCGTGCCGTCAGGGCGGCGGGTGACGGTGGGAGGTTTGGGCCAGGCGGTGAGGTCGTAGACCTGGGTTTCGGTCCAGCGGCTGACATGGGTGACGCCACCATATGAAAGGATAATCACCACGGCGCCGGGGCCGGGGTCGATGTGGTTGATGCCGGTACCCGCGTGGACCGTGTCGTTGCCGCCGCCAAGGTGGATGCGGTTGCGGCCGGGGCCGGTGTGGATGACGGACGACCCGTCGCCGTCCACCACGAGGTCGTTGCCGTGCCCGGCGCGGATCAGGTTGCGGGCGGCGGTGCCGATGATCGTGTCGTTGCCGGTGCCGCCGTCGAGCGTGTCGCGCCCACCGCCGCCGAGGAGGTAATCGTTGCCCGAACCGCCAAAGAACTGGTGGCGCGAGGCTTCCGAGGCGGAAATCGCGATGAGGCGGTCGTCGCCATCGCCGCCATGAAAGATCGCGCCGCCGTATTTCGGGCCGATCATCACGTCGTTGCCGCGCGAGCCGCGCACGTCGACCATCACACGCTCGGTTGTCTCGAAGGTGATCGGACTGTCGGGATGGGCGACGATACGGAGGGTGCGCATCTCTTGCTTTGCCGCGGCGGGGTCTTCGTAACGGGCGACGACGGTGGCGATGCGGATGTTTTCCACGTTCATCGGGCAGTGGAGAACATAGCCATCGGGGCCGCCCATGTACCACAGCGTGTCGGTCCCGCCATCCTTGGCCTCGCGGATCTTTTCCACCTCGGCGCCGTAGGCCCAGTAGTTGTCGTTGCCGCGGTAGCCCTCGAGGACGACCGAGCCGTCAACAGCCATCATGGCATTGATGCCATCCGCCGGGTTTTCAAAGCCGCGCAGGTCGAGGCCCAATTCAAGCGCGCCCTGCACGAGTTCGCGGCGCAAGATATCCATTGGCGCGGTGGCGGCAAGGTTCTCCGTCTCGCCCGGGTCGGCAACGACGTCGTAAACGTGCTCTTCGCCGTTGGGGTAGCGGAAATAGCGGAACTGGCGGTAGCCCTCGACCGAGGGGCGGACGGAGAGGGTGCCGAAAACCGAGGTGATCGGGGATTTCGTGGTGTCGAAACTGCCGAAGGAAGGGTCGATCAGCGGCAGCAGGCTTTGGCCGGAAACCCAATCGGGGCGCGGTGGCAGGCCCGCGAGCTGCATGACGGTTTTGGGGAAATTGTGCAGCGAGACGGGAAGGTCTTCGACGCGGCCAGCCTTCATCCGGGGGCTCCAGACACCGAAGGGGACGTGGGCGGCAGAGTCCCACTGGCTCATCTTGTGAAAGCTATCGTGGTTGCCGAGGTTGAAGCCATTGTCTGAGAGGAAGATGACCGTGGTGTTCTGCCCCAGCGGCGAGGCTTCGAGAGCGCTGAGGAAGCGGCCGATTTCATGGTCGACGTGGCTGATCGCGGCGAAATAGGCGCGCACCACCTGCCGCCATGCCTCGTCGCCGGCTTTCTCTGGCGTCCAGTTGCCGTTGGCGATGTAAGCGGCCTCGTAGACCGCGAAACCAGGTTGGGGCCCGTGGTAATCGTCGGCGTGGGCGATTGCGGGCCAGCGGATCGCAGCGGCATCGTATTGCGCGTAGAAGCGGTCGGGGCATTCCAGATTGTAGTGCGGGTGCTTGAAACCAAGCTGGATCAGGTGGCGACGCGCGGGGTTGGCGCGGCCAAGGAAGTCGATCGCGTTCTGGGCGACGGAGTGGTCGTAGAACCGGTCGTCCTGCGAGCCGTCGTCGTTGGGGTGGTTGATGCCGGCTATGCCGGGGCCGCGGTCGAGGTAGTAATTCACCTTGGTGCGAGTGCCGCTGTCCTGCGCCGGAACATCCTCATGGAAAAGCACGCGGCGGTAGCGTTCGGGCATGGGGCGGTAGGTGGCGTCGACTTTGCCGGTGGTGAAGGTGAAAAAGCCCGCGCGCCGCAGATCGTAGGCCCAGGCCTTTTCCGGCGGCAGCACCTGGCGCCAGAAGCGGTTCAGGTCAACCAGACCAGTGCGGAATGGCGACAGGCCGGTGGCAAGTTCGGCGCGGCAGGGCGCGCACAGCGGGATCGTGGCGTAGGCGTTGGAAAAACGGATGCCCCGGCTCAGCAGGCGGTCGAGGTTGGGTGTCTGGATGGCGATGCCAAAGGCGGTGCGCCATGTGAACACGTCGATCATGTCATCGACCCAGATGACGCAGATGTTGTCTTGCGCAATCGCCTCGGCGGTAAAGGGCATCAGGTTTGACCGTCGGTCAGGCGCAGCCGTGCGGGCAGCGCCCAGCGGTGCAGGCCGTTCGATGACCATGTGTCGCGCAACGCGCCGCGATTGGCGGGGAAGGGGCCGGGATGCGGGGCGCTGCCGTATGCGTAGGCCACCCCGATTTCGGTGCCTTGCGGGCGTTTGGTGCAGCGCAAGACCACGGATTTTGGATCGTCCGGGTCTATCTCGACCGTGCGGAGTGCGGCGCCGTTGGTGACACCTGACAGTTGAAAGCCCGCAAAGGCGCCGGCAGCGAAAGGATCGGCAGGGTCGATCACCAAGGGGGCGGCGCTTTCGCAGACAAGGCGGATGTCATCACCGTGGCGTTCGGCAAGCTGGATGGTCGGGCATTCCCAACGGTCATCGTCCTGGATTGCCAACAGCGCCTCGGCGGTGATCTGGGCCTTGAGATGACGCCCCTCATCGGTCAGGCGTCCTGTGTCGTCGATTGGAAAGGCATAGCTTGGCGCGGTGAAATGCAGCCGGTGGTCGGCATGATTCCACGCCAGTTCCCATTGGCCGATCAAGGCGGGGCCTTCGGTGATGCTGTGGGTGCCGCAATCGAAGGCCGCAAGGAAGATCGGGCGGGGAAGTCCGTTTCGGCCCAGGCTTTGCGTGACGCGTTCCATCAGGGCCAGCATCCCGTCGCGGTAGGCAACCGGATCACCGGTGACGTCCTCGAGAACAAAATCCAGAGTGACGGCCAGAACCTGCGCCGTCGTTTCAAGGCTGGCGGCGGTGGCCTTGAGGTTGGCAAGCGCGAGATTGAAATTCGCCAGCGCCTCGCCCGAGGCGAGGTCGGCGGCGCCGGCGGCGCGGTCGGTTTCGGCGCGAACGAAGAACAGCGGCAGCGACATGCTGGCCGCGCGTCGCCGCGCAAGAAGTGCGTCGGCAATCAGCGCCTCATGTGTCAGTTCGGTCAGGTTCTGCAGCAGGGCTGTCGCGGGTGCGCTGCCGTCACCCGCCATGCCGACAGCGCCGATGTCATCTGCGGGCGTCACGACGTGGTAGGGAAAGCGAGCCGGGCCGGGCGAGGCCAGCGCCGCCCGGGCGCCGCCAATCGCAAGCAGCGCAAGGAGTGGGCCACGCGCTTCGGCGATCAGACCGCCACCAGTGGCGTGGCGCCGGTAGGCGCGCGCGCTGTCGCCGCCGGGCAGGTTGCCGTGAAAACGGGTCCAGTTACCGTCGTGCCGCACCGACCAGATATCAAGATCGTCTGGCAGGGTTTGCGGGACCGGGGGGGCCGGAGCCTCTGGCGGGACCGGCAGGCGGGCCGCGATATCGGCAATCACCCGGTCGGCAAGGTGCAGGATCAGGCCGCTTTCATCATAGCCGATCACGTCGCCGTTCGCCGCGCGCAGCAAGGTGCCGGTCTTGGCGGGGGAAGGTTGGTCGGGCATCAGCGGTCCTTCAGAACAGGCGGGCAAAGCGTTCGGGCAGTTTATAGACACCTTTCGGCCGGGCACCGCCCGGAGCCCAGTAGACCTCTTTCTTCGGGCGCCAGCCATCGACCATTTCCTTGCGAAAGTCAGGGAAATCAATCGTTTCAGCGCGCGGCGCCTGTTTGGACAGGGCGGAGTAGGTATCCCATGCGGTATCCCAGCCGGTCTTTTGCCGGTCCACCTCGCCCAAGGCACCGCTTTGGATCTGGCGCTGGGCGCGGCGGGTGGCGAGGCGGCCCTCGGTCATACCGTAGTCGATGAAGCGCAGGTGAAAGAGGTAAAGATGCGGATCCAGATAGAGGTCGCGGTGGCTGGCGAAATGGCCACCGGGCACGATATCGAGCTTGGTCGCGGTGATACAAGGCTTGGCATAGTTGGCGTTCAGCCGGAAGATCCGGCGCACGTCCAGTATGTTGCGGTCCGGGGTGATCGCCTCGGGCTCCAGCGTCGGGTTGTGGACCATTTCGATCGCGAAGGGGGTGATGACCTTGGGGCCGTGTTTTTCAGGCAGCCGGGCGATGTAGTCGACCAGATTGTCTGACACATCGGGATCGACGGCAACGATCTCGTCCACGTCGCCAACCAGCACCCAGTTGTAGAAGTTGGTGAAGCCCGAGGTGACGCGCGACAGCATCTGCCAGCGCCGCTGGTTGAAGCAGTCGCGCGTCGGATCGAAGGGCAGGTAGATGATGTTGGCGCCTTCGGCGATGCGCTTGTGTTCGGGATCGCCGCCGTGGCTGAGGATATAGAGGTTTTCACGGCCAAGATGACGGCCGTAGTAGTCGACCCAGCGTTGCAGGAAGAAGTGGTCGCCGCCAACCATTGTCATGGCACACATCGGCGCGCGTGTCGGATCCATCGGCTATGCTTCCCTTGCCGTAATCGTCACCCGCATAGCACGGCTTTTGCACATGGGCCTAGCCTTCGGCAATCATGTTGCCCGCTGTGCGGCGGGCGCGTCGGGCAAAGGCAAGATCGTCACCGTTGCCGCCACCTGAGGCGCGCAGGATGGCATCCGCCGCCTGCACCACAAGTTTTGGATGACCCCGTGCGGCTGCATTGGCAAGGATCGCCCGTTGCCATTTCGGCACCGCTCTTCGGGCGCGCATGGCGGTGAAGAAACCATGTCCGACGGCATCATGGTCGATCATGTCCGACAGAAGGGCTGGAAGCGCACCGGCCTTCAGCACCACCCGGATTGCCTCGTGCGTGCCATGCGACAGGTGGACCTGCTGCACATTCGGCCCGGCCATCCGCGCCGCATGGGCGCGGTCTTCAGGTGTGTGCGGATCATACAGCAGCACCGCCTTGCGGATGTAGGGAATGGCGGCGGCAGCGTCGAGAAACGGCATCTCCTCCCAGTTCGACTTTCGCACCGCAAAGGGAAAGCGGGCCTCGAACGGCGCGATGGTTTTGTTCATCGTCGATTGCGCGCTGAAGGCAAGCACGCGCGCTTCGGGGATCAGCGGTGCAAAGTTCAGCGCGGCAAACCCGCCCATTGATGCGCCCATCAGGATGATCTTGCGGAACCGGTGAAAGAAGCCGTGTTGTTCCAGACCCCGCAGCAGGGCCGGGGCGGTGGGCTGGCGAAACCAGTCCTTGGCGTGGCTTTGCACGCCAAGGATCGAATGACCCAAGGGCGCAAGCCGGTGGTGCAGCCACGGGCCGCGCGGCCAGCCTTCGTCGATCGTGGCCAGATTGTCGAAGCTGACGATCAGCACATCGGACCCAGCCTCGAACCACAGCGCGGCATGATCGCCCAGCACCCGGAACCGGTTGGCCCCCGTGGCGGCGTCAAGTCCAAGCTCGGGAGGCACATCCAGCGGGGGACGGACGAGTGGCGGGGAACTTGTCACGGGGTCAATATGTCCAGCGGAAGTGGCGGTCGAGGGCCGCCAGCGCGGCAAGGTCATCAGCGAGGTCAGAGCCCAGAAGCGCGCGGTCTGGCCAGAACAGCACATCGTGCAGCAGGCAAGCGCCCAGCGTCTTGCCAAGGCCGGAGCGGCTTGACCGACAGCCGATCAGGAAGGTGCCGGAATGGTTCATGTCAGGCGCGCGGCCGTCTTGCGCAACGGTCAGCGCCCCGGCACGCAGGACGACCCCGCGCCCGGTGTAACACAGGACCGCAAGCCGCGTCGGGCCGCCAACCGCCGACAGCGGCAAGGTGACCGAAAAGCTGCCGTCACGGTCGGTGGCCTGCAGCACACCGTCGGCTTCCGTCAGGTAGATCACGTTTCGCGAAGCACCCGTGCGGACGGCAAGCAGGGTCTTCGCCTCGTTGCGTGGCGAGGTATAGACGACGGCGGCGGTAAAGCGGTCAACCTTTGGCGCGAAATCGCCAAGCGCAAATCCGCAATGGAGGCCCGCTTCGCAGACAAGCGCGACGGGCGGACCGTCCTGTAGCCGACTGTTGCCGCTGTTCGGCGCGGCAGCTTTGGCGGTCACGTCGCCCGTCATGTCGCGCCAGCCAGTGATCGTGTTGCCGTCGCGAACCACAGCTTCGGGGGTGGCCGCGAACCAACGCCCGTCGGACTGCGCTACGGCGGCGGCCAGTACGTGCCGTTCGCCGCCGATCAGCGCACCGGTGGGAAGGCTTTCGGTGAGTGTCAGCATCACTTCTCCCTCGCCGGTGTCGGGCGGTCTTGGCATCTTGCAAGGCCGGACCATGCTTCGCAAGCCCACCGCTTGTCGTGATCCCACGCGGCGGGCGGGCGCTTGATGCCAAGCGAACCGGCATGGTAGCGTTCCCGCCGATCTGCACCCGTTGAAACGAGGGAAACCCCTGAATGGCCGCCCGCCCGATCATGGACCCCACAAAGGTGGCCTGCGGGGCCATGACGATGGTTTACAAGGATTATTTCTTTCTTCAGCGCTGGGTGGATCATTACGGCAAGCAGTTTGGCCGCCAGCATCTCTATGTCCTGTCGCACGGCGGCGATCCGGAACACACACGAATTGCCGAAGGTGCGAACATCATCCGTATTCCGCGTGACCCCTCGATGTGGCGGATGGAGCGTCGGCGCTGGTCGATAAACTCGCAGTTCTCGGCCGGGATGTTGCGCTATTACAACTGGTTCATCGTGGGCGATGTGGACGAGGTGGTGATCGTCGACCCTGACGTGGCACCGAATATCGGCACCTATCTGGCCCGCTATGATGACCCGCGCACAGCACCGAAGTCGATCTGCCCCTTCGGCATCGAACTGGTGCATAACCCCGAGGAAGAGCCGGAGCCGTTGGCCGACGACGCGACGATCCTGTCGCGGCGGCGGGTGTTTCGCGCCAATGCCAACTATGCAAAGCCCTGCGTGCTTCGCGCCGAAACCGGCTTTTCCGTTGGCGGCCATGCCAATACCCATCAGCCTCGCATCCTTGATCCGCACCTCTACCTGATCCACCTGCGGTTCTTCGATCATGCGATGGTCACCGAACGGCTCGCGGGCCGAAAGGAAATGCGCAGCATCATGGCGGGCGACCGTCCGCTGGACGATGTGGGGAAGGCCTGGGGCAAGGATCTGGAGACGTTCCAGCGCCTGTCCACTGGTCGCGCCGTGCGCGAGGACGCCGAACTGCCGGAATTTCGCAAGAAGATGATCGAAGACCAGCAGCATCTGCATGACGGCAAGATCACTTTCTTCGGCGGTGGTCGCACGAAAGAACTCTACCGCCTGCCTCCCCGTTTCGCCGACGTATTCTAGACCCCGGCAGACAGCACAGAATGGATACAGAATGACCCTGAACCGCCGCCCTGTCGCCTCGCTCTGGATCGGGGAGAGCCTGCACTACGTCAACCAGTTGTGCCTGAAGTCACATCTGGTGCAGGGCCATCCGGTGACGCTTTATTGCACCGACAGCGTTCGCAACGTGCCCGAGGGCGTCGAGGTGCGACCAGCCTCCGAGATCATGCAGATCGACCGGGCGATCGTGGCGGAAACCTCGGCCTCGTTCCTGTCGAACGTGTTTCGTTACAAGATGATCGCGGCAACGGGGGCGATCTGGATCGACTGCGACGCTTATTGCCACAAGCCGTTCCCTGAAGGGCAGGAGCATATCTACGCCGGCCACGGGATGCGCGGGGCATTGAACTGCGGCGTGGTGGCGATGCCCCAGACCGGGCGGCTGATCGAAGAACTGCTGGCCTACTACGACAACCTGCCAGATTACCCGGCATGGTGGGGCAACAAGCAAAAGCGCAAGATGGACAAGCTGCCGTCCAGCCTGCCCAAACCGGTGCGCATCTATCAGACAGAGCGGACGGCGTTCGGCCCGCAAGCCTTTACCCATTTCGCCACCAAGACCGGCGACATCGACAAGGCGATGGGTGCGGATACGCTGTACCCGGTGCCGTTCCAGTTGAACGACGTCTTCTATGACCCGCATTCATCCGTCGAAGGTCATTTCACCCACAACACCATGTCGGTTCACATCTACACCAACGCGGCACGCCCCTGGTGGCGCAAAAACCCGCCCCTGAAGGGCAGCTACATCGCGCGGATGTGCGAAAAGCTGGAGATCGACCCCACCGCCGCGCTGGAAGAATGATCGGGCTGCCATGCCGTTCCTGAAGCAGTCCAGCCCGCATGGGTCGCTTGTGGCGCTTTCCACGATGAAGGACGAGGGGCCGTATGTGGTGGAGTGGGTGGCGCACCACCTGTCGGTCGGATTCACCGACGTGATGGTCTACACCAACGACTGCTCCGACGGCACGGATGCCATGCTGAAGCGGCTGGAGGCGATGGACATCGGCGTCCACCACCGCGAGAATGTGATCCCGCCGGGGCTGAAGCCGCACCCATCAATGCTGAAACTGGCGGTGCAGGAAGAGCTGATCCGGGAGTCGGACTGGCTTTTGGTGTTGGATGCCGACGAATTTCTCTGCATCAACCACCCCTCGCATACGCTGGACGGGATGGTGGCCGATCTGACGGCGATGCAGGCATCGGCGATGGTGCTGACCTGGCGCATCTTTGGATCGTCAGGGGTGCGCGACTGGAGCCGCGCCCCGATCACCGAGCAGTTCACCCGCGCCGCGCCCGAATTCTGGAACAAGGGCTGGGGCACCAAGACGCTGCTGAAGTTCGATCCGAAATACCTGCGTCTGGGAATGCACCGTCCGATCATCAAGGCGCACCACAAGGAAACCGACTATCCCGACAGCGTGCTGTGGGTGAACGGATCGGGGCGCCCGCTGGAGGACTGGTTCAAGTTTCGCGGCTGGCGGTCGATCCGCCGCACGGTGGGCTACGACTGGGCGCAGATCAACCACTATGCCATCAAGTCGATGGATGCCTATTCCCTGCGCAAGTTCCGGGGCAACGCGAACCTGAAGAAGGACAAGTACAACTCGGATTACTGGTCGTTGCAAGACCGCAACGAGGTGGAAGACACGCGCATCGCCCACCACCGCACGCGGCGGGCCGAGATCATGGCAGCGTTGTTGCGCGACAAGGTGCTGCGCGGGTTGCACGAGGCGGCACATGCGCAGGCCGAGGCGCGGCTGGCGGAATACCGGCAGTCGGAGGCGTATCAGGCGTTGGTCGACGGGCTTGTGGCCGCGTCAAACGTGCCGATCACGCAAGTCGTCGCCAAGCCCCCCAAGGCGCGCGATCCGGAAAAGGTGGCAGCGGTGCAGACCAAGCTGGAACACCGCCGGTCCGAGCTGCCGAAGGACGAAAGGCGCACGCCGCCACCGCCGGGCTGGGGATCGCCCTTCACCTCGCCTTACGTCAGCGGCCATATTGCGCTGGCTCCGGACGTGGCAATCGAGGAGGTCGACAATCAGGGCCTGCTTGTCCCCGCCGACCCGCGCGTGTTCACCGCCGCATCGATCGAAGTGCTGCGGTCAGGAAAATTCGACCGAAGGCACGGGCGCAACATCCACGGCTTCGTGTCGGGATGCGCGCGGCTTCTGGATCTGGATTGCGGGATAGGCTTTACTGCATTGCGCGCCCGGATGGGCAACCCGGCGCTGGAAATTGTCCTGCATGACGAAAGGCCGACGCTGCTGGCTTTTGCCAAGGCGCTGGTAGCGCGGAATTTCCCGGACCCGGCGGGAATAGGCTTTTCCCAGGCCACGCTGAACGCAGGCGGCGATTGGGCGGGACTTGCCGGGTTGATCGCCGCGCACCGGCCGGATGTGCTGCGCTTTGCGGGTGCGCTTCTGGGGGCTGATGCGCTGACCGAACCGTGTCTGGCGGGCGTGCGGCGGGTCATCATCCCGTGTCTCGACCCATCCGAAGTGGCGACTGCGCGCGACCGGCTGATTCCCGCGCTGGCCATTCTAGGTTTTGCCGAGGATGCCGGCGCCGAGCCGAACGGGTCGCTGTGTCTCAGCCGCCCATGACCTCTTGCGCCTGACGCAAGAGCGCCTATTCTTCACGACACCTCGGGGTGCCGTCAGGGTGAAAACGCCTGCCGGCTGAGATGCGAAAGCGAACCCGTCGAACCTGAACCGGATCATACCGGCGGAGGGAAGGTGCATGGGTTACTCCATCTCCCGACCAATCCGTCGCACATGGAGAAACCTGATGAAAACCACCCTCCTTGCTGCGGGCCTTGCGACCATCGCCATCCCGGCCTTGGCTGAGACGCCTGTTCTGACAGTGCTGACCTACGACAGCTTCGTTTCCGAATGGGGACCGGGGCCGAAGGTGGAGGCCGCCTTCGAGGCGACGTGCGCCTGCGACCTGCAATTCGTCGGGGCCGGTGATGGTGCTGCCCTTCTGGCACGGGTGCAGCTTGAGGGCACCGGGTCCGACGCGGACGTGGTGCTTGGCCTCGACACCAGTCTGATAGCCGCTGCCGCCGCGACGGGCCTTTTTGCGCCGCATGGTGTGCAAGCGGCCAACGCGCTGCCGGTGGCCTTTGATGACCCGCTGTTCCTGCCCTTCGACTGGGGCTGGTTTGCCTTTGTCTACAACAAGGCAAAGCTGCCCGAGCCGCCCAAAAACTTTGAAGCTCTTGCGGCGTCTGACCTGAAGATCGCCATTCAGGACCCGCGGTCATCGACCCCCGGCCTTGGCCTTCTGCTTTGGGTGAAAGCCGCCTACGGCGACCGTGCAAGCGAAATCTGGGCTGGTCTGGCCGACAACATCGTCACCGTCACGCCCGGCTGGTCGGAAGCCTACGGGCTGTTCCTTGAGGGCGAGGCCGACATGGTGCTCAGCTACACCACATCCCCCGCCTATCACCTGATCGCCGAGGGTGATGCTGGCAAGGGCGCGGCACTGTTCGACGAAGGGCACTATCTGCAGGTGGAAGTTGCGGGCAAACTGGCCGCCACCGATCAGGGCGCGCTGGCCGATCAGTTCATGGCATTCCTGACGACTGAGGGGTTCCAGTCGGTGATCCCGGAAACCAACTGGATGTATCCGGCTGTGACGCCTGCGGCGGGTTTGCCGGACGGGTTTGATGCCTTCCGTCCGGCGAAGTCGCTGCTCATGTTGCCGGACGAGGCGATGGCTGCGCGGGATGCGGCACTGGCTGAATGGCAAGCCGCGCTCGCCCGCTGAACCTTGGCCCGCTGGTGCTGGCAGCGGTGCTGCTGGCGCTGGTGGCGGGGCCGTTGGTAACGGTTGCCGCGAGGGCGGGACAGTTTGTGATGGTGCCGCAGGATTGGGCTGCGGTGCGCTTTACGCTGATGCAGGCGGCACTGTCGGCGCTGATCTCGGTGGCGCTGGGGGTGCCGGTGGCACGCGCCTTGGCACGGCGGCGGTTTGCCGGGCGGCAGGCGCTGATCACGCTGATGGGCGCGCCGTTCCTGTTGCCGGCGATGGTAGCGGTGTTGGGATTGCTGGCCGTGTTTGGGCGGTCAGGGGTCATGAACGACCTTCTCGCCGCAATGGGCCTGCCTGCGGTGTCGATCTACGGGCTGCATGGTGTTCTGTTGGCGCATGTGTTTCTGAACCTGCCGCTGGCGGTGCGGATGATCCTGCAGGGCTGGCAGTCGATTCCAGCCGAACGGTTCCGGCTGGCCGCGTCGTTGGGCTTCGGTCCGGCAGAAGTGGCGCGGCATCTGGAGCGGCCGATGCTGCGGGCAGTGCTGCCCGGCGTCTGGCTGGTGATCTTTGTGATCTGCCTGACCAGTTTTGCGGTGGTTCTGACGCTGGGCGGCGGGCCTGCGGCGACCACGGTGGAACTGGCGATCTATCAGGCGGTGCGCTTTGACTTCGATCTTGGGCGGGCGGCGATGCTGGCTTTGGTGCAGCTTGGTCTTTGCACTATCGCGGCGGGGCTGGTGTTCGGGTTGGCACGGCAAGTGGGGTTCGGCACGGGCCTTGATCGGAGCATCGTCATGCCTGGGCCGGGCGGATGGCGCTGCTGGGCGGACGGCGCGGCCATCGCGGCGGCCGCGCTGTTCCTGCTGGTGCCTTTGGGTGCGGTGGTTCTGCGCGGCGTGCCGGGACTGGCCGAGGTGCCTGACGTGGTCTTTACTGCAGCGTTGCGGTCGGTTCTGGTGGCGATTGTGTCGGCGGCCATGTCGGTAGTGGTGGCGCTGGTGCTGGCCGATGCGGTCGCGCGGCGGGCGCGCGGATTTCCGTTTCTTGAGGCGTCTGCGGTGTTGCCACTGGCCACGTCGGGTCTGGTGCTGGGCACCGGGCTGTTTCTGATCGTGCAGCCGGTGATCTCGCCCGTGGCGGTGGCTCTGCCCGTGACGGTGGTGGTCAATACCGCGCTTGCCCTGCCGTATGTTTACCGCCTTGTCCTGCCCGATGCTCAGACCGTCGCGGGTGATTATGGCCGGTTGAGTGACAGCCTTGGTGTGCAGGGATGGGCGCGCTGGCGCTGGATCGTGCTGCCCCGGCTGGCCCGGCCTGTGGGCTTTGGCGCGGGGGTCGCGGCGGGGTTGTCGATGGGCGATCTTGGGGTGATCAGCCTCTTTGCCGGCGGGGATCAAGGCACCTTGCCGCTGGTCGTGCAACAATTGACAGGAGCCTACCGGATGGAGGCAGCGGCAGGGGCAGCGCTGTTGCTGGTTGGCCTTAGCTTCGGGCTGTTCTGGTTGTGCGATTGGGGAGGGCGACGTGCTTCAGCTTGATCAGGTGGTTCTGGCGCAGGATGGTTTTCGGCTGACCGCGGACTGGTCCGTAGCGGCCGGATGCCGGGTGGCGGTGATCGGGCCGTCCGGAGCGGGGAAATCAAGCCTGCTGGCGGCAATCGCCGGGTTTTTTCCGCCGGTGTCTGGCGCGGTGCGGTGGAACGGCACCGACATCGGCGGGCTTGCGCCGGGCGCGCGGCCCCTGAGCATCCTGTTTCAGGACCAGAACCTCTTCCCGCACCTGACTGTGGCGCAGAATCTGGGGCTTGGCTTGCGGCCCGATCTCCGGCTTTCGGCGGTGGAGGCACGGCGCGTGGATGCAGCGCTGGACCGGGTAGGTCTGGTGGGGCTGGGCCAGCGCAGGCCGGGCGAGCTGTCGGGTGGTCAGGCGGGGCGGGCGGCACTGGCGCGCGCGCTGTTGCGGGCGCGGCCGATGCTTTTGCTGGACGAGCCTTTTGCGGCATTGGGGCCGGCCCTTAAGGCCGAAATGCTGGCGCTGGTGGCCGAGGTGGCGGGCGAAAGCGGGGCGCTGGTCCTGATGGTGACGCATGACCCGGCCGATGCGAAGGCTTTTGCCGA
This sequence comes from uncultured Alphaproteobacteria bacterium, assembly GCA_963822435.1. Lineage (GTDB taxonomy): Bacteria > Pseudomonadota > Alphaproteobacteria > Rhodobacterales > Rhodobacteraceae > JAUYQR01. The sequence continues at coordinate 965,049 of CAWGHN010000003.1, forward strand.
GGCGGTGGTTCTGGTGGCCGATGGTGTGGCCGCAGGGCCGGTTCCGACCGAGCATCTTTTTGCAAACCCGCCCGAGGCATTGCGCGGCTATCTGGGGCCGACCGGGCAGATATGAAAAAACCCCGCCTTGAAGGGCGGGGTTGCGTTTGTAGAACTGTCAGCCCGGATCAGGCGGTCTTGCGTCCCTTGACCCCGGCCCAGATGCGCTTGTTGGTCAGGTAAAGCAGGGTCGACAGGATCACCAGGAAGATCACGCTGACGAAGCCCGCTTCCTTGCGCGCCATCAGCTTCGGCTCGGCCGCCCACATCAGGAATGACGCCACGTCCATCGACATCTGGTCGACAGTCGCCGCGGTTCCGTCAGCGTAGGTGACCTGATCCTCGGACAACGGAGGCGGCATCGCGATCCAGCTACCTTGGATCATCACATGGCCTTCTTCATTCTTGCAGGTGTCAGGAACGGCACCCTTGATGAAGTAGCGGTTGTAATAGCCGTCGGATTCGAAATCAGCAGCACATTCCGGCGGGTCTTCGTATCCGGTCAGAATGGCGTGGATGTATTCTGGCCCGCCCATCCCCTTGAAGAGCTGGTTCATCCCGGAGCCATAAGGACCGCTGAAACCGGCACGCGCCTTTGCCATCGTGCTGAGATCGGGTGCGTTCTCCAGCGACGACTTCGGGAAGTTGTCGGTCGGCACACCTTCACGGTCTTCACCGGTGTCGGCGTCGGTGATTGTCCACTGCTTTGCGTATTCGCGGATCTGGTCGACCGGCATCGCCGGGCCACCTTCGTCCGACAGGGTGCGGATCGGCACATACTTCAAGCCGTGACAGGCAGAGCAGACCTCGGTGTAGACCTGCAGGCCGCGCTGCAACTGCATCTGGTCGAACTTTCCGAACGGGCCTTCGTGCGCGAAGGCCACGTCCGGGATGTGCAGCTCCTGCCCTGCGGCGAAGGCGCCGCCGGCCGAGAGAACGAGCGCCGATGCGGCGGCGAGTGCGATTTTCTTGAACATTTCCTGTTCCTTTCTCACTCGGCCGCGACGGTCTTGGTGCCGCCTGTTGCCGGGGAGTAGTGGGCGTTGAAATCTTCCTCGATCGTCGCAGGCTGCGGCAGCGGTTTTTCGATGACGCCAAGCAGCGGCAGGATCACGAGGAAATAAGCGAACCAGTAGGCCGAGGCGATCAGCGAGATCGTGGCATAGGGCTCTTCGGCAGGCATCGCGCCGCACCACATCAGGACGATGAAGTCGATCACGAGGAGCGCGAACCACCACTTGAACATCGGGCGATAGCGGCCTGACCGGACCGAAGAGGTGTCAAGCCACGGCGCCAACGCCATCACGGCAATTGCGCCGAACATCGCCAGCACGCCGAAGAATTTGGCGTCGACGATGCCGAAGGTCACCCATTCGGCCGCGATCACGACCCAGACGTCACCGGTGAAGGCACGTAGGATCGCGTAGAACGGCAGGAAGTACCATTCGGGCACAATGTGTGCTGGCGTCGAAAGCGGGTTCGCCTCGATGTAGTTGTCGGGGTGGCCAAGGTAGTTTGGCATGAAGCCGACGATGGCGAAGAACACCGCCAGGATCACGGCCAGCGCGAACAGATCCTTCAGCACGAAGTAGGGCCAGAAGGGAACAGTATCGCGGGCAGCTTCTTCCTTCGATCCGCGGCGCACCTCAACCCCGGTGGGGTTGTTGTTGCCGGTGGTGTGGAAGGCCCAGATGTGGACCGCAACAAGGGCCGCAATCACGAACGGCAGCAGATAGTGCAAGCTGAAGAATCGGTTCAGCGTGGCGTTGTCAACCGCAGGGCCACCAAGCAACCAGGTCTGGATCGCCTCGCCAATGCCGGGGATGGCGCCGAAAAGGCCGGTGATCACCGTGGCACCCCAGAACGACATCTGGCCCCAGGGCAGCACGTAGCCCATGAACGCCGTGGCCATCATCAGAAGGTAGATGATCATGCCGATGATCCAGGTCACCTCGCGCGGGGCCTTGTACGAGCCGTAGTACAGGCCGCGGAAGATGTGCAGGTAGACGGCAAAGAAGAAAAGCGACGCGCCGTTCATGTGAAGGTAGCGGATCATGTAGCCGCCGTTCACGTTGCGCATGATGTGCTCGATCGACGCGAAGGCGTAATCGACATGCGGCGTGTAATGCATCACCAGAACGATGCCGGTGATGATCTGCAGCGCCAGACAGAACGTCAGCACGATGCCCCAGATCCACATCCAGTTCAGGTTCTTCGGCGTCGGCAGCATCAGCGTATCGTAAAGCAGCCCGACGATCGGCAGCCGCTTGTGCAACCACAGCTGGCCACCTGTCTTGGGTTCGTAATGGTCGTGAGGAATTCCGGCCATGATCTGGTTCCCTTACCCGAGCTTGATGGTGGTTTCGTCAGTGAAGGCCGCGACTGGCACCGGCAGGTTGCGCGGTGCGGGGCCTTTGCGGATGCGACCCGCCGTATCGTAGTGCGACCCGTGGCAAGGGCAGAACCAGCCGCCGAAATCGCCCGAACCGTCGCCCAGCGGCACACAACCGAGGTGGGTGCAGACGCCCATCATCACCAGCCATTCGCCAGCTTCGTCCAGCGTGCGGTTTTCGTCGGTGGCGGGGGTGTCAGGCTTGTTGGCGTTTTCGGCAATTTGGTCAGGCAGATCTTCCAGCGCTGTGCCGCGACCGGCGTCGATCTCTTCCTGAGTGCGGCGGCGGATGAACACCGGCTTGCCCAGCCACTTGACGGTAAGCTGGGTGCCGACCTCGACCGCTGACACGTCGACAAAGATCGATGACAGCGCCTGCACATCGGCGGACGGGTTCATCTGGTTGACCAGCGGCCAAACGGCGGCGCCAGTTGCAACGACGCCGGCACCCGCGGTCGCGTAGTACAGGAAATCCCGGCGAGTGCCCTGGCCGGTGCCTGCGTGATCGTCTGCGTGGGACACGAGATCTTCTCCCCTTGAGCGGCCGCCGCGCAGGCAGCCAAATATCGCGAGGGGGCATGCGACCGCACACCCCTGACCGCCGCGCTTTTAGCCAAGCTGCGGGGGATCGTCCAGCGGACAAAGGGGCGCAGTGACGGGATTTCCGGGCGCGCTAGGTCATTGTGGCTGATCCGCCGCGTTTGAGTGGTCTGTCAAGCTGCGGTTCAGCTTTCAGGACCTGTCGCGACGACCGAAGGGCGCTTGGCGAAGGTTTCCCACCATGTGGCCAAGGCAGGACGTCCAGCACGCCAATTCCGTTCGGCATGCCGAAAATCAAGGTAGCCCAGCGCTGCACCCACCGCAATCTGCGCGATGGTCAGCGGCCCAAGCATCAGCGGCATCCACTGCGTCTCTACCGCCGTCAGGGCGCGGTCGACCTTGACCCACTGCGCTTCGATCCACTCGGGCGAGCGGCTGGATTCGGGCCGGACGACCTGTTCGTAGCGCATCAGCACAGCGGCGTCTGCGACACCATCGGCTGTCGCCTCAAGCGTCAGCACATCCCACAGGCGCGGCGGCGCAGGATAAAGCCCTGTGCCAAAGCGGTCGTCTAGATACCGGCAGATCACCCGGCTGTCATAAAGTGCCGGGCCGTCATCGCGGGTCAGCGCGGGGATCTTGCCCAATGGGTTCTGCGCCACAGGCAGGGTTCCGGGGTCAAGCGGGGTGCCCGCGGCCGGCTCCAAAGTCACACGGTCGGTGGCCTGCGCCTCGTGCAGCAGGATCATCACCTTGCGCACGAAGGGCGAGGCGGGGGCGTGATAGAGGTGCATGGCTCAGCCCTTGCGAATGCGAAAGCGGGTGGCGATGGCGGCATCCACCTCGTAGCGGTGGCCAGCGATCTTGACGGTGCGGCACAATCGGGCGGCACCGTTGGTTTGCGCAAGACCGGATTCGCTGCGGTCCGCCGGTCTGTGTATTGCGACACCCTCGCCCAGATCGTCGAGAGCATCCTCCATCCGCTGATCCGTGCGGCCGGGGTAGCTGCGGCCAGCGACCAGACGCCGGGCTGCGTAGCCGGCCAGTGCAAAGGCGCCCAAGCGCAGGGCAAGGGGCAAAAGCGGGGCAAGCGGCACGGGCACGGTATCCTCCGGGTTTGGCAAGGGGATGCTAGGGCGAAGGGGCTGCGGTGTAAACGTTCACTCAGTTTTGCAGATCAGGGCGGCAATCGCCTGCGCGCCCGCATCGGGCTGCATGGCAAGCGCCCTGGCTGCCTTCGCCCGCGCCTCGGCCGGTTTGTTCTGGTTCAGCTTCCACGTTCCTTCGACCGAGGTGATCAGCAGGCGAAACGGCAAGATCATCCGCATCATTCGCGGCAACGTGCCTTCCGACATCTTGTCCGAATGCCAAGGCTTTTTCGGCAAAAGCCGGGTTTCATGCACGGCAGACAGCGCATCGACGTGGTCTTTCATCAGGCCAATGTCCATGTCCGACAACGTTCCGCGCAGGTGCACCGCGACGTAGTTCCACGTTGGAACCTGATCCTCCAGGCCGTACCAGTCGGGCGAGATGTAGGCATCCGGCCCAGACACCGCCAAAAGTGCCGGGCCAGGCGCGGCTCGGGCGATGGGATTGGACCGCGTCAGGTGCAGGTCGGCAGACCGGCCATCCTCGGCCAGCACGAACGGGATATGCGACGCCAGCGGGCCATCCACCCCATTCAGCATAAGGATGCCGAACCCGCGCTGGCGAGCGAACGCGAGGTTTTCAGCGTGGCTGGCGGTGCGGAAGGCTGGGTTGGTGTGCATGGCGGCCTTTGGTCAATGAAAAAAGGCCGCCCAAGGTTTCCCACGGGCGGCCCTTTCGTCTGTCGCTGCTGGAAGCCTCAGCCCTGACGGGCCTTGTAGCGCTTCTGCGTCTTGTTGATCACATAGACGCGGCCTTTGCGGCGCACGACCTGGCAATCGCGATGACGCGTCTTCAGCGAGCGGAGCGAGTTCGCAACCTTCATGAGGCTTCTCCTGTTCGCGGCGCGTCTGCGCCGATTGAAAACAACGTGCCCCTTGCAGGGCGGTGAATGGTGGGCGGTACTGGGATCGAACCAGTGGCCACTACGATGTCAACGTAGTGCTCTACCGCTGAGCTAACCGCCCACATGACCGATGCTTCCCCGCCCAAACGAAAAGGACGCGGGCGGAACCGCGTCGTTCGGCTGGGTCTATACTGAACCGCGCCGGGGGCCGCAAGAGGTTTTGGCTTTTGCGACAAACCCGCTATATCTGATGGACAGTCCGGAGGTTACCCGCCTTGACAGAGGCCTTTGAATTGCGCCGCCCGACGCGCCAGACCACGCCAGTGATCTTTTCGTCGCCACACTCCGGGCGCGACTATTCGGCCGATTTCCTCAGAAACGCGCTGTTGGACCGGCTTTCGATCCGGTCTTCCGAGGATGCCTTTGTCGATCGGCTGTTCGACATGGCCCCCGACCTTGGCGCGCCCCTGCTTTCGGCGCGAGTCCCGCGCGCTTTCATCGACCTCAACCGCGCGCCCGATGAACTTGACCCTGCGGTGATCGACGGCATCGCGCGCCCGCCCCACAATCCGCGGATCTCCTCCGGCCTAGGGGTGATTCCCCGCGTGGTGGCTGGCGGGCGAGCGATTTATCGCGGCAAGCTGTCGTTGACCGAGGCTGAGGCGCGGATCACACGCTTTTGGCACCCCTACCATCACATGCTGAAGACGCTGGTCGACGAATCGCTGACCGGATTCGGTCAGGCGGTGCTGATCGACTGCCATTCGATGCCGCACGAGGCGATCGAAGCACATGCCCGACCGGGCCAGCCAAAGCCCGAGGTGGTGCTGGGCGACCGGTTCGGCGCGGCAGCCGGGCGCGACGTCATCGAACAGGTCGAAGCGGCTTTTGCCGGGGCCGGCTTTCGCGTGGTGCGCAACGCGCCTTTCGCCGGGGCCTACATCGCGCAGGCTTACGGGCGCCCGTCACGCGGCTGCCATGTCATTCAGGTCGAAATCGACCGAGCGCTTTACATGGATGAGGCGCGGGTGATTCCCGCCCCCGGATTTGAGGCGTTCCGCGCAGTAATGGCCGGCGTGGTTGCCGAGCTTGCGGGCATCGGCCGGCAGGTCTTGCCGCTGGCGGCGGAATAACTAGCGCAGCGCGCGGCCGCGGATGATTGCCTCCGTGCCGAATCGGGCGCGGATCGCGTCGGTCGCACGTTCCGCAGTGGCTCGCTTGCGCGCGTCAGGGTCCAGAAGATCGCCGGAAAGGTCAGCCAGCGCTTCGGGTGCCAAGTCTGAGATGCCGACGCCGATCAGGCGGAACGGACCGGTGGTTCCAGCATGATCGAACAGGTTGCGCGCGGCCCGGTAAATGCGATCAGTCAACTGGGTGGGGTCGCTCAGGCTATGGCGGCGGGTGACAAGCTGGAAATCGCCCTTCTTCAGTTTCAGCGTCACGGTGCGGCCAGCCAGAGCCTTGGCCTTGGCGCGGTCGGCCACCTGTTCCGCCAACCGCCAGATGTGGCCATCCAGAACCTCCGGGTCCGAGGTGTCTTCGAAAAAGGTCATCTCCTTGGAAATCGACTTCAACCGTTCGTCACGGGTTACTCGCCGCGTATCCTGCCCGCGCGCCAGATGGAACAGCCGGTCGCCCATGCTGCCAAAGCGGGCGATCAGATCGGCCCGGTCCCAGCGCAACAGATCGGCAATGGTACGGATACCCGCCGCGTCCAGTGCGGCCTGCGTTGCGGTGCCGACGCCCCATATGATCCGAACCGGCTTTGGCCTCAGGAATGCCTCTGTCTCTGCCTTTCCGATCACCGAAAACCCACGCGGCTTGTCGAGGTCGGAGGCGATCTTGGCCAGATACTTGTTATGCGACAGGCCGATAGATCCGGTCAGGCCAAGCTCTGTCTCCATCTGTCGTGTCAGCCTGGCCAGCAGGACCGCAGGGGCGGCACCATGCAGCTTTTGAGTGCCTGTCAGATCAAGAAATGCCTCATCAAGCGAAAGCGGTTCGAGTGCCGGAGTCAGGCGCTCCATCATCGCGCGAATGGCGCGACTGGCTTCCACATAGGCTGCAAAGCGGGGCTTAACGACGACGGCTTCGGGACACAGCTTCAACGCCTGAAACATCGGCATTGCAGACCGCACCCCCCTGATGCGGGCAAGATAGCAGCAGGTCGAGACAACACCGCGCGTGCCGCCACCAACAATGACGGGATGATCGCGAAGGTTTGGATTGTCGCGCTTTTCGACGCTGGCATAGAACGCGTCGCAATCCATGTGCGCGATCGACAGGGTATCCAGTTCAGCGTGAGCGATCAGGCGCGGAGACCGGCAGGAAGGACAGCGCACACCACCCGGCGTACCGGTCTCGAACAAGCTAAGACAGTCGCGGCAAAGTCCGGGCATGGGCGAAGTATAGGTGCGCCGGGCCAGCCCGCAACGAAATAGCCACCCGCTTTAGGGCAGGAAGTCGAAATCCCGGCTGATCGCCACGAACACCGATGGCGATCTTGCCCGGCCATCCAGATCGTCGCGAATGATGTAGCGCACTCCGCTCTCCAACCCCCAATCGGCGGTGAGGGAATAGTTGTAGGTCGCTCCGAACGCGGTCTGTTCGACCCGCTCCGACGGTGCGTCGGAAATCTCATACGAAACATCAAGGCCTATGGAGGACAGCGCATTCACATCCATCGACCAGTCCACAGCTGCGACGGAATTGGTGACAACCTCATCCGCGCCATCGTCATAGCTGACACTGCGTTCGGCGCGCACGTCCATTTCTCCGCTGGGCAATTTCTGCGACCAGACAATTGCACCGATAAGATCCGTGCCGGCTGCATCGGTCCGGGTGGCCCCGATGCGGGCCGACAGCGAACCCGCCGGCAAGGCAAGTTCGCGACCGATGGCCAAGGTCGTGCGCACATCTTCATCGGCTGACCGGGACACAACGACTTCGCCGTTCAGCGTGCCGTTCGTCATGCCATAAACAAAGCCAAGCCTGCCTACTGGACCGCTGGTCGTGTCGAGCAAACCGAATTCTTCGGTGTCAATTTCCGTGTAACCAAGCGATGCCGCCAGAGTCAGCCTTTCAGACAGGACATAATCCAGCCCAGCCGATGCGGTGGCCGTATCGGTGACAGTCTGGGCGACGTTGTCCTCCTCGCTGTGCGAATAGGCAAGACCAAGCCTTCCGGTGACCAATTCGGAAAAGCGCAAGATCACGTCGCCGTTAGCACGCGCAGTCCTGGTGTCCACAAGGTCAGGATCCACGGTGTCTTCGTAGTTCGCTTCGTCATAAGACGCCCCAACCACGAAACCGACCGAAGCCGTGCGTCCGGTTTCCAGACGGAAGGACGCTCCCGAGTCAGTCAATGTGCCAACCCGTTCGTCAGCACTCAGAGATGAATCGAATGCGTCGACATCGTCGCTGCGATAGCGCGCGCTGATTTCCAGCGCCGCGCTGGCGACCTCGCGCGTGAAACCGAAGGAAAGGTCGGGGCTGCCAATGTCAGCCACGACCCCGTCAGTATCGAAGGAGTTCTCGATCAGCAAAGCGCTTGAGGCGTTGAACGTCAGCCGGCTTATCTCTGTTGCACTGATCAGGCCAAAGCTGAGCCGCGTCGTGCTGATCGTTTCCGAACCATCGGCCGGAACCTCAAGGCCAGTGTTCGTTCCGGTTTCAAGCCGCTGCGATAGGCCGATGACCATTTGCAGGCCGCCATCCTGCGCTACCGCAGGAAGCGCAGAGACAGTTGCCACGCCAAGAAGCAGCGCGCCGCGAATGGAGCCGGACTGAAGCATTGGCACCCTTTACTCGAACAGCTTGCGCTGAGGCACGACGATCACGTCGCCGTCCATAAGACGAGTCGACCCGCCACTGACCGCGCCACGCTCGATTGCATCGTAGTTCAGGGTGTAGACCTGTTCGCTGCCGGACCGGTCAACACGGCGAAGCTGGATGCGCTTTTTCGCGGCGAATGGCGACAGACCACCGGCCTGCGCAATCGCTTGCAGGAAGGTTGTGCCGGGCTTCATCTCGACCCGGCCGGGCGTGTTGGCTGCGCCAAGCACGAACACGTCAATGGTGCGCGGCGAAGACGGCGTCCGCTCGGCCAGCGAGTTCATCGTCACGAAGACTGTCGGCGCGGTGGCGAAATTCGGTGCAAGCCGCGCTGCCAGATCCTGCTGGACGGCAGCCAAACTGCGACCCGCTGCCGGAACCGAACCGACCAGCGGAATAGAAATCTGACCATCGGGCAGCACGATGGCCGTCCGGTTCAGCGTGTTGTCTTCCAACACCTCGATCTGCACGGTATCACCGGCGCGCAGGCGATAATCCTGCGCCATGCCTTGCACTGCCATGAACGGCATTGCGACCAGAATTGCGGCCAAAGCCCTAAAAACTTTCATTTTCACCAATCTCCCCTTCCGTCACGGCATGACGCCGGATGGTGGCAACACCCGATGCCACGATATTGAAACGGAACTGCATGGGGAAGAGGAAACCGATCCCAAATAGCGGAAACCGGGCTGCATTTGTGCGGTAAGCGGCCTGAAGGACACAGATTGCCGCCGCAAAAGCCCGAAATCAGCGCGCAACACCGGTAAGCTGCGTGTATCGCGCCGCTTGCCACGCGATTTCCTGCATCAGTCGACCGGCCTCCGGGGTCGGTGCATCGGCAAGGCTCCCGTCTGCCCGATTCAACTGGAACGGCAGCCCGGTCGGATCTTTCTGGTAGAGCACCGCGTAATGGACCAGCGCCACAAAATAGTTACCAAGGTCGTTCAGATGGATCATGTCCCGCGTTCCGTCGGGTTGCAGCGCGAACAGGTCGTTCCTGTTGCCAACGTTGCCGACGCCCCCGCGCGCTTCAACAGCCTCGACCAATGCGGCCAGCGCCTGGCCGGCAGGGATCACGTGGATCAGCGCACCCTCCGGTAGCTCGGCCAGCGCCGGGCGCAGGATTGCAGAATCCCAGTAGCGGGCAAAGTCGGTTTCCAGGCGGGTCACCCAGCCCGCAGGATCGTTCAGCGGATGCCAGGTCTCATACAGGTAAACCCGGACATCGGGGCGTGCCTTGAGTGCGGCATTGGCCCAAAGCGCCAGATATTCCGGGCTGTCAAAGTAGTCGATGGCATCGCGGATCTCGACCATTTCGGTCAGGACAATTGCGTCATAGTCGCCGCTCGCCACGGCCTCTTGGGCAGGGCGGAACCTGTCATGGTCATTTTCGGCCTCGAAGCCGTTGATCGGCGCGTCGCCCCAATGCGCCTTGAGCGTGGTTCCCCAGCCAAGCTGGCTGTCATAGGCATGGCCCTCGCCGGCTAGCTGCGCCAGCATTGCCGGTATGTCGCGATTCACCAGGCTGTGGCCGATGTGAAAAACCGATAGCGAGCCTTGCGGCGCTGGCAAAGGGGTTGCGTAGAGCCTTGCCATGTCCGCGTCATCGGGAACCTGCGAGCGGAAGAAGGCTGCGGCGGGGATTGATATCAACACCACGGCAAACGCCAAAAGCGCGCGTTTCAAAGCGCAACACCCGTCATGACCAGACCCTGCGCAAGGCCGATGCGGCCATACATCTCGTGGCCGGCGCCAAGCCCCGCAACCGGATGACAGAACCGCGCGGTGAACCTGTCACCATTCAGCCGGATCGCCAGAGTGCCAAAGCCGAACAGGCTTGCGGTGATCGGAAACTGCGCCTTGTAGGCAGCTTCCTTTGCCGCAAAGACGTGGCGGACGTAGCGCCCCCGATCCACCTCGGGCAGTGTTGCCAGATCTTCCGGCGTGCAGATCACCGGCCAAAGCTCGCTTTCCAGCGCGGTATCTTCCTCGATGTCGACCCCAAGCGGTGCACCCATCCGCAACACGGCCACAGCCAGGGACTTGTTATGCGCGATAGACCCGCCGATGCCGGGTGGCCAGATCGGTGCCCGGTCGGGATCGGTGGCAATCGCCGCTGGCGGTTGGCCCAGCATGCCCAGCGCGCGGCGTGCAGCGGCCCGACCGGCGGCAAACTCGGCAACCCGAGTCGGCACCGACCCGGCAATCTGGCGCGCTTCACCGGGCCATAGGCTTGCCTCGCGCCCCGGCACGATCGGTTCAACCGCAACGGCCACGTCTGCCGGAAAGAGCGTCGCCAGCGTTCGTTCAACCTCGGCAGTGCGCAGCAGTGTGGTGGTCATCCCGAAGCCCTTTCGCGGGCATCGCGCATTGCGCGCCGACGCGCCATTGCATCGTTTCGGGCCTGCGCTCCGGTGTCGGCAGACGACGTCTTGGCGGCCGTCGCAGACGTAGGGGCGACACCCCCGCCAACATGCGCCGCCAGGGCCGACAGGACGGGAAAGCGAAATATGTCAGTAATCGCCAGCTTGTCAGATTTCAGCGCCACCTTCAGTTCGCGGTGCGCCTGAACCGCCAGCAGCGAATGCCCGCCAAGCGCAAAGAAGTTGTCCGACCGCCCGACCCTTGGCACCCCCAGAACCCGCGCCCACACGCCCGCGATGGCATCCTCGACACTGTCCTCCGTTGGCGCAAAGGCGCGGTCGGCACTGGTGGCCCCAAGCGTGGGCGCGGGCAGCGCCTTGCGGTCCACCTTGCGGTTCGGCGTCAGCGGAAAGCCGTCCAGCGTCACGAAATGCGCAGGCACCATGATCTCGGGAAGCGTTGCTGCCAGATGCGCGCGCAGGACGCCTTCCTCCACCTTGGCGTCAGTGGTCAGATAGGCCACAAGCCGCACGTCGCCGGGTTGGTCCTCGCGCGGGATGACCACGGCCTGCCGCACGCCGGGCGCCGTTTCCAACGCAGTCTCGATCTCGCCCAACTCGATACGGTGGCCACGCAGCTTGACCTGATGATCGGCGCGGCCAAGGAAATCAAGCTTGCCATCGGCGCGGCGACGCACAAGGTCGCCGGTTCTGTACATCCGACCCTTGCCCGCGAACGGATCGGGCCGGAACCGTTCGGCCGTCAGGTCGTCGCGGCGGAAGTAACCTTGCGCCACGCCCTCGCCACCGATCCACAGCTCGCCTTCGGCGCCATCGGGGACCGGCGCGCCGGCGTCGTCCAGGACGTAAAGCGCGGTGTTGGCGATGGGCTTGCCGATATTCACCACACCCTCCGCCCCCGTCGTAGTCTCGACCGAGGACCAGATCGTCGTCTCGGTCGGTCCATACATGTTCAGAACCGGCCCGCCGATCATGCCCGACAGGTCCGCCGCCAGTTTCCCCGGCAAGGCCTCTCCGCCCACCAGCAGCCGCTTCAGCAGGCCAAGCGAGGCGCGCGCACCGTCGTCTTCGGCCAGCATCCGCGCCATCGACGGGGTGCATTGCAGGTGGCTCACACCATGACGCGTGATCAGTCCGGACAGCGAGGTGTCGGCTTCCGCCCCCGCGCCGTTGGTGCGGCGCAGCACCTCGGCCAAGGGTTTCAGACTGGCCATCACCTGCGCCGTCGGAATGCCGTAGTCGATCAGGCAGGCAACCTCGTCCACGTCGATCGTCTTCAGTTCCTCAACCCGCCTGACGGCGTCGTCGATGGTGCCGAACAGTCCCGAATCGTCGAAATAGCGCAGGAAGGCAAAGTCGAGGATCGCTTCCAGCTCCTCCGGCCCAAGGCTCCCCAGGTCGATGTCCATAGGGTTTGACACGCCCTGCGGTTTCTTGAACGCCGGGAAGGCCCAGGCGTATTGCTTGATCAACCCGGCGGCCGACCGCAGGTAATCCTTCATCGGTTCGCGTGCCACTTCGCGCGCGGCGTCGCGGCTGTCGGCCAGATAGGTGTGCAGCATCAGCGTCACGGTGAAATCGGCCGGGTCATGCCCCGCCTCGGCCAGTGCGGCGCGGTAGATCTTCACCTTGTCGCCGACTTCCGCAACCGACTGGCCCAGCAAGTGCGTCAGCACGTTCGCCCCGAGCTTTCCCGCATCGCGCCAGGTTTCCGGATTGCCGGCGGTAGTGACCCAGACAGAGAGTTCCTTCGAGACCGGACGGGGCTGCGTGATAACCTCGTGCAACGTGCCATCCTTGCGCGGGAAACCGACCGCCTCGCCGCGCCACAACCGGCGCAGCGTTGTGATCACGTCCAGCATCGCCTGCCGGTTGGCAGGGGGTGTATTCTCGGGACGCAGCACAAAATCATCCGGCTGCCAGCCCGACGCGATGGCAAGTGCCGCGCGGCCGTTGGTCAGGTTGTCGATCACCGCCCATTCCTCGGCGATCCGGGCGGGGTGGTGCAGCGGCGCGACACAACTGCCCGCGCGCACACCGATGTTTTTCGTGACCGCAGCAACTGCGGCACCAGTGACCGATGGGTTGGGATAAGGCCCGCCAAATGCGTGGAAATGCCGTTCCGGTGTCCATACCGCGCAGAACCCGTTGGCATCGGCGAACTTCGCGCCTTCAAGCAACAGCTCATATTTGCGCGGCCCGGCGCCATCGTCATTGCCCCAGTAATACAGGCTGAAATCCATCTTCCGCGAGGACACTGTCGTCCCGCCCGACGGGCTGGTGCGGCTGGCGTCGTCAGCCACGACCACGCTGAAACCGCGCGTCAGGGTCCAGAACAGCTCCAGCACCGAAATGTCGAACGACAGCGAGGTGACTGCCAGCCATGTGCCGGGGTCGGTGCCAAGCGTGTCATCCATGCCGGCAAAGAAGTTCATCACGTTGCGGTGCGTGACGACAACGCCTTTTGGCCGCCCGGTAGACCCTGAAGTATAGATCACATAGGCCGGATCGTCTGCGGTCGGGCCATCGGCTGGCCCCACGGGCTGCGCCGCCGCGATGCGCGGGTCGGCGTCAAGTACTAGGTGCGTCGGACCGTGCGGCAGGTCGCTGGCCACGGCACTTTCGGTCACGATCACCGCGCAGCCGGAATCTTCTACATAAAGCGCAAGGCGGTCGGCGGGGTAGGCGGGGTCCATCGGCACATAGGCGGCCCCGGCCAACTGGATGCCAATGGCCCCGGCTACCATGTCAGCACCCCGCCGACAGGCAAGACCCACGAGGCTACCCCGCCCGATGCCCATCTGGCGCAAGACCTGCGCGATCCGCGCGGCGCGGGCGGTCAGATCGGCGTAACTGATGCCAGCCTCTGCCGCGATGACGGCGGTGTGCTTCGGCGCCTTGCCGGCCTGCGCAAGGATCGCCGCAGGAAGGGTCAGGCTGCGGTCATAGTCGCGCGCAGTCGCTGCCATCGCGGCGGAAAGATGCGCCTCCTCGGCCGCCGATGTAACGGTGATCTTGGAAAGGTCGGCGCCGTCGGCAATGGCATGCGCTATGCGGGCGACGCGCGCGGCCAAGGCGGCTGCGTCGCTGGCGGGCAGGCGGCTTTTGTCATGCCAAAGCACGCCGGCACCCAGCGCCAGCGTGACGGCAGATCCCTCGACCGGACGGTCTGACCGGGTCAGGGCCAGCGGCGGCACCTGCAACCCCGCAAGGCTTGGCTCGCGCAAGGCAAGATCGGCAGCAGTTCCGGTTGCGGCCTCTGCTGCCGCAATGGCCCGCGCGGCGATTGCTTCGGCCTGCGCAGCCGGGCCGGTCGCGGCCAGCCGCAACGGCACCCACGGCAGGATGTACCCGGGCGCGGCAGAGGGTCCGTTCGACCACGCGACGTCACCGCCGGTGCGGCCAGTCGCACGCAGCGCGGCCAAGGCGACAAGTGCAGGTGCAATGCCGGCCACGTCAATTGCAACGGACGCCCAATCGGGCGTCGACGTGACTGGGCCGCCGACCGGCGCGGGATCGCTGGCAACAAGCAGCACGCGGACCCGTTGCTCGGCCTCGGCCACTGGAACCAAAGCCTCGGTCAGCCGGCGCGCGTCGGTTTCGTCGGGCGAAGGCAGGTGCGTTACGCCAAGGCTGGCGGCGGCGACGGCTGATCCTGCCATATCGGTCAGGCTCGACAACCGCACGGCCCCGATACCGCAAGCGACGACCAGCCCGAGGGCCGTATCAAGCACCGAGCCCGGCGCGCCAGACCCGGCGCAGACCATAGCCTGACCAACTGCAAGAACCCGACCAGCCGCTTCGATCTTCGGCACCGTCAACGGGTTGCGATAGCCGCCATGATCCAGCGCCCGAACCTGCGCAGCGACCGCTTCGGCTGGCCTGGTGAAATCAAGCCTCCCCGCAGCCACAGGCCGGTCGGCCCGACGATACAGATGGCGCGGCCCGGCTGGCTGGGCATGGCGCGGCTGCCCCCCTGCTTGTAGCGCGTCAATCACCGTCGGAAAACTGTCCAGCGCCGCCGCAAAACAGCGGGCGTTCAACGTGAAGGCGGTCTCGTCCGCGGCGATGTCGAAGACGCGCGTCACAAGAATGTCGCCCTCGTCGATCCCCGCCGTCACCAGATGCCAGGTCACCGCATGCTGCCGCTCGCCGTTCAGCAAGGCCCAGACCGGAGCGTTCAGGCCGCCATAGCCCGGCAGCGGACCGTCGTGGAAATTGACGCCACCCATCCTGGCCCGCGCGATCACCGGTTCCGGCACCAGCGACAGGTTCGCCACCGACAGCACCCAGTCATAGACCAGTCCATCGGTCCGCGCCGAAACGTCCGCCCCCGGCGCCAGCACCCGCAAGCCCCGGTAGCCAGCCCAGCGCGCTACGCGGGCGTCACGGGTGACGACGGCGGCAATCGCGTGGCCTTCGTCCAGCCACAGGTTGCCACATTCGGCTGCGAGGCTTTCGTTGCCGATCAGAAGGGCGGTCAGTGTCATGCGATGGCTCCGGTCATTCGGCGGCGACCTGTCGGTCGGTCAGGGTGAAGGCTTGATCGGGTGCAAAGGCCGCCTCTGCCTCGACAATGGCGGCCCGCAACCGCGAGGCGAGAACCCGGACGTTTGGTTCAAGCACCATGGAATCGTGGTTGCCCGGTACCTCGTCCACCTTCAGACGGGGTGCGAAGGGGCTCCACTGGTTGTCGTGGAACACGTATTCCCGCTCCGAGCTGATCCAGTTGCCGCCGCTGACCTTGAAGTTCCGGTCAAGCTGCGGGCGATACAATACCACCCGTCCATCCTCCCACGGCGTAACCTGATAGATCCCTACAGCGTGGCGGAAAGCGGCTTCGATCGCGGCATTGTTGAATGATGGCACCGTCGGGTCCGGCTCGTTCGCCGCAACGGCGCGGCGCGAGCGTTCCCATGCGATCCGTCTGCGCGCCCATTCGGCAAGAAACCGTGGCCCGCCTCGGCGCAGTTCGGTCAGCTTCATCAAGGCACGGTCGATCGTGCTGGGAACGGGGCGCACCGGCAGCGGCGTGTCCAGAAGCACAAGCAGCGCCACGTCCTCGCCCTGAGCGCGCAGTTGGCGCGCAATATCCCACGCCGTGATCCCGCCACCCGAAAAACCGCCAAGCAGGTAGGGCCCTTTTGGTTGCACCTGCCGGATTTCGGCAAGGCAGTCGGCGGCGGCGTCTTCGATCGTCATGTGCGGAGCGGCTTCACCGAACAGCCCGCGCGCCTGCAACCCGTAGAACGGCCGGTCGGTGCCGATCAGATGCGCGAGGTGGCGCAGGTTCAGAACGTTGCCGAACATGCCCGCCACAAGGAAGAATGGCGTTTTCGGCCCGCCCTCGCCGCCATGCATCGCGACAAGGTGGGTAAAGCTTGGACCTGCCGGATCAGCCTTGGCGGCCGGGTCGGCGGCGGCCTCCTCCGGCCCGATCCGGTCGGCGATCAGTTTGGCGCAGCGCGCGATGGTCGGCGCCTCGAACAGCACCGAGATCGGGAAATCGATCTTCCACTGCCGACGGATCATCGCAAACAGCCGCACCGCAATCAGCGAATGGCCGCCAAGCGCGAAAAAGTCATCTTCGACGCCCACCTGCGCCACACCCAGCAGATCAGCCCAGAAACCGGCCAGCACACGCTCCACCTCGGTGCGCGGCGCGAGATAGTCGTTTTCCAGCTCAGGGCGTGCAAAGCCCGGCCCTTCGGCAACGTCTGCCTGCACAGCGTTGTTCTGCCGCACCAGCGCGGGCAGGTCGAGCGACGAGATCAGCACCTGCGGCGCATCGAATGCCAGCGCCCGGGCAAAGGCCTCGGCCCCTTCCGCCGGGCGGATGCCATCGGCAAGCGCCTGAACCAGACGCTCCTCGGCCGGAGAAAGCGACCGGCGCGCGTCATCGGCCAGCACTTCGCGTGGCGCGGGAGGTGCCGGACGGGCTAGAACCTCCTCGGCGGAAACCGAGCGAAAGGTGATGCCTTCGACCTCGATCAGCACACGACCGGCAGGGTCGGTCAACGTGACGTCAAAGCTGGCAACATCGGCTCCGGGCGCGCCGGCCAGCCGCGCCCAACTGCGGATTTCCGCCGGCAGCGGCGCATGGCTGCGCACCGTGCCCAGCGTGACCGGCACCCAGATCGCGCCCACCGGGGCGGGCGGCAACAACGCCAGCCCCCAACCTGTTCCAATGTCGAAAAGGGCCGGATGGACGGCGCAACTGTCGGCATCGGTGGTGGCCTGCGCGGGCAGGGCCAGCGTGGCGATGCCTTCGGTCTGGCCGATAGCGGTTGCCCGCAACACCTGCCACCGCGGACCAAAGGCAAGGCGGTCTTCCTGCGCCGACGGCAGCGCCACGCCGCCCTGCGCGCTGGCGCGGGTGGGGCAGCGAGCGGTGATGGCGAGCAGATCGACAAGCCCGGTCGGCGTGGCCAGCGGCGAAATCTCCGCCTCGGCGGTCAATACCCAGCCAGCGGCTTCACGGGCACGCGCCTGCATCCGGTAGGCACCGTCGCGGCCCTTGCTGACACTGACCCGCAAGTCACGCGGCATGTCCGCCTCCAGTCGAAGCGGGCGGAACACGGTAAGGTCGGTCAGGGTGAACCCAGCCGGCGCGCCAATCGCCGACATCGCCTCGGCCACGATTTCGGGCCAGGCGGCACCGGGCAGAACCGCAGTTCCGTCCTTCAGACGGTGGTCGTCCATCACCCATTGGCTGGCCGACAGCGTGGCTTCGAAGTGATAGCCATCGTCGGCCTTGGTCATCCGTTCCAGCACCAGCATCCCGGGCAGCGGGGCAGCTCCAGCGTCCTTGCCCTGACGGCGAGCGTCGGCATCTGCGGCCATGCCGATGCCCGACCAGATCCCCCAGTTCACGGCGACGACCTTGGTCTTGCCCCCCACACGCGACCGGGCAAAAGCATTCAGGTATTCGTTGGCCGCCACATAATCTGCCTGACCCGCCGGCGAGGTGACCGTCGAGGTTGACGAGAACAGCACCAGCCGTTCGATGCTGCCATCGGGCAAAAGCTGATCCAGAAGCTTGGTGCCGTGGACCTTGGCCGACAGCACGGCCTCGGCAGAACCGGGATCCTTGCCCAGAAGCGGCGCATCATCGACCGAGCCTGCGGCGTGAACGACACCATGAATTCGGCCAAGCGTGGCGCGCACCCGGTCCAGCGCAGTGCGCATGTCCTCCGGGTTGCAGACATCGGCGGCCAGCGGCAACACCTGACCCAACCGCTCCAGCCGCGCAATCACTCCGGCCCGCACACCGCCGGGCGCAGGCAAGCTGCGGCCAATCAGGGCAACCCGCGCCCCGTGGTCCCGCATCAGCCGTTCGGCAATAGTCACGCCGATGCCACCGAAACCGCCAGTGATCACCCAAACCGATCCTTGCGGAACCTCTGCTGGTGCAGGCAGCGGCGCAGGCGCAAGCCGTTGTTCGAACCGACGACTGCCGCGCAGCGCCGCGAAACCGTTGCCGGGCGCTGCCAGCAATTCTTCCAGCACCAGCGAAACCGTCTCGGCCGGGATCACCGCGCGCCGTCCTTCCGGCAGGCTCACGTCCAGTTGCGCAGCGGTCAGCCCCGGCAATTCGCGCGGCATCACGCGGACAGGGCCGGCAACGGCGGCCTTTTCCGGGTTGGCAAGCCGTTCCGACCGCACCTGTGCCGCATTGGAGGTCACCACCGTCAGGTGAGGCATCGGCTTCATCCCCGCCTCGCCCAGCGCCTGACCTAGGAAGAACAGGCTCCAGAAGCCTTGTTCAAGGTTGCGGTGGAAGAAGCTGGAACCTGGACGGAAGGTTTCTGCCGTGGTCACCAGCCAGAAATGCCCGATTCGCGCCGGCGCAAGGTCGCGCAGCGCAAGATCGGCGAAAAGCGCGTCATAGCCTTCCCGCCCATGTTCGGGCGCCAGCGTGTAGGTGTCATCGCCGGTGCGGGCAAAGGCATCGCCCGCATGCACGGTGACAACCCGGTGGCCACTGTCGCGAAGGCGCTGGGCCGCGGCGCGTGCCAGCCCGGCCTCGTCGGCGAACATCAGCCAGGTCATCGGCGTGCCAAGGTCGGTTTCGACATCGACCAGGCAATCTGCCGGTGCTGCCCGCCATGCCAGCCGATAGCCAAAATCCGTCACCGCTCCGTGGCGCTTGGCAAGGCTGTCCTCGGCCACCGTCAGCGCGGGCTTGCCCGGTTCGATGAAGTAACGCGACCGCTGGAACGGATAGGTCGGCAGCGGCACCCGGCGGCGCGGGGCATCGCCCCAAAGCTGCGTCCAGTCGGGGCTGGCACCACAGGCCCAAAGGCGGCCAAGCGTGGCGATGAAATGGCGGTCGTCCGACGTGGTATCGTCGGGGTGGCGCAGGCTCGCGGGTACCGGCTGGCCGCCCATCACGCCATTGGCTTGCGACAGTGTTGCCAGCGCACGGCCCGGGCCAACCTCAAGATACACCCGGTCGGGGTTCTGCCGCAACGTCGCCATGCCGTGTGCAAAGCGCACCGTGCCGCGCAGATGCGCAACCCAGTAATCCGGGCTGGTCGCCTCCGCATCGGTCAGCGGTTGGCCCGAGCGGTTGGAGATGATCGGAATGCGCGGCGGCGACAGCCGCATCTTCACCAGATGCGCCCGGAACTCGGCAAGGATCGGTTCCAGCATCCTGGAATGCGCCGCGATGTCGATGGCGATGCGGCTCGATTCGATGCCATCGGCGCGCAGCCGATCAGCCAGCGCCAGCAGCCCCGCGTCCGGTCCTGAAACGACGGTCAGTTCCGGCGCGTTGACCGAAGCTATGTCAAGATCGCCAAGATAAGGCGCAAGCGCCGCCTCCGACAGCGGCACCGAAAGCATCCCGCCCGCAGGCACCGTGTCAAAAAGTTTGCCGCGCAGGTGGACGAGGCCCACCACCTCTTCCAGGGTCATCACGCCCGCCACGCAGGCGGCGGCGTTTTCGCCCATGCTGTGACCAATCAGGACAGACGGAGTAACCCCCCAGCTTTCCCACAGCTTGGCCAGCGCAATCTCGACGATCAGGATCAGCGGCAGTTGCAGCGATGGGCGGCGCAGGCGTTCGGCGGCCGCAGCTTCGGCCCCCGGCTCTGGCAGCCATAGCGGCCGGATGTCGGCGTCGCCCAGCGCATCCAACGCCTTGAGACCACGATCCATCCATTCGGCAAAGACCGGCTCGGTCTCATAAAGGTCGCGCGCCATGTTGGGGTATTGCGCGCCTCCACCGGGGAACATGAACACGATCTCCGGTGCGTCACCGACGCGGCGCTGGGTGAACACCCGCCGCGGATCGCCAGCGTCCAGCATGGCAGCGGCCTCTTCATGGCTGGCCGCCACCAGCACCCGGCGATGTTCAAACGCGCGGCGGCCTTCCTTCAGGGTGTAGGCCACGTCTGCCAACGGCTGCCCGGGATGCGCACGCAGATGCGCTGCAAGCCGCGAAGAAGCCTCGCCCAGCGCCGATGCACTGCGCGCCGACAGCGTCAGCAACTGGAACGGCCAGTCCGACTCGGCGCTATCGGCAACCTTTGGGGCTTCTTCCAGCACGACGTGGGCATTGGTACCACCAACGCCCAGCGAGTTGATCCCCGCCCTTCGCGGCGTCGCCCGCTGGGGCCATGCGGTCAGCGTGTTGTTCACCCGGAACGGGCTGTTCACAAAATCAATCGCGGGATTCGGCGCCTCGAAATTAAGGCTCGGCGGCATTTCCTTGTGATGCAGCGCCAACGTCGCCTTGATTAAGCTGGCGACCCCGGCTGCGGTATCCAGATGCCCGATGTTGGTCTTGACGCTGCCGATGCGCGCAAATCCGGTCAACGAGGTGGTGCGCCGGAACGCTTCGGTCAGCGCGGCCACCTCGATCGGATCGCCAAGATAGGTGCCCGTCCCGTGGCATTCGATGTAATCGACCGTGTCGGCAGGTGTGCCTGCCACAGCCATCGCCGTGGCGATGCAGGCAGACTGACCCTCGACCGACGGCGCCAGATAGCCCGCCTTCGCCGCGCCGTCGTTGTTGACGGCCGATCCCTTGATCACCGCCCAGATATGGTCGCCATCGGCCAGCGCATCCTCCAGCCGCCGCAGCACCACCGCCCCCGCGCCCGACCCGAACACCGTGCCCTGCGCGCGATGGTCGAAGGCGTGGCAGACGCCATCGGGCGACAGCACCTCGCCCTCCTTGTAGATGTAGCCCCGGTTCTGCGGCAGTTCGATCGTCACGCCGCCTGCCAGCGCCATGTCGCATTCGCCGTTGATCAGCGCCTGCGCGGCATAATGCACGGCCACAAGCGAGGTGGAGCAGGCGGTCTGCAAGTTCAGGCTCGGCCCCTTCAGGTCGAACACATGGCTGACCCGGGTGGATAGGAAATCCTTGTCGTTGCCGGTGTGGCGCAAGAGGAACATCCCCGTGCTGTCGACCAGCGCCGGGTTCGAGCAGATGTTGAAATAGAAATAACTGCCCATGCCGCAGCCCGCGAACACGCCCACAGCGCCCTTGAACGCCTCCGGCGGATGGCCCGCGTTTTCCAGCGCTTCCCACGCCACTTCCAGAAACTGTCGATGCTGCGGGTCAAGAATCGCGGCTTCCTTCGGCGAAAACCCGAAGAACTCGGCATCAAAGCGGTCAAAGCCGTCTAGCGGCGCAGCGAACGGGACATAGGCCGGATTACGAAGCATCCCGGCGCTTTCGCCCGAGGCGGCAAGTTCCTCATCCGTCAGCCGACGAACCGCAGACCTGCCCTCGCGCAAGTTCTTCCAATAGCTCGCAATGTCAGGTGCGCCGGGCAGATGCGCGGCCATGCCAACGACGGCAATGTCCCCCGGACCTGCATCGGTGGCGGTATCCACGTCGGATTTTGGATGAACGTTCATAACAAATCTTTCAGGCCATTAGGTAACGTGGCTGTACGGATACTGGACATGTAAGCTGGGTTGAGGGGTCAATGAAGCCCTGATCGCCGAGAGTTCAGACAAGGCCACGACAATGGTGGTCTGCTGTAAGATGCACTGGGCTGGGAGGGTGGAAAAACGGTGTCTGACACTACTATGCACTCTGAAATTCGGCTGACCATGAACGATTCGTGAGCATAAAAAACCTCGCATTTAACGTAAACCATTCCTCGGAAAGACGCATCAGCCGAGGGTCAAATCCCCGTCATTTTCCCTTTATCCGTTCGCATCCTTGCATAACTTCAGGTTTGTTGACGAGATGGCATCAATCGTCGAGCGACATCGCTTTGCCTGAAGAGTTCGCGTAGATACGCAGGGACTCAGGGCACGGCGAAGGCATCGAGACTTGCAGGTGAGACCATGATGAAGGATCGAATGCGGCGGATCGGCCGCAGGCTGAGCCGGCAGGCTCAACTGGAAGAGAGCGGCCAAATGCCGTCTCGACCATCGAGCCCGGCTCCACTCCAGCCTGCTCCGGCCCCCCGGATCACTGGCCTGCCGCGACCAAAGCCGGTCGAGCTGCGCGTCGCCGCGTCGCCCGATCTTTACACGGAACATTTCGGTCTGTTTGCCCGCCCCTTCGCTCTGGCCCCCGACCCTGATTTCCTGTTCTGGCCGCCTGCCCACAAGCGGGCCTATGCGATGCTTGAATATGGCGTGATGACACACTCGCCGATCACCCTGATCACGGGCGATGTCGGTGCGGGCAAAACCACCCTACTGTTGCATCTGCTGCACTCTCTGGGACCAGAGGTGCGCGTTGGCCTGATCTCCAACCCGAACGGGTCACGGGCCGAACTGCTGCGCTGGGTGCTCATGTCGCTTGACCAGCCCGCCGGGCTTGAAGACAGCTACGTTGACCTGTTCTCTCGGTTTCAGGCTTTCCTGATCAACGAATATGCCGAAGGCAGGCGCGTCGTCCTGATCTTTGACGAAGCGCAGAACCTCAGCCGCGAAGCGCTGGAAGAATTGCGCATGTTTACCAACATCAACTCCGGCAAGGACGAGCTTCTGCAACTGGTGCTGGTCGGACAGCCCGAACTGCGCGACATTGTCACCCAGCCGAACATGCGCCAGTTTGCGCAACGTGTGGCATCGAATTTCCACCTTACGGCGATGGATCGGTCCACGGTCCATTCCTACGTGGCCCATCGCATGAAGGTGGCGGGACGCTCACGTCGGGTGTTTTCTGAAGCTGCGGTCAATCTTGTCTACGACAAGACCGGCGGTGTCCCGCGGCTTGTCAACCAATTGTGCGACCTTTCCCTAGTTTACGCCTTCACCAAGGGCCGCAAACTGGTCGGGGTCGAAACGGTCCAGCAGGTTCTGGACGATGGCGTATTTTTTGCGGTAAATGTGCCCGGTATCAAAGGTGAATTGTAACTATGACGTTTGATCTGCGATTTTACATGGCATTGCTGTTTCGTCGGCTGCCTTACATTCTTGCCATTCTGATCGTAACCGGCATAGCGGGCGTCTACATGGCGTTCTCGATACCCGAAACGTATCGGGCCGAGGCGCGGCTTCTGTTCGAGAACGGCCAGATCCCGGACGAGCTTGCCGCCTCCACCGTGCGCTCGACTGCGGACGAGGCGCTTCTTTCAGTGCAGCAACGCCTGCTTACACGGTCCAATCTTCTGGAGTTGGCTTCCAAGTTCGAGGTGTTCAAGGGTGTTCCGAACATCACCGAAGACATCATTGTTAACCAGATGCTGCGCCGCATCTCGATCTACATGCCGCCGCTCATGGGCAATACCGGTGTGGTGACGGTGTCGTTCGACGCGGGCGATCCCGTACTGTCGGCCGATGTGACGAACGCGCTCGTCGAACAGATCCTCGAACAAAGCGTAGAGCTCAGGACTGCAGCCTCGGGCAGCACGCTTGATTTCTTCCAACAGGAAGTAAAGCGTCTGACCGACGAACTTGCCGTGCAGAACTCCAAGATCCTCGAATTCGAGGAAGCCAACCGCGACGCCCTTCCGGAAAGCCTCGCCTACCGTCGCGGCCGTCAGGAAGCACAACAGGAACGCCTGACGCTGGTCGAACGTGAACTCGCAGGCCTGCGCGACCGGCGGCAAAGCCTTGTCGATCTCTATGACCGCACCGGTCGTTTGGCGGCTTCGGTCGGCGTGCTGACACCCGAACAGACCCAGCTTGAAACCCTGCGTCAGGAACTGGCCTCGGCGGTTGTCGTGCTCTCTCCCGAAAATCCGCGGGTGAAGGCGCTGCAATTGCAGGTCACCGCCCTCGAAGAAGCGGTCAAGGAACAGCTTGGCGTCGCCGGCGAAGGCGCGATGACCTCGTATGACCTGCAGATGGCCGATATCGACGGCCAGATCAAATTCCTTGTCGAACAGAAGCAGGAAATCGAAGCCGAGCTGGAGGTCCTGCGCGCCTCGATCGAAAAGACCCCCAGCAATTCGATCATGCTGGGCGAACTGCAAGGCGCATACGAGAACACTCAGGTGCAATACGATCAGGCAGTCGCCAGTTTGGCCGAAGCGCGGATGGGCGACCGGATCGAAGTCACCTCGCGCGGTCAGCGCATCACGGTCATCGAACTTGCCGTGCCGCCGACGATGCGGGCCGAACCGAACCGAAAGCTGATCAGCGCAACGGGTCTTGGCGTCGGAATGCTGTTGTCGCTGGGCCTTGTCATGCTTTTGGAACTCTTGAACCACACCGTGCGCCGCCCGGCCGAGCTGGTGAAATCACTGGGGATCACGCCCTTCGGCACCATCCCCTACATCGCCACAATGGACGAGTTGCGTCAACGCAGCGTCACGCGCCGCAATATGATCGCTGCAGTGGCCATTTTCGTGCCCGTGGCGCTTTACCTGCTGCACGTCACTGTCATGCCGCTCGACACCCTGGCCTCGGCCATCGCCCAAGCCATCGGGCTTGGACCGAATGTCACTCTCGCAACGCCAGAAATCTCGGGGTAGGCCGCCATGGAACGCATTCAATCCGCCATCGCCAAGGCCCGGGCTGCGCGAGGCGGTCTTGCCGCCGCGCCGAAACCGGCACCGCAAGCTGCGGCCAAGCCGCCGAAGGACATGTGGTCAACCCTGACCGAGATCCAGTTCGACGACACCCGGCTTGAGCGCGGCCGCATCGTCGCGCACCAGTCCGGCCCGCAGGCCGCCGTGTTCGACGTGATGCGAACGAACCTGATGCACCAGTTGCGCGAACACAACTGGACGCGGGTTGCCATCACCTCGCCCAACAGCAGTTGCGGCAAGACCACCCTCACGCTCAATCTTGCCCTGAGCCTCGCCCGCCAGCCCGACCTGAAGGTCGTGGTGCTGGAACTTGACCTGCGCCGTCCCGCCATGCAGCG
This sequence comes from uncultured Alphaproteobacteria bacterium, assembly GCA_963822435.1. Classification (GTDB taxonomy): domain Bacteria; phylum Pseudomonadota; class Alphaproteobacteria; order Rhodobacterales; family Rhodobacteraceae; genus JAUYQR01. The sequence continues at coordinate 990,524 of CAWGHN010000003.1, forward strand.
CACCCTCGGCATCGACCGCACATGCAACTTCGCCGGTGTGCTGGACGGCAGCGAAGCCCCCGAGGCGCAGCTCTTTCGTTGGCGCTCGAACCTGGCGCTTGGTCTGAATTCCATTCCCGTTGCCAGCCCGGCCGAGCTTTTGTCCTCCGACCGCGCTGCCGAAACGGTCGATGCGCTTGAAGATCGGCTGCAGCCCAACGTGATGCTGTTTGACCTGCCGCCGATGCTTGTCGGGGATGACACGATCGCCTTCCTGGATCAGGTGGATTGCGCCCTTATGGTCACCGAAGCCGAGATGAGCACTGTGTCCGAGATCGACCGTTGCGGCAAGGATCTAGCCGCCCATACCCAGGTGCTTGGTGTCGTGCTGAACAAATGCCGGTATATGGAGCCGACTGAAAGCTACGGTTATGGCGAAACCTGACCGGACATTCGCGCACCGAGGCAGCATTGCCGCGCTGGCGTTGTGACAGAAGAAATTATTGAACGTCACCGTCAGGACACACCTGACAGTGACGTGGATTTTGTGGGGTGTCTGATTTGCGGGGTAACGATTTGAATGTGCCTGACAACGGGCGGGTGGCGGGCGCAAAGCCGGTCATTGCCTACCTGGTCAACCAGTATCCCAAGGTAAGCCACACCTTCATTCGCCGTGAGATTCTGGCACTGGAACGGCAAGGCTTCGACATCCGGCGTTTCGCAATCCGTGGCTGGGATGCCGACGTGGTGGACCCAGCCGACATCGACGAAGGCCGGCGCACCCGGCATGTGCTAAAGAATGGTCTTCTGCCGCTTGCCAGGTCGGTGCTGGTCAACGCCATCAAGCGTCCGATGCCAACCTTCCGTGCCCTGTGCGCGGCGCTTGCGATGTCGCGAACGTCCGTTCGCCCGATGCCCTACCACATCGTCTGGTTCGCCCATGCCTGCCAACTGCGCTTGTGGTTCGAGGCAGACCCGGTTGATCACCTGCACGCACATTTCGGCACCAACTCCACCGATGTGGCCCATCTGTTGCACCTTTTGGGCGGGCCGTCCTACAGCTTTACAGTCCACGGCGCGGACGAGTTCGACAATGTCCGCTCAAACTCGCTGCCCCGCAAATCCAGCAGAGCAGCGTTTGTCGTGGCGATCAGTCATTTTACGAAATCCCAATTGATGCGGCAGTTGTCCCAGACGGAATGGGAAAAGATCCAGATTGTGCACTGCGGGCTGGAAGAGGCGTTTTTCGCGCCGACCATCACTCCGGCGCCGCAACAGCCCGTTCTGCTTTGCATCGGTCGCTACTGCGCTGAAAAAAGCCAGCTTACCCTGCTTGATGCTCTGGCGGCACTGGCCCGGCCCGAGGTCCGGCTGGTTTTGGCGGGCGACGGCGATTTTCGCCCGCTCATCGAACGGCGGATCGTCGAACTTGGCCTGTCCCAGCAAGTCACGCTGACCGGCTGGATCGGCAGCGATGAGGTGCGCAGACTGATCGTCGAAGCCACTCTCATAGTGCAGCCCAGTCTGATGGAAGGCTTGCCCGTCGTCATCATGGAAGCGATGGCGCAAGGCCGGCCGGTGATTTCCACCTATATTGCGGGGATCCCCGAACTGGTTCAGGAAGGTCGCACCGGCTGGCTGGTCCCCGCAGGCGATGCGGCCGGCCTGACCGAAGCGATCGCCACCGCGCTCGACACCCCGGCAGACGCGCGGGCGGCCATGGGCAGGGACGGTGCTGTCCGGGTCCGCGAGCGCCATCACATCGACACCGAGGCTGGCAAGCTTGCCCGCCTGTTCACCAAGGGGCCAAAGGGGTGATATCCACCGCAAAGCGCGCGGCTCGGGCGGTTCTCGGCAACCCGCCAGTGCTTGGCCTTTTGCGTTCGTGGCGCCTGCGCGGCAACCCGGTAGCTGTGCTTTGCTATCACACAATCGGGCCGGATATCGGTGGCCCCGATGCCTGGACGGTGCTTCGCGCCGCCGATTTCAGGGCGCATCTGTCAGCCATTCAGCAAACCCATGACATCGTCGATCTCGACCAAGCGATCGCTGATGGGCCGGGAAATCGTGGCAAGCCCCGCGCCGTCCTGACCTTTGACGACGGCGAGGCGGGAAATCACCGCCATCTGCTGCCAATCCTGACCGAGCGTCAGCTTCCCGTGACGATCTTCGTGGCCACCGGCCAGATCGAAACCGGCCAGCCTTACTGGTTCGACCAGATCATGGGCGCGTTGACCGCAAGTGCCGCCATTGACCTCACCGCCCATGGCCTTGGTCGCTGGAACATCCCGCCGAACCCGGGACCGTCGCGCTGGGCTGCCGTGTCGGCGCTGCTCGAGGCGTTGAAGCGCGTTGCACCAGATCGCCGCTCAACGATCGTCGCAGACATCCTGTCACGGCATCCGCTTCCTGCCGGCAGGCCGCCTCTCGGTCCGATGACCCGCGCGGAATTGGCCGAAATCTCTGGCACGCCGGGGGTGACGATCGGTGCGCACAGCCATTGCCACAATCTGCTCGACCAGATTCCCGTCGACGAGGCCGAGGCGAGCATGGCGAAGTCGCGCAGCCTGCTGCAGCACTGGACCGGGCAGGAGGTCGCGCATTTCGCATGGCCAAATGGCAACCACACGCCTGCTTTGCGCCAGAGTGCCAAACGCCTTGGGTTCCGAACCGCGTCTGCACTCGACATGCGCCTCTGGCGCGCCGGCGCTGATCCCTACGCGCTTCCCCGGCTGGGGATCGGGCGCTATGATGATGTGACACGGCTGCGTTTGCGGCTTCTTCAGATGTGAAGGCAGGAATGGAACCATGACAAGGTATCTCGTCACGGGGGGGTGCGGCTTTGTGGGATCGCACCTTTGCGACGCACTTGTCGGGGCAGGCGCCAGTGTCATCGTTCTCGACAACCTCGCGACAGGAAAGACCTCCAACCTGCCGGTTGGCGCCCGGCTTGTCGAAGGTGATGTGGCCGACCCTGATGCCGTTGCCCGCGCAATCCACGAAGTGGACGGAGTTTTTCACCTCGCCGGAATCGCGTCGGTGGAATATTGCAACTCCCACTGGCGCGAAGGGCATCGCACAAACCTGACCGGCTCGGTCACCGTGTTCGAGGCCGCAAAAAATGCCGGCAAGGTGCCTGTGGTCTACACTTCGTCCGCTGCGGTTTATGGCGATGCCGGCGACGGGGCCGTCCACGAAGATCGGATGGTCTCCCCGCTCACCGCATACGGCGCCGACAAGCTCGGTTCCGAACTTCACGCCCGGATTGCCACCTCGGTGCATGGGGTGCCAACAATCGGCCTGCGCCCTTTTAACATTTACGGCCCACGGCAAGACCCGTCATCCGCCTATTCCGGCGTGATCTCGATCTTCAACGACCGGCTCCGCACACGGCAGCCAATCACCATTTTCGGCGACGGTCTGCAAACCCGCGACTTCGTCGTCGTAACCGATGTCGTGCAAATGCTGATTGCGGCGATGCGCCAGTCACCCGCCGAGGCAGGTCGGATATTCAATGCCTGCACCGGGCGCGCCACGTCTTTGCTGGACCTGATGGCGATCCTCGCTCGGCTCCACCGGACCGAGCCGAACGTCACCTATTGCCCACCTCGGGCCGGCGATATCCGTCACTCCCTCGGCGATCCTGCCCGCGCCACGGCAGCGCTCGGTGTTCAGGCGTCGGTTGCACTTGAAACTGGCCTCAAGCTGCTGCTTGGTATTTGATCGTCGGCTCGAACGCCTGATCTGGCGGCTGGATGGCCGAGACGGCGTTGCGGGCAGCATGACTCAGAAGATCACGCAGATGATGCCGCGCGTCTCTCCCGCCGTTCGGTTGCACCAGCAGCCTTGCCCGATAGATCATTCCTCCCGCAACGTTGGCCAGCGTGGCCGCAAGTGCATGGATGCGACCGCCGCGCTTGCAGAAATACCGCCAGCGGCTGTCGAACCAGTATTGCGGCGTCCGATCCCATGCCTTCATTCCGGTCGACACCGATCCGATGTGCAAAACCCGGCTTTCTCGCACGAAATGGGTATCCCAGCCCGCTTCTTTTGCCCGGTGGCACAGGTCGGTCTCTTCAAAATATAAGAAGAAGCGTTCGTCAAAAAGCCCGATCTTCTGCAGCGCCTCGTCGCGGATCATCAGGCTCGCTCCGGCCACCCAATCGACCGGCCCGCTTGCCTCGGGTTCGGGCAATGCCACGATCCACCGCGACAACAGCCGCGAGATCGGCCCAAAACGCGCTGTCCCTTCGAACTCCGAAGCGATGGTCGGAAACCGGAATGAGGTGCGGTGCGTCTCGCCGTCGGTTCCGAAAATCAGGCTGCCGGCCAGCCCAACGTGCGGATGCCGTTCAAGATACTTCACCAATGCAGTGATCGCATCGGCTTCGGGGAAGGCATCGGAATTCAGCACATAGATGAACGTTGGCCGCGCTCCATCAGGCAGGCCAAGGCGGATGCCGACGTTGTTACCCGCGCCAAAGCCGCCATTGCGCCCGGCTTGCACCAAGCGCACACGATCATGCCCGAGAAGCGCCGCGCTCAGCGTCTCGAACGACCCGTCTCCGGAATCGTTGTCGACCACGGTGATTGCACCCTTGATGCCTGCCATCGCAACTTCTGCGGCGGCAACTGCGCGCAGCGTCATGTCAGGCGTGCGCCAATTCAGGATTACGGTCAGAACAGTCGGTTCAGCAGGCATGACTCAGCGTGCAAACGGGTTGCGATAGCGCCGGAATTTTTGCCGCAAAAGCAGCGGAATCACCTGCGGATCGTGAATCACATAACGATGAAACCGGGCCCGCGGTTCCTGCAACAGCCGATACATCCACTCCAGACCGGCGTTGGTTACCCACGGCGGCGGGCGGCGCAGCGTCCCGGCCTCATAATCGATGGTGCCGCCAAGCGGCAGGAACAGCCGGACATTCGGAAACCTGTCGCGATACTGGACGATGAACTTTTCCTGCCGCCCGCCCCCAAGGCCAACCAGCAGTACCGTCGCGCCCGAGGCGTTCACAGCGTCGATCATGCGGGCAATCGCCGCCGGGTCCTTCTCGAAATCAAACGGCGGTGCGTGGCATCCGACGATGATCTCGCGCCCGACCTTGGCATTGATCTTGTTGGCAGCGATCTCTGCAATGCCGGGCTTTCCGCCCAGAAGGAACACCCGCACATCCGCGTCATCCTTGTAGCGGGTGTAAAACCGCGGGAAATAGTCTGATCCGGACACCCGCTCTCGCACCGGGGTTCCCATCAGCTTCAGTGCGAAATACAGGATCTGGCTGTCGCAGGTGATGTAATCATACTGGTCAAGGATGTCGTAGAACGCGCGGTCCTTCTGCAGCTTCATCACCATGTCCGCATGCAACGTCAGGATCAGCCCCTCGCGCAGCGACAACACCTCGTCCATCGTCACGTCATGCACATAGCCGTTCAGTACCGCCACCTTGCGCGCCGCTTTGATCCGCCCGCGTAGAGGCAAGACCGGAGGCGTCCGCGCGGACGTGGCGAACTCGGGCGAAGCAGGTTGGTTGGTCATCGATGCACTTTCTGTCAGGCCGTTGTCGATAGAAGGTGCAGCGTAGCGCCGCGAACAACGCCGGCTCTCGCCTTCGCGGCCGGCAGATCAAGGAACGTAATTTGCAAAACCAATCCGACCATACTCGGTCACCTTTCAACAGCACACCGTCTGCGACGCTAGCACAAGTCCGAGAGGCGCTAAAGCCAGTGAACCGCAGGAAACGCATTGTTTCCTTGAAGGACAGTGATCGCGTTCGCGTTCGGTTTTGTCGCCGTTTCGCCGCCCCTTTGCACAAGCGCACGCAACCCCGCTTGCACCTACCGCGCCCAAGCCCCTAGAGATGCGACAGAAGTCTTTTTGCTATCCCCTGAATTTTCCAAGCGTCTTGTCCCATGCCCTCGACCGATCACCCATCCGACGGCCCCGCCACGGCTCCGGTTCTTCCCGTGGCCCTGTCGGTCATCATCGCGGCCCGCAACGAACAGGCGCTGATCGGCCGCTGTCTGGCCGCCCTCGTCGCCCAGACCGAAGTCGCTGCCGGGCCGGTCGAGGTGATCGTCGCCGTCAACGGAACGACAGACCAGACTGTCGCCGAAGCAAAGGGATTCGTCGCCGCTTTCGCAGCCCGCAGCTGGCGCCTTTTCGTCATCGACCTGCCAGAGGGGGGAAAACTCGGCGCCCTCAACGCCGCTGAAGCCGTCGCTCAGGGCAGCGCTCTTGCCTACCTCGACGCTGATGTCGTGTGCGACGCCAATCTTCTGGCGCAAATCGTGGCGGCCCTTGCCTCCGACCGCCCGCTGTATGCCACCGGGCGCATCGCGGTGATGCCCGCGGCAAGCGCCATCACCCGCGCCTATGCCCGTCTCTGGGCGCGGCTGCCCTTCGTGCGCGGCGGCGCGGTCGGTGCCGGTTTCTTCGCAGTCAACCGCAAGGGCCGCGCGCGTTGGGATGCGTGGCCGGCCATCATATCCGACGATACGTTCGTCCGGCTCCAGTTCGCGCCGCCCGAACGCATCGAGGTTGATGCCCGCTACCATTGGCCAATGGTCGAGGGGTTCGGAAACCTTGTCCGCGTCCGCCGCCGTCAGGATGCGGGCGTTGCCGAAATCCGCCGCCTTTACCCCGCCATCCTCGGCAACGAGGCCAAGCGCCCCCTGACACGCGCCGGACTGCTCCGGCTTGCCCTGTCGGATCCGCCGGGGTTTGCGGTCTATGGCGCGGTGCACCTTGGCGTGCGACTTGCGCCACACAAGGGCGACTGGACGCGCGGCCGGTAGCAAGGATCGACACATGCGGTTACACAGTGTCATCCGCGGCCTGCCGCGTTTCGGAAACAGGATCACCACGCAATGACAGACGAAGGGGACATTGCCGTCGTAGCGATCGGTCGCAACGAGGGCGCGCGGCTCGTGGCCTGCCTCACGTCGCTGCAGCGTCTTGGGCTGAGAGTGGTCTATGTCGACAGTGGCTCCACCGATGCCAGCCTGAAAGCGGCCCGCGATCTTGGTGCCCAGATCGTCGAGCTTGACCTCAGCGTTCCCTTCACCGCCGCCCGCGCCCGCAACGCCGGCTTTCACGCGCTGAACCCGGCCCCCGCGTTTGTGCAGTTCATCGACGGCGACTGCGTGCTTGAACCCGGCTGGATCGAGGCTGGCTTGAAGACCCTGGCCGACCACCCCGACATCGGCATCGTGACCGGCTGGCGGTCCGAGATGTATCCCGATGCCAGTATCTTCAACGGCATGGCCGAAGTGGAATGGCGCCGCCCAGCCGGAGACATCGCATCCTGCGGTGGCGACATGATGGTGCGTGCCAACCTTTTCCGGCAGATGGATGGCTTCAACCCGCGCATCATAGCCGGCGAGGACGAGGAGTTTTGCACCCGGGTCCGCAAGGCTGGATGGCGCGTCCACCGCTTGCCGTTGGCAATGACCAGGCACGATGCAAACATCCTGCTTTTCCGGCAATGGTGGCAGCGGGCGGTGCGAACCGGACATGCCTACGCACAGGTCAGCACGATCCACCCCGAATACGGCTCACGGGAACGCAAGCGCGCCTGGCTTTATGGCGCCGTGCTGCCCGCCCTTGCGATCCTTGGCGCCGCGCTCTGGCCTTGGCTGCTTGTCGCGGTGCTTGGCATCTACGTCGCTTCCTACGCGCGAACCACGCAAGGTCTGGTCCGCAATGGGCTGTCATTGTACGATGCGATGAAACAGGCAGGGCTGCTGACCGTTTCCAAACTGCCCAACCTGCTTGGCCTTCTGACCTACCGTTGGCGCAGCCTGCGCAACCGCGAAATGGTTCTGATCGAATACAAGTGACAGAAGGCATGCAATGGCGGGCCGACACTGGTGGCAGGACGAGCGTCGCATCTTGGCCGCGTCGAACCAGATCATGCTGCAATCGTCATGCAACCTGCCTGCACTGACACCATCGCAGTTCCTGACATGTGCCCAGCCCACCGCGCGCCCCAAGGCCGAACCCAAGCAGCACTTGCTGAAACAGAACGCCTGATGCCTAGCGTGTCCGGCTGGCGCGCTCCTCGGGTTGTCGGTCACTGCGCCGGGGTCGCGGCGCCGCCCCTTGTGCCAACCACGACGGCGGCGCTGCACGCGCACCAGAATGGCGCGCCCTTGCAGGGGTATCCGCTGGAAGATCACGCGCCTCACTGCTCAGCAGCATCCCACCGGTCAACGATCCTGCCAGTAACCACACATAGGGCAACAGCCACCCGTTCGGGATGAAATCCACCAGCATCCCGCTCAACAGCATCATGATACCCGGTGTTGCCAGCGAAGCGCCGACCGTCCCACGTCGCACCATCGCAAGCCAGATGCCCATGGTCAGCAGTCCGAAGTGTGCGGCGTATCCCAACCAGCCGTACATTCCGATCAGGATGATCCACAGACCATCGGTCACACTTGTCATCCGTCCCGTTTCGGGGTCGAATATCTGGTTTCGCCCCCAACTGCCCCAGCCGAATATTGGCTTTTCGTTCGCCCGCGCCATCAGCTTTTCTTCGTTGTCGAGGCGGAATTGCAGCGACGACGCCCTGTCCTCGCTGACGCTTTGGGCAGCGGCAAGGATCGTCGATGTCGGGATCACCCCCGAAGTGCGCAGAGCCGGATACAGGATCAGCAGCGATGCCACGGTGACGGCCGCGAAAACCATAACTCGCTTGCCGGTGAACAGGAGCAACACACCTATGGCGACGGTGATCAGAAGCGCGCCCAAATTCTTCGAAATGACGAGGATACCGATCAGCCAGACCACCGAAAACAACCATCCCGTCGACACGTTTCCTGTCCGCAGCGCCTCGCGCCACAGAACCAGCGCCGCCAGCGTGGCCATGCAATAGAAACTGCCGATCAACAGCCCATGGCTTAGAAAGACCACCGGCCTGAACCCGCCCTGCCGCATGTGCTGCAGAAACTCATGAGGGAAGAATCCGTAAGTCCAGGTGTGAAGCTGCGGGCTGAACCGCACTTCAAAAAGGACCGGCACCGAATACAACAGCCCCGCAATGACAAAGGCTTTCAGAACATAGGTCTGATCCTCGACCCGGCTCAGATAGCGCCAGGCCAGGAAGAACGGGATGATCGAGATCAGGAGGCCGAGGACTGTCGCAACAGCATCATAGAAACGCAGCCCAGGCAGGGTGCGCGGGCCGAAAAAGATCGGCTCGGAATTGTTGTAGACTGTAAAAAATGGCGCCAGCAGCATGACGCCAAGCACAAGGCGCACAAACCACAACCCCCGGCGCTCGGTATCGGAGCCGAGGCCTGATGCGGCCGCTTGTTTGGGGGCAAAGACCAGGCACAAAACAAGCGCACTGAGGTTCGGTATTGACGATTTGTCCAGCGACGGCAGTAGCGGAAAGTCGAAGGCTGTTTTTGATGGCAACAGCAGGTAACCGCCCAGAAGCGTCCAGACGAGTGCTTTTTGCACCGGCAGAAAGCGAAACAGGACCAACGCCACCAAGGGCCAGGTCATCAGCACGAAATACGCAAAACCGTTGGGCATCTGGGTCACTAAGGCTCATCGAAGGTGGCCCCGGAACAGTCAGAACCCCGGCCACATCAGTCTGGGCCAGAGGATCGCTGCGATCAAGCCGGGTCGCCCTTCCTAATGTGCAGCCATCCTCCGGAAAGTTTCGTTGTCCGCCACAAGTTCATCATAGGTGCCGCGCGCTGCGATCCGCCCCTTGTCCATCAGAAAGATCGTGTCACAGGCCCTGACCGTGCTCAACCGGTGCGCAATCAGGATGATCGTCTTGTCGGCACGGATGTTCTGGACGGCTTCCATCACCACCCGCTCGGTGATGTTGTCCAAGGCCGAAGTCGCCTCATCCATGATCAGAAGCGTCGGGTCGCGATAAAGCGCCCGGGCAATTCCGATCCGCTGGCGTTGCCCGCCCGACAACCTGACCCCCCGCTCCCCGACGATGGTCTGGTAGCCTTCGGCAAGGTCGCTTTTCACAAACTCATGCAGGGCTGCCGCGCGCGCTGCTCGCTCGACGGCGGCCATGTCGATCTGACCTTTCGTAACCCCAAAGGCAATATTGGCGGCGATCGTGTCGTCGGTCAGGAAAATCGACTGCGGCACATAGCCGAGGGTCTTTTGCCAGGCGCGGATATTGGCGGGGGTCACTAGGGTTCCGTCTACCCTGATCTCGCCGCCATCGGGGGTCAGAAGTCCCAGAACCACATCAACCAGAGTGGTCTTGCCGGCCCCAGTTCCACCTACGATCCCAACTGTTGTGCGGGCAGGAATAACCAGGTCCAACGCGAAAAGAGCCGGCCGCGTTGCCTGTTCATAGGTGAACTTTATTCCAGACAGCTCCAACGAATGCTCCAGATGCAGCGCGGGCTGCGGCGTTTGCGTCGGCAGACGAGACGACACCGCCGCAGCATAATCCGACGAGATCTCGTCGAGGGCCGCCAGCCCCCCACGGATCGTCGCCAGGGAATGATAGATCTGCTGCAAGGCGGGCAACAGGCGCATGACTGAAAAAGCCATGATGCCAAGCGTCGGCACGATTTCCGCGATGCCGCCACCACTGCGCAACAGCAGCAGCAGGATCAGACCCAGCAAGGCTGCAAACGTGATCCCTTCCAGCACAAAACGCGGCAGTTCGGAAATGATCCCGACCGTCGCCTGACCCTTCGCGCTGCGCTGTGCGGCGGCCTGATAAAGCCGGGTGTAATCATCCTCCAGGCCAAGCAGCTTCACATCCTTGATCCCACCGGTCGCTTCCTGCGAAACCCGAAACCGGTCTGTATATGCGCGCATCATCTCGTCACCGTTCCGGCGAAGCCGCTCGCGCAGATAAAGGTAGATCAGCGCATAGGTGCCACCAATGATGCCAAACGACACGCTGGTCACCACCGGGTCGATCAGCAACAGGAATCCCAGGATCACCACAACCAGCATCGCGCTGGCGCTCAAACGAAAGAGCGGCGTCAGAACATGGCCAACCAGATTGTCGACCTCGTTCAATACGTTCTTGCCAACCTCGGCGCTGTTGCGGTTCAAGAACCAGCCATAGGGCTGGTGCATGTATGCGCCCAGAAGGCGACTTGAAATCGCATACCCGAGCCAGGCCGAAAACCTGATCAGTGCGTAGGTGCCCGATGCTTTCACCGCCAGCCCGATCAAGACCAGTGCCGTCACCGCCAGCGCAAAGGCAACTTGAAAGCCATAGACAGTAGAAAATCCAAGCGCGGTATAAACTGCCGAAAGTGCCTTGCTATCCGCAATGGTTGAAGGGTCGGAAAGCACCTGCAAAAGCGCAAGCACGGAAGAGATGCCGACCATTTCGACAAGCGCCATAGCAATCATCATCAGGTTCAAGAGCCAAAACCTGCGCCGCTCGCCCGCTTCCAGCAGGGAAAAGATCTTCCGGTAAACTTCGATCAACTGGCTTCTCCGTTGCCCGTGCCGGCGACACCATGCTGCCAAGCCAAGGCAAAAGGAAGGCGCGATCTAGATTTGTTAAGCCGCCAGGGCATTGGCAGTCTCTGGCTTGCGCCGGGCTCCGCGGACCTGCAGTCCGTGCGCCGAAGCACCCCGGTTGATATCACCGCCGCAGTCACTTGCGCTGCCGCAGTCTCTTCCAATCGCTGCCCTAATTTTGCCACGACTACCGCCGAGATTGTCATGACGCTGATGCGCATCCGGTGGTTGAAGGGGAAGAGACCATGCTGGCAGGAAATCTGTTTATGGCGATGATCCTTGCCGCTGCTTCTGCCGGCTCTGCGGCCGTCCTCGGCTATTCCCTTGGCGCAGTGATTCTTGCCTACATGCTTGGCGGCACGATCGCATTGCTCCTTCCGCTGATTGCAGCCGCCGTTTCTGTAGGGGGCGTGGCAAAATCCGATACGATATCCCCGATGGTTGGGCGTTCCCGCAACACTGTCGGCTCTTGAATCGCGCCAATTCTGCGATTTCGGCAAGAATCCGTTAAACAATACCTGTCACCCTAAGCCATGATCCGCTTAAGCGATCAGTAAACCGATATGATTCCGGTTTTAGGTCGCTAAGGTTGGGTCTGTGATGTTGGCCAATTTCGTGGCGCGGTTGCGGGACGATTGTCTTGGGGGGCTGGAATGATCGTTGGATTGCTTCTCATCAGCATGTTTGCGGGCGGTGCCGTTTCCGTCGCCCTCGCCATGCTTGGCCAGCCGATTTGGGTCTTGATCCTTGCCTACATGGCAACCGGAACAGCCATCCTCATGGTTGAACTGCTGATAGCCGCGACGATTGTCAGTGGCAGGGTTGTGATGCCTCAGGCAGTCACTGCCCGGTTCCGCGCAGCACGACTCCGACAGTAGCGATCAGCAGCCGGACGTCGGTCGCGAACGAAACATTGCGCTCGTATGCCGTGTCGAATTCTGCGCGCTGGGCAAAGGTTGCAGTATTGCGGTCAGACACCTGCCACGGACCGGTTACACCGGGGCGCAGCGCATAGTAGGCATGGCCGGGATAAAGGTCGCGCTGCTCTGGCATCATCGGTCGCGGCCCAACCAGGCTCATGTCGCCTTTCAGCACATTCCAAAGCTGCGGCAGTTCATCGAACGACGTCTTGCGCAAGGCAAGACCAAGCGTCGTGATCCGCGGGTCTGACGCAAGTTTCTGGTAGGCATTCCACTCCATGCGGGCCGCTTCGTTGTCCGCAAGATGCCGGGCGAGCCGTTCGTCGGCATCCGGGACCATGCTGCGTAGCTTCCACAGCCGAAACGTGCGACCACCCTTGCCAACACGAAGCTGCGTGTAGAACGGCGACGACCCATCCAGCGCGATCAGCACGCAGAGGGCCAAGACCATCGGCAGGACGAACGGAGCAATCAGCAGAACAAACGCGACATCGATCACGCGCTTGAACGTCCGACGATAGAGCCGCTCACGACGCGGCAACAACCATGCCTCTCTCGGCTCAACCCTTGCACGGTCAAAATCTACCGTCCCAGCCTTAATACGCACAGTCATCAACAAACCTCCCAGAAGGGGCCTCAGCTACCAACGATCACTAATCCTGAAAACGCAGGACACTTTTTCGACTTAAATCTTCTCTGGCGACCCAGGGGGCACACCGAACAACTTCGTGCTTTGATCTAGCACCTCCGCATTGGGCAGGCAATGTGGCCGCCAAGACCCACACGCGCGAAAAGAGTTTCATTTCAAATGTTTACACGCTATGGTTGTGCATGTGGTCTGCATTAGTGACCCACAAGGTACAGCCCCGCGAAAGCCTGCCGAGGCGGGGCGCATCGGTGAATTTGTGCTTGACGCCTTTTTTCTGCCCAAATTCAAACGAAATTCGCCACATTTCCGCAGGCGGTCAATACCAGCGTTCGTCCCGTCGAAGCCGCTCCAAAAGCCCGGCTTCCTTGTTGCCTCACGCCATTGTTGTGATTGTGGAAACGATCAATTTTCTGTTCACTTTTTCTGTCACTGATCAAATCTTGGACAAACCCCGAAAAGCCACCCGCCTTGCGCATGACAACGCCGAAGAACCGCGCAGGGTGATTCGTTTTGGCCGCAAACACTTCGCCGTCAGCTCGGCAGGGAACCGCGCAAACCAGCAACCGTGACAAGGATCGGGCCGGTAAGTTCCAACAGCCAGTTTATTCGCAGCCCCGCCACTGCGGTCCCTATCAGCGTGTCGACATGGTGAAACCCAGCGGCGCGCACAGCCACGAACACGCAAACGAACCCAAGCCCCACAAGCGCAAGGCCAGTGCGCGCCAGCGTGTGCCGCAGCACAAATCCCAGCCAGCACACGCTTAGAACTCCGCCTGCCATGACGCCGGCGATGAACCAGACCTGCACGGTGTGGCGCTCCTCGTACCAACCCTGAGCATGCGCAACGCAACGGCCGACCTCGGTCAGTAGAGATTGCAGGTCAAGCTGCTTGTTCACCGCAAGGCAGGCCAGCAGCGTCGCCGAAAACCACCAGAAGGCACGCTCCTTGCCGCGAGTTTCGCCGGGAAACAGACCCTTTACCGCCCGTCTCGCCGCAATGATCGCCGCATAGGTGTAGACTGCAACCGTCAGCCAACCCATCATATCCGGGTCGCCCAGCCCCGGGGACCACTGCTCCAGTGCGCAGGAAAACGCCCCCACGATCAGCCCTTCGCCCCTTCGGTCCGTGCATAGACATCCTCGTAGCGGATGATGTCATCCTCGCCCAGATACGCACCGGTCTGGATTTCGATCAGCACCATCGGCAACTTGCCCGGATTCTCCATCCGGTGGATCGCGCCCAAAGGCACGTAGACCGACTGGTTCTCGGTCAGAAGTGAGACCGTTTCATTCACTGTGACCTTCGCCGTGCCCGAAACGACAATCCAGTGTTCGGCGCGGTGGACATGGCTTTGCAGGCTCAGCGATGCGCCCGGATGAACGACGATCCGTTTCACCTGAAACCTGTCCGCCAGAACCAGCGTTTCGAACCAGCCCCAAGGCCGATGGTCGCGCGGCAGGATTTCGGCCTGCCGCACCTTGTCCAGCTTCAGTCGGGCAACAGCCTCCTTCACCTCCTGGGTCCGCGAGCGGTCGGCCACCAGCACCGCATCGGGCATCGCCACTACAACCAGATCGCGCAACCCGATTCCAACCACACGCAGCGCCTCGCTTTCCGACCGGATCAGACTGCCTTCGCAATCAATCAGGGTGACCGGCCCGTGCGTCGCCACGTTGCCATCGCCCACTCCGTCGCGCCACACCGCGTTCCAATCGCCCAGGTCTGACCAGGCGGCGGCAAACGGCACCACTTCAAGGTTCGCGGCTTTCTCCATCACAGCGTAGTCGATGGACACCTCGCGCGCCTTGCCCCACGGCCCGGCCGCCAGCCGCAAGAAGCCCAGATCGCCGCGCGCACTTGTCACCGCTTCGGTCACCGGCGCCAGCAAATCCGCCGCATGGATGCGGAACGCGGCCAGAAGCGTGCCGACCGACATCAGGAATATCCCCGCGTTCCACAGATACCGCCCCTCGGCCAGCATCGCTTCGGCCCGGGCCAAGTCAGGTTTTTCGACAAAACGCAGCAACGGCACCGGCGCAGCCCCGGCGGGCGGGGCTGAAAGTTCAAGCCAGCCATAGCCGGTTTCCGCCCGGTCGGGCCGAATGCCGAAGGTGACGATCTGCCCCGCTTCGGCCCGCGGCACGCCTTCGGCAACAGCGCTGCGAAAGGCGGGTGTGTCCGGTATCTCGTGGTCCGTTGGCATCACCAGCATCAACGCATCGGGATCGGTCTGGGCCAGATGCAATGCCGCGGCAAGGATCGCCGGCGCCGTGTTGCGTGCCGCCGGTTCGATCAGGATCGCCCCGGGATCAATGCCTACAAGCGCAAGCTGTTCGGTCACAATAAACCTGAAATCGGAATTGGTGATGACGATCGGCGCGGCCACCCCCGGCGCGCCATCCATTCGCGCAGCGGCCGCCTGAAACAACGTCTGTTCGCCGGTCAGCGGCACAAACTGCTTGGGAAAACTCTTGCGCGACAAGGGCCAAAGCCGGGTGCCAGAGCCGCCGCACAGCAGGACGGGATGCAAGGTTGGCATGAACAGGACTCCGGTTTCAGGTCGGCAGAGGCAATCTTGCGGGATGGAAGGGGCAAAACAAGGGTGGAACGAAGGAAGGACCGGGGCAGGGAAACACCTACATCACTCCCACACGCGCCGCAGCGCACCCCGCCCAACGCCCTGTCGCCCAGCAGCCGGTCAGCAGGTAACCCCCGGTCGGCGCTTCCCAATCCAGCATCTCGCCGCAGACAAAAATACCGGGCAAGGCACGCAACTCCAGCCCATCCGTTACCGCGCCGCGCCTGACTCCCCCCGCAACCGAGATCGCCTCGTCCAGTGGTCGCGGCCCCGCCAGTCGCACCGGCAGCGCCTTCACCGCCAACAGCGGCAGCCCCCTGCCGAACTCCTGCGTCAGCGCCACCGCAACGGCCGAAAGCCCCAGCTTGCGAAGCCGGTTCGTGGTGCTCTCGTCCGCCCTCATCCGCGCCAGCCGCTTGGCCACCTCGGCGGCAGGCACGTCCGGCATCAGGTCGAGCATCAGCTCCGCCCCCTCGCGCAGAGCGCGACTGACCGCATAGATCCCGCCGCCCTCAACCCCCTTGCTGGAAATGATGAATTCCCCTCGCTCGCGCTGCCCGCCCACGCACAGCGCCGCGCCCTTCACCGGCTGGCCGAAGAACCGCGCCATATGCGGCGACCAATTCACCTCAAACCCTACATTCGCGGGTTGCCACGGCGCCACCTCGACCCCCCGTTCCCGCAGCCACGGCACCCATGCGCCGTCCGACCCCAGCCGCGCCCAGCTTGCCCCGCCCAGTGCAAGGACGGTCACGCCCGAGCGCAGGACCTCAACGCCACCCGGCGTCAGAAACCGCAAGCCCTCGCCCTCGAACCCGTTCCACCGCCAGCGCGTACGGATCTCCACGCCCAGCCCTGCCAGCCGCGCCAGCCACGACCGCAAAAGGGGCGAGGCCTTCATCGAAACCGGAAACATTCGGCTCGACGATCCGGTGAAAACCTCCTGCCCCAACTCCCGGCACCATCCCTGCACTTCGCCCGGCCCGAAGGCGCTCAGCATCGGCACCAGCCAATCGTCGCCGTAAGCCGCCTGAAACCGCGCTGCGGGTTCGGCCTTCGTGACGTTCAGGCCCGATTTACCCGCCATCAGGAATTTGCGCCCAACCGAAGCCTTCGCCTCGCAGACCACGACCCGCCGCCCGGCCCGCGCCAGCTCTTCGGCCGCCATCAGCCCGGCCGGCCCACCCCCGATCACCAGCGCGTCAAGCATTTGCGGCGGTCCGCAATTCAACCACGCGGTGCGGATAGGGCATCTCGATCTCCGCCGCCTTCAGCGCATTCCAGATCGCGAACAGCACCGGCGAGCCATACTTGTTCTTGCCGTCATCAATCCCCGCCACCCAGTATTCCACGCCGAAATCGACGCTGCTTTCGCCGAACCCCTTCAACTCGCAATCCGGCCCGTCCGGTGCCTTCAAGACAAAAGGCAATGCCCCCACCGCCGCCTCGATGATTTCCGGCACACGGTTGATTTCCGTCTCATAGCTGACCGAAAACAGTGCCTCATACCGGTTTGCGCTGCCTTGGTCGGAGTAATTCGTCACCCGCGTCGTGATGAAATGCTCGTTCGGCACCACGATCCACTTGCCGTCGAACGTCTCCAGAACACAGGCGCGGGCGGTCATCCTGACGATCGTGCCCTTCTCGCCGCCATCCAGTGCGACGTAATCGCCAACCGTGGTCTGCCCTTCCAGCAAAAGAATGATCCCCGACACGAAGTTCGCCGCGATCTGCTGCAAGCCCAGCCCGATCCCCACGCCCAAGGCACCGCCAAGCACGGCGACTGCGGTCAGGTCGATCCCCATGATCGACATCAGCAAAAGGAACGCCGCGCCAAAGATCGCGACCTCTGTCGCCTTGATCGCCAGTTCGCGTGTGGCAGGGCGCAACTCATCTTGCGCCTTGATATAGCCCGCCGATTGCCGGTTCGACCACGCGCCCAGCCAGAACAACAGCGCCCCCGCAATCGCCCCACGGATCAACGCCAGCACCGAAAACCGGATGTTGCCCAGCGCGATCACCGTCGCGTCCAGCCGCGCGGTGATCTCGTCCAGCGCGCCCAGCGCATAAAGCGCGGCCACGGGAATCAGCACGAACCGGCCCAGCAGTTTCAGGAACCCTTCCGGCAGCACCTCGCGCACCAGCATCTGCGCCGCCAGAAACAGGAACACCCGCTTGCCGAACGCAATCACCTCGCCCGACCCGAACGTGGCTCGGGTCACGCTTTCGCCCGCCGCCGTCAGGGCGTAAGCCAGCAGCGGCAACAGCAATGGCAGGAACAAAAGCGCCGTCCGCCGCATCTGCACCACCAGACCAGCCGTGTCCGCCTTCGGCTCCGCCACCCGCCGGATTGCAGGCTGCATCCTCCCCGCCAACACCCGCGCCAGCACATAGGCCACCGCCAGCAGCGCAAACTGCGACCAAGCGGCGGGCGAGGTGATCCACCCCAACGCCACCTCCTGCGACTCGGCCAACCAGCCGCTCACTCGTACGGCAAACCCCTCCAAAGATTACCCTTTCGCACGGTGGGCAATCCGCCCGATCGTGTTCAGCAAGATCTGTGCCGCCAAAATAGTCGTGGTGCCGGAATGGTCGTAGTCCGGCGCCACCTCGACAAGGTCGATCCCCACGATCCGTCCCTGCCGGGTCAGCCCGTCGATCAGTTCCAGCACCTCATAGTAAAGGAACCCGCCATGCGATGGCGTCCCGGTCCCAGGCGCGATCGACGGGTCAAAGCCGTCGATATCCAGCGTCAGATAGTAGTCCACGCCCGTCGGTATCCGCGCCAGCACCGCCTCTAGCCCCAGCTTGCGGATCTGCCGCACCGAAAGGATGTCGTCCCCCATTGCGCGCGCCGCGTCATAGCCATCCTTCGCCGTACTGCTGACATTGCGGATGCCCAGCGCGGTGATCCCTTTCACATGCGCCTGTTCCGCCGCCCGCCGCATCGGGTTGCCGTGGCCATGCCGCACTCCGTGCCGCACATCGACGAAATCCAGATGCGCGTCGATCTGCACGATGTGGATCGGCCGCCCCGCAAAGGCGCGAATGCAGGGTATGTTGACCGAATGGTCGCCGCCCAGCACCACCGGCACCGCCCCCGCCTCCAGAATAGCCCGCACCCCGGCTTCGATGTTGGCGTGGCTGGTCTCGGTATCCGTGTGAACGATGTCGGCATCGCCAATGTCCACGATCCGAACACCCTCCAGATAGGTCACGTCGTCTTCGTGGTCATACGCCCCCGCATGACCGAACGAAAACAGCGTGGACGCCTCGCGGATACCCCGCGGCCCGAACCGCGCCCCGGCCCGGAACTGCGTGCCAAAGTCGAAGGGCGCACCCATCACCGCGAAATCCGCGTCGATCTTCGCCCAGTCCGGCTCATACGGGTTCTTCCCGAACGTAGCGATACCGACGAAGGGCAAATTCAGCCGCCCGCTTTCATAGCCATGTGCCATCTCGTGTCCCTTTCGCCCGGCGTTACCGGGTCATTGCCTTCAATGTCATGACATGTTCGCGCGACGCCGCAAGCGCATCCGCCGCCAGCGCCCGCGCCGCACTCATCACGTCGTCCGCGATGCGGTCGATCAGCCGCCAGGCCAGCGCCTCTTCGGCACCAATCCGCGCGCCCGCCAGCAACAGGATTCGTGCCCGCGCTGGTCCGACCAGCGCCGCAAGTCGGGCCGGGTCGGGCGCTTGCGGCTTATGCCCCAGCCGCATCACCGGGTAAAAGAACGCAGCCCCCGGCACCGCGATACGCAGGTCGCAGGCCAGCGCCAGCGTCATCGCACCCCCCGCCAGCGTGCCGTTCAACGCGGCGATCGTCAGCCCCGCAAAGCCCGCAAGTGCCTCTGACGCGCGGCCCCATGCCGGGTCTGTTCCAAGCCCCGCCTGCATCTCGGCCAGATCGGCCCCTGCGGAAAACACCTTGCCCCGCCCGGTCAGCACCAGCACCGATGCCTCCGATGCCCCTGCGACCGCATCGGCCAGCGCTTCCAGCATCGCCCGGTTCAGCGCATTGGCCTTGTCCGCACGGTCAAGCGTCACCGTGCACAGACGGCCGTCCCAAGTGGTTTCGATCATCTTGCGCGCCGCCTTCCGCCTATTCGCATGACAATGGCGTTTACTACCCATCTGCCCGCGCGGAAACCCTTGACGCCCTTGCCCGCCATATGAACCATGCGCCATCAATTTTCCGTCGGAAGGCATGGCGATGATGAACTGGAAACTTTCGGGCAGCACCGCGCTTGCCCTCATAATGCTTTGCTCGGGCGCTCAGGCGCAGGTCACCCCCGAAGAGGTCTGGCAAAGCTGGCAGGCGCTGGCCACCGGCGCAGGCCAGGAACTGACCGTCGCCAGCGAAGAGCGAAATGGCGAAACCCTCGAAGTGAAGGGCGTCGTGCTGACCTTCAAGGACGAACAGGGCGGCAGCTTCGCAGCCAACCTCGACACGCTCGACTTCACCGATCAGGGAGACGGCACGGTCAAGGTCACGATGGCCGACAGCTATCCCCTGACCTTCGCGTTCCCGCCGGGCGAAGCGGACGCGCCGTCCTCGATGGCGCTCACCGTCACGCAACCGGGTCTCAGCCTTATTGCAGGCGGTTCGGCGACCGAAACCTCGTACGATTACAGCGCCCCCTCCGTCACGATCAAACTGGACGAGGTGAAGGACAAGGACGGCAAGGTCAGCGATGTTACCGCCGATGTCGTCCTGACCGACGTCGCAGGCACCTACAACATCAGCGCCGAAGGCGAGGCGACCGGCCTGCAAACCGAATTCACCGCGAAATCGGCTGCCATCAACTTTAGCGGCAAGAACCCTGAAACGACCAGCGATGTGAAGGTGGCCTTTAGCATGGCCGATCTTGCTGGCCGCTCGAACGGCACGTTGCTCGGGGCCGAAATCATGGCCAACATGGCCGCTGCCCTGAACGCTGGCTTTACCGTCGACAGCGGCTTCACCTATGGCGCGATGTCCTTCACCGCCGATGTCACAGATTCGACCGGCCCGACCAACATCGCCGGTTCGGCCACTGGCGGCGGCGTGACCCTTGCGATGGACAAGGCGCGCGTGAACTATGGCACCTCGCTGAGCGGCGCTTCGATCAAGATGTCCGGCGCGCAGATCCCGTTCCCTGAGGTGGCGCTGAACTTCGCCGAAAGCGCCTTCAACATCCTGATGCCCGCGTCCAAATCCGACACCCCGCAGGACTTCGCATTCCTGACCAAGCTGGTCGATTTCACCATCTCAGACGAGGTCTGGGGTATCTTCGACCCCGCCGGCACCCTGTCGCGCGAACCTGCGACGATCGTCCTTGATGCCAAAGGCACCGGCTTTTGGAAGCAGGACATCATGGACCCGAACGTCAAGATGGACGAGATAGAGGCGCCGGGCGAACTCACTTCGCTGGATCTGACCCAGATTTTGGTCAAGGCCGCCGGCGCCGAGGTGGGTGCCACCGGCGCCCTCACCTTCGACAATACCGATCTTGTTACCTTCCAGGGCATGCCCACACCAACCGGCACAATCGACGTGACGATCAAGGGCGTCAACAAGCTGATCGACAACCTCATCGCCATCGGCATCCTGCCTGAAGATCAGGCGATGGGCGCGCGGATGATGCTGGGCATGTTCGCCCGTCCCGGCGCCGGACCCGACGAATTGACCTCAACCCTTGAATTCAAGGACAAGGGCTTCTTCGCCAACGGCCAGCGGATTCAGTAACCGCCTGCAACCACGACAAAGGCCCCGGACAAAGGTCCGGGGCCGTTTCGTTTGGCAGGCCGCGCTCCGGCTCCGGCTTGCACTGGCCCCTTTGCCGGACTACCTCCGACAGAAGCCGAAAAGGGACAGCTATGACCGACCGCCTCGCCACCCTGACCGAAGCCCTCCTTGCCGCCGCCAAGCGCGCCGGGGCCGATGCGGCCGATGCCATCGCCGTTTCTGGCACCTCGCTGTCCATCGACATCCGCAAAGGTGCGCTCGAACAGGCCGAGCGGTCCGAAGGTACCGAAATCGGCCTTCGCGTCCTGATGGGTCGCCGGCAGGCCTGCGTCTCTGCCTCTGACATCTCCGCTGCGACCATCGCCGCCCTTGCCGAACGCGCCGTCGCAATGGCGCGCGAGGCACCCGAAGACCCCTGCGTCGGCCTGGCCGATCCCGCCGACCTTGCGGCAGGCCGCGACGCCACCGCGCTTGACCTTTTCGACCCCGCGCCCGAACCCTCCGCCGCCACGCTCGAGGCCGAGGCCCGCGCTCTTGAAACTGCCGCCCTCTCCCGCCCCGGAATCACCCAGGTCGAAGCCTCCGCCGGCTTCTCCCGCCGCGAAATGCACCTCGCCGCCAGCAATGGCTTTGCCGGTGGCTATGGCCGCACCTCGCGCTCTCTCTCTGCCGTCGCCTTCACCGGATCAGGCACAGCGATGGAACGCGACTGGGCTGGCGAATCGCGCACCCATGCCGCCGATCTGCCCGACGCTGCCAGCATTGGCCTTCTCGCCGCTGACCGCACCCTGCAACGCCCCGGCGCCGTGCAGCCAAGCACCGGCACCTTCCCGGTAGTTTACGACGAACGTGTCGCCGCCTCGCTGGTCGGCCATCTCCTCTCCGCGATCAATGGCACGGCAATCGCACGCGGCGCGTCCTGGGCGCGCGACCTCCTTGGCCAGCGCGTCCTGCCCGCAGGCATGTCGCTGATCGAAGACCCGCACCGCCACCGCATCGCCTCGTCGAAACCCTTCGACGGCGAGGGCCTGCCCACCCTCCGCCGCGCCATCGTCGAAGACGGCGTCCTCACCGGCTGGGTGCTTGACCTTGCCACCGCGCGCAAACTTGGCCTGCGCTCCACCGGCAACGCCTCGCGCGGCACCGGCGCGCCGCCCTCGCCTTCCACCACCAACATCGACCTGACCCAAGGCACCGCCACCCGCGACGACCTGATCGCCGAAATGGGCACCGGCCTTCTCGTCACCTCCATGATCGGCTCCACCATCAACCCGACGACCGGTGACTATTCGCGCGGCGCCTCCGGGTTCTGGGTCGAAAACGGTCGCATCTCGCACCCGGTTCACGAATGCACCATCGCGGGCAACCTGCGCGACATGTTGGGCGCAATGGTCGCCGCCAACGACGCCCGTCCCCACCTGTCGATGCGCGTTCCCTCGATTCTGGTGCGCGGGATGACCCTTGCCGGCGCATGACCTCGCCCTTCTGACCGAGGCCGCACGGCAAGCCGGGCGCATCGCGCTCGGGCACTGGAAACGCAACCCGCAGGTCTGGGACAAGGGTGTCGAACATGGCCCGGTGACCGAAGCCGACCTTGCCGTGAACGACATGCTGCACGCCACCCTGCTGACGGCCCGCCCCGATTACGGCTGGCTGTCCGAAGAAACCCCCGACACCCCCGCCCGCCTGTCCGCTGAGCGCACCTTCATCGTCGACCCGATCGACGGCACCCGCGCCTTCATCGCCGGCGAGGAGACCTTCGCCCACTCCCTCGCCGTCGCAACTCAAGGCAAGATCACGGCGGCGGTGGTCTACCTTCCCGCGATAGACAGGCTCTACACCGCCTCAACCACGGCCGCGCCGCTCTGCGATGGCCAGCCTATCGCCGCCAGCACCCGAACCGAACTGGCCGGCGCTGATATCCTGACCACCAAGACCACCCTCGACCCTGCGAAATGGCCCGGTGGCGTGCCCGACGTCCATCGCAGCTTCCGCGCCTCGTTGGCTTATCGGCTCTGCCTTGCCGCAGAAGGCCGGCATGACGGGATGCTGACGCTACGCGATACCTGGGAATGGGACATCGCGGCCGGAAGCCTGATCGCCGAAAAGGCCGGCTGTGTCGTAACCGACCAGCGCGGCAACCCGCTCGGCTTCAACACCGCAAATGCAAAGGCGGCAGGGGTTCTCGCCCTGCCGCCCTCACTTCATGCCGATGCCGTGCGCCGCTTGACGGCTTAACGTTTCGGAGCCTTTGGCGGCACGAACCGCTTCGAGGTATCCTTGGCATCCACCTTCGGCGCGGCAGGCTTCGCCCGCGCAAACGGCTTCTTGCCGTCTGCCGCATGGCTCTTGAACCCGGCAGCCTTTCCAGCCCCCTCACGCTTCACGAATGGCCGCGCGGAATCGCCCTTCGGCGCGTAGGTGCGCTTCGGCTCGCCACTGTCTTCACGCGGCCGGGCCGGAGCCCCCTCCGCTGCATGGCTCTTGTAGCCGGCAGCCCGCGCAGGTTTGCCCGCCCCCGCCTGGCTCTTGTAGCCAGCCGATTTCGGCGCAGCCTTGTCGTCCGACGCCCAGCGCGGCTTACGGTCGGCATCCGCCGCGTCCCGCTTTACATACGGCTTCGCCGCACCCTCTTCGCGCTTGGCATAGGGCTTTGCCCCAAAGGGCTTGGCATCCCGCGGCGTGTAAGACGGCTTCGCATCGCGCGGGGCATAGGGCTTCTTGTCGCCATCCTCGCGCTTGGCATAGGGCTTTGCCGCCCCTGCCGCCACACGCGGCGCATAAGGTTTGCTCTCACGCGGGGCGTAGGGCTTGCGCTCGGTCGTCTCGCGCGGAGCGTAAGGCTTTGCGTCGGTCGGGTCGTAGGGTTTTGCTTCACGCGGCGTGTAGGGCTTCGCCTCGCTGTCCTCGCGCTTGGCATAGGGCTTGCGCGCCGGGGCAGGCTCGGCACCCTCTTCGACCACACGGGCCGGCTTGGCAGCATAGGCCGGCTTTTCGCGCCGCTCGGGGCGTTCAGCCCGCTCCGGCCGTGCCGAGTATGCCGGGCGCTCAGGCCGATCAAGCGACGGCTCGCCCGCCATCCGCTCCATGATCACACCCTTGTCCAGTTCGATCATCTGGCCGAATTTGTCAGCCACCGAGGCGCCGATCTGCACAAAGGTCAC
Source organism: uncultured Alphaproteobacteria bacterium (assembly GCA_963822435.1). Classification (GTDB taxonomy): domain Bacteria; phylum Pseudomonadota; class Alphaproteobacteria; order Rhodobacterales; family Rhodobacteraceae; genus JAUYQR01. The sequence goes on from CAWGHN010000003.1 coordinate 1,015,019, forward strand.
GTCTTCCTGCACCCGGATCGCACCGATGCCATCCTTGGCAATGCTGCCCGCATCACAGATTTTCGGCAACAGCCAGCGCGCTTCCGCCCGCCCGGCCCGCCCGACCGAAATGCTGAACCAGACCGAAGCGCCAAACTCGCCACGCTCGCGCGGGGCAGACGGTGCCGGACCTGCCTGATCCGACAGCACCTCCGGTGCCGACCGACCCTCGCGCCACATCCGTACGAATCCGGCCGCAACCGTTTCCGGGCCAAAGCGGTTCAACAACTCCGCCGCCATCGCGCCATCTTCGCCCACGCCCGCCAGCAGGGCAGGGTGCTCCAGCATCCGCATGTCATCCTTCGCCGTCACGTCATCGGCACCAGGCGCAGCACCCCACTCCGCAGTGACCTTCGCGCCTTGCAGCAACCGCTGCGCCTTCTTGAATTCCGCCGGCACCACGATCAGCGCCGAGACGCCCTTTTTCCCCGCCCGACCCGTGCGGCCTGAACGGTGCAAAAGGATCTCCGAGTTCGACGGCAAATCCGCATGGATCACCAGTTCCAGCCCCGGCAAGTCGATGCCCCGCGCGGCCACGTCGGTCGCAATACACACCCGCGCCCGCCCGTTACGCAGCGCCGACAGCGCGTTCGTCCGCTCCTGCTGGCTCAACTCGCCCGACAGCGCCACGACCTGAAACCCACGGTTGCCCATCCGGGCCATCAGGTGGTTCACGTTGGCACGGGTCTTGCAGAACACGATCGCGGTCTGCGCCTCGTAAAACCGCAGCGCGTTGAAGATCGCGTGCTCACGGTCCCGCGCCGCCACGCTCAGCGCGCGGTATTCGATGTCGACGTGCTGCTTGGCCTCGCCTTGCGCCACGATCCGCAGCGCATCGCGCTGGAAATCTTGCGCCAGCGCCGCGATTTCCTTCGGCACGGTGGCCGAAAACATCAGCGTGCGCCGATCTTCCGGTGCCTGGCTGAGGATGAACTCCAGATCCTCGCGGAACCCCAGATCCAGCATCTCGTCCGCCTCGTCCAGCACCGCCGCCCGCAGGCCCGACAGATCAAGGCTCCGCCGCTCAATATGGTCGCGCAAACGTCCTGGCGTGCCCACAACGATGTGCGCCCCGCGTTCAAGCGCGCGCTTTTCGGTGCGGTAGTCCATCCCGCCGACGCATGTCGCGATTTTCGCCCCCGCCTCGCCGTAAAGCCAGTCGAGTTCCCGGGCGACCTGCAGCGCCAGTTCCCGCGTCGGTGCGATGATCAGCGCGCCCGGCACGTCAGCATACAAAAGCCGCTCGTTCCCAGCCAACAGCTCCGGCGCGATGGCAAGTCCGAAGGCCACCGTCTTGCCAGACCCGGTCTGCGCTGAAACCAGAAGGTCACGCCCCTCCACGCCATCGGCCAGCACGGCCTCCTGCACAGCGGTCAGCGCTTCATAGCCCTTGGCGGCCAAGGCCTGCGCCAAAGGCGCAGCCAGTTGCAATCCGTTCATGATTTTTCCCAAAGAGGGGGGCGCATTGCCCCCGGTAAAGCCAATCGTTCGTGGCCCCACCGTTCTCCATCGCACCGGCTCTCCCTACCCGGTGCATCAGAACCCTTAAAGGCCAAGCAAGCGCCCTACACGCTTTGGCAGCCCCTGTATAGCCTGCGATTTAATCTCAGGCGGAAAGCCCGCCCGCCAGATCCGGCACGTCCAGCGCAGAAAACCCGTAGTGACGCAGCCAGCGCAGATCCGCCTCGAAGAACGCCCTCAGATCCGGGATGCCGTATTTCAGCATCGCGATCCGGTCGATCCCCATACCGAAGGCAAAGCCCTGCCACTCGTCCGGATCGACCCCAGCCGCCTGCAACACCTTCGGATGCACCATGCCGGAGCCGAGGATTTCCATCCACTTGTCGCCCTCGCCGATCTTCAACTGCCCGCCCACGTTGGAATAGCGGATGTCCACCTCTGCCGAAGGCTCGGTGAACGGGAAATGGCTGGCGCGGAACCGCAACTCCACCTTGTCCACCTCGAAATAGGCCCGGCAAAATTCCTCCAGCACCCACTTCAGGTTCGCCATGCTGATATCGCGGTCAATCGCCAGACCTTCGACCTGGTGGAACATCGGCGTGTGCGTCTGGTCCATGTCCATCCGGTACACCCGGCCCGGCGCAATCACCCGGATCGGCGCGCCCTGCGCCATCAGCGCCCGGATCTGCACCGGCGATGTATGTGTCCGCAGCACATGCGGCGCGCGGGTGTCGCCCGCGGCGCGGTGCATGAAGAACGTGTCATGCTCCTGCCGCGCCGGATGCTCGGGCGGAATGTTGAGCGCATCAAAGTTGTACCAGTCGCTTTCCACCTGCGGCCCCTCAGCCACGGCAAAGCCCATGTCGGCAAAGATCGCCGTCAGCTCTTCCATCACCTGGCTGACCGGGTGGATCGTCCCTTGCGGCCGCGGCCGCGCCGGCAGCGTCACGTCCAGCCACTCGGCCCGCAGCCGCTCGTCCAGCGCCGCATCGCCCAAGGCGGCCTTTTTCGCCCGCAACGCCGCGTCGATCTCGTCCTTCAGCACGTTCAGCATCGCGCCCGCGGCCTGCCGTTGCGCCGGCTCCATCTGCCCCAGATCGCGCATCTTCAGGCTGATCTCGCCCTTCTTGCCCAGCGCCGCCAGCCGGACCTCTTCCAGGCCTGCCTCATCCGAGGCCGCCGAAATCGCGGTCAGAAACCTTGCCTTGAGCGTGTCGAGCCCGTCCATGCGCGCCTCCCCGAAGAACGCGTTGGTGCTAGCGGGGAACCCCCGTTGATGCAAGGGCGGGCGGCCCAATCCTTCGGATTTGACCACAGCCCTTGTGTTGTCGCCGCTGCCCATGTTTTCTGCCGGCCATGATCACACGACACTTCACCAAGGGCGATGCTGACTCCCAAGCGGTCTATTCCGATTGCGAGCGGTATCGCTATGCATTGACCCGCATCTGGGCGCCCGGGCCCCGCGCGCTGTTCGTCATGCTGAACCCGTCGACCGCGACCGAAGCGCAAAATGACCCCACCGTCGAACGCTGCGAACGTCGCGCGCGCGTTCTGGGCTTTGGGTCTTTTTCGGTGGCCAACATCTTTGCCTTCCGCGCCACCGACCCGCGGGTGATGCGGGCCGTCGACGACCCGGTCGGGCCAGAAAACGATGCGGCAATCCGCGCCGCCGCGACCGACGCGGACAGCATCGTCTGCGGCTGGGGCAATCACGGTCTCCATCTGGCACGAGGGGCTGCGGTCGAACGTCTGCTGCGTGGCGTTGACCGCCCCCTTCTGCATCTGGGGCTGACAGGGGTCGGGCAGCCGAAGCATCCGCTTTACGTGGCCTATGCTCAGCCACCGGCACTCTGGCTGCCGTCGCACTGACGGCTGTTTCGATCAAGCCGCCGCCAGCTTGATATCGCTCAGAAACACGCTGCCGCCGGACACCACGGCCACCGGCGCACCATCCAGCAGAATCGTGACATGCTCGGTCTCGTCGTCGGCCGACAGTGAAAGTTGCGGGTCCGGGTGGGTGGCTGGATCGTAGACCACGACAATCTGGTCTTGCAGGAAATCATAGTCGTCAATGGTGGCGACCTTGCCCTCGCTCAGCCATTCATGCAGCGCAAAAGTGTCCTCGCCCTCGCCGCCGTTCGCATGATCGCCACCCCCGATATCAAGGTGGTCATTGCCCTCGCCGCCATTCAGGTAATCGCTGCCGCTGCCGCTGCCGCTGCCGCTGCCGCTGCCGCTGCCGCTGCCGCTGCCGTCGCCATCGATACCTGAAATCGTGTCGTTGCCGGCGTTGCCGTCAAGCGTGTCGGCACCTGCACCACCAGACGCGAAATCGTTGCCGTCGCCGCCCGCGACCCAATCGTCACCCTCGCCGCCCAGCAGGCTGTCGTCACCCGCGCCGCCCAACAGCGTGTCCGCGCCGGCATCACCGCTCAGACTGTCGTCGCCCTCGTGGCCGTAAAGCACGTCATCGCCGAAATCACCGGTGGCAAAATCGTCACCGCCCTGGCCGTGCAGCATGTCGTCACCGCTGCCGCCTGCCATGCTGTCGTCACCGTCACCGGCCCAAAGGATATCGTCACCTTCGCCGCCAGCAAGCGTATCGTCACCTGCCAGTGCGTCGATCTGATCATCCCCTGCCGCACCAACCAGCATATCATCCGCAGTGCCACCGGTGATCAGGTCGTCGTCATTGCTGCCGTCGGCCCGCACCGGCGCGTCTTCGGGTGTTTGCCTGTCGGACGATTCGGGCGACCGGGTGCCGTAAAGGTCGTCGTCATTCTCTGGCTCGTCCAGAAGGTAGCCGTTGTCCGGCCCCGAGGCTTCGTCTTCTGGCGGCAGGTCGTCCGCATCTTCCTCCTGCGTGGACTTGCCCGACAAAAGCGCATCGGCCGCGACACCGGCGAACAGGGCACCCAGCAGACCAAAGATCGTCAACATCCTACCATCTCCTTGCCGCGACGCCGAAAAATCGCGCGGGTTTGTCAGGTTCCCGTTAAGCATATGTGCTGAATAGGAAATTTCGTGGATGTCGGGGTAGCACGATTCGGGTTTCCGAAACCCTTGCACAATGGGATCGGCATCCGGGTTTCTGCTCGGCTGGTTATCGAAAGCCTAATGCGCATCCCGCCACGGCGGACCGGATTTCGCTTCCCTTTTGCCGCTTTCGCCCCTATACGCCCGCATCCGCACCGTTGCGGAGCCTCCAAGGGCCTTGCTGGACGACATCCCGGCCTGCGCCATAACCCCTAGCCAAGGAGACCCCGATGTCGATCACCGTTGAAGAAAAAGCACGCCTGATCAAGGAATACGCGACCAAAGAGAACGACACCGGTTCGCCGGAAGTTCAGGTTGCGATCCTGTCGTCGCGCATCGCCACGTTGACCGAACACTTCAAGGGCCACAAGAAGGACAACCACTCGCGTCGTGGCCTTCTGATGATGGTCGCCCAGCGCCGCAAGCTGCTGGACTACCTCAAGGCCAAGGATGAGGCGCGCTACAGCACGCTGATCTCCCGCCTCGGCCTGCGCCGCTAGTCGGGCGCCAAGGTTTTCAGCAAGCGCCCGTCTCGAAAGAGGCGGGCGTTTTGTGTTGCGGGCCTCTCCCAAACGGGTCACCGCCCACCCGCCCCTTCCCAAACGCCCGGTTTTCCTGTATGCGCCCGCAATCTGCGACGTGAGGCCATGCCCCCGGCCACATGCGAAGGATTCGGGGGGCGGCGGCAATGGGGCCGCCAGATATGTCGGGATGTCAGGCCAGGGGGCCGGTCCCAGAGGAAATCAGATGTTCAAAGTGACCAAGAAATCCATCCAGTGGGGCCGTGACACGCTTACCCTGGAATCGGGAAAAGTTGCCCGTCAGGCCGACGGCTCGGTGATCGCCACGCTTGGCGAAACCTCTGTCATGGCCAACGTGACCTTCGCCCGCACGCAAAAGCCGGGGCAGGACTTCTTCCCGCTGACCGTGCACTATCAGGAAAAATACTACGCAGCCGGCAAGATCCCCGGCGGCTTCTTCAAGCGTGAAGCGCGCCCATCGGAAAAAGAGACGCTGACCTCGCGCCTGATCGACCGGCCCTGCCGCCCGCTGTTCGTCGAAGGCTTCAAGAACGAAGTCCTCGTCATGGCCACCGTCCTCAGCCACGACCTTGAAAACGATCCCGACATCGTCGCGATGATCGCCGTCTCGGCCGCGCTGACGATTTCCGGCGTTCCCTTCATGGGCCCGATTGGTGCGGCCCGCGTCGGCTTCTCGGGCGGCGCCTACGTCCTGAACCCGACCGTGGACGACATGCAGCACCTGCGTGGCAACCCCGACCAGCGGCTCGATCTGGTCGTCGCCGGCACCAAAGACGCCGTGATGATGGTCGAATCCGAAGCGTATGAGCTGTCGGAAGACGAAATGCTGGGTGCCGTGAAATTCGGCCACGCCCAGATGCAGCCGGTGATCGATCTGATCATCGACTTCGCCGAAGACTGCGCGAAAGAGCCCTTCGACTTCCAGCCTGTCGACTACTCGGCGCTTTACGCCAAGGTCAAGAAAGCCGGCGAAACCCAGATGCGCGCTGCCTTCGCGATCCGCGACAAGCAGGCCCGCACCTCGGCCATCGACGCGGCTGTTGACGCGATCAAGGCCGCCATGTCGGACGAAGACCGCGCCGACAGCAACCTCGGCCCGGCGATCAAAAAGCTCGAATCCTCGATCCTGCGCGGCGACGTCGTCAAGACCGGCATCCGCATCGACGGCCGTGACACCAAGACCGTCCGCCCGATCGTTGCCGAAACCGGCATCCTGCCGCGCACCCACGGCTCGGCCCTGTTCACCCGCGGTGAAACCCAAGGTCTTGTCGTGACCACGCTTGGCACCGGCGAAGATGAGCAGATCATCGACGCCCTGCACGGCAACTCGCGCTCCAACTTCCTGCTGCACTACAACTTCCCGCCCTACTCGGTTGGTGAAGTTGGCCGCGTGGGCTCGCCCGGTCGCCGCGAAATCGGCCACGGCAAGCTGGCTTGGCGCGCGCTGCAGGCGGTTCTGCCCGCCCCGACTGATTTCCCCTACACCATCCGCGTGGTGTCCGAGATCACCGAATCCAACGGCTCCTCGTCGATGGCCTCGGTCTGCGGTGGCTCGCTGTCGATGATGGACGCGGGCGTTCCGCTGAAATCACCGGTCGCTGGCGTCGCGATGGGTCTGATCCTGGAAGAGGACGGCCAGTTCGCCGTTCTGACCGACATCCTTGGCGACGAAGATCACCTCGGCGACATGGACTTCAAGGTTGCGGGCACCGCGAACGGCATCACCTCGCTGCAGATGGACATCAAGATTGCCGGCATCACGCCTGCGATCATGGAGCAGGCACTGGCGCAAGCCAAGGACGGCCGCCTGCACATTCTGGGCGAGATGAACAAGGCACTGTCGGCCCCGCAAGGCTTCAGCGAATACGCCCCGAAGATCGAAACCCTGCAAATCCCGACCGACAAGATCCGTGAAGTGATCGGCTCGGGCGGCAAGGTCATCCGCGAAATCGTCGAGGTTTCCGGTGCCAAGGTCGACATCAACGACGACGGCATCATCAAGATCGCCTCGAACGACGCCGATGCCATCAAGCGCGCCTACGACATGATCTGGTCGATCGTGGCCGAACCCGAAGAGGGCAAGGTTTACACCGGCAAGGTCGTGAAACTGGTCGACTTCGGCGCCTTCGTGAACTTCTTCGGCAAGCGCGATGGTCTGGTCCACGTCTCCCAGATCGCCAACAAGCGCCTGAACCACCCGAACGAACTTCTGAAGGAAGGCCAGGAGGTCAAGGTCAAGCTTCTGGGCTTCGATGATCGCGGCAAGGTTCGCCTTGGCATGAAGATGGTCGATCAGGAAACCGGCGCTGAAATCGCTGAAAAGAAAGAAGAAGCTGCCGAAAGCTGATCCTTTCGCATTCCGGCACCCGCCACTCGGGGGTGCCGGGGACGCTTCAAAACAGAAGAACGGCGCCGACCCTTGCGGGGAGGCGCCGTTTGCTTTTCGGATGGCTATCCTGCCCGCGCCACCTTGCTGCCAAGGTGGGCGAAGCGGCTTGCCTCAGGACAGATCAGAGATCGGGCCGATTTCGCGCACCAGGTCGTCTTCGCCAAACCTTGGCGGCTCGCCGAACCCCTTGCGCAGAACGGGGTCTGAACCTTCGTCCACTTTGAAGTTGTTGAACGAACAGGTGGGGTCGACGCGGTAAAACGCGTTCGAGTTTTCGATTTGTTTGACCTCACACCCGTCAAAGGTCGAAGTTTCGGCCAAGGCCGGCAAACCGCAGGTAGACAGAAGCGCCGCAAGGATAACTCGTTTCATGTTTTAACTTTCACTGTGCATTTGAATTCACCCGCTTCTCACCGTGGCCCCAGTTTCGACGTTGGGCCAGACGCAGCGCTGCCCCTTCGCTTTTTCTGCCCTGAAGGGCGAAAATAAGGCAAATATCAGACAGTTGAATGAATTGAGCGCGGTTGGCTGGCCGATTGGCGGTGACGCAAAAGTCAACGCGCCGTGGCAGTTTTCGCAGCTAGAATGGGGAAACCCTTGCTGGCCTGCCGCGTTTCATGCCTGCGCGGGTCGCGGCCCATTCCCGGCGCAGCGCCACCTCGGCCGCCGCACGTTGACAATGAAGGAAGCCAGATGTCCGGACCAACCCTGACCCGCCGCCATGTTCTCGGCACAGCCTTGGCGGCAGCGCTGCCGCTTCGCGCCACGGCCCATGCCCAGACCGCCGCCGACTGGGTCGTTCCCGATGCCTACCTTCCTCAGGCCGTCCGCTTCCGCGACGAACAGCCGGTCGGCACGATCATCGTCGACCCCGATTACTTCGAGCTTTACTGGATCACCGCGCCACGCCGAGGGATGCTGTTCACGGTGGGCGTCGGGAAGGGCGACCTCTATGAATCCGGCCGCTTCACCGTCGGCGCAAAGAAGGAATGGCCAAGCTGGACCCCGACAAACGAGATGATCGCCCGCAATCCCGACCGCTATGCCAGATATGCCGATGGCATGCCGGGTGGCCCCGACAACCCCCTGGGCGCGCGGGCGCTGTATCTGTTCGATGATGCGGGAAACGATACCTTCCTGCGCATCCACGGCACGCCCGAACCCTGGACCATCGCCTCGGCTGTGTCGAATGGCTGCGTGCGTCTGGTGAACGACCACATCACCGCGCTTTACGACGCCGTCGAAATTGGCGCGCCGGTGGTTCTGCTGCCGAAGGTCGAGCAGGCTTGAATGGTTAAGAAACGGTTAAAACTTCAACTGAACCCATTGAATCTTATGGAACAGAAAGGGTGTCCCACGGTGGGACACCCCTTGTCACATCACACCGGAGCCTTGGCAAACCGCAGGTAGGGCAGCTTGATATCCAGCTCTCCGAACCGCTCCTTCGCCTGATCATTGTTCAACGCCAACGCCACGATCACGTCCTGCCCCGGCTGCCAGTTTGCCGGGGTGGCCAGCGGCACCCCATCCGTCGCCCGCACCGCATCCAGCGCCCGCAGGATCTCGGCAAAGTTGCGGCCCACGGACATCGGGTAGGTCATCGTCAGGCGGATCTTCTTGTCCGGCCCCACGATATAGACCGTCCGAACCGTGGCCGAATGCGCCGGCGTCCGCCCCTCGGTGGGCAGGTAATAGTCGGCCGGCAGCATGTCATAGGCCTTGGCAACGGAAAGCGAGCTGTCGTCGATGATCGGAAAGTCTGCCGTTGCACCGCCGAAAGCCTCGATATCGCGCTTCCATTTGCCGTGGTCATCGACCGAGTCGACCGACACGCCGATCACTTTGGTCTTGCGCTTCGCCCACTCCCCCGCCAATTGCGCCACGGCGGCGAATTCGGTCGTGCAGACCGGGGTAAAGTCACGGGGGTGCGAAAAGATGATCCCGTAGCTGTCGCCCAGCCATTCGTGAAACCGGATGGTGCCAGCGGTGCTTTCGGCGGTGAAGTCCGGGGCGATGTCATTGATGCGGATTGCCATGGCGTGTCTCGCTTTTAAGGTCTGTTGTGGAAGGAACATATGCCAAGCGGGGTAACGTTTCATCCCCTCGCGGGCTTGGCCGTGCAGTTCAGGATGAACTTCCCCCATTTGCCGCCAACAGCGAAGATCCTTCCGTGCGCCCATCGGCCCGGCGAACAGGCGGCTTTCAATCGAACGTGCCGGTCACCCGGCCAAACAGCATGAAAGCCCTCGCAGTGCGGGTATCCGCCATGTCGGCAAGCTCGGCGTCCGTGGCATTCTTTTCAAAGGTGGCAAAGGTCTTGTCAAAGGTGCGGAGGAAATGGTGGGCCGCATCACGGAACACCGGGTCTTCGCGCATCCGCCCGGCGGTCAGGGCGAGAGAGGACCGGTCACGGATCCCGCCCAGCGCGGCAATCGTGCGCCCGCGTTCGCCACCGGCAAAGCGACGCCAGAGTTCGGGACGTGACAGTTCCGGTTTCAGATCGTCCATGTAGATTCCCTCCTGGCTGAGAAGGGTCAATACATCTTGTGCGGCGCGGATCAGTTTAGCCACCGCACGATCCTCAAGCGCTAGCCGCAACGAGCGAAAGCCCTCCTTGTCATCGGGGGTCTCCGGAAACTGCAAAGCCCGGATGAAATCTGCCACCGACAGAGGCGCGCGCAGGTCTTCGGCGGGGGTGCCGAGGGCGAGGGCTGGTTGTTCGGCTTCGGGAACAGGTTGTGGAGTGGCAAGGGCTGCCTTGCGATCTGCGGACGGGACCGAAAGGGCATTGTCGCGCCGGGTGGTGAAGGTAGCAAGCACGGTTTCCGCCTGCTTGGTCGCGGCGGCGATTTCGTCGATCTTGCGTTCCACCGACGGCTTCATGCCCGAGGACTGGCCCTGTGAGGCAACGTAGGTTGACCGCATGGCATCGACGGCCTGCTGTAGACGGGCTGCCTCGGCGCGCAGTTCGCGGACCGATCGGAGGGTGATCACGACCACCCAGATAAGAGCCATCGGCAAGAATACCATGACCAGCGTCAGCACCAGTCCCAGGGTGCGCGCCTCGTTGCCCGGAGGCGACAGCAGGACATAGGCTAGGATCGACAGCACCCAGGCGAAGCAAAGCACAGTGGCGGCAATTTCCATTGCGCGACCAGTGGTTACCTGGATCGAGCTGAAACTGGGCGCACTTGGCCCGACGTCTTTGCGGGGATCCTTGGGGAGAGGCATCGGGCGACCCGGGATCAGATGAAACGGACGGACAGGATTTCGTAGGACCGGTTGCCGCCGGGGGTTTTCACGTCGACGCTGTCGCCTTCTTCCTTGCCGATGAGGGCGCGGGCGAGGGGTGAGCGGATGTTCAGAAGGCCATTCTCGATATCGGCCTCTGTCTCGCCGACGATCTGGTAGGTCTTTTCCTCACCGCTGTCTTCGTCAGCCAGCGTCACCGTGGCGCCAAACTTGATCGAGCCGGAAAGGCGTGTAGGATCAATCACTTCGGCAAGCGACAACAGCCCCTCTACTTCCTTGATGCGGCCTTCGATGAAACTCTGCTTTTCGCGGGCCGCGTGGTATTCGGCATTTTCCGACAGGTCGCCGTGTTCGCGTGCTTCGGCGATGTCGCGGATGATCGCTGGGCGATCCACGCTTTTCAGGCGTCTCAGCTCGTCGTCCAGCGCGTCGAATCCACGCCGGGTCATCGGGATCTTGTCCATCAGGCTTCCAGTCAAAAGAAGAAGTCACGGACCGGGGGCGGTCCATGACTTCAGGGCTCGTTACGCAAATACCTGATCCGAACGTGTCTTGAAATGCAAGGGGCATGCCGCCGAGGGGCGGTCTGCCGCGCGTCTGCTTTTGGTATGGCAGGCGTATGGCAGAGTGGAGGGCACGATGCGGCGGAAGCGAGGCCAGGGTGTTGCGTCAAGGTTGACCTCGGGCTTGCGTTCGGGCAAGGGAAGTGCCGCAAAATGCCACGGTTTCAGCGCCCGAAGCGGGCAGGAAAGAGCCAGCGATGACTGCGATCCAGCGCGAGAAAATGGAGTATGACGTCGTCATCGTGGGCGCCGGGCCTGCGGGGCTATCGGCGGCGATCCGGTTGAAGCAGCTTGATCCGGAGCGCACGGTGGTGGTGCTGGAAAAAGGCTCCGAGGTTGGCGCGCATATCCTGTCGGGCGCGGTGCTGGACCCTTCGGGGCTGGATGCGCTGCTGCCAGACTGGCGCAGCATGGGCGCGCCGGTCAGCGTGCCGGTGACCGAGGACAATTTCTACATGCTGGGCGAGGCGGGGCAGATCCGCATACCGAACTGGCCGATGCCGCCCCTGATGACGAACCACGGCAATTACATCGTCTCGATGGCGAATGTCTGCCGCTGGCTGGCGGGCGTGGCCGAGGGGCTGGGTGTGGAGATTTTCCCCGGCATGTCGTGCAGCGAACTGGTGTTCGACGGCGACCGTGTGGCGGGCGTGGTGGCGGGTGAGTTCGGGCGCGACCCCGAGACCGGCGCGCCGGGACCGAGCTACGAACCCGGGATGGAGCTGTGGGGCAAGTATGTCTTTCTTGGCGAAGGCGTGCGCGGCAGCCTGTCGAAGCAGGTGATCGCCAAATACGATCTGCAAAACGGCAAGGAGCCGCAGAAATACGGCCTTGGCATGAAGGAAATCTGGGAGATCGCCCCCGCCAAGCACAAGCTGGGCAAGGTCACGCACACGATGGGCTGGCCCTTGGGCAAGAACGCGGGCGGCGGATCGTTCATCTATCACATCGAGAACAATCAGGTTTACGTCGGTTTCGTGGTGCATCTGAACTACGAAAACCCGCATCTGTACCCTTACATGGAGTTCCAGCGTTTCAAGCATCACCCGATGGTGGCTGAGCTTTTGAAGGGCGGAAAGCGGGTGGCCTATGGCGCCCGTGCGATCAGCGAAGGCGGCTATCAGTCGCTTCCCAAGATGGTGGCGCCGGGCGTAGCGCTGCTGGGCTGTTCGGCGGGCTTGGTGAACGTGCCGCGGATCAAGGGCAACCACAACGCGATGCTGTCGGGCAAGGCAGCGGCCGAGGCTGCTCACAAGGCGCTGACGGCGGGCCGCGCTGGCGACGAATTGTCCGATTACGAAGCCGAGGTGCGGGGCGGCGCGATTGGCCGCGACCTGAAGAAAGTGCGCAACGTCAAACCCTTGTGGTCGCGCTATGGCTTGGTGGCAAGCCTCATGGGCGGCGGTGCCGACATGTGGGCAAACACCATCGGCCTGACGCTGTTCGGCACGTTGAAGCACGGCAAATCCGATGCCGCCGCCACCGGGCTGGCCAGGGATTTCAAGGTGATCGACTATCCCCGACCGGATGGCGTGCTGTCGTTCGACCGGCTGACCAACGTGGCCTACAGTTTCACCAACCACGACGAGAACCAGCCAGCGCACCTGAAGCTGAAGGACGCATCGGTCCCGATTGCGGTGAACCTGCCGAAATACGCCGAACCGGCGCAACGCTATTGCCCGGCGGGCGTCTACGAGGTGCTGGGAAGCGGTGCGGACGCGACCTTCCGGATCAACTTTCAGAACTGCGTGCATTGCAAGACCTGCGACATCAAGGACCCGAGCCAGAATATCGTCTGGACCACGCCGATTGGCGGTGGCGGGCCGAATTATCCGAACATGTGAGGCGATCACGCAAAAGTTCGGTCCTGGGGCGGGTGATGGCACCGTGGCAGCGGCGGCATGCATTGCCTAGCGGTGCGCGCGCGGCTAGCTTCGCGCAAAATCCTGACGGGAGAGGCCGGATGCCCACGACTGTCCTTCGCAAGCTGTCGGCCTTTGCGCTTGGCGCGGCAATCTGTTCGACGCTGATCTCCGGTCCGGGCTTTGGGCAGGATGTCGGCGACTCGGGTGCGTATCTGGCCGCGAGGGTGGCCGAGACCGAGAATGATTTTCGTTCGGCTGCCGTTTGGTACGGCAAGGCGATCCTGGCTGATCCGGGAAATGTCCGGCTGCTGGAAGGCGCGCTTCTGGCGCAGATCGGGGTTGGCGATCTGGATCTGGCAAAGGATGTGGCCGCCCGTCTGAAAGAGTTGGGCGGCACCAGCCAGTTGGCCGAATTCGTGCTGCTGGCCGACGCTGCGGCGCGCGAGGATTACCCGGCCTTGCTGGCCGAGGCCGATGGCGGCCGCGATCTTGGCAAGCTGGTCGAGGATCTGGTGACCGCCTGGGCGCTGGTGGGCAGCGGGCGCATGACGGACGCCCTGGCTCGGTTTGACGAGATGACCAAGGAGAAGGGGCTGGAGGCGTTCGGCTACTATCACAAGGCGCTGGCGCTTGCCTCGGTCGGAGATTTCGAGGGTGCCGACAAGATCCTGTCGGGCGAGGCGGCCGGCCCGATCTACGTGATGCGGCGCGGTGTGCTTGCCCATGCGCAGATCCTGAGCCAACTGGAACGCAACGCGGATGCTCTGGATCTGCTGGACCGGTCGTTCGGCACCGAGCCTGACCCGATGCTGGACAGCTTGCGCGCGCGACTGACAGCGGGCGAGCCGGTTCCGTTCGACACTGTGACCTCGGCCCGCGACGGTTTGGCCGAGGTATTCTTTTCGGTTGCCACAGCGCTGAACGGTGATGCCGATCCGGTGCTGACCTTGCTGCACACCCGGATTGCCACCTATCTGCGGCCTGATCACACCGATGCGCGGCTGTTGTCGGCGCAACTGCTTGAAGCCCTCGACCAGCCGGATCTGGCGGTGTCGACCTACGCGCTGTTCAAGCCGGACGACCCGGCCTTTGTCACCGCCGAGATTGGCCGCGCCGGCGCGTTGCAGGCGCAAGGCAACACGGATGCTGCCCTCGAGGCCTTGCGCACCCTGGCCAAAAGCCACGGTGACCTGATCATCGTGCAATCGTCGCTCGGGGATCTTCTGCGGGTGGAAAAGCGGTTCGACGAAGCCGAAGCTGCGTATACAGCTGCGTTGAACCTGGTGACCGAGGCGCAGCCGGAACAGTGGATCCTGTATTTCTACCGCGGCATCTGCCACGAGCAGAGCCTGGACTGGGCCCCGGCGGAGGCTGATTTCCGCGCGGCGCTGGCGCTGAACCCGAACCAGCCGCAGGTGCTGAACTACCTTGGTTACGGGTTGGTGGACCGTGGCGAAAAGCTGGACGAGGCCTTGGGGATGATCGAGCGGGCGGTCGCGGCCGACCCGGAGAAGGGCTACATCATCGACAGTCTGGCCTGGGCACTGTTCCGCTTGGGCCGCTATGACGAAGCGCTTGCGCCGATGGAAAAGGCGTCGGTGCTGGAGCCGGTGGACCCGGTGGTCACGGACCATCTGGGCGATGTCTACTGGAAGGTCGGACGGACGCTGGAAGCGCGGTTCCAGTGGCACCGGGCCTTGTCGTTCGATCCGACGGAAAAGGATGCTGAACGGATCAGGCGCAAGTTGGAGGTCGGGCTGGACGCCGTGATGGCCGACGAGAGTGCCACAGGGCCGAAACCGGTGGAAGCCGTCGAGAATGGCAACTGAGCCAGTCGTCGAATTTGCACCCGCCAAGATCAACCTGACGCTGCATGTGACCGGACGGCGCGCGGATGGCTACCATCTGCTGGACAGTCTGGTGGTTTTTGCTGGAGTGGGCGACCGGGTTTCCCTGCGCCGGTCGGAGATAATGGAACTTTCCATCGTCGGCTCGCAAGCGGCGGCACTTGCGGCAAGCGACGACAATCTGGTGTTGCAGGCGGCGCGTCTGATGGGCGGCGGGATGGCGATCACACTGGACAAGGTGCTGCCCGTGTCCTCCGGGATCGGCGGGGGATCGGCGGATGCCGCGGCCACGTTGCGCGCGATCGCGCGGCTGACCGGTCAGCCGTTGCCCGATGCGGACGGGGTGTTGCAGCTTGGCGCGGATGTGCCGGCGTGCCTTGCCGGGCGACCGTTGCGGATGACGGGGGCGGGCGAGGGGCTTCACCCGCTGCCGGCCTTGCCGGACGCCTGGCTGGTGCTGGTCAACCCTGGTGTCAGCGTTTCGACGCCAGAGGTGTTCCGGGCGCTGGAGGCGCGGGCGAACCCTGCCATGCCGGACCCTCTGCCTGCTTTTCCCACTTTCGCGGCGCTGGTCGGGTTTCTGCGCACCCAGCGCAACGATCTTGAACGCCCCGCGCTGCGGCTGGCTCCGGTGATCGGCGGGGTGCTGGCCGAACTCGCGGCAATGCCCGGCTGCGAGTTGGCGCGGATGTCGGGATCGGGTGCGACGTGCTTTGGCCTTTTCGCCACCGCGTCGGCAGCCGTCGACGCCGCGCGACGCTTGCGCCAAGCGCGGTCCGGCTGGTGGATCGCCGAGGCACCGGTTCAGAAGTAGCTTTGCACCAGCGCCCCAGAAATCAGCGTCCAGCCATCGGCCACGACGAAGAAGATCAACTTGAACGGCAGCGACACCACGGCGGGCGGCACCATCATCATGCCCATCGACATGAGGACTGCCGCGACCACCAGATCAATGATCAGGAACGGCAGGAAGATCAGAAACCCGATTTCGAACGCACGCTGGATTTCCGACAGCAGAAATGATGGAATGAGCAGCGACAGCGGGGTTTCGGCACCGGGTGCAGACGGCCGCAAGTCCCGCAGGGTCTGCAAGGTTTCCGGGTCGACGCGCTGGGCCATGAAGTCGCGAAACGGGGCGATTGCGGCCTGAAGCCCCGGCGCCAGTTCGATGCGACCACTGGTCAGCGGCTCAATCCCCTCGACCCAGGCCTTGGTAAAGACCGGGTCCATCACATACCACGTCAGGAACATCGCCAGACTGATGATCAGCATGTTCGGCGGCGCCTGTTGCAGCCCGATAGCCTGCCGCAGGATCGACAGCACCGTCACGATGAACGGAAAGCAGGTCACCATCACCGCAAGGCCCGGCACGATGCTGAGCACCGTGACAAGAAGCAAAAGCTGCACTGAGCGCAGCGAAAGCGACCCCTCGCCGCCCAGATCCAGCGACAACTGCTGCGCAAGCGCCGGGCTGGCGATCAGCACAAACAGGATCGTAAGCGCGGCGCCCTGCTTCACAGCCCGCCCCGCAGGTTGGCAACCTCGGTCAGCCGCACCGCAAGCTGCCCGGCCATGTCCCCCTCCAGTTCCGTCAATTCGCCGCGCGCGATCAGGCGGTCACCGACGTATAGCTCCACCGGGTCATCCACCCGGCGGTCAAGTTGCAAAACGGCATCCTTGCCCAGCCGCAGCAGATCCCTGACCAGCGGGCGCGCCCGCCCGACCGAGATCGTCACCTCGATCGGCACCTGACCGAACGGGTTGGCGTCTGACAGTTCATCCATGCTTCTTCTCCTTGTGTGTCAGGCTGAAAAACCCCTGAACGGCCTGCGCGATTTCTGCCGTGACCTGACCGAGATCGACCTTTGCCTCGACGGCACCGCAGCGGATGTAGACCTGGCCTTCCCCGAGCGACGGCTCTTCTTCGATGACGAGGGGCAGGCCGGTTGCGCGCTCCAGAAGCGCCTCGACGGCCGGGCGGGCGGCGGGGTTTATCACCAGCGTCAGGGGAGCATCGGCCAGTTCGTCGGCCATCGGCATCAGCGTTTCCAGCACGATGGGGGCCAGCGTCTCGCGTGCCATCTGCGGCAGAAGGCGGCTCGTCATCTCCACGATCAGGGGTCGGATCGCCTGCAACACATGGCCGCGCGCCTCGTGGTAGGTGAAGGCGAGACTTTGCAGATTGCGGGCCAGATCGGCGCGGATGCGCGTCTGGTCGTTGCCCTGCGCAGCGCTCGCATCGTCCCAGCCGGCGGTGTAGCCCTGTTCGAACGAGGCGATCTTTGCGTCTTCCAGCGCGCTGGCCTGCACCAGCGGCTGTTCCACGCCATCTGCGGTGGTTTCGGTGTCGAAAACTTCCAGATTGACGAAGCCCATCAGGCGCGTTCCTCCTCGTGTTCCATCCAGCCGCGAAGAATCTCGATGGACTCGGTCTGGCGCTTTTCGATCAGGCGGCGGAGGCGGGCCGCAGGGTCGTTGTCATGCAATTCCTCGGGGTCGGCCGCGTCGCCGTAAGCGGGGATCGCGCCAAGGGACGCGCTGGCGTAACCGGACTGCACTTCGCCGGTCAGCGCCCCGCCGTAACTGGCCGAAGGCAGCGCCAGAGGTGTATCGGGTGCGGCCAGCGCTCGCGTCGCGCTGGCCGAGGTCAGGATTGGCCGGACCACGAACAGGCCGAGCACCACAGCCACCAAAGCCAGCGCTGCGGTCTGGATGATGGTCATCACGTCAAGCGTGCCGACCGGCGGAAACAGCCGTGTCGTCGCCTCGGTCCCCTCCACCGCGATTTCCTGGAATTCCAGTGATTTCAGCGTCAGGACATCGCCACGCGCCTCGTCCAGCCCAACCGCCGAGGCGACAAGTTCGCGCAGCGCGGCGAGTTCCTCTTCGGCGCGGGGGGCCCAGGTGCGGCTGCCATCGGCGGCGAGGCTGGCCTGACCGTCGACCATGACCGCAACCGTCAGTCGGCGGATCGCGCCGGGGTTCTTGACAACCTCGCGCGAGGTTTCTGACACCTCGTAATTCACCCGCTCGCGCGTTTCGGTAGATTGGCTTTGCCCGGCGGCGCCTTGGGCTGCATCGCCTTCGGGCAGGTTGGACGCGACCGTGACGTTGCCGCCCGGTTCGGTGCTGGAGCCGGTCTTTTCCTCGGTTTCCGACGATATCGCGACGCGGCCCTGCGGATCGAAGGTTCGCTCGGTGATCTGTTCGCGTTCGGACACCAGATCCACCGCAACCTCGACCACGGCTTTGCCGGGACCGACCCGTGCCGCCAGCAGACGTTCGACATTCCCTTTGATCGCCGCAGCCCGCGCGGCTGCATCTGTCCCCTCGAACTCGGCTTCATCCTGTCCGCCGATCAGCCCACCGACCGTGTCGATGATCTGCACATCGTCCGGCCGCATCCCCGACACCGCGCTTGCGACCAAATGGCGGATCGCCCGCGCCTGCGTTTCGGAAAGCTGGCCGGTGGTGGTGGTCAGCGTGACCGAGCCGCTGGCCTGCACGTCGGGCTGAAACGCGCGGGTGGGCGCGCTGGCAAGGTGGACACGGGCCGCCCGCACTTCGGGCATAGCAAGGATTGTCCGCGCCAGCTCGCCTTCCTTGGCGCGCCAGTAGGCGGCGTTGTCCTTGGCGGAGCCGACGCTTTTGCCGGTGGCGATTTCTGCCTGGGTCTGGTTGAGGTTGGCGTTGATGCCCTTCATGGTCTGAAGCGCGACCATCGCACCGGTATTCGTCAGGATCGACGTCATGATGTATTCCTTCGCTTGAAGCCGCGCTTTTCGCGGCTGGAAAGAGCCACCGGTCTGGTGGCGAAAGGGGCGTTCTGTCCACTGCAACCGGGGAACCGGTAGCGCCGTCCCTTCATGGGATGCAGGTTCAGTGATCGCTTGAACAAACTAACGCTTTCCTAAGGCAACTCGCCGGAATGCATCATGTTTTAGTGATCAGAAACGTCTCGGTTGACCCGGTGCGACTTGGCCGACCGACGCCTTTCGCCCCTTGGCATCATAGGTCGTCAGCGCGGGCTCGGCGGAAATCTCTGCCAGCCGCCCGCGTGCGGTGCGTAGGCCCTGTGCAGCGGCGCGCAAGAGGCGCTGGTTTCGCATCGCCTTGCGCCGGAGCCGCTCGGCTGCCGCATGATCGGCCACGCGGATATCTGGGGATGTCTGCATGTCTGCTGTCAGCCGGGCAAGCCCGCGCAGGTCACCGGACAGGAGTGCACTGTAGGTATGGTCCAAGACGCTGTCCATGTCAGGGTGCTGCATTGTCTCTCTCCGACAAGGATCTGAAGATCATTTCCGCAAGGCCGATACCGCCCTTTTCTACCATCAGCCGAGCCTGCTCCTGTTTCAGGAACGATGCGAACTGTTCTTCTCCAGCGCCACCGCCAAACTCTTCGCTAGGCGCGCCAAGGCCAGCCTGACCCAGCATTTCAGCCAGAAAAGACGCTTCGAGCGCCTTGGCCTGTGTCATCAACTGCCGGTTTCGGTCAGTGATCGGTGGGGCTTCGGCGGCCGTTGGCTGGATCGTCGGGTGGATTTGCATCGCATCGCTCCGATGAGGCGGATTTTCGGCATTCTTCGCGATCCGGGTAAAGAATGGGTAACCAGTTGCAGGCGATAAGCGGGAGGTCCTGAAAGAATTCCGGAAAACGATGCAAACAATGCTACCCCTCCTTCAGCTCTCGATGCCGCATGCCGCAGACGTCTCGGGTGAAGGCGAGACGAGTAGTGGCGTCAGCTTCGGTGATGAATTCGATGCAGCTTCTGCGTTTGAGGACACATCAGCTGCGGGTGATGTAACTCTGGCCTTCCCGGACACGGTCAAGGCAAGCGACGTTGCCGCAGCGGGCATCAGGATACCGGACTTCTGGCTGGTGCGACCTCTGCCCGGTTCAACGCCTTCACAACCGCCAATTGGGGCGGCTGACCCGTCGCCTAGCGGCACCTTTGTCCGCCCGTTGGAGGGCGCGGCGTCATCACCGCCTTTGGAACCGTCTGGCGCCGTCCCGCCCACCGAAAGCAAGGATCAGGGACCGAACGGGGACATCAAGAAGGCTCTTGATGCAGCAGATCGGAACGTGAGAGACCTGCCGGTGTCACCTCCGACACCGCGGTTGAGTGGCGATCAAGTTGCGCCAGCTCGCCATCCGGTCGCTGATATCGCTGTCGCGGGAATGACGCCCGTCCCAGCCGAGCCGATGACTGTCTGTCAATCGGGTGCTGGTCTGCCAGATGCGGTTCAGGGACTGGTGCCAGTCCGCGCCTCTGTCCCCGTCCCCGTCCCCGTCCCCCTTCCCGTCCCTGTGCCTGTCTCTTTCCCGGTCCCTGACCCTGCTTCTGCCATTCCCGAAGCAGTGATGGCTCCCGTAGCCGACAAAGGTCGTCCCGCTTTTGTGCCTCCGCGGCCGGAAAAGGACGTTGACCGGGCGCCGACCGTGCCACTTGCCGCTGTGGCGCCGCAACAGATGCAGGCAAGGGAGCCTGATGCGGAGGAAACCGGGAAGGTTGCCACAATGGGGCCGATTCCGGAGGAAGGCACTGCTCCGCGCCTTGATAAGAGCCAGACGCCAAAGGGGGAAGGTCGGCTTGGCCCGCCAGTCATGCCAGGGGAGGCGCGCTTTGCCTACGCCGTAACCGTTGCAATGCAACCGGCCGACGTCCGGTTTGTGCCGTTTCATCCCTCAACCGACAAATTTCCGGATACAACCAGCGGTGTGACGGGTCTGCTCGGCAGCCTGCCGTGGCCAAGTCTGCTGCCATCGGCCCCGGCCATACACACAGCGGTGCCCGCAAGCCCGGTTGCTGCGCTGGCTGCGCAGATCGTTCAAAGTGCGGGTTTGGGTGAAACCACCACAGAAGTCGCGCTTTCGCCCGACGAGCTTGGCGAGGTCCGGCTGTCTTTTCGGCCGCATGAAACCGACGCCAGCCGCATCGTCGTGATGATGACGTTTGAGCGGCCCGAGGCGATGGATCTGTTCCGGCGCAATGCCGATCAGCTTGTGGCCGACCTCAAGATGGCCGGATTCACTGGCGCCGATCTGGGATTTGCACAGTCGAATTCCGGAGGCGGGGCCTCGGCTGGTTCTGACCAGCGTCCAAGCAACTCCATGCCCCTTGCCACCGAGGCGCCCCCGGCCGCTGCACTTGCCGCTCTGCGGCCCGGCGCGACGGCTTCCCTTGACCTCAGACTGTGAGTAGCCAATGACCATAAGCCCCGTCACCGCCACATCGCCTTCTGCCGCAAGCCCCGCTACCGGCCAGGGCACCAGCAAGATCAGTTCCGACTTCACGACCTTTCTGAAGATGCTGACCGTGCAGATGCAAAATCAGGACCCGCTGAACCCGATAGATTCCAGCGATTATGCCGTGCAACTGGCGACATTCTCGGGTGTCGAACAGCAGGTGCAGACGAACCAGTTGCTTGCCAAAATGGCCGGACGTTTTGCCCAGCTTGGAATGTCGGAAATGGCCGGATGGATCGGGCAGGAAGCGCGGTCAAACGCACCGGTCTGGTATGACGGCAGCGCGGTCAGCCTGTCGCCGAACCCGGCGGTAGGGTCGACGCGGGCCGTGATCGTGGTGAAGGACGCGCAGGGCAACCTTGTTTCTCGCGAAGAAATTCCACCCACCGCAGCGCCTTACCAATGGCTTGGTGCCGACGCTACGGGCGAACCGCTGCCCGAAGGCCGGTATCAGATTGCCCTTGAGAGCTGGAACGGGGAGCAATTGATCGACACCCATGCGGTCGAACATTATGCTCGCGTCATCGAAGCGAGGGGCGGCAGCGATGGCACGCGACTTGTACTGCAAGGCGGCATCGAAGTGGCCGCGTCTGCGGTCACCGGCCTGAGGCTGCCGCAGTAAGCTAAAGCAACTCGGCCACGCCAAGGCCCGCTGCGAAGGCAGCAAGGATCACGGCCAGCCAGACAATCGGATGCACCCGACGGCGGACCACGGCAACCGGAGTGAGGGGATTGCCGGCCTTGATCAGTTGCGCCTCGACCAGTGCCGGAAGTTTCGGCCCAAATCGTGCCAGCACCCGCGCCGTCTTGGCAAGATCGCGCAACAGGGCCTTTGGACCGACGTTTTCCTTGATGTAGCCTTCGACGATGGGCTTGGCGACTTCCCAGATGTTGATATGCGGGTCAAGTGATCGCGCCACGCCCTCGACCACCACCATCGTCCGCTGCAACAGGATCAGCTCGGTCCGGGTTTCCATGCCGAAGCGTTCGGTCACTTCGAACAGATAGGCGAGCAGTCGGGCCATCGAGATGCGGCTGGCATCCATCCCGAAGATCGGCTCGCCAACCGCGCGCAGCGCGCGGGCGAATTCGTCGATGTCACGGTCGGGCGGCACGTAGCCCGCCTCGAAATGCACCTCTGCCACGCGGCGGTAATCCTTGCGGATAAAGCCAAACAGAATCTCTGCATAGACGCGGCGTGTGTATTCGTCGATCCGGCCCATGATGCCGAAATCATAGGCGATGATGTCGCCGTTCGGTGCGATCTTCAGGTTGCCCTGATGCATGTCGGCATGGAAGAATCCATCGCGCAGCGCGTGATTCAGGAACAGGTGCAACACCCGTGCGCCAAGGACCTTGCGGTCATGACCGGCAGCGTCGATGGCGGCGTTTTCGTTCAGCCCGATACCCTCGGCCCAGCCCAGCGTCATCACATTGCGGCTGGACAGGAACCAGTAGGGCTTGGGCACCTGAAAGCCTTCGTCCTTGGCGGTGTTCGAGCCGAATTCAGCGGCGGCCGAGGATTCCAGCCGCAGGTCCAGCTCTCCCATCACCACGCCCTCGAAATGCGTGATCACGTCCATTGGGCGCAGCCGGCGCGCGGCGGGCGCCAGAAGCTCGATCCCGCGCGCGGCAAGGTAGAAGGCGTCGATGTCCTTGCGGAAGGCCCGTTCGATGCCGGGCCGAAGCACCTTGACCGCCACATCCTCGCCGGTGTCGGCCAGCCGCGCGCGATGCACCTGGGCGATGGAGGCGGCGGCAACCGGCTCGGAAAACTCGGAGAAAAGCTCGCTGACCGGCAGTTCCAGTTCCGCCTCGATCATCCGTTTCGCGATTTCGGTGGGAAACGGCGGCAGCTTGTCCTGCAGGTATTTGAGTTGCACCGCCAGTTCGTCGCCGACGATATCGGGGCGCGTCGAAAGCACCTGCCCGAACTTGATGTAAGCCGGGCCAAGCGCGGTGAGCGCGCGCGTCGCCGGCGGCAACGCCGGGTCACCTTTCAGGCCAAGCCATTTGAACGGCCAGCCAAGCAGTCGCGCGGCAAACCTCAGCCGGGCAGGCGCACGGAACGCCTCAAGCACGACATCCATCGCACCGGTGCGCTCCAGCGTGGCCCCGGTCCGGATCAGCCGGATGATGTTGTGCGGCCCCCTCACAGTTTCCAGCCGGAATGCAGGGCCGCGACGCCCATCGTGAGGTTGCGATACTTTACCTGACCAAAGCCCGCCGCGCGGATCATGCCGGCAAAGGCTTCCTGATCGGGAAACTTGCGGATGCTTTCGACCAGATACTGATAGCTGTCCCGGTCTCCGGCCACGACCTGACCCATGATCGGGATCACGTTGAAGGAATATAGGTCGTAAGCCTTTTGCAGCATGTCGTTCGGAATATGGCTGAACTCCAGCACCATAAGGCGCCCGCCCGGGCGCAGCACGCGATAAGCCTCGGCCAGCGCATCGGCGATCCGGGTTACGTTCCGGATGCCGAACGAAATCGTATAGACGTCAAAGCTGGCGTCCGGAAACGGCAGCGCCATCGCATCGCCCACAACCCAATCCAGCCGGTCCGACTGCTGTTCCGCTTCGGCGCGCTTGCGGCCTTCGAGCAGCATCGGCTCGGTCAGGTCGCAGACCACCGCCGTTGCGCCAGCCGCGCGTTTCAGGAAGCGGAACGCAACGTCACCCGTGCCGCCCGCCACGTCTAGCAGGCGCTGACCGGGCCGGGGGGCCAGCCAATCCATCAGTGCGTCTTTCCAAAGGCGATGCACGCCTCCGGACATGAGGTCGTTCATGACATCATACTTCGACGCCACGCGCGAAAAGACGCCGTGCACCATGCCGGCCTTTTCGGTCTCTGGCACATCCTGAAACCCGAAGTGGGTGGTCTTGTCGTCTTCGCTGGTCATCCGGGCCTGCCTTCGCAAAACGCGTCTGGCCGGGATATAGCGCCGGCCACCCTCCGAGGGAAACCGCAAACTGCCGCAGGCTGCACCAAAGCCATTGTCGCCCGCGCCGCTTTCGTCGAAACTGGAGCGCCGAGGAACCGAAGTGCCATGCCCGAACTGCCCGAAGTCGAAACCGTCCGCCGTGGCCTTGCCCCGGTGATGGAGGGTCAGGTGATCATCCGGGCCGAGGTCAACCGCCCCGACCTGCGCTGGCCTTTGCCCGAACGTATGGCCGAGCGGCTGACCGGCCAGCGGATTATGGCGCTGCGACGTCGATCCAAATACATCCTTGCGGACCTGTCGTCCGGCGAAACATTGTTGATCCACCTTGGCATGTCAGGCCGGATGCTGATTTCAGGCGCCATGATCGGCGCGTTTCGTCATGACCATCCCGCACCGCAGAAACATGATCATGTCGTGCTGCACTTGTCGGGCGGGGTGCGCATCACTTTCAACGATGCCCGCCGCTTCGGGGCGATGGACCTGATGCCCACCGCCACAGCCGCAACGCATCCGCTTCTCGCCAGTATCGGTCCTGAACCCTTTGGCAATGATTTCAGCGAACCCTACCTTGCTGCGCGGTTGAAGGGCCGCAACACGCCAATCAAATCCGCGCTTCTGGATCAGCGGATCGTGGCAGGGCTTGGCAACATCTATGTCTGCGAAACCCTGTTCCGCGCCGGGATCAGCCCGCTGCGGCTGGCCGGCAAGGTCAAGAAGCCTGCCGCTCTCGTTCCGATCATCCGCCAGGTGCTGGCCGAAGCGATAGACGCGGGGGGATCATCGCTGAAGGACTACCGTCAGACAGATGGTGAGCTTGGCTATTTTCAAAAGCATTTCCAAGTCTATGGCCGCGAAGGCCAGCCGTGTGAAACGCCGGGATGCACTGCCGTGATCACCCGCACCGTACAATCCGGTCGCTCCTCGTTCTGGTGCCCCGACTGCCAGAGGTGACTTGTCATCGCCCCTTTTGGTGCTAGGAGTCACCGCACCCAAAACGGCGGAGCGGCGCAATGGCCTACAGCACACTGATCGTCGAGATCGAGGACTACGTCGCCCTCATCCGCCTCAATCGCCCCGACGCGCTGAACGCGCTGAATTCCCAGCTGATGGGCGAACTTGCTGCTGCCGTCACGGCCGCCGATGCAAATGACAAGGTGCGTTGTATCGTCATCACCGGATCGGAGAAGGCTTTTGCCGCCGGCGCGGATGTGAGGGAAATGGCTGAAAAGACATTTACCGAGGTCTATTTCGACAACCTTTTCGGCCCCGAGGCTGACGCCATCGCCAAAGTGCGCAAGCCGGTGATCGCGGCTGTTTCCGGCTATTGCCTGGGTGGGGGATGCGAGCTTGCGATGCTGGCAGATTTCATTATCGCCGCCGATACCGCCAAGTTTGGCCAGCCTGAAATCAACCTTGGCATTGTGGCCGGCATGGGCGGAACCCAGCGCCTGACACGCGCGGTCGGCAAGTCGAAGTCGATGGACATGCATCTGACTGGCCGGTTCATGGATGCTGCCGAGGCAGAGCGGTGTGGGCTGGTGAGCCGCGTCGTGCCCGCGAAATCGCTGATCGAGGAGGCGATGAAATCCGCCGCCAAGATTGTCGAGAAATCGTGCATAACCGCAATGGTCGTGAAAGAGACGGTCAATCGTTCGCAGGAAACCAGCTTGTCCGAAGGACTTCTTTTCGAGCGCCGGATGTTCCACGCCTTGTTTGCGACCGAGGACCAGAAAGAAGGCATGGCGGCCTTTCTGGAAAAGCGCCAGCCGCAGTTCCGCGACAAGTAGGGCTTTTCTTTTCGTGCGCCTTGCCCTATAGGCCGCCCCACATGCGCGTGGGCCCGCTTAGGCAAGAATCATTTCCCGACCGTCAGGCCGGGGCCTTTGGTCTTTCGTGCAACCCGTTTGAAACCGAAAGACCAATAGGAAGCCCATGGCAAATACCGCCCAGTCCAAGAAGCGCGCTCGTCAATCCGAAGCGCGTTATGCTGTGAACAAAGCCCGCCGTTCGCGTATCCGCACGTTCCTGCGCAAGGTCGAAGAGGCGCTGGCCTCAGGCAATTCTGACGCCGCCGCCGCTGCGCTTAAGGCCGCCCAGCCTGAACTGGCGCGTGGTGTGTCGAAAGGCGTGCTGCACAAAAACACCGTCTCGCGCAAGATTTCGCGTCTGGCCTCGCGGGTAAAATCGCTGCCGACCGCCTGAGAATCGATGGCACATGTAACGGGCCAAAGGCGCAACCGAAGGGTTGCGCCTTTTGTCTTTTTTCGTCCGTCGCGACCACCAATCCGGCACGGCGTTGCCGATTTGCACACCCCGCCGGATTCGCTTGTTGGTAACCTCTGTCAAGCGAGATGTTCGGTTGCGGTCGCTCTGGACCACTTGCTACCTTGGGAGTGCGATTCACTTCGTCCTGGGGGACAGGGCTGTTCGTGAACGGAAAGCTGCTGCACAGCGACCGCGGGTCCATCCGCTTCGTCTGAGTTTTTCGTTTGGGTTCAGCAAGTTAGAGGTGGCGGCCAAGCCGCCCCGCTGACGTGCAGCACGGCACGCCGAAAGTTCGGTGTGCCGCTGATGGTTCTTGTCCCGCAGACTTCAGGCCGCAGTCCCCGTCGCTCGCGATGGCGGGACGGTACCTGTGATCGGTGGGCCGCATGGTGACAGACGCTTAGTGCGCGCCCTGCGGCAGAACCGCAGGTTAGAACTTTGGGGCAGGTCGAACAGTATGACGAACGAAGCGTGGGGCCAGGTGCGCGAGGAATTGATCAAGCGCGTGGGCAGGAACAACTATGTCACCTGGATCGAGCCTCTGAAGCTGTCCCACCTGAAGAACGGTGTCGCGCGTTTTGAAGTTCCGACGATCTTTTTCGGCGACTGGGTCCAGCGCAACTACGCCGATCAGATCCGCACCCAGCTTTCCACCGCGGGCGAGCCTGTGGACCGTCTGGAGTTCACCGTCAGCACCGGCGCCGTCCGCGCCCAGCCAGCCCGCGCCGCCGCAAAAGCCAGCCCGCGCCGCGCCGCCGCTGACGAAGAGCTGCCTGGTGCCCCGCTGGACGCCCGATTCACATTCGACAGCTTTGTCGTCGGCAAGCCAAACGAATTGGCCCATGCTGCTGCGCGCCGTGTGGCCGAAGGCGGCCCGGTCACGTTCAATCCGCTTTTTCTTTACGGCGGGGTCGGCCTTGGCAAGACGCACCTGATGCATGCCATCGCGCACGAACTGCAGACCCGCTGGCCGGAATTGCGCGTTCTTTATCTGTCGGCCGAGCAGTTCATGTACCGGTTCGTACAGGCCCTGCGCGAACGCCAGATCATGGATTTCAAGGAGCTGTTCCGTTCGGTTGATGTGCTGATGGTGGATGACGTTCAGTTCATTGCCGGAAAGGATTCAACGCAGGAAGAATTCTTTCACACTTTCAACGCCTTGGTCGATCAGAACAAGCAGATCGTGATTTCAGCCGACCGCGCGCCGGGCGAGATCAAGGATCTGGAGGATCGCATCAAGTCACGGCTGCAGTGCGGCCTTGTGGTCGATCTTCACCCCACTGATTACGAATTACGCCTGGGTATCCTGCAGCAGAAGGTCGAATATTACCGCAGCCAGTATCGCGGCCTCGTGCTTGCCGATGGTGTGCTGGAATTTCTTGCGCATCGCATCACCTCGAACGTCCGCATTCTTGAAGGCGCGCTGACCCGGCTTTTCGCCTTTGCCTCGCTGGTGGGCCGCGAAATCACGCTTGATCTGGCGCAGGATTGCCTTGCCGACATCCTGCGGTCGTCCGACCGCAAGCTCTCGATCGAAGAAATCCAGCGCAAGGTGGCCGAACATTACAACATCCGCCTGTCCGACATGATTGGCCCGAAACGTCTGCGTAACATCGCACGCCCGCGTCAGGTGGCAATGTATCTGGCCAAGCAACTGACGCCACGGTCGCTGCCGGAAATCGGCCGCCGGTTCGGTGGGCGCGACCATACCACGATCATGCACGGCGTGCGCAAGATCGAGGAATTGATGGCGACCGACAGCCAGCTTTCCGACGATCTGCAGCTTCTGCGCCGTCTGCTGCAAGGCTGACACCCGCATGGCCTTGACGGCCTATGCAATCACCCGCAATGTCCGCGCAAAGGCTTGTGAACCGGCGAAAACCGGGTAAATTCGGCGTCCCTTCAAGGGGACGACAGGGGGAAGTGACATGAAGCTCTCGATCGAACGCGCCACACTGCTGAAGGCGCTGGCACAGGCCCAGTCCGTGGTCGAGCGTCGCAATACCATTCCGATCCTCGCCAACGTGTTGATCGAAGCCGAAGGTGCAAACGTCAGCTTTCGGGCGACCGACCTCGACATCGAAGTCGTGGACCGCGCTCCCGCAATGGTGGAACGCCCCGGTGCCACGACGGTCTCGGCCGTCATGCTGCATGAAATCGTCCGCAAGCTGCCTGATGGCGCCCTTGTCAATCTGACCGAAGATGCCGCCACGGGCCGCCTGACGATCATGGCCGGTCGGTCGACCTTCAGCCTCGCGACGCTGCCTCGGGAAGATTTTCCGATCATGGCAACGTCGGAGTATTCGTCGAACTTTTCGGCGCCGGCGCCCATGCTGCGCCGCCTGTTCGACAAGGCGAAATTCGCCATTTCGACCGAGGAAACCCGCTACTATCTGAACGGCGTCTACCTCCATGTCTCGACATCGGACGGCGCGCAGGTGCTGCGTTGTGTGGCGACCGATGGGCACCGTCTGGCCCGCATTGATGCTCCGCTTCCCGATGGTGCCGCCGGCATGCCCGGCGTGATCGTGCCGCGCAAGACGGTAGGAGAGTTGCGCAAGCTGCTCGATGATGACGAGGCGCAGATCGCCGTGTCGGTTTCTGAAACGAAGGTTCGCTTTGCGACACCGGCGATCACCCTGACCTCGAAAGTAATCGACGGCACCTTCCCCGATTACACCCGTGTCATTCCGACGGGAAACACCAAGCGGCTTGAGGTTGACGCCTCCGAGTTCGCCAAGGCAGTCGACCGCGTTGCCACCGTTTCGTCCGAACGGTCGCGGGCGGTCAAGCTGAGCCTTGATGAGGATCGGCTTGTTCTTTCGGTCAACGCGCCTGACAGTGGCGCCGCTGAGGAAGAATTGGCTGTCGCTTACGGCGATGAGCGGCTCGAGATCGGCTTCAACGCCAAGTATCTTCTGGAGATCGCAAGCCAGGTTGACCGGGAGAACGCCGTGTTCCTGTTCAACTCTTCCGGTGATCCGACGCTGATGCGTGAAGGCAATGACACGTCGGCGGTTTACGTCGTCATGCCGATGCGCGTCTGACCCGGTTACTGAACGAAAAGGCGCAAATCCTTGGGCGGTCTGTCGATCACGTCGCTCAGCCTGTCGCATTTCCGCAGCCATCGGTTGGCAAATCTGGATTTCGATGGTCGTCCGGTTGCCCTGATCGGCCCGAACGGCGCCGGCAAGACCAATCTGCTGGAGGCTGTGTCGCTGTTTTCGCCGGGGCGGGGGCTGCGTCGGGCCGGTTCTGACGACCTGGCCAAACGGCCTGAACGGATTGGCTGGAAGCTGCGCGCAACCGTTGTCGGCCTTGGTGGCGGCCATGATCTGGAGACCTGGGCAGAGCCGGGCGAGGCGCGGCAGGTTCGCGTCGATGGCAAGATCGCAACCCAGGCCAGCCTGGGCCGTGTTATCCGCATTCTCTGGCTTGTTCCCGCGATGGACCGCCTCTGGATCGAGGCCGCAGACGGCCGTCGCCGCTTTCTTGATCGGATGACGCTCAGTTTTGCGCCGGATCATGCTGAATTTTCGCTCACATATGAAAAAGCGATGCGTGACCGCAATCGGCTTTTGAGGGACCAGATCACCGATCCGCACTGGTATACGGCACTCGAGGCGCAGATGGCCGAAGCGGGGGCGCAGATTACCCAGAACCGGCGCGCTGCGTTGGCCCGGATCGACCGCGCAACCACCGGCGAGACTGGCTTTCCCAAGGCTACGCTTGCTCTGACCGAGTCCGAAGATACCGATCTTCTGACTGCTTTGGCTGAGGGTCGTCGGCGGGACCTGGCGGCTGGTCGCACCCTCGCCGGACCGCATCGCACTGATCTCGCCGCTGTCTATACCGCAAAGGGCGTGCCTGCAGACCAATGTTCGACGGGTGAACAGAAGGCCTTGCTGATCAGCCTGATCCTCGCCAACGCCAGGGCCTTGGCCGAAGACATCGGACATGCTCCGGTTCTTTTGCTGGATGAAGTGGCCGCACATCTGGACGAAGACCGGCGTGCCGCGCTTTATGACGAAATCGTTTCCCTTGGCGCGCAGGCCTTGATGACCGGCACCGAGGCTGAGTTGTTCCGGGGGCTACGCGGAAAAGGTCGGTTGATAAAGATTTCCGATATTGGCGGGCAGTCACATTTAAGCTCGCAAGAGGATTTATGAATGACTGTTACATTTTATGAACTTCTGCTTTATGCGGGCGGTATGGCGTTGCTGTGGGTTATTCCCGGACCGGTCTGGGTTGCGCTGACGGCGCGCGCGCTTTCGGGTGGTTTCGCCTCGGCGTGGCCATTGGCGGTCGGTGTGGCGCTGGGCGACGGTGTCTGGCCTCTTGCCGCGATCTTTGGGCTTAGCTGGATCATCGCGCTTTATGGCGGGTTTCTGGAGGCGTTGAGGTGGGTGGCCGCAGGCATCTTTGTGATGATGGGCATCCTTCTGATGCGCAAGCCCGCCGCTGCGATTGATACCGACAGCAAGCTGACCAAACCGGGAGCTTTGGCAGGATTTGCCGTGGGCGTTGCCGCGGTGATCGGCAATCCGAAGGCGATCCTGTTCTACATGGGGGTGCTGCCGGGCTTTTTTGACCTGAGCCGCGTCACCGGGCTGGATATCGTGGCTATCCTGACCGTGTCGATGCTGGTTCCGATGCTCGGAAACCTTGGCCTCGCGCTGTTCCTGGACCGTGCCAGAAGCCTATTGTCCAGCCCCACGGCCCTGCGTCGCCTCAACATCATTTCCGGGATCCTGCTGGTCGCGGTAGGCTGCGTCATCCCCTTCAGCTGACCACCAAATATTGTGGGTCAGGGGTGACAAAGGATGACCAAAACGCTATGAATGGCGGGTAATATCAAGGGTTTTCCACACATGGCCGACGCCGCCCGCAAGCCAGCCGAATATGGCGCTGATTCTATCAAGGTTCTCAAAGGGTTGGAGGCCGTTCGCAAGCGTCCCGGCATGTATATCGGTGATACCGATGACGGGTCTGGTCTGCACCACATGGTTTACGAGGTCGTGGACAATGGCATCGACGAGGCGCTGGCCGGGCACGCGACTGCGGTCACGGTAATTATCCATCCCGATGACAGCGTGTCCGTGCGCGATAACGGGCGCGGCATCCCTGTCGACATCCATCAGGAAGAGGGTGTTTCGGCAGCCGAGGTCATCATGACCCAGCTTCACGCCGGCGGCAAATTCAACAATACCGACGAAGGCGGCAACGCCTACAAGGTGTCTGGCGGTTTGCACGGCGTGGGCGTTTCCGTGGTCAACGCCCTGTCGGAATGGCTGGAGTTGCGCGTCTGGCGTGACGAGACGGAGTATCGCGCCCGCTTTGAGCATGGCGAATGCGTTGTTCACGTTTATCCGGTTGGACCTGCCCCCGGGATGCGTGGAACCGAAGTCCGATTCCTTGCCTCGGCCAAATCGAACATTCCCGAAGGCACGTTTTCCAATCTTGAATACAGCTTCAAGACGTTGGAGCACCGCCTTCGTGAACTGGCGTTCCTGAACTCCGGCGTTCGCATCATCCTTGAAGACCAACGTTTGGCCGAGCCGCAGCGTGTTGAGTTGTTCTATGAAGGCGGCGTTCGGGAGTTTGTAAGATACATCGACCGGTCGAAAGCGCCGGTCGTGCCCGATCCAATCTACATGATCGGTGAGCGCAACGGCATCACGGTGGAAGTCGCGATGTGGTGGAACGACAGCTACAACGAAATGGTACTGCCGTTCACAAACAACATCCCGCAGCGCGATGGCGGCACCCACCTTGCCGGGTTCAGGGGCGCTCTTACCCGCACGATCAACGCCTACGCGCAGTCGTCTGGCATCGCAAAGAAGGAAAAGGTCGATTTTACCGGCGACGACGCGCGCGAAGGTCTGACCTGCGTTCTGTCGGTGAAAGTGCCCGATCCCAAGTTCTCCAGCCAGACCAAGGACAAGCTGGTGTCGTCCGAGGTTCGGCCTGCGGTGGAAAATCTGGTCAACGAAAAGCTGGCGGAGTGGTTTGAGGAAAATCCCGGCCCGGCCCGGTCGATCGTCGGCAAGATCATCGAGGCGGCGCTGGCGCGCGAGGCGGCCCGAAAGGCGCGTGAACTGACACGCCGCAAGACGGCGCTTGATGTCGCCTCGCTGCCCGGCAAGCTGGCGGATTGCCAGGAGCGCGATCCGTCAAAATCCGAGCTGTTCCTTGTCGAGGGTGACAGCGCGGGCGGGTCCGCCAAACAAGGGCGCAGCCGCTACAATCAGGCTGTCCTGCCACTGCGCGGCAAGATCCTGAACGTCGAACGTGCGCGCTTTGACCGGATGCTGGGCAGCCAGGAGATCGGGACGCTCATCACCGCTCTGGGCACCGGCATTGGCCGTGACGAATTCGACATCGGCAAGTTGCGCTATCACAAGGTGGTCATCATGACTGACGCCGATGTTGACGGTGCGCATATCCGGACGCTGCTGTTGACCTTCTTCTTCCGCCAGATGCCCCAATTGATTGAGGGCGGCTACCTCTACATCGCCCAGCCGCCGCTTTACAAAGTCGCGCGGGGCAAGTCAGAGGTATACCTGAAGGATCAGGCGGCGCTGGAAGAGTATTTGATCGAGATGGGTCTGGAAGGCGCGGTTCTGCGGCTGGCCAATGGCACGGAAATCGCCGGCAACGATCTGGCCCGAGTGATCGAAGGTGCGCGTCAGTTCAGGCGCGTGCTGGACGCGTTTCCCACGCATTACCCCCGCGCGATCCTTGAGCAGGCGGCCCTCGCGGGCGCGTTCGACCCTGGCAGCGCGGACGCGGATCTCCAGCGCGTCGCCGACACCGTGGCGCAGCGATTGAACCTGGTAGCCGCCGAATACGAGCGCGGCTGGACCGGGCGTATCACGCAGGACCACGGCATCCGGCTAAGCCGCATCCTGCGCGGCGTCGAAGAGTTGCGGACGTTGGACGGTGCTGTGCTGCGGTCAGGCGAGGCGCGACGACTGGCGACGGCCGCATCCCAGCATCGCGACGTCTACAGCGATCCGTCGCGGCTTGTCCGCAAGGACCGTGACCAGCCGATTCATGGCCCCATCGACCTTTTGAAGTCGATCCTTGCAGAGGGGGAAAAGGGCCTTTCGTTGCAACGCTACAAGGGACTGGGGGAGATGAACCCCGAACAGCTATGGGAAACCACGCTTGACCCCGAGGCGCGCACACTTTTGCAAGTCAAGGTCGATGACCTTGCCGAAGCAGACGATATTTTCACCAAGTTGATGGGTGATGTGGTCGAACCGCGGCGCGCTTTCATTCAGGACAACGCGCTGAGTGTCGAGCATCTGGACGCCTGATCGCCAAAGGCGCGTCCAGTCGGGGACAACGCAGGAATGGGTGGTGACCCCGGTAGGATTCGAACCTACGACCTGCCGCTTAGGAGGCGGCCGCTCTATCCCCTGAGCTACGAGGCCACTGGTAGGCACGGCCTCCCGCCTGAATGCGTCAAAACGGGATGCAAGGCAACCAAATGGCAAAAGAAAAGGGGGAACGAAGTTGGCCCACCGCTCCCCCTCTGGTCCGTCGCATCATGGTTGAGAGCTTGCAGGATGCGCAGGATATGGCCAGCACGTCGGCTGTTAGCGCTAGCATTACCAGACCAAAGCCCCTTGGACAAGGCTTTGCATTAGCGGTAACAAGGGTCAGTCACCCGTTCAGCCGGAAACAGCATTGTCCAGACCTCACGCCGTTGACCCCCGCCATACGCTGACGTTGCGCGACGTATCCGAAGCCTGTGGCGTCAGCGAAATGACGGTAAGCCGTGTGCTGCGCAATCGGGGGGATGTGTCGGCATCTACCCGCGAAAAGGTGCTGGAGGCTGCCCGCACTCTTGGATACGTCCCAAACAAGATAGCAGGCGCCCTGGCCTCGCAGCGGGTCAACCTGGTTGGCGTGGTGATCCCTTCGCTGTCGAACATGGTGTTCCCTGAAGTGATGACCGGAATTTCGGAAAAGCTGGAAGGCACCGGTCTGCAACCGGTCGTCGGGGTAACCAACTACCTGCCCGACCGCGAAGAAAGCGTGATCTACGAGATGCTGTCGTGGCGTCCGTCGGGGATGATCATCGCCGGGCTGGAGCACACGGCTGCGGCCCGTGCGATGCTTGCCCGGGCCGGAATCCCGATCGTGGAGATCATGGATATCGACGGTGCTGCTGTGAACCATGCAGTTGGCATTTCGCACCGCCGCGCCGGTCGCCAGATGGCCGAGGCGATCATTGCCGCCGGATATCGCCGAATTGCCTTTCTTGGCACACAGATGCCGAATGACCACCGCGCCCGAAAGCGGCTGGAAGGCTTTGAGGATGCGCTTGCCAAGGCTGGCCTCGCCCTGGTTGACCGCGAGTATTATTCGGGTGGCTCCGCGCTTTTGAAGGGGCGGGAGATGACGGCCGCGGTCCTGAACCGCACCCCGGACGTAGATTTTTTGTATTACTCCAACGACATGATCGGTGCTGGCGGCCTGCTGTACTGTCTGGCTCAAGGGATCGACGTGCCCGGAAGGATCGGCCTTGCTGGCTTCAATGGCGTTGATCTGTTGGACGGTCTGCCACGAAAACTGGCCACAATGGATGCCTGCCGGCTTGAGATCGGCCGCCGCGCCGCCGAAATCATCGCAGGAACCGCAAGCCCGGGTGAGATGGTGGAGCTTTTCCCGAAACTTCAACCCGGCGACACCATCCGCCCTGCGCCGCAGACCTGATCCACGCGGTCAGTTGTCTGCTGTCTGGCTTTCCGGCTGTTGGGCCTCGCGCCAGATTACGCAGCTTTCCGTAAATGCGATCAGATTGCGCAAAAGCAGATGCGGACCATCTTCCGTATAGCGCAGCGGCCCGCAATGATCGCGCAGCGGATCACGCATCAGGGCAACCTCCTTGTCGGCGGCATAGTTCAGCGCAATCAAATGGATGTCGCTATCGCTGAGAAGGTCACCGGCCAGAATTCGGGCGGCGAGCGCGTGCCAATGATAGGCTTCCTTGCCCTTCAATGGCCCCCGAAACCGGACGCTCCAAGAACCGATCAGAACCTTCGAGATCAACTGCTCGCGCGATCGGACGGGAAAGTGGGCGAGGGTGATCCCCGGCAAACTGATTGGCGCGGGCATGTTTTTGCCCTTCAACTGGCGGCCACCCGCCCTTACCAACGCTTTACTGAGAAGCCGCCCCGGAATCGTCACCTTGAAATGTTGGGGCCGTTCTCGCCTGCGTCGCCGCTTGATGCGCATAATCGGATTCGGTTCAGACATGTCGTCGTGCGCTGTTGGGACATAGGTCACCCAAGGCAACTGCACCGGCGCGTCGCTTGCCAGCAACTGCGCCCGAAAATCCTGCGGTTCGGCGGAAATGAATTCATCCGCGTCCAGCACCACCACATGCGAAATGCGCATGTCAGGGTGCAGCGCCGGCAGGAGTTCGTTGATGATGTTCTTCTGCATGTGCCCGGTTCGCTCATCCGTCGACCAGGTCAGACGCCCGAAGAACTCCAAGCCAAGCAATTTGAGGATCGCCAGAGTGCCATCGGTGCTGTCGTTGTCGACAACATGCAGCCGATCAAGGAATGCAAGATTATGGCGCACCATCGCTTCGATGATGTCCGCCTCGTTCTTGGCAATGCAGAGCCCTGCGATAAGGTCGCCCAAAGCTGTGTCTTCCTTGAGTGACAAGATACTCACCGTAGCGGTACGTGCAGCGCAAGAGGAATACCATCGCTGGCTTCAGTGCGTCAGACCCTCAGCCGGCCACCTTGATGTGAAGTTATCAGGGCTTCGACGATCTGGCCTTCTGGCTGGTCGATCGCAAAGTCCACCTCGGCGAACCCTTCCGTCCGGCCCAGCCGCGGCCCCTCGATCAGAACCAGGTGGCGCCGCCCGACCTGCGCTGCCAGATGGCGTTCCAAGGCCGCATCCCCTGCCGCGCGAAGCCGTGCCGCCCGTTCCTTGACCATTGGCCCGCGAACCTGCGGCATCTTTGATGCCGGTGTGCCCTTGCGGGCCGAAAACGGAAAGATGTGCAGGAAGGTCAATCCGCAGTCTTCGATCAGCGCAAGCGACTGCTCGAACATCGTCTCTGTTTCTGTCGGGAAACCCGCGATGATATCCGCCCCGAAGACGATCTCGGGCCGAAGCCGCCGCGCATCCTGACAAAAGCGGATCGCATCGCCCCTCAGGTGTCGGCGCTTCATCCGCTTAAGAATAATGTCAGCGCCGGCCTGCAAGGAGAGGTGCAGATGCGGCATCAACCGGGCCTCGCCACCGATCGCCTCCATCAAGGCGGGATCAACCTCGATACTGTCTATCGACGAAATCCGCAGTCGCGCAAGATCGGGCACCAGGCGGAGAATGCGCAGGACAAGGTCACCAAGCCGCGGCTCTCCCGGAAGATCCGCGCCCCATGAGGTCAGGTCCACCCCGGTCAACACCACTTCGTTGAAGCCCCGGTCGACCAGCCGCTTGATCTGTTCGACCACGACGCCTGCTGGAACCGAGCGGGAATTGCCGCGTCCGTAGGGTATGATGCAGAACGTGCAGCGATGGTCGCAGCCGTTTTGAACCTGCACGTAGGCCCGGTGCCGGCCAAACCCGTCGATCAGATGGCCAGCGGTTTCGCGCACCGACATGATGTCGTCGACCTGCACCTTCTCGGTCGCGCCGATCAGGTCCGGCACCGCGAGACTGGTCCACGTTTCGGCTTGCATCTTTTCGTGGTTGCCGACGACGCGGTTCACCTCTGGCATTGCGGCAAAGGTTTCAGGCTCGGTCTGCGCCGCACACCCCGTGACGATGATCTGCGCGCCCGGATGCGCGCGGGACAGGCGGCGAATCTCCTGTTTGGCCTTGCGCACCGCCTCGGCGGTCACGGCGCAGGTATTCACGACGACAGCGCCAGACACGCCGGCTGCGGCGGCAAGTTCCCGCATGGCTTCGGTTTCATAGGCGTTCAACCGACAGCCCAGCGTCGCAAAGACAGGGGCGGTCATTGATG
The DNA here is from genome assembly GCA_963822435.1 of uncultured Alphaproteobacteria bacterium. Taxonomy (GTDB): domain Bacteria; phylum Pseudomonadota; class Alphaproteobacteria; order Rhodobacterales; family Rhodobacteraceae; genus JAUYQR01. Next base: position 1,052,477 of record CAWGHN010000003.1, read on the forward strand.
CGCGGCCACATAGTCGGCGGCAAGCACACCGTCGAATACCCGCGCGACCGGACCGGTCAGCCAGACACCATCGTCGCGCCAATCGACGTCCAGCGTGCCGCCATCGACCTCAATCGCCACGCGCGGGCCAATCATGCCGCGCAGATGGGCCGCCACCGCCGTCGCGCAGGCCCCCGAGCCGCAGGCAAGTGTGATGCCGGTTCCCCGTTCCCAGACCCGCATCCGTATCCGACAGGGCGAGATCAGCGTCGCAAACTCGACATTTGTCTTTTGCGGGAAGAGGGGGTTCTGTTCGATCGCTGGCCCAAGTGTTGCAAGGTCAACCGCCGCGACATCGGGAACGAAATGAACGCAGTGCGGATTGCCCATGCCAACCGCGATCGGGTCTCCCTGCAACGGCAGGTGCTGAGGATCGACCGCTGCGGCCAGCGGAATTTCCTGCCAGTCAAGTTGCGGGGCACCCATGTTCACGGCAACCCGGCCGTCGGCAAGACGTTCGGCCTGAAGCGTGCCACGCGCCGTGGTCAGAGTGACGCGGTCAAGTCCAGCCCCGCCCATGACATGGTCAGCCACACAGCGTGTGGCGTTGCCGCAGGCTCCAGCCTGACTGCCATCGCTGTTCCAGAACACCAGTCCGAAATCGGCCGTGTCCGACGTGATGATTTCCGCCAACTGGTCGAAGCCAACGCCTCGATGTCGGTCACCGATCGCGCGCGCAAGGCTGGCCGTGACCGTTCGCCCCCGCCCGCGCGAGTCGATCACGACAAAGTCGTTGCCTGCACCGTGCATCTTGATGAACGGCAGGCTGGCAGGAGCGGCCGAGTCCCTCATTCCTCGGCATATACCCTCGCCCCGTGGCTTTTGCCAGAGCACCGCGCTTTTTGCCCTTGACCCCCGATGCTGGCTTGCCTAATCACCCCGCTCGTGGGGCCGGTAGCTCAGTTGGTAGAGCAGCTGACTTTTAATCAGCGGGTCACAGGTTCGAATCCTGTCCGGCTCACCACTTTATCAAAATGCCCGGGCCTTGCGGTCCGGGCATTTTGCTTAAGTCGGCTCAGATCATGCGGATGGTTTCCTTGCCCACCGCCAGCACATAGCCGCGTCTGGCGATGGTCTTGACCAGAAGCTCGGACACGAGCTGATTGCCCAGCGTATCGCGCAATCGCTTGACCCGCGTTGCCCCGGCCGCTTCGTCGCAATCAGCCTCGTTGCGTCCCGAGATCACCGCTTCGATCTGCGCGCCGGTCAGCACCTCGTCATCCATCCGTGCCTCGGCAAGAACCGAAAGTGTTTCCAGTGCAGCCTCGGTCAGCGAGAATTCCAGATCGTTGATGTAAACCGCGCGCGCCTCTCGGCTGATCATCAGGCTTGCCACCTGAATTCCTGACCGCTGAATCGCCGAAATGCGACGGTTCAGGGCGATGATCGTCACCAGAAACACCAGCGTTGCAACCAGCAGTGCCGTTGAGAATACCAACAGTACGAAAATCACGCTCCGATAGCTGATCAGCACATCCTGGAACGAGGTTCCTGAGAGAGCGAGGATCTCAAGCAGCTTGATTTCGGCACCGGTCGTCAGATCGTTGTTTTCGACAAAGATCCGCTCCACCCGCGCATTGAAAGCGTTTGCATCAGGCAGGTTGGCGAACAGCAGCAGAGCCGCTGCCAGCAGGATCAGGACTATGGCGGCAATACCAAAGGCAACAACGCGGTTGCCTGCCTTCAAACTGTCAGTAACGGAGGAAGTAGGCTCCGGCACTCGCTTTCCTTTCCTCCAACCCCTCGGGACCGAACGTGGACAACACAGTCAACAACGTCCAGCCGTCAGAGGCAAGGCGCGGCGCAAGTTCGCCTTCAGCGGCGCCGGGGTTGCAGTTTCCATCGGACACCTGTGCCACACCGTAGTGCAGCTTGAGCGGTTCGTCACGTTTCGCCTTGTAATCGGCATAGCACTCTGCCGCCGCCGGGCCACCAAGGGCCAAAATAAACGCAACGGTGAAGGTCAGTCTGGTCATGGTCCCGCTCCAGATAAGACAGCCATGTGGGAAGGCAACGGCTGTGGCCGGAACATGCGCCGACGCGCGCTGATATTCAATATCAACGCAAGTTTACGGCCCTTGTTATCGCATAGCAGCGATGCCGCAGACGGCAGATATGCCATAGCGAAGGCGCGCTATTGCTTGTCTTTCTGGCCGCAGGCGACCGTGACGGCATCGGCCTTGCGATGAACATCCGCGCCATCGCAAGGCACCCTCGAAGTGTATCGCAAGACAGGAAGCTCACCCATGACCAGCCCATTCAAAAGCCCGTCGACGCGCATTCCCCGGTCGGCCTTGCGGGATACTGCCACCTTGGGTGGCCCGTCCGGTCGCAGCCTTTCGGCCCTGATTACTGCGGGTGCCGCCATCCTTGCACTGGTTCTTGCCACGGCGATGCCAGCGCACGCGGGCAAGAAGGACGATCTTGCAAAGGCCCTGATCGCGGCCCTCGTTCTGGGCGCGATCGTGTCGGAGACCAAGCGTGCCGATCCAGCCCCGGTTCCCCTGCCTGTGCCGGAACCGGTCCGCAAGAACCGCATTCCGACTGTCTGCGCGATTTCCATCGAAGGGGCAGAGCGCGACGTGACGTTGTTCCCCGAAAGCTGCCTGCGGCGCGAAGGCTTCACCCAGCCCCTTCCACGCACCTGTGGAAATGAGGCCCGCATCTTCGGTCGCGACGACCGCGTCTTCAGTGTGCAATGCCTGCGCGACGCCGGATACCGCATCTCCAGCCGTTGAGGCGGCTCGAGGCGACGTGGTGGCACCCTTGACCGCCACGTCATGCCTTGGGGGCGCAAGGGTGAGCAGCTTGCGCCCCCCCTTTTTCTGTCGGCTGCTCTGCGCTATTCATTTGCATGGGCGCCTCACTTCCCGATTTCAGTTACGAAACCGCCACGCTGGCACAGGGCTTTGCCCACGTTGTTGGCGTTGACGAGGTGGGGCGTGGGCCGCTTGCCGGCCCGGTGACTGCTTGCGCAGTGCGCCTTGATCCCGGTCGGATTCCAAAGGGACTGCGCGATTCAAAGGTGCTGACGGCCAACCAGCGCGAACGTCTGCACGACGAAATTCTTGCGGTTGCCGAAGTCGCGATTGCCCATGCCAGCGTAGCCGAAATTGACAGCCTGAACATCTTGCGCGCCAGCCATCTGGCAATGGAGCGCGCGATCGGGGCGCTTGGTGCCGATCACGCGCTGATCGACGGAAACATGGTCCCGCGCGGGCTAACGTGCCGTGCGACACCGATTGTGAAGGGCGATGCGCTTTGCCTGTCGATTGCCGCCGCCTCGATAGTGGCCAAAGTGACACGCGACCGGATCATGGTGGATTTGGCGCAACAGCATCCCGGCTACGGCTGGGAGACGAACGCAGGATACCCGACTCCCGCGCATCTGGAAGCCTTGCTAAATCTTGGCGTGACCGCTTGGCATAGGCGTTCATTTCGCCCCGTCTACAACATCTTGTATCAAGAGGTTTCTGTAAGCTGTTGATTCAATAAAGAATTTGACGGCGAATCCCCGCTGACTCATGCTTGGCACCAAGATCGGCACATAAACGAGGCCGACGCAGAGGCAGAGAATGGCGACGAAATTGGCTACGGCGGCACCTGTGCTGCCGCTAAACCAGATCATGTCTGGGGATTGCATCGAAGAGATGAACAGGCTGCCGGCGGGATCGGTGGACCTTATCTTCGCCGACCCACCCTACAATCTTCAACTGAGGGGTGACCTGCACCGGCCCGACAATTCCAAGGTCGATGCGGTGGACGATCACTGGGACCAGTTTTCCAGCTTCGCCGCCTACGACAGCTTTACCCGTGACTGGCTGGCCGCCGCAAAACGGCTGTTGAAGCCAAACGGGGCGATTTGGGTGATCGGGTCGTACCACAATATCTTCAGGCTTGGGTCGGTCCTGCAGGATCAGGGCTTCTGGCTTTTGAACGACGTGGTCTGGCGCAAGTCGAACCCAATGCCGAACTTCAAGGGCAAGCGGCTGACCAATGCACATGAGACGCTGATCTGGGCGTCCCGCGACGAGGCGGCGAAATACACCTTCAATTACGAAGCGCTGAAGGCCCTGAACGACGGGCTTCAGATGCGGTCCGACTGGGTGCTGCCGATCTGCACCGGGCATGAACGCTTGAAGGACGAAAACGGCGACAAGGCGCATCCGACGCAAAAACCGGAGAGCCTGCTGCACCGTATTCTGGTGGCAACCACCAATCCCGGCGACGTGGTTCTGGACCCGTTCTTCGGCACAGGAACCACCGGGGCGGTCGCAAAGATGCTGGGCCGCGATTTCATCGGGATCGAGCGCGAGGACGCCTACCGCAAGGTCGCGGCAGAGCGGATTGCACGGGTGCGTCGGTTCGATGCCAGCGCGCTTGAAATCACCGGATCAAAACGGTCGGAACCGCGCGTGCCCTTCGGACAGGTCGTCGAACGCGGCATGTTGCGACCGGGCGAGGAGCTTTTCTCTCTGGGCAACCGCTTCAAGGCCAAGGTCCGCGCCGACGGCACCCTGATCGGGCATGAGGTCAAGGGGTCGATCCATCAGGTCGGCGCGGCACTGGAGGGCGCGCCCTCCTGCAACGGCTGGACTTACTGGCACTTCAAGCGCGACGGCAAGATGGTCTCAATCGACATCCTGCGCCAGCAGATCCGCGCCGAGATGGACGCTGACACCAGCCCCACCCACTGAAAGATTTCTACGCCTGTCTCCCCGGACCGCCCGGGTTGACGCCTGCCCCGCCATGCCCAGCATGGCGGGGCTTTTTCGCCTTTCGCACGGCGTCGGTTGCAGTCTGATTGCGATTGATGCCCCATCGCCGCGGCATCGAAACGGGACCAGACATGGACGGGCCGAAACACTGGAATAGAGCTTGCTGAAAAGCGAAGTCGATGCGTGTTTTGCCAACCCGGGCACGTCTGGCCAGGCGTGCTGCCAAATCCTCTGGCGCGCGCCCGCTGCAACCGATCTTCGCCGCGTGTTTTCTGACATGCGCCTCTCCAGCGAACGCTACGGTGCGACCGGGTGCAGCGCCTTGTTGTAGTCATGCCAGTTCGTGATGTCCGGATAGTGCCGCTTCCGCCAGCGTTTGACCCTCGGGTTCATCATCTTCCGCCAAAGCGGCGGCACCATCGCCGCGGCGGTCATCACCGGATAGCCGTAGGGCAGTTGCGGGGCATGAGGCTCGGGATGTGTCTGCAGCAGCGGAAACCGACGGTCCGGTTTGACATGATGATCGGAATGGCGCTGCAAGTTGATCAAAAGCCAGTTGGACGCCCGGTGCGACGCGTTCCACGAATGACGCGGCAGGGCACGTTCGTATTTGCCCGCGCCGATATAGCGACGCGTCAGCCCGTAATGCTCGACATAGTTCACCAGTTCCAGCTGCCAGATCGCGATGCACGCCTGATATGTGAACAATGCCAGCCCCTCCCACCCGCCAAGGACAAGTGCAACAACAAGCATCACACCTTGCATCGCAAAGTAGCGCCAGAACGGGTTGGACGCGTGGTGCCAGGGCAGGCTGCGACGTGCCAGCATCTGCGCCTCGGCGCGCCAGGCAGAGCCGGGGCAACTGATCAGGACGCGGAAGAAATAGCGCGGGAAACCTTCGTTGTAGCGTGCGGTAACCGGGTCACGCGGGGTGCCGACCCAAGTGTGGTGGACGCGCAGGTGTTCCGAGCGGAAGTGCGAATAAAGCACGCTGGCCAGCAGCAGGTCGCCAAGCCAGCGTTCGACGCGTGATTTCTGGTGCATCAGTTCGTGCGCATAGGTGATCCCGACGGTGCCAGAAATGATGCCCATCCCAAAGAAGATGCCGATCTTTTCCAGCGCCTCGAGATGCTCTGCCCGCGGAACATACCACAGCATGAGGCAAAGGAGCGTAAACTGGACCGGGAACCAGACCAGCGTCACCAATCGGTGCAGGCGAAGCGCGTTGTCGGCGGTGTCCGGGTCCGGGTTCGCCTCGTTCAGGCCTGTCAGCGCGTCGAGGATGGAAAACAGTCCCCATGATGCAAGGGGGAGGAGAAGCACAGTCAAGCCGCCCTGCGTCATCCCGACCAAGGCCAGCGGAATGAGGCCGAGAGAGAGCCAGAACGGAAGGGCGCTTGGAAGGACTGCAACTTTCATGCGATTTATATAGTTCGTTTCCGGGCGTGCTCAACGCGGCGAAAGGGCCGCTGATGCCAGCATCAGGGCCTTTCGCATGACGGTGGGCAGATCGGTCGGCTTTGGTCGGGCCCAGTGGCCGCGAAAGGGTGCCGAGTGCAACGGGGCGCTGTGCAAGGTGAGAACGAGGTGGAAATGGCTGAAGGTGTGGCGCACCTCGCCTATAGTCTGCCATGGAGCATCGGCGGGGGCGGAGCCGCCTGCGCCATCCCAGCCATCGCCGGGAAAGCCGAGCATGCCCCCCAGAAGGCCTGTCTCGGGCCGTGTTTCCACCAGCCAGTCTCCATCGCGGTAACCGAGCCAGAGGGTGCCGTGCCGGGTGGGCTTTTCCGGCTTTGCGGTCTTGCGGGGAAGGCTGTCCTGAACGCCTTCTGCCCGGGCCGCGCACGGAGCGGACCACGGGCACAGGCTGCAGGCTGGTTTTCGCGGCGTGCAGATGGTGGCGCCGAGGTCCATCACCGCCTGTGCATGATCGCCGGGCCGAACCGGGGGCGTGAGGCTGGCTGCCAGCGCGGTGAGCGTGGTCTTGGCGGCGGGCAGCGGTGTCTCGACGCGAAAGAGGCGGGACATGACCCGCTCAACGTTGCCGTCCACCACGGTGGCGGGCTCGTCGAAGGCGATGGCCGCGATGGCGGCGGCGGTATAGGGGCCGATGCCGGGCAGGGTGAGAAGGCTGTCGCGTGTGGAGGGGAAGCGGCCGTCGTGGAGGGTGGCCACGGCGCGGGCGCATTTCAAGAGATTGCGGGCGCGGGCGTAATAGCCGAGGCCGGCCCATTCGGCCATCACCTCGGCGTCCTCGGCGGCCGCGAGGTCGGTGACCGTGGGCCAGCGGGCGGTGAAGCGGTGGAAGTAATCGCGGACGGCGGCGACGGTGGTTTGCTGGAGCATCACCTCGGAGAGCCAGACCCGGTAGGGGTCGGGGCAGGCGCCGAGTGCGCGGTCCTGCGGCGAGATCCGCCAGGGCATGATCCGGGCGTGGCGGTCGTACCAGCGCAGGAGGTCGTCGGAGAGGGCGGTCGGGTCGGCGGGCAAGGGGCAGCCTTCGGATGGGGGCGGGGGAAGGATAGCGTGGCGAGGGGAAAGGGCCAGCGAAAATCAGGGCGGAACGGGCGGTGTCCCACCGTGGGACATCGGGTGTCCCACGGTGGGACAGGTGTGGGTATTGAACAAGATCAGGAGGTTGTGGGGCGCCGTTAAGGATTTCGTCAGGTTTCGGGCCCGCCGACATCGCCCATTTGGGTTTGGTTAAGACGTGTGCGGGGTCTGCTGTGGAGCGGCTTGCGCCGCAAGTCTTTGAGAGGTCGCCTGCGCGGCATGGCCGCTTGGCTCCGCCCGGGGGCCAGCCCCCGGACCCCCGGGATATTTGGCAAAGGGGAAGGATGTGCGCGGGGGGACGCGCGACGGGGCACGTCCGGGTTCGGCGGATGCGGCAGCCCTTACTGACGCCATGAAGGTTCATCTGCAAGTATTTCGGGGGACCGGGGACTGAGGACCGGGGACTGAGGACTGAGGACTGGGGGCTGACGACTGGGGGCTGGTCACGGGCCGATTGGTCCGGCAAGGGCCGCTTTGCATTCAAGGCCCGGTGATCTGTGGCTGCGAGTGTCGGCCTCGGTTACCGGGTGTCACGCAATCTTTATGCGCCGTGCGCCCTGCGGGCACTGGCGGCGGGCGTGGGCTGGGTTACACTGATGCAAGCCGACTGAGGCGAAAACAACCGACGGACCCGAATGGCGCGCAAGTCTGCCCCTGCCACGTTACCTCCTCCCAGTCCGGTGCGCCGGATGCGGGGGTTCGAGGCTGCGGCGGGGTTGGTGAAGGAACCGGTGCGCACGGTGGGCGAGACGCGCGGCTTTGCGGTGGCCCGGCTGTTGACGCATTGGGCCGAAGTGGTGGGTGCCGAGCTGGCGCGGGTGAGCCGCCCTGTGGAGATCGGCTATGGCCACCGATCCGGCGCGGGCGGGTTTGGGGCAACGCTGACGGTTCTGGTCAACGGGGCCCATGCGCCGATGCTGGAGATGCAGAAGGAACGCCTGCGCGAGCGGGTGAACGCAGTCTACGGCTATGCGGCGGTGTCGCACATCCGCCTGACCCAGACCTCGGCGACCGGCTTTGCCGAAGGACAGGCGGAGTTCGTGGTCGTGCCGAAGGCGGCGCCGGCGCCTGACCCGTTGCTGGTGGCCAAGGCGGCAGAGGCGGCTGAAGGCGTGGGCGACCCGGATTTGCGCGCAGCCCTTGCAGCCCTGGCGCAGAATATCCTAAATCGACGAAATTGAAGAAGGACGACAAGAGATGCTGAAGATGAACCGCCGGGCGATGATTGCACTGGCCGCTGCAATGGCGATGTCGCCCGTGTTGGCTCAGACGGCGCTGGCGCAGGCCGCACCGGAGCCGACCGATTTCAGCCTTGGCGATCCGAACGCGCCGGTGAAGATGGTGGAATACGCGTCCTTCACCTGCCCGCATTGCGCCGCGTTCCATGAGAATGTGTTCAAGGATCTGAAGCGTGACTATATCGACACCGGCAAGGTGCATTTCACGCTGCGCGAGGTGTATTTCGACCGCTACGGGCTGTGGGCGGCGATGGTGGCGCGCTGTGGCGGCGAGATGCGGTATTTCGGCATTCACGACGTGCTCTTTTCCTCGCAGAAGGAATGGGCGGGGTCGGATGATCCGACGGTGGTGGTCGGCAACCTCAAGACCATCGCGCTTGCGGCGGGCATGGACGGCGCGGCCGTAGATGCCTGCCTGAAGGACGGGCCGATGGCCGAGGCGCTGATCAAGCGGTTCGAGACCAACATGGCGGCTGACGGGGTGGAAGGCACGCCGACGATCTTCATCAACGGTGCCAAGCATTCCAACATGTCCTATGACGACCTGAAGGCGCTGCTTGACGCCGAACTGGCGAAGTGACCGCACCACTGGAGGGCATCCGCGTCATTGAACTGGCGCGAATTCTGGCGGGCCCCTGGGCCGGGCAGACATTGGCCGATCTGGGCGCGGATGTAATCAAGGTTGAGGCGCCGGAGGGCGATGACACCCGCCGCTGGGGGCCGCCCTTCGTGGAGAGCGAGGGCGAGCGGTCGGCTGCCTATTTCCACGCGACGAACCGCGGCAAGCGCGGCATCACCTGCGACTTCCGCACGCCCGAGGGGCAGGCAGTGGTGCGCCGCCTGGTGGCCGATGCGGATGTGGTCATCGAGAACTTCAAGGTCGGCGGCCTGGAGAAATACGGGCTGGACTGGGAGAGTTTGCGCGCGGTGAACCCGAGGCTGATCTATTGCAGCATCACCGGCTTCGGGCAGGATGGACCTTATGCGCACCGGGCGGGCTATGACTTCATCATTCAGGGCATGGCCGGGTTGATGAGCGTCACAGGCGCGCCCGACGGGCAGCCGCAGAAGGTGGGCGTGGCGGTGACGGACATCTTCACCGGGGTCTATGCGGCGACGGCTATACTGGCGGCGCTGGTGCAGCGTGGGCGCACGGGAGAGGGCCAGCGGATCGACATGGCTTTGCTCGACGTGGCGACGAGTGTGATGGCCAATCAGGCGATGAACTATCTCGTGTCCGGGAAAGCTCCGGGGTTGATGGGGAACGCGCATCCCAATCTGGCGCCGTATGCGGTGTTTGATTGCGCGGATGGGTGGCTGATTCTGGCGACCGGGAATGACGGTCAGTATCGGCGGCTGTGCGGGATTCTGGAGCTGGAGGGGATGGCTGACGATGCGCGGTTCCTGACCAACGCGGACCGGATCGCGCACCGGGTGGAGATGACCGCGCGGATCACGGCGGCGACCAAGGCATGGGCGAAGGCGGATCTTCTGGCGGCATGCGAGGCAGCGGGGGTTCCGGCGGGGCCGATCAATGACCTCGCGGAGGTGTTCGCGGACCCGCAGGTGCAGGCGCGGGGGATGCAGATCGCGCCCGGCGGGTTGCCGGGGGTGCGCAGTCCGATGACGTTTTCGGGGGCGGAGCTGGCGTTGGACCGTCCCGCGCCCCGACTGGGACAGCATCAGGACGAGGTGCTGGGCCGGTCAGAGGGCGAGGCGGGTCAGGGCGGCGTCTAGGGCGGCCCAGTCGGTGATCTGCAGGCGGACGACGAAGGTCAGCACCTTTGGGCGAAAGCCGGCGGGCAGGCGGGCTGCGTCTTTTTCGGTGGTGACGAGTTGGGCGCCGAGGCTGGTGGCCTCGACCTCGAGCCGGTGCAGGAGCGTGTCGGACAGGGGCTGGTGATCGGCGAGAGCTTCGGCGCGCAGGATGGTGGCGCCTGCGGCCTTGAGGCTGGTGAAGAAGCGGGCGGGGTCCGCGATGCCGGCGAAGGCCAGGACGCGCTGGCCGTGCCAGTCCATTCCCATTTTCAAGGGCAAGAGCGTGCCGGTGAGGTGCGGCAGGCGGAGAGTGTGGCCCCATTGGGTGGCGAAGCGGGTCTGGTGATCGGGCGTGCCGATCGTCAGGACGAGGTCGGCGCGGGCGAGACCGGTGGCGACGGGTTCGCGCAAGGGGCCGGCGGGCAGGCAGCGGGCGTTGCCGAAGCCTTTGGCGGCATCGACGACCACGATGGACAGGGCGGGTTTGACAGACGGATTCTGGAAGCCATCGTCGAGGAGGATGACGCTGGCACCGGCGGCTTCGGCGGCGCGCACCCCGGCGGCGCGGTCGCGGGCGACCCAGGTCGGGGCGAAGGCGGCAAGAAGGAGGGGTTCGTCGCCAACCTCGGCCGCCGCGTGACGCATGGGATCGACGCGGAGCGGGCCGGTCGAGCTGCCGCCATAGCCGCGGGAGACGACATGCACCTGCTGGCCGCGCGCGGTGAGGCGGTCGATCAGCGCAATGGCTGTGGGGGTCTTGCCGGTGCCCCCGACGTTGATGTTGCCGATGCAGATCACCGGAACGGTGGCGGTGTGGCCGGGCTGGCGCAGGCGGCTTGCGGTGAGGGCTGCGTAGAGCGCGCCGAGGGGTGAGAGGAGGCGGGCGGCAAGGGCCGGGCGGTCGGGCGGGGTGAACCAGAAGGCGGGCGCACGCATCAGTCTTCGCCGTCCATCAGGCGGCGGATGCGGTCGACGGTGGCCTCGGTCACCTCGGCCCCGTCGGTGGCGACGGCCCACGCCGCCTGCGCAAGGCGCGCGGTGCGGTCGAGGGCAAGCACTTCACCCAAGGCATCGCCCAACTGATCGGGTCGGATCACGGGGCGGGCCGCGCGGGCCGCGATCAGCCGGGCGAAGAACGGCGTAAAGCGGCCGTGGTGCGGGCCGTGCAGGATGGCGGAGCCCAGCGCCGCCGCCTCTTGCGGATCGCGCAAGGCACCGGGGCCGATCAGGCTGCCGCCAAGGAAGGTAACCGGGGACAGACGATACCACAGGCCGTATTCGGCGGGGTTGTCGACGATGAAAACCTCGGTTTCGGGATCGAATTCCACATCGCGCGACCGCAGCGCCACGGCCCAGCCTTCATCAGCTTCGATCCGGGCGGCGAGTGCTTCGGCGCGGGCTGGGTCGTCTGGCATCAGGATCAGGAGAAGGCGGTGGGCCTGTTGCAGCCCCATGCGGTGGGCGGCGAGGACGGCGGCCTCCTCGGCCTCGGGCAGGCTGGCGGCAAACCAGACCGGGCGGGCGGCCAGAAGGCGGGCGAGGGCGGCGCGCTCGGCCTCCAGACAGGGAAGGGCGGCGCTTTCCTCTTCCATCCGCCCGGTCACGGCAACGGCAGAGATCGCAGCTCCGGCCTTGCGGAAGGCACGGGCAGAGGCTTCGTCAAGCGTGCTGATGTGGCGGAACCCGGAAAGGGCGGTGCGCATCAGGCCGGGAAACCAGCCGTCACGGCCATGCGGCAGGCTGGGCGCGCGGGCATCGACCATGAGGAGTGGTATCTTCCGTTCGGCGGCCTTGCTGAGCATGGCGGGGCGCAACTCGCCTTGCGCGAAGATCGCGATTTCGGGTTTCCAGTGATCGAGAAACTCGCGCACTTCGACCGGCGTGTCGGGGGGTGGCGGTTGGACGATCACACCTTCGCGCGGTGGCAGATCGGCGGGGCAGGTCAGAAGAACCGGTATACCATCATCCTCTACCAACCGGCGCGCGAGGGCGAGGAGGGTGCGGCTGGCCTCAAGCGTCGGCGCGTGAAGCCATGCCAGCCGCCCGGCAGGACGGGCCGGGCGTGGAACATCCTTCCCCGGTTCGCGGCGCTGCCCGAGGTTATAAAGGGTAAGGCCGATTGAGGGCGGCATGAGTGTCAGGCACCCAGTTCCTCGGTCGAGGAGGTGGGCTTTGCCTCGTCACGCAGGCGGTGGATATGGGCGATGTAGTAGCGCATGTGCGCGTTGTCGACGGTGCGCTGCGCCTCGGCCTTCCAGGCGCGGAACGCAGAGGCGTAGTCGGGGAACATGCCGACGATGTGGATCTGGCTGACATCGCGGAACACGTTGACCTGCGGGTCCGTCAATTCGCCGCCAAAGACGAGGTGAAGGCGTTGGGTCATGGCAAGGCTCCGGTACTGCTCGGTTGGCGTGGACGGCGGGACCGTATCCGGTCTTGCCGTTGGGGGAAAGGTGGGGTGTTGGAGGACGAGCGCAGCGCCCGCTTGAGTGGGCGGCCGGACGCTGCCCGGCGGCGCGGGCTGCGCCCTGACTGCGGGCAGCACGACAGTCGCTGCGGTGATGGCCGGTGGTTTGGCGGGCCGTCCCACTTGCGTGGAGGGGTGTAACGGGCCAGATATACGCTAGCGCGAGGCCAGAAGGCCGCTTTTTCAGTGGGAGGTGTTCGGATGCAGGACTTTATCGGCGGCAATGCGGTGTTTCTGGCGATTGCCGCGTTCATCATCGTCTGTATCTTTCTGGGCGTGCGGATCGTGCCGCAATCGGAAAAGCATGTGGTCGAACGCTTTGGCCGGCTGAGAAGCGTGCTGGGGCCCGGGATCAACTTTGTGGTGCCGTTTCTTGACCGGATCGCGCACAAGGTTTCGGTGCTGGAACGCCAGCTTCCGACCGCCAGTCAGGACGCGATCACGGCCGACAACGTGCTGGTGAAGGTGGAGACGAGCGTTTTCTACCGGGTGACCGAGCCGGAAAAGACGGTTTACCGGATTCGCGACGTGGACGGTGCGATTGCCACCACGGTGGCGGGCATCGTGCGCAGCGAGATCGGCAAGCTGGAGCTGGATCAGGTGCAGTCGAACCGCGCGCAATTGATCGAGCGGGTGCGCGAGCAGGTGACGGCGATGGTGGACGACTGGGGGGTCGAGGTGACGCGGGCCGAAATTCTGGACGTGAACCTTGATGAGGCGACGCGGGCGGCGATGTTGCAGCAGTTGAACGCCGAACGGGCGCGGCGCGCGCAGGTGATGGAGGCCGAGGGCAAGAAACGCGCGGTAGAACTGGCGGCGGACGCCGACCTTTACGCCGCCGAGCAGGAGGCCAAGGCGCGGCGGATCACGGCGGATGCCGAGGCCTATGCGACGGGCGTTATCGCCGGGGCCATCGCGGAAAGCGGGCTGGAGGCGGCGCAATTTCAGGTGGCGCTGAAGCAGGTGGAGGCGCTGACGGCACTGGCCTCGGGCGGCGGCAAGCAGACGATCCTGGTGCCGGCGAACGCTTTGGAGGCGTTCGGCGACGCGTTCAAGATGCTGAAGGGGCGCGGCTGAGATGTGGCATGACCTGATGTCGATCTGGTGGGTCTGGATCGTGCTTGGCTTTGCGCTGGGCGTGCTGGAGGTGCTGGCGCCGGGGTATATCTTCCTTGGTTTTGCCATCGGTGCGGTGGTGACGGGAGCGCTCGTTGGGATCGGGCTGGCGCCTGCGGGAGTGGCGGCGCTTTTGTTCATCTTTGCGGTGGCTTCGTTGCTGGCGTGGCTGGCGCTGCGCCGGACGATGGGCGTGCGCAAGGGGCAGGTGAAGATCTGGGACAAGGACATCAATGACTGAACCCTTCCCGCTTGACAGAATGGCGGCGTGGTGGGCGGCGGATATGGTGCGGCGAGCTGACGTGGCGCCGGTGATGGCGCGGACCTTCGGGTGAGTTTCGTTGGCTGCAAGGCCGCGTTCTTTTGCGGCGATGACATCCTTGTTTACCTGCGCGATGACAGGCCGGGACTGGGCTGGCCGGGGCTGTGGGATCTGCCGGGCGGTGGGCGTGAGGGTGACGAGACGCCGGAGGAGTGCCTCTTGCGCGAGTTGGACGAGGAGTTCGGGCTGAGGTTTGCCACAGAGCGGCTGATCTGGCGCGGCGAGTTTCCGTCGATGCTGGATGCGGCGCGACGGTCGTTCTTCTTTGGCGGGCGGTTGAGTGTGGCCGAGGTGGCACAAGTGCGCTTTGGCGACGAGGGGCAAAGGTGGCAGATGATGCCGGTGCCGGTTTTCGTGGCGCACGCCGGCGCGGTGCCGGAGATGCAGCGGCGCGCGGGGATCGTCTGGGACGCACTGCGCGGGTGACGCTGGCGAAGCGGGGGGTTTCACACCCCCCGCACCCCCCGTGGGATACTTTCACAAAGAGGAAGATGGAAAGTTAGCGGGGCAGTTCCGCGAGGACGGCGCGGGCGGCAGCGGCGGGGTTTTGCGCTTGCCAGATCGGGCGGCCGACGACGATGTGGTCGGCACCGTCGGTGACGGCCTGATGCGGGGTGGCGATGCGCTTTTGATCGCCCGCGGCTGCGCCGGCGGGGCGGACGCCGGGGGTGACGATCAGTTTGCCGGTGGCTTCGGGCAGGGCGCGGATCAGGGCGGCCTCTTGCGGCGAGGCGATCACGCCGTCGGCGCCGGCGGCCAGCGCCCTGGCGGCGCGTTCGAGGGTGATGTCGCGCAGGTCGCCGGGTTTGATCAGGTTGGCATCAAGGTCGGCGCGGTCGAGCGAGGTGAGGATGGTCACGGCGAGGATCTTCAGGCCTGATCCGCCCTTGCCGGTGGCGGCTGCGGTGACGACCTGCGGATCACCATGGACGGTGAGGAAATCGAGGTCGTATTCGGCGAGGCCACGCACGGCGGCCTCGATCGTGGCGCCGATGTCGAAGAGCTTCATGTCGAGGAAGACGCGCTTGCCCTGTTCGTGCTTGAGTTCGTTTGCCAAGGCGAGGCCACCGCCGGTGAGCATCCCGAGGCCGATCTTGTAGAAGCTGGCGGCGGAGCCGATGCGGGCCACGAGATCCAGACCCTGCACAACGTTCGGCACATCGAGTGCCACGATCAAACGGTCGTCGGACATGTGAAAACCCCCGGTTTTGGCCAGCGTCTTGCGATGTGAAGGGGGTGAAGTCAACCGACCTTGCCGGATTGCTGGATTAGTGGCGCGGGACGCAGTAATCCGGGTTCAGCCTGAACGCCTTATGAAGGGGCGCGGGCAGGGGGACAGAGTGAGCCGGATTTTCAAACGCAGGATCAGCCTTGGTGTGGTGATTGGCAGCCGGGCGTTCTTTAGCCCGGCACCGTGCAAGGCAGCGCGGGACGATGTGCTGGCGCAACTGGCGCGGCTGGGGATCGACGCGGTTATCCTGCCGTTTGAGGCGACCGAGAACGGCGCGGTGCAGTCGATGGCAGATGCTGACCGTTACGCCGCGCATTTCCGCGCCAACGCCGAACGGATTGATGGGCTGGTGATCTGCCTGCCGAACTTCGGCGACGAGATCGCGGTGGCGGAACTGGTGAACCGCGCGCGACTGAACGTGCCGATATTGTTGCAAGCCAGCAATGACGAGGTGGCGAAGGTCTCGGTCTCGGAACGCCGGGATGCGTTTTGCGGCAAGATCAGCGTGACCAACAACTTCTGGCAATACGGTGTGCCGTTCACCGAGACAACCAACCACACCTGCGACACCTGGGGCGAGGAGTTTGGCCACGATCTGGACCGGTTCGCCCGTGTCTGCCGCACGGTACGGGGCTTGCGCGGCGCGCGGCTGGGGTCGATCGGGGCGCGCACCGGGGCGTTCCAGACCATGCGCTATTCGGAAAAGCTGTTGCAGGCGGCGGGGATCACGGTGGTGACGGTGGACCTGTCGGAGATGATGGGGGCGGCCGGGGCGATCAAGGGCGACGATCCGGCGCTGCTGGCGACGCTGGACAAGGTGAAGGGCTATGGCCGGATTCCGGCGCATATTCAGCCGGCGCAGATCGAAAAGCAGGCGCGCTGGACCTTGGCCGTCAACCGCTGGATCGAGCAGACCGGCTGTGATGCCAGTGCCATCCAGTGCTGGCGCAGTTTGCAGGACAACTTTGGCTGCGCCACCTGCCTGACGATGAGCATGATGGGCGAGGATCTGATGCCAAGCGCCTGCGAGGTCGACATCATGGGGGCCTTGTCGATGTACGCGCTGGCGCTGGCGTCAGGCGCGCCGCCCGCGATCCTCGATTGGAACAACAACTACGCCTACGAGGAGGATATGTGCGTCTGCACGCATTGCGGCAACTTTCCGAAGACCTTCATCGGGGACACGCCCGAGGTGGGCGAACTTGACGTGCTGGGCGAAACCATTGGCCGTTCGAAGTGCTTTGGTGCGGTGAAGGGCAAGGTAAAGCCGGGGCCGATGACGTATTTCCGGCTGTCGACCGATGATCGGCGCGGCACGGTGAAGTGCTATCTGGGCGAGGGAGAGTTCACCGATCATCCGTTTGCGATGGACGGCGGGATTGCCACGACGCGGGTGGCGGGCTTGCGCAAGCTGTTGCGGTTCGTCACGCAGAACGGGTTCGAGCATCATGTGGCGATGGTGCGGGGGCATCATGCCGATGTGGTGAACGAAGCGGTGACACGCTACCTCGGCTGGCCGATCTATCACCACGGGGGCGAGCCGGAGCCGCAGTTGATGCATCCGAATCGTTTTTAGGCTTAGATGACCGCCTTTTCGAGGAAGGGGCGGTTTTCGACGATGCGGTCATAGCCGACCTCGGACAGATCGAGCGTGCGGAAGCCGCCGTAGATGATGAGTTCCGACACCGCGCGACCGGCGGCGGGGCCTTGTTGCAGGCCGTGGCCGGAAAAGCCGTTGGCGAAAAGGAAGTTCGGCACCTGCGGGTGCGGGCCGACGATCAGGTTGTGGTCGAGCGTGTTGAAATCGTAATGCCCGGCCCATTGGTTGACGACCTTGATCGCCTCGAACGCGGGCGAGCGGGCGGCGAGGGCGGGCCAGACGATGTCTTCGAATTCCTCCCAGCGGGGTTCGAAATCGTCCCAGTCGACGGCGGGGTCGTTTGTGGGGGCGGCGCCGGTCAGGAAGAAGCGGCCATCGGGGCGGCACCAGACGCCGCCGGGGTCGATCATCAGGGGCAGGCGGCCGTGGTTCACCGTGGCGCTGCCTTCGGGGGTGGTGGCGGCGTCGATTACAAAGACGGTGCGCTTGCGGGGCTCCACCGGCACGTCGAGGCCGGCCATGCGCGCGGTAAGGGCGGCGCGGGGGCCGGAGGCGTTGACGACGGTGCCGGTCTGGATCGTGGCGCCGGATTTGAGCGTGACGGCGGTGACGCGGTTGGCGGTGCGGGTGATGGTTACGACTTCGTCGGTGATGACGTGCGCGCCTTGGGCGCGGGCCTTGGCGCGGAAGCCGTTCATCAGGCCGGTGTTGGAGAACCAGCCTTCGCCGGAGCGGCCGTAGGAAGCGAGGCGGATGTCTTCGACGTTCAGGTGCGGGAAGGCGCGGGCCAGCTCCTGCGCGTCCCACAGGACGACATCGGCCCCGCAAGCGCGCTGCACCGCGTGGTTTTCGCGCAGCACCTGTTCCTGTGCGGGCGTGTTGGCGAGGAACAGGTAGCCGCCAGTGTGGAAATTGAGGTCGGGCGCGGGCTGGCCTTCGACTTGCATGGTGGTGGCGAAATCGCGGATGAAGGCGGAGCCGAACTGGCCGATCTTTACGTTGATCGGGTTGGAAAACTGCGTGCGGATCGAGGCGGCGGAGAGCGAGGTGGAGGCCTTGGCGAAGGTCGGGTCGCGTTCCACGATCAGGACGGAGCCTTTGAAATCGGGGTTTGCGGTCAGGAAATACGCGACGGCCGAGCCGATCACGGCCCCGCCGACGATCACCACATCATAGCTGTCGTTCACTTTGCCGCCTCATCATCGGGGTGCCCAAGATCGACGAACCAACCGCCCAGGGCCTGCACGGCGGGAGCTTTCGGATCGGGCACAGGGGTACGCGCTTCTACAGCGGAACGGAAGGGTTCGGTGGTGTCCTGCGGGTGAAAACCGAGGTGCGCGGCGAGGCGGTTGTCGACCGCTTTCACCGCGTTGTCGGAGATGCCGAAGGCCACGGTAAAGCCAACCTGCGGTGCCGTGAGGGCGGCGGTGACGAGGCGGATGCAATCGTCGAAGGAAAGCCATGACCAGAGCATCCGCCGGTCAGCGGGTTCGGGGAAGGACGAGAAGATGCGCAGGGCGGCGGTCTCGATCCCGAACTTGTCCCAGTAGAGGCGGCCGAGGTCTTCGGCGAAGCATTTCGACAGGCCATAAAGGCTGTCGGGGCGGTGCGGGGCATGGGCGTCGATCTGATCTTCGAGCCGGTGATAGCCGATGGCGTGGACCGAGGAGGCGTAGACGATGCGGGAGACACCGTGTGTGCGGGCGGCTTCGTAGATGTTGTAGCTGCCGATGATGCTGGAATTCAGCACCTCATCCCACGGGCGTTCCATCGGCGCGCCGCCGAAATGGACGATGGCGTCGACGCCTTGGGCGGCGGCCAAGACGGCAGCGGCGTCGTTGAGATCGAAGGTCAGCGCCTGTTCGTTGGGCTGAAGGGCGGTGATGGGGGCGCGGTCGGCAAGGCGGAGGCTGCGGGCAAGTGGGGCGAGGCCGCGGCGCAGTTGGGTGCCAAGGCGGCCAGCGGCGCCGGTGATGAGGATCGTGTCGAAACGGGGGGTCATGCGGGTATTCCGGGTTCAAGGGCGGCGACGGCGCGGGCGATGCGTTTGGTAGCCTCGGCCAGTGTTGCGTCTGAGGTGGCGGTGGAGATTCGGAAGAACGGCGACAGGCCGTAAGCCGCGCCGGGAACGGCGGCGACGTGGGCCTCGGCCAGCAGGTAGGTGGTGACGGCGGTATCGTCGGTGAGGATCGCGCCTTTTGGGGTGCGCTTGCCGATCAGGGCAGAGCAACCGATGTAGGCGTAGAACGCGCCTTCGGGGGGTGCGAGGGTCAGGCCGGGGATTTGCGCGACTGCGGCCACGACAAGGTCGCGGCGGCGCTGGAAGGCGGTGCGGAAAGCGGCGATGCAGTCTTGCGAACCGGTGAGGGCGGAGAGGGCTGCGGCCTGCATGGGCGCTGCGACCGATGTGACGGATTGGCTTTGCACGGTGGCCATCGCTTTCAAAAGCGGCGCGGGGCCGGTGGCGTAGCCGACGCGCCAGCCGGTCATCGCGTAGGCCTTGGCGACGCCGTTGACGATGAGCGTTCGGTCGCGGAGCGCGGGGCAGGCGGCCGCGAAGGAGGTGAAATCGCGCCCGTCAAAGCGGATGTGTTCGTAGATTTCATCCGACAGGATCAGGATGTGGGGATGGCGTTTCAGAACCGCGCCGAGGGCTTGCAGATCATCGCGGGAGTAGACCGCGCCGGAGGGGTTGCCGGGGGTGTTGAGGAACAGCCATTTGGTGCGGGGCGTGATGGCGGCTTCAAGCGCCGGCGGTGTGAGGCGAAAGCCGGCTTCGGGGCCGCAGATCGGTGTGACCGGCGTGCCGCCGAGGAGTTTGACCATTTCGGGGTAGCTGACGAAATAGGGGGCGGGCAGGATCGCCTCGTCGCCGTCGTTGAGCGTGGCCATCAGGGCGTTGAAGATGATCTGCTTGGCACCGTTGGCGACGACGATGTCATCGGGGGTGCAGTCGAGGCCATTCTCGCGCCGGAACTTGGCAGCGACGGCGGTGCGCAGCGCGAGGGTGCCTGCGGCGGGGGTGTAGAGGGTTTCGCCATTGGTTGCGGCGGTGTGGGCGGCGGCGGCGATGTGGGACGGGGTGGGGAAGTCCGGTTCCCCGAGGCCAAGGTCGATCACGTCGATACCGGTGGCGCGCAGGGCTTTTGCGGCCATCGACGCGGCCATCGAGGCGGAGGGTTTGACGGCGGCAAGGCGGGTGGCGGTGTAGCTCATGACTTGGCCTTGGTGACGTAGCCTTTCGCGGTGTCATCGGCGCGAGCATCGGCGGTGCGGCGGACCGGGTCGCCAAAGCCGCCGCCACCGGGCAGGGTGAGGATCAGGCGGCGACCGGCGGGGACGTGCTGCCAGCCCTTGGGCTTGAGCTTGGTGCCATCGTCAAGGTCCACCGATCCGGCGGCACCGGGTTGGCCACCGTCGCGGCCACGGGCGGGATGGTTGACGCGGTCGAACATGGCGGAGAAGTCAAATTCGTGGCCGGGCAGCGGTTCGATCTCGATGATCTGGCCGAGGCCGCCGCGGTATTCGCCGTCACCGCCGGAATCGGGGCGCAGTTCCTTGCGCCAGATCACGACGGGGCCGGTGTGTTCGGTGGCCTCGATCGGCATGGTCATCACGCCGGAGGGGAAGGCGGTGGCCGAGAGGCCGTCGGCGGCGGGGCGCGCGCCCATGCCGCCGGAGTTGAACATGAGGATTTCGGCGCGGCGGCCGGTGTGGCCGGGGGCGGGGCGAACGGACATGTGGATGTTCCACAGGGCGGCGGCGCCTTCAGCGAGGACTTGTCCGGGGAGTGCCTTGGCGAGCGCGCCGAGGACGAGGTCGGGAACGAGGTGGCCGATGACGTGGCGGACGGAAACGGGGGCGGGGCGGGGGGCGTTCAGGATGTTTTCCGGCGAGGCGATGGTGAAGGCTTCAAGCGAGGCCCAGTTGTTCGGAATGTCGGGCGCGATCACGCATTTCAGCGCGTAGGAGGCGTAGGCCTTGGTGTAGATGATCGGCACGTTGATGCCCTTGGGCGAGACCGGGCCGGAGCCTGCGAAATCGACATTCACCGTGTCGCCCGCGATGGTGACGGACGCGGCGAGGCGGACGGGGGTGTCGTATCCGTCGGTGTCGAGGATGTTGTCCCAAGTGCCTTGCGGCAGGGCGCGCAGACGGTCGAGCGTGGCGCTGCGGGTGCGGGTGAAGATGAAGTCGCCCAGATCGTCGAGGGTGGCGAGGCCGATTTCCTGCATCATCGCGGCGAGGCGGCGGTGGCCCACGTCGTTGCAGGCGGCGAGGGAGTAGAAATCGCCGACGACCTGATCGGGTTCGCGGACGTTGGCGCGCAGAAGGCGGATCAGGGTGTCGTTCACGGCGCCCCGTTCGGCGAACTTCATGATCGGGATCTGGATGCCCTCTTCGTAGACCGATTTGCCATCGGCCCCGAAGCCGCGCCCGCCGACATCGACGACATGGGCGGTGCAGGCGAAGAAGCCGACGAGCGTGTCGCCGAGGAATGAGGGCGAGACCATCGTGATGTCGTGGAGGTGACCGGTGCCTTTCCACGGATCGTTGGTGACGTAGGTGTCGCCGGGAAACATGTTGGCGCGGCCGATTTCGGTGATGAAGTGGAGGACCGCCTCGGCCATCGTGTTGACGTGGCCGGGGGTGCCGGTGACGGCTTGGGCAAGCATCCGACCTGAGGGGTCGAAGACGCCGGCGGAGAGGTCGCCCGCTTCGCGGACCGAGGTGGAAAAGGCGGTGCGCAGGAGGGTCATCGCCTGTTCCTCGACCACCGAAATCAGGCGGTTCCACATCACCTGAAAGCGGATCTCGCGGGTGGGATCGGTCATGGCGCGGACTTTCGGATGAGGAGGAGGGAGCCGTCGGTCTGCATCACCACGTCGAAGGGCGAGGTGACGACGGTGGAGGTTTCACGCTCCGCGATGATCGCGGGGCCGTGGATGCGGTCGCCGGGGGCAAGGGTGGCGCGGTCGGCGATGGCGGTGGGCAGGGTGGTGCCGGTGGCAGGGTCGAACACGTCGCGGAAGGTGGTGGGTGTGAGGGTGGTGGTGCCGTCGGTCAGGTGGTGGCGGACGGGGGCGGGGCGGGTGTCGCTGGCCTTGACCGACCATGTGACAACCTCGATCTCCAGCGCGTCGTCACTCGTGCCGCCGATGGCGCGGCCGAAGAAGCGTGCGTAGGCGTCGCGGAAGGCGGCGCGCAGGGCGGTGACGTCGGGGGCGGTGAAGGGGTGGTCGGGAAGCGGTACGGGGATTTCCCAGCCTTGACCCTTGTAGCGCATGAAGGCGGTCGCCTCGACCGTGATGGCGGCGGTGGTGCCAGTGCGGACGAAGCTTTCGGCGGTGGTTTTCAGGCTGGCGAGGAGGGCGTTGACGGCTTCGGTGTCGAAGGAGGAAAGCCGGGTGATGCGGGTAACGAGCGCTTCGTAGCCGAACGGGGCGCGCAGGAAGCCGATGGCGGACCCGACGCCCGCGCCGGGCGGCACGAGGCAGCGGTCGATGCCCAGCTTTTCGCACAGCCGCGCGGCGTGGAGGGGGGCGGCACCGCCGAAGGCGATCATCAGGTTGTCGGAGATGTTCTTGCCGTTTTCCACCGCGTGGACGCGCGCGGCGTTGGCCATGTTTTCATCCACCACCTCGGCGATGCCGAAGGCGGCGGAGCGGGGGTCAAGCTTCAGCGGGTGGCCTACGTGGGCGTCGATGGCCGTGGCGGCAAGGGGGGCGGAGAGGCGGATCGCGCCACCGGCGAAGTTGTCGGGGTCGATCTTGCCGAGGATCAGGTCGGCGTCGGTGATGGCAGGGCGGTCGCCACCGCGCTGGTAGCAGGCGGGGCCGGGTTCGGAGCCGGCCGATTCCGGGCCGGTCTGGATGCGGCCCATGCTGTCGACCGAGGCGAGGGAACCGCCACCGGCGCCGATTTCGATCATCTCGATCACGGGGATCGAGATCGGCATTCCGGAACCCTTGGCGAAGCGGGTGGTGCGGGCCACCTCGAAGCTGCGGGCGGTTTTCGGGGCGAAGTCTTCGATCAGGCAGATCTTCGCGGTGGTGCCGCCCATGTCGTAGCTGACAACGTGGGGAAGGTTGAAACGGCGGGCGATGTCGGCGGCGAAGATGGCGCCGCCTGCCGGGCCGCTTTCGATCAGACGGACGGGGAATTCGGCTGCGGTTTCGACCGAGATCAGGCCACCGCCGGAGTGGATCATGAACACCGGGCAGGTGGCGCCCTGGTCTTTGAGGCGGGCTTGCAGGCGGGTGAGGTAAGCGGCCATCTGCGGGCGGACGTAGGCGTTGGCGCAGACGGTATTGAATCGCTCAAACTCGCGCATCTGGGGCGAGACTTCGCAGGAAAGCGAGATCGGGGCGGCGGTGCGGGCGGCGATGATGTCGCGCGCGCGGGCCTCGTGCGCGGGGTTGAGGTAGGAGTGGATGAATCCGATGGCAACCGCGCCGTAGCCGCCAGCGGCAATGGCGTCGGCGACGGCTTCGAGGGCGGACCCGTCGAGCGGCAGCAGTTCCTGCCCATCGGCGCCGATCCGGCCGGGGACGGTGAAGCGGTCTTGCCGGGGGACGAGCGGCTGCGGCAGGCGCAGGTTCAGGTCATACTGGTCGAAGCGGTTTTCGGTGCGCATCTCGACGGTGTCGCGGAAGCCTTCGGTGGTGACGAAGGCGGTCTTTGCGCCGCGCCGTTCGATGAGTGCGTTGGTGGCAAGGGTGGTGCCGTGGATGACGATGTCGAGGTCGGCGTAAGTGAGGTTCGCCTCGGTCAACACGATGCGGGTGGCGTCGAGGATCGCCTGTTCGGGGGCGGCGTAGTTCGTCAGGATCTTGGTCGAATGGATCGTGCCGTTGTGGTCAAGCGCTACGTCGGTGAAGGTGCCGCCGATATCGGCACCGAGGCGGATGGTCATTTCGTTTCCTTTTCGGCCCGATCTTTTTCAGCGAGCGCCTTGGCGCGCATCTGGCTGAGGGTCTGGCGCGGGGTGAGGGCTTCGGGCGAGATGTCGAGGTCGAGGACCGCGCCGGTTTTCGAGGCCAGCGCACGGGCGAAGGCGGCGGGGAAATCGGCGGTGGCTGACACCCGTTCGGCGTGGAGGCCGTAGGCGCGGGCGAGGGCCGAGAAGTCGGGGTTCACGAGCGTGGTGCCGGAGACGCGGGTCGGGAAATGGCGTTCCTGATGCGCGCGGATCGTGCCGTACATGCCGTTGTTGAGGATGAGGACGATGGGCTGCGCACCGGCCTGCATCGCGGTGCCAAGTTCGGGCAAGTTCATCTGGATAT
The DNA here is from genome assembly GCA_963822435.1 of uncultured Alphaproteobacteria bacterium. Lineage (GTDB taxonomy): Bacteria > Pseudomonadota > Alphaproteobacteria > Rhodobacterales > Rhodobacteraceae > JAUYQR01. Next base: position 1,076,805 of record CAWGHN010000003.1, read on the forward strand.
CGCCGTCACCGGCAAAGCAGACCACGGTCCGGTCGGGGTAGGCGACTTTGGCGGCTATGGCAGCGGGCAGGCCGTAGCCCATGGCACCCGACTGCGGCGCGAGGAGGCGGGCGTGCGGGCCGAAGCGGAAGAATTTGTTCGGCCATGCAGTAAAGTTGCCGGCACCGTTCGTGAGGATTGCGTCGGCGGGCAGGATGGATTGCAGATGCGCCATGACCCGCCCCATGTCGACAGGCGAAGGTTGGGGCGGCAGGTCGAAGGTCGCCTGATAGGCTGCGCGGGCGCGTTTGCGCCAGTCGGACCACGGACCTTTGACGGGCGTTAGGGCAGCGGCGAAGGCGTTGGGGCCGGCGGGAATGCCGAGGGTGGGAATGTAGACCTTGCCGATCTCGAGGCTGGAGGCGTGGACATGGATGATCTTTTGCGCAGGGGTGGGCACGGAGAAGAGGGTGTAGCCTTCGGTCGATATCTCGCCAAAGCGGGTGTTGAGGGCGAGGACAACGTCCGCCTCGGCCAAGGTCGCGCGGACGCCGGCGGTCAGGCCGAGGCCGAGGTCGCCGGCGTAGACGGGGGAGTGGTTGTCGATCATGTCCTGATAGCGAAGCGCGGCGACGACGGGGATGTCGGACGCCTCGGCGAAGGATTGGAGCGCGGCGCGGCCGGCGGCTGTCCAGTTGCAGCCGCCGAGGAGGATGGCGGGGCGCTGGGCTTGGGCCAGGAGTGCAAGCGCGTCCGAAAGTGCGGCCGGGTCGGGGCTGGGTTCGGCGATACGGGCAGGGCCGGTGAGGGGCAGGGCGGCGGTGACGCCGGACAGCACGTCTTCGGGCAGGGCGACGACCACAGGGCCGGGGCGGCCGGTGGTGGCGGTGATCCAGGCGCGGGACAGGATTTCGGGGATGCGGTCGGCGTGGTCAACCTCGACCGCCCATTTTGCCATCGTGCCAAAGACGGCGCGGTAGTCGATTTCCTGAAACGCCTCGCGGCCCTTCATGTCGGTGCCGACCTGACCGACGAAGATCAGCATCGGGGCAGAGTCCTGCATGGCGGTGTGGATGCCGATCGAGGCGTTGGTAACGCCGGGGCCACGGGTGACAAGGGCGATGCCGGGCTGGCCGGTCAGCTTGCCCCATGCGGCGGCCATGAAGGCAGCACCGCCTTCGTTGCGGCAAAGCACGAAATCGAAGCGCCCTTGGGTGTCGTGCATCGCATCGAGAACGGCGAGGTAGCTTTCGCCCGGCACGCCGAAGGCGCGGGTGGCGCCGAGAGCGACGAGGCTTTCGACCAGTAACTGCCCGCCGTTGCGCATGGATACCTCCCCCAAGTTTCGGCGCGATCATGCCCGGGCAGATTGGCGAAGAAAACCGTGTTCTGCTGGCTTAATGGGCGTTTGACGGGCGATCTGGCGTGTCGACAGGGGGGAGGCGCATCGCTAACGATGGGCTTGGAATGGTTGGCAAGCGGGGTTGGCAGGCAGTGTTCCTGTGCTTTGACATTGGCGGGTCGCGGATCAAGGCGGGGTTGGCCGAGGCCGGTGGCGTGATGCCCTTGGGCGCGGTGCCGACGGCGGTGGATGATCTGGACGGGTTCGTGGCGGGGCTGGCGGGGTTCATGCGGCCGGGCGTGCGGGGCGTGGCGATTTCGATTGCCGGAGTGGTAGAGCCGGAGACGGGTATCGGCCGGGTGGCCAACATCCACTGCATCGATGGGCTGGCGCTGGCCCCGTTGCTGGAGGCGCGGCTCGGGCTGCCCGTGATTGTGCTGAACGACGCGGACTGCTTTGCGCTGGCCGAGGCGCGGCAGGGGGCGGGGCGTGGGCATGGCACGGTGTTCGGCGTGATCCTTGGCACCGGCGTGGGTGGCGGGCTGGTGATTGATGGGCGGCTGGTGACGGGGGCAGGCGGTTATGCCGGCGAATGGGGGCACGGGCCGGTGATCCGGGGAGACTTCGCATTTCCTTGCGGCTGCGGGCAGGTTGGGTGCATCGACACCGTGGGTGGCGCGCGCGGGCTGGAGCGGCTGTGGCGCGCCTCGGGCGGGGAGCCGTTGGGGTCGGTGGAAATTCTGGCGCGGTGGCGAGCGGGGGATGCAGACGCGGCGCCGGTGGTGGATTTGTGGGAAGAGCTGGTGTCGGGGCCGTTGGCGATGGTGCTGAACGTGACGGGCGCAGGCATTGTGCCGGTGGGCGGCGGGCTGGCGAACGTACCGGCGCTGATTGCGCGGCTGGACCGGGCGGTTCGGGCGCGGGTGTTGCGACGGACGGAGCGGCCTTTGGTGGTGCTGGCCGAATGTAGGGTTGAGCCGGGGTTGATCGGCGCGGCGGAGGCCGGGTTGGCGGAGTTCGGGCAATCGGAATGACGGCCGTGATCATCGAGGTCTGCGTCGACACGGCGGAGGGGCTGGCGGCGGCGCTGGAGGGCGGTGCGGACCGGATCGAGCTGTGTTCGGCGTTGGGCGTGGGCGGGTTGACGCCTTCGGCAGGGTTCATGCAGGTGGCGGCACGGGCGAGGGTGCCGGTGCATGCGATGATCCGGCCGCGGGCAGGGGATTTCTGCTTTTCCGAGGCAGAGCTTGAGGTGATGGCGGCGGATATCGCCGTGGCGCGAGACTGCGGCATGTCCGGGGTGGTGATCGGCGCGAGCCTGGCGGACGGGCGGCTTGACGTGGCGGCGCTGGGGCGGCTGGTGGGCGAGGCGGCGGGGTTGAGCCTGACCTTGCACCGGGTGTTTGATCTGGTGCCGGACATGGGCGAGGCGCTGGAGACGGCAATTGCGCTGGGGTTTCAGCGGGTGCTGACCTCGGGTGGCGCGGACACGGCGGTGGCGGGGATGGATCGGCTGATTGCGCTGAAAGGCCAGGCGGCGGGGCGGATCGTGATCCTGCCGGGGGCCGGGATCAGTGCGGCGACGGCGGCGGGCCTGCGGGCGCTGGCGCCCGAGGAGGTGCACGGCTCCTGTTCGGTGATCCGCGCGGCGCGAGCGGCGGGTTTGGGGTTTGGCGTTGGCATGGAGCAGGTGACGCAGGCGGCGCAGGTCAGGGCGCTGCGGGCGGCATTGCAGCCGTGAGCCGCGGCCCTGCCCCGGAGGGTTTCACACCCTCCGGACCTTTCGTGGAGTATTTGAAAAAAGAGCAAGGGGTTGGGCGTGAAGAGCATCATCGAGACTTATGAGGTGGTGAGCGGGGCGGTGCGCGAGGTGCTTGTCGTCGAAGGCCGGGTTGAGGCGCCGAACTGGGACCCGTCGGGGGCGACGCTGTTGGTGAACGCGGGCGGACGGCTGTTCCGGGTGCCGTTGGCGGAGCCGGCGCTGGTGCCGGTGGACACGGGGTTTGCCGACCGCTGCAACAACGACCACGGGATCAGTCCGGACGGGACGCGGATCGTGCTTTCGCATCATCGCGGGCAGGGGTCGGAGATATTCACGTTGCCGGCCGCGGGGGGTGAGCCGGTGCCGGTGACGCGCCACGCGCCAAGCTGGTGGCATGGCTGGTCGCCGGATGGCGCGCGGCTGGCCTATGTGGCGGCGCGAGGTGGCAGCCGGGTGGTCGACGTCTACACGATCGGGGTGGAGGGCGGCGAGGAGCAGCGCTTGACGTATGGCGAGGGGCATTGCGACGGGCCGGACTACAGCGCGGATGGTGCCCGCATCTATTACAACTGCGACCGGGGCGGGCATGCGCAGATCTGGGTGATGGCGGTGGACGGAACGGGGCAGCGGCAGGTGTTCGAGGACACCCACGTGAACTGGTTTCCGCATCCGTCACCGGATGGAGAGACGTTGGTGTATCTTGCCTACCCTTCCGGCACGACGGGGCATCCGGCGGATCTGCCGGTGGCGCTGGTGCTGTGTGACACCGAAGGGCGCGAGCGGCGCGTGGTGCGGGAGTTCATCGGCGGGCAGGGCACGATCAACGTACCAAGCTGGGCGCCGGACGGGCGCGCGTTCGCCTACGTGCGGTATGAACCCTGAGGGTCAGGCGATGCGGAAGCGGGGCGCGCTGCGGGGAGCCAGCTCCTCGGGCTCCGGGGTGGTGATGGGCAGCGGCAGGAACGCTTCGTGGATCGCGGAGCGTTCGGTGAAATGGCGCGGGTCGCCCCAGACGGAGATGTAGATTTCTGGCGGGAAGCCGTTGGCGAGGTGTTCCGGGGTGAGGTCGATGATGCGGATGCGCATCGGATCGCCATTGCTAAGCGCAGGGGACAGCAGGTCTTGGGCCACCGGGCCGAGATGGCCGATGAGCATGGTGCGGCGCCGCGGGATCAGCCCGAGGAAGCGCTGGCGGACCCTTGCGTAGACGCCGATACGGCCATCGGGCAGGCGGTCGAGCGCTGCGGTGTCGCCGATCACCAGACCGGCGCGGGCAACGTGGACGCGGATGCCCTCGACCGGGGCCTTGGGAAGGATCGGAAGTTTGGTATCGCTCATCGCCGGCATACCCCTTTGGTTGGACGGCAAGGATGGGTGAGGATTCAGGCGCTTGGCAAGCCGTTGGGACGCTGAGGTGCGCCGGGTTGCGTGAACACGCCGATCGGTCGGTTGCGGATCGGCGGGGTTCGGCCAAATCGGGTCGGTCGGCCATGATTGCGGCCGCGAGGCGGCCCATAATGATTTTGCTGCGGGACGGGATTGCAAAACGCGGATCGCTTGCCCAGATCATGGGCAAGGCCTTGCGGGATGTGCTGAACAGTCGGGCATTCCGGACCGAGGCGCTTCACGAGAGGAGATGACCGATGAACCTTGAGCAGTTCACGGAGCGGTCGCGCGGTTTCCTTCAGGCCGCGCAGACGATTGCTATGCGGGACAGCCACCAGCGCGTGCTGCCCGACCACCTGCTGAAAGCCTTGATGGATGACGACCAGGGGCTGGCGTCGAACCTGATCCGCAAGGCCGGCGGCGCGCCGGAGCGGGTGAACGAGGCGATCAACGCCTCATTGGCCAAGTTGCCGAAGGTGACGGGCGGTGACGGGCAGACCTACATCGACCCGAGCCTGGTGCGCGTGCTGGACGAGGCCGAGAAGGTTGCCAAGAAGGCCGGCGACAGTTTCGTGCCGGTGGAGCGGTTGCTGACTGCGCTGGCGCTGGTCAACACGCGGGCCAAGGATGCGCTGACGGCGGGGGCCGTGACGGCGCAGGGGCTGAACGGAGCGATCAACGAGATCCGGAAGGGTCGGACCGCGGACAGCGCTTCCAGCGAAGAGACGATGGAGGCGTTGAAGAAGTATGCACGCGACCTGACCGAGGCGGCGGCGGATGGCAAGATCGACCCGATCATCGGTCGGGACGAGGAAATCCGGCGCGCGATGCAGGTGCTGTCGCGGCGCACGAAGAACAATCCGGTGCTGATCGGTGAGCCCGGCGTGGGCAAGACGGCGATTGCGGAAGGTTTGGCGCTGCGCATCGTTGATGGCGACGTGCCGGAGAGCTTGCGCAACAAGAAACTGATGGCGCTGGACATGGGCGCGCTGATTGCCGGTGCGAAATATCGCGGTGAGTTCGAGGAGCGGCTGAAGGCCGTCTTGAACGAGATCACGGCGGCGGCGGGCGAGATCATCCTGTTCATCGACGAGATGCACACGCTGGTGGGCGCGGGCAAGTCGGATGGCGCGATGGACGCGGCCAACCTGATCAAGCCGGCACTGGCGCGGGGCGAGTTGCATTGCATCGGTGCGACGACGCTGGATGAATACCGGAAGTATGTGGAAAAGGACGCAGCCTTGGCGCGGCGGTTCCAGCCGGTGTTTGTGAACGAGCCTTCGGTGGAAGATACGATCAGCATCCTGCGCGGCATCAAGGAAAAGTACGAGCTGCACCACGGGGTTCGCATCGCGGATGCGGCCTTGGTGGCGGCGGCGACGCTGTCGCATCGCTACATCACCGACCGGTTCCTGCCCGACAAGGCGATCGACCTGATGGACGAGGCGGCGAGCCGTCTGCGGATGGAGGTGGACAGCAAGCCCGAGGAGCTGGACCAGCTGGACCGCCAGATCCTGCAATTGCAGATCGAGGGCGAGGCGCTGAAGAAGGAAGACGACGCGGCGTCGAAGGACCGTCTGGAACGTCTGGAGCGCGAGTTGGCGAACCTGCAGCAGCAGTCGTCCGAGATGACGGCGAAGTGGCAGGCGGAGCGTGACAGTCTGGAAGCCGCGCGTGGGTTGAAAGAAGACCTCGACAAGGCGCGCGCCGAACTGGAGCAGGCCAAGCGCGAGGGCGATTTCGCCAAGGCCGGCGAGTTGCAGTATGGCCGTATTCCGCAGCTGGAGAAGCAGCTTGTCGAGGCGGAAGCGCGCGAAGGACAGGCGCTGGTGTCCGAAGCCGTGCGACCGGAGCAGATTGCCGAGGTCGTGGAGCGGTGGACCGGGATTCCCACGTCGAAGATGCTGGAAGGCGAGCGCGAAAAGCTGCTGCGCATGGAGGAGGAGCTTGGCAAGCGCGTCGTGGGCCAGCGGGCTGCGCTGACCGCCGTTGCCAATGCGGTGCGCCGCGCACGGGCGGGCCTGAACGACGAGGGGCGGCCTTTGGGCAGCTTCCTCTTCCTTGGGCCGACCGGCGTGGGCAAGACCGAGTTGACCAAGGCGGTGGCCGAATACCTCTTTGACGACGACAACGCGATGGTGCGCATCGACATGTCGGAGTTCATGGAAAAGCACTCGGTCGCCCGTCTGATCGGCGCGCCGCCCGGCTATGTCGGCTATGACGAGGGTGGGGTGCTGACCGAGGCGGTGCGTCGGCGGCCCTATCAGGTTGTGCTGTTCGACGAGGTCGAAAAGGCGCATCCGGACGTGTTCAACGTGTTGTTGCAGGTTCTGGATGACGGGGTGCTGACCGATGGACAGGGCCGCACCGTCGACTTCAAGCAGACGCTGATCGTGCTGACGTCGAACCTTGGGGCGCGAGCGCTGTCCGAATTGCCGGAAGGGGCGGATTCGAGTGCGGCGAAGCGGGAGGTCGAGGAGGCGGTGCGCCAGCACTTCCGCCCCGAATTCCTGAACCGTCTGGACGAGCAGATCATCTTCGATCGGCTGGATCGGTCGGACATGGCGCAGATCGTGGAAATCCAGCTGAAGCGACTGGAAGCACGGCTGATCGGGCGCAAGATCACGCTGACGCTGGACCCGCAGGCCAAACAGTGGCTGGCGGACGAAGGCTATGATCCGGTGTTCGGCGCGCGGCCCTTGAAGCGGGTGATGCAGCGCCACTTGCAAGACCCGTTGGCCGAGATGATCCTGTCGGGCGACCTTCTGGACGGGTCCAACGTGACGATCAGCGCTGGGTCGGAGGGGCTGATCATCGGCGACCGGATCAGCGCCAGCCGCAGGGCGCGGCCCACGGAGGCGGTGGTCCACTGAGCACGCGCTTGTCATAACGAAGCGGGCCGTGCCACGCTGATCCTTTAGCGAGGGGAAGCGCGGCATGGCCCGAGCGGCTACTGTTACCGGCCGGCACGACGGTCAGGTGTTCATGTCTGACATGGTGGGCGCTCTGCAATTGGGCGCAGCGGTGGATGTGTCACCCGAGGTGGTGTTGACGGAGCCAGGTTGGACGCTTTTTTCCTTTGATCTTGCCGCGTCCGAGGCGGTGTTCGTGGATGTCGGCCTGTGCGACCTGTCGCTAGCGCCGTTCAGCTATCAGCGGCAGTTCGAAATCGCGAGACGGATACTGCGGCTGCCGTTTGCGGACGTGCTGCGGATGACTGCTGCGATTCCGGCGGCGGCGCAGGTGCATCTGTTCAACATCGGGCACTGCGGATCGACGCTGTTGCACAACGTCTTCAATCAGACCGTGGCGGCGCGGTGCCTGTCGGAGCCGCTGTTCGTCTTTGATCTGGCGATGGGGCGGGATGCGGTGGCTGACGAAACCCGTGTGGCGCTGTTGCGTGCGGGCTGTGCTTTCATGCGGCTCTTTCCGGGGTATGCGGGACAGGTTCAGGTGTTGAAGCATTTCAGCCAGGCGCTGATGATTGCCGAGGATTGTCAGCGCGCGACGCCGGACGCCCGCTTTCTGTTTTTGTACCGGGACGCCGAAAGCTGGTGCAATTCGGTCTATGGGTTCGTGCAGCGGATGGGCGGGCAACTGCGTGTGCCGAAAGACGAGAGGGAGTTTGTCTGGTGGATCATGTCGGGGAACATGTCCCCTGCGGCCGCTGCGGGGTTGGTGGACCTGGCGGCCGACGTGGTGATGTTCGACGAACTGGCGGCAGCGGTCTGGATCTTGCAGCGCGAGCGGTTCCATCAGGCGGTTCAGGCCGGGGTGCCGATGCGAGCGACCCGCTATGACGCGCTGGTGGCTGACCCTGAAGGGACGTTGGCTGGCATCTTTGCAGAGTGCGGGCTGCCTCGCACCGACATGCAGGGCGCGTTGTCGGCGTTCGACAGCGATTCCCATGCGGGCACGACGACCGCGCGATCGGTTCCGGCTGACCGGCTGGACGGGGCGGCGATGGCGAGGCTGCAAGGAATGTTGGCAGGGTTGCGGCCCCCGCTTACAGGGGCCGAGCCTTGGATTGATGCAGGCTGAGGCGCATCAGATGGCGCGGGGTTCCTGGATGTCGAGCGGCGGGAATTGCCCGTTTGGCGTGGCCTGATCCACCGCATCGGGAAGGGTCTGGCTGAGCCGGGACATAAGGTCGCTGCGCGTCAGGCCGGTCTTTTCCACAAGCTCTGCGATGGTGTCTTCGTCCAGCGCCTGTTCAAGTTCGTCAGGCGCGATTGATTCGTTCTGGCCGGTACTGACCCAGCTTTGTGCCTTGGCTTGGGTCTGGGGGGTGGAAAACCGCTCGAACAGTTCCGACAGCCCGCTCATCAGCCCGCCACTGCCGGCACCGCCCGCCATCTGACGCAGGTTGTCGAGAATGCCGCCCTGGCTGTCGGCCTGACCGGCCGCGCCGAAGGGGTTGCGGTTGGGATCGTCGCCCGCGCGGGTGTTGAGCATCGCGCCGAGCTTGTCGCGGTTCTGGTAGCCGGCGACTGCCAACAGGCCCAGAAGCGCGATCATGGATGGGCTGCCTTTTGCCATCGTTCAAGTCCTTTCATTAGGAGGGTTGGGTCAGGCCCGGCGACGAAGAAAACCGTAGAGCGCCAGCACGATGATCGCGCCGATCACGGCACCGATCAGGCCGGCGCCGTCCTGCGGCCCATACCAGCCAAGCGACTGGCCAAGAAAGTTTGCCACGAACGCCCCGATGATGCCGAGAATGGTGGTCAGGACAAAGCCCGAAGGCTCGTTGTCACCTGGCATGATGAACTTGGCGATCACGCCGGCGAGAAAGCCGATGATTATGGTCCAGATGATACCCACGGTCGCGCTCCTTTGAAGCTGCGCGGGCAGGAGGCCCGGCTGGATGCACAACGTGGGGCGGGCGATTCCGTTCCGTCGGGCGAAGTGCAGGGGGCGCAATGAAAGAGGGGCGGCTTGCGCCACCCCTCTCGCAGAAATCACAAAGTTTCCGATTACATCGGCGGCAGGATAACGCTGTCGATGACGTGGATCACGCCGTTCGAGGCGGCGACGTCCGGCATCGAGATCACGGCGCCGTTCACTTTCGGGCCGCCATCAAGGGTGATGGTCACTTCGGCGCCGTTCACGGTGGCGGCCTTCATGCCTTCGGTCAGGTCGGTCGACATGACCTTGCCCGGAACGACGTGGTAGGTCAGGATCGCAACCAGCTTGTCCTTGTTTTCCGGCTTCAGCAGGTCTTCCACGGTGCCAGCGGGCAGCGCGGCGAAAGCGGCGTCGGTCGGCGCGAACACGGTGAACGGGCCTTCGCCCTTCAGCGTCTCGACCAGGCCAGCGGCGGTCAGCGCGGCGGCAAGGGTGTTGAACGAACCGTTGGCAACGGCGGTGTCGACGATGTCCTTGGAATGGCCATCAGCGAAGGCGGGCATCGCAAAGGCGGTGGCGGCGGTCAGAGCAAGAAAGGTTCTGCGGATCATTGGTGTCACTCCCGTTATGATCGGTTGCCGTCATTGGCAGGTGTTATATGGGGAGCGGATTGGATTGGATCAGGCCAACAAGGCTGTGATGCACCCTTGCCTAAGCGAGCGGGCGCCCTAAGCCGCGACTATCGCGCGCCGCCACTAAAAAATTCGTGAAGGCAGGTTACCTTTCGTGAACTGATCCAAACGGTTTTGGCCAATGTTTCAGTCCGCTTGCGCAGTTGTGAGACGGTTTGTTTTGCCTTTTGTGCGCAATCCCGCATCTTTCGTGAAAACCTGATGGAGCTGCACATGCGCTTTCGCAACGATCTGAGCTGGGCTGACGTAACGCCCAAGCCCCTGTGGCTGAATCGCCGGGCGATCCTTGCCGGAGCGGGGGCATTGTTGGCCACGCCCGCATTGGCCAAGCTCGAGGCGGCGAAAAGCGCGCTCTCGACCACAGATGCGCCGAACAGCCTTGAGGATATCACCACCTACAACAACTTCTACGAGTTCGGCACCGGCAAGGAAGACCCTGCCACCTACGCTGGCGGTCTGACGACGGACCCTTGGTCGATCGTGATTGACGGTCTGGTCGACAAGCCTGGCACCTATGATCTGGCGGATGTGGTGAAGGACCAACCGCTGGAGGAACGGATCTACCGCTTCCGCTGTGTCGAGGCGTGGTCGATGATCGTGCCATGGATCGGGTTCGAGCTGGCAGGCCTGTTGAACCGGGTGGGCGTGCAGCCGGGGGCGAAGTTCGTGGCCTTCGAGACATTGGTGCGC